>NZ_CP098325.1:0-2400000 GCF_023639785.1 Leclercia adecarboxylata
GTGTCACTTTCGCTTTGGCAGCAGTGTCTTGCCCGATTGCAGGATGAGTTACCAGCCACAGAATTCAGTATGTGGATCCGCCCGTTGCAGGCGGAACTGAGCGATAACACGCTGGCTTTGTATGCGCCAAACCGTTTTGTGCTCGATTGGGTCAGGGACAAATACCTCAATAACATCAATGGACTGCTAAACGAATTTTGCGGTACCGATGCCCCACAGCTGCGTTTCGAAGTGGGCACTAAACCGGTCACCCAAACCCTCAAAGAGACCGTTAACGTCGCCGCTGCACCCGCGCAAACCACGCAGGTTCACATGCCGCGCGTCGCGCCTGCGCCGCGTGCTGGCTGGGATAACGTCCCGGCACCGGCAGAGCCGACCTACCGCTCCAACGTTAACATCAAACATACCTTTGATAACTTCGTCGAAGGTAAATCGAACCAGCTTGCCCGCGCAGCCGCCCGTCAGGTAGCGGATAACCCGGGCGGTGCCTATAACCCGCTGTTCCTTTATGGCGGTACCGGTCTGGGTAAAACGCACCTGCTGCACGCGGTGGGTAACGGCATTATGGCGCGCAAGCCCAATGCCAAAGTGGTGTATATGCACTCCGAGCGCTTCGTTCAGGACATGGTAAAGGCCCTGCAAAACAACGCGATCGAAGAGTTTAAACGCTACTACCGTTCCGTTGATGCCCTGCTGATCGATGACATTCAGTTCTTTGCTAATAAAGAACGATCTCAGGAAGAGTTTTTCCACACCTTTAATGCCCTGCTGGAAGGCAATCAGCAGATCATTTTGACCTCGGATCGCTATCCAAAAGAGATCAACGGGGTGGAAGATCGTCTCAAATCCCGCTTCGGCTGGGGCCTCACCGTGGCGATCGAGCCGCCGGAGCTGGAAACCCGCGTGGCGATCCTGATGAAAAAAGCGGACGAGAACGACATTCGTCTGCCGGGCGAAGTCGCGTTCTTTATCGCCAAGCGCCTGCGCTCCAACGTGCGTGAGCTTGAAGGCGCACTGAACCGCGTTATCGCTAACGCTAACTTCACCGGACGGGCGATCACTATCGATTTCGTGCGTGAAGCGCTGCGCGATCTGCTGGCGCTGCAGGAAAAATTGGTCACCATCGACAATATTCAGAAGACGGTGGCGGAGTACTACAAAATTAAAGTGGCAGATTTGCTGTCTAAACGTCGTTCCCGCTCAGTGGCGAGACCGCGTCAGATGGCGATGGCGCTGGCAAAGGAATTAACCAACCACAGTCTGCCGGAGATCGGCGATGCGTTTGGTGGCCGTGACCATACCACCGTGCTGCACGCCTGCCGCAAGATCGAGCAGTTGCGTGAAGAAAGCCACGACATAAAAGAAGACTTCTCCAATTTAATCAGAACATTATCATCGTGATGCTATGAAATTTACCGTTGAACGTGAACACTTATTAAAACCGCTGCAACAGGTGAGTGGCCCCTTAGGCGGCCGCCCGACGCTGCCCATCCTTGGTAACCTGCTGCTGCAGGTCGCAGACGGCACGCTGTCGTTGACCGGCACCGACCTCGAGATGGAAATGGTCGCACGCGTGACGCTTTCTCAGCCTCACGAAGCGGGCGCAACCACCGTTCCTGCGCGTAAGTTTTTTGATATCTGCCGTGGCCTGCCTGAAGGGGCAGAAATTGCTGTGCAGCTGGAAGGCGACCGTATGCTGGTGCGTTCTGGCCGCAGCCGTTTCTCCCTCTCCACGCTGCCTGCTGCTGATTTCCCGAACCTGGACGACTGGCAGAGTGAAGTTGAATTCACTCTCCCGCAGGCCACCATGAAACGCCTGATTGAAGCCACCCAGTTCTCTATGGCGCACCAGGACGTTCGTTACTACTTAAACGGCATGCTGTTCGAAACCGAAGGGGAAGAATTGCGTACCGTTGCCACCGACGGCCACCGCCTGGCGGTCTGCTCCATGCCGGTTGGCGTGACGCTGCCGAACCATTCGGTGATCGTACCGCGTAAAGGCGTGATTGAGCTGATGCGTATGCTCGACGGCGGCGAAACCCCGCTGCGCGTGCAGATTGGCAGCAACAACATCCGCGCCCACGTCGGTGACTTCATCTTTACCTCTAAGCTGGTGGATGGCCGTTTCCCGGACTATCGTCGCGTATTGCCGAAGAACCCGGACAAAACCCTGGAAGCGGGCTGCGATATCCTCAAGCAGGCCTTTGCCCGTGCGGCGATCCTCTCCAACGAGAAGTTCCGCGGCGTGCGCCTGTACGTGAGCGAAAACCAGCTGAAAATCACGGCCAACAACCCGGAGCAGGAAGAGGCCGAAGAGATCCTGGATGTCACCTATGCGGCGGGCACCGAGATGGAAATCGGCTTTAACGTCAGTTACGTGCTGGATGTGCTTAACGCGCTGAAGTGCGAGAACGTGCGTATTCTGCTGACCGACTCCGTGTCGAGCGTACAAATTGAAGATGCCGCATCACAGTCGGCTGCTTATGTTGTCATGCCAATGAGACTGTAATGTCGCTCACCCGCCTGTTGATCCGCGACTTTCGCAATATCGAAAGCGCGGATCTTGCTTTATCCCCTGGCTTTAATTTCCTGGTTGGCGCCAACGGCAGCGGCAAAACCAGCGTGCTGGAAGCCATCTATACGCTCGGCCACGGTCGGGCGTTTCGCAGTTTGCAGATTGGTCGCGTCATTCGCCACGAGCAGGAAGCGTTCGTGCTTCATGGTCGCTTACGCGGCGAAGAGCACGAGACGGCCATCGGGCTGACCAAAGACAAGCATGGCGACAGCAAGGTGCGCATCGACGGCACCGACGGACACAAAGTGGCCGAGCTGGCGCTGCTGATGCCGATGCAGCTCATCACCCCCGAGGGGTTTACTTTACTCAACGGCGGCCCCAAATACAGAAGAGCCTTCCTCGACTGGGGATGCTTCCATAACGAAGCGGGCTTCTTTACCGCCTGGAGCAACCTTAAACGGCTGCTGAAGCAGCGCAATGCCGCGCTGCGCCAGGTAACACGCTATGCCCAGCTGCGGGCGTGGGACAAAGAACTTATCCCGCTGGCGGAGCAGATCAGTCGCTGGCGGGCGGAGTACAGCGCGGGGATCGCGGAAGACATGGCGGATACCTGCCAGCAGTTTTTACCCGAGTTCTCCCTGAGCTTCTCCTTCCAGCGCGGCTGGGAGAAAGAGACGGATTATGCCGAGGTGCTGGAGCGAAGCTTCGAGCGCGATCGCATGCTGACCTACACCGCGCACGGCCCGCACAAGGCGGATTTCCGCATTCGTGCCGACGGCGCGCCGGTGGAAGACACCTTATCACGCGGACAGCTTAAGCTCCTGATGTGCGCGCTGCGCCTGGCGCAGGGCGAATACTTAACCCGTGAAAGCGGGCGACGCTGTCTGTATCTGATTGATGATTTTGCCTCGGAACTTGACGACGCGCGGCGCGGGCTGCTTGCCAGCCGCTTAAAAGCCACACAGTCGCAGGTTTTCGTCAGCGCGATTAGCGCTGAACACGTAATGGACATGTCGGACGAAAATTCGAAGATGTTTAACGTGGAAAAGGGTAAAATAACGGATTAACCCAAGAATAAATGAGCGAGAAACGTTGATGTCGAATTCTTATGACTCCTCCAGTATCAAAGTCCTGAAAGGGCTGGATGCGGTGCGTAAGCGCCCGGGTATGTATATCGGCGACACGGATGACGGCACCGGTCTGCACCACATGGTATTTGAGGTGGTAGATAACGCTATCGACGAAGCGCTCGCGGGTCACTGTAAAGACATTATCGTCACCATTCACGCCGATAACTCTGTTTCTGTACAGGATGACGGTCGTGGTATCCCGACCGGTATCCACCCGGAAGAGGGCGTCTCTGCGGCGGAAGTGATCATGACCGTCCTGCACGCAGGCGGTAAGTTCGATGATAACTCCTATAAAGTGTCCGGCGGCCTGCACGGCGTAGGCGTCTCTGTGGTTAACGCCCTGTCGCAGAAGCTGGAGCTTCTGATCCGCCGCGAAGGCAAAGTGCATCAGCAAACCTACGTCCACGGTGTGCCTCAGGCTCCGCTGGCCGTGACCGGTGAAACTGACGTGACCGGGACTCAGGTTCGTTTCTGGCCAAGCCATGAAACCTTTACCAACGTTACCGAGTTTGAATATGACATTCTGGCCAAGCGTCTGCGCGAGCTGTCATTCCTGAACTCCGGCGTCTCTATCCGCCTGCGCGACAAGCGCGACGGCAAAGAGGATCACTTCCATTACGAAGGCGGTATCAAGGCGTTCGTTGAGTATCTGAACAAGAACAAAACGCCAATTCACCCGAACATCTTCTATTTCTCTACCGAGAAAGACGGTATCGGCGTGGAAGTGGCGCTGCAGTGGAACGACGGTTTCCAGGAAAACATCTACTGCTTCACCAACAACATTCCGCAGCGCGATGGCGGTACGCACCTGGTCGGCTTCCGTACGGCGATGACCCGTACCCTTAACGCCTACATGGATAAAGAAGGCTACAGCAAAAAAGCAAAAGTCAGCGCCACCGGTGACGATGCCCGTGAAGGCCTGATCGCTGTTGTCTCCGTAAAAGTGCCGGATCCGAAGTTCTCCTCTCAGACCAAAGACAAGCTGGTCTCCTCTGAGGTGAAATCGGCGGTTGAGCAGCAGATGAACGAACTGCTGAGCGACTACCTGCAGGAGAACCCGTCCGACGCCAAAATTGTGGTGGGCAAAATTATCGATGCGGCGCGTGCCCGTGAAGCGGCGCGTAAAGCCCGTGAAATGACCCGTCGTAAAGGCGCGCTGGACCTGGCAGGCCTGCCGGGCAAACTGGCAGACTGCCAGGAACGCGACCCGGCGCTGTCTGAACTGTACCTCGTGGAAGGGGACTCCGCGGGCGGTTCTGCCAAGCAGGGCCGTAACCGTAAGAACCAGGCGATCCTGCCGCTGAAGGGTAAAATCCTTAACGTAGAGAAAGCGCGCTTCGACAAGATGCTCTCTTCTCAGGAAGTGGCGACGCTGATCACCGCCCTGGGCTGCGGCATTGGCCGTGACGAGTACAACCCGGACAAGTTGCGCTATCACAGCATCATCATCATGACCGATGCGGACGTCGACGGCTCGCACATCCGTACGCTGCTGTTGACCTTCTTCTACCGCCAGATGCCGGAAATCGTTGAGCGTGGCCACGTCTACATCGCCCAGCCGCCGCTGTACAAAGTGAAGAAAGGCAAGCAGGAGCAGTACATCAAAGACGATGAAGCGATGGATCAGTACCAGATCGCTATCGCCCTGGATGGCGCGACCCTGCACGCTAACTCAAGCGCCCCGGCGCTGGCGGGTGAACCGCTGGAACGTCTGGTGTCAGAGTACAACGCGACCCAGAAGATGATCGGCCGCATGGAGCGTCGCTTCCCGCGTACGCTGCTGAAAGCGCTGGTCTATCAGCCGACGCTGTCCGAAGCCGACCTCAGCAACGAGCAGGCCGTGACCCGTTGGGTGAACACCCTGGTGAGCGATCTGAACGAGAACGAGCAGCACGGCAGCCAGTGGAAGTTCGACATCAACGAGAACAGCGAGCTGCAGCAGTTCGAGCCGGTGATCCGCGTGCGTACCCACGGCGTCGATACCGACTACCCGCTGGATCACGAGTTTGTGACCGGCGCAGAGTACCGTCGTATCTGTACGCTCGGCGAGAAGCTGCGCGGCCTGATTGAAGACGATGCCTTCATCGAGCGTGGCGAACGCCGTCAGCCGGTTGCCAGCTTCGAGCAGGCGCTGGAGTGGCTGGTGAAAGAGTCCCGTCGTGGCCTCTCCATTCAGCGTTATAAAGGTCTGGGCGAAATGAACCCGGATCAGCTGTGGGAAACCACCATGGATCCAGAAAGCCGCCGCATGCTGCGCGTTACCGTTAAGGACGCGATTGCTGCCGACCAGCTGTTCACGACCCTGATGGGCGATGCGGTTGAACCTCGTCGCGCCTTTATCGAAGAGAACGCCCTGAAAGCGGCAAATATTGATATCTAAGTATGCCACCGCGCCTTCCTTTCAGGGGAAGGCGCGGGACGGATTGCTTTACTCTATCGAACGGGTTGAATTCACGGCTTTTTTATAGGCGTAAGCATGGAACAAGCGATCACCAAAAGACGCTATTATGATGTTGGGCTTCAGATAGAAGAGTTGCTCTATTCCGGTGTGTTTAAAGCGGGAGAACGTCTTCCTTCAGAAAGAGAGCTTGGCGAGCGTTTTAACACCAGTCGAACCACAATCCGTGAAGCGATTATCATGCTTGAGCTGAAAGGCGTTGTGGAAGTCCGGCAGGGTGCGGGCATCTATTTCATTGATAGTCCTGAAAAATTTAACCAAAAATCCCTTTTGCCCTACTCCGATATTGGTCCTTTCGAACTGCTTCAGGCCAGACAGGTCATTGAAAGCAACATTACCGGCTTTGCCGCCACGCAAATCAGGCTGAACGAATTACGCGAGCTTAAGCGGATCATTGCTCAGCAGGAAAAGCTGATCGACGGGGATAGCGATAAGTTCGAAGAGCTGGACAGGCAGTTTCACAATATTATTGCCGAAGCCACGCAGAATCGCGTGCTGATGAAGCAATCTGCCGAACTGTGGCGGGCAGTCAGAACGGAAAATCCGCGTTGGAAACGGCTTAACTATAAGTATTTACATAAAAAAGAGCTGCGGATGATGTGGGTAGAAGATCATCGTAATATCTTCCTCGCGTTACAGAAGCGTAATGCAGAGCAGGCGCGGCTGGCTTCCTGGAACCATCTTGAAAACAGCAAGAACGAGCTGGTGAAAATTTTCCATCAGGACGATTCGCTGGAAGATTTTGACGACTTTTTCTTTGCCACCTGAGTGCACAACGGGCCTGTCGACAGACAGACCCGCAGTAAGGTCACACCTCATATGGGGTGAGTTTATCCCAGTCAAATTCCACACCCGTCCCACTTATATCGGGTGCGACGGCCCGGTAATCCTTAACCACCAGTGGACGTCTGGTATACCGATCGATAGGAAAGCTGTGTACTTCCAGCCAGCCGGTATCGAACGCCGATACGAGGCTGACATGCAGCTCCTGCATACCATGTGAACAGATTGGCAGGCCGTAACGTGTCGCCAGATTTGCCGCCTTCAACCACCCTGTGATGCCACCGCAGTTGGAGGCGTCAGGCTGAATAAACCCCAGCTTTGCGCGGTCAAGCGCGTATCCGAATTCATGAATGGTATGCAGATTTTCACCCATCGCCAGTGGAATCGTTGTATTTTCGGCGATGCGTGCGTAGCCATCATAGTCATCAGGAATGGTTGGCTCTTCAAACCAGGTGATATCACATGATTCAACCGCTTTCGAGAGAGCGATGGCCTGGTCAACCGAAAGGGAATAGTTAGCGTCGAACATGAAGGTCACGTCAGGACCGATAAGCTGACGAACGGCTTTGATGCGGTCGATATCATCCTGTGGATTTTTCTGCCCTACCTTAATCTTCACGCCGTTAAACCCACTGTCCAGATAGCCCTGGATGCTGCGCAAAAGTTTATCCAGCGGAAACGCCAGATCGATACCGCCACAGTAGGCTTTACAGCTATTGTTCGCACCACCTGCCATTTTCCAAAGCGGAAGTTGCTCACGCTTACCCTTCAAGTCCCATAGCGCAATGTCCACTGCAGAGACAGCAAACGAAGCGATACCGCCACGACCGACGTAATGAATATGCCATTCCATAAAGTCATATATTTCATCAATTGCCGTGGCGTCTTTACCCTTCAGAACAGGCGCCAAATCATGGTCGATCATCGCCTTAATGGCGTAACCGCCCTTGCCGCCGGTATAGGTATAACCTGTACCCGTAGCTCCATTCTCAAGCGTGATGGTCGTTGTGATCAACTCAAAATGGCTGTGGTCGCCATGCTTTGCGTCCACCAGAATTTCCTCCAGCGGAACCTTAAACAGTCGGGTTTCTATCTGCCTGATTGTCGACTCCATTTTTCCGTCCTCTTCATCCTGTTAATTGATTCACTAAACACATACCCTGGTATACCTGTTTCACTAGTTCTGTATACCAAATTGTGGGGTTGCTTTAGCGTAGATCCTTACTCTTTCCTTAATATTTATTAAAAACAGTGAGTTAATAATGCGGTTTTGCTTCGATTTCGCAGATGGTACACCAGTTTGCAGCGTCGATCCTCTGACAGGTGTCACAGTTTTTTAGCGCGCCTGGATTTTGCTACTAAAAAATCCAAGTAACTTAATGATAAAAATTGATATTTTATTTTTTCTTGGATTTGCATCATTTTCCGCACCACCATTCTGTTCACCATTTGAGATCATTATCACTGTTTTGGTAAACCAGTTTGGCATTATTGGTCCAGTGTTTCACAAGGACAATTCGTATGGAAAAGACGACGTACAATCGACAGGTGTTGAAAGCAGACATCGTTCATCTCGGCCTTGGGGCTTTTCATCGCGGGCATCAGGCGGTGTATACCGATCTCTCAAATGAAAGCATGGAATCTCCCTGGGGGATCTTTGGTATCAATCTGCTTGGTAGCGCAGACCTGGTAGATGCACTCAACAGCCAACAGTGCCTTTTTACCGTGGTTGAAAAGTCAGCGACCGCGACAACATGCCGTCAGGTCAGAGCGTTGGCCGGCGCGCTGCACACTCCCGCGAGCGGTATTCAGGCCGCTATCAATAAGTTGACGGAGGCGCAGGTCAAAATCGTCTCGTTGACCATTACTGAAAAAGGCTACTGCACCGACCCGCAGTCGCGCAGGCTTGATCTCGCGAATCCGCTTATCCGCCATGATTTAACCTCTCCGCGCGCGCCTCAGTCGGCTATCGGCCTGCTCGTAGAAGCATTACGTATACGGCGCGAGAAGGCCCTTTCCCCCTTTAGCGTGCTTTCATGCGACAACATTCCCGCCAATGGCGTACTGACCAGAAATGCCGTTCTCGACTTCGCCTCGCAGCTCGACGCCGGGCTTGCCGCGTGGATCGAACAGCAAGTGACCTTTCCTGGCACTATGGTTGACCGCATCGTTCCGGCCATGACGCCTGAGCAGTTTGCAGTGATTGAAGCAGAGACGGGTTATGCCGATCCTTGCGGCGTGGTCTGCGAAGATTTTCGCCAGTGGGTGATTGAAGACAACTTTGTCGCCGGACGTCCGCAGTGGGACAACGCCGGTGCGATGTTTGTTCAGGATGTGGTGCCCTATGAAGAGATGAAGCTACGTATGCTGAACGGCAGCCACTCCTTCCTGGCTTACAACGGCAGCCTGGCGGGCTACGAGTTTATCTCTGAATGTATGGCCGACCCGGTCCTCAATGCGGCCGTTTTCCACCTGATGGTCGACGAGCAGGCCAAATCCCTTGATCTGGATTTACATCTCGATGTGGACCAGTACGCCCGTTTGCTCATCGCGCGCTTCTGTAATCCACATATCAAACATAAAACCAGCCAGATCGCGATGGATGGTTCCCAGAAGCTTCCGCAACGCGCTATCGATCCGTGGCGCACGCTGCAAGCGCGCAAGGTGCAGAGAAACGGATTGTCTTTACTGATCGCTGGCTGGCTTCATTTCGTGCTTGATGCCGTATCCCGTGGTCAGACGCTTGCCGACCCCCTGAATGATGAATTTTATGCGCGCGTAACGCCGCAGGATAGCTCATGGGAGCGGGCGCATGCGCTACTGCAGATAGAGAGCATCTTCGGCACGCTTGCCAGCAGTAACGCCATGTTTATGAACGAGGTCCGGCAGGCATTTGTCGCCATTGAAAAAGACGGCGTTCACGCCGCCATTAACCATGTATTACAACAGGAAAACGTATGAAAACGCTGATCTGCCAACATCCGGAAAAAATTGAATATATCGAACGAGATATGCCTGAGCTGAAAGCGGGCGAGGCGCTGCTGAAGATCCGCGCGGTAGGGATTTGCGGTACCGATATCCACGCCTTTGCGGGTCGCCAGCCTTTCTTTTCCTACCCACGGGTACTAGGCCATGAAATTTGTGGCGTAGTGGAAGAGACGGGAAGTGACTGCCATCGCGTAAAAAAAGGGCGGCGTTATAGCGTTATTCCCTGCGTGCCCTGCGGCGTATGTATGGCTTGTCAGGAAGGTAAAACCAACTGCTGTGAAAATGTCTCTCTGTATGGCGTTCATCAGGATGGCGGGTTTAGCGAATATTTGGCCGTTCGTGAAGAGAATCTGGTGGAACTCCCGCCTGGCCTGAGTGACAACGCAGGGGCGCTGGTAGAATGCTTTGCGATTGGCGCGCATGCGGTTCGTCGCGCAGAGATTAAATCGCAGCAGAACGTACTGGTGGTTGGCGCCGGACCGATCGGGCTGGCAGCAGCGGCGATCGCAAAAGCGAAGGGCGCTCGCGTGGTGGTTGCGGATATTGATGCGGGTCGTCGTCAGCAAATTACCGATAAGCTCGGTCTGCAAACCCTCGATCCAATCCAGGGAAATTATCTGGACGCATTGAAAACCTGCTTTGACGGTCAGTTAGCCTGTACGCTGCTTGATGCAACAGGAAATAAATCTTCCATGTCGCGTTCGGTCGACCTGATTGGCCACGGTGGAAAAATCGTCTTTATCGGGCTTTATATAGGCGAACTGGTGCTTGACGATCCAACATTTCATAAAAAAGAGACCACGCTTTTAGCCAGTCGTAATGCTACGCGTGAAGATTTTGAGTGCGTCATCGCATTTATGACCGCAGGTGTTTTGCCTGAAAAACTGATGGTGAATAAAGAGTACGACTTTTATAGCTTCGGTCACCGTTACAAAGAAGACGTCGTAGAAAATAAATCATTAGTTAAAGGCGTTATTAAATTTTAAGCGAGAATAGTATGTCTACCGTATTCGTTAAAGAAAAAGAACTGAAGTCACTGGTATTAAAAAAATTAACCCATTCCGGGCTTGATGATAAAACGGCTGGTGAAGTTACGGATATTCTGGTGCACGCCGATATGACAGGCGTCCATTCCCATGGCGTCATGCGTGTTGAACATTATTGCACCCGCCTGAAAGCGGGCGGTCTGAACCCGGCTGCAAAAATGTCTATCAATACGATTTCACCTTCCCTTGCGGTGCTGGATTCTGATGACGGCATGGGCCATTCGGCGTTGAAGGCCGCGACGGATCATGCGATAACGCTGGCGAAAGAAACCGGACTCGGTTTCGTTGGGGTAAAAAATACCTCTCACTGCGGCGCGCTCTCCTGGTTTGCTGAGCGCGCCACCCAGCAAAACACTGTTGCTATCGTCATGACGCAGACAGATACCTGTGTCGCTCCGCACGGCGGTGCGGAGCGGTTTTTGGGGACTAACCCGATTGCCTTTGGTTTCCCGGTTGCTGGTGAAAAGCCGATGATTGTCGATATGGCGACCAGTGCAATCGCGTTTGGTAAAATTTTACATGCCAAAGAGACGGGCAAAGCCATCGGTGAAGGACTTGCGCTGGATAAAGAAGGCAATATCACCACAGATCCGCACAAAATCGAGAACCTTTTGCCTTTCGGGGGGCATAAAGGCTCAGGCATTGCGCTGGCAATTGATGTGCTAACCGGCATATTAATGGGGGCCAATTTTGGCAATCATATTGTTCGTATGTATGGCGATTACGACAAAATGCGCAAGCTGGCGAGCCTGGTCATCGTTATCGATCCTGAAAAACTCGGTAATCCGCTATTTGCCGCTACCGTAAAAACGATGCGTGATGAACTGCGGGCGGTAAAGCCTGTACCTGGCGTTGAAAAGGTATTAGCGCCTAACGATCCTCAGATAAGTTATAAAGAGAGATGTCAACGCGAAGGTATTCCGGTGGTTGAAAGCATTTATCAATTTTTATCCGTTCCGTGAATAAAATAATACAGGTATTACAACACTACATCGTGCATTAAATATCAATAACAGCTAAGTACATCTGTAAAACCTCTTTATCATGGAGAATTAAATGTATACTGGAAGAAGATATTTTATCCTTGCGCTCCTTTTTATCGCATCAATGATAAATTATATAGATCGGGCGGCATTATCTATTCTCGCCCCCTATGTCACGACTGATTTGAATGTTAATAAAGCTGAGCTGGGTCTGATTTTTAGTAGCTTCGCGATTGGTTATGCGGTGTTCTGTTTTGTCGGCGGCTGGCTGGCTGATAAATATGGACCACGACGCATATTTGCTGGCGCAATGGGGCTATGGTCGCTCTTTGCCGGTTTGACCTGCGCTGCGTTTAATTTTACTTCCCTGTTTTTTATTCGCGTTATTTTTGGCGCGGCAGAAGGTCCGATGGGGTCGGTGACCAATAAAACCATCGTTAAGTGGTTCCCTGCGCGTGAGCGTGCCAGAGCTGTGGGCGTCTCTTTTTCAGGTAACCCGATGGGAGGGGCGGTCTCCGCGCCTATCGTCGCCGCCGCTGCGCTGGCGTTTGGCTGGCGCATAACGTTCGTTGGGATGATGGTTATCGGTTTTGCGTGGGTGGCCATCTGGCTCATCGCCACGAAGGGTAGCGAAGCATCAACAGAGGATACGGTTGAACAGGCCGAGGCGGATACCGCCGGGAACGACCTTCCGAATGAAAAGCTCTCGTATTACCTGAAGCAACCGATCATTCTGTTCACCGCGCTGGCTTTTTTTGCCTACAGCTACATTCTGTTCTTTTTTATGACCTGGTTTCCAAGTTATCTGCTGGATGCGCGTGGGCTGAATATGCGGGATATGAGTATCGCCAACGTGCTGCCCTGGCTGCTCGGTTTTGTCGGCCTGATTTCTGGCGGATTTATCTCTGACTATATTTATAAGCTGAACCATAACCTGCTGTTTTCTCGTAAGGTTATCATCGTCACAGGATTGATTATCGCCGCGATATGCATTACCGCCTCCGCCCTGGTTCACAACCTCTATGGGGCGATTGGGCTGATGTCCGTTGGGATGTTCGCCATGTATGTCACCACATCATGCTACTGGGCTATCGTTCAGGATACGGTGAAGGGGAATAATGTGGGTGCCGTCAGCGGCTTTATCCACTTCCTCGCCAACCTTGCAGGGGTGTTCGCACCAATGTTAACCGGGTTCATTGTGCAAGGAACCGGACAATATTATTCAGCGTTCTATCTTGTCGGTGCGCTGGCCATCGGTTCCGCTATTCTGCTGATGCTGGGAGGCAAAAAGCAGGCATCTGCCTGACTGTGATGTCTGTGGCGTAATCCCGGCGAGCCTGTACCGCCGGGTGAATAGGGGAGTGAAACCTTGTTTTCTCATCCCCTTTCTCCCTGACACTTTTACTGTTTTTTGAGCGGAATCGCGTTAGCATGAGGAAAGACTCATTCCAACCGGGGATCCCATGGCTATCAAACTCATTGCAATCGATATGGACGGCACCCTGCTGCTGCCAGACCACACCATCTCTCCTGCCGTTAAAAATGCGATTGCCGCAGCCCGTGCGAAGGGCGTGAATGTTGTGCTGTGCACCGGTCGTCCGTACGCGGGGGTGCATAACTACCTGAAAGAGCTGCACATGAACGAGCCAGGTGATTACTGCATTACCTATAATGGCGCGCTGGTGCAGAAAGCGGCCGACGGCAGCACGGTGGCGCAAACGGCGCTGAGCTATGACGATTACCGCTATCTGGAACAACTCTCCCGCGAGGTGGGCTCGCACTTCCACGCGCTCGATCGCACCACGCTCTACACCGCGAACCGCGACATCAGCTACTACACGGTGCATGAATCCTACGTTGCCACCATCCCGCTGGTGTTCTGCGAAGCGGAGAAAATGGATCCCCAAACCCAGTTCCTGAAGGTCATGATGATCGATGAGCCCGCCATTCTCGACCAGGCCATCGCCCGTATTCCGGATGAGGTAAAAGAGAAGTACACGGTGCTGAAAAGTGCGCCGTACTTCCTCGAAATTCTGGATAAACGCGTCAATAAGGGCACTGGCGTGAAGTCGCTGGCCGAAACGCTGGGGATCAAGCCGGAAGAGATCATGACGCTGGGTGACCAGGAAAACGACATTGCGATGCTGGAATATGCTGGCTTAGGCGTGGCGATGGAGAACGCGATCCCGTCGGTGAAAGAGGTGGCTAACTTCGTCACCAAATCTAACCTCGAAGACGGTGTGGCCTATGCCATTGAGAAGTTTGTCCTGAATTAAAACCCGGTAAATCACGCGTTTTATAACCCGCACCCGTTGCGGGTTTTTTTATCCCCGCAGGTACCTTTCTTTAACATTCCTTTCACTGATTGTTCTTTTTGTGATCCGGATTGTAGTACAACACGGATTGATTGTACTACATTACAACCACGGCATTGACGAACAGCATCACGTTTGTACTGCAAAATTGAGGCGAAATTCAGCGGTCGCGGTAAAGTAGGGGCGGACCTACAGAGCACAAGGACTCTCCATGACTCTCAATAAAACCGATCGCATCGTCATCACGCTGGGTACCCAAATCGTGGGTGGAAAGTATGTTCCCGGGTCGCCGCTGCCCGCAGAGGCAGAGCTGTGCGAGGAGTTTGAAACCTCGCGCAACATCATCCGGGAAGTGTTCCGCTCGCTGATGGCGAAGCGGCTGATAGAAATGAAGCGTTACCGCGGCGCCTTTGTCGCCCCGCGTAACCAGTGGAACTACCTCGATACCGACGTCCTGCAGTGGGTACTGGAAAACGACTACGACCCGCGGCTCATCGGGGCGATGAGCGAGGTGCGAAACCTGGTCGAGCCCGCGATAGCCCGCTGGGCGGCAGAACGCGCCACCTCAGGCGACCTGGCGCAGATTGAGTCGGCCCTGAATGACATGATCGCCAACAACCAGGACCGGGATGCCTTTAACGAGGCGGACATCCGCTACCACGAAGCGGTGCTGCAGTCGGTGCATAACCCGGTGTTACAGCAGCTGAGCGTGGCGATCAGCTCGCTACAGCGAGCAGTATTTGAACGAACCTGGATGGGTGATGAGGCCAACATGCCGAAGACGCTCCAGGAACATAAAGCGCTGTTCGATGCGATACGCCATCAGGACAGCGATGCGGCAGAGCAGGCGGCGCTCACCATGATCGCCAGCTCGACACGAAGGTTGAAGGAAATCACATGACATCTCGCTACATCGCAATTGACTGGGGATCGACCAATCTGCGCGCCTGGCTGTACCAGGGCGAGCAGTGCCTGGAGAGCAGGCAATCAGAAGCAGGCGTTACCCGCCTGAACGGTAAATCCCCTGAAGCGGTGTTAGCCGAGGTGACACAAAACTGGCGCGTTGGCGCCACGCCGGTGGTGATGGCGGGGATGGTCGGCAGCAACGTGGGCTGGAAGGTTGCCCCTTATCTGCCGGTTCCTGCCCATTTCTCTGCCATTGGCGAGCAGTTAACGTCCGTTGGCGACAATATCTGGATCATTCCAGGGCTGTGTGTCTCCCGCGACGATAACCACAACGTGATGCGCGGCGAAGAGACCCAGCTACTTGGCGCCCGCTCGCTCTCTCCTTCTTCTGTCTATGTCATGCCCGGTACGCACTGCAAATGGGTGCAGGCAGATACGGAGCAGATCGTTGATTTTCGCACCGTGATGACCGGCGAACTGCACCATTTGCTGCTTAAGCACTCGCTGGTGGGTGCCGGTCTGCCGGAGCAGTCAGCCTCGCCGGAGGCATTTGCCGCCGGGCTTGAGCGCGGGATCGCTTCCCCTGCCATTTTGCCGCAGCTTTTTGAGGTTCGCGCCTCGCACGTGCTGGGAAGCCTCCCGCGCGAGCAGGTGAGCGAATTTTTATCGGGCCTGCTGATTGGCGCTGAAGTCGCCACCCTGAGCGAGCAGTTCGCGGGGCAACAGGCCATCACCCTCGTCGCGGGTTCATCGCTGACCGCACGCTACCGCCAGGCGTTCCACGCCATCGGCCGTGACGTGCAGGCGGTGGAGGGCGACACGGCATTTCAGGCAGGAATAAGGAGCATCGCTCATGCAGTGGCAAACTGATCTTCCCCTTATCGCAATTTTGCGCGGCATCACCCCTGACGAGGCCTTAGCGCACGTCGGGGCGGTGATCGACGCCGGGTTCGACGCGGTGGAAATCCCGCTCAACTCTCCTGAGTGGGAGAAAAGCATTCCGATGGTTGTGGACGCATATGGCGAAAGAGCGCTGATTGGCGCTGGCACCGTGCTGAAACCGGAGCAGGTGGATGAACTGGCGAAGATGGGCTGCCAGCTTATCGTCACCCCCAACATCAACCCCGAGGTGATCCGCCGTGCGGTGGGCTACGGCATGACCGTCTGCCCGGGATGCGCCACGGCGACAGAAGCCTTTACTGCCCTCGATGCGGGCGCGCAGTCGCTCAAAATATTCCCGTCGTCGGCCTTTGGCCCGGATTACATCAAAGCGCTGAAGGCGGTATTACCCGCCAGCGTCCCGGTCTTTGCCGTGGGCGGCGTCACGCCGGAAAACCTGGCCCAGTGGATGAAAGCCGGTTGTGTGGGCGCGGGCCTTGGCAGCGATCTCTATCGTGCCGGGCAGTCCACAGAACGTACCGCGCAGCAGGCGGCAGCATTTGTAAAAGCGTATCGAGAGGCAATGCAATGAAAATAACCAAACTCACCACCTACCGTTTACCGCCGCGTTGGATGTTCCTGAAAATCGAAACCGATGAAGGCGTGGTTGGCTGGGGCGAGCCGGTAATTGAGGGCCGCGCCCGCACCGTTGAAGCGGCGGTGCATGAGCTGGGTGAATACCTGATTGGTCAGGATCCGGCGCGCATTAACGACCTGTGGCAGGTGATGTACCGCGCGGGCTTCTACCGTGGCGGTCCGATCCTGATGAGCGCCATCGCCGGTATCGACCAGGCGCTGTGGGACATCAAAGGCAAGGTGCTGAATGCGCCGGTCTGGCAGCTGATGGGCGGCCTGGTACGCGACAAGATTAAAGCCTACAGCTGGGTGGGCGGTGACCGTCCGGCAGAGGTGATCGACGGTATCAACAAGCTGCGCGGTATCGGTTTCGACACCTTCAAGCTCAACGGCTGCGAAGAGATGGGCGTTATCGACAATTCGCGTGCGGTGGATCGGGCGGTGAATACCGTGGCACAAATTCGCGAAGCCTTCGGCAATGACATTGAATTTGGTCTCGATTTCCACGGTCGCGTCAGCGCCCCGATGGCAAAAGTGCTGATCAAAGAGCTGGAGCCGTACCGTCCGCTGTTTATTGAGGAGCCGGTGCTGGCCGAGCAGGCCGAGTACTACCCGAAACTGGCCGAACAGACCCATATTCCCATCGCGGCGGGTGAACGTATGTTCTCGCGCTTCGAGTTCAAACGCGTGCTGGAAGCGGGCGGGATTGCCATCCTGCAGCCGGATCTTTCCCACGCGGGCGGCATCACCGAATGCTACAAAATTGCCGGGATGGCAGAAGCTTACGATGTGGCGCTGGCGCCGCACTGCCCGCTGGGCCCAATCGCGCTGGCCGCCTGTCTGCACGTGGACTTTGTCTCGCGCAATGCGGTGTTCCAGGAGCAGAGCATGGGCATTCACTACAACAAGGGCGCGGAGCTGCTCGACTTTGTGAAGAACAAAGAAGATTTCAATATGGAAGGCGGTTTCTTTAAACCGTTAACGAAGCCGGGCCTTGGCGTGGAAATCGACGAAGCCAAAGTCATTGAGCTGAGTAAAAATGCGCCGGACTGGCGTAATCCACTGTGGCGTCATGAGGACGGCAGCGTAGCGGAATGGTGATCGCCACTCCGTAGGCCCGGTAAGCGCAGCGCCACCGGGCAACAATCTCACAGAAAAAAATATAACCCTCTGTAAATTACAGGGCATGGTGAGCGGCTTCGCTATGCCCAAAATCTGGAGACAGATTGCGATGGATATTCCAGTTACTGCTACCAAAACCGGGCGTCGCCGCTACCTGACGCTGATGATGATCTTTATTACCGTGGTCATCTGCTATGTCGACCGCGCCAACCTGGCCGTGGCATCGGCCCATATTCAGGAGGAGTTCGGCATTACCAAAGCGGAGATGGGTTACGTCTTCTCGGCGTTCGCCTGGCTCTATACGCTGTGCCAGATCCCGGGCGGCTGGTTCCTCGACCGCGTCGGCTCGCGCCTGACCTACTTTATCGCTATTTTCGGCTGGTCCGTGGCAACGTTGTTCCAGGGGTTTGCGACCGGCTTAATGTCGCTGATTGGCCTGCGCGCCATCACCGGGATTTTCGAAGCGCCGGCGTTTCCGACCAACAACCGTATGGTGACCAGCTGGTTCCCGGAACATGAGCGTGCCTCTGCCGTCGGTTTTTATACCTCCGGCCAGTTTGTCGGCCTGGCGTTCCTGACCCCGCTGCTGATCTGGATCCAGGAGCTGCTGAGCTGGCACTGGGTATTTATCGTTACCGGTGGGATCGGCATCATCTGGTCGTTTATCTGGATTAAGGTCTACCAGCCGCCGCGCCTGACCAAAAGCATCACTAAAGCCGAGCTGGATTACATCCGCGACGGCGGTGGGCTGGTGGATGGCGATGCGCCGGTGAAAAAAGAGGCCCGTCAGCCGCTGACCAAAGCCGACTGGAAGCTGGTGTTCCACCGTAAGCTGGTGGGCGTGTACCTGGGCCAGTTTGCCGTCACCTCCACGCTGTGGTTCTTCCTCACCTGGTTCCCGAACTACCTGACCCAGGAGAAAGGCATCACCGCGCTGAAGGCGGGCTTTATGACCACCGTGCCGTTCCTGGCCGCCTTCTTTGGCGTGCTGCTCTCCGGCTGGCTGGCGGATAAACTGGTGAAAAAAGGTTACTCCCTCGGGGTGGCGCGTAAAACGCCGATCATCTGCGGGCTGCTGATCTCCACCTGTATCATGGGCGCAAACTACACCAACGATCCGGTATGGATTATGACCCTGATGGCGGTGGCCTTCTTTGGGAATGGCTTTGCCTCTATTACCTGGTCACTGGTGTCCTCTCTGGCGCCGATGCGTCTGATCGGCCTGACCGGCGGGGTATTTAACTTCGTGGGCGGCCTGGGCGGGATCACCGTTCCGCTGGTGATTGGCTACCTGGCGCAGGACTACGGTTTCGGCCCGGCGCTGGTCTACATCTCCGCGGTGGCCCTGATTGGCGCGCTCTCCTACATCCTGCTGGTGGGCGACGTTAAACGGGTAGGCTAATCTCCCGCAATGCTATACCCTGATGCGACATCCGCGCATCAGGGTATCCTCATGAAACAAATCACTTTCGCACCCCGCAACCATCAGCTCACCAACACCCGCACCTGGACCGCAGATAGCGCGTGGCTGGCCTTTGACGTCCGTCCTTCCGGCGCGTCCTTTACCGGCGAAACCATTGAGCGAGTTAATGTTAAAACCGGCGAGGTCGAGGTGATTTATCGCGCCAGCAACGGCGCGCATGTGGGCGTTGTTACCGTTCATCCCACGGACGATAAGTATGTCTTTATCCACGGCCCGCAGCACCCCGATGCCCACTGGCAATACGATTTTCACCATCGTCAGGGGGTGATTGCAGAGCGCGGGCAGGTGAGCAATCTCGATGCGATGGATATCACCGCGCCGTTTACTCCCGGCGCCCTGCGCGGCGGCAGCCATGTTCATGTCTATAGCCCGGACGGGCAGTTCGTCAGCTTTACCTATAACGACCATGTATTGCACGAGTCCGATCCGACGCTGGATTTACGCAACGTGGGCGTGGCCGCGCCTTTTGGTCCGGTGACGCCTGCGGGCCACCATCCGCGGGAATATGCCGGAACGCACTGGAGTGTGCTGGTGAGCCGCACCACCCCCGCGCCACAGCCGGGCAGCGATGAGATCAACCGCGCCTACGAAGAGGGCTGGGTCGGTAATCACCGCCTGGCTTTTATCGGCGATACCCTTTCCACAAGCGGCGTCAAAGTGCCGGAGCTGTTTATCGTCGATCTGCCCAAAGACGAGCAGGGCTGGAAGCAGGCGGGCGATTTACCGCTTCAGGGGACAGGGGATCTTATGCCTGCACCGCCTGCCGGGGTGATGCAGCGCCGGTTAACCTTTACCCACGGCAACCGCTATCCGGGGTTGGTAAACGTGCCGCGCCACTGGGTGCGCAGCAACCCACAGGCGACGCAAATTGCCTTTCTGATGCGGGATGACAAGGGTGTGGTGCAGCTGTGGTTGATTACGCCGGACGGGGGAGAGCTTCGTCAGCTGACGCATAACGCCAGCGATATTCAGTCAGCCTTTAACTGGCATCCGGCGGGCCATTCGCTGGGATTTGTGCTGGAGGATCGCATTGCGACCTGTGATGCGGTGTCCGGTGCGGTGACGTTTTTGACGTCCGATCACGGCAATCCGCCGTCGGGCGATGCGGTGGTTTACTCCCCGGATGGGCACACTATCGCCTGGATGGAAGAGACTGGCGGTTTCCGGCAGCTGTGGGTAACAGAGACCGGACGTTAATCAGCGAGCGGGCATCCCGGCGGGCGGGATCACGGCGTTGGTTGCCAGCGTCTCCTGCTCGCTCTGCTCCACGCGGGAGCGAACCGAATTATCGGTGCGGAAGAGGTCCCACGGCAGCAGCAGGGTATCAACAACTGCGGTAAACGGCATATCCAGCACTACCAGGGATTTGGTCCCCCAGTTGGTGTCGTCATCGGCCAGCATGTTCGCGCTGGCCCGCGTTCCGGGATACGTTCCTTCTTTACCGCCGGTGTGAGACATCACGCTCGAACATCCGCAAAGCACAACCACCGCGCCGAACGTCGTCAGCTTTATCAGAACATTTTTCATCATCAGTCAGTCATCATCAATGGCCCGAAAGAGACCTGCAACGGGGTTTATAACGGGCCATTGTCAAAATGAATAGTTGAAAAGTACCGCTCTGTGGCACCTATCGCATTTTAACCTTACGTGCTGTGGACTCAGTCTATTCCAGTACTCGCAAAGTGCAAAAAATTCTCGCAACGACACGCTTGAAAAGACCGCAAGCGGACCCATTTTAAGAGTGTATCAATGAACAAACGTGCCTGAGGGGCGTTTGTGATACTCCCAGCCTGTCCACGGTGGAAGGCGACAATTCTTGCTGATTTCAGGAGTGTTAACTGTATGCGTAACTTTGATCTCTCTCCGCTTTACCGTTCAGCCATTGGCTTCGATCGTCTGTTCAATCATTTAGAAAACAACCAAAGCCAGAGCAATGGCTACCCTCCATACAATGTTGAGCTGGTTGACGAAAACCACTACCGCATTGCGATTGCCGTGGCCGGTTTCGCTGAAAGCGAACTGGAGATCACAGCCCAGGATAACCTGCTGGTGGTGAAAGGCGCTCATGCGGGCGAGCAGAAAGAGCGTACCTACCTGTATCAGGGCATCGCGGAGCGTAACTTCGAGCGTAAATTCCAGTTAGCTGAGAATATTCACGTTCACGGCGCGAACCTGGTTAACGGCCTGCTGTATATCGATCTGGAACGCGTGATTCCGGAAGCGAAAAAACCGCGCCGTATCGAAATTAATTAATTTTCCGGGTCGCCGCTGCGGCCCAACGATAAATGCTTGCCGATATCGGGAGCATATGTGAATCCGTCAGGATTTGCAGGAACAAATGTGTACAAAAATAAATTGTACCCAACTCGCTTCTCAGAAGAAGATTTAGTATGCGTAACTACGATTTATCCCCCCTGCTGCGTCAGTGGATCGGTTTTGACAAACTGGCTAGCGCGCTGCAAAGCACCCCTGAAAGCCAGACCTTCCCGCCGTATAACATTGAAAAGAGCGACGATAACCACTATCGCATTACGCTCGCGGTGGCCGGCTTCAGCCAGCAGAACCTCGATATTCAGCTGGAAGGCACGCGCCTGACGGTAAAAGGCACCCCGGAAAAACCGGAAACCGAAACCAAATGGCTGCATCAGGGGCTGGTTACCCAGCCGTTCAGCCTGAGCTTTACCCTCGCTGAACATATGGAAGTCACGGGCGCCAACTTCACTAACGGGCTGCTGCATATCGACATCACCCGCAACGTGCCGGATGCGATTGCTCCGCAGCGGATCGCCATCAGCGAACGCCCGGCGTTAAACAGTTAATGGGGTTTTGTGCGGCCTGATGCCCTCACCCCACCCCTCTCCCACGGGAGAGGGCGCAAACATTAAAAACGGTCATCTTCGGGTGACCGTTTTTTTTGTGCGCCATCGCCCATACAACCCGCCTGCGCTCTGCGAAAATCCCTGCTAATAATAATGTTATTCACAGGGATGCCGTCATGAGTGATATAGCGTTAACGGTCAGTATTCTGGCGTTGGTTGCGGTAGTCGGGCTGTGGATAGGCAATGTCAAAATCCGTGGCGTCGGCTTTGGCATTGGCGGCGTGCTGTTTGGCGGAATTTTTGTTGGCCATTTTGCTGACCAGTTGGGCATCACGCTCAGCGCGGCAATGCTGCACTTCATTCAGGAATTTGGCCTGATCCTCTTCGTGTACACCATCGGCATTCAGGTCGGCCCCGGCTTTTTCGCCTCCCTGCGCGTCTCCGGCCTGCGCCTGAATCTTTTTGCGATGGGCATTGTGGTGATGGGCGGGCTGGTCACCGCTCTGCTGCACAAACTCTTTGCGATACCGCTCCCGGTGGTGCTGGGCATTTTCTCCGGGGCCGTCACCAATACTCCCGCGCTGGGCGCCGGGCAGCAAATCCTGCGCGATCTGGGTATCTCGCCCGATGTCGTGGATCAGATGGGCATGAGCTACGCCATGGCCTACCCCTTCGGTATCTGCGGTATCCTGCTTACCATGTGGCTGATGCGCATCCTGTTTCGCGTGGATGTCGGGCAGGAAGCCCGGGAGCATGAATCCACCCTTACTCAGGGCCAGGCGCTGATTAAAACCATCAACATCCGCGTCGATAACCCGAATCTCAACCAACTGGCGATTCAGGATGTGCCGATCCTCAACAGCGCCAATATTATCTGCTCACGCCTGAAGCGTGAGGAGACGCTGATGGTGCCGCTGCCCGGCACGGTGATCCAGACGGGAGACCTGCTGCACCTGGTGGGGCAACCGGCGGATTTACACAACGCTCAGCTGGTGATTGGTCAGGAGGTGGATACCTCGCTTTCCACCCGCGGCACCGATATGCGCGTCGAGCGCGTGGTGGTCACCAATGAGAAGGTATTAGGCAAAAAAATCCGCGAACTGCAGGTAAAAGAGCGTTACGACGTGGTGATCTCACGCCTGAACCGCGCCGGGATCGAGCTGGTGGCCAGCCCGGACGCCAGCCTGCAGTTTGGCGACATTCTCAACCTCGTCGGCCGACCGGCTTCCATCGACGCCGTCGCCAATATGGTGGGCAATGCGCAACAAAAACTGCAGCAGGTACAGATGCTGCCAGTGTTTATCGGCATTGGGCTCGGCGTCCTGCTCGGATCCATCCCGCTGTATGTGCCGGGGTTCCCGGTGGCGCTCAAGCTGGGGCTGGCTGGCGGACCGCTGATTATGGCGCTGATCCTCGGGCGTATCGGCTGCGTCGGTAAGCTCTACTGGTTTATGCCCCCGAGCGCCAACCTCGCCCTGCGCGAGCTGGGGATCGTGCTGTTTCTGGCGGTGGTGGGGCTCAAGTCGGGCGGCGATTTTGTCGAGACGCTGGCCCGCGGCGACGGCGTAAGCTGGATCGGCTACGGCATCCTCATTACCGCCATCCCGCTGATTACCATGGGGCTTCTGGCGCGGCTGCTGGCGAAGATGAACTACCTGACCCTGTGCGGCATGCTGGCCGGTTCGATGACCGATCCCCCGGCGCTGGCCTTCGCCAACAACCTGCACGCGACCAGCGGCGCGGCGGCGCTCTCCTATGCCACGGTCTACCCGCTGGTGATGTTTATGCGCATTATCACTCCGCAGCTACTGGCGGTGCTGTTCTGGGGGATGGGCTAAATGGGGCGATTATTCGCGCTTCGAGGTCTCATTCAATACCGCTGAAGGCGCGTAGCCAAATTTATGCTTAAAGGCTTTACTGAAATGAAACGAATCGAAAAAATTAAGCATATCAGCAACCTGGCCAACGGTGTTCCCTTCCTGTTTTAACAGGGATAACGCCAGGTCCAGACGGGCGTTAAGATAATATTCTTTGGGGGTTTTGCCGGTGTAGCGCAAAAAGAGGCGTCTCAACCAGGCTTCGCTACAGGGAATAGCCGCCGCCATGTCCGCCACAGTCCAGCGCTTTTGCAGGCTGGAATGGAGCGCGGCAATCAGTTTTTCAATCTGGGCTCTCTGGGGATCTTTTTTCCCGTCCGCCGAAATGAGGCATATCCACTGATAAATCATTTTTGTAAGAAATGCGACCGCCAGATTATTTTTCATCGACTCCGGGGAGGTAATTAACTGCGCCACCTCCATCAGCTCCTGATTATAGCTTTCACCATTATAAATTACGCTTTGCTGGCGAAGCGGAATATCCATTACGCTGGTTGGAATAAACTCCATCCAGTATTGCTCCCAGATTAACCCTTCGCAGTGATAAGACCTGATATCCGTGGGCTTTAAAAAGATAATACAATTGCCGGTCAGCGTAATTTGCTCCCCGTCCTGCAATAAGATTTTTCCACAGCCCTGCACGGTATAGACAGCGACCCATGAATTAGCAATAAGGGGCTTTTTCTTATCCCGTGGCCACATTACCCGATAGTCTTCATTGGCAAAGGTATGCCAGAGGGAAATCAACGAAATTCCGCTTGAGATCACACTTTCATTAATCAACAGCGGAATATTGTACGTTGTTTCGTTTTTTACATGCGGATTTTGCAATTTTCCATTCATTTTATTTTTCCGCCAGCGAATTATGAGCTCAACCTGAACGTAGTAGAAAAATAGTGGTTCAGGGATATGACTTTGTATTTTAGGAAATCTGACTGCCTGACCCGGTGATAAACCCCTACAGCTGCCGGGACATAATCTACAACAAGGGCTATGAGATGAATACGCTACAAATTTTGAGCTTCGTCGGTTTTACGCTGCTGGTGGCGATGATCACCTGGTGGAAAATCCGTAAAACGGATACCGGATCGCAGCAGGGCTATTTTCTTGCCGGACGTTCGCTAAAAGCGCCGGTGATTGCCGCCTCGCTGATGCTCACTAACCTCTCAACCGAACAACTGGTCGGCCTCTCGGGGCAGGCGTACAAAAGCGGAATGTCCGTCATGGGCTGGGAAGTGACGTCGGCAGTGACGTTGATCTTTCTGGCGCTGATCTTTCTGCCCCGCTATTTGCAACGCGGTATCGCCACTATTCCCGATTTTCTGGAAGAACGTTACGACAAAACCACGCGAATAATTATTGATTTCTGCTTTCTTATCGCCACCGGTGTCTGCTTCCTGCCGATTGTGCTCTATTCCGGCGCGCTGGCGCTTAACAGCCTGTTTCATATCGGGGAGTCGTTGCAGATGTCCCAGGGCGCGGCCATCTGGTTACTGGTGATTTTACTGGGAATAGCGGGAATTATTTACGCCGTGGTGGGTGGCTTGAGAGCGATGGCAGTGGCCGACTCGATCAACGGTATCGGTCTGGTCATTGGCGGCCTGATGGTGCCAGTGTTTGGCCTGATCGCTATGGGCAAGGGCAGCTTTATGCAGGGTATTGAGCAACTGACCACCGTGCATGCAGAGAAGCTGAACTCTATCGGCGGCGCGAACGATCCGTTGCCGATTGGCGCGGCCTTTACCGGTCTGATTCTGGTGAACACCTTTTACTGGTGTACTAACCAGGGCATTGTGCAACGTACGCTGGCGTCCAAAAGCCTGGCTGAAGGGCAAAAAGGGGCGCTGCTCACCGCGGTGTTGAAGATGCTCGATCCGCTGGTGCTGGTCTTGCCGGGGCTGATTGCTTTTCACCTGTATCAGGATCTGCCGAAAGCGGATATGGCCTACCCCACGCTGGTCAATAACGTTCTTCCTGTCCCACTGGTCGGTTTTTTTGGTGCGGTCTTATTTGGCGCGGTCATCAGCACGTTTAATGGATTTTTGAACAGCGCCAGTACGTTATTCAGCATGGGCATCTACCGCCGCATCATTAACCAGGATGCACAACCCGAACAGTTAGTCCGTGTCGGGCGCAGGTTTGGCCTCTTTATCGCGGTAATTTCGGTGCTGGTGGCGCCGTGGATCGCCAATGCACCAGAGGGCCTTTACAGCTGGATGAAGCAGCTCAACGGGATTTACAACGTGCCGCTGGTGACCATCATCATTATGGGCTTCTTCTTCCCGCGCATTCCGGCGCTGGCCGCTAAGGTGGCGATGGGGCTCGGCATTGTCAGTTACATCACCATTAATTATCTGGTGAAGTTCGATTTCCATTTCCTTTACGTACTGGCCTGCACCTTCTGCATCAACGTGGTGGTGATGCTGCTGATCGGCGTGATAAAGCCGCGGGCGACACCGTTCAAATTTCACGATGCCTTTGCCGTGGATATGCAGCCATGGAAAAACGCGAAAATCGCCTCTGTTGGTATTCTCGCCGCAATGGTTGGCGTCTATTCCGGTCTGGCGCAGTTCGGCGGATATCACACCCGTTGGCTGACGGTACTCAGCTATGCCATCACAGCAGCAGTGATGATTTACATGGTTTACAGCCGCTGGCAATCGCGCCGTTCTGCCACTGTGCAGCGTGTTTGTGACGCTAAGGATAAAGCATGATTCGTCCTAACTTTCTCTTCATTATGACTGACACCCAGGCGACCAATATGGTGGGCTGCTATAGCGGCAAGCCGCTCAACACTCAGCACATTGATGAGCTGGCGGCAGAAGGTATTCGCTTTAACTCCGCCTATACCTGTTCTCCGGTATGTACACCCGCGCGGGCGGGCTTATTTACCGGTATCTATGCCAACCAGTCCGGCCCCTGGACCAATAACGTCGCGCCGGGGAAAAACATTGTCACCATGGGGCGCTACTTTAAGGATGCTGGCTATCACACCTGCTATATCGGCAAGTGGCACCTCGACGGGCACGACTACTTTGGCACGGGCGAGTGCCCGCCGGAGTGGGATGCTGACTACTGGTATGACGGCGCCAACTACCTTGCGGAACTGACGGAAAGTGAGATCAGCCTCTGGCGTAACGGGTTGAACAGCATTGAAGATTTACAGGCCAACAATATCGATGAAACCTTTACCTGGGCACATCGCATCAGTAATCGCGCCGTCGATTTTCTCGGTCAGCCCGCGCGGTCCGACGAGCCGTTTCTGATGGTGGTCTCCTATGACGAGCCCCATCATCCCTTTACCTGTCCGGTTGAATATCTGGAAAAGTACCAGGACTTTTATTACGACCTCGGGGCCCGGGCACAGGACCCGCTGAGTGATAAGCCCGAGCATCATCGCCTGTGGTCTCAGGCGATGCCCTCTCCGGTGGGGGATGACGGGCGTTATTACCATCCGCTCTATTTCGCCTGCAACGATTTCGTCGACGACCAGATTGGCCGGGTGATCAACGCCCTGACGCCAGAGCAGCGGGATAACACCTGGGTGATCTATACCTCAGACCACGGGGAAATGATGGGCGCCCATAAGCTCATCAGCAAAGGGGCGGCGATGTACGATGATATCACCCGTATTCCACTGATTATGCGCTCGCCACAGGGCGAACATCGGCAGGTGGATACGCCCGTCAGCCATATCGATCTCCTGCCAACCATGATGGCGCTGGCAGGCATCCAAAAACCCGATATTCTGCCGGGCGAAAATATCCTGGCCGTTGATAAGCCCCGGGGCGTGATGGTGGAATTCAATCGCTACGAGATCGAGCACGACAGCTTTGGTGGCTTTATTCCGGTGCGTTGCTGGGTGACGGACGAGTGGAAATTGGTATTAAACTTGTTTACCAGTGATGAGCTTTACGACAGAAAAAACGATCCCGATGAGCTGCACAATCTGATCGATGCCCCGGCTTTCGAAGAGGTACGCATCAGGATGCACGATGCGCTGCTGGATTATATGGATAAAATTCGCGATCCCTTCCGCACCTACCAGTGGAGTCTGCGTCCCTGGCGCAAAGATGCCACCCCGCGCTGGATGGGGGCCTTCCGTCCGCGTCCCAGAGATGGCTATTCTCCGGAGGTGCGCGACTATGACACCGGCTTGCCGACTCAGGGTGTGAAAGTGGAGGAGAAAAAGCAGAAGTTCTGACTAAAATGCTGGCGTGGTGGTTATATCGCCACCCGGCAATGACAGCAAAAAGGAATGCAGATGAAAATTTCTCGCCTCGGCGAAGCGCCGGATTATCGCTTCTCGCTGGCAAACGAGCGCACCTTTCTGGCCTGGATCCGCACCGCTCTGGGCTTTCTGGCGGCCGGTGTCGGCCTTGACCAGCTGGCGCCCGACTTTGCAACACCGGTGATCCGCCAGCTGCTGGCGCTGCTGCTGTGCCTCTTTTCCGGCGGGCTGGCGATCTACGGCTACCTGCGCTGGCTACGCAATGAGAAGGCGATGCGCCTGAAAGAAGATCTGCCCTACACCCACAGTCTGCTGATTATCAGCCTGAGCCTGCTGGTGGTAGCGGTGATAGTCATGGGGCTGGTGCTGTATGGCGGATAGCCGCAAAGCCCGCCGTCTGGCCGACCCCGGGCTGCAGCCGGAGCGCACCTCGCTCGCCTGGCTGCGCACGCTGCTGGGCTACGGTGCGCTGATGGTGCTGGCGATCAGGCATAACTGGCAGCAGGCGGGCCTGCTGTTCTGGATGGCGCTGGGGGTACTGGCCATCGCGGCGCTGGTCCTCTGGTATTACACCCGCAGCCGGGCACGGATGGATGTTGCTCTGTATGATTTTTCATCATCCCGACCGGTGCGTATTAAATTTATGATCGCCCTCGCAGTGTTATCTCTCGCATTACTGTTTGCTGCTAGCCACGTCCATCATCTCATTATTTTTATCAGGGATATTACATGACAGGATGTCAGGTTATGGCCAAGCCAGCCAGTTCACGATGCAATCTCGATTGTCGCTACTGTTTTTATATCGATAAACCCCAGCAGCCGAACATGGATGACGCCACCCTTGAGGCGTTCATTCAGCAGCATATCGCCGCCCAGCCCGGGCCAGAGGTGCAGTTCGCCTGGCAGGGCGGGGAGCCGACGCTCTGCGGGCTGGATTTCTTTCGCCGCGTCGCAACCTTACAGCGCCGTTATGGCGCAGGGAAACGTATACACAATGCGTTTCAGACCAATGGCATCCTGCTCAATGATGCCTGGTGCACGTTTTTTCGCGAACAGGGCTGGCTGGTGGGGATTTCGCTGGATGGCCCTGCGGCACTGCATGATGCCTACCGCGTCAGCCGCAGCGGCAAGCCCACCCACCACAAGGTGCTGAAGGCGATAGAGACGCTACGGGCGCACAAGGTGTCGTTTAACCTTCTGACGGTCGTTAACCGGCAGAACAGCCGCCAGCCGGAGCGGATGTACCGCTATTTACGCGCGCTGGGCACGCCGCATCTGCAGTTTATTCCCCTCCAGGAGCACGACAACCCGGAATCGGTCACCGACGGGCTGTGGGGCGAATTTCTTTCAGGGGTTTTTGATGTCTGGGTGCGGGAGGATATTGGTCGCGTCTTTGTGCAGCTCTTCGACTCGACATTAGGGGTATGGTGCGGCTACCCGTCGCAGATGTGTTCCCTCGCCGTCACCTGCGGCCACGCCTTTGCGCTGGAAGCCAACGGCGACCTCTACCAGTGCGACCACTATGTCTGGCCACAATACCGATTAGGCAACATTCATCACACGCCACTGGCGCAGCTTAATAAGAGTGAGACAGCTATCGCCTTTGGTCTGCGTAAGCAAAGCGCTTTATCCGCTGAGTGCAGGGCCTGTCCGGCGCTGCATCTGTGTAACGGCGACTGCCCGAAACACCGGGTAGAGGGCAAAAGCGTACTCTGCGCGGGATATCAGGCGTTCTTCCGCCATTCTGCCCCGCATATGCGGGTGATGCGCGATCTGCTTCGCCATCACCGTTCGCCCATTGAACTCATGGCCCTGTTACGCCAGAGCCAGTAAGTTAACGCCCCTTCGCCAGATACTTCGCCATCTCTTCTTTCGGCACCATGCCACCGCCGGTGGCCCATACCAGATGGGTGGCGTTATCCAGCGCATAGTGCCCGGATACGGCGAGGCGTACCGGCCCGGCCATGCCCGCCAGCGCGGACGGCTCAAGACGGATATTCTCCTCCTGCGCCAGCCAGCCCAGCATGTCGTACATGCTCTGATCCGAGAGGGTGTAAAACCCGTCGAGCAGGCGCTCCATGGCGCGGCCGACAAAGCCAGACGCGCGGCCTACCGCCAGCCCATCCGCCGCCGTCACGTTATCAATGCCGAGATCCTGAACCGCAATCTGGTCATGCAGCCCGGTATACACGCCCAGCAGCATGCACGGCGAATGGGTGGGCTCGGCAAAGAAGCAGTGCACGTGGTCGCCAAAGGCCAGCTTCAGCCCAAACGCCACCCCGCCAGGGCCGCCGCCCACGCCGCACGGCAGATAGACAAACAGGGGATGATCCGCATCCACCACGCGGCCCTGGTCAGCAAACTGCGCCTTCAGCCGTGCACCTGCCACGGCATAGCCTAAAAACAGAGTGCGGGAGTTTTCATCGTCAATGAAGAAGCAGTTCGGATCGCTTTCCGCGGCTTTGCGCCCTTGCTCCACCGCGACACCGTAGTCCTGCTCGTATTCCACCACCGTCACGCCGTGGCTGCGCAGTTTGGCCTTTTTCCACTCCCGGGCGTCGGCGGACATATGTACCGTCACCTTAAAGCCGATGCGGGCGCTCATAATGCCGATGGACATCCCTAAGTTACCGGTGGAGCCTACGGCGATGCTGTACTGGCTGAAGAATGCTTTAAAGCGGGGCTCCAGCAGGATGCTGTAATCGTCTTGTGGCGACAGCAGGCCAGCGGCCAGGGCCAGTTTCTCGGCGTGGGTCAGCACCTCATAGATGCCGCCGCGGGCTTTAATGGAGCCGGAGATGGGCAGATGGCTGTCTTTTTTCAGCAGCAGCGTGCCGGGAAGGGACATATCGAACTCTGCCTCCAGCCGTTTATGCATTGCCGGGATAGCCACCAGCGCAGATTCGATAATCCCCTGAGTGGCGGCGGTTTCCGGGAACGCCTTCGCCAGATATGGCGCAAAGCGCGCCAGGCGCGCATGGGCATCGTCCACGTCCGCCTGGGTCAGGCCGACGTGCGGCAGTCCTTCGGCCAGGGAGGTAGCCTCAGGGTTAAGCCAGGTGGTTTCTTTCAGGGCGATCAGGTCCTCTACCAGAGGATACTGTGCGATTAAGGTGGTGATGTGTGTGTTTTCCATACGAGATCTCTTCGCGCCAGATAATGAAAGAAAGCGGGATCGTGCCGCCAATGGCACGGGGATGACAAACGATATTAATGGCGGTTCACATGAGCCAGATTGAACCAAAAGAATAACACCGCGATAAAAAATGTATTTTTATCGTCGCTGAGTCACATTCTTTCACCATGAACCGCTATTCTGGCGCAATAAGAGATGAAGAAGGCTAGGGTGATGAACGAGGGGAGAGAGGCGAGGAATCGCTTACTGAACGGCTGGCAGCTGTCGAAGATGCACACCTTTGAGGTGGCGGCACGCCACGAATCGTTCGCGCGGGCAGCGGAAGAGCTTGCGCTCAGCCCGAGCGCGGTAAGCCACCGGATTAACCTGCTGGAAGAGGAGCTGGGGATTGCGCTGTTTATTCGCTCGCACCGCAAAGTGGAGCTGACCCAGGAGGGAAAACGCATTTACTGGACCCTGAAATCGTCGCTGGATACGCTGAATCAGGAGATCCTCGATATCAGGAACCAGGCGCTGTCCGGCAGCCTGACCCTTTACTCACGTCCGTCGCTCGCCCAGTGCTGGCTGGTGCCGATGCTGGGCGACTTCACCCGCCGCTATCCGGCGATCTCTCTCACGCTGTTGACCGGCAATGATTACGTCAATATGCAACGAACCGGCGTCGATCTGGCGATTTATTTCGACGATATGCCGCCAAACCAGCTCACGCATCACTATTTGATGGACGAGGCGATCCTGCCGGTCTGCTCACCGGAATATGCCCGGGAGCATCAGCTGCTCGCCAGCCCGGATAACCTGCAGCACTGCACCCTGCTGCATGACCGGCAGGCATGGAGCAACGACTCCGGTACGGACGAGTGGTTTAGCTGGGCCCGGCATTTTTCGGTGAGCTTGCCGACATCACCGGGAATGGGTTTCGATCGTTCCGATTTGGCGGTCAGCGCGGCGTTAAATCATGTCGGGGTAGCGATGGGGCGCAGGCGGCTGGTGCAGAAACATCTTGAGCGCGGGGAATTGATTGCGCCCTTTGGCGAGAAGACGCTGAAATGCCACCAGCACTATTACGTCTCCACGCTCTCCGGGCGCCAGTGGCCAAAGATTGATGCCTTTATCAGCTGGCTTAAGGAAAAGGCTGGCTGATCACACCGCCTGCTCGTGATGCGAGGCGCGAGAGGCCAGCGGCAGCCAGCACAGCACAATCAGCAGACCCATTAGGGTCATTAGTAGCCCGAGGCTCGCCTGGCCGTTCTGCGGCATCATCGCCGAGAGCCAGGCCAGCGCGCCGGAGCCGATATTCTGCAACCCCCCCACCAGCGCCCCGGCGGTGCCGGCGAGGAACGGGAAGGGCTCCATCGCGCCGCTGGTCGCCAGGGGGAACAGCATCCCTGCGCCAAAGAAGAACAGCGCGGCCGGGATCAGCAGGGTCCAGACGTTCATCACCCCGAACAGCCCGGGGATCCACATCATCAGCCCTGCCAGCAGGCAGCTCAGCACCGACTGCCACATCAGGGTGGAAAAACGTTTGTTGGCGCGTCCGGCAAACCAGGCGCCGAAAAACGCCGCCGGGATCGGCAGAATAAACAGAATACTCACCACCATACTGCTGAGGCCGAGCCCGGCTCCCAGCAGCACGCCTGAACTGGCTTCGAAGACGGCGATACCCGCCAGGCCACCCACCAGCATCAGCACGTAACAGTTAAACGCCCCGTTGCCGAAGAGGATTTTGTAGCTGGCGATAAGCTTTGTGCGCGGTGCGTCAGTGGGCCGGGTTTCCGGCATCCAGCGCGCCATGCTGAAGATGACGATGGCGCAGAGCACCAGCAGAAAACCATAGCAGGCGCGCCAGGACCAGGCAGTATCCAGCAGGCCACCAATCAACGGGGCCAGCAGCGGGCTGACCAGAATGCCCATGTTCAGCAGGCTGTTGGCATGGCGAAGCTGGGTACCCTGATACATATCCCGCGGCAGGGTACGCGCCATTACGCCGCCAACGCCGGTACCAACGCCCTGCAACGCGCTGGCGGCAATCAGCACGCCCAGGCTGTGGGTGGTCATGGCGATGACCGTGGCTATCATAAAAATGGTCATCCCCACCAGGATCACCGGACGGCGGCCGACGCGATCGGAGAGCGGGCCGTAGAATAGCTGCGATACGCCATAGGTCAGCAGATAGGCACCCATCACGCTCTGGATCGCCCCTTCCCGCACCCGGAGCGCCTTCGCCATGTCCGCTATGGCCGGGATATAGATGGTTTGTGCCATCTGACCGACGGCGACCAGCAAGATCAACATCAAGAGTAAATTAACGTTCCGCTGTTTTTTCATGTCGCTGAATACTTTTGCCAAAAGTGAGAAATAAAGAATAAGTGACTACGCATTCCCATAAATGCGCGAGGAATCTACCACAGTGAGATGACAAGTTAAGCCTTGCGGTGATGAATGGGAGAGGGCAGGAAGGCAGGATAAGTAAACAAGAACGGCAACTAATGTTGCCAGTGATTCAGGCCAGGCGCAGCAGAATGGCACCGCCTGCAATACCCAGCGCCGCAGCGATACGCAGACCCGCAACCTTCTCTTTTAAAAGCACAAATGCGATAAGCGCCCCAAAGAGAATGGAGGTTTCACGCAGCGCTGCGACCACCGCCAGCGGCGCCTGCGTCATGGCCCATAGCGCCAGTCCATAAGAGCCCATAGTGCCAATGCCGCCGAGCAGCCCCTTTTTCCAGTGCAGGCGCAGGTAGCTGGAGGCATCGCGCCGACGTGCCACCATCGCCCAGCTCAGCAGACAGAAGCCGTTCATAAAGAAGGTCCACAGCGTATAGCCCAGCGCGGTGCCCGATAGCCGTACGCCGGTGCCGTCCACCAGGGTATAGCCCGCGATAAAACAGGCATTCAGCAGCGCCAGCCCGATCCCTTTTCGTGACTGCATGCGTCCGTTCATCGCCATGGCCAGTATCGACAGGCAGATCACGCCGATACCGGACCAGGCGAACCATGAGAGGCGATCGCCGAGCACCAGCACGCTGAACAGTGCCACCAGCAGCGGCGCGGTGCCGCGCATCAGCGGATAAGTCTGGCTCATATCGGAGACCTGATAGGTCTTCGCGACCAGAACGGTATACACCACCTGTAAGGCGCAGGAGACAATCAAAAACGGCCAGCTGGCCGCAGAGGGTTGGGGAGAGAAGGGGAGCAAAACCAGGGCAATCAGCGTGGCGGAGCCGCTGACGCCGATAGCCGAATAGAGTTTGTCCGTTCCGGCTTTAACGATGGCATTCCAGCTGGCATGCAGCAGTGCGGCAAAGAGTAAAATGCAGAAAACGGCGATAGTCATGGCGTATCGGGTGGTGAATTGTCACTCAACTGTAACATTCACAATCCGATGCTGCCAGCCGCTCAGATTGCACAAAAAAGGCGATGGGTGACGCGCGGTTCATCCACGACCAGCGTAAAACCAGCCCGCTGGTAGAATGCCCAGGCGGTCTCGGGCGCGTGGGTGTTAAGAAAATCGAACCAGACGCTGGCATCGGCCATCACCACCGCGAGCAGCTGCTTGCCGATACCCAGCCCACGACAGCTTTCGCTGATATAGAGATGGCGGATACGACCGGCCCGCGGCTGCTGGCTGAACGGATCGCGGTTTAGCCCGCAAATCCCCACCAGTTTGCCGTTCAGAAATGCCCCCAGCAGCTTTTCGCCCGGGGCGTTAAAGCGATTTTCACCCCGCTCCCAGTTCTCTTCCAGCCTGCGCAACATATTGAAGTTGAGCGCGGTGCTTTCGGTTTTGAGCGCGATATACCCCGGTTCGTCCGGCGTAACGGGCTCAATTAATAAACGCAACATAGCATTCTCTCGTTATTAAAGAGGGGCGGTTTCCCGCCCCTCTTTGGTGCGGCTTGAACCTGAATCACTTAACGTATTTCAGGACAGCATCAAGCAGTTGCAGGGCTGCAACAATGAGTTTGAGGATAAGTACAACCATATCCACTACGCTCATACGCGTCTCCTCTGGTTAAGGAGCACGATGCTGGCGTACCTTTCCGCCGCCTGTGACCAGCACCTTTGTTGACGTAACACAGTGTGCTCAGGTGGGGAGTGGAGGCGCTGACGGCACCACCCGTTTCAGCCAGGACTTCGTTGCGCCGGTGTACTACGAGCGGCTCCCCTCACACCCTGTGAACACACCCAGTATAGATAAATACTGTATATATGAACAGTAATTTATGGACAAATCGTGAAGCGCGATCCATACTCAAATGCGTCAAAATTCGTGCCGAAAATTGCGCGTTCCTGTGCGATCGCGTATACTTCGGGCGTTGACGTAACACAGTGTGCTCTGCGGTCACCAGCCGCAAACGCTGTTAAAAAAAACCTCGCTCAGGCGGGGTTTTTTGTTTTCTGGCCTACCTGGAAAAGATGTCTGTAGAAGCATTGGTAACAGTCGTAGCTGACATACAGGATGATTTATTTATCCATTCGATAAACTCTATATATCGATTATGGATTTAATATGATAATAAGATAAGAAAATAAACCACCTATACCTCTTTGTTAATCTATGTCGTATCTTTTATAACAATGGTAAATATAAGTGGCTAAATTTATTTTCGATGTAAATAAATATCGCGCTCAATTTCAATAGTTTGAATTTCTCTGCTTTTCAAAGTATATTTATTTAACCTCACATATTGTATGAGTACATTATGCAGGCATCTGATTATTTGAAAATGAAGTTCCAGAGCGACAGACAACTGGCTATTTATGGACAGCAAGGCGTTGCAGGAACATGGAGAGCATTGAAGGGTATTGGTTCTGATATTTACTCAGGGATTGAGCGTGTAAGCTGGTACTCATCATGTTTTATCCCCAGCTATCACGATGTATGTGAGGAGCTTCTTTCAGAAGAAAAGAGAATGTATCTCTCAATTGTGTCTATTTACCGTTACCGCGATGTTATAGCACACATGTTGTATCTTTATTTTCAAAGCATTATAACTGATTCGGAAAATGGAAATGAACAAAATCGCGTTCGTAAGATGGATTCGAAAGTAACCGGGCTTGTTACAAACCTATCGACAAGCAAGGCAGCGCGTTTAGCGATAGCATGGGGACTGGCAAAATCCCTTTCCGAATCAGGCCTGCTCTCAGAAATCGTAGTTGAACGACTTGCTCGCCGCTTACCTAACGTTGTCATGGCACTTCAACTGATTGGCACGGACCAGAAGTGCGCTCTTGCTGCCCGTCGCCTGAAAACGTTGGACCCTAAGTATTATGCCATCCTCTATGGCGCACAACTGGAGATGCTTTACTACTTTATTGATCCTTTCCTTTCTGAAATCATCAAGAAAGTGCAAATGGGATTCTATAATGATTTCGATGCAATTTATGACGACTTAAAGGACAAGGAACATGTTTAAGAGTCTGCTATCTATTTTATTTGCAGATATTTTATTCCCAATTTATATTTTTGCGTGTGCTTCTTTGTTCTTGTGGCTGGTGCCTCAATATTGGGTGTTACTAACCTTTATTGCAATCGTAGTCTTCATTATTGTTCATCCAATAATTTTTGGTCGCTTTGATAAGTACGATTGAGTCTTATAAAAAGGAGTTTTTATGTCAAATCCGGCTTATTTGTTTCTGACCGATGAAAATGGTTCTCCTATGGTTGGCCCATGCTTTGTTTCAGGGCGTGAAGGTGCAATTGAGCTCAAATCGTTCACTCATAATGTCAACATCCCAGTCGACGGAAATACCGGGAAGTTGACGGGCACGCGCATACATATGCCCGTCATGTTTCAGAAGGAATTTGATCGTGTAACCCCGTTTTTATTTCGGGCGTTGAGTACGGGGAGAACGCTACAGTCAGCCACTATTAAGATGTATCAGATTAATGAGGCAGGTTTAGAACAGGAGTATTTTAATATCATCCTGGAAAATGTAAAAATAACCTCAATCACACCAGACCTTTATCCAGGCGCAAACACCGGAACACACCTGGAAACGGTTCTTATGCGCTATGAAAAAATCACCTGGAAGCACTGCGATGGCAATGTCATCTATAGTGACTCCTGGAATGAGCGAGCAACGTACTGAAACGTGATCCCTGACGCATTTTCACGCAGATGAAAATAATTCCGTTGTCACGCCTGTAAACCTGTGCTTGTATAAATCCACTCAATGATTCCAGAGACAGGTTCCTAATGACCTCTTCCATGCTGACCTCGACCCTACTAAAAACTGCGCACCCAGCCGCAGTGGTCGTCGTGCGTGTGGTGGTCGTCGTCGGCAATGCGCCGTAGGGACTGGATCAACACACGATTCCAAACCCCGCCGGCGCAAACCGGCGGGGTTTTTGTTTAAAGCCCCCCGGAAAGTCGGCCCATAAGAAGGACTGGAGCATGGCAAGTTCGGGCACAACATCACACAAGACGCGTTTCACAGGCGCGCAGTTAATCGTTCATTTGCTGGAACGTCAGGGTATTACCACGGTTGCGGGTATTCCTGGCGGGACGGTACTCCCGCTGTATGACGCCTTAAGCCAGAGCACGAAGATCCGCCACGTGCTGGCGCGACACGAGCAGGGCGCAGGCTTTATTGCCCAGGGCATGGCGCGTACTCAGGGCAAACCGGCGGTCTGTATGGCCTGTAGCGGGCCGGGGGCCACCAACCTGGTGACCGCCATCGCCGATGCGCGCCTCGACTCCATCCCGTTAGTCTGCATTACCGGCCAGGTGCCCGCCTCGATGATCGGCACCGACGCATTTCAGGAAGTGGACACCTACGGCATCTCTATCCCCATCACCAAGCACAACTACTTAGTGCGTGATATCAGCGAATTACCGCAGGTTATCAGCGATGCGTTCCGCATTGCCCAGTCCGGTCGTCCGGGTCCGGTGTGGATAGACATTCCTAAGGATGTGCAGACCGCTGAAATCGAGATCGACGTCCTGCCTGAGCCGGGTACCCGCGCGCCATCGCCGGCATTCAGCGCTGACAGCGTACGCGAAGCCGCAGCCATGATTAATGCCGCGCAGCGCCCGGTGCTCTATCTGGGCGGCGGGGTAATTGACGCGCCTGACGCGGTGCGCGGCCTGGCTGAAAAAGCCAACCTGCCGACCACCATGACCCTGATGGCGCTGGGCATGCTGCCAAAAGCGCACCCGCTGTCGCTGGGAATGCTCGGGATGCACGGCGCGCGCAGCACCAACTTTATTCTGCAGGAGGCCGATCTGCTGATCGTTCTCGGGGCGCGTTTTGATGACCGGGCGATTGGCAAAACCGAGCAGTTCTGCCCGAACGCCAAAATCATTCACGTGGATATCGACCGCGCGGAGCTGGGTAAAATCAAGCAGCCGCACGTGGCGATCCAGGGCGATGTTAACGAGGTGCTGGCGCAGCTGCTGCCGCATATTGACGCCACCCCGCGCACCGCATGGCGCGAGCAGGTTACCGGTCTGCAGCAGGAGTTCCCGGGCGCCATCCCGACTGAAGGCGATCCGCTGAGCCACTACGGGCTGATTAACGCCGTGGCCGCCTGCGTGGACGACAGCGCCATTATCACTACCGACGTGGGCCAGCATCAGATGTGGACCGCCCAGGCCTATCCGCTGAACCGTCCGCGCCAGTGGCTGACCTCCGGCGGGCTGGGCACCATGGGCTTTGGCCTGCCTGCGGCGGTGGGCGCGGCGCTGGCTAACCCGGATCGCAAGGTGATCTGCTTCTCCGGCGACGGCAGCCTGATGATGAACATTCAGGAGATGGCCACCGCGGCGGAAAACCAGCTGGATGTAAAAATCATCCTGATGAACAACGAAGCACTGGGGCTGGTGCATCAGCAGCAGAGCCTGTTCTACAAGCAGGGCGTCTTTGCCGCTACCTATCCGGGCACGATCAACTTTATGCAGATTGCCGCCGGATTTGGCCTCTACACCTGCGATCTGAACGCTGAAGAGGATGCGCAGGCCGCGCTGCAGGAGGCGATTTCACGTCCGGGTCCGGCCCTGATCCACGTGCGTATCGATCCACAACAAAAAGTTTATCCGATGGTACCGCCGGGCGCGGCCAATACAGAAATGGTAGGGGAATAAGCCATGCAGAAGCAAAATGATAACGTCATTCTGGAACTCACCGTCCGTAACCACCCTGGCGTCATGACCCACGTCTGCGGGCTGTTTGCCCGCCGGGCGTTCAACGTGGAAGGCATTCTTTGTTTGCCCATTCAGGGCAGCGAGCACAGCCGCATCTGGCTGCTGGTAAATGACGATCAGCGGCTGGAGCAGATGATGGCGCAGATCGACAAGCTGGAAGACGTGGTGAAAGTGGTGCGTAACCAGTCTGACCCGACCATGTTTAACAAAATTGCGGTGTTCTTCGAGTAACTTACTCCCCGGCGGCGTCCGGGGTAATAATCTTCACAAAACCGTTCCGGCAGTGGGCCGGATAGTCTGCCGGAAGCGGGCGGTCGCTGATCAGCACATCAAACGCCGACAGCGGCCCGATGCTGGCGGGCGCCACTTCATCAAACAGGGCGTAGCGGGCCAGCAGGATCTTGCGGATACCGTGCTGAATGGCTTTACGTTTGGTGGCCAGGTCATCAAGGTTAAACCAGGTCACGCCGTAGTGCTCATGCACGCCGCTGGCCGAGATAAACACCTTGCGCGGGTTGAGTGAGTCGAGCACCGACGGATTACTGGTGTCGTAGAACGCATCGCTCTTTGCCCGGTAGGTGCCGCCACACAGAATCGCGGTGGCGTTCGGTTTCTCATTGAGCGCCATAAACACACGATGGGAATAGCAGATGCCGGTGAAGGTGATGTCGTCGGGGATCATGCTAATGACCAGCGGCATTTCCGGGCCATTATCGAAAAACACCAGATCGTTTTCCGCCACCATGCCAGCGGCCAGAATGGCAATAGGCAGGTCGTCGGGATGGTGCGTCTGGCTGCGCACCACGGGTGCGGCGGGAGCGGTGGCCGGTTTATTGACCATCACGATATAGCCGCCCAGCAGGGTCAGGGGCAGGACGGTATCATGGTTGTCCGGGCTGAGATCGCGACGGATAGTCATCACGGAAACTTCCAGCATCCGGGCGGCATCTTTCAGGTGAATGCGGTCGGTTTTCTTTAGCAGCTCAACCAGACGCCGGATTCGTTCTTTTTGCTTCGTCTCCATTCACCTTCTCCGCACGGTGTGATGTTCCTTAAAACACATTCATGATGCATCAGGAACATTTTTGTTGCGTCATACTATACTGCCGCCCGGCCGGAAAGAAAAGTCACTTCTTAAACTGTGTTTATCTCCCAATCTATTGTAATTAATGGAATAATTTTAAATTCCCATTATTGCGTCTCACTTTTCTCCCCGTGAATTGATTAATCATTAAACAGCGTTAATGGATCTGCTAATCGCGATCGCAGTCACAAATGATACGGAAATAACATGATAATGTTACGATAATATCATTGTTGTGTGATTGTTTCAGAGAGGTAGTAAACATGGATATCGCGGTTATCGGCTCCAACATGGTGGATCTCATCACCTACATTAATCAGATGCCGAAAGAGGGGGAAACCCTCGAAGCCCCGGCCTTTAAAATTGGCTGTGGCGGCAAAGGGGCGAATCAGGCGGTGGCGGCGGCCAAGCTCAACTCAAAAGTGATGATGCTGACCAAAGTCGGTGACGATATCTTTGCCGATAACACCATCCGTAATCTGGAGTCCTGGGGCATCAATACCACCTATGTGGAAAAAGTGCCGTGCACCAGCAGCGGCGTGGCCCCCATCTTTGTGAACGCCAATTCCAGCAACAGCATTCTGATTGTGAAAGGCGCTAATAAATTCCTCTCGCCGGAAGATATCGACCGCGCGGCAGACGATCTGAAAAAGTGTCAGCTTATTGTCCTGCAGCTCGAGGTACAGCTGGAGACGGTTTATCACGCTATCGAGTTCGGTAAAAAGCACGGAATTCAGGTGTTATTAAATCCGGCGCCGGCGCTGCGTGAATTAGACATGTCTTACGCCTGTAAATGTGATTTCTTTGTCCCTAATGAAACCGAGCTGGAAATTCTGACCGGCATGCCGGTAAACAATTACGAGAATATTTGCCTGGCTGCCCGCTCGCTGGTGGATAAAGGTCTGAACAATATTATCGTCACCATGGGTGAAAAAGGGGCGCTGTGGCTCACCCGTGATAAAGAAGTCGTGGTTCCTGCGTTTAAAGTGAATGCCGTTGACACCAGCGGAGCGGGCGATGCCTTTATTGGCTGCTTTGCCCACTACTACGTCCAGAGCGGCAACGTCGAAGCCGCCATGAAAAAAGCCGCTCTCTTTGCCGCGTTCAGCGTCACCGGGAAAGGCACCCAGTCGTCTTACCCCAGCATTGAACAATTCAATGAGTTCCTGGCATTGAACGAATAATAAAACCCTGCGAAATAAAAGGTAGCACTATGAACGATAAAAACATCATTCAGATGCCTGACGGCTATCTGAATAAAACCCCTCTGTTCCAGTTTATTTTGTTATCCTGCTTATTCCCGTTATGGGGATGCGCTGCTGCTTTAAATGATATTTTAATTACGCAATTTAAAAGTGTCTTTGCACTCAGTAATTTTGCCTCGGCGCTGGTGCAAAGCGCGTTTTATGGCGGTTATTTCCTTATTGCTATTCCTGCTTCGCTGGTGATTAAAAAGACCAGCTATAAAGTGGCGATCTTAATCGGATTAACGCTCTATATCGTGGGCTGTACGCTCTTTTTCCCCGCCTCGCACATGGCAACCTACACCATGTTCCTGGCGGCGATCTTTGCTATCGCTATTGGTCTGAGCTTCCTCGAAACGGCGGCCAACACCTACAGCTCGATGATCGGCCCGAAAGCCTACGCCACGCTGCGCCTGAACGTCAGCCAGACCTTCTACCCGATTGGCGCTGCCGCGGGCATCCTGCTGGGTAAATATCTGGTCTTCTCCGAAGGCGACAGCCTGGAAAAACAGATGGCGGGCATGAACGCCGAGCAGATCCACAATTTTAAGATCCTGATGCTGGAGAACACCCTGGAGCCCTACAAGTACATGATTATGGTCCTGGTGGTGGTTATGGTGCTGTTCCTGTTGACCCGCTTCCCGACCTGTAAAGTGGCGCAAACCGCCGAGCATAAACGTCCCTCGGCAATGGATACCCTGCGCTATCTCGCCACTAATTCGCGCTTCCGCCGCGGTATTGTGGCGCAGTTCCTCTATGTAGGCATGCAGGTGGCGGTGTGGTCGTTCACCATCCGTCTGGCGCTGGAGCTGGGCGATATCAACGAGCGCGATGCCTCTAACTTCATGGTCTACAGCTTTGCCTGCTTCTTCATCGGCAAGTTTGTCGCCAACATTCTGATGACCCGCTTTAACCCGGCGAAGGTGCTGATTATGTACTCGGTGATCGGCGCCCTGTTCCTGGCCTACGTGGCGCTGGCCCCGAGCTTTAGCGCAGTTTACGTCGCGGTGCTGGTGAGCATTCTCTTCGGACCCTGCTGGGCAACCATCTACGCCGGCACCCTGGATACGGTGGACAACGAGCATACCGAGATGGCCGGGGCGGTGATCGTGATGGCGATTGTCGGTGCGGCGGTAGTGCCTGCGGTGCAGGGCTACGTGGCCGATCTGTTCCACTCCCTCCAGGCCTCGTTCCTGGTGTCGATGCTGTGCTTTGTTTACGTGGGCGTCTACTTCTGGCGTGAGAGCAAAGTGCGCCGCGAACTGACCGAAGCCACGGCTTCCTGAGGAGGATCACCATGACGCAACTTCCCCTGTGGCGCGCGCTCTTTACCGAACAGCCGCGCACTGTGCTGCAAAACGATGACTTCACGGTGACGGCGTTTCGCTACGCCAGCGGCGTGGAGGGGCTGCGGGTGCAAAACCGCCGCGGTCATCTGGTGATCCTGCCCTGGCTGGGGCAGATGATCTGGGATGCGGAGTTCGACGGCCACGACCTGACGATGCGCAATATGTTCAGCCAGCCCAGAGCGGCAAAAGAGGTGGTCGAAACCTATGGCTGCTTCGCCTTCCACTCCGGCCTGCTGGCGAACGGCTGTCCGTCGCCGGAGGACAGCCATCCGCTGCATGGCGAAATGCCCTGCGCGCCCATGGATGACGCCTGGCTGGTGCTGGCCGACGACAGCCTGACGGTGACCGGGCGCTATGAGTATGTGATGGGGTTCGGTCATCATTACCAGGCGCAGCCCGCCGTCACGCTGCGCAAGGACAGCGCCCTGTTTGATATCGCCATGTCGGTGACCAATCTGGCGTCGGTGCCGATGCCGCTCCAGTACATGTGTCACATGAACTATGCCTATGTGGCGGGGGCCACCTTCAGCCAGAACGTACCGGATGAGGCGATCGCGCTGCGGGAGTCGGTACCGGCGCACGTGAAGCCTACCGAACAGTGGCTGGCGTTCAATCAGCGTTTGCTGCAGGGCGAAGCCTCCCTGAAGGCGCTGGACGAGCCGCACTATTACGATCCGGAGATCGTCTTTTTTGCCGACAGGCTCGACCGCTACACCGCGCAACCAGAGTTTCGCATGACCGCCCCGGATGGCATCACCTTCGTGACCCGCTTTGCCAGCGCGGAGCTTAACTACGCCACCCGCTGGATCCTCTACAACGGCGACCAAAAGGTGGCGGCCTTCGTGCTCCCCGCCACCTGTCGCCCGGAAGGGTTCCTGGCGGCCCAGCGCAGCGGCAGCCTGATTGAACTGGCTCCGGCCGAAACCCGCCGTTTCACGGTGACTACCGGGATCCTCTGACGGCGACAGTGCCGGATGGCGTTACGCCGCCATCCGGCGCTTTCACACCCTTGCCCAGGCTTTACCCCGCTTTACACACCCGCCCCGCCTCATGCTCTACAGTTTTAGTTTGCTGCCGCCTTTCGCGCAGCCTTAGCCCCTTTGCTAATGGAGAGCTTGCATGTTGACCCGACGATTGTCCTGCCTGGCGCTGCTGGTGGCGCTGGCCTCACCCGCGATGGCGGCGGATACCCCCACCTACGGCGAGAAGCTGGAAGGTTTTGACTACGCCTGGCCGGTGAAACACTTCACCTTTACCTCGCAGAACCAGTCTCTGGATATGGCGTATCTGGACGTGAAGCCGGAGAAAGCCAACGGCCGCACCGTGGTGCTGATGCACGGTAAAAACTTCTGCGCCGGGACCTGGGATGGCACGATCCGGGCCCTCACCGCCAGCGGCTATCGCGTGATAGCACCCGATCAGATAGGTTTTTGCAAATCCACCAAGCCTGAGCGGTATCAGTACACCTTCCAGCAGCTGGCGGATAACACCCATGCCTTGCTGAAAGAGCTGGGTATCGATCGCGTCACCGTCATCGGGCACTCCACCGGCGGCATGCTGGCCACCCGCTACGCGCTGATGTGGCCGCAGCAGGTAGAGCAGCTGGTGATGGTCAACCCGATTGGTCTCGAGGACTGGAAAGCGCGCGGCGTGCCGCATATTACCGTTGACCAGTGGTATCAGCGCGAGCTGAAAACCAGCGCCGACGGCATCCGTGAGTACGAGAAAAATACCTATTACGCCGGGGAGTGGAAGCCGGAATATGAGCGCTGGGTCACCATGCTCGCCGGGCTGAATAACGGGCCGGGCAAAGAGCGCGTGGCCTGGAACTCGGCGCTGCTCTACGACATGATCTATACCCAGCCGGTTATCTATGAATTCAGCGAGCTGAAGATGCCGGTATTATTGATGATCGGCACGAAGGACAATACCGCCATCGGGAAAGATCTCGCCCCGCCGGAGATCCGCAAAACCCTTGGCAACTACGCGGTGTTGGGCAAAGAGACGGCGAAGCGGATCCCACAGGCTACGCTTGTCGAGTTTAACGACATGGGCCACGCCCCTCAGATGCAGGATCCTGCACGCTTCCACGAGGCGCTGCTGAAGGGGCTTCAGACGCGCTGACTTGTCTCCAGCATCAGCCCGCGCAGCCATGCCTGCGCGGGATGACGGTGCGTTCTTCCGTGCCAGGCCATGCTTTTGGTGAACCCTGGAATATCCACGGGCGCCTCGCAGACCCACATGTCTTGCCGGTTCTCTGCCATCCGGCCAGGTACTACGGCCATCATGTCGCTGATCGCCAGCACCTCCGGCAGTACCAGAAAGCTGCTCACCGATAACCCGATGTGCCGCGTGTGTCCAATCCGCGCCAGCGCGTCGTCGGTGACGCCGTGAAAACTCTCGCCCTCGTAAGAGACCAGCACATGTTCCAGGGCGCAAAACCGATCCAGCGTCAGCGGCTTGCCCGCGTCCGGGTGGTCGGCGCGCATCATGCAGACATAGGTTTCGTCGTACAGCGCGCGGCTGTGCAACTCGTCCGGCGTGGTGTGGGGCGTCAGCAGGGCGAGGTCGATCTTCCCCTGTTCAAGCTGACTCACCAGACGGTCGGGCTCGACCGGCACAACGCGTACGCGCACCGCGGGCGCCTGGACTTTCAGCGCGGCGATAAAGGGCACAACCACCGCCCGCAGGGCGTAGTCGGTAGCGGCGAGGGTAAAGGTCAGGCTGGCGCTGAGGGGATCAAACCCGGTGGGCTGCAGCAGCATGTCGATATCCGCCAGGATACGCTTCACCGGCCCGGCCAGCGTTTCTGCGCGGATGGTCGGCACGATGCCGTGCGGAACGCGAATAAACAGCGGATCGTCAAAGTAATCGCGCAGTCGACTGAGCATGCCGCTGACCGCGGGCTGGGTCAGCGACAGGCGCGCTGCCGCACGGGTGACGCTGCGCTCATCCAGCAGAGCATCCAGAGTTTTTAAAAGATTCAAATCCAGGGTGCGGATATCCGTTTTCATCGCCTTGTACCACCTGTTTTGTGCGCATTAATACGACTTTGTCCGCTGTCGACGCGCTGCGTTTCCCGATATTATGCTCGCTTAATCGTAAGGAGAGTGCATGGTCTGGATAATGCTGGCTACGCTTGCCGTGGTGTTTGTGGTGGGCTTTCGCGTAATGACGTCGGGTTCCCGGCGCGCCATTCGTCGTCTCAGCGAACGGCTGGGGATCACCCCTGTGCCGCTGGAATCGATGATCGACCAGTTTGGCAAAAGCGCCGGCAATGAGTTTATCCGCTATCTTGAACGCCCCGACGAAGCGCATCTGCAAAATGCCGCTCAGGTGCTGCTGATCTGGCAGGTGTGCATTGTCGATAGCAGCGAAAACAACCTGTTGAGCTGGTATCGCCTGCTGCGCAAGGCGCGTCTCGCCGCGCCAATCACCGATGCGCAGATTCGCCTGGCGCTCGGCTTTATGCGCGATATGGAGCCCGATCCGCACGACCTTAACGCCTTCCAGCTGCGCTATAACCAGCTCTTCCTGCCGGAAGAGGGGGTTTTCTTCCTGCACTGATATCACCAGCCGTGATGAGGATTATAAATCATCGTCATTAGATTTATACCGCTGTCCGGCGCACCATTTCCTCATCAACAACGCGATGAGGTGAATCATGAAACAATCAGCCATTATCTGGCCGCAGGACTACCTGCCAGGCACAACCGATAACTTTGCATCCAACGAAATTATCGTCGCCGGGCTGACCGCCCGGGCCGTCTGGGACCAGCTCAACGACACTTCCCGCTGGCCGGAATACTACAGCAATGCCGAAGACATTCGCTTTCACGACGGTAGCGGCCCGGAATTAAGCGCCAACGCCCGCTTCCGTTTCACCACCTTTGGCTTCCCGGTGGAAGCGCAGATCACTGAATACGTGCCCCCAGTGGCAGGGCTGGCCGCGCGTATTGCCTGGCATGGCTGGGTGGAAGGGGATGCGAATTCGCGCCTCGACGTGATCCACGCCTGGCTGTTTGAAGATCTTCCCGGTAATCGGGTCCGCATCCTGACCCAGGAGTCGCAGAAAGGCGTTCCGGCCCAGGAACTGGCGCGCACGGTGCCTAATCCGATGATCAACGGCCATCAGGAGTGGATTGTCGGTCTGGCGACGGCGGCGCGCGGTTAATATCGGGCCTACGGGACCCGTAGGCCGGTGCAAGCGCAGCGCCGCCCGGCAAAAAGTGCCAAAAGTTGTCGAAACGTTAAATAGATCACACTTTAACTGTTAAACTGCACGGCTTTCCCGCTCGTTTTCTCCTCAGGTGATGCCATGACAGAACAGATCCAATCCGCCCCTTCGCCCTATGCCAGAGAGGTGACTCGCCCTAACTGGTCGGCGGTTTTTTCCGTGGCGTTTTGCGTCGCCTGCCTGATTACCGTGGAGTTTTTGCCGGTCAGCCTGCTGACGCCAATGGCACAGGATCTGGGCATTTCCGAAGGGCTGGCGGGGCAGTCGGTTACCGTTACCGCTTTTGTGGCCATGTTTGCCAGCCTGTTCATTACGCAGGCGATTGGCACCACCGATCGCCGCAAGGTGGTGATCCTCTTTTCTGTCCTGCTGACGCTCTCCTGTCTGCTGGTCTCGTTTGCCGATAACTTTATGCTACTGCTGTTGGGGCGCGCCTGCCTCGGGCTGGGGCTCGGCGGGTTCTGGGCGATGTCCGCCTCGCTCACCATGCGGCTGGTGCCGGCACGCACGGTGCCGAAAGCGCTGTCGGTGATCTTCGGTGCCGTCTCCATCGCGCTGGTGATTGCCGCGCCGCTGGGCAGCTTCCTCGGGGGCATCATCGGCTGGCGCAACGTCTTTAACGGCGCGGCGGTGATGGGCGTGCTCTGTATTCTGTGGGTGTGGAAAGCGCTGCCGTCGCTGCCGGGCGAAGCCGCACACCACAAGCAGAACATGTTCAGCCTGCTGAAACGTCCTGGCGTGCTGGCGGGGATGACCGCCATCTTTATGGCCTTTGCCGGGCAGTTCGCCTTCTTTACCTATATCCGCCCGGTATTTACGACCATGGCCGGGTTTGACGTTGATGGTCTGACGCTGGTGCTTTTAAGCTTTGGTATCGCCAGCTTCGTCGGCACATCGCTGTCGGCGCAGTTCCTGAAGCGTTCCCTGAAAGTGGCGCTGGCGGGCGCGCCGCTGGTGCTGGCGGTCAGCGCTGTCGTGCTGATCCTGTGGGGGAGCGACAAGTGGGTCGCCTCGGCGATTGCCATTATCTGGGGCTTTGCCTTTGCGCTGATCCCGGTGGGCTGGTCGACGTGGATCACCCGTTCGCTTGCCGATCAGGCCGAAAAAGCCGGTTCCATTCAGGTGGCGGTGATCCAGCTGGCGAACACCTGCGGTGCAGCGGTGGGCGGCATTGCGCTGGATAATTTGGGTCTGACATCACCGCTGGTGATTTCCGGTACGCTGATGCTGCTGACGGCGCTGCTGGTGGCGGGGAAAGTGAAGGCGCAGTAGGTAAATTTCCCCTCACCCTAACCCTCTCCCCATAGGGGAGAGGGGACTGCCTGGTGCGGTCTTTGGCCGGGGTGAGGGGCATCCGGCTACGCTGATGTCCGTCCATGTCTTCTTGAATCCATTGAAATCAGCACCACCGACGACACAATCAACAGCGTGCCCAGCCAGTCCGGCAGGGTAAACGCCACGCCCAGTAAAATGACCGACAGCAGGGCGCTGCTCAGCGGCTCGGCGCAGCTCAGGATGCTCGCTTTAGGCCCGCCAATCATCTGGGCGCCTTTCAGATACAGGCTGAAGGTCACCGCCGTGCCGATCACCACCAGATAGAAGAACGCCAGCAGTATACTGCCGTCGATGACGAAAGTGGTGCCGCGCCCGGCGTAGAACGGCGTCAGCATTAACCCGGCCAGCAGCATACTCCAGCCGACAATCGGCAGCGTGCCGTAGCGGGCGATCAGCGTGGACGGGTAGGTGGTGTAAAACGCCGCGGAGAAAGCGGAGGCGATACCCCAGGCCAGCGCGGCCGGGGAGATGGTCAGCGAGGTCGGATCGCCGTGGGTGACCAGTAAAAAGGTGCCAATAAGCGAGGTCATGATCGCCGCCAGCACAAAGATGCCCGGCCGCTTTTTGCGCGCCAGCGCAAACCACGCCACGATAATGGTCGGGGAGAGGAACTGCAGCACGGTGGCGGTGGCGGCGTTGGATTTTTCAATCGTCACCAGGAAGGTGAGCTGGACGATCAGCGCCCCGAACAGGGAGAAAATCAGCAGGCTGAGGGCGTCTTTGCGATTTTTGATGACCGTGAAAATCTTGTCACCGTGGACGAATGAGAGTGTCAGCAGGATCACGCCGGCAAACAGCAGGCGGATCATGGTCAGATACGGCGACGGGATCTGACTTTTCTCCATGATGTACTGCGCGCAAACCCCTGAACTGCCCCATAAAATGGCGGCGATCAGGACGTTCAGCATCCCTTTTTTTGTGGCACCCATGTTCTCCCCTGTTATGTCGATTTTTTTTCTAGCATAACATGGGAGTCTTGCCCGGCGGCGCTGCGCTTGCACGGGCCTACAAAATTAGTAGGCCGGGTAAGCGCAGCGCCACCCGGCAATTCTTACCTCAGAACCACGCCTCCCACATCGCGCCGACGTTGAAGTCGTCGAGGGTTTCGTCTTTCGTGTTGTTCACGCGGGCGGTGCGTTCGTTATCCACCTTGCCGCCGGTGACGTAGAAGCGCAGCATCGGACGGAATTCCGGCCCCATGGCGATGGACATGTTCTGCGACAGGGTCAGCTTCCAGCCCTTGTTATCCCCGCCCTGGTCGTAATCAACATGCTGCCAGCCCGCCTCCAGCCAGGTGGAGTGCACGTCGTTCCACCAGTGCATCGGACGCACGATGGCGTTGTAGTTCTTGCGGTTGTCGGTGTTGTCACGGCTGTTGTCATAGTCGTGGAAGGCCAGAATGTACTCCACCTGCGTCGCCTGGGTGAACTTGTACAGCCCTTCAAAGCTGGCGTACACCGTGGTCAGATCCTCGGTTTTGTTGAACACGCTGTTGTCGGCGTTATCAGAGTAGCGGGCAATCACCTTGTTCACGCCGCTGTCGTTGGTGTGGCTGATAACCGCACCGCCCTGCCAGGCGTTGGTGCGCTCTTCGGTGTCGATGGCCTTCGAGTCAAAGCCGTAGTTGGCGTAGATCTCCAGATCCAGTGGCCCCAGCTTCATGCCGTGAATTTTGGAGGTGGCCGCGTAGTTGCCCTTGTCGCCGGTGCCGGAGCCGCCGGTACAGGTGATGCGCGACGGGTTGGCCTCATCGTCCATCACTTCCGGGCTGCAGGACTCGACCGCCGCCACGGTGGCCACGTCAAACTGCACGCCGCCGATGTCGAAGTTCTTCACCCCGGCGCCCTGGCCGTCGTGGTTCATCCAGAAGTAGTCGTTGATGCCCTGCTGCGGACGCTGGTGGAAGTCACGCCCCGCCCAGATATAAGCGTTCGGGTTGGAGGCCAGAATATTGGTCACTCCGGCGTAGGCTTTTTTCAGGTTAACCTCGTCGCCCCAGTGGTCAATCATCACGTTGACGTCCCAGATGGCGCCATTTTCGCCTTTAAAGGCTTTGGAGAGCTGGAACTCGCCGCCGTTGCTTTCGTTACCCAGACGACCAATCGCCGAGGCGCCGTTGTAGGAGCCGTCCACGGCGACGTATTTCTGATCCGCGGCCTGGAAGTGCGCTCCGTAGCGGGCATAACCGGTAAACTTAATCCCGAACGGGATCGCCATATCCGGTGACTGGGCCGCGCTTTGCGGCTCGTTGATGACGTCGGCTTTTTTCGCCACGGCGGCATCCATTTTTGCCTGGCGCTCGGCCAGGGCTTTATCCACCGCTTTGGCCACAATGGCGTCGATTTGCTCCTGCGTAAATTCCTGGGCGAGGACAGACATCGGGCAAAGCGCGGCGATAACCGCCATTGTTAATGGCAGTTTTTTAATCATATTCATGGTTATCTCAATATATAGTTAAATTTTATTCAGACAATAACCACCCCGTTCCGGACTGACAGAATATGTCGCTATCATCAGAACAAGTTGATTTTTATTTTTTAGGGTACAGAGGCTTTACACTATTATCGTAACGACATCTCCACTGCTGATATTTAAATATTAGCGCTGATATAAGTGAATAATCTCTTCGGATAATTCACGGGCCAGCAGCGAGTTCATTAAATGATCCTGGGCGTGCACCATAATTAACGTCATCGGCTGACGGGCTTCGCCCGCGTCCTGCTCGATGAGTTTGGTCTGCATATGGTGTGCCTGGCGCGCGTAACCATCGGCTTCGCGCAGCAGGCTTTTCGCTTCGTCAAAGTTGCCCTGCCGCGCAGCATGCAGTGCTTCAAAGCACAGGCTGCGCGACTGACCAGCATTGACGATGATTTCCATTACGGCTTCTTCTAAGGCAATCATCATCTCTTACTCTATTTATCGAAACTATTATTCAGAGAGGTTTGGGCAAACCATTCTCCGCTCTTTTTAATGGTGCGTTGCTGCGTTTCTAAATCGAGCTGAATAAACCCATATCGGTTTTTATACGCATTACACCACGACCAGTTATCAATAAATGTCCACATATGGTAACCAAGGCAATTACTGCCTTCGCTAATGCCTTTATGCAGCCATTTAAGATGTTCAGAAATAAAATCGATACGGTATTGGTCGTTAATCTGGCCGTTCTCAATAAAACGCTGCTCGTTTTCGACGCCCATTCCATTCTCTGAAATAAAACAGCGTGGGTTGCCGTAATTATCGCGCAGGTTAATGAGAATATCGTAAATACCCGGCTCGTAGATTTCCCAGCCGCGGTACGGGTTCATTTTGCGGCCCGGCATCTCGTAGCTGTCGAAGAACCACTCCGGCATAAACGGCGCGTTCGGATTAATGGCCGTATCACGACACTTCACCCGACGCGGCTGGTAATAGTTAATGCCCAGCAGGTCGATTTTACCGTCGGCAATCAGGGCGCTGTCTTCTGGCAAACAGGCAGGCAGCTGATCGTGTGCTTTCAGCATCGCCACCAGATCTGCCGGGTATTCCCCGCACAGCACCGGGTCGAGGAAGCTGCGGTTAAACAGCAGATCGCAATGGTGCGCGGCTTTCACGTCCGCCGGGTTCTGAGAACGCGGATAGGACGGGGTCAGGTTCAGTACGATGCCAATCTCACCGGCATAATGCCCGGCGCGGAAGGCGCGAACCGCCTGCGCATGGGCCAGCACGGTGTGATAAGCCACCGTGGCCGCACGACGGAAATCGACCACGTTCGGGTAGTGGAAGTCATACAGATACCCGCCCTCTACCGGCACAATCGGCTCGTTAAAGGTAAACCAGTGCATTACCCGATCGCCAAAAAGCTCAAAGCAGGTTTCTGCGTAACGGCCATAGGCCGCAACCACATCACGGTTTTCCCAGCCGCCAATCTCCTGCATCGCCATCGGCATGTCGAAGTGGAACAGGGTGATAAACGGCTTGATGCCCTGGGCGATCAGTTCGTCAATCACCTGATTGTAGAAGGCCACCGCCTCCTGGTTCACTTCACCGGTGCCGTCCGGGATCAGGCGCGACCAGCTTATCGAGGTGCGAAAGCTATTGTGGTTCAGCTGCTTTAACAGCTGAATGTCGGCTTTCCAGTGCTGATAAAACGTGGAGGTATTCTGCGGCCCCACCCCGTTGTGAAAGCGATTCGGCTCTTTGGCAAACCAGTGATCCCAGATGGATAATCCTTTACCACTGCCCTGGCTTTCCCCTTCGGTTTGAGTTGCAGAACAGGCGCTACCCCACCAGAAGTTTTCGGGAAATGCATATTTCATAAATCGTCCTCTTTGACTTAATTGCCGACGGTCTCTGCTGCACCTACGGTCGCCTGCGCTTTCTGCTCTTCGGTTTTCACCAGAGAACGCTCATAAGCACGCAGGAACGGTAAATACATCAGCGCCGACATCACCATACAAATGACGCACATCACCACCGGACTCAGGGCCCAGTTTGCCGCCCAGGAGGCACCAATCGGAGCCGGAGTCGTCCACGGCGTCAGCGACACAACCTGTGCCAGCCAGCCGAGTTTGGTGGCGGTGTAAGCCAGACAAGCGTTGATCATCGGAACGAACACGAACGGAATAAACAGCATCGGGTTCATGATGATCGGCGCACCGAACAGAATAGGCTCATTGATGTTAAAGAAACTTGGCACCACGCCCATTTTACCAATGGTACGCAGATGCGTTACGCGGCTACGCAGCAGCAGGAACGCCAGCGGCAGGGTAGAACCAACGCCGCCGATGAGCAGGTAGTGGTCCCAGAAGCCCTGCAGATAGACGTGCGGCAGTGCCGCGCCGGCAGCCAGTGCGGCCTGGTTGGCGGAGAGGTTAGCCATCCAGAACGGGTTCATAATGCCGGTCACAATCAGCGCGCCGTGAATGCCAGCGAACCAGAAGATCTGGCACAGCAGCACGGAGAGCAGGATAGCGGGCAGGGAATCCGAGGCGGAAACCAGCGGCTCCAGCAGGTGCATAATTGCCTGCGGGATGATCATCCCGGTCTGGGCTTCGATAAACAGATTCAGCGGGTGCAGCGTACCAATGATCACCACGACCGGGATCAGGATCTCAAACGAACGCGCCACGCCGGTTGGCACTTCTTTCGGCAGACGGATGGTGACCTTGTGATCCTTCAGCCAGGCGTAAACGCGGGTGGCGTAGATAGAGGTGATCAAGGCGGTAAAGATCCCCTGGCCCGACAGATACTGGGTGGAAATTTTGCCGTCGGCATACGGAGCAGCCACCAGCAGGAACGCCATAAACGCCAGCAGGCCGGACATCACCGGGTCGAGGTTAAACTGACGCCCGAGGCTCGCACCAATACCCACGGAGATAAAGAAGGTCATGACGCCCATGCTGAGGTTAAACGGCAGCATCAGCTGTTCACGGTAGGTCTCAGAAAAATCCAGCCAGCCGCGGGCGAAGCTGTTGGTGGTATCCGCGGAGAACGGCGGAAAGATGAACACCAGCATAAACGAGCCGATGATCATGAACGGCAGCGCGGCGGTAAAACCGTCGCGGATGGCAATCACGTACTTTTGCTGGCCCAGCTTGCCCGCCAGCGGCGCGATGGACTGCTCAATGACGGCAACCATAGATTGATATAACGAACTCATGAGAACACCTTCTTAGTGTGCCGCTTCAATGAGCGACAGAGCATAGTCCAGCACCTTATCACCACGTTGCATACCGTAGTCCATCATATCAATGGCTTGTACCGGCACACCTTGCGTAGCAGCCTTGTCTGAGAGCGTTTTTAACATGTATTTGACTTGCGGTCCGAGAAGCACGACCTGGTATTGCGGAAACTGGGTATCAAATTCTGCAACACCGTAAGCATCGATTTTGACAGGTAAACCGCGTTCGTCCGCGGCTTCGACCATTTTCCGTACCAGCAGACTGGTGGACATCCCGGCAGAACAGCACAGCATAATCTTGAACATCGACAACCATCCTCAAAATGTAAATAGTTATTGCGGAGATGATTGGATAACATATGGAAACCGGTTTCCATCCATATAAGACAGAAGTGTGACAGCCATCAAGATCCATTACTTATGGGGCCCGGTTATCGGATTTGGGTCACATATTTCGGCTACTTTTGCATCACCTGGAGTGGAAACGGAAAATCGGTTTCCATGGAAAACGGAAACAGATATACTCCTGAATGGCTATAATATGAGCCGAAGTGGGATCGGGAATTACAGGGGCCAGGAGAGACCTGTCAGGGGAAAAAGATGTCTACAATCAACGATGTATCACGTCTGGCCGGGGTGTCTAAAGCCACGGTATCACGGGTGTTGAGCGGGTCGCGCGGCGTGAAGGAAGCCAGCCGCCAGGCCGTACTGAAAGCAGTGGAAGAGCTGAACTATCGGCCAAACGTGATTGCCCAGTCGCTGCTTAGCCAGTCAACCGGCTGTATCGGGGTGATCTGCGCCCAGGACAACATTAACCAGACGACCGGTTATCTGTACGCGCTGGAAAAACATCTCAGCCAGCACCAGAAGCACCTGCTGCTTCGCTTCGCCAACGCCAAAGCCGACGTCATGAACGCGCTGGAAGAGCTCTCCTGCGGGTTATGCGATGACATTCTGATTATCGGGGCCCGTTTCCCGCTGCAAATCGATCGGGAGAACGTCATCCTGGTAGACTGCATGGAAACCAACAACGTCAATAGCATCCAGTACGACCATGCTTTTGCTGCGGAAACCGCCTGTAACTTTCTCGCCAGCCAGGGGCGCCGCCAGATTGCCCTGATCCACCCGCACGGCAGCGGTTTTGCCGATCAGGTGCTGCTGGGCTACAAGCATGGGCTGGAGAAAAACTTCCTGCCGTTTAATCGCAACCTGGTCTTTATGGACGCCACCTCATCCTCTGTGGCCCTGCAGGAGCTGCTCAACAACGCCAGTACGGTCAATTTCAACGCCTTACTGGTCGCCGACGAGCAGGAAGCACAGCGGGTGATCCCGCAGCTTCAGGCGTTCAACCGATCCGTACCCGGGGACATCATGGTCTTCAGTCTTGCGGGATCGCTGCATCTGCCGGGCATTCCGACCATTCCGGCGATTGAGTACTCGATGGATGCCATGGCGGCACGGATCGTCAGCTGGCTGGATGAGAAGACGCAGATGCTGGGATCGTATGTCCTGCGCGGGGATTTAATTATTCCGGATATGCGGCGATAAAAACTAAGGGGGCTGTATGGCCCCTTATGCGTAATCAGTAATCCTCCATGCAGTCCACCTGGCTGACGGCATCCCAGTACCCTTCCTGATTGTTCCGCTCCATTGCCACCACCGCATTTTTGACCAGCATCTGATTCGCCTCAGAAGCCATAATCATCGCCTGCCACTCTTTATCGGTTTGCTTGCGTTGCGGGGCACAGGCTTTCTTCACATCCTTTAAAACCGCCTGTTTCATCTGTTCTAATTTTACCGGATCGTTCATTTCCTGAGCATGAACGAAGGCGGCAAAAAGCAGGCAGACGATAAGGCAAAACAGGTGCGCTGACTTCATGGAAACCTCCGGAAAAAACACACACGTTTATGAAATATATCGTTACATCCGCCTTTGCGACCCAAGCCGAAAGTATTAATTTTGCCAATAGTTTCGCAGGGGTACGACTAAGCGTAGCCGCAGAATTTGGGGTACAGGCAAGGCGGGAAGAAAAATTTGTGACGACGGGTGGCGGCCAGCTAATAAAGGGTGATGCCGTTCGCACAGGCGGTTTTTCGTTGTTTGCACTTACCTTTTTTTGCCAGCACAACGCCAGAATTTAGCGATTGTATCCTGGGCTCAGTGTGCGATAGTCGATGTGCAACGTAACGGGGGAATGATATGCAACTGAGTATTACCGACACCATTACTGAACATGAACAGGAAGAGTTACTGCAGGGACTGCGGATCTATAACAGCCAGTTTATTAGTTTCTCCCGCGTGGCGAGCGATATCGCCGTCTATGCCCGTGATGAGAGTGGAAAAATGCGCGGGGGGCTGATCGGCAACCGCCAGGGCGAGTGGCTGAACATCAAATATCTGTGGGTCAGCGATGAAATTCGCGGAAACGGGCTCGGGGGCCAGCTGATGCAGGCCGCCGAAGACGAAGCGCGGAAACAAGGGTGCCGGCATGCGCTGGTGGATACCTTCAGTTTCCAGGCGCGTCCGTTTTATGAAAAGCAGGGCTATCAGGTAACCATGACGCTGGAAGATTTTCCGTATGAGGGAATACAGCGCCACTACCTGTCGAAGGCGCTTTAAGCGCCAATCCCGCCACCGATCACCGCCAGCGCATGACGGACGATCTGCTCAGGCGAAAGAGCGCGTAACCTCTCGTCATTCCGCATCCGGGAAAAGGGCACCAGCACCAGGCTTAACAGGGTGGTGAACAGCAGTTCTGGCGCCAGGCTGGGGTTCAGTTTGCCCTCCTGCTGCCAGCGGGCGACGGTATTCAGCGTCGCCTGATATTTTTCGTCGCCAAACCGGGCCTGCAGATGCGCACGCAGCACCGGCATTTCACCAATCACCTCCTGCATCCACAGCGGTGCGAACCAGTGATGTTCAACGGCCAGTTCGGCCAGCTTCTCAACCATTAACGTCAGGGCAGTCACCGGATCGTCCGGGTGGGCGCTGAAAAGGGTGGCGATGGCGCTGCGAAGCGGCAAAAAGCGCTCCTCGATCATCGCGTCGAGCAGCTGCTCCCGGGAGTTGAAGTAGTAGTGCAGCATCGCCGGCGTTACGCCTGCCTCTCTGGCGATGGCGTTGAGCGAGGTGCGGGCAATCCCCTGACGGGCAAAGAGATCCAGGGCGATATCCAGCAGCTGTTCCCGGCTGGTGGCATTGGGTTTGCTCCCGCGCGGGCGACCGGGGCGGCGGGCCTGTGGCGTGACGTCGGAATTATCTTTATGTGCTGACATGCGCGGGGGATCCCTTGACCTGATTCATAACTTCATTAAATATTAATTATCCAATTAATTAATTTCAAGCGGTGTTTCATGGTGTCCGATTCGACAACGCAAACCAAAAACGCGCCTTCCGTGCGGCTGCTGTTCAGCGCGCTCCTGCTGGTGATGCTGCTCTCGGCCCTCGATCAGACTATCGTCTCCACGGCGCTGCCCACAATTGTGGGTGAGCTGGGCGGGCTGGATAAGCTCTCCTGGGTCGTTACGGCCTATATTCTGAGTTCCACCATTGTGGTCCCCTTGTACGGCAAGTTTGGCGATCTCTTTGGCCGCAAAATCGTCCTGCAGATCGCGATTGTCCTGTTTCTGGTCGGCTCCGCCCTGTGCGGGCTGGCGCAGAACATGACCCAGCTGGTGCTGATGCGCGCCCTGCAGGGGCTGGGTGGCGGCGGGCTGATGGTGATCAGCATGGCGGCGGTGGCCGACGTCATTCCACCTGCCGAGCGTGGCCGCTACCAGGGCCTGTTTGGCGGGGTTTTTGGCCTCGCGACGGTCATCGGCCCGCTGGTGGGCGGCTTTCTGGTGCAGCACGCCTCCTGGCGCTGGATTTTCTACATCAATCTGCCGCTGGGGCTGTTTGCCCTGCTGGTGATTGGGGCGGTATTCCACGGCAGTGCGAAGCGTAACAAGCACGAGATCGACTATCTGGGGGCGATTTACCTCAGCATGGCGCTGCTGTGCATCATCCTGTTTACCAGCGAAGGGGGCACGGTACGCGAGTGGAGTGATCCGCAGCTGTGGTGCATTCTGGCCTTTGGCCTGACGGGTATTGCCGGGTTTATCTATGAGGAGCGTCTGGCCTGGGAGCCGATTATTCCGCTGTCGCTTTTCCGGGATCGCAGCTTCCTGCTCTGCAGCCTGATTGGCTTTATCATCGGCATGTCGCTGTTTGGCTCGGTGACCTTCCTGCCGCTCTATCTGCAGATTGTCAAGGAAGCCACCCCGACCGAGGCCGGTTTACAGCTTATCCCGCTGATGGGCGGGCTGCTGCTGACCTCGATAATCAGCGGCCGCATTATCAGCCGCACCGGGAAATACCGCCTGTTCCCGATCCTCGGCACCCTGCTGGGTGTTGTGGGCATGGCTCTGCTTACGCGGATCACTATTGCGTCGCCAGTCTGGCAGCTGTACCTCTTTACCGGCGTGCTGGGCGCGGGGCTGGGCCTGGTGATGCAGGTGCTGGTCCTGGCGGTGCAGAACAGCGTCTCATCCAGCCAGTATGGGGTGGCGACTTCGGGCGTGACCCTGTTCCGCTCCATCGGCGGGGCGATTGGTGTGGCGCTGTTTGGCGCGGTCTTTACCCATGTCCTGCAGTCGGGCCTGATGGCGCGCATTCCCGAGGGCACCGAGTTGCCGCGGGAGATGAACCCGACGGCCATCCATCACCTGCCGGATGCCCTGCGCCTGGACTATCTGGATGCCTTTGGCTCCGCCATTCATGCGGTGTTTCTGATGGCCGCGGGGATTATGGTACTGGCCTTTGTGCTGTCGTGGTTTTTGCGCGAGGCGCCGCTGCGCAAGCGGGAAGTAAAAAGTTAGCGATTCGGCTATTTGTTGCGAGTCGCTTTCCGAATTTGAACGCTTTGGCTTGTCTTCCTCACAGGCGTTAGCGCATGCTTTGGCCTGGTCAATAAACCAGCAGAGGTTGCGATGGAACGTAAGGCAAAAGTGATCAAAAAGGGACGAAATCAGGCGGTTATCCTGCCTGATGAATTCGCGTTTGATACGGACAGTGTGTACATCCGGCGGGATGAAGAGGGGAATGTTGTTCTGAGGGCAATGTCAGAGAAAGAACGCCACAGAGAGCATTTTTTGCGTTTATTGAGGCAGACTCATTTTCCTGATTCGTTCCTGAGCAAGGAAGAGCGCAATCAGAGCTATACAACAAGAGATCCCTTTGAAGGGTTATAAACGATGCTGCATATGCTAGATACTAACATAGTCAGCCACCTCGTAAGGCAACACCCCAGCGTGGTTAATCACTATTCTCAAATAGCGCCAGAAGATATGTGTATTTCAAGCGTAACGGAGGCTGAACTGCTTTATGGCGTCGCCAAAAAGCAAAGTCATGCATTGCATGAAACCATATCGGCCTTTCTGAAAACCATCACCATCTGCGACTGGGACAGTGACGCCGCGGCAATATACGGCAAGCTACGTGCCGATATGGAAAAGCGCGGGAAAGTCATGGGTGATCTCGATCAGTTGATCGCAGCGCATGCGCTCAGCAGGGGAACGACGATTGTGACTAACGATCGGGCCTTTGGGATGGTGCAGGAACTGAAAGTCGAAGACTGGACTACCGCAGCCTGAGCCTCTCGCCCGGTGGCGCTACGCTTACCGGGCCTGGAACACTCCGGCACATAGTCACCCGGAAAAACCTGCATATAACTTATCCTTCTTATTGATTCCTTTTCGTTTTTTAACCTGCCGCTGGGTTGCCGATATAGTCGATAAAACATTTATCAAAAGGACTGACCGGTGAAACTTCGATTGGGTGCGCTTCTACTCGCTGGCCTGCTGCTGGCGGGCTGTGACCAAGGCGGCAGCGATGCTAAACACATTAAAGTGGGCGTGATTAACGGCGCTGAACAGGACGTGGCGGAAGTCGCCAAAAAAGTGGCGAAAGAGAAGTTCGGCCTCGACGTCGAGCTGGTGGGTTTTAGCGGCTCGCTGCTGCCAAACGACGCCACCAACCACGGCGAGCTGGATGCCAACGTGTTCCAGCATCGCCCGTTCCTGGCGGAAGACAACAAAGCGCACGGCTACAAGCTGGTGGCCGTGGGTAACACCTTTGTCTTTCCGATGGCGGGCTATTCCCGCAAGATAAAATCGGTGTCTGAACTTAAAGATGGCGCAACCATCGCCATTCCGAACGACCCGACCAACCTGGGCCGCGCGCTGTTGCTGCTGCAAAACGAAAAGCTGATTACCCTGAAGCCTGACGTGGGTCTGCTGCCGACGGCGCTGGATATCACCGCAAACCCAAAAAACCTCAACATTATGGAGCTGGAAGGGGCGCAGCTGCCGCGCGTGCTGGACGATCCGCAAGTGGATGTAGCGATTATCAGCACCACCTATCTCCAGCAAACCGGGCTATCCCCAGTGCACGACAGCGTCTTTATCGAAGATAAAAACTCGCCGTACGTGAACATCGTGGTTACGCGGGAAGACAATAAAGATGCGGAAAACGTGAAGGAGTTTATCCAGTCGTATCAGTCACCTGAAGTGGCGAAGGCGGCAGAGACCATCTTCAACGGCGGTGCTGTGCCGGGCTGGGAATAAAGTCATTATGCTGCGGCGAGCCGATCGCCGCATCCAGAAAGTAAGTTGGCCCAATCCCATCGCTGAATGCCCTTTTGACCACATTCTGCCGCTCCTCCTCCGGCTAAACTTTTTGCAACACAGACCGGAGAACAGCTCATGAACATCACCCACATTCGTAACGCAACACAGCTCATTACCTACGCCGGAAAACGCTTTCTGATCGACCCGATGCTGGCACCCAAAGACGCATACCCCGGTTTCCCGGGCACCGCGCGGGAGGAAATCCGCAACCCGATGGTAGAGCTGCCCTGTGCGGTTGAAAGCCTGCTGGATGTCGATGCGGTTATCGTGACCCACACTCATGACGATCACTGGGATCGGTATGCGATTGAACAGATCGCCAAAGACAAGCCGATCTTCGTGCAGAACGACAATGACGCGCAGCTACTGCGCAGCCAGGGCTTTACGCACCTCACCGTGCTGACGGACAACAGCCGGTTTGGCGACATCCAGCTCACTAAAACCGATGGCGGCCAGCACGGTACCGATCGTGCCTATGCGGTGCCGGAGCTGGCGGAGCGGCTGGGCGAAGCCTGCGGGGTGGTGTTTCGTCATCCTGATGAAAAGACGCTCTGCATTGTCGGGGATACCCTCTGGCGCGAGTCGGTCGCGGCCGATCTGCAAAAACATCAGCCGGATGTGGTGGTGATCAATGCCGGTTACGCCCATGTAGTCGGTTTTGGGCCGATCATCATGGGCCAGGAGGATGTGCTGAATATCCATTTCCTGCTACCGCAGGCGAAAATTGTGGCGGTTCATATGGAGGCCATCAACCACTGTCTGCTGACCCGCAGCGCGTTGCGTCAATATGCAGAGGATAATCAGGTCAGCGAGGTGCTGAGCATTCCTGAGGACGGAGAATCCGTTATATTCTGAAGCAATCAGGGGAAAGGAGAGAACAATGCCACTTACTAACGTCGCGATTGTCGCCGTGGACGGGTTTAGCCCGTTCCACTACTCCGTTCCCTGCATTCTGTTTGGCGATTCGGTTTCGAGTCAAAAGCGCTTTAACGTCACGATCTGCGCCGAAAAACCGGGGTTACTGACCTCGCCAGACGGCTTTGCGCTCAACGCAACGCAGGACTATTCCGCTATCGGGCGGGGCGATATTGTGGTGGTGCCCTACTGGCAACACGTGCTGAATCGCCCACCGCAGACGCTGCTCGACAGGCTGGTGCAGGCAAGGGACAACGGGGCGGAGATTGTCGGGCTCTGTCTGGGGTCGTTTGTTCTCGGATACGCAGGCATTCTCGACGGCAAACGGGCGGCTACACACTGGGAGTTCGAGCGCCAGTTTCAGACGCTTTTCCCGGACGTACAGCTCGATATCAACGCCCTTTACGTCGATGACGACCGCATCATTACCTCTGCCGGCACCGCCGCCGCGCTGGACTGCTGCCTGTATATTATCCGCCAGCGCTTCGGCGGCGCGGTGGCAAACCAGATTGCCCGGCGGATGATAGTGCCGCCCCACCGCGAGGGCGGACAGGCGCAGTTTATTGCCCAGCCGGTGCCGGAAACCACCCGCGATGTACGGATTAACAACCTGATCGACTATCTCCAGCGTAATATCAGCCAGCCGCTGAGCCTGGATGCTCTGGCAGACAGCGTGGCGATGAGCCGCCGCACGTTGACCCGCCATTTTATGAAAGCCACCGGAATGAGCGTCAGCGAGTGGATCACCGCCGAACGCCTGCGGCGTAGCCAGCTGCTGCTGGAAAGCAGCAATCTGCCGATAGAGGCAGTGGCAGAGCAGGTGGGGTATCTCTCAGCCGTGACCTGGCGCCAGCAGTTTAAGGCCCGCTTTGGCGTCAGCCCGGCGGAGTGGCGTAAAACCTTTCGCACTCAGACCCAGGCCGGGCAAGCGTAGCGCCTGCCGGCATTTACCCCAGCCGCGCCATCTTCGTCTCTCCCTCCGCCATCGACAGCTGATACAGCGAAAACGATCGCTGCTTCTCGATCAGGTTCGCCAGCTCCGGCGAGTGGCTGGTAAGCCAGATCTGCGAATAGCGGCTGGCCTCGGCAATCAGGCTCGCCAGGGCAGGCAGCATCTGCGGGTGCAGGCTGTTTTCCGGTTCGTTGAGGGCGATAAAGGCGGGTGGACGCGGGCTGAGCAGCGCCACCGCCAGGCACAGGAAACGCAGCGTGCCGTCGGAAAACTCCGCGGGCTCCAGGGGGCGGCTTAAGCCTTCGCGCTGCATCATCATTCGGAAACGCCCCCCCGTGTTATCGCTGTAAAACACGCATCCCGGGAACGCCTGGTCGAGGATACGCATCAGCAGCAGTTCGTCGCCAATCTCAACGATGGTCTGAAAAGCGGCCGCCAGGTTGGCGCCGTCGCTGGCCAGCACCGGGGAGCGGAACCCCACCTGCGGGGCGCGCATGGCGGAACCGGACGCGACGGAAAACTCATGATAAAAGCGCCAGTTACGCAGGGACTCGCGCATCTGCGACACCTCCGGGTAGAGGTGTGGCTCGCCAAGCTGCCCGAACACCGATTCGTTCTCATACAGGGTGCCGCTGTGGGTCACTTTCTCGTGGTGAACGTTATTCAGAAACACCGTCTGGTTTTTGCGCTGCATCAGACGTGCGGAAGGGCGGCGCTGGTGGCCGCTCAGCCAGATGGACTCCTCTTTGATCACCGGATCGAGCTGAAACTGCGAGGGGTAGGGCAGTTTCTCAACAAAGCCCACCTGCAGTTCATACTCATATGTCTCTGTTTCCACCGCCAGATTCATGCGCCTGAGCTGGTCGCTGCGGGTTTTGCCCGCCCAGAACACCTTCAGAATGCCGCCTTCATTCGCCAGCGCCTGGGAAAACTGCCCCTGCGCCGCGCTGTGCATCAGGTGGATAGCTTTATAGATATTGGATTTGCCAGTGCCGTTTGGGCCGAAAACAATGTTGAGTTGCTCCAGATCCAGCGACATGTCGCGAATCGAGCGGTAGTTCTGAATGTGCAGGGTGTTGATCATCAGCGTACCCCTTTGCGGTTGAAAAGCTGTATAAAGTTACAGTATTTTAAGCCAGCTGCAAAAAAAAGACGACAGTGAGGGTGTCGTCTAAAAGGGGTATTGTTCGGGCCTCTGTGGGTCAACGGGGCCTTCGCATTTTTATCTTCATGTCACGGCCAGACGCAGACCCAAATCATCAGGATAGGGATCAAAGTAGTTTTGCGTCATCAGATAGCGGTCGGGGTATTCCGCCAGATAGTGCTTCAACAGCGTAAGCGGGGCGAGAATGGGCAGTAGCCCGTCGCGATAGTGCAGGATCACATCGCGGAGCTCGCCGCGCTGGCGGCTGTTCAGCTGGTTACGGAAATAGCCCTGAATATGCATCAGCACGTTGGTGTGAGTTTTCCGCGAAGCGGGTTGCTTCAGGATCGCCATCAGCTTTTCGCGGTACGCCTCGAAGAATTCATCCAGATCCTCCCACTCATGCAGGGAGGCGACGAACGGACCAATTTCCCGGTAGCCCGCCTGATTATGGGCCAGCAGCTGGAGTTTGTACCGGCTGTGGAAGTCCAGCAGCGCGCGACGCGTCAGGCCCCGGGCGCGCAGGGAGTTCAGTTCGTGCAGGGCGAAGACGCGCTCCACAAAATTCTCCCGCAGTACCGGATCGTGCAGGCGTCCATCTTCCTCCACCGGTAGCCACGGCCAGGCTTCAAGCAGGGCGGCGGTGAACAGCCCGACACCCTCCTTGCGGCCCCGATTGCCGTTTTCATCATACAGCCGCACGCGCTCCATGCCGCAGCTCGGGGATTTGGCACAAACGATAAAGCCAGCCAGAACGCCGACTTTTGGCAGGTAAGCCGCCACAAAATCGGCCATCTTCTGCGTCATATCTTCGTGAGGCGCTTTGCTGAACCGCATCTGCGTCTCACCGCTGTCGGTCATTATCAGGCGTAGCGCCGGACGCGGCGTAGGCAGGCCGATAGCCATCTCCGGACAGACGGGCCTGAAGTTGACCCACTGGGCCAGCTCGTCCATGACAAAGCCCATACGCTTATGCCCGCCGTCGAAGCGAACGGCGGAACCGGTCAAACATCCGCTAATACCCAGTACAGGTTTCGTTGTCATGGTGTGTTCCTCCAGAGCCTATCCCTAAAAGTTACACAACATGATAAATTTGTCCAAGTATTAACGGAGATATTTTTTAATATCGTTATATATCAAACGTTTTTAACTTCCCTTGTAGGTTGAATAACCGTACTGGCTCAGCAGCAGAGGAATATGCAGCTTTTCGTTGGTGCGGGTCACGGTAAACAGCACCGGGATCTCCGGGAAGAACGATTTCAGCTTATTCGCCTGGAAGTATTCAGCGGTTTTAAAGGTCACTTTATAGACGCCAGGCTGCATATCCTGATCCTCTGGATAGAGCGACTTGATGCGGCCGTCCTGGTCGGTTTTACCGCTGGCGACCGGGGTCCATTTGTCCTGCTGCTGTTTTTCCAGGGTGACGCTGACGCCCGGCGGCGGCGTGCCGGTTTGCTGGTCAAGAATATGCACGCTCAGCGTGCCGACAGGGGCACTAAAGGCGACAGGGGCAAAGGCCAGAGAGGCCAGGATCAGCAGAGGGGCAGTTTTTTTCATTGGGTTTTCCTGTGGAGTGGTAAGTCACAGGAAAACGTTAGCATCTGCCGCGCGGGAAAATATTCAACTTTTCGTGAAGATTCCCCCAGAAGAAAATCGTCAGAGGATAATCACCTCAAGGGAAACCTGCTGCTGCCACTGCTCCACCTGCTTTTTGCGCGCGGCGTTGAGTTTACCGCTGGTGACCAGCAGCCACCGGCGGTCCGGGAAGATTTCCGGGGCCAGCGCGGCAGGGGGAATGGGCAGAACGTTGATCCGATGGCCCTGACCGGTGCGCGCCAGGGCTTCGAGCCAGATTTCGCACGGATCGTTCAGGTGCCAGCCGGTGAGCAGAAGGTTATCCCCCGGCGCTTTCTTGTCGCCCTCAAGACAAAACGAGGTGTAGGCGACGATGATGCCGTCGAGGGCCTCCCGCAGGGTCATGGCGGCGGCAACGTTGGCCGAGACCTGGCTGCGCAGGGGGCGTAACACCTTCGCGACCAGTTCCGGCCGCGGATATTCGCGACCGGCGTCGTAAATCATCTGGCGCACGGATTCGATTCTGCCCTCCTGCAGACGTTGCAGCATGTTCATTTGCAGCGTCAGCCAGTTATTAGTGCGGTTCGGGGAAGGGCGCTCCAGCAGCGGCTTCACCTGACCAATGGGGACGCCTTTTTTCACCCAGTCGAGGATCTTCAGCGCCTGCTGGACGTCCTCTTCGCTGTACTGGCGATGGCCGCCCTCGGTGCGCTGCGGCTTGAGTAAACCGTAGCGGCGCTGCCACGCGCGAAGAGTGGTGGCGGTGATGCCGCTGAGTCTGGCGAATTCGCCGATGGAGTAGGCCATGTCTGCATCCGAAGGAAAGGAATAATCTCAATATACTACGAATATTTGCCTGCGGGATGAAGCACCAGACCGGTGCACTACACTTTACTTCCAGACGCGCAAATGAAAGGAGTTCTCATGAAACTATGGCCTGTTGTGACCGGTGTCGCCATTGCGTTGACCCTGGTTGCCTGTAAATCCCCGACGCCGCCAAAAGGCGTGCAGCCGATAACCAACTTTGACGCCAGCCGCTATCTCGGCAAATGGTACGAGGTTGCCCGGCTGGAAAACCGCTTCGAACGTGGCCTGGAGCAGGTAACTGCCACCTACGGCAAGCGCAGCGACGGCGGGATCAGCGTGCTCAACCGGGGATACGATCCGGTGAAGCGCAAGTGGAATGAGAGCGAGGGCAAAGCCTATTACACTGGCGCGCCAACAACCGCTGCGCTGAAGGTCTCGTTCTTCGGCCCGTTCTACGGCGGGTATAACGTGATCAAGCTGGACGACGACTATAAGTACGCGCTGGTCAGCGGCCCGAACCGTGACTACCTGTGGATCCTGTCACGCACGCCAACCATTCCGGACGCGGTGAAACAGGATTATCTGAACACCGCGCGCAGCCTGGGCTTCCGGGTCGATCAGCTGGTGTGGGTGAAGCAGTAAAGATCGTGCTTTCCGGGGCGGTAAAAGCGGACCCGCTGATGCCGCCCATACTTGAAAAGCAGTCCAGCGGTGACCTTCCTGCAATATGTTCTGCGGCGCACCCGGCTACAGCTTCAGGACATCCATCTGGCGGTGGGCATTCCGGGAAAAACGTGACGGTCATTGTGCCGAAAGACGGGATGTATGCGCTGATGGAGGTACGGGTTTAGGGCGAGGTAAAATATATACGCAATATTCACCGCTTGATTGAAATCCATTGCTCAATCATGATCGCATCATGAAAATCGAATCCGCAGTACCCTCGCAATTTGAACGTCTCGTCGCGATCTGGGAGTCCTCCGTTCGCGCTACCCACCACTTTTTGCAGGAGAGCGATATCGCGGCCCTGCGTCCGTTGCTGCTCAATGCTTATCTGCCGAACTTAAAGGTTGTCATTGCCCGGGACGAAACCGGTGTGATTCACGGCTTTTTAGGCGTGGATGAGAACCGCATTGAGATGCTCTTTGTCGACGATGCAAGCCGGGGAAAAGGCGTGGGTAAATACCTGCTCACTTACGCCATTGAGCATCTCGGTGCCAACGAAGTGGATGTTAACGAGCAAAACCCGCAGGGCGTCGGGTTTTATCAGCATATGGGGTTTGTGCAGACCGGGCGGTCGGAGCTGGACGGGCAGGGCAATCCGTTCCCGTTATTGCATATGCGGTACGAGGGCTAATTCCCGCACAACGCCGGGTGGCGATGTCGCCTTACCCGGCTTACAAAATGGCTGATTGCGGATTACATCAGCCCCAGCGCCTGTGGAATAAACAGGGAAATCTGCGGGATATAGGTGATGAGCATCAGCGCAATCAGCAGAGCGGCATAGAACGGCAGCAGCGGCTTGATCAGGTGCTGAATTTTCACTCCTGAGATCGAACAGCCGACGAACAGGGCGCTACCCACCGGCGGCGTCAGCAGGCCGATGCACAGGTTCGCCACCATCATGATGCCGAAGTGCACCGGGTCCATCCCCAGCTCCTGGGCGATAGGCAGGAAAATCGGCGTGAAGATCAGTACCGCAGGCGTCATATCCATGAAGATGCCGACAATTAACAGCACGATGTTAATCAGCAACAGGATCACCAGCGGGTTATCCGAAATCCCCATCAGCGTGTCGCTTATCATGTACGGGATATCGGCGTTGGTCATTGCCCATGACATGCCTACCGAGAAACCAATCAGCAACAATACGATAGACGTCGTGACCACTGATTCCAGAATCAGCTTCGGCAGCTGATGCCACTTCACCTCACGGTAGATCAACACCGACAGGATAAAGGTATACACCACCGCAATCGCTGAGGCTTCCGTGGCGGTAAACACGCCGCCCAGAATACCGCCCATCACGATAACCACCAGCAGCAGGCTTGGCAGGGCGTCCAGAAGCGCTTTCGCCGCCTGGGCGCAGGTCGGGCGTTCAGAGAGCGGATAGTTGCGGCGTTTGGCGATGATGGCACACACCACCATAATGGCCAGCCCCATCAGGATGCCTGGCAGATAACCCGCCATAAACAGCGATGCTACCGACACGCCACCCGCCGTCAGGGAGAAGACGATGAGCACGTTTGACGGTGGGATCAGCAGCCCGGTAATACAGGAGGAGACGTTCACCGCCGTTGAGAATGCCGGATCGTAACCCTGCTTTGTCTGGATAGGATTCAGCGTCCCGCCCACTGCCGCTGCGGCAGCAACCGCCGACCCTGAGATTGAGCCGAACATCATATTCGCCAGCACGTTTACGTGGCCCAGCGAGCCCGGCACGCGGCCGACCATCACCTGCGCCAGGTTGATCAGCCGTATCGCGATCCCGCCGCTGTTCATCAGCGTTCCGGCAAAAATAAAGAACGGGATCGCCAGCAGGGCGAAGTTATCCAGCCCGTTTGCCAGACGCTGGGAGACGGTGATCACCGCGATATCCCACGGGAACATCAACAGCATCGAGGCGAAGGTGGCAATGCCGATTGAAAACGAAATAGGCAAGCCAATAAACACCAGCACAAAGAAAGTGCCGAACAGGGTTAATGCGATCATTCCATCCATCAGTGAGTTCCTTCCTGCGGCCGGGACAGGCTGTGAATGCCGGTAGCAATAAAGTACAGGGCGTAGAACATCATTACCGCGCCGCACAGGGGCAGGATCAGATAGACGTACCCCATCGGGATTTGCATGGCGGCGGAGACCTGGGAAGTCGCCAGCGTTTTATCAATCAGCTTCAGGCCGCCGGTAACGATCACCAGCCCTGAGAAGAGGAAAATCAGCACGTTAATAACGATATTCAGGATGAGCTGCTTTGGGCCTTTCAGCATCATGGCGAACAGATCGATGGAGAGATGCCGCTGTGCCCCGACAGTGTACGCCGCGCCCAGGAGTCCTACCCAAATCATCAGGTAACGGGCCAGTTCATCGGTCATCGTGCTGGGCTGGTTCAGCACATAGCGGCTGAACACCTGCCACACCACGCAGACCACCAGCGCGATCATCACGGCGACGGAAAAGGCCGCAATGGTGCGATCAACCAGCGTTTTTATGCGGTTAATTATCATAGGTTATTCCCTGGAGAAGCGGGCCTGCAGGCAGGCCCGGAGGCGTGTTATTCAGCAGCTTGTTCGAATTTTGCGAGCAGGGCGGCCTGCTTAGGATCTTTTTTGAAATCGTCGTACAGCGGCTCTACGGCTGCGCGGAACGGCGCTTTATCGACGGTAACAAACTTACCGCCCATTGCTGTGGCCTGCGCCCGGGTTTCTGCTTCGACCTTATCCCAGGCTTTCTGCTGCCAGGCCTCGGAGTCCTTCGCGGCTTTGGTGAGGATCTGCTGCTGTTCCGGCGTCAGCTTGTTCCAGGTTTTGGTGGAGATGACCAGGAAGTCCGGAATGGAAGCATGCTCGTCTTCAGAAAAGACGTTAGCGATTTCAATATGCCGGGTCTGCACCCAGGACGGGACGTTATTTTCAGCGCCATCCACCACGCCCTGCTGCATGGCGGTATAGACTTCGCCGAACGAGATTGGCGTAGGGGAACCGCCCATCAGCTCAACCATTTTCAGGGTCGTCGGGCTTGCCTGAACCCGAATTTTCAGCCCTTTTAAATCCGCTGGCGTGGTAATGGGTTTTTTAGCATAAAAGCTGCGGGTACCGGCAACATAAGCGGAAAGCGCAAAGAAGCCTTTATCTTTGCTGGCATCCATAATTTCTTTACCGACGCTGCCAAAGACAACCTTATTAAAGTGCGCTTGATCCTTAAACAGGTAGGGTAAATTATAAATGGCATACGTATTATCAAATGACTCCAGATCGCTGGCGGAGCCTTTGGTCATATCCAGCGCGCCGTTTTGCAGTAATTCCATGGTTTCACGGGCGCTACCCATCTGGCTGCTCGGATAAATACGTAGGGTCATGTTGCCATTGGAAAGTTGTTTGACCTCTTTTGCCATCTGTTCGAAAGCCTGATGAACAACGTGACTGCGTTCGAGGTTATGTGCCAGTTTTAACGTGACTTTTTCTGCTGCATATGCCCCGGTTGCCAGCAATGCAAACAGTGATGCGCCCAGAATTGTTCGGGTGAATAAATGTGATTTCATGACGTGCTCCATGCTGAAATAATATAAGTATGGTTTATATCTGATGACGATTTAACATGTCCTGTATGACATCTTATCCTGGTTGTCAGACAGCAATGGATAATCTGCGTCACACTTTTTCCGCAGGTAATGAATTTGTGTCGCTTTTTGTGCGCTGAGTTAAATTTATTTGCGAAGCATGCAGTACGAATTATTAATATCGGAAATATAACGCAGGGAATACACAGGAAAAGCCGATGGGTTGATTCATTATTAACGAGGTAAAATATTTTTTCAGGGGAGGCTTCGGAAATATCGATTATTTAATCAGGAATAACTGGGGTAATGCCAGAGTATTGGCACGGTCGGCTCCCTCTCCTCTTTGGGGAGAGGGTTGGGGTGAGGGGGAATATGCAACTCAGGTGGTGGTTCCGTTCACCTTACGTTCTGCACTCCTTTGTAGACCGCGTCACTCGTGAATGTAGGTCACGCCCTCTCGACGCATCTATGCGCCTCGCCCCAGCCTACAGGAAACGCTTCGGCGATTTTCAGCCGGACCAGGGAGTCGCGCTTAGTTAGTCGATTTCATGGGTTTCTTTATTGCTGTGGGGTTGTTACCTGGTCGTGATGCCAGAGTAAGTGCCCCTTCAATGTCTTTATTTAATTCCATGCATTTTTGCTCGGGGTGGGGGCTGAGAGCTCGCCACAAAAAAGGATTGGCATGGTCGGCTCCCTCTCCTCTTTGGGGAGAGGGTTGGGGTGAGGGGGAATATGCGACTCAGATGGTGGTTCCGTTCACTTCATGTTCTGTGCTTCTCTGTCAATCGCGTCACCCGTGAACGTGTTAAGGGGGCTATCGCGCCCCCTTAACAATCCCGGCTCCCGGCAAAGAAAATCGCCGCTTCGCGGTCCCCTCAGCTTATTCCTTCCGGCTTTCGGGTCAGGCGTGATCCTACATCCCTGTAGGTCACGCCCTCTCGGCGCATCCATGCGCCTCGCCCCGGCCTACAGGAAACGCTTCGGCGATTTTCAGCCGGACCAGGGAGCTGCTATTAGTTATCTGATTTAAAATAATTTCTTCGTTGCTGTGGGTTCGTTATCGGGTTATTAAGCCAGAGCCAGGGCGCCTTCAATGCCTTTCAGCTTTTGTTGCGCCTGTTTTAATTCGCTCAGCAGCATCTTTTCATATGGATTGTGCGCCATCACCACGATGCAGCCATCCATGACTTTGACCGTCACTTTATCGCCAGTATCAAACCCCGCCGCACGCAGCCATTTGCCGGAAAGTCTCAGGTTTGGCGTACTGCGATCAAGACCTTGCGGGCGATATCCCACAATTAATGTACGCTCAGTTCCGGTTGCGGTAGTGTCTGGGGTAGAATGCGAATCAGCCATAATCAACTCCTTGATAGTTGGTGAGGTTAGATGCTCCCGTGTGTTCCTGCACATTGGGGCGTTGATAAAACAGGAGGTTTAGGTGGCCTCCTATATGGTTCAGATTAGATGGATAGGTGGCCTCATGTCAATCATAGCGCGCGAAAAAAAACCAAAAGGCGGCGGGCAGTCCCCGCAGTTTAAAATGCGTATTGATCCGGCACTGAAGGCGCAGTTGGATGCTGTGGCGGCGGAGGAAGGAGTGAGTCTCGCCAGCTGGTTGAAGGAGCTGGCGAGGGCTGAATTACGTAAACGGAGTATTCAGCCTAAAGGGTAAAATATTCAATGCGTGATAAAATGATAGCCATTTAACTTCTTAATAAATTGAGCTGTAGTATCAAATGGGACATCTACACTTTCAAAAAAAGCAAGTAAAAATAAAACTTCTATAAATTTTTCATATTTTCTAAGTTTGCCCAATTCTACTATTAATTCATTGGCATGTGTTATATCATTTCTTAATTTACATATATTAGATAATTCACTTTCTAAAATAGACCAGTTAGATTTTATTTCAGTAGGGATTCTACAGAGAAAACCCCTTAAACATTTCTCTGTGTTATATTTTGTCTTGTTACTATGGATTATTCTTTTTATGAAGCTATTAACATTTTTCTTGTCATTAAAAATATTATGTATCTCTGCTTTGTATTTAGAAATTGTGTCTTGCAATAATTTGCCATTAAGAAATTCCTTTTCAACATAACACATTGACTCCAATAATCTAAAAAATCCCAAAAATCTTTCTTCAGCATTCTGCAAACGTACATAGTGATTATATTTTTCTATGAAAGAATATTTCTCATGATTATAAAAGCTTTCAAACAAATTAAGAGGGAGTTCAGGAAGATAAGAGTAACCCTGTTGAATATTTCTGCCTAAAGGAAATAAAATGGTAATTTTCTCGGAATTTTTATTCTTTGTCGGGTAATAGAAAACAATACTTTTTCTGGTATTCCTTTTTATTAGGTTTATCTCTGAAATGTCTAGATCCCCCCCAACCAGAAAGGAAAATATCTGATAGGTTTTTTTAAGCTCAACCAAAAGGCCTTTTTCATCTTGAGGTTTCTCTAGCCTCCAGGTGAACGATGGAGGATAATATGTTCCAGACTGAAATTTAGTTATATCATAGAAAATATTGATATCATAATCACAGCTAAACACACCAAAATTTTTTACAGAGGTTCTAAATTCTGAGGTGTCAATATCTCCATTTAATAAACTTCCAGAAACGCCAAGTTTACTCTGAATTTCAGATGGTTTATTTGTAATGCCTAACCATTTGTTTAAAGATTCAGATTTTATATTAAATAAGAAATATTTTTCTTGATTAACGCATCCAGAATCTCCTATAAAAACGCATTCAGCTTCAAACTCTACTTCATGAAATGCAATAGAAGTTGGGGAGTATTGAATAGTTCTCCAGCCACCAGTAATTAATTTCAAATTCAAAAGAGTAAATGTATGGTCTCGTTCATAACAAACGAGTTTTTCTAAATTTCTACAATGACCAATATCTGGGAACTCTCTGGAATCGCTACCCTCTCCACAAATGTAGATGGATATTTTTTCAGGAGTAAGAGTTAATTTCCCTGCATAAGGTATATTATTTTCTTCAATCCAAATATTGAGTTTATATTCCTTGCTAAGAGATATTTTATCTTTCATCACATTTCCCCTTGAAATGGTTTCTTGAAAAAGAAATTTTAAGGGAATAGTAATATGAATTGGCGGAAGATCACAGGAGTCGAACCTGCCCAGGACCGCTGGCGGCCCCAACTGGATTTGAAGTCCAGCCACCTCACCGGAGATGACGATCTTCCGCGCCTCGATTGCTACATGGAGGCGGGGCGCATTATATCTACTTTCAATCATTTACCCCAACCTTTCGCACACATTTTTTACCCCTCCTTTGACCTGTATCCCCTCTTTTAAGCTAATTCTTAGGAAAATCCTCAGGTTACATTTTCCCCGTCAGCACTTTTACCGCGATCACAAAAAACAAGAATCGTAAAAACGTAACCAGAAAACGCAATACCTGCCTTGGAGGGGATGGTTTACAAGAAATGTAACCGGTCTCAGCGCCCCTACGCGTGAAGGAAAAATAATGAAAAACGAAGTCTTATCCGTCAAAGAGAAAATTGGTTACGGCATGGGTGACGCCGCAAGTCACATCATTTTCGACAACGTCATGCTCTACATGATGTTTTTCTACACCGATATCTTCGGCATCCCCGCCGGGTTCGTCGGCACCATGTTCCTGCTGGCGCGCGCGCTGGACGCCATCTCCGACCCGTGTATGGGGCTGATCGCCGACCGCACCCGCAGCCGCTGGGGTAAGTTTCGCCCGTGGATATTGTTCGGTGCCATCCCGTTTGGCCTGGTCTGCGTGCTGGCCTACACCACGCCGGACCTCAGCCTGAACGGCAAAATGATCTACGCCGCCGTTACCTACACCCTGCTGACTCTGCTCTATACCGTGGTCAACATCCCTTACTGCGCGCTGGGCGGGGTGATCACCAACGACCCGACGCAGCGTATCTCCCTTCAGTCCTGGCGCTTTGTGCTGGCGACGGCGGGCGGCATGCTCTCTACGGTGCTGATGATGCCGCTGGTGAATATGATTGGCGGCGAGGATAAAGCGTTCGGCTTCCAGGGCGGCATCGCGGTGCTGTCGGTGGTGGCGTTCCTGATGCTGGCGTTCTGCTTCTTCACCACCAAAGAGCGCATCCAGGTGCCGCCGAGCACCACCTCCATGCGCGAAGATCTGCGCGATATCTGGAAGAACGACCAGTGGCGCATCGTCGGGCTGCTCACCATCCTCAATATTCTGGCGGTCTGCGTGCGCGGCGGGGCGATGATGTATTACGTCACCTGGATCATGGGCTCGCCGGAGCTGTTCGTCGCCTTCCTCACCACCTACTGCGTCGGCAACCTGATTGGCTCCGCGCTGGCGAAACCGCTCACCGACTGGAAGTGCAAAGTCAGCGTCTTCTGGTGGACCAACGCCCTGCTGGCGGTGGCGAGCGTGGCGATGTTCTTCGTGCCGATGCAGGCCAGCATCACCATGTTCGGCTTTATCTTCGCGATTGGCGTGTTGCACCAGCTGGTGACGCCGATCCAGTGGGTGATGATGTCCGATACCGTCGATTACGGCGAGTGGACCAACGGCAAACGCCTCACCGGCATCAGCTTTGCGGGCACGCTGTTCGTACTCAAGCTGGGTCTGGCCCTGGGCGGGGCGCTCATCGGCTGGATGCTGGCAGGCGGCGGCTACGATGCCGCAGCCAAAACCCAGAACAGCGCCACCATCAGCATCATCATCGCCCTGTTTACCCTTGTACCGGCCGCGTGCTACCTGCTGAGCGCGGTGATCGCCAAACGCTACTACAGCCTGAAGACGCCATTCCTGGTCAAAATCATTAACGACCTGGCGCAGGGCGCGCGACGTAACGAGCAGGAATTTAACACCCTGCCGGTCAGCAAAGAATTACAGAACTAAGAGGACGAAAGCATGAAAATCAGTGATGGAAACTGGCTTATTCAACCCGGGCTGAACGTGACATATCCGGTTCAGGTATTCGATGTGGAGCAGCAGGGCAATGACCTGGTGGTGTACGTCGCCCCGCGTGACGTGCGCGAGCGTGCCTGGCAGCTCGACAGCCTGATGTTTACGGTGCGTCTGTTTTCCCCGCAGGAGGGGATTGTCGGGGTGCGTATCGAGCACTTCCAGGGGGCGCTCAATAACGGCCCACACTATCCCCTCAACGTCCTGAAAGACGTTAACGTGCAGATCGAAAACAACGCGGAACTGGCGGAGCTGAAAAGCGGTAACGTCAGCGTGCGCGTCACCAAAGGCGAGTTCTGGTCGCTGGATTTCTTCAGGAACGGGCAGCGCATCACCGGCAGCCAGCTGAAAAACAACGGCTACGTGCAGGACGGCAACACCGATCGCAACTACATGTTTGAGCGGCTGGATCTGGGCGTGGGCGAAACCGTCTACGGCCTGGGCGAGCGCTTCACCGCCCTGGTGCGCAACGGCCAGACGGTCGAGACCTGGAACCGCGACGGCGGCACCAGCACCGAGCAGTCGTACAAGAATATCCCGTTCTACCTCACCAACCGCGGCTACGGCGTGCTGGTCAACCACCCGGAAAACGTCTCGTTTGAAATCGGCTCCGAGAAAGTGTCGAAGGTGCAGTTCAGCGTCGAGGGCGAGTATCTGGAGTACTTCGTCATCGATGGTCCGACGCCAAAAGAGGTGCTGAATCGCTATACGCAGTTCACCGGCCGACCGGCGCTGCCGCCTGCGTGGTCTTTCGGCCTGTGGCTCACCACCTCGTTCACTACCAACTACGACGAAGCCACGGTCAACAGCTTTATCGACGGCATGGCCGAGCGCGACCTGCCCCTGCACGTCTTCCACTTCGACTGCTTCTGGATGAAGGCCTTCCAGTGGTGCGACTTCGAGTGGGATCCGGTCACCTTCCCGGACCCGGAAGGGATGATCCGTCGCCTGAAGGAGAAAGGGCTGAAGGTCTGCGTGTGGATCAACCCGTACATCGGGCAGAAATCGCCGGTCTTTAAAGAGCTGAAAGAGAAGGGCTATCTCCTGAAACGCCCGGACGGCTCCCTGTGGCAGTGGGATAAATGGCAGCCAGGGCTGGCGATCTATGACTTCACCAACCCGGACGCCTGCAAATGGTACGCCGACAAGCTGAAAGGCCTGGTGGATATCGGTGTCGACTGCTTTAAAACCGACTTCGGCGAGCGCATCCCGACGGACGTGCAGTGGTTCGACGGCTCCGATCCGCAGAAGATGCACAACCACTACGCCTACATCTACAACGAGCTGGTGTGGAACGTGCTGAAAGAGACGGTGGGCGAAGAAGAGGCGGTGCTGTTTGCCCGTTCAGCGTCCGTGGGTGCGCAACAGTTCCCGGTGCACTGGGGCGGCGACTGCTACGCCAACTACGAGTCGATGGCCGAAAGCCTGCGCGGCGGGCTGTCCATTGGCCTCTCCGGGTTCGGGTTCTGGAGCCACGATATCGGCGGGTTCGAAAATACCGCCCCGGCGCACGTCTATAAACGCTGGTGCGCGTTCGGGCTGCTTTCCAGCCACAGCCGTCTGCACGGCAGCAAATCCTATCGGGTGCCCTGGGCGTATGACGACGAGTCCTGCGACGTGGTGCGCCATTTCACCCAGCTTAAATGCCGGATGATGCCGTACCTCTATCGCCAGGCGGCGCTGGCCCGTGAGCTGGGTACGCCGATGCTGCGGGCGATGATGCTCGAGTTCCCGGACGATCCGGCCTGCGATTACCTTGACCGCCAGTACATGCTGGGGGATTCCGTGCTGGTCGCCCCGGTGTTTAGCGAGGCGGGTGACGTGCAGTTTTACCTGCCGGAGGGGCGCTGGACGCACCTGTGGCATAACGATGAGATCCAGGGCAGCCGCTGGCACACACAGCAGCATGATTTCCACAGCCTGCCGGTCTACGTGCGCGACAACACCCTGCTGGCGCTGGGCAACAACGACCAGAGGCCGGATTATGCCTGGAATGAAGGCACCGCCTTCCAGCTGTTTAACCTGGCCGATGGCGCGACGGCGGTAAGCGAAGTCCCTGCGGCAAACGGCGCGGTGGCCTTTACGCTTACCGCGACGCGCACCGGCGATACCCTGACGTTAAAAGGGAGCGGCGAGGCGCGGGGCTGGTCAGTCTGTTTGCGCAATGTGCAGCGGATCGGCGGGGTAAAAGGAGGGTCAAACGTCGGCAGCGAGTGGGGCGTAGTGGTGAAAGCGGAGGGGAACGAGGTGGTGATTCACCTCTGAGCGGTCTGTTAAACGCCCGGTGGCGCTACGCTTACCGGGCCTGCAATGTGGTTTTGTAGGCCGGGTAAGGCGAAGCCGCCACCCGGCGATGCAGTGCGGTCTGATGCCCGGTGACGCTGCGCTTACCGGGCCTACGGATCGTGCAAGCTGTGGTTTTTGTAGGCCGGGTAAGGTGAAGCCGCCACCCGGCGTTGTCCGGAGCCACTAGGGTGAAGCAACCGGCTGCTCAACCGTACTCACCGCCCCGCCCGTCATTGTCTGCGTCACCTGCTGTTTATCCATATTTATTGCGCTAAGCCTGCCGTTGACCGTCGGTTTCAACGGGGAATCCTTCTGCACGTTGCCGCTGGCGGTGAGCTGAATATTGCCGTCGCCGGTCACCGGCAGCGCCGGCCAGCCCCACTGCTGGATCACGTTCAAGGGGACGCCGCGCCCGGTCAGGTTGACGGACGTCTGGCGCACCGGCGTCTGCGATACCGTCGCTTTTGCCTCCAGAATGCCTTTCTCCGTAAAGGCGCTCAGTTCGCTGATGGAAATTGTCGAGGCGTTAGCCGAGAGCGTCAGCGACGGACGGCGCACGTCCACGCGGTTAAAGGTGGCGGCCGCGCCGTTCAGCGTGGCGGTGCCCGCCCATACGCCCCACTCACGATCTTTCGCCAGCTGCAGGTTGGTGCCGTAACCGTCCAGGGAGGTGATCTGCCACGGGAAATCAGTATCGACGTCGATCACCAGGTTACGGCTCAGGCCAAATTTACGCAGCGTGACGCTGTTCAGCCACTCCGGCAGGGTCGTCATCCACTGGGTTTTCCAGTTCTCCGGCAGGGTGTATTCCAGCCCGGCGACGGCGACATCATCCAGCACCAGCGCTTTACCGCTGCGCAACCAGTTGCCGGAGGTGCGCACCATCCCGCCTTCCCAGCGCGAGGTGAACTGGCGCAGGGCGATCCCCTGCGGGGCGAATTCGGCGTTCAGGATCGGGTCGAACAGATGCAGTGAACCGTAGATAAATTCACTCGCGTTCATCGACAGGCGACCGTCCTCACTCTCCCAGTCGCCCTGGATAAGGGTCAGGTTGCGCAGATTTAAATCGAGATCGGTTACCGCCCAGTCCGGCCCCTGCAGGCTGGCGTCGGTCACATCGAGGCGGCCAATCTGCAACGACGGCAGGGTGGTGATGGGGGCAAAGAAGTCGGCCAGGGATTTATCGCTCTGCAGGCGGATGTCGTTCAGGCGCATGTTGTCCACCTTCCAGCCGCCGTTGGCGTCGCGGCGCGCGGTGCCGGTGAGCGAGCCCCGGGCCATATCTGCGCCGATGGTGGTCAGCACCACCTCTTTATCGCTCAGCTCGCCTTCAATCAGCACGTTACTGGCCGGAACGCCGTTCAGCGTCAGCGACCCGGCGCTGATCTGGATCTGGGCTTTTTTGCCCAGCACGTTACCTGCTTCAGGATCCCAGGGCCGCACGCCGCCGGTCACCTTCTGGGCGCTCAGGTCCCACGCGGTATTCGGGCTGTTAAACGCCATGTTATTCAGCAGCAGACGATCGGCCTTAAAAGGAAGAGGTGCGGTCTGCGGGGAGAGGTTCAGCGTGCCGTCAAACAGGGTGATGGTATCCATGTGCAGCGGATCGGTGAGCTGGCGGCTGCTCACGCCAATATCCACCATTTTTGCGACCAGCGTCGCGGGCTGGCCATCGCGCCCGAAGGTGACGTTTTTCAGCACCAGGTGTGTGGGGGACGAGAAGCGGTGATCCATCAGGTCGAAGTTGAGTTCGTAATCGGTGTTTACCGTGATCCAGTTGCTGACCTGCGCTGCGCCCCAGCGGGTCTGGACAAGGATATAGAGCGCGAGGATCGCAATAAGCAGGACGGCCAGAATACCGACGAGAAGCTTTCCAATAAATTTCATGGTCTTCCATCACGTAAAACGCACATAAAGGAGTTATGCACGATTTATACGCAATGCTCAAGGCGGGAATGGTGTAATTACGTGTCACGGCAGCAGTTGCCTGCTGCCGTGAAAGGGGATCAGTTTTTTTCTGGCGGGAAAATCAGGTTCAGGACGATAGCGGTGATCCCGCCGGCGGCGATGCCGGAAGAGAGCAGGTTCTTCACCCAGTCCGGGGCGAACTGCAGGATCAGCGGCTGCTGAGAAACACCCAGACCCACCGCCAGCGACAGGGCAATGATCATGATAGCGCGGCGGTTCAGCGGCTCGCGGGAGACGATACGCACGCCCGATGCCGCGATGGTGCCAAACATCACCAGCGTTGCACCACCCAGTACCGGCTCAGGGATGTGCTGCACAAAGCCGCTCACTGCCGGGAACAGGCCGAGCACGATCAGCATCAGCGCCACGACAAAGCCCACGTAGCGGCTGGCAACGCCGGTCAGCTGGATCACACCGTTGTTCTGGCCGAAGCAGGAGTTCGGGAAGGTATTGAACACGCCGGAGACAAAAGAGTTCAGGCCGTTTGCCAGCACGCCGCCCTTCAGGCGCTTCATGTACAGCGGACCAGAGACCGGCTGTTCAGAGACGTCAGAGGTTGCGGTAATGTCGCCGATGGTTTCCAGAGAGGTGATCATGAATACCAGCATCAGCGGCAGAAGCAGGTTCCAGTCAATGCCCAGGCCATAGTAGAGCGGTGTCGGGACCATAATCAGCGGGCTGTCGGTCGGGGCAGCAGACTGCGGCAGCATGCCCATCGCCCAGGCAGCCAGGTAGCCTGCGGCCATGGCAATCACCAGCGACGCGACGCGCAGGTACGGGTTGCGCTGACGGTTAAGCAAAATAATGATTGCCAGCACGATGCCCGCCAGCAGCAGGTTTTTCGGTGCGCCGAAGGTGTGGTCGTTCATCGCCGCATAGCCGCCGCCGATGGAGGTCAGGCCTACCTGAATCAGCGACAGGCCGATAATCATCACCACCACGCCGGAAACCAGCGGGGTAATGATGCGGCGCGCCAGGTGAAGAACACGGGAGATGACCATTTCGGTGCAGCTCGCCAGCATCAGGGTACCGAACAGCGCCGCCATCATCGTTGGCACATCCGCGCCGCCGGTTTTCAGCGCTGTGCCGCCCATGATCAGCGGGGCGACAAAGTTAAAGCTGGTGCCCTGAATCGACAGCAGACCGGAGCCCACCGGGCCCCAGGCTTTAATCTGAATGATGGACGCCACGCCCGAGGCAAACAGCGACATGCTGATGATGTGTTGCGTGTCCTGCGCCGGTAATCCGAGCGCCTGGCAGATCAGCAGAGCGGGAGTAATAACGGCCACAAACATGGCCAGCAGGTGCTGACAGGCGGCGAACAAGGTCTGCGCCAGCGGCGGACGATCTTCAAGACGGTAAATCAGTTCACTGTTTTGCGTCTGCGCAATCGGTTGCGCATCCTGCTGTTCAACGGCGTTAACGGACATCTGCTGCGACCCCTGGAGGAAAAGCGGGCATTTTAGCCGAGTGGATGAGAAAAGCAAACGATTGCCAACAAAAAACGCAGAGAAATTCTACTGCAAAATACGCCTTTTTCTGTCCCGACGCGGCAAAGTTCATTACACTCCTGCTCCCGATTGTGGTTATAACGCGCAATCGTTACAGGAAAACGCGCATGTTGATGGAGCACGTGCCTTTAAAGGAGCCCACTATGATTCATCTCGATACATTGTCGACCCTCGTTGCGGCAACACTTGTTTTACTGCTTGGCCGTAAACTGGTTCACAGCGTCCCCTTTCTCAAAAAATACACCATCCCGGAGCCCGTCGCGGGCGGATTGCTGGCCGCCATTGCGCTGCTGGTGCTCAAAAAAAGCATGGGTTGGGAAATCAACTTTGACATGACCTTAAAAGACCCGCTGATGCTGGCCTTTTTCGCCACCATCGGCCTGAACGCCAACCTGTCCAGCCTGCGGGCAGGCGGCAAAGTGCTGGGGGTGTTCTTGATTGTGGTGGTCGGGCTGCTGGTGATGCAGAACGCCATCGGCATCGGTATGGCGTCGCTGCTGGGGCTGGATCCGCTGATGGGTCTGCTGGCCGGTTCGATCACCCTGTCGGGCGGACACGGTACCGGTGCGGCATGGAGTAAGCTGTTTATTGAACGCTACGGCTTCCAGAATGCCACCGAAGTGGCGATGGCTTGCGCCACCTTCGGGCTGGTGCTGGGCGGCCTGATTGGCGGCCCGGTGGCGCGCTATCTGGTGAAGCACTCCACCACCCCGAACGGCTGCCCGGACGATGAGATCACGCCGTCTGCCTTTGAAAAGCCGGACGTTGGGCGCATGATCACCTCTCTGGTGCTGATTGAAACCATTGCCCTGATCGCCATCTGCCTGACGGCAGGTAAAGTGATTGCACAATTGCTGGCGGGTTCCGCGCTGGAGCTGCCGGTCTTTGTCTGCGTGCTCTTTGTCGGGGTGATCCTCAGCAACAGTCTCTCACTGCTGGGCTTTTATCGCGTCTTTGAGCGGGCGGTATCGGTGCTGGGTAACGTCTGCCTGTCGCTGTTCCTGGCGATGGCGCTGATGAGCCTCAAGCTGTGGGAGCTGGCGTCGCTGGCCCTGCCAATGCTGGCGATTCTGGGGGTACAGACCCTGTTTATGGCGCTCTACGCTGTCTTCGTCACCTGGCGACTGATGGGCAAAAACTACGATGCGGCAGTGCTGGCGGCAGGACACTGCGGCTTTGGTATGGGGGCAACGCCGACGGCGATCGCCAACATGCAGGCCATTACCGAGCGCTTTGGCCCGTCGCATATGGCGTTTCTGGTGGTACCGATGGTGGGGGCGTTCTTTATTGATATCGTCAACGCGATCGTCATTAAGCTCTATCTGATGTTGCCAATCTACGGCTGATCAGGCGTTCGAGTAACGCTCGGTCTCTGGCATCCAGCGGTCGATTAACGCTGCCGCCTGTTCGGGGTAGCGTTCATGAATATGGCGTGCCAGACGCTGAACTTCAGGGATCATGCCCTGATCGCGCAGTAAATCCGCCACTTTAAATTCGGCATTACCGGTCTGACGGGTGCCGAGCAACTCACCCGGCCCACGAATCTCCAGATCCTGTTGCGCAATCACAAAGCCGTCGTTGCTGTCGCGCAAAACCTGCAGGCGCTTCTGTGCCGTTTTCGACAGCGGGGCTTTATAAAGCAGCACGCAGTGGGAGGCCACCGCGCCACGTCCGACGCGGCCACGCAGCTGGTGCAGCTGGGCCAGACCCAGACGCTCCGGGTTTTCGATGATCATCAGGCTGGCGTTAGGCACGTCCACCCCCACTTCAATTACCGTGGTGGCGATCAGCAGATGCAGCTCGCCCTGCTTGAAGGCCTGCATCACCGCCTGTTTCTCGGCAGGCTTCATGCGGCCATGCACCAGGCCGACGTTCAACTCCGGCAGGGCCAGCTTTAACTCTTCCCAGGTGGCTTCTGCCGCCTGCGCTTCCAGCAGGTCGGACTCTTCAATCAATGTGCAGACCCAGTAGGCCTGACGGCCTTCCTGGCAGGCGTTGCGCACGCGATCGATAATATCGCTGCGGCGCGTGTCAGGGATAGCGACAGTGGTCACTGGCGTACGCCCCGGGGGCAGTTCGTCGATGACGGAGGTGTCGAGATCGGCATAGGCGGTCATCGCCAGGGTGCGGGGGATCGGCGTCGCGGTCATGATCAGCTGGTGCGGATGGTACCCCTGCTGTAGCCCTTTCTCCCACAGCGCCAGACGCTGATGCACGCCGAACCGGTGCTGCTCATCAATGATCACCAGCGCCAGACCGTGAAACTGCACCTGCTCCTGGAAGATGGCATGAGTACCAACAATCATCTGCACCTGACCGCTGGCAATCGCCTCCTGCTGCGCCTGTCGCGCCTTGCCTTTTTGCTTTCCGGCCAGCCAGCCCACTTCAACGCCCAGCGGCGCAAACCAGCTGCGGAAATTGTTCGCGTGCTGCTCGGCCAGCAGTTCGGTGGGCGCCATCAGCGCAACCTGTCTGCCGTGTGCAATGGCGCGCAGGGCGGCCAGGGCGGCCACCAGCGTTTTGCCCGAGCCCACGTCGCCCTGGACCAGGCGCATCATCGGCACGTCCAGCGCCATATCGCGCTCGATCTCGGCGGTCACGCGGGCCTGTGCTCCGGTAGGTTTAAACGGTAGCGAGGCCAGCAGTTTATCTTTTAAATCTTTACGGGCCGGGAGCGGCAGGGCGTGAAAACGCTGGGCACCGGCGCGTAACGCCAGCATGCTCAGGTTATGCGCCAGTAACTCTTCAAGGATGAGGCGTCGCTGTGCCGGATGCTGCCCGCTCTCTAAATCGCTTAGCTGCAGCGTCGGCGGCGGGCGATGCAGGGTACGCAATGCGTCAGGCAGGCTCATCATCCCTTGCGCCAGCTCGGGCGGCAGCAGTTCCGCTATGGCGCAGGTGTCCAGCAGCTCCAGCGCCTGATCGGTCAGCTTGCGCAGCGTCGCCTGCTTAACCCCTTCGGTGGTCGGGTAGACCGGGGTCAGCGTCTCCTGTAGCTCCGGCGTGCTGAGATCGCCCTGTACGCGGTACTCCGGGTGGATCATCTCCGCGCCGTATTTGCCGCGTTTGGCTTCGCCGTAGGCCAGCACCCGGCGCCCGGTAGCGAGACTGTTCTTCATTGCCGCGCTGAAGTTAAAAAAGCGCATCGTCAGAATGCCGGAGCCGTCGCTGATCTGGCAGGTCATCATCCGGCGGCCGCCGAAGGTGATGTTGCAGTTCAGGACTTCGCCTTCAACGGTGGCGTAAATGCCAGGCAGGAGTTCGCCGATCTGATAAAGCTGGGTGCGGTCTTCGTAACGCAGGGGGAGATGCAGGAGGAGATCCTGCACGGTATGCAGGCCAATTTTTGCCAGTTTGCTGCTCTGGGCCGCGCCAACGCCCGTCAGGGAATTGAGCGGCACAGCATCCAGCAGACGGCCTTGCATGATTTACTTCGCCGCCTGCATCGTGGCCCACCACGTCGCATCGGCTTCAATTTCGCCCTGCTGATTCACGTGGGGGTAGGGTAATTTTTTCTGCTTCGCCACTCTGGCCAGCACCGGATAACCGCCTTCAAACAGCAGGCGCTGCTGTTCCTCTTCCGGCAGCATGCTGTTTTCGCGCTGGTACATTCCGGCATTTTGCCGCTGACGCTGGGCTTCATACAGAATGAGTGCCGAGGCTACGGAGACGTTCAGGGACTGCACCATGCCGATCATGGGAATGATGATGTCCCGATCCGCCAGATCTAACGCTTCCTGGGTGATCCCCGTTTTTTCCTGACCCATCAGAATGCAGGTCGGGCGGGTGTAATCAATCTCACGGAAATCGACGGCTTTGTCGGAAAGATGCGTCGCCAGCACCTGCATGCCGCGCCCTTTCAGATGCGAAATGGCTTCGCCAATGGTGTCGTGGGCTTTAACCTGTACCCAGCTGTTGCTGCCTGCGGCAGCCGAAGCCATGGGACGCATCCGCGTCCCCTTCCAGACGGCGTGCACTTCATGCACACCGACGGCATCTGCGGTACGGACGATAGCAGCAACGTTATGAGGTTTATGGACCTGCTCCATGCAGACCGTCAGATCGGGCTGACGCCTGGCGAGCATCTCACAGATGCGTGCATAACGCGTTGCATTCATAAAGCTAGTTTCGGTTACGGGTGACTTTAATGACGTCGGCCATCACGCGGATTTTGCGCATGATATTCGCCAGATGTACGCGGTCCCGCGCCGTCAGACGAATAAAGGCGCTGTACACACGGCCATCCTTCTCTTCGGTATTCAGGCTGTGAATATTAGAAGAGGCGGTATTAATCGCCGCCGTCAGGTTCGCCAATGCGCCCTGGTGGTTGAACATATCTACCTTAATTTCGGTGATAAATTCCTGTTCGGTCTCTTTATCCCACTCGACCGCCATAAACTTCTCGGGCTCTTTCTGGTAGCCGCGAATGTTACGACAGGATTCGTGATGGATAACCAGGCCTTTACCCGGGCTGACGTGGGCAATAATGGGGTCGCCAGGGATAGGTCGGCAGCACTTGGCAAAGGTGATCAGCACGCCGTCGGCGCCCTTGATCGGCAGATGCCCGTGGCTGGCGGACGACGGCTGCGGTACAGAGGTTTCGCCCTGCTGCAGGTTCTTCGCCACCACGACGCTCATGGCGTTGCCAAGACCGATCTCCGCCAGCAGATCGTCAAGCGTGGCAAGCTTCATACGCTCGATTTCACGCTGCACGTTCTCTTTCGGGATCTCTGCCAGCTTGCGGCTACCGCCGAGCGCATGGTTGAGCAGACGGCGACCCAGGCTAACGGAGTCGTCGCGTTTGAGGTTTTTCAGCAACTGGCGGATTTTGGCGCGAGCCTTCGAGCTCACGACAAAGTTAAGCCACGCCGCGTTCGGACGTGCGCCAGGTGCAGTAATGATTTCTACCGTCTGGCCGCTGGTCAACGGCTGTGACAGCGGGTACGGCTGCCTGTCGACGCGTGCCCCCACGCAGGCATGACCGATATCGGTATGCACGGCATAGGCGAAGTCGACCGGCGTGGCACCAGCAGGCAGTTCGACAATGCGCCCTTCTGGTGTGAAAACGTAAATCTCATCCGGGAAGAGATCGGATTTAACGCTCTCGATAAATTCAAACGAGCTTCCGGCGCTCTGCTGCAGTTCCAGCAGGCTCTGCATCCAGCGCTGGGCGCGGATCTGCGCAGTGGTGCTGGTTTCGCCGTGCTCTTTGTAAGCCCAGTGCGCGGCAACACCCATCTCCGCCATCTGATCCATATCTTCGGTACGGATTTGCACTTCAACCGGCACGCCGTGCGGGCCGATCATCGAGGTGTGCAGAGACTGATAGCCGTTCGCTTTTGGAATGGCGATGTAATCTTTCATCCGACCTGGACGCGGTTTGTACAGGCTGTGCATCTGACCGAGCACGCGATAGCAGGTGTCGGAGTCGTGGACGATCACGCGGAATGCGTAGATATCCATGATCGAGTGAAAACGCTGCTCTTTGAGCACCATTTTGCAGTAGATGGAGTACAGATGCTTTTCGCGACCGCTGACGCGGCAGGGGATACCGGCTTCCTGCAAACGTCCTTCGATTTCGGAGAGGATCTTCTGAATCATCTCTTTACGATTGCCACGTGCGGCTTTCACCACCTCTTTAATCACGCGGAAGCGGTTCGGGTACAGCGCTTCAAAACCCAGCTCTTCCAGCTCGGTTTTAATGTGATGAATACCTAAACGGTGCGCCAGCGGGCTATAGATTTCGAGGGTTTCACGGGCAATGCGGCGACGTTTGTCCGGGCGAAGAGAGCCCAGCGTGCGCATATTGTGGGTACGGTCAGCGAGTTTGATCAGAATGACGCGGATATCCTGCACCATCGCCATGATCATCTTGCGAAAGTTTTCGGCTTGCGCCTCTTTCTTGTCGCGGAAGTTCAGCTTATCAAGCTTAGAGACCCCTTCCACCAGCTCGGCAACGCTTTTGCCAAACAGCTGTTCCATATCCTGGTAGGTGGCAGGGGTATCTTCGATCACGTCATGCAGCAGGGCGGCCATCAGCGTTTCATAGTCGAGTTTCATCTCGGCCAGAATACAGGCCACCGCTACCGGGTGCGTGATATAGGGTTCACCGCTTGAACGTGTCTGGCCCTCGTGAGCGTCACGTGCAACGAGATACGCCTGCTGGAGACGTTTAATCTGGTCTACCGGCAGGTAGGTTTGAATCAGTTGATTCAGGCTTTCAAACAGATACAAGGGCGACCCGCAGGTTTAATTAACGACGACCTTCAGCAATGGCGGTAACGGCCTGCAGTTCTGCGGCTTCCTGCTCTTGCTGCTCCTGGCGCTCACGAACATCGAGGATCTGGCTGTTGATCAGGCCTTCTTCGATTTCGCGCAGTGCGATAACGGTAGTTTTATCGTTTTCTTCCGGTACCAGTGGATCTTTACCGCCTGACTGCATCTGACGAGCGCGACGCGCGGCGACCAGCACCAGGTCAAAACGGTTACCAATTTTCTCTACAGCGTCCTGAACAGTTACGCGTGCCATACTTAAAATGCTCCACAGATGAAGAAATGACTGGGCATGATACTGAATGTGGGTTCAGTCTGCCAACAGTTTGGTGATTAATGCGTCATGTCGCTGCTTCTGGCGGCTCATGCGCAGACGTTCGGCGCGAAGGATAGTTTTGAGATCGCTCAGGGCGGCATCAAAATCATCATTCACAATCAGGTAATCATATTCGGCGTAATGGCTCATTTCCGCAACTGCCTGGGCCATACGTTTTGCGATAACCTCTTCGCTATCCTGGCCGCGGCCACGGAGTCGGCGATCCAGCTCATCTTTCGATGGCGGTAAAATAAATATGCTCCGTGAATCAGGCATTTTCTTGCGGATCTGCTGTGCGCCCTGCCAGTCGATATCAAGGAACACGTTTACGCCGGTCGATAATACCTGCTCAATGGTTTCACGCGAGGTGCCGTAATAGTTACCGAAGACTTCAGCGTGTTCAAGAAACGCATCTCTGCCAATCATCGTTCTGAATTCGTCGTGATCGACAAAGAAATAGTGTTCACCGTGTACCTCACCCGGACGCGGCGCGCGCGTGGTGTGAGAAACAGAAACCTGCGTATCGTACAACGGTTGGGTTTTTAACAGCGCCTGAATCAGGCTGGATTTACCCGCGCCACTTGGGGCAGAAACAATATAAAGCGTGCCTTGAGCCATGAGAGTCTTTTGTATGTGTTAGCGAAGAAAGTCCTACATACGGGCTTATTATACACGTCGCCGCTGCGTGACGTAGCCTTTGTCACACTTTTTCCGCGTTCTTGTTGATTTTTGCGAGCCTTTTTCTGGTTTTCTGCGGCATTTGCTGCAACAGAAATTGAGTTCTGACGCTGCCTCGTAAAGTGGGTTTTTGCGTCTCGCCTGCGGCGGCACAGCGCGGTATACCCTTTGAAAAACAGGGGGGTGTAACGATATGGCGATATTTTGGCGTACTGGTGTGGATCTGGAGCAGTATGGGGCTGGCGGTATGCCCGGTGTGGTCGCCCACGCAGGCAGAGCAGGAGATAGCCAGGCTTAGTGCACAGCTCGCCCGCTGGGATAAGGCGTACTGGCAGCAGGGCGTCAGCGACGTGAATGACGACGTATATGACCAGCTGGCTGCGCGGTTGAAGCAGTGGCGGCGCTGCTTTGGCGATGAACAGGCATCAGAGGCGCTGGCGGGGGCGGCGGGGACGGTTAAACACCCGGTAAGCCACACCGGGGTTCCAAAGATAGCCGATAAAGCGGCACTCCGGCAGTGGATGCTGTCCCGTCGCGACCTGTGGATCCAGCCGAAAGTGGACGGCGTGGCAGTAACCCTGGTTTATCGACAGGGGCAACTGGTACAGGCGACAAGCCGGGGTAACGGCCTGCAAGGCGAAGACTGGACGGAGAAGGTCAAACGTATCGCCTCGGTGCCCGGGCAGGTAAAAGGCCCGCTCGGCAACAGCGTGTTGCAGGGTGAGCTCTTCTTACTGCGCGATAACCATATCCAGCGGCAGATGGGGGGAATGAATGCGCGGGCAAAAGTCGCCGGAGCATTGATGCGGCACGATACCGGCGCAGGGCTGGATCGCATCGGTATCTTCATCTGGGCGTGGCCGGACGGCCCCGCCTCCATGCCCGACCGTCTGCAGGCGTTAACCCGGGCGGGCTTCACTCTTACCGGGACGTGGACGCACAAAGTCAGTTCCGTTGAGGAGGTTGAAAAATTACGCGATCGCTGGCTTACGTCTGCGTTGCCTTTTGTAACCGATGGGGTCGTGAACCGCGCGGCGCAGGAGCCCGCAGGCAACCGCTGGCAGCCCGGTGAAGGCAACTGGGTCGTGGCGTGGAAATATGCGCCGGTCGCGCGGGTTGCTGAGGTTCGGACCATCAACTTTACCCTGGGGCGTACCGGCAGGGTTGCGGTGGTCGCCACGCTTGAGCCCGTACAGCTTGATGACAAAAGGGTGCAGCGCGTCAACCTGGGATCGGTGAGGCGCTGGCAGGAACTGGATATTGCGCCAGGGGATCAGGTTCAGGTCAGCCTGGCCGGGCAGGGGATACCACGCGTCGATAAAGTCGTCTGGCGGGGGAGCGACCGACGCAAACCCGTGCCACCCGAAACACGCTTTACGCCGCTCACCTGTTTTTATGCCACGCCGGAATGTCATGGGCAGTTTATGGCCCGTCTGACGTGGTTGAGTTCGTCGTCAGCGTTGAATATCGAAGGGCTGAGTGAAGCGGGCTGGCAGTTACTGCACCAGGCGCACCATTTTGAACACCTCTTTTCATGGCTGGCGCTGTCTCAGGAGCAACTTCAGCATACGCCCGGACTTTCAGCGCAGCGTGGCCTGCGGCTCTGGCATCAGTTCAGCCTGGTGCGTCGTCAGCCCTTTACCCGTTGGCTGGATGCGCTGGGCGTTCCCCTGCCACGTATGGCCATGCGCGCGCTCAGCGATCGGGACTGGCAGCAGTTGCAGAGCAGAAATGCATTAGGCTGGCAGCAGGTGCCTGGCGTTGGCCCGGAAAAGGCGCGCAGGCTGGTGGAATTTGTGCATCACCCCACCGTTAATGCCCTGACGTCCTGGCTGGGCGAGCAGGGTGTGCAGGGTTTCTAGTGGCTGTCGTGAGTGTAATAAAATACGGGTAACCCCAGCTTTAAACGCAGTGCCAGCAAGCGGGCGGCAAAGCCAAATAACAGCGTGGAGATGATCACTACGTCCTGATTGCTCACGTAATGCTGGAGCGCGACGTACAGCACGGCGGAGGCGAACGAAACCCCGGCGTAGAGCTCTTTCTGAAAGACCAGCGGGATGCGCTTACAAAACATATCGCGCAGTACGCCGCCAAATACACCGGTGATCACCGCCGCGATAGTAGCAATGACCGGGCCATGACCCATATCCAGCGCGACCTGGGCGCCAATAATGGAGAACACGATCAAGCCGAGGGCATCCAGCACCAGAAACAGACGGCGCAGATGGGGCATAACCGGGGCGGCAATGGTCGTCAGCACGGCGGCGACGGCCACGATAATCACATATTCAGGGTGTTGTACCCAACCGAGAGGATAGTGGCCCAGCAGGATATCCCGGACAGATCCGCCGCCCAGCGCCGTGGCGGTGGCAATGATAATGACGCCAAAGGTATCCATACGTCGACGTCCGGCAGCCAGGGCGCCGGTCATGGCTTCAGCGGTGATACCGATCAGATACAGGATATGCAGCAGCATGTTACCCCCCAGAGTTAAGGCCGTAAGGGTAACGTTTTGTGCTCTGGCTCACGATTTAGATTTTCTTGTGCGAGCGGTTATGCCTTAGTTTAGCTAATGGCAATTTGGCTTAAATAGGGCAATTTTGGGTTTTTGATCCAGATATCGCATTAGATTTATTTAGTCTTTAACTATTATGGCGGGTAAATACCTGGCGGAACATCGGCACCAGTACTTTATTACCGGTTTCACTGAGGTGGTTATCGTCGAAATACCACGGCTGTAAATTTTTGCTGCCCATACAGCGGCCCGCAGTGCAGAGCCAGGCGGTGGGATCAAGCACCTGAACGCCACACTGTTTAGCTGCACGCGCCTGGGCCTGCAGAATGACCGCATTTTGTTTAGCGTAAGTCGCGACCGGTACTGATAAATCGTGCGTGGTTCTGCCGGTCATCAGGCGATGCGATAACGTACGGGGAACATTCTGCGCCATTTCCGGGATGGGGTTGACCAGATAAACGGGACGCGTGCTGTTAAGTGAGCATGCCATATCCACTATCGCATCCGAATACAGACGCAGGTAGTCCTGCTTGTTTTGCTGTCCGGTACCAAAGTTGACCAGTTGCTTTTCGGCATAGTGCGTGAGGCGATTAACGATCACCACCGGTACGCCAGACGGATAGTCCTTCAGCCGTGAAGGGAGAGAGCGGTTAAACGCCCCGCATCGGTTGTTCTCACTCAGCTCACCTGCCGCCAGAGTCGGACAGCCAGAATAGGTGATACCGACAACCGATCCCTTGCCTTGCGCAGCTTCTGCCAGCGCGGTCGCGGTGGCTTCCGCATGGCTGTCCCCGATGATAATGGCCACAGGCTGGCCTGTACCGTATGTGCTCAGGTGCGTTTTAGGGTTGGCAGCATAGTTTTTGTTGGTGGCTTCCAGCGCGATGTTGTTCACTATCGGGTCGGGCTGGCTGACAACGATCTGGTTTTTCACCAGATAACTGAACAACCATGCGGCACCCACGCAGGCAAACAGGATCAACCAGAAGGCACGTGTTGAACGCTCGCTAAGGTAATTTTTGCCGGGTTGCTCAATCAGCACCCATGACAGCCAGCCGACGGCAAAGGAGAGTGCAATCGCGCTCATGACCCAAAGCCCGTTGTGCTGCTTTCCGCAGTAGAGCAGGAATACCGCAACAGGCCAGTGCCATAAATAGACGGAATATGAACTCAGCCCCGCCCAACGAAAATTGCGATCAAACAGGCTCACCAGCGGCTGGTAGTCACTGTAGATCACCAGCATCGCGCCCGCGACGGGCAACAGGGTCAGGGGGCCAGGCCAGGCCTGGTCAGCGGTAATGAAAAAGAGGGACAGCATGATCAGCGCGTAACCCGTAATTGCCGCAACCGGACGAAGCATGAGCGGCATAACAAAGCGCTGAGCGGCATACCACACCAGTCCACCGCAGAGCATCTCCCAGGCGCGATAAGGCATCAGGTAGAAACTGGTCGCCGCATTAGTGGGCGTATGCGTAATACTCACGATAAACGCCGCGATAGTAAGCACCGTCAGGCATAAGCCGGTGTTCAGCTTCTTTCGCAGAGGATAGAGCGCCATCATAATGAAGGGCAATACCAGGTAAAATTGCCATTCAACGGACAATGACCAGGTGTGTAAAAACCAGTTTTCATGGGAGTCGGGAGCAAAATAATCCCCGGACTCTTTGTTAAGTTTCAGATTGGAAATAAATAAGGCGGCATAGCCAATATAGTTTCCGAGCTTCTTATACTCATTTGTCGGTAACCAGAAAAAAGTTATTGCGGCAACAATCAGGCACATTGCCAGCAGCGCGGGAATTATTCTTTTACAGCGTGCGGCATAAAACTGAAGAAGTTTAAAGCTGTTTCGTTCCAGTCCGGTGGCGATGATTTTTGTCATCAAAAAGCCGGAAATAACGAAAAACACATCTACGCCTGCGAAGCCGCCGGGCAGCAGCGTAGCGGTAAAATGGTAAAACACGACAGAAAGAATGGCTATTCCGCGCAGCAGGTTAATGTCCTGCCGGAAATCCCGGTCAACTGAGAGGCTTGAGGCTTCCTCTAAAGATAAGTTGATGTTTGCCATTATGTTTCCTGAGAGGAAAGAACAGAATAATCAATGCGGGGTGCATTCTAGCAAAAACAGAAAAGGAGTTCTTATGTTCTGATGCGTTGGTGGGATTCAGGACATACTTAAGCCATTAATTGACAATGGTCCCTTAGCGGGACCATTAATAAGAAATCACGCGTGCAAATCTTTATTCGATGTTCTGAATCTGCTCACGCATTTGTTCAATCAACACTTTCAGTTCAATCGCAGAGTTAGTGACTTCGGCGTTGATTGATTTAGACGCCAGGGTGTTCGACTCGCGGTTGAACTCCTGCATCATAAAGTCGAGGCGACGGCCAACGGCTTCTTTCTTCTTGAGAATGTTGTAGGTCTCTTTGACGTGCGCTTCCAGACGGTCAAGCTCTTCCGCCACATCGATACGCTGGGCCATCAGCACCAGCTCCTGCTCGAGGCGGTTATTTTCCAGCTGGACTTCGGCATCTTCCAGTTTGGCGACCAGACGCTCGCGCTGCCACTGCAGGATCTCAGGCATATGGGAACGGACTTTCGCCACTTCGCCGCTCACGCCTTCCAGACGCTGCTCGATAAGTGCTTTCAGGGCCTGACCTTCAGTTTCACGGGCCACGATGAAATCGTCCAGCGTGCTGTCCAGTGCGGCGAGGATCTCGGCGGTAATAGCGTCCAGATCCTGTTCGCCTGCGGCCATCACGCCAGGCCAGCGCAGAATATCCACCGGGTTGATTTCGCCTTCGTCACTCTGCATTTTGACCCAGTTAGCCGCGTTCACCAGCTGTTTAGCCAGCTTCTCGTTCAGGATCAGCTCTCCTTGCGCACTGGCATCAGGCTCAAAACGCAGGTTGCACTCAATTTTTCCGCGGGTCAGGCGAGCGCGAATACGCTCTCGCACCACAGGCTCAAGGCTGCGGAACTGCTCTGGCATACGGAAATAGGTTTCAAGATAGCGTTGGTTTACCGAGCGCATTTCCCAGGTCGCGCTGCCCCAGCTACCCTTGATTTCACGGCGGGCGTAGGCGGTCATACTGCGGATCATAGACATTTCCGTTTTCAAATGAGAGATGGGGGGATTATAGCTTTCGGGGCTTTCTCAGGATAGGAATAAGCGCGTTTAATCCGTATAATGCGCAGCCACATTCGTTTCAAGCCGGAGATCTTACTATGCGTCCATCAGGCCGTAGCGCTAATCAGGTGCGCCCCGTTACCCTGACCCGTAACTATACAAAACACGCTGAAGGTTCCGTGCTGGTTGAATTTGGTGACACCAAAGTGCTGTGCACTGCCTCCATCGAAGAGGGCGTGCCGCGCTTCCTGAAAGGCCAGGGTCAGGGCTGGATCACTGCCGAATACGGCATGCTGCCACGCTCCACCCACACCCGTAACGCCCGCGAAGCGGCGAAGGGTAAGCAGGGCGGTCGTACCATGGAGATCCAGCGACTGATCGCGCGTGCGCTGCGCGCTGCGGTGGATCTGAAAACCCTGGGCGAGTTCACCATTACCCTGGACTGCGACGTGATTCAGGCGGACGGCGGCACCCGAACGGCCTCTATTACCGGTGCCTGCGTGGCGCTGGCCGATGCTCTGAACAAACTGGTTGCAGCCGGTAAGCTGAAAGTGAACCCAATGAAGGGCATGGTCGCGGCGGTGTCTGTGGGTATCGTTAATGGCGAAGCGCTCTGCGATCTGGAGTACGTTGAAGACTCGGCGGCAGAAACCGACATGAACGTGGTGATGACCGAAGACGGCCGTATCATTGAGGTTCAGGGCACCGCAGAAGGTGAGCCCTTTACCCACGAAGAGCTGCTCGCCCTGCTGGCGTTAGCCCGAGGGGGAATCGAATCTATCGTAACGACGCAGAAGGCGGCGTTAGAAAATTGATTTTAAAGGCGACTGATGAGTCGCCTTTTTTTTGTCCGTAAAAAAGCAAAAGTAAGATGAGGAGCGAATCCATGAAACCGTATCAGCGCCAGTTTATTGAGTTTGCGCTTAGCAAGCAGGTACTCAAGTTTGGCGAATTCACGCTGAAATCCGGGCGCAAAAGCCCCTATTTCTTTAACGCCGGGCTGTTTAATACCGGGCGCGATCTGGCACTGTTAGGCCGCTTCTATGCTGAAGCGCTGGTGGATTCCGGCATTGAGTTCGACCTGCTCTTTGGCCCGGCGTATAAGGGCATCCCGATTGCGACCACCACTGCCGTGGCGCTGGCGGAGCATCACGATCGCGATGTGCCGTATTGCTTTAACCGTAAAGAGGCCAAAACCCACGGTGAGGGCGGTAACCTGGTCGGCAGCGCGCTGCAGGGCCGTGTGATGCTGGTGGACGATGTCATCACCGCAGGCACCGCTATTCGCGAATCTATGGAGATTATTCAGGCGAACAGTGCCACGCTTGCGGGCGTGCTGATCTCGCTGGACCGCCAGGAGCGCGGACGTGGCGACATCTCCGCTATCCAGGAAGTGGAGCGCGACTACCGCTGCAAAGTGACTTCAATCATCACCCTGAAAGACCTGATTGCCTATCTGGAAGAGAAGCCGGAGATGGCCGACAGCCTGGTGGCGGTACGTGCGTATCGCGAAGCGTTCGGCGTCTGAGTTAATTGCCCGGTAGCGCTGCGCTTACCGGGCCTGCCATACTGATTTCGCTACTGCAACTGCGCGGCGACTAACGGCCAGCGAGCATCGAAATCGTCCGTCGGGCGATATTTGAACTCACTGCGTACAAAGCGGGAGAGCATCCCTTCACAGAATGCCAGTACCTGTCCGGCAAGCAGCGATTCATCTGTACTAAAACCTTCGCCTTCACGCATTTTCTTTTCGCGTAATACCTGGCGCAGCTGAGCTTCAATACGTTCGAAAAGCTGGTTAATGCGCCCCTGCAGTCTGTCCTGTTCAAACATCAGCGCGTGGCCGGTCAGGATACGGGTTAAACCCGGATTGCGCTCGCCGAAACCAAGGATCAGCAGAACAATCAGACGCAGCCGTGCGGTGGTGTCTTTTTCATCCTTCAGGATCAGGTTGATACGCGTGATCAGGCTATCTTCGATAAACTCGATCAGGCTGTCGAACATTCGCGTTTTGCTGGGGAAATGACGGTAAAGCGCCGCTTCCGACACGCCCACTGAGGCGGCCAGTTTCGCGGTGGTGATGCGTTGACTACCATCGCTGGATTCAAGCATCAGAGCCAGAGATTGAAGTATTTCTTCGCGACGATTCCTTTTCGCTGTTTGTTTTTCTGCCATGTTACAAAATACCCCTGAAAATAATCACTTGTCAGGCTGACATCCACACAACGACCGCAAACAGGTGTTTGCGGTTTGTTATTACGTTATACGTTGTGGAATGCGTATAGCCGGGTTTATTTACGCCCGGAATGGCCAAAGCCGCCTTCGCCGCGATCGGTCGCGTCAAAGTCTTCTACCAGATTAAATTCAGCCTGTACCACCGGAACGAACACCATCTGGGCGACACGCTCGCCGGGCTGAATGGTGAAGCTGTCCTGGCCACGGTTCCAGACAGAAACCATCAGCTGACCCTGATAATCAGAATCGATAAGCCCCACCAGGTTGCCCAGCACGATACCATGCTTATGGCCCAGGCCGGAACGCGGCAGGATCACCGCTGCCAGAGAGGCATCGGCAATATGGATCGCAAGGCCGGTCGGCAGCAGCGTGGTGGCGCCCGGAGCCAGCTCTACGGCGTCGTCGAGGCAGGCACGCAGGTCAAGACCGGCAGAGCCGGAAGTGGCATAGGTCGGCAGTGGAAATTGCTGACCAACACGCGGGTCCAGAATCTTAACGTCGATTTTTTTCATCATAACGGGTAACGATCTCGTCCAGTAATTGTTGGCCCAGGAGTTCCTTGCGCTCAAGCGGTAAGACTTTATCTCCATCCTGCCAGAAAAGGTGCAGTGCGTTGCTGTCGCTGTTGAATCCTTGTGAGGCCAGCGATACGTCGTTCGCGCAAATCAAATCGAGGTTTTTGCGGGTACGTTTTTGCCGGGCATATTCTTCCACATTATTCGTTTCAGCGGCAAACCCAACGACGTAAGGGCGACGATCTTTTAGTGCGGCAACCCCGGCAACAATATCGGGATTCTTCACCATTTTCAGTGTGATTTCATCGCCTTGCTTTTTGATTTTCTCATCCGCTATGGCGGCAGCGCGATAGTCCGCCACGGCGGCACAGCCAATAAAAATTTGCTGTTGCTGCGCGTGGGTCTGCACCGCGGCTTCCATTTCCAGCGCGGTGGTGACGTCGATGCGCTGTACGCCCGGCGGCGTTGCCAGCGACACCGGACCGCTCACCAGCGTAACCTTTGCCCCGCGCAGTGCGGCGGCGGCGGCGATCGCAAAGCCCATCTTGCCGGAGCTTTGGTTAGTGATATAGCGCACCGGATCCAGCGGTTCACGCGTCGGACCCGCAGTAATCATGATGTTGAGATGTTGCAGATCGTTGACAGGTGAAAAATGGTTGGCGGCCAGATCCACAATTGCCAGCGGATCCAGCATGCGGCCCGGGCCGATGTCCCCGCAGGCCTGGCTGCCGCTGTCCGGCCCCCAAATCAGCAGGCCGCGAGAGGCGAGAGTCGCCAGGTTATGCTGGGTTGCCGCGTTACGGTACATCTGCTGGTTCATGGCTGGCACCACGGCGACAGGCGCAGGTGTGGCCAGGCAGATAGTTGAAACCAGGTCGTTGGCCATGCCGGCGGCGACGCGGGCGATGAGATCGGCGGTGGCCGGGGCGAGGATGACTAAATCGGCCCACTTACCCAACTCGATATGGCCCATTGCAGCCTCTGCTGCGGGATCGAGCAGGCTGTCCGATACCGGGTAGCCTGAAACCGCCTGCAGGCTCATTGGCGTAATAAACGCTTTGCCCCCTTCGGTTATTGCCACCCGTACGTCCGCCCCGCGCTCGCGTAAACGGCGCACCAGTTCTGGCGCTTTGTAGGCTGCAATGCCGCCGCTTACGCCAAGAACGATTTTTTTACCGGCCAGGCTCATCATGATTCTTTCCTGTTGGGTTCACCTGAGAGGCGGGCATTTTATCACAATCCGAAAAGCATCGTGATGTTGTCCATCCGCCACTTTGCGAGGCGTTACGCAAGACGCGAAATCTGCCGTCGTGAGGCGCCGGGGCCTGTGGCAGCATAGCGTGCTTATGGAAGAGGAGAGAGTATGGAGACGTTATCCCCGCTGTTGCCGCGGGAAAAAATGCTGCGCGATGGTGCACCGCTGCTGACAGACGAAGAGCTGCTGGCGCTGTTCCTGCGGACCGGGACGCGGAGTAAAAATGTGTTTGCCCTTGCCAGAGATCTGCTGCAGCATTTCGGCTCTCTGCATGGCTTGTTATCCGCAGAGATGAAGGATTTCAGGCGGGTCGAGGGGATTGGCCTGGCGACGTTCGCCCAGCTGAAAGGCATTGCTGAGCTTGCCCGACGCTATTACTGCTCGGGGATACGGGGCATCAATCCGCTGAAAGACCCGCAGATGACACGGGAGTTTGTGCGAAGCCAGCTGGCGGAAGAGGAGCGCGAGATCTTTATGGTTATCTTCCTCGATAACCAAAATCGGGTGCTGAGCCACAGCCGCTTATTTTCGGGTACCCTGAGCCATGTTGAGGTGCATCCACGGGAAATTGTGCGCGAAGCGATAAAAGTGAATGCCGCGGGCGTGATCCTCGCGCATAATCACCCCTCAGGGCGCGCCGAACCGAGCAAAGCCGACAGAGACGTGACCGCACGCATCATTAAATGCTGTCAATTCATGGACATTCGTGTTCTTGATCATCTGGTCATTGGCCGCGGAGAGTACGTTTCGTTTGCCGAACGTGGGTGGATTTAAGCCATTTCTCGCGATCCATCGGGATCTTTGTCTGTTCGGGACTTGAGCACATCCTCGAGTCAGCGTATACTACGCCACCTTTGAGAATCTCGGGTTTGGCAATTGGGCCTGGCAATCGATGGTTCACTTAGAACTGCGATGACTGGGCTGTAAAGCCTGACGAGGCGCCGATACCCCATACGAAGCTCGAGCTAATTTGATTTTTGGAGAATAGACATGTCCCGAGTCTGCCAAGTTACTGGCAAGCGTCCGGTGACCGGTAACAACCGTTCCCACGCACTGAACGCGACTAAACGCCGTTTCCTGCCGAACCTGCACTCTCACCGTTTCTGGGTTGAGAGCGAGAAGCGTTTTGTCACCCTGCGTGTATCTGCTAAAGGTATGCGTGTAATTGATAAGAAAGGCATCGATACAGTTCTGTCCGAACTGCGTGCCCGTGGCGAAAAGTACTAAGTACTTAAAGAGGAAATAAATCATGGCTAAAGGTATTCGCGAGAAAATCAAGCTGGTTTCTTCTGCTGGTACAGGTCACTTCTACACCACCACGAAGAACAAACGTACTAAGCCGGAAAAACTGGAACTGAAAAAATTCGATCCAGTTGTACGCCAGCACGTAGTGTACAAAGAAGCTAAAATTAAATAATTTTAGAATCTTTGTATTGAAAAACCCCGCATCTGCGGGGTTTTTTGCATTCTGCATCTCAACGGAGTAACCATGCCTGAATTACCTGAGGTAGAGACCAGCCGCCGTGGCATTGAGCCTCACCTGGTGGGGGCGACCATTCTTCATGCTGTTGTCCGCAACGGCCGTCTCCGCTGGCCGGTTTCTGATGAGATCCACGCGCTCAGCGATAAGCCCGTTCTCAGCGTGCAGCGCCGCGCAAAATACCTGCTGCTGGAGCTGCCTGACGGCTGGATTATCATCCATCTGGGGATGTCCGGAAGCCTGCGCATCCTCAGCGAAGAGCTGCCTGCTGAAAAGCATGACCACGTCGATCTGGTGATGAGCAACGGGAAAGTGCTGCGCTATACCGATCCGCGTCGCTTCGGTGCCTGGCTGTGGACGAAGGAGCTTGAAGGGCATAACGTGCTGGCGCACCTGGGGCCGGAGCCGCTCTCAGACGCGTTTAATACCGAGTACCTGAAGGCGAAGTGTGCGAAGAAGAAAACCGCCATTAAACCCTGGCTGATGGATAACAAGCTGGTGGTCGGCGTGGGTAACATCTACGCCAGCGAATCGCTGTTTGCTGCCGGGATCCATCCCGATCGGTTAGCCTCTTCGCTGTCTGCCCAAGAGTGCGAACTGCTGGTCAGGGTGATTAAAGCGGTGCTGTTGCGTTCGATTGAGCAGGGCGGCACCACCCTGAAGGACTTCCTGCAAAGTGACGGCAAGCCGGGCTACTTTGCCCAGGAGCTGCAGGTATATGGCCGTAAAGATGAGCCGTGCCGGGTCTGTGGTACGCCGATTGTGGCCACGAAGCACGCCCAGCGCGCCACGTTCTATTGCCGTCAATGTCAGAAGTGATGCGGAAGCCCGGTAAGCGCAGCGCCACCGGGCAAAAAGCGTTATTTCAGCTTTTCCATCAACGCCTGATGAACGTTGGCAGGCAGGAAATGGGTAACATCACCCGCGTGGCGCGCCACCTCTTTCACCAGGGAAGAGGAGATAAACGACCACTCTTTGGATGGCATCAGGAAGACGCTTTCCAGCTCGGGCATCAGATGGCGGTTCATGTGCGCCAGCTGCATCTCGTATTCAAAGTCGGCCACCGCGCGCAGCCCACGAATTAAGATATTGGCCTGCTGAGCGCGGGCAAAATTTGCCATCAGATCGCTAAAGCCCACCACGTCCACATTGGGCAGATGTGCCGTTGCGGCTTTCGCCAGCGCAACCCGCTCCTCGAGGTCAAACAGCGGTTTTTTGCTGGGGCTGGCGGCAATCGCCAGAATCACCGTATCAAACATGCTGGCGGCACGAGTGACGATATCAATATGGCCGTTGGTGATGGGATCGAAGGTACCCGGATAAATCGCTTTTGTGCTCATGGCTCACGCTTTCTCTGAGTAGCCGCGGTTCAGCGCCCACAGCTCGGTGTATTTATTAAAAGTATACTGGGCGTTAACCACCGCCAGTAACCACCCCTGCTTACCGTCCAGCACGCCACCGCGCAGCACCAGCGTCTTCAGAAACGCCCCTGCGGTGTGGCTGAAAATTCCCGCCAGTGAGGTTCTCTTGCCGCGCTGGTGACGCTCCCGGGCCCATGCCGTGGCGTAATTAAGCTGTTTGCGCTGGAAGCTGGCGAAATCACGGCAGGTGAGATGCAGCAGATCGCCGTCGAGGGTCACAAGGCGCGCGCCATCGCAGGCCAGGGATTCATGAACCTGATTATCGTTGTACTGATAACGCGTTCGCGAATAAAGGCGCACCACGCGATCGGGATACCAGCCGCTGTGGCGCATAAAGCGACCGAGAAAATAGTTCCGCCGGGCGATGCTGTAGACGGCGTCAGGCTGAGGGGCAGCCAGCACGTGCTGGATAGCCTGTTGAAGTTCAGGCGTGACGCGCTCGTCAGTATCGATCATCAGGACATAATCGCCGGTGGCGAACTGCTGCGCCCGCTGGCGCTGAATGCCATAACCCTGCCAGTCGGTATTAACATGGACCTTAACGCCGGCCGCGCGGGCGACGTTAATGGTGTCGTCGGTACTGCCGGAATCGAGCAGGACAATTTCATCGGCCCATGCCACGGAGGCGAGGCAATCCGGCAGCAGATCGGCGGCGTTTTTGGCGATCATGACCACCGAAAGACGCGCGGACATCAATGGCTCCGCACGGGCAGGTAAGGCTGCAGAAGTTGCAGCAGACGGGTCAGCGCCCCCTGGTTCTGATGCAGCACTTCAACGGCGTGGCGGCCATACCACAGACGATAATCTTCGTCGGTCAGCAGAGTCGATACTTCTTTTACGATAGAGTTCGCGTCGGTGACCGTAATCAGCCCGTCAGCCTGCTGCAGTTTGGCGCAGATATCTTTGAAGTTGAAAGTATGCGGCCCCATCAGCACAGGTATGGCGTGGGCTGCGGGCTCCAGCGGGTTATGCCCGCCACGCTCGACGAGGCTACCGCCAACAAAGGCCAGGTCGGCAATGCCGTACAGCAGCATCAGCTCACCCATGGTATCGCCAATCACCACCTGGGTGCTGGCAGACGGGATTTCACCGCTGCTGCGCATGGTGAAACTGAACCCGCCCTTCTGCACCATCTCGCGGGCGTCTTTAAACCGCTCAGGATGACGTGGTACCAGAATTAACAGCAGATCCGGGAAGGTTTCCAGAAGCTGACGATGCGCCTGCAGAATAATCTCTTCTTCGCCGTCGTGGGTGCTGGTGGCAATCCACACTTTGCGGCGCGGCGCCCACTGACGACGCAGGGTAACTGCCCGGGCAGCCAGTTCGGGCGTAACAGAAATATCAAACTTCAGGCTGCCAGTGACCGCAAGCTGGTTACGCTTCAGGCCCAGCGACAGGAATCGTGCGCCATCTTCTTCATTTTGCGCCGCAATCAGGGTGATTTTGCTCAGCAGGCGGCGCATAAAGCTACCCAGCTTGCCGTACCCCTTCGCGGAGCGCTCCGACAGACGGGCGTTGGCGACCACCAGTGGAATTTTTCGGGCGTGCAGGGCAGAAATCATGTTCGGCCACAGCTCAGTTTCCATCACGATCACCAGCTTAGGGCGCACGGTGTTAAGGAAACGGTTCATGGCACAGGGTAAATCATACGGCAGATAGACGTGGTGCACGTCTTTGCCAAAGGCGGACATGGCGCGCTCGGACCCGGTTGGCGTCATGGTGGTGACGGTGATCGGCAGCGACGGGTAGCGGTGGCGCAGGGCGCGGACCAGCGGAATAGCGGCCAGCGTTTCACCTACCGAAACGGAGTGGAGCAGGATACCGTCCGGCGCAACTTTATTGCGGCAATAACCATAGCGTTCAGCCCAGCGTTTACGGTAGGCAGGCGCTTTACGGCTACGCAGCAGCAGTCGTAGCCACACCAGTGGCTGAATAATATAGAGCAGAGCGGTATACAACAATTCCAAGCGATTATCCGTTTTTTCAGTTTCGGCGGGCAAATTCTAAGCATTTAGACCGTTTAAAGCTATCCCTTTGGCGCTTTTGCTCAGCCATTTGCCTGCGTTACGTGCGTTCACAGATAAAAAAACGGGCATTAGCTGCCCGTTTGATTATTTCTGCTTAACGTTCCGCTTCCGGCAGTTCGTTGAGGTGATAGGTGACGCGCTCTGACAGCCCCCGAATATCACCCCCGGTGATGTAGTAGCTGTCGTCTTTCTGATTTGGGTTAGTGACCTCATATCCCAGCATCTTGTTGATCAGCGTCGCCATCTGGTAATGGTTGAGCGGGACTTGCGGGCTGATAGCGCTCATCGCATACGCCGGATCGTTACTGAAGTAGAGGAATGGCACCTGGGCAATGGGCATCTCGACGATGGAGTGACCAAACAGACCGCCATCGCCCACGCGTTCGCCATGATCCGAGGTGATAAAGACCAGGACCGGTAATCTGGATTTCGCCATCGCGGTACGGATCGCCGAAGCCAGCTCTTTGTCGTACAGGCGCACGGCATCATCGTATTCGTTCTTCTTCTGCGCCACGTCATCGCTCAGGCGTGGGGTAGAGAATTTGGCAAAGCCCTGCGGGATATTGCGCTCGTAAGGGATGTGCGGTGCACGGCTGTTCAGCACCATCAGGAACGGTTTGCTCCAGTCCAGTTTCGCCTGCTCAACCGAAGGGGTCAACACCACATCGGCACCCACGTCCGGTGCCGGGCGGATCTGCGTATCTTCCCACAGGTCGATATCGTGGATCCCAATCCAGTTGCTTAGCCCTTCCAGACCCTGGGCGGAGATAAACGCCGTCTGGTAGCCCTGCTTTTTGGCATTATTGAAGAGGTTGGTCGATTTCGATTTATAGGCGGCGTAATTGTCTGGCTCGCGCAGGTTGTTCACCAGCATCGGGATCGCCACGCGGGTCGAGACGGCATTAGACACGATCAGACGGCCGGTACCCTGATACTGCTGCATCAGCGCTTTCAGCTCCGGCGTGGTGTCGCGTTCATAGCCCAGCGCGCTGACATGATGCGGGTTCAGGCTCTCACCGATCGCCAGGATGATGGAATATTTCCCGGCCTGGCTGCCCTCTATCGGCGTGACCTTATACGGTTCATAGTGCGTGACGCTCTGGTTTTCACCGGAAAGAGCTTCCGGGATCAGGCGAATAGCGCTGAAGCTCATGGCCGATAGGCCGTTACGCAGCAGAGAGTGGCGCAGATCCGGGTTGAATTTATACATCTGCCCGTCAATGGCTTTATAGAATTGACCGACAAACATCACCACAATAGCCAGCAGGCACGGCATTGCCACCCACTTATGCCATTGCGGTGCAAGGCGGCGGGTAAAGACCAACGCGAAGATCACCGCGACGGCCATGATGGCAAAGTAGATCCCAAGCGATCCCAAACTGTCCGTAATGCCGCTGGCGATATCTTTGGTTTCGACAAAGACCAGCCATACTTCGCTTGGGCCGTAAAACTGGCCGTAGAACTGATAATAGACCGCTTCCGATACCTGCACGATAAAGGTGACCGCCAGCAGCAGCCGGGTCAGGAAGTAGCGGGCGCTGACAGCCGCCAGCAGGGAGATAATCAGATACAGCGACATGTCGCTGGATTTCGGCTGATATACATGGTCTTTCAGCAGAATGATGATTTCACACAGTGAAAACAGCCCCAGGAATACCAGGGTTAACATCAGGGTACGCAGAATATTGCGGCGTGGCGTCAATGACGACCGTGAGGATGCTTTAAACATAAACGGACTCAAGTAGCTCAGAACTTTTTAGTCAGTGGGCGAATGGCTTTACCAAACCCAAAACGCAGTGCACGAACCAGGGTAGGGCGTTTATGCAGCCCTTTACGCCAGATATCTTCAAACAGGCTGAACCAGCGCGCGGCGACAGCTTCGCGGGAATAGACCTGCAGACGCTTGTCGCCCTGCTCACGCATCTGACGATACAGTTCAGGGTGGTTTTTCAACCGCATAATGGCCTCGAAGGCTTCATCAGGCGTTTTGGCGATCAGGTAATCGAGCTCGCTTTCACGAATAGCGCGGTAAGAAGGTTCGTCGTCGCAGATCATCACCGTTTTGCCGAGCCAGTTGTTAATCAACTTGCTGGCTGGTTTGCGGGCCAGCTTGTGATCATGTGACTTACGGAAACTGATACAGACGTCGACGTCCTGATAGTGGGTCCAGTTATCGAAGGAGATACGCAGGTCGATACCTTGCTCCGCCAGACGCTGCTTAAAGGCTTCGCTGCGAAACGCTTCCGGGAAGCTGTCCACACGGCCAAAAAAGGCGACGGTTTTGATGGTTTCATCGGTACGTTCACGCGGTTTCACCCCCGGCTGCGGCCAGTAGGGTACAAAAACGCCGTTGCTGCGGTTGCCAGCTTCAGGGTTCTGATCCACCACCACGTCAGCACCAATCACCGGTGGGCGATCGGCACGCGCAACGACGGTCACGCCACGCCAGGGTTTGACGCGCGAGCCAAAATCATCGTTATGCATCAGGTTGATGGCATCCGGGCGACACTCTGATCCAAAAGAACACTCAATGTCGTCACCGTAATAGTGCTTCAGCGCCAGGGTTGTCTGGAACGTCCAGCCGCCGCGCCCGCCGCAGTAAAAACGCTCCGGAATGGTGTCGGGGTTTACGCGGTTATCCAGCAGCGTCTGAAAATCTGCATAGTTTTTAGCGATGAAATCAGCGCGGGAGACTGCGTGTAATTTAAGTTTGCTCATAATGTCCGTTAGCCGATGATTTTCTTAAGACGGAAGTAACGACGCCCCAGGCGCCAGCGCTGACGCACACCACGCGCGTTTTGCCAGATCATCGACCAGATGCCGCGATCGAACAGTTCCTGGGTGATTTCACGTTTTTTCGCGCTGTCTTCGATGTTGTTAATGCTGTGCAAAATACCCAGACCCTCTTTGGCGATTTGCCACTGACAGGCCGGGACACGCTTCACCTGTTCCGGGTAGCGTTTATTAATCGCGTCCAGCATTTCGAGGATCTTCATATAGTGGCGTGACGAACGCATACGCGTGTCGTCGGTGCCAGGCGTATGGGATACCGAGGCAGAGTGGATAAGATAGTCGTAATAAACTTCGTCAATATACTGAACGCGTTTCGCGGTAAGCAGCACTTCGGTAGTCCAGGGAATATCCTGATGGCGCAGGCCATGCTCGAAGGTAAAACCCTGCGCTTTGATAAAGGCGTGGCGGTAAATATTCAGCCAGGTGACATGCAGGAATTTGCGTGAGGCCAGCGCCATCTGCAGCCATTCGGGGCCGTCCAGTACGCCCGTTGAGGCCAGTTTGTCGGAAGGGAAAATCTTTTTCGACGGACGGCCATCGTCATAAATATAGGTGCCGTTGCAGGTCGCAACATCCAGCTGGCCCGCAAAGGCGATCTCCAGCAGGCGCGAATACATGCCAGGGTAAATAACATCATCAATATCCGGGAACGCAACGTATTCCCCTGTAGCCACGGCAAGGCCGGTATTGCGAGCGGCCGATACGCCGCCATTAGGCTGGTCAATGACCTTAAAATGCGTAAATTCGTCGGCATAGCGGGAAATAATTTCAGCTGAGCGATCCGTCGAGCCGTCATTAACAATAATGAGTTCCAGACGCGATAAATTCTGCTGTTTAATGCTGTCAAAAAAAGCGCTCAGGAATTTTTCGCCATTATAAACGGCAACGATGAGGCTTAATTGAGGCGTTTCAGACATGCTTTCTCCGTAAAAATACGCAGCAATTAAAAGGGTATAACCATTACATTCAACGGCATTTCGACAGTCAACAGGCTAAAGCGTTCCGCGCCAGGGTGTTAAACCCTTCAGGCGCGGACGGATTCGTCAGGATGTTAACTTTTTGGTCGGGGCAGGGCGTAGCGCGCACATGCCCACCAGCAGGCCGGTCAGGAACATATATTGCTCAAGATAGTGATCTTTGAGGTTGTGATCGACCATGGTTCGGCAGAAGAAGCCGACGGTAAACAGCAGCAGGAACATCCCTACCATCATGTTGCCGCGACGGAACTCCCGCCAGCCGATGTACCAGCAGCCAACCAGCAGAATCAGCCAGCCAGCGATGCCAATAACACCGTTCTGAATACCAAATTCAATCAGGCCGTAGTGGCTATGGGGAATGTTAATCCGGTTATCCTGGGTATCCCGGCGCAGCACATAGCGGAACGCCTCTTTTTTGGCCCCTACCCCTGCCGGGTGTTCGGCAATTAACATCCAGCCCTGGTGGAAAAAGCTGGCCCGACAGCCATTGGAATGATTCATAGGTACACCCAGACTGTTAACCGGTACTGCACCGTCTGTTTTGTTATAGCAAAAGCTTGTAAAAGGAGCATTCCAGCCAGCAATAGCATCACTTTCAAGGGTTTGCCAGCGCGGGTCAGTTTTCCATGAGGCATAACCGAGCAGCGCAGAAGCAATAATAAGACCAACCAGAATGCCACCGGTGACGATAACACGGCTACGGCGCATGCTGTGCAGGCTCAGCAGGATAAAGGTAGAGAACAGGCTGCCGACCAGACCAATAGTGCCCCAGCGGGTATCCACCAGTGCGGTACAGACCAGGTTGCTCAACAATATCAGCGCCAGAAAAGGAGTATTCAGCCGCAGGAAGCGTTGTTTGAGCAGACCGCGCGCCAGCAATTCCGCAAGGATAAAGCCGGTGATCATGTTGACCTGGAAACTCATGCGGGTGCGGTTATAAACAATCCGCGTTTCACCCCAGTGAATATAGCCGTCGCGCCAGTAGAGCCAGACAGTGTCCAGCAAATGAACGCAGACCACGCCCCAGAAGAAGAGGATCACCAGCGTAAAGTAGCGTGCGGCAGTTACGGAAGGGTATGTTCTTTGGATCGCCGGTAATAGTATCAGGCCTGCGCAGAACAGTAATACCGGACGTAACCACTGGCCACTCCAGGCAGAAACCATTTCTTTTATGTCTGGCGCGACAAAAAAACCATTAATCAGAATAAAGAAAGTTAACGCCCATACCACAATAAGAACGAACTTAATTTTGCTTAAATCCAGCCGTTGTCTGGTAGTGCTTTTACTAAAAAACAGGCCAAGGGCGACAGCAATAATGGGGTAAATCAACCCATTGCGGTGAAACGGTAGCTGATCGTTGGGAATAGGCCAGACAAAACATAAAGCCAGTACAGCAAGGACTAACAGAGCTGTCAGAATGTTACGAGTATTTGTCATATATTTTGGGCTGGTTAAGGATTCTCGGCTCTTGACCGGCTAATTAACAGTGCAGTGAGCGATTTCCACGGTTTTTCAGTGGGAAATAAAAAGCCAAAGAAAACTATCACAAATACCTGACCTACAGAAGGACAATGTTTGTAAGCAAGAATAATCCCTATCGCGCCTTACGGAACCGGGAGTTTATGTATTACCGGGGCCGTAACGGTTATAATTTGTTGTTATGCCAGCTATTGCACAATAATCAGGAAAAGTATGCATATTGTTCACACTGAAGCAGACGGGGGTAAGGGCGGCCAGCCGTTACGCATCATTAATGAATCCCTTGGGATGATTCAGCGCGGCCATCAGGTAACCATACTTTGCCCGGAGAGTGCGCCGCTGCACGCCCTGGCGCAGGATGCCGGGTTAACGGTGGTCACCATGCCGTTAAGACGTAAGAATCTCCAGAACCTGCAGCAGCTGCGCAGCTGGCTGAAAGAGAACCGCCAGTCGGTTGATGTCATAAACAGTCACAATTCAGCCGATACCTGGCTGGTGGCGCTGGCCAATCTCACCCTCGCAAATCCGGTACCGCTGGTGCGTACCCGTCATGCTTCCGGCGTGCCGCGCAATAACTGGACCACCCGCTGGCTGTTTCGCAAAGCCTGCGCCCACATCGTGACCACCGGAGAGGCGCTGCGCCAGCAGATGGCGGATATCGGCGTGCCGATGGCCCAGAGCACGTCGGTGCCCAGCGGGGTGGATACCCGGCGTTTTCATCCGGCGGATAAGCGACAGGCCCAGGCACACTGTGGCCTGTCGCAGGAGGATTTCTGGCTGGGAGTGGTGTCGCATTTGCGCCCTAACAAAGGCCATAGCGTGCTGTTACGCGCTCTCGCCGCCATTGATAATCCGCACATCAAACTGGCGATTGTCGGTGAAGGGCCGCATAAAGCGACGCTTGAGCAGGAGATCCTGGCGCTGGGATTACAGGCGCGCGTGGTAATGGCGGGGCACCGCAGCGATCCTGAGCGCTGGTTCCCGGCGTTTGATATCGCGCTCAGCCCTTCGCATGATATGGAAGGCGTTCCGCAGGGGGTACTGCAATCACTGGCCTCGCGGATCGCGACCATAGCCACCGACGCAGGCGGCACGGCAGATGCGGTGATTAACGGCCAGACCGGGATGTTGATTGCGCAGCGCGACGAGGCGGCACTGCGCGAAGCGATTGTGAAGCTGTATGAGGACGCGTTGCTGCGCGAAACGCTGGCGCAGCAGGGATACGATTACCTGTGCAGCCATTTCACCCGGGAATGCATGCTTGAGGCGATGGAAAAAGTCTTCTCCACCGCGGCTCAGCGTAGCAGTTCACGATAGAGCGCCTGCAGCTCTTTCGCCATCCGCTCCAGGGTGTAAGGCTCAGCAGTAGCGCGTGCTGCTGCTGAGTAATCTGTGCCCTGTCTGCGTCCTTCAAGCCAGAGTCCGATTATCTGCTGATAACCGTCGCTGTCGAGCGCGTCGCGCACCCAGCCGTTTACCCCCTCTTCAATCCACTCTGCCGCACCGCAGCCATGGCTGGTGAGCAGCGGCAGGCCGCAGGCCAGGGCTTCGACACAGACGTTCGGAAAGGGATCGTAAAGCGTCGGCAGGATCAGCGCGTCGGCGCTCCCGTAGACCTGGCGCACGTCAGCAACCGGCCCCAGAAAACGCACCCGGGATGCCACGCCAAGCGACTGCGCCAGCTTTTCAAATTTGCGGGCGTGTTTGTCACGCCCGGCAACCAGCAGCCAGACCTCAGGATGAGGCACAATGGCCCGCAGCGCTGTCGCCACCCCTTTACGGCTGAAGCCGGAGCCGACATAGGCCAGCACCGGCGCATTCTGTGGGATACCCAGTGCATCACGCAGAGATTGTGTGCGCACATCCGGGCTGAAGTGGGCTGTGTCCACACCGTTGTAGATCACCGTCAGCTTGTCATCCGTCAGGCCAAAGCGGCGGGCAATATCGTCCCGCACCATCTTCGAGTTGCAGATCACGTTGCGCAGCGCAGGGTGAGTAAACATCTGCGCTTCCGCCTGCAAAATATAACGATGATAGCGGCTGAGGGATTGCGCCCAGCGCGCCAGCGGCGACTGAATACGGTTGTACTGCTCAAGCCAGGTGGCGTGTACGCCATCACCGGCCCGGAAGAGGGTTGCCCCCGGAATGCGCTCGTGGCTCTGCACAATATCGAACTGTGCGAACTGCGCCGCCGCCGCGTCGGCAAAACCCGATTCGCGGTCGAGACGGTTACGGAAGGCGGGATTAACGGTCAGCGTTTTCCAGCCTGCGGCATCTTCCCACTGACGGGCGATGAGCGTCACGTCCAGCGCCGTATCCTGCGCCAGCACGTTCAACGCGCGGGAGACGAAGCGCTCCGCACCGCCGTTGGGGTTGTAGGTCTGTCGGACGATAGCCAGCTTCATGCCGGGTTTTCCAGCAGCAGGGTATCAATGGCGCTCAGTACCATTTGCGGGGTAATGGCCGTAATACAGTCGGAGACGCCGCTGTCGCCGCAGCCCGCTTTACCGCAGGGCTGACAGGTAAATCCGGCGGTAATAACGCGGTAGTTCACCCCCCAGGGCGCCCATTTGATCGCCCCGGTCGGGCCGAAGATGGCGACGGTCGGGGTGCCCACGGCGCTGGCGAGGTGCATCGGCATGGAGTCGACGCCGAAGTAGATCCGCGCATGCTTCATCAGCGCGCCCAGCTCTTTCAGATTCAACTGGCCGCTTAAATCAAACACCGGCTGGGTGAGGGCCGCGCGCAGCTCATCCATATAGGCAGTCTCTTCTTTTGACGGCGCGGCAGAGAGGATGATCGGCAGGCCGCGGGCCGCCAGCGTATCGATGGTCGCCGCCAGCTTGTTGATATCCCATGCCTTAAACATCCAGCGCGACGTGGGGTGGACCAGAATATAAGAGCCGCTGCTCAGGCCAAATCCGGCCAGTTTCTCTGCAATCGACGCTTCTGCCGCGTCGCCCGGCACAAACAGGGTGTGTTTATCGGCATCGGTCTGGGGATGAATCCCGATCCGCCGCAGCGCATCCAGATTCACTTCCACCATATGGCGGCTGTTATCCTGGATCGCCGGATAAAGCGTGGTAAAAGATTTCACCCAGCGGCGACGCGCCAGCCCACCACGCTTATCAGGCTTAAAGCCGACGGAGACGCGCGGCTTCAGACGACGTGCCAGACGGGCGCCGTGCCAGTGTTCGGTCAGGTTGATCAGCACGTCGTAGTGACGTGCTTTCAGGGTGTTCAGTAACGCACGGTACAGCCGGAACTGCGCGAACCAGCCTTTTTTACGCCAGTTACGTCCGATGGTATGCACCTGGTCGATAAACGGATGGCTGGTGAGCATCGCCTGGGTGTCGTCATACACCAGGGCATCCACTTCGACGTTGGGATAGTTAGTTTTTAACACCGTAAAGACCGGCGAGGTCAGCAGAACGTCACCGTGGTGGCGCAGCTTCACGATCAGCACGCGCTTCGGTGGGCGCTCCGCTGAGAAAAAATCAGACATAGGCTCTCTCTGCTGCCAGCAAAGGCTCTAATTGCGCAAATACCGCAGTGGCGGAAAGGTCGCTCAGCTGCGATGAATGTTCCGGGCGGCAGATATATTGATTTTTGCCGTAGCCGCCAATCAGCCCCGGATCCGTCGGGCCGTAAAGCGTAATATTAGGACGATCCAGCGCCGCCGTCAGGTGGCTGAGACCGGTGTCGACCGACACCACTGCCGTTGCCCCCGCCAGCGCCTGCGCTACGCCGTCCAGCTTCATGCGGGGCAGCACGTCCACGTATTCAAACCCTTCTGCCAGGCGCTTCGCTCGCGCCTCTTCGTGCGGCGCGCCCCACGGCAGCTTGATGCGCAGACCCGCATTGCCCAGCAGGCCGATCAGTTCGCGCCAGTGCGCTTCCGGCCAGTGTTTATCATCCCGGGTGGTGGCGTGCAGGAAGATGAGATACGGCGCGCCTGATTTTGCATCGTGCAGGAAATGCTGCGAAATCGCGTAATCGCCCTGAATCTCGGGTTTGGTATAGCCCAGGCTTTTAGCGAACAGCTCCCGGGTGCGTTCCACCGCGTGCTGCTGTTTCGCGATGGCGTGACGGCAGTTGTAGAACAGGCTGGCCAGCGGTTCGCGGGCACTTTGCCAGTCCATGCCGTGCTTCACGCCATGCGCCAGCCGGGTGACCAGCGCCGCGCTTTTTACCAGCCCCTGGGCGTCGATAATGGCGTCATAACGCTGCGCCTGCACCGCCTCGCGAAAGGCCTTACGCTCGGCCTTAATCGGGGCAGAGAACCAGGCTTTACGCCAGCGGCGGATAGCCACCGGGATCACGCGGTCTACCGCTTCGTGCCAGGTGGGGATCTGCGCGAAGCCTTCTTCCACCACCCAGTCAAAACGGATGCCCGGTATAGCCTGCATGGCGTCAGTGAGCGAGGGCAGGGTGTGGAGCACATCGCCCATGGAGGAGGTTTTAACGATCAATACCCGCATCCGTTATCCTTCTTCGCTCAACAGCAGCTCGTTAAGCTCGTCGAGGACACGCTGCGGGGTGATGTCGATCAGGCTCTGGTGATAGCCTTCGGCGGCATCACCTTTACGGACTTTGTGGTAGCCGGTGATCAGACGAATGACGCGCGCCTTATTGGACAGCGGCGGCGTGAAGTCCGGGCTGCTCGGGCCGTACAGGGCCACCAGCGGACGGTTCAGCGCCGCGGCAACGTGCATCAGGCCAGAGTCGTTGGTCACCACCGCCTTACAGGCGGCCAGCAGAATCACTGCCTGCTCCAGCTGGGTCTCCCCGGCCAGATTACGGCACCAGGCCTGCTGCTCGATGCTCAGCGCAGCGAGGATTTCGTTGCCCGCCTCGTGATCTTTCGCCGAGCCGAACAGGACAATCTGGTAGCCTTCGTCGATCAACTGCTTTGCCAGCTCGGCATAGTGATAGTGCGGCCAGCGCTTCGCCGGGCCAAACTCTGCGCCAGGGCAGAAGCCAATCATCGGGCGGTCGGCCAGCAGGCCAAAGGTGTTGCAGGTCTGGGATTTTTCACCCTCATTGACCTGAAGCTGCGGCCACAGCAGCGGCTGGGGCAGGTCTTTCGCGCTGCGCATCACCCCTTTGTCATAAGCCAGCGCTACGTAGCGCTCCACCATCAGCGGCCAGGCCTCTTTATCCAGCACCCGGGCGTCATTGAGCAGGCCGTAGCGCATCTCGCCGCGCCAGCCGGTGCGGTGTGGTATGCCTGCAAAGAAGGGAACCAGCGCAGATTTAAAGGAGTTAGGCAGAACATAGGCACGGTCGTAGCGCTTGTCGCGCAGGCTGTAGCCGAGCTTGCGGCGTTCGCCGATTTCCAGCGCCCCGTGGCCAAGCGGCATCGGGATCGCTTCGTTCACTTCCGGCATCCGCGATAAAAGCGGACGGCACCACGCGGGCGCCATCACGTCAATTATCGCCTGGGGATAGCGCGCCTTGAGCGTGCGATAGAGACTTTGCGACATCATCATGTCGCCCACCCATGACGGGCCTACCACCAAAATTTTCATACTTACGCGTCGCGGTTCAGCCAGGCCATATATTCCGTTACCCCTTCGGCAACGGTCTTGAACGGCTTGTCATAGCCCGCTGCGCGCAGGTTGGTCAGATCCGCCTGGGTAAACGCCTGGTAGCGGCCTTTCAGCTTATCCGGGAACGGGATGTACTCGATGCTGCCCTTCTGGTGGTACGCCAGCGCTGCGTCAGCCACCGCCTGGAAGGATTCCGCACGACCGGTACCCAGGTTGAAGATGCCGGAAACACCGTTTTCCCAGAACCACAGGTTTACTGCGGCCACATCACCCACGTAGACGAAGTCACGCTTGAAGCCATCGCTGCCTTCGAACAGTTTCGGGCTTTCGCCATTATTCAGCTGGGTATTCAGGTGGAACGCCACGCTCGCCATGCTGCCTTTATGGCCTTCGCGCGGCCCGTAGACGTTGAAGTAGCGGAAGCCAACAATCTGGGAGTTCGCTTCTGGCAGCACCTGACGCACGTACTCGTCGAACAGGAACTTGGAATAGCCGTAAACGTTCAGCGGCTGCTCATACTCGCGAGATTCAATGAAGTCGGAGGTGCGTCCGCCGTAGGTCGCCGCAGAAGAGGCGTACAGGAACGGAATTTCACGCTCGAGGCAGTAGTGCAGGATCTCTTTAGAGTACTGGTAGTTGTTGTCCATCATGTACTTGCCGTCCCACTCTGTAGTGGAGGAGCAGGCACCTTCATGGAAGATTGCGTCGATATCGCCGAACTCTTCGCCCGCCATAATCTGGATCAGAAAGTCTTCTTTATCCATGTAGTCGGCAATGTTCAGATCCACCAGGTTAACGAACTTGGTGCCGTCTTTCAGGTTGTCCACCACCAGAATGTCGGTGATGCCTTTGTCATTGAGGGCCTTGATAATGTTGCTGCCGATAAAGCCCGCGCCGCCGGTAACGATGATCATAACTGTAACCTTTGAAGTGTGGAGCCCGGGGACAATCCCGGGCACTAATATTCATATCATATCATTAGTATGACCACCCTTCAGCCATTCACCTTCACAGCACAGGGGTACACGTGATTTATGCTGCAAAAACGACAACAGTTAAAGCGTCATCTCGTATCAACGTATAGCTTTGGGTAATATGTGCCAAAATTTGTCGAGTCTGGAGAATTGCAATGCGTGGGGATTTTTACAAACAGTTAACCAGTGACCTGGAAACCGCGCGGGCGGAAGGGTTGTTTAAAGAAGAGCGAATCATTACCTCCGCTCAGCAGGCGGATATCACCGTTGCCGATGGCAGCCAGGTGATCAACTTCTGCGCCAATAACTATCTGGGTCTTGCAAATCACCCTGAGCTGATTGCCGCTGCGAAAGCAGGCATGGACACCCACGGTTTTGGCATGGCCTCCGTGCGTTTCATCTGCGGTACCCAGGACAGCCATAAGGCGCTGGAGAGCAAGCTGGCCGCGTTCCTCGGTATGGAGGACGCCATCCTGTACTCGTCCTGCTTTGACGCCAACGGCGGTCTGTTTGAGACCCTGCTCGGCGCAGAAGATGCCATCATTTCCGATGCCCTGAACCACGCCTCGATCATCGACGGCGTGCGTCTGTGTAAAGCGAAGCGTTTCCGCTATGCCAACAACGACATGGTTGAGCTGGAAGCCCGTCTGAAAGAGGCTCGTGAAGCCGGTGCACGCCACGTGCTGATCGCCACCGACGGCGTGTTCTCGATGGACGGCGTGATCGCCAACCTGAAAGGCGTCTGCGACCTGGCAGACAAATACGATGCGCTGGTGATGGTCGATGACTCCCACGCTGTCGGCTTTGTCGGCGAAAACGGTCGTGGCTCCCACGAATACTGCGACGTGATGGGCCGCGTGGACATCATCACCGGTACCCTGGGCAAAGCGCTCGGCGGCGCGTCTGGCGGCTACACCGCCGCGCGTAAAGAGGTGGTGGAGTGGCTGCGTCAGCGTTCCCGTCCGTACCTGTTCTCCAACTCCCTGGCTCCGGCCATTGTCTCCGCCTCCATTAAAGTGCTGGAGATGGTGGAGTCCGGCGCCGATCTGCGCGACAAGCTGTGGGCCAACGCCCGTCTGTTCCGCGAAAAAATGACTGCCGCAGGCTTTACGCTGGCCGGTGCCGATCACGCCATTATCCCGGTCATGCTGGGTGATGCCGTGGTCGCGCAGAACTTCGCCCGCGAGCTGCAAAAAGAGGGTATCTACGTCACCGGTTTCTTCTTCCCGGTGGTGCCAAAAGGTCAGGCGCGTATCCGCACCCAGATGTCTGCGGCGCATTCCCCTGAACAAATTGAGCGTGCGGTGGAAGCCTTTACCCGCATCGGCAAACAACTGGGCGTGATTGCCTGAGGACGAATGATGAAAGCGTTATCCAAACTGAAAGCGGAAGAAGGCATCTGGATGACCGACGTTCCGGAGCCGGAAGTCGGTCATAACGATCTGCTGATTAAAATTCGTAAAACCGCCATCTGCGGCACTGACGTGCATATCTACAACTGGGACCAGTGGTCGCAGAAAACCATTCCGGTTCCGATGGTTGTCGGTCACGAATACGTTGGCGAAGTGGTGGGTATTGGTCAGGAAGTAAAAGGCTTTAAAATTGGCGATCGCGTTTCCGGCGAAGGCCATATCACCTGCGGCCACTGCCGTAACTGCCGCGGTGGCCGTACTCACCTGTGCCGCAATACCGTCGGTGTGGGCGTCAACCGCCCGGGCTGCTTCGCGGAATACCTGGTGATTCCGGCATTTAACGCCTTCAAAATCCCGGACAACATCTCTGACGATCTGGCCTCCATCTTCGACCCGTTCGGTAATGCGGTGCACACTGCGCTGTCGTTCGATCTGGTGGGCGAAGACGTGCTGGTCTCAGGCGCGGGCCCAATTGGCATCATGGCGGCAGCCGTGGCGAAGCACGTCGGTGCGCGTAACGTGGTGATCACCGATGTGAACGAATACCGCCTGTCGCTGGCGCGCAAAATGGGCGTGACCCGCGCGGTAGATGTCTCTAAAGAGAACCTGAACGACGTGATGGAAGAGCTGGGCATGACCGAGGGCTTTGACGTCGGTCTGGAGATGTCCGGTGCGCCACCGGCATTCCGCACCATGCTCGACACCATGAACCACGGTGGACGTATTGCGATGCTGGGTATTCCGCCGTCGGATATGTCCATCGACTGGAACAAAGTCATCTTTAAGGGGCTGTTCATCAAGGGCATTTATGGCCGCGAGATGTTCGAAACCTGGTACAAGATGGCGGCGCTGATCCAGTCTGGCCTGGATCTCTCCCCGATCATTACTCATCGCTTCTCCATCGATGAGTTCCAGCAGGGCTTTGACGCGATGCGTTCAGGCCAGTCAGGGAAAGTGATCCTGAGCTGGGATTAACCCTTAAAAGCGCCTGCGGGCGCTTTTTTTTCGCTGGCCTCACGTTTTTTAGTCCACAAGTGGATAATCGCTACCTTTTCTTCGCTTTTTCCGGCCTGTATATGTAGAGTTTCGGGAAGTTTACTCAACTTTACAGCGCATATGTTCAAGCTCACCGTTTGTTTATTGACCTGTAACTCAGCGCGACTGCTGCGTGAGGTATTGCCTCCGTTGATCGTTGTCGCCGATGAGATCGTTGTCCTCGACTCTGGCAGTCACGACGGCACGTTAGCCATCTGCCAGGAATATGGTATCAGCACCCATCATCATCCTTATGCCATGCATGGCGTACAGATGAATCATGCCATCGATCTGGCGAGCAACGACTGGGTGTTATGCATGGACAGCGATGAAATTCTGGATGCGGAAACCGTGGATTTCATCCTGCAACTGAAGGCGGGCGAGGAACCTCATCCGCAGCTGGCGTGGCGCATCTCCCGCTACTGGCACGTGCTGGGGGAAGAGGTGCGCACTATTTATCCCATCTCTTCACCTGATTTCCCGGTACGACTGTTTAACCGGACTCAGGCGCGCTTTAATCAGCGTCCGGTGGATGACAAAGTGGAAGGGACGATCCAGTCGGTAAAAATCCCGGGCCGCGTGCGCCACGACACCTTCTACTCCCTGCATGAAGTGTTTAACAAGCTCAACAGCTACACCAGCCGCCTGGTGAAGTACCAGACCTTAAGGCCGTCGATTGCGCGCGGTGCGATCAGCGCCATCGGCGCGTTCTTTAAGTGGTATCTGTTCAGCGGCGCCTGGCGCCAGGGAAGAGTGGGGGTGGTGACCGGCCTTTACGCCACCTTTTACAGCTTTCTGAAATACTTCAAAGCCTGGTATCAGCACAAGGAACAAAAAGCGTCCGCGAGCAAAAAAAAGCACGCGGACTCTCACGTCATTGAGTAAGCCATCCCGCCTGAGGCGGGATTAGCTTTTCTTACCCCAGCCCTGCCACTGCAGCTGAACGTATTTCACCAGCGTGCTCTGGCTGATGCTTTCGCCAATCACCGAGAAGTAGCGGGTTGCATAGACCGGCTCCGGCGGCTGTTTAGGCGCGCAAAGCGTTACGCCACGGAAAGGGTTACGCGGTTTGGTGCCGGGCACAGCGCCAGCGGGCGGTGGATTGACCGGCCGGGAAGTGTCCACCTGCGGCTCGTTGAGCAGGCTACTCGCCGGAACCAGGGTGATATCCGCAGGCAGGCTGGGCAGCATCTGCTGCAATACGCGAACGGTGGATGGATGAGGGTGGCCAATAGCGATAGCCGAACCTGAACGGCGGGCTACCTGGATGGCGCGGTTAAACTGGAAGCGGATATCGGCTTCGTTTTGCTTGTCATCGAGGAACACTTTACGCTTAATTACCTTCACGCCGGTGCCCTGCGCGGCCCGCATCGCCTGGCTGTTGCCGATGGTCATGCTGTCAAGAAAGTACAGGTTATAGCGCGCCAGGGACTGCATCACCTTCTGCATGCCAAACAGGCTGGAGGTCATGGCGCTGCCCATATGGTTGTTCAACCCCACGGCATAAGGCACTTTGTTGTACGCCTCGCGGATGATGCGGTCGATCTCGTCGCTGCTCATCTCCGGGCGCAGCGTGTCCTTTTCCAGCGGCTGTTTACTCAGCGGCGCCATCGGCAGGTGGATCAACACTTCGTGCCCGCTGTTATGGGCTTTGGTGGCCATTTCATGCGCGTGAGGCGCGTTTGGCAGGACGGCGACAGAGACGGCGGAGGGCATCGCCAGGACCTGATTTTCGGTGTGTGGACGATAACCGAAGTCATCGATAACGATAGCGAGCTTACCTGCGTAAACCGGCATCGCCAGCGCCAGTGCGCTGACGAGGGGAAAAACCATACGACGAAATTGAAGCAAAACTTATCTTCCCAACCACGGCTGTGGATTGACCGCCTGACCCTGGCGACGAATTTCGAAATAGAGTGACGGGCGGCCCTGACCGCCACTGCTGCCCACAAGGGCGATAGCCTGACCGGCCCGCACCTGGGTACCCACGCTGACCAGCGCGCTCTGGTTGTAGCCGTAAAGGCTCATGTCGCCTTTACCGTGCTCAACCACGACCACAAGGCCGTAGCCCTGCAACCAGTCGGCGAGGATCACCCGGCCATCGGCGATAGCTTTCACTTCGCTGCCTTCCGATGCGCCGATTACAATCCCCTTCCAACGTAGCTCACCCTGCAGCTGTTCGCCATAGCGATGCAGAATTGAGCCGCGAACGGGCCAGTAGGCCTGACCGCGCGGAGAGCCGAGGCCGCCGGTGCGGGACATCAGCGAGCGTTCGTTTTCGGTGGGTTTGTAGGTGGTGCCTTTGCGGGAGGCTTCCTGCTGTTTGTCGCGCACGGCCTGCGCTTCACGGGCCTCTTTCTCGGCGCGCGCTTTGGCAGCCGCAGCCGCGCGGGCAATGCTGTTGCGCAGTTTGGATTCGTTAGCGCGCATTTCGCTCAGCTGGCTCTGGCCTTCCTGAATGGAGGACTCCAGTCCGGCCAGGGTTTTCTTACGCTCGTTGCGTGCCTGCTCGAGTTTGGCCTGCTGGGCCTGCTGATCGTAAAGCAGGGTCTGCTGCTGGCTCTGCTTCTCTTCCAGCTCCGCTTTTTGCGTGGTGACCTCTTCCCGCGTCTGCTTCAGCTGGGCGATGGTCTCCTGGCGGGACTGGTTGAGATAACCAAAATAGGCCTGCAGACGCTGGCCGCGCTGGCTCTCTTCGCCGCTGAGGATCAACTGAACGCCGGTGTGTTCACCCTGGCGGAAAGCCGCATCAAGCTGGGCGGCAAGGTTGCGCTCCTGAGCCGCACGCTGGCGCTCAAGTTTGGCGATAGACGCATTCATCTCGTCTATTTGTTTATTTAACTGGGCGAGGGTGTTCTGGGTCTCACGCAGCTGACGTGCGGCCGCGGAGATGGCCTCTTCCTGCTTTTTAAGCTGGGCAAGCAGCGAGGCGCGCTGCTGCTGCTGCTGGCGTACCGCGCGCTCTTTGGCGGCGATATCGGCCTGAATGCTTTTGAGCTGATCGCGCTCGTCCGCATGGGCGGATGCAGCGCACAACAATACGCCAGCGCTGAGCGCGCTGGCGTACAGTAAAGGCCTGACTGATAACCGTAACGGCTTCACGACCCATGTGATTGAAACAATCGCCTTTCCCCTCATGGGGAGGGATTATTCCACGATGAACAGCGGCTTGCCAGTCATCTCTTGCGGGATTTCCATACCCATCAGGGTCAGCATGGTCGGCGCGATGTCCGAAAGCTTACCGCCATCGACGGATTTGACGGATTTATCACCGATATAAATCAGTGGTACCGGCAGGTTGGTGTGCGCGGTGTGCGCCTGGCCAGTGGCCGGATCGCGCATCTGTTCGGCGTTACCGTGGTCGGCGGTGATCAGCATCTGGCCGCCCACCGCTTCCACTGCTTTAGTTACCTGTGCAATGCACACATCCAGCGCTTCAATGGCTTTGATTGCCGCTTCCATAACACCGGTGTGGCCAACCATATCGCCGTTCGGATAGTTACAGATGATGGTGTCATATTTACCGCCTTCGATGGCTGCGATCAGCTTCTCGGTCAGCTCGGCAGAGCTCATCTCCGGCTGCAGATCGTAGGTGGCCACTTTCGGGGAGTTGATCAGAATGCGGTCTTCGCCTTTGAACGACTCCTCTACGCCACCGTTAAAGAAGAAGGTGACGTGAGCATATTTCTCGGTTTCAGAGATGCGCAGCTGGGTTTTGTCGTGTTTCGCCATCCACTCGCCGAAGGTGTTTGCCAGGGAAGAGGGCGGATAGGCGCATGGCGCTTTGATGTCGGCAGCGTATTCGGTCAGCATCACGAAATCGCCGAGCTTAACCTCTTTTTTACGGGCGAAGCCGTCGAAGTCAGCGTTGACGAAGGCGCGGGTAATTTCGCGGGCACGGTCGGCGCGGAAGTTCATGAAGATCAGCGCGTCGCCATCTTCCATCGCGGCATCGGCCTGGCCTTCAGCGCGGATCACGGTCGCCTTCACGAATTCGTCGTTTTCATCGCGGGCGTAAGCCGCTTCCAGCGCGGTAACGGCGGTGTCTGCCTGGAACTCGCCTTTGGCTTCAACCAGCAGATTGTAAGCTTGCTCTACGCGATCCCAGCGGTTATCGCGGTCCATCGCGTAGTAGCGACCAATGATGGATGCCACGCGGCCTTTGCCCAGCGCGGCAAACTTCTCTTCAAACGCTTTCAGGGAAGATTCGGCGCTGCGTGGTGGGGTATCGCGACCATCCAGGAAGGCGTGCAGATAGATTTTGTCTGCGCCCTTTTCCGCTGCCAGCTCCACCATCGCCATGATGTGATCTTCGTGGCTGTGAACGCCGCCCGCAGAGAGCAGGCCCATAATATGTACCGCTTTGCCCGCTGCCGCCGCTTTCTCAACCGCGCCGGTCAGCACCGGGTTAGCAAAGAAGGTGCGTTCTTTAATTTCAACGTCCAGACGGGTCAGGTCCTGATAAACAATGCGGCCTGCGCCCAGGTTGACGTGTCCAACTTCGGAGTTGCCCATCTGGCGATCCGGCAGACCCACTTCCAGGCCGGAAGCATCGATCAGCGTATGCGGACGTTGGGCCCACAGCGCATCCATGACCGGGGTTTTAGCGTTGAAAATGGCGTTATCCTGCTGATCTTCGCGATAGCCATAGCCGTCCAGAATCATCAGTACCATAGGTTTTTTAGAAACCGACATTGCGACAACCTCTTTGCTCAAAAGACAAAAAATTTGCGTAATTTTACTACAGCTGAATCGATCAAATAGCCGCAGAAGATCAAAGAAACCGTGGGGCCAGCGGTAAGGATAGGGGAATTTTGGTCTTTTTTTTCGTGGCAGCACGCAGAAAATGGATTAGCTTATTGTCGCTGGCTGTATTTGCCACAACGCACAGGTATACTCCTGTCCTGGTTTTTTATTCACTCAGTCGGGAGTCGTTACCCCCCATGCAAGAAATTATGCAATTTGTCAGCCGCCACCCCATACTTTGTATCGCGTGGATTGGTCTACTGGCAGCAGTACTGTTCACCACTTTCAAAAGCCTTACTTCTAAAGTGAAGGTGATCAACCGCGGCGAAGCAACGCGTCTCATCAATAAAGAAGAGGCGGTGGTTGTCGACCTGCGTCAGCGCGATGATTTCCGTAAAGGCCATATTGCAGGGGCGATTAACCTGCTGCCGACCGAAATCAAAGCCAATAACCTTGGCGAACTGGAAAGGCATAAAGACAAACCCGTTATTGTCGTTGATGGTACCGGTATGCAGGCTCAGGAGCCCGCAAATACCCTCGTCAAAGCAGGCTTTGCAAACGTCACTGTCCTGAAAGACGGCATCTCTGGCTGGAGCGGCGAGAATCTGCCTCTGGTTCGCGGAAAATAAACAGGAGTTGAGTCATGGCCAATATCGAGATCTACACCAAAGCGACCTGCCCGTTCTGCCATCGTGCAAAAGCGCTGCTGGACAGCAAAGGCGTTGCTTTCCAGGAGCTGCCTGTTGATGGCGATGCTGCAAAGCGTGAAGAGATGATTAAACGTAGTGGCCGTACGACGGTTCCGCAGATTTTTATCGATGCGCAGCACATTGGTGGCTGTGATGACTTGTATGCGCTTGATGCGCGCGGTGGGCTTGATCCCCTGCTGCGCTAAGGCGTTTTAGGACAATTAAAAAGGGTTTTTCCATGTCAGAACAAAACAATACCGAAATGACTTTCCAGATCCAGCGCATCTACACCAAAGATGTCTCCTACGAAGCACCTAATGCGCCGCACGTTTTCCAGAAAGACTGGCAGCCAGAGGTTAAACTTGATCTGGATACCGCTTCCACCCAGCTGGCGGAAGATGTGTATGAAGTCGTGCTGCGTGTTACCGTAACCGCCTCTCTGGGCGAAGAGACTGCATTCCTGTGCGAAGTACAGCAGGGCGGCATCTTCTCCATCGGCGGCATCGAAGGTAATCAGATGGCGCATTGCCTGGGTGCATACTGCCCGAACATCCTGTTCCCGTATGCCCGTGAATGCATCACCAGCCTGGTTTCCCGTGGTACGTTCCCGCAACTGAACCTTGCGCCGGTGAACTTCGATGCGCTGTTTATGAACTATCTGCAGCAGCAAGCTGGCGAAGGTACTGACCAACATCAGGATGCCTGATGAGTACTGTCAATGCGTCAATGACTGTGATCGGTGCCGGCTCTTACGGCACCGCTCTTGCTATCACCCTGGCAAGAAATGGTCACGAAGTGGTTCTCTGGGGCCACGATCCCAAACATATCGCGACGTTAGAAGCCGATCGCTGCAACGTTGCGTTTCTTCCCGATGTGCCTTTCCCTGACTCACTGCACCTTGAAAGCGACCTTGCGACTGCGCTTGCCGCGAGCCGTAATATTCTGATCGTGGTACCCAGCCATGTCTTTGGCGAAGTGCTGCGGCAGATTAAACCGCTGATGCGTGATGATGCGCGCGTGGTCTGGGCGACCAAAGGGCTGGAAGCCGAAACCGGACGCCTGTTGCAGGATGTCGCCCGTGAAGCGCTGGGCGATGCCATTCCCCTGGCGGTGATCTCCGGCCCGACCTTTGCGAAAGAGCTGGCGGCAGGGCTGCCAACGGCTATCTCGCTGGCCTCCACCGATGAGACCTTCGCTGACGATCTGCAGCAGCTGCTGCACTGCGGCAAAAGCTTCCGCGTCTACAGCAATCCCGATTTTATCGGCGTCCAGCTGGGCGGCGCGGTGAAGAACGTCATCGCCATCGGCGCGGGCATGTCCGACGGCATCGGCTTTGGCGCCAACGCGCGTACCGCACTGATCACCCGCGGATTAACGGAAATGTCCCGTCTTGGCGCGGCGCTCGGTGCCGATCCGGCCACCTTTATGGGAATGGCAGGGTTAGGCGATCTGGTGCTCACCTGCACCGACAACCAGTCCCGTAACCGTCGTTTTGGCATGATGCTCGGTCAGGGCATGGACGTGATCGGCGCGCAGGAGAAGATCGGCCAGGTGGTGGAAGGCTACCGCAATACCAAAGAAGTCCGCGAGCTGGCACACCGTTTTGGTGTCGAAATGCCAATAACCGAGGAAATTTATCAGGTATTGTATTGCGGAAAAAATGCGCGCGAGGCAGCATTGACCTTATTAGGTCGTGCACGCAAGGACGAGCGTAGCAGCAGTTAACTGCAGGAAAGCGTTGTCACCTGAATGACCCGGCCGGCAAAGAACTGGCCGGTCATTATCATTACGTCTGGAGTAAGCAATGCCGTGTGAAGAACTGGATATCGTCTGGAACAATATTAAAGCCGAAGCCCGGGCTCTGGCCGACTGTGAGCCGATGCTGGCCAGCTTCTACCACGCGACGCTACTCAAGCACGAAAACCTCGGCAGCGCCCTGAGCTATATGCTCGCCAATAAACTGGCTTCGCCGATCATGCCCGCAATCGCCATTCGCGAAGTGGTGGAAGAGGCCTATGCGGCCGACCCGGAGATGATCGCTTCCGCTGCCTGTGATATTCAGGCGGTACGCAACCGTGACCCGGCGGTGGATAAATACTCCACGCCGCTGCTCTATCTGAAAGGCTTTCACGCCCTGCAGTCCTACCGTATTGGCCACTGGCTGTGGAACGAAGGCCGCCGCGCGCTGGCCATCTTCCTGCAAAACCAGGTTTCTGTATCCTTCCAGGTGGATATTCACCCGGCGGCGAAAATTGGCCATGGCATCATGCTCGACCACGCGACCGGTATTGTGGTGGGTGAAACAGCGGTGATTGAAAACGACGTCTCGATCCTGCAGTCCGTTACACTCGGCGGCACCGGCAAAACCAGCGGCGATCGTCACCCGAAAATCCGTGAAGGGGTGATGATTGGCGCAGGGGCGAAAATCCTCGGCAATATCGAAGTGGGACGCGGCGCGAAGATTGGCGCCGGTTCCGTGGTGCTGCAACCTGTTCCCCCGCACACCACCGCGGCGGGCGTACCGGCGCGTATCGTCGGCAAGCCGGACAGCGATAAGCCCGCGATGGATATGGATCAGTTCTTCAACGGCATCCACCATACTTTTGAGTACGGCGACGGGATTTAACCTGTAGGTCGGGTAAGCGAAGCGCCACCCGACACAAATCAGCTACGTAATATCGCGCCAGGATAACCCAGCTGGCGCCAGGCTTCATACACCACTACCGACACCGCGTTCGACAGGTTCATGCTGCGGCTGTCCGGCATCATCGGAATACGGATTTTTTGTTCAGCGGGCAGGGCATCGAGAAGGCTGGCCGGCAGGCCGCGCGTCTCAGGGCCAAACAGCAGATAGTCGCCCTCCTGATAGCTTACCGCGCTGTGAGCAGGTGTGCCTTTGGTCGTCAGGGCAAAGATGCGTTCCGGTTTTTCCGCTTCCATAAATGCGGCCTGATCTTTATGACGGATCACGGCGGTGAATTCATGATAATCCAGCCCGGCGCGGCGCAGACGCTTGTCGTCCCACGTAAAGCCCATCGGCTCGATGATGTGCAGACGAAAACCGGTGTTGGCGCACAGGCGGATGATGTTACCGGTATTAGGCGGAATTTCTGGTTCGAATAGAACGATGTTTAGCATGCTGCCCCCTTGAATAGCGGGGGCAGGATAGCATCCCCTCTCTCCAAAGGGGAGAGGGGATAAGGGTTACGCCGCATTCCCCTGCGCCAGCGGCGCCAGCCCGGCCGGGAGTTTACTCAACTCCTGCACCAGCATCTCTTTGCTGATGTCCGGGATAGTTTTCGCGCCGGTCAGCGTCATCGCCACCTTCATCTCTTTCTCGATCAGATTGAGCAGGTTCGCCACCCCCGCCTGCCCGTGGGTTGCCAGGGCGTACAGGTACGCCCGGCCCAGCAGTACGCTGTCGGCCCCGAGGGCAATCATACGCACCACGTCCAGGCCATTGCGGATACCGCTGTCTGCCAGAATGGCGATATCGCCTTTTACCGCATCGGCAATGGCGGGCAGGGCGCGAGCTGAGGAGAGCACGCCGTCGAGCTGGCGACCGCCGTGGTTCGACACCACAATTCCGTCCGCGCCAAAGCGCACCGCATCGCGGGCATCTTCCGGATCGAGGATCCCTTTGATCACCATCGGGCCATCCCAGAACTCACGGATCCACTCCAGGTCTTTCCACGAGATCGACGGATCGAAGTTATTCGCCAGCCAGCCGATGTAATCTTCCAGTCCCGTCGGTTTACCCAGATAGGTGGAGATATTCCCCAGGTCATGCGGGCGGCCGTTGACCCCCACATCCCAGGCCCATTGCGGATGGGTCACCGCCTGCCAGTAACGACGCATCGCCGCGTTGGCGCCGCTCATCCCGGAGTGGGCATCGCGATAGCGCGCGCCGGGCGTCGGCATATCCACGGTAAAGACCAGTGTGGAACAGCCTGCCGCTTTTGCCCGCTCCAGCGCATTACGCATAAACCCGCGATCGCGCAGGACGTAAAGCTGGAACCACATCGGGCGCTTGATGGTGGGGGCCACCTCTTCAATCGGGCAGACCGAGACGGTAGAGAGCGTAAACGGAATGCCCTTCGCATCCGCTGCGGCGGCGGCCTGCACCTCACCCCGCCGGGCGTACATGCCGCACAGCCCCACCGGAGCGAGGGCCACCGGCATGGAGAGCGTTTCGTTGAACAGTTTTGTCTCAAGGCTCAGGTCAGACATATTCTTCAGCACGCGCTGGCGCAGGGCCACTTCCGACAGGTCTTCCACGTTGCGGCGCAGGGTATATTCGGAATAGGCCCCGCCATCGATATAGTGAAACAGGAATGGCGGCAGGATGCGCTGGGCGGCGGCGCGATAATCACTGGCTGCGGAAATGATCATGAATTGTTCTCCCTGGAAATAGCGTTGTCGCCAGGCAGACGGGTAATACGCGCCTGTCGGGCCTGATCTTCATCAAATCGTTTAATGGTGGTGTGGACGAAGCCCAGATGCGCCATCATCGCTGTGCGTGCGGCTTCGGCATCACCGGCGAGAATGGCGTTGAGTACCGCCTCGTGCTGCTCGGTCAGCCTGGCAAAAACGGGAGGCACCAGGTACATGCGCTGGCGGCTCTGCTTCACGGAGGATTGCAGCAGGTCGAAGAAGCCGCGCATGGTCTGGAGCAGCACAACGTTGTGCGAGGCCTCGGCGATGGCCAGATGAAAACGCACATCCGCCTGCGAGGCGATATCCGGGTCGCTGCTTTGCGTCGCCTCGAAACAGACTTTGAGCTTCTCTTTATCCGCGTCGGTCGCCCGCATGGCCGCATGCCAGGCGGTGCTGGTTTCAATGGCGTGGCGGGCTTCAAGAATATCAAAGCTGTAGTCCGGGTCGTTCTCCATCAGGGTTTTCAGCGGCTGAACAATGTTCTGCCCGGACCAGTCATCGTCCTGCCAGCGCACAAAGGTGCCGCCGCCGCGACGGCTCACCAGCACCCCTTCGCTGACCAGGGTCGCTAAGGCTTCGCGCAGCGAGTTGCGCGACACGCCAAGCCGGGCAGCAAGCTGGCGCTCGGCGGGCAACTTCATGCCCGCCTCCAGCTGCATCTCTTCAATCAGCGCCCGCACGCGAGAAGCAATCTCGTCGGACAGGCGTCTGGGCATCACTATCATGGGATCATCCAGGTTAAGACATAGGCCTGCAGGGTAGTGATCACCCCTACCATGCAGGTAAATATCAGGCTGTGTTTAACGGTAAAGCGGAACAGATCCGACTCTTTGCCCACCAGGCCTACCGCCGCACAGGCAATGGCGATGGACTGCGGGGAGATCATCTTCCCGGTCACGCCGCCGGTGGTGTTGGCCGCCACCAGCAGCACATCCGACACGCCAATCTGCTGGGCAGCCGTCGCCTGCAGGGCGGCAAACAGGGCGTTCGACGAGGTATCTGACCCGGTCAGGAACACCCCCAGCCAGCCGAGGAACGGCGAGAAGAAGGTGAACGCGGAGCCGGTATGGGCCAGCGCCAATGCCAGGGTTGATGACAGGCCGGAATAGTTCGAGATAAACGCGAACGCCAGCACCATGCCGATGGAGTAGATCGGCAGCATCAGCTCTTTAAGGGTAGCCGCAAACGTCTGCACCGCAGCAACCGGCTTCATGCGCAGCCAGATAATGGAGAGAAGCGCGGCAAACAGGATGGCCGTGCCGGTAGCAGAGAACCAGTCGAACTTGAACACCGCCGCATACGGCGTGGCGTCGTGCACCACCGGCGGCATACGCGCGACCATCTTGTCGAGGAACGGCACGGAGATATTCACCACCATGTCGTACAGCGCGCCGTTCGGGGCGAACAGGGCTTTAAACGGTGGAATACTCCACAGGGTCACGGTCGCGGTCAGGAAAAGGAACGGCGACCAGGCGCGAACAATTTGTCCGGGCGTGTAGCCGGTACGGGCCAGGGTCTGATCGACCTGCGAGGCACCCATATCGGCAAAGCGGAAGATACGTACCGGCTGCCAGCGTTTCAGGAACAGCGTCAGGCAGACCAGAGAGACCAGGGACGAGATAATGTCCGGCAGTTCCGGGCCGAGGAAGTTAGAGCTGAGATACTGGGCGATAGCGAACGAGCCACCGGCGACCATTACCGCAGGCCAGGTCTCCTTCACGCCGCGCCAGCCGTCCATAATCGCCATGATCCAGAACAGCACGATAATGGTCAGGAACGGCAGCTGACGGCCCACCATCTGGCCAATCTCAAAGCTGTCCAGCCCGGTCACCTGTCCGGCGACCAGAATCGGAATACCCATCGCGCCAAAGGCAACCGGCGCGGTGTTAACGATCAGACACAGACCGGCGGCATAGAGCGGATTAAAGCCCAGCCCCACCAGCAGCGCGGCGGTGATCGCCACCGGCGCACCGAATCCGGCGGCCCCTTCAAGGAACGCGCCGAAGGAGAAGCCGACGATCAGCATCTGCAGGCGCTGGTCCGGGGTGATGGAAAGAATCGACGAGCGGATAATGTCGAACTGTCCGGTTTTGACCGAGATTTTATAGACAAAGACCGCCGCAATGATTATCCAGGCAATGGGCCACAGGCCGTAGAAGAAGCCATACACCACCGAGGCCAGGGCGCGATCCACCGGCATTTTGTAGAAGAACAGCGCCACCAGCAGGGCGATGGCAACGGTCCAGGTCGCCGCAAGATAGCCCTTCAGCTTGAGCTTAATCAGCGCAAAGAAGAAGAACAGAATAGGTAGCGAGGCGATCAGGCTCGATAGCCAGATATTTCCTGCCGGATCGTAGTTTTGTTGCCAGAGGCTCATTGCAGGTCTCCCGAGGACCACAACGTCTGTGAGGCGGTGAGTCTGTGCTCATCTCTGCGTCACATTACGTGTAAAAGTGGTCCTGCCAATAGTGTGATGTAGGGTTAATGACAACAAATGGTTAACCAAATGTTATTGGTCGGCAACGTGTTTGTGAGTGAAGATTATGGAAGTGTGAACCAGAGAAGGGTTGGTTGTGGGATTGGTTGGGCCAATTTTAGGCGTAATAGAAAGGTAGGCCGGGTAAGCGCAGCGCCACCCGGCAAAAAATCAAAACTCAGTCTTGCAAAAACCGGTCATCTCTTTCAGACCCATTTCACGGCCCAGTTCGGTCATCGGGTGGACAACCACCAGCCCGCGGACGCTTTTCTTAAGCTTGCCCATGTCGGCCTGCTCTTTTTTAGTGATGGCGCGGCTGAAAGGCAGTTTGGACAACTTCTGCGCCTCTTTGCTCAGCTTCTGCTCTTTCACGTTACGCAGGCGCTCGATTTCGGTTTCCAGCGTCGCTTTCTCTTTTTCCAGCTCGGCGTACTTGTCGGCGGCGTCAACCAGAGACAGGCTGGCCTGCTGGTGGCGGATCAGATCCAGGCGATCGCTCAGACGTTTGATTTCACTCTTTTCGACTTCTTTCATGACAAATGGCTCTAAATACAGGGGGAATTACTACAAATGATACACGAATGTGCGCAGGCTTACTTCTGAAACGCTTTTTTTAAGCTGATTCGGGAAATCAGCTCGGTCAGGGAGAGTACCATCGTGGAGCGAACGATCTGCTGGTAACGCTGTTTCTGCATGGCGTACAGCTCAGGGTCGCTGGTATCAAAATGGGGCGCCGGGGGCAGGGCGGTGACGCAATGCAGCTCGCCCAGCGGGCCGAGGATTTCGTCGTCGGTAAAGGAATACTCGTTGCCGTCGTGGTTCAGCTCTTCACGTAAGGCCATCAGCAGCTCGGCATCTTCATACTCGTGACGGCTGATGACGCCAAGGCCATAGATCAGTTTCAGACGCACGGATAAATCGCCCAAGGGGCCGTCACCGTCGAGCAACGGTTCAACTGCGTATTTCACCGCGTAGTCGTCTTTGCGAAACACCTGAAGCACCAGGATATTCACCGCCTCGGTTAATAACTCGACGGCGGATATCAGGAAGCTTCGTACGGTTTTGCCAGCATTCAGACGCTCCAGCACACGGTTTTCAAAGGCCTGGGTTTGTTCCATTATTGCCTGCATATCTGACAATCTATCTTCCGGGCGCAGGATGACCTGCGCCAGTTCCTGCATCATTTGGTTGCGTTGTAAACGTTCACCGCCTCCACAACCACATCGCTGTTGGCATCCAGACCGGATACCTGCGCCAGCGCGGCCTGCGGACCTTTCTCGGCAATCAACTGCGCCAGCTCCTGCGCCTGCGGATCTTCTTCGCTGCGGTAGTGCATCGCGGCAGCAATACCTTTAACCAGGTTGCTGTGTGCCAGGCCGTATTCCAGCGTGCCGAGCAGCGGCTTAATCAGGCGATCGCCCGCACTCAGCTTGCGCAGCGGCTGGCGGCCAACGCGCTCTACGTCATCTTTCAGATACGGGTTTTCAAAACGACCGAGGATTTTCTGAATATATGCCGCATGCTTATCGGCATCAAAACCGTAGCGTTTGATCAGTACCGCGCCGCTCTCATCCATTGCACCTTTTACCACGGCGCGAACGTTCTCATCGAGAATGGCGTCACGAATGGTCTGATGACCGGCTAATTTACCGAGGTAGGCGGTTATAGCATGCCCGGTGTTCAGCGTGAAGAGCTTACGCTCGACAAATGCCATCAGATTATCAGTTAATTCCATCCCGGCGATGTCAGGCAGCGCGCCTTTAAACTGGGTTTTATCGACGATCCACTCGCTGAAGGTTTCAACGGTCACTTCCAGCGGATCGTGAGTGGCGGATTCTGATGGAGGAACGATGCGGTCCACGGCGGAATCGACAAAGCCGACGTGCGCTTCAACCCAGGCCTTATCTTCATCGGCTACCGCCGCCATAACGTGACCTTTCAGCTGGGTAGTGCCGCGCACCATGTTTTCACAGGCGATGATATTCAGCGAAGCGTCGTTACCCTGGGCTTTACGTTTTGCCAGACCTTTAGCCACCGCTGGCGCGATACGCTCCAGTACGACCGGGCCTACCGCAGTGGTGATCAGGTCAACGCTGGCAACCAGGTCAATAACCTCGTCGCCAATGCTGCTGACCGCGTTCACGCCGGTCACGGTTTCAACCTGCTCGTTTTCACCTACCACATGCACCTGATAGCTATGACGTGCATTCAGGGCATCAAGCACCGTCTGATTGACATCGGCGAATGTCAGCGTAATGCCTGCGTCTGCCAGCAGTTTGCCGATAAAGCCACGACCGATATTACCTGCGCCAAAATGTAATGCTTTCATAGTATTAACCTTCATCAATGTTTTTACCCGAGAGGGCTGGGGTGAGGAACCACGCGACTTTCCCCTCACCCTAGCCCTCTCCCCAACGGGGAGAGGGAGGTGTGTAACTTACTTGTTCAGCAGCGCCAGAACTTCTTCGACGCTGGTGGTGTTAGCCAGACGTTCGATAACGGTCTCGTCGTCCAGGGCGTTGGTCAGGCTGGTAATCACCTGAATGTGCTCGTTGTTACGGGCCGCGATACCAATGACCAGACGGGCAATGTCATCTTCTTCTTCACCGAAGCGCACGCCTGCCGGGTACTGACAGAACACCACGCCGGTTTTCAGAACGCGATCTTTCGCTTCAACCGTACCGTGCGGCACCGCAATGGATTCGCCCAGGTAGGTCGGGGTCAGTTTTTCACGCTCCAGCATTGCCTCTACATATTCTGGCTGAACGTAGCCACCTTTCACCAGCTGCTCACCGGCGAAGCGAATCGCTTCTTCTTTATGGCTTGCAGTACGGCCAAGGAAGATGTTCTCTGCACCCAGTTTGAACAGGTGGCTGTTGCTCTCGTCGAAGCTGTCCTGCAGGCTGGTACGCACTTTCACTTCGTTATCTTCGTGACGCTGAGCCGCAACCAGACGTTCGGTCAGGCTGCTGTACAGGCCGCTGTCGAGGAAGTTGGTCAGCGAAATATGCTGCGCCTGCGGCACCTGGCGCATCGCACGCTCGGTCAGATCGCGGTGGGTGATGACCAGGTCAACATCCGGCGGCAGGCTGTTAATCGCGCTGTTGGTCACGGAGATCTGGGTCAGGCCCGCATCCGCCACTTTCTTGCGCAGTACGCCTGCACCCATGGCACTGGAACCCATACCGGCGTCGCAGGCGACGATGATTTTACGTACGTGGCTCAGGTCGTTAGAAACATCACCCGCAGCCAGCGGCGTTGCAGCAACACCTTTAGACTGGGATTTCATGTCCTGCATACGACGGGTTGCTGCTTCGATATCGTCTTCTTCTTTGACCTTGCTGGTTTTCAGCAGGATAGCTGAGACCACGAAGGAGACCGCCATCGCGGCACAAATAGCAGCGATGTTAGCGAAGTAGGCACCTTTCGGTGTCATCGCCAGTACCGCCAGGATAGAACCTGGGGAAGCAGGAGACACCAGGCCGCCGCCCAGCACGCTCAGCGTGAACACGCCAGTCATACCGCCGAGGATAACGGCGAGGATCAGACGTGGGTTCATCAGCACGTACGGGAAGTAAATTTCGTGGATACCGCCCAGGAAGTGGATGATTGCCGCACCGCCCGCAGACTGCTTAGCGCTGCCGCGACCAAAGAACATATAGGCCAGCAGGACGCCCATACCCGGACCCGGGTTAGCTTCGATCAGGAAGAAGATAGACTTGCCGAGATCGTGAGACTGCTGAATACCCAGCGGTGAGAAGATACCGTGGTTAATGGCGTTGTTCAGGAACAGGATTTTCGCGGGTTCAACAAAGATGGACGCCAGCGGCAGCATGTCGTGGGCAACCATGAAGTTAACGCCCGCCGCCAGAAGTTTGGAGAGCACTTCAACTGCCGGGCCAATGCCGAGGAACGCCAGAATCGCCAGGATCATACCAATGATGCCGGCCGAGAAGTTGTTCACCAGCATTTCGAAGCCGGACTTGATCTTGCCATCAACCCAGACGTCAAATTTCTTAATGGCCCAGCCGCCCAGAGGACCGGCAATCATTGCACCGAGGAACATCGGCATATCCGCACCGACGATAACACCCATGGTGGTGATCGCACCCACCACGCCGCCACGGTCACCGCCCACCAGACGACCACCGGTATAACCGATGAGCAGCGGCAGCAGATAGGTGATCATTGGGCCAACAAGTTTCGCCAGCGTTTCGTTAGGCAACCACCCTGTCGGAATAAATAACGCAGTGATGATACCCCACGCGATAAACGCGCCGATATTTGGCATCACCATGTTGCTGAGGAATCGACCAAAGCTTTGTACTTTGATCTTAAAATCGGATGACATAAAACACCCCTTCTTCTGTTTACGCAGGCCTTGGGCCCGAGGTTTGTTGTTAATGCGGCGGCAGAGGTTGCCCTGTTCTGATGACGTGAAATCTGGCACTTAATTGTTTAGCTGTCCAGACAGGCAAAAATAGTGTGATATGAGTCACGTAAATATAGGGGGTGCGGGGAGAATTGAAGTGATGGATGTCACAAAATTGACGTGTAAAAAAAAGACAATGAACGCAAAAGCGCCAGTTCAGGCCATTAAATGTGAAACAAATCACATTTTGTCGTCGCGAGTTTGTTTCCATTGTGTGATCAAATCCACAAAAAAGTTTTAAGCGGATTTCTCTGGATGTGATCGCTGGCAACATTTGCTTTCCCAATCGACGCCAGGCTGTAACTCAGCAACACTTATAGCGAAAAAAGCGTAGCGGCAATGTGGTATGGCGAAAAGTTCTAAGGGAGAGTTATCTCAACTGTAAACTTAAGTCTATTATTATTCAGGATATATTTTGACACGCTTCTAAACTTGCATGGAGATGTAAGAAAAAACCATACTCCCCGGCTCTGAAATAATAAGTACATCCTCATGTACTTAAGAATGAATTAATTTGGCTGCTTACCATTTAATTATTTTGATGAGTTTACGTTTTATTTAGTGAGGCAAATATGTTTCTCAACTATTTTGCGCTGGGTGTGTTGATTTTTGTTTTCGTGGTTCTTTTTTATGGAATCATCGCCATCCATGACATTCCCTATAATATGGCCAAAAAGCGCAACCATCCCCATGCCGATGCGATCCATACGGCGGGGTGGATTAGCCTGTTTACGCTCCATGCCATCTGGCCGTTTCTGTGGATTTGGGCAACCCTTTACCAGCCAGAGCGTGGCTGGGGTATGCAAAACCACATTCAGCCGCCGGACCGCAGCCCGGACGTTGATGCCCTGGCGAAGCGCGTAGCCGAGCTGGAACAAAAACTGGCCGCAGTGCCCCCCACTGCTGATAAGAATACGCCGGAGCATTAATCATGGATCTGTTGATCGTATTGACCTATGTCGCCTTTGCATGGGCCATCTTTAAAATATTCCGTATCCCGGTAAACCAGTGGACGCTGGCGACCGCGACCCTGGGCGGGGTATTTCTCGTGGCCGGTCTCATTTTATTAATGAACTATAACCACCCGTATACGTATACGGCACAAAAAGCGGTTATCTCTATTCCGATTACGCCGCAGGTGACGGGAGTAGTGAGTGAAGTCACCGACAAAAACAACCAGCTTATTAAAAAAGGCGAGGTGTTATTTAAAATCGATCCGGGCAGGTATAAAGCGCGCGTCGATCGTTTGCAGGCGGACCTGGTAACGGCGACACACAATATTGATGTCCTGAAAGCCCAGCTTGCAGAAGCTCAATCAAATACCACCCGCGTCTCCGCCGAGCGTGACCGCCTGCAGAAAGACTATCAGCGATATGTGAGAGGCAGCCGGGCGAAGGTGAACCCCTTCTCTGAAAGCGATATCGACAACGCGCGGCAAAACTACCTGGCGCAGGACGCCATGGTGAAAGCGTCGGTGGCGGAACAAGTTCAGATCCAGAGCCAGTTAGACAGCATGTCTAACGGTGAGCAGTCGCAGATTGCCTCCCTGCGCGCCCAGTTAGCGGAAGCGCAATACAATCTGGATCAAACCGTGATTCGAGCGCCGAGTAACGGCTATGTCACCCAGGTGCTGATCCGCCCGGGGACCTATGCTGCCTCTCTGCCGCTGCGTCCGGTGATGGTGTTTATCCCTGAGCAGAAACGGCAGATTGTGGCGCAGTTCCGTCAGAACTCGTTACTGCGTCTGAAACCGGGCGATGAAGCGGAAGTGGTGTTCAGTGCCCTGCCGGGCCAGGTCTTCTCCGGTAAGCTCACCAGCATTCTACCGGTGGTGCCGGGCGGTTCCTACCAGGCGCAGGGCGCGCTGCAGTCCCTGACGGTGGTTCCGGGCACCGACGGCGTACTGGGTACCATCGAACTGGATCCGAACGCCGATGTGGATGCCCTGCCTGACGGTATTTACGCCCAGGTGGCGGTCTATTCCGACCACTTCACCCACGTTTCCGTGATGCGTAAAGTCCTGCTGCGGATGACCAGCTGGATGCACTACCTCTATCTCGACCATTAATCCCCAAAAAGGCAGGTATGCGATCCGCGTACCTGCCTTTTTCTCTTTGCCTGAGCCATACTTATCCTTTTGTTGGCGAACAGGAGCAGGCAATGAAACTCATCGGCAGTTATACCAGTCCCTTCGTGCGTAAAATCTCCATTCTCCTGCTGGAGAAAGGCATCACTTTTGAATTTGTTAATGAACAGCCCTATCAGGCTGAAAGTGGTGTCGCGCAGTACAACCCTCTGGGCAAAGTTCCGGCACTGGTTACCGATGACGGGGAACACTGGTTCGACTCGCCGATCATTGCCAGCTATATCGAACTGCTGGATATCGCCCCGGCGATGATCCCCCCTGAGCCGAAAGCGGCGCTGGCTATCCGGCAAATCGAGGCGCTGGCGGACGGGATTATGGATGCGGCGCTGGCGTCCGTACGTGAACAGGCCCGCCCGGCAGCACAACAGTCTGAGACGGAGCTGCTGCGCCAGCGCGAAAAAATTGTCCGCAGTCTCGACCATTGTGAACAGCTGATCCGCGAGGGGAAGATTGCCACTGACAGCGTCAACCTGGCGACCATCGCTATCGCCTGCGCTATCGGCTATCTCAATTTCCGCCGCGTTTCGCCGGGCTGGTGCGTCGATCGTCCGCTGCTGGTCAAGCTGGCGGAGACCCTCTTCCAGCGCGAAAGTTTCGCCCGCACCGAACCGCCAAAGGCTTGACGCAGGCCGTTAACACTTCCTTGCCGGACGCGGTACAATCCAGCCTGACATTGACTCCCTCTCCCGTCGGGAGGGGGGAAGATACCTAACCGTCAGGCGCACTCATGACTACTCAGCACGCTCTCTACAGCCAACTCCCCGCGACCGATCGTCTGCTTCGCGAGGCCCGTCTTGCTCCCGTTATTGCCCGCTTTGGTCACAGCCGAACGGTGGAAACCTTACGCCTGCTGCAGGATGAAGCCCGCGCCGGGATCCGCGCCGACAATCGCCTGCCGGCATGGTGTGACGACTGGGCGCAGGAGACCGAAAAACGGCTGGCGCAGGATGAAGCCCAGGGGCTGAGACAGGTGCTGAACCTGACGGGCACGGTGCTGCATACCAATCTCGGGCGCGCGCTGCTGGCGGATGAAGCGGTTGCCGCGGTTGCCCAGGCAATGCAGGCGCCGGTGACCCTGGAGTACGATCTCGACGGCGCCGGACGCGGTCACCGGGATCGGGCCCTGGCGGCGCTGCTGTGCCAGCTCACCGGGGCAGAGGATGCCTGCATTGTAAATAACAACGCCGCGGCGGTGCTGCTGATGCTGGCTGCCACCGCGGGCGGTAAAGAGGTGGTGGTCTCGCGCGGTGAGCTGGTGGAGATTGGCGGCGCGTTTCGTATTCCGGATGTGATGACCCAGGCCGGATGCCAGCTTCGCGAAGTGGGCACCACCAACCGCACCCACGGCCGGGATTACGCCGCGGCCATCAATGACAACACCGCCCTGCTGATGAAGGTCCACACCAGTAATTACCAGATCGAAGGCTTCACCCATGCCGTCGACGAGGCCGAGCTGGTGCGTATCGGGCAGGAGAAGGACGTGCCGGTGATTGTCGATCTGGGCAGCGGCTCGCTGGTGGATCTCACCCGCTACGGCCTGCCGAAAGAGCCGATGCCGCAGGCGTTGATTGCCGCCGGCGTCAGCCTGGTGAGCTTCTCGGGAGATAAATTACTGGGCGGTCCGCAGGCCGGGATTATCGTCGGCAAGCGCGATCTGATTGCCAGATTGCAACAGCACCCACTGAAACGCGCCCTGCGGGCGGATAAAATGACCCTCGCCGCGCTGGAGGCGACGTTGCGCCTCTATCTTCATCCGGAGACGCTGGCGGAACGGCTGCCGACGCTGCGCCTGTTGAGTCGCGATGCCGCCGCCATTCACCGCCAGGGGGAGCGGCTGCTGGCGCAGGTCGTCGCCCACTACCCTGACTTTGAGGTTCGCGTGGAACATTGCCTGTCTCAGCCGGGCAGCGGGTCGCTGCCGGTGGATAGACTGCCGGGCGCCGCCCTGACATTCACCCCGCGCGACGGGCGCGGCGGTCAGCTGGACGCGCTGGCGTTGCGCTGGCGCTCGCTGCCCGTGCCGGTGCTTGGCCGGATCAAGGACGGGCGGCTGTGGCTGGATTTACGCTGTCTGGAAGATGAAGCCCTGTTTCTGGAGATGTTGTTGAAATGATTATTGCCACTGCCGGTCACGTTGACCACGGCAAAACGACGTTGTTGCAGGCGATCACCGGCGTCAACGCCGACCGTCTGCCGGAAGAGAAAAAGCGCGGCATGACCATCGATCTGGGTTATGCCTACTGGCCGCAGCCGGATGGCCGGGTGCTGGGGTTTATCGACGTGCCGGGGCACGAGAAGTTTCTGTCGAACATGCTGGCAGGGGTGGGCGGCATCGATCACGCCCTTCTGGTGGTGGCCTGCGATGACGGGGTGATGGCCCAGACGCGGGAGCACCTGCAGATCCTCAATCTCACCGGCAATCCGCAGCTGACGGTGGCGCTGACCAAAGCCGATCGCGTCGATGACGCCCGGGTGGAGGAGGTGCGCGAAGAGGTTCTCGCCACCCTGCGTCACTATGGCTTCGGGGAGGCGACGCTGTTTGTCACCGTTGCCACCGAAGGGCGGGGAATTGATGCCCTGCGCGCCCATCTGCAACAGCTCCCTGACCGCGCCCATGCTGACCATCACCGTTTTCGTCTGGCTATCGACCGTGCCTTCACCGTGAAAGGGGCGGGGCTGGTGGTCACCGGCACGGCGCTGTCTGGCGAAGTGCGCGTGGGCGACAGCCTGTGGCTGACCGGGGTAAATAAGCCGGTGCGTATTCGTGGCCTCCACGCACAGAATCAGCCTGTCGAACAGGCGCACGCCGGGCAGCGCATTGCCCTTAACCTGGTGGGCGATACGGAAAAGGCCGGGCTCAATCGCGGCGACTGGCTGCTGGCTGAAGCGCCGTCGGAACCGACCACGCGCGTGATTGTCACCCTCCAGAGCGACGTACCGCTCACCCAGTGGCAGCCGCTGCATATTCACCATGCCGCCAGCCACGTCACCGGTCGCGTCTCGCTACTGGAAGGCCAGCTTGCGGAACTGGTCTTTGATACCCCGCTGTGGCTGGCCGACAACGACCGCCTGGTGCTGCGGGACATCTCTGCCCGCGTCACCCTGGCCGGTGCGCGGGTGGTGACGCTCAATCCCCCGCGTCGCGGGAAGCGTAAGCCGGAGTACCTGCACTGGCTGGCGACGCTGGCCACGGCGACGGATGACCACGGCGCGCTGCTGGCGCATCTGGAGCGCGGAGCGGTTAATCTGGATGAGTTTGGCTGGGCCCGCCAGCTGAGCGGGGAAGGGCTGCGTCAGCTGACTCAGCAGCCGACGTTTATCCAGGCCGGTACCAGCCTGCTGAATACCCCTGTTGCCGCCCGCTGGCAGCGTAAAATTCTGGATGTGCTGGCGACATACCATCAGCAGCATCAGGATGAACCCGGCCCGGGACGTGAGCGCCTGCGCCGCATGGCGCTGCCGATGGAAGACGAGGCCCTGGTGCTGCTGCTCATCGAGCGGATGCGCGAGAGCGGGGAGCTGCACAGCTACCACGGCTGGCTGCACCTGCCGGATCATAAAGCGGGCTTTACCCCGGAGCAGCAGGCCGTCTGGCAAAAAGCGCAGGTGCTGTTTGGCGATGACCCCTGGTGGGTACGCGACCTGGCGCGTGAAACCGCCACCGACGAGCAGACCATGCGTCAGGTACTGAAGCACGCGGCGCAGCAGGGGCTGATTACGGCGATCGTCAAAGATCGCTACTACCGCCACGATCGCATCGTCACTTTCGCGAATTTGATCCGGGAACTGGACAGCGAGCGCGGCTCCACCTGCGCGGCGGATTTCCGCGACCGGCTAAACGTCGGGCGTAAGCTGGCGATCCAGATCCTCGAGTATTTCAACCGCATTGGCTTCACCCGCCGCCGCGGTAACGATCATCTCCTGCGTGACGCCCTGCTCTTTACCGGGGACGCGCAGCAGCCTTAAGCCTCACGTCTGGCAAGCTTCTGTTTTGCCAGCCACACGGCGCCCAGCCTGCCCGCCTGGTTACCCAGCTGGCAGGGCAGGATGGGCACCTGCAACGCCTCCCACTCTTCAAAGGTCTGCAGGTGCCTGTCGAGCAGCTTGTAAATTTTCTCCTGCTCGCTGATGCCGCCGCCAATCAGCACCACCTGCGGGTCAAACATTGAAATCACGCTGTAGACCCCGCGCGCCAGAAACAGGGCCCACTCTTCGACGGCTTCGCGCAGATGCAGATCGTTCTCCATGCGCTCGAACAGCTCTTCGCCTTTCGGCATATCATCCCCGGAAACCCCCAGCGCCCGGCGGCAGGTCTCCATCAGCCCTTTGGCCGAGGCCACCTCATGCATCCCTTCGCCGTTCTTACCGACCGGAATCACCCCGAACTCCCCGGCACGGTAGTGCGAGCCGCGCCAGAGATCGCCCTCCACCACAATGCCGCCGCCGATCCCGGTGCCGAGTGTCATGCAGACAAAATTCTCATACTCCCGTCCGGCTCCGCGCCAGCGCTCACCCAGGGCTGCACAGCTGGCATCATTGTCGGCCACCAGCGGCAGATCGGTCAGTTCCGCGAAAAGTTCGTACAGGTTGACGTTATCCAGGTACTCCAGCGCGCCCGCTTTAGCGGCCTCGCCGGTATGGGTATTGATATGCCCCGGAATGCTCACCCCGATCGCCGCGATCTCATGTTCTTTCTGGTACGCTTCGACCACCTCACGCCACTGCTGCTTAAAGCTCTCTTCATCCTCTGGCGTATCAAATTGATCGGTGACGAGTTCGTTGCCCTCCTCGTCGATCACGCCGTGTTTAATGTGGGTTCCGCCCACGTCAAAGCCGATAAAAAGCCGCATTTATCCTTACCTCCGCCCGGTTTATGCGCTTTAAGTATGGCTCAGCGCCGGAAACCAAACGTAAAGTAAGGTAATGCGTGAAGGGGCTCGCAAAGCAGGCGACGAGTGGCGATGTTTTAACCGCCGCAGTCTACCTTTGAAGGACACTACACACAAGGAGACAGTCATGACGAACAACCCTCCATCAGCACGTATCCTGCCTGGCGAATATGGTTTTCCTCTCAAGCTTAAAGCCCGTTATGACAACTTTATCGGCGGCGACTGGGTCCCCCCGGCCGACGGCGACTACTACCAGAACCTGACCCCGGTGACGGGCCAGCCGCTGTGCGAGATCGCCAGCTCCGGGAAACGCGATATCGATCTGGCGCTGGACGCCGCCCACAAAGCGAAAGAGAAATGGGCGCATACCTCGGTGCAGGATCGTGCCGCGGTGTTGTTCAAAATCGCCGATCGCATGGAGCAGAACCTGGAATTGCTGGCGACGGCTGAAACCTGGGACAACGGCAAACCGATCCGTGAAACCATGGCCGCCGACGTGCCGCTGGCTATCGATCATTTCCGCTATTTCGCCTCCTGTATTCGTGCTCAGGAAGGGGGGATCAGCGAGGTGGATAAAGACACCGTAGCGTATCACTTCCATGAGCCGCTGGGCGTGGTTGGGCAGATCATCCCCTGGAACTTCCCGCTGCTGATGGCGGCCTGGAAAATGGCACCCGCGCTGGCGGCAGGGAACTGCGTGGTGCTGAAACCGGCGCGCTTAACGCCGCTGTCGATACTGCTGCTGATGGAAGTGGTGGGCGACCTGCTGCCGCCGGGGGTGGTGAACGTGGTCAACGGCGCAGGCGGAGAGATCGGCGAATATCTGGCGACCTCAAAACGGATCGCCAAGGTGGCGTTTACCGGCTCCACCGAAGTGGGCCAGCAGATCATGCAGTACGCGACCCAGAACATCATTCCGGTGACGCTGGAGCTGGGCGGTAAATCGCCGAATATCTTCTTTGCCGACGTGATGGACGAAGAGGACGCCTTCTTTGACAAGGCGCTGGAAGGCTTTGCGCTCTTTGCCTTCAACCAGGGCGAAGTCTGCACCTGTCCAAGCCGGGCGCTGGTGCAGGAGTCTATTTACGAGCGCTTTATGGAACGCGCCATTCGTCGCGTGGAGTCGATCCGCAGCGGCAACCCGCTGGATAACGTCACCCAGATGGGGGCGCAGGTCTCCCACGGCCAGCTGGAGACGATCCTTAACTACATCGATATCGGTAAGAAAGAGGGTGCGGATATCTTAACCGGCGGGCGGCGCAAGATGCTGGACGGTGAGCTGAAAGAGGGGTATTACCTCGAGCCGACCATTCTGTCCGGTAAAAACAATATGCGGGTTTTCCAGGAGGAGATCTTTGGTCCGGTCCTGGCGGTTACCACCTTCAAAACCATGGAGGAGGCGCTGGAGCTGGCTAACGATACGCAGTATGGCCTGGGGGCGGGCGTCTGGAGCCGTAACGGCAGTCTGGCCTATCAGATGGGGCGCGGGATCCAGGCGGGCCGCGTGTGGACCAACTGCTATCACGCGTATCCTGCCCATGCCGCGTTTGGCGGGTATAAGCAGTCCGGTATTGGCCGTGAAACCCACAAGATGATGCTGGAACATTACCAGCAGACCAAGTGCCTGCTGGTCAGCTACTCCGACAAACCGCTCGGGCTGTTCTGATCCTTCAGCGCAGGCCGCCCCACGGCGGCCTGCTCAATATGTTTACGCAGGGTATTCAGGACGCCGTCCAGCACAAACTGAACCCGCCACGGCTGATAGTCACGTTTACGGAAGATTGCCACCAGATCCAGCCACCACTCCTCCTGATGGGTGAAGCAGGGTACGATTGAGCCCTGTTGGATCTCTTTGTTCAGGCTCTCTTTGGGCGCAAAGACAATTCCCAGATGATTGCGGGCCAGCTCGAGCGCCGTCTGGGTGTTATCGCAAATATAATTTCCCGTGACTTTGTAGTCGTGCACCTGTTGGCTGTTATTCGAGCGAAAACGCCAGATATTGGCATCATCAACGGTCATTGAATCAATAAGGATGCAGGAGTGATTAATTAAATCATCAGGGTGATTAATAGGGTGCTTTTTAATATATTCCGGTGAAGCGAAAGCGGTAACCGAGTATTTCGTTAAGGTGATAGCGACCAGGCTTTCGTCTTTAGGTTGAGCGTAGGTAATTAAAATATCGCAATCGTCGGGAAATACGACGCCTTCGGAAAATTCATTGCCATTCAGATTATAGGTTTTCAGGCTAATACGAATATCACCAATATTTTCGATCTCATGAACCACGTAACGTGCAAGGTAGGTAATGATCCCCGTCGGGGCATAAATCGTCACCCTGCCACGTTTTTCATGTTTATAATCTGCAATAAAATTAATCAGTTGATCGTTCTTTTCCAGTGAAGCCTTGATGAAGGGCAGCAGCGCCTCGCCAAACTGGGTCAGCGCCAGGTGGCGGGTGGTGCGTTCAAACACCTTCAGCCCAACACGGGTTTCGAAATCAGAGAGATATTTACTGACGTTGGCCTGGGCCATGCCTAACAATGCGGCAGCGTCACCGATGCTGTGAGTGGCGGCAATGACGGCAACAATTTTTAATTCTCTCGGTTTGATTTGCAGCTTGTTCATTGCCTGACGCCCATCTATATGAATTTATATATAATATTATACAAATATCAAAATTGCATTGCGATTTTTGTAACCATTATTATGCGCCGGGTCGTATGACATTTAATGGATTACAAACAATGAAGTTTAAAAATACTTTACTCATCGCCACTGTTTTATTTGCGGCTGCGCCCGCAATGGCTGATGGCTTTTCAATTGGCGCGGGCGCCGTTTTTAATGAGTCGCCATATAAAGGTTATAATGAGAACGTCTCCGCTGTGCCGTTAATTAGCTATGAAGGCGAGCATTTTTACGTGCGCCAGGCGACCGGCGGCTGGATCGTCTGGAAAGATGCTAAAAACGAACTCAGCCTGACCGCCTCCTGGATGCCGCTGAGCTTCGACCCGGAAGACAACGACGACCCTGCGATGAAACAGCTGAACGAGCGCAACGCCTCCGCGATGCTGGGGGGCGCGTACTACCACCATCAGAGCTGGGGTAGCCTGAAGTTTGCCATTGCCGCCGATGCGATGGATGAAAGCGGTGGCGTGATGGGGGAAGTGTCTTACTTTCGTCCGTTCCGCATGGAACGCCTGACCCTGACGCCATCCGTGGGCGTGTTCTTCCACGATGACAGCTTCAACGATTACTATTATGGCGTCTCTGCCAAAGAGTCCCGTCGCAGCGGTTTGCAGCAGTACACCGCTGGCGAAACCGTGACCCCGTACGTGGGCGTAGCGGCGAAATACGAGCTGACGCAGAACCTCTCTCTGAACGCCAGTGCCGTGTATATCGTGCTGCCTGACGACGTGAAAAACAGCCCAATGATCGACCGTGACGACAGTTTCGCGCTGATGACCGGCCTCTCCTGGACGTTCTGAGTTTCAAAAACAGCCCTCAGGGACGAGGGCTGCCTCTATTTAAGCGAGTGACGCTACCCATACCTGTCCTGCATAACTCACATTAGTTATAAAGTGCCGCTGTTGCTTTTAGTATATCCGCGAAGGAGTAAATATCATCGACAGTCGCAATAGGATGTCGTGTTTCATTCTTTTCGATATCAAAAAGGCCTATGTATTTTTGCGAGCGGTTAAAGTGCAAGCGGCATATAGGCTTACGATTATTATCGTCAACTAAAATTCCAAAGTAGCTTTTGGTATCTCTATGAGTTATTCGTGGGGCATCAAGAACGGCCCTGGTTATTGCTTTAACAATATGAAATCCTTCGAGCTCTTCAAGTGTTGTTACAACATCATTTTCATCTTTTTCCAGGGCAGCAGAAGAGTCTTCAGTATGAATTTCTGGCTCAGAGTGGACACTTATAGGTGTGTTTCCAGTAATCGCTGACTTAAGTCTTTCGTTGACCTGATCGTTTATGTATTGGCTGGCAGCCTTCTTAGTCAAGGTCAGGAATAGTTCTCTCACTTTTTGTGTTAAAATGCCATCATAAACTCTTGACGCAAAAAATTTTACAAACTCATCTTCTGGTGTATTGAGTTGAGTGTGAAGAATTTTTTTGATTTGACTGACGTATTTAAGTTCGCCTGCCGCATTAATTATTGATTCCAGATCAAAAGATGACTTTGTTAATTTGTTTAACTCGGGTATGATATTTTCATCAATATCTAATAAGTCAACTTCTAAAAATGGCTTTTCATCCATTTTATTTGGTGCGTCGAGGTCAGTAAAAAATTTATATATTTGGCCATTTGTCAGAATTGAAATTCTGGCATTAGTCACATGGAAATATCTAAAGAGTTGAGAGGCGTGATTAACATTGAGCGGTTCACCTATCTTTTTACATTCAATGAGGATTTGTACCTCATTATTTTTCATAATGGCGTAATCTATTTTTTCTCCCTTCTTGGTACCTACATCGCAGATGAATTCGGGCGTGACTTCCCTTGGGTCGAAAACATCATAACCTAGTACATTATGAATAAATGGCATTACAAAAGCAGTTTTAGTAGCTTCCTCTGTTTCGATGGAGCTGTTTTGTTGTTTTATTTTAGTGGATAAGGCATTAAGCCTTTCATTGAAATCCATGATAAGACCTTACTATCGCTGTGTGTGATAATGAGATAACACTAAAAAGCTTGATGTTCAATATGAGAGTATGAGCGTTTCTATAAAATTGAATTTTCCGAGAAACAGCTCACAGATATTGAATTATTCATATCAGCGTAAATTAAACCCGACAAAAATGTCGGGTTTAGTTCATCTTAAATAGCAGAGCTACAAGTTATATGAATGTAAAGGTTATTTGACCTCATCCACCCAGATCCGCATCTCCCCTTCGCCCCGGTTGGCCCAGCTAAACCACGGAATAAAGGTCAGCGTCCGGGCCTGTTGCGTGGTGGGCACCCGGTCATACTGCCACAGGGGCTGGTGTTCAGCGTCGGCGGCATGGCGGGTAAAGCCTTGCGTCTGGATCAGCATCTTGTGAGCAAAAATCCCTTTGCCTTCAAACAGCTTAAATTCACTGTCTGCCGGAAGCGCCAGGTTGTGCAGCCCCGCGCCGTTATCCGCTTCTTCAAGACAGTAAACCAGCGGCCCGCGCTGCAGGGCCACTTTCCCGGCCTGCTGGCGCACCTGCGGGTTACCGTAAACCCGGCGAACCGGCATCGGCAGGGTTAAGAGCAGCGTATCGCCCTCCTGCCAGCGGCGGGTCAGGTAGAGATAGCCTTGACGCACTTCCCCCGTAACGGCTTCGCCATTGAGCGTGAGCTGCGGCGCGTCGCACCAGTCCGGCAGACGCAGCGCCAGCGTGTGGTCGATGGCGACAGGCGAAGCGATCTCGATTTTGACCTGCTCCTGCCACGGATAATTACCGCTAATCCGCACCTGCAACTCCTGCCCGTCTACCGGGAACGCCATGCTGTTGCCGATATAGAGGTTAATAAACAAAACATCGTCGCGAAGGGTATAGATGTAGTGACCAATCGAGGTCAGGACGCGGGCGATGTTCGGCGGACAGCAGGCGCAGCCGAACCAGCGCTGGCGAACCGGCTTCACGTGATCGTAGATATGGTTAAACTTCAGCGTTTTCGGATGCACTTCCAGCGGATTGACGTAGAAAAAGTGCTTTCCGTCCAGCGCCATGCCGCCGAGCACGGTGTTGTACAGGGCCCGCTCCATCACGTCGGCGTACTGGCTATTGGCCTCCATCTCCAGCATCCGGCGGGCAAACATCATCAGGCCGATCGAGGCGCAGCTTTCGGCATACACGGTGTCGTTCGGCAGATCGTAATCGCTGCTGAAGGCCTCGCCGCTGCTCTGGGAACCAATTCCGCCGGTGATGTACAGCTGGCGTTGGGCCATGTTGTTCCACAGGCGCAGGCAGTCCTGGCGTTTGCCTTCGTCATGGCTCAGACGGGCCAGGTGCGCGACGCCGGTCATCAGATAGACGAAGCGCACCGCATGGCCAATCGCCTTTTGCTGTTCGGCCAGCGGCTGATGCGCCTGGCTGTAGGCTTTATCCTGCACCATCCATGCCGGGCCGTAGGTGTTCCAGTAGGAGGTGTTGCCCCGCTTCTCATATTCGATGTCGTAGAAGTGCGGCTGGGTGCCGCGCTCCTCGACGAAATACTTCACCAGCGCCAGATAGCGCGGCTCCTGAGTGACATCGAACAGGCGCATCAGCGCCAGCTCGATCTCCGGGTGGCCGGGATAGCCATGCAGCTGCTGCTCGCCTGGGCCAAAAACGCTGTCGATATGGTCGGCCAGCTTGCAGACAACGTCCAGCAGACGGCGTTTGCCGGTGCCCTGGAACCAGGCCACGCCCGCTTCAATCATGTGCCCGGCGCAGTACAGCTCATGGCACTCGGCCAGGTTAGTCCAGCGTTCTTCCGGCGCTTTTACCGTAAAGTAAGTGTTCAGATAGCCATCGTCGCACTGGGCGGCGGCCACCAGCTCGATCACCTCATCGGCGGTCTTTTCCAGTTCCGCGTCGGGCTTCTGGCACAGCGACCAGGCGACCGCCTCCAGCCATTTCGCCACGTCGCTGTCCTGGAAGACCATCCCGTAAAACTCCCCACTCTGCTGGCCCGCCGCGATACGGAAGTTGCTGATGGCATGGCTCGGTTCAGCCTCCTCGATGCGATCGTTCAGGGCATCCCACTGGTAGGGGATGACCACATCGCGCACCAGCTGTTGATACTGCCCCAGAAACGGGTCGCTGATTTTCAGTTTATGCAGGTCGGGTTCCATTATGGACATCATGTTCTCCTCAGGCTTGAGCGTGACGCTGGCGCAGGTCGGTGGCAATGCGCGCCATCATCGGGTTATCGAGTCGGCACTTGCGGATCGCCAGCGCCAGCAGCAGATGGAAAAGGGCAGGCAGCAGGGTTTCCATGGCGGTGATGCCCTGCAGCGAGGCGGGCGTCTGGTTGCCTGCGCCCGGCTGGTAGGCCACAAAGATAAACACCAGGCTGATGATCCCGGCGCTGGAGGCCCAGGCCAGCTTGATGAAAAAGAGGTTAAAGGCGAAGTTCATGCCGGAGGAGCGCACGCGGGTTTTCCACTCGCCGTAGTCATCCGCAAAGGCCATCAGCGCGAAGTGCAGCGGCAGGGTAAACCCGAGGATTACCCCGTTCGCCAGAATGACCACCAGCCACAGGGTCTGGTACGCCGGGCCGCCGGGCAGGAACCACATCCCCAGCGCCAGCGCCGCCAGCACCAGGTTGGTGTAATAGTAGAGTTTGACGGTATCGCTGCGGCGCGACAGCAGGTTAACGATCACCGCCCCCAGAATGGCGGCAAAGGTCACCATGGTGAAGAACAGCGAAGTGTAGGCGGTGCTGCCTTCCAGCACGTAAGTGATGAAATACATGTAGCCGCCGCCGCGAATGTTAAAGACGTTGATCAGCAGGAAAGACATCACCAGCATCAGCAGCAGCTGATCGTTCTGACGCAGACCGGCGAGGTGCTCCCTGAGCGTAAATTTTCCCATCATCGCCAGCGGGACGCGTTCGCGCACCCAGAAGAAGCAGCACAGGAACATTACCACCGCAATGGCGCACAGCACGCCAACCCCCAGCTGATACCCCTGCGCCACGTTGCCCTTGCCGAGAAGATCAACCAGCCACGGCAGGCCGACGGAGACCAGGAAACCGGCCACGCCGCACAGCACAAAGCGCCAGGACTGGCAGGAGAGCACTTCGCTGTGGCGGGTGGTCATGGTGTTGATCAGCGCGCAGTAGGGCACGTTGATGGCGGTATAGCCCACCGAGAGCAGCAGATAGGTGCCGAAGGCCCATGCGATTTTGACCCCCATGCCCGCATCCGGCACGGTGAAGGTCAGCACGCCGATAACGCCAATCGGCAGGGCGACCCAGAGCTGCCACGGGCGAAAGCGCCCCCAGCGGCTTTGGGTCCGGTCGGCGATGATCCCCATCACCGGGTCGGATACCGCATCAAATATGCGCAGGGCGATAAACAGCGTACCCACCAGCGCCGGGGTTAAGCCAAAGACATCGGTATAGAAAAAGGTGAGAAAGTTCATGATCAGGCAGGTGATCACCGTCCCGCCGGCATCACCCAGGCCGTAGCCTATTTTTTCGCGCACCGTCAGGCGATCGTTGACGGCCTGCCGGGCAATCTCTGTCTGTGTAATCGGAGTGGAGGTCATGAGGTAACTCCTCGGGTTAGCGGATTTTTTATGTTGTTTTGCAGAGTACTCGATTAATTTTGCACTGTTCCCCGGGGCCAACAAGGGAAGGGAAAAGTATAAAAAGATGAGGATTCCGACCTTGTTCGCAAAATGTGATTTTGATCGAGAAGAACGGTAATTATCTGTTAATAATCAGTGGGAAAGCCTCATAAATTGTCTGTTGATAGCGAGAAAGTGAATAACCATGCTCGAATTATCCATAGCACTTCCGCTTCGGGTTCAGAACGGCGGCTATTTTATCTCCCGGGGTGTAGGGCGGCACCCGGCGCGCAGGCTCGACTCATGGGAGGTGATCTTTGTCGAAAAGGGGACATTAACGATCCAGGAGGATACGACGGTCTTTGACGTCCATGCGGGGGAGAGTTTGCTCCTCTGGCCTCATCGTCGGCATAAAGGCATCGAGGATTTTCCCGCCGATTTACGCTTTTACTGGCTCCATTTTGAGGTGCAGGAACAGCCCTCAGCGTCACCCTGGAGTACGCTGCTGTCGGTGCAGCAGCATGGTAAAACCAGCGATCCGCAGGCGATGATCGCGCTTTTCCGACAATTTCTGACGGAACAGGAGAAACTGCAGCGCAGCCCGGCGCTGGAGTATATTTTGCTATTGATCCTGCAGCAGCTCTCCCTGACGGCCGGGCAGGCGCTGCCGCCGGATGAAGCCGGCGTCAGCCTGGCGTGGAAGGCGCGGCAGCTCATCAGCACCCAGTTTCATCTGCCGCTCTCGACGTCGCAGATCGCCCGGGAGCTACACTGCAACGCCGACTATCTCGGGCGGGTATTTCGTCGGGTTTTTCATCTGACGTTGACCGAGGCTATTCACCGCCAGCGCGTCAGGGGGGCGGAAAAATTACTTCTCAATGACGCCGTGTCGCTCAAGGAGGTGGCGGTGCGCTGCGGATTCAACGACGTGGGCTATTTCCGGCAGATCTTTCGCAAACACACAGGGCTAACGCCCGGCGTCTGGAAACGTCGCTACTGCAAGGAACACATTAATTCTGCCTGAGTTTTGTGGCAGATGGCCAGTTTTCGCGGCAGGGCGCACAAAAGTGGTTTTATGCCCTGTCTGATCAAAGCGCATGGCCTGAACACTCTGGCAACCTGCCTTTTTTCAGCAAGGAGGGAGCAGGCGATGAACCCGTTTATTGTTGCGGACCCGGCAAAATGTATTGGCTGTCGCACCTGCGAAGTGGCCTGCGTGGTGTCTCATCAGGAGAGGCAGAATTGTGCGGCAGTGACGGCAAAGACCTTCATCTCCCGCATTCGGGTGGTGAAAGGCGGAACCTTTACCACAGCGGTTACCTGTCACCAGTGTGAAGATGCCCCCTGCGCTAACGTCTGTCCAACGCAGGCCATTCAGCGTGAGAAGGGCGTCTGGCTGGTGGATCAACAGCGCTGTATCGGCTGTAAAAGCTGTATGGTGGCCTGCCCGTTTGGGGCGATGCAGGTCTCCGGGGATGCGGGGCGGGTTCAGGCCCTGAAGTGCGACCGCTGCTCACACCGCGAAGGCGGACCCGCCTGCGTGGAGGCGTGTCCGACCCGCGCGTTAAGCTGCGTCGATCCAGCCAGATTACGCGCCGAACGGCTGCGTTATCTGGCATAAATCGTTACTGACCGTTTTCCCGCCAGGCGATGTCGATCTCTTCTGCGAGGATCTTCACGCCGGCTTCGATTTTGTCCGGGTCCGGAACGTAGTTCATACGCATGCACTGGTGGGTATGCGGCCACGGTTTATCCAGGCCCGGGAAGAAGTAGTCCCCTGGCACCATCAACACGCCGCGCTTTTTCAGACGCTGGTACAGCAGTTCGGTGGTGATCGGCAGATCCTTAAACCACAGCCAGAGGAAAATCGCCCCTTCAGGTTTGTGGATCAGGCAGCGCTCTTCCGGCAGATAGCGGCGGATAGTCGCGATGGTCTCGTGGACGCGCTGATAATAGAACGGCTTAATCACCTCGTTGGACAGGCGCAGCAGGTCGTTGCGCTTAATCATCTCGCACATCATCGCCGGGCCAATCCCGCCAGGGGACAGACTGATAATGCCGTTCATATTGGTGATGGCGGTGATGATTTTCTCGTTGGCGATGATGATCCCGCAGCGGCTGCCCGGCAGCCCCAGCTTGGACAGGCTCATGCACAGCACGATGTTCGGGTTCCACAGCGGGCGCGCTTCGCTGAAGATGATGCCCGGGAAGGGCACGCCATAGGCGTTATCAATCACCAGCGGGATACCGTGCTGGTTTGCCAGCGCATCCAGCTTAATCAGCTCTTCATCGGTGATGACGTTGCCGGTCGGGTTGGTTGGGCGCGAGACGCAGATCATCCCGGTCTCTTCGCCAATATGCAGATGCTCAAAATCGACGTGGTACTTGAACTGGCCTTCCGGCAGCAGCTCAATGTTCGGACGCGCGGAGACGAAAAGATCGTCTTCCAGGCCGGAATCGGCATAGCCGATATACTCCGGCGTTAACGGGAACAGCACCTTTTTGGTGGTGCCGTCGGCGCGTCGGCCCGCGAAGAGGTTAAATAAGTAGAAAAACGCGCTCTGGCTGCCGTTTGTCAGTGCAATGTTCTGTGGTTCGATCTCCCAGCCGAGGGTATCGCGCAGCATCTCCGCCAGCGTGGTGAGCAGCTCGGTTTTTCCCTGCGGGCCATCATAATTGCACAGCGCATCAGTGGCTGTACCCTTTTCCAGCATGTCCGCGAGGAGCGTCTGAAAATAGGCGTTCATCTCGGGGATTTGTGCCGGATTACCGCCGCCGAGCATGATGGCGCCCGGAGTGCGCAGCCCGTCGTTGAGATCCTCCATCAGGCGGGTAATGCCTGAATGGCGGGTGAATTTGTCGCCGAAAAGTGAAAAGGTCATAGCAGGTGATCTGTCGAGCGTGTTCTAAGTGTGGCTCACCATAACGCTACAACTGCGCGGGTGCAAATCAGCGTCGAAACGAAGAGGTGCGGTTTTGTTTTCCCTGTTTGCTATCTGGCAGCGAATTATTCTGGTTTCTCCTCTCCTGGCAGGAGAGGGGGGTATGTCGATGACGATCAGCGATTGCCTGCCCACACGACCATCACCTTATCGCCCTGATGCTCACGCACAAAGCCGTAGCCCTGCGGCATCGTCAGCGTGGTTTGCGTGCCTTCCCCCACCGCCGGATGGCGGGCGCGGAACTGGCCAAGCCTTTGCCAGTGGGCGACGGTTTCTGCCTGTGAGCCGTTGATATCCTGCCAGTTCATGTCCGAGCGCGTGCCCTGTAAGGGGTCGGAACCCGTAGGGCCAAAGGGCCTTGCTGATTCATCCCCGTAGTAGATCTGCACGCTACCCGGCGCCAGCAGCAGAAGCTCGGCCGCACGCTGGCCGCCCTCGCGGAACAGGCGGGTATCGTGGGAGGAGAGATAGCTCAGGACGTTAAAGCTCTGCAGCTTTTCCGCCATCTGCTGCCAGGTCAGGTCGATACTGGAGAGGCAATCTACCGCTTTGGCCGCCTGCTCCTGATAGTCAAAATTGATCATCGCATCGAAGCCATGCCGGTAGTAATCGCTCTGCATCACCCCATGACCCCAGGACTCGCCGGTCATCCAGAACGGCGCATCGTCGAGTTTCTTATCCGGGTTGGCCGCTTTCCACGCCTTTAGCGCGTCGCTGGCCCGATCTTTCAGCTGCTGCCAGCCGGCAAGCTCAACGTGTTTCGCGGTATCGACCCGGAAACCGTCGATGCCGTATTCACGCACCCACTGACTCAGCCAGTGGGTGAGGTAATCCCGGGGCGTGTAGCCGTCGATGGCCTGCGCCCGGGTGTCGGGTTTGTGGCGATAGAAATTCGGCAAGCCCGACGGGGTGGTGGATTCTGTTTTCAGATCCGGCAGGAAGGCCAGCGACATGGTCAGATCGTCAAAGCCGGGATTATCGTAATCGCCAATGTCGGTGCGCACCCACTTTTTGCCCCACCACTTCTCCCAGCCTGCTTTATCGCTGAAGTTGATGTAGTCGTTAAAGCTGTGCCAGCTCTGTCCGGCGGCCGGTTTCCAGTCTGTCCAGCGATCGCCCAGGATGTTCTTCAGCTCCGTGCCCTGTAAATAGAGAGCGCCAAACTGATACTCCTGCATATCCGCCAGCGTCGCATAACCGGTGTGGTTCATCACCACGTCAAACAGAATGCGGATCCCCCGGCGATGGGCTTCATCCACCAGCTGGCGCAAGTCGTCTTCCGTACCCATGTTGGCATCGAGCCGGGTCCAGTCCTGGATGTAATAACCGTGATAGGCGTAATGGGGGAAATCCCCTTTCGTGCCGCCGCCGACCCAGCCGTGGATCTGTTCCAGCGGGGAGCTGATCCACAGGGCGTTAACGCCAAGCTGCTGCAGGTAATCCAGTTTGCGGGTGAGTCCTTTCAGATCGCCGCCGTGGAAGGTGCCGATCTCTTGCATGCCGTCCTTATGGCGTCCATAGCTATTGTCGTTCGACGGGTCGCCATTCTCAAACCGGTCGGTCAGGACAAAATAGACGGTGGCGTTCTGCCAACTGAACGGGGCGGGCTTGTCTGTCTCTGCCCGCTCCAGTAACAGCAGGCCGTTGCTGCCCGGCGCAGGTTGCAGGGTAATTTTGCCCTGCTGCACGGTGGCGGTCTGTTTGCTGTAGAAATCCCGCACCACGCTTCCTTCCGGGAAGGTATGGCTGACGTCGAGCGTTAAGGGTTTGCCGTCCCATCTGGGGCACTGTTGAACCACCGATGTCACCGCCTTTTCGCTGGTGCTGGCGACGGTCAACATCAGCGTTGGCGTGCCGGAGCGAGTATCAATCCGTGCCTGATAATCACCATCGCGGAAGATGCGCCACTGCACCGGATCGCCTTCGCACGGCTTCAGTGACATCATCTCGTTGAGTTTTATCGCGTTTGTAGGCTGCCAGCACGCCTTGTCAAGATTCAGAGTGAGCGGGCGGGTACCCTTCGTCAGCTTTGCCTGTGACGTGAAAATCCCTGAACCCTCAGCGGTAAAGGCCGGAAAACCCGGGGCGGACCAGTCGGCGCTGGCTATAGCAGGCAAGAACAGAAGAGCGAGAGCAGAACGTTTCATACCATTTTCCTGTCACAGCATTTTGCTCAGTTTGCCATCTATTTTAGTGGGCAAACTCATCCCCTGGCGCTAACGCGCAGGGAGGAGCAAAGAGGGTGAGTGATCTCGCGCTAAGTTCGCTGTTTAACTGCGATATTGAGCACATTTTGATGAAAATGATGCTTAAGCGAGCGATTTTCAGATGACAGGGTTTCGGATTTAGACTATTTCTTTGGATGCTCTTCTCGACTATTTTTGCTAGGATCTGAGATTCGCCTCTCATTTTACGAAAAAAATAAGGTGTTGGAATGTTTCTATCCGACCAGGAGACCTAATGATATCGACTCCCATTCGACGATATGGGGCCGCGATACTCATGTTACTCACCATGGCAATTTCTGGTGAGGTGCTTGCAAAGACGCACACGGACACAACGAGTAATAAGGCCCACGTCTTAAAGACGACAAGTAGTAAGGTTAGCAGTAAACAAGAGTATTCTCGCAATAGTGCAAAGAGTAGTTCACTTCCTGATTTGCGAAAATACCCTTCCGGGACACCAAGGAAAAAAGCGTTTCTCCGGACGGTAATGCCTTACATTACAAGTCAAAATGCCGCGATTACGGCTGATCGTAACTGGTTGATCTCCAAACAGTACGATAGCCGCTGGTCGCCATCAGAACGTACGCGTCTGAAAGAAATATCAAAACGCTATAAAGTGAGCTGGAACGGAAATACACGTCGTGTACCCTGGAACGCTCTGTTAGAACGCGTAGATATTATTCCAGGCAGTATGGTCGCAACGATGGCTGCAGCCGAAAGTGGCTGGGGTACCTCGAAACTCGCACGCAGTAATAACAATCTTTTCGGCATGAAGTGCGCGAAAGGTCGTTGTAACAATGCACCGGGCAAAGTGAAAGGCTACTCGCAGTTCGAATCGGTAAAAGATTCCGTGAATGCGTATGTTGTGAACCTGAACACGCATCCCGCTTACAAATCTTTCCGTAAGTCTCGTGCGCAGCTGCGTAAAGCAGACCAGGAAGTGACCGCGAGCAACATGATCCATAAGCTGAAAGGTTACTCAACCCAGGGCCAACGCTATAACAACTATCTGTTTGCGATGTACCAGGATAATCAGCGCTTAATTGCCGCGCATATGTAATCGTAAAAAAGGCCTTCCATCCGGAAGGCCTTTTTTTAGTTAAATCAGCACTTCACTGTAGCGGTCGCGATACTCTTTCGGCGTGGTGTCATACTCTTTTTTAAACACCGAATAGAAATACTGCAGCGACGGATAACCGCACATCTGCGAAATCTCGTTAATAGACAGCGACGTCGAAATCAGCAGGCTGCGGGCTTTTTCCAGTTTCTCCGCATGAATAACCGCGTGAATCGTCTCTCCCACCTCTTCTTTAAAGCGTTTCTCCAGGTTTGAGCGCGAAATACCTACGGCATCCAGGACCTGATCCACTTTAATACCTTTGCAGGCGTGGTTACGGATATAGTGCATCGCCTGAATGACAGCCGGATCGTTCAGCGAACGGTAATCGGTGGAGCGCCGCTCCACAACGCGGACCGGTGGCACCAGCAGACGCTGCAGGGGCAGGTTTTCGTTATCCAGCAGTCGGTGCAGCAGCTTGGCTGCCTGATAGCCCATCTGACGCGTTCCCTGCGCTACCGACGACAGCGCCACGCGCGAGAGGTAACGGGTGAGCTCTTCATTATCGATCCCAATCACGCACAGCTTTTCCGGCACCGGGATATGCAGATGTTCGCACACCTGCAATACGTGACGGGCCCGGGCATCGGTAACGGCGATGATGCCGGTCTGCGGCGGCAGGGTTTGCAGCCAGTCGGCGAGACGGTTCTGGGCGTGCTGCCAGTTTTCCGGGGCGGTTTCCAGTCCCTGATAAACCACGCCGCGATACTTCTCTTTTGCCACCAGCTGGCAGAACGCATACTCACGCTCCGCCGCCCAGCGCTTACCGCTGGACGCGGGCAGGCCATAAAAGGCGAAGCGGTGAACCCCTTTTTCTTTAAGATGAAGAAACGCGCTCTCTACCAGGGCGTGATTGTCGGTCGCGATATAGTGAACGGCAGGGTAGTTATCCGGCTTGTGGTATGAGCCGCCGACGCCGACGATGGGGACGTCGACATCGACCAGCAGTTGCTGAATAACGGCGTCGTCAAAATCCGCGATGACGCCGTCACCCAGCCAGTCTTTAATATTTTCGATTCGCGTGCGGAAATCTTCTTCGACGAAAATATCCCACTCGGATTGCGACGCCTGCAAGTATTCCCCAACGCCCTCGACGACCTGACGGTCGTAGGCTTTATTGGCATTGAATAACAACGTAATGCGGTGACGCTTCTCAAACATGCGCTATTTTTCCAGAACAAGTGACAGATGATAAGGCATCCTCAGGCGCGCCGTTTGGTTGCGGAATCCATCCATACCGCCAGCAGCAAAATGGCACCCTTGACGATATATTGCCAGAATGTCGGGACGTCCATCATACTCATTCCGTTATCCAGCGACGCCATAATAAATGCCCCCATGACCGCCCCTGCGACGCTGCCGATGCCCCCGGCAAGACTGGTTCCGCCGATGACGCAGGCGGCAATGGCGTCGAGTTCGGCAATATTCCCTGCCGATGGCGAGCCTGCCCCCAGACGCGAACTTAAGATTAGCCCCGCTACGGCAACCATCAGGCCATTAATGGCAAAGACGGCCAGTTTGGTGCGTTCAACATTGATGCCGGAAAGACGCGCGGCTTCGAGGTTGCCCCCAATGGCATAAATACGGCGACCAAAGGCGGTACGGGTCGCCATAAACATCCCCGCCAGCAGCAGCAGAACCAGCAGCAGCACCGGCGTTGGCACGCCGCGATAGTCGTTCAGCAGCCAGATCGCGCCAAGAACAATCACTGCCGTCAACGCCTGGCGTCCGACGACGGAAGTAGAAGGTGTGGTGGCTAAACCTAACGTCTGACGGCGCATTCTGCCGCGCCACTGCCAGGCGACAAATGCCATCAGGCCAATTGCGCCCAGGGTAAAACCCACTCCGCCGGAGAGATAGCTCTGACCAATCTGCGACATGGAGGCGCTGGTAGGAGAGACGGTAGTCCCGTTAGTGATGCCGATCAGGATGCCGCGAAAGGCCAGCATCCCCGCCAGCGTGACGATAAACGACGGTACTTTACGGTAGGCCACCCACCAGCCGTTCCAGGTGCCGAGCAGTAAGCCGAGCAGCAAGGTCACCACGATAGTCAGGGGGAGCGGCCAGCCCAGCCAGACGTCGAATATCGCCGCCACGCCGCCGAGCAGGCCCATCATCGAGCCCACGGAGAGGTCGATTTCCGCAGAGATAATCACAAATACCATCCCCACTGCCAGAATGCCGGTGATGGCGGTCTGGCGCAGCAGGTTGGAGACGTTACGCGCGCTGAGATAAGAGCCGTCGGTCATCCAGGTGAAGAACAGCATGATCGCCACGATAGCGGCAATCATGACAAACACCTGCAGATTGAGCGCTTTCAGCCCGGAAAAGAGGCCCGGTGCGGGTGCCGTGACTTTTAACTCAGAGGGGTTGCTTTTCGACATGGCGTTCGCTCCTTAGTGCGGCTTCCATCACCTGTTCCTGCGTCAGGCTCTGGTTTATCAGGTTGGCTTTCAGTTTTCCTTCGTGCATCACCAGTACCCGGTCGCTGAGACCCAGGACTTCGGGCAGCTCCGAGGAGATGACAATCACGGCGATACCCTGCTGGACCAGCTGGTTGATCAGCTTGTAAATTTCGTACTTCGCGCCGATATCGATCCCGCGGGTAGGTTCATCGAGGATCAGGATGCGCGGGTTGAGCAGCAGGCAGCGGGCGAGGATCGCCTTCTGCTGATTACCGCCGCTCAGACGACCAATCGCCAGTTCCGGGGAGGACGTTTTGACTTTTAGCCGCTGCAAAGACTGAAGGATGCAGTGTTGTTCCGCTGCGTCATCAAGGCTACTCAGCTTGCCGCTGAACTGATCTAACGCGGCAAGGGTGATATTTTTGCCCACCGCCATCACCGGCACGATGCCATCTTTTTTGCGGTCTTCCGGCACCATCGTAATACCCTGGGCGATGGCCTGCTGACAGTTTTTAATCTCAACCGGCTTTCCATCAATAAAGATGCTGCCTTCCCAGCGACCGGGCCAGACGCCAAACAGGCACTGTACGGCCTCGGTGCGCCCGGCACCGACCAGCCCGGCAACGCCAAGGATTTCTCCGCGATGCAGCGAGAAGGAGACGTCATTCACCCGTTTGATATGGCGATTCACCGGATGCCAGGCGGTGAGATGCTCCACGCGCAGCACCTCTTCTCCCAGGGTATGGGGTTCATTCGGGTAGAGCGCGGTCAGCTCACGGCCAACCATCATGGTAATAATGTCGTCCTCGCTCATCCCCTGCGCTTCCCGGGTGCCGATATGCTGCCCGTCGCGAATGACGCACACCGTATCCGAAATCGCTTTTACTTCGTTGAGCTTGTGGGAGATATAAATGCAGGCAATCCCGTGGTGTTGCAGGTCGCGAATGATGTCCAGCAATACCGCGGTTTCCTGTTCCGTCAGCGAGGCTGTCGGTTCATCGAGGATAAGCAGACGCACCTGCTTATTCAGCGCTTTGGCGATCTCCACCAGCTGCTGCTGCCCAAGGCCTAAGTCACCCACCCGCGTATCGGGGGAGATCGCCAGGCTCACCTGGGCCAGCAGCTTTTCGCAGCGCAGGGTCATGGCGTCGTAATCCATTACCCCGTGGCGGGTGATCTCGGCACCGAGGAAGATGTTCTCCAGCACGGTCAGATGCTTCACCAGCGCCAGCTCCTGGTGAATGATAGCGATCCCTTTGCGCTCGGTGTCGCGAATATGCGTGGCCTGCAGCGTTTCGCCAGAAAAAACAATCTCACCGTCGTAGCTGCCGTGAGGATAGATACCGCACAGCACCTTCATTAAGGTGGATTTGCCCGAGCCATTTTCGCCGCATAACGACATGATCTCGCCCGCGTTTAAGCGCAGGCTGACGTTATCGACGGCCTTCACCGCGCCAAAGGCTTTGGTGATACTTTTCATTTCAAGTAAATAAGACATAACTGCCCCGCATGACCCGGTGAAAACAGTACAAGTCGATGCGCCCCCGCAAAGCGGGGACGATGATGGTCTACAGTTCGCTCTTTTTGTGGAAACCGTCTTTCACAACGGTGGCGTCAATGTTCTCTTTATTGACTTCGATAGGGGTCAGCAGTCGGGATGGCACATCTTTCAGGCCGTTGTTTAACCTGGCGTCCGCTTTAGGCTGCTGGCCATTTCCCAGCTCAACGGCAATTTCCGCCGCGGTGGTGGCAAGCTGGGTGATGGGTTTATAAACGGTCATGGTCTGGGTGCCCGCCACGATGCGTTTCACCCCGGCCAGGTCAGCATCCTGCCCGGAGATCGCTACTTTGCCGGCCAGCCCCTGGGCGCTGAGCGCCTGAATGGCGCCCCCTGCGGTTGCATCGTTAGAGGCCACCACGGCATCGATTTTGTTATTGTTGGCGGTTAAGGCGTTTTCCATAATTTTTAATGCGTTTTCTGGTAACCAGCCGTCCGCCCACTGGTCGCCAACGATCTTGATTTTGCCCTCATCGATATAGGGCTTCAGCACCTTCATCTGCCCGGCGCGGAAGAGTTTGGCGTTGTTGTCTACCGGCGAGCCGCCCATCAGGAAGTAATTGCCCTGAGGCACTTTTGCGACCAGGCTTTGCGCCTGTAATTCACCGACTTTTTCATTGTCGAAGGAAATATAATAGTCGATATCCGCATTATTAATCATGCGGTCATAAGCCAGCACTTTAATGCCTTCGCGTTTGGCTTCTTTAACCACGTTACTTAAAACCTGGCCGTTATAGGGAATAATAACCAGAACGTCGACGCCGCGGTTTATCATATTTTCGATTTGCGACATCTGAGTTTCTTCATTGCCGTTGGCAGATTGTACAAAAACTTTTGCACCTAATGCCTCTGCCTTATTGACAAAAATATCGCGATCTTTTTGCCAGCGTTCCAGACGGAGGTCATCAATCGCCATGCCGATTTTGACTTCTTTTGCATGACTCGCCGTACTCGCCAGCAGCAGCGATGCACAAAGAGTGAGGCACAGGTTCTTTATCTTCATAATTGTATTGCCTTTTGTAGGGTTAGGTTGCTGAGATAAAAGAAACAATCATTGCAAGAGACGTAGCAAATTCTTAACGGGGAACGGCAGGCTGGCAATTACAGATTTTTATCTTCTCGTTATGATATTTGGTTTATTTCTGAATTTATGACAGCGATCGGATTTTAAATTTCATAACTGCTTAATTACACATGATTATGGAATTTGCGCTGTGAAATTCGGTTGTCTGCAAATTGATTTTGCGAGCCAGCGCACGTTTGTGCATTCTCTCAATAGCAGTGTGAAATAACGTAATTGAGCAACCTGCGATCACTATTCACTATTACTCCAGTATCAACTCTTTGCCGCATCCCTGATTATGGAGCTCACTATGCAAGCTTATTTCGATCAACTCGATCGCGTTCGTTATGAAGGCCCGAAATCCTCAAATCCTTTAGCGTTTCGTCATTACAACCCGGACGAGCTGGTGCTGGGTAAGCGCATGGAAGATCACCTGCGTTTCGCGGCCTGCTACTGGCATACCTTCTGCTGGAACGGTGCCGACATGTTTGGTGTGGGCTCGTTCGACAGGCCATGGCAGCAGCCAGGCGAAGCGCTGGAGCTGGCGAAGCGTAAAGCGGATGTCGCCTTTGAGTTCTTCCACAAGCTGAACGTGCCTTACTACTGCTTCCATGACGTAGACGTCTCACCGGAAGGCGCCTCGCTGAAAGAGTACCTGAATAACTTTGCGCAGATGGTCGACGTGCTGGGCGAAAAACAGCAGCAGAGCGGCGTGAAGCTGCTGTGGGGCACCGCCAACTGCTTTACCCACCCCCGCTATGGCGCAGGGGCTGCCACTAACCCGGATCCGGAAGTGTTCAGCTGGGCGGCTACCCAGGTGGTGACGGCGATGAACGCCACCCATAAGCTGGGCGGTGAAAACTACGTGCTGTGGGGCGGACGTGAAGGCTACGAAACGCTGCTGAACACCGACTTACGCCAGGAGCGTGAGCAGATTGGTCGCTTCATGCAGATGGTGGTAGAGCATAAACACAAAATCGGTTTCCAGGGTACGCTGCTGATCGAGCCAAAACCGCAGGAGCCGACCAAGCATCAGTACGACTACGATGTGGCAACGGTGTACGGCTTCCTGAAGCAGTTCGGGCTGGAAAAAGAGATCAAAGTGAATATCGAAGCCAACCACGCGACCCTGGCGGGCCACTCGTTCCATCATGAGATCGCCTCCGCTATCGCGCTGGGCATTTTCGGTTCTGTGGATGCCAACCGCGGCGATCCGCAGCTGGGCTGGGATACTGACCAGTTCCCGGTCAGCGTGGAAGAGAACGCGCTGGTGATGTATGAAATTATCAAAGCGGGCGGCTTTACCACCGGTGGCCTGAACTTTGACGCCAAAGTGCGCCGTCAGAGTACCGATAAGTACGATCTCTTCTATGGTCATATTGGGGCGATGGACACCATGGCGCTGTCGCTGAAAGTGGCTGCCCGCATGATTGAGGATGGTGAGCTGGATAAGCGCGTGGCGAAACGCTACGGCGGCTGGAACAGTGAGCTGGGTCAGCAAATTTTGAAAGGCCAGTTATCCCTTACCGAGCTGGCGAAGTACGCTGAACAGCATAACCTGGCGCCGCAGCACCAGAGCGGTCATCAGGAGCTGCTGGAAAACCTGGTGAATCACTATCTGTTTGATAAGTGATTAATAGCGTCCAGCTATGTAGGCCCGGTAAGCCTTGCGCCACCGGGCATTTCTGTTAAAGGAGTCACCGCAATGTATATCGGGATCGATCTTGGCACATCGGGTGTGAAAGCCATTCTGTTAAATGAACAGGGCGACGTGCTGGCAACGCAAACAGAAAAACTGCAGGTGTCACGGCCACATCCGCTCTGGTCTGAACAGGATCCTGAAGCCTGGTGGCTGGCCACGGATCGCGCCCTGAGAGCGCTTGGCGAGAAACACTCCCTGCGCGAAGTAAAAGCGCTGGGGATTGCCGGCCAGATGCATGGCGCCACGCTGCTGGATAAGGACAACCGCGTCCTCCGCCCGGCGATTTTATGGAACGATGGCCGCTGCGCTGAAGAGTGCGCCCTGCTGGAAGCGCGGGTGCCGACCTCAAGAGAGATCACCGGCAACCTGATGATGCCGGGCTTTACCGCGCCGAAACTGCTGTGGGTCCAGCGTCATGAACCCGAGATTTTTAACCAGGTGGCGAAGGTATTGCTGCCAAAAGATTATTTGCGTCTGCGTATCACAGGCGAGTACGCCAGCGATATGTCCGACGCCGCAGGCACAATGTGGCTGGACGTGGCAAAACGCGACTGGAGCGAGACGATGCTCGAAGCCTGCCATCTCACCCGCGACCATATGCCCGCGCTGTTTGAAGGCTGCGAGCAGACCGGCACGCTGCTGCCGTCGGTGGCCGAACAGTGGAATATGCCCGCTGTCCCGGTTGTGGCGGGCGGCGGGGATAACGCTGCGGGGGCGGTTGGCGTGGGTATGGCCGATGCCGGACAGGCGATGCTCTCGCTGGGCACTTCTGGCGTCTATTTCGCCGTAAGCGACGGCTATCGCAGTAATCCTGACAGCGCGGTGCACAGTTTCTGCCATGCGTTGCCGGGGAAATGGCATCTGATGTCGGTGATGCTCAGTGCGGCCTCGTGTCTGGACTGGGCGGCGAAGCTGACCGGGCTGGACAGCGTGCCGGCTCTGCTCGACGCCGCGCAACAGGCCGATGAAAACGCAGGTGCCCTCTGGTTCCTGCCTTATCTTTCCGGCGAGCGCACACCGCATAACAATCCGCAGGCAAAAGGGGTGTTTTTTGGCTTAACCCATCAGCACGGCCCGGCCGAACTGGCCCGCGCCGTCCTCGAAGGCGTGGGCTATGCGTTGGCCGATGGAATGGATGTGGTGCATGAGTGCGGGCTGCAGCCGTCCAGCATTACGCTGATTGGTGGGGGGGCTCGCAGCCCTTACTGGCGGCAAATGTTGGCGGATATCAGCGGGCAGCAGCTCGATTACCGTACCGGCGGGGACGTCGGGCCTGCGCTGGGTGCCGCGCGTCTGGCGCAGATAGCAATGAACCCGGGCAAGCCGCTGTCAGCGCTGTTGCCACAGCTTGCGCTGGAACAGCAGCACACCCCGGACCCCGAACGTCACGCCCGCTATGCCGAACGCCGCGAGGTGTTCCGCAAGATCTATCAGCAGCTTTTGCCGCTGATGTCGTAAAACAGCGCCTGGGTGTTACCCATCCATAAGGTTTTGTAGGCCCGGCAAGCGTAGCGCCGCCGGGCAAACAGCCGTATCTAGCTCACAAATCTGCGCGTATCAATCCGCTGCAACAGCATCGACAGCAGCAAACTAACCGCCACCGTAATTGAAAAAATCCACACAATATCCAGCAGCGGCCAGCTTTTTAACTCCACGCCACGGGTGCGCAGGGCGTGGATCACCAGCGCGTGAAAACCGTAGATACCCAGCGAATTTCGTGAAATTAACCCCAGCAGCGGCACGGGGCCTGTATTCAGGGTATTTTTCACCAGCGTGAAGAGCGCAACGGCGCAGATAAAGACCATCGGGCCGCAGTAGAGATACCAGGTATCAGCGAAGGTGCCGCGCCACTGCAGTTCGTGCAGCGTACCGCGGGAGATGATGGCCACTGCGGCAATAAACAGGGCGGCGCACAGAACATTCATCCCGCGTCTCTGAGTGTCCATCATGCCCAGAGCACGGCCCAGCATGCCGTACAGCACGTAATAGAAAGTGTCACCGTTGATATAGAGATTGATCGGCAGCCATTCAAATCCACTTATTTTTTGCGAGACCGTGTTGGGATTCGCCAGGATGCCGATAACGATCATGAGTGCCAGCAGCATTTTGCCGCTCACGCTTTTTACTTGCAGCAGCGGGGAGAGCAGGTAAATCACGATAATGGCGAAGAAAAACCACAGGTGATAGAACACCGGTTTTTGCAGCAGGTATTTCAGCGACAGCTCGCTGTTAATCGAGGTAAACAGCACGATATAGAGAAACGACAGGGTGCTGTAAAACAGCAGGCAGAGGCCGATACGTAAAAAGTGGCGCGGTTGCGCGCTCCGCTCGCCAAAAAAGAGATAGCCGGAGATCATGAAAAACAGCGGCACGCTCACCCGGGAGGCGGAGTTGAGAACGTTGGCGATATCCCAGTTAACGAGGCTGATGCTCGGGGCATTAGTAATGTACCAGGTGGTGGTATGGATCATTACCACCATCAAACAGGCGATTCCCCGTAAATTATCAATCCAGTTAATTTTGTCCTGCATCCATCCCTCTGTTTACGCATTAAAAAGAGTCTGACCACGACAGTGATTCAGACGCTCGTTGGAAAATTCTGAGTTTGCATCGCCCTGCTTGTGCCGGAGCGGTGTGATTCGCAGAATGCCGGGCCATACTCTATAAAGTTTAGAGTTTAAAAATAAGAGCCACAGCACAGGGCGGTAATATAAATGATGATACGCGCGATGATGCTTCTGCTTCCCGCATTACTGGCCGGTTGCGCGGCGCAGGAGACGGTCCCGGCGCAAAAAGCGCAAACCAAAAAAGTCAGTCCGGCGCGTTCGCTGGATATGGAACAGCTGTGTAAGGATCGGGCGGCCCAGCGCTACAATACCGGTGCGCAAAAGATAGACGTTACTGCCTTCGAGCAGTTTCAGGGCAGCTATGAGATGCAGGGCTTCACTGCCCGCAATGAGAGTTTCATCTGTTCTTTTGACGCAGACGGCCATTTTTTACACCTTTCGATGCGTTAGGATGGCTGCGTAACGAGCTGGCTGCGCCTGCAGGGCGCTGTTAGCCACCCTTATTTCCCAATTTTCCCTAAACAACCCCGTTTCGTACTGTATATCTTGCACTCAGCGGGTATACTGAACCCTTCCATTTAAAACCACACGTATCCAGCACGAAATACTATGCAAAAGTTTGATACTAAGACCTTCCAGGGCCTGATCCTGACCTTACAGGATTACTGGGCTCGCCAGGGCTGCACCATTGTTCAACCTCTGGACATGGAAGTGGGCGCCGGCACCTCACATCCGATGACCAGCCTGCGTGCCCTGGGGCCAGAGCCGATGGCCACTGCCTATGTACAGCCATCCCGCCGCCCGACCGACGGTCGCTACGGTGAAAACCCGAACCGCTTACAGCACTACTATCAGTTCCAGGTGGTCATTAAGCCGTCCCCGGACAATATTCAGGAGCTGTATCTCGGGTCGCTGAAAGAGCTGGGTATGGATCCGACCATTCACGACATTCGTTTCGTGGAAGATAACTGGGAAAACCCGACGCTGGGCGCCTGGGGTTTGGGTTGGGAAGTGTGGCTGAACGGTATGGAAGTGACCCAGTTCACCTATTTCCAGCAGGTTGGCGGTCTGGAATGTAAGCCGATCACCGGTGAAATCACCTACGGTCTGGAACGTCTGGCAATGTACATTCAGGGCGTAGACAGCGTTTACGACCTGGTCTGGAGCGACGGCCCGCTGGGTAAAACTACCTACGGCGACGTGTTCCATCAGAACGAAGTGGAGCAATCCACCTATAACTTCGAATACGCGGACGTGGACTTCCTGTTCACCTGCTTCGAGCAGTACGAGAAAGAGGCCCAGCAGCTGCTGGCGCTGGAAACTCCGCTGCCGCTGCCAGCCTACGAACGTATTCTGAAGGCCGCCCACAGCTTCAACCTGCTGGACGCCCGTAAAGCGATCTCTGTGACTGAACGTCAGCGCTACATCCTGCGTATTCGTACCCTGACCAAAGCCGTTGCAGAAGCTTATTACGCGTCCCGTGAAGCCCTTGGCTTCCCGATGTGCAACCGAAACAAATAAGAGGCGGCCATGTCTGAGAAAACTTTCCTGGTGGAAATCGGCACCGAAGAGCTGCCACCAAAAGCCCTGCGCAGCCTGGCTGAATCCTTTGCTGCGAATGTCACCGCGGAGCTGGATAATGCTGGCCTCGCACACGGTAAGATTGAATGGTTTGCTGCGCCGCGTCGTCTGGCGCTGAAAGTGGCAAATCTGGCCGCTTCCCAGCCGGATCGCGAAGTCGAAAAACGCGGCCCGGCGATTGCCCAGGCGTTTGACGCTGAAGGCAAACCGAGCAAAGCGGCAGAAGGCTGGGCACGTGGCTGCGGCATCACCGTTGACCAGGCCGAGCGTCTGACCACCGACAAAGGCGAATGGCTGCTCTATCGTGCCCATGTGAAAGGCGAGAGCGCAGAAGCGCTGCTGCCGAACATGATCGCCACGTCACTGGCGAAGCTACCTGTTCCAAAACTGATGCGCTGGGGCGCAAGCGACGTGCACTTCGTGCGTCCGGTTCATACCGTGACCCTGCTGCTGGGCGATACCGTTATCCCTGCCACCATTCTGGGCGTCGCGTCCGATCGCGTGATCCGCGGTCACCGCTTTATGGGCGAGCCGGAGTTCACCATCGACAACGCCGATCAGTATCCAGAAATCCTGCTGGAGCGCGGTAAAGTCATTGCCGATTACGAACAGCGTAAAGCGAAAATCAAAGCCGATGCAGAAGAGGCGGCACGTAAGATTGGCGGTAATGCCGATCTGAGCGACAGCCTGCTGGAAGAAGTCACTTCACTGGTGGAGTGGCCGGTGGTACTGACCGCGAAGTTCGAAGAGAAATTCCTCGCGGTGCCGGCCGAAGCGCTGGTTTACACCATGAAGGGCGACCAGAAGTACTTCCCGGTCTATGCCAACGACGGCAAACTGCTGCCTAACTTCATCTTCGTGGCGAATATCGAATCGAAAGATCCGATCCAGATTATCTCCGGTAACGAGAAAGTGGTTCGCCCGCGTCTGGCGGATGCGGAGTTCTTCTTTAATACCGACCGTAAAAAGCGCCTGGAAGATCATCTTCCACGCCTGCAAACCGTGCTGTTCCAGCAACAGCTGGGTACGCTGCGTGACAAGACCGACCGTATCGCGGAACTGTCTGGCTGGATCGCCCGTGAAATCGGTGCTGACGTCAACCACGCTACCCGTGCGGGGCTGCTCTCCAAGTGCGACCTGATGACCAACATGGTGTTTGAGTTTACCGACACCCAGGGCGTGATGGGCATGCACTACGCGCGTCACGATGGCGAAGCGGAAGACGTGGCCGTGGCCCTGAACGAGCAGTATCAGCCGCGCTTTGCGGGTGACGATCTGCCGTCTAACCTGGTTGCCTGTGCGGTCGCGATTGCCGATAAGATGGACACCCTCGCGGGTATCTTCGGTATCGGTCAGCATCCGAAAGGCGATAAAGACCCGTTCGCGCTGCGTCGTGCTGCGCTGGGCGTGCTGCGTATCATCGTTGAGAAGAACCTGAACCTGGATCTGCAGACCCTGACGGAAGAAGCGGTGCGTCTGTACGGGGACAAGCTGACCAACGCCAGGGTGGTAGATGACGTTATCGACTTTATGCTGGGCCGTTTCCGCGCCTGGTATCAGGACGAAGGTTACACCGTCGACACCATTCAGGCGGTTCTGGCCCGTCGTCCGACCCGTCCGGCAGACTTCGATGCCCGTATGAAGGCGGTGTCCCACTTCCGTACCCTGGAAGCGGCATCGGCGCTGGCTGCAGCCAACAAGCGTGTCTCCAATATCCTGGCGAAATCCGATGAGAAGCTGAACGAGCGCGTTAACGCCGCGACGCTGAAAGAGCCGGAAGAGATCGCCCTGGCGATGCAGGTTGTGGTGCTGCGTGACAGGCTGGAGCCGGTGTTTGCGGAAGGCCGCTACCAGGAAGCGCTGGTGGAACTGGCCGAACTGCGTGATGTTATCGACGCCTTCTTCGAGAAAGTGATGGTAAACGTAGAAGATAAAGATCTGCGTATTAACCGTCTCTCTATGCTCGAAAAACTGCGTGAACTGTTCCTGCGCGTGGCGGATATTTCGCTGCTGCAGTAAGCGTCTCTTGCCCGGCGGCGCTACGCTTGCAGGGGCCTGGATGTGCTAAAAACCCGCTTCGGCGGGTTTTTTTATGGTTGAAACGGTCAATAAAAAAACGTTATTCTGCCCCTCGTTAACTTTCTTTCGCTGGAGCGCCCCCCAAAAATGAACAACCACGCCTGATGATCTTCGATCCTTGCTAAACGCCACCGCGTCGGCAGGGGATGTTTTGATTTCATTCAGGAGTGCTTATGGCTCATTTTGCGCAATCCCCTTCTTTTATTTTGCATCAGGTCACCTGTCAGTTTCCGACGGGCGATACCCTTTTTGGTCCGCTTAATGTCTCGCTGGAGCCGACGCTCTGCGCGCTGGTAGGCCGTAACGGCAGCGGCAAAACCCGTCTCCTGCGCCTTTTGGCCGGGCTGGACGCGCCCGCCAGCGGCCATATCGAACGCTTCGGCACCCACAGCTACGTGGCGCAGCAGCATGATATTTCCCCCCATACTACTCTGGCGCAGTTGCTCGGCTACGAAGCGCTTTTCGCGGCCCGCAGGCGTATCGACAGCGGGGACTATCTGCCTGAGGATCTGGAGCGCCTTGACGGTTACTGGGATTTAGCTGACCGGCTGAGGGAGGCATTTATCAGTGCCGGGCTTCCGGGGTTTGATCCCGACAGGCTGGCCTCTGAACTGAGCGGCGGCGAGCGGGTTCGCGCCCTGCTGTGCGGCGCGTTTACGGCGAATGCGGATTATCTTCTGCTGGATGAACCCACTAACCACCTCGACCGGCAGGGGCGGGAGTGGTTTTACGCACAGCTGGCCCGTCAGACCGGCGGGGTACTGATCGCGTCACACGATCGTGAGTTGCTGGCTCAGGTGCCGCGCATTCTGGAACTCAGCGCGTCCGGCTTGCACAGCTACGGCGGAAATTACGCGGACTATCAGCGCCAGCGGACTGCGGAACAGCAGGCCGCCCGCGCGGCCCTGGAGCATGCAACCACCGAACGCAAACGCACCCGCGCGCGTCAGCAAAAAGAGCATGACGACAGCCTGCGTCGTTCGGCAAAAACCCAGCGTACTGTCGACACGCTCAACATCGCCTCCTTTGAGCGCGTTAAATATAAAGGCGCGGCGAAAGAGCGCCCGGGTGCATGGCGTAAGCAGCATCATGACCAGCAGGTTGCACTGAATGCGGCGGTTAATCAGGCGCGGGAGCGGGTGGAGGAGGATAATCCGGTGATGTTTACCCTGCCGGCCAGCCAGGTAGCGGAGGGGAAACAGGTGCTGGTGCTGGAAGAGGTGCTGCTGCCGCACGTCAGGATGGCGCCCCTCAACTGGCGCATGGATGGGCCGATGCGGGTGGCGTTGCGCGGGCCGAACGGCTGCGGGAAATCCACCCTGCTGAAAGCGATCCTCGGTGAATGCGTGCCTGTCACCGGTGCCTGTCGGGTGTCGGTCAACGTGGCGTATCTTGACCAGCATTTATCGCAGCTGGATCTGACGCAATCCGTTATCTCCCATCTTAATCTGCATAATACGCCGCTGGAGGAGGGGATACTGCGCAGCCGTCTGGCTCAGCTCCAGCTCGGGGCCGATCGGGTTACGCTGCCGCTCTCAGCGCTCAGCGGCGGCGAGCGCTTAAAAGCGGCGCTGGCCTGCGTGCTGTGGCGGGAAGAGGCGACGCAGCTTTTGCTGCTCGATGAACCGACCAACCATCTGGATCTGGCTTCGACACGCGCTATCGAGGCGGCGCTGGCAGGATTTGCAGGCGCACTGCTGGTGGTGTCCCATGACGAGGCATTTCTTGACGGACTTAGGCTGACGCATGAACTGGTGTGGCGGGACGGGGAGTGGCGCGGTGAAAGGCGGTAAACACAAACCCCCGCAAATGCGGGGGCTAAATCAACACTATTTCAAAACTATTCAGTCAACTGCTTGCGGAGTGCCGGGTTAGCCTGAATCAGGCTCATCAGCTTCAGCTCGGTCATGGAGGGCTTCACTCTTTTTGATTCCCACTCCTGAACCATCGCTACGCTGACACCCATTGCTCGGGCGAAATCATCAGTTTTCATCCCTGTCCCTTTGCGTAAGCGCTCAAATTCCGTAAAGGGGTTAGACTTTTGGTTAAGGGTAACCGTCTGCGGTACATCTTTAAAAACAATCTGCTCCAGACTGCTTAACAGATCGAACATAGGATCTTTTAATTCCATTGAGAACTCCTCTTAAATCACACTGCGGGATCGTGAACATAGAGAGCAATTTAAGAATAGTCGCTAAAACTGACAGGAGATCGTAACGTGCGTGATTAATTGTCGGAGATACGTTTCGCTGGCTTTTTTTCCGGGCGATTAACTATGCTAATGACTTGATTATTCAGTAGCACCATAGCACCAGGTATTTTTTTGTAAATCGTAAGAATTTATATGGCAATAGTCGTTTTACATGAAAAGAGTATCTTGCGGGCCTGACCTGGACTATTCTTGTCACCGTTGGGCACGCGTGTGCCGGTGTGCGCTTTTTTGGGTGAAAGGAGTAATAACAATGGCGACAGGAAAGCCCTGCTCTCGCTGGTTTGCGCCGCTTGCGGCGTTGTTAATGGTAGTGAGCCTGAGTGGGTGTTTCGATAAGGAAGGCGATCAGCGCAAAGCGTTTATCGATTTCCTGCAAAATACTGCGATGCGCAGCGGCGAGCGTTTACCAACGTTGACTGCGGATCAGAAAAAACAGTTCGGTCCCTTCGTTTCCGACTATGCCATTTTGTATGGCTATTCACAGCAGGTGAATCAGGCGATGGATGCCGGTCTGCGTCCGGTAGTGGACAGCGTGAACGCGATTCGCGTGCCGCAGGATTATGTCACCCAGCGTGAGCCGCTGAGCCAGTCAAACGGTGCTCTGGGCGTACTGGGCCAGCAGCTGCAAAATGCCAAAATGCAGGCTGATGGCGCGCACTCCGCGCTGAAGCAGGGTGAAGATCTGAAACCTGTGTTCGATAAAGTGTATGACAAGGTAGTGACTAAACCTGCCGATGCACTGCAGCCGCTCATTCCTGCCGCGCAGATCTTCACGCAGCAGCTGGTGCAGGTGGCGGACTTTATTTCCCAGCAGGGTACTCAGGTGAGCTTTGTCTCTAACGGCATTCAGTTCCCGACCTCTCAGCAGGCCAGCCAGTACAATGCGCTGATTGGGCCGCTGGCAGCGCAGCACCAGGCGTTCAGCCAGGCGTGGAGCGCGGCAATGGCCGCAACGGAATAACCTCGGACGTGCAGGTTGCCAGAGTAAAAAACCCCGCTGAAAAGCGGGTTTTTTTATGTTCTCAGAAAATAAAGCTTGTCTTTGATCCGCTAACTATGTCTTAATACACCTCGTCGGTTTGTTACACAGACCTAAAGCAGTTTAGTAAAGCAGTCCAGATGCGTTATCCTTAGATACCCTTCGTAGTGACCCTTCCTTCATCGCTTAAAAATCTGTAACACATTCCATCATCGCGCCGGAAGGCAAAACAAATTTTTAAAAGGTAATATCTATGTCTGGTAAAATGACTGGTCTGGTAAAATGGTTCAACGCTGATAAAGGTTTCGGCTTCATCACTCCTGACGATGGCTCTAAAGACGTGTTCGTACACTTCTCTGCTATCCAGAACGATGGCTACAAATCTCTGGACGAAGGTCAGAAAGTTTCCTTCACCATCGAAAGCGGCGCTAAAGGCCCAGCAGCTGGTAACGTTGTAAGCCTGTAAGCTTCCAGCTCAGCTAAAAGAACTTAAAAACCCGCCTCTGGCGGGTTTTTTTCGTTCAGGATCTGGCCTGCGGATTGACGCAGTTTTTATCGACCTTGCCCTGCAGGGCGTCGATCAGGTTCTCCACCGCACAGGCCGCCATGTTGTAGCGGGTTTCGTGCGTGGCAGAGCCAATGTGCGGCAGGGCCACCACGTTAGGCATCTTCAGCAGTTCTGAGCTGGTCGGCAGCGGCTCCTGCTCAAACACGTCCAGCCCCGCCGCGTGGATCTCTCCGTTTTTCAGCGCCGCAATCAGCGCCTGCTCATCCACTACCGGCCCGCGTCCCGCATTAATAAAGATGGCGGACTTCTTCATCTTCGCAAACTGCGCCTGGCCGATCATATGGTGAGTTTCATCGGTCAGCGGCAGGATCAGGCAGACGAAGTCCGCTTCCTGCAACAGGGTATCCAGGTCGCAGTAGCGGGCGTTAAAGCGTTCCTCCGCTTCTTTATGCTGGCGGCGCGCGTTATACAGAACCGGCATATTGAAACCGAAGTGGGCGCGCTGGGCCAGCGCCAGACCGATGCGGCCCATGCCGACGATACCCAGAGTTTTGCCATGCACGTCGGTACCGAACCAGTCCGGGCCAATGCTTTTGGTCCATTCCCCGGCTTTGACGCGTTCGGCTACTTCCACCACGCGACGCGCGCTGCTGAGCACCAGCGCCATCAGCGTATCCGCCACGGTCTCGGTAAGTACGGTTGGCGTATGCATCAGCAGGACATGGCGGGCATTCAGCGCATCGACGTCGAAGTTGTCATAGCCCACCGAAATGGTTGAGGTTGCACGCAGCGCAGGCATCTTCTCCAGCAGCGCGGCATCCACTTTTTCGCTGGAGCCGAGCAGCCCGACAGCACTGGCGAACGCCTCGGCATGCTGCTGTACCGTCTCCGGGCTCAGGTTGTTAACCCGGGTAACGGTGAAATGATCTTCAAGGCGCTGCTGTAACGCGTCAGGCAGGGCTTTATACAAAATGACGGACGGCTTCATGCTAATCTCCGTTGATTTTTAAAGGGTTCAGGCGTGGCGTGCGCCGACGGGAATGTTTTGATTATTAGCAGGCTTAACAATTAAAGTAAGCCACACTGAGGCAAAAAGCGCCACCCCCATAAAGATGTACGAGGCCGACGGGCCGCCGGTCACACCGTTCAGATAACCCACGAACCATGAACCAAAGAATGAACCCAGCGCACCCATGCTGTTGATCAGCGCCATCGCGCCGCCCGCTACGTTACGCGGCAGCATTTCCGGGATGATGGCAAAGAACGGACCATAAGGCGCGTACATGGCGGCACCGGCGATCACCAGCAGGGTGTAAGAGATCCAGAAGTGGTTTGCACCCACCGCCCAGGAACCAATAAAGGCACAGGCAGCAATCAACAGCAGCGGCCAGACGAACAGCTTACGGTTTTGCAGTTTATCCGACGCCCAGGAGACCACAATCATGGCGATGGTTGCCGCAAGATAGGGAACGGAGGAGAGCCAGCCCACCTCGACCATACCGAGGTTATCGCCCGCGCTGCGGATGATGGACGGCAGCCACAGAACAAAACCGTAAACCCCGATGCTCCAGGTGAAGTACTGCATGCACAGCAGGACCACGTTGCGGGAGCGGAAGGCTTCGCCGTAGTTACGCACTGCTTTCAGACCCTGCTGCTCTTTATCCAGTTGCGCCTGCAGGGCTGCTTTTTCATCTTCCGAAAGCCATTTGGCCTGGGCCGGTTTGTCTTTTACCAGCACCCACCAGCAGAAGGCCCAGATCACCGCTGGAACGCCTTCAATAATGAACATTTCGCGCCAGCCGAAGGACTGGATCAGATACCCGGAGACCACCGACATCCACAGCACCGTGACCGGGTTGCCAAGAATAAGGAAGGTGTTGGCACGCGAGCGTTCAGATTTGGTAAACCAGTTGCTGATGTAGATCAGCATCGCCGGCATCACCGCCGCTTCCACCACGCCAAGAATAAAGCGAATGGCCGCCAGCGCCGGGATGTTATTCACGACCCCGGTCAGGGAAGCACAGGCGCCCCAGAGGATCAGGCAGATGAAGATCAGCTTACGCACGCTGCGGCGTTCGGCATAGATAGCGCCGGGGATCTGGAAAAAGAAGTAACCGAGGAAGAAGAGGGCACCCAGCAGCGAGGAGATACCTTTGGTGATCCCCAGGTCTTCGGTAATGCCTGCGGCAGACGCGAAGCTAAAGTTCGCGCGGTCAAGGTACGCCAGGCTGTATGTGATGAACACGACAGGCATGATGTACCACCAGCGTTTTACTGCGTTTGTTGCATTGTTCATAGGTTTGCCTCTGTGGTTGAGGAAATGACCGCCGCTGTCTGTAGGGTACAGGGTGGCTTAATATTTAGCTCCCTCTCCCCTTTGGGGAGAGGGTTGGGGTGAGGGGATTTATTCCCCTAACTGTTCCCGATTGGGTAATCCTTCGCTGTCGCCCTGAACCTGGATCGCCAGCGAGCCGATGAGATTGCCGCGCGTGACGGCCTGATGCAGCGTTTTGCCTTCCAGCAGCGCGCTGATCACGCCTACGGCAAAGCCGTCACCCGCGCCGACGGTATCGACAACGTTCTCCACCTTCACCGCTGCCACCGCACCTTGCTCGCCCTCGGCAGTTTTATACCAGGCGCCATCGGCACCGGTTTTCAGGATCACGGCTTTTACCCCCTTGTTCAGATAAAAATCAGCGATCCCTTCCGGGGTTTTTTCCCCGGTCAGAATGAAGCCCTCTTTCAGGCCGGGTAACACCCAGTCGGCCTGAAAGGCGAGGTGGTTCAGCTTCTCCACCATCTCCGCTTCGCTTTTCCACAGCACCGGACGCAGGTTCGGATCGAAGGAGAGAGTTTTGCCCGCGGCTTTCATGGCACCCGCCGCATGATCGAGCAGGGCGTAAGAGCTGGGGGACAACGCCGCCGCCACGCCGCTCAGGTGCAGATGCCTTGCTGCGGTAAACCAGACAGGACTGAAATCTTCCACTGACAGATGGCTGGCAGCAGAGCCTTTGCGGAAATACTCCACAATGGGATCGGTTCCATCGGTAACCTTAGATTTCAGCTGAAAACCGGTGGGGTAACGTCCATCCAGGGTCACGCCTGCGGTGTCGATGCCCTCTTTTTTCAGGGTGTCGAGCACAAACTGGCCGAAGCTGTCATTGCCGACGCGACTCACCCAGCCTACCTTCAGGCCAAGGCGTGCCAGCCCGGTGGCAACGTTCAGTTCGGCACCCGCAACGCGCTTCATAAAATGGTCAACTTCGCTTAAGTCGCCGGTGTGGGTGGCCACAAACATGGCCATGGCTTCACCAATGGTGATGACATCCAGAGCGTTCGGCATCGCGTTACTCCTCACGCAGTAAATTAACGTAGTGACGGGTGACAGCCGTCAGGTCTGGCCCTTCGAGAGGGAACTCGATCCCACGCGGCACATCGGCGGGCAGTTGCTCCAGCAGGGCCTGCCAGCGGGTGCTGTCGTTGTCCGGCGGCACGGCGCGATAGCGCTGCTGATGAGGAACGGCGGCCTTAACGTGGATATAGCTCACCGCAGGGGCCAGATGCTTCGCGGCCTCTTCCGGGGATTCGCCCACCCACAGCCAGTTGCCCATATCAAAGGTCAGCGTAACCGGCAGGTTCATCACCCGGCAGGCCGCTTTAAAGCGCTGCATCGGTGCCAGCTGGCCGCAACGGGTCTGGTCGTTTTCGACCACCAGCGTCATACCGCTTTCATCAAGAAGGGCACGGAGGGCATCAAGCTGCTGCTTGTCGCTGAAGTTGCCCAGGGAGACTTTCAGCCACAGGGCGTTGAGCGTCGCGGCTTCGGACAGGTAGCGGGGCAGCATCGGGTTGAGAGCGCCGTCCGGGGTAAAAAGAGCATCCGGAGCGGAATAGCAGGCCAGCAGGCCGAGCAGTTCAATGGATCCGGCCAGCGTGGGTAAGGTTGCCAGCTCGGCATCGCTGAATAACTCACGGCGGATTTCGACGCCGTCGGCACCTGCCCCGGCGATCACGTGCAGCATGGCGCGCTGGCCTCCTGCTTCACGTACCTTGTCAGCGCCATACGCGGCGGTGACGACAATAATTTTTCTGCCCATCGGCGGACTCCATCACGTAGCTGATACTCTTTACGCTAGATGGAACCGGTTCCAAAGAAAAGTTCAGGATGCTGGATTTATGATCGCCATCACGAAGGGGGTTAACGGGTCGTGGAGCCGCGGACGATCAGCTCGCCGGAGAAGACCTGCTCGCGGACGGCATCATCGGCACCGTTGATCCGGCGCACGACCTGCTCGACGGCGGCGAAGCCAATCTGCCAGGTGGGCTGTTTGAGGGTGGTAATGCCGACACCGGCCAGCTCGGCCCACTCCAGCTCGTCAAAGCCCAGCAGCCCGATATCGCTGCCCCAGTGCAGGCCAATGCGCTTGAGCGAGCGGGCGACCTGCAGCGTTAATGCGCCGTTCGCGGAGATGACCGCCTTGCGCATGCCGCGATGGCGGGTATGGAACTCGCGCAGGGCATTATCCAGCCGATCGGCTTCATGAAGTGGGAGTTCGATATTCTCGGCGACCACGCCAGGATAGCGGGCGAGGGTGGCGCGGAATGCGCTCAGGCGTTCGCGGCGGGTATTGACCATTCCCAGCGGTTCGCTCAGGAACAGGATCGCTTCAAAACCTTGATCTATCAGGTGCTCGGTAGCTGTGGTGGCGGCCTGGGTGTTATCCAGCCCGACGACATCACAGGCGAAGTCCGGGATTTTGCGGTCAATCAGCACCATTGGCAGGGAGGACTGTTGCAGGCGGTTCAGTCCCTCTTCACGCATCCCCACGGCATTGACCACGATGCCCTCAACCTGATAGCTGCGCAGCAGGTCGAGGTAGTGCAGCTCCTGATCGAGCTCGTTGTTGGTGTTACACACCAGCGGGGTGAAGCCTTTTTCCCGGCAGGCCGTTTCGATGCCGCTGAGGACGTTAACGGAGTAGGGATTAGTAATATCGGCGATAATCAGCCCAATCAGGCGGGTTCGGCCACGCTTCAGGCCCCGGGCCATCAGGCTGGGGCGATAGTCGAGGTCGGCGATAGCCTGTTCAATGCGGGCCAGCAGCGCGTCGGAAAGCAGGTGTTTTTCGCCGTTGAGATAACGGGAAATACTGGTTTTACCGGTTTTTGCGGCTTTCGCTACGTCGCTGATGGTGGGCCGTGCTGATTTGCTCATCGCTGGTTTCCTTGCCTTGGTTGAGCATACCTTAGCGCGAAAATGCCCGGTGGCGCTACGCTTACCGGGTCTGGGGTTTGTGCGGCCTGATGCCCTCACCCCGACCCTCTCCCAGAGGGAGAGGGCGCAAATACTAAAAACGGCAACCAGGTTGCCGTTTTGCTTTTATCTACTGAATCGGGCTTAAGGTGATCTCGACGCGACGGTTCTGCGCTTTGCCTTCCGCCGTGCTGTTGCTGGCGATCGGATTCGCCGGGCCCATGCCGCTGGTGCGAATGCGGTTCGCCGCCACGCCCTGAGTGATCAGCGAGCTGGCCACCGCGTCAGCACGCTGCTGGGAGAGACGCATGTTCAGATCCTGGCTGCCGGTGCTGTCGGTATAGCCCAGCACGTTCACGGCGGTTTTTTCATACTCTTTCAGCACCATCGCCACGCCGGTCAGGGTGTTGGCACCCGCCGGTTTCAGCGTTGCGCTGCTGCTGTCGAAAGTGACGTTGTTTGGCATGTTCAGAATGATGTTATCGCCGCTGCGGGTCACGCTTACGCCGGTACCCTGCATTTTGTCGCGCAGCTTCGCTTCCTGCACATCCATGTAATAACCCGCGCCGCCACCCAGCGCTGCGCCTGCTGCGGCACCAATCAGGGCACCTTTGCCGCGATCTTTTTTCGAGGAGGAGAGTGCGCCAACACCTGCGCCCACCAGGGAGCCGATGCCTGCGCCAATACCTGATTTACCTGCTTCGCGTTCGCCGGTGTAAGGGTTGGTGGTGCAGCCTGAAACAACCAGGGCGCCGCTCACTACGGCGGCAATCATAAGTGCGCTTTTTTTCATCTTCTTTCCTTAAGCTTTTTTATTCTTTGCCACGACGGGCGTGGCGGTTGATTATGACGTCCAGTTACGGAGAAAATTCCGGGGATAACTCTTAAATTTGTGTCAAATCATAAACAGTCTCAATGAAGGCTGAGAAAACCTGCAACCGGCAATCCAGGAGCACACGCTGTGACCACTTCAACGAAAACCATTCTGACTGCAGCCCACTGGGGGCCCATGCTGGTCGAAACCGACGGCGACAGGGTACTGTCATCCCGTGGCGCGTTGCCGACAAAGCATCCCAACTCCCTGCAGACCGCGGTGCGCGACCAGGTGCACAGCAAAACGCGCGTGCGCTGGCCGATGGTGCGTAAAGGCTTTCTCGCCTCGCCGGATAACCCACAAGGGGTGCGCGGGCAGGATGAATTTGTGCGCGTCAGCTGGGATGAGGCGCTGACGCTTATCGATGCGCAGCATAAACGTATTCGCCAGAGCTATGGCCCATCGTCCATTTTCGCCGGTTCGTACGGCTGGCGCTCCAACGGCGTGCTGCACAAAGCTGCCACCCTGCTCCAGCGCTATATGAGCCTCGCAGGCGGCTACACCGGCCATCTGGGGGACTACTCAACCGGTGCGGCACAGGCCATCATGCCGTATGTGGTGGGCGGCAACGAAGTCTATCAGCAGCAGACCAGCTGGCCGCTGGTGCTGAAGCACGCCGGGGTGGTGGTGCTGTGGAGCGCTAACCCGCTCAACACCCTTAAGATTGCGTGGAATGCCAGCGACGAGCAGGGGATGCAGTATTTTGACGCACTGCGTAAAAGCGGCAAGCGCCTGATCTGCATCGATCCGATGCGCTCCGAAACCATGGATTTCTTTGGCGACAGCGCCGAGTGGATCGCCCCGCATATGGGCACCGATGTGGCAATGATGCTCGGCATCGCCCATACGCTGGTAGAAAACGGCTGGCAGGATGACGCTTTCCTGGCGCGCTGCACCTCCGGGTATGAAAAGTTTGCTGATTACCTGACCGGTGCGGCAGACGGTATCGCCAAAACGGCTGAATGGGCCGCGGACATTTGCGGCGTTCCGGCAGATAAAATTCGCGAACTCGCGGCGTTGTTCCACAATAACACGACGATGCTGATGGCTGGCTGGGGCATGCAGCGTCAGCAGTTTGGCGAGCAGAAACACTGGATGCTGGTCACCCTGGCGGCAATGCTCGGCCAGATTGGGACCCCGGGCGGTGGCTTTGGGCTTTCATATCACTTTGCCAACGGTGGTAACCCGACGCGTCGTGCGGCGGTGCTGGCCTCGATGCAGGGTTCGGTTAAGGGCGGTACCGACGCGGTGGATAAAATCCCGGTCGCCCGCATTGTTGAAGCCCTGGAAAATCCCGGCGGCTTTTATCAGCACAACGGTCTGGATCGCCACTTCCCGGATATTCGCTTTGTCTGGTGGGCCGGCGGCGCCAACTTTACCCACCATCAGGACACTAACCGCCTGATCCGCGCCTGGCAAAAACCGGAGCTGGTGGTGATCTCCGAGTGCTTCTGGACGGCGGCGGCGAAGCATGCCGATATTGTACTGCCGGCCACCACCTCGTTTGAACGCAACGACATGACCATGACCGGCGACTACAGCAACCAGCATATGGTGCCCATGAAGCGGGTTGTGGCCCCGCGCGATGAAGCGCGTGACGATCTTGACGTGTTTGCTGAGCTGAGTGAACGCTGGGAGCAGGGCGGCGGTGAGCGTTTCACCGAAGGCAAAACCGATCTGGAATGGCTGGAGTCGTTCTATGAGATTGCCGGGCAGCGCGGCGCGGCACAGGGGGTGACCTTAGCGCCCTTTGCTGAGTTCTGGGCAGCCAACGCTATCGTCGAAATGCCGGAGTCTGAAGACAATGCGAAGTTTGTGCGCTTCGCTGATTTCCGTCGCGATCCTGAGCGTCATCCGCTCAAAACCGAGAGCGGCAAAATCGTGCTGTACTCAGAGCGTATCGCCAGCTTCGGCTACGCCGATTGTCCACCACACCCGATGTGGCTGGCGCCGGACGAGTGGCAGGGTAATGCCGAGCCGGGGCAACTGCAGATCCTCTCTGCCCACCCGGCGCACCGTCTGCACAGCCAGCTTAACTACTCATCCCTGCGCGAGCAGTACGCGGTGGCCGGACGCGAGCCGGTGACGCTGCACCCGGATGACGCCAGGGCGCGCGGTATTGCCGATGGCGACGTGGTACGGGTCTGGAACCATCGCGGCCAGGTGCTGGCCGGGGCGGTGGTCAGCGAAGGCATCAAGCCGGGGGTGATCTGCATTCACCAGGGGGCATGGCCGGATCTGGATCCTGAGAACGACGGGATTTGTAAGAACGGGGCGGTTAACGTGCTGACCAAAGATATCCCCAGCTCGAAGCTGGGGAATGGTTGCGCGGGGAATACCGCGCTGGCGTGGCTGGAAAAATATCAGGGGCCGCTGCTTACGCTGACGGCGTTTGATCCGCCTGCCAGCTCATAAGCCAGGTCGGGTGCTGGGTATCTTCCTGCCAGGCGCTGTCTTCAATGCGAAAGCCCTGCGCATGATAGAAATTCACCGCCCGACTGTTCTTCTGGTAGACCTCGAGGCTTAAATACGGGTAGCGCTGCTGAACATGGTTTATCAGCGCATGCCCGATGCCTTTGCCCGCCCAGGCGGGATCGATAAACAGCGCGCCGATGAACCTGGACTCCATCACGCTGATAAACCCGCGAATAGCGCCTTCCTCTTCCCATACCCACGTCTCGGCCGAAGGCAGGTAAACCTCCCGCACCACCTCCTCGCTCTCCACCCAATACTGCGCATCGATAAACGGATGGGCGACAGTGGTACTCTCCAGCCACAGGGTCAGCAGCGGCTCGACGTCGTCACTGAGCCATTTGCGGATCATGTTGACCTCCGGGGTGCCAGTCACAGGCGGTAACGTGATCGTTGACCAGCCCGCAGGCCTGCATAAAGGCGTAACAGATGGTGCTGCCGACAAACTTAAAGCCGCGCTTTTTTAACGCCTTCGAGAGGGCATCGGAGGTGGGCGTCGAGGCGGGGATCTGCGCCAGCGTTGCTGCCCGGGTCACCTGCGGCGCGTTATCGACAAAGGACCAGATAAAATCGGAAAAGCGCTCGCCGCGCTCTTCCATCGCCAGGTAAGCGCGGGCGTTGCCGATGATGGCTTCGATTTTGCCCCGATGGCGAATAATGCCCGCATCCAGCACTAACCTGTCGACATCCTCGACGGTCATCTCTGCCACCTGAACCGGATCGAACTGGTGGAAAGCCTGACGATAGTTTTCGCGCTTTTTAAGCACGGTGATCCAGGATAATCCGGCCTGCTGACCCTCAAGGCAAATCATCTCGAATAATTTCTTTCCATCAGTTTCCGGCACGCCCCACTCTTTATCGTGATAGGCGATGTAGAGCGGATCCTGGCTAACCCAGCCACAACGTTGCATCGGTTCTCTCCCTTTTGTTCATGAAATGACAAAAATTTCAATCGACCCGGCTTGACGTGTCATCTAAAGAGACAATAGTTAATACAGGCTGATACGCAACATCCCTCATGTCGCAACAGGCCTCACTATAAACAATCACAAATATCGCCGAATTCGGCTCTTCTCTGGAGTCGCTTTGATGATTATAAAAAAAATAAGTGGCCGCCATGCCGTAACCGGTCTGGTGAGTTTCTTAGCCTGTCTGCTGACAGGCAACACAGCAAATGCCTGGCAACAGGAATATATCGTTTCGGATACAAAAAGTAATACCACTGAGCGTTATACATGGGATGACGATCACCAACCGCGTTATGAGGACATTCTCAAAGAGCGGATCCTCTCTTCGCAGAATATGCCCGGTTTAGCGCTGAATCTACCCGATACGTCGCCTGTTGAAGCGACCAGCTCCATGAGCGTGGGCCTGAGTATTCCCGTGGCCCGCCGTTTTACCACCGGACCGGTTGCCGCCTGGCACTATGACGGCTCTACGCCCAATATGTACAACGAGTTTGGCGATAGCGTGAACACCCAGTCGCTAATCGATCCCCTATGGCATGCCAGCGTCAGTACGCTCGGCTGGCGCGTTGATACGCGCGTGGGCGATCTCCGGCCCTGGGCGCAAATCAGCTATAACCAGCAGTTTGGCGATAATCAGTGGAAAATGCAGTCCGGCCTGGGGCGCCTGGCGCCGTCCACGCAATACGGTAACTGGATGGATGTCACCGTCGGGGCCGATATGCTGATCAACCCCTATATGGCGGCCTATGCCTCTATGTCACAGGCCGACAATATGACCACCGGCGAAGATTATCTCTATACCCTCGGCGTCAGCGCCAGGTTCTGAACTGAACGCATAAATGGCCTGTGCAGCGCCGGAAGTGAGCCTTCTCCGGTGCGGTTCAGACAGCAGTCCAGGCCATTCATTCCTGATTTTCGGCATTTCATTCCGCGCCCTCTGCATTTCATGCCGTTTTACCCCTGGTAAGTTAGGGTTTTAGTTATCGTTGTCAGCAGTGAATTTCCCTTTTTTCTGCTGCAGGACAACTGCCATGAACACATCATCTTACAACCGCACTCGCTGGCTGACCCTTATCGGCACCATCGTGACCCAGTTTGCGCTGGGTTCAGTCTACACCTGGAGCCTGTTTAACAGCGCGCTCTCCGATAAACTCAATGCACCGGTGAGCCAGGTGGCTTTCTCCTTTGGCTTGCTGAGCCTGGGCCTGGCGCTCTCCTCCTCCGTTGCCGGTAAATTACAGGAACGCTTCGGCGTTAAGCGCGTCACCATGGCTTCCGGGCTGTTGCTCGGGCTCGGCTTCTTCCTGACCGCGCATTCCAGCAATCTGATGATGCTGTGGCTGAGCGCCGGGGTGCTGGTAGGACTGGCGGATGGCGCGGGCTATCTGTTGACCCTGTCGAACTGTGTGAAATGGTTCCCGGAACGTAAAGGGCTGATCTCCGCCTTTGCCATTGGTTCTTACGGTCTTGGCAGCCTGGGCTTCAAATTTATCGACAGCAATTTGCTTGCCACCGTCGGCCTTGAAAAGACCTTCATGATCTGGGGCGCTATCGTGCTGGTGATGATCCTGTTCGGTGCCACCCTGATGAAAGATGCCCCGCAGCAGGAAGTGAAATCCGTCAACGGTGTGGTAGAGAACGACTTTACGCTGGTCCAGTCAATGCGTAAGCCGCAGTACTGGATGCTGGCCGTGATGTTCCTGACCGCCTGCATGAGTGGCCTGTACGTGATTGGCGTGGCGAAAGATATCGCTCAGGGGATGGTAAAACTGGACGCGGCAACGGCGGCCAACGCGGTGACCGTTATCTCTATCGCCAACCTCTCTGGTCGCCTGGTGCTGGGGATCCTGTCTGATAAAATCGCCCGTATCCGCGTCATTACTATTGGCCAGGTGGTTTCGCTGGTGGGTATGGCGGCCCTGCTTTTCGCCCCGCTCAATGAAGTGACCTTCTTTGCGGCTATTGCCTGCGTTGCATTTAACTTCGGCGGCACCATCACCGTCTTCCCGTCGCTGGTAAGTGAATTCTTCGGGCTTAATAACCTGGCGAAAAACTACGGCGTTATTTATTTAGGTTTTGGTATCGGCAGTATTTGCGGTTCGCTTATTGCGTCGTTATTCGGCGGTTTCTATGTAACCTTCTGCGTAATATTCGCCCTGCTTATCCTTTCTCTGGCGCTTTCCACTACGATTCGCCAGCCACAGCGCGAAATATTTAAAGAAGCGCATGCCTGAGTAAATTCCCTCTAAGGGCCGGATATTCCGGCCTTTTTTGTTTCTGCACTCCGTAAAAAACAGTCCGATGGTATGTCATCGGACTTGTTTTTTTGTAAATATTTGCAGGGATCACATTCTCTGCTGCCACTTTTTCTTTTCCTTGTGGTCTACTTACCGCGCTTACAGACGTTTCCTATAACGTACTCCCAGGCAATGAAATATGTTGTTCACTTTTTAACCAAGAGTGAGACGGCTCTACTTTATCTTTTTCCAGGTTGCATTAATGAAATATATCAAAGCGATGACGCAACAAAAGCTCAGCTTTTTGCTCGCGTTGTACATCGGTCTGTTTATGAATGGCGCGGTTTTTTTCCGTCGGTTTGACGGTTATGCGCAAGACTTTACCGCCTGGAAAGGAATCGCTGCGGTCGTTGAACTGGTTGCCACTGTGCTGGTCACCTTCTTTTTACTGCGTTTGCTGTCGCTGTTTGGCCGCCGGATATGGCGCGTACTCGCCACGCTGGTGGTGTTGTGCTCGGCGGGTGCCAGCTATTACATGACCTTTATGAACGTGGTGATCGGCTACGGCATTATTGCCTCGGTCATGACCACAGATATTGATCTCTCGAAAGAGGTGGTCGGTATTCACTTTGTCCTCTGGCTGGTTTGCGTCAGCATCCTGCCGCTGCTGCTTATCTGGAACAACCGCTGCCGCTATACGCTGTTGCGCCAGCTGCGTACCCCAGGGCAGCGCATCAGAAGCGCTGCGGTGGTTGTCCTGGCGGGATTGATGGTGTGGGGCCCTATCCGCCTGCTGGATTTACAGCAGAAAAACGTTGAGCGTACCTCCGGCGTGGATATGCCGAGCTATGGCGGCGTGGTGGCGAACTCCTATCTGCCGTCTAACTGGATCTCCGCGCTGGGGTTATATGCCTGGGCGCAGGTGGATGAGTCTTCTGACAATAAATCGCTGATGAACCCGGCGAAGAAATTTACCTATCAGGCCCCTGCGGATATTGATGATACCTATATGATCTTCATTATCGGTGAAACCACGCGCTGGGATCATATGGGGCTTCTGGGCTATGAGCGGGATACGACGCCGAAGCTGGCGCAGGAGAAAAACCTCGTCGCCTTCCGCGGTTACTCGTGCGATACCGCGACCAAGCTCTCGTTGCGCTGCATGTTCGTGCGTGAGGGTGGGGCAAGCGATAACCCGCAGCGTACGCTGAAAGAGCAGAACGTCTTCGCGGTGCTGCGCCAGCTGGGCTTTAGCTCCGACCTCTACGCGATGCAAAGCGAGATGTGGTTCTACAGCAACACCATGGCCAACAACATTGCCTATCGTGAGCAGATTGGCGCTGAGCCGCGTAACCGCGGTAAGAGCGTGGACGATATGCTGCTGATCGACGAGATGAAACGCTCGCTGCAGGGCAACCAGAATGGTAAGCATATGATTATTCTGCATACCAAAGGGTCGCACTTTAACTACACCCAGCGTTATCCGCGCAGCTTTGCAAAATGGACGCCGGAGTGTAAGGGCGTGGACAAAGACTGTAGCAAACAGCAGCTGATCAACTCCTACGATAACTCGGTGACCTATGTGGATCACTTTATCGACAGCGTGATTGACCAGGTGCGTGATAAGAAAGCTATTGTCTTCTACGCCGCCGATCACGGTGAGTCGATTAACGAGAAAGAGCATCTGCACGGCACGCCGCGCAAGATGGCACCGCCGGAGCAGTTCCGCGTCCCGATGATGGTGTGGATGTCTGACAAGTATCTGGCGAACCCGGAGAAAGCCAAAATGTTCGCCCACCTCAAAGAGCAGGCGGATATGAAAGTGGCGCACCGTCATGTGGAGCTGTACGACACCATTCTCGGTTGCCTCGGTTATACCTCGCCGGACGGCGGGATTAACGAGAATAACAACTGGTGTAAAGTGCCGGACACCGCGGTGAAAGCCGCGAAGTAACTGGTCTGGCGACTTTATAGCCGATCGAATGGCTTTTTCAGAATAAGGGATTGACGGGGTCGCAGCGTAGCAGTAAGATGCGCTCCGCATTCGGCGAGTAGCGCAGCTTGGTAGCGCAACTGGTTTGGGACCAGTGGGTCGGAGGTTCGAATCCTCTCTCGCCGACCACATTCGAAAACCCCGCTCTTTGAGCGGGGTTTTTTGCATCTGAAATTAATAAGGATGAGAACCTCCGGGGCAGGAGGTTCGACTCGAGCGAAGCGAGAGAACGTTGCTTCAGCAACGGCCCGCAGGGCGAGTCACGGAGTGACGAGTTATCCTCTCTCGCCGACCACATTCGAAAACCCCGCTCTTTGAGCGGGGTTTTTTGCATTTATCGCCTGTAGAAATTAACTCCCCAAAAGACTTATCTGCCTTAATTGGCAAAAATACGCCTTACCTCAGTTTCACTCTGCCTGTTAACGTTTATGTGACATATTCCATTGTATTTTTTTATATATGGAATGATCTTTTTTCGCGTTGCTTATACATAACCTCAGCATTTTCCCCTGTGCGTTTTAACGTTCACGGCATTTAGTGCGCAGATAATCGCCATTCCGTAAGAAAATTTACCCTGGTTGAATAAATGTTAATCACTGGTTGTAGGAGAATGTGCAGAGAGTTGTGCTGCATCATGGCGGGTAGCATAAATTTCCCTGCTGAAAATATGCCCCGGTAGTTTTTTTAATCTTTGTTTGCCAATTCTCACACTTAGCGTAAATCCCCGTCACCTGTATTGACGTTTTCACATTCTGTTGACAGATTGTAGGGCACGAGGGGCAATTCAGGGAGGATCTGCGCTGCAACTCAGTCGCTCTTCTGAAAGGAATCTCCATCCCTTATAACGCCTTTGGGCAGCACCGACCGGACCGGGTAAAAAATAAATTAAAGGTCAGGCGGAGTAACACAACAAAAACATCACATTGGAGCAGAATAACAATGAGTATTTCCTTGAAGAAGTCAGGGATGCTGAAGCTTGGTCTGAGCCTGGTAGCCATGACTGTCGCAGCAAGCGTACAGGCAAAAACGTTGGTCTACTGTTCTGAAGGCTCGCCGGAAGGCTTTAACCCACAGCTCTTTACCTCGGGTACGACGTACGACGCCAGCTCTGTACCTATCTATAACCGTCTGGTTGAATTCAAAACCGGTACCACGGAAGTTATTCCGGGTCTGGCAGAGAAGTGGGAAGTCAGCGAAGACGGTAAAACCTATACCTTCCACCTGCGCCAGGGCGTGAAGTGGCAGGACAGCAAAGAGTTCAAACCGACGCGCGATCTGAACGCAGACGACGTGGTGTTCTCCTTCGACCGTCAGAAAAATGCCCAGAACCCGTACCACAAAGTCTCCGGCGGCAGCTATGAGTACTTCGAAGGTATGGGTCTGCCGGATCTGATCAGCGAAGTGAAAAAAGTTGACGATAAGACCGTTCAGTTCGTGCTGACCCGTCCGGAAGCGCCATTCCTGGCTGACCTGGCTATGGACTTCGCCTCTATTCTCTCTAAAGAGTACGCGGACAACATGCTGAAAGCCGGCACCCCGGAAAAAGTTGACCTGAACCCAATCGGTACCGGTCCATTCCAGCTGCTGCAGTACCAGAAAGACTCCCGTATTCTGTATAAAGCGTTCGAAGGTTACTGGGGCACCAAGCCGCAGATCGACCGTCTGGTCTTCTCTATCACGCCTGACGCCTCCGTGCGTTACGCCAAACTGCAGAAGAACGAGTGCCAGGTGATGCCATACCCGAACCCGGCTGACATTGCGCGCATGAAGCAGGACAAAAACATCAACCTGCTGGAGCAGGCGGGTCTGAACGTTGGCTATCTCTCCTTCAACACCGAGAAGAAACCTTTTGATGACGTGAAAGTGCGTCAGGCGCTGACCTACGCGGTAAACAAAGACGCGATCATTAAAGCCGTTTACCAGGGTGCGGGCGTTGCTGCCAAGAACCTGATCCCACCAACCATGTGGGGCTACAACGACGACGTTAAGGACTACACCTACGATCCTGAGAAAGCGAAAGCGCTGCTGAAAGAAGCAGGCCAGGATAAAGGCTTCACCGTTGAACTGTGGGCAATGCCAGTCCAGCGTCCATACAACCCGAACGCTCGCCGTATGGCCGAGATGGTTCAGGCTGACTGGGCTAAGATCGGCGTTCAGGCCAAAATCGTGACCTACGAGTGGGGCGAGTACCTGAAGCGTGCTAAAGCCGGTGAGCACCAGGCTGTGATGATGGGCTGGACCGGTGACAACGGGGATCCGGATAACTTCTTCGCGACCCTGTTCAGCTGCGCCGCAGCGAAAGACGGTTCTAACTACTCTCGCTGGTGCTACAAGCCGTTTGAAGACCTGATTCAGCCGGCACGTGCTGCAGAAGATCATAACAAGCGTATCGAACTGTACAAACAGGCTCAGGTTGTGATGCATGACCAGGCTCCGGCGCTGATCGTGGCTCACTCCACCGTGTATGAGCCAGTGCGTAAAGAAGTTAAAGGCTACGTGGTTGATCCACTGGGTAAACACCACTTCGAAAACGTCTCTGTTGAATAATTAAAAGCAACGCCAGGCGGCGCTGCGTTTGCACTGGCCTACGGCATGTAGGCCGGGTAAGCGTAGCGCCACCCGGCAGCAGTGCTTTATTCCCTCTCTAAAAGGGGAGGGAATAAGATTTGTGAGCAATACAGACGTCACGCCTTCCGGCGAGCGTCATTAGAGAGAATCCGGGTTATGTTGCAGTTCATCCTCCGACGTCTGGGACTTGTTATCCCTACGTTTATCGGTATCACCCTTCTCACCTTCGCTTTCGTCCATATGATCCCCGGTGACCCGGTCATGATTATGGCGGGCGAGCGTGGCATTTCTCCTGAACGTCATGCACAACTGTTGGCCGAACTGGGGCTTGATAAGCCGATGTGGCAGCAGTATCTCCACTATATCTGGGGTGTGATGCATGGTGATTTAGGTATCTCGCTGAAAAGCCGTCTTCCGGTATGGGACGAGTTCGTACCACGCTTTAAAGCGACGCTGGAACTCGGTGTCTGCGCCATGATTTTTGCCGTCGCCGTGGGTATCCCGGTGGGCGTGCTGGCTGCGGTAAAACGTGGCTCCATCTTTGATCATACCGCCGTTGGCCTGGCGCTGACCGGTTACTCCATGCCTATCTTCTGGTGGGGCATGATGCTGATCATGCTGGTTTCGGTGCAGTGGAACCTGACGCCGGTCTCCGGACGCGTTAGCGACATGGTCTTCCTGGATGATACCAACCCGCTGACCGGTTTTATGCTGATCGACACGGCCATCTGGGGCGAAGAGGGCAACTTTATTGATGCGCTGGCGCATATGATCCTGCCTGCGATGGTGCTCGGGACAATCCCGCTGGCGGTTATCGTGCGTATGACCCGTTCGTCGATGCTGGAAGTGCTTGGCGAAGATTATATCCGTACTGCCCGCGCCAAAGGCCTGACCCGCATGCGCGTGATTATCGTTCATGCGCTGCGTAACGCCATGCTGCCGGTGGTCACGGTTATCGGTCTGCAGGTGGGCACGCTGCTGGCAGGGGCGATCCTGACCGAAACCATCTTCTCCTGGCCAGGGCTGGGTCGCTGGCTGATTGACGCGCTGCAGCGCCGTGACTATCCGGTTGTGCAGGGCGGTGTTCTGCTGGTGGCGACGATGATTATCCTCGTCAACCTGCTGGTCGATTTGCTGTACGGCGTGGTGAACCCGCGTATTCGTCATAAGAAGTAAGGGGCCATCATGTCACAAGTTACTGCAAATAAAGCTGCACCGGTGCCAATGACGCCGCTGCAGGAGTTCTGGCACTACTTCAAGCGCAACAAAGGCGCAGTGGTGGGGCTGGTCTATGTTTCCATCATGATCATCATCGCCGTTTTTGCGAACGTACTCGCACCGCATAACCCAGCGGAGCAGTTCCGCGACGTGCTGCTGGCACCGCCAGCCTGGCAGGAAGGTGGAACATTTGCCCACCTGCTGGGTACCGATGACGTGGGCCGCGATGTGCTCTCCCGTCTGATGTACGGTGCGCGTCTGTCGCTGCTGGTTGGCTGTCTGGTGGTGGTGCTCTCGCTGATCCTCGGCGTAGTGCTGGGCCTGATCGCCGGTTACTTTGGCGGCCTGATTGATAACACCATTATGCGTGTCGTCGACATCATGCTGGCCCTGCCAAGCCTGCTGCTGGCGCTGGTTCTGGTGGCCATCTTCGGCCCGTCAATCGGCAATGCCGCGCTCGCCCTGACGTTCGTTGCCCTTCCTCACTACGTGCGATTAACCCGTGCGGCGGTGCTGGTGGAAGTGAACCGTGACTACGTTACCGCGTCTCGCGTGGCCGGTGCCGGTGCGATGCGCCAGATGTTCGTCAATATTCTTCCTAACTGCCTTGCGCCGCTGATTGTTCAGGCATCGCTCGGTTTCTCTAACGCCATTCTCGATATGGCCGCTCTTGGCTTCCTTGGCATGGGTGCGCAGCCGCCAACACCGGAGTGGGGCACCATGCTCTCCGACGTGTTGCAGTTCGCGCAAAGCGCCTGGTGGGTCGTGACCTTCCCGGGTCTGGCGATCCTGCTGACGGTGCTGGCATTTAACCTGATGGGTGATGGTCTGCGTGATGCACTTGATCCCAAACTGAAGCAGTAAGAGGCACGAGATGGCGTTATTAAATGTAGATAAATTATCGGTGCACTTCGGTGACGTAGGCTCCGAGTTTCGCGCCGTAGACCGTGTTAGCTACAGCGTAAATCAGGGTGAAGTGGTCGGCATTGTCGGGGAGTCCGGCTCCGGTAAGTCGGTGAGCTCACTGGCGATCATGGGACTGATTGATTTTCCCGGCCGCGTGATGGCGGAAAACCTGGCGTTCAATGGTCAGGATCTGAAGCGCATTTCTGAAAAAGAGCGCCGCAATCTGGTCGGCGCCGAAGTGGCGATGATCTTCCAGGACCCGATGACCAGCCTTAACCCGTGCTACACCGTGGGTTTCCAGATTATGGAAGCCATCAAGGTGCATCAGGGTGGTAATAAGAAAACCCGTCGCCAGCGTGCCATCGACCTGCTGACCCAGGTGGGTATTCCTGATCCAGCCTCGCGTCTGGATGTCTATCCGCATCAGCTCTCCGGCGGGATGAGCCAGCGTGTAATGATCGCCATGGCAATCGCCTGTCGTCCAAAACTGCTGATTGCGGATGAACCGACAACCGCGCTGGACGTGACCATTCAGGCACAGATCATCGAGCTACTGCTGGAGTTACAGCAGAAAGAGAACATGGCGCTGATCCTGATCACCCATGACCTGGCGTTAGTGGCCGAAGCGGCGCATAAAATCATCGTGATGTATGCCGGACAGGTCGTGGAGACCGGCAGCTCGCACGATATCTTCCGCGCGCCGCGTCACCCTTATACCCAGGCGCTGCTGCGGGCGTTGCCGGAGTTTGCCCAGGATAAGGCGCGTCTGGCGTCACTGCCGGGCGTGGTACCGGGGAAATACGACCGCCCGACCGGCTGCCTGCTGAACCCGCGTTGCCCGTATGCCACGGACAAATGCCGCGCTGATGAGCCGGATCTCTATACGCTCAGTGACGGTCGTCAGTCTAAATGTCACTACCCACTCGATGATGCCGGGAGGCCCACACTATGAGTACGCAAGAGGCCACCATGCAACAGCCGCTGTTGCAGGCTATCGATCTGAAAAAACACTATCCGGTGAAGAAGGGGATGTTTGCCCCTGAGCGCCTGGTGAAAGCGCTGGATGGCGTCTCCTTTACCCTCGAGCGCGGCAAAACGCTGGCGGTGGTGGGGGAGTCCGGCTGTGGGAAATCGACCCTGGGCCGTCTGCTGACGATGATTGAAACGCCTACCGGCGGTGAACTCTATTATCAGGGACAGGACCTGCTCAAGCACGATCCGCAGGCGCAGAAGCTGCGTCGCCAGAAAATCCAGATTGTGTTCCAGAACCCGTACGGTTCATTGAACCCGCGCAAGAAAGTGGGGCAGATTCTGGAAGAGCCGCTGCTGATTAACAGTAATCTCAGCAAAGAGCAGCGTCGTGAAAAAGCGCTGGCGATGATGGCGAAAGTGGGGCTCAAAACCGAGCATTACGATCGCTATCCGCATATGTTCTCCGGCGGCCAGCGTCAGCGTATCGCTATCGCCCGTGGTCTGATGCTCGATCCGGACGTGGTGATCGCCGATGAACCTGTCTCCGCGCTGGACGTTTCCGTTCGTGCGCAGGTGCTGAACCTGATGATGGACCTGCAGCAGGATTTAGGTCTGTCTTACGTCTTCATCTCCCACGACCTGTCAGTGGTAGAACACATTGCGGATGAAGTGATGGTCATGTACCTGGGCCGCTGCGTGGAGAAGGGAACTAAAGATCAGATCTTTAATAACCCGCGCCATCCGTATACGCAGGCGTTGCTCTCTGCGACGCCGCGTCTGAACCCGGATGAACGTCGGGAGCGTATTAAGCTGACCGGCGAGCTGCCAAGCCCGCTTAATCCGCCGCCGGGTTGTGCCTTCAATGCCCGCTGCCGTCGTCGTTTTGGGCCCTGTACCCAGCTGCAACCGCAGTTAAAAGACTACGGCGGACAACTGGTGGCCTGCTTTGCGGTCGATCAGGATGAAAACGGCGAGAAGCCTCAGGTGTAAGTCATAAAAAAACCGGCGAATTCGCCGGTTTTTTATTGGTTGCGCAGCACTATTTTCGTAAACGGATCTGGTCGACAGCGTGCTTTTCACTTTTGGTGAGGATCAGGCTGGCGCGCTCACGCGTCGGCAGTATGTTCTCTTTCAGGTTCACGTAATTAATCTCATTCCACAGCGCGGTCGCCACATTCACAGCCTCTTCTTTCGAAAGCTGGGCGTAGTTGTGGAAGTAAGAGTCAGGATCGGTGAACGCCCCTTCGCGGAACTTCAGGAAGCGGTTGATGTACCAGTTTTGCAGCAAATCTTCCGGGGCATCGACATAAATGGAGAAATCGACAAAGTCAGAGACAAAGACATGATGCGGGTCATGAGGATAGTCCATGCCGCTTTGCAGAACATTTAACCCTTCCAGAATCAGAATGTCCGGCTGCACTACCGTTTTGTCCCCGTCCGGAATGCGGTCGTAGATCAGGTGCGAATACACCGGTGCCGTAACGTTCGGCGCGCCGGATTTCAGATCCGAAACGAATTTCACCAGACGGTGCATATCATAAGAGAGGGGGAAGCCCTTCTTCTTCATCAGACCGCGTTCTTTCAGCACCTCATTGGGATGCAGGAAGCCGTCGGTGGTGATCAGCTCAACGCTGCGATGCTCTGGCCAGCGGCTCAGCAGCGCCTGCAGGACGCGCGCGGTAGTGCTTTTACCCACGGCCACGCTGCCGGCAATACTGATGATATAAGGAATGCGTTGCCCATTAGTCCCGAGGAACTGCTCCAGGACGGCCTGTCGACGAAGGTTGGAACTGATATAAAAATTCAGCAAACGTGACAGAGGCAAATAAATTTCGGCAACTTCTTCAAGCGACAGGTCTTCGTTTATCCCTTTTAACCGCGCGATTTCGCCTTCCGTTAAGGTCATCGGGACAGAATCACGCAGAGCAGCCCACTGGCTGCGGCTAAACTGGAGATAAGGCGTCATTAACGTTTGCTCTTTTTTGCTCATAAGCATGCTTGAGTGAAGCGTCTCATCCCACAACAGAGGCTAGCCATGCGGGGTATGGCACATCACATAATAGTTAATTTTGGACAATGGGCAGGAGGGTAACACCAGATGAGCCGAATAATAAGAAAAAATATGGCTCCATGTTACGTTAAGCGGGAAGGGTCACAGACCGGGTTTGCGCCCATTCCAAAGCCGTATATGGTGAATATTTGTGCGCGTTTGCTTGAAAATACAGCGTTATTCTCTCTTCTCGCACAAAATGTGAGCGAAAGAACAATTTATGCAAATTTTTAGTTGCATGACTGCCCATGTCTCCATAGAATGCGCGCTACTTGATGCCGACTTAGCTCAGTAGGTAGAGCAACTGACTTGTAATCAGTAGGTCACCAGTTCGATTCCGGTAGTCGGCACCATCAAGTCCGGTGGGGTTCCCGAGCGGCCAAAGGGAGCAGACTGTAAATCTGCCGTCACAGACTTCGAAGGTTCGAATCCTTCCCCCACCACCACTTTCTGGCAGCGTTAACGCCGCCGGAGTTGGTTGAAAAAATTAACCAGCTCGAACTTAAAAAGAGAGAAATCTCTTTTTTTGTTACAGAAAGAACTGGGTAGCCGAGTTTCAGGATGCGGGCATCGTATAATGGCTATTACCTCAGCCTTCCAAGCTGATGATGCGGGTTCGATTCCCGCTGCCCGCTCCAATACGTGCTGATATGGCTCAGTTGGTAGAGCGCACCCTTGGTAAGGGTGAGGTCCCCAGTTCGACTCTGGGTATCAGCACCACTTCACTTCTCCCTCCCGTTTCTCTCTGTTTCAATGTAAATGTATTCAACAGTTCAGGCATTTCGCCTGGTTGATGTGGTGATATCACCGATTTATCCGTGTCTTAGAGGGACAATCGATGTCTAAAGAAAAGTTTGAACGTACAAAACCGCACGTTAACGTCGGTACTATCGGCCACGTTGACCATGGTAAAACAACGCTGACCGCTGCAATCACTACCGTTCTGGCAAAAACCTACGGTGGTTCTGCTCGCGCATTCGACCAGATCGATAACGCACCAGAAGAAAAAGCTCGTGGTATCACCATCAACACTTCCCACGTTGAATACGACACCCCGACTCGCCACTACGCGCACGTAGACTGCCCGGGCCACGCCGACTATGTTAAAAACATGATCACCGGTGCTGCGCAGATGGACGGCGCGATCCTGGTTGTTGCTGCGACTGACGGCCCAATGCCTCAGACCCGTGAGCACATCCTGCTGGGTCGTCAGGTAGGCGTTCCTTTCATCATCGTGTTCCTGAACAAATGCGACATGGTTGATGACGAAGAGCTGCTGGAACTGGTAGAAATGGAAGTTCGTGAACTTCTGTCCCAGTACGACTTCCCGGGCGATGACACCCCAATCGTTCGCGGTTCCGCGCTGAAAGCGCTGGAAGGCGAAGCTGAGTGGGAAGAGAAAATCATCGAGCTGGCTGGCTACCTGGATTCTTACATCCCTGAGCCAGAGCGTGCGATTGACAAGCCATTCCTGCTGCCAATCGAAGACGTATTCTCCATCTCCGGTCGTGGTACCGTTGTTACCGGTCGTGTAGAGCGCGGTATCATCAAAGTTGGCGAAGAAGTTGAAATCGTTGGTATCAAAGAGACTGCGAAGTCTACCTGTACTGGCGTTGAAATGTTCCGCAAACTGCTGGACGAAGGCCGTGCGGGTGAGAACGTTGGTGTTCTGCTGCGTGGTATCAAGCGTGAAGAAATCGAACGTGGTCAGGTTCTGGCGAAGCCAGGCTCAATCAAGCCACACACCAAGTTCGAATCTGAAGTGTACATTCTGTCCAAAGACGAAGGCGGCCGTCATACTCCGTTCTTCAAAGGCTACCGTCCACAGTTCTACTTCCGTACTACTGACGTGACCGGTACCATCGAACTGCCAGAAGGCGTTGAGATGGTAATGCCAGGCGACAACATCAAAATGGTTGTTACCCTGATCCACCCAATCGCGATGGACGACGGTCTGCGTTTCGCAATCCGTGAAGGTGGCCGTACCGTTGGCGCGGGTGTTGTTGCTAAAGTTCTCGGCTAATTGCTGATAACATTTGACGCAATGCGCATGAAAAGGGCATCATTTGATGCCCTTTTTGCACGCTTTCATATCAGAACCTGGCTCATCAGTGATTATTTTTGTCATAATCATTGCTGAGACAGGCTCTGCAGAGAGCGTATAATCCGAAAAGCGATTAAGCGTTTCGATTTGGTTTGCCTCGCGCTCGCGGGGTGAAAATGTTTGTAGAATACTTCTGACAGGTTGGTTTATGAGTGCGAATACCGAAGCTCAAGGGAGCGGGCGCGGCCTGGAAGCGATGAAATGGGTAGTGGTAGCCGTATTGTTGATCGTGGCAATTGTTGGCAACTACCTGTATCGCGACATGATGCTGCCGCTACGCGCGCTGGCAGTGGTAATTCTGATTGCTGCAGCGGGTGGTGTCGCGCTGTTGACGACCAAAGGTAAAGCGACCGTCGCTTTTGCCCGCGAAGCGAGAACCGAAGTCCGTAAGGTCATTTGGCCGACTCGCCAGGAAACATTGCACACCACGCTGATCGTAGCTGCGGTTACCGCTGTAATGTCACTGATCCTGTGGGGACTGGATGGTATTCTGGTTCGCCTGGTATCCTTTATCACTGGCCTGAGGTTCTGAGATGTCTGAAGCCCCTAAAAAGCGCTGGTACGTCGTTCAGGCGTTTTCCGGTTTTGAAGGCCGCGTAGCAACATCGCTGCGTGAGCATATCAAATTACACAATATGGAAGAGTTGTTTGGCGAAGTTATGGTTCCGACCGAAGAAGTGGTTGAGATCCGTGGCGGCCAGCGTCGCAAAAGCGAGCGCAAATTCTTCCCGGGTTACGTGCTTGTTCAGATGGTTATGAACGATGCAAGCTGGCACTTAGTGCGCAGCGTCCCGCGCGTAATGGGCTTTATCGGCGGCACGTCTGACCGTCCGGCGCCAATCAGCGATAAAGAAGTTGATGCGATTATGAACCGCCTGCAGCAGGTGGGTGATAAGCCGCGTCCGAAAACGCTGTTTGAACCGGGTGAAATGGTACGTGTTAATGACGGTCCGTTTGCTGACTTTAACGGTGTGGTTGAAGAAGTGGACTACGAGAAGTCCCGCCTGAAAGTTTCTGTTTCTATCTTCGGTCGTGCGACCCCGGTAGAACTGGACTTTGCCCAGGTAGAAAAAGCCTAAGCAGCCGATCAAAAAAGCGACGATTTAAACGTTGCACCAGGCGCGAGATTGGAATACAATTTCGCGCCTTTTGTTTTTATGGATCCTATCCGTAAAGCGAATTTTATCACGGGGAGCCTCCTTGAGGCGCTATAACCCAATCAGAGGATTTTAGAATGGCTAAGAAAGTACAAGCCTACGTCAAGCTGCAGGTTGCAGCTGGTATGGCGAACCCAAGTCCACCAGTTGGTCCAGCTCTGGGTCAGCAGGGTGTGAACATCATGGAATTCTGTAAAGCGTTCAACGCGAAAACCGAATCCCTGGAAAAAGGTCTGCCAATCCCAGTCGTAATCACTGTTTACGCTGACCGTTCTTTCACTTTCGTTACCAAGACCCCGCCGGCAGCAGTACTGCTGAAAAAAGCGGCTGGTATCAAGTCTGGTTCCGGCAAGCCGAACAAAGACAAAGTTGGTAAAATTTCCCGCGCTCAGCTGCAGGAAATCGCGCAGACCAAAGCTGCCGACATGACTGGTTCCGACGTTGAAGCGATGACTCGCTCCATCGAAGGTACTGCACGTTCCATGGGCCTGGTAGTGGAGGACTAAGAAATGGCTAAACTGACCAAGCGCATGTCCGTGATCCGTGACAAAGTTGATTCTACCAAACAGTACGACATCAACGAAGCTATCGCTCTGCTGAAAGAACTGGCTACCGCTAAGTTTGTTGAAAGCGTTGACGTTGCCGTTAACCTGGGCATCGACGCACGTAAATCCGATCAGAACGTTCGTGGCGCAACTGTACTGCCACACGGTACTGGCCGTTCCGTTCGCGTAGCTGTATTTGCTCAGGGTGCAAACGCTGAAGCTGCTAAAGCTGCCGGCGCTGAACTGGTAGGTATGGAAGATCTGGCTGATCAGATCAAGAAAGGCGAAATGAACTTTGACGTTGTTATTGCATCTCCAGATGCAATGCGCGTTGTTGGCCAGCTGGGCCAGGTTCTGGGTCCACGCGGCCTGATGCCAAACCCGAAAGTTGGTACTGTAACTCCTAACGTTGCTGAAGCGGTTAAGAACGCTAAAGCAGGTCAGGTTCGTTATCGTAACGACAAAAACGGCATCATCCACACCACCATCGGTAAAGTGGACTTTGACGCTGACAAACTGAAAGAAAACCTGGAATCTCTGCTGGTTGCGCTGAAAAAAGCAAAACCAACTCAGGCGAAAGGCGTGTACATCAAGAAAGTTAGCATCTCCACCACCATGGGTGCAGGTGTTGCAGTTGACCAGGCTGGCCTGAGCGCTGCTGCAAACTAATGCCTTTACGTGGGCGGTGGATTTGTCTACAATCTTACCCCCACGTTTGCTAACAATAGTTAGCGGCTAAAAGATTTGTTCGTTGGAGCCTGGCCTAATCCAGGCCTCCGTCGAAGACCGCAGGTGTTTCGTAAGAGACTTAATGCCCTGCGTAGACGGTGACAGAACGCTAAGATTATTTTTGGATACTCTGGCTTGTTTCTGCTCACCGTATTAAGACGCTCTTTCCTTTGGAGAGAGTGAAGTGAGTTCCGGAACATGAGTTCCGGCAAACATCCAGGAGCAAAGCTAATGGCTTTAAATCTTCAAGACAAACAAGCGATTGTTGCTGAAGTCAGCGAAGTAGCCAAAGGCGCGCTGTCTGCAGTAGTTGCGGATTCCCGTGGCGTTACTGTAGATAAAATGACTGAACTGCGTAAAGCAGGTCGTGAAGCTGGCGTTTACATGCGTGTTGTTCGTAACACCCTGCTGCGCCGCGTAGTTGAAGGTACTCAGTTCGAGTGCCTGAAAGACACGTTTGTTGGTCCAACCTTGATTGCATACTCTATGGAACACCCGGGCGCTGCTGCTCGTCTGTTCAAAGAGTTCGCGAAAGCGAATGCAAAATTCGAGGTTAAAGCTGCAGCCTTTGAAGGTGAGTTGATCCCGGCATCGCAAATCGATCGCCTGGCAACCCTGCCGACCTACGAAGAAGCAATTGCACGCCTGATGGCAACCATGAAAGAAGCTTCGGCTGGCAAACTGGTTCGCACTCTGGCTGCTGTTCGCGATGCGAAAGAAGCTGCTTAATAGCAGTCATCTTTATCAAGTATTCGCTTACGTATAAACTTATTCTGATTTTCAGGAACAATTTAAATGTCTATCACTAAAGATCAAATCATTGAAGCAGTATCCGCTATGTCCGTAATGGACGTTGTAGAACTGATCTCTGCAATGGAAGAAAAATTCGGTGTTTCCGCTGCTGCTGCTGTAGCTGTAGCTGCTGGCCCGGCTGAAGCTGCTGAAGAAAAAACTGAATTCGACGTAATTCTGAAAGCTGCTGGCGCGAACAAAGTTGCTGTAATCAAAGCAGTACGTGCTGCAACTGGCCTGGGTCTGAAAGAAGCTAAAGACCTGGTAGAATCTGCTCCAGCTGCGCTGAAAGAAGGCGTGAGCAAAGACGACGCAGAAGCACTGAAAAAATCTCTGGAAGAAGCTGGCGCTGAAGTTGAAGTTAAATAAGCCAACCCTTCCGGTTGCAGCCTGAGAAATTAGGCTGATGGCTGGTGACTTTTTGGTCACCAGCCTTTTTGCGCTGTAAGGCGCCAGTAGCGTTTCACACTGTTTGACTGCTGGTTGTCCTGACAATGCTTGTTTCTATCGACGACTTAATATACTGCGACAGGGTGCTCGCTCTGGGTAAATCGCAATGAAATGGTTTAAGCGTGATAGCAACAGGCATTGCGGAAAGTGTTCGATTTTCCGATCAACAAAATGGTGTTGCACAAACTGTCCGCCAATGGACAGATGGGTCGACTTGTCAGCGAGCTGAGGAACCCTATGGTTTACTCCTATACCGAGAAAAAACGTATTCGTAAGGATTTTGGTAAACGTCCACAAGTTCTGGACATTCCATATCTCCTTTCTATCCAGCTTGACTCGTTCCAGAAGTTTATCGAGCAAGATCCTGAAGGGCAGTACGGCCTGGAAGCAGCCTTCCGTTCCGTATTCCCGATTAAAAGCTACAGCGGTAATTCCGAGCTGCAATACGTCAGCTACCGCCTTGGCGAACCGGTATTTGACGTTCAGGAATGTCAAATCCGTGGCGTGACCTACTCGGCACCGCTGCGCGTTAAACTGCGTCTGGTGATCTACGAGCGCGAAGCGCCGGAAGGCACCGTTAAAGACATTAAAGAACAAGAAGTCTACATGGGCGAAATCCCGCTCATGACTGACAACGGTACTTTCGTCATCAACGGTACTGAGCGTGTTATCGTTTCCCAGCTGCACCGTAGCCCGGGCGTCTTCTTCGACAGCGATAAAGGTAAAACGCACTCATCCGGTAAAGTACTGTATAACGCGCGTATCATTCCTTACCGTGGTTCCTGGCTGGACTTCGAGTTCGATCCGAAAGACAACCTGTTTGTCCGTATCGACCGTCGTCGTAAACTGCCTGCGACCATCATTCTGCGTGCACTGAACTACACCACTGAGCAGATCCTTGACCTGTTCTTTGAGAAAGTTGTCTTTGAAATTCGTGACAACAAGCTGCAAATGGAGCTGGTGCCAGAGCGTCTGCGTGGTGATACCGCATCGTTCGACATCGAAGCCAACGGCAAAGTGTATGTGGAAAAAGGCCGCCGTATTACTGCGCGCCACATCCGTCAGCTGGAAAAAGATGAAATCAAACACATCGAAGTTCCGGTTGAGTACATTGCTGGCAAAGTTGCAGCAAAAGACTACGTTGATGCATCAACTGGCGAGCTGATCTGCCCGGCTAACATGGAGCTGAGCCTGGATCTGCTGGCTAAGCTGAGCCAGTCTGGCCACAAGCGTATCGAAACGCTGTTCACCAACGATCTGGACCACGGTCCGTACATTTCCGAAACCGTACGTGTCGACCCAACCACCGATCGTCTGAGCGCATTGGTAGAAATCTACCGCATGATGCGCCCGGGTGAGCCACCAACTCGTGAAGCGGCTGAAAGCCTGTTCGAGAACCTGTTCTTCTCCGAAGACCGCTACGATCTGTCCGCGGTTGGCCGTATGAAGTTCAACCGTTCTCTGCTGCGTGACGCGATCGAAGGTTCCGGTATCCTGAGCAAAGAAGACATCATCGAAGTGATGAAGAAGCTCATCGATATCCGTAACGGTAAAGGCGAAGTGGACGATATCGACCACCTCGGCAACCGTCGTATCCGTTCCGTAGGCGAAATGGCGGAAAACCAGTTCCGCGTTGGCCTGGTACGTGTTGAGCGTGCGGTTAAAGAGCGTCTGTCTCTGGGCGATCTGGATACCCTGATGCCTCAGGATATGATCAACGCCAAGCCGATCTCTGCAGCAGTGAAAGAGTTCTTTGGTTCCAGCCAACTGTCCCAGTTTATGGACCAGAACAACCCGCTGTCTGAGATCACGCACAAGCGTCGTATCTCTGCACTTGGCCCAGGCGGTCTGACCCGTGAACGCGCAGGCTTCGAAGTTCGAGACGTACACCCGACCCACTACGGTCGCGTATGTCCAATCGAAACGCCTGAAGGTCCAAACATCGGTCTGATCAACTCCCTGTCCGTGTACGCACAGACTAACGAATACGGTTTCCTTGAGACCCCGTATCGTAAAGTGACTGACGGTGTTGTAACCGACGAAATTCACTACCTGTCTGCTATCGAAGAAGGTAACTACGTTATCGCCCAGGCGAACACCAACCTGGACGAAGAAGGTCGCTTTGTTGATGACCTCGTTACCTGCCGTAGCAAAGGTGAATCAAGCTTGTTCAGCAACGACCAGGTTGACTACATGGACGTTTCCACCCAGCAGGTGGTTTCCGTCGGTGCGTCCCTGATCCCGTTCCTGGAACACGATGACGCCAACCGTGCATTGATGGGTGCGAACATGCAACGTCAGGCGGTTCCGACTCTGCGCGCTGATAAGCCGCTGGTTGGTACCGGTATGGAACGTGCTGTTGCCGTTGACTCCGGTGTAACTGCCGTTGCTAAACGTGGCGGTACCGTTCAGTACGTGGATGCTTCCCGTATCGTTATCAAAGTTAACGAAGACGAGATGTACCCAGGCGAAGCGGGTATCGACATCTACAACCTGACCAAATACACCCGTTCTAACCAGAACACCTGTATCAACCAGATGCCATGTGTGTCTCTGGGTGAGCCAGTTGAGCGCGGCGACGTGCTGGCAGACGGTCCGTCCACCGACCTCGGTGAACTGGCGCTCGGTCAGAACATGCGCGTAGCGTTCATGCCGTGGAACGGTTACAACTTCGAAGACTCCATCCTCGTCTCCGAGCGTGTGGTTCAGGAAGATCGTTTCACCACTATTCACATCCAGGAACTGGCCTGTGTGTCCCGTGACACCAAGCTGGGGCCAGAAGAGATCACCGCTGATATCCCTAACGTGGGTGAAGCTGCGCTCTCCAAACTGGATGAATCCGGTATCGTTTACATCGGTGCAGAAGTGACCGGCGGCGACATTCTGGTTGGTAAGGTAACGCCGAAAGGTGAAACCCAGCTGACGCCAGAAGAGAAACTGCTGCGCGCGATCTTCGGTGAGAAAGCGTCTGACGTTAAAGACTCTTCTCTGCGCGTACCGAACGGTGTTTCCGGTACGGTTATCGACGTTCAGGTCTTTACTCGCGATGGCGTAGAAAAAGACAAACGTGCGCTGGAAATCGAAGAGATGCAGCTGAAGCAGGCTAAGAAAGACCTGTCTGAAGAGCTTCAGATCCTTGAGGCTGGCCTGTTTGGTCGTATCTACGCGGTGCTGGTTTCCGGTGGTGTTGAAGCTGAGAAGCTCGACAAGCTGCCGCGTGACCGCTGGCTGGAACTGGGCCTGGCCGACGAAGAGAAACAAAATCAGCTGGAACAACTGGCTGAGCAGTATGACGAACTGAAACACGAGTTCGAGAAGAAACTCGAAGCGAAACGCCGCAAAATCACTCAGGGCGACGATCTGGCACCAGGCGTGCTGAAGATTGTTAAGGTTTATCTGGCCGTTAAACGTCAGATCCAGCCTGGTGATAAGATGGCGGGTCGTCACGGTAACAAGGGTGTTATCTCTAAGATCAACCCGATCGAAGATATGCCTTACGATGAAAACGGCACGCCGGTAGACATCGTACTGAACCCACTGGGCGTACCGTCTCGTATGAACATCGGTCAGATCCTTGAAACCCACCTGGGTATGGCTGCGAAAGGCATCGGCGACAAGATTAACGCCATGCTGAAACAGCAGCAGGAAGTCGCGAAACTGCGCGAGTTCATCCAGCGTGCGTACGATCTGGGTACCGACGTTTGCCAGAAAGTCGACCTGAACACCTTCAGCGATGAAGAAGTGATGCGTCTGGCTGAAAACCTGCGTAAGGGTATGCCAATCGCAACGCCTGTCTTCGATGGTGCGAAAGAGTCTGAAATCAAGGAACTGTTACAGCTGGGTGGCCTGCCAAGTTCTGGCCAGATCACTCTGTTCGACGGTCGTACCGGTGAGCAATTCGAGCGCCAGGTTACCGTTGGCTACATGTACATGCTGAAACTGAACCACCTGGTTGATGACAAGATGCACGCGCGTTCTACCGGTTCTTACAGCCTGGTTACTCAGCAGCCGCTGGGTGGTAAGGCACAGTTCGGTGGTCAGCGCTTCGGGGAGATGGAAGTGTGGGCGCTTGAAGCATACGGCGCAGCATACACCCTGCAGGAAATGCTCACCGTTAAGTCTGATGACGTGAACGGTCGTACCAAGATGTATAAAAACATCGTGGACGGCAACCATCAGATGGAGCCGGGCATGCCAGAATCCTTCAACGTACTGTTGAAAGAGATTCGTTCGCTGGGTATCAACATCGAACTGGAAGACGAGTAACTCTCGCTCAAACAGGTCACTGGTGTCGGGGTCATTCCCGACACCAGATTGTGCTAACTCCGACGGGAGCAAATCCGTGAAAGACTTATTAAAGTTTCTGAAAGCGCAAACTAAAACCGAAGAGTTTGATGCGATCAAAATTGCTCTGGCATCGCCAGACATGATCCGTTCATGGTCTTTCGGTGAAGTTAAAAAGCCGGAAACCATCAACTACCGTACGTTCAAACCTGAGCGTGACGGCCTTTTCTGTGCGCGTATTTTCGGGCCAGTAAAAGATTACGAGTGCCTGTGCGGTAAGTACAAGCGCCTGAAACACCGTGGTGTGATCTGTGAGAAGTGCGGCGTTGAAGTGACCCAGACTAAAGTGCGTCGTGAGCGCATGGGCCACATCGAGCTGGCGTCTCCGACTGCCCACATCTGGTTCCTGAAATCTCTGCCGTCCCGTATCGGTCTGCTGCTGGATATGCCGCTGCGCGATATCGAACGTGTTCTGTACTTCGAATCTTATGTTGTTATCGAAGGCGGCATGACGAACCTGGAACGTAACCAGATCCTGACCGAAGAACAGTATCTGGACGCGCTGGAAGAGTTTGGTGACGAATTCGACGCGAAGATGGGTGCGGAAGCTATCCAGGCCCTGCTGAAGAGCATGGATCTGGAGCAAGAGTGCGAGCAGCTGCGTGAAGAGCTGAACGAAACCAACTCCGAAACCAAGCGTAAAAAGCTGACCAAGCGTATCAAACTGCTGGAAGCGTTCGTTCAGTCTGGTAACAAACCAGAGTGGATGATCCTGACCGTTCTGCCGGTTCTGCCGCCAGACCTGCGTCCGCTGGTTCCACTGGATGGTGGTCGTTTCGCAACGTCCGATCTGAACGATCTGTATCGTCGCGTGATCAACCGTAACAACCGTCTGAAACGCCTGCTGGATCTGGCTGCGCCGGACATCATCGTACGCAACGAAAAACGTATGCTGCAGGAAGCGGTAGATGCCCTGCTGGATAACGGTCGTCGCGGTCGTGCGATCACCGGTTCTAACAAGCGTCCTCTGAAATCTTTGGCCGATATGATCAAAGGTAAACAGGGTCGTTTCCGTCAGAACCTGCTCGGTAAGCGTGTTGACTACTCCGGTCGTTCTGTAATCACCGTAGGTCCATACCTGCGTCTGCATCAGTGCGGTCTGCCGAAGAAAATGGCGCTGGAGCTGTTCAAACCATTCATCTACGGCAAGCTGGAACTGCGTGGCCTCGCCACCACCATCAAAGCCGCTAAGAAAATGGTTGAGCGTGAAGAAGCTGTCGTTTGGGATATCCTGGACGAAGTTATCCGCGAACACCCGGTACTGCTGAACCGTGCACCAACCCTGCACCGTCTGGGTATCCAGGCATTTGAGCCAGTACTGATCGAAGGTAAAGCTATCCAGCTGCACCCGCTGGTTTGTGCGGCCTATAACGCCGACTTCGATGGTGACCAGATGGCTGTTCACGTACCGCTGACGCTGGAAGCCCAGCTCGAAGCGCGTGCGCTGATGATGTCTACTAACAACATCCTGTCTCCAGCGAACGGTGAACCAATCATCGTTCCTTCTCAGGACGTTGTACTGGGTCTGTACTACATGACCCGTGACTGTGTTAACGCCAAAGGCGAAGGCATGGTGCTGACTGGCCCGAAAGAAGCTGAGCGTATTTATCGCGCTGGCCTGGCCTCTCTGCATGCGCGCGTTAAAGTGCGTATCACCGAATACGAAAAAGATGAAAACGGCGAATTCGTTGCGAAAACCAGCCTGAAAGACACGACCATTGGCCGTGCCATTCTGTGGATGATCGTACCGAAAGGTCTGCCTTTCTCCATCGTCAACCAGGCGCTGGGCAAGAAAGCTATCTCCAAAATGCTGAACACCTGTTACCGCATTCTGGGCCTGAAGCCGACCGTTATCTTCGCTGACCAGACAATGTACACCGGCTTTGCTTATGCAGCGCGTTCAGGTGCATCTGTTGGTATTGATGACATGGTCATCCCAGAGAAGAAACACGAGATCATCTCTGAAGCGGAAGCTGAAGTTGCCGAGATCCAGGAGCAGTTCCAGTCTGGTCTGGTAACCGCGGGCGAACGCTATAACAAAGTTATCGATATCTGGGCTGCGGCGAACGATCGTGTATCCAAAGCGATGATGGATAACCTGCAAACCGAAACCGTTATTAACCGTGACGGCGTCGAAGAGCAGCAGGTCTCCTTCAACAGCATCTACATGATGGCCGACTCCGGTGCGCGTGGTTCCGCAGCACAGATTCGTCAGCTGGCAGGTATGCGTGGTCTGATGGCGAAGCCAGATGGCTCCATCATCGAAACGCCAATCACCGCGAACTTCCGTGAAGGTCTGAACGTACTCCAGTACTTCATCTCCACTCACGGTGCGCGTAAAGGTCTGGCGGATACCGCACTGAAAACAGCTAACTCCGGTTATCTGACGCGTCGTCTGGTAGACGTTGCGCAGGATCTGGTTGTTACCGAAGACGATTGTGGCACCCTCGAAGGTATCACCATGACCCCGGTTATCGAGGGTGGTGATGTTAAAGAGCCGCTGCGCGATCGCGTACTGGGTCGTGTGACCGCTGAAGACGTTCTGAAGCCGGGTACGGCAGACATTCTGGTTCCGCGTAACACCCTGCTGAACGAGCAGTGGTGTGATCTGCTGGAAATGAACTCTGTTGACTCCGTGAAGGTACGTTCCGTTGTATCTTGTGACACCGACTTTGGTGTATGTGCGCACTGCTATGGTCGTGACCTGGCGCGTGGCCACATCATCAACAAAGGTGAAGCAATCGGTGTTATCGCGGCACAGTCCATCGGTGAACCGGGTACACAGCTGACGATGCGTACGTTCCACATCGGTGGTGCGGCATCTCGTGCGGCTGCTGAATCCAGCATCCAGGTGAAAAACAAAGGTAGCATCAAGCTCAGCAACGCGAAGTCGGTTGTGAACTCCAGCGGTAAACTGGTTATCACTTCCCGTAACACCGAGCTGAAGCTGATCGACGAATTCGGTCGTACCAAAGAGAGCTATAAAGTGCCTTACGGCGCCGTTATGGCGAAAGGCGACGGCGAGCAGGTTGCAGGCGGCGAAACCGTAGCAAACTGGGATCCGCACACCATGCCGGTTATCACCGAAGTGGCGGGCTTCATTCGCTTTACCGATATGATCGACGGCCAGACGATTACTCGTCAGACCGACGAACTGACCGGTCTCTCTTCCCTGGTGGTTCTGGATTCTGCAGAACGTACCGCGGGTGGTAAAGACCTGCGTCCAGCACTGAAAATCGTTGATGCTAACGGCAACGACGTTCTGATCCCAGGCACCGATATGCCGGCTCAGTACTTCCTGCCAGGTAAAGCGATTGTTCAGCTGGAAGATGGTATTCAGATCGGTGCGGGTGATGCTCTGGCGCGTATTCCTCAGGAATCCAGCGGTACCAAGGATATCACCGGTGGTCTGCCACGCGTTGCGGACCTGTTCGAAGCACGTCGTCCGAAAGAGCCGGCAATCCTGGCTGAAATTAGCGGTATCATTTCCTTCGGTAAAGAGACCAAAGGGAAGCGCCGTCTGGTGATCACGCCGCTGGATGGCAGCGATCCGTACGAAGAGATGATTCCAAAATGGCGTCAGCTCAACGTGTTTGAAGGTGAACGTGTAGAACGTGGTGATGTGGTTTCCGACGGTCCGGAAGCGCCACACGACATTCTGCGTCTTCGTGGCGTCCACGCGGTAACGCGTTACATCACCAACGAAGTACAGGACGTTTACCGTCTGCAGGGCGTTAAGATCAACGATAAGCACATCGAAGTTATCGTTCGTCAGATGCTGCGTAAAGCCACCATCGTGAATGCCGGTAGCTCCGACTTCCTCGAAGGTGAGCAGGTTGAATACTCTCGCGTTAAGATCGCTAACCGCGATCTGGAAGCGAACGGCAAACTCAGTGCGACCTTCGCACGCGATCTGCTGGGTATCACCAAAGCGTCTCTGGCAACCGAGTCCTTCATCTCCGCGGCATCGTTCCAGGAGACCACTCGTGTGCTTACCGAAGCAGCCGTTGCGGGCAAACGCGACGAACTGCGCGGTCTGAAAGAGAACGTAATCGTGGGTCGTCTGATCCCGGCCGGTACCGGTTATGCGTACCACCAGGATCGTATGCGCCGTCGCGCAGCGGGCGAAATCCCTGCTGCACCGCAGGTTACTGCTGAAGATGCATCTGCCAGCCTGGCAGAGCTGCTGAACGCAGGCCTGGGCGGTTCTGACAACGAGTAATCGTACCGTCAGCCCATAAAAAAACCCGCTTCGGCGGGTTTTTTTTTGCTTATCTGTCTCTGGTGCGGCTGTTACCGGTGGCGCTGCGCTTACCCGACCTGTGATTGCGTGCTTTTGCAGGCCCGGTAAGCGTAGCGCCACCGGGCGTTTTAGTTCACCAGCGGCAGCCGGCGATAAAGCTCGATCATATCTCCCGCCAGATCCTGAATCACCATCGCGTTCATCAGGTGATCCTGCGAGTGAACGGTGATCAGATTCACCGGCAGCTTGCCGGTGCCTTCATCAAGGCCAATCAGTTTCGTCTGGATGGAATGCGCCTGCTTAACGAATTCCCGTGACTCTTCCATCGCTTTTTCAGCATCGGCGAAATCACCTTTACGCGCCATCTGCAGCGCGGTTAATGCTGAGCTACGGGCTGCACCGGCGTTGACCAGCAGCTCCATAATGATCGTCTCTAAATCTTCCATGGGTCACTCCAGCAGTTTGAGGGCTTTTTCCAGGACGGCATCACCTTTCATCATGCCGTAATCCATCATGTCGATAACCGCGACCTTTTTACCCAGTGGTTCAGCCTGAGCCTGGAGATTATTAAGTTCGTATTTGACCTGCGGGCCAAGCAACACAATGTCGGCTGCGGCGATCTCATCTTTAAACTCAGCAACCGGTACAGCTTTAATGGTTACCTCGACCCCTTTTTTCTGCGCGGCGTCTTTCATGCGTTGAACCAGCATGCTGGTGGACATTCCCGCTGCACAGCATAAAACGATGTTCTTCATAGTCAGCCTCAATGTACATGTGTTTATTGATAATTATCCCGCACCGTCCGCTTCGACAACCGCGTTACCGCGATTGTGTGTGAGTCATCACAAAGAAACCTGCATTTTCTGAAACCGGTTACAACTGTTACAGAACAAGGAAAGGCAGGGCGAAACGAGGAAGAAGCTTTCCGCCCTGGTCAGCATCCCCTGCTGACGAAATAAGAGTAAAAAATCCGGGCACAGTATGACAATGGCCCGTTGATGAGGTTACGTGACGCCTCGTAATAACTTCATCCTGTTACCGCTTTTTTCAGCCCGGTTGCGAGGCGCGTCCCAGCCAGCTGTCCCAGTCTTTCCAGACAGGTTGCAATCCCTGCAGGCTGAGCGCCGCGGCAACCTCCTCCGGACGACGGTTGTCGTGCGGCGCAAATTGCTCCAGCTCGGGATGGTCATCGGCATAGCCGCCAGGCTGCGTTTTTGAAAAGGCGCTGACGTTATTAATCGCCAGAGGAATAACGCGATCGCGAAATGCAGGGGATTCCCGGGTCGACAGCGACAGCTCTGCCTCTGGTGCCAGCAGGCGAAACGCGCAAATGGTCTGCACCAGCTGGCGTTCATCCATGATCGACGCGGGCTGGATCCCCCCGGCGCAGGGGCGCAGCCGTGGAAAAGAGATCGAGTACCGGCTCTGCCAGTAGTGCTGCTGGAGCCACAGCAAATGCTCCGCCACCATAAAGTTGTCCACCCGCCAGCTGTCCGAGAGCCCGGTCAGTGCCCCGAGACCGATCTTGTCGATCCCGGCGCGGCCCAGCCGATCCGGGGTCTCAAGTCGCCAGAAGAAGTCCTGCTTTTTACCCTTCAGATGGTGGTGGGCATACACCGCTTCGTGATAGGTCTCCTGATAGACCAGCACGCCATCCAGCCCCAGCGTTTTCAGCTCGCCATACTCTGCCTCTGACAGGGGCTGAACTTCCATCTGTAAAGAGGCGAACTGACGGCGAATAGCGGGCATATGGCGGCGAAAATAGTCCATCCCGACTTTAGTCTGATGTTCACCCGTGACCAGCAGCAGATGCTCAAAACCCATTTTACGGATAGCGGCACACTCCCGGGCAATCTCGTTTTCATCCAGGGTTTTGCGCTTGATGTGGTTGCTCATTGAGAAACCACAGTAAGTGCAGTCGTTCGCGCAGAGGTTGGAGAGGTAGAGCGGAACATAAAAGCTCACCGTGTTGCCAAAGCGCTGGCGGGTAAGGCGCTGCGCCCGCTGCGCCATCTGCTCCAGATAGCCGCTGGCGGCAGGGGAGAGCAGGGCCATCATATCCTCGCGGGTCGGCTGACGAGCGTTTAAAGCCCGCTCCACGTCCGCAGGGGTTTTACCGTTGATGCGCAGGCGTATATCGTCCCAGTCGAGCTGGCGCCAGCGTTCGGTAAAGGTTTTCATGATAGCGCCTCCAGAAACCCGGTTAACGGGCTGGTGGCATGGGCTTCAACGCTTCGGGTGCCGGGGCCAGACTGGCGAGCCAGCACGCCGGCCTCCACGGCAAGACGAAACGCCCGTGCCATCGTAACCGGATCGTCCGCGACCGCAATGGCGGTATTGACCAGCACGGCGTCGGCACCCATTTCCAGCGCCTGCGCAGCGTGGCTGGGCACTCCGATCCCGGCATCGACGATCACCGGCACGGTCGCCTGCTGAATGATAATCTCCAGCATCGCCCGGGTTTCCAGCCCCTGATTGGAGCCTATCGGTGCGCCGAGCGGCATTACCGCCGCACAGCCAGCCTCTTCGAGCCGTTTGCACAGCACCGGATCGGCACCACAGTAGGGCAGTACCGTGAACCCCTCTTTTACCAGCCTCTCCGCCGCTTTCAGCGTCTCGATGGGGTCGGGCAGCAGCCAGCGGGCATCGGGATGGATCTCAAGCTTAAGCCAGTGCGTTCCCAGCGCCTCGCGTGCCAGCCGGGCAGCGAAAACCGCCTCTTCCGCAGTTTTGGCCCCAGAGGTGTTGGGCAGCAGGCTCACGCCCGCCTCCAGCAGCGGCGCCAGGATAGCGTCGTTGTGATGACGCAGATCGACCCGCTTCATCGCCAGCGTCACCAGTTGGCTGCCGCTCTCGCGAATGGCATCCACCATCAGCTGCGGCGAGGCGAATTTGCCGGTGCCGGTAAACAGATGTGAATCAAAGGTTTTATCAGCAATACGTAACATCTCAGCCTCCGGCAATCACCTGAAAGAGCAGGATCTGATCGCCTTCGCGCACCTGCTGTTTTTCCCACTGCTCGCGCGGCAGGATCTGTTGATTCAGGGCCAGTGCGACCCCGGGTTTTAACTGGCGTAGCTGGGAGAGTAGGGTGGCGACGCTTATGCCTTCCACGCACTGCATCGGTTCGTCGTTAAACTGGATCCGCATGCTGCCCCCCACACACCTGACAGCCGCTGGCGCGTTGCAAAGCCAGCTGTCGCCAGCTGCCAGCCCGGGCGTCGAACAGACGTAGCGTATTGCGCGTGGTCTCAATGCCGCTCAGCAGCTTGATCGCCTCCAGCGCCTGCAGGGTGCCCATCACGCCGACCACCGGCCCGACAACACCGGCAGTGCGGCAGTTGCGCTGCGGCTCCTCATCGTCCGGCCACAGGCAGCGGTAGCAGCCCTGCGTCCACGGCGGCGTCAGCACCATCATCTGTCCCCCAAAGCCCACGGCGCTGGCGGTGATGAGCGGAGTGTTGAGCATCACGCAGGCGGCGTTGATCGCCTGGCGGGTCGCCATGTTATCGGTGCAGTCCAGCACCACGTCGGCGCGGGCGATCTCCTCCTGTAGCGCGTTGCCTTCCAGCCGGGCCTGAAGGGCAATCAGCCGGATATCGGGATTAAGCTGCTGCAGACGACGCTGTGTCACCTGCGCTTTCGGCTGGGCAATATCGTCCGTGGTGAAGAGGATCTGCCGCTGCAAATTACTCAGATGCACCTCGTCATCGTCGGCCAGCACCAGGGTGCCGATCCCGGCTCCGGCCAGATACAGCGCGGCCGGGGCGCCCAGCCCGCCGAGGCCAACCAGCAGCACCCGGCTGGCGAGCAGCTTTTGCTGCCCGTCGATGGCGATATCGTCCAGCAGGATCTGGCGGCTGTAGCGCATAAAGTCACGATCGTTCATCGCCAGCCCCCGCCAGATCCAGTAGCTGCGCCGTCGCCGCTTGCCAGTCGTCGGCCTGCGTGATGGCGCTCACCACCGCAATGCTTCCCACGCCAGTCGCCAGTACCGCAGGGGCGCGTTCGAGGCTGATACCGCCGATGGCGACGGTAGGGTAATCCCCGAGCCGTTCGATATGGCGTGCCAGCTGTTCGAGACCTTGCGGAGCTGAGGGCATCTGCTTGGTCTGGGTTGGGAAAACGTGCCCCAGAGCGATGTAAGACGGGCGGGCCGCCAGCGCCACATCGATCTCCATATCGTCATGCGTCGACACGCCAAGACGCAAACCGGCGGCGCGAATGGCCTCCAGGTCGGTAGCCTGCAGATCCTCCTGGCCCAGATGCACGCCGTAAGCCTGATGCTTAATCGCCAGACGCCAGTAGTCATTAATAAACAGGCGGGCGTCATAGCGACGCCCCAGGGCAATAGCCGCGATGACGTCGGCCTCGACCTCGTCGTCCTGTTTATCCTTGATGCGCAGCTGAAGGGTTTTTACGCCAGCGGCCAGAAGACGCTCAATCCACGCCACGCTGTCGACTACCGGGTAAAGCCCCAGACGAAAGGGCACTGCCGGAAAGTTGGGCTGATACATCAGGCCTCCTCTTTTTTGAGGTAGATTTCGCCGCCACGGGCGCGGAAGGTCTCTGACATGTCGGCCATCCCCACTTCGATGGTCTGCGCAGCGGCGTAATCACGCACCTCCTGGCTGATTTTCATCGAGCAGAATTTCGGCCCGCACATGGAGCAGAAGTGCGCCACTTTCCCGGACTCCTGCGGCAGGGTTTCATCGTGATAAGCGCGGGCGGTGAACGGGTCGAGGGCGAGATTGAACTGATCTTCCCAGCGGAACTCGAACCGGGCTTTCGACATGGCGTTGTCGCGGATCTGCGCGCCGGGATGGCCCTTCGCCAGGTCGGCGGCGTGGGCGGCAATTTTGTAGGTGATCAGCCCCTGCTTCACGTCCTCTTTGTTCGGCAGGCCGAGGTGCTCTTTCGGGGTCACGTAGCAGAGCATCGCGCAGCCGAACCAGCCGATCATCGCTGCGCCAATGCCCGAGGTGAAGTGGTCGTAACCCGGCGCGATATCGGTGGTCAACGGTCCCAGGGTATAGAACGGCGCTTCGTGACAGTGCTCCAGCTCTTCGGTCATGTTGCGGCGGATCATCTGCATCGGCACATGGCCCGGGCCTTCAATCATCACCTGAACGTCATACTCCCAGGCAATTTTGGTCAGCTCGCCCAGGGTATGCAGCTCGGCAAACTGCGCTTCGTCGTTGGCATCGCGAATGGAGCCCGGACGCAGACCATCGCCCAGCGACAGCGAAACGTCGTAAGCAGCGCAAATCTCGCAGATTTCACGGAAATGCTCATACAGGAAGTTTTCCTGATGGTGGGACAGACACCATTTCGCCATGATCGACCCGCCACGGGAGACGATGCCGGTCAGGCGTTTGGCGGTCATCGGCACGTAGCGCAGCAGCACGCCCGCGTGGATGGTGAAGTAATCCACACCTTGTTCCGCCTGCTCCAGCAGGGTATCGCGGAAGGCCTCCCAGGTGAGATCTTCCGCGATGCCGTTCACCTTCTCCAGCGCCTGGTAGATGGGCACTGTACCAATCGGCACCGGGCTGTTACGCAGGATCCACTCGCGGGTCTCGTGAATATAGCGCCCGGTGGAGAGATCCATGACCGTGTCCGCGCCCCAGCGCGTCGACCAGACCAGTTTTTCCACCTCTTCTTCGATGGAGGAGGTGACCGCTGAGTTACCGATGTTGGCATTCACTTTCACCAGGAAGTTACGCCCGATGATCATCGGCTCCGATTCCGGGTGGTTGATGTTGGCGGGGATGATGGCACGGCCTGCGGCCACTTCGTCACGCACAAACTCCGGGGTGATGTTCTCCGGCAAACGGGCCCCAAAGCCTTCACCCGGATGCTGGTGACGCAGTACGTCGGTGCGAATCCGTTCGCGGCCCATGTTTTCGCGAATGGCGATAAATTCCATCTCCGGCGTCACGATCCCCTGACGGGCATAGTGCAGCTGGGTGACGCATTTGCCCGCCCTGGCACGCTTTGGCGTGAGAAGTCCCGTGAAGCGCAGCGCGTCCAGGCCATCATCGGCCAGACGTTCGCGGGTGTAAGCCGAGCTTTGCTCGTTTAGCGCTTCGCTGTCGTCACGCGCGTCAATCCACGGCTGGCGCAGTTTTGCCAGGCCCTGCTGCACGTTAATGGCCACCGCCGGATCGCCGTAAGGGCCGGAGGTGTCGTAAACCGGCACCGCTTCGTTCTCTTCAAACTGTGGGTTTTCTTTGCTGCCGCCGATGAGCGTCGGGCTGAGCTGGATCTCGCGCATGGGTACGCGGATATCTTCCCGGGAACCGGTCAGATAGATGCGTTTAGAGTTGGGGAAAGCCGTGCCTTCCAGGGTATCGATGAAGTGTTGGGCATGTGCGCGCTGTTCGCGGCGGGTCATTTTTGTGGCAGACATAGCTCGTTCCAGTAAGTTCAGGAAGTGGCTTGTCAGACGACGGATGAAGCAAGAGAGGATCGCCCGGGGGCGATACAGTAAATTGACTCTTGTTCCCTTCGCAGGTCTTAACCTGATCAGGTTCCGCGGATCCCGAATTAACGGTCTCAGCCCGGCTTTCGCACTGGGCACTCCGACAAGAATGTGCTCCCCTACAGCGGGAGCAGTGAATGTAAATTACGCGTTAACGAGAAATAACTCAAGCCGGTCGGGCGACGTTATCTTCGTTGCTTGCTTTCAGATTGTGATCCAGCGCGAGGGCGATCAGGTTGTCTTCCAGCGTAAATCGTTGCGCCAGCGCCTCGCCGATATCAGAGAGCGCCTGCTGAAATTCCAGATAATTGTCCTGATCGATGGCATTTTCGAGCGTGGAGTCGTAATAATCCATGATTTGCTGAGTGTTGGCTTCCAGCAGAGGGTAGAGTTTCGTGGCCGCTAAAAACGGGCTGTTACCTTCCATTTCACTGATAATGCGTTCATAAATATTGAAATGGCCGTTGGAAAGGTAGTCGACCAGGCTCTGGCAAAAATCGTCCAGCGCTTTTTCATTGAGGCGCATGTAGGACTCTTTACCCGGTTTAATGCCAACGAGGTTGTAGTAGGCAACGAGCAGATGTTTACGCACGTGCAGCCAGCGATCGACCAGTTTGTTACTTCCACCAACGCGCTCTGTCAGGTTTTCTAGCTGGTTTAGCATGTTTGACTCCGCAAGGTTAAGATTAAAAGCTGCCCACCCAAAATGTAATAGTATTGTTACCAACATGCCTGTGAAGCAAAGGTAGTGCAATAGATATGGATCGTATAATTGAAAAATCGGATCGCGGCTGGTGGTTAATCAGCCATGATCAAAAATTATGGTTGCCCGGTGGTGAATTACCACATGGCGAAGCCGGAAATTTCGATCTTGCGGGTCAACCCGCATTAAAAATTGGCGAGTGGCAGGGCGATTCTGTGTGGTTGATCCAACAAAATCGTCGTCACGATATGGGCTCGGTACGCCAGGTGCTCGATCTTGATGTCGGCCTCTTCCAGCTGGCCGGTCGCGCTGTGCAGTTGGCCGAGTTTTATCGCTCGCATAAATACTGCGGCTACTGCGGACACACCATGCACCCCAGTAAAACCGAATGGGCCATGCTCTGCAGCCACTGCCGCGAACGCTATTACCCGCAAATCGCGCCCTGTATCATCGTCGCCATCCGCCGTGAAGACACCCTCTTACTGGCGCAACATACCCGCCATCGCAACGGGGTCCATACCGTGCTGGCCGGGTTTGTCGAAGTGGGCGAAACGCTGGAGCAGGCCGTCGTGCGTGAAGTGATGGAGGAGAGCGGTATCAGGGTGAAGAACCTGCGCTATGTCACCTCCCAGCCGTGGCCGTTCCCGCAGTCGCTGATGACCGCCTTTATGGCCGAGTATGACAGCGGCGAGATCGTCATCGATCCGAAAGAGTTGCTGTCAGCCGACTGGTATCGCTACGACGATTTACCGCTGCTCCCGCCACCCGGCACCGTGGCCCGCCGCCTGATAGAAGATACCGTGGCAATGTGTCGGGCTGACGATATCTGAGACGTGATACACTGGGAATAAGACGCTTAAGGAACTGCAAAAATGACCGAACTGAAGAACGATCGTTATCTGCGTGCGCTGCTGCGCCAACCCGTTGATATCACCCCGGTATGGATGATGCGCCAGGCGGGCCGCTATTTACCGGAATATAAAGCCACGCGCGCGCAGGCGGGTGATTTTATGTCGCTGTGCAAAAATGCGGAGCTGGCCTGTGAAGTGACCCTTCAGCCGCTGCGCCGCTATCCGCTGGACGCGGCGATCCTCTTCTCAGACATCCTGACCATCCCGGATGCGATGGGGTTGGGTCTGTACTTTGAAACCGGCGAGGGCCCGCGCTTCTCTTCTCCCATCAAGAGCAAAGCGGATATCGACAATCTGCCGATCCCGGACCCGGAGCAGGAGCTCGGTTATGTGATGAACGCGGTGCGCACTATTCGCCGCGAGCTGAAAGGCGAAGTGCCGCTGATTGGTTTCTCCGGCAGCCCGTGGACGCTGGCAACCTACATGATTGAAGGCGGCAGCAGCAAAGCCTTTACCGTTATCAAGAAGATGATGTATGCCGATCCGCTGGCGTTGCATGCCCTGCTCGATAAGCTGGCGAAAAGCGTCACCCTCTATCTGAACGCGCAAATTAAAGCGGGCGCGCAGTCGGTAATGATCTTCGATACCTGGGGCGGGGTGCTGACGGGCCGCGATTATCAGCAGTTCTCGCTCTATTACATGCATAAAATCGTCGATGGCCTGCTGCGTGAAAACGAAGGCCGCCGCGTGCCGGTAACGCTGTTTACCAAAGGCGGAGGCCAGTGGCTGGAAGCAATGGCAGAAACCGGCTGTGATGCCCTGGGCCTTGACTGGACTACCGATATCGCCGATGCGCGCCGTCGCGTGGGTGACAAAGTCGCCCTGCAGGGCAACATGGATCCGTCTATGCTCTATGCTCCGGCCGCCCGTATTGAAGAAGAAGTCTCGACCATTCTGGCAGGCTTCGGTCAGGGCGAGGGCCATGTCTTTAACCTGGGGCACGGTATTCATCAGGATGTTCCGCCAGAGCATGCAGGCGTGTTTGTGGAGGCGGTACACCGACTTTCTGCCCAGTATCACCCGTAAGGAGTCGTTATGGATCTTGCGTCACTTCGCGCTCAACAACTTGAACTCGCTGCGTCTGTATCCCGTGAGGATCGTCTGGATAAAGACCCGCCCCAGCTGATTGCGGGGGCCGATGTCGGGTTTGAGCAGGGCGGAGAGGTGACGCGGGCGGCAATAGTGCTCCTGACGTACCCCGATCTGGAGCTGGTCGAGCACCAGGTGGCGCGCATCGCCACCACCATGCCGTATATTCCCGGCTTCCTCTCTTTTCGTGAGTATCCCGCGCTGCTGGCCGCGTGGGATCAGCTCTCGCAAAAACCCGATCTGCTTTTCGTCGATGGGCACGGCATCTCTCATCCGCGTCGTCTCGGCGTCGCCAGCCATTTTGGTCTGCTGGTGGATGTGCCGACCATCGGCGTGGCGAAAAAACGCCTCTGCGGCAAGTTTGAGCCGCTGTCGCCCGAACCCGGCGCGCTGGCACCGCTAATGGATAAAGGCGAGCAGCTGGCGTGGGTCTGGCGCAGCAAAGCCCGTTGCAACCCGCTGTTCGTCGCTACTGGCCATCGCGTCAGTACCGATAGCGCCCTGGCGTGGGTCCAGCGCTGTATGCGGGGCTACCGGCTGCCGGAACCGACCCGCTGGGCCGATGCGGTAGCTTCCGGTCGCCCGGCTTTTGTTCGTTGGCAGGAAATTCAGCGCTGATTCAGGTAAACTGCGGCCAATTTTCGATTCGAGACATCATCATGTTACAAAACCCGATTCACCTGCGCCTTGAAAAGCTGGAAAGCTGGCAGCACGTCACTTTTATGGCCTGTCTGTGCGAACGTATGTATCCGAACTACGCCATGTTCTGCAAGCAGACTGAATTTGGTGATGGTCAACTGTATCGCCGTATTCTCGATCTGGTATGGGAAACGCTGACGGTCAAAGATGCGAAGGTGAACTTCGACTCCCAGCTCGATAAGCTGGAAGAGGCGATCCCGGTTGCCGATGACTATGATGTCTATGGCGTCTACCCGGCCATTGATGCCTGTGTGGCCCTAAGTGAACTGATTCACTCGCGTCTGAGTGGCGAAACTCTGGAACATGCCATCGAAGTCAGCAAGGCCTCTATCACCACTGTGGCGATGCTGGAAATGACTCAGGCAGAACGTGAAATGACCGATGAAGAGCTCCGTCTGAACCCGGCCGTTGAGCAGGAATGGGACATCCAGTGGGAAATTTTCCGATTGCTGGCCGAGTGTGAAGAACGCGATATCGAACTGATTAAAGGTCTGCGTGCAGACTTGCGTGAGGCAGGCGAGAGTAACATTGGTATAAATCTTAACCAGTGAGACAACAAAACGTGATTTAACGCCTGTTTTGTCATGCCTCTACTCTTCCCTTCTGCCCCCCGTCTGGTCTACATTTGGGGGGCGAAAATAAGTGGCTATCGGTGCGTGTATGCAGGAGAGTGCTTTTTTGGCATTTTCGTCGCACTCGATGCTTAGCAAGCGATAAACACATTGAAAGGATAACTTATGAACAAGACTCAACTGATTGATGTAATTGCGGACAAAGCTGACCTGTCTAAAGTACAGGCTAAAGCTGCTCTGGAATCCACCCTGGCTGCAATTACTGAGTCTCTGAAAGAAGGCGATGCTGTACAACTGGTAGGTTTCGGTACCTTCAAAGTGAACCACCGCGCTGAGCGTACTGGCCGCAACCCGCAGACCGGTAAAGAAATCAAAATCGCTGCAGCTAACGTGCCAGCATTTGTTTCTGGCAAAGCACTGAAAGACGCAGTTAAGTAAGCCGCGTAGCAGTGAACAGTTTTATCGAGGGGGCGGTTTCGCCCCTTTTGTCTGTCTGGCGGCATGTCCTGGCGCTGGCGGGCGTGCTTGTACTGACCGCCTGTAGTCATGACTCCTCCCTGCCGCCCTTTACCGCCAGCGGCTACGCTGACAATCAGGGCGCTGTACGCGTCTGGCGCAAAGATTCAGACGACGAAGTGCATCTCCTCTCCGCTTTTAGCCCCTGGCATAGCGGCAGTACCACCACCAGTGAATACCGCTGGCAGGGCGATACGCTCGCTTATATCGACGTGAACATCTACAGCAAAGTCCCCGAGCACGTGCGGGTACGTTTTGACGACCACGGTGAGCTGAGCTTTATGCAGCGCGAAATCGGTGGTCTTAAACAGCAGCTCTCTACCGATCAAATCGAGCTTTACCGCTACCGGGCTAATCAAATTCGCCAGACCAGCGACGCGCTGAGACAGGGAAGAGTGGTGCTTTATCAGGGGCGCTGGCATGCCGACGGCACGGTTACCACGTGCGAAGGCCAGACCCTGAAGCCGGATCTCGATAGTTGGGCAACGGGACACATTGCACGCCGTCAGAGCCATTCCTCTATGGAAGTGAGCGTGGCGTGGCTGGAAGCGCCTGAAGGGTCACAGCTGCTGCTGGTGGCTAACGAAGATTTCTGTACCTGGCAGCCGACAGAGAAAAGTTTTTAAGTCCCTCTCCCCTGTGAGGAGAGGGTTAAGGTGAGGAGAAAAATTACTTCCCCTGCTCCCGGGCAATCGCACGATAACCAATATCGTTACGGCTGAAGCTACCGTTCCAGTGAATATTCGTCATCAGCGCATAGGCGCGTTGCTGCGCTTCTGCGACGGTATTGCCCAGCGCCGTAGCACACAGCACGCGTCCACCGTTAGTCAGCACCCGTTCGTCATCAGACAGCGTAGTACCCGCATGGAATACCTTCGCTCCTTCGATTTCTTCCAGCGGCAGGCCGTGGATTTGATCGCCGGTGTTGTAGTTGCCCGGATAACCGCCCGCAGCAATCACCACGCCCAGAGAAGCGCGCTCGTCCCACTCGGAGGTCTTCTGGTCCAGCTTGCCTTCGCAGGCGGCCAGACATAGCTCCACCAGATCGGACTTCATGCGCAGCATGATCGGCTGAGTTTCTGGGTCGCCAAAGCGGCAGTTAAACTCGATAACTTTCGGGTTGCCCTGCTTGTCGATCATCAGGCCCGCGTACAGGAAGCCGGTGTAGGTGTTGCCCTCGGCAGCCATTCCTTTTACGGTTGGCCAGATGATGCGATCCATGGTGCGCTGGTGAACTTCATCCGTGACCACCGGAGCAGGGGAGTATGCGCCCATGCCGCCAGTATTCGGGCCGGTATCGGCATCGCCAACGCGCTTATGATCCTGGCTGGTGGCCATCGGCAGCACGTGCTCGCCGTCAACCATGACGATAAAGCTCGCCTCTTCGCCGTCGAGGAACTCTTCGATAACGATACGGTGGCCCGCGTCGCCAAACGCATTCCCTGCCAGCATATCCTGGACAGCGGCTTCGGCCTCTTCAAGCGTCATTGCCACGATCACGCCTTTACCGGCGGCCAGGCCATCGGCCTTAATCACAATCGGGGCGCCTTTCTCGCGCAGGTAGGCCAGCGCTGGCTCCACTTCCGTGAAGTTCTGATACTCCGCGGTCGGAATGTTGTGGCGCGCGAGGAAATCTTTGGTGAAGGCTTTTGAGCCTTCGAGCTGTGCGGCACCTTCGGTCGGGCCGAAGATGGTCAGGCCAGCTGCGCGGAACGCGTCAACCACGCCAATGACCAGCGGAGCTTCCGGACCGACGATGGTCAGGTCGATTTTCTCATTCTGGGCAAAGCTCAGCAGCGCCGGAATATCGGTCACGCTGATAGCGACGTTCTGCAGGGCAGGCTCGAGAGCAGTACCGGCGTTACCCGGTGCCACAAAGACGGTTTTCACCTGCGGAGACTGCGCCGCTTTCCACGCCAGGGCGTGCTCACGCCCGCCGTTACCAATCACTAATACTTTCATTCTCTGCTCCGGGAATTAATGGCGGAAATGACGCATGTCGGTGAAGATCATCGCGATACCGTGTTCATCGGCAGCGGCAATCACTTCGTCATCACGGATAGAGCCGCCAGGCTGGATTACACAGGTGATACCCACCGCTGCAGCAGCGTCGATACCGTCACGGAACGGGAAGAAGGCGTCAGAGGCCATGGCAGACCCTTTCACTTCCAGACCTTCATCACCCGCTTTAATACCGGCGATTTTCGCGGAGTAGACGCGGCTCATCTGGCCTGCGCCTATGCCGATGGTCATGTTCTCTTTTGCATATACGATGGCGTTGGATTTCACGAACTTCGCCACTTTCCAGCAGAACAGCGCATCACGCAGCTCCTGCTCGCTCGGCTGACGTTTAGTGACTACGCGCAGGTCGGCTTCTGTCACCATACCCAGGTCGCGATCCTGAACCAACAGGCCGCCGTTCACACGCTTGAAGTCCAGGCCCGGAACACGTTCTGCCCACTGACCGCAAACCAGAACGCGCACATTCTGTTTTGCAGCGGTGATTTTCAGGGCTTCTTCTGTGGCAGAAGGAGCGATAATCACTTCCACAAACTGGCGGGAGATGATTGCCTGTGCGGTTTCGGCATCCAGCTCGCGGTTAAAGGCAATAATGCCGCCAAACGCAGAGGTAGGATCGGTTTTATAAGCGCGATCGTAAGCATCCAGAATAGAGGTGCTTACCGCCACGCCGCATGGGTTGGCATGTTTAACGATAACGCAGGCAGGCTCGCTGAACTCTTTCACGCACTCCAGTGCCGCGTCGGTGTCAGCGATGTTGTTATAGGAGAGCGCCTTGCCCTGCACCTGCTGTGCCGTGGCAACAGAGGCTTCTTTTACCTCTTCTTCTATATAGAAGGCTGCCTGCTGGTGGCTGTTCTCACCGTAGCGCATATCCTGCTTCTTGATGAAGTTCAGGTTCAGGGTGCGGGAGAAGCGGCCGGAAGGATCTTTGCTTTCGCCGTGGTAGGCAGGTACCAGGCTACCGAAATAGTTGGCGATCATGCTATCGTAAGCGGCGGTGTGTTCAAAGGCTTTAATGGCGAGGTCGAAACGGGTCTCGAGATTCAGTGAGCCTTCGTTGGCATCCATCTCTTTAATGATGGCCTCGTAGTCACTGCTCTTTACTACGATGGCGACATCTTTATGGTTCTTCGCCGCGGAGCGCACCATGGTTGGGCCGCCAATATCGATGTTCTCTACCGCATCTTCCAGAGAGCAGCCTTCACGGGCTACGGTCTGGGCGAACGGATACAGGTTAACAACGACCATGTCGATCGGTGCGATCCCGTGTTGATCCATAATTCCGTCGTCCTGACCGCGGCGGCCCAGAATGCCGCCGTGAACTTTCGGGTGCAGGGTTTTGACGCGTCCATCCATCATTTCCGGGAAACCGGTGTAATCGGACACTTCGGTTACCGGCAGGCCTTTATCTGCCAACAGGCGAGCAGTACCGCCAGTGGACAGCAGCTCTACGCCACGTGCAGAAAGTGCCTGAGCGAATTCGACGATACCGGCTTTATCAGAAACACTGAGCAGAGCGCGGCGGACTGGACGACGTTGTTGCATGGTAAATCCCCTGGATTTGACGATTACAGAGAGCGTTAGGTGAATTTTCCACATAAAAACTCAACTAACACACCTGGCGGGGTCACTTTATTAAGCGCGAGCATTTTAACGAAAACGTTTGCGCAACGCTCGCATATTTTCACTTTTTCGTAGCATTGTGGATAAGTCTGTGTGTAAACAGGTATAAGGCGGGGTTTTGCTGGGGAATGCAGCAGTCAGTCATTTTTCTGTCATTTAAGGGTTGCGGCCTCAGGAGAACTCCCTATAATGCGCCTCCATCGACACGGCGGATGTGAATCACTTCACACAAACAGCCGGGCCGGTTGAAGAGAAAAGCGTGAAATAATCGCTTGACTCTGAAAGAGGAAAGCGTAATATACGCCACCTCGCAACGGTGAGCGAAAGCCGCGTTGCACTGCTCTTTAACAATTTATCAGACAATCTGTGTGGGCACTCAAAGTGACATGGATTCTTAATGTCTTCGGACAATAAATGAATACCAAGTCTCTGAGTGAACATACGTAATTCATTACGAAGTTTAATTCACGAGCATCAAACTTAAATTGAAGAGTTTGATCATGGCTCAGATTGAACGCTGGCGGCAGGCCTAACACATGCAAGTCGAACGGTAGCACAGAGAGCTTGCTCTCGGGTGACGAGTGGCGGACGGGTGAGTAATGTCTGGGAAACTGCCTGATGGAGGGGGATAACTACTGGAAACGGTAGCTAATACCGCATAACGTCGCAAGACCAAAGAGGGGGACCTTCGGGCCTCTTGCCATCAGATGTGCCCAGATGGGATTAGCTAGTAGGTGGGGTAACGGCTCACCTAGGCGACGATCCCTAGCTGGTCTGAGAGGATGACCAGCCACACTGGAACTGAGACACGGTCCAGACTCCTACGGGAGGCAGCAGTGGGGAATATTGCACAATGGGCGCAAGCCTGATGCAGCCATGCCGCGTGTATGAAGAAGGCCTTCGGGTTGTAAAGTACTTTCAGCGAGGAGGAAGGCATTGTGGTTAATAACCACAGTGATTGACGTTACTCGCAGAAGAAGCACCGGCTAACTCCGTGCCAGCAGCCGCGGTAATACGGAGGGTGCAAGCGTTAATCGGAATTACTGGGCGTAAAGCGCACGCAGGCGGTCTGTCAAGTCGGATGTGAAATCCCCGGGCTCAACCTGGGAACTGCATTCGAAACTGGCAGGCTAGAGTCTTGTAGAGGGGGGTAGAATTCCAGGTGTAGCGGTGAAATGCGTAGAGATCTGGAGGAATACCGGTGGCGAAGGCGGCCCCCTGGACAAAGACTGACGCTCAGGTGCGAAAGCGTGGGGAGCAAACAGGATTAGATACCCTGGTAGTCCACGCCGTAAACGATGTCGACTTGGAGGCTGTGCCCTTGAGGCGTGGCTTCCGGAGCTAACGCGTTAAGTCGACCGCCTGGGGAGTACGGCCGCAAGGTTAAAACTCAAATGAATTGACGGGGGCCCGCACAAGCGGTGGAGCATGTGGTTTAATTCGATGCAACGCGAAGAACCTTACCTACTCTTGACATCCAGAGAACTTTCCAGAGATGGATTGGTGCCTTCGGGAACTCTGAGACAGGTGCTGCATGGCTGTCGTCAGCTCGTGTTGTGAAATGTTGGGTTAAGTCCCGCAACGAGCGCAACCCTTATCCTTTGTTGCCAGCGGTTAGGCCGGGAACTCAAAGGAGACTGCCAGTGATAAACTGGAGGAAGGTGGGGATGACGTCAAGTCATCATGGCCCTTACGAGTAGGGCTACACACGTGCTACAATGGCGCATACAAAGAGAAGCGACCTCGCGAGAGCAAGCGGACCTCATAAAGTGCGTCGTAGTCCGGATTGGAGTCTGCAACTCGACTCCATGAAGTCGGAATCGCTAGTAATCGTAGATCAGAATGCTACGGTGAATACGTTCCCGGGCCTTGTACACACCGCCCGTCACACCATGGGAGTGGGTTGCAAAAGAAGTAGGTAGCTTAACCTTCGGGAGGGCGCTTACCACTTTGTGATTCATGACTGGGGTGAAGTCGTAACAAGGTAACCGTAGGGGAACCTGCGGTTGGATCACCTCCTTACCTTAAAGAACCTGCCTTTGCAGTGCTCACACAGATTGTCTGATGAACGTAAAGAAGCAAGACGGCTGCGAAGTCGTGACACTCCGTGTCCCCTTCGTCTAGCGGTTAGGACTCCGCCCTTTCACGGCGGCAACAGGGGTTCGAATCCCCTAGGGGACGCCACTTGCTGGGTGTGAGTGAAAGGCACAACCAATCAGTATCTCAAAACTGGCTTACGAGTCACGTTTGAGATATTTGCTCTTTAAAAATCTGGATCAAGCTGAAAATTGAAACGACACACCGTGTCTGTTCTCCGTAAACAGGAACAGAATCAGGTGTGTTCGAGTCTCTCAAATTTTCACAATCACGACGATGAATCGAAAGAGACATCTTCGGGTTGTGAGGTTAAGCGACTAAGCGTACACGGTGGATGCCCTGGCAGTCAGAGGCGATGAAGGACGTGCTAATCTGCGAAAAGCGCCGGCGAGGTGATATGAACCTTTGACCCGGCGATGTCCGAATGGGGAAACCCAGTGCAATCCGTTGCACTATCGTTAACTGAATACATAGGTTAACGAGGCGAACCGGGGGAACTGAAACATCTAAGTACCCCGAGGAAAAGAAATCAACCGAGATTCCCCCAGTAGCGGCGAGCGAACGGGGAGCAGCCCGGAGTCTGAATCAGCTTGTGTGTTAGTGGAACGGTCTGGAAAGTCCGACGGTACAGGGTGATAGTCCCGTACATGAAAGCACACTTGCTGTGAACTCGAAGAGTAGGGCGGGACACGTGGTATCCTGTCTGAATATGGGGGGACCATCCTCCAAGGCTAAATACTCCTGACTGACCGATAGTGAACCAGTACCGTGAGGGAAAGGCGAAAAGAACCCCGGCGAGGGGAGTGAAAAAGAACCTGAAACCGTGTACGTACAAGCAGTGGGAGCACCTTCGTGGTGTGACTGCGTACCTTTTGTATAATGGGTCAGCGACTTATATTCTGTAGCAAGGTTAACCGTATAGGGGAGCCGAAGGGAAACCGAGTCTTAACTGGGCGTTAAGTTGCAGGGTATAGACCCGAAACCCGGTGATCTAGCCATGGGCAGGTTGAAGGTTGGGTAACACTAACTGGAGGACCGAACCGACTAATGTTGAAAAATTAGCGGATGACTTGTGGCTGGGGGTGAAAGGCCAATCAAACCGGGAGATAGCTGGTTCTCCCCGAAAGCTATTTAGGTAGCGCCTCGTGAACTCATCTCCGGGGGTAGAGCACTGTTTCGGCTAGGGGGCCATCCCGGCTTACCAACCCGATGCAAACTGCGAATACCGGAGAATGTTATCACGGGAGACACACGGCGGGTGCTAACGTCCGTCGTGAAGAGGGAAACAACCCAGACCGCCAGCTAAGGTCCCAAAGTCATGGTTAAGTGGGAAACGATGTGGGAAGGCACAGACAGCCAGGATGTTGGCTTAGAAGCAGCCATCATTTAAAGAAAGCGTAATAGCTCACTGGTCGAGTCGGCCTGCGCGGAAGATGTAACGGGGCTAAACCATGCACCGAAGCTGCGGCAGCGACACTATGTGTTGTTGGGTAGGGGAGCGTTCTGTAAGCCGTTGAAGGTGAACTGTGAGGTTTGCTGGAGGTATCAGAAGTGCGAATGCTGACATAAGTAACGATAAAGCGGGTGAAAAGCCCGCTCGCCGGAAGACCAAGGGTTCCTGTCCAACGTTAATCGGGGCAGGGTGAGTCGACCCCTAAGGCGAGGCCGAAAGGCGTAGTCGATGGGAAACAGGTTAATATTCCTGTACTCGGTGTTACTGCGAAGGGGGGACGGAGAAGGCTATGTTGGCCGGGCGACGGTTGTCCCGGTTTAAGCATGTAGGCGGAGGTTCCAGGTAAATCCGGTACCTTTTTAACGCTGAGGTGTGATGACGAGGCACTACGGTGCTGAAGTAACAAATGCCCTGCTTCCAGGAAAAGCCTCTAAGCATCAGGTAACAACGAATCGTACCCCAAACCGACACAGGTGGTCAGGTAGAGAATACCAAGGCGCTTGAGAGAACTCGGGTGAAGGAACTAGGCAAAATGGTGCCGTAACTTCGGGAGAAGGCACGCTGATATGTAGGTGAAGCCCCTGCGGGTGGAGCTGAAATCAGTCGAAGATACCAGCTGGCTGCAACTGTTTATTAAAAACACAGCACTGTGCAAACACGAAAGTGGACGTATACGGTGTGACGCCTGCCCGGTGCCGGAAGGTTAATTGATGGGGTTAGCGGCAACGCGAAGCTCTTGATCGAAGCCCCGGTAAACGGCGGCCGTAACTATAACGGTCCTAAGGTAGCGAAATTCCTTGTCGGGTAAGTTCCGACCTGCACGAATGGCGTAATGATGGCCAGGCTGTCTCCACCCGAGACTCAGTGAAATTGAAATCGCTGTGAAGATGCAGTGTACCCGCGGCAAGACGGAAAGACCCCGTGAACCTTTACTATAGCTTGACACTGAACACTGGTCCTTGATGTGTAGGATAGGTGGGAGGCTTTGAAGCGTGGACGCCAGTCTGCGTGGAGCCATCCTTGAAATACCACCCTTTAATGGCTGGTGTTCTAACGTAGACCCGTAATCCGGGTTGCGGACAGTGTCTGGTGGGTAGTTTGACTGGGGCGGTCTCCTCCTAAAGAGTAACGGAGGAGCACGAAGGTTAGCTAATCCTGGTCGGACATCAGGAGGTTAGTGCAATGGCATAAGCTAGCTTGACTGCGAGAGTGACGGCTCGAGCAGGTGCGAAAGCAGGTCATAGTGATCCGGTGGTTCTGTATGGAAGGGCCATCGCTCAACGGATAAAAGGTACTCCGGGGATAACAGGCTGATACCGCCCAAGAGTTCATATCGACGGCGGTGTTTGGCACCTCGATGTCGGCTCATCACATCCTGGGGCTGAAGTAGGTCCCAAGGGTATGGCTGTTCGCCATTTAAAGTGGTACGCGAGCTGGGTTTAGAACGTCGTGAGACAGTTCGGTCCCTATCTGCCGTGGGCGCTGGAGAATTGAGGGGGGCTGCTCCTAGTACGAGAGGACCGGAGTGGACGCATCACTGGTGTTCGGGTTGTCATGCCAATGGCACTGCCCGGTAGCTAAATGCGGAAGAGATAAGTGCTGAAAGCATCTAAGCACGAAACTTGCCCCGAGATGAGTTCTCCCTGACCCTTTAAGGGTCCTGAAGGAACGTTGAAGACGACGACGTTGATAGGCCGGGTGTGTAAGCGCAGCGATGCGTTGAGCTAACCGGTACTAATGAACCGTGAGGCTTAACCTTACAACGCCGAAGCTGTTTCGGTGTGGATTTGAGACGATTTTCAGCCTGATACAGATAACAGAATTTGCCTGGCGGCTGTAGCGCGGTGGTCCCACCTGACCCCATGCCGAACTCAGAAGTGAAACGCCGTAGCGCCGATGGTAGTGTGGGGTCTCCCCATGCGAGAGTAGGGAACTGCCAGGCATCAATTAAAGCCGAGAGCCCGTCCGCAAGGACGGGCTTTTTGCGTTTATGCCTTTCCCGGCCTGCCTGTTCCCTCCTTGAAACTTTCTCACCTATTGCCTGCGGACTCGACATTTGCGCAATTCCTGGTTATTGTCAGCTATCTGGATGTCTAAACGTTTATACGTATGCTGTGAGGATATAAGGTTATGCCGATTCGGGTGCAGGACGAGCTACCAGCCGTCAATTTCTTGCGTGAAGAAAACGTCTTTGTGATGACGGCTTCGCGCGCTACAGGTCAGGAAATTCGTCCCCTGAAGGTGCTTATCCTTAACCTGATGCCAAAGAAAATCGAGACGGAAAATCAGTTTCTCCGCTTGCTCTCTAACTCCCCGTTGCAGGTCGATATTCAACTCCTGCGTATTGATGCGCGCGAGTCCCGCAATACGCCTTCAGAGCATCTCAATAACTTCTACTGTAACTTTGAAGACATCCGTAATGAGAACTTCGATGGCCTGATCGTTACCGGTGCGCCGCTTGGTCTGGTGGAATTCAACGACGTGGCCTACTGGCCGCAGATCAAGCAGGTGCTGGAGTGGGCCAAGGATCATGTCACCTCCACGCTGTTCGTCTGTTGGGCGGTCCAGGCGGCACTCAACATTCTTTACGGCATCCCTAAGCAAACCCGCACTGAAAAGCTCTCTGGCGTTTATGAGCACCATATTTTGCATCCTCATGCGCTGCTGACGCGGGGCTTTGATGACTCCTTCCTTGCCCCTCACTCGCGCTATGCCGATTTCCCGGCGGCATTGATTCGTGATTACACCGATCTCGAGATTCTGGCGGAAACGGAAGAGGGCGATGCCTATCTGTTTGCCAGCAAAGACAAGCGCATCGCTTTCGTCACCGGCCACCCGGAATACGATCCCGATACCCTGGCGAGCGAATATTTCCGTGATGAAGAAGCGGGTTTAAATCCGGACGTTCCGTACAACTACTTCCCGCAAAACGATCCGCAGAATAAACCACGTGCGACCTGGCGCAGTCATGGCAACCTGCTGTTTACTAACTGGCTCAACTACTACGTCTACCAGATCACGCCATACGATCTGCGCCACATGAATCCGACGCTGGATTAATCCTCTGGGGATCCTCATCCTGTAGCGTTTCAGCACTCCAGTTAAGGCACCTTCGGGTGCCTTTTTTATTTCCGAAATTCACCCCGCTCGAAAAGATATTTTTAATTTCATTAATATCAAGTGCTTACTTTCTATTTTAATTAAAAATGGAAATAGTTTTTGATTTTAATGTGAGACTGGATAATCTTAATTCTGCTGAACGAAAACTACACAACGATCTTTTCGTTCGCGTGGGGGAATGAATTCGGATCAACGACGAGGAGCAGTGGAATGAATCAACAGGCAACCATCATCGAGGAGCTGGCCTTTACTCAACCCTTTGGCGACAAGGAGAAGCAGGTACTGACCGCCGATGCCGTTGAGTTTCTTACCGAGCTGGTAACCCGCTTCACGCCAAAACGTAATAAATTAATGGCGGCACGTATCCAGCAGCAGCAGGACATTGATAACGGAAAGCTGCCTGGCTTTATTTCGGAAACCGCTTCCATTCGTGAAGGAAACTGGGCGATCCGCGGTATTCCGCAGGATCTGCAGGACCGACGCGTCGAGATCACCGGCCCGGTAGAGCGCAAAATGGTGATCAATGCGCTGAATGCTAATGTGAAGGTCTTTATGGCGGACTTTGAGGATTCGCTGGCGCCAGACTGGAACAAAGTGATTGAAGGCCAGATCAACCTGCGTGATGCGGTTGACGGCACCATCAGCCACACCAATGAAGCCGGGAAAATTTATCAGCTTAAACCTAACCCGGCGGTACTGGTTTGCCGCGTCCGCGGCCTGCATTTACCGGAAAAGCACGTCGTCTGGAACAATGAGGCGATCCCCGGGAGCCTGTTCGACTTTGCACTGTACTTTTTCCATAACCATAAAAATCTGCTGGCAAAAGGCAGCGGGCCTTACTTCTATCTGCCAAAAACGCAGTCCTGGCAGGAGGCGGCATGGTGGAGTGAGGTATTCAGTTATACCGAGGATCGTTTTGAACTGCCGCGCGGCACCATTAAGGCCACGCTGCTGATTGAAACCTTGCCGGCGGTTTTCCAGATGGACGAAATTTTGCATGCCCTGCGTGACCATATTGTTGGCCTGAACTGCGGCCGCTGGGATTACATCTTCAGCTATATCAAGACCCTGAAAAACCACCCGGATCGCGTCCTGCCGGATCGTCAGGTGGTGACGATGGATAAGTCTTTCCTGAGTGCCTACTCGCGTCTGCTGATCAAAACCTGCCACAAACGCGGCGCCTTTGCGATGGGTGGGATGGCGGCGTTTATTCCCAGCAAAGACAGCGAACGTAACGCTCAGGTGCTGAATAAAGTAAAGGCCGATAAAGAACTGGAGGCCAGTAACGGCCATGACGGTACATGGGTGGCACACCCCGGGCTGGCAGATACCGCCATGGAGGTGTTCAACCACATCCTGGGTGATAACAAGAACCAGCTGCACGTGACCCGCGAAGATGACGCTCCCGTCACTGCTGCACAGCTCCTGGAGCCCTGTGAGGGGGAACGCACCGAAGAGGGGATGCGGGCCAATATTCGCGTAGCCGTGCAGTACATCGAAGCCTGGATCTCAGGTAATGGCTGTGTACCGATTTACGGCCTGATGGAAGATGCCGCCACCGCCGAGATTTCCCGTACCTCTATCTGGCAGTGGATCCATCATCAGAAAACGCTCAGTAACGGCAAACCGGTGACCAAAGCCCTGTTCCGCCAGATGCTGTCAGAAGAGATGCTGAACATTCAGGAAGAGCTGGGCGAGCACCGCTTCAGCAGCGGCCGCTTCGACGCCGCCGCGCGCCTGATGGAGCAGATCACCACCTCAGATGACTTAATCGACTTCCTGACGCTGCCTGGCTATCGCCTGCTGGCCTGATTTCACCACATAACAATATGGAGCATCTGCACATGAAAACCCGTACCCAACAAATCGAAGCATTACAAAACGAGTGGACTCAACCGCGCTGGGAAGGCATTGAACGCCCTTATAGCGCCGAGGACGTGGTGAAATTACGCGGTTCAGTTAATCCTGAATGCACCCTGGCGCAGCTGGGCGCCGCCAAAATGTGGCGTCTGCTGCACGGCGAATCGAAAAAAGGCTACATCAACAGCCTCGGCGCGCTGACGGGCGGGCAAGCGTTGCAGCAGGCGAAAGCGGGCATCGAAGCGATCTATTTATCGGGCTGGCAGGTGGCGGCAGATGCTAACCTGGCTTCCAGCATGTATCCGGACCAGTCGCTCTATCCCGCGAACTCCGTCCCGGCCGTGGTGGAGCGCATCAACAACACCTTCCGCCGTGCGGATCAGATCCAGTGGGCGTCCGGCATTGAGCCGCAGGATCCACGCTTTGTGGACTACTTCCTGCCGATTGTGGCCGACGCCGAAGCGGGCTTTGGCGGAGTGCTGAACGCCTTTGAGCTGATGAAATCGATGATTGAAGCCGGTGCAGCGGCCGTACACTTCGAAGATCAGCTGGCCTCCGTGAAGAAGTGCGGGCACATGGGCGGCAAAGTGCTGGTGCCGACGCAGGAAGCGATCCAGAAACTGGTGGCTGCCCGTCTGGCCGCTGACGTTATGGGTGTCCCGACGCTGGTGATTGCCCGTACCGATGCCGATGCCGCGGACCTGATCACCTCCGATTGCGACCCCTACGACAGCCCGTTCATTACCGGCGAGCGCACCAGCGAAGGGTTCTACCGCACCCATGCCGGCATTGAGCAGGCCATCAGCCGCGGCCTGGCCTACGCGCCATACGCTGACCTGGTGTGGTGTGAAACCTCCACCCCGGATCTGGCGCTGGCGAAACGCTTTGCAGATGCCATCCATGCCAAATACCCGTGCAAACTGCTGGCCTACAACTGCTCGCCGTCCTTCAACTGGCAGAAAAATCTGGATGATAAAACTATCGCCAGCTTCCAGCAGGCGCTGTCGGACATGGGTTACAAATACCAGTTCATCACCCTGGCGGGCATTCACAGCATGTGGTTCAACATGTTCGACCTGGCGCACGCCTACGCCCAGGGCGAGGGCATGAAGCACTACGTCGAGAAGGTCCAGCAGCCGGAGTTCGCGGCAAGCCAGAAGGGCTATACCTTCGCCTCGCACCAGCAGGAGGTAGGAACAGGCTACTTCGACAGAGTGACCACCATCATTCAGGGCGGCGCCTCCTCTGTGACGGCCCTGACCGGGTCGACCGAAGAAGCGCAGTTTTAATCTTTTTCCCCTCTTCCCTTAGGGGAGAGGGTCAGGGTGAGGGGCTTTATGTCGCGTGGTCTGGAATTACTGATTGCCCAAACCATCCTGCAGGGCTTCGATGCCCAGTATGGCCGTTTTCTGGAGGTGACGGGCGGGGCGCAGCAGCGCTTTGAACAGGCTGACTGGCACGCCGTGCAGCAGGCAATGAAACAGCGTATTCACCTCTACGATCACCATGTGGGCCTGGTGGTGGAGCAACTGCGCTGCATTACCGGGAGTATCACTATTGATGCCGCTTTTTTGCTGCGGGTGAAAACTCACTACACCCAACTGCTGCCGGATTATCCGCGCTATGAGATTGCGGAAAGCTTTTTCAACTCGGTCTACTGTCGGCTGTTTGACCACCGCTCGCTCTCCCCGGAGCGGCTCTTTATCTTCAGCTCTCAGCCCGGGCAACGTTTTCGTACCCTGCCGCGTCCGCTGGCGAAAGACTTCTACCCCGAACAGGGCTGGGAAGCGTTGTTAACCAAAGTGCTCGCCGATCTGCCCCTGCGTTTGCCGTGGCAAAACCGCCCGCGTGATGTCGGGTATATCATCGCCCATCTGACCGAAACGCTCGGTGCAGAGATACTGCAAAATTGCCATCTGCAGGTGGCGAACGAACTGTTCTACCGCAACAAAGCCGCCTGGCTGGTAGGGAAACTGATGACCCCGGACGCCACGCTGCCGTTTTTACTGCCCATTCACCGCAGCGATGAAGGGGAGCTGGTGGTGGATACCTGCCTGACCACCAGCGCCGAGGCCAGCATTGTATTCGGCTTCGCCCGCTCCTATTTTATGGTGTATGCCCCCCTGCCAGGCGCGCTGGTGGGGTGGCTTCGCGAGATCCTGCCCGGTAAAACCACCGCCGAGCTTTACATGGCGATAGGCTGTCAGAAACACGCCAAAACCGAGAGCTATCGGGAATACCTGCACTATATCACCCAGGCGGATGAGCAGTTTATCGAGGCGCCGGGCATTCGCGGCATGGTGATGCTGGTCTTTACCCTGCCGGGCTTTGACCGGGTCTTTAAGGTGATTAAGGATAAATTCGCCCCGCAGAAAGAGATGTCTGCCGCCCACGTGCGCGCCTGCTATCAGCTGGTTAAGGAGCACGATCGCGTCGGGCGGATGGCGGATACCCAGGAATTTGAAAACTTTGTGCTCGATAAGCGGCAGATCGCGCCGGAGCTGATGGCGCTGTTGCTTCAGGAAGCGCCAGAAAAAATCAGCGATCTGGGGGACAAAATTATTATCAGCCATCTCTACATCGAACGCCGGATGGTGCCCCTCAACATCTGGCTGGAGCAGTCAGAGGGACAGGCGCTGCACGATGCAATTGAAGAGTATGGTAACGCCATCCGTCAGCTGGCGGCGGCCAATATCTTCCCGGGGGACATGCTGTTCAAGAACTTCGGCGTCACCCGGCACGGGCGGGTCGTGTTCTACGATTACGACGAGATCTGCTACATGACGGAGGTGAATTTCCGCGAGATCCCACCGCCGCGTTATCCGGAAGATGAGCTCGCCAGCGAGCCGTGGTACAGCGTCTCTCCGGGGGATGTCTTCCCGGAGGAGTTTCGCCACTGGCTATGCGCTGACCCACGCATCGGAAAGCTGTTTGAAGAGATGCATGCCGATCTGTTTCGCGCCGATTACTGGCGTGGCCTGCAGACGCGGATTAAGAACGGCCATGTGGAAGATGTTTACGCTTACCGGCGTAAGCAGCGGTTTAGCGTGCGGTGGTAAAAGCAAAACGGCAACCTTCAGGTTGCCGTTTTTAGTGTTTGTACCCTCTCCCTGTGGGAGAGGGCCAGGGTGAGGGCATCAGGCTGCACCTGAACTTAACGAACCCCACCATACGCCAGCGTCACCTCTTTCGCCGCCTTGATCACCAGCGCGCCCAGCTCGGTTACCCGGTCATCGGTCATCCGCGAGATAGGGCCTGAAATAGAGATGGCGGCGAACGGCTCGCGGTGCTCGTCAAAAATGCAGGCGGCAATACAGCGCAGGCCGAGGGCATGCTCTTCGTCATCGAAGGAGTAGCCGCGCTTGCGCGTCAGGGCCAAATCCTCTTTCAGATGAACCGGAGAAACCAGCGTCGCGTGGGTGTAGGCGTGTAAGCCTTTGCGGTGCAGCAGACCCGTGACCTGTTCTTCGCTGAGCTGGGACAGGAACGCTTTCCCCGCGCCGGAAGCGTGCATCGGCAGCTTGCCGCCAATCGGGGCAGACATGCGCATCAGCTGGGTGCACTGGACCTGGTCGATAATAATCGCCTGGTGATCGCTCTGGTCAAGCACCGCCAGGTTAACCGTCTCGCCGGAGTCCTCCATCAGCTTACGCAGGATCGGGTGGACAATAGCGAGAAGATTACGGCTCTGTAAAAAGCTGCTGCCGACAATAAACGCGTGGGCACCCACGGACCAGTGCCCCAGCTCGCCAACCTGACGGACAAAGCCCAGCTGCTGCATGGTGGTCAGCAGACGGTGGGTGGTGGAGTTCGGCAGGCCTGCCTGCTGGGCCAGTTCCGTCAGCGCCACGCTGCTGTGCGACTCGGCTATCCATTCAAGGAGCTTTAATCCCCGGGTCAGGGACTGAACTTGACCGCCCGCCTGGGCGGTCGCGGCGGCGGGCTTTCTGCCGCGTTTAGCGGGAACGGTGGCGACCATGGCGGGCTCCTTTTTTCTGTATCGTGGAAATCATTTTCGTTTTATTTGGGTGTTTTGCAACCGCTATCCTCACTGATCGGAGGAGTTATGGTGAACATGTCTCATGTTACCCTGGTGTGACTTTTCCCCTATGCAAGTTTATGCCAGTATGGGCTGCTGGCCTTTTGGCCTGGTTGAGCGTTGTCGGGAGCAAGTGTGAGCAGCAAAGTAGATCAACTGCGTGCGCAGTTAAATGAACGCATTCTGGTACTGGATGGCGGTATGGGCACCATGATCCAGAGCTATCGTCTGAGTGAAGACGACTTTCGCGGCGACCGCTTCGCCGACTGGCCCTGCGATCTGAAAGGTAACAATGACCTGCTGGTGCTCAGCAAGCCAGAGATTATCGCCGCCATTCATTACGCCTACTTCGAGGCGGGCGCGGATATCGTTGAAACCAATACCTTTAACTCGACAACTATCGCCATGGCGGATTACGAAATGGAATCCCTGTCGGCGGAGATCAACTACGAGGCGGCCAAACTGGCGCGTGCCTGTGCCGATGAGTGGACGGCCCGCACGCCGGAGAAACCACGCTATGTGGCGGGCGTACTCGGCCCGACCAACCGCACCGCCTCTATCTCACCGGACGTAAACGATCCGGCTTTCCGAAATATCACCTTTGACCATCTGGTGGAGGCGTACCGCGAGTCCACCAAAGCGCTGGTGGAAGGCGGGGTCGATCTGATCATGATTGAAACGGTCTTCGATACCCTCAACGCCAAAGCCGCCATTTATGCGGTGAAAGAGGAGTTCGAAGCCCTGGGCGTCGATCTGCCGATCATGATTTCCGGCACCATCACCGATGCCTCTGGCCGTACGCTATCCGGCCAGACGACCGAAGCATTTTATAACTCCCTGCGCCACGCCGATGCCCTGAGCTTTGGCCTGAACTGTGCCCTGGGGCCGGATGAACTGCGCCAGTACGTGCAGGAGCTGTCGCGTATCGCCGAATGCTACGTCACCGCTCACCCGAACGCCGGCCTGCCAAACGCCTTTGGTGAGTACGATCTCGACGCTGCTACCATGGCGGCGCAGATCCGCGAGTGGGCCGAATCCGGGTTCCTGAACATCGTCGGCGGCTGCTGCGGCACCACGCCGGAGCACATCGCTGCCATGAGCAATGCGGTGGCGGGCCTTGCGCCCCGTAAGTTGCCCGAACTGCCGGTGGCCTGCCGACTGGCCGGTCTTGAGCCGCTGAACATTGGCGATGACAGCCTGTTTGTGAACGTCGGTGAACGTACCAACGTGACCGGCTCCGCGAAGTTCAAACGCCTGATCAAAGAAGAGAAGTACAGCGAAGCGCTGGACGTTGCCCGCCAGCAGGTTGAGAGCGGGGCACAGATCATTGATATCAACATGGACGAGGGGATGCTCGACGCCGAAGCGGCGATGGTGCGTTTCCTCAACCTGATTGCCGGTGAGCCGGACATTGCCCGCGTGCCGATTATGATCGACTCCTCGAAGTGGGAGGTGATCGAAAAAGGGCTGAAGTGCATTCAGGGCAAAGGCATCGTTAACTCCATTTCAATGAAAGAGGGGGTCGAGCCTTTCATCCATCACGCGAAGATGGTGCGCCGCTACGGTGCCGCCGTGGTGGTCATGGCCTTTGACGAAGTCGGCCAGGCGGATACCCGTGAGCGCAAAATAGAGATTTGCCGCCGCGCGTACCAGATTTTGACCGAAGAGGTCGGTTTCCCGCCGGAAGACATTATCTTTGACCCGAACATCTTTGCCGTCGCAACCGGCATCGAAGAGCACAACAACTACGCCCAGGACTTTATCGGCGCCTGTGAAGACATCAAACGCGAGCTGCCGCACGCGCTGATTTCCGGCGGTGTCTCCAACGTCTCGTTCTCGTTCCGCGGCAACGACCCGGTGCGCGAGGCGATCCACGCGGTGTTCCTCTACTACGCCATTCGTAACGGGATGGATATGGGGATCGTCAATGCCGGTCAGCTGGCCATTTACGACGACCTGCCAGCGGAGCTGCGCGATGCGGTGGAAGACGTGATCCTGAACCGCCGCGACGATGCCACCGAGCGCATGCTGGAGCTGGCTGAAAAATACCGCGGCAGCAAATCCGATGAGGCGGCAAACGTTCAGCAGGCGGAGTGGCGCGCCTGGGACGTGAAAAAACGCCTGGAATACTCACTGGTAAAAGGCATCACCGAGTTTATCGAACTGGATACCGAAGAGGCTCGCCAGCAGGCCGCGCGGCCGATCGAAGTGATCGAAGGGCCGTTGATGGACGGCATGAACGTGGTCGGCGACCTGTTCGGCGAAGGCAAAATGTTCCTGCCGCAGGTGGTGAAATCCGCCCGCGTGATGAAGCAGGCGGTGGCCTATCTGGAACCTTACATTGAAGCCAGCAAAGAGAAGGGCTCCAGTAACGGTAAAATGGTGATCGCCACCGTGAAGGGCGACGTGCACGACATCGGCAAAAACATCGTCGGCGTGGTGCTGCAGTGTAATAACTACGAGATTATCGATCTTGGCGTGATGGTGCCGGCGGAGAAAATCCTCAAAACCGCGCGCGAAGTGAATGCCGACCTGATTGGCCTGTCCGGGCTTATCACCCCGTCGCTGGATGAGATGGTTAACGTGGCGAAAGAGATGGAGCGCCAGGGCTTTACCCTGCCGCTGCTGATCGGCGGCGCAACCACCTCGAAAGCGCACACGGCGGTGAAGATCGAGCAGAACTACAGCGGGCCGACGGTATACGTGCAGAACGCCTCGCGCACGGTTGGCGTGGTCTCAGCGCTGCTGTCCGAAACCCAGCGCGATGACTTTGTTGCCAGAACCCGCAAAGAGTATGAAACCGTGCGCATTCAGCACGGGCGCAAAAAGCCGCGCACCCCGCCGGTGACGCTGGCTGCGGCGCGCGATAACGATCTGGCCTTTGACTGGTCGAGCTATACGCCGCCGGTTGCCCATCGCCTGGGTGTACAGACGGTTACCGCCAGCATCGAAACCCTGCGTAACTACATCGACTGGACGCCGTTCTTTATGACCTGGTCCCTGGCCGGGAAGTACCCGCGCATTCTGGAAGATGAAGTGGTGGGTGAAGAGGCGCAGCGCCTGTTCAAGGATGCCAACGATCTGCTCGATAAACTCAGTGAGGAGAAGACCCTCAACCCGCGCGGCGTGGTGGGGCTGTTCCCGGCCAACCGCGTGGGGGATGACATCGAAATCTACCGGGATGAAACCCGCACCCACGTGCTGGCGGTCAGCCACCATCTGCGTCAGCAGACGGAGAAGATCGGTTTTGCTAACTACTGTCTGGCCGATTTTGTCGCGCCGAAGCTGAGCGGTAAAGCCGACTACATCGGCGCCTTTGCCGTAACTGGCGGGCTGGAGGAGGACGCACTGGCGGAGGCCTTCGAAGCGCAGCATGATGATTACAATAAAATCATGATCAAGGCGATTGCCGACCGTCTGGCAGAGGCCTTTGCTGAATATCTGCACGAGCGGGTGCGTAAGGTACACTGGGGCTACGCGGCCACCGAGAACCTCAGCAATGAGGAGCTGATCCGCGAGAACTACCAGGGCATTCGTCCGGCGCCGGGCTACCCGGCCTGCCCGGAGCATACCGAGAAAGGCACCATCTGGCAGCTTCTGGATGTCGAGGCCCACACCGGCATGAAGCTAACCGAGTCCTTTGCCATGTGGCCAGGGGCGTCGGTTTCCGGCTGGTATTTCAGCCATCCTGACAGCAAATACTTCGCCGTCGCGCAGCTGCAGCGCGATCAGATCGAAGATTACGCTCTGCGCAAAGGAATGAGCGTGGCAGAAGCGGAGCGCTGGTTAGCGCCGAACTTAGGCTACGACGCAGACTGACCTGGCTCTACCGGTCAGGGCCCGGCTCACGTCACGTTTCCTTACAACAAACAGGGCACCCAATGGGTGCCCTGTCTCTTTATTACATTTAAGCCCTTATACTGGAAGAAGGTTCAGCGATCCGTGCCACAACTCAGGCCGGATAAGGCGTAGCCGCCATCCGGCCATACCGCGCGTAACGAACCTCAGGAAAACGTATGACGAAAAGGAGAACCTGTATCCGTGCTGACTTTGCTCCATCTGCTCTCTGCCGTGGCGTTGCTGGTCTGGGGGACGCATATTGTCCGTACCGGCGTGATGCGCGTTTTTGGCGCCCGTTTACGTACCGTTCTTAGCCGCAGCGTTGAGAAAAAACCGCTCGCGTTCTGTGCAGGCATTGGCGTAACCGCGCTGGTGCAAAGCAGTAATGCCACCACCATGCTGGTCACCTCCTTTGTGGCTCAGGATCTGGTGGCGCTGACGCCTGCGCTGGTGATTGTTCTCGGCGCCGATGTCGGGACCGCGCTGATGGCGCGCGTATTAACCTTCGATCTCTCCTGGCTGTCGCCGCTGCTGATCTTCATCGGCGTGATATTTTTCCTTGGCCGGAAACAGACCCGGGCCGGACAGCTGGGGCGTGTCGGGATCGGCCTGGGGCTGATTCTGCTGGCGCTGGAGCTGATCGTCCAGGCCGTCACCCCCATTACGCAGGCGAGCGGTGTCCAGGTGATTTTCGCCTCGCTGACCGGCGACATCATGCTGGATGCGTTGATTGGGGCGGTATTTGCCCTGATCAGTTACTCCAGCCTGGCGGCGGTGCTGTTAACTGCGACGCTGACGGCGGCGGGGATTATCTCCTTCCCGGTAGCCCTCTGTCTGGTGATTGGCGCGAACCTCGGCTCCGGCCTGCTGGCGATGCTCAATAACAGCGCCGCCAACGCGGCAGCCCGTCGCGTGGCGCTCGGCAGCCTGCTGTTTAAGCTGGTGGGGAGCCTGATCATTCTGCCGTTCGTTAACCCGCTGGCGGATCTGATGGACAACCTGTCGCTGCCGGAATCGGAGATGGTGATCTACTTCCACGTCTTCTACAACCTGGTGCGCTGCGTGGCGATGGTCCCTTTTGCCAGCTCAATGGCGCGCTTCTGTGAGCGTATCATCCGCGATCAGCCTGAGCTGGATATGCGACTTAAGCCAAAACATCTGGACTCCTCCGCCCTTGATACGCCGGCGCTGGCGCTGGCTAATGCCGCCCGTGAAACGCTGCGCATGGGTGATGCGATGGAGTTGATGCTGGAAGGACTGAAAAAGGTGATGCACGGCGAGCCGCGGGAAGAGAAAGATCTGCGTAAACTCGCCGACGATATCAACGTGCTCTATACCGCCATCAAGCTCTATCTGGCGCGGATGCCCAAAGATGAGCTGGCAGAAGAGGAGTCCCGTCGCTGGGCGGAGATCATCGAGATGTCGCTCAACCTTGAGCAGGCTTCCGATATCGTCGAGCGCATGGGGAGTGAAATCGCCGATAAATCGCTGGCGGCCCGCCGGGCGTTCTCCCTTGAAGGCATCAAAGAGCTGGATGCGCTGCACGATCAGCTCCTGAGCAACCTGAAGCTGGCGATGTCGGTCTTTTTCTCCGGGGACGTGCCCAGCGCCCGCCGTCTGCGCCGTAATAAACACCGGTTCCGTATCCTCAACCGCCGCTATTCCCATGCGCACGTTGACCGACTGCATCAGCAGAACGTGCAGAGCATCGAAACCAGCTCCCTGCACCTGGGGCTGCTGGGCGATATGAAACGCCTTAACTCCCTGTTCTGCGCGGTGGCCTACAGCGTGATGGAGCAGCCGGATGAGGATGACGATCGGGATGAGTATTAATCTGGAAAGCGCCTCGCAGAGCTGAACGGTGAAGCGTGAATAAACACATTTCCTGGTTTAATGTCGTTGCACGGATGATGTGTATAAAATTTTATACAGGGATGTGTTATGCTGTCAGAAAAACCGACGCTCCGCCCGATAGCATGGGCAGGAAGCTCGTTCGATGATCTACTCAGTTTTCCCGAAGCGGTGCGACGGGAAGCTGGCTATCAGTTGCACCGTTTGCAGGCGGGATTAGAAGCGGCAGACTGGAAGCCAATGACAGAGATTGGCAGAGGAGTGAAAAATGAGTCAGGCAGTAGATTGTAAAATTCGTCATATCACCGTTGCAGATGCAAACGTCTTTACCGAACTCGGCTTTGAAGAAAATGAAGCCAAACATTTACAGTTAGATGCCCAGAGAGAGGTCGAGCAGCTTTTACTGATTAAGCGCCAGCTAATGCAGGAAATTTCTGCGTGGATTGCCGAGCATAACCTCCGCCAGGCCGACGTTGCGGAGAAGCTCAATGTCTCACGACCCCGTGTATCCGATGTTGTGAATCTCAAAACCAGCAAGTTTACTCTTGATACCCTGGTCATGATGCTCAGCAAACTTGGGAAACCCGTCTCAGTGACCGTTGGCTGATCTTTTTACCAGCCCAAACCTAAGGTATATTTCGCCTCTCTACAGGAGAAATTATGCTGCCAACTCAATCCACCCGATTAAATAAATATATTAGCGAGAGCGGGATCTGCTCGCGCCGCGAGGCTGACCGTTACATCGAACAGGGCAACGTGTTTATCAACGGTAAACGCGCCACCATTGGCGATCAGGTCGCCCCAGGCGACGTGGTTAAAGTGAATGGTCAGGCTATTGAGCCGCGTAACGCAGAAGACCTGATTTTTATCGCGCTGAATAAACCGGTTGGCATTGTCAGTACCACGGAAGATGGCGAGCGGGACAACATCGTTGATTTCGTCAACCACAGCAGCCGTATCTTCCCGATTGGCCGCCTGGATAAAGACTCTCAGGGGCTGATCTTCCTCACCAACCACGGCGATCTGGTGAACAAAATCCTGCGTGCCGGGAACGACCATGAGAAAGAGTACATCGTAACGGTTAATAAGCCGGTGACCGACGAATTCATTCGCGGGATGGGGGCGGGTGTACCGATCCTCGGCACGGTCACGAAAAAGTGCAAGGTCAGGAAAGAGGCGCCGTTCGCGTTCCGCATCACCCTGGTTCAGGGGTTAAACCGCCAGATCCGCCGTATGTGCGAGCACTTCGGTTATGAAGTGACGAAGCTGGAGCGTACGCGCATCATGAACGTCAGCCTCACCGGCATTCCGCTGGGCGAGTGGCGCGATCTGACCGACGATGAACTGATTGAGCTGTTTAAGCTTATTGAAAACTCATCCTCGGAAGCGAAGCCAAAAGCAAAAGCGAAACCGAAAACCCAGGGGATCAAACGCCCGGTGGTGAAAGCGCCGCAAGCGGAAGAGAAGAGCCGGGCGAAGCCTGCCGGAAACGGGAAACGCTTTACTCAGCCCGGACGCAAAAAGAAAGGGCGCTGATCAGCGCCTTCCACGAGTGGGAGTATTGGCCGACCAGGAAAACGTCGCCTCTTTATCCACCTTATAAGCCTGCTCTTTGCGAAGTTTGCGGGCTTTTTTTGCGTCCAGCTCACGCTGAGCCATCAGTTTGTCGATGTACTCTTTTTTGAGGTGATTGGTTTCGGCGTTGGTCAGCAGACGGCCATGGGCGATACGCGCGCGGTCGAGCAGGGTTTTCAGTTCGCGCTGTTCGCTTTCCGTCATCTCTTTCTGGGTCAATCTTGGTGTGGACATACCTGAAGCCTCCTGTGAAAGAGGCTTCAGTGTAAAGCATGCCTTCTCTACGGCGAAGCTGATTTAACCTTCCTTCACCACATCGCCTTTCTTTCGTTCATTGAGAGGCTTACCTGACCAGTAACCCGCCAGCAACGAGCCGGACAGATTATGCCATACCGAGAACAGCGCGCCGGGCAGCGCTGCCAGCGGTGAGAAGTAAATTTTGCCGAGCGCTGCGGCCAGACCGGAGTTCTGCATTCCCACTTCAATCGCCAGCGTGCGGCAGGTGGATTCGTCAAAGCCGAACAGCTTCCCGCCCCAGTAACCGCCCAGCAGACCAATGATGTTATGCAGCACCACGGCGATAATCACCACGAAGCCTACAGAGGCGATATGGGCAGCAGAGCCAGCGACCACGGCGCTGATGATGGCCAGAATGCAGACCATGGAAAACGCCGGCAGGTAAGGCTCGACGACTTTCACCACCCGTGGGAACAGGTGATGGATAACCAGCCCCAGCGCAATCGGGATCACCACGATTTGCAGAATGCTAAGCAGCATCCCCATCACATCCACCTGAATGTGGGCATCCACGTACAGACGTGTCAGCAGTGGGGTCGCGACCACGCCTACCAGGGTGGAAACGGAGGAGATGGTCACCGACAGCGCCACATCCCCTTTTGCAAGATAGATCATCACGTTGGAGGCGGTACCACTGGCCACACTGCCCACCAGCACCATCCCGGCGGAGAGATCCGGCGGCATCTTAAAGGCAATAGCCAGCGCCCATGCCGCCAGCGGCATCACCAGATAGTGGAGGAAAATACCCGCCGCCACCGGGGCAGGGCGTGAGAGCACACGCTTGAAGTCGTCGATCTTCAGGTGAACGCCCATGCCGAACATGATCAGCATCAGCAGCGTGGTGACCCAGGGGCCAATCGCGGTAAAGGTGGATGGCGTATAATAGGCTAAAACAGAGAGCAGCAGCGCCCATAACGGGAACAGCCGGGTGATGGCGGATAACATACGGATTCCTTGCGATTTGTTGTGTCATATCGTTATAAAAAAGCCGGGATCGAGCCCGGCTTAGAGATAGTGTTTATCCTGCTAACGAATTTTGTTCAACCAAATAATATTCATGATCCCGGCACAGATGCGCGTCCTGAGGAGTAGCCCAATGAAAGGTCATGATTTTCAACTGCTAACCGCGCAGCACAGCGCACCGGTAAAAATGTGGACGCACGGGGTGCCCGTTGAGCCAGAGGCGCGTGAGCAACTGCTGAATACCGCGAAGATGCCCTTTATTTTTAAACACCTGGCGGTGATGCCGGATGTGCATCTCGGAAAAGGCTCCACCATCGGTAGCGTGATCCCCACCAAAGGGGCCATCATTCCGGCGGCGGTGGGGGTGGATATCGGCTGCGGAATGATTGCCGTGCGGACATCGCTACTGGCAGGCGATCTGCCGGATAACCTCCACGGATTGCGCAGCGCCATTGAACAGGCGGTGCCGCACGGGCGCACCAGTACCCGCTCCCGTCGTGACAAGGGAGCATGGGAAAAGACCCCGGATGTCGTGGATAGCCACTGGGCGCAGCTGGCCCCGCGCTTTAAACGGCTGACGGATAACTATCCGCAGCTGCTGAAAACCAATAACCATCAGCATCTGGGCACGCTGGGAACCGGTAACCACTTTATTGAAATCTGTCTGGACGAAGCGGATCGCGTCTGGGTCATGCTGCACAGCGGCTCGCGTGGGGTGGGTAATGCGATCGGCAATCTGTTTATTACCCTGGCCCAGCAGGATATGAAGCAGCATATCGCCAACCTGCCTGACAGGGATCTGGCCTATTTCCAGGAGGGAAGCCGGCACTACAACGACTACATCGAAGCCGTAGAGTGGGCGCAGGATTTTGCCCGCCATAACCGCGAGGTGATGATGTCCCGCGTGCTGGCCGCGCTCTCGCGCATTGTCACTAAGCCCTTCATGACGCAGCAGGAAGCGGTGAATTGCCATCACAACTATGTGCAGAAAGAGCGTCATTTTGGTGAGGATGTTCTCGTCACGCGCAAAGGGGCGGTGTCGGCGCAGAAGGGCGAGATGGGGATCATCCCCGGCTCGATGGGGGCGAAGAGCTTTATCGTGCGCGGTCTGGGCAATGAAGAGAGCTTCTGCTCCTGCAGCCATGGCGCAGGACGGGTGATGAGCCGCACGGCGGCCAAAAAACGCTTCACCGTTGCGGATCAGATCCGCGCCACGGCGCACGTCGAGTGCAGAAAAGACAGCGAGGTCATCGATGAGATCCCGATGGCCTATAAAGACATCGATGCCGTCATGGCGGCGCAAGCCTCACTGGTCGAAATCGTCCATACCTTGCGCCAGGTGGTATGCGTAAAAGGATAAAAAAAGGGCCCGGATATCCGGGCCCTTTTCTGTTATTCGAACAGATTATGATGCAGTTTCTGCACAACCTGCTCCGCTTCGGCGCCCGGCACCAGGAAGCAGAGGTTGTAGCTGGATGCACCGTAGCAGATCATGCGGATGTTGAACGGCTCCAGCACGCCAAACACCTCTTTGCCCACGCCGCTGGCGCGGGACAGTTCGTTACCGATGATTGCCACCAGGGCGAGATCTTCTTCCACCTCAACGCGGCACAATTCAGAGAGCTCCATCAGCAGGGACTGCGTCAGCAGGGTGTCGCCGGTAGAGGTTGAGCCGGTGGTATCCAGCGTCAGGGCGATGTTCACTTCTGAGGTGGTCACCAGGTCCACGGAGATGCTGTGGCGCGCCAGAATGCTGAACACGTCGGCCAGGAAGCCGCGGGAGTGCAGCATGCTCAGGCTGTGCAGGGTCAGCAGGGTCTGCTTGCGGCGCAGCGCCAGAGCGCGGAACAGCGGTGGGTTCTCGGTGGTGTTGCACACCATAGTGCCGCCTGCTTTTGGATCTTTACTGGAACCGACGAACACAGGAATGTCGCTGCGCACTGCCGGCAGCAATGTCGCCGGGTGCAGCACTTTCGCACCAAAGGTCGCCATCTCGGCGGCTTCTTCAAAGGCGATCACGTCAATACGTTTTGCGGTAGGCACCACGCGTGGATCGGTAGTGTAGATGCCCGGCACGTCCGTCCAGATATCCACGCGGGAGGCCTTCAGCGCTTCGCCCAGCAGGGCGGCGGTGTAATCGCTGCCGCCACGGCCCAGGGTTGTGGTGCGGCCTTTCGCTTCGCTACCGATAAAGCCCTGGGTGATCACAATCCCTTCAGCCAGACGCGGTGCCAGCTGTTGGGTGGTCAGTTCTGCGATGGCGGCAATGTCTGGCTCGGCGCGACCAAAACGGTCGCTGGTGCGCAGCACTTTACGCACGTCAAACCACTGCGACTGCACGTTACGCTCACGCAGTACTTCAACAAACAGCAGGGTGGACATCAGCTCACCGTGGCTGACCAGTTCGTCGGTCAGGGCGGTGGAGGTGGCCAGAGAGGCGGCTTCGGCCAGAGTGATGATATTTTCCAGCAGGCGCTCAATCTCTTCGCTGATCACGCTCGGATCGCGCAGACGGCCAAGGATGTCGAACTGAATTTTGTGCAGGGCAGCCAGCTTCGCCTGGCGCTCGCTCGCTTCCAGCCCTTCCGCCAGGGCAACCAGCAGGTTAGTGACGCCAGCCGAAGCGGACAACACCACCAGCCGGGTATCAGGATCGGCCAGCACCACATCGGCGCTGCGGTTCATGGCATCAAAATCGGCCACGCTGGTACCGCCAAATTTGGCGACAACAAAACTCGTCATAACAACCTCGTGTCAGGGAAGGAAAAGAGCGACCATGGCACAAGGACAAAATAGTTTTATCGGTGCAGGCGCAAATACCGTGTGTATAAATAAAATGTGTGGAGGATCCTGTCAACGCTGGGATTATGCGGATTTTTCATGCTGCATTCCATATGAGAAACAGGACTTATAACAGCTATACTTTTGGAGCTTTTGCGCTGTACTTGATGCAGGCCAGGCCAATGGCATAAAAACCATCACAATTTTTAGCGACAGAGGCTACAATCGACCGAGGTCACAATTCTCAATTCAGAAGAGTATTGCTATGAAAAATATCAATCCAACGCAGACTGCAGCCTGGCAGGCTTTACAGAAACACTTTGATGAAATGAAAGACGTCACCATCGCGGAGCTGTTCGCGAAAGACGGCGATCGTTTCAATAAGTTCTCCGCGACCTTCGACGATCTCATGCTGGTAGATTTTTCCAAAAACCGCATCACCGAAGAGACGCTGGCAAAACTGCAGGATCTGGCGAAAGAGACCGATCTGAGCGGTGCCATCAAGTCCATGTTCTCCGGCGAGAAGATCAACCGCACCGAAGATCGTGCCGTGCTGCACGTGGCGCTGCGTAATCGTAGCAATACCCCAATTATCGTTGACGGCAAAGACGTGATGCCGGAAGTCAACGCCGTGCTGGAAAAGATGAAAACCTTCTCTGAAGCCATCATCTCAGGTAGCTGGAAAGGTTATACCGGCAAACCGATCACCGACGTGGTGAACATCGGTATCGGCGGCTCCGACCTCGGCCCGTTCATGGTGACCGAAGCGCTGCGTCCGTACAAAAACCACCTCAACATGCACTTTGTCTCTAACGTCGATGGTACCCACATCGCCGAAGTGCTGAAAAAAGTGAATCCGGAAAGCACCCTGTTCCTGGTGGCGTCTAAAACCTTCACGACTCAGGAAACCATGACCAACGCCCACAGCGCGCGCGACTGGTTCCTGAAAACGGCCGGTGACGAGCAGCACGTGGCGAAACACTTCGCGGCGCTCTCCACCAACGCTAAAGCCGTTGGCGAATTCGGTATCGACACCGCCAACATGTTTGAATTCTGGGACTGGGTTGGCGGTCGCTACTCCCTGTGGTCTGCAATCGGCCTGTCCATCATCCTCTCCGTGGGCTACGACAACTTTGTTGAGCTGCTCTCCGGCGCGCATGCGATGGATAAGCACTTCTCCACCACTGCCCCCGAGAAAAACCTGCCGGTGCTGCTGGCGCTGATCGGCATCTGGTACAACAACTTCTTTGGTGCAGAAACCGAAGCGATCCTGCCGTACGACCAGTACATGCACCGTTTCGCCGCCTACTTCCAGCAGGGCAACATGGAATCCAACGGTAAATACGTTGACCGTAACGGCAACGCCGTGGATTACCAGACTGGCCCAATCATCTGGGGTGAGCCAGGCACCAACGGCCAGCATGCGTTCTACCAGCTGATTCACCAGGGCACCAAAATGGTTCCGTGTGACTTCATCGCCCCGGCCATCACTCATAACGCGCTGTCCGATCACCATCCGAAGCTGCTGTCGAACTTCTTCGCGCAAACTGAAGCGCTGGCGTTCGGTAAAGCGCGTGATGTGGTTGAGCAGGAGTATCGCGATCAGGGTAAAGATCCGGCCACCCTGGACCACGTGGTGCCGTTCAAAGTGTTTGAGGGCAACCGTCCGACCAACTCCATCCTGCTGCGTGAGATCACCCCGTTCAGCCTGGGCGCGCTGATTGCCCTGTATGAGCACAAAATCTTCACCCAGGGCGCAATCCTGAACATCTTCACCTTCGATCAGTGGGGCGTAGAGCTTGGTAAACAGCTCGCTAACCGTATCCTGCCTGAGCTGGGTGATAACCAGGAGATCAACAGCCACGATAGCTCCACTAACGGCCTGATTAACCGTTATAAAGCCTGGCGTTAAGGTCTCTGTGTGCCCGGTAGCGCTGTGCTTACCGGGCCTACAGAACCGGTTTTGTAGGCCGGGCAAACGCAGTGCCGCCCGGCAAACCTGCACAAAACATAAACAAAAAATATAGATCCCCGTCACATTTTTGCGTTATACAGGAACCTCGCCCCGGAGAATGAGGTGCTGTATGACATCCCTGACTCGCCCACGCGTTGAGTTCATCTCAACCATTCTGCAGACCGTGCTGAACCTGGGTCTGCTGAGCCTTGGCCTGATCCTGGTCGTCTTCCTCGGTAAAGAGACGGTACATCTGGCTGATGTGCTTTTTGCCCCTGAGCAAACCAGCAAATATGAGCTGGTTGAAGGGCTGGTGGTTTACTTCCTCTACTTTGAATTTATCGCCCTGATCGTGAAGTACTTTCAGTCTGGCTTTCACTTCCCGCTGCGTTACTTTGTCTACATTGGTATCACCGCGATTGTGCGACTGATTATCGTCGATCATAAATCGCCCCTCGACGTGTTGCTCTACTCGGCGGCGATCCTGCTGCTGGTGATGACACTCTGGTTGTGCAACTCGAAGCGACTGAAACGGGAATAAAAAAGGGCGGCCCGAGGGCCGCCGAAAACAGTCACAAGTCTGGATTAATACAGCAAGGCAAAGTTGAGGGTTGCAGTGGAATAACAATGAAACTTAACCTTTCACGCCCCCCGCGGTCAGGCCGTTCACCAGCCAGCGCTGGGCCAGCAGGAACACGACGGTGATCGGGATAGCAGAGAGCACGGCGGCTGCGGCAAAGTCGCCCCACAGGTAGTTTTGCGGGTTGAGGTATTGCTGCATTCCGACCGCCAGCGTGTAGCTGTTCACATCACGCAGCAGCAGTGAGGCCACCGGTACTTCGGTGATGGCGGCGATAAACGACAGAATAAACACCACCGCCAGAATAGGTACCGAGAGCGGCAGCAGCACCAGACGGAACGCCTGCCACGGCGTCGCGCCATCCAGCGACGCCGCTTCTTCCAGCGAGTTGTCGATGGTTTCGAAATAGCCTTTGATGGTCCAGACGTGCAGCGCAATCCCGCCGAGGTAGGCGAAGATCACCCCGCCGTGGGTGTTCAGACCGATAAACGGCACGTACTGGCCGAGGCGGTCAAACAACGCATACAGGGCCACCAGCGACAGCACCGCCGGGAACATCTGGAAAATCAGCATCCCTTTCAGCAGCGTCGCTTTACCCGGGAAGCGCATACGGGCAAAGGCGTAGGCGCAGGTGGTTGAGAGCGTCACGATGCCGATCGCGGTGATGGTGGCGACTTTCACCGAGTTCCACAGCCACAGCAGCACCGGGAACGGTGGCGGGGTGACGCGGCCGTCGGCGTGCTCAACGCTGAAGCCCAGCGCCAGTTTCCAGTGCTCCCAGGAAATTTCGTCCGGGATCAGGCTGCCGGTGGCGAAGTTCCCCGAACGCAGGGAGATGGCGATAACCATCAGCAGCGGGAACATGATTGCCGCGATAAAAATCAGCAGACCCAGGTGGGTGATCAGTAAACGTAATTTCTGTGATTTGGGTTGGACCATAGCCATTTTCAGTACCCTCCTTAGTCAAACTTCATGCGGGTTGCTTTCAGGTTCACGATAGCCAGCGCGCCTACCAGCAGGAAGATCAGGGTGGCGATGGCCGCCGCCAGACCGAAGTCCTGACCCCCGCCGCCTTCGAAAGCGATACGGTAGGTGTAGCTGACGAGCAGGTCGGTGTAGCCTGCTGGCGTGGTGGTGCCGAGACGGTCCGGGCCACCGTTGGTCAACAGCTGAATCAGCACGAAGTTGTTAAAGTTAAAGGCGAAGCTGGCAATCATCAGCGGCGTCAGCGGCTTGATCAGCAGCGGGAGCGTAATCTTAAAGAAGTTCTGGAACGGGGTGGCTCCGTCCATGGCCGAGGCTTCGTACAGATCGTCCGGGATAGCCTTCAGCAGCCCCATGCACAGGATCATCATGTACGGATAGCCGAGCCAGGTGTTGACGATGACGATCATGCTGCGGGCGGTGGTCGGGTCGCTGAACCACGCCGGTTTGATACCAAACAGGCTGCTCAGCATCATGTTGATTTCACCAAAGCTCTGGTTGAACAGCCCTTTGAAAATCAGAATCGAGATGAACGACGGCACAGCGTACGGCAGGATCAGCAGGACGCGGTAGATCGCTTTCCCTTTCAGGGCTTCCCACTGTACCAGGCAGGCCAGCACCATGCCCACCGCCACGGTCAGCAGCACGGTTAATACTGAGAAGACTACGGTCCAGACAAAGATGGCGAAGAACGGTTTCTGAATGCCTTCGTCGGTAAAGACGCGGGTAAAGTTGTCCCAGCCGATGGTCACGGTATAGCCCGGGCTGAGCTTATCGTCACCCCAGGTGCCGTCGGCATTCACGGACTGATAGAAGCCAATATCGTTATTCGGGCGATACTTCACGCCGGTCTGGTTGTTGGTGAGCGTGCTGTCCTCGCCCAGCGTGTACAGCGGGCGAGTGCCGGAGAACTGGCGCAGCGAGCTCATGATGACTTTGCTGGCGTCCGGCAGCTCAGCGGTCAGCTGGGTCAGCGCCTGGCGATTCTGGGTGATGATGCGCAGGTTGGCGCGTTCGCCTTCCGGCAGCGCGTCGGCTTCTTTCAGCGCCAGCTTCTGCTCGCCGCCAAATTTAAAGGCGTCGGAGACGTAGTATTTGCCCGCGGCATCGTCGGTCAGCGCCAGCTTCCACTCGTCGCCGGCAGGGTAGAGACCAAAGTTAAAGGTCTTACCGGCCTGATAAGAACGATCCATCAGCACCTGCTGAGCGCGCTCCTGGGCGAGCTGGTTGGTGCTGCTGTAGTTGGTGAAGGCGATGGCGATGGTGCAAATGAGAGGGAACAGGACAAACAGCCCCATCCCGGCAACGCCCGGATAGACATAGCGCCAGGCGTAGGCTTTGCGGTTAGCAAAAATATAGAGGCCGATTGAGCTTAAAATCAGCGTCATAGCGGCAAACAGGTACTCCCCCTGGGCGTACATTAAAACAACAAGGTAACCCACCAGCAAACCCAGCAGACCAATCACTGACCATTTCAGCGCGTCGCTTTGCCACCAGTGTTTCTTTTTAACGACATCCATGGGGTTCTTCCTCTACAACAAATTCTGTTCTCCCTCTCCCCTCAGGGGAGAGGGCCGGGGTGAGGGGGTTCATGCGACCCTCACCCTAACCCTCTCCCTAAAAGGGAGAGGGGATAACGGCATTACTTGGTAATACGGCCCTGGGCATCTTTCAGCGCGGCATCTACGGTCTGACGACCGCTTGCTGCGTTGATGACCGCAGTACGGGTGGCATACCAGAAGGCAGCCATCTGCGGGATGTTCGGCATGATCTCGCCTTTCTCGGCGTTGCTCATGGTTGCCGCGATACGTGGATCTTTCGCCAGCGTTTCCTGGAAGGATTTCAGCGCTACAGCACCCAGCGGTTTGTCCTTGTTAACTTCCTCCAGACCCTGATCGGTCAGCAGGTAGTTTTCGAGGAACTCTTTCGCCAGCTCTTTGTTCGGGCTGGCGGCGTTGATACCCGCGCTCAGCACGCCAACGAACGGTTTAGACGGTTTGCCATTAAAGGTTGGCAGCACCGCTACGCCGTAGTTGATTTTGCTCTTGTCGATGTTGGACCACGCCCACGGACCGTTGATGGTCATCGCGGTTTCGCCCTTGTTGAAGGCCGCTTCTGCGATGGAGTAGTCGGTATCCGCGTTCATGTGCTTGTTCTTAATCAGGTCAACCAGGAAGGTCAGACCCGCTTTCGCGCCTGCGCTATCCACGCCGACGTCTTTCACGTCGTATTTGCCGTTTTCAAACTTGAATGCGTAACCGCCGTCGGCAGCAATCAGCGGCCAGGTGAAGTACGGCTCTTGCAGGTTGAACATCAGCGCGCTCTTACCTTTCGCCTTCAGCTCTTTATCCAGCGCCGGGATCTCTTCCCAGGTTTTTGGCGGGTTCGGTACGAGGTCTTTGTTGTAGATCAGGGAGAGCGACTCAACCGCAACCGGGTAAGCAATCAGCTTGCCGTTGTAACGCACGGCATCCCAGGTGAACGGGAACAGCTTGTCCTGGAAGGCTTTATCCGGAGAAACTTCAGCCAGCAGGCCAGACTGCGCGTAGCCGCCGAAACGGTCATGCGCCCAGAAGATAATGTCCGGGCCGTCACCGGTCGCCGCAACCTGCGGGAATTTCTCTTCCAGCTTGTCCGGGTGCTCAACGGTCACTTTGATGCCGGTATCTTTCTCGAATTTTTTACCCACTTCGGCCAGACCGTTATAGCCTTTGTCGCCGTTAATCCAGATTACCAGCTTACCTTCTTCAATTTTGGCGAGCGCCGGAGCGGAGATCATCATTGCTGCCAGGGCGGACAATGCGAAAACGCGTGCGCCAGTTTTGATATTCATATCTGCCATCCTTTTTGGTGATGTGCTGTGGATACATTAAGGTGGTTCAACGTCGCTCAGTCTCCTTATTTGACATCCTCTTTCCATCCTCCTGTCCCCTACGCCCCACCCCCTCTTTATGTGATCTGCGTTACATAAATTTCAGTTATGTGCCCTGGCGCACATAAAACTACGGTCAATTTTGCCAGTGACATCACGAATTTAGCCTCAGCCCTCCGGACGTGCTGGCTGAGCCCACTCTCTCATCCTCCCGCCTCCTCCCCCATAAAAAAGGCTGGGGGTGGAGGATTCGCGGGGCGGCCCGATACCGCATAGTCAGCCCATATTGAATGTTTCTGTTGATGACAGGCTGTAACAAGGGAGTAGGGCATGGCGAGCGTAGAACTGCGTAACGTAACGAAAGCCTGGGGCGACGTGGTGGTATCGAAAGATATCAACCTCGATATCCAGGAAGGTGAATTCGTGGTTTTTGTTGGCCCGTCAGGCTGTGGTAAATCCACGCTGCTGCGGATGATTGCCGGCCTGGAGACCATCACCAGCGGCGATCTGATGATTGGCGATACCCGCATGAACGATATCCCGCCAGCGGAACGCGGCGTCGGGATGGTATTCCAGTCCTATGCACTTTATCCCCACCTCTCCGTCGCCGAGAACATGTCGTTCGGCCTTAAGCTGGCCGGCGCCAAAAAAGAGACCATTAACCAGCGCGTAACCCAGGTCGCCGAAGTATTGCAGCTGGCGCACCTGCTGGAGCGTAAGCCGAAGGCCCTTTCCGGTGGTCAGCGTCAGCGTGTGGCGATTGGCCGTACGCTGGTGGCAGAGCCGCGCGTGTTCCTGCTCGATGAACCGCTGTCGAACCTCGACGCCGCGCTGCGCGTGCAGATGCGTATTGAAATCTCCCGTCTGCATAAGCGCCTTGGACGCACCATGATTTACGTCACCCACGATCAGGTCGAAGCGATGACCCTGGCCGACAAGATTGTGGTGCTGGATGCCGGTCGCGTGGCGCAGGTCGGTAAACCGCTGGAACTCTATCACTACCCGGCAGACCGCTTTGTGGCGGGCTTTATTGGCTCGCCAAAGATGAACTTCCTGCCGGTAAAAGTGACCGCCACCGCCATCGATCAGGTTCAGGTCGAACTGCCTAACCGCCAGCAGGTGTGGTTACCGGTAGACAGCGCGAACGTCCAGGTGGGGGCCAATATGTCCCTCGGCATCCGCCCAGAACATCTGCTGCCAAGCCACATCGCCGATGTGACCCTTGAAGGCGAGGTTCAGGTGGTTGAGCAGTTAGGTCATGAAACACAGATTCATATCCAGATCCCCGCCATTCGTCAGAACCTGGTCTACCGCCAGAATGACGTGGTGTTGGTAAAAGAGGGTGCCACATTCGCTATCGGCTTGCCGCCAGAGCGCTGCCATCTGTTCCGTGAGGATGGCACCGCATGTCGTCGGCTGCATCAGGAGCCCGGCGTTTAAGCAATCCCAATAATAAGCACGAAACCATCAGGTGAAGTGTTCAAAGAAAAGCAATGATCTCAGGAGATAGAATAATGATTACTCTGCGCAAAGTCCCTCTGGCGGTCGCCATTGCGGCAGGCATCCTGTCTGCCCAGGCCGGCGCTGTAGACTTTAAAGGTTATGCTCGTTCTGGCATTGGCTGGACCGGGAGTGGTGGCGAACAGCAGTGCTTCCAGGCAACGGGTGCACAAAGTAAATACCGTCTTGGTAACGAATGTGAAACCTATGCCGAGCTGAAACTGGGCCAGGAAGTGTGGAAAGAAGGCGACAAGAGCTTCTACTTCGACACCAACGTAGCCTACTCCGTTTCACAGCAGAACGACTGGGAATCCACCAGCCCGGCCTTCCGTGAAGCTAACGTGCAGGGTAAAAACCTGATTGAATGGCTGCCAGGCTCTACCATCTGGGCCGGTAAGCGCTTCTATCAGCGTCATGACGTACACATGATCGACTTCTACTACTGGGATATCTCCGGTCCTGGTGCAGGTATCGAAAACATCGATCTGGGCTTCGGTAAGCTCTCTCTGGCAGCGACCCGCTCTTCTGAAGCTGGCGGTTCCGCAACCTTCGCCGATCGTGATGCAAACGGCGACCGTATTTATGACAACGTAGTACCAAACGACGTCTTCGACGTTCGTTTAGCCGGTATGGAAATCAACCCAGGCGGTACCCTGGAGCTGGGCGTTGACTACGGTCACACCAACATTCCTGACGACTACTACCTGCAGCCTGGCGCCTCTAAAGATGGCTGGTTGTTCACCGCTGAACACACCCAGAGCATGCTGAAAGGCTTTAACAAGTTCGTTCTGCAATACGGTACGGACTCAATGACCTCCAACGGCAAAGGGATTCCACAGGGCGGTAGCGTGGATAACGACGGCTCTATGATCCGCGTTCTCGACCACGGTGCCATCACCCTGGCTGACCAGTGGGACCTGATGTATGTCGGCATGTACCAGAACATCGACCGCGACAACAACAACGGTACCGAGTGGTGGACCGTCGGTGTTCGTCCGATGTACAAATGGACGCCAATCATGTCCACCCTGCTTGAAGTGGGCTACGACAACGTCAAGTCTCAGAAAACTGACGATAAAAACAGCCAGTACAAAATCACCCTGGCGCAACAGTGGCAGGCAGGCGACAGCATCTGGTCCCGTCCGGCTATTCGTGTCTTCGCAACCTACGCCAAGTGGGATGAGAAGTGGGGTTACGCGAACAACGGTGATACTGGCTACACCTCTGGCGTAGCGTACAGCGACACCTCTGCGAAAACCTTCAGCCGTGGCGACAACGATGAGTGGACCTTCGGCGCCCAGATGGAAATCTGGTGGTAATTCGTAACACCTGATGTATTGACCTGAAAGAGGGGCGCAAGCCCCTCTCGTCGTAGAGTGCTGCGCGCTATTGCCTGGCCACCGCAGTGCTAACGCAATCTGAGGTAAAAACAATGAAAATGAAAAAAAGTCTCGTCGCGCTGTGCCTCTCTGCAGGGCTGCTGGCAAGCGTTCCAGCCATCACTCTGGCAGACGTTAATTTTGTTCCGCAAAACACCAGCGCCGCGCCTGCTATTCCGGGTGCCGCGCTCCAGCAGCTGGTCTGGACGCCTGTCGATCAGTCCAAAACCCAGACAACCCAACTCTCTACCGGTGGCCAGACCTTAAACGTGGCGGGGATCGCCGGTCCGGTGGCGGCCTATAGCGTGCCGGCCAATATCGGTGAAATCACCCTGACGCTGACCAGTATTGTGAACAAACAAACCAGCGTATTCGCCCCGAACGTGCTGATTCTGGACCAGAACCTGACGCCATCGGCCTATTTCTCCAGCGAGTACTTCACCTACCAGGAACCGGGCGTGATGAGCGCTGACCGTCTGGAAGGCGTGATGCGTCTGACGCCTGCGCTGGGCCAGCAAAAAATTTATGTGCTGGTATTTACCACTGACAACGATCTGCAAAAATCCACCAAACTGATTAACCCGGCCAAAGCCTATGCCAAAGGCACCGGCAACGCCGTACCGGATATCCCGGATCCGCTTGCCCGCCACGTCACAGACGGCGAGCTGAAGCTCAAAGTCTCGACTAACAATGCCTCCAGCGTGCTGGTCGGCCCACTGTTTGGCTCCTCCGGCCCGGGTCCGGTCACGGTAGGTAACACCGCCGCGCCTGCGCCTGTGTATGCCGCACCGGCCCCAGCCGCCGCACCTGTCGCTGCGCCAGCCGTTGCCCCGGCCCCGGCGAAGAAGAGCGAGCCGGTGCTTAACGATACCGAAACGTATTTCAATCAGGCCATTAAACAGGCAGTGGCAAAAGGTGACGTCGATAAAGCGCTGAAATTGCTGGATGAAGCAGAGCGTTTAGGCTCGACCACTGCCCGTTCCACCTTTATCAGCAGTGTAAAAGGCAAGGGGTAACCGTCTCCCCACAGTGCTGATTTTGTCAGTAGTTTGGTGCGCCCTTCCGGGCGCACTTTTTTTGTGTAGGATGCAGCTGTTACATCTCTGTTGCGATAATGATCGCTAACTTACGTTTGCCCGCCCCCATTGCCCGTTTCTGCGATACAATAGCTTTACGTTATGTATCGGAGAGTCTGGCATGTCACACCCCGCGCTAACGCAACTGCGTGCGCTGCGCTATTACGACGAAATCCCCGCGCTGGAACCGGAGCAGCTCGACTGGCTGCTGCTGGAAGATTCCATGACCAAACGTTTTGAGCTGCAGGGCAAAAAGGTTACCGTCACCCTCATTCAGGAGGGGTTTGTCACGCCTGACGCGGTTGCGGATGAGCTGCCGTTACTGCCAAAAGAGGCGCGCTACTGGCTGCGGGAGATCCTGCTCTGTGCCGACGGCGAGCCGTGGCTGGCCGGGCGCACCGTGGTGCCAGAGTCCACCCTCACCGGGCCAGAGATGGCGCTGCAGCAGATGGGCAAAACCCCGCTGGGGCGTTATCTGTTTACCTCCTCCGAGCTGACCCGTGATTTTATTGAAATTGGGCGCGACGCCGGGCTGTGGGGACGCCGTTCCCGCCTGCGCTTAAGCGGTAAACCCTTGATGCTGACCGAGCTTTTTTTACCGGCGTCACCGCTGTACTAAGAGGAAGAAAAAATGGAGTGGAGTCTGACGCAGAACAAGCTGCTGGCGTACCACCGTCTGATGCGAACGGATAAGCCGATCGGCGCCTTATTGCTGCTGTGGCCGACCCTGTGGGCGCTGTGGGTGGCGACCCCCGGACTGCCGCCGCTGTGGATCCTGGCGGTATTCGTGGCCGGTGTCTGGCTGATGCGTGCCGCAGGTTGTGTGGTTAACGACTATGCCGATCGCAAATTTGACGGCCACGTGAAACGTACGGCCAACCGCCCGCTGCCGAGCGGCGATGTTACCGAGAAAGAGGCGCGCACGCTGTTTGTGGTGCTGGTCCTGCTCTCGTTCCTGCTGGTGTTAACCCTGAACACCATGACCATTCTGCTCTCCGTGGCAGCGCTGGCTCTTGCCTGGGTCTATCCGTTTATGAAGCGCTACACCCACCTGCCGCAGGTGGTACTGGGCGCCGCCTTTGGCTGGTCTATTCCGATGGCGTTTGCCGCTGTCAGTGAAAGCGTGCCGCTGAGCTGCTGGCTGATGTTCCTGGCCAATATCCTCTGGGCGGTGGCCTACGATACGCAATACGCGATGGTGGACCGCGACGACGATCTCAAGATTGGTATCAAATCGACCGCCATTCTCTTTGGTCGTCAGGACAAACTGATCATCGGGATTTTGCAGGTTGCTGTGCTGGCGCTGATGGTGGCAATTGGTTACCTGAACCAGCTCAGCGGGGCGTTTTACGCGGCGGTTGCGGCGGCGGGCGTGCTGTTTATCTACCAGCAGAAGCTCATTGCCAACCGTGAGCGCGAAGCCTGCTTTAAGGCGTTTTTGAATAACAACTATGTGGGGCTGGTGTTGTTTGTCGGGTTAGCGATTAGCTACTGGGCATAAAAAAATGCCCGGTGGCGAGGTAAAAGTAAAATGGCAGCCTTTCGGCTGCCATTTTTTATGTTTGCTTCCTCTCCCTGTGGGAGAGGGTCGGGGTGAGGGCAACAGGCCGCTCAGACACTATTCGCCCTGCGTCGCGCTCTCAATCGTTAAGCGCACGTCAGAGGTAATCAGGTCTGCCAGCATCTGGTAAACCTTCATCGTCTCTTCCGGCTCGGCATCGCCGCTGTCACTGATATAACCCTCGTCCCGCAGCGTCAACACCAGCGAACTGAAGACCGCTTTGTCGAAGAACTCCGGCGCGTTAATGCCGTGCAGCATCGACAGGCGCTGTGCCAGCGTGCGGCTCTCTTTCTCCAGCGTACCGCGGTTGATCGACGGGTTGGCACTCAGCAGCCAGAAGGTAATGGCGTAGCGCTGCACGGTTTCGCGTGCACCCGCCGCCAGCAGCTGCAGCGTGCGTGAACGGGACGGATTGATCACCAGAACGTCATCTTTCTGGGTCATCAGCCCCTGGCGAACCAGCTCTTCAACATGCTTATCCAGCACCTCTGCCAGCTCGTCGCTGTTCCAGCGCAGGAAGAGTTCGGCTTTCAGCATCGGGTAGATCGTCGTGACATTATCCAGCAGGGCCTGACGGGTGATCTGGCGATGCTGGGTCACGATGGCCGCCATCAGCGATGGCAGCATCAGCATATGGGCGATGTTGTTACGGTAGTAGGTCATCAGGACCGCCTGCTCGCGCGGCAGAATGATGATATCCCCGATGGTGTCTTTTTCGACCTCAAACTTGTTCATCTGCAGGGCGTGATCGATGAGCTCGCTGGCGCTGGCGGTCGGCACCGTGGCATCGGCGGCGTACGGCACGTTGCGCATCAGGTTCAGGTAGCAGTCGATCTGCTCGGTCAGCTGCTCACGGGTGAGCGAACGCTGGCGCGAGGCAAGCAGGGCGGTGCAGCACAGGTTCATGGCGTTGGCCGCCCCGGCGTTGTTAATACGCACCATCAGATCGGCAGCAATGGCGTTAACCGTCGGCGTCAGCCAGGCCGGACGCACCGCTTCGATGGGATCGATAGACTCGCGCCACTCCGGTACCCGGTTGTTCAGGTAGGTCATCAGCGGCATTGGTTCGCCGAAGTTAACATACCCCTGGCCCAGGTTACGCAGCTTGCTTAAGCCACGCAGCATCTGCAGCAGGCTCTCTTTCTCTTTGGTGGCACCGCGTAGTTCTTTAGCGTAAGTGCCCACTTCCATCACATGCTCGTAACCGATGTAAATCGGCACCAGGGTGATTGGACGTGTGCCGCCGCGCAGCATTGCCTGAATGGTCATCGACAGGGTGCCGGTCTTCGGATCGAGCAGACGCCCGGTACGGGAACGGCCGCCCTCTACAAAGTATTCGACGGAATAGCCGCGGCTGAACAGCTCCCCAAGGTATTCACGGAATACGGTGGAGTAGAGCTTGTTACCTTTGAAGGTACGGCGAATAAAGAACGCCCCCAGACGGCGGAAGATCGGCCCTGCCGGCCAGAAGTTGAGGTTAATGCCCGCCGCGATGTGCGGTGGCACCAGCCCCTGGTGATAGAGCACATACGAGAGCAGCAGGTAGTCCATGTGGCTGCGATGGCAGGGCACATAGACGATCTCATGGCCGTCGTGAGCCAGCTGGCGCACACGCTCGGCGTTATGCACGTTGATCCCCTGATAGAGACGGTTCCAGGTGAAGCTCAGGATACGGTCGCTCAGGCGAATCATCTCGTAGGAGAAGTTGGCGGCAATCTCTTCCATCAGGGCGATGGCGTTTTGCTGTGCCTTCTCATGGGAGATCTTTTTGCTGCGCGCTTCGTCTTCGACGGCACGGGCGATGGCTTTTGATGCCAGCAGCTTGTTAAACAGATCCTGGCGAGCAGGCAGGCGCGGGCCTACCGCGGCAAGACGCTGGCGGGCAAAGTGCATACGCGCCACGCGGGCCAGCTTCTGGGCGATGGTTTTATCCGTACCGTGCTCATCGGCCATGCGGCGCAGTGAAACGGACGGTGAAAAACGGACAAAGCTGTCGCGGCCCAGCCAGTTGACGGCGAAAAACTTCTGTAACCCGTTGAGCATGCGCAACGGCGGATTCTCTTCGCCTTTATCGCGCCCCGGACGGCGGCCAAACATCACCGATACCGGCACCATCTGCACATCCAGCAGCGGATTGCTGCGGTGCAGATCGAGGTAGTCATGGAACAGCTTGATCGACTCTTCTTTCGGCGTGTACCAGGTGAAAACGCGTGGACCACCGTGGATAAAGATGTAGCGTGGCAGCAGGGTGCCGTCGATCTCAAGCGGCTCCAGCGGATCCGGGAGATCGTGCGCCAGACATTGGGCGCGCAGCGTCAGCAAGTCGGCCTTAGAGTTATAAGGCAAAACGTACATAATAGGACGCGAGGTATCGAGTCCCAATTCCAGGGTTGGAACCGCTGGAATAGACTTGCTTTTTACCAGGACGCTTAATGGTAAATTAAGTAATTTGTAGTAAATTCGTGGCCAGCCAGACATAAACGATGTAAAGCCTCTGGTTAAAAATGCAATTGCGGCGCAAGGATAACAGAAAGCGCGCAAAATTTCTGTTGTTACCCGTCATACTTCCGGCGGCAGCGCGGCGCGCTTAAGCCACCGTTTATGACGCTATTTTCGAAGAAAGGTTTCTTTTAATGGCCAACAATACCACTGGGTTAACCCGAATTATTAAAGCTGCCGGTTATTCATGGAAAGGCATACGTGCTGCCTGGATCAATGAAGCCGCTTTTCGCCAGGAGGGGGTTGCTGTCATCGCGGCGATTATTATTGCCTGCTGGCTGGACGTTGATCCCATCACCCGCGTATTGCTGATTGGCTCGGTGATGTTGGTGATGATAGTCGAAATTCTGAACAGTGCGATCGAGGCGGTTGTCGACCGTATTGGCAGCGATTACCACGAGCTTTCAGGGCGGGCGAAGGACATGGGCTCTGCCGCTGTGCTGATGGCGATTATCGTTGCCCTGTTTACCTGGGTCACGCTGCTTTGGGGACATTTGCGATAAGCCTTCAGAAACCGAACAAGTCTCTGGTTTTTTATGCCGTTTGTGGTTCCAAAATCACCTTTAGCTGTATATACTCACAGCATAACTGTATATACACCCAGGGGGCGGAATGAAAGCGTTAACGACCAGGCAGCAAGAGGTGTTTGATCTCATTCGGGATCATATCGGCCAGACGGGAATGCCGCCGACGCGTGCAGAAATTGCGCAGCGTCTGGGCTTCCGTTCTCCAAACGCCGCTGAAGAGCACCTTAAAGCCCTGGCACGTAAGGGTGTGCTTGAGATTGTGTCCGGCGCTTCGCGTGGTATCCGTCTGCTGGTTGAAGCAGAAGAGGGCCTTCCGCTCGTCGGCCGCGTCGCTGCCGGGGAACCGCTGCTGGCGCAACAGCACATTGAAGGCCACTATCAGGTCGATCCCGGCATGTTCAAACCGAGCGCGGACTTCTTGCTGCGCGTAAGCGGGATGTCCATGAAAGACATCGGTATTCTGGACGGCGATCTGCTGGCAGTGCATAAAACGCAGGACGTGCGCAACGGCCAGGTCGTTGTGGCGCGCATCGATGACGAAGTGACCGTTAAGCGCCTGAAGAAACAGGGCAACACGGTGCAACTCCTGCCGGAAAACAACGAGTTTTCCCCCATTGTTGTCGATCTGCGTGAACATAACTTCTCCATCGAAGGGCTGGCGGTTGGCGTCATCCGCAACGGTGAATGGTTATAATGTCTTCCTGACAGGCTGCGGCAACGCCGTAGCCTGCTTTTCCCGTCTCTCCCGGTCATACACATGTCTCTGCTGACTGCTTCAGACAAGGCGTTATGGCGTCTTGCTCTCCCGATGATTGTCTCCAATATCAGCGTCCCTCTGCTGGGTCTGGTGGATACCGCTGTCATCGGCCATCTGGATTCCCCCGTCTATCTGGGCGGTGTCGCCATTGGCGCGACGGCAACCAGCTTCCTGTTTATGCTGCTGCTCTTTTTGCGCATGAGCACCACTGGCCTTACTGCTCAGGCGTATGGCGCGAAAGACCCGCTGCGTCTGGCCCGTGCGCTGGTGCAGCCGCTGATCCTGGCTTTAGGGGCCGGGCTGTTGATTGTGCTGTTGCGCACGCCGCTTATCGACCTGGCGCTGCATATCGTGGGTGGCAGCGAAGATGTACTGCATCAGGCGCGGCGCTTCCTCGAGATCCGCTGGCTCAGCGCCCCGGCATCGCTGGCTAATCTGGTGCTGCTCGGCTGGCTGCTGGGTGTGCAGTATGCCCGCGCACCGGTGATCCTGCTGGTGGCAGGCAACCTGCTCAATATCGCGCTCGATCTGTGGCTGGTGATAGGGCTGAAGATGAACGTTCAGGGGGCAGCCCTGGCGACCGCCATCGCCGAATACGCCACGTTGCTTATTGGCCTGTGGATGGTCTGGCGGGTACTGGCCCTGCGCGGTATTTCGCTGGCGCTGCTGAAAGCAAGCTGGCGCGGCAATATGCGCAAGCTGCTGGCCCTCAATCGCGACATTATGCTGCGCTCGCTGCTGCTGCAACTCTGCTTCGGGGCGCTGACGGTGCTGGGTGCGCGGCTGGGCCCGGAGATTATCGCCGTTAACGCCGTTCTGATGACGCTGCTGACCTTTACCGCCTACGCCCTGGATGGCTTTGCCTATGCGGTTGAGGCGCACTCGGGGCAGGCCTATGGAGCCCGGGAAAGCGGTCAGCTGCGCGAGGTGTGGCGGGCAGCCTGCCGTCAGTCTGGCATGGTGGCGCTGGCCTTTGCGCTTGTCTATGCTCTGGTGGGCAACCAAATCGTCGCGTTGCTGACCTCTTTGCCCGAGCTGCGGGCGCTGGCGAGCCATTACCTTATCTGGCAGGTGATTTTGCCGGTGGTGGGCGTCTGGTGCTATCTGCTGGATGGCATGTTTATCGGCGCAACCCGTGGCGCAGAGATGCGCAACAGCATGGCCGTCGCGGCCGCCGGGTTTGGTCTTACGCTATTTACCCTGCCGTGGCTCGGCAATCACGGCCTGTGGCTGGCGCTAAGCGTCTTTCTGGCCCTGCGGGGCCTGTCTCTGGCATGGATCTGGCGGCGTCACTGGCGCAACGGCACCTGGTTTCAATAGCGGCTTCGTCTGGCGAAATGGTAAAAGATTCCGAATAACAAACCCAACGCCGCAGGCTTATCTATAATTATTATCACGTCCAGCACGAAATGAACTTCAGGACGAACTTACCCTTAACGACCGAGCGAAGAGGAATCGATGATGAATAAAGACCAAGTCGGCGGTAACTGGAAGCAGATCAAAGGTAAAGTAAAAGAACAGTGGGGTGACCTGACTGACGATGATATGACCGTCATCGAAGGTAAACGTGACCAGCTGGTGGGTAAAATTCAGGAACGTTATGGTTATGAGAAAGACCAGGCGGAGAAAGAAGTTGGTGACTGGGAAACCCGTAACAACTATCGCTGGTAATTAACCTGTACCCGCAGGTACATGGATGTGCGCCCAGGGCGACCTTAAGGTCGCCCATTTTTTTGTGCTCAGCGCGGCTTCTTTTTTAACTGGATAGAGTGGTCGTGCTGGCAATTTTCCTGATGGCGGCAGGCCTCAACTTCAACGCAGTTACGGCACAGGCCGTGCGCTTCAATGACGTTATGGCGTAGGGCAAAGCCCATTTTCGCCGCCAGGGTATGCATAATATCTTCCATCCCCTCAGCGCCTTCTTCCTTCACGCTGCCGCAGCGATCGCAGATAAACATCGCTGAGGTGTGGGTCGGCTGATCGAACAGGTGGCACAGCACATAGCTGTTGGTCGACTCCACCTTATGCACAAAGCCCTGCTCAAGTAAAAAATCGAGCGCCCGGTAAACGGTAGGGGGCTTCGCCTGCGGCTCGCTTTCGCGCAGCAGGTCAAGCAGATCGTAGGCGCTGATAGCCCCTTTTTGCAGGCTTAACAGACGCAAAACTTCAAGGCGCTGCGGAGTCAGGCGCACATTGCGTTGTGCGCAGAGCTTTTCGGCTTGCGCTAACAGTGCCTGCATTGTGGTCGTTTCCATTTTGCACCTCGAATAAGGGGGAATAATAAACCCTCACTTTACCATGTTCTGGTCCAAACGCCGAGATCCAGCGGGTATGCTATACCTGACCAAAACCCCAGGAGAGTAACACCATGAAAAGACCGGACTGCATTCGACACTGGCGCGACGTAGAAGGCCCAGACAACTCCACCTATCCCGACAGTACGGAGCGTTTTTCCATTGGCGCGCCGCTGGCCCGGGCGCTGGGGCTGGGCCGCCTCGGTATTCACCATGAACGCCTGCCGCCAGGACGCCGCACCTCATATCCGCATGCCGAAAGCGATGAAGAGGAGTTTATCTTTGTGCTGGAGGGGTATCCCGAAGCCTGGATCAACGGTTATTTATGGAAACTTGAACCGGGAGACAGCGTGGGATTTCCTGCCGGGACGGGGGTCTGTCACACCTTTATTAATAACACCACTGAAGAAGTGCGGTTATTAGTGGTTGGCGAAGCAAATAAAAAATATAACCGAATTTATTATCCGCTAAATGCTGTATATGCCGCTACCCGAGAAGATCGCTGGATCGATCACCCGCCACAATTTTTTGGTCCTCATGATGGAAAACCAGGGCGAAATTAATTTCTTGTTCTATACCTACTTAAAGCCATAAGGAAATCAACAGCTTAATCTAATACGAAAGTTTAATATATATTCGGCTCCTAATACTTTTTTCACAGAGGACGTATTCCCCTGCGCGGTATAAAGCCGCCGGGGTTAATTCACCCAAAATAAGTCAGGTGTCCTGTGAAAATAAAACTCAAACTTTCTGTGGCTGGAATTGCCACCACCTTTCTATTGGCTAATCAGGCTGGAGCAGCCAATACCTGGACGGAAGCACGTGGTGATGCAATGGGAGGGACAGGCGTTGCGTCGGCGCATTACAGCAGTGGGGTATTAATTAATCCGGCCCTGCTGGCAAAATCGCACGATGAGGATGACATTGCGGTTATTTTCCCGTCGGTTGGGGCGCAGATAAGCGATAAAGATAATTTGCAGGATAAGATCGATGAAATCAGCGATGAGATCAGCGAGGATCGGCAGATGATCGACGATCTCACCGTGGCAGGGATCCTGGCCGATCCTCAGGGCACGCTCAGGGAGTTACAGGGGGCCGCAGGCAACCTGGCCGATCAGCTGGCGTTTCTCGAAGGTAAAACCGCGCACGCCAACGCCGGAGGCGGGATAGCCGTCAGTATACCGGGCTCAGGGCTGTCGATGGCGTTTGTCGCCAAAGCTAATGCCCATGGGCGTGTCAGCTCGGAGATTGATCAGCAGGATATCGATTTTCTGCGCCGGTTGCAGGGCAGCCCGGTGATGACTAACCAGATGGCGCTGGGGGCGGCGCGAAACGGCAGTGACGTGATTACCCGCAATCTTAACTCTGTCGCCATGGGCCGGGGGGCTATCGTCTCCGACTACGGTGTGGCAATCGCCCGCCAGTTTACGCTCAACGACCTGCCTGTTTCGGTGGGCGTCACGCCAAAGCTGCAGCAAACCTGGCTCTGGAACTACACCACCTCCATTTACACCTACGACAGCAGCGACTTTAGCAGCAGCCGCTACCGTAATGACGATACCAGCTTTAACGTCGATGTCGGCGTCGCGGTGGACTTCGGAGAGAACTGGACGGTGGGCCTGAGCGGGCAAAACCTCTTTTCGCGTGATATCGATACCAAAGACATCCGCATTCTCAACGGGCGTACCGGGCAGGAGGTGAGCTATCAGGACACATACCAGATCCGCCCTCTGGTTACGGCCGGCGTGGCCTGGCACACCGGGCTGCTCACCCTCAGCGCCGATGGCGATCTGACCGAAACCAAAGGCTTCAAAAGTGAAGATAATGCCCAGTATGTCGGCGTGGGGGCGGAAATCACCCCGCTGGCCTGGCTGGCGGTGCGCGGGGGCTTTCGCGCTGACGTGCGGGGCAACGACAGTAACGTCTTTACCGGCGGCTTAGGCTTTGCGCCCTTTAATACGGTTCATATCGATCTGACCGGCATTTACGGGGAAGACGAAACCTGGGGCGCCGGAGCGCAGTTCAGCGTGACCTTCTGACGGGATCCGGAGGCGCTCTGCCTCCGGCGAATATGTGCTATAGTAGCGCCCCATTTTCACCAGATGCTTAAAACTTCGCCATGTCGTCAGAAAACTTGTCCATCTATCCAGCCCACCGTTTTTCCATCGCGCCGATGCTCGACTGGACAGACAGACACTGCCGCTACTTCCTGCGTCTGCTGTCGCGCCACACCCTGCTCTATACCGAGATGGTGACCACCGGGGCGATTATTCATGGCAAGGGCGACTATCTTGCCTACAGCGAAGAGGAGCATCCGGTGGCGTTGCAGCTTGGCGGCAGCGATCCGGCCGCGCTGGCGCACTGCGCGAAACTGGCAGAGGAGCGCGGTTACGACGAGATTAACCTCAACGTCGGCTGTCCTTCCGACCGCGTGCAGAACGGCATGTTTGGCGCCTGCCTGATGGGCAATGCGCAGCTGGTGGCCGACTGTGTGAAAGCGATGCGCGATGTGGTCTCCATTCCGGTGACCGTCAAAACCCGTATCGGCATCGACGACCAGGACAGCTACGAATTTCTCTGCGATTTTATCGGTACGGTAGCCGGGAAGGGCGAGTGCGGGATGTTTATCATCCATGCCCGTAAAGCCTGGCTCTCTGGCCTGAGCCCGAAAGAGAACCGTGAGATCCCACCTCTGGACTACCCGCGCGTCTACCAGCTGAAGCGCGATTTCCCACAGCTGACGATGTCCATCAACGGCGGCATCAAGTCACTGGAAGAGGCAAAAGCGCACCTGCAGCATATGGATGGCGTGATGGTGGGCCGTGAGGCGTACCAGAACCCGGGCGTGCTGGCGGCGGTGGACCGTGAAATCTTTGGCGTGGATGTCGCCGATCGCGATCCGGTGGCAGTGGTACGGGCGATGTACCCATACATTGAGCGCGAGCTGAGCAACGGAACGTATCTGGGCCATATCACCCGCCACATGCTGGGGCTGTTCCAGGGGATTCCGGGCGCGCGTCAGTGGCGACGCTACCTGAGTGAAAACGCCCATAAAGCGGGTGCCGATATCGAGGTGCTGGAGCAGGCGCTGCGCCTGGTCGCAGACAAGCGATAATTTTCGCCAAAACTTCGTCAAATTCACCACGCCCGGCAGCGCATTGCCGGGCGTTTTACTTTCATATCAACAGGTTATTTTTGGCATGGATCTTGTAATGGTCATAGCAGCGTATCGTTGTAATGCATTTGGGGAGAGAGCCATGCTGGAACTACTTTTTGTGATTGGATTTTTTGTCATGCTGTTGGCAACCGGCGTCTCGCTGCTGGGGATCATTGCCGCACTGGTGGTCGCCACCGTGGTGATGTTTATCGGGGGACTGTTTGCCCTGATGTTGAAGCTGTTGCCGTGGCTGCTGCTGGCCGTGGCGGTGGTATGGGCGATACGGGCGATTAAATCGCCAAAACTTCCACGCTATCAGCGTAATAACCGTTTTCGTTACTAAGGTATTGAGCGGTTCGTCACATCCTTGCAACTTTTACGGCGGCATTCCTTAGAACAGAATAGGATTTAGTTATCGAATCTGTCACTATGACCGCCGTTACAGAATTCATCGCGCTGTACCCTACATACAGCCGAACTAAAAAAGAAAAGAAGAAAGAAAAGGGCTTCCCACGGGAAGCCCAATTTCTTATTAGGGGATCAATAAACTCGACCCCTGCGTCGCCCGGCTCTCCAGCGCTTCATGCGCGCGTTGCGCATCACGTAGCGGATACTTCTGCGCCTCTGCCACATCCACCTTAATCACTCCGCTGGCAATCAATGAGAACAGCTCGTTGCTGGCCTCAACCAGTTCGTCGTGGTTAGTGATGTAGCCCTGCAGCGAAGGGCGGGTGGCGAACAGTGACCCCTTCTGGTTCAGAATACCGAGATTGACGCCAGTCACCGGGCCGGAGGCGTTGCCAAAGCTGACCATCAGGCCGCGGCGTTGCAGACAGTCCAGCGAGGCTTCCCAGGTATCTTTCCCCACCGAGTCATACACCACGCGCACCTTCTTGCCGCCGGTGATCTCTTTCACGCGCTCGACAATGCTCTCTTCCCGGTAGTTAATCACCTGCCAGGCACCCGCCTGCAGCGCGCGCTGCGCCTTTTGCGCATTACCCACCGTACCGATCAGTTTTGCTCCCAGCGCTTTAGCCCACTGGCAGGCGATCAGCCCCACACCACCGGCGGCAGCGTGAAACAGAAACTGTTCGTCAGGTTTGATCTCGTAGGTTTTGCGCAGCAGGTAGAAGACCGTCAGTCCCTTCAGGAAGGAGGCGGCAGCCTGCTCATACGAGATGGCGCCGGGCAGGATCGCGGCTTTGTCTGCCGGAACGTTATGGACGGAGCTGTAGGCCCCGAGAGCAGATTGCGCATACACCACGCGATCGCCCTCTTTAATATGTTTTACCGCGCTGCCCACTTTGACCACCACGCCCGCCGCCTCGGTGCCCAGACCGCTTGGCAGAGCAGGGGGCGGATAGAGCCCGCTGCGGATATAGGTGTCGATATAGTTAATGCCAATGGCTTTGTTTTCGACCTGGATTTCGTTATCACCAGGTGCGGCAGGAGTAAACTCTACTGCCCTGAGAACGTCCGGGCCGCCGTGCTTATGAAATTCAATACGCGTTGCCATGCTCCCTCCATTAGAATTAGAAAATATGGTAATCTTTCGACCCACTCTCTATCTCGGTAACTCCATTCACTATGGCAGGAAACAAACCCTTCAACAAACAGACTGAACCCCGTGAACGCGATCCGCAGTTAGCCGGGTTAAAAGTCCCGCCGCACTCGATTGAAGCGGAACAGTCGGTGTTGGGCGGTTTAATGCTGGATAACGAGCGCTGGGACGACGTCGCCGAGCGCGTGGTCACCGACGATTTCTATACCCGTCCACACCGCCACATCTTTACCGAAATGGCGCGGCTGCAGGAATCCGGCAGCCCCATCGACCTGATCACGCTCGCGGAATCGCTGGAGCGACAGGGGCAGCTGGAATCCGTTGGCGGTTTTGCGTATCTGGCTGAACTGTCGAAAAACACGCCAAGTGCGGCGAACATCAGTGCATACGCTGATATCGTGCGCGAACGTGCCGTTGTGCGTGACATGATTTCCGTCGCCAACGAAATCGCCGAAGCCGGTTTCGATCCTCAGGGCAGAAACAGCGACGAACTGCTCGACCTGGCCGAATCCCGGGTGTTTAAAATCGCCGAAAGTCGCGCCAATAAGGACGAAGGGCCGAAGAACATCGCCGACGTCCTGGATGCCACCGTCTCGCGTATCGAGCAGCTGTTCCAGCAACCTCACGACGGCGTGACCGGGGTTAACACCGGCTATGACGATCTGAATAAAAAGACCGCTGGCTTGCAGCCGTCGGATCTGATTATCGTCGCCGCGCGTCCGTCGATGGGTAAAACGACATTTGCGATGAACCTCGTCGAAAACGCAGCGATGTTACAGGATAAACCGGTACTTATCTTCAGTCTGGAGATGCCCTCCGAGCAGATTATGATGCGTTCTCTGGCTTCGCTGTCGCGTGTGGACCAGACCCGGATTCGTACCGGCCAGCTGGACGATGAGGACTGGGCGCGGATCTCAGGCACCATGGGCATCCTGCTGGAAAAACGGAACATCTATATCGATGACTCCTCCGGCCTGACGCCAACGGAAGTGCGCTCCCGCGCGCGCCGTATTGCCCGTGAACATGGCGGCATTGGCCTGATCATGATCGACTACCTCCAGCTGATGCGCGTCCCGTCTCTCTCCGACAACCGTACGCTGGAAATCGCCGAAATCTCCCGCTCGCTGAAAGCGCTGGCGAAAGAGCTGCAGGTGCCGGTCGTGGCGCTGTCGCAGCTTAACCGCTCCCTGGAACAGCGTGCGGACAAGCGTCCGGTCAACTCCGACCTGCGTGAATCCGGCTCCATCGAGCAAGATGCCGACTTAATCATGTTCATCTACCGTGACGAGGTTTATCACGAGAACAGCGACCTGAAAGGCATCGCGGAAATTATTATTGGTAAGCAGCGTAACGGCCCAATCGGTACGGTGCGTCTGACCTTTAACGGCCAGTGGTCGCGTTTCGACAACTATGCCGGTCCTCAATACGATGATGAGTAACTCTCCATCATCCTTCACGCCGCACGGGCTTGTCGCCTTCCTGCAACGCGAAGGATTTGGAGAGTCTTTTTATTAAGGAATTCAAATGCAAGCGGCAACTGTAGTCATTAACCGCCGCGCTCTGCGACACAACCTGCAACGCCTGCGTGAACTGGCGCCCGCCAGCAAACTGGTTGCAGTCGTGAAAGCGAACGCTTACGGACACGGTCTCCTCGAGACCGCGCGAACGCTCCCCGATGCCGACGCCTTTGGCGTCGCCCGTCTCGAAGAAGCCCTGCGCCTGCGCGAAGGGGGCATTACCCAGCCAATCCTGCTGCTTGAAGGCTTCTTTAATGCCGCCGATCTGCCGACCATTGCAGCGCAACAGCTGCATACCGCCGTGCACAATATGGAGCAGCTTGAGGCGCTGGAAAACGCGGTGCTCAGCGAGCCCGTTACCGTGTGGATGAAGCTCGACACCGGCATGCACCGCCTGGGCGTCCGCCCGGAGCAGGCCGGGGCCTTTTATCAGCGCTTATGCCAGTGCAAGAACATTCGCCAGCCGGTCAATATCGTCAGCCATTTTGCCCGCGCCGACGAGCCCGAGTGCGGCGCCACCGAGCAGCAGCTCGATATCTTCAACACCTTCTGCGAAGGCAAGCCGGGGATGCGCTCTATCGCGGCATCCGGCGGCATTTTGCTCTGGCCGCAGTCCCATTTCGACTGGGCACGTCCGGGTATTATTCTTTACGGCGTCTCGCCGCTGGAGGGTAAACCCTGGGGGCCTGATTTCGGTTTTCAGCCGGTCATGTCGCTTACCTCCAGCCTGATAGCGGTGCGCGAGCACAAAGCCGGGGAACCGGTCGGCTACGGCGGCACCTGGATCAGCGAGCGCGACACCCGTTTAGGCGTGGTGGCGATGGGCTACGGCGACGGCTATCCGCGCGCGGCGCCCTCCGGGACGCCAGTGCTGGTGAATGGCCGGGAAGTGACTATCGTCGGACGCGTGGCGATGGACATGATCTGTGTCGACCTTGGGCCAGAGGCGCAGGAGAAAGCGGGGGATCCGGTGACCCTGTGGGGCGAGGGTTTACCCGTGGAGCGAATTGCTGAGATTACAAATGTGAGTGCTTACGAACTTATCACGCGGCTGACGTCGCGGGTGGCGATGCACTATCAGGACTGATGTTGATTTCCCTCTCAGGGATGGAAATCTGCACGGTCGGCCCCCTCTCCCTTGAGGGAGAGGGTTGGGGTGAGGGGGAACATGCGATTGTAGTGGTGGTTCCGTTCACCTTACGTTCTGCACTTCTCTGTCAGGCGCATCACCCGTGAACGTGTGAAGGGGGCTCGTCCTGCACTGAACCCCGTTTCCTGGACACCTCTATTCTTTTGTTTTTTCTGCCTGAGTCCGGTACGTCACCGGGCTCAGGCCGCCAGTTTTCAGGCTAATTCGTTCGGTGTTGAAGTAACGAATATAAGCCCTGATATCCCGCTCCAGCTCCTTCACGGAACCATACTTCTTGCGGTAGTACATCTCCACTTTCAGATGACTGAAGAAGTTTTCCATTACTGCATTATCCAGGCAGTTTCCCTTTCGCGACATACTCTGGACTATCCCGGCTTTTTCCAGCATTAACCGCCATGCCGGCGTCCTGTAAGCCCAGCCCTGATCGCTGTGTAAGACCAGGCCTTCACTATGTCTTTTTGCTTTCAGGGCCTTATGTAGCATCCTGCAGACCAGAGGCTGTGACGGGCTGGTCGACATATTCCAGGCCACGATTTCGTTGTTGAACAGATCCTGCAGGGCTGACAGGTACAGTTTCTGTCCCCCGGCCCGGAACTCCGTCACATCCGTACACCACTTGATCCCGCTTCGTTCAGCGCTGAAGTCGCGGGCCAGCAGATTGGCGGATGCCAGCCCTGCATCCGGCATATACGAGCGGTATCTTTTCCGCCGCAGCTGACAGGTGAGGCCATGCTCTTTCATCAGCCTGCGCACTGTCTTGTGATTGAGCGTGAAGCCCTCATCCCGCAGTGCTCTCGTCATTCTCCGGTAGCCATAACGCTGCGCATGCCGCTGGCTGATGGCCTTCATTGCACTGACCGCATCCGCATAACGCTCAGTCCCGTGCTCAGGGTGCGAGACATGATAATAATATGTGCTGCGTGACAACCGCGCGGCATACAGCAGGCAGGGCAGCCTGTGTGCCGTCAGCAACGACTGCACTATTCTGGTTTTTTCTCCTGCTCCCTGAGCGCGTTTTCTTCTCTCAGGGCTTTCAGCTTTTTTAAGTAAGCATTTTCCGCACGCAGATATTCCAGCTCCCTCTGCAGTTCTTTGGGCGTCATTTCACTGAAGGGCTTAGCACCGGGGACATATTTTTTCTGTGACATAGCGGGTCCGGGTCTGGCAGTGTGAAGCGCCTTTGCCCCTCCCCTCCGGTAGCGCCTCATCCAGTTGAGAATAAGGGATTCATTGGGGATGGCGAAGCGCGATGAAGCCTCCGCATAGCTGCACCTGTTTTTTGCGACGTAACGGACAACGCGGAGCCTGAATTCTGCAGTATAGGTCCGCGCAGGACGGTCCTCCAGCCCGGCTTTACCCTGACGACGGTAAGCCCGTAGCCAGCGGGTCAGGGGTGATTTGCCGACACTGAACAGGCGGGCTGTTTCTTTAATGCCCGACTTTCCGGCCATGTAATGCTCTACAGCCGCAAGTCTGATATGGAAAGGATGTTTCATCGTTCTGAACCTCCAGATTTGGAATCTGGTGTCCAGGATCCGGGGTTCAGTGCACCGCCACCCCCTTCACAATCCCGGCTCCCGGCAAAGAAAATCGCCGCTTCGCGGTACCCTCAGCTTATTCCCTCCGGCTATCGGGTCGGGCGTGATCCTACATCCATGTAGGTCACGCCCTCTCGGCGCATCCATGCGCCTCGCCCCGGCCTGCGGTAAACGCTTCGGCGCTTTTCAGCCGGACCAGGGAGCCGCTGTAAGCCTTTTATTCTCCTGTAATCACTTTATTGCATTAAGAACAAGAAAATTAACGGAGATCCCTCAGTCCTGATGAGAGAAGGAGTAAAACAGGTTCTGCCGCCCACACCCCATCTTCCTTAACATCCTCTCGATCTTCTGCCGCTTCCGGTTTATTGTTGAATTCCCCGCCTCATTATTATCCGGAGAACCATCGCGTGTTCCAGAAAGTCGACGCCTATGCTGGCGACCCTATCCTCTCCTTAATGGAGCGTTTCAAAGAAGATCCGCGCAGCGATAAAGTTAACCTCAGCATCGGTCTTTACTACAACGAAGCGGGCATTATTCCGCAGCTGCAGGCGGTGGCCAAAGCCGAAGCGCGTCTCAACGCCACGCCACACGGTGCGTCGCTCTATCTGCCGATGGAAGGGCTTAACAGCTACCGTCACACCATTGCCCCGCTGCTGTTTGGCGCAGACCATCCTGTGCTGACACAGAAGCGTGTCGCTACCATCCAGACTCTGGGCGGCTCCGGCGCGCTGAAGGTCGGGGCCGACTTCCTGCACAAGTATTTTCCGGAATCAGGCGTCTGGGTGAGCGATCCGACATGGGAAAACCATGTCGCCATTTTTGAAGGCGCAGGTTTCACGGTAAACACCTACCCATGGTTTGACGACCAGACCAACGGCGTGCGCGTTGCTGCGCTGCTGGAAAAACTGAACACCCTGCCGGAGCGCAGCATTGTCTTGCTGCACCCGTGCTGCCATAACCCAACCGGGGCCGATCTGACCAACGATCAGTGGGATGCGGTTATTGAGGTGCTGAAAGCCCGCAACCTGATCCCGTTCCTCGACATTGCCTATCAGGGCTTTGGCGCCGGAATGGAAGAGGACGCTTACGCCATTCGCGCCATCGCCAGCGCGGGTCTGCCGGCGCTGGTCAGCAACTCCTTCTCGAAAATCTTCTCCCTGTACGGCGAACGTGTCGGTGGCCTGTCCGTGGTCTGTGAAGACCAGGAAGCCGCAGGGCGCGTGCTTGGCCAGCTGAAGGCCACCGTGCGCCGCATTTACTCCAGCCCGCCGAACTTTGGTGCGCAGGTGGTGGCGACCGTGCTGGGCGATGACGAACTCAAAGCCGAGTGGCTGGCAGAGGTAGAAGCGATGCGTACCCGCATTCTGGCCATGCGTCAGACGCTGGTGGATGTGCTGAAAGACGCCGTGCCGGGGCACAACTTTGACTACCTGCTGCAGCAGCGCGGGATGTTCAGCTATACCGGCTTCAGCGCGCAGCAGGTGGATCGCCTGCGCGAGGAGTTTGGCGTCTATCTGATTGCCAGCGGGCGTATGTGCGTTGCCGGCCTGAACAGCAGCAACGTTCAGCGCGTGGCGAAAGCCTTTGCTGCTGTAATGTAAGTACTTACTTCCAACCTCCTTCCCCGGTGAAGGAGGTTGGAATGCGTAAAACCGCGCTTTGTGATGCCCCTCTTTTTATTGCGGCTGATGTAAAAATTCTCCTTTCTTTCCCCACCCTCAGCGGGTATTTTCGATGGAGTTTTGACCATTCGCTCAAAATAAAATAACGGTTTGAATATTCAGGGGAAAATATGCGCAAGATCACACTGGCGCTCAGCGCTGCCTGCTTATTGCTCTCGCTCAGTAATCCGGTTGCGGCGCGTCCCTCTTCACCTCCACCGTTATATCCCGGCACGACCGTTGCCCGGCTGGCTGAGCAGGCCCCCATCCACTGGGTTTCCGTGGCGCAAATTGAGAACAGCCTGACGGGCCGCCCGCCCATGTCGGTGGGATTTGATATTGATGACACCGTGTTGTTCTCCAGCCCCGGGTTCTGGCGGGGTAAAAAAACCTGGTCCCCGGACAGCGAGGATTACCTGAAAAACCCGGCCTTCTGGCAGGAGATGAACAACGGCTGGGATGAGTTCAGCATTCCCAAAGAGGTCGCCCGGGCGCTGATTGCCCTTCATCTGAAGCGCGGCGACAACATCTGGTTCATTACCGGACGCCATCCCACTCAAACCGAAACCCTCACCCGCACGCTGCAACAGGCTTTTCTGATCCCTGCGGCGCACATGAACCCGGTGATTTTTGCCGGGGAGAAGTCCGGCAGGAACGACAAAACCCAGTGGCTCGAACAGAAACAGATCAAGATTTACTACGGGGACGCGGATAGCGACATCGCTGCGGCACGTGAAGCGGGGGCCAGAGGCATTCGGGTTCTGCGCGCCGCTAACTCAACGTATAAACCGCTGCCGCAGGCGGGGTCCTTTGGGGAAGAGGTTATCGTCAATTCAGAATACTGAGTGTCTCTTTAATGCAGAGGAGAACGCTTTTTAAACAGATTTACCCGCCACGGGTTTTACCTTTCGTCGTATTGCTGCACACTTAGAAGGATTATCCTGCAAAACGGAGCAGCACATGTGGTATCAGCAAACCCTGACCCTGCGCGCCAGGTCTCGCGGTTTTCATCTGGTGACGGACGAGGTCATTGGACAGATCCGCGATCTTCCCCGCATCAACATCGGTTTACTGCATCTGTTGCTGCAACACACGTCAGCCTCTCTCACGCTTAACGAAAATTGCGATCCCACCGTCCGTTCCGATATGGAACAGCATTTTCTCAAATCCATTCCCGACGGTGCCCGCTGGGAACATGATGACGAGGGGCCTGACGACATGCCTTCCCACATTAAATCCTCCATGCTGGGCGTCTCTTTGCTGCTGCCGGTAAATCACGGGCGCGTGCAGCTGGGCACCTGGCAGGGGATCTGGCTGGGAGAACATCGTATCCACGGCGGTTCGCGCAAAATCATCGCCACGCTACAAGGGGAGTAATGATGACAATTTCGGAGATCCTTCAGTACTGCATGAACAAGCCGGGGGCGGAGCAAAGCGTACACAGCGACTGGAAGGCCACCCAGATTAAGGTCGCGGACGTGCTGTTTGCGATGGTAAAAGATGTGGAGGGGCGACCGGCGGCCTCGCTGAAAACCAGCCCTGAGCTGGCCGATCTGCTGCGCCAGCAGCACAACGATGTGCGTCCCAGCAAGCACCTGAATAAAGCGCACTGGAGCACGGTCTATCTGGACGGGTCGATTCCGGATTCGCAGATTTACTATCTGGTGGATGCCTCTTACAAGCAGGCGGTAGAGCTGCTGCCGGAGATGACCCGGCAGCAGCTGTCAGTGTAACTACTTCAGCAGAGGTTTAAGGAAGCGGGCGGTGTGCGAGGCTTCGCACTCCGCGACGGTTTCCGGGGTGCCGGAGACCAGGATTTCGCCGCCACCGCTGCCGCCTTCCGGGCCGAGATCGACAATCCAGTCCGCGGTTTTAATCACGTCCAGGTTATGCTCAATCACCACGATGGTGTTGCCCTGATCGCGCAGCTGGTGCAGCACGTCGAGTAACTGCTGGATATCGGCGAAGTGCAGACCGGTGGTCGGCTCATCCAGAATGTACAGCGTCTGACCGGTGCCGCGTTTGGAGAGCTCACGCGCCAGCTTCACGCGCTGCGCCTCACCGCCCGACAGCGTGGTCGCCGACTGGCCCAGACGAATGTAGGTCAGACCGACATCCATCAGGGTCTGGAGCTTACGCGCCAGCGCCGGAACGGCATCAAAGAACTCACGCGCCTCTTCGATGGTCATATCCAGCACTTCGTGGATGGTCTTGCCTTTGTACTTAATCTCCAGCGTTTCGCGGTTATAGCGCTTGCCTTTGCACTGGTCGCACGGCACGTAGATATCCGGCAGGAAGTGCATCTCAACCTTGATCACGCCATCGCCCTGGCACGCTTCACAGCGCCCGCCGCGGACGTTAAAGCTGAAGCGGCCCGGCGTATAGCCGCGCGAACGCGATTCCGGCACGCCGGCAAAGAGTTCACGTACGGGCGTAAACACGCCGGTATAGGTGGCCGGGTTGGAGCGCGGGGTGCGGCCAATCGGGCTCTGATCGATATCGATCACCTTGTCGAAGTGCTCAAGCCCGGAAACGTCGCGGTACGGCGCGGGTTCGGCCAGCGTTGCGCCGTTAAGCTGAGTCTGCGCAATCGGGAACAGGGTGTCGTTAATCAGCGTCGATTTACCAGAACCCGACACCCCGGTAATGCAGGTAAACAGGCCGACCGGCAGGCTGAGCGTCACGTCTTTCAGGTTGTTGCCGCGCGCGCCGGTCAATTTCAGCACTTTTTCCGGGTCGGCAGGCACGCGCTGTTTCGGCACTTCAATCTTGCGCTTGCCGCTCATGTACTGGCCGGTCAGTGATTCCGGTACCGCCATAATGGCGTCCAGAGGCCCTTCCGCTACGACCTGACCGCCGTGGACGCCCGCGCCCGGACCGATGTCGATGACATGGTCTGCCGCGCGGATGGCGTCTTCATCGTGCTCAACCACAATCACCGTGTTGCCGAGGTTACGCAGGTGGATCAGCGTCCCGAGCAGGCGTTCGTTGTCGCGCTGGTGCAGACCGATAGAGGGTTCATCCAGCACGTACATGACGCCCACCAGACCCGCACCAATCTGGCTCGCCAGACGGATACGCTGCGCCTCGCCGCCGGAGAGCGTCTCTGCGGAGCGGGAAAGCGTCAGATAGTTCAGGCCCACGTTGACCAGGAACTTCAGGCGATCGCCGATCTCTTTCAGCACTTTTTCGGCGATTTTCGCCCGCTGGCCAGAGAGCTTCAGGTTATTGAAGAAGTCCATCGCATGGCCGATGCTCATGTCTGAGATGGTCGGCAGCGGCGTGTTTTCAACATACACGTGACGCGCTTCGCGGCGCAGACGGGTACCGTCACAGGTGGCGCAGGAGCGGTTGCTGATGAACTTCGCCAGCTCTTCACGCACCGCGCTGGATTCCGTCTCTTTATAGCGGCGCTCCATGTTGTGCAGCACGCCTTCAAACGGATGACGACGCACGGAGGTATCGCCGCGATCGTTCATGTATTTGAACTCGATGTTCTCTTTGCCGGAACCGGACAGGATCACTTTGTGCACGGTTGGGCTCAGGCTGCCCCACGGCGCTTCGACGTCGAACTTATAGTGTTCAGCCAGCGACTTCAGCATCTGGAAATAGTAGAAGTTACGCTTATCCCAGCCGCGGATGGCGCCGCCAGCCAGCGACAGTTCCGGGTTCTGGATCACCCGGTCAGGATCGAAGTACTGCTGTACGCCCAGGCCATCACAGGTCGGGCAGGCGCCCGCCGGGTTGTTGAACGAGAACAGACGCGGTTCCAGCTCGCGCATGCTGTAGCCACAAATCGGGCAGGCGAAGTTGGCGGAGAAGAGTAGCTCGTCCGCTTTCGGGTCGTCCATATCGGCGACCACCGCCGTACCGCCGGAGAGATCCAGCGCGGTTTCAAACGACTCCGCCAGGCGCTGGGTCATGTCATCACGCACCTTAAAGCGGTCAATCACCACCTCGATGGTGTGTTTCTTTTGCAGCTCCAGCTTCGGCGGATCGGAGAGATCGCACACTTCACCGTCGATACGGGCGCGGATATAGCCCTGGCTTGCCAGGTTCTCCAGCGTCTTAGTGTGCTCGCCCTTGCGCTCTTTGATGATCGGCGCAAGGAGCATCAGGCGTCGGCCTTCCGGCTGTGCCAGCACGTTATCCACCATCTGGCTGACGGTCTGCGCCGCCAGGGGGACGTCGTGGTCCGGGCAGCGCGGCTCGCCTACGCGGGCGTAGAGCAGACGCAGGTAGTCGTGGATCTCGGTGATGGTGCCGACGGTAGAGCGCGGGTTATGGGAGGTCGACTTTTGCTCGATGGAGATAGCCGGCGACAACCCTTCGATATGGTCGACGTCCGGTTTTTCCATCAGCGACAGGAACTGGCGCGCATAAGCAGAGAGCGATTCAACGTAACGACGCTGTCCTTCGGCATACAGCGTGTCGAAAGCCAGAGAGGATTTGCCTGAGCCTGACAGCCCGGTCACGACGATCAGTTTGTCGCGAGGGATGACGAGGTTGATATTCTTGAGATTGTGGGTGCGGGCGCCCCGAACTTCGATCTTATCCATTCACCTTTCCCGGTAGGTAGATACACGGAATGCCTGGTTTGTTTGAAGGACAACCGGCAGAAACGGCTAATTATGACACAAATTGAACTGGCTGGATATACAGTATTGGAATGCAAATTCTGATTAAGTGTGCAACAATGTACAGTTCGTGAGAACTCTGGAAGATGCTCCGCAACTATCGGAAGACCACGTGGAAATGGTACACTCGCGCGTTTACACTATTCAGAAATGTTTTCAGGAGACACGATCATGGCCAGCAGAGGCGTAAACAAGGTGATTCTCGTCGGTAATCTGGGCCAGGACCCGGAAGTACGCTATATGCCGAGTGGTGGTGCAGTGGCCAACATTACGCTGGCTACTTCCGAATCCTGGCGTGATAAAGCGACCGGTGAGATGAAAGAGCAGACCGAATGGCACCGCGTTGTGCTGTTTGGCAAACTGGCCGAGGTGGCCGGTGAGTATCTGCGTAAAGGTTCTCAGGTCTATATCGAAGGCCAGCTGCGTACCCGTAAATGGACCGATCAGTCCGGCGCAGAAAAATACACCACCGAAGTGGTGGTTAACGTCGGCGGCACCATGCAGATGCTGGGTGGCCGTCAGGGCGGCGGCGCACCGGCAGGTGGCGGCCAGCAGCAGGGCGGTTGGGGTCAGCCTCAGCAGCCGCAGGGCGGCAACCAGTTCAGCGGCGGCGCGCAGTCCCGTCCGCAGCAGCAGCCGTCTGCACCTGCACAGTCTAACGAACCGCCAATGGATTTCGACGACGATATCCCGTTCTGATAGCCAGAACCTGCGATTCGCAAAAACAAAAAACCCAGACAGTCGTCTGGGTTTTTTTGTCTTCGGCATACTTGCCCGCAGGGATCAGGTGTACATCATTGGCCAGTCCGGCGGGGTGTGGCTCATCGCCTCCACCATGATCGTTTTGACGTTATTCCAGACCGCAGCCATATCCAGCAGGGTGATGCCCAACAAGCCGGTGGCAAACCAGCATGCCGCCGCCAGCCCCAGACAGGTGCTGATCACCGCCAGAGCCGCGTAATCCGATTTCTTGAACTGAATGTTCAGCGTGCTGGCCAGAAACATCAGCACAGCGCTCAACAACTCCCAGCGTGCCAGGACAACACCGGTGGTAATAGCTGCCATAAAACGATCCTCAAAGATAACCGCCGCCGGGTATAGCGCGACGTTGCCCGGAGATGGCAAACTGGCTATCGGCAAGCTCAGACTCACAAAATGAAACGATGTTTTGCGTTACATCAGATGTGTGAACTATATCACACTTGTTCTTTTATTCGCCAGTGGGCAAACGCACGAAAACGGCGTTTTTTAACCACTCAATAATTGTGGATATATCGTCAGAAAATATATCTTTATTCTGCTAAGTGCCGCCGTCGCGACAACTTTATTGATAATTCATTGAGATAAGAAAACATGTACAGGTAAGGTGGCGATGTACAATATTTACAGCCTCAGGGCTATGGATTATGCTTCATCCGGTTACTTAATATGCCCGTAATAAATAAATCAGGTTTTAACTGGTTATTATTTTTCTGTACTTTTAATTTTACACACGCGCCCTTATTCGACAGGCTGACAGCCGCATTAATTGATGCCGACTGAATTACTCTGCACCCCTGATTTATTCGTTGCGACATTTTTTATCTCGTTAACGAGCTACGAATAAAACGATGAAGCCAGCAAATCGCGAGAATATAAATGACAGTGCACGGGCCCTGCACGCATTAGCTAAATTAATGCCAAAACTATCGTCGCAGCGTACCTTAACGGAACTTCTGCAGACGATTAATCATACCTTTGGTGCCCAGCTTAGTTGGGTGATGATGGAGGATGATTCCGGCCAGCAGCAGTTTGTCAGTGTCGGTGAATTAACGTGTTATCCGTCGGAAATTAAAGCCTTTCTCACCAGCACGTTATTGCAGCGTTACCATCGGGCATGGCGGGTAATCTGCTGGAAAGAAAATACGGGCACGCTTATATTTCCCTCTTCGCAATCGGGATATTCACAATTACAGTGCGGCGTGCTGTATAAATTATCCCCGCAACACGACCCCTGCAACGGCTACTTTTTCCTCGGTTTTACGCAACCGCAAGACAGCATCACCGTGCTGAAAGAGGTGGTGGTGATTCTGGTCGAAAAACTGAAGGACTATTTGACCGGGCTTGTTGCCCGCGAACGCACGGCAAAAGAGATGCAGCGGGTGATCACCCAGTATAAAACGCTGTTTGAGCGGGCACCGGTACTGATGAACTCGTTCGATAAGCACAGCCGCTGCGTATTATGGAATGCCGAGTGTGAAAAGGTATTCGGCTGGACGATGGCGGAGATCAATGCCCATACCGATCCGCTGGCGCTCTTTTATCCTGACCCGGAGGTGCGCCGACGGGTGCGCGAGTCGGTCAATACCACTCCCCTGAACGACATGTACGAATGGCACCCGGTGCGGCGGGACGGCGCGCAGCTGACGATCCTGTGGTCAAATATCTCTCTGCCGGACGGCTCTATCCTTAATATCGGGCTCGATATCACCGCGCGTAAAAAAGCGGAGCAGCAGTTAGAAATGAAAGCCACCACCGACGATCTGACGCGCTGCCTGAACCGATTTGCCATTCTGCAGCAGATTGGCGCGGCACTGGAGGCCAGCCGTGGCGATGAAACAGAAAGCCACTTCTCCGTCATGATGCTCGACCTGGATTTCTTTAAGCAGATAAACGATAAGTGGGGCCATCTGGTGGGCGATGCCGCGCTGGTCCATTTTTGCGACTGCCTGCGAGCGCTGCTTCCTGCGGGCGCGGCGCTGGGGCGGGTCGGCGGCGAGGAGTTTTTACTCCTGCTGCCCAACACCCGAAGCGATGCGGCGGTGCAGATCTCAATGGCGCTCCGCCAGTCGCTCTCGCTCACGCCGCTTAAGGTCGGTAGCCGCTCACTAACCCTCTCCTTCAGCGCCGGCGTGGTGGAGGTGAGTGGAAAACCGCGCGATACTTCATCGCTACTCATTAGCGCAGATAGGGCACTCTACGATGCCAAGCGCGGCGGAAGAGGAAAGACAATCGTTGCGGTTGATTATTTATAAATCACTTTAATGATGCTCCCGGGATAAATAGCACAAAATTTCATGATGAAGTTGCGCTTCTTTCACTCTCCCGGTAGTTTGCCTTAATCAACAATGTTCTGTTGAGTTATCCGGGAGCCTGGCTTCATCGTCCGCTAATTATTTTCCTGAATAAACACGAAACGAATACTTTCAGTTTGGCTTACGGACAAATATTATCGGCATAACTAAATATTAGGTTATTGGCGTTAAAAGTCAGTTGCTAACTTCGCATGATTCATGCAACGTAATCACCTGTTTAGCAAAGCATCCGGCCTTCATGACTACAGGCACATAAAAAGCAGGGATAATAGGGCGGAAATGAATCGTAACGCACGGGACAAGGTGCTGAGGATAGTCGGGGTTATCATGGTAGTTTTGCTGCCTGTGATGCTTGCGCTATGGTTTGCTCAGCAACGCGCGGTCAACGAAACAAGCAGTCAACTTCGCTCATTTGCTGAACTCGCGTTAGACAAAACTGAACTGGTTATTCAGCAGGTTGAGCTGGCACGTCATGCGGCGGAAAATTATTCGGGCGATATTTGCACACCGGAACACCGGCAATATATGTTAAATATTGTTCGTGGCCGACTCTACATTGCCGACCTCCTGTACGCCGAAGGTAAAGCCTTTCTCTGTTCAACGACCAGCACCCCTGAAAACCCCTATATAATTTCTGCTGCCAATTACCAACGCGCACCTGACGTCTCTATCTATTATTACCGGGACACGCCGTTTTACGCCGGATATAAAATGACCTATATGCAGGTCGGTAATTATGTGGTGGTGGTGAATCCCCTGACCTATAGCGAAGTCATGTCATCCGACCGCTCCCTCGCATGGGGCGTATTTGACACGGTAAATAACGACTTCTTCTCTATCAGCGAACAGGCAAATGAAAATGAATTAAAAAAGCTGACGGGTGATAATGAAGCTATTTTCCAGAATGAAGGCCGCTTTTACACCGTCGTTCGCTCGGATAAACGCCCGATTGCCGCTATTGTTTCCACCACGAATCAACGTTTTTATGAAGTACTTTATCATCAGGCAACGTTAACCCTGCCGCTGGGGATGATCAGCAGCATTATTATTCTACTGATGTGGTCGCGAACGCAGCGCGAATTTAATTCGCCGGGGCGCTTATTGCACCGGGCATTAAATAAGAGACAACTTTGTCTGCATTACCAGCCGATTATCGACATCAAAACGAATGAGTGTGTAGGAGCAGAAGCGCTGCTGCGCTGGCCGGGCTTTAATGGCCCGGTCATGAGTCCGGTTGAGTTTATTCCGCTGGCAGAAAAAGAGGGGATGAGCGAACGCATCACTGACTACGTCGTCGAAGAGGTCTTCAGCGATCTGGGCCATTTCCTGGCCTGTAACCCGCATCTTTATATCTCCATTAACCTGTCGGCCACGGATTTCCACTCTTCACGCCTGATTGCGATGATCACCGATAAAGCCCGGCACTACAACGTGCGGGCGCAGCAGATAAAGATTGAAGTCACGGAGCGCGGCTTCATCGACGTACCCAAAACCACGCCGGTGATTCAGGCCTTCCGCCAGGCGGGATATGAAGTGGCAATTGACGATTTTGGTACCGGCTATTCTAACCTGCACAACCTCTACTCCCTGAACGTGGACATCCTGAAGATCGATAAAACCTTTATCGATACGCTGACCACCAACAGCACCAGCCATCTCATCGTCGAGCACATTATCGAAATGGCCCAGAGCCTGCGCCTGAAAACCATCGCCGAAGGGGTCGAAACCGTTGAGCAGGTGATGTGGTTGAACAAGCGCGGCGTGCAGTATTGTCAGGGCTGGCACTTTGCCAGGGCGATGTCACCGCAGGATTTCATGACCTGGCAACATCAGCCCGTCGCGGCAGCCCTTGCGCATAGCCACTAATTGAGCTGATGGCGATAGTCGCTGGGAGTGCGATCAAACTCGCGGCGGAATACGCGGGAAAACGTCTGCTGGGAGACATACCCCAGATCCATCGCAATATCAAAAATGGGCCGCTGGGTGGTGCGTAGCGCCTGGGCAGCCAGCAGTAATCTGCGTTGACGAATGTACTCGCCCAGGGTCTGGTGCGTGACGGCGCGGAACATTCTCTGTAAATACCACTTCGAGTAACCCGACTTTTTAGCCACCACATCGATACTCAAAGGTTGATCGATATGGTCATCCATCCATTCAATAAGTGTCTGAATAATTTGTTGATGCGACATAGAGTAGCCTCTCTCTGGATACACCTGTATCGGTTGATTCGTCGTTTTGTCTGCGGGCGAGTATAATTCCTCAAGTTAACTTGAGGTAAAGAGGTTTTATGGAAAAGAAATTACCGCGAATTAAACCGCTGCTCTCCCCGGGCGAGGTGGCCAGGCGTAGCGGCGTGGCGGTCTCCGCACTGCATTTCTATGAAAGCAAAGGGTTAATCAAGAGCATCCGCAATACCGGAAACCAGCGCCGCTATACCCGTGACGTGCTGCGCTACGTGGCGATCATTAAGATTGCCCAGCGTATTGGTATTCCGCTGGCGACCATTGGCGAGGCGTTCGGCATTTTGCCGGAAGGGCATACCCTGAGCGCGAAAGAGTGGAAAGCCTTGTCCTCCCAGTGGCGCGATGAGCTGGATCGGCGCATTCATACCCTGGTGGCGCTGCGGGATGAACTTGACGGCTGCATTGGCTGCGGATGCCTGTCGCGCAGCGACTGCCCGCTGCGAAACCCGGGGGATAAGCTGGGCGAACAGGGAACCGGCGCACGACTGCTGGAAGAGGATTAGCCCGACGCATAAAAAACTAAAGCGCCACAACAGGGCGCTTTAGTTTATTCCCGGTCTTTGTCTTTCTCTCTATCCCGCTGGTTCACAGGAGGGTTTCCCCCGACATCAACACCCCTCAGTCGAGCATCTGGTGGAGGTTCCGGTTTGTGCTGACAATTTAAGTCTAGGCCGCCGCCTCAGGTTTGCCAGCCTCAGCGCGCAAAAACTCGGCAAAATTTTTTCGCCAGGTTGTGCAATTTTCTATAGTTAGAGGGTTCGTTTAACTGGAGATGTCCATGATTACGGTCCACCACCTCAATCAGTCCCGATCGCAACGCGTGCTCTGGGCGCTGGAAGAGCTCTCTCTGCCTTACCAGATTGTCCGTTATCAACGGGATAAGAGCATGATGGCCCCCGCCACGCTGCGCAAAGTCCATCCGCTGGGGAAATCTCCGGTGCTGGAAGACAACGGCCTGATCCTGGCGGAATCGGGCGCTATCCTCGAGTATTTGCAGGAGACTTACGATCACGGCGCGCAGTTCAAGCCTCAGGATCGCGAGCTGAAGCTGCACTATCGTTTCTGGCTCCACTACGCGGAAGGCTCGTTGATGCCGCTGCTGCTGATGAAGCTGGTCTTTTCCAGTCTCGGAAAACCGCCCGTCCCGTTTGGCCTGCGAACGGTTGGCAAGGCGCTGGGGCAGGGGGTGCAGAAGGCGTATCTCAACCGCCAGCTGGAAACCCATGCCCGTTTTCTGGAGTCATGGCTTAAGGATCATCGCTGGTTTGCCGGGGATCATCTCAGCATGGCGGACATGCAGATGAGCTTTCCGGTTTTCGCCCTGCTGGAGCGCGGCGGTATAGACGATCTTCCTCATCTGCAAAACTGGAAGAAAAACGTCGAAATGCGTCCTGCCTGGCAGCGGGCAATCCAGCAGGGAGGTCCGTTCGAGATCCCGGGTTAGCGCTGAAAATGTTATCAAATTGCGCATTCACGATAACGTTTGCGCATACTCTGTTTACTTCTTCACCGCCTCGCACTAAATTTGGCGAAAAACCGCAAAGTTAAGTTGAAAAGGCCCGCGTTTAGGCTGGATAATCGTTTGCCTTCATTTCGACACCCGTTTTGTCAGCGCAAAGCTAAACGTTTGCTTTTTTTATGACGCCCCTATTTGTCATAAACGCAGCACATGGATATGACGTTTTGCTGGTCGTGGAGTGTCCGTCACGCTGACAGACGACAATTATAATTTTCAGGGGATGTTTTCTATGTCTACGCCATCTGCGCGTACCGGCGGTTCACTCGACGCCTTCTTTAAAATTTCTGCCCGCGGCAGCACCCCGCGTCAGGAAATCGTTGCCGGTCTGACGACCTTCCTGGCCATGGTCTACTCGGTGATCGTCGTACCGGGCATGCTGGGCAAAGCCGGTTTCCCACCGGCGGCAGTCTTTGTCGCTACCTGTCTCGTTGCCGGCGTCGGCTCCATCGTGATGGGTCTGTGGGCTAACCTGCCGCTGGCGATCGGTTGCGCCATCTCGCTCACCGCCTTTACCGCCTTCAGCCTGGTGCTGGGCCAGCAGATCAGCGTTCCGGTTGCACTGGGCGCCGTGTTCCTGATGGGTGTGCTGTTTACCATCATCTCTGCCACAGGTATCCGCAGCTGGATCCTGCGCAATCTGCCGCAGGGCATTGCGCACGGGACGGGGATCGGTATCGGCCTGTTCCTGCTGCTGATTGCCGCCAACGGCGTGGGCCTGGTGATCAAGAACCCGCTGGACGGTCTGCCGGTTGCGCTGGGTCATTTCGCCAGCTTCCCGGTGATCATGTCGCTGATTGGCCTTGCGGTCATCATCGGTCTGGAAAAACTGAAAGTGCCGGGCGGCATCCTGCTGACCATCATCGGCATCTCTGTTGTCGGCCTGATTTTCGATCCTGCCGTGCACTTCTCCGGCGTGTTCGCGATGCCTTCCCTGAGTGACGAAAACGGCAAATCGCTGATCGGCAGCCTGGACATCATGGGCGCGCTCAACCCGGTCGTGCTGCCAAGCGTGCTGGCGCTGGTGATGACGGCGGTCTTCGATGCCACCGGCACCATCCGTGCGGTTGCCGGTCAGGCTAACCTGCTGGATAAAGACGGCCAGATTATCGATGGCGGCAAAGCGCTGACCACCGACTCCCTGAGCAGCGTCTTCTCGGGTCTGGTGGGTGCAGCGCCGGCCGCCGTATATATCGAATCGGCGGCGGGTACTGCGGCAGGCGGTAAAACCGGTTTGACCGCGATCACCATTGGCGTGCTGTTCCTGCTGATCCTGTTCCTTGCCCCACTGTCGTATCTGGTTCCGGCCTACGCCACCGCCCCTGCGCTGATGTACGTTGGCCTGCTGATGCTGAGCAACGTGGCGAAGATTGATTTTGCCGATTTCGTTGATGCGATGTCTGGCCTGATCACGGCGGTATTTATCGTGCTGACCTGTAACATCGTTACCGGCATCATGATCGGCTTCGCCTCTCTGGTGATTGGTCGTCTCGTCTCCGGTGAATGGCGCAAGCTGAACATCGGTACGGTGGTGATTGCCGTCGCACTGGTCGCGTTCTACGCGGGCGGCTGGGCGATCTAAGCGGTCAACGGCGTGAAAAGACGGGTGGCTCAGGCCGCCCGTTTTTATTTTCAGAACACATCTCGTTGTCTTATGCGTTACTCTGGGAAAGGTACATTAAGGCACGATGCCAATGGCCCAAACGAACTAAATCATCGCAAACAGGGATCGCATGGAAATTTTCTTCACAATACTCATCATGACCCTTGTGGTCTCACTTTCCGGGGTAGTTACCCGCGTACTGCCCTTTCAGCTACCGCTGCCGCTTATGCAGATTGCCATCGGTGCTCTGCTGGCATGGCCGACGTTCGGATTGCATGTCGAGTTTGATCCTGAACTGTTTCTGGTGCTGTTTATTCCTCCTTTGCTGTTTGCCGACGGCTGGAAAACGCCCACGCGCGAGTTTCTTGAGCACGGGCGCGAGATCTTAGGCCTGGCGCTGGCGCTGGTGGTTGTCACCGTGGTGGGGATCGGTTTTCTCATCTACTGGGTGGTGCCGGGCATCCCGCTGATACCGGCCTTCGCGCTGGCGGCGGTACTGTCGCCAACGGATGCCGTGGCGCTGTCCGGCATCGTCGGTGAAGGGCGCATGCCGAAAAAAATCATGGGGATTTTGCAGGGCGAGGCGCTGATGAACGACGCCTCCGGTCTGGTGGCCCTGAAGTTTGCCGTCGCCGTGGCGATGGGCACGATGATCTTCACCGTCGGCGGCGCTACCGTAGAGTTCTTCAAAGTCGCCATCGGCGGCATTCTCGCCGGTTTTGTGGTCAGCTGGCTGTATGGCCGCTCGCTGCGCTTCCTCAGCCGCTGGGGCGGCGATGAACCCGCCACGCAGATCGTGCTGCTGTTCCTGCTGCCGTTCGCCTCTTATCTGATTGCGGAACATATTGGCGTATCGGGCATTCTGGCCGCGGTGGCGGCGGGGATGACCATCACCCGTTCCGGCGTGATGCGTACCGCGCCGCTGGCGATGCGCCTGCGCGCCAACAGCACCTGGGCGATGCTGGAGTTTGTCTTCAACGGCATGGTCTTCCTGCTGTTGGGCCTGCAATTACCGGGCATCCTCGAATCCTCGCTGGTGGCGGCAGAGGCCGATCCCAACGTCGAAACCTGGATGCTGTTTACCGACATCGTGCTGATTTACGCCGCGCTGATGCTGGTGCGCTTCGGCTGGCTGTGGACGATGAAAAAATTCAGCGTGCGTTTCCTGAAAAAGAAACCGATGGAGTTTGGCTCCTGGACCACGCGTGAGCTGCTGATTTCAACCTTTGCAGGTGTGCGCGGGGCGATCACCCTGGCCGGTGTGCTCTCCATTCCGTTGCTGCTGCCGACCGGCGACGTCTTCCCGGCGCGCTACGAGCTGGTGTTCCTGGCGGCGGGAGTGATCCTGTTTTCGCTGTTTGTCGGCGTCGTCATGCTGCCCATTCTGCTCCAGCACATGGAGGTGGGCGATCACGTCCAGCAGCATAAAGAGGCGCGTATTGCCCGGGCGGCGACCGCCGAGGTGGCCATTGTCACCATTCAGAAGATGGAGGAGCGTCTGGCGGCCGATACCGAAGAGAACATCGATACCCAGCTGCTGAAAGAGGTGAGTTCGCGGGTGATCGGTAACCTGCGTCGCCGTGCGGATGGCCGCAATGACGTCGAGAGCACGTTGCAGGAAGAGAACCTCGAACGCCGCTTCCGCCTGGCCGCGCTGCGCTCGGAACGCGCGGAGCTGTACCACCTGCGCGCTACCCGGGAGATCAGCAACGAGACGCTGCAAAAACTGCTGCACGATCTCGATTTGATGGAAGCCTTATTGATAGAAAAGCAGTAGCTGCTGATTGCCCGGTGGCGCTGCGCTTACCGGGCCTGTGCATCACTCTCCCTCTCCCTTCGGGCTGAGGGATCCCTACAAAAAATAGTGGCACAGTCGGCTCCCTCTCCCTTGAGGGAGAGGGCTGGGGTGAGGGGGAACATGCGACAGAGGTGGTGGTTCCGTTCACCTTACGTTCTTTGCCTCTCTGTCACACCTGAACCGGTGAACGTGCCAGGGGGGCTCGCCGCCTCCCCCCTGGCTACCCCGGCTCCCGGCAAAGAAAATCGTCGCTTCGCGATGCCTTCAGCTTATTCCCTACGGCTATCGGGTCGGGCGTGATCCTGGATCCATGTAGGTCACGCCCTCTCGGCGCATCCATGCGCCTCGCCCCGGTCTGCGGTCAACGCCTCAGCGATTTTCAGCCGGACCAGGGAGCCGCGGTAAGTCACTTATTATTCTGTAATTATTTCGTTGCATCAGGCGTAAGAAAATGACTGGGGAACCCTCAGCCCTTCGGGAGAGGGTTGGGGTGAGGGGGAACCCAAAACCCCTCACAGCATTTCAGCCACGCCTGGGCGCTGTGCGACAGGTACACCCCCTCCCGCCAGATCATCCCCAGCTGCCAGTGCAGATCGCTCTGCAGCGGGATCCAGCGCAGGGTGTTTTTATCCAGCCGCTCACAGATGGGCTGCGGTAATATCGCGATCCCGACTCCCGCCTGTACCATCGCCGCCAGAAAATCCCACTGTCCGCTGCGCACCGCGATGCGTGGCTTCACGCCATGCTGGTTGAACAGCTGCATCAGCTGGCGGCTGAGGGCAAAATCTTCGTTGTAGATAAGCAATGGATGCTCGGCCAGAAGTTCAGGGTTGATGGCATCGAGCTTCAGCCAGCTGCCGGAGCGCGGCACCAGCACGCAGAGCGGATGGCTGAACAGCGGCAGAGCGGTCAGACCGCTGTCCTCCTCCACCGGCAGGGCGGTCATCGCCAGATCCAGCTCGCCGTTAATGACCGCCTGCTGGACGGTTAATCCGCCAAATTCAGAAATTTTCAGCTCAACGCCGGGATAGTGCTGGCGAAACAGCCCGATGGGCCCGGCCATCATCATGCCCACCATCGGGGGTATGCCAAGGCGCAGTATGCCTTTATTCAGGTGGTTGATATCACCAAGCTCCGCCTCCAGCTGGCGAAACTCGGCCAGGATGGCCAGCCCGCGCTCAAACACCACGCGACCGGTGTCGGTTAAGAGCAGCTTGCGGCCATCGCGGATCAGCAGGGTACAGTTCAGTTCATCTTCGAGGTTTTTCAGCATTTTGCTGATGGTGGGCTGGGTGACAAAGAGCTTTTCCGCGGCGCGGGTAAAACTCTGCTGGCGGACCACTTCGACAAAGTAACGCAGCGTGCGTATGTCCATGACTATTCCTCGAAACTATACCTTTGATGATTTTAATTCATTTCAGTGAATTACGGGCGCTGACTATACTGGCGCTCCGTCTCATTTTCAGGAAATCCCCATGGCCGTGGCGTTAAGTCGCGTTACGCCTGCCGTCGTGCAACGACTCCAGGTCCCGGTTCAGGTACTGCTCTATGCGGGTCTGTTTGTCTTCGCTGAATACCTTGTGAACTGGCTGCATCTGCCGCTGCCCGCCAACCTGGTCGGGATGCTGCTGCTGTTCAGCCTGATCCTCTGTCGCGTTATCCCCCTCAACTGGGTGCGGGCGGGCTCGCGCTGGTTGCTGGCCGAGATGCTGCTGTTTTTCGTGCCGGCGGTGGTGGCGGTGGTCAATTACGTCCAGCTGCTGGTGGTGGATGGCTGGCGCATCTTTGCGGTGATCGCCCTCAGCACCCTGATGGTGCTGGGGGCTACCGCGTGGGTGGTGGATAAAGTGTACCGCTATGAAATCAGCAGGCAGAAACATGACTAACTTTCAGGTCAGCATGCTCTGTCTGGCGGTGACGCTGGTGATCTACTTCGCCAACAAACGCCTCTATCGCCGCTTTCGCAAACTGCCCCTCATGCCGCTGGTCTTCACCCCGATTTTGCTGGTGATGATGCTGGTGTGGGGCCATATCTCCTGGCAGAACTATATCGGCGAAGCGCACTGGCTGCTGTGGCTGCTGGGCCCGGCGACCATCGCCTTTGCGGTGCCGGTGTACGACAATCTCGCGGTGATTAAACGCCACTGGATGTCGCTCTCCGCCGGGGTGATCACCGCCACGGTGGTGGCCGTCACCAGCTCGGTCTGGCTGGCGCGCTTATTTACCCTGTCGGATGAGATCCAGCGCAGCCTGGCGGTGCGCTCCGTCACCACGCCCTTTGCCCTGGCGGCGGCAAAACCGCTGGGCGGACAGCCGGATCTGGTGGCGCTGTTCGTGGTGGTCACCGGGGTGTTTGGGATGGCGGTAGGGGACATGCTTTTTCTGCGCCTCTCGATCCGCGAAGGGATGGCGAAAGGCGCCGGATTTGGCGCAGCGTCCCATGGCGCTGGCACCGCGCGATCCTATGAGCTGGGCCAGCAGGAGGGGGTTGTTGCCAGTCTGGTCATGATGCTCTCCGGCGTGGTGATGGTGCTGGTGGCCCCGCTGGTGGGCTGGCTGATGTTCTGATAAATGCCGGGTGGCGCTGCGCTTACCCGGCCTGTGACGGGCGTCGGCTTTTTCTGTTTTGGTGACGTGATTAACGTCACCTGAAGGGGAAAAAAGTGTGATCCCCGGCCAGCGGCCGGGGAGGGGATTTAGTGCGCGCGACCCTGCTCTACACCCAGGCCGGTCTGGGAACGGATAAACTGGGCGCGGAACTTCTCGCGCTCCAGATTGCCTTCCGGCGAGTTATCGGTGGCCGAGAAGACCCAGATACCGATAAAGGCCACGGCGATGGAGAACAGCGCCGGGTACTCATACGGGAAGATGGCGCTTTCATGGCCGAGGATCTGCACCCAGATGGTCGGGCCGAGGACCATCAGGATCACCGCCGTCAGCAGGCCGAGCCAGCCGCCAATCATCGCCCCACGGGTGGTCAGTTTTGACCAGTACATGGAGAGCAGAATGATCGGGAAGTTACAACTTGCCGCAATCGAGAAGGCCAGTCCCACCATGAAGGCGATGTTCTGGTTCTCGAACAGGATACCCAGCAGGATCGCCACCACGCCCAGCACCAGAACGGTGATTTTCGAGACTTTCAGCTCATCGCGCTCGGTTGCGCCTTTGCGCCAGACGTTGGCATAGAGGTCATGGGAGACCGCAGACGCCCCGGCCAGGGTCAGGCCCGCCACCACCGCCAGGATGGTGGCGAAGGCCACCGCGGAGATAAAGCCGAGGAACAGGTTGCCGCCCACCGCGTCAGCCAGGTGCACCGCCGCCATGTTATTGCCGCCAATCAGCGCGCCCGCCGCATCCTTGAAGGCCGGGTTTGCACCCACCAGCATGATGGCGCCGAAACCGATGATAAAGGTCAGGATATAGAAGTAACCCATAAAGCCGGTGGCGTAGAGCACGCTCTTACGCGCTTCACGCGCATCCGACACGGTGAAGAAACGCATCAGGATGTGCGGCAGGCCCGCGGTACCGAACATCAGACCCAGCCCTAACGACAGCGCCGAGATCGGATCTTTCACCAGTCCGCCCGGGCTCATGATCGCTTCGCCTTTCGGGTGAACCGTCATCGCTTCGCTGAACAGGTTGTTAAAGCTGAAACCGACGTGCTTCATGACCATAAAGGCCATAAAGCTGGCGCCGAACAGCAGCAGCACGGCTTTAATGATCTGTACCCAGGTGGTGGCGAGCATGCCGCCAAACAGCACGTACATCACCATCAGCACGCCCACCAGCACCACCGCGACATGGTAGTTCAGGCCGAACAGCAGCTGGATCAGCTTACCGGCGCCCACCATCTGGGCGATCAGGTACAGGGCCACCACCACTAGCGAGCCGCAGGCGGAGAGGGTACGAATCGGCCCCTGTTTCAGGCGATAGGAGGCCACGTCCGCAAAGGTGTAGCGCCCGAGGTTACGCAGACGTTCTGCGATCAGGAACAGAATAATGGGCCAGCCGACGAGGAAGCCGAGGGAGTAGATCAGCCCGTCGTAGCCGGAGGTGTAGACCAGCGCGGAGATGCCGAGGAAAGAGGCCGCCGACATAAAGTCACCGGCAATCGCCAGCCCGTTCTGGAAGCCGGTAATGTTGCCGCCCGCGGTGTAGTAATCGTTGCGGGAGCGCACGCGCTTCGACGCCCAGTAAGTGATGTACAGCGTCAGCACCACGAAAATCAGGAACATCACAATCGCCTGCCAGTTGGTTGGCTGGCGTTCAACGGATCCGGAAATCGCATCGGCGGCATTTGCCGCAAAGGGGAGGGTGGCGGCAAGCGCCGTCAGGACTCTCTTCATGATGCTTTTACCTCACGCAGAACCGCTTTATTCAGGCGGTCAAACTCACCGTTAGCACGAATGACATACACCGCGGTCAGCACAAACGACACCACGATCACGCCGATACCGATAGGGATACCACGGGTCACGCTGGTACCCGCATGTAATGGGGTGCCGAGCCAGTGAGGGGCGAAGGCGATAAGCAGAATAAAGCCCACGTAAATGATTAACATGATGATAGATAACATGAAGGCAAACCGTTGCCGTTTTTCCACGAGCTCCCTGTAGTGCGCACTGTTCTCTATCTGCTGACAAATATTTTCATTCATCACAGAATCTCCAAAGGTAAGGTTGGTTTTTTTAGTCCCCTCTCCCCTTTGGGGAGAGGGTTAGGGTGAGGGGAGAGGGAGAAAACAAATTACGATGGCATTGCGATGGCCTGCTTCTCTTCGAGCAGTTTGTCCACCACGCCAGGATCGGCGAGCGTTGAGGTGTCGCCTAAGTTACTGGTATCGCCCGCCGCAATCTTGCGCAGGATACGGCGCATGATCTTGCCGGAGCGGGTTTTCGGCAGCGAGTCCGTCCAGTGCAGCACATCCGGGGTGGCAAGCGGGCCAATCTCTTTACGTACCCAGTTACGCACTTCGGTGTACAGCTCCGGCGACGGCTCTTCGCCGTGGTTCAGCGTGACGTAGGCGTAGATCGCCTGGCCTTTGATGTTGTGCGGAATACCCACCACCGCCGCTTCGGCAATCTTCGGATGCGACACCAGCGCCGATTCAATCTCAGCGGTACCCAGACGGTGGCCGGAGACGTTCAGCACGTCGTCCACGCGACCGGTGATCCAGTAGTAGCCATCTTCATCACGACGGGCGCCGTCGCCGCTGAAGTACATGTTTTTGAAGGTGGAGAAGTAGGTCTGCTCGAAGCGATCGTGATCGCCAAACAGGGTGCGCGCCTGGCCAGGCCAGGAGTCGACAATCACCAGGTTGCCCTCGGTGGCCCCTTCCAGCGGTGTACCTTCGTTATCCACCAGCGCAGGCTGAACGCCAAAGAACGGACGGGTCGCGGAACCGGCTTTCAGCTGGGTAGCGCCTGGCAGCGGGGTGATCATGAACCCGCCGGTTTCGGTCTGCCACCAGGTGTCGACCACCGGGCACTTCTCGTTGCCAATTTTCTTCCAGTACCACTCCCAGGCTTCCGGGTTAATCGGCTCGCCTACGGAACCGAGGATGCGCAGGGAGGAGCGGTCGGTGCCTTCGATAGCCTTGTCGCCTTCCGCCATCAGGGCGCGGATGGCGGTCGGGGCGGTATAGAGAATATTCACCTGATGTTTGTCCACCACCTGGCTCATACGCGCCGGGGTCGGCCAGTTTGGAACGCCTTCGAACATCAGGGTGGTGGCGCCACAGGCCAGCGGGCCGTACAGCAGGTAGCTGTGACCGGTGACCCAGCCCACGTCGGCGGTGCACCAGTAGATATCGCCCTGATGATAATCAAAGACATACTTAAAGGTGGTGGCCGCATAGACCAGATAGCCGCCGGTGGTGTGCAGCACGCCCTTTGGCTTGCCGGTAGAGCCGGAGGTATAAAGGATAAACAGCGGATCTTCGGCGTTCATCGCTTCCGGCTGGTGCTGGTCGCTGGCCTGCTCAATCAGGTCGCTCCACCACAGGTCGCGGCCTTCATGCCATTCAATGGCGTTGCCGGTGCGCTTCAGCACAATGACGCTGTTAACGCTGTTCACATTTGGGTTTTTCAGCGCGTCATCGACGTTCTTTTTCAGCGGAACGGCGCGGCCTGCACGCACGCCTTCATCGGCGGTGATCACCAGCTTTGAACTGGAGTCGATAATGCGTCCGGCCACCGCTTCCGGCGAGAAGCCGCCAAAGATGACGGAGTGCACCGCACCGATGCGGGCGCAGGCCAGCATCGCCACGGCCGCTTCCGGCACCATCGGCATATAAATCGCAACCACGTCGCCTTTTTTGATGCCCTGAGCCAGCAGGACGTTGGCAAAGCGGCAGACGTCGCGGTGCAGCTCGCGGTAGGTGATATTTTTGCTCTGGGTGGCGTCGTCGCCTTCCCAGATGATCGCCGTCTGGTCGCCGCGCCCGGCGAGGTGGCGATCCAGGCAGTTAGCGGCCAGGTTCAGCGTGCCGTCTTCATACCATTTAATCGAGACGTTACCGGGAGCAAAAGAGGTGTTCTTAACCGTCTGATACGGGGTGATCCAGTCAAGGATTTTGCCCTGCTCGCCCCAGAAGGCGTCAGGGTCAGTGATGGAGTGCTGATACTTCTCCTGGTACTGCTCCGGGTTAATCAGGCAGCGGTCCGCAATATTTGCGGGAATCTCGTGTTTATGGACTTGGCTCATGGCTTTTATTCTCCTTGTAGGATGTTAATAATATGTCGCAAAAACGTTAATTGTAGGGGCTTTGCCAGCTTTGTTTACTATTTGGGCGACAGATCACGCAAATGTTAAAGAGTACGAAAAACGAGCAAATGACACTTTGAAGAAAAATAATTGCTCTGGAGGATTATTTGCTTTTATGGATAAAAAAGCGTTTTTATAACAAAAGGTTATTACGGGTTATCAATACAAATTAGCGTCATAACCTCTTTTGTCAGTCAAATGCCTTGTTCTTAAAGGCTTGCGCAGCATGCCGTGCAAGTGGTACTGATACCGCGCGTTAAAAAACCCCATAAATGAACGCAACACAATTCATACCCTTTCAGTATGTGTCGTTCCCTTCGTTTTACGAGTACGAACACTTCATTGAGGAAGTTTCTTGTCATGAAAAATTTGAAAGTCAGCCTGGCCTGGCAAATTTTGCTGGCCCTTGTGCTGGGTATCTTGCTGGGTAGTTATCTGCATTATCACAGTGACAGCCGTGAATGGCTGATTGCCAATCTCCTGTCGCCTGCCGGTGATATCTTTATTCATCTGATCAAGATGATTGTGGTGCCGATTGTCATCTCGACGCTGGTGGTGGGGATTGCCGGGGTGGGTGACGCGAAGCAGCTGGGCCGTATCGGCGCGAAAACCATCCTTTATTTCGAAGTGATCACTACGGTGGCCATCATTCTTGGTATCACGCTGGCGAATGTGTTTCAGCCCGGTGCGGGTATTGATATGTCCCAGCTGGCGACGGTGGATATTTCGAAATACCAGAGCACAACAGCCGATGTGCAAAGCCACTCTCATGGCCTGATGGGTACCATCCTGTCGCTGGTGCCGACCAATATCGTGGCCTCGATGGCGAAGGGCGAAATGCTGCCGATCATCTTCTTCTCGGTGCTGTTCGGTCTGGGGCTGGCGTCGCTGCCGTCCACCCACCGCGAGCCGCTGGTGACCGTGTTCCGCTCCATCTCTGAAACCATGTTCAAAGTGACCCACATGGTGATGCGCTATGCCCCGGTCGGGGTCTTTGCGCTGATCTCGGTGACGGTGGCGAACTTCGGTTTTGCCTCCCTGTGGCCGCTGGCGAAGCTGGTGATCCTGGTTCACTTCGCGATTATCTTCTTCGCGCTGGTGGTGCTGGGGCTGGTGGCGCGCATGTGCGGGCTGAGCATCTGGATCCTGATCCGCATCCTGAAAGACGAGCTGATTCTGGCGTACTCCACCGCCAGCTCTGAAAGCGTGCTGCCGCGTATTATCGAGAAGATGGAAGCCTACGGGGCGCCGGCGTCGATCACCAGCTTTGTGGTGCCGACCGGATACTCCTTTAACCTCGACGGCTCGACGCTGTACCAGAGTATCGCCGCCATCTTTATTGCCCAGCTGTACGGTATCGATCTCTCCCTGTGGCAGGAGATCGTACTGGTGCTGACGCTGATGGTGACCTCAAAAGGGATTGCCGGCGTGCCGGGCGTGTCGTTTGTGGTACTGCTGGCGACCCTGGGGAGCGTGGGTATTCCGCTGGAAGGTCTGGCGTTTATTGCCGGTGTTGACCGAATCCTCGATATGGCGCGAACCGCGCTGAACGTGGTGGGCAATGCTCTGGCGGTGCTGGTGATTGCCAAGTGGGAACACAAATTCGACCGTAAGAAAGCCCTGGCGTACGAGCGCGAAGTGCTGGGTCGTTTTGATAAGACGGCTGACCAGTAAATAAGAGATGCCCTCTCCCCTGTGGGAGAGGGTAAAAATATTACTCACCGCTTAACGCATCAAACTCCTCGCATCCGGTATCAAACCCTTCGCTACAGCTCAGATTTAACCAGTACAGCGCCTTCTGTTTGTTCGGGGTGATAAACCCGGCCTCGCCCTGCTGAAATACCTTGCCCGCCCAGTATTCGGCATAGCCCGTGCGCGAGAGGGTGGAGCTCTGCTTAAACCACTGCGCGGCCTGCACGTCATCCTGCGCCACCTCCACGCCGTTGGCGTAGATCAGCCCCAGCAGCAGCTGGGCATCGACGGCGGCGTCATCTTCGGTATTCTTTGCGACGTTGTTCAGCAAGCTCAGCGCCCGGGGATAGTCGGTTTTCCCGGCCCGGGTATTCACCAGCAGCCGCGCCAGCATTACCGCCCCCGGCGAACTGTCCGCCACGGTGGCCTGCTGCGCCAGGCCTTTGGCTTCCACCAGATCGCCATGCTTAAACTTAATCTGTGAAAGCAGCGCCATGGCATCCACGTCGCCGCCTTTGGCCGCTTTCTCGGCCCACATCTCGGCCTGCTTATCATCACCCGAGCTGTAATACGTTTCGGCAAGATAATACTGGGCGCGGCTGTCGCCCGCCTCGGCCTGCTTCAAATACTGACCGCCAATCTCCTCGGCACCTGCAAGCGAAGTAAAAAGTATCAACAACAGATAAAGGTGTTTCATGCGTTATTTTCGTAGGGGTACATAGCGGGCAGTATAAGCGCGCGATGGGAAGAAAAAAATGGGTGCATTAAGACCTCAACCTCCCGCAAGCCGGGCGGGTTTCCCCGCCCGCTGACGTTAACCTGCTGCGCAGGCTAATTTCGTCGCCACCACATATTTTTCACTCTTTATTGTGAGCTCGCATAACTTACCGCGATTAATAAAGGCGAATATTATTATGGTCAGGCAAATAATAATAATTATGCCTAACACAGTTTTTAATGGCGTCATGCCCTTTACTCCTTGCTAAGAAAAGAATAAGGGGCTATCCTCAACTTGTCGGTTGTTGAGGGATAGCCCCCGGTTAATGGAAACATTACCGGGGTTTTTCACTTTCTGTCCCTCAATACGGCTTAAGACAGAAAGTCTTAAGCACCCGCTGCTAATCTTATCCTCATGAAGTAAAAAGAAAAGATGTAATCCATTTTGTGCGAAATTACATTTCTCTGGAATGGTTCTCGCAAAATAATATTTATTTTTTAAATTTGAAAGTTACAAATAAAAAAGGAGTGAATATTTCACCCCTTTTATTCGTGGTTCCGTTAATTAAATTACCCTGATGCGACTTCCCGTAATTGATTTTTCAGCGCATTATATTCATCGATAACATACTGCTCGGCGGCGGCCTGATCCGCTATCGGCTCCACGCGTACGGCGCAATATTTATATTCCGGCGTTTTGGTTATTGGGCTCAGGTTTTCCGTTACCAGCTCATTGCAGGCACCAATCCACCACTGGTAGGTCATGTATACCGCGCCGGGGTTGGGGCGATCGCTCACCTGCGCCCGGGTGATCACCCGGCCCTTGCGGGAGTTGACCCACACCAGCATCTCATCCTCAATGCCCAGCCGGTCGGCATCTTCAGTGTTGATTTGCACATAGCCGGGCTCATCGGCCAGCGCCGAAAGTGCCGCACAGTTGCCGGTCATGGAGCGGCAGGAGTAGTGTCCCACTTCGCGCACGGTAGAGAGCACCAGCGGATATTCCGGCGAGAGCTTGTCCATCGGCGCCATCCAGTCGCAGGTGAAGAACTGCGCCAGGCCGTTCGGGGTATCGAATTTCTCTTCAAACAGGAACGAGGTACCTTGATCTTCCGGCGACTCGTCCCGGCACGGCCACTGAATGTAGCCCAGCTCGCCCATCTTCTCGTAGGTCGCCCCCTTGAAGCCCGGACAGAGCTGGCGCAGCTCGTCCCAGATTTGTTGGGTGTTATCGTAGTGCATCGGATAGCCCATGCGGGTGGCGATCTCGCTGATAATCTGCCAGTCGGTTTTCAGATCCCACTTCGGCTCCACGGCTTTGAAGAAGCGCTGGAAGCCGCGATCGGCTGCGGTGTAGACCCCTTCATGCTCGCCCCAGGAGGTGGCGGGCAGGATCACGTCCGCTGCCGCCGCGGTTTTGGTCATAAAGATATCCTGGACAATCACCAGCTCCAGATCGTCAAAGGCTTTACGCACCGCCGAAAGTTCGGCATCCGTCTGGAGCGGATCTTCCCCCATGATGTATGCCGCCCGCACTTCGCCGTGGGCCGCGCGGTGCGGCAGTTCGCTGATCCGGTAGCCGGTGTGCGCAGGCAGGCTCTCCACGCCCCAGGCTTTGGCAAATTTCTCGCGGTTTTCCGGAAACTTAACGTACTGGTAGCCCGGATAGGTATCCGGCAGCGCCCCCATGTCGCAGGCCCCCTGGACGTTATTCTGCCCGCGCACCGGGTTGACCCCGACATGGGCTTTCCCGAGATTGCCGGTCAGCATGGCGAGGCTGGTGAGCGCGCGCACCGTTTCCACCCCCTGCCAGAACTGGGTGACGCCCATTCCCCACAGCAGGGTAGCCGTTTCTGCTCCGGCGTACAGGCGCGCGGCCTGACGGATCTCCCGCGCGCTTACGCCGGTGATGGCCTCCACCGACTCCGGCGTATAGCGTTCAACAATTTTACGATAGGTATCAAAGCCTTCCGTGCGGGTGGCAACAAAGGCCCGATCGTAGAGATCCTCCGCAATAATCACCTGCCCGATAGCATTGAGCAGGGCGATATTCGAGCCGTTTCGCAACGCGATATGCATATCTGCAATGCGCGCGGTTTCAATCCGCCGGGGATCGCAGACGATAATTTTTGCCCCGTTCTCTTTAGCGCGCAGGATATGGTTGGCGACGATCGGGTGCGAGTCCGCCGGGTTATAGCCGAAAATAAACACTAACGCAGTGTTATCGATCTCGTTGATAGCGTTGCTCATGGCGCCATTACCGACCGACTGGTGCAGACCTGCAACCGAGGGGCCGTGTCAGACGCGCGCGCAGCAGTCGACGTTGTTGGTGCCGATAACGGCGCGGGCAAACTTCTGCATCAGGTAGTTGGTTTCATTCCCGGTCCCGCGTGAGGAGCCGGTGGTCTGGATGGCGTCCGGGCCATATTTTTCCTTGATGGCGCTGAGGCGGCTGGCGACATAGTCCAGCGCTTCCTCCCAGGAGACGGGCTCCAGCTTGCCGCCGCGCGCGCTGCGGATCATCGGGGATTTCAGACGCGGGGTGAGGATTTGGGTGTCGTTGATAAAATCCCAGCCAAAGTAGCCCTTCAGGCACAGCTTACCCTGATTGGTTCTGCCGTTGGCGGCCTCCGCCCGGACGATATTGCCGTTATCGACCACCAGGTTAATCTTGCAACCGGATGCGCAATAGGGGCAAACCGTGACGACGTTTTTCATCGGTCTCGCTCCATGTCAAATGATGCTGATATGTCGGTTTAGTATGCAGCCGCTATGCCACATTCTCGTTGTGGTTTTTCCCAGACTTTACGGGCGAATCCTGGTCAAAACCCTGACAAAAAGCAGGCAAACAGCAAAAATTGCCGCAGCGGAAGTGACGGGGATGTGACGGCGGTTGAAGATCCGTGACGGAAAAGGCGTTTGGGCTGGAGCCTTGCACAGAATGGGCCAGACTGATCTTTATCTTCTCAATGGGGTCCCGTGATGAAACCAGCAATTCTGGTGGTCGATGACGACACCGCGGTCTGCGAACTGTTGCAGGACGTACTCAACGAGCACGTCTTTACCGTCCACGTGTGCCACACCGGTCAGGATGCCCTGCATCTCGCCCGGCAGCCGGATATTGCGCTGGTGCTGCTGGACATGATGCTGCCGGATATCAACGGCCTGCAGGTGTTGCAGCAGCTGCAAAAGCAGCGTCCCGAGCTGCCGGTGATCATGCTCACGGGGCTTGGCAGCGAGTCGGATGTGGTAGTGGGCCTCGAAATGGGGGCCGACGATTATATCGGTAAACCCTTCAACCCACGGGTAGTGGTGGCCCGCGTCAAGGCCGTGCTGCGCCGCACCGGCGCACTGGCGGCAGAGCCTGCGGCCGTTGCCCGTGCGGGCGGGATCAGCTTCAACGGCTGGACGCTGGATACCGCCCGGTGTGAGTTGATTGACGCCGCGCGCAGCGTGGTCTCCCTGACCCAGGGGGAATACGGTTTGTTGCTGGCGCTGACGCAAAACGCCCGTCGGGTGCTGAGCCGGGAACAGCTCCTGGAGCTGACCCACAGCGAAAGCGCGGAGGTATTTGACCGCACCATAGATGTGTTGATCATGCGCCTGCGGCGCAAAATCGAAATCAACCCCCATCAGCCGCTGCTGATTAAAACCATCCGCGGGCTGGGCTATGTCTTTGCCGCCGACGTCCAGCATGGCGACAGGGCGGCTTAGCCCGGGCGGTTTTCCGCGATAAACAGCTGCAATTCCTGCAAGGTTTTCGCCCCGTCGATGGCGTTGGCCGCCAGCAGGCTGGCCCGCGCACAGGCGTGCGCCATCTGAATGCTCTCCGTCAGCGACAGCGATTCGTGGCAGCCAAATAAAAAACCGGCGCAGAAGGCATCCCCCGCCCCAACGCTGCCAACAATCTCCGCCTGGGTGAGCCGCCAGGAAGGGATCCAGCGTCCCTCCTGGCCCGGCTCCTGACCCCATGCCCCTTCCGGACAGTGGATCACCACCCTGGCATTAACGCCCGCCTGCAGTAACTGCTCTGCGGCGCTGGCGATGTGGGCGATGGCCGGGGCATCGTTATCGTCGCGCATCGGCAGGCCGCTGAATTCGCCCGCCTCCAGCTCGTTGATCACCAGATAGTCGAGATGGCGCAGGGCAGGGAGCACCAGCGGCTGATAGCGCGGATCGCCCTTGCGCGACACCAGGTCGAGGGAGGTCTTAAACCCCAGCTCGCGCATCTGGGCCAGCAGCCGCGCGCTGCGGGTGCCGAACTCTTCGTCCGGCATATCCAGGCTGTCGAGCAGCAGCAGATAGCCCAGATGGAAGATCTTCATGCTGAGATCGAGCCGGTCGAAGGCGGGCAGATCCAGCAGGCGGTTGGCCCCCGGCGAGTGGAAAAAGGTGCGCTGGCCGCTGGGGTCGGTCATCACCTGCGACATGGAGGTCGGGGCGAAGGTGGTGCGCTGCACCCGCTGGCGGTTGACGTGATACTGGTCGAGCATGGCGAGAATGTAATCCCCGTCGTGATCGTCCCCCACCAGCCCGACCGCCTGCAGCGGCATCCCGGTATGCATTTTCGCTAAGGTTAACAGCACGTTGAGCGGTGCGCCGCCGGTAGCGCGCTCGCTGTGGGTGATCTCCGCCAGCCAGCCGCGCTCCGGCCACTGCACAATCTGGTGGACGTGGTCCACCAGCATATTACCCGCCGCGATAATCCCCCGGCGTGCCATTACGCAAACCCCGCGCTGCCGAAGGTGCGCATCTGCGCGGCAACGGTGTCGGTAATGGCCTCTTCGATGCCCAGCAGCAGCTCGGCAAACTCATCGTACAGCGGCTGTCGGTTGGCCATGCGCTGCTCCACCGCCGCCAGCGCCGCCTGGGACATGCCGGTGTAGAAGTTGATTTTGTGGATCCCAAGCTCGATAGCCCGGCGGAAATCGGCGTCGCTTATTCCGGAGCCGCCGTGCAGCACCAGCGGCAGGCCGGTCTGCTGGCGGATGGCGTCAAGACGCGCAAAATCGAGCTTTGGTTCGCCTTTGTACTTGCCGTGGGCATTGCCAATTGCCACGGCCAGGGCGTCAATGCCGGTCTGGTCGACAAACTCACGCGCCAGCGCAGGGTCGGTAAAAAAGGCTTCGTCGGCGTGACCGTACAGGGCACCGCCCTCATCGCCGCCCACCGCGCCCAGCTCCGCCTCCACCGACACGCCGACCGCGTGGCACATTTTCACCACCTCCCGCGTCTGGCGAATGTTTTCATCGTAGCTGAGCGTTGAGCCATCGAACATCACCGAGCTGAACCCTAAGCGCAGCGCCCGCACCACCGCCTCGAAATGCAGGCCGTGATCGAGATTCAGCACCACCGGGATGTCATGTCGGGCGGCTTCGAACGTCACCGCCTCTACCAGGGAGTCGAGAGACACATACTTAAAATGCACTTCGGCAATGTTGATGATAAAAGGCGAATTCTCCTGGCGGGCCGCGGCGAACAGCGCACGCAGGAAGTGGGAGTCGAGGACGTTAAAGGCCCCCAGCGCGTAACGGTGTTCCCGGGCGTGCGCCAGCCCTTCAGCGAGAGAGATAAGCGGCATCAGTGACTCCTTACGGGCGAAACAGGCTGTACTCGTTACACAACACCAGTACGGCCGGTTCGTCTTCATCAATGTTGTTATAGCGGGCGGTGGGTTGCAGGAAGTGGTTGTCGGTGTCGTCGTCATTCACGGAAGAGACCTCCCCGACCAGCACATCACCAAAGCCCGCCTCACCCCAGAAGCTGTGGTACAAACCGGGCGGCAGGCAGATGCTCTCTCCCGGCGTGAGGCGGATATGGCTGCCCGCGACGTGGGTTTGCCGGCATCCGTCGATGGAGACGGTGATATCGCCATCCTCTTTCTGCTCATTCTCATCGGCGTTCCACAGCTCCAGAATCAGATTGCCGCCGCCGCGGTTGATGATGTCCTCGCGCTTGCGCCAGTGGAAGTGCATGGGCGTTACCTGTCCGTCGCGCACGTGCATGATCTTTTCCGCATAGCATTTGGCCCACGGCTTGCCGCCGGGAGAGCCGTTACGCAGGGTAAACAGGGTCAGCCCCTGTGCCGCAAAGTTATCTCCGCCGAACGCGGTCACGTCCCAGCCGAGACGCAGCTCAAACACTTCACGCCAGGCGTCGGCTTCAAGCTGCTGCCAGCGGGCAGGGGGAAAGCTGGCAAAAGGGGGGAGATGCACATCGTGCATCGAGAAAAACTGCCGCGTGTGGCCGAGGATTTCGTTGATTTCGGAGCGTTTCATGTGGACTCCTTGAGTGATGTGCAAATATACCCCTCACCCTAACCCTCTCCCCACAGGGGAGAGGGAACCTGAACACCCTCTCCCCTGTGGGGAGAGGGCCGGGGTGAGGGGAACAAGACGCACAATGCTTACTTAACCGTCCAGCCCTTATAATTACCGACGTTGTTCTTATCGATCATCGTCACCGGGATCAGAACCGGCTCTTTCGGCGCAGGTTTGCCCTGCAGAATGTCATAGCCGATCTCTACCGCTTTCGCCGCCATCACCTGCGGATCCTGCGCCGGGGTGGCGATAAACAGGGAGTTTTCACGCTTCAGGGCCTCTTCGGCATCCGGTGAGCCATCCACGCCAACGATGAAGAACTCGTTACGTTGCGCCTGTTTGGCGGCCAGATCGGCACCGATCGCCGTGGGATCGTTGATCGCAAACACGCCGTCGATCTTCGGATTGGCCGCCAGCAGGGAGGTCATGACCTCCAGCCCGCCTTCACGGCTGCCTTTGGCGTTCTGGTTATCCGAGAGCACCTTGATATCCGGGTGTTTTTTAAATTCGGTCTGGCACCCTTCCACGCGGTTCTGTACCGCAGAGACCGGCGGTCCGTTGATGATCACCACGTTGCCTTTGCCTTTCAGGCGGTCGGTAATCAGCTTACAGGCCATTTCACCGGCCTGGGTGTTGTTGGAGGTGATGGTGGCATCGGCGCCTTCTGCCGCCACGTCAACCGCAACCACCACAATCCCGGCGTCTTTCGCGCGCTTCACCGCCGGGCCGATCCCTTTCGAGTCGGCGGCGTTGAGAATGATCATATCGACTTTCGCCGCGATAAAATTATCAATCTGGGAAACCTGCTGACCGAGATCGTAGCCGCTGGAAACCAGCGTCACTTTCACGTTATCCCCTGCCAGCTTGCGCGCTTCCATTTCCGCTCCTTTGGTGATCTGCACAAAGAACGGGTTCGCCAGATCGCCCACCGTCACGCCGATGGATTTCAGCTCTTTGGCCTGGACAAACGGGCTTGCTGCAAGCAGCGCGCCAGCACAGAGCGCGGTAACTAAGGGCTTCAATTTCATGCTCTATTCCTCGAAGTAAGATGTTGTTGTTATGCACTTTGATGGTGTCGGGTACGGTATTTGTCGATCAGTACCGCAATGATGATCACCGCCCCTTTGATCACCAGTTGCCAGAAGTAGGAGACGCCCATCAGCGTCATGCCGTTGTTAAGGGTGGCGATGATCAGCGCCCCCACCAGGGTGCCGGTGATGGTGCCGATGCCGCCGACAAAGCTGGTGCCGCCGAGGATCACCGCCGCGATGGCGTCCAGCTCGTAGCCGGTGCCTAAATTGCCGTTGGCGCTGTAGAGACGCGAGGCGCTCATCACCCCGCCGAGGCCCGACAGCAGACCGCTCATGCCGTAGACAAACAGCAGCACCAGCCAGACCTTAATGCCCGTTAATCGCGCCGCCTGCATGTTGCCGCCAACCGCGTAAATGTGAACCCCAAGGGTGGTGCGGCGCAGGATGAACCAGCAGATGGCAATGACCGCCAGGGCAATCACTACCAGCCAGGGGACCGGCCCGAGGTAGTTATTGCCGATCCACTCAAAGCTGATGCTGGAGTTGATCACCGTCGTGCCGTCGGCCAGCAGGTAGGCCGCCCCGCGCAGCGCCGTGTAGGTGCCGAGCGTGACGATAAAGGGCGGTAGCCCGGCAAAGGCCACCAGCGCGCCGTTGAACAGCCCCAGCACCATGCCGAGCATCAGCGCCGCCGGGACCGAGAGCATGGACAGCTCCGGCATCAGCGACACCACCATCGCCGCCACCGCCGTAGTGCCCAGAATCGACCCCACCGACAGGTCGATGCCGCCGGTCAGAATGATGAAGGTCATCCCCGCCGCCAGCACGATGTTGATCGACGCCTGACGGGTGATATTCAGCAGATTGCTTTCGGTAAAGAAGTTGGGCGCGATAAAGCCAAATACCGCGACAATCAGGATCAATATCGGCAGGATGCCGATGGTTTGCATCAGATCCCCCATCAGCATTTTTTTAGCGGAGGCCGCTTTGGCCACCTGTTGCGGAGTGTTTTGTTGAGTCATGATTTTACCGCCTGGTGATGAGAGTCGTTCACGCCGGTTGCCAGCGTCATTATGTTTTCCTGAGAGATATCGCTTCGGTGCAGCTCCCCGGCAATGCTCCCTTCGCGCATTACATATACGCGATCGCTCATGCCGACCACTTCCGGCAGTTCGCTGGAGATCATCAGGATCGCCACCCCTTTGCGCGCCATCTGGTTCATGATCCGGTAGATCTCGCTTTTGGCGCCGACGTCCACGCCGCGGGTCGGTTCATCGAGGATCAGAATACGTGGGCCAATCGCCACCCAGCGGGAGATGAGCAGCTTTTGTTGATTGCCGCCGGAAAGCCCGCCCGCCCGTACCTGGGAGTGCGGCACGCGAATATTGAGCAGGGCGATGGCGTCATCAGAGATCGACTGCGCTTTTTTACGGTTAAGCCAGCCGAAGGTGGCGTCGCGCTCCAGCGTCGCCATGGTGATGTTCTCCTGCGCCGCCAGCTCGAGAAACAGCCCCTGTTCCTTGCGGTTCTCGGTTAAAAAGCCGATGCCGTGCTCGATGGCGGCGCGCGGGGAGTGGATCACCACCGGTTCGCCATCCACCTCAATCATGCCGCCGGTGGCCTTGCGTACGCCGAAAATCAGCTGGGCCAGCTCCGAACGCCCGGCACCCACCAGCCCGGCGAGGCCGACGATTTCGCCGGAGCGCACCAGCAGGCTACAGGGCTGCACTTTGCCGCCGTCGGTGAGGTGGTGGACGTTAAGACGCGGGCTGCCGAGAGGGATATCCCGCTCTTTATTGAACAGATCGCTTAAGGGCCGCCCGACCATCATCCTCACCAGCTCAGAGGCGTTGAGCTTGTCCCGGGTCAGGCTGCCGACGTACTGGCCGTCACGCAGCACGCTGACGCGATCCGACAGTTCGTACACCTCCGCCATGCGGTGACTGATGTAGATAATCGCCATCCCCTCATCGCGCAGGCGCAAAATCAGCTCAAACAGACGGTGGGTTTCCCGGGAGGAGAGGGCGGCAGTAGGTTCATCCATCACCAGAATACGGCTGTTGCGGTGCAGCGCCCGGGCAATTTCCACCTGCTGCTGCTCGGCAATGGTCAGCTTCATCACCAGGTCCGTGGCCTTAAAATTGGCACCGAGGCGATCGATCACCGCCTGAGCCTGGGCCGCCATCTCTTTGCGCTGCACCAGCCCGCCGCGCGACAGCTCGCTGCCGAGGAAGATGTTTTCGGCCACGGTGAGGTTTGGCGCCAGCTGCATCTCCTGATAAATCAGGGTGATGCCCGCCGCCAGAGCGTCTTTCGGGCCTTTGATGTGAAACGGCTTGCCGTCGATCAGGATCTCGCCGCTGGTGGCGATGTAAGCCCCGGCGAGAATTTTCATCAGCGTACTTTTTCCGGCACCGTTTTCGCCCATTAAGGCGTGGATCTCACCGGGAAAGACCGTGAGATCCACACCCTTCAGCGCGTGGAAGCTGCCAAAGGTTTTGGCAATGTTGCGCATCTCTAAAACCGGGGTCCTGCTCATGGCGGATCTCCTGTAACGTTCGATATCCGCACTTCATCACAGCCCGGTAAATGCAAAATGTCAGAAGTCGTTCATATTTGTCATAGTTATGAATAGTTAATGTGGATCACAGTTAACGATAGTTATTACCCCTCACCCCGGCCCTCTCCCCAAAGGGGAGAGGGTGTAATTGTTCCCTCTCCCCTTTGGGGAGAGGGTTAGGGTGAGGGGATACACACAGCACCGGAGCCAACATAAATGCCCTCACGCCGTCCCCCTTTCTTCGCCAGCGCCCGTGGCCGCCTGCTGATCTTTAATCTGCTGGTGGTGGCGGTGACGTTAATGGTCAGCGGCGTGGCGGTGCTGGGCTTTCGCCACGCCAGCCATATTCAGGAGGAGGTGCAGCGCCAGACGCTGGACGACATGACCGGCAGCATGAACCTGGCGCGGGAAACCGCCAACGTGGCGACGGCGGCCGTCCGGCTGTCACAGGTGGTGGGGGCGCTGGAATATAAAGACGAAGCCAACCGGCTTAAGCAGACCCAGACCGCGCTGGGCCATTCCCTGGAGCAGCTTGCCTGGGCGCCACTGGCGCAGCAGGAGCCGGCGCTGGTGGCGCGGATCATCCGGCGCAGCAACGAGCTACAGCGCAGCGTGACCGGAATGCTGGAGCGCGGGCAGCGACGCCATCTGGAGCGTAATGCCCTGCTGAGCGCGCTCTACCAGAGCCAGAGCTATCTTCGTCATCTGCAGGACATCAACCGCCGCTTCGCCAGCAACGTCCCCGACGCCCGTTTGCTCAGCGAGATGGACCGCCTCATCGTCGCCGCCATCGAAACGCCCTCGCCGCGGGCGACCCTTCAACAGCTGGAGACGGTGACGGCGATGTTGCCCTCCCGCGCCACGCAGCCGGTGGTGAACCTTGTGCTGCCCGATTTTAACGCCGAACTGAACAAACTCGGCCCGCTCTCCGGGCAGCTGGAGGAGAGCGATCTCTCCATCAGCTGGTATATGTTCCACATCAAAGCGCTGGTGGCGATCCTCAACAGCGATATCAATCAGTATGTGGAGCAGGTGGCCCAGGCCTCGCAGTTGCGCACCGCCGAGAGCCATCAGGAGCTGCGCTCCATCAGCGTCTTTATCACGCTTTTTGCCATACTGGCGCTGATCATTACCGCCTTTGCCTGCTGGTATATCTACCGTAACCTGGGCACCAACCTGACCGCTATCTCCCGGGCGATGTCACGGCTGGCCCACGGCGAGCAGGATGTCTCGGTGCCTGCGCTGCAGCGCCGGGATGAGCTGGGCGAGCTGGCGCGGGCGTTCAACGTCTTTGCCCGCAACACCGCATCGCTGGAGCACACCACCCGGCTGTTAAAAGAGAAAACCTCGCAGATGGAGGTGGATCGCATTGAGCGTCAGGGGCTGGAAGAGGCGCTGCTGCACAGCCAGAAGATGAAGGCGGTCGGCCAGCTGACAGGCGGGCTGGCGCATGATTTCAACAACCTGCTGGCGGTGATCATCGGCAGCCTGGAGCTGGCCGATCCCCATTCACCGGATGCGCCGCGCATCAGCCGTGCGCTGAAGGCGGCCGAGCGCGGGGCGCTGTTAACCCAGCGCCTGCTGGCCTTCTCCCGCAAACAGTCCCTGAACCCGCACGCGGTGGAGATGAAGCCCCTGCTGGAAAACCTGGCCGAGCTGATGCGCCACTCTCTGCCCGCCACTATCGCCCTGGAGATCGAAGCGCAAACCCCGGCCTGGCCGGCATGGATTGACGTCAGCCAGCTGGAGAACGCCATCATCAACCTGGTGATGAACGCCCGGGATGCGATGGAAGGGCACGCAGGCGCCATCAAGATTCGCACCTGGAACCAGCGCGTCACCCGCAGCGACGGACGGAGACAGGATATGGTGGCGCTGGAGGTGATTGACCACGGCAGCGGCATGTCCCAGGCGATTAAATCCCGGGTCTTTGAGCCTTTTTTCACCACCAAGCAGACCGGGAGCGGCAGCGGGCTGGGGCTGTCGATGGTGTATGGCTTTGTGCGCCAGTCCGGCGGGCGGGTTGAGATTGAAAGTGCCCCCGGGCAGGGCACCACCGTGCGGCTGCATCTGCCGCGCGCCACGCAGCAGGCGCTTCCCCTGCCGGAGACGCCGGTGGCCGCCGCCGCAGCACAAAGCGACCGGCTGGTGCTGGTGCTGGACGATCAAAGCGATGTCCGCCAGACCCTGTGCGAGCAGCTGCACCAGCTGGGTTATCTGACGCTGGAAGCCGAAACCGGCGAGCAGGCATTACAGATGCTCGGCGCCTCGGCGGATATCGAGATCTTTATCAGCGACTTAATGCTTCCCGGCACCCTGAGCGGCGCGGAGGTGATCCAGCAGGTTCGCCAGCAGTTCCCGCATCTGCCCGTGCTGTTGATGAGCGGCCAGGACCTGCGTCCGGCCCACAACCCGCAGCTGCCGGACGTGGAGCTGCTGCGCAAGCCCTTTACCCGGGCGCAGCTGGCGCAGGCGGTACAGAAAGCGATGAGAATTTGAGATTCCTCCGCTACTCGCCCTGCCCGCCGTTTATTACCGTAAAGCCAGCCCACATGCGAGACTGGCTTTATGAAACGTTACTCTACCGCTCTGTTATTTGGTCTGCTCTCTTTAACCAGCCATCTGGCCCACGCCGATATCGTTGACGATGCGATAGGCAATATTCAGCAGGCGATCAACGACGCTTACAACCCCAATAGCGATCGCAGCAACGATGACGACGATCGTTACGATCAGAGTCGCCGCAGCGATAACCAGCAGTATGAAGATCGCCAGCGCCAGCTGGACGATCGCCGCCGTCGGCTGGATGAGCGTCAGCGCCAGCTGGATGAGGATCGCCGTCGTTTAGAAGATGACGAGCGCAGGCTGGAAGAGGATTACGATCGGCGATAATGCTAATGCCCGGCGGCGCTTCGCTTGCACGGGCCTACGGTTTCGTAGGCCGGGTAAGGCGCAGCCGCCACCCGGCAATGCGATGCACTAATCCAGCACCAGCACCATCCCGTCATACCCCGCCTCAAACCCTGTCGGCAGCGGGTTGTCCATCATCCACAGGTCGAACTCATGGCTGATGTGGGTCAGGATCACCTGCGGGCAGCCAATCACCTGATTGAGCGCAATAACCGTATTGAGATCGCAGTGGTTGCGCGGGGTCTCGTCCCGCGGGGCGTGGCTGCAGTCAATCACCATGGCCTGCGGCTGGTTGTTGAGTAAAAACTTCACCGTTTTGTCCGGCAGCCCGGCGGTATCGGACAGCCAGGCCACCCGGCTGTGGGCGCTCTCCAGCAGATAGCCAAAGGTCAGCTTCGAATGGTTGAGCGGCAGCGGCGTTACCCGCAGGCCCTGCAGTTCAAACACCACGAACGGCTCCAGAGTATGGCTAAAGTCGAGGATGCCGGGATGCTTAAAGAGATCGTCGCAGCCAGCCTCATCCGGCGGGCCGTACACCGGAATGGTTGCCCCCACGCCCCAGCGCAGCGGGAACAGCCCCTGAACGTGATCCATGTGGTAGTGGGTGAGCAAAATCTGCTGAAAACTGCCCGCCGGCCAGTCGTCCATCAGGTGCGGGATCCCCGCATCGAGCAGCGTCACCGAATCATTGAATTTGACCACCGCGCTACAGGGGCGACGGCGATAATCCTCCTGCAAACGCGCCCGGCGACAGGCCGGACAGTCGCAGCCAAAGGCGGGCACCAGCTGGGCGCCACCGGTTCCCGTTAACGTAATGGTCAGACTCATAGCGCCCCCTTACAGCGGTTTAGTGAAGCGAAAATGGCTCTGTGTGTACCCTTCACGAAGATAAAAGCGGTGCGCGTCGAGGCGCTTGACGCTGGTGGAGAGCTCGGTCATCTCCGCTCCGGCGTGGCGGGCCTCTTCTTCCGCCCAGGCCAGCAGCTGGCTGCCCACCTTCAGGCCGCGGGCCTGCGGCATCACCACCAGCTCCTGGATCTCGCCGATCCAGTTGGCGTGATGCAGATGAAACTGCATGTGCAGGCCGATCATCCCGATGATGTGTCCATCCCGTTCGGCCAGCTGATAACGCATATTGTGATCCTGCAGATTGGCCGCGAACCCCGCATGAAACGCCGACCGGTCAAGCTCCGCCTGCTTTAACTCGCAGATCAGGCCATAAACGGCGTCAACATCTTCCGCGGTGGCGGGACGCAACTCACACTCAGGCATGGTTTTTCTCCTTCTGGCTAATGAGTGAAAGGAAGTTATCGACAGACTGGTGCAAGCGTCCGTCGTTATTCAGCACAGGGCAGTGGGAGGGCGTATAGCGGGCGGCGCGTTCCAGCCGCTGCTCGATCTCTTTTGCGCTCTCCCGGCCACGGTCCTGCAGGCGCTGACGCAGGATATCCGGCGACACCTGCAGGCAGATCGGCAGCAAGGCATCCGCATAGCGCGCCCGCGCCTGGGGAAGATGCGCGCGTGAGCCGTTGACCACCACGTCAAACCCGGCGTGCAGCCACAGGTCGATCTCCAGGCCCACCCCATAATAATAGCCGTTAGCGTGCCAGCTCAGGGCAAACAGCTGCTGCCCGGCGCGGGTAAAAAACTCGGGCTCGCTGAGGGCGATATGGTTTTCGCTCCCCGCGCTGGCGGGGCGGGTGATGTAGCGGTGCGCCACCAGCAGCTGCGGCTGTGGCTGCTGGCGTAACGCCGCCAGCAGACTGTCCTTTCCGGAGCCCGAGGGCCCCATTAACCAGATCACTCTTCCCATCAGAACACCCGTTTTCCCTGACGCCAGACGTGGTCGATATGAATATGCTCGCCTCTGCGGTGCGCCAGCACCAGGTCGGCCCGCTTGCCTTCGCCAATCACCCCGCGATCCTGCAGGTTCAGCGCCTGGGCCGGGTTTCGGGTCACCAGGCGGATGGCCTGCGGCAGGGTAAAGCTGTTGTCTTCGTCATCCGCCACGCGGAACGCGGCATCCAGCAGGCTGGCGGGGTAGTAATCAGACGACAGGATATCCAGCAGGCCGAGCGACGCCAGCTTACTGGCCGCCACGTTGCCGGAGTGCGATCCGCCGCGCACGATATTAGGGGCGCCCATCAGCACGCTCAGTCCATGCTGGCGGGAGGCCTCTGCGGCTTCGAACGTGGTGGGAAATTCGGCGATAACGCTGCCAAGCTGGTGGGATTCGCGGACATGTTCCGCCGTGGCATCGTCATGGCTCGCCAGGGCGATATTGCGCTGACGGCACAGCGCGGCAATGGCCTCCCGATTGGGCTGCGACCAGCGGGCAGCAAGCGCCAGCTGCTCCTCTTCGTAACGCGCCATCTGCTCATCGTTGAGGGAGTACTTGCCCTGATAGTATTCGCGATACTTTTCGATCCTGGCGAACTGGCGCTGGCCCGGAGAGTGGTCCATCAGCGACACCAGGGTCACCGGCTCGCGGCCCGCCAGCTTCTCAAACAGCGGCAGGGTGGTGTGATGGGGCAGCTCGCAGCGCAGGTGCAGGCGGTGCTCGGCGCGGTTGAGGCCGCGCTTCTGGGTCTCTTCCACGGCGTTGATCATCTTCTCCAGGTTCTCCAGCCGGTCGCCGCCGTCGCGCACGTCGCCAATCGCCACCGCGTCCAGCACGGTGGTAATGCCGCTGGCCACCATCATCCCGTCATGGCTACTCATCGCCGAATGGGCGGGCCAGTCCACTTTGGGGCGTGGGGTGAAGAACTTGTCCATGTTGTCGGTGTGCAGCTCAATCAGCCCCGGCAGCAGCCAGCCGCCTTCGCCGTCCATCGCCCCGGGCAGGCGGCTCTGGGTTTCGGCGAAGGTACGGATTACCCCGTCCTGAACGTCAATGGAACCGGCAACGACCTCGTTTTCCAGCACCAGTTTTACGTTGTTTACGATCATGCGCTTCCCCCCATCGGGTGCAGACGATCCGCCACGCGATCCCGCACGGCCTCGTCGTGGAAGATCCCGACGATCGCCGCGCCGCGCGCTTTGGCCTCTTCGATCAGTTCAATGACGGCAGCGCTGTTTCTGGCATCCAGCGAGGCGGTCGGTTCATCGAGCAGTAAAATCGGGTAATCGACGATAAAGCCCCGGGCGATGTTCACCCGCTGCTGCTCCCCGCCGGAGAAGGTGGAAGGGGCGAGATGCCACAGGCGCTCCGGCACGTTGAGGCGCGTCAGCAGGCTGGCGGCTTTGGCGGCGCAGGTGTCGCGCGGTACGCCGAGGTCCAGCAGGGGCTGCATCACCACTTCCAGCGCCGGAACGCGCGGGATCACCCGTAAAAACTGGCTGACCCAGCCGATGGTGGTACGCCTGACGTCGCGCACCTTACGCGCCGGGGCCTGCACCAGATCCACCCATTCATCGCCGTGACGCACATGAATATGGCCCTCGTCCGGCAGATAGTTGGCGTACAGCGAGCGCAGCAGGGTCGATTTGCCGCTGCCGGAGTGGCCGTGCAGCACCACGCATTCGCCATTTTTTACCTCAAGGGAGGCGTTTTGCAGCACCGGCAGACGGACGCCGTTTTGCTGGTGGAGCACAAAGGTTTTACTGACGTTTTCAACGCGGATCATGTTGGCCTCGTGGTTCGGGATGCCGGGTGGCGCTTCGCTTACCCGGCCTGGAAGGAGCGGGATTCACTGCCGGGTGGCGGCTGCGCCTTACCCGGCCTACAAAATCGTAGGCCCGTGCAAGCGAAGCGCCGCCGGGCAACAGCAACCTCAATTCTGCAAAACGGACGACACCAGCAGCTGGGTGTAGGGGTGATGCGGGTCGTCGAGCACCCGGTCGGTCAGCCCACTTTCCACCACCTCGCCGCTCTTCATCACCAGCAGACGGTCCGCCAGCAGGCGGGCGACGCCCAGATCGTGGGTGACAATCACCACCGCCAGGTTCAGCTCCACCACCAGACCGCGCAGCAGATCCAGCAGGCGGGCCTGCACCGACACGTCCAGCCCGCCGGTGGGTTCGTCCATAAACACCAGCTTTGGATGGGTGACCAGATTGCGGGCGATCTGCAGACGCTGCTGCATACCGCCGGAGAAGGTGGTCGGCAGGTCGTCGATACGCGAGGCCGGGATCTCCACCTCTTCGAGCCAGTGTTGCGCCGTCGCGCGGATCTCGCCGTAATGGCGCGCGCCGGTCGCCATCAGCCGTTCGCCGATATTGCCCCCCGCCGACACCTGGCGGCGCAGGCCGTCCAGCGGATGCTGGTGCACCACGCCCCACTCGGTGCGCAGCAGGCGGCGGCGTTTCGCCTCGCTCATGGCGTACAGCGAGTCGCCGTCATAGAGAATGTCGCCGTTCTGCGGTGCCAGCCGGGCGGAGATGGATTTCAGCAGGGTGGTTTTGCCGGAGCCGGATTCGCCGACAATCCCCAGCACTTCGCCCGGCCACAGGTCGAACGATACGTCGCTGAAGCCCTTGCCCGGCGCATAAAGGTGGGTCAGGTTATTGACCGAAAGCAGCGGTTTCATTGGCTGTTGGCCTCGCTCTGTTGGCGGCAAAAATCGGTGTCGGAGCAGACAAACATCCGCTTGCCGGTGTCATCCAGCACCACTTCGTCCAGATAGCTGTGTTTCGATCCGCAGATGGCGCACGGCTCGTCCCACTCCTGGACGGTAAACGGGTGGTCGTCGAAATCCAGGCTTTCAACCCGCGTGTAAGGCGGCACGGCGTAGATACGCTTCTCGCGCCCGGCGCCGAACAGCTGCAGGGCGGGCATCATGTCCATCTTCGGGTTATCGAATTTCGGGATCGGCGACGGGTCCATGACGTAGCGGCCGTTAACCTTCACCGGGTAGGCGTAGGTGGTGGCGATATGGCCGAAACGGGCGATGTCCTCGTACAGCTTCACCTGCATCACGCCATACTCTTCCAGGGCGTGCATGGTGCGGGTTTCGGTCTCGCGCGGCTCGATAAAGCGCAGCGGCTCCGGGATCGGTACCTGGAAAATCAAAATCTGATCTTCAGTGAGGGGCGTTTCCGGGATGCGGTGGCGGGTCTGGATCAGGGTGGCGTCTTCGGTGCGCTCGGTGGTGTTTACCCCGGTCACACGCTTAAAGAACTGGCGGATCGACACGGCGTTGGTGGTGTCGTCTGCCCCCTGGTCGATGACCTTCAGCACGTCCGCTTCGCCGATCACGCTGGCGGTGAGCTGGATCCCGCCGGTGCCCCAGCCGTAAGGCATCGGCATTTCACGGCCACCGAAGGGCACCTGATAGCCGGGGATAGCCACCGCTTTTAAAATGGCGCGGCGGATCATGCGCTTGGTCTGCTCATCCAGATAAGCAAAGTTGTAGCCGCTGAGGTTAGCCATTGTCGCGCTCCTGTTGCAGACGTTTAAGCAGCTCCAGTTCAGCCTGGAAATCGACGTAGTGGGGCAGTTTGAGGTGCGAGACGAACCCGGCAGCCTCGACGTTATCCGCATGGGCCAGCACGAACTCTTCGTCCTGGGCCGGGCCTGAGACCCTTTCGTCGTAGTCCGGTGCCTGCAGGGCGCGGTCAACCAGGGCCATCGCCATCGCCTTGCGTTCACCCATGCCGAACACCAGCCCGTAGCCGCGGGTAAAGTGCGGGGCCTCATCCTGTGGGGTGACGAAGCCGTTCACCATTTCGCACTCGGTTACCAGCAGTTCGCCGACGTTTACCGCAAAACCCAGCTCCTCCGGCACGATGTTGATGTCGATATAGCCGCTGCGGATTTCACCCGCGAAGGGGTGATTTCGCCCGTAGCCGCGCTGGGTGGAGTAGGCCAGCGCCAGCAGGTAGCCTTCGTCGCCGCGCATCAGCTGCTGCAGGCGCGAGGCGCGGGAGCAGGGGTACACCGGCGGGGTGCGGGTGATGTCATCCGGTTCATCGCCGCGATCCTCCTCCGCCTTCGCCAGCCCCTGTCTGGCCAGCAGGCTAAAGACGTGCGGAGAGGCGTCCTGCTGCGGCTCCGCCATTTTCAGTTCCGGCGTTTCGCCGTTTGCCAGCAGGGTGAAATCGAGCAGGCGATGGGTGTAATCGTAGGTCGGGCCGAGCAGCTGGCCGCCGGGGATGTCCTTATACACGGCAGAGATTCGGCGCTCGAGGCACATCTCCGCGGTATTCACCGGCTCGCTCACCGCCAGCTTCGCCAGGGTGGTGCGGTAGGCGCGCAGCAGGAAGATAGCTTCAACGTTATCGCCGCTGGCCTGCTTCAGCGCCAGCGCCGCCAGCTCGCGGTCGGCGATGCCGCCTTCGGTCATCACCCGGTCGACGGCCAGGTTCAACTGCTGTTCAATCTGGGCCACGCTCAGCTCGGGAAGCTGTTCATCGCCCCGGCGCCGGTGCGCCTGCAATGCGTGGGCGGCGGCGATCGCCTTCTCGCCCCCTTTGACGGCAACGTACATCAGCACACCTCCACATGGGTGGTTCGCGGGATCGCCAGCAGACGCTCGCCGCAGGTCAGCAGCAGGTCGATCCCCAGCGGGAACGGGTGCGGGCGCTCGGTCAGCTCATGAATAATGCACTCCGGCAGCTGCGGGGCGACCATGCGTTCGTCGGCGATCCCGGCCCCGGTCAGGCGCAGCATGCGGCCGCCGCTCAGGCTGGAGACCTGCAAAATCAGCGTGGCGCTGGTCTCCGGGGCCACGGCGGTGCCTTCGCTCAGGGCGTTGAGCTGCTCGTGGCTGATGTGCTCGTCGGCCACGGCAAACACCGCCTGCTGGGGCTGATCCACCAGCGGGGCGCTGGTGTGAAAACGCAGGTTGCTGCTGACGATATCGTTGCTGACGGAGCCCGACAGCCACACCGGGGTGTCGTTATCGGCCAGGGTCAGCAGCACGCTGGTGGTGGCGAGGTTAAGCGGCTGCCAGCCATGCTTAAGCTGATGCAGAGAGACGATGACGCCGGGCTCGCTCATGGCTTTCAGCAGGCGACGAAAACTGTGCTGGGCATCCTGCACGGCGAGGGTAAAAGCGGGTTGAAGTGTCATGCGTTGTCTCCGCGAACGAGCGTAAAGAAGTCGACCCGGCTGGTATTTACTTCGGCCTGGCGGGCAGCAAGGCGTGCGGCGCGATCGGCTTCCAGCGGGGCAATAATGGTTTCCATCAGGGCCTGAAAATGGGGGGCTTCCTGCAGCAGGGCGTCCACCACGGCGCACTGTTCGGCGTGCGTTTTATTACGCCCGAGCAGATAGCTGTAGCCGAGCGTGCCGCTGGCGAGGCGCACCACGGCGCGGGTCAGGGTGGCGTCGCCGGCAAAGTAGCGTGCGCCGGTCCCGCCCATCCGGGCCTGAATTTGCACCAGCCCGGTTTCCGGGGCGCGGATCAGTTCGTAGTCCGGCGTCAGGTTCAGGGCGGTGAAACGCGCCGCAAGTGCCGCAGGCTGGCTGTGGGCGAGCACGGCCATCCAGTGCTGACGGGTGGAGGTATTGAAATGCATTCAGTGCTCCATGGTGAATTCAATCATGTCGGCGCGGGTCAGGCTGACGGAGTACTCCGTCGCGTTCACCTCGTCGTCACGGTGGTTAAGGGTGCGCACGCAGAGCAGGGGCGCCATGTTAGGGATTTCCAGCACCTTGCTCTCTTTGGCCTGGGCGCGGCGGGCGCTGATGCGCGTCTGGGTGCGCTTCAGCGCAATCCCGGTGGCGTCGAACAGAAAGTCGTGCAGCGAGCCGCTGGCGAAATGTTGCAGCACCGGCCAGAGGGTCAGGTCCGCGAAGTAGTGATCGATCTGGCACACCGCCACGCCGTTGACCCGGCGCAGGGTGCGCAGGTGAACGACGTTGTCCCCCTCCGAAATCCCCAGCGCGTCCGCGACGTGGCTGGAGGCCGGACGCAGTACCGAGAGCAGTTTCTCGCTGGTGGGGTGGCTGCCCTGATCCAGCAGGTTCTGGCTAAAGCGCGCCTGGGCGTTAAGCGGGTAGTCGAACGGGCGCATCAGCACCAGCACGCCGATGCCCTGGCGGCGCTGAACCCAGCCGCGTTCCACCAGCTGGTCAATGGCGCGGCGCAGGGTGTGGCGGTTGACTTCATAGCGGTCGGCAAGCTGCTGCTCCGCAGGCAGGTAATCTCCGCAGCGGTAGTGGGTCTGCAGCTCCACTTCGAGCTTCGCGGCAATCTCTTGCCAGCGGGTGGGGTAACTGGTCGGATGTCTGGATAAGTGCATATAAAACAATGCCTCGCTACTCAGATGAAGTGCTTACGCAAACGTTGAGAGAGGAAGTCCAGCAGGCTGACGGTAATGATGATCAGCACCATCAGGGCGCAGGTTTGCTGGAACTGGAAACCGCGAATCGCCTCCCACAGGGTGACGCCAATCCCACCTGCACCCACCATGCCGACCACCGTCGCCGAGCGGACGTTGGACTCAAAGCGGTAGAGTGAGTAGGAGATCAGCAGCGGCATCACCTGCGGCAGGACGCCGTAGAGGATCTCTTCCAGCTTGTTGGCACCGGTGGCGCGAATACCTTCGACCGGGCCGGGCTCGATGGCTTCCACCGCTTCCGAAAGCAATTTGGAGAGCACGCCGGTAGTGTGAATAAAAAGCGCCAGCACCCCGGCGAAGGGACCGAGACCGACGGCGACCACGAACAGCATCGCAAAGACCATTTCGTTGATGGCGCGGCAGGCGTCCATCAGGCGACGCACCGGCTGGTAAATCCACCAGGGCACGATGTTATCGGCGCTCATCAGGCCAAACGGAATGGAGAGCACCACGGCCAGAGCGGTACCCCAGACGGCGATTTGCAGGGTGACGGCCATTTCGCCGAGGTAGTCCTGCCACTGGCTGAAGTCCGGCGGGAAGAAGTCGGCGGCGAAGGTCGCCATGTTGCCGGAGTCACGTACCAGCGTAAGCGGATCCATTTCCGCGCCTTTCCAGGAGACGACGAGCACCGCCAGCAGAACGGCCCAGCTAATAAGCGAGAACCAGCTGCGCTTTGGCGGTGGGAGAGTGATGGTTTGCATGTTGACTCCTTTGTGTTTAGTTCCCTCTCCCTGAGGGAGAGGGTTAGGGTGAGGGGGAAATGTGCGCGCTGATGCCCTCACCCCGGCCCTCTCCCACAGGGAGAGGGAGAAAAGCGTTACTGCACCGCTTTACTCACGCTGGTCATGGCGCCCAGCGCGGCGGTCAGGCGGTCGAGATCGTCCAGCTGGGCCTGAATTTCAGACATCTTGCTGCTCTTCTCTTCCTCTTTCAGACCTTTGTTGTCCTTCACGCCCTGGATCTGTTTGAACAGCGCCAGCTGGCGAATCGGCACCAGCTGCAGGTCGCTGGAGGCGCGGAACGGCGCCCAGCCCAGACGTTCCAGCACGGTTTTCTCTTCCGGGGTTTTGCCGTAGTTCATAAAGAAGTCGTACACCTTGTCCTTGGTGCTTTCGGAGAGGTTTTTACGCCACACTATCGGGTCGCCCGGGATCAGCGGCGATTTCCAGATCACCTTCAGCGCTTTCAGCTTGTCCGGGGCAGAGGTCTTCAGCTTGTCGAGATTTTCGGTGTTGTTAGTGGCTACATCCACCTGCTTGTTGGCGACGGCCAGGGCGTTGGTTTCATGCCCGGCGTTGACCGTGCGTTTGAATTCGCTGGTGGAGACGTTGTTCTTCGCGAAGACGTAATAGCCCGGGACCAGGAAGCCCGACGTGGAGTTCGGGTCGCCGTTGCCAAAGGTGAGATCCTTACGTTTAGCGAGCATGTCCTGCAGGTTATTGATCGGGCTGTCTTTGTTGACGATGAGCACGCTCCAGTAACCCGGGGAGCCGTCGGCGGCAACGGTTTGCGCAAAGACCTGACCGTTGGCGCGATCCACCGCTTCCATGGCGGAGAGGTTGCCGTACCAGGCAATGTCCACTTTGTTAAATCGCATCCCCTGGATGATGCCCGCGTAGTCCGGGGCGAAGAAGGCGTTCACTTTGATCCCCAGTTTGGTTTCCATATCTTTCAGGAAGGGTTCCCACTGTGGCTTCAGGTTCTGCTGTGATTCCGTCGAAATGATGCCGAAGTTCAGCGCTTTTTCCTGCTCGTCAGCGAACGCCGGGCTTAACAGGGAGCTGATGCTGAACATGCTGGTAAAAGCCAGCGCGGCAACCGTTTTATAGCTCATTTCCATTCCTCATTGTGGGGACGTTAAGCAGCCTGCGCGCGTTCTTCGACGCGGTTTACGCTGCGGTAGAGATGGTCAAAACGTTCGTTATCAAACTGATGGCTGGCACCATCAAAGAAGACATGTCCCTGACGCAGGGCGACGATGCGCTCGCAGTAACGCAGGGCGTAATCCACCTGGTGCAGCGTCACCACGATGGTGATGCCGTCGTTCTGGTTGATGTCGCGCAGGGTTTCCATGACGATGCGGGCCGATTCCGGGTCCAGCGAAGCAATCGGCTCATCGGCGAGAATGATTTTGGCTTTCTGCATCAGCGCCCGGGCAATCGCCACGCGCTGCTGTTGTCCACCGGACAGGGTGGAGACGCGCTGGTGGGCGAAATGGGCCATACCGACGCGGGTCAGCGCCTGCAGCGCCTCCTGCTTCTGGGCAGGGGAGAACCAGCGCAGGCAGGTGCGCCAGAACGGGGTGCTGCCGAGCGCGCCAGCCAGCACGTTCTCCAGCACCGTCAGGCGATTCACCAGGTTGAACTGCTGGAAGATGTAGCCGGTCTGGGCGCGGCTTTTACGGATATCACTCGCCAGACGGCCCGCGCGCTGCACGGTGTTGCCCAGCAGCTCGACATGGCTTTCCGACGTTTTATCGCAGGTGATAAGGCCGCTTAAGTGGCGCAGAAGGGTGGATTTACCTGAACCGGATGGCCCGAGCAGCGCCACCATTTCGCCCTGATGGACGGTCAGATCAACGGCATGCAGAGCCTTGTTGTGATGGAAGGTCTTGCTCAGTTTCTCGACGCGGATGACAGTGTGCATGGGTGAGGCCTCGATTCAAATGTGGCCTCATGCTGGCGGATCAATGTGACATTTAGGTTAAGTGTTGGTTGCGGGAGTTTGAAGAGTTGAGGTGAAAGGGATGACAGTGCTTGTAGGCCGGATAAGCACAGCGCATCCGGCAACAGTGCCCGGCGGCGCTTCGCTTGCCGGGCCTGCAAAGAGAAAATCAGTTCTTTTTCACAAACTCGGATTTGAGCTTCATCGGGCCGAAGCCGTCGATTTTGCAGTCGATGTTGTGGTCGCCCTCGACCAGACGAATGCCTTTCACCTTGGTACCGATCTTCAGCATCGACGAACTGCCTTTTACCTTCAGATCTTTAATGACGGTGACGTTATCGCCATCCGCCAGCAAGTTGCCGTTGGCATCTTTGACGATCAGCTCGTCGCTCTCTTGCGCAGGCTCGGCGTTGTTCCATTCGTAAGCGCATTCCGGGCAGATAAACATACCGTTATCTTCGTAGGTGTATTCAGAGTTGCATTTTGGACAGTGTGGAAGCTGCATGGTGTTCTCCTCAAAATAGTGCGAACCGGCGGCAATAAGGCCCGCCTAAAATCGACAGGTTGTCGAAAAAGGCGGCAAGTATAACGCATGTCCTTACTGTTGTCGGTGATATTATTTTTCGCTTTTGCCCAAAAAAGCGTTTTCAGTGACATTGTCTGTCAGTGGCTCAGGTAATGATAAGTATCAGGCACGGGAGAGAAACACTTGTGAATGAAAGCAATAATATTTTATTGCGGCAAATTGATACGCCGTGTCATTTCAGATAAGGTTAAGGTGCTAATGATATTCACCGTAAATGTTTTTAAAGCCATCCCCGATCCGCATGGGGTGAATTACCCCTCATTTTTGGTGGGCGATTAAAGATGGTTTATCCTGAAATTTCGTCAATTTGAGCTACGCTCTTTATCTTTCGGTTTCCCTGACCGAAGGAGCGTGCTCCGCTGCTTTAAGCGCTGAAAGATATATTTTATTGTCATCAGACAATTATATTGCTTCGAACATATTTGCTACACGTAATGATATAAGCCGATCCTTCATTCTTAAAATAATTCGGTTATATAAAATTTGTGTTAAGGGAAGGCTTTTACCATGCACACACAAACAATATTTGAGTTAAGCCAGGAAGCAGAAAGGCTGCTGCAACTCTCATTGCAGAATCTCGATGCGCTGAGCGCTATGCCTGTTGCGATGCTGGACAACGCGACGTCGGCGATTACCGGCGAAACCAGTAACATATTACCCCTGCACTTTAGTGCCCGTGGTTTAGAAGCACAGCAGTCGATGCTGAATAATGAGCTGCGCAAAATTACCCGTCTGGAGATGGTGCTGGCGATCGTGGGCACCATGAAAGCCGGGAAGTCCACCACCATCAACGCCATCGTGGGCACCGAGGTGTTGCCCAACCGCAACCGTCCGATGACCGCATTGCCGACGCTGATCCGCCATACCCCGGGCCAGAAAGAGCCGGTGCTGCATTTTTCTCACGTGGCGCCGATCGATACATTAATAAAACAAATGCAAAAGAAGCTCGCCAATTTCGATCGTGGCAAGCTGGCCCAGCAGCTTGAAATTGATAAAGATATGAATGCGCTACTTGGGCGCATTGAAGCTGGCGAAGCATTTGAAAAACATTATTTGGGTGCGCAGCCCATATTTAACTGTTTAAAAAACCTGAACGATTTAGTGCGTCTTTCCCAGGCGCTGGGCACTGATTTTCCGTTTTCCGCCTATGCCGCTATTGAAAATATCCCGGTTATTGAAGTGGAGTTTGTCCATCTGGCCGGGCTGGATGCGCATCTGGGACAACTCACCCTGCTGGACACGCCGGGGCCGAACGAGGCCGGGCAACCACATCTGCAAAAAATGCTCACCGAGCAGCTCTCGCGTGCCTCGGCGGTGCTGGCAGTGATGGACTATACGCAGCTGAAGTCGATCTCGGACGCCGAAGTGCGGCTGGCGATTTCTGCCGTCAGCAAATCGGTACCGCTGTACGCGCTGGTCAATAAATTCGATCAGAAAGACCGTAACAGCGACGATGAGGAGCAGGTGCGGGCGATGATCTCCGGCACCCTGATGAAAGGCCATATCTCGCCGGGCCAGATCTTCCCGGTCTCCTCCATGTGGGGATATCTGGCTAACCGCGCCCGTCACGAGCTGGCGCAGCACGGTAAACTGCCGGATCACCAGGAGCAGCGCTGGGTACAGGATTTTGCCGAGGCCGCGCTGGGCCGCCGCTGGCGGAGTGCCGATCTGGACGATATTGAACATGTTCGCCACTCCGCCGATCTGCTGTGGGAAGACTCCCTCTTCGAGCAGCCGATCCGCAAGCTGATTTATGCCGCCTACGCTAACGCCTCGCTCTACGCGTTACGCTCGGCGTCGCATAAGCTGCTGAATTACGCCCAGAATGCCCGCGAGTACCTTGATTTCCGCTATCAGGGGCTGACGGTGGCCTTCGACGAGCTGGAGCTCAATATTGCCCGCCTGGAGGAGGATATGGCGCTGCTACAGTCCCGCCAGGCGTCGGTAAGCGATGAGGTAAGGCATGAGGTTGGCCAGGCGCTGACGGCGGCGGATCTGTTTATCAGCACCCAGCAGAGCGATATCAAACTTGCGGTAGAGCATATCTTCAACCCGGATAATTTGCTGGATCTGGCCGGGTTTAATCCGCACAAGCTGCATGCCGATGTGTTAGCCACGCCCGGTCAGCTGGTGCTGGACGATGAAGGCCAGGCGCAGATCCTGCTGAGCAAAATCCGCTCCTCCTGCGAAATGATCATGCTGGATGCCCAGGCAAAAATCGGTCGTGAGCTGGCCCTGCGCTTTGACCAGCTGGAAACGACCCTGGCCCGCTCCCTGAACGACGCCATGCGTCCGATTGAGACGCGCATCAAAGAGGAGTTAAGCCACGCCGGTTTCCGCGCGCGGATCAGCTTCCCGGCATTCCAGGCGAACCAGCTTAACTTTAACACCCGAAGTCTGTTCAGCGACGCTATCGCCCAGGAGAGTCAGCCTGCCAGCCAGGCGCAGGGGGCCAGCAGCGCGCTGCGCGAGACGGTCTCCCGCTGGCTGAACAATCCGGGCTGGGGCTGGGAAGACTATGTGATGACGCGAACGCGATACGTTATTAACGTGTCACAGCTTCATGAAAAATTTAAACAGCATATTGATCACTTTTGTGAACAAATTCGTAAAGCTTTGGCGGCGCAGGTCGATGTCTCTGTTACAGCAGGTATGGCGACATTTTTTGCGGAATTCTCGTTATGCCTTGCAGGGTTACAGGAAAGCTTGCGTGATAGCCTCGCAGTGCGCCAGCAAAATGAGCATGCCACACGGGCGCTCAGCCAGCTGCTGCAGCAATGTATTACGACTGCGACGTGGATTCAGGAAGATACCCGACTGTTACGCGATGATATTCAAACGTTATTCGCGGCAGAGCAACCATGACAAAACAATTACTGGACGGTCCTGGACGGACGCTGGAATGTATCCATCCTAAATTTATGGTCGACCTGGTGCAGGGGGCTGACGCGCAGCGTCACGCCTCTGTGGCGTCGCAACAGCAGCACTTTCGTGAGCGTTTAACCCAGGAGATCATGGCGCAGACTCAGCTTCGCCAGTGGGCCATGGGGGGAATGTTCAGCGAAAATGCTGTGCTGCGACTCGGGCTGGCAGAGAAGCTGGCGGGCATGTTTGATCCCGGCCATCTGGCATTGACCCGCATGACGCACATCCTCACTACCCTGCGCCAGCAGGCCAACCTGCGCAACCAGCCGGCCATCGGCCTGGTGCATCAGTACGAAAGCCTTTCCGCCCATTTCCATCAACGGGCGCAGTTTAAAGAGAAAGCCTTAACCCAGCGCGGATTAACGGTACAGGCGGGCGTTCACAGCGAACAGATTTTTACCCGCTGGCGGGCCGGGCACTATGACGGCTGGTCGCTGGCCGGCCGCGGTTATGTGGCGCTGGAGGAGCTGCGCTGGGGGGCATTTGGTGACGCCTGCCGGCTGGCAAATGCGGATGTCAGCGCCATGCTGAAAGACAACCTGTGCAGCATGGTGGCGAACTACCTGGCGCAGGGGATCAACGCCGCGCCCAACACCCGTCATTTCTATCATCAGTGGCTGACCACCCCCAGTACGCCGGGGATTATCGATCATAAAGATATGCTGGGCTGGCTGGGGGACTGGTGTGATACCGACAGGCATCCGGTGTGCTGGTCGGTGACGCAAAGCTGGCAGAACGTGGCGCTGGGGATGCCGAGGCTTTGTTCGGCGGCCAGGCTGGCAAAAGCGATGGTGGGTGAGGTGTTTGGGGAGTAACCGGTTCCCTCTCCCATAGGGCTGAGGCGGCGAGCCCCCCTGGCACGTTCACCGGTTCAGGTGTGACAGAGAGGCAAAGAACGTAAGGTGAACTGAACCAACAACGGAGTCGCATGTTCCCCCTCACCCTAACCCTCTCCCTCAAGGGAGAGGGAATGGTTTGGGCGGGGGCTTACATCTCAGTGGTGCAGTGACTGTACCGCAGGCTGCTCCTCGGTATTCTCCGGGACCTGACCAAAGCGTCTGGCATACAGCGCGGTAATAATCGGAACCAGAATCGCGGTGACGATGACGCTTGCTGCAACCAGTGCGGTAGCGGAAGCGGCAACCGGTTCGAACGCCGGGTTAATCTGGGCGATAATCACCGGGTTTGCCACCGCAGCGCCTGCTGCTGAAGAGGCGGCCACACCCGCAGTACCATTACCTCCACCGATAACACGGTCGGCAATAATCAGCGGAATACCGGTGATAACGATAACCGCCACACCCAGAACAATACCCAGCAGGCCAGTGTCGAGGATCACGTTCAGGTTGATGGTGTTACCCAGCGCGAAGCCGAAGAACGGGATCAGAACCGGTGTCGCTTTGCTGAAGAAGTCGCGCAGATCGTGGTCCAGGTTGCCGAGGGCAAAACCGATCAGGAACGGCAGGACGGCGCCGACAAAGTGGTGTGGTTCGAAGGATGCCAGGCCTGCAGAGCCGAGGATCAGCATGGTCATCAGCGGGCCGGATTCCAGAGACATCAGAACGAAAGCGCCGGACTCTTCTTTGGTGCCGTACTGGTTCATCAGGCTGGCGTACAGACCGCCGTTGGTCATGTCCATGGCAGAAACAATCGCCAGCACGGAGAGGCCTGCGAAGAAGCCGGTCTGAATGCCGTTTTCCGGAATAAACATGGCGCAAACCATCGCCACAATCCACGCTACGGCAATTTTGGTAATAACCAGCGTTCCGGATTTACGTAATACCGTGCCCGTTGCGCGTAAATTAATAGAGGCCCCAATACAGAAGAACCACACCGCAAGAATCGGTACTGTTCCGGTAATCATGCCTTTGGTGAATCCACCAAAATAGGCTCCGGTATTAGGGGCTAAGGTATTTAGAATTGCGCCCAGTACCAGCGGAACCAGCATCATCCCACCGGGGATGCGTTCAATCGCGGCTTTAATCTTCATCATCAACCCTCACATCTCATCACGCATCACCGGCGGATAAGTCATAATTAATAATCTAATGAATACAACGAATTGTGACGCAGTGGCGTCAGGCGATTCGTTATTCATACAGCAGATATAACCAGTTTGGTTTTTTTAACCTTCATTTGAAGGAGACCAGACTCGTTTTGACGGACTTATGATGCGATCGATGGAACTGTGATTCAATGAAAATAAAACAGTGTTTTAGTTATCTTCATCACATATTTTAAGGAAACACGATATTTGCCTCTTGATTATTAAATCGGCTGTAAATGCCATGTAAAAAAATGTCGCTATTTTTTCATTTCACGGAAAATAATAACGTGCGAAAAGGTATTTACAGCGGCAGGCATAAGAAACAACTGATGGTCTGGTATTTACAGTCTTTACACTTCTGGTCATAAACTTAAAAATATATGTGAAGTTGATCACACATATAAACGCTGGTAGGGTATTGAGGTCATCAACAGCCCAGACAGGCGTCAACAGGTTCGGTTGTACTGGTCAAAAAAGGTCAGTGTAAGTAAACCTGCTACGCTTGATTGAGGAGAATGCGCATGAGGCGCTTCCCGGGTTCCACAAAGCGATTTTTTTGAGCGCTGTGGTGAGGACTGGGCTCAGTCTACGAGGATAGCAATGCTTAAAAGGAAAAAAGTTAAACCGATCACCCTGCGCGACGTCACCATTATTGACGACGGTAAACTGCGCAAAGCGATCACCGCCGCCTCGCTCGGTAATGCGATGGAATGGTTTGATTTTGGTGTGTATGGCTTCGTGGCCTATGCATTAGGTAAAGTCTTCTTCCCCGGCGCCGATCCCAGTTTGCAGATGATCGCCGCTCTCGGGACCTTCTCTGTTCCCTTCCTTATCCGTCCGCTCGGCGGTCTGTTCTTCGGGATGCTGGGGGACAAGTACGGTCGGCAGAAAATTCTGGCGATAACGATTGTGATTATGTCGGTCAGTACCTTCTGTATCGGCCTTATCCCGTCGTACGCGAGTATTGGCATCTGGGCGCCGATCCTGCTGCTGCTGTGTAAGATGGCCCAGGGCTTCTCGGTCGGGGGTGAGTACACCGGTGCGTCGATCTTCGTTGCCGAGTACTCTCCGGACCGTAAGCGCGGCTTTATGGGCAGCTGGCTCGACTTCGGCTCTATTGCCGGGTTCGTGCTGGGCGCGGGCGTCGTGGTGTTGCTCTCCACCGTGGTGGGCGAAGAGAACTTCCTCTCCTGGGGCTGGCGTATTCCGTTCTTCCTGGCGCTGCCGTTGGGCATCATTGGCCTTTACTTGCGTCACGCGTTAGAAGAGACCCCGGCGTTCCAGCAGCATGTTGATAAGCTGGAGCAGGGCGATCGCGAAGGTCTGCAGGAAGGGCCAAAGGTTTCGTTCAAAGAGATTGCCACCAAACACTGGCGCAGCCTGCTGACCTGTATCGGTCTGGTGATCTCCACCAACGTGACCTATTACATGCTGCTGACCTACATGCCGAGCTATCTGTCGCATAACCTGCACTACTCGGAAGATCACGGCGTGCTGATTATCATCGCCATCATGGTGGGGATGTTGTTTGTGCAGCCGATCATGGGCCTGCTGAGCGACCGCTTCGGACGTCGTCCTTTCATTATTTTAGGTAGTGTCGCGCTGTTCGTGCTGGCTATCCCGGCCTTCATTATGATCAACAGCAACGTCATCGGGCTGATTTTTGCCGGTCTGCTGATGCTGGCGGTGATCCTCAACTGCTTTATCGGCGTGATGGCATCGACCCTGCCGGCGATGTTCCCGACGCACATTCGCTACAGTGCGCTGGCGGCGGCGTTTAATATCTCGGTGCTGATTGCGGGTATTACCCCTACACTGGCGGCATCGCTGGTAGAGAGCACCCAGAACCTGATGATGCCTGCGTATTACCTGATGGTGATTGCGGTCATCGGGCTGATCACCGGCCTTTATATGAAAGAGACAGCCAACCTGCCGCTGAAAGGGGCAACACCTGCCGCATCCGACCTCCAGGAAGCGAAGGAGATCCTGCGCGAGCATCACGACAACATTGAGCAGAAGATCGAAGATATCGATGCTGAGATTGCAGAGCTACAGGCGAAGCGCTCCCGGCTGGTGGATCAACACCCCCGCATTAACGAGTAAATAAAAAAACCCGGCCAAGGCCGGGTTTTTTTGTGCCTTTTGTTTGCATCATCTCTTTTTTCATACCTGAACGGAATACAACTAAAGTTTATTGGCGGTTTTAATGAATAGTGCATACGCTTTACTTAAACGGATGTCTCTATAAATTTAACGCCTTCAGCGTTAAGAGGGGGATGTATGCTGAGTTTTACACCCACATAGTTGTGAGCCCGGGCAATCCCCCAGGATGCTGACTCTTTCCGGTAACGTACCCTTACGCGAAACAGCTTTTTATTTTTTTAATACGTTCACGGGTGCAATTAGCGCTACAAAAAAATAATACCGATGCTTAATTATAAGTAGGTCCGGGCATGCTGAGAAATTCGCAAAAGATCACCCATGGAGGTTACTCAGTATTCATTAAATTAATTGATTTCTTCTCAATTAATTTAATTCTGATGCTCAGTGGTTGGTGGTTGAAAATGGAGTCTTTCGACACTGTAATTTTGATCAGCTTATTGTACTCCACCGCATTTTTACTCTTTGGTGAATACACGGAGTGTTATCTTTACAGACCTAAAAACAACAAGTTACGCAATCAAAGACGGCTGTTCTTGACGGCTTTTTTAGCCATTCTGTTTATCGGCATGGTGCGAATTTTAGTCGCCAAATTATATTCGTTGGGTTACTTAACCTTTATTGATATGCGCAATATTCCTGCCCTGCCGTTATGGTATGCCTCGCCGATCCCGTTTCTGTACGTTGTCCGCCTGATTATTTTCAAACTCTCAGCGAAAAAGCGCATCAGAGTCGCCATTATCGGGATTACCGATAACGGCCTGGCGGCGGAAAAGGCGTTACGTCTGGAGTATGCGGATGTGCAGCTGGAACTGGCCTTCTACGATGAACGCGGCCCGGAGCGGCTGGGCGAACTGGCGAAAAGAATTACCAGCCCTTATAACGGTCCCGTCATCAAACTGGTCGAAGAGGCAAAGGCCGGCAGGGTCGACGAAATCTACATCGCCCTGCCGATGGTGGCCCTGGAGCGCATACGCCATTTTCTGGCCATGATGTCCGATACCACGGTAAATACCTGGATCGTGCCGGACTTTTACGCCTACAGTACCAATACCTCGCAGATACGTTCTGTTCATAACCTACAGACCATTGGCATTTTCACCTCCCCCCTTGATGGCGGTGGGTCGTTTATTAAACGCGCGGAAGATCTGGTTCTGGGCAGCGTGATTATGGTAATGATTGTCTCGTTAATGATCGTCATTGCCATTGGTATTAAGCTCACCTCACGCGGGCCGGTTTTCTTCAAACAGGATCGCTATGGGCTGAGCGGGCAGAAGATCAAAGTCTGGAAGTTCCGGACCATGAAAGTTATGGAAAATACCGACACGGTGATACAGGCGACACGAGATGACCCGCGGGTCACGCGCTTTGGAGCATTCTTGCGTCGGACATCTCTGGATGAACTGCCGCAGTTCATCAATGTTATTCAAGGAAATATGTCGATTGTCGGCCCACGGCCCCATGCTGTGGCGCACAACGAGCTTTACCGTAAGCAGGTCGAAAACTACATGATTCGCCATAAAGTGAAGCCTGGGATCACAGGTCTGGCGCAAATTAATGGCTATCGTGGCGAAATTGATGCGCTATATAAAATGGAAAAGCGAGTCCAGTACGACATTGAATATATTCAGAACTGGTCCTTTTGGTTAGATATAAAAATCATCATTAAAACCATTTTTAAGGGATTTGTCGGTAAGAATGCATACTAAAATTATTATTATCGCTGGGATTATGGCGTCTCCGGTCGCGTTAGCAGAATTAACGCCAAAATCACATATCGGCTGGGCGGGTATCGACTTTCAAAGCAATGTCGGGGTGAACTATGGGCATAACGATAACGTCACCTTCCAGCCTCACGATAGCGACGCGAAAAGCTCCGACTTCCAGAGTCTCAGACCCGTCTTGTCCCTGAACGGGGAGCGCGGTCAGGACAAGTATCTGCTGATGTACACCGGGGATTATCGTCACTACTCCAGCGACTCGGCGGATGACTACGACGATCACTTCTTCCGCTTCAAAGGCGACTGGCGTTATGGTCTGATGCATGGCCTGAGCCTGACGCTCGAAGACTCTCTCGGCCATGAGGAACGCGGGCGCGGCGTGACGGAGGGGTTCCTGCCGGAACAGTTCCGGGAATTTGGCGTGACCTCACCGTTAACCACCAATCTGTTCAACAGCGAGCTGCGCTATAGTTACGGTGCGCCCGACGGACGGGGAAGGGCAGACCTGGCGTTAATGCACCGCAAATGGTCTTTTGGAAATACCGGCCAGGTTGAAAGCAGGGATGAGGACTTTGCACAATATATTCGCGAGCAGGAGTGGACCGAAAATACCCTGATTGCAGAAATTTTCGATCAATACACCTCTAAGACGCGTTTTCGCTATAGTTTTATTACCAACCAGTTTCATTACGATCATGACTCCGCAAAAGACAGTAATGAATACTATTTGCGTTATGGCATTCAGTCGCAGCTGACGGGCAAAACGAACGTTGATATGAACGTGTCGTGGCTCTATAAAACCTTTGAGAATAACCCCGGCTCGAAGGATTTCAACGGGATTAACTGGGATATTCTCGGGGAATGGAAACCGCTTCAGCAGTCGCTGTTTACGCTAAGAACATCACAAAGTATTAAGGATCCTTCTGAAGCGGGCGGATATAATTTAGTTACCGAGTACGGCATTTCATACAAACACTTGTGGATGAATGACCGCTTAACGATGTTGCTTGATTATGCGTGGATTACAGAGGACTACAAAGATCAGAACAAGGACCGTCATGACAAAAATGGGGTGTTTTCATTTATCGTAGGTTATGACCTCACGCCATCGGTTAACCTTGGTGTGGAATATCATCTTGATACGCTTAAGTCTAATAAAGATACAGATACCTTTACTATCGGCCCCAACGACGATCGCGTCGTGACCGAAACGTTGGGCTATGATCAATCTTTAATTATGCTTACAGCTAAGGTTCAGATTTAAAATGAAAATAATGAAACTGTGCGCTTTTTTACTCCTCAGCGTTGTTTTCGCCGGATGCAAATCACCGCAGCCGACGTTAAAGGACAATAGCGTGGTGGATACAGCAAATTATTTACTGGGCTCCGGTGATATCGTCAACATTAACGTTGCCGGTCAACCTGACCTGACCATGAAAGTAGTACTTGATAATAGTGGGGCTATTAATTACCCCTATATTGGCAAGCTGGAATTAAAGGGCAAAACCGCCAGTCAGGTGGACGCGGAGATTACGCAACGCCTGCGCAAAGGTTTTGTGCTTAATCCAATGGTGACGGTCAATATTGCTGAATTCCGTAAGTTTTATATCTCTGGTGAAGTTGAGAATCCGAATGGCTATTCCTATGAGCCAGGGTTGACCGTGGAAAAATCCATCGCCCTGGCGGGGGGTTATACCGATCGTGCAGACCGTACGGATCTCAAAATTCGTCAATCATCCACCGGTGAGTTGCTTGAAAATGTTGATGTTACCCACTCCGTACTCCCGGGCGATCTCGTCATAATTGGCACAGGATTCTTCTGACCATGAAACTATCAATAGTGGAAAATGGCAAAAAGCGAGAAAGCGCTATCGATATCGCAAGATTTGCCAGAGAAATTAAAAAGAACTCCTGGAAAATCCTTCTCTCCGGCATCGTTGCCGGGGCGATTGCCTGGCCACTAATGAGTTTGATGTCATCGAAGTATGTTTCCACTGCCACGGTACTGATTAAAGCTCAGCCGGACAATGTGTCACCTTTCCAGAGAGTGGAAGGTTATGACTCCACCCGTAACGGGTATTACGAAACGCAAACCGCGCTGATGCAGTCGCGCGTGGTGCTTGAGCAAGCCATTCGCACGCTCAAACTCGATCAAAACCCTGCGTTTAACGGCGAGGGCTCGGGGATGGGTTCAGCCCCTGAAAACGAACAGCAGCGGATGGATCATGCTCTGAAAACGCTGATGAAAGATCTCACCATCAGCAACGTGCGCACCACCCATTTATCCACCGTCTCCTATGAGTCTACCTCGCCACAGCTGTCGGCAGAGGTGGCTAATGGCGTCGCCGAGTCGTTTATCAACTACACCCTGGCTCTGAAGCAGCAAAAAACGGCGAAGGCGCGGGATGACAACCAGCAGAAGCTGCAGGATCTTCAGCAGCAGATGGCGCAGCAAAAGGCCGCTCTGGATGGCTATCTGGCAAAAGAAGGATTGTTGACCTTCCGCGGCGTTGATGGCTTTGAGACGGAACAGATGGGCATTATCACCAACCGTCTGGCGAATGCGACCGAGCGTCGGGTGGCTGCTGAATCTATCTATAACGAGATACGTTCCGGCGGAGGAAAAGCCATCTCGCTGCCGTCGGTTTCAAATCATGCCCAGATCCAGGATTTACGTATCGCCCTGATCCAGGCCAACAGTGAGCTTTCGCAGCTGGAGAAATCCTACGGGCCACAGTATGACAAAGTGATCCAGGCCCGGGCGCGTATCAGCGCGATCCAGGCGCAGACGGCGATGACGCTCAGGGAGCAGGAGGCCGGATTACGCCAGAACTACGAGGCGGCACTGGCAGACGAAAAAAATTATCAGAAGCAGCTGGAAGAACAAAAAGCGAACTTCCAGAAGTTGTCCATGAAGCGGGATGGTTATAACGACCTGAAGCTGGCGCTGGATAAGACGGAAGAGATGTACAAGATGGCCTATCAGCGCACGCAGGAGCTGGCGTTACCCGGTTCTTATTCCGACGCTGATGCGGAGATTTACGATCCGGCCGTGCCGGCTGCGCTGCCGGCCAAACCCAATAAACCGCTGCTGATGCTGATGATTGTGCTGCTGGTGATGCTGTTCACCACGATGTACATCATGGTGAAAACGGCGACGGACAAATCGGTGAATACCCTCAGCCAGATGCAGAAACGACTGAATCTGCTGCCGCTGGGTGAGATCCGCCGCTTTAAGGGGGTGGGCGGGCGCAGCAAAATCCGCGATCTGATCTTCAGCGATCCGCTGAATGCCGACATCATTCACAGCATGCGCACCCAGATCATGCTGAACAGCCATCCGCTGCAGGTGATTGCCGTGACGTCGGCAGAAGGCGGAGAGGGGCGCACGCTGCTGGCAAATCTGCTGGCAAACTCCTTTAGCTTTGACCAGAAAACGCTGCTTATCGATATGGATTTCTTCAACAGCGACGGTCTGTCGGGCGAGCTGGGCTCTCCGAAGGCGCCGGGTGTGGCAGAAGTGCTGCGCGGCGACAGCGCGACCGAAAACGTGCTGGTGAAGATGAGCGAAAATCTCGATTTCCTGCCGCGCGGCAATACGCCGGTCTCCGCGCTGCTGCTCCTGTCGCCTGAACGGCTGAAACCGCTGATCGATTCCCTGCGTAGCCGCTACCAGCGCATTATCGTCGATGTGGCGGCGGTGAATCAGAGCCAGGAAGTCCAGCTGGTAAGTCAGGTGACGGATGGCCTGATCTTTGTCCTGAAAGCGGGGCTGAACGCGGCCGACACCGTTGGACCGGCCATCGAGAAGGCGGCCAACGATCGCAACGTGATTATCGGCGGCGTGCTGAATCAGGTGGTGGATAAAAATCTGGAGAGCAAAGAGGGGCTGCGTTCGCTGAATTACCATACCCACGAACTGATGAATAACACGGGCCGGGCATGAGTCTGCTCAGGAGCGCCTCCACGATCGCGGGGTCATCAGTCATTTCACAACTGATTGGTGCCCTGTCGATCTGGCTCATTTCGCATAAGTACGATCTTGGCGAGGTGGGGCTTTACGCGCTCAACTACAGTATTGCCCTGATCGGGGCACAGGTCTGTACCTTTGCCTCACAGCTGCTGATCCCCAGGCAACAGGATGATGAGCTGGCGCAGAATGTGGTGTTTTGCCTTCTGCAAAGCCTGACCATCGCCGTTCCGTATGCCGTCCTGACGGGCTGGCTGTTTCATCAGAATATGCTTTTCCTCTATCTGCTTACGCTCTCGAATACCTGGGTGCTGATAGCGGAGAACCTGTCGCTGCGGACGGCAAACTTTCGCTTTCTGGTGGTTCAACGCATCTCCGTCTCGGTGGTGGTCGTGGTGTCTGTACTGCTCACCCACCAGGTGATGGCGTTTTACTGGATGTGGGCGATCCTGATGATGGCGCTGACCAGCGCCTGCATCCTGCGGGCATTTGATATTCGCACCGTCGCGCTGCATCACCTGTGGCCCTCCAGCAACCTGGCGTTCCTGCAAAAAAATATTCACCACATCACTAAGGTGGGCAGTGCCGAAGTGCTGGCGATGGCGAATAACAACCTGCCGATTATGCTGATTAACTTCTGGTTCTCGGCCTTAACGGCGGGCTACTTCTCGGTGGTCAGCCGCTTCTGCCTGGCCCCGGTGGTGATTGTCGGCAATGCGGTGCGCAACACCATCTTCTCGAAATGGTCGATTGATTTCAGAAACAACGTCTTTAACTACGAAGAGTACACAAAGGTCCGCCTGCTGCTGTTGGTGCTGGGCGTGGTCTGCACGCTGGGTGTCTTTATCTTCTATCCGATCGTGATGAATCTCGGCTTCAGCGAAGAGTGGATCGCCTCCGTGCCCACCTCGCGCTACATGCTGCCGTACCTGTTCCCGGCGCTGGCGGTCTGTCCGCTGACGGTAATAGAGCTGATATTCGGCTCGCACCGTTACTTCCTGCGGATCCAGCTCGAACAGCTGGCGATCGTGGGGATCGCGTTTGTCGTGGTGCCGTACTTCTACAATGACTACGCGACCTCCATCATCATATTTTCGATTCTGACGTTCATTCGCTACGCCTTTATCTATCTGAAGGTGAATAAGCGCGCCGACATTCTGAAAAACGGGTCAGTGGCATCATGAATCTCAATACCGGACATTACTTACAGACGTTCACCCTGCTGACCCTCATCTTCTGCGGGCTGGTGCAGTACTTTACCGGTGAGCTGACGGTGCTGTGGCTGCCCTTCTTCTTAACAATGCTGATGGCGGCTTTTCTCCTGCTGCAGACCCGTTACGAACCTGTGCGCCTTGATGCGCAGGAAGCCATCGTCCTGACGCTGTATCTCTCCTTTATCCTGCTCGCCGGGATATCCACACTGTTTCAGGGCGGGGCGCTCATCACGCTTATCGGGTTTAAGAATGAGATTGCCCTGTCGCTGGTGATGCTCTGCCTGCTGCTGGGGTTCTGCCGGGAATCGCAGATCTACCAGGTCACGCGCGGGCTGTACTGGATCTTTTATCTCCAGTTCCCGGTTGCGCTCTACCAGCTCATCTTCGTGGTGCCGCAGCGCGTGGCGCTACATGGCGAAGAGGAGAAGTGGGACTCCGTGGTGGGGACCTTCGGGGGCGACCCGATGGGCGGGGGGAACACCGCAGCGATGGGGTTGTTCTGCCTGCTGATCATGCTGCTGAAAGTCTCGGAGTATAAGCATGGGCTGATCAGCTTTAAAAACATGGCGCTGCATATCACCCTGGGGTTTGTGATGTGCATTATCGGGGAAGTGAAATTCGTGATCCTGCTGTCGCCGCTATTGCTGGGGTGGGTGTGGCTCATGCCCTCCTGGGTCAAAGAGGCCAGTAAGGTGAATCTGGCCGTGCTGCTGGCTATTCTGGTGTCGATGGTCCTGCTGATCGGCCTTGCCATCATCATTCTGGCCTACAGCTATACCGCCGCCTATGGCATCGACATGTCGGAAAACCCCTTCGCTGTGTTCTTTGACTCACTGGGCTACATTTTTGACCCCAACTTCATCCTGCCAGGCGGGGAGATAGGGCGTTTTACCACCCTGACGTTCTGGTTACAGCATAACGACCTGTCGGGGCTGCCGGGCACGCTGTTTGGCTACGGGCTGAACGCCACCAACAGCGGCAGTTTCCTCTCTCCGGGTTTCCTGAATCAGATCTACAACCTGACCCTCGACAGTACCGCCATGAGTATGCTGCTGTGGGAAGTGGGCGTGGTGGGAACCGTCATCTTTATTGGGCTGTTTGTTTATATTCTGAAAGTGGTTCAGCCCGAACCTCTGCTATCGGTTGAGCAGGTTGATGAACAGGATCTCCGGCTACTGAGCTCTGCGCCAGCCTTTAACGTTTTTTCAATCGCCTGTCTGCTCAGTCTGCCTTACAGCCAGATACTGATGATCGTGCCAATGCTGCAATTCTTATTCTATCTATCTTTAGGTTCCAGCTTGATCATTCGCCGGACCGTACGCCGTTATACGGGGCTCTATTGATGTACAAACCCTTTATTACCGTAAGTATTAAAACGTTTAACGAAGCCGAGTGTATAGAGAAAACCATCGACAGTATTCGCAGCCAGATTGCTGACTATCCGCATAAAATTATCGTTGCCGACAGTCTTTCTACGGATAACACCCAGCAGTTGGCCAGCGATAAAGGGGTGATGGTGGTGTCGTTAACCGAACCGGCAGACCGCTGCTGCGGCGTCGGGCATCAGCTGGGCTACCTTCACAGCGAAGGTGAGTTCATCCTGCTCATGGATGGCGATATGGAGCTGGAGCCGGGGTTCATCGATCGGGCGGTGGCGTTTCTGCAGAAAAATCCCGGGTACGCTGGCGTGGCCGGGACGGTGGAGATGGACGACGCGTCAAACTATGAATTCACCTCCCGCAAGCAGCGGATCAATAAAATCTACCCCCTGGGCGACTGCGATCATCTCGGCGGCGGCGGTCTGTACCGCCTGTCGGCAATTGCCGATATCGGCTACTTAACCAACCGCAGCCTGCATGCCTATGAGGAGGCGGAACTGGGTATTCGCCTGCTGACCGCAGGTTACAAACTGCATCGCCTGAATGTGCCCTATTTCCGGCACACCTCCTACACGATGCCGACCTTCAAAATGCTGCGCTATCGCTGGAAGAGCGGTTTCCATCAGGCGCCGGGAGAACTGCTGCGCAGCGCGTGGGGCAAACCCTGGTTCCGCGACGCGCTGATGCTGGTGAAAAACGAAGTCATCTTCGCCAGTTACATTCTCATCGTGCTGATTGCGTTCTTTACCTTCGACGTCAGCCTGATCGATATCGCGCTGTTGCCGCTGCTGGCCTTTATCCTGTTGAAAACCATTCGCAACCGCTCGTTAAAAAACGGCCTCAACAGCGTGATCAATCTGGCGGTGCTCTCTGCCGGGCTGGTCAAAGGTCTCTTTCATCCGCTTCGTGACCCCAGAGTGCCACCGGGCAATAAAGTTATTCATGAGCAGGGAGAGTAATGAAAGTCTTACTGGTAAATAAGTTCTTCTTTATTAAAGGAGGAGCGGAAACGGTCTACTTTCAGGAACGCAACATGCTGAAAGAGGCCGGCGTGGAGGTGATTGATTTCTCGATGCAGCATGAGAAAAACTTCCCTTCTGACTATGCGGACTACTTTGTCACCAACGTGGATTACCATAAAGAGGGGGGGCTGCTGGCGGGGGCTAAAACCGCCATCAACTTTATTCACAACCGGGAAGCCTGTAAAAAAATGCGGGCGCTGCTGGAGAAGACGCGCCCGGAGATCGTCCATTTCCACAATATCTATCACCAGCTAACGCCTGCGCTGATCAAGGTCGCCCGGGATTTCGGCTGTAAGACGGTGTTAACCGCGCACGACTATAAAATTATGTGCCCGTCCTACTCCATGCTGCGCGACGGCAAAGTGTGCGACGCCTGCGTGACCGGCACCGTGTTCAATGCGTTTCGCTATCGCTGCCAGGAAGGCTCGGCGTCAAAGAGCCTGCTGCTCTCCTTAGAGGCCACCTGGCAGTACATCGCGCAAAATTACCAGGCGCTGGACGTGATTGTCTCCCCGAGCGAGTTTCTGCGTAACGAGCTGAAACGCTCGCTGCCGGACTCCCGTATCGAGGTGATTGTGAACGGCATCGACGACGGCCAGCAGCCGCAAGAGAGCCCGGATGAGTCCTATCTGCTCTACGTCGGGCGCCTGAGCCGTGAAAAAGGGGTGCCGACCCTGACCCGGGCGCATCAGCTTATGCGCAACAAAATGCCGTTAAAAGTGGTCGGCCACGGGCCGCTGCATGACGATATGGTGAAGACCTTTCCCGAGGCGGAGTTCCTGGGCTATGTGCAGCAGGGCCCGGATCTGGATGCGCTGATTAAAAACGCCCGGGCGGTGGTGTTGCCCTCAGAATGTTATGAGAACTGCTCGATGGCGGTGCTGGAGGCGATGTCGTTTGCCCGGCCGGTGGTGGGGGCCCGTATTGGCGGGATCCCGGAGCAGATTCGACAGGGTGTGGAAGGATTGCTGTTTGAACCTGGCAACGCGCAGGATCTGGCCGATGCGCTGGACGTGATAGCGGAAAACCCACAGCAGGCCCGGGAGATGGGGCTGAAAGGCCGTGAGCGGCTTTGCCAGAAATACTCACTGCGCAAGCATATGGAAACGTTGCAGTCGCTGTACCGCGAGCTGCTCGACGGACGGTAACATGGCAAAAAAAATCACGGTGTTGGGTACCCGCGGGATCCCCGATGTGCTGGGCGGCGTCGAAACCCATTGTCAGAATCTCTACCCGGCTATTCGCCAGCAGTATGACGTGGATATTTGCGTTATTGCCCGGTCACCCTACGTACCCTACCGGCGCTCGCGCTACAAAAACGTCGAGACGCTGGCGCTGTGGGCCCCCAAAAAACGCAGTTTTGAGGCCATTGTGCACTCTGTTATTGCCGCGTTGAGGACATTTTTCGATCGATCCGATATTGTTCATGTTCACGCCATCGGCCCCGGCCTTGTGGTGCCGCTGTTACGCCTGCTGGGCAAACGCGTGGTCTTTACCCATCACGGGCCGGACTACGATCGCCAGAAGTGGGGCAAGATGGCGAAAAAAATCCTGATGCTCGGTGAGAAAGTGGCGGTGAAGTATGCCAGTGAAGTGATTGTGATTTCTGAGGTGATCAACCAGCTGATCCAGCAGAAATACTACCGCTATGATGCGCATCTGATTTATAACGGCGTGAACGTGCCAAAACCGCTGGAGAAAGAGACGGTCGATAAGATCCTCGGCCGGTATGATTTGCAGCCTGGGGGCTATATTGTGCTGGTCGGGCGATTTGTTGAAGAGAAGGGGATGCATGACGCCATCGCCGCGTATCAACAATCGGGCCTGACGTTGCCGCTGGTGCTGGTGGGGGATTCGGATCACCCCTCGGAATACAGTTTGCGTCTGAAGCAGCTCGCGTTTGAGACGCCGGGCGTGGTGATGACGGGGTTTTTAAAAGGTGAGGAGTTGCAGGTGGTCTTCTCTCAGGCTTCACTCTTTGTGATGCCGTCGTACCATGAGGGGCTACCCATTGCGCTGCTGGAGGCGATGTCCTATTCCCTGCCGGTGGTGGTAAGCGATATTCTGCCCAATCTCGAGGTCGGCCTGCCGGATGAGACCAGCTTTAAGCTGGGGAATATCGCGGATTTAGCGCAAAAGATGGCAAGCCAGGCGAATTTGCCGCGCGTGGATTACGGTGATTTTCTGAAGCGTTACAACTGGGACGAAATCGCCAGGAAAACCGTCTCTGTCTACCATAAATTAGATAAAACAATAGGTTAAAATTGACCAGTAAGCCCAGAAACCCGATAGTTATCGATCGTTTTTACGAAGTGCTTGATAAGAACGTTGCCGCTCAACTGACCCCTGAGCAAAAAGAGGAGATCGAGGATGCTATCGTTTCGATTACCCTGGCGTCGCGGCACCGGATCGATTTCCGTAAAAGTTTTCCTTTCTTTGGCAAACGCCTCTATATGGTGTTTTTACTGGGACGGGATCTCCGCGCGCGTTCCCGCCCGGAGTCAAAACTCTCACGTATCGTGGTGACCTTCCTCATTCTGTTTGCCACGCTGTTCCTGCTGTGTTGCGTGCTGCTGACGCTCTATATGATCAAATCGGCGCTGGGGATAGACGTCTTCCAGAACTTCCACGTCGGGATTTGGGACTGGTGGCTTAACCTGAAATACCAGTAAAGCGCAGGTGCCTGATGGCACCTGTTTGCGTTGCTGAACGTCAGGCGTTATACCCTCCGGGATTGTTCTTCTGCCAGTTCCAGGCGTCACGCATCATCTCATCCAGGCTGCGCGTGGCCTGCCATCCCAGCTGCTGGCGCGCCAGCGACGAATCCGACCAGCACTCTGCCACGTCGCCGGAACGCCTGCCGACGATGCGATAGTTGATTCTGGTCTGGGCGGCTTTTTCGAATGCCTTAATCAGGTCAATCACCGAATACCCGACGCCGGTTCCAAGATTGATGACCTTAAACGCCTCGCCTTCGTCTTTATGATCCAGCGCAGCCAGATGGCCACAGGCCAGATCCATGACATGAATGTAATCCCGAATGCCGGTTCCGTCTGGCGTCGGATAGTCATCGCCAAAGACGGTCAGGCACGCCAGTTTGCCAATAGCAACCTGAGAAATATAAGGCACGAGATTATTGGGAATACCGTTCGGATCTTCCCCCAGGCGCCCGGAAGGGTGCGCGCCTACCGGATTAAAATAGCGCAGACAGGCGATCCTGAATTGCGGTTGTGCGGCCGAGAAATCCCGCAAAATCTGCTCCACCATCAGCTTGGAGGTACCGTACGGGTTGGTTGTACCGCCGGTGCGGGACTTTTCGCTCAGGGGCACGGCGTCGGGATTGCCATACACTGTGGCCGACGAGCTGAAAATAAGGCTGGTCACGCCCGCCCGCTGCATTTCATCCAGAAGCACCATCGTCCCGACCACATTATTTTCATAATAGGCGAGAGGCCGGGCGATGGATTCGGAAACAGATTTAAGGCCAGCGAAGTGGATGACGTCGGTAATGGTATGCTGAGTGAACAGCGTTTTTAGGGCGTCGCGATCGAGAATATCCGCGATGTGAACCACGGGCTGTTTTCCCGTTAATTCTGCAACCCGGATTAACGACTCCTGCGAAGCATTAGAGAGATTATCAATGACAACAACGTCTTCTCCGCGCTCCAGTAATGTCAGTACCGTGTGAGAACCAATATAGCCTGCACCGCCCGTAACCAGAATTGCCATAATAAATCCCCTAAAAAGCCCGCATCTGTCCGCCCACTAAGGTGGCGGAAAATAATCGCTCTTTTGCAGTTTTTTATCCTGTTACTCTGGTTAGGTTAGTGCTAATTCCCCATATTGTCACTTTAGCTAAAAAGACGCTTCCGGTGATTAACCATAACTTTATATGCCAGCTTTTTAAGGGTGGAAAGAAGGCTGAAGGTCAGGTGTTTTGTATCATAGACAATATAGTTATCGGTGAAATTTAACGTGTGGATTCCGTCACTGTTATTAATCGACGAACTTATTTTGCCTACCAGTTTCTCTTCATATTTATGCGGCGTCAGGCTGGTTAATTCTTTGATGAAGATAGACTTACCGTAAAAGCCAGGATTGCACTCCTGGGTAAAGAGGTAGGTTTTATCGTTGATCGAGTAGGGCTTGCCGGCGCCTCTGGCATGAATATTACAGATATCCAGGGCCGGGGAGATTTGCTTCCAGTCGCCGAGAATGCCCTCTGAGGTGTGGATCACCAGCTCGTTATCCATGGTGGTGGAGACCAGGTAATTCACGCCGTTCAGCTCAAAGACCACGTTATCCGTCACGGCCAGGTCTGAGACCAGCACTTTGACCTTTTCCCAGCGCGCAGGGAAATCAACGGACTGGAACAGAATGACCTCTTTTCTCTCTGATGACTCGGGGATCATGAACAGTTTGCCGTCGAGTTCAAACAGGAACGGAAAAGAGAGATGGCATTTTAAGTCATCAAACCCTTCAAGCTTAACGTCGTCCGTTTCCTCAAGATCGTTATTAAGAATACGACAGCGCAGTACGCCCTTAGCGTTAAGGAAGGAGAAAGCTTCATAAAAAACATACAGTCGGTCACCTTTATCTATAATAAAAGGATCGGCCTGGAAGATATATTTTTTATCAAGCTGCCGTGCTTTTGCGTTACACAGAATATCCAGCGTGTTATCCGGAAAAACATGCTTGCCGTGGCTATTAATGACCATGATGTCCCAGGACTCATGGAAAAACAGCTTTTTGATTAATTTGTTATTTTTATTAAACATTTCACCCTGCTACTCATGAGTAAAGATGAATAAATCCAGAAATAAGCGGTGTCTGTTGGCCCAGAGGTATGATAGATGAATCGTGACACTCACTTTTCCTGCGCAGTAACATATCAACCTTAGTGCAGCGTTTGTAAATAGAAATAGTCATATCGGGTGAGTTCCGGGATATATCCTGTGAAATAAAATGTCATCTGTTGGCGTCGGGTTTTGGGAAGAAGGGTATTCAATGCGCTTAAACGTTCTGCCGGGCAGTATAAATCCATTGATGCTTCTTATCGCCGGGGCGCTGATGTTCTCTTCGGGTTGGGCCTGTGCGGAAAGTGCAGAAGCCTTGCAGACGGTGCATCCACCCGCTATCAGCGGCCCCCTGGCAAACCCTGGTAACGGCGTGGCCCGTTTTCACGATCAGGACTTGAACCTGGCGGATTATCCGGCGACAGGCCTCGAATATCGTCGCTATTACTGGAGCGAGGTTGAACCGCGAGAAGGGCAGTACAATTTTGCGCTGGTGGATGAGGGATTTGCGGCGGCGGCGGCACATCAACCGCCCATGAACGTCGGCCTGCGCTTTATGATCCTCGATGGGCCGGAGTCGGGCTCAGAGATCCCCCAGTGGCTGATCGACAAAGGGATTAAAGGCACCTGGACGCCGGATCATAAAACCTTTGCCCCCGATCTGGACGATCCCACCTATATCGCTTACGCCCGGCGGCTTTTGCAGGCGTTTGGCGCGCGGTACAACAATAACCCGGAGCTGGCGTTTATCGACATCGGAATGGTCGGGGCCTGGGGAGAGTGGCATAACAGCAACTTCCCGAACCTGCCGCCTTTGCAGGAGCGCTATCCCCCCGCGCTGCTCAACCGTTACGTTGATATGCATTTCAGCGCCTTCCCCGACACGCCTAAGATCATGCTGCTTAACGGCTATGATTCCGTCGCATATGCAGTGAAAAAAGGGGCGGGCTGGCGTGCGGACTGCTGGGGGGACTGGCGCAACTTCAGCCCCACCTGGAGCCATATGGCCAATGATTACCCGGAGCGGCTCACGACGGCGCAGGCGGCCTGGCCGGGGTTCAACAACGCCTGGAAAAAGGCACCCATCAGCCTTGAGATCTGCGGCCATATGGCGGAATGGCTGACCGAGCAAAAGTACACGCGGGAAGAGGTGCAGGCGACCTTTGACTGGGCGCTGGCGCAGCATGCCAGCACCCTGAATATTAAATCCACCGAGATACCGAAGGTCTATCGCGATATCGTCGACAAGGCGCTGACAAAAATAGGCTATCGCTTCCGGGTGGTGTCGCTGACCCATCCGGTGAGCGCGCGTGCGGGGCAGGCCGTGTCGCTCACCAGCCAATGGTCGAATGACGGCGTGGCACCAATTTATCTGCGTTATACCCTTGCCTGGCGACTGCAGGACACGCGCGGGAATACGGTCGCGCAGGGCAACGCCGGGGACGATATCCGCCAGTGGCTACCGGGCGGGCACAGCTCGGCTTATCAGCTGGCAACCCCGGGTAACCTGGCGTCAGGGCGCTATTATCTTGATTTGGCGCTGGTGGATAACACCGGTAAGGCGCGCATACAGCTCGCTAACGAGGGGAAGTTGAGTGATGGGTGGTACCGGTTGTCGTCGGTGGTGATTGAGTGAGGGGGAGTGGATTCTCCAAAAGCAAAAACCCGCCTTTTGGGCGGGTTCTTTAAATAGTGGTGCCGGACTCGGAATCATATCTACGACTAACATGCTGTTTGTCATTATTTTTGTTGGTATTTCTTGTAAATAGCGCCCCCACGAAGACCCCGTAAAAAAGTGCTTTAGTTTTGTGATGGTTGTCACGAAAAATCGGTGTTTAATGGTAGGGGGGCTTCGTTATGTGTGGATTCCATATATACCGGTGTGAAAACATACTCACCTCACTCGTAGGGGGTTAATTCGTTACCCCTGCATTGAGCTTTAAGTTGATATGTCGGATTAGATGCTTTTGAGATAATGCTCGGTGTAATGATTTATTACCATATAAATCATAATGATATTTTAATGGTTTTTTAGATGTCGCCATGAAGCAGTTGAGATAACCAAACATCATGGCTCACTTTAATTACATTGAAAACTGTCTACTGATCCCCCTGCTTTGATTCCCCTTAGGTCGATATGCTGACAGAGCTGGAGTCACCCATGCACTTGTGGCTGGAAACCAGTGTCCACCCTATTCTGTTTGCGCAGTTAAGGCCATTTTTCACACACCAGTATAATTTATGCCAGCATTTATCCAATTGCGATGCTGGCATAACTGAGATAAGGAGATAAGCCGAATGAAAATCAGTTTTTTCCAGTAGTATTACTTCTGTGTAAATTATAGTAGTTAACAAATAGGCGAGCGTTGATGATTTCCCACCAACCGTAAGCGGTCACTGACAGCAATAGGAAAGAAAGCACGGCACCAATACCTGAACCGATAGCCTTACACAACATGAAAAACGTTAACTCAGAATGACTAAGAGCTTTATATATCAAGCTTATAGCGTTTGTTCCCCACATAGTGCAAAGTAAAAATGTAGTAACAAAAAATATATCAATAACCAGTAACGAAAATTTTGCCCCCCATCCAGTCTGAGATGTTATCTCAGCCATCCCATCATCCCTAAATAGCACAACTGACTGGATGCGATTAATGCTTTTGTACATCCAGATGGTGGCTAATGGATAGCGGGTATTCATCATTAAAAGAATTTCATGATATTTGGAATAACGGTGTCGTGTTGCAAGAGCAAAATAATATTCGACAAGCCGGGGATCGTGGTTTGGCTGAGAAAATATAAATAGAAATTTCTCTAGCGCTTCGTTTTCTGATTTTTTGTTAAAAAAGTTAGATGAAATTAATGACAACAATGTATTAATAAGCTCACCCATATAACCTCCATGTATATATTAAATATCAAATGCTGTTCAGGACCTGTCGTATAATTTAAGTGCTACGGCTATTGAGTCCGTAGTCACGTTATGTTAACACAGCCTGGCTATCGGATAATCAGCAGATGCGATATGATATAGCCGAACATTTTTCAGCCAGAGTAACCGCTATGCCTTTGCAAATAAAAGACATTATTGATCTGCAAACTCTTATCGAGTCGGAACAGGTAGAGTTCAAGCTGGCAGGGGGGAAAGATGGCAAAGGCGAGTTACCGAAAGACTTCTGGCCCACCTATTCCGCAATGGCGAATGGTCGGGGCGGTTGGGTCGTTCTCGGTGTAAAAGAACAGTCTGGAAAATTTACACCAGTGGGTATTACTGAGCCCGAAAAGATTAAGACCGATCTGTTTAATCAGTTAAACGATCGCGATCGGGTCAGTGCGAATGTGCTGAGATCAGAAAACGATGTGCAACAGGTCTCTTTGCAGGGAACGGATGTTCTGGCGATCCATATTCCACAGGCGATGCGCAAACAAAAGCCGGTTCACCTGAAAAAGTCCCCATTTGGTAACACCTATCTACGCCTGCACGAAGGCGATCGCCTTTGTGATGATATGACCGTCAAGAGGATGCTTGCAGAGCAGATCCACGACAGCCGCGATAATGAAGTGCTATCCGAGCACTATACCTTTCAGGACGATATCGATCTGGACAGCCTGAAAGTCTATCGCAATCTGCTATCAGCAAATAACCCGCAGCATCCTTATCTGGCCTGTGAGCCGTTTGAACTATTTAAAGTGGTTGGTGGATGGCGTAAAGACAGGGAAACCGGAAAAGAGGGCATCACGCTGGCTGGCATCCTCATGTTTGGTAAATGGGATGCGATTATTGCCGCAGCGCCTAACTACATGGTGGATTACCAGGAACGCCCCGAAGCTAAAACGGAGCTGCGTTGGGTGGATCGGGTATGTCCGGACGGTACATGGTCAGGAAACCTGTTTGATTTTTATCGCAAGGTATATCAAAAGCTGGTCGCCGATCTGAAAGTCCCCTTTATGCTTGAAGAGGGGCTGCGTAGAACGGATACGCCAGTACATATCGCACTGCGTGAAGCGCTGGTCAACACGCTGGTCCATGCTGATTTTACCGACCGGGTTTCTATTTTGATCGTCAAACGTCCTGATATGTTTGGCTTTCGCAATCCCGGCTTGATGCGCCTGCCGTTGGAGGATGTAATTGCAGGCGGAGTTAGTGATTGCCGCAACAGGTTGCTACACCAGATGTTCTTGCTGATTGGTCTGGGCGAGAAAGCTGGTTCAGGGATGCCTAAGATTTTCAGCGGCTGGAAATCGGCTAACTGGCGCACCCCTAAACTTTGGGAAAAAACATTTCCTGCGCAGACGCTATTAGAGCTTTCCACCGCTAGCCTGATTCCACAGCATGTTCTGGATGACCTGCATCAACGATTTCGCGAGGCCTTCGATCTGCTTGATGATTTTGAACAGGTGATTGTTGCAACGGCGGCGATTGAAGGCTGGGTTAACCATGAACGAGCCTGCCAGTTAACAACACGACACTCCCGCGAAGTCACGCTGACGCTTCCCCGACTGGAAAGTAAAGGTTTTCTGGCCGCAGGCGGTGAACAAAAGAGTAAATATTACACCTTGCCCGGCGTATCGGTCATGACGCCGGATGAGGTTTTCTCGTTAGGGGCGGTTGTGAGTTCTACTCATAACGAGGGTAACTCCGCATATAACGAGCAGAGGTCCACACATAACGAGGGGAACTCCACATATAACGAGCAGAGGTCCACACATAACGAAAGGAACTCCACACATAATGAGGAAAGCTCCACATATAACGCCGGGGATGAACAACCCTCATCCCGGGATGAATATGGACGTTTGCTTAACCGCTTTATCGATCAACCCTATATTGATGATGTTGACAATCTCACCGAGGCTTTCCGGGATTCGTTGTTTGCTTTAGCTGCGGTTCCGCGTGAAAGGCTGCGTCTGGGGAATAAAGAGCTGATGAAGAGTGTGATCCTGAATGTGTGTCAGGGACAGTATATTTCCGTTGCTGCGCTGGGGCAGATCCTTAGTCGTAACCCTAATGCGTTGCGTCAGCAGTACTTAAAACCACTGGTGGAGCTAGGGGAACTGAAGCTGGCGTTTCCGCAGTATAAGAATGACCCTAAACAGGGATATAGCGCAGTTTGAATATTTGCTAAAACTAAACAAGAGACGGGGAATCCCGATGTCCATTCTCCAAAAGCAAAAACCCGCCTTTTGGGCGGGTTCTTTAAATAGTGGTGCCCGGACTCGGAATCGAACCAAGGACACGGGGATTTTCAATCCCCTGCTCTACCGACTGAGCTATCCGGGCAACGAGGCGCATTAAACCGTAATCACGTACGGTCGTCAACCTTATTTCGGCAAACCCTGTTCAACTGCTTAAGATTGCGGCAATCTGTCGGTTTGCCCGGCGATTTTGCACAAATCTTCCAGACAGAAAGGTCATCCCGGGCAATGCTGATAGCGAAAAAGAGGAGCGACAGTGAACGACTGGCTTGAACTGCGGCAGCATGCGGATACGGGAATTGAAACGATCAAGGCGCACTTTGAAGGGCACGCCTACGATCCGCACTGGCACGACAGCTATCTGGTCGGCATCACACTCAGCGGTACCCAGCAGTTCCATTGCCGTCGCGAACGCCATCGTAGCCACCCGGGCGATGCGTTTCTGCTTGAACCGGGCGAGATCCACGACGGCGACGCGCCCGTTGCAGGCGGCTTCACCTATCTGACGTTCTACCTGGACGAGCGCTGGCTGACCGACACTCTGCATGGCCTGTATGAATCCACCCCTGGTCATTATTCCCTGCATTTCACGCAAACCCTGACCCGCGAGCCGCAGCTGGTGCGTACTATTGGCGACACCTTTGCCGCGCTGCACAATGACGAGATGAAGATCGTGCAGCAAGGTACAATGGATAATCTGCTGGCCCAGCTTACGTCACATTGCCACTGGCGCAAAAAAGGTCCCTCGCAACTGCAGAGCGCGGCGGTGGCGCACCGGGCGCGGGACTATCTTTATGCCCATCTGGGCGACAATATTGGTCTTTCCGATCTGGCCCGCGAGACCGGGACCGATCGCTTCACGCTCACCCGCTGCTTCAAGCGCGAGTTTCACCTGGCGCCCCACGCCTGGCTCATTCAACTGAGGCTGGCAAAAGCACGGCAGTTTCTGGCCCGTGGGGATCAGCCTGTCGATGTGGCGGCTGCGCTGGGGTTTGCCGATCAAAGCCATTTAGGACGCTGGTTCCAGCGGGCCTATCGCATTACGCCTGCCCACTACCGACGGTTGTGCACAAACCTTCCAGACGTTTCCATAAAATAGCGGCAATGTCAGGGCTCTTATAAAAAAGGAGCCACCTGTGAATCTGATGCCGTTTCTGCTGTTTGCTTTTGTCGCCTCGATAACGCCAGGCCCCACCAATATTCTGATTCTCTCTAACAGCCAGCACTACGGCGTGAAGGCAACCCTGCCCGCGCTGATGAGCGCCTGCGCGGCAGCCAGTGCTATTGTGCTGGTTTCGGGTGCCGGAGCGGGTGAGCTGCTGCACCAGTATCCGCTGGTGCGTCAGGTGATGAGCTGGGCCGGGGTGCTGTGGTTAAGCTGGATGAGCTGGCAGCTATTTTGCGCACCGGCCGCAAACCTGTCTGGCCAAACGCACACCCGTTTTACCGCGCGCGCGGCGGCACTCTTGCAGGTCATTAATCCCAAAACCTGGATGATGGCGCTGGCGGTTGTCAGCCTGTTTGCCCCTGCAGGGACGCATGCGTTACGGGATGTCGCGCTGATGGCGCTCTGGTTTTTATTGATCTCGGTGGCCTGCCTGCTGTGCTGGGCATGGCTGGGAAAGGCGGTGAACAGGCTGTTTCGCACCACTGCGGCAATGGTGCGCTTTCAGCGCCTGATGGCGCTGTGCCTCTTTATTTCAGCGTGGGCGGGAATGCTGGCCTAAGTTAGCGCTCCCCCTTTGCGACATTGCGCGAAGTGCAGAATGTCCTCCGCCAGACGCTGGGCGGTATCGACATCGGCCTGGCTGCGGTTCACCAGCATCCGGCTGAGGCAACCCTCCAGGATCAGATCCATCTGCTTTGCCACCATCGCCGGATCGTCCACTTCGAGCGTGGTCAGCAGCTCATGGGTAAAATCGTGCGAAGCACGTTTTTGCTGGTCGGCAAGCTGATGGATCGGGTGACCCGGATCCGGGAAAAAGGTACAGGCGGCTATAAACAGGCAGCCCGGATAGCGGTGATTACGCACGCAGTCGGTAAGGGCGGAGTAGCGCGCCATTAATTTTTGCTCTGCCGAGAGCTCCGGGTTCAGCATCAGCTGCCTGCGCCAGCTATCCACCTGCTGGCTGAGGTAGCGCAGGGCATCGTACAGCAGGGCCTCTTTATCGGGCCAGAAACGGCGGAGTTCATCCAGAGGATAATTGATGCGTTCAGCGACCATTTCCAGCGAGGTGCTGGCTATCCCTTGAATTTCAAGCAATTGCAGGGTTGCGCCCAGAACATCTTCACGTTGCACGGTTTTCTCCTCCGTTACTTTCGTACTTTCCCGCTTAAAGTGTCGTTTACGGTTGGCGATCGCGCAAATGCGCGCTGAATGCGGCAGCATCCATAAAGCCCGTTACCCGTTGAGCGGGCTGCTCCTCACCCTGTGCATTGAAAAACAGGATGGTAGGCAGGCCGAGCACCTTCAGCTCACTCAGCAGGGCCCTGTCTTCGGGGCCGTTTGCCGTGACGTTGGCCTGCAGGAGGACGGTATCTTTCAGGGCGTTTTGCACCTGCGGGTCGCTGAAGGTGTATTTTTCAAACTCTTTGCAGGCGACGCACCAGTCGGCGTAGAGGTCGAGCATCACCGGTTTACCCTGCGCCTGCGTCAGCGCGCGATGCAATTCGTCGACGTTTCTGACCGGCGTGAAGTTCAGGTGGGCCTGACTTTGCGCGGCCGGTGCGCCAAACGCCCAGTCCTGTAACGGCCGCACGCTGACCAGCGCGGCGGCCAGCAGCAGGATCTGCACAACGCGGATCCAGGACTTACGGGCACTGAGGCTGCTGATAAATGCCCAGCTAAAGAACGCCACGCCCAGCATGGCCCACAGTCGCAGCCCCCAGACGTCGCCGATGACCCGTTCCAGCAGGAACACCGGCAGCGCCAGGATCACAAAGCCAAACGCAGTTTTGACCGTTTCCATCCACGGGCCGCTTTTTGGCAGCAGGCGGTTGCCAAAGACCGTCACCAGAATCAGCGGCAGACCCATTCCCAGGGCGTAGAGATAGAGCGTGCCGCCGCCGAGCCACATATTACCGCTCTGGGCAATATAGAGCAGGATCGCGCTGAGCGGGGCGGTAGTGCAGGGCGAGCAGATCAGCCCGGCGATAGCACCCATCGCAAAGACACCCCCCATGGAGCCGCCCTGCTGACGGTTGCTCATCAGGGTTAGGCGGGTTTGCAGGGAAGAGGGCAGTTGCAGGCTGAAGAGGCCAAACATTGAGAGCGCCAGCAGGATAAACACCGCTGACAGCCCAATAAGCACCCACGGATGCTGCAGCGCTGCCTGAAACTGGAGCCCGGCCGCCGCAACAATCAGACCAAGGGCGGTATAGGTAAGCGCCATCCCCTGGACATAGATAATTGCCAGCAGCAATGCCCGGGCGGTAGAAAGGCGCTGCTTACCGCCGAGCACGATGCCGGAGATGAGCGGATACATCGGCAGCACACAGGGAGTAAAGGCGATGCCAATGCCTATTAATAAGGCCCAGAAAGCGGAGAAGGGCAGTTCACTGCCGCTTTCGCCCTTCACCCTGGTTCCCTCCGCGGTGGGGAGAGGGGAAAATGCCGGTTGGGCAGTTGCGGTAACTTCGCTTAGCGGCACCACTTTGGTCTCTGGCGGATAGCATAAACCGGCGTCAGCGCAGCCCTGATAGGTGACCGTCAGGGTGGCGCCTTTAGCAGCCTGATTTACCGTTACCGGGACGGACAGCTGGCCGCGGTAGATTTCGCTTTTGCCGTAGAACTCGTCTTCGTGCGCCGCGCCGGGAGGCAGCTGGAGTTCACCAACCTGGGCCTGGGCGGGCGTAATACTGATCTGTTTGCGGTAGAGGTAGTAACCCTCCTTCACATTCCAGTTGAGATTCAGTTCATGTTGGTTTTGCTGAAAATCGAACACGAAAGCCTGATCGGCTGGCGTGAAGTTCGAGCGGCCGGGTGCATCAAACAACCCGGCAAAAACTGATGTGCTGCACAGCAGCAGGATCAGCGTAAGGACGCGTTGAGCCATGAGAGATAGTCGTTATCACCGTGGACCACTGGCAGTACCAGCAGTTCCGGGGTCTGGTAAGGATGATGCGATTTGAGGCAGTCGAGGAGTGCTTGCTGATGGGCCACGCTGGATTTAAGCAGCATCTGCACTTCATACTCCTGTTCCAGTTTGCCTTCCCAGTAGTAAAGGGAGGTCGCGCCGGGGAGGATGGTCACACAGGCCGCGAGCTTTTCAGCCAGGACTTTGGCAGCCAGATCCTGAGCGGTAGCTTCATCAGGGGCGGTACAGAGTACAACAACAGTGTCAGGCATGTTCACAGGTCGACCTCGTTATCGCGAAAAAAATCACTATATCATGCCGGGCCGCTGCTCATTAATGAATCGGGCCGCTAAGCGGCCCGACTTTAACTCTTTTTACACCTGAAAGCGGTTTACAGCACAATCCCGCCGATGATGAAGCCGAGGATCACGCACAGGGTAATGGCGATCACGCCCGGGATCAGGAAGGCGTGGTTAAAGACGTACTTACCGATGCGGGTGGAGCCGGTGTCATCCATCTCGACGGCCGCCAGCAGAGTCGGGTAGGTTGGCAGCACAAACAGCGCGGATACGGCAGCGAAAGAGGCGATGGCGGTCAGCGGGGAGACGCCCAGCATCAGTGCTGCAGGCATCAGCGCCTTGGTGGTCGCCGCCTGGGAGTAGAGCAGGGTGGCAGCAAAGAACAGGACCACCGCCAGCAACCACGGGTAGTTATGCAGCAGGTCGCCCGCAACGGTCTGGATATCGGTGATGTGGGCTTTGACGAAGGTATCGCCCAGCCAGGCCACACCCAGCACGCATACGCAGGCACTCATACCGGATTTGAAGGTGCTGGCGTTAAGCACTTCGCTGGTATCGATTTTACAGGTGATGCTAATCAGCGTAGCGATGGTCAGCATGAACACCACGATAGCTTCGTTACGCGGCAGGACCGGGTTCTTGATCAGCCCAACGGTATCGCTGATGGCGGTAGCGTAGAACATCACCGCGACAATACCGATCAGGAACAGCAGCACGGAGCGCTTAGCGTGTGGCTTCAGGATAAACGCCTGGCTGCCGCGCAGCTTCACTTCACCTTTTGCCAGACGTTCCTGATACACCGGGTCGTCTTTCAGCTCAGCACCAAGGAAGTTACAGAACACCGCAGTGATCATTACTGCAATCAGGGTCACCGGAATACAGATTGCCAGCAGCGTCAGGTAGCTCACGCCGAGCGGCTCAAGGATACCGGCAAAGAAGACCACTGCCGCTGAGATTGGCGAGGCGGTGATGGCAATCTGCGAGGCCACAACGGCAATGGAGAGCGGACGGGAAGGACGGATGCCCTGCTCTTTCGCCACTTCGGTAATCACCGGCAGGGTGGAGAAGGCGGTATGGCCGGTACCGGCCAGAATGGTCATAAACCAGGTGACCAGCGGAGCAAGAAAAGTGATGTATTTTGGATGGCGGCGCAGCATACGCTCCGCCAGGCTCACCAGGTAGTCCATACCGCCTGCAACCTGCATGGCTGCGATCGCGGCGATAACCGCCATGATGATTTCAATAACGTCAAACGGGATCGCGCCTGGTTTGATCTGAAGAAAGAGGGTGAGGACAAGCACGCCGAGACCACCGGCGAAACCGATGCCGATCCCTCCGAGCCTGGCGCCTAAGTATATCGCCAACAAGACGATGACGAGTTCTGCTCCGAACATAAGTGCCTACCTTGCTTATTAACAAGTTGATATTAAATTGTTGTGTTTTGGTAACGCCTAAAAAGAAAAAAGGCACGTCATCTGACGTGCCTTCATGAAGTTTAACCTGAACTGTTATTGTTCACTTTCATCCGTATATCTTTTTGCTTTATAGGCCGGGTGCATTAAGTTTTGCGCCGAGAAGATATCATCCAGCTCGGCTTCTGTCAGCAGTCCGCGCTCAAGTACGACCTCGCGTACGCTTTTACCGGTTTCAGCACAGATTTTACCGACGATATCGCCGTTGTGGTGTCCGATGAACGGGTTAAGGTAAGTCACAATACCGATGGAGTTATACACGTAGCTTTCACACACCGCTTTATTAGCCGTGATGCCGTTGATGCATTTTTCCAGCAGGTTGTAGCAGGCGTTAGTCAGGATGTGGATGGATTCAAACATCGCCTGGCCAATCACTGGCTCCATCACGTTCAGCTGCAGCTGGCCCGCTTCGGAGGCCATGGTAACGGTAATGTCGTTGCCGATAACTTTGAAGCACACCTGGTTTACCACTTCAGGTACGACCGGGTTCACTTTGGCTGGCATGATGGACGAGCCCGCCTGCAGTTCCGGCAGGTTGATTTCGTTCAGACCGGCGCGGGGTCCGGAAGAGAGCAGGCGCAGGTCGTTACAGATTTTGGACAATTTCACCGCCAGGCGTTTCAGCGCGCTGTGCACCATTACGTAGGCACCGCAGTCAGAAGTGGCTTCAATCAGGTCTTCCGCTGGCACCACGGCCAGGTTGGAGACTTCGGCCAGTTTCTGCACTGCCAGCTGCTGATATCCATCCGGGGTGTTCAGACGCGTACCAATCGCCGTTGCCCCAAGGTTCACCTCAAGCAGCAGTTCAGAGCTGCGCATCAGGTTTTTGGTCTCTTCGTTCAGCAGCACGTTAAACGCGTGGAATTCCTGACCGAGGGTCATCGGGACCGCGTCCTGCAGCTGGGTACGGCCCATTTTCAGAATGTCCTGGAATTCGACGGCCTTGTTCTGGAAACCTTCGCCCAGCTGGTTAATCGCATCAACCAGCTTCACGATAGAGGCGTACACGGCGATACGGAAACCGGTCGGGTAGGCGTCGTTGGTGGACTGGCATTTATTGACGTGATCGTTCGGGTTCAGGTACTGGTACTCACCTTTCTGGTGGCCCATCAGCTCGAGACCGATGTTTGCCAGTACCTCGTTGGTATTCATGTTTACTGATGTCCCTGCGCCGCCCTGATAGACGTCGACAGGGAATTGATCCATGCACTTGCCGTTGTTCAGCACTTCATCGCAGGCGGCGATGATGGTATTGGCGATGCTTTTTGGAATGGTTTGCAGCTCTTTGTTTGCCATTGCTGCCGCTTTCTTCACCATCACCATGCCACGGACAAACTCAGGGATGTCGCTGATTTTGCTGTTGCTGATGTAGAAGTTTTCAATCGCTCTCAGAGTGTGAACACCATAGTAGGCATCCGCTGGAACTTCCCTGGTACCCAACAAATCTTCTTCGATACGAATGTTGTTTAACATGTGAACCTTCTTTTCAAGCTGCCGATTGATGTACTAAACACACAGTACATATGTGGTTATGTCTATTTTCTGACCGACGATTATCCCCTGAATCGACCAGATACCCGGAATGATATGCTGATGATAGCGAAATGCCGTAATCTGGATCACTTATTATGGAGCCCGCGGCATGATATTTATTAATCTGTGAAATAAATCACCGCTTTAATATTTCCAGAAAAAATATCCGTGCAAACCGATTGAATTTTGACTAAACGCCTCCATGTCTTACAGACGCGAATCGCAAATTGATACCGACAGGGGCCACAAAGGCGTCTGCCACACAGGAGAAGCCAGTGCGCTGGATACCGTTAGTTGCAATCTTTCTCTATGTTTACATAGAGATTTCTATTTTTATTCAGGTCGCCCACGTGTTTGGCGTTCTGCTGACGCTGATACTGGTGATCTTCACTTCGGTGATTGGCATGTCGCTGGTGCGCAACCAGGGTTTCAAAAATTTCCTGATAATGCAGCAGAAGATGGCCGCAGGGGAAAGTCCGGCAGCGGAGATGGTCAAAAGCGTGTCGCTGATTATCGGCGGGATTTTGCTGATTATTCCCGGCTTTTTCACTGATTTCCTCGGCCTGCTGCTGCTCGTCCCGCCCGTGCAAAAGCTCCTGACGCTGAAGCTGATGCCGCATCTGCGTTTTAACCGCATGCCGGGTGGGGGTTTCAGTGCCGGAACGGGCGGCGGCGAGACGTTTGACGGGGAATATCATCGTAAAGATGACCAGCGCGACCGTCTGGATCATAAAGACGACCTTTGATGTCAGTTGCCCGGCGGCGCTGCGCTTGCACGGGCCTACGAAACAGTAGGCCGGATAAGCGAAGCGCCATCCGGCGTTTACACAACGCTCCGCTTCGGTAAAAAGATCCACAGCCCCGCCAGCATCACAATGGCGTACAGACTCTTCCATCCCACCATCGCCAGCAGCAGCAAACAGAGCACCCCGCCGATTACCGCCAGCGCTTTATAGCGCCCTTTCAGCAGACGACACCCCGCCAGCATGCACAGCAGATAGATCATAATGAAGATACCGTTGGCATAGACGATAAGCGCGTCGAGGTTGATATCCAGCCAGTAGATGGCCAGCGTGCTTACCACACAGCAGCCCAGCACCGTATTGAGGGCATTGAGCGGCAGCTGACGTTTTGAGAGGCGTGCGAGACGGCTTTCCGGTTTGTACAGCGCCTGGGACCACACCAGCCGGGCAAAACTCTGAATATAAATATTCAGGCTGGCAAAGCAGGCCAGGTACCCAATGACGCAGGCGATCCACAGCGCCTTGACGCCAAACAGTTGTACCACGATAGCAGGAAGCGAAGCCGCTGCCGCCATATCCGCACCGTAGGCGGTAAAATGAAGTACCAGCACCGTACAGGCCCAGTAGACCGTGCCTGCCAGCAGCAGACCGATCATCAGGGCGCGCGGGAAATCACGTTCCGGCTGTTTAAACTCAGACGCCAGATGGGCGAATGCCTCGAGGCCGACAAAACACCAGAACATCACTGAAAGCGCAGCAAAAAGCGGGGTGTGGTGGATATCTGTAATCGCGGGGAAGGGGATCTTTGAAACGTCAATATCTCCCGCCCACCAGATGGCAGCAATCAGCCCCACAATCAGAACGGCGACCAGCGTTTGCAGGGTGGCGCTGGAACTGGCTCCCCGTGAGCCGACCCACCAGACAATGGCCAACGTACCCAGCTCGGCCAGTAACAGCTGCGCATCATGCCAGCCAAAGAGTGCCTGACCGAAGCCCGTCGCGATGTGCAGAGCGGCAGGCAAGCCCACGGGAATGACGGAAAGGAATAGCCAGCCGGTGACGCGCTCCAGACGTGGGCCAAACGCCATCCCGACAAAGTGCGCTACGCCACCTGCGCTTGGGAAGTGCCGCCCCAGAATGGCAAAAACAATCGCCACCGGGAAGACCAGCACGATCAGCACCGGCCACGCCCACAAGCTGTTATTACCCGCTACCAGGGCTGCCAGCGCCGGTACGGCAAATACCCCCGTACCCAATAGAGACGTTGAAAGTAAGCCAACACCCTGCGCGAGTCCCAGCTCCTGTTTGAGTCCACTCATTCCATTGTCCTGCCGCCATCAAAAGAGAGGCGATGTTAACACTTTCACAAATTTTTTTTCGACTACCCCTTGAAGGGGTAAAACCCCATCCCCATCTCTCAGGGCACTAGCCGGAAAACCGCTTACGGCCCGGCGTCACCCATAACTGATAATGACTTTCTCAAAGGAGAGCTATCAATGAGTATTCGTCCGTTACATGATCGTGTGATCGTCAAACGTAAAGAAGTTGAAACCAAATCTGCGGGCGGCATCGTTCTGACCGGTTCTGCAGCAGCAAAATCAACTCGTGGCGAAATCATCGCTGTCGGTAAAGGTCGCATTCTGGAAAACGGTAATGTGCAGCCGCTGGACGTTAAAGTTGGTGACATCGTCATTTTCAACGATGGCTACGGTGTGAAGTCCGAGAAGATCGACAATGAAGAAGTGCTGATCATGTCCGAAAGCGACATTCTGGCAATTGTTGAAGCGTAATCCGCGAACGACACTGAACATACGAATTTAAGGGAAAGATTAAAATGGCAGCTAAAGACGTAAAATTCGGTAACGACGCTCGTGTGAAAATGCTGCGCGGCGTAAACGTACTGGCAGACGCAGTTAAAGTAACCCTGGGCCCGAAAGGCCGTAACGTGGTTCTGGACAAATCCTTCGGCGCGCCGACCATCACCAAAGATGGTGTTTCCGTAGCGCGTGAAATCGAGCTGGAAGACAAGTTCGAAAACATGGGTGCCCAGATGGTGAAAGAAGTTGCCTCCAAAGCGAACGACGCTGCGGGCGACGGCACCACCACTGCAACCGTACTGGCGCAGGCTATCATCACCGAAGGTCTGAAAGCCGTTGCTGCGGGTATGAACCCGATGGATCTGAAACGTGGTATCGACAAAGCAGTCCTGGCAGCAGTAGAAGAGCTGAAAGCACTGTCTGTACCATGCTCTGACTCTAAAGCCATTGCTCAGGTTGGTACTATCTCCGCTAACTCCGACGAAACCGTAGGTAAACTGATCGCAGAAGCGATGGATAAAGTCGGTAAAGAAGGCGTGATCACCGTTGAAGACGGTACCGGTCTGGAAGACGAACTGGACGTGGTTGAAGGTATGCAGTTCGACCGTGGTTACCTGTCCCCATACTTCATCAACAAGCCAGAAACTGGCGCTGTTGAGCTGGAAAGCCCGTTCATCCTGCTGGCTGACAAGAAAATCTCCAACATCCGCGAAATGCTGCCAGTGCTGGAAGCCGTTGCGAAAGCAGGCAAGCCGCTGGTTATCATCGCTGAAGACGTTGAAGGCGAAGCGCTGGCGACCCTGGTGGTTAACACCATGCGTGGCATCGTGAAAGTGGCTGCGGTTAAAGCACCAGGCTTCGGCGATCGTCGTAAAGCCATGCTGCAGGATATCGCGACCCTGACCGGTGGTACCGTAATCTCTGAAGAGATCGGTATGGAGCTGGAAAAAGCGACTCTGGAAGACCTGGGCCAGGCGAAACGTGTTGTAATCAACAAAGACACCACCACCATCATCGATGGCGTGGGTGAAGAAGATGCAATCCAGGGCCGTGTAACTCAGATCCGTAAGCAGATCGAAGAAGCGACCTCTGACTACGACCGTGAAAAACTGCAGGAGCGTGTTGCTAAACTGGCAGGCGGCGTTGCAGTTATCAAAGTCGGTGCAGCTACCGAAGTTGAAATGAAAGAGAAAAAAGCACGCGTTGACGATGCCCTGCACGCGACCCGTGCTGCGGTAGAAGAAGGCGTGGTTGCGGGTGGTGGTGTTGCTCTGGTTCGCGTTGCAGCGAAACTGGCTGGCCTGGCCGCACAGAACGAAGATCAGAACGTAGGTATCAAAGTTGCGCTGCGCGCGATGGAAGCGCCACTGCGTCAGATCGTTTCTAACGCCGGTGAAGAGCCATCTGTTGTGGCGAACAACGTGAAAGCGGGCGAAGGTAACTACGGTTACAACGCAGCGACCGAAGAGTACGGCAACATGATCGACTTCGGTATCCTGGACCCAACTAAAGTAACCCGTTCTGCTCTGCAGTACGCGGCTTCCGTTGCGGGCCTGATGATCACCACCGAGTGCATGGTTACCGACCTGCCAAAAGGCGACGCGCCTGACTTAGGTGCTGCTGGCGGTATGGGCGGCATGGGTGGCATGGGCGGCATGATGTAATCATGTTGTTCTGCTACTCGCAGAAATAAAAAAACCCCCGGTCAGAAATGCCCGGGGGTTTTTCTTTTGGTCATCTTTTTAGTATAAGGTTTAGACACGGGCAGCACCTGCCCAGCTTATTGAAAACGAGGAATAACATGCGCGCTAACGTTTGTGCAGGGATTGTGGGAGCAGCGCTGCTGCTGGCGGGTTGCAGCTCCGGTAATGAGCTGTCTGCAGGTGGGCAGAGCGTTCGCTTTGTTGAGGATAAACCGGGAAGCGAATGCCAGCTGATTGGCACCGCTACCGGCAAGCAAAGCAACTGGCTATCCGGGCAGCATGGCGAAGAGGGCGGCTCAATGCGTGGCGCGGCGAATGGCCTGCGTAACCAGGCGGCTGAGATGGGTGGGAACGTGATTTATGGCGTGAGTAGCCCGACGCAAGGTTTGTTATCAAGCTTTGTCCCGACCGCCAGTGAAATGCAGGGCCAGGTTTATAAGTGCCCTAATTGATATGAAAAAAGGCCTCGGTGAACAGATTTCACTGAGGCCAAAAAAAGGGTAATGGTTGTCAAAAGGTAGAACTTTCTCGTTCTTTACCCAGCAATGATAAATGCAAATAAAAAACCTCTGCATCAAATAAGGAATAAAAAAGCCAAAGCAATTTTATTCCTTATGTACCCACATCCTTGTAAGAGTACTGGTTACTTATCTGAAAGTTACTTCATTCGTAGCGCTTTATGAAAATCTGCTAAAGGCTGGAGCGCTTCCTGTGGAGAAGGTGTTCCGCCTTTGTTGAATGCCAGAGGCTTAGTTTTAATGATTGCGAGCTGATGAGTGTATTCCATCAATCTTTTGCTTTTCGAGGCAATGTTGCGCGCAATCACGTCAATTTCCTGCTCAGTGACCGCGGCGTGGGTTTTTATTACCGCCCCCAACTTCAATTCGAGGCCGTCTTTATTTTCGATCCCGTAAATGATCAGCATAAACTGGTTAAATAGCTCAAGTTTCCACGGTTCGCTTTCAAGCAAACTATAATCGATAGCACCGTTTTGCTTAAACTCGGCATCATATACCGGAACATAATTAATGTTTGCGGTAAGCAGACCGATCAGATTGACATTTTTAATAAGATCCAAAGCCCTTGCAATTGCCATCATCAGGAACTGAATTTGTGCATCAGATACTTTGATATGATGCAGAGTCTCATTTTTCAGAATAAAAAGCAGTTTGAAGCCCTGCTCTTCCAGACTCACTGATAACGTAGTGACAATACAGCCCGGATCCGGTTGCTCGACATCCTTCTGTTCCATAACAGGAAGGTTATTCACCAGTTCCTGATTAGCTTTCTCAAAGAGCGCTGCTAACTCTTGCTGACCAGGAGAGGCGTTGTTTTGCAGGGAAACTAATCTGTTCTGCAAGATCATCATCAAATCTCGCAGCGCTTCAGCCTGCAAATAGAAGAGATGAGTCTGGTCATTGCTTGTTTTGGCCTTCAACGCCAGCGCCAGAAAACCCTCTTCGTGCGTGAGAATACCGGTGTTAAATCCCTTCAGATAATTACTCATATTCGTCCCTTTATCTATAAGTTATGGCTGGATTGTCTGAACGTTCTTCCCGTACTGGGCTAAATCAATAATACGGTCTGCTGATGCGATAGTTGAAGGTCTGTGCGCAACGATGACGCGAGTGATCTTCAGACTGGAAATCGATTTGTTAATAAACGATTCGTTAGCCAGGTCGAGGTGGCTGGTGGCCTCATCCATAAATAGGACACTCGGCTGGCGATACAGCGCACGAGCAATCAGGATTCGTTGTTTCTGACCGCCAGAAATCCCCAGACCCAATTCCCCGACAATAGATTCATACGCCATTGGCATACGCATTATCTCGTCATGAATATTGCAGTATTGCGCGCAGGCGATAATACGATCCTGGTCCGGATTATCTTCAAAACTACAAATGTTATCCGCAATCGAACCAGAGAATAACCTGTCTTCCTGCAACACACAGGCCGTACTCATGCGATAGTTATTCAAACCAATTTTAGCAATATCAAGTTCATCAGCTAATACGCTACCACTTGTAGGCAGCAATAAGCCGCACATGACCTTCAGCAATGTCGTTTTACCAACCCCTGATGGACCGATGATCGCGACAGACTCCCCTGGTTGAATGGTGAGGTTGAGGTCGCTAAATATCGGCCGTGAGAAAGGATCGTACTGATAGGTTAGATCTTTAACTTCCAGAACCACACCTTTGTTAGGTTCAAATACACGACGCTGCGGCATTTCTGCTTCCGGCTCGCTAAACACAATTTCTGACAGACGTTCGTTATGCAATGAGAGCATGCGCATTTGCATAACCAGGTCAATAAGACTGGATGCACGCTGAGAAAACTGGCCGCGGTAAGCGTTAAACGCCATGAACATACCGAGCGTCATGTTGTTATCAATAACCATGACGGCGCCTAACCACAGAATCACCACCTGATCGATACTGTTGATAAAGGCATTAAAGCCGCCAAACATCATGTCAAAACGGGTTTGTTTGATGCCCGCATTCGAGGCTTCAATGTTAATGTTGAGCCAGTGCTTGGAACGCCGCTCTTTAAGGTTGAGCGCCTTAATGGTGGAAATACCATACAAGGATTCCATAAAGTGTGAGCTTGAACGCGCGCCTTTAATTACCTGTTCTTCAGATATACGGCGATAGAAGTTATACGTACCAAAACGCATCAATGCATAACAGAGGGTAAAGCCAATGACTACCCATACCAACCAGCCACCGTACAGCGACATCATTACCAGCAGGCCTATGGTCATGATAGTGTCGATGATGCCGGTTACGATGCTGTTTGTGAATGTAGAGCGAATTACATCCAGCGATGAAAAACGTGACTGAATATCACCGAGGTGCCGTTTTTCGAAAAAGTTTAACGGCAGACTGCTCAGGTGGTCGAACAGGGTTGTTTTCCACTGAATATCCGTCAGCGTGTTCAGAGTGAGGGAGGTCCAGGCTCGCATCATGCTGACAAAGGTGCGGAATAATGTAAATACCACCAGCCCAATACAGATAACAGACAGCAGGCTGTGATCGTGGGCGATAATAACGTGGTCCGTAACCAACTGCGTACCAATTGGCATCAATAGGTTAATGGCTTCAATAACAACGGACAGCGCGAATATTTTAACGAGCGTCGGCTTGAGTCCGTTAATGTTTTTCATTAAATCGACAAGGCGCAGCCGGCTTTTGGCTTTTTCCTGCTGAAAGTTGCTGCCAGGCCAAAGCTCCATGGCGATGCCCGTAAAGTGATTGGACATCTCCTGAATACCAATCACACGCTTTCCTAACGCCGGATCGTGAACCACAAAGGTGGAACGCTTTACTTGTGTCAGAACCACATAGTGGTTCATTCCCCAGTGAATAATGCAGGGGAGTTTCAGCTGCCTGATTTCATCTAAATCTAAAGACAGAGAGCGGTTTTTAAGCCCGGCCTGTTCGGCAATCTTGCTTAGTTCGAGCAGGTTAACACCCTGCGATGAGCTGCCAAAGCGTTGGCGGAAATTAAATAGATCGATTTCCAGGCCATGATAGCTGCTGATCATGGATAAACAGGCGATGCCGCACTCTGATGATTCAGACTGCAATATAACCGGGACCTTTTTACGCAGTGAGAAATTCAGTTTTGCTACAATTGATTTAAATAATTCGTTTGTCATTGGATAGGCCCACTTACGCTATGTGAAATTTTATAAAACGGTGAAAACATCCACATATAAAGTGGTCGTTCTTCAAGGAAAACAATTGCCTGCGCTTTTAACCCGTTGGAAAGGGTTAATTCCTTACCATTGTATTTAAATGACTTATCATTTATCTCAACCAAGGTTTTATACAGCGCAAGTTCCTGCTGATTCATTGCGTTTATATTATTCACGTTAGTGTATTCAGCCATCTCCTGACGAGATGCCGGCACAGATGATATCGTTGCGATTTTCCCAGGGAATTGACCAAATTTGTCCGAAGGGAAAGCATCATAACGTATATTCACAGTATCCCCGGCTTTAACATAAGGAATGCTGTTGTTAGGTAACCAGAGGACAAGATAATATTTCACATTCCCGGTGGGTTTGATCTGCACCAGACTGCTTCCTTTATCAACCATTTGCCCAACGGTCACGGAGGCAGATTCTATTTTGCCACTGGTCGTAGCTTTAATGACCATATTTCCGCTGGCGCCTGATTCAACCATCTGGTTTTTGAAATCATTGATGTTATTGCGCTGACTAGCAATTTGATTCTCAAAATCAGCGGCTTTGGTAACGATATCACTTTTCAGTTGAGTCAGCTGAGATTCTTGCTGCATTCTCTGGCTGATCAGCGATTGATAGGCACTTTGCTGCTGAAAATATAATGAGTGTTGATAGTTATATTGATCTTTGGTGATTAAACCCTGGCGCAAATAATTATCATAGCTCTTTAAATTATTTTTCATGTCGTTCAGGCCTGTTTTGGTGTTCTTTAACATGGTTTCTGTTTCCACCAAAGCATTACTGAACTGACGGACCTGCTCATTTAACGCATTAACTGTTTCTTGCTTATTATCCGTCATCTTTTTAATGATTTCTTCAGCGTTAGCGATTTTATCTGTGATCGATTTGCTCATGAAATCAGAAACATTACCCGTATTCGTATCCCGGGACACATCAATTTCATACAGGGGCGCACCTTTTTCCACCAGGTCGCCAGGTTTAACGTATTGCTTTACGACATAACCTTGCTGAGAAGAGAAAACGTTAACGGAATGGGGCAGTGTGATCACTTCGCCACGAACGTCAATGCGCTGGGTGTAGCTACAAAAAATCAGTGTGAGTGTTAGCGTGGTGAGGAATGCAATTGATAGCAAGGATATTAACCACGCAGGCATTCCTGCGAGTAATAAAACTTTTCCTTTCCAATAGTATTTTTTATATTCAATCGCTTCCTTGCGATATATACTTTTTTTCATTGGTGTTTATTTAACCTATCGAATGGTTGCTAAAGGTCTAAAAACTAAAATTGTGATTATCCTAAGCGAGGTGAAAAGTAATTAATAGTAATGAATACTTACATTATTACAGCAAAAAAATGAGGTGAAAATGAACTAGTAAAATCTTGACTTATTATTATTTTGAGGGTTGAAATCTATAATTAAGAAAAGACCCTTGCGGGTCTTTTCTTAATTATGCCGATAAATCAATGGCCCCACGGCACAAACTGGCCATCAGCGACATTATTGAGTGATTTCTGGTTTATTGCCATCATTGCGTCCCAGCCAATTGCAAAGCCGCCTGATGCACCAGTCACAGCGCCCATCGCCAGGCCCCAGAACATGCCGACTACGTTAGAGAGCAGGCCGAAACCCAGCAGGCCGCCGTTTGCCCCTGACTGGGTTCCACCGATCAAGGTGCCCCATACGGCGCCGGTCACAGCGCCAAGCCCTGCAGCTGCAACGCGGGAAATCAGACTTTCAGCTCCAGCAGCAATTTCCTGCATTTCAAAAGTATTAAGTTCTTTCATAACAATATCTCTTTATCGGATATTACGATAAATTAATGGCCCCAAGGCACAAACTGGCCATCAGCGACATTGTTCATCGATTTCTGGTTTATTGCCATCATTGCGTCCCAGCCAATTGCAAAGCCGCCTGATGCACCAGTCACAGCGCCCATCGCCAGGCCCCAGAACATGCCTACTACGTTAGCGAACAGGCCGAAACCCAGCAGGCCGCCGTTCGCCCCAGACTGGGTTCCACCGATCAGGGTGCCCCACATGGCACCGGTCACAGCGCCAAGCCCTGCAGCTGCAACGCGGGAAATCAGACTCTCAGCTCCAGCAGCAATTTCCTGCATTTCAATAGTATTAAGTTCTTTCATAATGATATTCCTTTATCGAATTAAGCGATAATTAATGGCTCCAGGGCACAAATTGTCCGTCTACAGTGTTCTGCAGTGATTTTTCAACAATGGCTAGACCATTCTCCCAGCCAATAGCAAACCCACCAGTGGCGCCAGTAACCGCCCCCATGGCCAGCCCCCAGAACATACCAACAGCATTACCGATCAGGCCGAAACCCAGCAGGCCGCCGTTTGCACCTGACTGGGTACCGCCAATCAGGGTACCCCATACACCGCCAACAACAGCACCTAAGGCCGCAGCAGCCACACGGGTAATCAAATTTTCCCCTGCTGCAGCGACGTGCTCCATTTCAAATGCGTTAAGCTCTTTCACGTAATAATCCCTCTCAGGATAATTATTGCGCCCAAGGAACAAACTGACCGTCAAACAGGTTGTTGAAAGTTTTTTCAGTCAGCGCAATGGTTGCGTCCAGGCCTGCGGCAAAGCTGGAGATACCGCCGCCGATAGCGCCAGTAGCCAGGCCCCAGAACATACCCACCAGGTTACCGAAACCACCAAAACCGATCAGGCCGCCGTTAGCGCCAGACTGAGTACCACCGATCAAAGTGCCCCATACGCCCCAGGTTGCAGCGCCTAATACACCAGCGGCCAGGCGGGTAATCAGATTATCTTCAGTACCTGCAGCGATCTGTTCCATTTCAAATACGTTCAGTTCTTTCATGTTAATATTCCTTTATTGGTTAAAAATTTACTTTATTGAGACCATGGCACAAATTCGCCATCAGCTATGTTTTCAAAACTGCTATCTGCTAAAGCTAACGTTTTATCCCAGCCCATCGAAAAGCCAGTCGTGACGCCGAGAACGGCACCCGCACCCAGACCCCAGAACAAACCGATGGCGTTGGCTACCAGACCAAAGCCGAGTAAGCCACCGTTAGCACCAGCCTGAGTACCACCGATCAAAGTACCCCAGACACCCCAGGTTACTCCGCCCAGCACAGCTGCCGCTGCGCGGGAAACCAGAGTATCAATTGTACCGCCGGTAATATGGTCCATTTCAAGAACGCTAAGTTCTTTCATGATTATATTCCTTTAAATTACACATGCTTATATCGATTGATGAATTCGATATGTAGTATTAATAAAATATTTATGTCGTGAAGTTTCCTCCACTATTTTGCTGCTTATAAATAAGAGTGGTATATCGATAAAACTTAACAAGTAAATTACTCTTACCTATGTTTGTTTATTTTAATGAAAATAAAGTGTCAGTATTACCAGCCGAAGATAGATTCGACGAGAGAAACCAAGCCATATTTCTCCGCTATTTTCGCCAGGTCGCGGCCAGCTGATGCTCCAAAGGTCCTTTTCATATTTTTCATGAATGGATCGTCAGTAGTCTGTGCAGTTTTTGATGGATTGACTACGCGGTTATATATCTTGTCAAAAATAGATGCTCCACCTTCTACATATTGCATGTCTTCAGTAGATAAAATTTTCATAATATAAATTTATCCTTTAGGAGTTAAATATACGAATTTAATAATAAATAGATCCAGCCCTTGAAGTAGCTGACCCCAAAAATGTTGCATTATAATAATGCTCAAGTCAACATAGTAAAGCTGATTAGTTGATGATTTTAGATTTTATAGCAATAAAAATAAGGCACAGGTTAGCATGCCTTATTTTATATTTAAGCGGTTATTTCTCTTGCAGTATTACTTCTATCAACCCGGTAACAGCACCCTGAGATATATTGTTTGACAGGCGATAGTAATCAATATTGAATTTAATTTCTTGGGTGGCTTTAGTTTTAGAGATTTGATAATCGTCATAGTCGTAAAATTTCACGGCTGTGGAACCTTGTTTAATAATAAAGCCCACATCTTGTGCGCCACCTGCGGCTACACTTGTTGAATTAAGTAAAACGCCATCTTTAGTATCGGAACCTGATATTGGGTTAAACCAGTAGTTATAGTTAATACCAACAGCCTCACTCGGACAGGTCATATCTAAAATCACTTCTTTAGCTTTACCTGTAGCGTTAGGTGGCGTGATTTTTTTCAGATCAGGCAATTTGATCGGGTCTAGCTTAATGACATTACCCCCACGCGGCGTCAGGTTACATGAGGTGGCGCGGTAATTGACTGTTCCCAGGTTTAACGTCACCCTGAGCAGCTGAGTACTCAATATCAGGCTGTTAACCTGGCCCGAACGCCCTGCCGCATAGGTTATGGTGATTGAGGGCACCGTTGACTTCGAGGTATCAATAATGGCTTTGGTTTTGATCAACCACACTGTCCACTGCTTAATACCCATGGTGGCGGTTACCGTCAAAGGGTAGGTACCAATTTTGGCGACGACAGGGCGCCCTGGTTCACCCGACAAAGCATCCGATACCTGAAAGCCTATACCATCGATACCCGTTTCATAAACGGCTTCGCCGTTCATCCCCGTTACGCCTGGTACCGGGGTTTTTGAACCGACATCAATTCGATAGAGGTCAGGGTCGGCAGATGTGATATCACAGTTATAAAAAGTCTTCATACTGGAGACACCCACCGTCTTCGCGAACAGCACGCTACCTATGGGTAAGCTTGCATCTGACAACAGACGCGGGTTAAGAGTTAAGCCCACCGTTCCAGGTGTTGTGCCCGTAGAGTATTTACAGTCTGCAATACTCTGCGCGCTAAAAATTAACAGACCGAACATGAGTAATACATATTTTTTCATAGCCATTCCTTCGCCGTGTCATACAGTTAACGACATGTTGCTGTCGTTTGTCTTAGCTGTTCCTGGGTCTGGGACAAGTTATATGTTGCCTTACATTGCTGTTCGGTATTTTTTCCCCATTGAACCGCAAGTTCGCCACTATCTTTCAGACCTGACAGATAAACCATCCCACCGTCGCTAACGATACTGGCTGGCGCATCCATTTTTGAAGCAGGCACAACAGTGGCACCAAATGGCACTGGGTTGCCGGATACGGTCAGCAGTTTAATAAATGCCCTTCGGCCAATATTTCCATCAAAACTCAGACGGGTAATGGCTCCGCGTGTAGGAACCGATTTCTTACTGGTTTCGGGCAGTTCCATCTCATCACCCAATGTAGTGCTATCAAGTGTGAGCGTATTACGACGATAAGGGCTCAAATATGGATAGATCGCGTAGCCACGGAAATCTGTTTCAATGGTTTGGTCATTTTCAATGCGCACATTGCTTAAACCTGGCGCTTTAACCAGTCCTGAAGTATCAGACATCTCTTGTCCAAGCGTAATCCCATCTGCGTGAGCCATAATCGCCCCGCTTGCTCCGTAATTTAGCAGCTGGCTGTGTTTGTTATAGCTGTAACTACCATTAACCGTTCCCTGTGACCCACGGTAATTGGTATATACGCCGCCGCTGTTGCCTTCACGATTGCTGTAACCTTGCTGAACGTTCCAGTCGAGGTTATTTCTTTCAAGTGCAACACCGTTTAAGGATACGTACTGATCTGTTGACCCTGGATTGCTGTTGCTTACCTGATAGGTTGCATAGGCATTAGGCAACCATTCACTGAGAGGTACGGATATACTTAACGAGAACAGATGGTCGTCCTCTTTAGCACGGTCAGTACGACTTTTTTTCCAGGTATATCGACTATAGTTGTATCCTAAATAATAGTTGATACGACCCAAGCCACCGTTATATCCGATGCTGAGAGACTTATTGCGACGCTTATTGTCCCAATAATCTTCAAACAGACCTGATATTGAAAGATTGCCCAGCCCATCTCCCAGGCTTTGGTTGATTGTCAGGTTAGTCCTGTTACGCAGCGATCGCGGTGAATAAGTACCGACATCTGAGTTATAGCTCTCAAGAACGTCATTAAGTGTGTTAAACCCTTTTGTCGAGTAGCGATAACCTGCAACTGTAATGTTCGTGCCTGTCGAGAGGATGTTTTTACCATAGCGCAGACGCCATGACTGCCCAGAGGTTTTCTCAGCATTTTTCATTCTGGACCAAGCCTGAGTCAAGTCAGCAGAGAATGCACCCAGAGCACCTAAATTGCGCCCAATACCGAAGGCCAGAGCCTGATACTTAGATGCGGCCTGCAACCCGGAATATAACGTCGTATTACTAAAGGCCCCATGGCTAATGGATGCCTGAGTGAACGGCGTTTCGTCTGTATTGTTATCATAAGAACGGTATTTACCACTTGTGATTTCATATTCGGTTTGACCCTCACGAAGCATCAATGGTAATGAAGCGTAGGGAACGATATAGTTTTGCTTAGTCCCATCAGATTCTTCTATAGTGACGTATAAGTCACCATTACCGCCCGTGGCATAGATATCGGTGATCTCAAATGCACCGGGCGCAACGAAGGCCTGGTAAATTTGATAGCCATTCTGCTTAATCACGACACGTGCATTTGTTTTGGCAATACCACGCACGACTGGCGCATAACCACGAAGGCTATCTGGCATCATGTCAATATCGGTAGCAAGCTGCAAGCCTGTGAAAGGAACACTGTCGAAAATATTGGATAATGAAGAACTTTCACCAACAACAAGTGTACCGTTTAATGGAGTAATACTGCGCTGAGCATACAGGTATACTGAATCCCATTTGCCATTGTCGTAGTTTGTCTTATTCCAGGTGCCAAGATTACGAATACGCCATGCACCGATATTTAAACCAGACTGTAAGTTGAGGCTATAGTTCTCATTTTCTATCTCAAAATCTTTACTGGCGTTAAATTGATAGTTAGTAAATAGCGCATTAATCCCTTCATCAAATTCTTCAGAAGGGATATAACCTTGAGCATTGTTATTCAACGCAGCCTGAGGAATTGAAATAGACAATTGTTGCTTATTAAAGTTGAATTCAGTTTTGAAATCAGGAATAATGCTAGTATTAGTACAACCAGTAGCATCTTCCTTTAACTCGGGAAAAGCGCTAACGCGCAATCCGTAACGTTTAAGCCTGTCCAGGCTTAAACAAGGTACTAGCGTGGTTTTCTCATCACCGCTATCATTTACCTTTTCCATGAAAAGAATAGTTGTTATTTCCTGGTAGTCATTATTTAACAGGATTTCAACACGATATTCTCCCGGGGATTGGGCATCTTTGGTTGAGAAAATGGTTAAGTCAGGTACCGTTGCTGCATTGTTCTGACCAACTGAACTAATAAATGCAGGGTCAAAAAAGTCGCGAGCTAGTGTTTTGTTACATAGGCCCACAATTATAGCCGGCACAAGAACGGTAATTTTCGGAGATATTATGGCAAATAATTTATCCCATTTTTTGCTGGATGCAGACATATTTTTAACCCGGTTGGTCTAAAAGCGGTCATCATCAAAGTGATGTCGTATGAGTAGATCCAGTTCCACCATGCTCGTTAGCTATTGCCCAAATGACTTGATTGCCATCTGTGCCTGCTGGAAGGGTGAAGTCGTTGGTCGAGAAGGGATCAATATGTGGAACTGATTCACGCAGTTGTTTGCCGTTAATCATCACTGATTTGAAATAGATGAAGAAAGGCGTTGGGTTTTTAATTGTTATTTTATTATGGGTTTTGCGCCATTCAAGCTTAGTGACTTCACTGTCTACTTTCATATTCTGAATCGCTTTGGGACGATAAATCAGACGCATTCTATGGCGAACCGCAAGCTGCAGTTTATTTTCACCCTCAATGGTGTCGTTAGTCGGTGGAATGGACATCACGTCAAAGAAATAAACGCTGTCTCGATCTTTCGGCGCTTTGGAAATGTAAGCGTTGGGGAAAATACGAACCGTATTTTTTTGTTTTCCTTCCAGACGGAATAATGGCGGTGTAACCATAAAGTAAGAGTTACTCTCACCTTCGGCAGGTTCAACCCATGATTTCATCAGGAATGGGCCATCATCCTTATTTTCCATTTGAGCGCTGATTTCACGCGATCCCTCTTTGTAGAGATAACGCGTAGATTCAATCACAACACCACTGTTAGCGATACCGCTCACCGCCATCGTGGCCACTGCGATTAATTGATAAATAGACTTACGCATAATTCAATCCCTGAATATAAAAAAACGGAGTCTGCACACGGCAGACTCCGTTCGAAAATTAGTAAGTGATGGTAAAGGTTGCAACACCTTTAACTTCACCTGCAGTTACGCCTGCTGCGGTTTTAACATATGCAGCTTTATAGCTCAGCAGAGTAGGAGTAGTGCTGGTATAAGCGATAGTTTTCGGTGAAGTACCGTCAAATTTAACGCGGGTAGAATCGCTGTTGATCAGGGCCAGACCAGTATTTTTAGCTGGGTTAGCTGCCTGGTTGGTCAGAATGTCAGGCGTACCGGAGATGTAATCACCAGATACGTTAACGTTCAGGTTGCCAGCGAAATCAGCACCAGCTTTCTTACAATCGGTGATTTTGTAAGTAATGTCCTTCGCAGAAGCCATAGATGGGGTGTTGATCGCCAGGCCTTCTAAGGTAGACACTTTGATGTCATCCAGAACAACAGTGCCGCCAGTAATAGAACCGTATGGGGTGATATTACAAGAGTTATCGGTATCAGTTACGTTACCGTGGATAACGATTTGAGCAGTGTTACCTGCAGCGAAAGCCTGAGCACTCATAACTGCAGCAGCAGCAACCATAACAGCAATAATATTTTTTTTCATTTGTTCAATCCATAAATTAATGATAACCATTCCTGAAGGAAAATAGACGCGTCATGGTTATTGGGCGAGTCTATCTCTCTTTCTTCCTCTTATACATTGCCTGAGCTGCTATTGGTGCGTGTCGATATCACCCTTTGGCGTACTGGCTCGCATCAATAGTTAAAATCGATGTACCGAGGTGGAGCGTAATTTATTACTTTTTTTTACTGGCTGCATGTGAATTTATTTTGAATTAGCGATCATGAACAATATCTGCATTGTTTTTTATATTTCTTTCTTTATGTGACTTTTTAGTTCGCTGGTTTTTGTAATATAATTTGGTTTAGAAATGTGTTTTTTCTTTCTATAAGCGTGGAGAATGCTATTTTTGATAGATATGCTTTGAATATGAAAGGCTTATGGATTTGTTAAAAAAGCGTGAAAAAATATTTTATGTATGAACTGTAAGGCTTCACTTTCGTTTGTGGGTGTGATCTTTCCGTCGAAGGGGCAATAAATAGCGAATCAATTAAATCATTTGTCTAATATTTTTAAACACAGTAAAAAAAGCCAAATCATTTTGTGAAGCAATCCTGGTGATTGCTTAAGAGGGGGTTTATTTTTAATTAAGTTTAAATTGTGTGATTTTGTTGATCCTGCATATGTTTTGAATGCCATAAACGTGCTTTTTAAGATATCTTCTCATATAATAATATCTATATTGCGCACATAATATAAATCATATGAATAACCTATTTGATGATTATTTATATGAATTACAATGCTTCGTGTTACTCAGGATGAGTAGCAGTGTCTAACCCTTTGAGCGTATAAGGAAATTTTACGAACAATGGAATTCGATTTTTTTATAATTAATGATGAAATTATTTTTGATGTGAATTCTTGTCAAGTAAAGGCCCTTGATGGTCCCGACGAAGGCATCATACTTAACACACCAACTGCGCGTTGTTTGCAGCTTTTAATTGATAAAAGAGGTGAGGTTGTTTCCAGAGAAAGCTTTCTGGAGCAGGTCTGGCAGGTACGAGGGATCGTAGTATCACAAAATACGTTTTACCAAAATATCTCACTATTAAGGAAGTCGCTAAAAAAGGTAGGTTTAACGGAAGATATAATTGTTACTGTTCGCCGTAAAGGATTTATGCTTGCTACTGATACTCGTATTCAACCAATAGAAGATAAAAATAGTCTTGTAGGGGAAGGGGCTGAAGCTAATATAACGAATGATAGACAGTCTTCTCCCTTGCCTAACGTGGCGTATAAAGCGCGTGGTTTTAACTTAATGAACGCCTTTCTTCAGTCAATGGGCCGGGAATCGAAAATGCCGAAGTGGTTCATAGTGCTCATCATTCTTTTTATCATTTTAGAACTCATTTCACTTATTTCTGGCTATCTAAACAGATAGTGTTGTTCGCATAGCATTGGAACTAAAAGCATTATGGTTGCCTGGTTCTATGGGCCAGGCAACGTTTCTCAGGATTGTTGCAAACCCAAATCTATTGGCGTCTTACTGGGTTCTCCGCTAATTTCACGTGCCAGTTTTGGTACCATATAGCCCGAAACGAGAGTTAACAACTCACGCATAATTTTGCGAGCTTCGTCATCATTCACCATGAAATGTGCGGCTCCCTGCACTTTATCAAGTACGTGAATGTAGTATGGCATTACGCCGGCGTCGAACAGGGCATTACTCAGTCTGGCCAGGGTATGGGCATTATCATTTACGTCTCGCAACAGTACGCTTTGATTAAGCAGGGTAACGCCAGCCTGACGTAGTCTTAACATTGCCTGGCGGAATGATTCGTCAATTTCGTTGGCGTGATTAATATGGTTCACCAACAAGATTTGCAGTGAAGAACGCGCCAGTCGCTGGGCCAATTCATCTGTAATACGCGCCGGGATAACAATAGGTAAACGGCTGTGAATGCGTAACCGTTTAATATGTGGGATAACTTCCAACTGAGCGATCAGCCAGTCCAGCTCGTGATCTTTCGCCATCAGCGGATCGCCACCCGAGAAGATAATCTCATCCAGTTCCGGGTGGGCGGTGATGTAATCGAGTGCAGCCCGCCAGTTACGTTTGTTCCCCTGATTATCGGCATAGGGGAAGTGACGACGGAAGCAATATCGGCAATTTACCGCACAACCGCCCTTTACCAGTAATAAGGCGCGGTTTCGGTACTTGTGCAGCAAACCGGGCACTACGCTGTTCTGCTCTTCCAGGGGATCGGTGCTGAAGCCAGGGGCGGCGATAAACTCTTCTTGTGCAGTAAGCACCTGTTTTAAGAGTGGATCGTCAGGGTTACCTTTCTCCATTCGGGCAACAAAAGCGCGCGGAACACGGAGCGCAAACAGGCGCTTCGCATCACGGCCAGCCAGGAGTTTTTCGTTAGCGTCCAGATTTAAAAGACGCAGCAGTTCATCCGGACTGGTGATTACATCTGCAAGTTGCAATAACCAATCTTCTCTGGATGGGGTGTTTAGGGTTACAATATGCGCCATTTTGTGGCTTAGCTACCAGTTAACAATTTCAGAGGGCCTTATGGCGACTTACTATAGCAACGATTTTCGTGCCGGTCTTAAAATCATGATGGACGGCGAACCTTACGCGGTTGAAGCCAGTGAATTCGTGAAACCAGGCAAAGGCCAGGCTTTCGCACGCGTAAAGCTGCGCCGCCTGCTGACCGGTACTCGTGTTGAGAAAACCTTCAAATCCACCGACTCCGCTGAAGGCGCAGACGTAGTGGATATGAACCTCACCTACCTGTACAACGATGGTGAATTCTATCACTTCATGAACAACTCTACTTTCGAACAGCTCTCTGCTGATGAGAAAGCGGTCGGTGACAGCGCTAAATGGCTGCTGGATCAGGCTGAGTGCATCGTGACGCTGTGGAACGGCCAGCCTATCGCTGTGACCCCGCCAAACTTCGTTGAGCTGGAAATCGTTGAAACCGATCCAGGTCTCAAGGGTGACACCGCAGGTACTGGCGGCAAGCCAGCTAAGCTGTCTACCGGTGCCGTGGTTAAAGTTCCACTGTTCGTCCAGACTGGCGAAGTGATCAAAGTTGACACCCGCTCTGGTGAATACGTTTCTCGCGTGAAGTAATTCATTTCGGGATGCCGGGCGCAGCAGTCGCTGCGCCTTACCATTCTAAAGAAGGGTCATGGAAGATGCCGCGCACACTCAAAATTATCCTGATGACGATTATTGCCAGCGCTCTGCTTTCCGGCTGCAACACTGCTCGTGGTGTCGGGGAAGATATCAAAAGCCTGGGTAACGCTATTTCGCACGCCGCCTCCTGATATTTTCTACTTTTCCTAAAAATTCTTCCTTTTCCGTCACTCGCCGGGATCCTGGCTATGCTTATGTTGCTGTACACAATAACTTTGCCTAAAAAAGGAAGACATTATGCTTAAGAAAACATGTGTAGCGATCTTTTCTGTCCTGGTGCTTTCATCAGTTTTAACCGCCTGTAACACTACTCGTGGTGTTGGTGAGGATATCTCTCAGGGCGGCAGCGCAATTTCTGGCGCAGCAACTAAAGCTCAGAACTAAAGCACAGGCGTAATTTGGGCGGTACGGTGCTGAATATCGAATCGCCGTACCCTCAGTTTAACGCTCAGGGCAGTGACAGAAACGGCGAGTAACGGGTATCCATATGCAATTTCATCCTGATATTGCGCTTGTAGGTATACACCGTTTTTCCATGAATACTCAGCTTGCTGGCAATTTTCTGATTGCTGGCCCCATCCATCCAGAGCGTTAACACTTTCTCCTCCTGACGTGTCAATAGTGTTGTAGCGGCAGGCCCGGATTCATTGCACTCCTGTGCTGCCAGCGTCTCATTAATCACTTTTGCCAGTGCCTTCAGCGGTGTCGTTTTGGGTAACGATGGGCCTAAAGCAAATGTGCCAGTAAAGGCTGTCATGTCAGGGGGCTCATCCGAATGGAGCAAAATGAAAGGTACGGTCTCACTGGCATTCATCACTGAAGAGAACTGTTGGGTGTCGGCGGTGAATCCCTGAAAATCCGCGATAACCAACGCCGGTTTCCACTGCAGGATATGCTCTCTGGCAAGGAAGAGGTTATTAAGGCCCGTCACCAGCACTGGTGAAGGAAAAAGCCCTGAATGATTGATCCACATTTCCAGGCCCATACGGGTGTAATGACACCGGTCAATCAAGAGAATTTTGAACATGTTATTTCGCAATCGGCAAAGTGTAGTCGCTTCCTGCTATCAGGAAGTGCCTCATCATAAAGAAGTCGGATGAGTAATAAATGACTGAATTTCGCTCCTAATTGCGTCTAATTCTTGGCTTCAGTGACATAACTGGGCCTCAAACAAACAAGTTGAAAAAAAAGTTCATGCTCTTCACAATATGAAATTCATATATCTTGCAGGACGACCTGTAAGCTTTTCTCTCATCGGGGACGGCCCCAGACTGTTATTTAAGTTAAGGAGCCTGATATGCCCTGGATCATACTTTTTATTGCAGGTTTACTCGAAGTTGTATGGGCCATTGGCCTGAAATACACCCACGGCTTTACGCGCCTCACGCCCAGCATTATTACCGTTTCCGCAATGATTGTGAGCATTGTGCTGCTCTCGTGGGCCATGCGTTCGCTACCTGTAGGGACAGCATATGCGGTATGGACGGGGATTGGTGCGGTAGGTGCGGCCATTACCGGGATTTTACTGCTGGGTGAATCTGCGAGCCTGGCGCGTATTGCCAGTCTCGCATTGATTGTTGCCGGTATTATCGGCCTGAAGCTCAGCACGCATTAATGGGGCTGCTCAACCCAGATGAGCTTACTGACATCAAATCCCTGACGCGTTGCGGAATTCAGTAACCTTTGTTTCATCTCATCTGAAATCGTCGGTGTGCGGGAAAGGATCCACAGATAATCACGATCTGGCCCGCACACCAGCGCATGTCGGTAATCTCTATCCAGTCCAATCACGTTATAGCCGCCATAGAAGGGGCCAATGAATGAGACTTTCAGGGCCGCAGTATCAGATGCGCCGGTAAAATACGCTTTGCCCGTCACCTTTTGCCACATACCGCGTTCAGGATTATAGCCCCGGTTGATAACCTGAATTCCACCGTCGTTCATCAGGCTATAATTCGCCGTCACTTTCTCCAGGCCACGTTCAAAACGGTGGTCAAAGCGGGCAATTTCATACCAGGAGCCCAAATATCGCTGGACGTCGAAGGGATGGACGACAGTCACGCCCCGGGGAGGGGTAGGGGAACTGCAGGCGACGACCAGGAACGCAACGGTAACTGCGGCGATGACAGGCAGGATGCGCATAGAAGTATCCTTACAGGATTTTTGTTAAGTGTAGAACCTGTCAGGAATTTTGCTCTCCCACCGGCAGGCGGGAGAGCAAGGAACGGCTACATAAAGACGACGGCAACCAGCGTAACCACGCTTAGGATAGCCGCCAGGCCATAGAACACCCATTTACCGTTAGGAACGTGGATCTTCAGGTCATGCATGGCGTGATGGATACGGTGCAAACCGCACCACAGTGGCAGAACAATCATCAGGAAAATGAATACGCGGCCAATGAAGCTGTGGGCAAAGGCCAGCACCCGCTCGTAGCTCAGCGCATCACCAGGGTAGAGCCCCAGCGGCAGCATAATTCCCACCAGCAGAATAATGACCGGCGCGATAATGGCGCACCACATGCCGCCAGCCCCAAAGAGACCCCAGAAGACGGGCTCATCAGAACGTTTTGGATTTGGATTAATCACTGTGGTCTCCTTACCAGAACAGGGCTACACCGAGAATGACCACGGTCACCACCGCAGTTAACACCCAGAGTCCTTTGATAATTGGCTCTGGCCCAAGTTTTTCGTTTTTCACGATGATATTTGCCGCTTTTGGCGCCAGTTCAAACCAGGTTTTGGTATGCAACAGCGCCGCTGCCAGCACGATGATGTTCAGGATCACCACAATCGGGTTCTGCAGGAACCCGACATAACCAGCCCAGGTTTCCGGGCCGTGTTTCAGGGCAAACAGGCCGTACATCAGTTCAATACTGAACCATACCGCCGGCACTGCCGTGCCTTCACGCAGCATATAGAAGCGATAAAACGGCAGATTTTTCCACCAGGTGGACGGCATCGGCCGTACATAGGCTTTGCGTTTAGTCGTCATCATGCACTCCTTAGCGTGGTTTCAGGGTGGCGATAAGAAAGTCTTTCGAGCTTTCCACTTTACCCTGCTGGATCGCGGCGGCCGGGTCGACGTGCTTCGGACACACTTCCGAGCAGTAGCCGACAAAGGTACAGGTCCATACGCCGTTCTGACCGTTCAGCTGCGCCATACGTTCTTTCTTACCCCGATCGCGGCTGTCTTCGTTGTAGCGATGCGCCAGAGTAATGGCTGCCGGCCCGATAAATTCCGGATTCAGACCAAACTGCGGGCAGGCGGCATAGCACAGGCCGCAGTTAATACAGCCGGAGAACTGGTGATACTTGGCCATCTGCGCCGGGGTCTGCTTGTTAGGCCCTTGCTCCGGCGTGCGTGGGTTACCAATGATGTACGGCTTAATGGCCTCCAGGCTTTCGATAAAGTGGGTCATGTCGACCACCAGATCGCGCTCAATCGGGAAGTTGGCCAGAGCTTCGACTTTCATCCCCTTCGGGTATTCACGCAGGAACGTTTTACAGGCCAGCTTTGGCACCTTATTGACCATCATGCCGCAGGAGCCGCAAATCGCCATACGGCAGGACCAGCGGTAGCTCAGGTCCGGCGCCAGGTTATCTTTGATGTATCCCAGCGCATCCAGCAGGGAGGTCTGTTCATCGTAAGGCACTTCATAGAAAGCACTGTGCGGGGCGCTGTCCACTTCCGGGTTATAGCGCACCACTTCAACTTTCAGGGTTTGCATCTCAGCCATTCGCCGTCTCCTTCTTATCGGCTGCTTCCGCTTCTGCACCGTAAACGCGTTTGGCCGGTGGCAGCGTGGTGATCTTCACGTCGCTGTAGTCCAGACGGGTAGTGCCGTCTGCGTCGCGATAAGCGAGGGTGTGCTTGAGGAAGTTAACGTCGTCACGCTCGGTGCAGCCTTCGTCCAGACGCTGATGCGCGCCGCGTGACTCTTTACGCGCCAGGGCGGAGTGCGCCATACATTCGGCAACATTCAGACCGTGGCCCAGCTCGATGGTGTAGAGCAGATCGGTGTTGAATACGCTGGAAGTGTCTGTGACACGCACACGTTTGAAACGCTCCTGCAGCTCAGCCAGTTTATCAATGGTTTTCTGCATCAGCTCCGGCGTACGGTAAATTCCGCAGCCTTCTTCCATGGAAAGGCCCATCTCATCACGGATCTTCGCCCAGTTTTCACTGCCTTCCTGATTAACCAGCTTTTTCAGACGCTGCTCAACATCTGCTGCCTGCGCATCCAGGGCGGCACCGTTAGCTACGCCAGCAGCAGCAGCGCGCGCCATGGCCTGCTCACCGGCCAGACGGCCAAACACCACCAGTTCTGCCAGCGAGTTTGAGCCCAGACGGTTAGCCCCGTGCAAGCCGACGGATGAACATTCGCCCACTGCAAACAGGCCCTGAATTCGGGTTTCACACTGTTGATCGGTTTCGATACCGCCCATGGTGTAGTGTGCGGTTGGACGCACTGGAATCGGCTCTTTAACCGGATCGACGCCAACATAGGCTTTGGACAGTTCACAGATAAACGGCAGGCGCTCCAGCAGCTTTTTCTCACCCAGGTGGCGTAGATCGAGATAGACCACATCGCCGCGCGGGGTTGGGATAGTGTTGCCTTTGCGCCACTCATGCCAGAAGGCCTGAGACACTTTATCGCGTGGGCCAAGCTCCATGTATTTGTTCTTCGGCTCGCCGAGCGGGGTTTCCGGGCCCATTCCGTAATCCTGCAGATAGCGGTAGCCATTTTTATTCACCAGAATACCGCCTTCACCGCGACAGCCTTCCGTCATCAGAATGCCGGAACCCGGCAGACCGGTGGGGTGATACTGCACAAACTCCATGTCACGCAGCGGAACGCCGTGCTGCAGCGCCATGCCCATGCCGTCGCCCGTCACGATGCCGCCGTTGGTGTTGTAGCGGTAGACGCGTCCGGCCCCGCCGGTCGCCATCACCACTGCATTGGCGCGGATCTGGACCAGCGTACCTTCCATCATGTTCATCGCTACCAGGCCGCGAGCCTGACCGTCATCAACCAGGATGTCGAGGACGAAATGTTCGTCGAAGCGCTGGATCTGGGGGAACTGCAGTGAAGTCTGGAACAGGGTATGAAGCATATGGAAGCCGGTCTTATCGGCGGCAAACCAGGTGCGTTCAATTTTCATGCCGCCGAAACGACGCACGTTGACGCTACCATCGTCCCGGCGGCTCCACGGGCAGCCCCACTGCTCCAGTTGGGTCATTTCCGTCGGGCAATGATGGACGAAATAATCGACGACATCCTGTTCGCACAGCCAGTCACCGCCGGCCACTGTGTCGTGAAAATGATAATCAAAGCTGTCATGATCCTGCGCCACGGCGGCGGATCCCCCCTCGGCGGCAACCGTATGGCTGCGCATAGGGTATACTTTTGAAATCAGGGCGATTTTAGCGTTTGGATTAGCCTGGGCTGCAGCTATCGCTGCGCGTAATCCCGCTCCGCCAGCGCCAATAATGGCAAGATCGGCTTGATAGGTATGCACGACATTCCTCCAGATTTTTGATATTTCGCATCTTAACTACCTAAGGTAGTGCACGGCCCGGGAGGGCAAATGCGAAAGCGATTCCACTGCTCCTTTATGGGTAACGCAGTATAGCCGTAGGAAAGGAAGGGAAATTTGACGTGTTCGATTTTTTTGCGGTTATTTCCCTCCATTTATCATTGCAATTGATGAATTGCGTCACGTTATTATTGAAGATTATGAAAACCACAAAATTCACTGGGCAAAATTTGTCTCTGCCATGGGTTACGAGTAGACTTCGTCCCCTTGTCTGAAATCGGAGAAATTCTCATGAGCGAAACGGCCACCTGGCAGCCGAGCGCATCCATCCCCAATCTGTTAAAACGCGCAGCAATTATGGCGGAGATCCGCCGCTTCTTTGCCGACCGCGGTGTGCTGGAGGTGGAAACGCCCTGCATGAGTCAGGCGACGGTGACCGATATTCATCTGGTGCCGTTTGAAACCCGTTTTGTTGGTCCCGGTCACTCCCAGGGGATGAATCTCTACCTGATGACCAGCCCGGAATACCACATGAAGCGCCTGCTGGCGGCGGGGTGTGGCCCGGTTTATCAGCTGTGCCGCAGCTTCCGCAACGAAGAGATGGGACGACATCACAACCCGGAATTCACCATGCTGGAGTGGTACCGCCCGCATTATGATATGTATCGCCTGATGAATGAGGTGGACGATCTGCTGCAGCAGGTACTGGAGTGCCCGGAAGCCGAGACGCTCTCTTATCAGCAGGCTTTCCAGCGTTATCTGGAGATTGACCCGCTCTCTGCTGACAAAACCCAACTGCGTGAAGCGGCAGCGAAGTTGGATCTCAGCAATATCGCCGATACCGAAGAGGATCGCGACACGCTGCTGACGATGCTCTTTACCTTTGGCGTTGAGCCGCAGATTGGCAAAGATCGCCCGACCTTCGTCTATCACTTCCCGGCAAGCCAGGCGTCCCTGGCGCAGATCAGCACGGAAGACCACCGCGTGGCGGAGCGTTTCGAGGTGTACTTTAAAGGTATTGAACTGGCGAATGGTTTCCATGAGCTGACCGATGCCCGTGAACAGCAGCAGCGTTTTGATCAGGATAACCGCAAGCGCGCCACGCGCGGCCTGCCGCAGCAGCCTATCGACCACAATTTGCTGGACGCGTTAAAAGCCGGCCTGCCGGACTGCTCCGGCGTGGCGCTGGGTGTCGATCGTCTGGTGATGCTGGCGCTGGGCGCCGCGCAGCTGGGTGATGTGATTGCCTTTACCGTAGACCGCGCCTGACTGCACGCCGGGTGGCGCTGCGCTAACCCGGCCTACGAAGCATGTAGGCCCGTGCAAGCGTAGCGCCGCCGGGCATGCTGACTTACAGACTCCCCGCCGGGCGCGCCTTCGCCGCCGACGTTAACGTTCTTCCCGTCTTACGACCGTCCAGACTTTCCAGACGCATCTGGAACGGTGGGAACGGCAAGTCGATACCGTGTTCACGGAAGCCCGCCAGAATCAGCTGGTGGATTTCGTGGCGCAGCGGCATACGATGGCCCATTTCCGCAGCGTAAATACGCAGTTCGAAAATCTGGATCCCCTGCTGTAAATCCACCAGGAACACTTCCGGCTCTGGCGTGCTGATCACCAGCGAGCAGCGCTCGGCCGCCGTGTAGAGGATCTGCGTTACCTCTTCGCTATTGGCATCCGATGGGGCTGGTACGGTCAGGACCACACGCGTGACGGAGTCCGACAGCGACCAGTTAATAAACTGCTCGGTGATAAAGGCTTTATTAGGGACGATGATCTCTTTACGGTCCCAGTCGCTGATGGTGGTGGCACGGGTGTTGATTTTGGAGATGCTGCCGGTCAGATCGCGAATTGTCACGGTATCGCCAATACGGATCGGCTTTTCAAACAGGATAATCAGGCCAGAGATAAAGTTGGCGAAGATCTCCTGCAGACCAAACCCGAGCCCGACACCCAGAGCGGCAACCAGCCATTGCAGCTTCGACCACTCAATCCCGATCATCGAGAAGCCCACCAGCCCGCCAAACAGCATCAACAGGTATTTGGTGATGGTGGTGATGGCGTATCCGGTACCGGGCGTTAAATCCAGGTGCTGTAACAGCGCCAGCTCCAGCAGGGCCGGGAAGTTACGGATCAGTTGAGTGGTGATGATGAACACCAGAATGGCAATCAGCACCGCGCCGAGCGTTATTGGCTCCAGGCTCTCCACGCCCTGCACCGTCGAGGTCACATCCCAGAGGGTAATGTTCTCAAGGAAGCCAAACGCCGAGTGAATTTCCGACCACAGCACGATCACGGAGAGCAGGGCGATCAGCATCAGGATGGAGCGCACCAGGCGCAGTGACTGGGTACTGATGGCATCCAGATCCAGCTCGGTTTCATCGACCTCTATCGCGCCTTCGGTGCTGAGCGTATGGGCCGGCTCCTCTTCACCACGCGCACGCTGGGCGAGAATTTCGGCCCGGCGGTTCTTCGCCCGGTCGAAGGCCAGACGACGGCGTTGAATCAGCATCCAGCGGCGAATCACGTGGTAGACCACCAGCAGCAGGAACCAGATCGCCACCGACGTCTCAAGGCGTGCCAGCAGCGCCTGAGCGGTCGCCAGATAGCCGACGGCTGCCGCGAGAATTGCCGCCAGCGGAGCGCTGAGCAGCAGGTTCCACAGCATGCGGTTAATCATGTTATCGCCGCTGCCCTCTTTGTCGAGATAGAGCGGTATCCCTGCCTTCTTCAGGCTCAGCGTAACCACCGCCAGCGCACCGCAAATCAGCATAAAGCACAGACGACCCAGCGAGCCGGAAAACTCCCGATCGTTGAGATTATCAAACATGATCAGGGCCATAATCAGCGGCACGATAAGCCCGATGCTCATCAGGTAGTAGCGCATGGCGCGCGCCACGCGATTACGTGGCCAGCCAAAGTGCGCGACAAAGAGTCCATTAGGACGGGCGAAGGTGGCGCAGATCATCACCACCCACAGCAGCGGCACGGTGGCCGTCACCCCGGCACCGATAGCCACCGCCAGCGGATAAGGCCAGGCTTCGCGCAGACCATAACCCAGCGTCATCCACAGGACCGGCAGCGGGGAGGCGACCAGAATCGACCAGAAGACCGTGCGCAGCGTGAGCCAGAAATGGTCCTGCGTCACTTTGCCGACGCGCGCGCTGGAGCGATCGAGGAAACGGGTGAAGTGGCGGCGCGAGTAAATGCTGAATCCAACCAGAATCAGCGCCCCCAACAGCGGGAAAATCGTCTCCTTGTTGGTAAGCATCATGATGCTGGCTTTGCCGAGCTGGCTAAAGGTATCCAGGGAAATCAAACGCCGCAGATCCTGAACAATATCAATTGGCCAGGAGAAGGAGACCGGCCGTACATCCGACGTCCAGAACAGATAGCGGTGAGTGGCTTCGTTAACCTCTTTTAGTGCATCTTCCAGCTGGCTGTTCGATACCTTCAGTTTGGTTAACTCGAGCAGCAGGGTATCGCCGCCCTGCAGCAGGGAGTTCAGTAGCTCACGCTGCGTTCTCAGTTGCGCTTCCAGGATCCGGTTTTGCTCGGCGGTAAGGGGTTTGCCGTCCGGCTGGTGGATCTGGCGCAGTTGCGGCTGCTTGTTCAACTGATCTTCAAAGCGCAGACGCTGTACGCGAAGCTGCGCCATTTCGGTGTCGAGCTGCTGAGGTTTGGGCATCTCGGGCAGACGAGCCACCTGAGCACGCAGGGCTTCACCGAGCAGATTCGATGAACCCAGCCACTGAGACTGTTCCCGCAGGGTGTTCAGCGCCTGGCGCACCTGCAGGGTCTGATTTGTTGCCTGGCGCTGCTGCGAGGCCACCAGATCCATACGCTGCGCCTGCTGGTTAAGCGCGGCCGAAAGCTCACGGTTAACCTTGAACTGCTCAACGATGCCAGCCGGCAGGTTCTCGCTGTTTTCCGCCAGCAGCTCGGTGCTTTCCAGCGCCCGTTCTGCTTCGCGCTGGCGCTGGCTGTTCAACTGATTGCGTAGCGCCTGAAGATAGGCATCCAGCTGCTCACCCTGCTTCTTCGCCAGCTCAGAGCGCATACGCGCCAGCTCCTGGCGATTATTGGCCGACAGTTGCGCCAGCTCCAGCTCATCCACCAGGGCTTTTAACCTGGCGGATTCTGCCTGCATACCCAGACTCTGCGCCTGGTTAAGAGGAGTATTGCCGGTTTGCGCCCCGGCCCGGCGCTCAACCTCATTGAGCTGCCGGCGGGCATCGGTTTGTTGCTGGGGCAGCTGGCTCAGGGAGTCAGCGATATCACGGGCACGCTCCTGCTCCTGCTGCGCCTGGCGGGTTTTTTCCAGTAACTGGCTGCTGACCTGCAGGATCTCCTGATTGAGCGCATCTGAGGTCAGTCCCGCAGGTACCTGACGCGGCTCTTCACGAATATCGCTCAGCTGCGTGCGCAGGGTTTGTGAAAGTTTGGGGAAGTTATCGATAACTTGCTGATACTGCGTGGCGCGCTCAAGGGAACCTTTACGCTCCTCAAGGGCATTCAGCGCAGCCTGGAGCGCCTCGACGGCTTCCGGCTGAGCGGGTTTTGCCGCCTTCGCCTGCTCCAGTTCTTGCGTGATTTGTTTGGTATCAGGGGCCGTCGCTGCGTACGCCCCCATGCTGAGGCACCAGGCCATCAGAAAAGTGATAATCAGGCGCACGTCAGTTTACCTTTACTTAGCTTTCGTCTTTCTTGTCGTCAACCAGTGGGCTGGCTTCGAGTTCGGCGGCAATTTCTTCTTCTGGCAGCGGCGCAGGCTCTGCATCCGTTGTTACGAAGGGCTCCGTCGACACTGCCAGCGGCTGGCCGAGTTTGGTCACGGACAGGCTTTCGAGCTGCTCTACCAGCTGCACTTTACCCGGGGCAAAGAGGTTAATAACGGTAGAGCCGAGCTTGAAGCGTCCCATCTCCTGGCCTTTCAGCAGCGCCACGGAGCCTTCGCTTTCGCCCGCAGGCCACGTCCAGCGTTTGATCACGCCTTCACGCGGCGGCGTAATGGTGCCAGCCCAGACCGTTTCAATGCTGCCAACAATGGTCGCACCCACCAGAATCTGCGCCATCGGGCCAAACTCGGTGTCGAACAGGCAGATCACACGCTCGTTGCGGGCAAACAGGTTCGGCACGTTTTGCGCCGTCAGGTGGTTAACCGAGAACAGATCGCCCGGTACGTAGATCATTTCACGCAGGATGCCGTTGCACGGCATATGCACGCGGTGATAGTCGCGCGGCGACAGGTAGGTGGTGGCAAACGACCCGTTGCGGAACAGATCCGCCATGATGTAGTTACCTGCCAGCAGGGCTTCGAGGCTGTAGTTGTGGCCTTTGGCCTGCAAAATCTTGTCGTTTTCGATAGCGCCCAGCTGGCTGATCACGCCGTCGGCAGGCATCACCAGCACGTTCGGGTCAGTATTCAGGGGGCGCACTTCGTCGCGCAGTGGGCGGACAAAGAAATCATTGAAGGTGCGGTAGCTGGCTGTATCCGGCTTCTGCGCTTCCTTCATATCGACCTTGTAGTATTTGACGAACAGATCGATTACCAGCTTCGTCAGCCAGCCCGCTCGTTTGCTCGCGCCCCAGCCCGCCAGGCGAGTGAGCCACAGTTTCGGCAGAATGTATTGAAGCGAAAGTTTAAATGAGTTTAACAAGGTAGCCTCCAGGCCATTGTTTTGTCGTTCCTGATCCGGCCGTCAGACAGCCGGAACCTGAAAAAAGGGGACGATTTTAGCGACGCTTAGCTTAGTTGTCAGTCATCAGATTCAGAAAAGCTTTTACGCGTTTTTACCTGCGCCATGCTTTCAAGAATATGGTGATAGTTTGCAAAACGGGTTTCCGCAATGTCACCCTTTTCAACCGCGGCACGAATGGCGCAACCAGGGTCGTTATCGTGCTTACAGTCGCGGTATTTACACGCGCCTAAATAGTCGAGAAATTCGACAAAGCCGTTAAATATTTGATCGGGTTCGAGATGCCACAGACCAAATTCACGTACTCCCGGGGAGTCGATGACATCGCCGCCATGCGGGAAGTGATACAGACGTGAGGCGGTGGTGGTGTGCTGACCCAGCCCCGAATTATCAGAGACATCGTTGGTCAGGATCTCTTGTTGCAAGCCGAGCAAATTATTCAGCAGGCTGGATTTGCCCACCCCGGACTGGCCGGCGAAAATGCTGATGCGATCGGTCAACGCCTCTTCGAGCGGCTTCAGGCCATCCTGCGTACGGCTTGAAACCATCAGCACGCGATAGCCAATCTCGCGATAGATATCCATCTGCTCGTTCACAAATTTCATGCCTTCGTCGTCGAGCAAATCAATCTTGTTCAGCACGATCAGCGGTTCAACCTGCAGGGTTTCACACGCGACGAGATAGCGGTCGATAATGTTCAGCGACAGTTCCGGCAGAATGGCAGAGACAATCACGATCTGATCGATATTGGCAGCAATCGGTTTTACGCCATCGTAAAAGTCAGGACGCGTTAATACCGACGTACGTTCATGTACGGCTTCGACGATGCCTTTCACCGCTACGCCTTCTGCGGCAGTTTTACCCGGGCGCCATACCACGCGATCACCGGTGACCAGCGAGCGGATGGTGCGGCGAATATTACAGCGGTGAACGTCGCCATCGGCAGACTCCACGTCGGCATGCATACCGAAGCGGCTAATCACGATGCCTTCCGCGGGCTCGCCAAACAGGTTGTCGTCGTAGTCGACCTTCTCCGAAGTGGTTTTAAGGCGGCGCTGGTGATTGGCTTTTACGCGGCGCTGCTGCCCTTTGGAGAGTTTATTTTTACTCAATCGTGCTGGCTCCTGGTCGCCCATATTGGGCAAAACCTCTATGATACACACTAATTAATACTAGTTAACCTGCCACGGCCGGTTATGCGAGAAGGGTGGAAAATAACATGAGTGCAGATGAAAACAATCTGATTTGGATCGATCTGGAGATGACCGGACTGGATCCCGAGCGCGATCGCATTATTGAGATCGCCACGCTGGTGACCGACGCAAACCTGAATATCCTGGCGGAAGGGCCTACCATTGCCGTACACCAGTCTGACGAACAGCTGGCGCTGATGGATGACTGGAACGTGCGCACTCACACCGGCAGCGGGCTGGTGGATCGCGTGAAAGCCAGCACTCAGGGCGACCGCGATGCTGAGCTGGCGACAATCGAATTTCTGAAACAGTGGGTGCCGCAGGGCAAGTCGCCGATTTGTGGCAACAGCATCGGCCAGGATCGCCGCTTCCTGTTTAAGTATATGCCGGAGCTGGAAGCTTATTTCCACTACCGTTATCTGGATGTCAGCACCCTGAAAGAGCTGGCGCGTCGCTGGAAACCCGAAATCCTCGACGGCTTTAAGAAGCAGGGCACTCATCAGGCCATGGACGACATCCGGGAGTCGGTAGCCGAGCTGGCTTACTACCGCGAACATTTTATTAATTTATAAGCGGTATTCCCGGCAGCACCGCGCTTGCCGGGCAATGACGCTCTAAATTTGCGCAATGTGATGGATATTGCAGCACTTGAACTAAATTTATAAAAAAACGCTTTTGAGGGGGTTGCAGGAGAAAAGATTTCTCGTATAATGCGCCTCCCGTAACGACAGAGAATTCATCGTTACGACAGCAATAAATTTGCGGGAATAGCTCAGTTGGTAGAGCACGACCTTGCCAAGGTCGGGGTCGCGAGTTCGAGTCTCGTTTCCCGCTCCAAAATTTATTCGCAAAGAAGTAAGACCACCAATCGCAGGATTTCAAGTTGCAACAAGGCGCAACTGAACGAATTCTTAGGAGCTTACTCAAGTAAGTGACTAAGGTGAGTGAGGGCAGCCACGCAGTGGCGGCTTGAAAGACGAAGATTAAGCGGGAATAGCTCAGTTGGTAGAGCACGACCTTGCCAAGGTCGGGGTCGCGAGTTCGAGTCTCGTTTCCCGCTCCAAAATTTGTTTGCAAAGCAGTAACACCACCCAAGCGGGAATAGCTCAGTTGGTAGAGCACGACCTTGCCAAGGTCGGGGTCGCGAGTTCGAGTCTCGTTTCCCGCTCCAAATTTTATCTCCTCCTCCAGATATCCACAGCGGAAAGCCCCGCCGGGGATGATTTGTTTCATTTCTGACAAACTCTTCTTAACAGACTTATCCACAGCTTTATCTTTTTCTGACTACTATCAGAATACTTCGCCTGATGAATAGTAACTTCTTAATAGCCTGAAAATTATAAAGAAAATATCATTTCAAATTGTTAAGCCGATCACTTGACCTGTGGCCGCACCCAGAGTACTTCTGGCTTTTGATTTTTATTCACAGGCTGTGGAAACATCATGCATCGCGTGGAAGCCCTTTTTCGATCACGCGTACCAGCCTGATTTTCTGCGGTAATTGTACCTCCACCACACAGGCGTTTCGCTTGTCTATTTGCTGCGCAATCGCCCACTCTATGTGCTCATCAAGAAGTGGGTGCTCACCCCGGCGACTTTCCAGCGCCTTAAGGTTAGCCTCATCCCAGGGGGCATTGCCCAGCGCGACGGCGATATTACGCAGCCAGCGCAGGTGGCCGATACGGCGAATCGCCGATCCTTCTGTCACTTTCAGGAACCAGGCCTCGCTCCAGGCGAACAGTTCGATAAGCGGCGGCGCGTGCAATGCCTTGCGGGGGCTGAAGTCGTCCTCTTCCGTTAACTGCGAATAACGGTTCCACGGGCAAATCAGCTGACAGTCATCGCAACCGTAGATGCGATTGCCGATCAACGGACGAAACTCTTCCGGGATCGCCCCTTCAAGTTCAATGGTCAGGTACGAGATGCAGCGGCGGGCATCGACGGTATAAGGCTCGACAATGGCCCCGGTGGGGCAGATAGTCATACAGGCCACGCAGCGGCCACAGCCTTCTTCGACCGGTTTATCCACCGGTAAAGGGATATCAATCAGTAACTCGCCAAGGAAAAAGAAAGAGCCAGCGTCGCGGCTCAGGATAAGTGAGTGCTTACCTGTCCAGCCGAGCCCGGCTTTTTCAGCCAGCGGACGCTCAAGAACAGGCGCAGAATCGACAAAGGGTCTAAAATTCAGCGTGGCGCACTGCTCCTGAATCATTTCCCCAAGCTTTTTGAGTCGGTTACGCAACAGTTTATGATAATCACGCCCCAGGGCATAACGGCTGACATAGCCCAGCGATGGGTTTTTCAGCGTACTGGCAAAAGCGGCTCCGGTGGGAAGGTAGTTCATACGCACGCTGATCACGCGCAGGGTTCCTGGCAACAGTTCATGCGGGCGGGCGCGCATCATACCGTGGCGCGCCATCCACTCCATCTCGCCGTGGTATTGATTATCCAGCCATGCCTGCAGTTTTGGCTCGCTGGCAGAGAGATCGGTATCGGTGATACCCACGTGTTGAAAACCAAGCTCAGCGCCCCACTGTTTAATGTTTTGCGCTAACTGATTGAGATCGAGGGGCTGTGACATGACGGACCATACTGTGAAGAAAAACCCCGCAAGTATACCACACTCTGTCTGGCCCGCAGATGACCTGCGGCACGCCGAAAAAGAGGCGGCAGACAGTCTCGGCATAACCCTTTATGAACTGATGCAGCGCGCGGGCGAGGCGGCTTTCACCGTTGCCCGCACCGCATACCCGCAGTCCCGCCACTGGCTGATCCTGTGCGGTCATGGCAATAACGGCGGCGATGGCTATGTGGTTGCCCGACTGGCGCTTGCCGCAGGCATTACCGTTACGCTGCTGGCGCTGGAGAGTGACAAACCGCTTCCTGAAGAAGCAACAAACGCCCGGCAAGCCTGGCTGGATGCGGCGGGGGTGATACACGCCGCAGATACGCCCTGGCCAGAAGGCATCGACCTGATCGTCGACGGCCTGCTGGGTACCGGTTTACGCAGCGCACCTCGCGATGAGGTTGCTGTCCTGATCGCCCATGCTAACCAACACAGGGCTCCCGTCGTGGCGCTGGATATTCCCTCCGGGCTGGTAGCCCAGACGGGCACCACGCCAGGTGAGGTCATTCATGCCGCCCATACGGTGACGTTTATCGCCCTCAAACCCGGCCTGCTGACCGGTAAAGCGCGCGATGTGGTCGGCGCGTTACATCATAATGCCCTTGGGCTGGAGGGGTGGCTCGCCGGGCAGGAGACCGCTATCACGCGCTTTGATGCGGCGCATCTGGCGCAATGGCTTCCTCCGCGCCGCCCCACATCCCATAAGGGCGATCACGGCAGGCTGGTGATTATCGGTGGCGATCGTGGTACGGCGGGGGCTATCCGCATGACCGGCGAAGCGGCGCTGCGTACCGGGGCGGGGCTGGTGCGCGTGCTGACGCGCAGCGAAAATATTACGCCGATCGTCACCGCCCGGCCTGAACTTATGGTGCATGAACTGACGCCGAAGTCGCTGGACGACAGCCTGCAGTGGGCGGATGTGGTGGTGATTGGCCCTGGTCTGGGCCAGGAGTCGTGGGGGAAGGAGGCGCTACGCAAGGTCGAAAACTTCCGGCATGCGATGCTGTGGGACGCTGACGCGCTCAACCTTCTGGCAATCAACCCGGATAAACGTCACAATCGCATCCTGACGCCGCACCCCGGCGAGGCCGCGCGGCTGCTTAACTGCAGCGTTGCAGAAATTGAAAGCGATCGCTTACATTCTGCCCGACGTCTGGTAAAACGTTACGGTGGTGTTGTCGTTCTGAAAGGCGCCGGTACTGTCGTCGCCAGCGAGAGCGGCGTGGCTGGCATCGTGGATGTCGGCAATGCCGGAATGGCGAGCGGCGGAATGGGCGACGTGCTTTCGGGTATCATCGGCGCGTTGCTCGGACAAAAACTGGCGCTTTATGATGCCGCCTGCGCAGGCTGCGTCGCGCATGGTCTGGCCGCCGATATGCTGGCCGATCAGTACGGCACGCGTGGCATGCTGGCAACCGATCTTTTTGACACGCTGCGGCGTGTCGTTAACCCAAAATAATTGACGTAGAACATGATTAATCGAGTGATCCCTTTACCCGACGAACAAGCAACTTTAGATCTCGGCCAGCGCGTGGCGCAGGCCTGCGAGGGGGCAACCGTCATCTATCTGTATGGCGATCTTGGTGCGGGTAAGACCACCTTTAGCCGGGGCTTCTTGCAGGCGCTGGGGCATCAGGGCAATGTGAAAAGCCCAACCTACACCCTGGTTGAGCCTTACACTCTGGAAAACCTGATGGTGTACCACTTCGATCTCTATCGCCTCGCAGATCCTGAAGAGCTGGAATTTATGGGGATCCGTGACTACTTCGCTAACGATGCCATTTGCCTCGTCGAGTGGCCGCAGCAGGGGACTGGCGTCTTGCCTGAACCCGATGTTGAAATTCACCTGGAGTATCAGGCACAAGGGCGTGAGGCCCGCGTTACTGCTGTCTCCACATCAGGAAATTCGATACTGGCGCGTTTAGCCGGTTAAGTTAAGAGATAACGGGATGATTAATCGCGTTAAAGGTTGGTTGATAGCAGCAGCGGTACTGTTTTGTGCGCAGGCCGGTGCAGCAACGTTGTCCGATATTCAGGTTTCCAACGGAGATAATCAGGCCCGAATTACTTTTAGTTTTATGGGCGATCCTGAGTATGCATTTTCGCAGATCGATAAGCGCAGCGTTGCACTGGATATTAAACAGACCGGCGTCATCAAGGGTTTGCCGCTTCAGTTCAGCGGCAACAATCTGGTGCACAGCATTCGGTCCGGCACGCCGAAGGACGCGCAGTCCCTGCGTCTGGTGGTCGATTTAACACAGAACGGCAATACCCGGGCGGTGAAGCAACAGAACGGTGCGAGCTATATGGTGGTCTTTACCATCAACGCCGATGCGCCGCCACCGCCGCCACCTCCTCCGGTGGTGGCGAAGCGGGTGGAGCAGCCTGTCGTTGCGCCACGTCCTTCAGAGCCAGCAAGAAACCCGTTTAAATCCGGCAGCGATCGCATGACCAGCGTCACCAGCAGCAACACGGTGACTCGCCCGGCGGCACAGGCGCGCCCCTCAAATGGTGAGAAGGTGATTATCGCTATCGATGCCGGGCATGGCGGGCAGGATCCCGGCGCAATCGGGCCTGGCGGCACACGTGAGAAGAACGTGACCATCGCCATTGCCCGTAAGCTCCGGACGCTGCTCAATGATGACCCGATGTTTAAAGGCGTCCTGACCCGCGACGGCGACTATTTCATTTCCGTCATGGGCCGCTCAGACGTGGCGCGCCAGCAGAACGCCAATTTCCTGGTCTCTGTTCACGCAGATGCAGCACCGAATCGCGACGCCACCGGCGCTTCTGTCTGGGTGCTTTCCAACCGTCGCGCCAACAGCGAAATGGCGGGCTGGCTGGAACAGCACGAGAAGCAGTCAGAGCTGCTGGGTGGGGCGGGTGATGTGCTGGCAAACAGCCAGGCGGATCCTTACCTGAGCCAGGCGGTGCTGGATTTACAGTTCGGCCATTCCCAGCGCGTCGGGTATGATGTGGCGACTAACGTCCTGAGCCAGCTGCAAAGCGTGGGTTCCCTGCATAAGCGCCGTCCGGAGCATGCCAGCCTGGGTGTGCTGCGCTCGCCGGATATTCCGTCCATCCTTGTGGAAACGGGCTTCATCAGTAATAACGGTGAAGAGCGCCTGCTGGCCAGCGACAGCTATCAGCAGCAGATTGCCGAAGCGATTTATAAAGGCCTGCGTAAGTACTTTGATGCGCATCCGCTCCAGTCTGCACCACAGGGTGGCGCGGGGCAGACCGCCATGTTACCGGGCGAGTCGTCCTCGACCCATTAAGGAGATTTCATGCCGATTCAGGTTCTGCCGCCGCAGCTTGCGAACCAAATCGCCGCCGGTGAGGTGGTGGAACGTCCTGCGTCGGTAGTGAAAGAGCTGGTGGAAAACAGCCTCGATGCAGGGGCAACCCGCATCGACATTGATATTGAACGCGGCGGTGCGAAACTCATTCGAATTCGCGATAACGGCTGCGGCATCAAAAAAGAGGAGCTGGCGCTGGCGCTGGCTCGTCACGCCACCAGTAAAATTGCCTCACTCGACGATCTTGAAGCCATCATAAGCCTCGGTTTTCGCGGTGAAGCGCTGGCCAGTATCAGCTCTGTTTCCCGCTTAACGCTCACCTCCCGCACCGCTGAACAGCAGGAAGCCTGGCAGGCTTATGCCGAAGGCCGGGATATGGACGTGACGGTTAAACCTGCCGCGCATCCGGTGGGTACGACGCTGGAAGTGCTGGATCTCTTCTATAACACCCCCGCACGGCGCAAATTTATGCGCACCGAAAAAACCGAATTCGGACATATAGACGAGATCATTCGCCGAATTGCCCTGGCACGCTTCGATGTCACCATCAATTTGAGCCACAACGGCAAGATGATGCGTCAGTATCGCGCCGTGGCGCCGGGCGGCCAGAAAGAGCGTCGGCTGGGCGCCATCTGCGGAACCCCGTTTCTTGAACAGGCGCTGGCCATCGAGTGGCAGCATGGCGATCTGACCCTCCGCGGCTGGGTAGCTGATCCCAAAGCGACCAGTACCGCGTTTGCCGAGATCCAGTATTGCTATGTAAACGGACGCATGATGCGTGACCGTCTCATCAACCATGCGATCCGCCAGGCGTGCGAAGATAAACTGGGTGCGGGTGAGCAGCCCGCTTTTGTGTTGTATCTGGAGATCGACCCGCATCAGGTGGACGTCAACGTCCACCCGGCGAAACATGAAGTGCGTTTTCATCAGTCGCGGCTGGTTCATGACTTCATCTACCAGGGCGTGCTGAGCGTGTTGCAGCAGCAGGCCGAGCCGGGCTTGCCGTTGAGCGAAGAGGTGCCTGCTCCGCGTCAGATCCCGGAGAACCGCGTTGCGGCGGGCAGAAACCAGTTTGCTGAACCCGCTGTGGCGCGGGAACCTGCCGCCCCGCGTTTTTCGTCTGGCGGCTCAGCCCTCAGGCCGTCTGGCGCTAATTATCCTCATGCCCAGCCGGGCTACCAGAAGCAGGCGGGCGCGGTGTATCGCACATTGCTCGACACGCCGGCTCCGGTGCAAAAAGCGGATGAGGTCATTCCTGCTACGCCTGCGCTAACGGGCCATAGCCAGAGTTTTGGCCGGGTGCTGACCATCATCGCGCCCGATGCGGCGCTACTGGAGCGTGACGGCCAGCTGGCGCTGTTATCCCTGCCGGTCGCCGAGCGCTGGCTGAAACAGGCGCAGCTGGCACCGGGCCCGCATCAGGCCTGCGCACAGCCTTTACTGATCCCGGTGCGGATAAAAATCTCACCGCAGGAGACGCAGGTTGTGCAGCGACATCAGGCTGCCCTTGCTGAAATGGGTATCGAAATGGTGCAGGAGTCGCATCATGTCACGCTTCGTGCCGTGCCTTTACCCTTACGCCAACAAAATTTACAAAACTTGATTCCTGAACTGATAGGCTACCTGGCGCAGCAGACAACGTTTGATGCCGCCAACACCGCGCAGTGGATCGCCCGCCAGCTGGCAAGCGACCATCCGACGTGGAGCATGGCACAGGCGATTACCGTGCTGGCGGAGGTTGAACGTCTCTGCCCACATCTGGTAAAAGCGCCACCGGGTGGTTTGTTGCAACTTATCGATCTACAAACGGCTAAGACCGCCCTGAAAAATGAGTGACTTGAGTAATACCAGCCTGCCAAAGGCGATATTTTTGATGGGGCCAACGGCCTCGGGCAAAACTGCGTTAGCCATTGAGTTACGTAAAGTTTTGCCAGTAGAGTTGATTAGCGTTGATTCCGCCCTTATTTATCAGGGGATGGATATCGGTACGGCAAAGCCTAACGCAGATGAGTTACGCGCGGCACCGCACCGATTGCTGGACATTCTCGACCCGGCGCAGGCTTATTCGGCGGCTGATTTTCGTCGCGATGCGCTGGCGCACATGGCGGAGATCACAGCAGCAGGGCGTATCCCGCTGCTGGTGGGCGGAACAATGCTGTATTTCAAAGCCTTACTGGAAGGATTGTCGCCGTTACCGTCGGCAGACCCCGCAGTAAGAGCAAAGATTGAGCATCAGGCAGCAGAGCAGGGATGGGGTGCGCTGCATGAGCAACTGAAAGAGATTGATCCGGTTGCTGCAGCACGTATTCATCCAAATGATCCGCAAAGGCTTTCCCGGGCACTGGAAGTTTTTTTCATTTCGGGTAAAACTTTAACGGAACTGACGCAAACGTCAGGAGAGGCTCTGCCGTATCAGGTGCATCAGTTCGCCATCGCCCCGGCGAGCCGTGAACTGCTCCATCAGCGAATTGAGCAGCGTTTTCATCAGATGTTGGCTTCAGATTTTGAAGCAGAAGTGCGGGCGCTATTTGCCCGTGGAGATTTGCATACGGATATGCCTTCCATTCGTTGCGTGGGTTATCGCCAGATGTGGTCCTACATTGAAGGTGAAATTTCACATGATGAAATGGTTTATCGAGGTGTTTGCGCCACGAGACAGTTGGCGAAGCGCCAGATAACCTGGTTACGCGGTTGGGACGAGGTTCACTGGTTAGACAGTGAAAAGCCACAACAGGCGTTACATGATGTATTACAGGTTGTTGGTGATATCGCAGACTGAATGTGTACAATTAAGCCGTATCGTGCGCAATTTTTCAGAATCGCAAGGTTCTAAGTACAAAACAAGCATATAAGGAAAAGATAGAATGGCTAAGGGGCAATCTTTACAAGATCCGTTCTTGAACGCACTGCGTCGGGAACGTGTTCCAGTTTCTATTTATTTGGTGAATGGTATTAAGCTGCAAGGTCAGATTGAATCTTTCGATCAGTTCGTGATCCTGTTGAAAAACACGGTCAGCCAGATGGTCTACAAGCACGCGATTTCTACTGTTGTTCCGTCTCGCCCGGTATCTCATCACAGCAATAACGCTGGCGGCGGTTCCAGTAACTACCATCACGGCAGCAACGCACAGGGCTCTTCTGCGCCTGCGCAGGACAGCGAAGAAACCGAATAAGGTTACTGGCTGTTATTTCCATATCGGGGAGCCAGGTTTCTGCGTTCCCCGCTGATCTTTTTTGAGGGGTTTACGCTTGTTTGACCGTTACGATGCCGGTGAGCAGGCGGTGCTGGTACACATCTATTTTTCGCAAGACAAAGATATGGAAGATCTCCAGGAGTTTGAATCTCTGGTCTCTTCCGCCGGTGTCGAAGCAATGCAGGTGATTACCGGTAGCCGTAAAGCGCCGCACCCAAAGTATTTTGTTGGTGAAGGTAAAGCAGTAGAGATTGCGGATGCCGTTAAAGCGACTGGCGCATCAGTCGTGCTATTTGATCACGCCCTGACACCGGCCCAGGAACGCAACCTGGAACGTCTGTGCGAATGCCGGGTTATCGATCGGACGGGTTTGATTTTAGACATTTTTGCCCAACGTGCACGTACCCATGAAGGGAAATTGCAGGTTGAGCTGGCGCAGCTGCGCCATCTGGCGACGCGCCTGGTGCGTGGCTGGACACACCTTGAACGACAAAAGGGCGGGATTGGTTTGCGCGGCCCGGGTGAAACCCAGCTCGAAACCGACCGTCGCTTGCTGCGTGGCCGTATTACCCAGATCCTCTCACGACTGGAAAAAGTTGAGAAGCAACGCGAGCAGGGGCGCCGCTCCCGACAGAAGGCTGACATCCCGACGGTGTCGCTGGTCGGTTATACCAACGCCGGTAAATCCACCCTGTTTAACCAGATAACCGAGGCCCAGGTGTATGCCGCAGACCAGTTGTTTGCGACCCTGGATCCGACGCTGCGCCGTATTGACGTAACGGATGTCGGTGAAACCGTGCTGGCGGATACCGTTGGGTTTATCCGTCATTTGCCGCACGATCTGGTGGCCGCGTTTAAAGCCACTCTGCAGGAGACGCGTCAGGCGACGTTGCTGCTGCACGTCATTGACGCTGCGGATGTCCGCCTGCAGGAAAATATTGATGCAGTGAATATCGTGCTGGAAGAGATTGATGCACACGAGATCCCGACGCTGCTGGTGATGAATAAGATCGATATGCTGGACGGTTTTGAGCCGCGTATCGACAGGGATGAAGAGAACATACCGATTCGGGTCTGGCTATCTGCCCAGACCGGTATTGGTGTACCACTGCTTTTCCAGGCCTTAACAGAACGTCTTTCTGGTGAAGTGGCTCAGCACACGCTGCGTTTACCACCCGAGGAAGGCCGACTGCGCAGCCGTTTTTATCAGCTTCAGGCGATAGAAAAAGAGTGGATGGAGGATGACGGCAGCGTGGGGTTGCAGGTGCGTATGCCAATCGTTGACTGGCGTCGCCTCTGTAAACAAGAACCTGCGCTGGTCGACTACGTCGTCTGACCAGAAAGGAGATGCCTGAAGGATTTTGCCCTTTGGGATACCCACACCGCTGCGAATGCTCCGGCATGACAGGCGTTTGAGGGTATATCACCGCATAACAAATATGGAGCACATACATGGCGTGGAATCAGCCCGGTAATAACGGACAAGACCGCGACCCGTGGGGGAGCAGCAATAATCAAGGCGGCAACTCCGGGGGAAATGGCAACAAAGGTGGTCGCGAGCAGGGGCCACCCGATCTGGATGATATCTTCCGCAAGCTGAGTAAAAAGCTGGGCGGACTTGGCGGTGGTAAAGGCACTGGCGGTGGTACTGGCCAGGGGCCGCGTCCTCATATGGGCGGTCGCGTGGTGGGCATTGTTGCAGCAGCAGCGGTGATCATCTGGGCAGCCAGCGGGTTCTACACGATCAAAGAAGCAGAACGCGGTGTTGTGACCCGTTTTGGTAAATTCAGCCATCTGGTTGAGCCAGGCCTGAACTGGAAGCCAACCTTTATCGATGACGTCACGGCGGTGAACGTTGAATCGGTACGTGAACTGGCGGCATCCGGCGTGATGCTGACGTCCGACGAGAACGTCGTACGCGTCGAGATGAACGTGCAGTACCGTGTGACCGATCCACAGCACTATCTGTTCAGCGTGACCAGCGCCGATGACAGCCTGCGTCAGGCGACCGACAGCGCCCTGCGCGGCGTCATCGGTAAATACACCATGGACCGCATTCTGACTGAAGGTCGTACCGTTATTCGTAGCGATACCCAGCGCGAGCTGGAAGAGACCATCCGTCCGTACAACATGGGTATTACCCTGCTGGACGTCAACTTCCAGGCTGCTCGTCCGCCGGAAGAGGTGAAGGCCGCTTTTGATGATGCGATTGCTGCACGTGAAAACGAACAGCAGTACATCCGTGAGGCTGAGGCCTACACCAACGAAGTTCAGCCGCGTGCGAACGGTCAGGCCCAGCGTATTCTTGAAGAAGCGCGTGCCTACAAGACGCAGACCGTGCTGGAAGCTCAGGGTGAAGTGGCTCGCTTTGCCAAGATCCTGCCGGAATATAAAGCCGCGCCGGAAATTACCCGTGAGCGTCTCTATATCGAGACCATGGAGAAAGTGCTGAGCCATACCCGTAAAGTGCTGGTTAACGACAGCAAGAACGGCAACCTGATGGTTCTGCCGCTGGATCAGATGCTGAAAGGCGGTAACGCCCCGGCGGCAAAAAATGACAACAGCGGCGCCAATAACCTGCTGCGTCTGCCGCCTGCGTCTACCAACAGCTCCAGCGCGAATACCACCTCAACTAATGAGCGTGACATCATGGACCAACGCCGCGCCAACGCGCAGCGTAACGACTACCAGCGTCAGGGGGAATAACGATGCGTAAGTCAGTTATTGCGATCATTATTATCGTGCTGGTTGTACTTTACACCTCGATTTTTGTGATTAAAGAGGGTGAGCGTGGGATTAAATTCCAGTTCAGCAGCGTCGTGCGTGATGGCGACAAGCGTCCGGTAATTTATGAGCCAGGCCTGCATTTCAAAGTGCCGTTTATTCAGTCAGTGAAAACGCTTGATGCGCGTATTCAGACCATGGATAACCAGGCCGATCGTTTCGTGACCAAAGAGAAAAAAGACCTGATCGTTGACTCCTACATCAAGTGGCGTATCAGCGACTTCAGCCGTTACTTCCTGGCGACCGGTGGCGGTGACGTCTCCCAGGCCGAAGTGCTGCTGAAACGTAAGTTCTCTGACCGTCTGCGTTCTGAAATTGGTCGTCTGGACGTGCGCGACATCGTAACCGACTCTCGCGGTCGTCTGACCTCTGAAGTGCGCGATGCGCTGAACTCCGGCTCCGCGGGCACGGAAGATGAAGTGACCACCCCAGCGGCCGACGATGCCATCGCCAAAGCAGCTGAACGCGTTCAGGCTGAAACCAACGGCAAAGTAGCGGTTATCAACCCGAACAGTATGGCGGCGTTGGGTATCGAAGTGGTTGACGTGCGTATCAAGCAGATCAACCTGCCGACGGAAGTGTCTGAGGCTATCTACAACCGTATGCGTGCCGAACGTGAAGCGGTAGCGCGTCGCCATCGTTCACAGGGTCAGGAAGAAGCTGAAAAGCTGCGTGCAACCGCAGACTATGAAGTGACTAAAACTCTGGCAGAAGCGGAGCGTCAGGGTCGTATTCTGCGCGGTGAAGGTGATGCCGAAGCCGCGAAGCTGTTTGCCGATGCATTCAGCCAGGATCCCGACTTCTATGCCTTTATCCGTAGCCTCCGCGCCTACGAGAGTAGCTTCCAGAGCAATCAGGACGTGATGGTTCTGAGCCCGGATAGCGATTTCTTCCGCTACATGAAGTCGCCTACGACAACCCGATAATTGCGGGCTGTAAAAAAGCCAGTCAGGCATTTTACCTGGCTGGCTTTTTTTATTGCAAAACTGGCTGATTAGTTGCCCAGCATTCTGTTTAGCAGTCCACCAACCAGCGGTACACCTGCCAGCGCGGTTTCAATGGTAAAACCAACCGTCAGGCCAACCATTTTGCCCAGTTGGGTGCCCAGATCTGGAGCAAGTGATACCAGATTGACGTTACCAACGATTGGTAATTCAATTTTGCTGATAATATCGCTGCCCATTGACCATACAGACGTACCAATGTTGCTGCCCAGAGAAGCCAGGCTGTCTTGCAGCCAGCCTGCGCCGCTTACGGCTTCAAGTTCAAATGCGTTCAATTCTTTCATAATAATCATCCTAATTATTTGGTTATATCGCCGCTCTTACATGAGGGCATAAATATCCTGACAACCTTTGAAATATTGAGCAATGCTCTGGGATGATGAATTTTAATTCATCACTGAGAATCACATTACTTCGTTACAAGAAGAGATAGTTTCAGGCTGCGAAATAGCAATTGTTACGATCGCAACAGGGCTGTATCTGATATACAACGCATCGCTTGTGATGAAACTGACCGCGCTACACAATATATTGAGGTAATCGTTTAACTCATCGCAAACCGGTCTATTTCGCCGAAATTTGTATACAAAAAAAGCTGAACATCATCAAAACCGATGGTAGAATCCATTTTTAAGCAATCGGTGATTTTGAAAAATGGGTAACAACGTCGTCGTACTGGGCACCCAATGGGGTGACGAAGGTAAAGGGAAGATCGTCGATCTTCTGACTGAGCGTGCTAAATTTGTTGTACGTTATCAGGGTGGTCACAACGCGGGCCATACTCTCGTAATCAACGGTGAAAAAACCGTCCTCCATCTTATTCCATCAGGCATTCTTCGTGATAATGTGACCAGCATCATCGGTAACGGTGTTGTGCTGTCTCCTGCTGCGCTGATGAAAGAGATGAAAGGCCTGGAAGACCGTGGCATCCCGGTTCGCGAGCGTCTGCTGCTCTCCGAAGCCTGTCCGCTGATCCTCGACTACCACGTTGCACTGGATCTGGCGCGTGAAAAAGCGCGCGGCGCGAAAGCGATCGGCACCACCGGTCGTGGTATCGGCCCGGCTTACGAAGATAAAGTAGCCCGTCGCGGTCTGCGCGTTGGCGATCTGTTCGACAAAGCCACATTTGCTGAAAAACTGAAAGAAGTGATGGAATATCACAACTTCCAGCTGGTGAATTTCTACAAAGTTGACGCTGTCGACTACCAGAAAGTGCTGGATGATGTCATGGCGATCGCTGACATCCTGACCGGTATGGTTGTTGATGTGTCCGATCTGCTGGACCAGGCGCGCAAGCGTGGCGATTTCGTCATGTTCGAAGGTGCGCAGGGTACGCTGCTGGATATCGACCACGGTACCTATCCGTACGTTACCTCCTCTAACACCACCGCGGGTGGTGTGGCAACAGGCTCTGGCCTGGGTCCGCGTTATGTGGATTACGTTCTGGGTATCATCAAAGCTTACTCCACTCGCGTGGGTGCAGGTCCGTTCCCGACCGAGCTGTTTGATGAAACCGGCGAGTTCCTGTGCAAGCAAGGTAACGAGTTTGGCGCAACCACCGGTCGTCGTCGTCGTACCGGCTGGCTGGATGCGGTTGCAGTGCGCCGTGCGGTGCAGATCAACTCCCTGTCTGGCTTCTGCCTGACCAAGCTGGACGTGCTGGACGGTCTGAAAGAAGTGAAAATCTGCGTTGCCTACCGTATGCCGGATGGCCGCGAAGTGACGACCACTCCGCTGGCTGCTGATGACTGGCAGGGCATCGAGCCGATCTACGAAACCATGCCTGGCTGGTCTGAAACCACCTTTGGCGTGAAAGAGCGTAGCGGCCTGCCGCAGGCGGCACTGGATTACATCCAGCGTATTGAAGAACTGACCGGCGTGCCGATTGATATTATCTCTACCGGTCCGGATCGTTCTGAAACCATGATCCTGCGCGACCCGTTCGACGCATAATAATGGTTTCGCCCGGCGGCGCTGTGCTTGCCGGGCCTGCAAAACCCATCCGCCGGATAAGCCATGCGTATCCGGCTTTTTAGCCCTCCTTCTCCCTTTCAGTTCAAATAAATTCGCCGCGGACTATCTGGCTGGTTTATCATCATTAATGAATATCTCTGCGGATATACCGCGTTTTACCCTTTTCCTGAGGTTGATGTGCAGTTAACGAGTTTCACCGATTACGGATTACGCGCGCTGATCTACATGGCGTCGTTACCCGATGGGAAAATGACCAGTATCTCTGAGGTGACAGAGGTGTACGGTGTGTCCCGTAATCATATGGTCAAAATAATCAATCAACTTAGCCGTGCCGGATACGTTGCTGCCGTCCGCGGGAAAAATGGCGGCATCCGCCTGGGTAAACCGGCACAGAGTATTCGTGTTGGTGATGTGGTGCGCGAACTGGAGCCCTTGTCTCTGGTGAACTGCAGCAGCGAGTTCTGCCACATTACCCCCGCCTGTCGACTGAAACAGGCGCTTTCGAAGGCCGTGCAAAGTTTTCTCATGGAACTGGATAACTACACGCTGGCCGATTTGGTTGAAGAGAATCAACCGCTGTATAAATTATTGCTGGTGGAATGAAGAAAACGTCCACCGGAGATGACAACGGAGGAACCGATATGTCACAAGATCCTTTCCAGGAACGCGAAGCTGAAAAATACGCGAACCCTATCCCCAGCCGCGAGTTCATCATTGAACACCTCACAAAACGTGAAAAACCTGCCAACCGTGAAGAACTTGCCGTTGAATTAAATATTGAAGGTGAAGAGCAAATCGAAGCCCTTCGCCGTCGTCTGCGCGCGATGGAGCGCGATGGACAACTCGTCTTTACCCGCCGTCAATGCTATGCCCTGCCAGAACGTCTCGATCTGCTGAAAGGCATAGTGATTGGCCACCGTGATGGTTACGGCTTCCTGCGCGTTGAAGGCCGCAAGGACGACCTCTACCTCTCTTCTGAGCAGATGAAGATGTGTATCCACGGCGACCAGATCCTGGCCCAGCCGCTGGGCGCAGACCGTAAAGGCCGTCGTGAAGCGCGCGTGGTGCGCGTACTGGTACCAAAAACCAGCCAGATTGTGGGCCGCTACTTCACCGACGCGGGTGTGGGTTTTGTTGTCCCGGACGACAGCCGCCTGAGCTTTGACATCCTCATTCCGCCTGAAGAGGTGATGGGCGCGCGGATGGGCTTTGTGGTTGTCGTTGAGCTGACCCAGCGTCCAACCCGCCGCACCAAAGCGATCGGTAAGATTGTCGAGGTGCTGGGCGATAACATGGGCACCGGCATGGCCGTAGATATGGCGCTGCGCACCCATGAAATCCCACACGTCTGGCCAAAAGCGGTTGAAGAGCAGGTTGAAGGCCTGAAAGAGCAGGTGCCGGAGTCGGCAAAAGCGGGCCGCGTGAATCTGCGCAGCCTGCCGCTGGTTACCATTGATGGCGAAGACGCCCGTGACTTCGATGACGCCGTGTACTGTGAGAAAAAGCGCGGCGGCGGCTGGCGTCTGTGGGTGGCGATTGCCGATGTGAGCTATTACGTCCGTACCGGTACGCCGCTGGATGGTGAAGCGCGCAACCGCGGCACCTCGGTCTACTTCCCGTCACAGGTGGTACCGATGCTGCCGGAAGTGCTCTCCAACGGTCTCTGCTCGCTCAACCCGCAGGTTGACCGTCTGTGCATGGTGTGTGAAATGACCATCTCCAGCAAAGGGCGTTTAACCGGCTACAAATTCTATGAAGCGGTGATGAGTTCACATGCGCGCCTGACCTACACCAAAGTGTGGCATATGCTGCAGGGTGACCAGGATCTGCGCGAGCAGTACGCTCCGCTGGTGAAGCACATCGAAGAGCTGCATAACCTCTATAAAGTGCTGGATCAGGCACGTGAAGAGCGCGGCGGGATCTCATTTGAGAGTGAAGAGGCGAAGTTCATCTTTAACGCCGAGCGTCGTATTGAGCGTATCGAGCAGACTCAGCGTAACGATGCTCACAAGCTCATTGAAGAGTGCATGATCCTGGCGAACATCTCTGCGGCACGCTTTGTTGAGAAAGCCAAAGAGCCTGCGCTGTTCCGTATTCACGATAAACCAACCACTGAAGCCATCACCTCTTTCCGCACCGTGCTGGCGGAACTGGGTCTTGAGCTGCCGGGTGGCAACAAGCCGGAGCCGCGCGATTACGCTGAGCTGCTGGAATCTATCGCCGATCGCCCGGATGCAGAAATGCTGCAAACCATGCTGCTGCGCTCTATGAAGCAGGCGATTTACGATCCTGAAAACCGCGGTCACTTTGGTCTGGCACTGCAGTCGTATGCCCACTTCACTTCGCCGATTCGCCGTTATCCGGACCTCTCCCTGCACCGTGCCATTAAGTATCTGCTGGCGCATGAACAGGGACATAAGGGCAATACCACGGAGACCGGTGGGTATCACTACTCCATGGAAGAGATGTTGCAGCTGGGCCAGCACTGTTCAATGACCGAACGCCGTGCTGATGAAGCAACGCGCGACGTCGCTGACTGGCTGAAGTGTGACTTCATGCTGGATCAGGTCGGAAACGTATTTAAAGGCGTCATCGCCAGCGTCACCGGCTTTGGTTTCTTTGTTCGCCTTGATGAACTGTTTATTGATGGCCTGGTTCATGTTTCATCCCTGGACAACGACTACTACCGGTTTGACCAGGTCGGACAACGCCTGATTGGCGAATCTGGCGGTCAGACGTATCGCCTGGGCGATCGCGTGGAAGTGAAGGTTGAAGCCGTCAACATGGACGAGCGTAAGATCGACTTCAGCCTCATCTCCAGCGAACGTGCGCCGCGCAACGTGGGTAAAACCGAGCGCGAGAAAGCGAAGAAAGGCGCTGCCGGCAAAACCAGCGGTAAACGTCGTCAGGCCGGCAAGAGAGTAAACTTCGAGCCGGATAGCGCGTTCCGCGGCGAGAAAAAACAGAAGCCGAAGGCCGCGAAGAAAGAGGCCAGAGCGGCGAAAAAACCGTCGGCTAAAACCCAGAAAATCGCTGCTGCCACCAAAGCGAAGCGCGCAGCGAAGAAAAAAGTGGCGGAGTAATTCTCCCCTGACCCTGAGCCTCTCCCGACAGGGAGAGGCGAACAGTAATTAACGAGAACCATCAATGAGTGAAATGATTTACGGCATCCACGCGGTGCAGGCCCTGCTGGAGCGCGCACCGGAGCGTTTTCAGGAAGTCTTTATTCTGAAAGGGCGTGAAGACAAACGCCTGATGCCGCTGATCCACGCGCTGGAAGCGCAGGGCGTGGTGATCCAGCTGGCGAACCGTCAGTACCTGGATGAGAAAAGCGAGGGCGCGGTACACCAGGGGATCATCGCCCGCGTGAAGCCGGGTCGCCAGTATCAGGAGAACGATCTGCCGGATCTCATTGCCGCGCTGGATAACCCGTTCTTACTGATCCTCGACGGCGTGACCGATCCGCACAACCTCGGTGCTTGCCTGCGTAGCGCAGATGCGGCGGGCGTCCATGCGGTGATCGTGCCGAAAGACCGCTCCGCGCAGCTCAACGCGACGGCCAGGAAAGTGGCCTGCGGCGCGGCGGAGAACGTGCCGCTGATCCGCGTGACCAACCTGGCGCGCACCATGCGCCAGCTGCAGGAAGAGAATATCTGGATCGTTGGCACCGCAGGTGAGGCGGACCATACCCTGTTCCAGAGCAAAATGACCGGCCGTCTGGCGCTGGTGATGGGTGCGGAAGGGGAAGGTATGCGCCGCCTGACGCGCGAGCACTGCGACGAGCTGATCAGCATTCCGATGGCGGGCAGCGTGTCGTCCCTGAACGTCTCCGTGGCAACCGGCATCTGCCTGTTTGAAGCGGTGCGCCAGCGCGGGAAATAAACAGCAAGGCCTTCGAAGAAGGCCTTTAGTGTTTTCTCCCTCTCCCCGTGGGAGAGGGGCGGGGTGAGGGCACCAGACGGTGATCATCCTGGCCGGGTAAGGCGAAGCCGCCACCCGGCACTGTCACTCCTCCAGCGACCGCAAATGGTCATCCTTCTTAAGCGTCATCAGCGCCACAATACTCACTACCGCCGTCGCCATAACGTAATAGGCCGGAATATCCAGGTTGCCCGTCTCTTTAATCAGCCCGGTAATGATTAACCCCGCACAGCCCGAGAAGATGGCGTTCGACAGAGAATAGGCCAGCCCCAGCCCGGTGTAGCGCACCCGCGTCGGGAACATCTCTGACAGCATCGCTGGCCCAGGTCCCGCCAGCATTCCCACCAGACCACCGGCAATGAGCACCACCAGCGCTTTTACCGCCAGCGTGCTGGCCTCCGCCTGCAGAATTTTCAGCAGAGGCAGGGCGAGGATCAGCAGCAGCGCGGCGGCGATCACCATCACCGTCCGCCGTCCGATGCGGTCGCTGAGCATGCCCGACGGGATAATGGTCAGCGCAAAGCCGATATTGGAGATCACCGCAATCAGCAGCGCCTGGTTAAAGCCGGTATGCAGGGCTGATTGCAGATAGGCGGGCATGATCACCAGATAGGTATATCCCGCGGCGGACCACACCATCACCCGGCCGATGCCCATGACAATCGCCTTCAGCGTATCGCGGACGCGAGCCTTGACGGCCACCGGTTTGGTTTGCTGCTTCACGAAGCTCGGCGTCTCTTCCATGCTCACCCGCAGCCACAGGGCCACAGCCCCCAGCGGCAGGGCGATAAAGAACGGAATGCGCCAGCCCCAGTCGTGCAGGGCTTCTGGCGTCAACAGCGCAGAGAGCAGCGCCACGATACCCGCTCCGGCCAGCAGGCCCAGCGCAACGGTAAAGGACTGCCATGCGCCGTACAGTCCGCGTTTACCGCGCGGAGCGAACTCGGTCATCAGCGACACCGCACCGCCGTATTCGCCGCCAGCAAAAAGTCCCTGCAGGATCCGCAGGCCGGTAATGATCAGCGGAGCGGCAATCCCGATGCTGGCATACACCGGCACGAGGCCTATTGCCGCCGTTGCCAGCGTCATCATCACCAGGACGATAATCAGCGTGGGCTTGCGCCCGATACGATCGCCAATCCGGCCAAATACGATGGCACCCAGCGGGCGGAAGAAAAAGGCGATGGCGAACGAGGCGTAGGTGAGGATCAGGCTGGTCAGCCCCGCTTCGCCGCTGAGCTGGAAGAAGTTTTTCGCAATCACGGTGGCCAGAAAACCGTACACCGCAAATTCATACCATTCGATGAAATTGCCGATGGAGCCAGCAATCAAAGCGCGCTTGTGGGCATCCGGCGCCCGGGGTGTGTTGTGCATTGTTATTCTCTCCATGAGTCGAGAATAAATTATTCACCATAACATTTGATAAGAAATTTATTATTCGCTCATTGTGTGACCATGTTCACGCTTCGGAGTGGCGTTAATGTGCGCTCACTGTAGTGCAGCGTCTGCCCGGTCTGTCCATACTTACCCCGTTGCCATAGAAGGAGGGATACAACATGCACTGGCAGACGCACACTGTTTTTAATCAGCCTGCGCCACTCACCAACAGCAACCTTTTTCTTTCCGATCGTGCCCTGTGTGAAGCGGTCAATCGTGAAGGTGCCGACTGGGACGCTGACCTGCTCGCCAGCATCGGCCAGCAGTTGGGGACGGCAGAATCTCTGGAGCTTGGCCGCCTGGCTAACGTTAACCCGCCCGAACTGCTGCGCTATGATGCCAGCGGCTCCCGGCTGGACGATGTGCGCTTTCACCCCGCCTGGCACCTGCTGATGCAGGGACTCTGCGCCAACCGGGTACATAACCTGGCGTGGGAAGAGGAGGCGCGAAAAGGGGCCTTCGTGGCCCGGGCGGCACGTTTTATTCTGCATGCCCAGGTCGAAGCCGGTACGCTTTGCCCCATCACCATGACCCATGCCGCTACACCGCTATTGCAGCAGGCGCTACCGCGCACATTTCACGACTGGCTGTCGCCGTTGCTGAGCGACCGCTACGACTCCCATCTGGCACCGGGTAATCAGAAGCGCGGCCTGTTAATCGGGATGGGGATGACGGAAAAGCAGGGCGGTTCGGATGTCCTGAGCAACACCACCCGGGCAGAGCGCTGCGGCGATGGCAGCTACCGGCTGGTGGGGCATAAGTGGTTTTTCTCGGTACCGCAAAGCGATGCGCACCTGGTGCTGGCCCAGGCCAAAGGCGGCCTGTCGTGCTTCTTCGTTCCCCGTTTTCTGCCTGACGGCCTGCGCAATGCCGTGCATCTGGAGCGTCTGAAAGACAAGCTGGGCAACCGCTCGAATGCCAGCAGCGAGGCCGAGTTTCTCGACGCCACCGGCTGGCTGCTGGGTGAGGAAGGGGAAGGCGTGCGCCAGATCCTGAAGATGGGCAGTCTCACCCGTTTCGACTGCGCCCTCGGTAGCCACGGCCTGATGCGTCGCGCCTTCTCGGTAGCGTTGTACCACGCCCATCAGCGGCAGACCTTTGGCAAAAACCTGATCGATCAGCCGCTGATGCGTGATGTATTAAGCCGCATGGCGCTGCAGCTCGAAGGCCAGACGGCATTGCTGTTCCGCCTGGCGCGGGCCTGGGATCGCCGTGAAAACGAGCCTGAGGCGCTGTGGGCGCGGCTGTTTACCCCGGCCGCGAAACTGGCGATCTGTAAAGCGGGCATCCCGTTCGTTGCGGAGGCGATGGAGGTTCTGGGGGGAACTGGCTACTGCGAAGAGAGCGAGTTACCGCGCCTGTACCGCGAGATGCCGGTCAACAGCATCTGGGAAGGCTCGGGCAATATTATGGGTCTGGACGTGCTGCGGGTGCTGACGAAGCAGCCAGGCGTTGTCGATCTGCTTGCGGCTGATTTTGCTGAGGTAAAAGGCCAGGATCGTCATTTCGATCGCAGCTGGCGCCAACTCCAGCAGAAGTTACGCAAACCGCAGGAGGCGCAGGGCAGGGAGATCGCCCGGCAGATTTACCTGCTGGGCGCGGGGGCGCAGATGCTGCGTCACGCCTCTCCACCGCTGGCGCAGGCCTGGTGCCGTGAAATGCTTGACGCCCGGGGCAGATCCCTGCTCAGCGAACAGATACAGGACGACCTGCTGCTGCGCGCCACGGGCGGCGTGGCCTGACTTTTACAGGCGGAACAGGCTGACCAGCTCGGTCAGGTGCGAACCCTTCTCCCGCAGGGTTTGCGCCGTCTGTTCGCTGCGCGAGACGCGATCGGCGTTGATATGTGACGCTTCGCCGATATGCGTCATCGCCAGATTCACCTGACCAATACCTGCCGACTGCTCACGCGAGGCGTGGTTAATCTCCGTGACCAGTTGGTTGATGTTATCGATGTGCTCGATGATGCTTTCCATCGCCTGGCGGGTCTGCTCCGACAGGGCGTGTCCCTCGCTTACCTTGCTGAGCGTATCGCCAATCAGCTGCTCAATCTCCTTCACCGCGTTGGCGCTGCGTGCTGCCAGGGCGCGAACTTCCTGGGCGACCACGGCGAAACCTTTACCGTGTTCGCCTGCCCGGGCGGCTTCTACAGCGGCATTCAGCGCCAGAATATTGGTCTGGAAGGCGATGCTCTCAATCACCCGGGTGATAGCTTCGATACGTTTCGATGCTTCGCGAATATCATCCATGGTGGAGACAGCATTGCTGACGGTCTCCCCGCCCTGATGCACTGCCCGGGAGGTTTCGCCCACCAGCTGCTGGGTCTGCTCCATATTGGCCGCGTTCTGCTGCACGGTGGCCGCCAGCTGCTCCATACTGGCGGAGGTCTCTTCCACGCTGCTGGCCTGCTTGTTGATCTGCCCGGAAATCTCGCCGGTGTCCGCCGCGAGAGCGTTGGTGCCCAGATGAATATCTCCCGCCGCTTCCCGCACCTGTAGCACGATTTTTTGCAGTCCCCTGCCAATGCCGTTGATGGCATTGATGAGCTGGCCAACCTCATCCTGACGTCCTGCAGGCAGGGTGGCGCGCAGATCGCCTGCGGCATATTGTTCGGCCAGGCCAATCACATCGCGCAGCGGGCGTGACAGCCAGCGGCGAATAATAAACACGAACAGCATGGCAAAGAGCGCTGACAGTGCGAGACCCGCCAGCAGGAAGCGATCGCGCAGGTGGGTCACGTCGGCCAGCAGCACGCTTTTATCCACTTCGCCCACGATCGTCCAGTTCCAGCCCGGAAGCGGCGTCCAGGCCATAATCAGCGTGCGGCCATCGACGCTTTTGCGCTCCAGGGTACCGGAACGATCTCCCAGCAGCTGCTGCTGAACGGCGTTGTCCCATTTCGGTCGCTGCCCCTCTTCGGCGCTATGGAACAGATACTGGCCGTGATTTTTGCCATTGCTGCGGTCCAGCACAAAGAAGTGGCCGCTTTCGCCCAGACGGCGGCTGAGGATCTTCTCGCGCATGACGTTCCATGAGTGAGTGATGTCGACCCCGACAAAGATAATGGCGATCACCTGTCCGCCCGCGTCTTTTACCGGCTGATACTGGGTGATATAGCGTTTGCCAAACAGCAGGGCGAGGCCGCGGTAAACTTCGCCTGCGTTGACCACCGCCCAGGCCGGGCTGGCATGATCGAGGACCGTCCCAATGGCCCGGTCGCCATTCTCTTTACGCAGCGAGGTTGCCACACGGACAAAATCGTCGCCGCTGCGGACAAACAGCGTAGAGATGGCTCCGGTGCGATTCAGAAAATCATCCGGCGTGGCGTTGTTCTCGTGAAGTTCCGTATCGCCGCCCTTCAGTAGCGGAACGTTTTGACCGTTTATCGTCCGGGTCTGGCTGGCATCAAGGTTCAGCGGCTGCGGCAGGAAGGTGGTGAACAGGCGGGTATAGCTCTCTACTTCTTCAGTGAGGCTGGTGTTGAACATCTCCACCATATCCACCACGCCGGTGGACTGATTATGCAGGTCTTCAATGGCCAGCGATTCAAGTTTTTGACTGGTGTTGTAGCTCAGGAGAAAAGTGAAAAACAGAAAGAGCGTGGCAACGCTCAAGCCGGTAAGCAGCGATAGCTTAGTGCCCAGACCTGCACGGCGGAAAAAATTGATCATAAATTGCTCATAGTTAAAAAGGTATCGCTTTTCAACGGCAGAGCGGGGATAACATTTATTCAGTTTATGTAACGGGATGTTACAAGAATGTCTCGAGGTAGTAACGGCAAGGATAACAGAATTGTAAATATTAAAAAGCCACCCTTTTTTAGTGGCTTTTTATTCGCATTGTTCAGACATACAGAATGGCCTGTGCCCGCCAGCGATCGACATGGCTCTCTTCCTGCATTTTAATGATGCGATACCAGGAGGCACCCTGTTCATCGGCTTTTAGCGCAATCATACGCTCTACATCCTGCGGGCTCCCTGAGATATCACTCACGGAGATCAATCCAATTTCATTTAAGCCCGTCACACAATCCGCGCTGGCAAATTCAGCTGACTGTGCTGCCGTACTCACCAGACCGGCTGAGAGCAACAGAGAGGTTAAAGCAAGAGATCGTTTCATCGTTAGCTCCATTTTACGTATCCCCGGAATCCGCCGGGCAATCCTTCGCTAATAAACCCACTTCCATTGTCACAGGCATGGAGTTTATTGTGGACAGGAAAACGTCTATGGACGCAAAGCAGTGTAAATGTCGTTTAAATACCGCGCGTTATTTACGGTATAAAATGGCCTGCGAATACCATTGCCCTGTTACGATGGTTTCATCTATAAGGAGAATGACGTAATAATCTGCGTTCGCGGCGACAGCTTTTGCTTTAATGGCATCTTCCACATCTGCGGGAGAGCCGCGCTCAAGGGCGGTAACGGTACCCATTCGCTGTAATCCTTCCGTCTGATTACGGCGTATTTCCTGAGGGTGATCGGCAACCGGTGGCGCAGGCTGTGGCGTACCTTCCAACACGCTACATCCGGCCAACAGCAGTATCAGCGTTAAAGCAGCAACCCTTCGCATAACCATATCTCGTTTCCTGATAGTCATAGTGTAGATCTCTGTTGATTTGAGATTGGGGGAATGTTCCCAAATTGTTATCTGAGACGTAAATTTCGAATGAAAATTGTGTGAAAGCGTAAGCCAGTTCTCAACATTATGATTCACACATAAGTATGAGGCCCAATGATGATTGAACTCGACGTCCGGCAGCTTGGCGACCATGAGATTGTACACGCCATTCCGGCGGGAAAAGCATCTCAACCTTTGCCGGTTGTTATTTTTTATCATGGTTTTACTTCATCAAAGCTGGTCTACAGCTATTTTGCGGTAGCGCTGGCGCAGGCAGGCTTTCGGGTGGTGATGCCGGATGCACCCGATCACGGGGCGCGTTTTACGGGAGATGAGCAGGCCCGCCTGGGGCAGTTCTGGCCGATTCTGCATGGCAATCTCACCGAGTTTGCCGCCCTGCGGGATGCGCTGTATCAGGCCGGGCTGGTAGCCGATGAACGCCTTGCTGTGGCCGGGGCCTCCATGGGAGGGATGACCGCGCTGGGGATAATGACGCGCTACCCTGAGGTGAAGTGTGTGGCAAGCCTGATGGGCTCTGGCTATTTTACATCGCTGGCCCGTACGCTGTTTCCGCCGCTGCAACCTGAGGCATTCGCAGCGATGGTCTCTCCGCTTGCCGACTGGGAAGTGGCGACCGCGCTGCCGCATCTTGCCGACCGTCCACTGCTGCTGTGGCATGGCGAGGAAGATGATGTGGTGCCCGCCGGAGAAACATTCCGTCTCCAACAGGCGTTACAGCAGCAAGGGCTGGATAAAAACCTGACCTGTCTGTGGGAGGCGGGAGTGAAACACCGGATTACGCCGACCGCGCTCGAGGCCACGGTGGCGTTTTTCCGCCAGCACCTTTAAACGCGCAGGATCTTCACGCCCTGATCTTCCAGCTTCTGGAGGATCTGCGGGTTGGCATTTTTGCCGGTGATCACCAGGTCTATCTGCTCTGCACGGCTGAACAGCATGCCCGCGCGCTCCCCAACCTTGCTGCTGTCGACCAGCACCACCAGCTTGCCGACCACGTTCAGCATGTTCTGCTCAGCCATCGCCGTCAGCATATCGGTTTTATAGAGCCCTTCTGCGGTGAGGCCTTTGCCGCTGGTAAACATCCAGTGCCCGGCATAGAGCGTGTTCTCGCTGTCCTGCGGGCTTAAGGTGATGGACTGGCTCTTATTGTACTGGCCGCCCATGATCACCACGCTCTCATGCTCCTGATCGATCAGGTAATTGGCCAGCGGCAGGTAGTTAGTGATGATTTGCACCGGTTTGCCGCACATTTCACGGCCCAGCAGAAACGCGGTGGAACCGCAGTTAATCACCACGCTTTCGCCAGGATTAACCAGCTGGGAGGCGGCCCGGGCAATACGCACTTTCTCGTCATGATTCTGCGCCTGATGAATATTCATCGGCGACCAGCGTGGGCGCTGCTGGCTGATGCCTTCGGCGCCGTTACGGACCTTTTTCAGCTTGCCGCTTTCATCAAGTTTGTTGATATCCCGGCGCGCGGTGGCGGGAGAAACGCCCAGCCGGGCAATCACCTGCTCAACGGTGACAAATCCCGTTTGCGCCAGGAGATCCAGTAAAATTTGATGCCGCTGTGCTTCCGTCATGAGCTATTCCGAAATAAATTGATGTTAAAAGATGATATTTGAAATAGCCTGAAAATACTAAGCAAAATGTTCTGTCGCCAGGCGAGAAGCCTGGCGATCGCCTGAAGATTACAGGAACGATTTGAATGGCAAATCGGGCTCAATCGTGAAGCAATCTTCAAAGCCGCGAGGGTAGTGATATTCAAAATTGTCTTTATCCAGCGGCCAGGTAAATTTGCCCCCCACCTGCCAGATAAACGGCTTGAAGCCATACTTCAGCCGATCTTTTTTCATCTCCCACAGCACGCGGATCTCCTGGGGATCGGCCTGGAAATTAGACCAGATATCGTGGTGGAACGGGATCACGACCTGCGTGTTCAGTGCTTCAGCCATACGCAGGATATCGGCACTGGTCATCTTATCGGTGATACCGCGCGGGTTCTCACCGTAGGAGCCCAGCGCCACGTCGATATGGTGCTCGTTACCGTGTTTGGCATAGTAGTTAGAGTAGTGAGAGTCACCGCTGTGATACAGCGAACCGCCCGGGGTTTTGAACAGATAGTTCACCGCGCGCTGGTCCATGCCGTCCGGTAACACGCCGGCTGCCTTCTGATCGGCCGGCAGGGTAATCAGCGCGGTGCGGTCAAACGCGTCAAGGGCATGGATTTCAATGTCTTTGATTTTCACCACGTCGCCCGGTTTTACCACGATGCAGCGCTCTTTTGGCACGCCCCAGCCGATCCAGAGATCGACGCAGGTTTGTGGCCCAATAAACGGCACGTCCTGCGGGCAGTTTTGCATCACCGCCGCCGCAACGTTGACGTCGATATGATCGTTATGATCGTGGGTCGAAAGAACGGCATCGATCTGACGAATGGCAAAGGGATCAAGGACAAACGGCGTGGTACGCAGGTTTGGCTGCAGCTTTTCAACGCCCGCCATTCGTTGCATCTGATGGCCTTTTTTCATCAGCGGGTTGCCATGGCTCTGCTTGCCGGTGCCGCACCAGAAATCGACACAAACATTGGCGCCGCCCTGGGACTTCAGCCAGATACCGGTACAGCCCAGCCACCACATCGCGAATGTGCCCGGCGCAACCTGCTCCTGCTCGATCTCTTCATTCAGCCAGCTACCCCATTCCGGAAAAGTACTCAGGATCCATGATTCGCGGGTAATGGTGTTCACTTTACTCATTTTCAGACTCCCTATCTGTCAAAAGTAATCATAAGGTGATTTGTTTTGATTGATATTGTCACCATTGAATCAGTAATGCAATGCTGTTTTGCGAGGCTTACGGCAATCTCAAGCCAGTGTCATAAAAATTCTCATATAGGTATATGTTGCGTATATTTATATAACTTATTGAATTTAAATATTTTATATTGGTTTTCGCCAATAGGGGTAAAGACACTTCACTTTGCAGGGAAATAATTTGCGTGATGCGTCACAAATAATCAAAATCAATCTTGTGGTGATTATTTGTGATTACTAGAGTGAGGGCTGTTGTACGAGCACGACGCATCGTACTGCCTTTACCGGAGAGTGTTATGGAGATCCTCTACAGCGTCTTTACCGTCTTTTTTAATCAGGTAATGACCAATGCCCCGCTGCTGCTGGGTATCGTGACGTGCCTGGGTTATATCCTGCTGCGTAAAAGCGTGAGCGTAATAATCAAAGGCACCATCAAAACCATCATCGGTTTTATGCTGCTTCAGGCGGGTTCAGGCATTTTAACCAGCACCTTTAAACCCGTTGTCGCCAAAATGTCGGAAGTGTATGGCATCAATGGCGCGATTTCAGACACCTACGCCTCAATGATGGCCACCATCGAACGCATGGGGGATGCCTATAGCTGGGTGGGTTACGCTGTCCTGCTCGCGCTGGCGTTAAACATCATCTACGTTTTGCTGCGGCGAATCACCGGCATCCGCACCATCATGCTGACCGGCCACATCATGTTCCAGCAGGCCGGGTTGATTGCGGTTTCCCTCTATATCTTCGGCTACCCGATGTGGACCACCATCATCTGTACGGCGGTGCTGGTATCGCTCTATTGGGGGATCACTTCCAATATGATGTACAAGCCGACGCAGGAAGTAACCGACGGCTGCGGTTTCTCCATCGGCCACCAGCAGCAGTTTGCCTCATGGATTGCGTATAAAGTTGCCCCGTATCTGGGTAAAAAAGAGGAGAGCGTTGAGGACCTGAAACTGCCCGGCTGGCTGAATATCTTCCACGACAACATCGTCTCTACGGCGATCGTTATGACCATTTTCTTTGGCGCCATCCTGCTCTCCTTCGGGATTGACGTCGTCCAGGCCATGGCGGGTAAAACCCACTGGACCATCTACATCCTGCAAACCGGCTTCTCCTTCGCCGTGGCGATTTTCATCATCACTCAGGGCGTGCGTATGTTTGTGGCCGAGCTGTCGGAGGCCTTCAACGGTATCTCTCAGCGTCTGATCCCCGGCGCGGTATTAGCGATTGACTGTGCGGCGATTTACAGCTTCGCACCGAATGCGGTGGTGTGGGGCTTTATGTGGGGCACCATCGGCCAGCTGATTGCGGTGGGTATCCTGGTGGGCTGCGGCTCTTCCATCCTGATCATTCCTGGCTTTATCCCGATGTTCTTCTCTAACGCCACCATTGGCGTGTTTGCTAACCACTTCGGCGGCTGGCGCGCGGCGCTCAAGATCTGCCTGGTGATGGGCATGATTGAAATCTTCGGCTGCGTGTGGGCAGTCAAGCTCACCGGTATGAGCGCCTGGATGGGGATGGCGGACTGGTCAATTCTGGCGCCGCCGATGATGCAGGGCTTCGCCTCGGTTGGCCTGGTCTGTATGGGCGTCATCATACTGATTGCACTGGCTTATATGTTCTTCGCTGGCCGTTCGCTGCGGGCTGAAGAAGATGCGGAACAACAAACAGCAGAAGTTTCTGCTCACTAAGGAGTTTTGATTATGACCGTACGTATCCTGGCTGTGTGTGGCAATGGGCAAGGGAGCTCCATGATCATGAAGATGAAAGTGGACCAGTTTTTGACCCAGTCAAACATCGACCACACGGTAAACAGCTGCGCGGTGGGGGAATACAAAAGTGAACTGAACGGCGCGGACATCATCATCGCCTCTACCCATATCGCCGGTGAGATTAACGTGACCGGCAATAAATACGTGGTAGGTGTACGCAACATGCTGTCGCCAGCGGACTTTGGCCCAAAACTGCTGGAAGTGATCAAAGCGCACTTCCCACAAGACGTGAAGTAAAGAGGCTCCTATGAAACTACGTGATTCGCTGGCAGAGAATGACGCCATTCTTTTACAGGCCGAGGCCAGCACCTGGCAGGAGGCGGTCAAGCTGGGCGTCGATCTGCTGGTTAAGGCTGATGTGGTTGAGCCGCGCTATTACCAGGCCATTCTTGATGGCGTGGAGCAGTTCGGGCCGTACTTTGTCATTGCGCCGGGGCTGGCCATGCCTCATGGCCGCCCGGAAGAGGGCGTCAAAAAAACCGGTTTCGCGCTGGTCACCCTGAAAACGCCGCTGGTGTTTAACCACGAGGATAACGACCCGGTCGACATCCTGATCACCATGGCGGCCGTTGATGCCAACACCCACCAGGAAGTGGGCATTATGCAGATCGTCAATCTGTTTGATGATGAAGCCAATTTCGACCGTTTACGCGCCTGCCGCACCGCGCAGGAAGTGCTGGATTTAATCGACAACGCCACAGCGGCGACAGTTTAAGAGGGATTTGAAATGTCATTACCTATGTTGCAGGTTGCCCTGGATAACCAGACTCTGGCCCACGCTTACGAAACGACGCGTCTCATCGCCGAAGAGGTGGACATCATTGAAGTGGGCACCATCCTGTGTGTCGGCGAGGGGGTGCGCGCCGTCCGCGACCTGAAAGCCCTCTATCCGCATAAAATTGTGCTGGCCGACGCCAAAATTGCCGATGCGGGCAAAATTCTGTCGCGGATGTGCTTCGAAGCTAACGCGGACTGGGTCACGGTGATCTGCTGCGCGGATATCAACACCGCCAAAGGCGCGCTGGAAGTGGCAAAAGAGTTTAACGGCGACGTGCAGATCGAACTCACCGGCTTCTGGACCTGGGAGCAGGCTGAGGAGTGGCGCGCCGCAGGCATTCAGCAGGTTGTCTATCACCGCAGCCGCGATGCACAGGCCGCGGGCGTCGCCTGGGGCGAGGCGGATATCAGCGCCGTTAAGCGCCTGGCGGATATGGGCTTTAAGGTCACGGTTACCGGCGGGCTGGCACTGGAGGATTTACCGCTGTTCGCCGGTATTCCGATTCACGTCTTTATTGCCGGTCGCAGCATTCGCGATGCCGCCTCGCCGGTGGAAGCCGCGCGACAGTTTAAACGTTCCATCGCCCAGCTGTGGCGATAAGGAGCGGCTATGTTAAGCAAACAGGTGCCGCTTGGCATTTATGAAAAGGCGCTCCCCTCGGGGGAGTGCTGGCTCGAACGGCTGAAACTGGCGCAGTCGCTGGGATTCGATTTCATCGAAATGTCGGTGGATGAGACGGACGAACGCCTCGCCCGCCTCGACTGGAGCCGCGAACAGCGCCTGGCTCTGGTGAACGCCGTCGCCGACACCGGCGTGCGTGTGCCCTCGATGTGCCTGAGCGCCCACCGCCGCTTTCCACTCGGCAGTGAAGATGACGCCGTGCGGGCGCAGGGGCTTGAGATCATGCGTAAAGCGATTCGCTTTGCCCAGGATGTGGGGATCCGCGTCATCCAGCTGGCCGGTTATGACGTTTACTACCAGGAAGCCAATGACGAAACGCGGCGTCGTTTCCGTGATGGGCTGAAAGAGAGCGTTGAGATGGCCAGCCGTGCGCAGGTCACGCTGGCGATGGAAATCATGGATTACCCGCTGATGAACTCTATCAGCAAGGCGCTGGGGTATGCCCACTATCTGAATAATCCGTGGTTCCAGCTCTATCCCGATATCGGCAATCTTTCGGCGTGGGATAACGATGTGCAGATGGAACTGCAGGCGGGCATCGGCCATATCGTGGCGGTCCATGTGAAAGATACCCGTCCGGGCGTCTTTAAAAACGTGCCGTTTGGCAGCGGGATAGTCGATTTTGAACGCTGCTTCCGGACGCTAAAACAGAGCGGCTATTGTGGGCCTTATCTGATCGAGATGTGGAGCGAAACCTCAGACGATCCGGTTCGCGAAGTGGCGCAGGCGCGCGACTGGGTGCTGGAACGTATGGCGCGAGCCGGGCTCGGAGAGGATCATCATGAAGCAGCTTAAGCAGCAGGTATTTGAGGCAAACATGGATTTGCCGCGTTACGGTCTGGTCACTTTCACCTGGGGCAACGTCAGCGCCATCGATCGCGTGCGTGGGCTGGTGGCGATCAAACCCAGCGGTGTCGCCTACGAGACCCTGCGTGTCGATGACATCGTGGTGGTGGATCTCAGCGGCAACGTGGTAGAGGGGCAATGGCGCCCTTCGTCTGATACCGCAACCCATCTGGCGCTGTACCGGCGTTACCCCTCCCTTGGCGGGGTGGTGCATACCCACTCGACCCATGCGACCGCCTGGGCACAGGCAGGTCTGGCGATCCCCGCGCTCGGCACGACCCATGCTGACTACTTTTTCGGTGATATTCCCTGCACCAGGGCCTTAACCGAAGCAGAAGTGCAGGGGGAGTACGAGCTCAACACCGGCAAGGTGATCATTGAAACGCTGGGTGAGGGTGAACCGCTACACAGGCCGGGGATTGTGGTCTATCAACATGGCCCCTTTGCCTGGGGAAGTGATGCTCACGACGCCGTGCACAATGCCGTAGTCATGGAAGAGGTGGCGAAAATGGCGTGGATAGCCCGCGGCATTAATCCGCACCTGAAGCCTGTCGACAGCTATCTGATGAACAAACATTTCATGCGCAAGCATGGCGCCAATGCTTATTACGGGCAGAAGTAAAAGAAGAAAAAAAGCCCCCGGGCAGGGGGCTAATGAGACTATGACAATTTTTTCGTTGTTGGCTTTCCTGGTGCTAGCGTCAAAGCGTTACCGATAGATATCTGCGCTGACGTGCATATTGCCGTTGCTGCCCGGTTCACGGGTGAGCATGACGTGATAGTAGCGGGCATCCCGCGCATCGGCTTCTGCATGAATAGCTTCAGTCGCTTCACTTTCCGTGGCGAAATTATGGTTGATATAAATGACGCCCAGACTTTGCACATCATCCATATTTCTGGCCTGTCGGCCGTCAACCTGAATGGCTGCAGTCGCGTTTGCACTCAGCAAAAGCGCAGCCAGAAGGGCAAAAGTGATTTTTTTCATGATATGCGCTCCACAGCAAACTACGGTGCGACGATATTCACGGCTGTCTTATTTTCTGAGACAGGGTCTGATTAAAGTTTAAGCATGAATCTCACAGGCTATGGCGACCATTTCTGATGCTGTTGTTCAAAAAAACGCCGCGATCGCCCGTGAGCAATGGTAAATCACCCACTTAGACCCGCTTTGCGCTTTGTGCGAATTATTTGCGCAATCAGCTTGAGTTTCCTGGGGGGCGCAAGTATTATGACGCGTCAATTTTTCAGCCGACCTTTAACACGTTCCTTGCCTCCCCGGGCCTCGGCTGACCCAGACAGGAGGCTGAATAATCCGTAAGGAGCAATTCGATGCGTCATTACGAAATCGTTTTTATGGTCCATCCTGACCAGAGCGAACAGGTTCCGGGTATGATCGAGCGCTACACTGGTGCAATTACTGCAGCAGAAGGCACGATCCACCGTCTGGAAGACTGGGGCCGTCGTCAGCTGGCTTATCCGATCAACAAACTGCACAAAGCTCACTACGTTCTGCTGAACGTTGAAGCTCCGCAGGAAGCGATCGATGAGCTGGAAACTAACTTCCGCTTCAACGATGCCGTTATCCGCAGCATGGTTATGCGTACCAAAAACGCAGTGACCGAAGCATCTCCGATGGTTAAAGCGAAAGACGAGCGCCGTGAGCGTCGCGATGATTTCGCAAACGAAACCGCAGATGATTCTGATGCTGGGGATTCTGAAGAGTAATTTCTGATGACCAACCGTCTGGTGTTGTCCGGTACCGTGTGCAGGACCCCACTTCGCAAGGTCAGCCCATCAGGAATTCCTCACTGCCAGTTCGTGCTTGAGCATCGTTCAGTGCAGGAGGAAGCCGGGTTTCACCGGCAGGCGTGGTGCCAAATGCCCGTTATTATTAGCGGACACGAAAACCAGGCCATTACTCACAGTATAACGGTCGGTAGCGCAGTAACGGTTCAGGGGTTCATCTCTTGCCACAAGGCAAAGAACGGCCTGAGCAAACTTGTTCTGCATGCCGAGCAGATTGATTTGATAGATTCTGGAGACTAGCCAAATGGCACGTTATTTCCGTCGTCGCAAGTTCTGCCGTTTCACCGCGGAAGGCGTTCAAGAGATCGACTATAAAGATATCGCAACGCTGAAAAACTACATCACCGAAAGCGGTAAGATTGTCCCAAGCCGTATCACCGGTACTCGTGCAAAATACCAGCGTCAGCTGGCTCGCGCTATCAAACGCGCTCGCTACCTGTCTCTGCTGCCGTACACTGATCGTCATCAGTAATCGGGCACGGTCCATTAATACGACTTTAAGAGGATAAGGTAATGCAAGTTATTCTGCTTGATAAAGTAGCAAACCTGGGCAGCCTGGGTGATCAGGTAAACGTTAAAGCGGGCTACGCTCGTAACTTCCTGGTTCCACAGGGTAAAGCTGTTCCTGCTACCAAGAAAAACGTAGAGTTTTTCGAAGCACGTCGTGCTGAACTGGAAGCCAAACTGGCTGACGTTCTGGCGGCTGCTAACGCTCGCGCTGAGAAAATCAACGCACTGGGCACCGTTACCATCGCGTCTAAATCTGGCGACGAAGGTAAACTGTTCGGTTCCATCGGTACCCGCGACATCGCTGACGCTGTAACTGCAGCTGGCGTTGACGTTGCTAAGAGCGAAGTTCGTCTGCCGAACGGCGTTCTGCGTACTACCGGTGAGCACGAAGTGGACTTCCAGGTTCACAGCGAAGTATTCGCGAAACTGGTTGTTAACGTTGTTGCTGAGTAAGTAATTACTCTTCACCACGTCGAAGCGCCGGCCTTGTGCCGGCGTTTTGCTTTTTAACGCGACCGGCTCCCCCTCTTTGTGACTTGTATGGTGGCTATTCCTTGCGCATTCCCGGATAATAAAATGAAACGACATTTTAACTTTGGGATTTGTCATGGACACCGCTCTGCCTGCACCGCTTTTCTCTCGTAAAAACATCGTCTTCGCCAGCGCGACGCTGTGCTGCCTGTTATGGGGTAGCTCTTATCCCGCAATCAAGAGTGGCTACGAACTCTTTCAGATCGCCGCTAACGACATTCCATCAAAAGTGGTGTTTGCCGGTTATCGCTTTGTTTTTGCAGGCCTGCTGTTGCTGCTGTTTGCCCTGGCTCAACGCAAGCCAATTGGTCGCCTCAGCCCGCGACAGTTTGGGCAGCTGACGGTTCTTGGCCTGACGCAGACGGCCATTCAGTACACCTTCTTTTATATCGGCCTTGCCTACACCACGGGTGCTAAAGGCTCGATCATGAACGCGACCGCCACCTTCTTCAGCGTTATGCTGGCTCACTTCATCTATCAGAACGACAGGATCAGCTACAACAAGGCCCTCGGTTGTATCCTCGGTTTTGCCGGGGTGATGATCGTGAACTTTAACAGCGGCTTGCAGGACTTCCACTTTGTCTGGAACGGGGACGGTTTTGTGGTGCTGGCGGCGTTTATCCTCTCTGCCGCCACGCTCTACGGTAAGCGTATTTCTCAGACGGTGGACCCGATGGTGATGACCGGCTGGCAGCTGGCGATAGGCGGGGTGATGCTGGTGGTGGGGGGCTATATCACGGGCGGGACGCTGGCAGTCCCCAGCGTTAAGGCGGCAGCTATCCTGGGTTATCTGACCCTGCTCTCCTCGGTGGCGTTTGCCCTGTGGAGTTTGCTGCTGAAACACAACCGCGTCAGCATGATCGCCCCGTTCAACTTTTTAGTGCCGGTCGCCGGAACGGTACTCTCTGCCATTTTCCTGGGGGAGAACATCCTGGAGATCAAATATGCCGTGGCGCTGGTGCTGGTCTGCTCAGGGATCTGGTGGGTCAATAAAGAGAGTGGAAAACAGGCCCGGTAAGCATTACCCCACCGGGCGAACTGCTATTTGGCGCGGATAAAGCTGCCGTCAGACTGACGGGTAAACAGCACCTGCTGGCCATTGCCGATGTCAATGGTCAGCCCTGTTACCACGCCGCTCGCATTCTGGCGGATCTGCACCATCTGGCCGTTTTGCAGGTTGCTCAACGGCTTGCCCGCCCCTTCAACCTGCGCCATTGCATAAACATCAGTCGGCGGCAGGTTATGATCGCGGAACAGCTGCGCCAGCGTTTTCCCCGGCTCTACCCGATAGGTCCGCCACTGCTGCTCAATACCGGGAGGGGTCTGCTGGGACTGGGCAGGCGCGGCGGCCTGCTCCTGAGGTTGATCCTCCTGAATCGGCTCCGGCTCAACAGGAGCGACCTGGTCGGGATCGTTAGAGGGTGCCACCAGCTGCGTCTGCATCGGCTGTGCATCAGGCTGCGGTTGCGTCTGCGAACGGAAATCCAGTTCGGCATCGCGGCGAACCGGCGCCGTCGTGCTGTCGTCTGCCCCTGGCAGCAGAAAACCGACAATCACCATCAGCGCACCAATAATAATGCCTCTGCGGTGCAGGGGCGGCAGCGGGTCCATGATGCGAAAGTTGTCTGGCGCATGCCAGATTTTCGTCAGGGTAGGTTTTAGTTCAAATGGCCCGGGCATGGCTCTCCTCCTGCTCCGCGTCTTTTTTCCTGTCCCGAGAAGTATAGTTTGCTAACTGCCTGATGAGCGTAACAAAGCCGGCTTCCGTGACACGCATTCGGGAAAAATCCAGATAGTCTCTATTGTTTCCGTTTCGTCGCAATTTGTCATCTTTCCATAAGACAAAGTTTTACCGGATGGAAGGTGGCTGTTATGCTGCCCGCTACTTTAAATTTGATGGAAGGAAATCCCATGACCACCCCGACTTTTGACACAATCGAAGCGCAAGCAAGCTACGGCATTGGTTTGCAGGTAGGACAGCAGCTGAGCGAATCAGGTCTGCAGGGTCTGTTACCTGAAGCGCTGGTGGCGGGTATCGCCGATGCGCTGGAAGGTAAACAACCGGCGGTTCCGGTAGATGTGGTTCACCGCGCGCTGCGTGAAATTCACGAACGTGCAGACGCTGTGCGTCGCGCCCGTTTCGAAGAGATGGCTGCGGCAGGCGAGAAATTCCTCGAAGAGAACCGTGAGCGTGAAGGCGTGAACAGCACCGAAACCGGCCTGCAGTTCCGCGTCTTGACTCAGGGTGAAGGCCCAATTCCGGCGCGTACCGACCATGTTCGCGTGCACTACACCGGTAAACTGATCGACGGTACTGTGTTCGACAGCTCCGTTGCCCGCGGCGAACCGGCAGAATTCCCGGTAAACGGCGTGATCCCAGGCTGGATCGAAGCCCTGACCCTGATGCCGGTCGGCTCTAAATGGGAACTGACTATCCCGCAGAACCTGGCCTACGGCGAGCGTGGCGCTGGCGCGTCGATTCCGCCATTCAGCACCCTGGTCTTCGAAGTTGAGCTGCTGGAAATCCTGTAAGCGACCTGCCTTCTTCCTCTCCCCAAACGGGGAGAGGAAATCAGTTTAAAAACCTATAGTTACGCGCCAATCAACAGATTATCTTGCAAAAGGTCACAGTAAGTGTATTTTTGTGAGCTGTTTTACATGGCTTAAGTGACATGACACTAAGTTTCAACAAGTTGTTAACATAATATTTAAATCACAGTATTCATCCCGCCGATTCTTACCTAATATCGATGAGTCCTTAAACGGGGCCATCGCTTTTCGACGTAATAAAGGGCCAGAAGAGCCTAAACAACACAGGCAGTAACAACAGGAAAACATCACATGGTAGATCAGGTAAAAGTCGTTGCCGACGAAGAGGCACCGTCTGAACAGTCGCTACGGCGCAATCTCTCAAACCGTCATATTCAGCTTATCGCCATCGGCGGTGCTATCGGCACCGGGCTGTTTATGGGGTCAGGCAAAACCATCAGTCTTGCCGGTCCGTCGATCATTTTTGTCTATATGATCATCGGCTTCATGCTCTTTTTCGTGATGCGTGCAATGGGCGAGTTGCTGCTCTCGAATCTCGAATACAAATCCTTCAGCGACTTTGCCTCCGACCTGCTCGGGCCCTGGGCAGGCTATTTCACCGGCTGGACCTACTGGTTCTGTTGGGTGGTTACCGGCATGGCCGACGTTGTCGCCATTACGGCCTATGCGCAGTTCTGGTTCCCGGGGCTGTCAGACTGGGTAGCATCGCTGGCGGTCATCGTCCTGCTGTTGAGCCTTAACCTTGCTACCGTGAAAATGTTCGGTGAGATGGAGTTCTGGTTCGCGATGATCAAAATCGTCGCCATTGTTGGCCTGATCGTGGTCGGCCTGGTGATGGTGATGACGCACTTCACCTCTCCGGGCGGCGTGCAGGCTTCGTTTACCCATCTGTGGGATGACGGCGGTTGGTTCCCGAAAGGGCTGAGCGGATTCTTTGCTGGCTTCCAGATTGCGGTCTTTGCTTTCGTGGGGATTGAGCTGGTAGGCACCACTGCCGCTGAAACCAAAGATCCTGAGAAATCTCTGCCACGGGCGATAAACTCCATTCCCGTGCGTATCATCATGTTTTACGTCTTTGCGCTGATCATCATTATGTCGGTCACGCCGTGGAGCTCCGTCGTACCGAGCAAGAGCCCGTTCGTTGAGCTGTTTGTGCTGGTCGGGCTGCCTGCTGCGGCGAGCCTGATTAACTTCGTGGTACTGACCTCTGCGGCCTCGTCGGCTAACAGCGGCGTATTCTCCACCAGCCGTATGCTGTTTGGTCTGGCTCAGGAAGGCGTGGCGCCGTCCGCGTTTGCGAAGCTCTCTAAGCGTGCGGTACCGGCGAAAGGGCTGACCTTCTCCTGTATCTGCCTGCTGGGCGGGGTGGTGATGCTCTACGTGAACCCGAGCGTGATTGGTGCGTTCACCATGATCACTACCGTCTCTGCGATCCTGTTCATGTTCGTCTGGACCATTATCCTGTGCTCGTACCTGGTGTACCGCAAACAGCGTCCGCATCTGCATGAAAAATCGATCTACAAGATGCCGCTGGGCAAGCTGATGTGCTGGGTCTGTATGGCGTTCTTCGTGTTCGTGCTGGTCCTGCTGACGCTGGAAGAGGATACCCGCCAGGCGCTGATCGTCACGCCGCTGTGGTTTATCGCGCTGGGGCTGGGCTGGCTGTTTATCGGTAAGAAACGGATGGCAGGCGTAAGATAAAAGCAAAACGGCAACTTCGGTTGCCGTTTTTTATGTTTTCTCCCTCTCCCTGAGGGTGTACAGTCCGGGGACATGGTAAACAGGTGTTCGGGGACATGGTGAACACTTTTTAACATCCTTTACCCATGGTGATCGACTTTTTCTTCAGGTCGATCACCCCCACTTCCCTGAACGCCTTGCCCGCACTCAGGCTGACCCCCTTCACGCTCAGCTTCCCGCTGACATCCACCTTCCTGATCATCACGCCCCCGTCATATTCCGGCGGCGTTATATGGCCTCTGTACTGCCGCGCGGACGGCTGATACCGCGAGGCCGGAACCGCCATATCCAGCCCCTCATGCGGGCGCTCAAGGTTATAGACCGTCCGCCAGTGGTCAAAGGCGCGCTGCAGCTCGCCCTCGCTCGCAAACCACTTCCCCTGCAGGACTTCCGCCTTCAGGCTGCGGTGAAAGCGCTCCAGCTTGCCCTGCGTCTGGGGATGGTAAGGCCGGGAGTGGCCCACCCGGATACCCTGGCGCATCAGCCACAGCTCAAGCGCCGTCCAGGTGCCGGTGGTGTCGCCCCACGGTGAGCCGTTATCCATCGTCATCCGGTCCGGCAGGCCGTAGCGCTCAAACACCCTGACCAGCTGCTGCTGCACGGTCTCGCGCCGCTCATCGGGGCAGTGCATCAGGCACAGGGAAAACCGGGAGTGGTCGTCCAGCAGGGTCAGCGGGTGACAGCGGCCGCCGCCGAAGGGGAAATGCCCCTTGAAATCCATCTGCCAGAGCCGGTTCGGTGCGTCGTGTTCGAAGCGTCCCGTGGCGGGAATACCCGGTGAAGTACCCGGCAGCAGACCGTGGCGGGCCATCAGGCTGTGGACGGTACTGAAGGCGGGCATGCGGTGCCCCTGGTCTTCGAGCCAGCGCTTTATCTTGCGTGCACCCCAGCGTTCATGACGGGCATGGGCCATCCGCAGCAGGTCAGCGATGTCGTCTGATGAACGGTTCGGGGAGTGGTGAGGCGTGCGGGAGCGGTCCTGAAGACCAGGCAGACCGTCCTCAGCCCAGCGGCGGAGCCACTTGTAGCCGGTGGCAGGTGAGATGCCGTAGTGACGGCACAGTGCGCGGATGTTCGCCCCGTCCTGCGAGGCGAACAGTACAAACTCAGTACGTAATGACATGGTATCTCTCGCATCCCACGGCATAAGCGACTCCATAAACGGGTTCTTATGCTTCAGTTGTAAGTGTCTACCATGTCCCCGAACAAGTGTTCATGATGTCCCCGGACCGTACAGAGGGAGAGGGCCGGGGTGAGGGCATCAGGCCGCAGCGGCCTTTTTATTCCCCGGCCAATGCCCGCGGGAACAGCACGTTATTCTCCAGGCTGATGTGCTCCATCAGGTCGTCGATCATCTCGTTAATCCCGTTATACATCGCGCGCCAGGTGGTGCAGGCATCCGCAGGCGGGGTCACGTTATGGGTGATGTGCTTAATGACCTCGACCAGCTCACCGGCGTCGTCATGCTCGCTTTCCATCACGCTGACAGGCCCCGTCGCCTGGCTACCCATCCCCTGTTTGATCATCGGGAACAGGATCTGCTCTTCCTTCATCATGTGGCTGGAGAGCTCTTCATGCAGCATGGTCAGGTGTTTCGCCAGGCCGCGCGGCACAGACGCCTTCTCCGCATGCACGCGCTCAACTTTGGTGGCCTGCAGGATCAGCTCCGGCAGCTGTTCGCGGTGGCGGTCATGGAACCGCACGATGATGTGGTCGATGATCTCTGCCAGCGCCACGCTGCGCCAGTCTTTTTCCAGCGGCTGCTCGGCCAGTTTTGCCAGTTCAGCTTCGATGAGGTCCAGATCCAGCGCCTTGCGCGACGCCGCCCGCGCCAGGGTTTGCTTACCGCCGCAGCAGTAATCCATATCGTATTTACGAAACAGCGCAGACGCGCGTGGGATGGAGAGCGCCAGCTCGCCTAAAGGTTGGTCGCGGAAGGCCATAGTCGTTACCTCAATGTTAGTTTATAAGATGCATTTTAAATGCATCTTTAAGGCAAGGCTATAACCCTTTATAGGCAGGGGTAAAAAAGCGAAGCAGATCACAAAAAAAAGCTGATTTAACTCTATGAATGAATTTAAAAAACGAGTTTAGAAACTTTTTAAAGGCTCTGAGACGGTAAACAACCCGCTAAGCCTGCCGATAGATACAGGTCAGACAATACCTGCATATAAAAAAGGCAACGCATGTTTAAACGTATAAAAGTGATAACCCTTCTGGTTTCGGTGCTGCTGGCGCTCGGGATCATGCAACTGATCTCCGCCGGCATTTTCATCAAGGCGCTAAATAACGACAAAGAGAACTTCACCGTTTCTCAGGTTTCCAGCCAGAATGTGGCCGAATTCACCGACGCGTGGATCAGCCTTAACCAGGCGCGCGTCACCCTGAACCGCGGCATGCTGCGCCTGCAAAGCAGTATGGCTTCGCAGATCAACGGTGGGCAGTTGAACGAGCTGGTCAACACGGCGAAAAATCTGCTGGCTGACGCCCAGTCCCATTACGACAAATACTACGCGCTGCCGGAAACGCCGGGCCTGGATGAAAAGCTCTCCAGCCAGCTGGAAGAGCAGTACCGCATCTACTCGGCCACCCTGACCCAGATGAACCTCCTGCTCTCCCAGGGCAATCTCGAAGATATGTTTAAGCAGAACGCCGAGCAGAAGCAGACCGCAATGCAGAAAGTCTATCGTGAATGGCGCCAGGCACAGGCTGCCCTTACCGATAAAGGCATTCAGGATAACGAAAGCGACTACAAACGTATCCTGTGGATCCTTTCCGGAATGATGGTTCTGGTGATCGCCGTTATTGTCTCCAGCTGGATCGCCATGCGACGTGTGCTGCTGCTGCCGTTGCAGGAGGTCATCGATCATATCCGTGCAATCGCCGCAGGAGACCTGACGCAGCCTGTCGATGCCCGGGGCAAAAATGAAATGGCGGTGCTGGCGCATAATGTGCATGAGATGCAGAAGGCGCTGGCTAATACCGTGGGCGTGGTCCGCGAGGGCTCTGACACCATTTATACCGGTGCGGGCGAAATCTCCGCAGGCAGCAACGACCTCTCTTCCCGTACCGAGCAGCAGGCGGCCTCTCTGGAAGAGACCGCCGCCAGCATGGAGCAGCTGACCGCGACCGTGAAGCAGAACGCCGATAACGCCCGTCAGGCGTCACGTCTGGCGCTGGATGCCTCCAGCACCGCGAAGAAAGGCGGCAATGTGGTTGAAGGCGTAGTGCGCACCATGGACGAGATCGCCAACAGCTCCAGCAAAATCGCCCAGATCACCAACGTGATCGACGGTATCGCCTTCCAGACCAACATCCTGGCGCTGAACGCAGCGGTCGAGGCGGCGCGTGCCGGAGAGCAGGGACGTGGGTTTGCGGTGGTCGCCGGGGAAGTGCGTACGCTGGCCCAGCGCAGCGCCCAGGCGGCGAAAGAGATCAAAGGCCTGATTGACGACTCTGGTGCGCGCGTGAGCGCCGGGTCCGCGCTGGTACACGAAGCCGGAGAGACGATGGCGGAAATCGTCAGCGCCGTCACCCGCGTGACCGACATCATGGGCGAAATTGCTTCCGCTTCTGATGAACAGAGCCGGGGTATCGATCAGGTCGGCCAGGCGGTGGCCGAGATGGATCGCGTCACCCAGCAGAACGCCTCGCTGGTGGAGGAGTCTGCGGCAGCGGCGGCGGCGCTGGAAGAGCAGGCGGCACGCCTGAACGAAGCGGTGGCGGTGTTTAAGATTACGAAGGGCCAGGCCGCTAAGGCCGCGCCGGTGAAAACCTGGACCGCAAAAGCGAAACCGGTGCAGGCGACCACGGACGCGAACTGGGAAACCTTCTGACAGACGCCGGGTGGCGCTTCGCTTACCCGGCCTACAAAACCTGCCGGGTGGCGCTAACGCTTACCCGGCCTACGAGACCGGAACGACCCTCGGTTTTTCCGGTTTCGCGCTCACCGCAATCACCACACCCACCACCAGCAATATAATCCCCGTGCTGGTCAACAGCGGCGGCAGACTCTGGCGCATCAGGAAGGTATACAGCAGCCCGGCCAGGGTTTCGAAGACAATCAGCGGGCCTAAAATCACCGTCGGCAGTTTCTGGCTGGCGACGTTCCAGCACAGCGCGCCCACCCACGAGCAGCAGACGGCAATCGCCACCATCAGCCCAAGAAAGACCCAGGGGCGCGGCCCCAGCGGCAGCGCAAAATCCGGCTGCTGCATATTCAGCCATGCGCAGGCGGCGATATACCCCACCAGCGAGACTGGCAGCGTCACCAGCGCCTGGGCGGTCGCCCACATCATCGGATGCTTGTCGGGGTTTTCCCGCAGCCAGCGGGCATTATGCAGGGCATACCACGCCCAGCAGACCACTGAAACTGACGCCAGCAGGATACCGGACACATAGCGCCAGCCGCTGCCCCCGGCCACGCCATGGCGCAGCTCGGCGATATTCACGCACACCAGCCCCAGCGCAATGGCAAGCAGGCCAGGGATCATCTTCGACCACGCCAGTTTGCCGTCGCGCTGGCTGTAGAGCAGATTGGCGAACACCGGGATCACCACCGGCAGCGTGCCGATAATCATCGTCGAGACGGGGGCGCCGGTACGCTGAATGGCGCTTGCCAGGCAGATGTAATAGATGAGGTTACCCATCATGGTCAGCGACAGCGCGGTCAGCCAGTCCCGGCCTGTAAGCTGGCGTAACCGCGCCCGGCCAAGCCAGGCGATGGGCAGGGCGATCAGCCCCAGCGCCAGATAGCGCCCCATCGACTGCAACGCCGCCGGGTATTCCGGGACGATCAGCGGACCGACAAAAATCAGCCCCCACATTAACCCTGCAAGCAGGGCATACAACACGCCGCTAATCATTTTTCCATCCATCTTAGTTGAACCTGCTGGCAGTGTAGAAAGGCAAAAGGGGGGCGTATTGTATGAGATTGCGCATTAGCGCTGCGTGACCTGTTTCTGGTAGCGCACGGGGGTGATGCCATACCGACGCGTAAACGCCCGGGTCAGGTGCGACTGGTCGGTCAGGCCCGTCGCAGCGGCCACCTCTGCCGCAGGCAGCCCCTGGGTGAGAAAAGCTTTGGCGCGCCAGAGGCGGATCGCCATCAGCATCTGATGGGGCGTGACGTGAAAATGGGCTTTGAACTGGCGCTGGAAATGGTACGGGCTGAGCGAGACCACCTGCGCCAGCTCATCGAGCGTCAGGGAGTGCATATAGTTGTCGTGCAGATAGTCGCGTACGCGATCAAAACGATGGGCGCCTTCCTGCAGGACAGGCGCATGGCGCGCCAGCGGCTGGAAGGTATCGATCAGATCCAGCAGCAGCCCTTTTTGCGCCAGGGGATCGTCGGTGTGCCACAGGCCGTAGATCAGCTGACAGATCTGCTGCGAACGGCGGGGATCGTGGCGAGTAACGTCGCTGAACCACCAGTGGCGGATCCCCGTCACCTCTTCAAGCAGATCCGGCTCGAGATAGATCATCCGGTAGCGCCAGCCGTCGGCGGTTTCGGCCTCTCCGGTGTGCAGCTCATCAGGATTCATGGTAACGACGGAGTGGACCGGGGCGACGTACTGCGTCCCGCGATAGCGAAAGCGTTCGGCACCGGCTTCAATGGCACCGATCCCGAAGGCCTCGTGGGTATGGGGCTCAAACGCGTAACGGGAGATGTGCGCGTGATACAGTTCGACGCCCGGCACCTGCGCCAGATGGCGGAAGCGCGCGCTGTCTCTCTCATCAATGAACTGTTCCGGTACGCCTTGCACGGTGAGCCTCCTCGCGGGTCAGACTGTTATTATCAGAGATGACCCGCAGGGATGCCACACTAATTAACCAGCTTTTAACAATTACAGGATATGCTTCACGCTCTCCGCCAGCGGAGTGGTCGGGCGCCCCAGGAGCGTGCTCAGGGTGCGGCTATCATCAAACAGGCCGCCTTTCGAGGCCCCCACGTCGGAATCGGCCAGCATATCCGCCAGTCCCGCCGGCAGGCCCACGCTCTTCAGCGCGGCGGCAAAATCGGCTTCGCTCAGGTTCTGATAGACCACATTTTTACCGCTCTGGCGGCTGAGTTCGGCTGCCAGTTCTCCTAATGTCCACGCATGGTCACCCGCCAGCTCATATACTTTACCGGCATGGCCCTCTTCGCTGATGACCCGGGCAGCGGCGGCGGCATAGTCGGCACGGGTGGCGGAGGCGATTTTGCCTTCACTGGCCGCACCGATGAACACGCCGTGCTCCAGCGCAGGCGGGGCGCTGGCGAGATAGTTTTCGGTATACCAGCCGTTACGCAGCAGGGCATAAGGAATGCCCGCGTCTGCCAGAGCCTGTTCGGTGGCGACATGCTCCACGTGCAGGCCCAGCGGCGAGGTATCGGCATGCAGCAGGCTGGTATAAACGATGAATTTCACCCCCGCCGTCTTCGCCGCGTTAATAACGTTCTGATGCTGCGGGGCGCGCTGGCCCACTTCGCTGGAGGAGATCAGCAGCAGTTTATCTACGCCTGCAAGCGCACGGGTGAGGGCGGCCTGGTCGGTGTAATCGGCCTGACGCACGGTCACGCCCTGCTGGCTCAGCGCCTCAGCCCTGGCCGGGTTACGTACAATGGCGACCAGCTGGCTGGCCGGAACGGTGTTCAGCAGTTGTTCAATAACGAGTTGGCCAAGCTGGCCGGTAGCGCCGGTGATTGCGATCATAATGAATATCCTTCGTATCGGGTGACTGTTGTGGCACACTATCACTCAAACTAACTTTTAGTAAGTACGTACAAAAAGGTAAGTATCAAATGACGAATCGGACCCTCAGCGAGCAGATGCGCGACGGCAATCTGTTTGCCGAGCAGTGCCCCTCCCGGGATGTGCTCAAACATGTGACCAGCCGCTGGGGCGTGCTTATTCTGGTGGCCCTGCGTCAGGGAACGCATCGCTTCAGCGATCTGCGCCGCAAAATGGGCGGGGTGAGCGAGAAGATGCTGGCCCAGTCGCTGCAGGCGCTGGAGCAGGACGGCTTTATCAATCGCGTGTCGTTTCCGGTGGTGCCCCCGCACGTGGAGTACAGCCTGACCCCGCTGGGGGAAGAGGTGAGCGAGAAGGTGGCGGCGCTGGCCGACTGGATCGAGCTGAATTTGCCGCAGGTGATGGGTAACCGGGATGAGCGGGCGGCATGATGCCATGCCTCCCGGTTTTGCAGGCCCGGCAAGCGCAGGCCGCCGGGCATTGTGCGGTCTGATTGCCGGGTGGCGGCTTCACCTTACCCGGCCTGCAAAAACGCACTTGCTACTATTTGCTCAAATCTAACTGGTAAATCGCAAATCCGATCTCATCGGTGGCCACCTGCTGCATTGGATACTGCGCTTTCTCTTTGATAAACGCCGCCGCTTTTTCCGTTGGCGCGGTCTCAAAGCGAACATCCAGCTTCACGTCGCTGTGGATGGGCGCCAGACGCCAGTTGTTGTCCGCTGCCGGATGGATTTCGCCACGCTTCTTCGACTGCTCGCCAATCCACGCCGCCAGCACCGAGCGGTTCTCATCCGGGGAGGCGAAGGCGATATGGCTGTCGCCGGTACCGGCAAACTTCCCGCCATAGGCGCGGTAGTTATTGGTCGCCACCAGGAAGGTCGCTTTTGGATCGATCGGCTTGCCGTTAAAGGTCAGGTTCTTGATGCGTTCGGCCTGGGCATTTACCACCTGGCACTCGCCGTCGTATTTCGCCGGCTGCGACACGTCAATCTGATACTCCACGCCGTCGATCACATCGAAGTTATAGGTGCGGAAGCCGTCCCAGTTAATCAGCGACTGCGGTTTGGTGCTGTTGGTATCGATCTGGTTAAACTGCCCGGCTGAACACTCCAGCCACTCCTTCACCTCTTGCCCCGTGGCTTTGACCACCACCAGGGTATTCGGATAAAGATAGAGATCGGCGGCGTTACGGAAGGTCAGCTGGCCTTTCTCGACTTCGACATAGCTGGCCGGATCGTTTTTACGCCCACCCACTTTAAACGGCGCGGCGGCGGAGAGCACCGGCAGCTTCGCCAGGTCCGGATCGCCCTGGATATATTTCTCCACGTAGGCTTTCTGCGCCATATTCACTACCTGCACGGTAGGATCGTCCTGCACCAGCGACAGATAGCTGTACATGTTGTCGGCGGATTTGCCGATCGGTTTGCTGACAAACTCGCGGGTCGCGTCGTGATCGTGCTTCAGCACCTCGACGATCTTTTGATCCTCGCCCACCAGCGCTTTTTTGGCGGCCAGATCGTAAATCGGCCGGGCTTCGGCCTTCGACTGCGTGACCTGCCATTTACCGCCATCATTATTCAGCACCAGATCCACCACCCCAAGGTGATCCCCCCACATGCCCGGCATTACCGCAGGCACGCCGTTCAGGGTCCCTTTGGCAATGTCGGCTCCCTTGATGCTGGCGAAATCTTTGCCCGGGAACACCGCATGGGCGTGGCCGAAGAGAATGGCATCCACTCCTTTTACTTCGCTGAGGTAGTAGACCGAGTTTTCGGCCATCGCCTGGTACGGATCGGCAGAGAGGCCAGAGTGGGCCACCACTACCACCAGGTCGGCGCCTTTCTCGCGCATCTCCGGCACATACTTGCGGGCGGTTTCGGTAATGTCGTTGACCGTCACTTTGCCGCTCAGGTTGGCCTTATCCCAGGTCATGATCTGCGGCGGGACAAAACCGATATAGCCAATCTTCAGGGTCTGTGATTTCCCATCCTGATCCACAACGGCGGTCTCTTTGATCAGATAAGGCGTGAACAGTGGCTTATTGGTCTTAACGTCGATGATATTGGCGTTAACGTACGGGAATTTAGCCCCGGACAACGCCATATGCAGATAGTCCAGCCCGTAGTTAAACTCGTGGTTACCGAGGTTGCCCACGGCGTAATCCAGGGTGTTCAGCGCCTTGTAAACCGGATGCACATCGCCCTTTTTCAGACCCTTCGCCGCCATATAATCGCCAAGCGGACTACCCTGAATTAAGTCGCCGTTATCCACCAGCACGCTGTTTTTCACTTCGCTACGGGCGGCGTTAATCAGGCTGGCGGTGCGCACCAGGCCAAACTTTTCCGTCGGAGCGTCTTTGTAGTAGTCGAAGTCCATCATATTGCTGTGCAGGTCGGTGGTTTCCATTATGCGGAGGTCAACCGTCGCTGCCTGTACGCTCGCTGCAATCAGCGTCGCCAGGAGCGTTGCGCTAAACTTAATCATCAGAGGAGTCCTTTTTTAGATCCAGGCCACAAAAGAATATGTATCTATATTTTTTTGCTTACAGAATTGTGAATCCTGCCAGAAAAAAGAGCCCTGAAACCGGAATTGCTTCACAGATAGCGGATTTATTCACAATGCGATATAAATAAAACAAAGAGTTAAACCCACTGTGTTAACAAAGAGGTGGAGAATGTTAGATAAAATTTGTCAGCTCGCACGGGATGCGGGCGATGCCATTATGCAGGTCTATGATGGCAAGGTCCCAATGGACACGATCCGTAAAATCGACGACTCCCCGGTCACCGCTGCCGACCTCGCGGCACACGGGGTGATCCTGCAGGGGCTGCAGGCATTAACGCCCGACATTCCGGTGCTGTCAGAAGAAGATCCCCAGCCCTGGGATGAGCGCCAGCACTGGCAGCGTTACTGGCTGGTTGATCCCCTGGACGGCACCAAGGAGTTCATCAAACGTAACGGTGAATTCACGGTAAATATTGCCCTGATTGATAAAGGCAAAGCGGTGCTGGGCGTAGTCTATGCCCCGGTGCTGAAGGTGATGTACAGCGCCGCCGAAGGCAAAGCGTGGAAAGAAGAGTGCGGCGTGCGCAAGCAGATCCAGGTGCGTGATGCCCGGCCACCGCTGGTGGTGATCAGCCGTTCGCATTCAGATAACGAGCTTGAGGAGTATCTGCACCAGCTGGGTGAGCACCAGACAACGTCGATTGGCTCATCGCTGAAGTTCTGCCTGGTGGCAGAAGGGCAGGCGCAGCTCTACCCTCGCTTTGGGCCAACCAACGTCTGGGATACGGCGGCAGGCCATGCCGTTGCCGCCGCTGCGGGAGCCCATGTTCACGACTGGCAGGGCAAGCCGCTCGACTATACCCCGCGTGAATCGTTCCTCAATCCGGGCTTCCGGGTCTCGCTTTACTGACCGAGCAGCTTATGCAGCAGGGCAACCACCTGCTGCACCTCTTCCTGGGTCAGGGCGCCATCTTTTGCCCACTGCACGTTACCCTTTTTATCCAGCACGACGACCGCCGAACTCTCTTCTTCCAGCTGCCAGGCGCTACGCGCGGCACCGTTGCTGTCGACAATGAACTGTGACCACGGATAAAGCTTTTTATTGCTCTCGAGACTGCTGCGCACGAACATGCCGGAACCCGGTATCGCGTCATCGGTGTTCACGACGGTAGTGGTCTGATAAGTATCTTTTGGTAAATGTGCCGCCTTGATCGCTTCAATCAGGGTTGCGTTTTTCTCTTTTGCCGATGTGCGACCGGCAATATGTAGCACCACTCGCACTTTGCCCACGAGCTGCGCGCTATTCCAGGTTTTGTAGCTAAACTCATTATTGTCGAGGATCAATTCTCCCCGGTCGGCAATGCCCACCGGCGGCACACGTTGTCCTTTCTCAAAATTATGTGCGGAAGCCATCAGTGGCAGCATCAGGCAGGCAGTTGCCAGGATGTTACGTAAGGTCATGGTGTTTTCCTTTTTGTTTTTAGCAGGTGATCCGACCACTTGGTCTGATGTTTTAATCATAAGTGCGATCGCGGCGCTTTACCCGCAATCCTGGTGCCAGAGTGAGGGGGAACGCACATATCTGCACAAAAACGATGGCTTATACTGCCCGAAAGTTACGATTGCAAAGAATATTCTGATTATTTGTCATCAAAAGGTAAATAAACTTATGCAGACTGGGTATCACCTTTTTTCTCGTCTATAGTCATTGGGCAACAAAATTTGCGCTCCAGAGGGTCGGCCCGATTGTGGTGCCGCAAGAGCGTATGATTCGCAGGAGATAATAGAATGAAAATTTTCCAACGCTACAATCCGCTTCAGGTAGCTAAATACGTAAAAATCCTGTTCCGTGGACGGTTGTATATCAAGGATGTTGGCGCTTTTGAGTTCGATAAGGGCAAAATCCTTGTCCCGAAAGTGAAGGATAAACAGCACTTTTCTGTGATGTCCGAAGTCAACCGTCAGGTTATGCGTCTGCAAACTGAGATGGCTTAACCAACGTGCTATGCAGTAAAAAAACGGCTCCCAAAGGGAGCCGTTGATGTTTCTGGCTTAGGCCGATACGTTCTCTTCGGCGTCGGGTAGTTTCGGTACCAGCACCGTCGGTTTATTGTCGATGCGCGTCACCAGCAGCTGGTCGATGCGGTAGTTGTCGATATCCACCACTTCAAACTTATAGCCCGAGAACTTCACCGAGTCGGTACGTTTCGGGATCTTACGCAGCATGAACATCATAAAGCCGCCAATGGTCTCGTAGTTGCCCGACTGCGGGAACTCGTCGATGTCCAGCACGCGCATGACGTCGTCTATCGGCGTACCGCCGTCCACCAGCCATGAGTTCTCATCGCGCGCCACAATCTGCTCTTCCAGCCCCTGGCCTACCAGATCGCCCATCAGGGTGGTCATCACGTCATTCAGGGTGATGATACCCACTACCAGGGCGTATTCATTCATGATCACCGCGAAGTCTTCCCCGGCGGTTTTGAAACTTTCCAGCGCTTCGGAGAGCGTCAGGGTGTCCGGGACGATCAGGGTATTGCGGATCTGCACGCCGCTGTTCAGCGTCAGGCTCTGGTTCGCCAGCACGCGGTTCAGCAGGTCTTTCGAGTCCACATAGCCGATGATGTGGTCGATATCTTCGTTACACACCAGGAACTTGGAGTGCGGATGTTCCGCCACCTTGGTCTTCAGGCTCTGCTCGTCTTCATGCAGATCGAACCAGATGACGTTTTCACGTCCGGTCATGGATGACGGCACGGTACGGGATTCCAGCTCAAACACGTTCTCGATCAGCTCATGCTCCTGCTTACGCAGCACCCCCGCCAGCGCTCCGGCTTCGAATACCGCATAAACGTCATCAGAGGTGATGTCATCTTTACGCACCATCGGCAGCTTAAACAGGCGGAAAATAGTGTTGGCGAGGCCGTTAAAGAACCACACCAGCGGGCGGAATATGAACAGACAGAAGCGCATCGGGTTGATGATGCGCAAAGCCACAGCTTCTGGCGCAATCATACCGATGCGTTTCGGGGTCAAATCGGCAAACAGAATGAACAGGCCAGTCACCAGCGAGAAGGAGAGAATAAAGCTCAGCTGCTCGGAAAGCTCTGGAGAGAAGTACTTCGAGAAAAGGCTGTGGAGGACGGGCGAGAATGCCGCATCACCCACGATACCACCAAGAATGGCAACCGCGTTGAGGCCAATTTGCACCACGGTGAAGAACATCCCCGGGTTTTCCTGCATTTTCAGGACGCGTTGCGCGTTGAGATCGCCATCATCGGCGAGCAGTTTCAGTTTGATTTTACGGGACGCAGCCAGAGAAATCTCGGAAATTGAGAAAAAAGCACTAACGGCAATCAGGCAAAGTATTACTAAAATACTGTTTAACATAGTTTATCCGGCTTTTAGCCAGAGCCTCGGAAGGGAAGTTAATTACATTTGTGTGAATACACATTGAACACCTGCTCGTAGCGTTGAGCGGGTTATTTCAGCGGCTAGTATAGCGTAAATGTCTGTAAACCCGCCAGAGATCACTTTTTGAGCCGGTTTTGCTCGTAATCAGGCAAAACCGGCTTACTGTTATGCCAGTTGAGGCGGCAGGCAGACACCGATGCCGCCGATACCGCAGTAGCCGTACGGATTTTTATGCAGGTACTGCTGGTGATCGTCTTCGGCATAGTAGAACGGCAGCGCACTGGTGATTTCAGTGGTCACATGGCGATCGTCACCGGCGGCGTGCATCGCCTGCTGGAAACGTGCCAGACTGTCGCGGGCCGCAGCATCCTGCTCTGGCGTGAGCGGATAGATCGCCGAGCGGTACTGGGTACCGTGGTCATTACCCTGACGCATACCCTGCGCCGGGTCGTGGTTTTCCCAGAACACCTGCAGCAGCTGTTCGTAGCTGACGACGTTCGGGTCATACACCACCCGTACCGCCTCGGCATGGCCGGTCTGGCCGGAGCAGACTTCGCGGTAGGTTGGGTTCGGGGTATAACCGCCGGTGTAGCCAGCCGCGGTGCTGTAGACGCCCGGCAGTTGCCAGAACAGGCGCTCAACGCCCCAGAAGCAGCCCATCGCGAACAGGGCGACCGCCATACCGTCCGGGACGTTGGTCATGGAGTGACCGTTAACCGCGTGCAGGGTGGCGACTGGCATAGGGGTGTTACGTCCCGGTAATGCATCCGCCTGAGCAACAAGGTGTTTTTTATCAAATAAACTCACGGTGTGGCCTCCGGGTAGGTGATGTTTGGGTTAAGGTTGTCACGACGCGTTTAATTGAACACAATAAATGCGGTGAATGAGTCTAGATTTAAACATAAGAAATATTAGGTTGTTTAACCATTTTTCAACCCGTCTGTTGGGTTTTGGGCTTTTGCCGTGATTTGCTGCGGAGCGGCACTTCATATGCTTCCAGGGGTGGAAACAAGGATATTCAGGAGAAAACGTGCCAAAAATCCGCCAGTTATGTTTAGTCAGTGTTTTGCTGACAAGCGGAATCGCCAGCGCGGCGAATGTTCGTTTGCAGGTTGAGGGGTTATCCGGGGCGCTGGAAAAAAACGTACGCGCGCAGCTGTCCACTATTCAGAGCGACGAAGTGACGCCAGACCGTCGCTTTCGGGCGCGCGTGGACGACGCCATCCGCGGTGGTTTAAAAGCGCTCGGCTACTACGAACCGACCATCGACTTCGAACTGCGTCCACCTCCGGCCAAAGGGCGGCAGGTGTTGATTGCCCGCGTCAAGCCGGGCGTTCCGGTACTGATCGGTGGCACTGATGTGGTGCTGCGCGGTGGCGCACGCACGGATCGTGACTATCTGGATCTGCTGAACACGCGGCCCAAAAACGGCACCGTACTTAACCACAGCGACTATGACGGCTTCAAAAAAGATCTGACTAAGGTCGCGCTGCGCAAGGGCTACTTCGACAGCCAGTTCAATAAAAGCCAGCTGGGTATTGCCCTCGACAGGCATCAGGCGTTCTGGGATATCGACTACGACAGCGGGGAACGCTACCGCTTTGGCGACGTCACCTTCGAAGGCTCGCAGATCCGCGATGAATATCTGCAAAATCTGATCCCCTTTAAAGAGGGGGATTACTACGAGTCAAAAGATCTGGCGGAGCTTAACCGTCGCCTGTCCGCCACCGGCTGGTTCAATTCGGTGGTCGTGGCGCCGGAGTTCGATAAAGCGCGACAGACCAAAGTGCTGCCGCTGCACGGCGTGGTCTCTCCGCGCACCGAGAACACCATCGAAACCGGGGTGGGCTACTCCACCGACGTCGGCCCGCGGGTTAAAGCGTCGTGGAAAAAGCCGTGGATGAACTCTTACGGCCACAGCCTGACCAGCAACCTCAGCCTTTCCGCCCCGGAACAGCAGCTCGATTTCAGCTATAAAATGCCGCTGCTGAAAAACCCGCTTGAGCAATATTACCTGGTCCAGGGTGGCTTTAAGCGCACCGATCTTAACGATACCGAAGCGGATTCCACGACCCTCGCCGTGTCGCGCTACTGGGATCTCTCCAGCGGCTGGCAGCGTGCCATCAACCTGCGCTGGAGCCTCGACCACTTTACCCAGGCTAATGTCACCAACACCACCATGCTGTTTTATCCGGGGGTGATGATCAGCCGGACCCGATCCCGCGGCGGGCTGATGCCGGACTGGGGGGATTCCCAGCGCTATTCGATAGATTATTCCAATACCGCCTGGGGCTCGGATGTGGATTTCTCCGTAGTACAGGCGCAGAACGTCTGGATCCGCACCTTCTACGATCGCCATCGCTTTGTGGTGCGCGGCAACCTGGGCTGGATTGAAACCGGTGATTTTGAAAAAGTGCCGCCGGACCTGCGTTTCTTCGCCGGGGGCGATCGCAGCATTCGTGGCTATAAATACAAATCCATCGCGCCAAAAGATGACGACGGCAAGCTGATCGGGGCCTCCAAGCTGGCCACCGGCTCGCTGGAGTATCAGTACAACGTCACCGGAAAATGGTGGGGCGCAACCTTTATCGACAGCGGGGAAGCAGTGAGCGATATCCGCCGCAGCGACTTTAAAACCGGCGCAGGCGTCGGCGTGCGCTGGGAATCACCGGTCGGGCCGATCAAGCTCGATTTCGCCGTGCCGGTGGGCGATAAAGATGAACACGGTTTGCAGTTCTACATCGGTCTGGGGCCTGAATTATGAGTTTATGGAAGAAAATCAGCCTCGGCGTCCTGGTGTTTATCCTGCTGTTGCTGGCTGCAGTGGCCTGGCTGGTGGGCACCACCAGCGGCCTGCACATGCTGTTTAAGGCGGCTGACCGCTGGGTCCCGGGGCTGGAGATTGGCCAGGTCACCGGCGGCTGGCGCGACTTACATCTGAAAAACGTTCGCTACGACCAGCCGGGCGTGGCGGTCAATGCCGGGGATCTGCATCTGGCGGTGAAGCTCGGCTGCCTGCGTGACAGCAGCCTGTGCATTAACGATCTGTCGTTAAAAGATGTTTTCGTGACGATTGATTCGAAAAAAATGCCGCAGTCGGAGCCGGTCGCCGAAGAGGAGAGCGGGCCGCTGGATCTCTCCACGCCGTACCCGATCGCGCTCTACCGGGTGGCGCTGAATAACGTCAACGTCAAAATCGACGACACCACCGTGTCGGTGATGGATTTCAACTCCGGCCTGCGCTGGCGGGAGAAGAACCTGACCTTAACCCCAACCAACCTGCAAGGGCTGCTGATTGCCCTGCCGAAAGTGGCGGACGTAGCGCAGGAAGAGATCGTCGAGCCAAAAATTCAGAACCCGCAGCCGGAAGAGAAGCCGCTGGGCGAAACCCTGAAAGAACTCTTCTCTGAACCCGTGCTGCCGGAGATGACCGACGTCCATCTGCCGCTGAACCTCAATATCGAAGAGTTTAAAGGCGAGCAGCTGCGCCTGACCGGCGACACCGATCTGACGGTCTTCAACATGCTGCTGAAAGTGAGCAGTATCGACGGCAACATGAAGCTCGATGCGCTGGATATCGACACCAACCAGGGCAGCGTCAACGCCACCGGCAACGCATTGTTGCAGGATAACTGGCCGGTCGATATCACCCTCAATAGCACCCTGAACATCGACCCGATTAAAGGCGAGAAGGTGAAGCTGAAGGTTGGCGGCGCCCTGCGCGACCAGCTGGAGTTTGGCGTTAACCTCTCCGGCCCGGTAGACGTGGTGCTGCGCGGCCAGACCCGGCTGGCGGAGGCGGGCCTGCCGCTTAACCTGGAGGTGGTGAGCGAGCAGCTGTACTGGCCGTTTACCGGCGAGAAACAGTATCAGGCCGACGACGTGAAGCTGAAGCTCACCGGCAAGATGACAGACTACACGCTCTCGTTCCGCACGGATGTGAAAGGGCAGGGGCTGCCGCCAGCAAGTATCACGCTGGATGCGAAGGGCAACGAGCAGCAGATTAACCTCGATAAGCTGACGGTCGCGGCGCTGGAAGGCAAAACCGAGCTGACGGCGCTGCTGGACTGGCAGAAAGCGATCAGCTGGCGCGGAGAGCTGAAGCTCACCGGGATCAACACCGCCAAAGAGGTGCCGGACTGGCCTTCTAAGCTCAATGGCCTGATCAAGACGCGCGGCAGTCTGTACGGCGGAAGCTGGCAGATGGAGGTGCCGGAGCTGAAAATCACCGGCAACGTGAAGCAGAACAAAGTGGATGTGAACGGCTCGCTGAAGGGTAACAGCTACCTGCAGTGGGTGATCCCGGGCCTGCACGTCGCGCTCGGTCGCAACACCGCTGACATCAAGGGCGAGCTGGGGGTGAAAGATCTCGAGCTGGATGCCACCATCGACGCACCGAATCTTGATAATGCTCTGCCGGGGCTGGGCGGCACCGCGAAAGGGCTGCTGAAGGTGCGCGGCACGGTTGAAGCACCGCAGCTGCTGGCGGATATCACCGCCAACGGCCTGCGCTGGCAGGAGCTTACCATCGCCCGGGTGCGGGTGGACGGTGACGTGAAATCCACCGATCAGATCGCCGGACACCTGAACCTGCGGGTCGATCGGATTTCACAGCCGGGCGTAAACCTCGATCAGGTGACGCTGGAGGCCAAAGGCAGCGAGAAGCAGCACGACCTTCAGCTGCGTATTCAGGGGGAGCCGGTTTCCGGCCAGCTGCATCTGGCGGGCAGTTTTGACCGCCAGGAGACCCGCTGGAAAGGCACTCTGGATAACACCCGCTTTACCACCCCGGTGGGGCCGTGGTCGTTAGCCCGCTCGATTGCCCTGGATTACCGCAACGCGGAGCAGAAAATCAGCATCGGTCCGCACTGCTGGACCAACCCGAATGCCGAGCTGTGCGTCCCTCAAACCATTGATGCCGGTGCCGAAGGGCGGGCGGTGGTCAATCTTAACCGCTTCGATCTGGCGATGCTCAAGCCGTTTATGCCGGACACCACTCAGGCGAGCGGCGTGTTCAGCGGCAAAGCGGATGTCTCCTGGGATGCCACCAAACCGGGGCTGCCGGAGGGCAACGTTACCCTCGCCGGGCGTAACGTGAAGGTAACGCAGGTGGTGAACGATGCGCCGCTGCCGCTGGCCTTCAGCACCCTGAATCTCACCGCCGATCTGCATAACAACCGCGCCGAGCTGGGCTGGCTGATCCGCCTTACCAACAACGGCCAGTTGGACGGCCAGATCCAGGTGACCGATCCGCAAGGGCGGCGCAATCTGGGCGGCAACGTCAACATTCGCAATCTCAACCTGGCGATGGCGAACGCCATCTTCTCCCGCGGCGAGAAGGCGGCAGGCATGCTGAATGCCAACCTGCGGCTGGCGGGCAGTGCCCAAAGCCCGCAGCTGTTTGGTCAGTTGCAGCTGAACGGCGTTGATATCGACGGTAACTTTATGCCGTTCGATATGCTGCCGAGCCAGCTGGCGATGAACTTCAACGGTATGAGCTCGACCCTGGCGGGCACCGTACGCACCCAGCAGGGGCAGATCAACCTCAGCGGTGATGCGGACTGGAGCCAGCTTGATAACTGGCGCGCGCGCGTGGCGGCCAAAGGCAGCAAGGTGCGTATCACCGTGCCGCCAATGGTGCGTTTAGACGTCTCGCCGGACGTGGTCTTTGAGGCCACGCCGCAGCTGTTCACCCTGGATGGCCGCGTTGATGTGCCCTGGGCCCGTATCGTGGTGCATGAACTGCCGGAAAGCGCGGTGGGCGTCTCCAGCGATGAGGTGATGCTCAACAACAACCTGCAGCCGGAAGAGCCGCAGAGCGCCTCTATCCCGATCAACAGCAATCTGATCGTGCATGTGGGTAACAACGTGCGTCTGGATGCGTTTGGGCTGAAGGCCAGACTGACCGGCGATCTGAAAGTGGCGCAGGATAAGCAGGGGCTGGGCCTGAACGGGCAGATCAACATCCCGGAAGGGCGCTTCCACGCCTATGGCCAGGATTTGATGGTGCGTAAAGGCGAGCTGCTGTTCTCCGGCCCGCCGGATCAGCCGCTGCTGAATATCGAAGCGATCCGTAACCCGGATGCCACAGAAGATGATGTGATCGCCGGGGTGCGCGTGACCGGCACCGCGGACGAACCGAAAGCGGAAATTTTCTCCGACCCGGCAATGTCCCAGCAGGAAGCGCTCTCATACCTGCTGCGCGGGCAGGGGCTGGACAGCAATCAGAGCGACAGCGCGGCCATGACGTCAATGTTAGTCGGTCTGGGGGTTGCACAAAGTGGTCAGGTTGTGGGTAAAATCGGCGAGACCTTTGGCGTAAGCAACCTGGCGCTGGACACCCAGGGGGTCGGTGACTCCTCTCAGGTGGTGGTCAGCGGCTATGTACTGCCGGGTCTGCAGGTGAAATATGGTGTGGGGATCTTTGACTCGCTGGCGACGCTCACGTTACGCTATCGCCTGATGCCTAAGCTATATCTGGAAGCGGTGTCTGGCGTAGACCAGGCACTCGATTTGCTCTATCAGTTTGAGTTTTAGCAATGCGAATATTTGTCTACGGCAGTTTAAGAACGAAGCAAGGCAACAGCCACTGGATGACCAACGCCCAGTTGCTGGGTGATTACAGTATTGAAAACTACCAGCTGTACAGCCTGGGCCACTATCCAGGCGCCGTTCCGGGGGAAGGAGCAGTACAGGGTGAGGTTTATCGTATTGATAATGCCACGCTGGCCGAACTTGATGCCTTGCGCACCAAAGGCGGGGAATACGCTCGCCGGTTGATCCAGACGCCCTACGGCAGTGCATGGATGTACGTGTACCAACGTTCGGTGGAAGGCTTAACGCTGATTGAAAGCGGTAACTGGTTAGACAGAGACCAGTACTGATACGAATAACGCCACCTTCGGGTGGCGTTGTTTTTTGCGCGTTAGCTCGTATTTTGCACTGCAAGTTTTGGCTTTCTCTCATTTTTTTTTGGCATGCTTTCCTGAATTTTCCTGCAAATGAATTTTATGCTGGCCTGCAAATGTGCACTGGCGTAAAACAGTCATCGCACCTTTTTGAGTTATACTTTGTATAACTCGGAGGGGTGAAGATGCGTATTACAATCAAAAAATGGGGCAACAGTGCGGGTGTGGTCATTCCCGGCGTTGTCATGCTGGAACTCAATATGCAGGTGGGCCAAAGTATGGATGCTCAAGTGGTAGACAATCAGCTGGTGCTGACGCCGGTAAGTAAAGGTTATTCTCTGGAAGCGTTGCTGGCGCAATGCGATATGGCTGCGCCAGAGATCGGCGAAGACGCGCTGTGGGGCAAGTCAGACCCGACAGGCAATGAAGTATGGTAAAGGCCCGTGGTTTTGAGCGGGGCGATATTGTTCGGGTCAGGTTTTCACCTTCATCAGGCCATGAGCAGCAAGGCGAAGGTCGTCCGGCGCTGGTGCTGTCCGTCAGCGCATTCAATCAGCTCGGCATGGTACTGGTTGCGCCCATTACCCAGGGTGGGAATTTTGCCCGCTACGCTGGGTTTTGCGTGCCTGTCAGCTGTGAAGAGGGCGATGTGCAGGGCGTCATTCTGGTCAATCAGATTCGCATGATGGACCTGAAGGCCCGGCAGGCCATAAAGGTTGCGGTTGCGACGGATGACGTTGTGCAGGATGCGCTTATGCGCCTTCAGGCAATCGTTGATTAACGAAAGCTAAAGATTTTGTAGGCCGGGTAAGGCGCAGCCGCCACCCGGCAACTGACAGCCACAAAAAAGCCCCGGCTCGCGGGGCTTTTTTACGCAGGTTAAGAATTACTTCTTAGCGCGCTCAAAAGAGGCAACGATTTCAGCTTTCGCCGCTTCTGCGTTGTCCCAGCCGTCAACTTTAACCCATTTGCCTTTCTCGAGATCTTTGTAGTGCTCGAAGAAGTGGGTGATCTGCGCTTTCAGCAGCTCTGGCAGGTCGTTCACATCTTTAATGTGATCGTACTCTTTGCTCAGCTTGGTGTGCGGTACCGCAACCAGTTTCGCATCTTCACCGGATTCGTCGGTCATTTTCAGCACGCCAACCGGACGGCAGCGGATCACGGAGCCCGGCTGCAGTGGGTATGGCGTTGGGACCAGTACGTCTACCGGGTCACCGTCCAGAGACAGGGTGTGGTTGATGTAACCGTAGTTGCACGGATAGAACATTGCGGTAGACATGAAACGGTCTACGAACAGCGCGCCGCTCTCTTTGTCCACTTCGTATTTGATAGGATCAGCGTTCGCCGGGATTTCGATAACTACGTAGATGTCTTCCGGCAGTTCTTTACCCGCTGGGACGTTGAGTAAGCTCATGTCTGTGTCCTTTAAAATGATTGGTAATCAAGTGGCGAGTATTATAGCCAACTGGCGCGGAATGTCTTCGCCTGTTTTCGCCAATCCCTTCACCTGAAGGCCACTATCAGCCCATTCTCATGACAAGATAATCCATAAACTCAGCCGCTTTTTTCATGGGTGAGTGAAAGCGATTACAAACTTGTGATTAACGTTTTATTCACTTTTCTGAAGTGTGATGTAACACACTCCGTTACATCTCGTATTGTCTATAGTCTGTTCGCTGAACAACATTTATCCAACAATAAACTACCCTACGAGGACGCACTTATGTGGAAGCGCTTACTTCTTGTCACAGCAGTTTCGGCAGCCATGTCGTCTATGGCGATGGCCGCCCCCTTAACCGTAGGATTCGCGCAAGTCGGCTCAGAGTCCGGCTGGCGCGCCGCTGAAACCAACGTCGCGAAGAGTGAAGCCGAAAAGCGCGGTATCACGCTGAAAATCGCCGATGGTCAGCAAAAACAGGAAAACCAGATCAAAGCGGTACGCTCTTTTATCGCTCAGGGCGTTGACGCCATCTTCATTGCCCCGGTCGTGGCGACAGGCTGGGAACCCGTTTTAAAAGAAGCTAAAGATGCGGAAATTCCGGTCTTCCTGCTCGATCGTTCCATCGATGTAAAAGACAAATCTCTCTATATGACCACCGTCACCGCCGACAACGTGCTGGAAGGTAAATTGATTGGTGAATGGCTGGTGAAACAGGTGGATGGTAAGCCGTGTAACGTGGTTGAGCTGCAGGGTACCGTTGGCGCCAGCGTGGCTATCGACCGTAAGAAAGGCTTTGCCGACGCCATCTCTAAAGCGTCAAACATCAAAATTATCCGTTCTCAGTCCGGCGACTTTACCCGCAGTAAAGGTAAAGAGGTCATGGAAAGCTTTATCAAAGCCGAGAACAACGGCAAGAACATTTGCATGGTTTACGCCCATAACGACGACATGGTGATCGGCGCTATCCAGGCCATTAAAGAAGCGGGCCTGAAGCCGGGCACCGATATCCTGACGGGCTCCATCGACGGCGTACCGGATATCTATAAAGCGATGATCGACAAAGAGGCCAACGCCAGCGTTGAGCTGACGCCAAACATGGCCGGCCCGGCCTTCGACGCGCTGGAAAAATTCAAGAAAGACGGCACCATGCCGGAGAAAGTCACCATCACCAAATCCACGCTCTATCTGCCTGATACCGCTAAAGAAGAGTTAGAGAAGAAGAAAAATATGGGCTACTGATCCAGAAATTGCCGGGTGGCGCTGCGCTTACCCGGCCTACGATACACGCTTTTGTAGGCCGGATAAGCGTAGCGTCATCCGGCTTGATGCAGGGGAGGAAAACCATGACCACAGACCAACACCAGGAAATCCTCCGCACAGAAGGATTGAGCAAGTACTTCCCCGGCGTAAAAGCGCTGGATAGCGTCGATTTCAGTCTGCGCCGCGGCGAAATCATGGCCCTGCTGGGCGAAAACGGCGCCGGGAAATCCACCCTGATTAAAGCCCTGACCGGTGTCTATCACGCCGATCGCGGCACCATCTGGCTGGAAGGCCACGCTATATCGCCGAAAAATACCGCCCATGCCCAGCAGTTGGGTATCGGGACGGTTTATCAGGAAGTGAACCTGCTGCCGAACATGTCGGTAGCGGATAACCTGTTTATCGGCCGCGAGCCGCGACGTTTTGGTTTTTTGCGCCGCAAAGAGATGGAGGCCCGCGCCACCAGACTAATGGCGTCGTACGGCTTCTCCCTGGACGTGCGCGAGCCGCTGAACCGTTTTTCGGTGGCGATGCAGCAGATTGTTGCCATCTGCCGCGCTATCGATCTCTCCGCCAAAGTGCTGATCCTCGATGAACCCACCGCCAGCCTGGATACTCAGGAGGTGGAGATGCTCTTCACCCTGATGCGCCAGCTGCGCGACCAGGGGGTAAGCCTGATTTTCGTCACCCACTTCCTCGATCAGGTGTATGAGGTGAGCGACCGCATTACCGTCCTGCGTAACGGCAGCTTTGTTGGCTGCCGTGAAACCCGCGAGCTGCCGCAAATCGAGCTGGTCAAAATGATGCTCGGCCGCGAGCTGGAGACCAACGCCCTGCAACGTGCGGGCCGTACCCTGCTCAGCGAGAAACCGGTGGCGGCATTTAAAGACTTCGGCAAGAAAGGCACCATTGCGCCATTTGATCTTGAGGTGCGTCCGGGCGAAATCGTCGGTCTGGCGGGCCTGTTAGGTTCAGGCCGCACCGAAACGGCGGAGGTGATATTCGGGATCAAACCTGCCGACAGCGGTACGGCGATGATCAAAGGCAAACCTCAGGCGCTGCGCTCCCCGCATCAGGCCTCCAGCCTTGGGATCGGCTTTTGCCCGGAAGACAGGAAAACCGACGGCATCATCGCTGCCGCCTCGGTGCGCGAGAATATCATTCTGGCCCTGCAGGCCCAGCGCGGCTGGCTGCGACCCATTCCACGTAAAGAGCAAAACGCCATTGCCGAGCGCTTTATTCGCCAGCTCGGCATCCGTACCCCGAGCGCGGAGCAGCCCATCGAGTTCCTCTCTGGCGGTAACCAGCAGAAGGTGCTGCTGTCGCGCTGGCTGCTGACCAAACCGCAGTTCCTGATCCTCGACGAGCCCACCCGCGGTATCGACGTGGGGGCGCACGCGGAAATTATCCGCCTGATCGAAACCCTCTGCGCCGATGGTCTGGCGCTGCTGGTCATCTCCTCGGAGCTGGAAGAGCTGGTGGGCTATGCGGATCGGGTGATCATCATGCGCGACCGTCAGCAGGTAGCCGAGATCCCGCTGGACAAGCTCTCCGTTCCGGCCATCATGAACGCCATTGCGGCATAAGGAGTAGATCGTGATGCCACGTTCACTTTCTCAGACCGGCGAGCCGAAGCGCCGCTTCAGCTGGCCCACCGGCACGCCGCAAATCATTGCGCTGCTACTGGTATTGCTGGTGGATAGCCTCGTTTCACCGCACTTTTATCAGATTATCCTTCAGGATGGCCGCCTGTTCGGCAGTCCGATTGATATTTTAAACCGCGCCGCCCCGGTGGCCCTGCTGGCAATCGGCATGACCCTGGTGATCGCCACCGGCGGTATCGACCTGTCGGTGGGGGCAGTGATGGCCATTGCGGGCGCGACGGCGGCCTCGATGACCGTGGCCGGACACAGCCTGCCGGTGGTGCTGCTGGTGACGCTGGGCACCGGCGTACTGGCGGGGCTGTGGAACGGCATCCTGGTGGCGATCCTCAAAATCCAGCCCTTCGTCGCCACCCTGATTTTAATGGTGGCCGGACGCGGGGTGGCACAGCTGATCACCTCCGGGCAGATCGTCACCTTCAACGCCCCGAATCTGGCGTGGATTGGCAGCGGCTCGCTGCTGTTCTTCCCGACGCCGGTAATTATCGTGGTGGTCACCCTGATCGCCTTCTGGCTGTTCACCCGCAAAACCGCTCTCGGGATGTTTATCGAAGCGGTGGGGATCAACATTCGCGCCGCGAAAAACGCCGGGGTCAGTACCCGCCTGATGGTAATGCTGACCTACGTCTTAAGCGGAGTATGTGCCGCCATTGCCGGGATCATTGTCGCCGCGGATATTCGCGGCGCGGATGCCAACAACGCCGGTCTGTGGCTGGAGCTGGATGCCATTCTGGCGGTGGTGATTGGCGGCGGGTCGCTGATGGGCGGGCGCTTCAACCTGCTGCTGTCGGTGATTGGCGCGCTGATTATCCAGGGGATGAACACCGGCATTCTGCTGTCCGGTTTCCCGCCGGAACTCAACCAGGTGGTGAAAGCGGTGGTGGTGCTCTGCGTGCTCATCGTGCAGTCGCCGCGCTTTATCAGTCTCATTAAGGGGATGCGTGGTCATGATAAAACGTAATTTACCGCTCATGATAACCCTGGGCGTGTTTGTGCTGGGGTATCTCTACTGCCTGACGCAGTTCCCCGGTTTTGCATCGACGCGGGTGATCTGCAACATTCTGACCGATAACGCCTTTCTCGGGATTATCGCCGTTGGCATGACCTTCGTGATCCTTTCCGGCGGGATCGACCTCTCCGTCGGCTCGGTGATCGCCTTTACCGGCGTCTTCCTGGCAAAAGCGATTGGCTACTGGGGGATCTCCCCGCTGCTCGCCTTCCCGCTGGTGCTGGCGATGGGCTGTGCCTTTGGCGCCTTTATGGGGCTGCTGATCGACGCCCTGAAAATTCCGGCGTTTATTATCACCCTCGCGGGGATGTTCTTCCTGCGCGGCGTCAGCTATCTGGTGTCGGAAGAGTCGATCCCGATTAACCATCCGGTGTATGACACCCTCTCCAGCCTGGCGTGGAAAATCCCCGGTGGCGGCCGCCTGAGTATTCTCGGTTTAGTGATGCTGGGCGTGGTGGTGATGGGTATTTTCCTCGCCCACCGCACCCGTTTCGGCAATGAAGTGTATGCCATCGGCGGCAGCGCGACATCGGCGAACCTGATGGGGATCTCCACCCGCAGCACCACCATCCGGATCTATATGCTTTCTACCGGGCTGGCGACGCTGGCGGGGATTGTCTTCTCCATCTATACCCAGGCGGGCTACGCGCTGGCAGGCGTTGGCGTAGAGCTGGACGCCATTGCCTCGGTGGTGATTGGCGGCACGCTGCTCAGCGGCGGGGTCGGCACGGTGCTGGGCACGCTGTTCGGGGTGGCGATCCAGGGGCTGATCCAGACCTACATTAATTTCGACGGCACCCTGAGCTCGTGGTGGACCAAGATTGCGATTGGCATTCTGTTGTTCATCTTTATTGCCCTGCAGCGCGGCCTGACCGTACTCTGGGAGAACCGCCAGAGCTCGCCTGTCACACGGGTGAACATCACGACCAGCAAGGGATAACTCCCTGAATTTGCGTAAAGTCTAAACCTTTTCCGGTAGCGGCCGATAACCCTTAATTCTGTCCAGATTTATCTCGCTACCGGAAATTACATCATGCTGAAAACGCTATCGATTCGTACCGGCTTGCTTTCGTTACTGGCCGTCATGACCCTCCTGCTGCTGCTCGTCAGCGGTATTGGCATTTATGCCCTCACCCAGAGTTCCTCCTCACTGCAGCGCATTAATCACCTTCAGGGTGAGCAGCTGGTGCAGCTCAATTCGGGCTACACCCTGATCCTGCGCGCGCGCAACGAGGCGGGGCAGGCCGTGCGCATGATGGAGGTGGGCCTGCTGGATGACGCCGCCAAATCGGTGAAGAACATCAATGACGAAATCAAACAGGCGCAAACCACGCTGAAAAGCGTGATCGATAGCGGCGTGAACGATCCCGAAGGGGAACAGCTGCTGAAGAAGGTTGCCGCGAGCCTGGCGGCCTATAACGCCCAGGGGATCGTGCCAATGCAGAATGCCCTGAATGCGCAGAATGCGGATGACTATTACGATCTGCTGGAGAACCGTCTGGTGCCGGTGGCGCGTCAGTTTGACAACGACATGCAGGCCTTCCAGACCTGGAGTGACGCCCGCGGCAAAGCCGAAGTTGCCGCGGTGCAGGCGAGTAAAAATCGGGTGATGCTGCTGATTATCGTCGCCGCGCTGCTGACCGCCGGCATTATCGTGCTGGCCTGGCTGGCGCTGCGCCATATGCTGCTCAAGCCGCTCTCCACCTCTATCGCCCAGCTCGAGCACGTGGCCGCCGGGGATCTGACCCATGCTTCGCCAGCCCCTGCCAGCCAGGAGTTTAACCGCCTGAACGCCGCCATCGAGGAGATGCGCCAGTCGCTGATGGGCTCGGTGCTGCGGGTGCGCGACGCCAGCTCGCAAATCGACACCGGCAGCCGGGAGCTGACCGCAGGCAACATGCACCTTGCCCAGCGTACGGAATCCACCGCCACCTCGCTGGAGCAGACCGCCGCCAGCATGGAAGAGCTCACCGCCACGGTAAAACAGAATGCCCATAACGCCGAACAGGCGCATCAGGTGGCGAAGACGATGTCGGATACCGCCGATCGCGGCAGCGAAATGGTGTGCTACGTGATTGAGAAGATGCGCGACATCTCCGGCAGCGCTGACCGTATCGCCGATATTCTCAGCGTCATCGACGGTATCGCCTTCCAGACCAATATCCTGGCGCTGAATGCTTCGGTCGAGGCCGCCCGCGCGGGTGAGCAGGGGCGTGGGTTTGCGGTCGTGGCCGGAGAAGTGCGTATCCTCGCCAGCCGGAGCGCCGATGCGGCAAAAGAGATCCGCACTCTGATTAGCGATTCACAGTCACACGTCAGCGAAGGCAGCGAGCTGGCCCAGCAGGCGGGGGAAACGATGGATGAGATCGCTACCGAAGTGATGCGCATGACCCGCCTGATGCGTGAGATCGCCAACGCGTCGCACGAGCAGAGTCGTGGTATTGAGCAGGTAAATATTGCGGTCAATCAGATGGATGAAACCGCGCAGCAAAACGCGGCGCTGGTGCAGCAATCTTCGGCGGCGACGCGCTCGCTGGAAGAGCAATCCCGCGAGCTTATCGAGGCGATGTCGTCGTTTAAACTGTCGCTGCAACAGGCATAGCATCACCCTGTCCCGGTGTCACAGGCGCCGGGACGCTCTCCCCCCAGGAGGGCGCGCTGGCAATATGGTCGTGGATCAAGCCCAGCAGCTTTTCCATCTCAGCGGCCAGGTGCAGCGCATAGGGCGTTGGCTCAAGATACAGGCCTTTGCGGGTAAAAAGCGGGGCCTTAAAAAGCACACCAAAGCGTTTCAGCGCCAGGCTCACGGCGGGTCTGGACATCTCCAGGCGTAAAGAGGCTTTGGCCATGCTCCCGCACCTGACAACTTCAATAAAGACCGGGATCAGATTGAGATCGATGCCCGTCGTTGAGCGAGAGAAGTTTTTCATTTCTGCTGATTTCCGTTGAACACTATTTGAACGCCGTAATGATGACGGATTGAGCGGGCGGGTGACAGCAGCATTTTTATATAGTGTTATACCGACAAAGGTATAAATCACTGGAAAAACAAAAGGGCCTGGCGGCCCTTCTGGTCAAACTCAGGCATCCGGGTATTCGCGGATAAAACGTTCGACGTCTTCAACCATATGGTCGTTACCAACGAAGAACGAACGACGCTGGTGCAGGCTTTCAGGAATGATATCCATAATCCGCTCTTTGCCGTCGCTGGCTTTACCGCCCGCCTGCTCGGCGAGGAAGGCCATCGGGTTGCACTCATATAGCAGACGCAGCTTGCCTTCCGGGTGGCTGGCGGTGCTTGGATAGAGGTAGATGCCGCCTTTCAGCAGGTTGCGGTGGAAATCCGCCACCAGAGAGCCGATGTAACGCGAGGTATAAGGGCGCTGGGTGGATTTATCCTCTTCCTGGCAGAATTTAATGTACTTTTTCACACCCGCCGGGAATTTAATGTAGTTCCCTTCGTTGATGGAATAAGTGCTGCCTTTCTGCGGATAGCGCATGCGCTCCTGGCACAGGCAGAACACGCCCAGCGACGGATCGTAGGTGAAGGCATGCACGCCACAGCCGGTGGTGTACACCAGCATGGTGGAGGAGCCGTACACCACATAGCCCGCCGCAACCTGCTTGTTGCCCGGCTGCAGGAAATCTTCTTCAGTCACCGGCGTGCCGACAGGGGTGACACGACGATAAATGGAGAAAATGGTGCCGACAGAGACGTTAACGTCGATGTTGGAGGAGCCATCCAGCGGATCCATCAGTACGACATACTTCGCGTGTTCACACCCTTCAAAGACGACAATTTCATCTTCTTCTTCCGAGGCGATACCCGCAACGATGTCGCGTGCGCGCAGTGCAGCTTTCAGTTTTTCGTTCGCGAACAGATCGAGTTTCTGTTGAACTTCGCCCTGCACGTTTTCAGCACCGCTGGCACCCAGGATATCGACCAGACCGGCCTTATTGATATCGCGGTGGATGATCTTGGCGCCCAGCTTTATTGCCGACAACAAAGCAGTGAGCTCACCGGTAGCATGCGAGAACTCGTGCTGCTTTTCGACAATAAATTCACCTAACGTTTTCATAACACTTTCCCTGCATTGGATGTTGAGTAAAGTTGTTGATGCCCAACAATCTTAACAAACTTTCAAATAGTGTCGCAGAGGTGAATCGCGCCAGCTTGCTACAGATTTTCCTGAAATGCGTTTCTCTGCTGCTGACATATGCGTAAAATGTGCGCCACATTGAAGAAGGATAGTGACGTATGCGCATTCATATATTGGGGATTTGTGGCACTTTCATGGGCGGCCTGGCTATGCTGGCGCGCGCTCTTGGCCATGAGGTGACAGGTTCGGACGCCAATGTGTATCCGCCGATGAGCACGCTGCTGGAAAACCAGGGCATCGATTTGATTCAGGGTTACGACGCCAGCCAGCTGGAACCGCAGCCGGATCTGGTGATCATCGGTAACGCCATGACCCGTGGTAATCCCTGCGTAGAAGCCGTGCTGGAAAGGAATATTCCCTACATGTCAGGCCCGCAGTGGCTGCATGATTTTGTCCTGCGCGATCGCTGGGTGCTGGCCGTTGCCGGTACTCACGGTAAAACCACCACCGCCGGTATGGCGACCTGGATCCTCGAAGCCTGCGGCTACAAGCCGGGCTTTGTGATCGGCGGCGTACCGGGCAATTTCGACGTCTCAGCCCGTCTGGGCGAGAGCCCGTTTTTTGTCATCGAAGCAGACGAATACGACTGCGCGTTCTTTGATAAACGCTCCAAATTTGTCCACTACTGCCCGCGCACGCTGATCCTCAACAACCTTGAGTTCGACCACGCGGACATTTTCGACGACCTGAAAGCGATTCAAAAACAGTTCCACCATCTGGTGCGCATCGTGCCGGGCCAGGGGCGGATCATTCTGCCGGAAAATGACATCAACCTGAAGCAGACCCTGGCGATGGGGTGCTGGAGCGAGCAGGAGCTGGTGGGCGAGCAGGGCCACTGGCAGGCGAAAAAGCTGACCAACGATGCCTCTCAATGGGAAGTGTTGCTGGATGGCGAAAAAGTCGGGGAAGTGAACTGGGCGTTGGTCGGCGAACACAACATGCATAACGGCCTGATGGCGATTGCCGCGGCCCGTCATGTGGGCGTGCTGCCCGCCGATGCGGCCAGTGCGCTGGGCTCATTTATCAATGCCCGTCGCCGTCTTGAGTTGCGCGGCGAAGCCCATGGCGTGACGGTGTATGACGATTTTGCCCATCACCCGACCGCGATCCTGGCCACCCTGGCGGCCCTGCGCGGCAAAGTGGGCGGCACGGCACGCATTCTGGCCGTACTGGAACCACGCTCCAACACCATGAAGATGGGGGTCTGCAAAGACGATCTGGCGCCCTCTCTGGGCCGTGCAGATGAGGTCTTCCTGCTGCAGCCGCAGCACATTCCGTGGCAGGTTGCGGAAGTGGCCGAAGCCTGCGTCCAGCCAGCGCACTGGAGCGCTGATGTGGATACGTTAGCGGAAATGGTGGTGAAAACCGCACAGCCTGGCGATCACATCCTGGTGATGAGTAACGGCGGGTTTGGTGGGATCCATCAGAAGCTGCTGGACGGTCTGGCGAAAAAAGCGGAAGCGACGCTGTAACGCAAAAAATGGCCTTGTGAAACACAGGGCCATTTTAATATTTTAAACGGAAGCAAAGCCCTGGTTGGCGCCGCCGTAGGATGCGCGGTATTCAGCGGCCCAGACTGCTGCTGCATCGCGGCCGTTGTTGAAGCCTTCAACGCCACAAGAAAAACCGCAGCTGACAAAACCGATTGCCGCTGAAACCAGCTGGTTAATAGCGCCGGTAATAAAGCTGCCAGAACCACTTACCTTGCCGGCCACCGCTGCGCCGGTCAGGCCGCCGTCCAGTATACCCCAGAGCGCACCGATTAAACGTTGTTCCCTCGTTAAATCAGCTGCACCGCCTACTGTACTTAACTCTACTGCATTTAATTCACGCATTTCAGAATCCTTCATTGATTACGCTGCGTTATTTCATCACCGGTAGTCGGACATTCATGACCCGCTCTCGTTTCTTTATGCTATGCGCATGTTGTAAAAAATGGCCCTGTATTCATACAGGGCCATGAGAAATAGCGCTGAATCTATACCGGTAAGGGGAAGGGTTTAGATAGTACCAAACGCCTGGCTCGCGCTACCGAAGGTTTCACGGTAGTTCTGAGCAACGACCTTGATTTCGTCACGGCCGTACAGGAAGCCACCGACAGCGCCAAAAAGACCACCGCCCACAATACCAATGATGGCGGAAACCAGCTGGTTAACCGCACCCGCGATGAAACCGCCAGCACCACTCACTTTACCGCCGATTGCAACGCCGGTCAGGATGCCATCCATCGCACCCCAGATTGCACCCTGAACACGTTCATCCATGGTCATTTCACCAGCACCGGTAACAAAACTCATATCCATAGCATTTAATTCACGCATTTTATATCCCTTAATAGTTAATTGGTTATTGTTATTAATAACCTAAAGAACCGCCAAATCAGATTGGACGATTTATACATTATGCAGATAATTAAACGAAAGCTATCGCTTCAATATATATTATTCACAAATGCATTGAAGAGTGAGGGTTAAAAGGTTTCTAAGAAATGATTAATTTTTAAAAACATTACCCGAGTAAATTATGGCTTAAATAGTACCAAACGCCTGGCTCGCGCTACCGAAGGTTTCACGGTAGTTCTGAGCAACGACCTTGATTTCGTCACGGCCGTACAGGAAGCCACCGACCGCACCAAAAATGCCGCCGCCCACAATGCCAATAATGGCGGAAACCAGCTGGTTAACCGCACCCGCGATGAAACCGCCAGCACCACTCACTTTACCGCCGATTGCAACGCCGGTCAGGATGCCATCCATCGCACCCCAGATTGCACCCTGAACACGTTCATCCATAGTCATTTCACCTGCACCGGTAACGAAGCTCATATCCATAGCATTTAATTCACGCATTTTAATACTCCATATCAAAATCAAAAAAGATGTGTTTCGCATAATGATAAAAACGATACAGCTATACACGCAGGTCGTCTTTATATTTGCGGCGCAGACATTAGCAAATCCATTTGTGCCGGGTAAATATTAATTAAGAAAATTCATTTTAAAAGGGGAAGGGTAGTGAATTGCCAGGTGTTTTTTTAACGTGAATTAATAAATGAAATGCCCCTGGAGCGGTAAGCTGAAAAATACCTTAAGGGGCGATTATTACACACTGTAGTGTAATGCTTGCGTTAACAACGCTAACAGAGAAGGACGATGATGAAGCTTTGTCAGGGGGCTAATTCATAGAGGTAAATTACAAAATCGAAGGGTAAAGGAGAGAGGAGCAGTTGCAATGTGAAGTACGCAAGCCAATGCCTGCGTACCCTTTTACAGAAAGTGGTTACTCCGCTTCCGCCAGTTCGCGCAGATACTGGAAAATCAGTCGTGCGGATTTTGGCGGCTTGTTCCCTTCTTTCTCTTTCTTCGCGTTACGGATAAGCGTACGCAGCTGCTGGCGGTCAGCGTCCGGCCACAGGTTCAGCACTTCCGCCAGGGCGTCATCACCATTATCAATAAGGCGATCGCGGATCTGCTCGAGCTTATGGAACAGCGCAACCTGCTGGTTGTGGCGGTTTTTCAGCTTATCCAGCGCCTGGCGGATCGGATCCACATCGCGCTGACGCAGCAGTTTACCAATCAACTGAAGCTGGCGACGGCGGCCCTCTTTCTTGATGCGTTGTGCCAGTTCGATGGCGGCACGCAGATCGGGGTCGAGCGGGATTTTATCCAGCGCGTTTTTACCCAGCTCTACCATTTCCGCACCAAGCTGTTTTAACTCTTCGGCGTCGCGTTTAATTTCACTTTTACTGACCCAGATGATCTCATCATCTTCGTCTTCGATGTCATCACCGGGAACGTCGTCGAGCCAGTCTTCGGGCTGCTTAGTCATGTCAGGCTCCTTAAAAAAAGAGGCTAATGTTACCAGTTTAGACGCGTACTGAGAAACGGTTCTCTGTTAGACTTCAGCTAACTACACCTTACATTATGGCATTTACGATGAAAGTGATCTCACAAGTTGCAGCGCAGCGTAAAGCACTGGAAGAGGCCGTCTCCATGGCCCTGGAGCTGGCGTCAGCGAAATCCGACGGGGCAGAAGTCGCCGTCAGCAAGACCACCGGCCTGAGCGTCAGCACCCGCTACGGTGAAGTGGAAAACGTTGAATTTAATAGCGATGGCGCGTTAGGGATTACTGTTTATCACCAGAACCGTAAAGGCAGCGCATCCTCTACTGATTTAAGTCCGGACGCCATTGCCCGCACCGTGCAGGCGGCGCTGGATATCGCTGCCTACACCTCGCCCGACCCTTACGCCGGCGTTGCAGACAGGGAGTTGCTGGCTTTCGAGGCCCCGGATCTGGATCTGTTCCATCCGGCAGAAGTGACCCCGGACGAAGCCATTGAGTTCGCGGCCCGCGCGGAACAGGCCTCCCTTAACGCCGATAAGCGCATCACCAACACCGAAGGCGGCAGCTTTAACAGCCACTACGGCATCAAAGTCTTCGGCAACAGCCACGGCATGCTGCAGGGCTACAGCTCCACCCGCCACTCGCTCTCCAGCTGCGTGATTGCCGAAGAGAACGGCGACATGGAGCGCGATTATGCCTACACCATCGGCCGGGCGATGGGCGATCTGCAGTCGCCAGAGTGGGTTGGGACGGAGTGCGCAAAACGCACATTATCCCGCCTTGCGCCACGAAAACTGTCTACCATGAAAGCACCGGTGATCTTCGCCAATGAAGTGGCGACCGGGCTGTTTGGTCATCTGGTGGGCGCGATTGCCGGTGGGGCGGTGTACCGTAAATCCACCTTCCTGCTCGATGCGTTGGGCACGCAGATCCTGCCGGAGTGGCTGACCATTGAAGAGCATCCGCACCTGTTGAAAGGGCTGGCCTCCACGCCGTTCGACAGCGAAGGGGTGCGCACGGAACGTCGCGATATTATCAAAGACGGCATCCTTACCCAGTGGCTGCTGACCAGCTACTCCGCGCGCAAGCTGGGGCTTAAGAGCACCGGCCATGCGGGCGGGATCCACAACTGGCGCATTCCGGGCCGTGGCCTGAGCTTTGAGCAGATGCTGAAAGAGATGGGCACCGGGCTGGTGGTGACCGAGCTGATGGGGCAGGGCGTGAGCGGGGTGACCGGTGACTACTCGCGCGGCGCGTCTGGCTTCTGGGTGGAAAACGGTGAGATTCAGTATCCGGTGAGTGAAATTACCATCGCCGGCAACTTAAAGGATATGTGGCGCAATATCGTGACCGTGGGCAACGATATCGAGACGCGGAGCAATATCCAGTGCGGTTCTGTTCTGCTACCGGAAATGAAAATTGCCGGTCAGTAATACTCAGGCGCACTTCGGTGCGCTTTTTTTCATAATAAAAAAGGAAGTGAGCAATGCGTAAAACCCTGTTAGCTATCCTCGCAGCGTCAACGCTGGTCATGAGCACGTCGGTCCTTGCCGACCTGGAAGACAATATGGACACCCTCAGCGAAAACCTGAAGGTGGTGCAAAAAACCGATAATGCCGGCGAGATGAAAGAGGCGTTAACCAAAATGCGTACCGCGGCGGTGGACGCGCAAAAAGAGACCCCGCCGAAGCTGGAAGGCAAAGCGGAAGACAGCCCGGAGATGAAAGATTTCCGCCATGGTCTTGAGACGCTGGTCGGTCAGATCGACGGCGCGCTGAAGCTGGCCAACGAAGGCAAAGTGAAAGAGGCCCAGGCGGCAGCCGACGGGTTTGTCGCAACACGTAATACCTATCACAAAAAATACCGTTAATGGGTGCCTGAGCCTTACGCCCTGTCCCCGTGTGCGGAGGCGCACTACACGCCTCCGCCTGTTTGCCCCTACGATCCGGAGCGACACTCCATTTGCGCAATCACTTCAAGCGAACCGTTTCGAAAACGGATCTCGCACAGTGTTTTCCGCGTCACCAAAGTTAAGATGATTATTGTCAAAGAAATAATCATCAAAACCCCGATACTGGGATCTCTGCGTTTCATGGATGCCTCCTTGCTTTTTAAGCGGGCGAGGTAGCGAACTCCACGTGGTTGGACGTGTCGTTTCGAGCCCCCGCCCTGATTTTTTATCAGGCGGGGCTTTCCACTTTCCGTCCCATGCAAGAGACGGTCAGTCTCAAGCACCCACGGCCACTCTACCCAATCCGCATAAGAAAACCTTATCCAGCTCACATTTCTACGAGTCTGCTCGTAAACTTTTTCACTTCCGGAACAGCGGGTTTGCCGTGCAGAAGCGTGATATTCATCACGTAAGACCAGCTCAAAATCGTTATTTGGGGCAATTATGTGGCACAGATCACTGGTGCCGCTCTCCTTTCCACTTCGAAGTGGAAAACAACTCGCTACAAACCCATAACCGCCAGCGTTAGTTTTATCCCAGAGCCAATAACGGGGTAATACGAGTGATTAACGGAACGGTAATAAACGACACTGGAGACCAGGCGGCACAAACTGAACAGCTTGCCGACAGCATGCTCAAGCAGACTTTCGCGCTGCTTAGTCATCACCACATTATCCCCAATGCCGTTCAGGAGCAGATGCTGACCTCCCACGTTCGCGCGATGGCGCACCGGTCGGTAACCGGCGAACCGCTGCCGGAGGTTGAAGCTGACCTGTTTGACGAAATTTCACCAGAATCCATGCGGCTTGCCCGTGAAGTGGTCGCGCTGTTTGGCAATCTTCCTGATGAAGAGGCCTGGCTGCTCTCCGTTCACTTCGAAGTCGCAAAAGACAACCTTTAAGGAGCACATCATGGAACAAATTACAGTTGTCATCGGCGATCGCCTGGGTAAAGGCCAGAAGGTTGCAGCAGGCGTTGAAAAAGCAGGTGGCCGCGCGGTTGTGGTCCCGGGCATGGCGGCGGATATGAAGCTCGGCGACGTCATGAAAGCGGAAAACGCCACCTTCGGCATCTCCTTCTGCGGCAGCGGCGGCGCGGGTGCCATCACCGCCCAGACCAAATATGGCTACAAAGCGAAGTACGGCATGCGTTCGGTGGAAGAGGGCGTGACCGCCATCAACGAAGGCTGCAACGTGCTGGGCTTTGGCTTTATGGATAAAGAAGAGCTGGGCGAGCGTCTGGTTCAGGCGTGGCAGAAGAAGCACGGCGCATAAGCATGAAAGAACAGTTCACCACCACGGTGAGAGTGAAAGGCAAGGGTGACGCCAAAGCGCGCGCCTTTGCCGACGCGCTGAACCACGTTCAGGCCGCGGTGATGAAAGCATCGCCGCATATCTTACTGCGTATTGAGCCACAGGATGTGCAGGTTGTTCAGGCGCAAGAAGCGGTGCGTAAAGAGGCGTTTCTGTTCTTCTTTTTGCGCCGGGAAAGACGCACCTACAGCGTGGAGCTGGACGTGACCGTCAACGTGACTGCCATCAATCTGGACCAGGTGGATTTCGTCACGCAACGCTGATTCTTACTAATAGGGCAGACTAATGTTCCTGATAATTTTAATAAAATCGCTCATCATCGGCGGCCTGGTGGGCGTCGGCGTTGGCGCCGGGGCTGCACGCATGTTTCATGCGCCTACCACACAGGGTATGGGCGCGTTTCGTACGTTGGGGGAACTGAACTCCTGCGAAGGGGATCCCGCGTCCCACTTCTCCTTTGGGTTAGGTTTCTTCTTCAACGCCTGGGCTTCGTCGGTTGCGGCGGGTTCCTTCACCCAGGACGTTGACCACCGCATCATCCCTAACTGGGGTGCCGCGGCGCTGATGATCAAAAACCGCAACGTCGGCGAGACGCTGCACGATCCCCGCAAAATGGCGATTGCCTGCGGCCTGATCGGCATGATTGTCGTCACCTTCCTTAACCTGACTGCCTCGTCCGTTCCGGCCGCGCTGCAGGTGACTGCCGTGAAGGTACTGGTACCGGCGGCAAACCTGCTGGTCAACACCGTGATGCCAGTGATCTTCTGGCTGGCGGCCATCGACGCGGGCAAAAAATCGGGCTTCTGGGCAACCGTCTTTGGCGGCGCGGCGCAGCTGATTATGGGTAACGCCGTACCGGGCCTGGTGCTGGGCATCCTGATCGGCAAAGGCGTGGAAGAGAGCGGCTGGAACCACGTTACCAAAGTGATGATGGTGGCCATCGTTCTGCTGTTCGTGCTGAGCGGTTTCTTCCGCGGCTTCGACATGAAGATGATTGAATCCTTCCATCTGACCGTGCCGAACTGGCTCGACATGATCCACAACTCGCTCAGCGGCAAGTAACAGGAGCCTCTAAATGGAACAGAATAAAGGTTTTTGGTATGCCGACTGGTCGTTCCCGATCTTCGTTGGCCTGCTCTCTTCCGGCGTCTTCGCCGGGACGCACATGTACTACCTCTACGGCATTGGCGCTTTTAACGAAGTGGCCTTCGTAGCGATGCTGAAAGCGGGCATCGATACCGGGGCTTACGGCGCGGTCGCGGCGTTCGGCGCCAGCTTCCTGTTTGCCCGTATTATCGAAGGTTCGCTGGTGGGGATCCTTGATATCGGCGGCGCGATCCAGACCGGCGTGGGCTTAGGCGTTCCGGCGCTGCTGCTGGGCGCGGGCATCATGTTCCCGGTGACCAACTTTATCGCCTCGCTTGCGACCGGCCTGGTGATTGGCCTGGCGATTGGCTACGTCATTATCCTGGCGCGTAAGTTCACTATCAATCAGAGCAACTCCACCTACGGGGCAGATGTGATGATGGGAGCCGGTAACGCCTCGGGCCGCTTCCTCGGGCCGCTGATTATCCTCAGCGCGATGACCGCGTCTATTCCAATCGGCATCGGTTCCCTGCTGGGCGCACTGCTGTTCTACATCTGGCAGAAGCCGATTACCGGTGGCGCCATCCTCGGTGCAATGCTGTTGGGCTGGCTGTTCCCGGTCGCCCTTTAATACCCGCGGGCGCTCAGGCGCCCGACTTATCAGGAGAACCCCATGTTTGATTTACTCCTGCGCCGTGCGCGCCTCACCGACGATACCCTGACCGATATCGCCATTCAGGACGGGAAGATCGCGGCGGTAGGCGACATTACCGATCCCGCACAGCAAACCGTTGAGCTTAACGGCGACACTTACGTCAGCGCGGGCTGGATCGACTCCCACGTCCACTGCTATCCGAACTCGCCGATTTATCACGATGAGCCGGACAGCGTCGGCATTGCCACCGGCGTTACCTCCGTGGTCGACGCGGGCAGCACCGGGGCGGACGACGTGGACGATTTCTACGACATTACCCGCAAAGCCTCCACCGAGGTTTTTGCCCTGCTGAACATCTCCCGCGTGGGGCTGATTGCCCAGAACGAACTGGCCAACATGGCCAATATCGACGCCGACGCGGTGAAGCAGGCGGTACAGCGCCACCCGAATTTTATCGTTGGCCTGAAAGCGCGCATGAGCAGCAGCGTGGTCGGTGAAAACGGCATTACGCCGCTGGAGCGTGCCAAAACCATCCAGAAAGAGAACGGCGACCTGCCGCTGATGGTGCACATCGGCAATAACCCGCCGAACCTCGATGAAATCGCTGACCTGCTGACTTCCGGCGACATCATTACCCACTGCTACAACGGCAAGCCGAACCGCATTCTGACGCCATCCGGCGAACTGCGCGCCTCCATCACCTCCGCCCTGCAGCGCGGCGTGCGTCTTGACGTGGGCCACGGCACGGCGAGCTTCAGCTTTGAAGTGGCGAAACGCGCCATCGCGATGGGCATTCTGCCGCACACCATCAGCTCGGATATCTACTGCCGCAACCGCATTAACGGCCCGGTAGGATCGCTGGCGAGCGTGATGTCGAAATTCCTCGCCATCGGTATGACGCTGCCGCAGGTGATTAACTGCGTGACCGTCAACGCTGCGGACGGTCTGCGCCTGGCGCACAAAGGCCGCATTCAGCCGGGTCTCGATGCCGACCTGACGCTGTTCACCCTTAAACGCCAGCCGACGGTGCTGGTGGACGCCGAAAACGACAGTCTGCAGGCTGAACACATTCTGGTGCCGCTTGCCGCGATCCGCGCGGGCAAGGGCTACATGACCGAACAAGGGAGCACGGAACATGCCTTCAATTTTTGAGAAATACAATTTAAAGCAGGTGATTAACACCTCCGGGCGCATGACCGCGCTGGGCGTCTCCACCCCGCGCCCGGAAGTGGTACAGGCGGCAATGGAGGGGATGAACCAGTACTTCGAGATGAAGGATCTGGTGAACAAAACCGGCGAATACATCGCGAAGCTGCTGGATGTGGAAGGGGCGACCGTCGTCTCCTGCGCGTCGGCGGGCATCGCCCAGTCGGTAGCGGCGGTGCTGGTGAAGGACAGCGACTGGCTGCTGGAAAACCTGCACGTCACCCCGGTTGAGAATAACGAGATCGTCATGCCGAAGGGCCATAACGTGAACTTTGGCGCCCCGGTTGGCACCATGGTGGCGCTGGGCGGCGGCAAGCTGGTAGAAGCGGGCTACGCCAACGAATGCTCCGCCGATCAGCTGGCGGCGGCGATCACTCCGCGCACCGCGGCGATCCTCTATATCAAATCTCACCACTGCGTGCAGAAGAGCATGCTCAGCGTGGAGCAAGCGGCCGTGGTGGCGCGTAAGCACGACCTGCCGCTGATCGTTGATGCCGCGGCGGAAGAAGATCTGCATACTTACTACCGCTCCGGCGCGGACCTGGTGATTTACAGCGGCGCGAAGGCCATTGAAGGCCCAACCAGCGGCCTGGTGATCGGCAAAACGCAGTACGTCGAGTGGGTAAAACGCCAGACGGCGGGCATTGGCCGGGCGATGAAGGTGGGCAAAGAAGGCATTCTGGGCCTCACCTGCGCCATCGAACACTACCTGACGGCAACTAAAGAGAGCGGTGCTGAGATGGTGGCGAAGATGACGCCGTTTATTGACGCGCTCAACACCCTCAACGGCGTGACCGCTCGCGTGGTCTGGGACAGCGCCGGTCGTGACATCGCCCGCACCGAAATTAAGTTTGACGAAGCCACCACCGGCGTCGGCACCGGCGACCTGGTGCACGCGCTCAGGCAGGGCGAATACGCCATCTACTTCCGTGGCTACAAGGCCAACGAAGGGATCATCGAAGCGGACGTGCGCAGCGTCAGCGCAGACCAGCTGAATATTGTTTATCGCCGCATCAGCGAAGTGTTAGGCCAGGAGAAAAAGGCATGAAACTGACCCCAAACTTTTACCGTGACCGCGTCTGCCTGAATGTGCTGGCCGGATCGAAAGCCAACGCCAGCGCCATCTATGAGGCCGCAGAGGGGCATGTGCTGGTGGGCGTGCTCTCCAAAAACTACCCGGACGTCGACAGTGCGGTGGCCGATATGCGCGAGTACGCCGCGCTCATCGATAACGCCCTCTCCGTGGGCCTGGGGGCAGGCGACCCGAACCAGTCGGCGATGGTGAGCGAAATCTCCCGTCAGGTGCAGCCGCAGCACGTGAACCAGGTCTTTACCGGCGTGGCAACCAGCCGCGCGCTGCTGGGGCAGAGCGAGTCCGTGGTTAACGGTCTGGTCTCCCCGACCGGTACTGTCGGCATGGTTAAAATCTCCACCGGTCCGCTGAGCAGCGCGGCGCCTGACGGCATTGTCCCGGTGGAAACGGCGATTGCCCTGCTGAAAGATTTTGGCGGCAGCTCAATCAAATACTTCCCGATGGGCGGCCTGAAGTGCCGTGATGAATACAAAGCGGTGGCGGAAGCCTGCGCCCGTCACGACTTCTGGCTCGAGCCAACCGGCGGCATCGATCTGGATAACTTCGAAGAGATTTTGCAGATTGCGCTGGACGCGGGCGTGAGCAAAATCATCCCGCATATCTACAGCTCGATTATCGACAAAGCCAGCGGCGACACCCGCCCGGAAGATGTGCGTACGCTGCTTGCAATGACGAAGAAGCGGGTTAAGTAATAAAAACAACACCCCTCAACCCCTCTCCCCTTTGGGGAGAGGGGTTGAGGGGCAGTAAAAAATTTCAGGATCCCCATGCACACCCAACACACGCAGTACGCCTGGGTCGGCACCTACCATCCCCACGGCGAAGGCTTATACCGCTTTACCCGCGACCCTGTCACCGGCGCGCTCAGCAACAGAACCCTCGTGCATACCCTGACAAATGCCGCGCAGTTGGCCATTGCGCCGGATGGCAACAGGCTCTATGTAGCAAGCGAAGTGGAGCAGGGTGTTGTCCAGGCGCTGCGTATTGATGAAGCCGGGAATGTGCATCTGCTGAACGAGGTGGCGTCCGGCGGCGCAGGCCCGGTATCGCTGTCGTTTACCCCCAATGGACGTTACCTGCTGGTGGCGAACTACGGGGGCGGAACGGTGGCTGTCCTGCCGGTAAATGCGGACGGCAGCCTGAGCGAGGCGAGCGATATTCATCTGCATCGTGGCGAGCCCGGCGCGGCAAAACCGGCCGCCGCCGTGGAGGGCAGTTTTGCCATCAGCGGGCATAGCGCCCCGCATGCCCACATGATCGCCGCGGATCCCCATAGCGGCGCAATATTTGCCACCGATCTGGGCCTCGATCGCATTTATCAGTACCAGTTTGACGATCAAAACGGCAGGCTTATCCCCGACGATCCGCCGTTTATCCCTGCGTCGTCAGCGGGCGCCGGGCCGCGTCATTTTGTCTTTACTCCACAGGGGGAAGGGCTGTGGCTGATTAATGAGGAGGCCTCCACGCTGACCTACTATCAGCGGGATCCGGTTTCCGGCAGATTGCACGAAGGCAAGAGCTGGTCTGCGCTGCCGGCAGGCTATAAAGGCACCAGCTTTGCGTCCGGCCTGGTACTGAGCCGCGATGGCAGACAGCTGTATGTCGCGAACCGGCTGCACAACAGCATTGCGCACTTTACCGTGACGTCAGAGGGCGAACTGATCCATCAGGATGATGTCTGGACGCGCGGCGATTACCCGCGCACCCTGACCCTCGATCGCGACGGGCGCTGGCTCTATGTGCTGAACCAGCGCAGTGATAATATCACCCGCTTTAGCGTGGAGCCGCACAGCGGCACCCTGCATTTTGAGCCAGACTACACCCCTGTCGGCAGTCCATCCCAGATGGTCATTTCCCCCTGAGCAGTAAGAGGATAACCACGTGCGATTTCCCAACCAACGTTTAGCGCAACTGTTTGAGATGTTGCAAAACGAAACGCTGCCGCAGGATGAACTGGCGCAACGGTTGTCGGTATCCACGCGTACCGTCCGGGCTGATATCACCGCGCTGAACGCTATGCTCGGCGACCACGGGGCGCAGTTTGTCCTCAGCCGGGGCAACGGCTACCAGCTGAAGATCGACGATCCGGCGCGCTACCAGCTGCTGCAGGATTCTCATCCGCGTATGCTGCGTATTCCGCGCACCGGCCCGGAGCGGGTGCACTATCTGGTGGTGCGTTTTCTTACCTCGGCATTCTCCCTCAAGCTGGAGGATCTGGCCGACGAGTGGTTTGTCAGCCGCGCCACGCTGCAGAGTGATATGGCGGAGGTGCGGGAGTGGTTTCATCGCTACCGTCTGACCCTGGAGACCCGTCCGCGCCACGGCATGAAGCTGTTTGGCAGTGAAATGGCGATCCGCGCCTGTCTGACCGATCTGCTATGGCAGCTGGCGCAGCAGGACAATCTCAACCCGCTGGTGACCGAAGTGGCGCTGAATACGGGCGTGCCGGAGTCGCTTGCCGCCGTCCTGCATGAGACCTTCACCCGGCATCACATCCGCCTCACCGATGAGGGCGAGCTGTTTTTGCGCCTCTACGGCGCGGTGACGGTGCGGCGCATCAGCGAAGGCTACCCGCTGCAGGAATTTAACGCCGAAGAGGTGGCTGAGAACGTGCATGCCGCCGCGCGGGATATCGCCAGCGCTATCGCCCGGCTGGCAGATAAAACCCTGGCACCCCCGGAAGTGACCTGGCTGGGAGTGCATATCGCCGCCCGCCAGGTGCAGGAGATCTCCCCCAGCGCGATCAACGCCGATGACGAAGAGGCGCTGGTGAACTACATCCTGGGTTATATCAACACCCACTATAACTACAACCTGCTCGACGACGCCCAGCTGCATGCGGATCTGCTGACCCACATTAAGACCATGATCACCCGGGTGCGCTACCAGATTATGATCCCTAATCCGCTGCTGGATAACATCAAGCAGCACTATCCGATGGCATGGGACATGACCCTCGCGGCGGTCTCCAGCTGGGGGAAATACACCCCGTACGCGATCAGCGAAAACGAGATTGGCTTTCTGGTGCTGCATATCGGCGTCGGGCTGGAGCGGCACTATAACATCGGCTATCAGCGCCAGCCGCGAGTGATGCTGGTGTGCGATGCGGGCAACGCAATGGTGCGGATGATCGAGGCGGTATTACAGCGCAAGTATCCGCAAATTGACGTCACCCGCGTTCTGACCCTGCGGGAATATGAGCAGTGCGAAAACATCAGCGAAGATTTTGTCATTTCCACCGCGCGCGTTGGCGAAAAAGCCAAACCGGTGGTGATGATTGCCCCGTTCCCGACGGACTATCAGTTAGAGCAGATTGGCAAGCTGGTGCTGGTGGACAGAACCCGCCCGTGGATGCTGGAAAAGTACTTCGACGCCAGTCACTTCCGCGTGATTGATCAACCCATCGACCAGCAGACGCTGTTCCAGGAGCTGTGCGGCCAGCTGCAGGAGGAGGGGTTTGTGGACGCGGAATTTCTCGACTCGGTGGTCGAGCGTGAAGCCATCGTCAGCACCCTGCTCGGCGACGGTATCGCCCTGCCGCACTCCCTGGGTTTGCTGGCGCAAAAGACCGTGGTTTACACCGTGCTGGCCCCGCAGGGCATCCAGTGGGGCGATGACACCGCACACGTCATCTTCCTGCTCGCCATCAGCAAAAGCGAGTATGAAGAGGCGATGGCGATCTACGATATTTTCGTGACCTTCCTGCGTGAACGGGCGATGGCGCGTCTCTGTCAATGTCGCGACTTTGTGGCGTTTAAAGCCGTGGCGATGGAGTGTTTGAGCCGGTTTTGAGCTCAACGCAAATGATGCACCACCTGGTTACTGCTGCCGCGCCAGATCAGCATCGGATCTTTCAGATCCTGCACAAACTTGCCGTCGATCAGCACGTTGATCAGATCCACCACCTGCATCTGGTCATCGTTCAGCTCGTCCAGCTTATAGCCCGTCCATACCCAGATATCTTTTCCGGCGCACTCGCGGCGGATACGTTTTACCAGCTTGAGAATATCCGGCACGTTTTGCGGATGCAGCGGATCGCCGCCGGATAAGGAAATTCCCTGACGTTTAATGCGCGTGTCGTTGAGATCGTCAACGATCCGCTGCTCCATCTCTGCGGTAAACGGCATCCCGGAGTTCAGCCGCCAGGTGCTTTTGTTGTAGCAGCCCGGGCATTCGTGGATGCATCCGGACACAAACAGCGTGCAGCGGGTGCCGGGGCCGTTGACGATGTCGACGGGATAGTACTGGTGATAGTTCATCGCGAATAACCACGCCGGGTGGCGCTACGCTTACCCGGCCTACAAAAGAGTGCGGTCCGTAGGCCCGGTAAGCGTAGCGCCACCGGGCATCAATGTGGCAGAGATGTTACCCGATCTGCCCATTCCCTAAATGCTTCACCCGGCGCTTCACCTCTTCCTGCTTACCGGCGTTAAACGGACGGGCGTCCGGGCTGCCGAGATAACCGCACACGCGGCGGGTCACGGAGACGCGGGTGGCATCGTGGTTACCGCATTTCGGGCAGGTGAAGCCTTTGCTGGTGCACTCGAACTCACCGGTAAAGCCGCACTCGTAGCACTCGTCGATAGGCGTGTTGGTGCCGTAATAAGGCACGTGCTGATAGCTGTAATCCCACACGTCTTCCAGCGCCTTCAGGTTGTGCTGAATGTTCGGGTATTCGCCGTAGCAGATAAATCCGCCGCTGGCGATGGGCGGATAGGCCGCTTCGAAGTCGATCTTGTCATACGGGTTCACCTTCTTCTCCACGTCGAGGTGGAAGCTGTTGGTGTAATAGCCTTTATCGGTCACACCCTCCACCACGCCAAACTCGGCGGTATCCAGGCGGCAGAAGCGGTCGCACAGGTTTTCGCTCGGGGTGCTGTAAAGGCTGAAGCCGTAGCCGGTTTCCTCTTTCCAGCGATCCACCGCGTCGCGCAGGCGCTGGACGATAGCGATGCCTTTCTCACGCAGGGCCTCGCTGTCATAGATGTGCTTGTCACCGCACAGCGCGTTAATGGTTTCGTGAATACCGATATAGCCCAGCGAGATGGACGCCCGGCCGTTTTTGAAGATCTCAGACACGTCGTCGTCGGCCTTCAGTCGCACCCCGCAGGCCCCTTCCATGTAAAGTATAGGGGCGACGCGGGCTTTGACGCCTTCCAGGCGGGCGATACGGGTCATCAGCGCTTTACGCGCCAGCTGTAAACGCTCGTCCAGCAGCGTCCAGAAGGCCGCTTCGTCGCCTTTGGCTTCCAGGGCGATACGCGGCAGGTTAAGGCTGATGACACCCAGGTTGTTACGCCCGTCGTGGATCTGCTCGCCGTTCTCATCTTCGTAGACGCCGAGGAAGCTGCGGCAGCCCATCGGGGTTTTGAACGAGCCGGTGACTTTCACTACCTGGTCATAGTTCAGAATGTCCGGGTACATGCGCTTGCTCGCGCACTCCAGCGCCAGCTGCTTGATGTCGTAGTTGGCATCGCCGGACTTGTGGTTCAGGCCGTCGCGGATGGCGAACACCAGCTTCGGGAACACCGCGGTTTTGCGGTTTTTGCCGAGGCCGGAGATGCGGTTGCGCAAAATGGACTGCTGGATCAGGCGCGACTCCCAGCTGGTGCCCAGCCCAAAGCCAAAGGTGACGAACGGCGTCTGGCCGTTGGCGGTGTGCAGGGTGTTCACTTCGTATTCCAGCGACTGGAAGGCGTCGTAGCACTCTTTCTCGGTGCGGGAGCGGGCATAGCCGTCCGCATCCGGGATCTGCCACTCTTCTGCCACCTGGCGATGCTTATCAAAGCTGGCGGTTACAAAGGGGGCCAGCACTTCGTCGATACGGTTGATGGTAGTGCCGCCGTAAATATGGCTGGCAACCTGGGCGATGATCTGCGCGGTCACCGCGGTGGCGGTGGAGATCGACTTGGGCGGCTCAATCTCGGCGTTACCCATTTTAAAGCCGTGGGTCAGCATGCCTTTCAGGTCGATCAGCATGCAGTTGAACATCGGGAAGAACGGGGAATAGTCGAGATCGTGGTAGTGAATATCCCCGCGCTCGTGCGCCTGCACCACGTCGCGCGGCAGCAGGTGCTGACGGGCATAGTGTTTGGCGACGATACCCGCCAGCAGGTCGCGCTGGGTGGGGATCACCTTGCTGTCTTTGTTGGCGTTTTCGTTGAGCAGCGCGGAGTTGGTCTGTTCCACCAGGCCACGGATCTCCTGGTTCAGGCGACCGCGTTTTTCACGTTCGATATCCCGGTCGTGACGGTATTCAATATAGGCGCGCGCCAGCTGCTTGTACGGGCCGGACATCAGCTGGTTTTCCACCGCGGTCTGGATCTCGTTGATATCGACCTTGCTGCGACCCTGCATCTGCTGGCTGACGACCTCTGCGACGGTGGCGCAGTAATCTGCGTCATCGACTCCCGCTGCTTTAGCTGCACGCAGAATCGCTTCCTGAATGCGCTCTGATTTGAAAGGCACGTTACAGCCATCTCGTTTCATCACATGCGGTGTCATGATCACTCCATTTTAAGAACAGGTTATCCACAGAGGCAGGGAAAAGGGGCGGGGCCGTAACTGCCGACGCGCGCGCGATTTCTCCTGATTTCGACCCTTTTTATCCACAAATTTATGTTGTGTGGTTTCCGTAGGCTTGTGGCAATAATAGACCATGGATACAACATCTTGGGTCGGCGAGCATTCTAAGTTCTATATGTAGTGATTTGCATCAAACTTGTTTGCGATTTATTTGATTCAGGACAAGGTAAAAAACGAAGTGTACAGATGGCGGGCGATCCGGGGTTTGTAAATTCTTCAGGGGTTAATCTGGTTGATTTTCCACCAAAAAAAGCGTGCGCCGGGCAGCCCTGCGGTGCCCGGCGGATAACATCAGCTCTGCAGCCACCATACCGCTTCAAAGGGGCGCAGGGTCATGGCGCCAGGCTGCGGTGACACCTCGGCATAGTTGCTCATCACCACCTGCCAGTTGCCGTCCACCGACTGCGGCTGCCACGGCTGGCACTCGCGGCTCAGGTTCGCCGCCACCATCAGCGTCTGGCCCTGCCACTGGCGGCGATAGCACCACAGCGACGGGTGATCCGGGAGCAGATCCTGATAATCTCCCCATGTCAGTACCGGCAGGGTTTTCCGCAGCTGAATAAGCGCCTGGTAGGTGTAAAACACCGAGCCGGGATCGGCCAGCGCCGCCTCGACGTTGATCCCCTCTGCGTTATCGGCCAGCGCAATCCACGGCTCGCCGGTGGTGAACCCGGCATTCGCAGAGGCATCCCACTGCATCGGCGTGCGGCTGTTATCGCGGGATTTACTCGCGAGGATGGCCAGCAGTTCGTCGGCATCCCGTCCCCGGGTACGCTGTTCGGCGAACATATTGTGGCTCTCCACGTCGCGGTAATCGGTGATGCGGCTGAAGTGCGGGTTGGTCATGCCAATCTCTTCACCCTGATAGATGTAGGGCGTGCCCTGCATGCCGTGCAGCACCATCCCCAGCATCTTCGCCGCCGGGACGCGGTACTCGCCCTCATCGCCAAAGCGTGAGACGATGCGCGGCTGATCGTGGTTACACCAGAACAGCGCGTTCCACGCCCGGTTGTGCATGCCCTGCTGCCAGTGGCTGAACAGCGCTTTTAGCGCCACATAGTCCGGTTTCGCCAGGGTCCACTTCTCGCCGTTGGGATAATCCACCTTCAGGTGGTGGAAGTTAAAGGTCATCGACAGCTCGCGCCCGTCGAGCGCCGCGTACTGCTGGCAGTGGGCAAGGCTTGTAGAGGACATCTCGCCCACCGTCATCAGGTTGCGCGGGGTAAAGACATCCCGGCTCATCTCCTGCAGATAGTCATGGATGCGTGGCCCGTCGGTATAGAAGCGACGACCGTCGCCGATCTCATCCTCCGGGAAATCCTGATCTTTCGACACCAGGTTGATGACGTCGAGACGCAGGCCGTCCACGCCGCGATCGGCCCAGAATTCGCACACCTTTTTCAGCTCGGCGCGCACCTGCGGGTTCTCCCAGTTCAGGTCCGCCTGTTCCGGGGCAAAAAGGTGCAGATAGTACTGCTCGCTCTCGGCATGCCAGCGCCAGGCGTTGCCGCCAAACTTGGAGCGCCAGTTGTTGGGCGCCTGCTCCGGGGTGCCGTCGCGCCAGATATAGAACTCCCGGTACGGGCTGGCTTTATTGAGCGACTCGCGGAACCACGCGTGCTGGGTGGAGGTATGGTTAAACACCATATCCAGCACGATGCGGATCCCGTGTTGATGGGCTTCGGCCACCAGCGCGTCGAAGTCGTCCAGCGTGCCGTAGGCGGGATCGATGCTGACGTAGTTCGCCACGTCGTAGCCGTTATCCACCTGCGGAGAAATATAGAACGGCGTCAGCCAGAGGGCGTCAACGCCAAGGGTTTTGAGGTAGTCGAGACGCGACGTCACGCCGCGCAGATCCCCGGTGCCACGCCCGGTAGTGTCCTGGAAGCTCTTCGGGTAGATCTGGTAGATGACGCCGTTTTGCCACCAGTGAGGAAGGGTATTCATCATGCGTTCCTGCAAATGCGAAGGGGGCGCAACTGCGCCCCGAAGAAGATTAAACGGCCTGCAACGCGCCCTGACGGTGCTTGCGTTGATAGACAACGGTGGTCAGCGCCATCGGGACGATGATCGCCACGGCCATGGCCAGAGAGAACACCTGCCAGTACGTCGGCTGAATGGAGAGGATGCCCGGCAGGCCGCCGACGCCAATGCCGTTGGCCATCACGCCGTTCAGGCCGCACAGCAGGCCCGCCAGCCCGGAGCCGATCATCGCGCACAGCATCGGGAAGCGGTATTTCAGGTTGATGCCGTACATCGCCGGTTCGGTGACGCCAAGGTAGGCGGAGATGGCCGCCGGCACCGAGATTTCACGCTCGTTATGCTTGCGGCTGACCAGAATAATGCCGGTGACCGCCGAGGCCTGGGCAATGTTCGACAGCGCAATCAGCGGCCATACCGGCGTGCCGCCGAGGCTCTGAATCATCTGCATATCAATGGCCAGGGTGGTCTGATGCACGCCGGTGATCACCAGCGGGGCATAGAGGAAGCCAAACAGCGCGGCGCCAATCGGGGCGAAGCTGCCGGTCATCAGGTGACGCACCGCATACGCCACGCCGTCGCCAATCAGGCGGCCAAACGGACCGATAAAGGCGTGGGCGAGGAACACGGCGAGGATCAGGGAGCACACCGGCACCACCACCAGATAGAGGTAGTCCGGCACCATGCGCTTGAGGCGGGTTTCAATCATCCCCAGCGCCAGGCCAGCCAGCAGGGCCGGGATCACCTGCGCCTGATAGCCCACTTTGGCGATAGTAAACAGACCAAAGTTCCACACCTCGGGCACCTGCTGTCCAAGTAAGTAAGCGTTCATTAACTGCGGAGAGACCAGCGTCACGCCCAGCACGATGCCCAGAATCGGCGTACCGCCCATTTTGCGCACCGCCGACCAGCAGATCCCCACCGGCAGATAGAAGAAGATGGCCTCGCCAATCAGCCACAGGAAATCATAGATGCTCTGCAGCGCCGGATACATCTGAGCCAGGGTTTTGCCGCCGCTCATCGGCACATCACCAATCACGTTACGGAAGCCGAGAATAAGCCCCCCGCTGATCAGCGCCGGCAGCAGCGGGAAGAAGATCTCCGCGAAATGTGAAATGAGCTGTTCATGCCACTTCATATTCTGGCGCGCCGCTTTTTTCGCCTGCTCTTTATCAGCAGATGAGTGGCCGGTGGTCGCCAGCAGTGCCTTGTAGTAGTCGCCCACTTCGGTGCCGATCACCACCTGGAACTGTCCGGCGTTGGTGAAGCAGCCTTTCACCATCGACAGATCTTCGATGGCTTTCGGGTCGGCTTTGGCCGGGTCGTTTAACACAAACCGCAGGCGGGTGATGCAGTGGCTGACCGTGGCGATATTGTCACGTCCGCCAACCAGCACGATCAGCTGGTCGATATCCGTTTGTTTTACTTTGCTCATCATGAAACCTCATGACACTCGTTCAGGGGGAGGAAGATAACTGACGGCAAGCCTACTCTTTCGCATTCATTACGAAAATGGGAACGTTCCCGAAACCGGGCGAGGATCACAATAAAGCGTTTTTTAACGCTCAGGAAAGGGTGGCGGGAATGACGATCTGGCGCGGTTTGCTGCGGCCGTTAATCTGCTCAATCAACTGCATCGCGGCCTGGCGGCCGGAGTTGGCGTAGCCCGGATCCACGGTGATGATCTCCGGGTGGAGGAACTTCATCAGCGGCGTGTTGCCCACGCTTGCCAGCTGCAGGCTATCAATACGCTGTTCTTGTAAGTACTTACTTGCGCCCAGAGCCAGGGTATCCGTGGCGCAGAGCAGCGCGGTAGTCTGTGGCATCAGCACGTCGGCCACTTTTTCATAGCCCTGCTTCATGCCCAGGCCGGGCAAGGCGGCCACGGCGGGCAGCCCGTGCTGCTTGCAAAAGGCGAGGTAGGCGTCATGTCGGCGCTGGCCGGTGGTGACGTCGCTGTGGGGCACCCCGAGATAGCTGATATTACGATGGCCGCTCTCATACAGGCGCTGCATCAGTATGTGGATCGCCCCTTCATCGTCATAGCATACCGAGGCAAACCCGCGGGCATCGCGCGCCATCAACACCAGCGACGACTGCCACGAGGTAAGCATCTCCTCAGTGATGCCGGTAAAGCCAAACAGCACCACGCCGTCGATATTGCGACGCTTGAGCATGCCGAGATGCTCTTCCACCATCTGCGGCGAAAACTGGCTCTCCATCATGATGGGATCGTAGCCCTGCTCGTAGAAGGCGGGAAGCATGGTCTGAACGGCCAGGTTCTCTGACAGCGAATCCAGACGGGTAAGGATGATCGCCACCACTTTGTCGCTCTGCCCACGCATGGCGCGCGCCGAGCGTGAAGGAGAGAAGCCGTGCTGATTCATTACCGCCTCGACGCGCTCGCGCGTGCGCTGGCTGACACCACTTTCGTTATTCAGCACCCGCGAGACGGTGGATTTACCCACGCCGCTCAGACGGGCAATGTCTTTAATGGTGAGGCGGTTCTGCATGCTTTATATCCTGTTATGCATCAATGAAATAATCAGTAAGCCTAAATCGGGTATCGCGTTGTGCAATGGGCAATGTCTGGTTTACGTTTGGTTTAATGCCCGGGCGGTATCATACCGCCCGAATTGTCACGAACGGTATGGCTAAAACACGATACTGCGCGCCGACTTCCCTTTTTTTACTTACCGGAGGCTGTATGGATCCCGATCCCACCCCTCTCCCGACAGGGAGAACCCCTTCACGCCGGTAAGCCTGTACTCACTGTCTTACCGGATGCGTAAGGCAGTGACGTTTCATACGTCCCTGCATAACTGATATCGCCGCTCAGGCGTGGCTTTGTCACGTCTGATGGTAAAAACTGCGCCCGTTTTCTGCGGGTGCGGGGGACTTGTTATGTTCAAAAATTTCACCCAACTGCTGTTTACCCGGCTGAGCCGTCACCTGCCGCGTCGTCTGGTGCAGCGAGCGCCCATGGCAACCGGTAAAACCGACACCGCGGTTCCCGGCGCCCTTGCCGCCCACTGCCTGCGGGTAGCCGCGATGGACGAGCCTGCCCTGTGGCGGACGTTCGGCAGCCACCCGGAAGGGCTGACCGCCGCCGAGGTTCAGGCGACCCGCGCCCTTCACGGCGACAACACCATCCCGGCGCAACAACCGGCCCGCTGGTGGGTTCATCTGTGGAGCTGCTACCGCAATCCTTTTAACCTGCTGCTGACGGTGCTGGGGGTTATCTCCTATGCCACCGAAGATCTGTTTGCCGCCGGGGTGATCGCCCTCATGGTGGGCATCTCCACGCTGCTGAACTTCATTCAGGAGGCCCGCTCAACCCGCGCGGCGGATGCCCTCAAGGCGATGGTCAGCAACACCGCCACCGTTCTGCGCACCCTTAACGACAAAGGCGAAAGCGGCTGGCAGGAGGTGCCCATTGACCAGCTGGTGCCGGGGGATCTGGTTAAGCTGGCGGCCGGGGACATGATCCCGGCGGACCTGCGCATTCTCCAGGCCCGGGACCTGTTCGTGGCGCAGGCCTCGCTGACCGGGGAATCCCTGCCGGTGGAGAAAGTCGCCCACAGCCGCGATCCGCAGCAGGACAATCCGCTGGAGTGCGACACCCTGTGCTTTATGGGCACCACGGTGGTCAGCGGCACCGCGCAGGGGATGGTTATCGCCACCGGGGGTAACACCTGGTTTGGACAGCTGGCCGGGCGCGTCAGCGAGCAGGAGAGCGAACCCAACGCCTTCCAGCAGGGAATTGGCCGCGTCAGCATGCTGCTGATCCGCTTTATGCTGGCGATGACCCCCGTCGTGCTGCTGATTAACGGCTACACCAAAGGCGACTGGTGGGAGGCGGCGCTGTTTGCCCTCTCGGTGGCGGTGGGACTCACCCCGGAAATGCTGCCGATGATTGTCACCTCGACGCTGGCGCGCGGGGCGGTAAAACTCTCGAAGCAAAAAGTAATCGTTAAGCACCTCGACGCCATCCAGAACTTTGGCGCGATGGACATCCTCTGCACCGATAAAACCGGCACCCTGACCCAGGACAAGATCGTGCTGGAGCACCACACCGACGTCTCGGGCAAGGTCTGCGAGCGGGTGCTGGAAACCGCGTGGCTGAACAGCCACTACCAGACCGGGCTGAAGAACCTGCTCGACGTTGCGGTACTGGAAGGGGTGGATGAGGCCGCCGCGCGCACGCTGTCAACCCGCTGGCAGAAAGTGGATGAGATCCCCTTTGATTTTGAGCGCCGCCGCATGTCGGTGGTGGTGAGCGAAGAGCAGGGCGTGCACCTGCTCATCTGCAAAGGGGCATTGCAGGAGGTCCTGAATGTGTCGACCCAGGTGCGGCATAACGGCGAGATTGTTCCGCTGGACGAGAGCATGCTGCGGCGCATCCGGCGCGTCACCGACAACCTAAACCGTCAGGGGCTGCGCGTGGTCGCGGTTGCCAGCAAGTTTCTGCCGGAACGCGCCGGGGATTATCAGCGCATCGATGAATCCGATCTGATCCTCGAGGGTTACATCGCCTTCCTCGATCCACCGAAAGAGACCACTGCCCCAGCGTTGAAAGCGCTGAAAGAGAGCGGCATTACGGTGAAAATCCTGACCGGCGACAGCGAGCTGGTGGCGGCGAAAGTGTGCCGTGAAGTGGGCCTGGACGCGGGCGAGGTGGTGACGGGCAGCGAGATTGAAGCGCTGACTGACGACGCGCTGGCAAACCTTGCGAAGCGCACCACGCTGTTCGCGCGCCTGACTCCGATGCACAAAGAGCGCATCGTCACCCTGCTGAAACGCGAAGGGCACGTGGTGGGCTTTATGGGGGATGGCATCAACGATGCGCCCGCCCTGCGTGCCGCGGATATCGGTATTTCAGTGGACGGGGCGGTGGATATCGCCCGGGAAGCGGCGGATATCATTCTGCTGGAGAAGAGCCTGATGGTGCTGGAGGAGGGGGTGATCGAAGGCCGCCGCACCTTCGCCAACATGCTCAAGTACATCAAAATGACCGCCAGCTCCAACTTCGGTAACGTTTTCAGCGTGCTGGTGGCGAGCGCGTTTCTGCCGTTCCTGCCGATGCTGCCGCTGCATCTGCTGATCCAGAACCTGATGTACGATCTCTCTCAGGTGGCGATCCCGTTTGATAACGTCGACGAGGATCAAATCCAGAAGCCGCAGCGCTGGGATCCGGCAGAACTGGGTCGTTTCATGCTTTTTTTCGGCCCGATCAGCTCCATCTTCGACATTCTGACCTTCTGCCTGATGTGGTTCGTGTTCCACGCCAACACCCCGGAACAGCAGACCCTGTTCCAGTCCGGCTGGTTCGTGGTCGGGCTGCTGTCGCAAACGTTGATTGTGCATATGATCCGTACCCGGCGCATTCCGTTCCTCCAGAGCCGCGCCGCATGGCCGCTGATCCTGATGACCGGCCTGGTGATAGTGCTCGGTATCGCGCTGCCGTTCTCGCCGCTGGCAGGCTACCTGCAGCTGCAGGCCCTGCCGCTCAGCTACTTCCCGTGGCTGGTGGCGATCCTCGCCGGGTATATGGTGCTGACGCAGCTGGTGAAAGGGTTCTATAGCCGTCGATATGGGTGGCAGTGAAAATTCTGCCCCTCACCCTAACCCTCTCCCCACAGGGGAGAGGGGACTGCAAGGAGCCGTTTTTTCTCCCTCGCCCCTTTGGGGAGAGGGCCGGGGTGAGGGGCTCCGTTTTCTCCCAAATTCAACAACCTGTGATCTCCATCATCCGCCGCGCTTGACGACAAATTGAACGCATGTTAACAGAATGTTTTGCCTTTTTTCGGCCCGTCAAATAAGGAACATTCATGTTACGGTACAGCCTCTTAACCGCCGGGCTTATGCTCGGCTTTTTCGCGTTTGCCGCTCCGGCAGGCGATCTCCCCCTGATGCCCTGGCCTGCGAAGGTTGAACGGCCTGCCACCCAGGGGACGCTGGTCATCAACAATACTTTCCAGGTGAGTGTTTCCGGGGACGATCTCGGCGATGCGGTCACCCGCCTGCGCCAGCGCGTGGCGCTGCAAACCGGCTGGACGCTCCAGCCCCAGGCCGACAAGCCGGAAAAACCGACCGTTACCATCGCCATCGCCCGCAAAGTGGCCCCGCTACCGAAACCGGACAGCGATGAAAGCTATAAGCTCACCGTCGACGCCAGCGGGGTGAACATCACCGCTAACACCCGTTTCGGTGCGCTGCGGGCGATGGAGACCCTGCTTCAGCTGATCCAGAACGGTCCGGAGAACACCTTCCTGCCATGGATCGCCATTGAGGATGCCCCGCGCTTCCCGTGGCGCGGCCTGCTGCTCGATTCCGCCCGCCACTTTATTCCGCTGGAGGATATCAAACGCCAGATTGACGGCATGGCGGCGGCGAAACTCAACGTGCTGCATTGGCACTTAACCGACGATCAGGGCTGGCGATTTGCCTCGAAGCGCTACCCGAAACTGACCCAGCTTGCCAGCGACGGGCTGTTCTACACCCAGGATCAGATGCGCGACGTGGTGCGCTACGCCGCCGCGCGTGGCGTTCGCGTGGTGCCGGAAATTGACATGCCCGGCCACGCCTCGGCCATCGCGGTGGCCTATCCGGAGCTGATGAGCGCCCCGGGGCCCTACGAGATGGAGCGTCACTGGGGCGTGCTCAAGCCGGTGATGGATCCCACCAAAGAGGCCACCTACACCTTTGCCGGGGCGATGATCGCCGAACTGGCGGCGATCTTCCCGGATCCCTATCTGCACATCGGCGGCGATGAGGTGGACGACAGCCAGTGGAAAGCCAACCCGGCCATCCAGCAGTTTATGCGCGACAACAAGCTGGCCGACAGCCACGCGTTGCAGGCGTACTTCAACCGCAAGCTGGAGACGATCCTCGAGAAAAACCAGCGTCAGATGGTGGGCTGGGATGAGATCTTCCACCCGGATCTGCCGAAAAGTATTCTGATCCAGTCCTGGCAGGGGCAGGACGCGCTGGGCGAGGTGGCAAAAAAAGGCTACAGGGGGATCCTCTCCACCGGCTTCTATCTCGATCAGCCTCAGTACACTGCCTATCACTACCGCAATGAGATCGTGCCCCAGGGGCTGAACAATGTGGACGTCATTACCGACAGCGACAGCGCCCAGAGCTGGTCATTCACCCTGCCGCGCCTGAAGGGCAGCCCGGTGGAGGGCAGCTTTACGCTGGTAAAAGGTGACGCGGGCTGGCGCGGATTTATTGATTTTAAAGGCAAATCCCGGCGGGCGGTGCAGGATATCGAATGGCGCAGCGACAATCAGGTGACCTTCACCGTCGACACCTGGATGGGGGAGACCCGCCCGGTGGTGACGGTGAAAGACGACAAGATTGACGGCTATTTCCTGCTGGGCAACAGCCGTTACCCGGTGACGGGCCAGCGGCTGGACGCGGTGCCGGAAGGGATCGCCCCGGCGGTGCCGGATGCCAGCCAGCAGGCCAATCTGCTGGGCGGCGAGGCGGCGCTGTGGGCAGAAAACGTGGCGGCGCCGGTGCTGGATATCAAGCTCTGGCCGCGGGCGTTTGCGGTGGCGGAGCGGCTGTGGTCGGCGCAGGAGGTAAACGACATCGACAACATGTACACCCGCCTGCAGGCGATGGACAGCTGGTCGACGGTGTCGGTGGGGCTGCAGCAGCATGCCCGCCAGCAGGTACAGTTCACGCGCCTGGGTAACACCACCGACACGATGGCGCTGAACATCCTCGCCCAGGCCCTGGAGCCTGCCCAGTACTACACCCGTAACCATCTCAAGTTCCAGGCCGGGAATTACGATCTCTTTGAGCCGCTGAACCGCCTGGCCGATGCGCTGTCGCCGGAGAGCAATACGGTGCGGCAGATGAACCGCTGGGTTGAACGGCTGGTGAGCGATGCCGAAGACAGCGAAAGCGCGGAGGCGCTGCGCCATCTGTTTACCCGCTGGCAGACCAATACCCCGGACGCGCTGGCGCTGGCCGAAAACAGCTATCAGCTGAAAGCGCTCAAGCCGGTGATTCAGACGGTAGATAAACTGTCGACGATTGGGCTGCGCTTAACGGATCTGGTGGCGCGTCAGGGAACGCTGGATGATACGGAGATTGCGTCGATTCAGGCCGAGCTGGATAAGGCGGCGCAGATTCAGGATGAAGTGGTGATTGCGGCGGTCTATCCGCTGGAGAAACTGCTGCGCGCGACGCGCAATCAGTAAAAAAACGCCGGGTGGCGGCTTCGCCTTACCGGGCCTACAAAAACCTGACCGTAGGCCGGGTAAGGCGAAGCCGCCACCCGGCAAACAGATCGCACAGACCTGTTTACCGGGCATCAGGATGCCTTATTTTTTCAGGGTCCACGCCATGGTCCAGTGGGAACCTACACCTGGTTCGAACTGGTTAGCGCCTGGTGCGTACTGTACGCAGTAGCCGCTGTATGGCGCTTTCTTACACTGGTAAGTTTTGCCATTTTTCGGCTGCAGAACCACGGTGCCTGATTTGTAGGAGGCGATATTCTGCGGGTAGGTGTACTGGTAGTCACCTGCAGGGGTGGTATCCGTGCCAGAGGCTTCATTTTCCAGCATCATGTCAATCACGTCCTGCGCGAACAGTACGCCATCTTTGTTGGTCGCGTAGTATTTCAGCATGTGGTGACCAGCAGTGACGTCAGACAGGTTCATGGTCACGTCCTGGTTGGCGTTGTTCATGTCCTGCTTCACGTAACCTTTTTCAGCACCGGCGTGGTTCATCACACGCGCTTCCAGGTTTACATCACCCTGGGTGTTCACGTGGAAGGTCACGGTTGCAGCGCCATTTTTGATTTTGCTGAACTGCACGTTGGTGACAGCGATATCTTCGCTGGCCTGAGTCTGCTGCTCTTCATAAGAGATAGCGACAGATTTCAGGGTGCTGCCGTCTTTCACGTAGACGTTGTTCACGCCGTGAGCCGGGTTAACCACACCGCTTTCATCTTTCACACCGACACGCACGTCGCTGTGTGCAGCGTTAATCGCCTGCGCCAGATCGTAAGACCACTGGCTTGCCTGACCCTGGGATGCAGAGGAGATGGTCAGTTCGGTGCGCATGGAGGTCACTTCGCCGTTGGCATCAAAGAAGCGAGCGATAACTTTGTCGCCTGCGTTGATGTTGTTACCAGAGATCTGGCCATCCAGCGTTTTGGTCCACTCGGATACGACTGCCGGGGTTTCGTCGTCTGGAATGACGTTGCCGCCGTTACCGAAATCAACGTCAATTGCCTGGTAGAAGCTATTAGTGGTATCCGCAATTTCCCATACCGCGTAAATAACCTGGTAGCCAGTACGCTGAGGAACATTACAGGTCATATCCTGACGCTGAGCAGGTGCCTGGCCATTACCGTTAACGGTACAGAAAGGCGTGGATTCAAATTGATCGCGGGTCAGCGGTTTATTTGGATTCCAGTCTTGCTTGGTAATATACCAGCGCCAGTTGGTGGTTTTATGTGGTGCAGTGTGGAACCAGGTAAATTTATTTGGGCCAGCAGTAATAGGTGTTTTAGTCCAGGCATTCAGGCTCTGGCGATCCAGCTGGGAATATTGGGAAATACCGGCGGAAGCCAGCTGACCATCCGGCGGCAGGGCGCCAGTAGGGAAGCCAGAAGTACGTTCAACGCTCTGTGGTTCATATTGAACAGTACCGCAGTCGATATTTTTACCCAGCTTACACATATAAGCGCGGCTGGCTGGAGATTCTACATAACCGTGAGCTAAAGCCGAGGAAGCAACCGTGAGTGTGGCAAGTGCCAGTGCAATTTTAGACAGTTTCATTTTTTATTCCATTAAAGGGGGATCAATTCGTTTTGGGCGTGACTAGTGTTGTCCGGAATAAAAAATTAGTCATTTCAAGCTGCGATGAAAAATAATAGTGAAAATACTTGAAGGTTATTTCGCTCTGTGTATTCACCCAATAAAAAAGGCAGCCCAGGCTGCCTTTTGCTTTTCAAAATCAATAATTAGCGGCGCACGGCAATCGCTTCGATTTCGATTTTCACGTCTTTGGGCAGACGCGCCACTTCCACGCAGGAGCGCGCCGGGAAGCCCGCATTATTCTCGGTGAAGAAGGCTTCGTAGGTAGCGTTAACGGTGGCGAAATCGTTGAGATCTTTGACGAACACCGTCGTTTTAACGATATCGCCCACTTTCAGGCCAGCGGTTTCAACGATCGCTTTGACGTTTTCCAGCGACTGACGCGTCTGAGCGGAGACGTCTTCCGGCACTTCACCGGTTTTTGGGTTTACCGGGATCTGGCCGGAGGTGATGATCATGCTGCCAAGATCAACACCCTGAACGTATGGGCCGATAGCTGCAGGTGCATTTTCCGTCGCGAGTACTTTGGTCATGATTTCTCCTGAATAACAGCGTTATGAATAGTCCCGGCCATTATAGAAAGCCGGGAATGCATTGCCACCTCAATTAGTTGGCCAGCACCACATTATGTGAAAACTCTTTTTCACAGTATTTGCATTTAAGTGCGATGTCATTGGCGCGTTTTTTCACTGCAAAACTGGAGTTTACCGGCTCAGCATGGCTGATGCAGTTGCTGTTCGGGCAGACCAGCACGCGCTCAATGCGCTCCGGCAAGCTCGGACGGGATTTACCCACCACTTCGTAGTCGTCGATACGGTTGACGGTCGCTTCCGGGGCATACAGCGACAGCTGGTTAACCTGCTCGTCGGTCAGGAAGGTGTTCTCGATTTTAATCAGGTCTTTACGGCCCATCTCGCCGGAAGGCAGGTTCAGACCGATGGTGATGCGCTGGTCGGTTTCGGTCAGTTTGAACAGGGTCAGCAGCTTAAAGCCCACCTGCGCAGGGATGTGGTCAATTACGGTGCCGCGTTTGATGGCTTCGACCTGGAGTTTGTTATCGTGTGTCATTGTCATTTCCCCTTACAGAACTAAATCGCGATTCAGAACCAGTGCCAGTAACGCCTGGCGGGCGAAGATGCCGTTCCCGGCCTGCTGGAAGTACCAGGCGTGCGGCGTTTTATCCACGTCGGTGGTGATCTCATCGATACGCGGCAGCGGGTGCAGCACCTTCATGTTGCTGCGCGCGCCTTCAAGGTCGCTGGCGCGCAGGACGAACTGCGCCTTAACGTTGGCGTACTCCGACGGATCCAGACGCTCTTTCTGCACGCGGGTCATATAGAGAATATCCACGTCGCCCATCACCTCTTCGATACTGGCGTGCAGGCTCCACGGAATGCCTTTCTCATCGAGCATATCGAGGATGTACTGCGGCATCGCCAGCGCGTCCGGGGCGATAAACAGGAAGCGGTTGCCGTTGAACTTCGCCAGCGCCTGGGTCAGGGAGTGGACGGTACGGCCATATTTCAGGTCCCCGACCATGGCGATGTTCAGGTTCTCCAGCCGTCCCTGGGTCTCCTGGATGGTGAACAGATCCAGCAGGGTCTGGGTCGGATGCTGGTTAGCCCCGTCACCGGCATTCAGCACCGGCGTACCGCCGGAAAACTCGGTTGCCAGACGGGCCGCACCCTCCTGCGGGTGGCGCATCACGATGGCGTCGACGTAGGTGCCGATCACCGAGATGGTGTCCGCCAGGGTTTCGCCTTTTTTGCCGAGCGAGGTGTTGCTGCTGTCGGAGAAGCCGACCACGCTGGCGCCCAGGCGGTGAATGGCGGTCTCAAACGACAGGCGGGTACGGGTGGAGGCTTCAAAGAAGCAGCTGGCGATCACCTTGTGCTTCAGCAGCTCCGGTTGCGGATGGGCTTTCAGTTTTGCCGCGGTCGCCAGAACCAGCTCCAGCTCTTCACGGCTGAGGTCGTTGATGGAAATGATGTGTTTTTGATAAAGCGGATTCATTTTTATCTCCTGACGCCGGGCAAAAAAAAGCCCCTCAAATGAGGGGCTTCTGGAATAGGGATCGCAACGGGAAGAAAAACGGCAGGCCAGCGTCTGATTGAAGACGCGCTGGGGCACTCTGTCGTACATGTTTGAGCATGCTTCCTCCTGGCAAATTGTGGGGCATTATACGCAGCCTGAATCATGGATCAAGCGAATAATGCACACTTTACGCAGCGAAAACGGTTGGGCATGCATGGTTATGCGCAAGAGCAAATCCCCGCTAAAAAGTGGTGGTATGGCAGCTGAAATTCTCGTATAAAAGTTGAAAATGAAACGATGTTTTATATTGAGGATTTAAAGATGATCGTTGGTAACATTCACAACCTCCAGGCCTGGCTGCCACAAAAACTGCGTCAGGCGATCGAACACGTTAAAGCGCACGTGACAGACGCCACGCCGACCGGCAAACACGACATCGACGGCAACAACCTGTTCTGTCTGGTCTCCGAAGACATGACCCAGCCGTTTGCCGAGCGTCGCGCGGAGTACCATGCCCGCTATCTGGACATTCAGATCGTGCTTAAAGGCCAGGAGGGGATGACCTTCAGCACCCTGCCAAACGGCACGCCGGACACCGACTGGCTGGCGGACAAAGACATCGCGTTCCTGCCGGAAGGCGAGCAGGAAAAAACCCTTGTGCTGAGTGAAGGGGATTTTGTGGTCTTCTACCCTGGCGAAGTCCACAAGCCGCTGTGCGCGGTGGGCAACCCGGCGCAGGTGCGCAAGGTGGTTGTGAAGATGCTGGTGGGGTAAATACCCCTCAACCCTCACCCCTCACCCTAACCCTCTCCCCATAGGGGAGAGGGGACTGCACGGTGCGGTCTTTTCCCCCTCGCCCCTTTGGGGAGAGGGCCGGGGTGAGGGGAAAATAATTTGTGATCCAGCTTAAAAAAACCGCACTCCCTCCTTTTTCCGCATTGTCCTTCGCTTTCACCGCGTTCTAGTATGATCGTTAAATAAAAGAACACTGTTCTATAATGTAGAACAAAACGAATCAGCAAGGAGATCTCATGCCGCAGACCGTGCAGTTTTCGGGGATTATTCCCCCTGTCTCCACCATTTTTACCGCCGACGGAAAGCTGGATAAACCGGGCAGCGCCGCGCTCATCGACCACATGATCGACGCCGGCGTCGATGGCCTGTTCTTCCTGGGCAGCGGCGGCGAGTTTTCCCAGCTCAATACCGCAGAGCGCAAAGCGATCGCTGAATTCGCCATCGCCCACGTGAACCGTCGCGTGCCGGTGCTGATCGGCACCGGGGGCACCAACGCCCGGGAAACCATCGAGCTGAGCCAGCACGCCCAGCAGGCCGGTGCCGACGGCATCGTGGTGATCAACCCCTACTACTGGAAAGTGTCTGAAGCGAACCTGATCCGCTACTTTGAACAGGTGGCCGACAGCGTGACCCTGCCGGTGATCCTCTATAACTTCCCGGCGCTGACCGGGCAGGAGCTGACCCCGCAGCTGGTTAAAACCCTGGTCGACTCCCGGAGCAATATCGTCGGGATCAAAGACACCATCGACTCCGTGGCCCACCTGCGCAGCATGGTGCTGACCGTGAAAGCGGCCCACCCGCAGTTTGTGGTGCTGTGCGGCTACGACGATCACCTGTTCAACACCCTGCTGCTGGGCGGTGACGGGGCGATCTCCGCCAGCGGCAACTTTGCGCCGCAGGTGTCGGTCAGGCTGCGACAGGCCTTCCGCGACGGCGACCTGGCCCGGGCGGCGCAGTATCATCAGACTCTGCTGCAAATTCCGCAGATGTATCAGCTGGATACGCCGTTTGTGAACGTCATTAAAGAGGCGATCGCCCTCTGCGTTCAGCCGGTCTCCACCCATGTGCTGCCGCCAGCCGGTCCGCTGGACGACGCGCGCAAGGCGCAGCTCAAAACGCTGCTGCAACAGCTCAAGCTCTGCTGAAGCCGGAAGGTCACGATGTCGATAGAAACCATTTTTACCCCGCAGGATGACGCCTTCTATTCGGTGATCACCCACGCGGCCGGGCCGCAGGGGGCGCTGCCCCTGACCCCGCAGATGCTGATGGAATCCCCCAGCGGCAATCTGTTTGGCATGACGCAAAACGCCGGAATGGGCTGGGATGCCAATAAGCTCACCGGCAAAGAGGTGCTGATTATCGGCACCCAGGGCGGGATCCGCGCGGGGGATGGCCGCCCGGTGGCGCTGGGTTACCACACCGGCCACTGGGAGATTGGCCTGCAGATGCAGGCGGCGGCAAAAGAGATTACCCGCAACGGCGGGATCCCTTTTGCCGCGTTCGTCAGCGATCCCTGCGACGGCCGTTCCCAGGGTACCCACGGGATGTTTGACTCCCTGCCATACCGCAACGATGCGGCGATCGTGTTTCGCCGCCTGATCCGCTCCCTGCCCACGCGCCGGGCGGTGATTGGCGTGGCCACCTGCGACAAAGGCCTGCCCGCCACCATGATCGCCCTGGCCGCGATGCACACTCTGCCCACCATTCTGGTGCCGGGCGGGGCCACGCTGCCGCCGACGTTCGGCGAAGACGCCGGGAAGGTGCAGACCATCGGGGCGCGTTACGCTAACCATGAACTCTCTTTGCAGGAAGCCGCCGAGCTGGGCTGCCGGGCCTGCGCCTCGCCGGGGGGCGGCTGTCAGTTCCTCGGCACCGCAGGCACCTCCCAGGTGGTGGCCGAAGCCTTGGGCCTGGCGCTGCCGCACTCGGCGCTGGCGCCGTCAGGCCAGGACGTGTGGCTGGAGATCTCCCGCCAGTCCGCCCGGGCGGTATTTGAGCTGGATAACCGCGGGATCACCACCCGGGATATTCTCACCGACAAAGCGATTGAAAACGCGATGGTGATCCACGCCGCGTTTGGCGGCTCCACCAACCTGCTGCTGCACATTCCGGCCATCGCCCACGCGGCGGGCTGCGCTATTCCGGACGTGGAGCACTGGACCCGGATCAACCGCAAGGTGCCGCGGCTGGTGAGCGTCCTGCCGAACGGGCCGGATTATCACCCGACGGTGCGGGCGTTCCTTGCGGGCGGCGTGCCGGAGGTGATGCTCCATCTGCGCGATCTCGGCCTGCTGCATCTGGATGCCATGACCGTCACCGGCCAGACGGTGGGAGAAAACCTCGACTGGTGGCAGAGCTCTGAACGGCGGGAACGCTTCCGCCAGTGCCTGCGCGAGCAGGACGGCGTAGAACCTGACGACGTGATCCTGCCGCCGGAACGCGCTAAAGCCCGCGGGCTGACCTCCACGGTGGCCTTCCCGATGGGCAACATCGCGCCGGAAGGCTCGGTAATCAAGGCCACGGCCATCGATCCCTCAGTGGTGGGTGAAGATGGCGTCTACCGCCACACCGGCCGGGCACGGGTGTTTGTCTCAGAAGCCCGGGCGATCAAGGCGATCAAAAACGGCGAGATCGCCCAGGGCGACATCATGGTGGTGATCGGCGGCGGCCCCTCCGGTACCGGCATGGAAGAGACCTACCAGCTGACTTCAGCGCTGAAGCATATCTCCTGGGGTAAAACGGTATCGCTGATCACCGATGCCCGCTTCTCGGGCGTCTCTACCGGGGCCTGTTTTGGTCACGTTGCCCCCGAGGCGCTGGCTGGCGGGCCGATTGGCAAGCTGCGGGACAACGACATCATCGAGATTGTGGTGGATCGCCTTGCCCTGACCGGCAGCGTCAACTTTATCGGCACGGCCCAGGCACCGCTCACCCCGCAGGAGGGGGCGATGGAGCTGGCACGTCGCGAACCGCACCCTGAACTGCATGCCCATGAATTTTTACCGGACGATACGCGCCTGTGGGCGGCGTTACAGTCGGTGAGTGGCGGCACCTGGAAAGGCTGTATTTACGACACGGATAAAATCATCGAGGTAATTAACGCCGGTAAAAAAGCACTCGGGATTTAATTATATTTATCACGCCTGTCGCCTGCGGAAAGTATTCCGCGGGCGGCTTTGTTGTTTTTGTTATTGGTGATTTAAAACAATTACTTATGTTATTTCGATGGGTATCACAAAAGCAAAATAACGTAATTCAGAAACAAGATATGACCATTGTTGGTTAATTGAACAGCTCATTACACTCTATTAACACGATGTTGTGAATTCAGCACACTAAATAAGGGTGTATTTCTGATGATGCAATTAACCATGAAAGATAAAATTGGCTACGGGCTGGGTGACACCGCCTGCGGCTTTGTCTGGCAGGCGACCATGTTCCTGCTCGCCTATTTCTACACCGATGTGTTTGGCCTGTCGGCCGGGATTATGGGCACGCTGTTCCTGGTGTCCCGCGTGCTCGATGCGGTAACCGACCCGCTGATGGGGCTGCTGGTGGACCGCACCCGCACCCGCCACGGCCAGTTCCGCCCGTTCCTGCTGTGGGGGGCGATCCCGTTTGGTGTCGTCTGCATGCTCACCTTCTACACCCCGGATTTCTCGGCCAACGGCAAAATTATCTACGCCTGCGTCACCTACATCCTGCTGACACTGGTCTATACCTTCGTTAACGTGCCGTACTGCGCCATGCCGGGGGTGATCACCGCCGATCCGAAAGAGCGCCACGCCATGCAGTCCTGGCGCTTCTTCCTGGCGGCGGCAGGATCGCTGGCGATCAGCGGCATTGCCCTGCCGCTGGTGGGGATCATCGGCAAAGGTAACGAACAGGTCGGCTACTTCGGTGCGATGTGCGTGCTGGGGCTCTGCGGCGTGGTGCTGCTGTACGTCTGCTTCTTCACCACCAAAGAGCGCTACACCTTTGAGGTGCAGCCGGGCTCGTCGGTCAGAAAAGATCTCAGACTGCTGCTCGGCAACAGCCAGTGGCGGATCATGTGTGCCTTCAAGATGATGGCCACCTGTTCCAACGTGGTGCGCGGCGGGGCGACGCTCTATTTCGTGAAGTACGTGATGGACCACCCGGAGATGGCGACCCAGTTCCTGCTCTACGGCAGCATCGCCACCATGTTTGGCTCGCTCTGTTCTTCGCGCCTGCTGGGCCGTTTCGACCGGGTAAAAGCCTTCAAGTGGATCATCGTTATTTACTCCCTGATCAGCCTGCTGATCTTCTTCACCCCGGCCGAACATATGGCCCTGATTTTCGCCCTCAACATCCTGTTCCTGTTCGTCTTTAATACCACCACGCCGCTGCAGTGGCTGATGGCTTCCGACGTGGTGGATTACGAAGAGAGCCGCAGCGGCCGTCGTCTGGACGGGCTGGTGTTCTCCACCTACCTGTTCAGCCTGAAGATCGGCCTGGCGATTGGCGGCGCGGTGGTGGGCTGGATCCTGGCGTACGTCAACTACTCCGCCAGCAACAGCGTGCAGCCGGTTGAGGTGCTCACCACCATCAAAATTCTGTTCTGCGTGGTGCCGGTGGTGCTCTACGTGGGCATGTTCACCATGCTGTCGTTCTATAAGCTCTCGGATGCGCGGGTGGAAGCCATCAGCAAGCAGTTGCTCAAGCATCGCGCGGCCCAGGGGGAAGCGATCCCTGAGGCAGCAACGGCGGCATCTCATTAAGCAGGAGGCACTATGTACACCATTACCAACCCGATTCTGACTGGCTTCAACCCGGATCCGTCGATGTGCCGTCAGGGCGAGGATTACTACATCGCCACCTCGACCTTTGAGTGGTTCCCGGGCGTGCGCATCTACCACTCCCGGGACCTGAAGAACTGGCGGCTGGTGAGTACCCCGCTGGATCGCGTATCGATGCTGGATATGAAGGGCAACCCGGACTCCGGCGGCATCTGGGCGCCGTGCCTGAGCTACGCCGACGGGCAGTTCTGGCTGCTCTATACCGACGTGAAGATCGTCGATTCCCCGTGGAAAAACGGGCGCAACTTCCTGGTGACCGCCCCCTCCATCGAGGGGCCGTGGAGCGAGCCGATCCCGATGGGCAACGGCGGGTTCGATCCCTCGCTGTTCCACGACGACGATGGCCGCAAATACTATATCTACCGCCCCTGGGGGCCGCGCCATCACAGCAACCCGCATAACACCATCGTGATGCAGGAATTTGATCCGCATACCCGCACCCTGTCGGCGAAGCGTAAAACCCTCTTCACCGGCACGCCGCTGTGCTACACCGAAGGGGCGCATATCTACCGTAAAGAGGGTTGGTACTATCTGCTGGTCGCTGAGGGCGGCACCAGCTATGAGCACGCGGTGGTGGTATTACGGGCCAGAAACATCGACGGGCCTTACGAGCTGCACCCCGATGTGACGATGATGACCAGCTGGCACCTGCCGGAAAATCCGCTGCAAAAAAGCGGCCACGGCTCGCTGCTCCAGACCCACACCGGGGAGTGGTACATGGCCTATCTCACCAGCCGCCCCCAGCGCCTGCCGGGCGTTCCGCTGCTGGCCTCCGGCGGGCGAGGATATTGCTCCCTGGGGCGTGAGACGGGGATCTCGCGCATCGAATGGCGCGACGGCTGGCCTTACGTTGAAGGGGGCAAACATGCCCAACTGACGGTGCCAGGCCCGCAGATGACCGAGTGCGCAGCCGTGGTGCAGGCCGACTGGCGGGACGACTTCGACGGCGAGCGTCTCGACCCGGAGCTGCAGACGTTGCGTATCCCGTTCGACGATTCCCTCGGCTCTCTGCGGGCGCGTAAAGGCTTTTTGCGCCTGTACGGCAACGACTCCCTTAACTCGACTTTTACCCAGTCCACCGTGGCGCGCCGCTGGCAGCACGTCGCGTTTCGCGCCGAGACGCGCATGGAATTTTCACCGCGTCACTTCCAGCAGAGCGCGGGCTTAACCTGCTACTACAACAGCAAAAACTGGAGCTACTGCTTTGTTGATTATGAGGAGGGGCAGGGCAGAACCCTGAAGGTGATCCAGCTTGACCACAACGTGCCGTCATGGCCGCTGCACGAGCAGCCCATCCCGGTACCGGATGAGGCGCAGAGCGTCTGGCTGCGGGTGGATGTCGATCGTCTGGTCTACCGCTACAGCTACTCCTTTGACGGCGAGACGTGGCACAGCGTGCCCGTGACGTACGAGGCGTGGAAGCTGTCCGATGACTATATCGGCGGGAGAGGGTTCTTCACCGGGGCCTTTGTCGGGCTGCACTGCGAAGACATCAGCGGCGACGGCTGCCACGCTGACTTCGACTACTTCACTTACGCGCCGGTATAAGGGTTCAGGCCGGGTAGCCCAGCGCGCGTGAGAGCTGGCGCCCGGCCTCCTGCAACTGCTCGCGAAAGCGGGCCAGCTCGTCGTCGTTCACGCGGGAGGTTAAGGTGGAGAGGCTCAGGGCGGCAATGACCCGGGACTCATGGTTACGCACCGGGACCGACACGCAACGCACCCCCTGTTCGTTCTCTTCGCTGTCCAGGGCATAGCCCTGCTCGCGGGTTTGCGCCAGCGCGGCCAGCAGCGCCTCGCGGGAGGCCAGCGTCGCCGGGGTAAAAGTGGTGTACTGATAGCCCTCAAGGAGGGTGTCCAGCTCGGCGTCGCTCAGCCAGGCGATCAGCACTTTGCCGATGGCGGTGGCATGCACCGGCAGGCGGCGGCCAATGCGCGAGTAGGCGATGGCCGCCAGCTTGCCTTCAATCTTCTCGATATAGACCCCTTCGCGCCCGTCCAGAATGCCCAGATGGGTGGTCTGCCCGGTGCGCTCTGACAATTCCGTCAGAAAATGCTTCGCTTTCTGGCGGATATCCATGGTGCTCACCACAAAGTGACCGCGTTCAACCAGCTTCATGCCGGGGCGATATTTGCCGTTCTCCGGGTTCTGATCGATATAGCCGTGCAGCTGTAGGGTTTTGAGAAGCGAGTGAAGGGTGCTTTTACTCAGGCCCATCTGTTTACTGATGTCGGTGATTTTAAGTTCCGTCGCCTGTTCGTTAAACAGATCGAGGATCTGCAGGGCACGTTCAACAGATTGAATAATAGGCATAAGATCGGCATATCCGCGCTGAAATCAGGGCAAAAAAGTACCCTTTTTACGCTGAAAAATCAATCGACACGGGAAGCGGTCAAACTATTCCTGACGGAGGAATTTGACTTAAGTAAAAGTTTAGACTTATTGACCTTAATAAAAAGGATAGGCTGTGCCTATTACCACATTTTCATTGTTCTTTTACACTTATTTACCGTATGGCTTTCCGCTCTTTGCACCGTTTGTTTAAAGGTATTTTGATGACCGCTTCTAAGACATGGATTACTTTAGGCACTATTGCCAGCCCGGCCACCGGAACCTTATTTTCGAAAATTCTGACTCAGCATAATCATACTTATATTCTCTGGTATAACGGCGACCAGCTCTTTAAACCCGGAGATCAGATAAAAGTTTGTCATAACCGTTTACGGGTGAATGACACGCTATGCGATATACATATTATACAGATCGATAAATACAGCCACACCCTGTGGCGCGTGATGCACAATATGTCCAGCTGCCCCGGCCATCGTGACCCTGAGAGCAAGAGGTGTGAGGTACCGGTAAAATGTATCTTTAAAAAATGCCCTTACGGCAAGGAACGGGTAACGACAAAGTAATCATCCGCTGAACTATTTAGTCGGCAAGCAGATAATAAGAGCATTACTCCGAACGGATAATATAAATATCAGGAGGGTCGACCCCTCCCGCTATTTAATCTGTTTACTACCAGAGGTTATTCACCCAGGGTGGCGACCATCACCGCCTTAATGGTATGCATGCGGTTTTCCGCCTGGTCAAACACGACGCTGGCCGCAGATTCAAATACTTCGTCCGTCACTTCCATCCCGCCGTGCAGATCGAACTCTTTCGCCATCTGTTTGCCGAGCGTGGTCTGATCGTCGTGGAACGCCGGCAGACAGTGCAGGAACTTCACCTCCGGGTTACCGGTGAGCGCCATCATCCGCGCATTCACCTGATAGCCACGCAGCAGGGCGATACGCTCCGCCCACTTCTCTTTGGCTTCACCCATCGATACCCACACGTCGGTGTAGATAAAGTCTGCGCCCTTCACGCCCGCCGCCACATCTTCCGTCAGGGTGATCCTGCCGCCGTTCTTTTCTGCCAGCGCGCTGCACTCTGCCACCAGGCTCTCTTCCGGCCAGCAGGCTTTGGGCGCAACCAGACGCAGATCCAGCCCGGTGAGCGCCGCCGCTTCCAGCATTGAGTTACCCATGTTGTTACGCGCATCGCCGGTATAGACCAGCACCATCTCGTTAAAGGCTTTGCCCGGCAGGTGCTCCTGCATGGTGAGCAGGTCCGCCAGCAGCTGTGTCGGATGGAACTCGTTGGTCAGGCCGTTCCACACCGGCACACCGGCGAATTCCGCCAGGGTTTCGACAACCTCCTGGCCGTGGCCGCGATACTGAATGCCGTCGTACATCCGGCCCAGCACCCGCGCGGTATCTTTAATTGACTCTTTATGCCCAATCTGGCTGCCGCTCGGCCCTAAATAGGTGACGCGTGCGCCCTGGTCAAATGCGGCAACTTCGAAAGAGCATCGTGTGCGGGTCGAGTCTTTTTCGAAGATGAGCGCGATATTTTTGCCAGTAAGCTTCTGTACTTCTGTGCCTTTTTTCTTATCGGACTTCAGCTGTGCAGACAGGGCAAGCAGAGAGGAGAGCTGTGCAGGGGTAAAATCGAGCAATTTCAGGAAGTGTTTTTTATACAGTTCAGACATTTTATCCTCACATGGCAAAGGCCACTTATTGAATTAAAATTCACTTTATAAGTATTAATATTCACTTGCAACCCCGTTTCACAAATCTTTCTTACAAAGGTGGAGGCAAACACATCCGTGTGTGAAAATAGAAGTATCTGCCGCACTTTAAAGAGGAATGAGCCATGGCAAACCCAGAACTGCTGGAAGAACAGCGCGAAGAGACGCGACTGATTATTGAAGAACTGCTGGAAGACGGCAGCGATCCGGATGCGCTGTACACCATCGAGCATCATTTCTCTGCGGATGATTTCGAAGCGCTGGAAAAGCTGGCGGTTGAAGCGTTCCGCCTGGGTTACGAAGTGACGGAGCCGGAAGAGCTGGAAGTGGAAGAGGGCGACACCGTCATCTGCTGCGATATCCTGAGTGAAGGCGCGCTGAAGGCAGAGCTGATCGACGCCCAGGTTGAACAGCTGATGAACCTCGCCGAGAAGTTTGAAGTGGAATACGACGGCTGGGGCACCTACTTCGAAGATCCGAACGGCGAAGAGGGTGACGAAGACGACGAAGATTTCATCGACGAAGATGACGACGGCGTGCGTCACTAAGTGTTATTTGCGGCAGCTTCGGCTGCCGCTTCAGGAAAAATAATGGATTACCCGCAGATACTCGCCCCTGTTTTAAACTTCCTCCAGTGTCCGACCCCGCAAGCGTGGATTGATAAAGCCCGCGACCCGGCGAACCTGCCGCTGCTGCTCACCGACCATATGGTGTGCGAGCTCAAAGCCGCCCAGACCGCGCTGTTATTAGTGCGCAAATACGTCGCCGACGAGAGCGGTGCCGACGCGCTCCTCGAGTGGCTCAAACCCTACGAAGCCTTTACCTTCCGCGAAGGCCCGGAACCGGACTTTGTCGCCCTGCACAAACAGATTGGCAAAAGCGTGATGCCGAAGACCGACGATCCCTGGGGTCAGGCGCTCATCGACAGCATGGTGCTGCTGATTAAAGAGGAGCTGCACCATTTCTGGCAGGTGCGGGAGGCGATGCTGATGCGTAACATTCCCTACGTCAAAATCACCGCCAGCCGCTACGCTAAAGGGATGCTGAAAGCCGTGCGCACCCACGAGCCGCTGACGCTGATCGACAAGCTGATTTGCGGGGCCTATATCGAAGCGCGCTCCTGCGAACGCTTCGCCGCGCTGGCGCCATTCCTCGATGAGGATTTGCAGAAGTTTTACCTGTCGCTGCTGCGCTCCGAGGCGCGGCACTATCAGGACTATTTGCGTCTGGCGCAGCAGGTGAGTGATGACGACATCACCCCACGCGTGAAGCTGTTTGGCGAGGTGGAGGCAGAGCTTATCTTATCGCCCGACACCGAGTTCCGCTTCCACAGCGGGGTGCCGGTTTAATAACAAAAGGCAGGGAATGATGAAAAAGGGTTTACGTATCGCCATCGCCGTGGTGGTGGGGATGGTGGCAGCAGGCTGGTTTTATCGCGACAACGCGCCCAGCACCGAACAGCAGCTGGATACCGCGCTGAGCAGCATGCCGGTGTGGCAGGTTATCAAGGAGCAGGAGCCGGCGTTCCGCAAGCAGGTGCAGGACGAGATGCTGGCCCTGCAAAAAGCGGGTAAAAACGAACAGCAGATTATCGACACCCTGCAGCCAAAGATTCTGAAGCTGCAGATGGCGCGCCTGCAAACCGCCCCGGACGCCAACGTGGTGGCCTATATGAAGCTCAACATGGAGCAGACCGCCGCCATGCAGAAGGTGAGCGATGACAGCTGCTTCCGCTTCCTGTACCCGGATGTGAAGGGGGGCGTTAACCCGATGCGTCTGCTGGATAAAGAGCTGATGCAGCGCCGCATGCAGGCCGACGTCGACATGATGCGTGCCGCCGTCGGGCCGGATAAACACACCGTGACGCCGCAGGAGATCAAGCAGGCCGAAACCGATGTGGTGCCGATTGTCCAGAAGCTGACGACGAAGTACGGGGACGATATCGAGCTACTGCAGGCCCCGCAAAAAGGGAAGGGCAAAGAGAAGCAGAGCTGCGACCTGGTGCAGGATCTGTGGAACAACGTGCTGGCCCTGCCGGAACCGAACGCCGCCGGGCTGATACGCTATGCGGTGTCGGACCTGTAAGGGCGGAGTGGGTTACGCTGGTTTTTTGGACACTTAGCGAAACAACCGTACGTCGCCGCTTGCATGGCGGCGTGCGACAGGTATAATCCACAACGTTTCCGCATCCCCTTCAGTGCCGAAGTGGCGAAATCGGTAGACGCAGTTGATTCAAAATCAACCGTAGAAATACGTGCCGGTTCGAGTCCGGCCTTCGGCACCATCGGAACATCAATAGACGTCAACGGACGTCTTTTTTTGTGCCTGAAATCCAGTATCCGCAAGGCTTTCCTCGCTTTTTCACTCAACCTAAGTCAACCCGATTCAATCTATATCAACTTACTGATGCGGGTACAACTGCGGGTATATCCCGGTTCGATTATGTTTGTACCCACACAGGACCCTTGAAAGAATACTTATCATGGCTCTGAGTGATGTGAAGGTTCGTTCGGCAAAGCCTGAAGCAAAAGCCTACAAACTGACTGACGGCGATGGCATGCTTTTGCTGGTTCACCCCAACGGCTCAAAATACTGGCGGCTTCGTTATCGCTTTGGTGGTAAAGAGAAGATGCTGGCGCTGGGGAAATACCCCGAAGTCTCACTGGCGGATGCCAGGGCACGCAGGGATGAGGCCCGGAAATTATTAGCTAATGGCGTCGATCCCAGTGAGAGCAAGAAAGCCGTTAAGGTAGAGCAGGAGCAAGAGGCGATAACGTTTGAAGTGGTTGCCAGAGACTGGCATGCCAGCAATCAGAAATGGTCTGCATCGCATAGTGCTCGTGTATTGAAAAGCCTGGAAGATAATCTCTTTGCTACTATCGGTAAGCGGAATATTGCTGAATTGAAGACGCGGGATCTGCTTGTCCCTATCAAAGCGGTGGAGTCATCCGGGCGTCTTGAAGTCGCCGCCCGTTTACAGCAGCGCACTACCGCGATTATGCGCTTTGCTGTGCAGAGCGGATTAATCGACTACAACCCCGCGCAAGAGATTGCCGGTGCGGTTGCTACGGCGAAAAGAAAGCACCGTGCGGCATTAGTACTTAACCGCATTCCCGCATTACTTCATCGAATTGATCACTACTCCGGTAGGCCGTTAACCCGGTTAGCTGTTGAACTCATCTTGTTGGTTTTCATCCGTTCAAGCGAGCTACGCTTTGCTCGCTGGTCAGAAGTGGATTTCCAAACTGCTATGTGGACGATTCCGGGCGAGCGTGAGCCACTGGAAGGAGTCAAGCATTCTCAGCGTGGTTCAAAGATGCGGACACCTCATCTTGTTCCCTTATCGCGTCAGGCCTTAGCTATTCTGGAAAAGATCAAATGCATGAACGGGAATCGAGAGCTGATTTTCGTAGGCGATCACGATCCCCGTAAGCCGATGAGTGAGAATACGGTGAACAAGGCTCTTCGAGTGATGGGCTATGACACAAAAACGGAAGTTTGTGGGCATGGTTTCAGGACCATGGCTTGTAGTTCACTGATAGAATCGGGGTTGTGGTCGAGGGATGCAGTAGAACGGCAGATGAGCCATCAGGAACGTAACTCGGTGCGTGCGGCTTACATCCATAAGGCGGAACATCTTGGGGAGCGTAGGTTGATGTTACAGTGGTGGGCGGATTATCTGGATGCTAATCGGGAGAAGATTGTAAGTCCGTTTGAATTTGGAAAGTAGCAACAATATTAAGACATATATTATTAGTATCTAGGGTATATGCTTTTTTAGTTCTTAACTAAATGAAAGTTAAACCCTTTCAAAACTAAATAAAAGTCAAGGGAAGTTATTTCCGTGACTTTTATTTTATCTATGTGTGTCCAACCTAGGTTTGCTCAAAAAAAAGCTGTATTTATGTACAGTAGTTGTTGAGTATTCACACTCAAAATGATACAATCTTATCCTGATGATGGAAGAGATATATAACATGAAACATATCCATTTAATTAATTCACTGTCTTTAAATAATGCGGAAAAGTTCACTGAGAAAGCGACAGGCAAGTACTATACTGATGAAAAAATTGCATTTTTGATGATAGAGAAATTATTACCATTAATAAATGCAACTGGTAAAAAAAATTATAATATTGCGGATCCATTTTCAGGAGACGGGCGACTTATCACATTGCTTATTAAACAATGGATATTAAATGGCTTTCCTGATGTGGAATGGAATGTTTATCTATTTGATATAGAACATGCTGGCCTTGTTCATGCTCAAAGTGAGTTAGCTGAACTTAAATTAGCTGGTGCAAATATTAAAGTTACTGTAAAAAATATTGATGTTTTTTATGAGTTTGAAAACTATATCGATTACTTTGATTGTGTTATTACTAACCCACCTTGGGAGAATATAAAACCAGATTCCAGGGAACTCAATCTATTTGAGCCATCTATTAAATCGAAATATATCGAGTCGCTTCGAGAGTTTGATGATTATTTGTCAAAAGTTTTACCATATTCACAACCGAAGCGCAAATTTGCTGGTTGGGGGACTAATCTTTCACGTGTTGGTGCAGAGCTTAGCTTAGAAATATGTAACAAAAATGGTATATTAGCTATTGTTATGCCTGCATCTTTTTTCGCTGATGAACAGTCTTTTACTTTGCGTCAAAAGTTCTTTAACACTGGAAGGCTTGATTTCATAAACTATTATCCAGCGGAAGCAAAGTTATTCAATGGTGCTGATGTGTCTTCATGTTCTTTTATTTTAATTAAAGGCGACTCTTTTAATAAGGACATGCAGCTTAGTGTATATGATAAAAAATTAAATATTAATTCATTCGGGTGTTTTGATTTATCTAGTATAGATACTCAACATCTTAGTATTCCAATATCTCAAGGTGTTCATGCAATCCATTTATTAAAGAAGCTGCAAGAGGAATACTCAACTTGGAATAGCTTAGAAAAAAATGGAGAAATATGGGCGGGAAGAGAAATCGATGAGACAGGGAGTAGCAATTGGACAAAAAAAAATGGGGATGGATACCTATTTGTTAAAGGGAAAATGATCGGAAGATACAACTTTGACATTAGTTATAATTTAAAGATAACTAAAAGAATTGATAAGGTTCCATCCAGTTCTAATTTTAAAAGAATTGCATGGCGTGATATTTCTCGTCCAAGTCAAAAGAGAAGAGTAATCGCAACAGTAATTCCTCCTGATTCATTAGCAGGGAATTCACTGGGGGTGGTCTATTATCAAAATGGATCACAGGATTCACTTTTTAGTTTATTGGGAATAATAAACTCCCTTTGTTTTGAATTTCAATTAAGAAGCTTTTTAGCCACTGGCCATGTTTCATTGTCAGCTTTAAGAAAGACTGCGATACCGTCTGAAAAAATATTATCGCAACATACTGAGTTAAAACAGCTGGTAATCTCTTGCATGAATGGGTGCTGTGATGCTGAACTGAAAATTGAGGCTTATATAGCCAAAAAAATTTACAAATTGAATTTGAATGAATTTGATAAACTTTTGTCTTCATTTGATAAGATTGAGTTAGCAGAAAAAGAAAATTTACTGAGGATGTTTCAACATTATGGCTAAAAATGAAGCATTAATGATTCCCAATCATAAGGCTGCAAAGCTAAGTGAACTGGATATGATGATTGTTAATTCGGTACCGCCAGGCGGTAACTGGAAAAACATTCCTTTAGATGTACCATCTAAAAGAATAGAGCAAATTCGGGAAAGCTATGCACAAGGAAAAGGAAGCCGTTCAACCTACTACGGTAGATTACTTCCAGATATGCCTGCATATACTATTAATACTTATTTTAACCGGCCTGGAAATGGTTGTCATATCCACTATGAGCAAAATCGTGTCCTATCCCAGAGAGAAGCAGCAAGATTGCAATCATTCCCAGATGATTTTATTTTCTGTGGAGGGCAAACAGCAGTTAATACCCAAATTGGTAATGCCGTACCTCCCTTTTTGGCTTTTTTGATTGCGAAAGAAATAGAGAGAGCCATAGGTAATACTGGTTACTATGTCGATTTGTTTTCTGGGGCAGGGGGGCTTGGCTTAGGATTCAAATGGGCTGGATGGACTCCATTATTAGCTAATGATATTGAGGAAAAATATCTACAAACATATTCAAGAAATGTTCATGAAGAAGTTATTTGCGGAAGTATTTCTGATGATGAAAATTTCTCAAAAATAATAACTAAATTATCAGGAATCAAAAAAACATATTCTGATAAACAATTGTGGATACTGGGGGGGCCTCCATGTCAAGGATTTTCTACGGCAGGAAATGCAAGAACAATGGATGATCCAAGAAACTCACTCTTCATGCATTATAAATCCCTCTTGGATCAGATAAAACCAAACGGTTTTATTTTTGAAAATGTTGCAGGTCTGTTGAATATGGAAAAAGGCAAGGTGTTTGAAAGGGTTAAAGAAGAACTATCATCAACCATGAAAACTATGAATGGGTGGGTATTAAACTCTGAACATTATGCAATTCCTCAACGCCGAAAAAGAGTTATATTAGTAGGTTCAAACGATCCTTTATTTTCAATCGAACCTCCGAAAAAAATAACAGAGCAAAAGGATTCTTGGGTTTCTGTTAAACATGCATTATCTGACCTTCCTCCTTTACTGCATGGAGAAGATGGAATTGGTAAATACTATATCCATCAACCTGAAAATGACTATCAACTGTTCATGAGAGGTTATATCACTGCTTCAGAGTATTATAACAGGAATGTAAAGCCCTCTTTTTAAGAGGGCTTTTTTTTATTCTATTACCTCATCAGGGCTTGAGCGAACATAACGATCACTTGTCCAAGATAATTCTAATTCCTTTCCTATTTCACTCATCCCTGACATTAGGTTTTTTAATATTATATTGAATTCTTGTTGATTTTTTGTAAGTATTTCTTGTAGCTCCAAAATGATGTCTTTGAACTCGTTTTCTGAATTTGAATTCTCGGACATTATTCCGGCTATTCTTTCATCTAAGCTGTTTGTAACTGTGCTTAATGATTGTAGGTTATCCAAGGCTTCAGTAAAGTAATTATCAGACAATTCATTTGATACTATAAATGCATTCCTACTTTCTTTTCTATGATAATCATTCAATGAAGCAAATGCTATTCTTATTCTTCTTGCTTTTTGCACAATTGTATATTTTGTTTCACGTTTTAATCTTTTTATTGCTTTAAAATAAGTTACATGCTTTGAAATATATAACCCTTCAAATTCTGGAGTATAATTAGCTACTTCAAGATGTAAAAGACTCGCAAGGAAAGTATAATAACCTTGATCAAGTATTTTTTTAAGGAGGTTCATGTACGTATGTCTGTTATCACGTAGTATTTTACTTAGTCTTAAGGCTTTTTCAGTATCATCTACAGAGTGTTTCAGACGATTCCATACCTCCTCTGCGAACCATGAAATAACTGTATGCCCTTCATTCTCAGCTTCTAATAAAGAGGTTATATCGCTTAAATACATTCGATTATTTTTGGCACTATTACATGATTTACAAAGTAGTTGAAATTGAGGACGATGGGAAAATCCTAGTGATATCGGGCCAATATGGTCTGCTTGGCAAGGCATAGGGTGTAACCCTCCATTCCCTGTATTCAAGCATTCTTCTTTAATAAAAATATCATTTGTTCTAACTTGGCCCATTAGCCTATCAGCAGCAACCCAATCACCGTCAACCCAATATTCGAAAACTCTTCGATCAGTAACATAGGATTTAAGATTTTCTTTAGTTCTTCCTTTATCAGCAGTAGAGCGACAACAGCGGTTAAATGAATGGAATCCATCAAAACGGTCTGGAGGGTTTGCCATAGCTCCAGGGCTTAGCATGCGAGATTCTTGAGGTATGTATTGTTCTTTCAGATACTCAATCCATGCTTCGAGATTGTTTGGTAGTTCAGGCGTTATGATAAATTTTGTAGAAAATAAATATGATAAGTCTGAGTATATTTTTTCACCAAAACGATCATCCAAGCGTGTTAAAAGATCGATTATGTGTTCGTTTTGAGATAGCTCAAAAGTCTCATCGATATAATTAAGTTTTTTAACCCGAGAAAAGAAATGTTCGTTGGGATAAGAGTAAGACAATTCCATTTCTTTACCGCATTTTTTGCAGGGTTTAACTCCAAATGGATGAATTATTTTAGCTGTTTTACTAATCCATGCATTTTCAGTATCGGGATTTATCCCGATGCTTTTTGCTTTATTTTTCCACCATTCATAGCGTCGTTGATGAGTGTGCTTAAATTTTCCTGATGCCCTATTTGATGGGGCTTCCCATTGAATCTCACCTTTTTCCCCAAAAGGGTCTGGCATTCCAGCATAATTTGGATGCATAACTATTTTTTGGGAATACGCTAAAAATGCCGCATCACCATATTTAGGTTTTACATTTTTTTTCATTATATTTTGGTCTGAGTGGTTACTTTTGTAGTCGCTAATTATTTTATCAAAATCCGGAACAACAACAATTTTTGCAATTTTCATAACATCTCCATGTAAGAAAGTCGTAATTAGACATTATTTTCATTTTCACCTAAAACTATACTTAGAGAAAACCCATTTTGTCATAGGACTGGTTCCTGATCATCTTAGCTCCTAAGCGATATACTGAACACATCACTCGCCCACATCATCTTCTCCCCACGCTTTGCTGTAATCCGGTATGGCGCAACCCATAATTTTAAAGTGTCCGAGAAAGCAAAGTGCTGCGGTATCGGTTGGCTAAAGTCATCATGCGCAGGGTAAATCAGATACATTTCGCCGCTCCCATCAAGATATGTTTGGCCGTAGGCAAACATTTGATAAAAGTCGGATTGCGCAAGTCCATATAGTGATTTTTTTTGCTCGTTACTGTTCACCAGCTTCCATTTCGTGTCCATCACCATTTTGGTTTGAATCGGTTGCCGAGATTGAATCAGCAAGTCTGGGCGAAGCTTAAAGCAATCTTTAAGTCCATGCTTTACCAAAGAATAAGTTGCTGCTTGAGGAAAAACTTTTAGGTGAGAAGGTAATTCGTAGGGTAGGGTCTGTGCCACAAAGGATTCAAATACCGCTTCCATAGGAAACAAAAGTGATATCGCTTTGGTGTTTCCTTGTAATGCACTTGGGCTCATTCCTCTCAGGATCAACTGCGCCCAAGCCATTGGCTCGCTGTAATGAGTCATACCACGCTCAATGCGTAAGCTGTTCATATCGCTCTCAACATCCCTACTAAGTTGAATACCGTCAAAAGCAAAGCGTAGTTCGTAAAGCCAGCGTTGATTCTCTGATGACAGCTTCAGACTAAGTAACTTATCCAGTGTGGAGTGTAAGAGCCGATTGGCAGCACAATCAGGCATATACTCATCATAATCGACACAAAACTTATGGCGATTTACCGCGTTATGTCGTAGCTGTGCAGAGAGCATCAGCTTGCCCTTCATAAAAGCCAGATTACCTTGCTCGCTCACATAGTCGGAGCGTAAACCTTGTTTAAGCAATTGGCTGACGCTTTGCAAAAATTGGCTGATAAAAATCTCGAGCAAAGGCATGCGTTGTGCCTGAAGAGTGGCCTGCTGGGTTTGAATATGTCGAAACCCAGGCAGGTGACTTAGCATCGTAATGAATGTTTCTCGCGCACTCGCAGCCGTGAGGTTTTTACCAATCTTGGGCAGTATCTCAAGCTGGATACCGTGAGGCGTAGAAAGCATCCCTGCGTAGTTTTGCACCTGCAGCAATTTGAAACCTGAACGAGAGGTGAGTTTGAGAAACTGGCTTCCTTGATCACTTGTTAGGCTAAGTGTTTCTAAATAATCAAAGACCTGTTGAGGCACCAGCTTTGCGCCAACTGAAGCCGCTTTTCCACTCCCCAGCAGGTCATATTCAAAAACTGAGATAACTTCACCCATGGTTTACGGCCTGCTCATCAGGAGTGGTCTGCTGTGGCTGATAAATTGAACGATAAGCCTGTGGCATATTCCAGACCTCTTGATCAAATGCTTCGAGCTCGTAAGCTGTCGATTGCTGATCATGGTGTCGTAAACCATGGTTGTTACCAAAAAGCGTATCGAGATCGTCGGTTTTCTCAATTACGAATTGCAGGCTGTCGTCTTGCTTTTGGTTGTCTGCCAGCACCAACCTGATCTTGTTCCAGTCATCGAAAAAGTATTCCTGTAAAAGCGGAATGATCTTTTTCTGGAATGCGATCTTCAATTGTTTAAACGCAGCTTCTTCATCACCGGCATCGAGTGCATTTTTTACCGGCATAAAGAACGCATGCCCCAGTGTATGTTCGCGATCGTAAAGTGCTTCGATGCGGCTGTTGAGTTTCTCTAACAACGACTCGAGCTCTATGCCTTTCACCTTAGCTCCACTCAGTAAAGAGAGATCTGGCATCATTTCGACAAAGTCAAAGCGACGGCGCAAAGCCGTGTCCATCAGAGCTAAAGAACGGTCCGCTGTATTCATGGCTCCGATGATGTCGACATTGGCGGGGACGCTGAAGTGATCACCGCTATAAGACAGTTGCAGGCTCATTGCATTAGACATACCCGCACGCTTGTCTACTTCAATGAGTGAGATCAGTTCCCCAAAGATCTTGGAGATGTTGCCGCGATTGATCTCATCAATGAAAATGGCGTAGCGATGTCCTGGATCGGCGTTGGCACGCTGACATAGGCGTATAAAGATTCCCGGCTCAATGGGATAAGAGATATTGCCACTTTCGTCAGAGCGAGCGCGTATACCTTCAATAAATTCTTCATAGCCGTAAGATTGGTGGAACGTAACCACTGCAAAACGCTGTATGGCTTCGGCAGATTTTGGACCACGTTTAAGTTCGGCGTAGAGCTCTACCAAATCCTCCACTTGCTCGAGCTGTGAATCAACTATCAACCATTCGCTGTTATCTGTTTTGTTAAATACGGCAGGCTCACGCCGATTCTTATAATCAACGGTTAACGACTCGGGAACTGTATAGGATTGCAAAGCTGCCCAGGCAGTATTCGATAGGTTGCCATTACGACCGTTTAATAATGCCTTACGTTGAAACCACATATGTTCAATAATTTGCCGAACTTTGGCTCGTTTCCCAAGATCGAGCAGCACCAGCGTTATAACCTGCATCCAGTTCAACGATTCAAGGCGAGAATCCAGCCAGGCATCACGATCAGCAGGAACTGCATGAGAAGTGTACTCTTTCATTTTTTGCTGCAACGTGAAGGTCTTGCCAGTGCCTGGGGGGCCAAAGAAGATCACGTTAGTTGGTGAATGTGGAATAGTCTTGTTCTCGATGGGCTCACTGCTGGCTACTTTCTCTTGCTTCTGTTCATTATCGCGCTTACGGAGCAATTCATAGATATGCCAGATAGCCATATTCACGTAATAAGGATCTGTGTTAGGGGATTGGGCGTGTATGGCTTGTTTCAATTCATAGTTTTTCTGTAACCAATTTCCGGTCAGTACCAAACCGAGATGGAAGTGTTGATTTAGGAATTCTGCTGCTTTATTGAAAGCATTCTCATCCACAGTACTGGTGTATTTCTCTGGTGAAAATGCGGCAAAGACACGGTTTCTTAAGCTTCGATACATGCGCTTAAGCTGTCCGGTTTCTTTGGCCTGCTGCAGCGCATTGCCTACGTATTGGTAGGTAGCTTCATTCGGTTGTTGACGAACACGTTCGGTGAGTTCTCTAAGCAATGGGAGGCTTTGCTGATATTCTGCTAATGATGGAACGCCCTGACGAATACTGGCAATACCGTTGTCACGTTCGTACCACAGTCGTTTAACTAAATTATCTGTTTCAGGGTCTGTAAAGGTTGAGATTTGCTGTAACTGTGCTGTAAATTCACGGTAACGCTGATTCCAATTGGAAGAAGCGTATTCTTTATCTTTAACGAGGGTCTTAATCAATTCAATGATGGTCAGCTTGCCAGCTTCTACATTCTCTACGAGATCCACGTAATAATTCCTTTAATGGGAAACATTTCATAAGAAGTGATTATGCAAATTATCAGACATTCATTTTAAATACCTCTTGCCGATGCCACTCTACAAACACCTCCTGGGGATGATCCTCTTTCTCAAATGGCAACGCTATCTGCTTCCCTTTAAAATCCCAAAACAAACTCCGAACAATCCCCGTTCCATTAACCGCTGGTGAAACCAACACCCGCATATCCTTATCCAACCCAATAGACCCTTTATCAAATGCCTTATGGTGTATCGCACATAGCGCCAGACCGTTAGGGACTTCGCACGGCCCGCCGTTCTGCTTCCATTTGATATGCGCAGCTTCAAGCGCAACAGAAGTATGATCGTGTCGCATATTGAATCCACAGATCGCGCATTGGTAGTTATAAGCACGTAACACCTGCTGACGGAACTGCGGATCGCGAACCTTGCGGATCTGCCTGATATCAAACCCCATCTCGTCAGCAATCTCTTCCTGGATGCTTTCTGGAAAGTGGGCTTCCAGAATCTGCTGCGCCAGCGAACCGATAAGGTTTTTGTTTTTACTCAGCAGGGCAAAGTGTTGCTCATCAAACCCACCCGCGACGTTGTGCTTTACCAGTTCTCCAGCGGGTGGTTGCTTGCTGCTACCCGTCGTTGAGCAAAACTCATCATTCTGTAGCTCCCAGAATCCATCACCTTTAAGCCGCCAGAAAGGCATGTCGGGGCGATATTGCGCACGCTGTGGGCCAAAACGTTCCAGCAGGCTATGTAGCTGATCGCAGATTTCCGTACCGTAATTGAACAGGCGAGCGTGTCCCTGCTGATAATTCGCCAGCACATAAAGGAGCAATAATGGTTTATGCGGAGCACGCTGATCGCCTTTGCGCCAGATGGTGATATCGGTAATTGCTTGTTCGAGAGTTTTGCTGGAAGCCATCGCGTTACGGAAGAAGGTAAATAATTGCGATGATGCTCGCAAAACCGCACCCGATCAACCTACCAGCTTCTCACAAGTCACAAAAAGGTACCCATCGCTGCCCTTGTCTCAGCCTTTACTTCGAGAATGAGCTTATCGGTCTATGATGAATGCAGCGATGAAGGCCCCGCCTTAACGCATCGCTCAGCCCACGATAAATCGAGGATTACCATTAGCACCTATCCAAAATCAGCAAACCTTCTGACCTATTCAGGAGATACCTGAAGCAGTCAGGAACCAATAATAGCAATTTAAATTTACGCGACGTTTTACCCCTTCCAAAGGCACCACTAAAAAAAATTAACATTAAACGTCAAACCCCTAATTACCTCACATCCATTCCAGCGCATTTTATATACGCACCCCCCCCCCACATCCCCCCAACTCCGTTTATTAGTAGTTGCCTGACCTATACAAAACCCTATCATTCTGCCGATAAACAATCTCAATCCAGGTAATAAAGATGAAAGACGCGTGGCTGGAAACGTGCTCGACCACCATCCAAAACTTCGTGGAACGCTCTACGAGGCTACAGCCAGATAAACTTGACCTGGAATTAGTCGAAAATATTGATTTCGACTACCAGATTAACTTAAGTCTGCATTTTCGTGTTGAGACGACAGATCACACTCAGGTGGGGAGAGTCACCGCCGGGAACGGCACCCGCGTTTTTACCAGTACTTTCCAGTACGCCGAGGCGCTCCAGGAGGAGTCCAGCGCGGTTTTATCCCGCCAGGCCACGCTTCGTGAAGCACAGGCCCTGGTGCTTTCCCACCCTTACGGTGCGCTTCAGAAAGAGCAAGAAATCTACTCACATCCCACGCGCCTCTGTTTAACTGAAAACTGCGCTAATTGTCATGGACGCGGACAGGTCAACTGCTCCTGGTGCTATGGTTCTGGTCGCGTGAGCTGCACCACCTGTGGCGGAAGCGGGCAGGTCCTGGAACAGCGTAGCCATTTCGATCACTACACCAATCAGTATCGCACAGAGAGCCATTACCGGATGTGCTCGACCTGCACCGGGGGTAAAGTGCATTGCAACCACTGTAGCGGTTCAGGCAACCAGCGCTGTTCTCCCTGCGAGGGAACAGGCGAAACAACCCGCGTTACCCGGCTGGCCAGTATTGCCGTGCCTCGATACCAGCTGATCTATCATCGTGAAGATGTCCCGACGTTCATTAAGGATGGCCTCTACAAAGCGGGCATCCCGGAACTGGCGGGTTATGGCGCCGTTGAGCTGGCAGATTCCAGTATTGACGAGGGACTGCGGAACGTTAACTTCATCTACAATGCCAGCGTGCCCTTTGCCAGATTTAAGAGCCAGCTGCGCCAGGCTCAGGTGGCGGAACAGCCTGTTAACTGGATTGTTTACGGTCGACGTCCGCAGATACTTGATGCCGGACACGTCGTTGAGTTGATGTTAAAAAACGATCTCAATGAGCTTGTCCATCGCACCACCAGAGGGAGCTTGCTCAACCCTCTTGTTGCGGCGTTCAGCCGTAAAACGGTGGCCACCTTTATGGAGTCAGAAGCCCATCAGGAGATGCTGGATGCGAACCGCAAGGGGAAATCCGGGGAGATGCTCCGCGAGGCGATGAATCGTGGGGTCACCACCACCTATATTGATGAAGCCCTGACCAGCCTGAACGCCATCACCCGGGCTGTGCAAAACTGGTCGGTGGTGAAGTGGGCCATCTTCAGCGCGGTCATTATCTATCTGTTTATGCCGCTCTACACCGCTTATGGCAACATCTGGTTCAACGACATGGCGTCCGGACGGGTCTACCTTACGCCGTTCCTGCGCTGGGATAATCAGCATAATTTACTCGCTTCTCTGGAGATACTGGCGCTTTACTGCGGCCTGTTTATCGCCATCGCTGCCGTTGTTATCCCTTTCCTGGGGTATGTATGGCGCAGGGGATGGGTTCGCTGGCGAATGGGCCAGCATCTGGCGAGCTGGGCGGTGAATAAGAAGATTTTACGCAGCGGCTGGTTTATGAGTTTTGTTCTGACGTGCCTGCTCACTGCTTGCCTGCTACTGTTTTTCCCGATCTGGGTGACGAATGAGGGGGCGTTATTCGGGCTATACCCGTTAACCGATCTCATCCTCTGGGTTGTGCAGTTTATTCAGTAATACGGTCCAGGCCTCGGCCATATCAACAAAAGGCGCCCGTCGGCGCCTTATCTGTATAGCTGAGGTCAGTTTTTCCCGGCCTTCCCCGATATCACCCCAACAAAATCCATCACCTGCTTCTGCTTACCTGCCGACAGTTGGCTCACCTCACGCATCAGCTTTTCAATCTCCGGCTCTCCCTGCCGGGACGTCAGTATCATGCAGCCCTTCATCACCTTCACATCCACCTTCGTTCCGGTGCTGAACCCGGCTTCGTTTAGCCACAGGCCTTTCATGATGAAGGCGGGAATGCGGGTGTAATCCCCATAGCGCGTCGCATAACTTACGGTAAACACCCGGTCGTCAGCGGCAAAGACTTCTGGTTGCAGGGAATCTGCAATACAATCGATATCAGTCATGGTTACTATTCTCCGTAAATAGTGATTGTGATGAGCGATACGGGCATGTTGGCGCATGCCCGTATTGCGTTAAATAACCCTGTAAATCTAACCAGTAAATAAGAATAAGTCCAGATTAATACAGGACGTAATAAGCGCCATTAAACTACTTTCAGATATTAATATGATTAACTAATAAAGAATTTATATATTCAGTCTTAATGATTTTGTTCTTTTACCACTTCAGCTATTACACAATGCAACTCAAAGCCAGCACCTCTGCTGGCTTTGCTTTCAGAAGGGTGAAGAGGAGAGATAAACAGAAATGGAATAGAGCGAGCCATTCGCACGATAAGCCGCCGGGCTTTGAAACATGTAGATTTTCCCTTTCACTGACAAAAAGATCGCATCGTTCTCGACTTTCTTCAACGCATGCCGATCCGTTGTGATTAGAAAAGGTGCACTATCATCTTCAAGACTTGCTATAAAGGCTTTATCGTTTTTGGCCGCGTCATAGAGATAGAAGCGATACGAAAAATCGGTAGTGGCTCCCGCGCTTGCTTCTGTGATGTACAGATTAGCCAGGCTATTCACTTTCACTTTGTTGATGATCTTCTGCTCAAGCGGTGAAAAATGCAAAACCTTGTAAGCGCCAAAAACGACAATGGCCAAAAGGATTACGAGTATGTACCGCTTCTTAAAAACCCGTCCGCTTTGCATAATCGATCCCCATCTTTATCCATGCCTGATCGTCCGGATCGTCTCCGTAAGGTGCGGAGCGATACCAATTACCGAACTCGGGTTCACTTGTCCCGGCACGATTTTGGGCCCATCCAGCTGCCCTTAATAATATTTCTTCCTTAATGCCTGCAGCCTGACCAACTGCGCCATAGTGGAAGTTACCGAAATTGGCATATTGCCTGCCACAGCGATTCTTATAATCCCATGGACCACGTGCTCTAACCTGTTGGTAAAACCAGGCATAGGTTAACGCTGATGGGCCCCTGTGAAACCGCGCCAACATCATATTATTGATGATACTTATTCCCGGGGGAGCAAAAGACGATACATCAAACGGCGGCTGCGGCGATGCTGCCAATGTAGGATATCTCATGCCTGCACTCTCTCGTTCCAGCTATCGGTGAACATAATGTTTCCGTCGCAGTGCTTCCAGGTAATTTTTTCATAGCGAAGCTCTACACATTCAAGATGGTTATGTTTCTCTTTAGTCGGATCTTTGGTGTCGTGCATTACAGGGGAAACGCCAACAACTTTCACACCTTCAAGAAATATATTGAAATATTCCTCTTCTAAACCAGAGTAATTGATGTGGTACCACTTAAATTCGGCTGATTTGAGCGTCTGGCCTGTAGCGACTGCTTTGTAGAGGTAGGGAGAAGAGGAGTCAAAATCTTTTTGAATAATCACAGCAGAGTGTTTTCGGGTGCCGGTTATATTGCCTGTCATGCCATCTGTAAGAAGACTGAGATTATGTGAAAATCCATTAATCTCAATACTGCCTTCACGATCTATAACATCTACAGATCCCTTTATGTGTGCACCGCCATCGTCTTTAAGCCATAGATACGCTGGAATAGCCATTTCTTTATCCTCATGTTGTTATTAAAATCCCTGAGGAAAGTGTACTTAATCAAAACTGGCGGGTAAATGAGCTAACCCAACAATAACCACAATATAATAATGGTTAAAATTAAAGTTTAATCACGTTAACGGCGACTCATTAACTCCAGACCATCCCCCATCGCCCCCCGAATCCGCGCCAGCACTGCATTCATTAACTTCTGATGCTCCACATGCTTCTCTTCTAACATCGCAACAGACAAAACAGACTTCCTCAACCACACATACCGGTACCGCGCCGCTAAATCAAAAAGCCGCTCCCGCATCTGCATCAAATACTGCGACCCACACCCCGCCACAATGGCGGTATGAAACGCCTGATGCCGCTGGTCCCACTCGTCCAGCATGGTTTCGCTGGCGTCGCGGGATTCCAGCTTGTTCAGCAGGCTCATGCGCAGCTTCTCATCCGGCTGATAAACGCCGCGGTAATGTCGTTCTTCAGCCAGCAGCATCCGTCTATGGCCGTCGCCTGTGAAATGATGGTGCTGCTCCTTAAAACTGCCCGGCCTGCACCGGGCATTAAACCTACCCCTGCTTCGCCTCATCAAAACACGCGGCGATGATCGCCAGCCCCTGCTGAAGCTGTGCCTCTTCCACGGTCAGCGGCACCAGGATGCGCAGCACGTTGTGGTACGGGCCACACGAGAGCAGGATCAGCCCTTTATCCCGCGCCCGGACGACAATCTGCGCCGTCAGGGCGGCGTCCGGTTTATGGTGGTCGCCCTCTTCAAACAGTTCGATGGCAATCATCGCGCCCAGGCCGCGTACGTCGCCGATCTCCCGGTGTTTTTCAGCGATAGCCAGCAGCCCTTCGCGCAGGGTGTTGCCAAGCCAGTTGGCTTTGCCCAGCAGATCTTCCTGCCCGAACACCTTCATCACCGCCAGCGCAGCGGCGCAGGCGATGGGGCTCCCGGCGTAGGTGCCGCCCAGCCCGCCGGGGGCGATGGCGTCCATCACCTCGGCGCGTCCGGTGACGCCCGCCAGCGGGAAGCCACCGGCAATGGATTTGGCGAAGGTGGTGATATCCGCCGCCACGCCCATCTGCTCCATGGCGAAGAAGGTCCCGGTCCGGCCTGCGCCGCTCTGCACTTCATCGGCAATCAGCATGATGCCGTGCTCGTCGCACAGTTCGCGCAGGCGCTGCATAAAGGCCGGGGAGGTGGCATAGAACCCGCCTTCACCCTGGACGGGTTCGATCACAATGGCGGCGATATCTTCCGGCGCGGCATCGTTCTTAAAGATGCGATGGATGCTGGCGATGGCGTCGTCATCGCTGATGCCGTGCAGGGCGCAGGGATAGAGCGCGCGATAGACGTGGCCCGGCATCAGCCCCATGCCCGCTGAGTAAGGGTTCACTTTTCCGGTCAGCGAGAGGGTGTAGTGGGTGCGGCCATGATAGGCCCCGGTAAAGGCGATGGTGCCGTTGCGCTTCGTGGCCGCGCGGGCAATTTTCACCGCGTTCTCCACCGCTTCGGAGCCGGTGGTCACCAGCAGGGTTTTCTTCGGGAAATCCCCCGGCACTTTCTGGTTCAGGGTTTCACAAAGCTCCAGATAGGGCTCATAGGCCAGCACCTGGAAGCAGGTATGCGACAGCTTTTTCAGCTGCGCTTCCACGGCGCTGACCACCTCCGGGTGCAGATGCCCGGTGTTCAGCACCGCGATGCCGCCGGCGAAATCAAGATACTCACGGCCTTCAACGTCCCATACCCGGCAGTTCTCGGCGCGGGCGGCAAAAATCGGGTGGATCTGCCCCACGCCGCGGGGGATGGCATTGCTACGGCGCTGCATTAAGGCTTTATTGCTGCTCATTGAAATCTCCTGAAAGAGTAAAGGCCGATGCACATATATTTGATTTCTGAGTCGTCTTTGATGCCGGGCCCGGTGGCCGTTGGCCATCGCGAGGACGTCCGCCTCATCGTTAAAGCGGCACACTCTGGCGAAAGGGCACTCTGACATTACCGGGCACATCTACAAGAATAGTCGGCTGGAAGACGTTGCCGACCCCCGGCTGAAGTTTATTCGCTGCCTGGGTTAAAAGAAGGTAATAATGCAGCGGCGCTCATTCATAACCTGACAGGGACTACCATGCTCAACGCCCTCAACCATCTCACCCTCGCCGTCAGCAACCTGCCCGCCAGCATTGCATTCTGGCGCGATCTTCTCGGCCTGCGCCTGCACGCCGAATGGCACACCGGGGCGTATCTCACCTGCGGCGATCTCTGGCTCTGCCTCTCTTATGACGAAACGCGCACATTCATCCCGCCGCAGAACAGCGACTACACCCACTACGCCTTCTCTGTTGAACCGGAACACTTCGACGCCGTCGCGCAAAAGCTGAAAGACGCGGGCGTTACGGTCTGGAAAGAGAACAAAAGCGAAGGGGCGTCGTTCTATTTTCTCGACCCGGACGGGCACAAGCTGGAGCTGCACGTGGGGGATCTGGCCGCGCGGCTGGCGGCGTGTCGGCAGAAGCCTTACGCGGGGATGGTATTTACGTCGGATAAGGGTTAACAGGGAAAGTAGGCCGGGTAAGCGCAGCGACACCCGGCGTGAAGACTGATGAGTAGTAGAAAGATATTTCCCTTCATCCATAATCTCGAAATAATTAAGAAACTATGGCAACTGTATATTCCGCCATAAGCAGACGTTATAAACGATCAATTATTTTTATCGGGTTAAATTCCGAATGGTTAAGTCTGATATAGACAGTTCTAAAATAAAGTACGTACTATCAGATTTTTAATCTTATAAGGATGTATATTGTGAGCTCAAGACAAGATATCAGGGATGGTGCCGATTTTGACCATTCATTAAGAGGGCTTATTTATACTGATGTACTGGGTTGGATAGATATGGGCCATGCGCGTGGCTATGATGTCGAAGAACTCCGGAGACAGTTCATGCAGGGTGAAGTTAGCGGACGGGATTACTATGTTGTTATGTATCGGCAGGATATGCACGTAGCAAAATTTGGCTCTCGACTGGGTATCGGAAAATTTGCCCGATGGGAAATAAAACGTGGCCGGAATGTGCATGATATCAATCGAATGATGTTAGCGATGATGATGAGTACAGCGTTCCGATTTGAGAATCTACAGAGTCTTCGCTTTTTTTCCTGGTTTACAGATAGTGGTTTGAGTGGTGAGGATTTAGTATCTGATTTATTTGGATTTCACCGTACTATCAGACCTGGATTCTATGCCCATCAGTTGAAACCAGTGAGTTATGAGTCTGCGTTACGGCGTTGGGATTATTATGGCGCTGTCGGTTCTTTTAAAAATCCAGGTTTTAAACCCATGATTTTTCCCGATCCGGATGACCCCTGTGTTAAGCATGAACCATACATCGCTGAACTCCCTATGTTTATGAAATGGTTGTATCCCTGGGATGACTTTACTTCTGGCATCGTTAATGTTCTTACCGAAAATGGTACATCATTTGGATATACAGGGATTAGATGATGCTCTCTAAATTTATCCGCTACTTCATAGCTCTATCCCTCACAGCCTTAATTCTCAGCTTTCTGTTCATCTACCTCGTCGCATCTGACATAAATGAGATAACGGTCTACAAAGAAACCGACCGCTACCGTTATTACTCGCTCACCGACAAAGAAATTAAAAACGCACCGAGAATATCGCAAAACTATTATTTCGAATCTCAACCCGGCGATGGATATGCGCCTTCAAATGCCATTATTTTCCAGGACGCCACTGACCCGGGACTGCTTCGGGATTATCTTGCTGGTTCAGGATACGTCCGGGAGCAACGAAAGGCGCGTGAAATGGAAGTGTGGTGCCAGCCCAAAAACGCGTGCAGGGATCGCTTTTATATATACGTCGATAAACATGCTAAAGAAGTGAGGTTAACTTCTATACGGAACTGAACCTCATGCTTAACGCCTTTCTGGCGGCGTGTCGATACAAGCCTTAAGCGGGGAGGGTTTTTACGCTAGAGGATGCATAACTCACGCGCGCAAAGTGGTCACTGTTTCACTATGTGAAACATTTCCCGCAACGCTTCTTTGATACCCCTCACGCATCCCGATCCCGCGCTCGTCAGCCTCCACGAATTCCTTACACTCAGCCTCATAACAAACACGTCACATTTGTTGACGCCTTTCCTGGCCTCAGGAGGTTACATGGCTAATACCGACTCTGAATTCGCAGGTGATTACGCATCTGCCGGGCAGCACGCGCCAGCCCAAAGCAGAACCAAAATGATGCTCTCAGCGGGCATCGGCCATTTTATCGAGTGGTTTGATTTCGGCCTCTACGGCACGCTGGCGGCGATCATCGCCACTAACTTTTTCGCCAGCGGCGATCCGGTTATCGGGCTGCTGAAATCCTTCGCGGTCTTCGGCTCTGGTTTTTTGATGCGTCCGCTGGGCGGGCTCTTCTTTGGCTCGATGGGTGACCGTCTGGGGCGGCGCAAAGTGCTGGTGACCGTCATCGTCATCACCTCCTGCTCCACCTTCGTGATGGGCATTTTGCCCACCTGGCATCAGGTGGGGATCCTCGCCCCGGTGCTGTTGGTTATCACCCGCCTGGTGCAGGGCTTTGCCGCTGGCGGGGAAAGCTCAGGCGTCATTACCTATCTGGCCGAAAGCGCCAAACCCAGCCGTCGCGCCACGCTGACCTGCTGGAGCGAAAACTTCAGCTTTATGGCCTTCGTCTGTGGCTCAGGGCTGGTGCTGTTTCTCACCCATACGCTGGGCGAAAGCGCCATGAACGACTGGGGCTGGCGCATTCCGTTCCTGCTGGCGGCACCGCTGGGATTAGGCGGGCTCTATATGCGCCGCAACATGGAAGACTCCAGCGAATTTCAAAAGCTGAAACAGACCGGCAAGCTGGAGAAAGCTCCCCTGCGTAAATCGCTCTCCACCTCTTCACGCGCCCTGTTGTTCTGTACCGGCTTTGTGGTGGTAAAAGCGGTCAGCAGCTGGGTACTGCAATCTTTTATGCCGGGCTATCTCTCAACCCATTTGCACTACAGCAAAACCGACGCCTACCTCATCACCACCCTCGGATTACTGAGCGTCGCAGTCTGTATGCCCATCACCGGCTATCTCTCCGATATCTGGGGGCGTCGGCCGCTGATGCTGATGGGGTGCGGCGGGTTCATCCTGCTGACCTACCCGGCGATGCTGGTGATGAGCCAGGGCTCGGTGGGCACCTCCGTCGCGGCGATGAGCATGCTGGGCGTCTTTGTCGCCATGTTTAACGGCGGCTGCGGGGCGGCGATGGTTGAACTGTTCCCGACCGCCATTCGCTACGGCAGCATCGCCATCGCCTACAACCTCACGGTGGCGATCTTCGGCGGCGTTACGCCGCTGGCCTCGGCAAGCCTGATCTCGTTAACCGGCGACCCGCTCTCGCCTGCGTGGTACGTGATGATCACCGCGCTTATCTCATTCATTGCCGTGTGGCTGGCTAAAGAGACCGCCGGCAAAGTGCTGGATTAACCGTCCCGGAGTTATTATGAAAATTAGTCGCGTTGAATGTTTTCCGCTGAAGATCACCCCAAAGCAGGCCTATCTGGGGGGCAGCGTCGAGGGGCATGACAGTGATTACTACTACCGCCCGGAGTACCGCTGCGTCTACTCCCGCAAAATGGAAACCTGCCTGGTCAAAATCACCACCGACGACGGCTGCGTCGGCTGGGGAGAGGCGCTGGCGCCTGTGGTGCCCCAGGTCATTGCGGAGCTGATCACCCAGCTCTTTGCCCCGCTGCTGAAAGGGCAGTCGCCCCTCTCAGGCGGCGTGCTGAACACCCGCATGTACGACGCCATGCGCGATCGCGGCCATATCACTGGCTACCACATCGACGCCCTGGCGGCCGTGGATATCGCCCTGTGGGATTTAAAAGGCAAGCTGCTTGGCCAGCCGGTCTGGCAACTGCTGGGCGGCGCGTACCGTGACACCATTCCTTGCTACGTTTCAGGCCTGCCTGAGCCCGACCTGCCTGCGCGTTGCCAGCTGGCGAAACGCTGGCAGGAGAAGGGCTTTAACGCCGTCAAGCTGGCGCTGGGCTACGGCGTGCGGGAAGACATTGCCAACGTGCGGGCCATTCGCGAAACCCTGGGTGAAGAGGCGCAAATCTTCCTCGATGCCCACTGGAATTACAGCGTGGCAGACGCCGCAGCGCTGGCCACGGCGCTGGGCGAATTCGGCGTCGGTTTCCTGGAGGCGCCGCTGTTGCCGGAGGACGTAGCAGGGCACCGCGAGCTGCGCAGCAAAAGCCCGGTGGCGATTGCGCTGGGCGAAACCGAGCGCACCCGCTACCAGTTCAAACCCTTTATCGAACAGCGGGCGGCGGACATTCTGCAGCCGGACGTGGGCCGCACCGGCATCAGCGAGCTGATGCACATCGCCTCGCTGGCGGAGACCTGGAACCTGTTGGTCGCCCCGCATCTGAGCGTCGGCCTTGCGCCCTGTATCGCCGCCTCGCTGCACGTCGCGGCCGCTATCCCCAATCTCTACATGCTGGAGTATCAACCTCCGGTGTTTGAGATTGCCAACCAGCTTCTCACCACGCCGCTCGTCTGCCAGCAGGGGGCGTATCAACTGCCGCAGGGGCCGGGGCTGGGTATTGAAATCAATGAAGACGCCGTCATGGAGGCAACATGTTAAAAGGCAACGTACCGATTCTGGCCACCGCGTTTGATGCTGAAGGTGAGGTGGATTTCGCCTCGATTGAGCGGCTGGTGAAATTCCTGCTGCAACAGGGTATCGATGGCCTGGCGCTGTTCGGCAATGCCTCCGAAGGCTACGCTCTGACCCTGGGGGAAAAAGAGGCGCTGTTCAACTGCGTCAGGAAGCTGACCGGCGATCTGCCGCTGGTGGCCGCCGCCGGGGGCGCCGCCTCAGCCGTGGCGATTGAAGAGATTACCCGGATACAGCGCTGGGGCGCCCGGGTCGCGATGGTAAACCCCCCCTCGGTGGTAAAACCAGGCCCGGATGAGATCGTCAGTTTCTACCGCGACATCTGCGAGGCCTGCGATATTGAGATCATGATTCAGGATGCGCCGCTGATGACCGGGGTCAACATCCCGGTGGCCACGCTGGTGACGCTCTGCCAGTCGTTTCCGGCCATTAAATACATCAAAGTGGAGCAGCCGCCGACCACGTTGAAAATCACCGCCCTGAAGCAGGCCCTGGGCGACAGCGTGGGCTTGTTCGGCGGCCTGAACGCGGGTTTTCTCTACGAAGAGCTGCGTCGCGGCGTGATCGGCACCATGCCCGCCTGCGAATTCCCGGATGTGATCAATATGATTTTGCAGGCCTGGCAGCATAACCCGCGGGAAGCACAGTCTCTTTTCTACCGCTATCTGCCGTTCCTGCGCTACGGCGTCCAGCCGGGGATCGGCGTGGCGATCCACAAAACCGTTCTGCACCGGGCGGGGATCTTCACCACAGACGTGGTGCGTGCCCCGGCAAAAGGGCTGGACGCGGTCACCCGCGACGAGTTGCAGGATCTCACTGACGCACTGCCGCTGGCGGTGTTCGGAGCGCGGGTATGAACTACATTGCCGTGGACTGGGGGACCAGCAATTTTCGGGCGATCAGCGTGCGTGACGGCCAGGTGATCCGCACCGTGCAGGACACCTGCGGCGTGGCAACCTGCGAGCGCGGCGAATTACCGGCAATTTTACGCCAGCAGCTGTTGCGGCTGGAAGAGGCCTGGGACCCGCATCTGCCCGTGCTGCTGTGCGGCATGATAGGCAGCAACATCGGTATTGCCGATGCGGGCTACATGCAGCTACCGCTCAGCTTTCGCGAGCTGCTGGGCAAAGGCCGCGAACTGCCCGGCATCCTCAGCAATCCGCTGACCCTGCGGCCAGGTATTTGCGATCCGCAGGCCAACGAGATCTGCCGGGGCGAAGAGATGCAGCTGGCTGGCGCCATCGCCCTGACGGATGCCAGCACTTTCGCCGCCGTGGGCACCCACAGCAAATGGATGACCGTCGATCGCCCGCAGCAGCGCGTGACGGGCCTGCGTACCCTGATGACCGGCGAGCTCTATCATCTGGTGTTAAACCACTCGGTGGTGGGCAAAGGGCTTCCCCCTCAGGTCACCTCCGCCAGCGCCTTCAGCGAGGGGGTTGCCGTGGCGCAGGCGACAGAGGCCGGGCAGGGGGATCTGGTGAGCGAGCTGTTTCGCTGTCGGGGACGGTACATTCTGGGGCATCTCGACCCGGCTTTCGCCGCGAGCTGGCTCTCCGGCCTGCTGATAGGTCACGAGGTGCTGCGCGGCCATCCGCTGAACGAGAACGTCTGTTTTATCGGCAGCCGTGCCCTGCTGCCTCTCTACCAGCAAGCCTGCGAGCAAATCGGGCTGCCCTGTTCCGCGCTGGAGGCGGAAACCGCGCTGATTGCCGGGCTGAACGAGGTATTCCGCCATGATTGCTAACGCCGACATTATTGCGATTTTACGTGGCATCACCCCTGCCGGTTGCGTGGAGCAGGTGGCCTGCCTGCGGGACCACGGCATCACCACCGTTGAGATCACCACCAACTCGCCGGAGTGGATCGCCAGCCTGTGCAGGCTGCGTGCCGCCTTTGGTGATGCGGTGACGGTAGGGGCCGGAACGGTCTTAACCCCGGAACATGTTGCCAGCGCCGCCGCTGCCGGAGCGCGATTTATTCTCACCCCCAATCTTGATCCGGAGGTGATCCACGCGGCAAAACGTCACGATCTTGGGGTGTGTGCAGGGGTGATGACCCCCAGCGAGATTTTCAGCGCCTGCGAGGCGGGGGCCGACGTGCTGAAGATTTTCCCGGCCGGTGCGTTGCCGCAAAACTATCCGCAACTGATTCGCGGTCCGCTCTGTGCGCCGGTCCGCTTTTCGGCTGTGGGCGGCGTGGACGTCAATAACGCCGCCGACTATCTGCGCTACTACGACAGCGTCGGGATCGGCAGCGCGCTCTACAGGCCCGGGCAGTCAGTCGCGATCACCGCAGCGCGTTGCGCGCTACTGCTGGAGCGCCGGGAGCGCGGACCCGCTGATTTTACGCGCGGCAGAGATCAGGAAATGGCGTAGCTTGTCGATGTCCAGCTTATCGCCCTGAATGTTCGACAGGGCGATGGCGGCCTGCATACCCGGAATAATGCAGGCCATGCGGTAATCTGTTTCGTCAAAGGTTTTGCCGAACACCTGGTGACGCCGGGCCTCTTCGATATCGCGCCTGAGCAGCTGATAATCATGTACCCCCAGGCGAGCCACGATCTCTTCGTCGCTCATCGCCGACAGCAATTTGATGCCAATCACCGAGTCATGCACCGGAAAAGACGCGTAGTTTCCGATGGCTCTGGCGATGCTTTTGCCGCCGCGCGTATGAATGAGATAGACCACGTTTTTGCCGCTTAGCACCCCCACGACAATCGACACCGAGTGGCTGCCGGTCTCCTCCAGCATCTCCAGCACGGCGGTGTAAAACGCGGAATTATGGATCGCATTCGCCGAGAGGCGGTGGATACCCATTCCCAGGCTGTACTTGCGTCTGGCGTCCTGCTGCACCATCTCCAGCGCCAGCAGGGTTTGCATCAGGCGGGAGACTTTAGCCGGATCCAGCCCCATCTCCCGGCCAATCTCGCGAATACCGAAAGCACGATTACCTGTCGCCAGCAGATTAAGGCAACGAAATGCGTCAAAGACAGTGCTGTTCATCTCACCTTCCGGGGAATGGATTCCGTCCCTTAAGTGTAAGAGGGGAAGGAGAGGAAAAATATTGTTGGTCACGACGAGTGTGAACAAGGCAGGAAAAAAAAGGGCATCGGGGAGCCATTGCCCCCCGATCCACAGCGTTACAGCGACTTCACAAACGTCAGCAGGTCTTCGTTCAGCTGGTCCTGATGCGTCAGCGCAAAGCCGTGCGGGGCGTTGTCATACACCTTCAGTTCCGCGTTGCTAATCAGCTCTGCTGCCACTTTACCGGTGGACTCGAACGGCACGATCTGGTCATTGCTGCCGTGGATCACCAGCGTCGGGACGTCGACTTTCGCCATATCGGCGCGGAAGTCGGTTTCGGCGAAGGCGGTCACGCAGTCCAGGGTGCCTTTCAGGGAGGCCAGCAGGGCGATGTTCAGGGTCTGGGTCAGGGCGCCCTCAGAGACAGTCTGCCCGGCGTTGGTGCCGTAGAACGGCGTGGCGAAATCGCTGATGAACTGGGCGCGATCTTTCAGCAGCCCGTCGCGAATGCCGGCGAAGACCGACTGATCCACACCCTGCGGGTAAGAGTCAGACTTACCGAAGATCGGCGTTACCGCACCCAGCAGCGCCAGCCCGGCCACGCGGTCGGTGCCGTAGGTGCCGATGTAGCGGCTCACGTCGCCACCGCCCATGGAGAAGCCCACCAGGGTCACGTCGCGCAGATCCAGGGCGGTGATCAGGTCGTTGATGTCAGAGGCAAAGGTGTCGTAGTCATAGCCGTTCCACGGCTGATCCGAACGGCCAAAGCCGCGACGGTCGAAGGCGATGGCGCGGAACCCACGCTCGGCCAGGTAGTTCAGCTGGCTGTCCCACATGTCGGCATCCAGCGGCCAGCCGTGGCTGAACAGCACCGGCTTACCTGCGCCCCAGTCTTTGTAGTAAATCTGCGTGCCGTCTTTCGCTTTGATCGTAGCCATAGTCTCTTCCTCAAAATGTTGTTTTAGGTTTTAAACCGGCGCCACCAGATAGCGGGTCGCCGGGGGTGCATCGCCCTGATGAAAAGCCAGCACGCGGCTTTGCAGCAGGTGGTCATTCATGGTGTGTCGCTCCTGCAGACGCAGGTGTTCAACCCAGGATCCCAGCAGGAAGGTCTCGATATAGAGGCCCGGCCGGTCGATATCTTCATACACCGCCCAGCTCATGGCCCCCGCCCGGCGGCGGACCCGGCGCAGCTCGTGTACCGCCTGCAGAAAGTCATTAACCGCTTCGGGATCAACCTGATACTCGCAGGAGACCAGCACCGGGCCGCGCTCGTTAGGGATGTTCTCACGGGCGTCGTCGGCAATCAGCCCGCTGGTGTCGAGGTTCAGGTTGGGATCCTTCTCCAGCTTCCAGCGCAGCACCGTGGCGCTCGCCAGCAGCATCCCCACCGTCGCCACGCAGAGTGAGGTGGCGGTGTTAACGTGCGAGGCAATCTGTCCCCACAGGGCGCTGCCCGCGGTCATCGAGCCGAAAAAGACTGTCAGATAGACCGCCAGCGCCCGGGCCTTCACCCAGCGTGCGGCGCTGCGTTGCGCCCCCAGGTTGAGGGTGGACAGCACCGCAATCCACGCAAAGCCGGTGAAAAACTCAAACAGGTTCAGCAGCCAGAAGTGGCGCACGAAGGCCAGGGCCAGCATGGTGATGGCGAAGACCAGGCTTGCCGCCACCATCAGCCGGTCGGCGTTCAGGTGCTGGCGCAGACGCGGCAGCAGCACCGCCCCGGCTATCGCCCCCAGCCCGATGCAGGCCAGCATAATGCCGTACCCGGCCGGGCCAAGGCCCAGCTCCCGGCGCGCCACCAGGGGCAGCAGCGCCCAGCCCGCGCTGGCGAACACGAAGAACGCCACGGTGCGGATCAACACGTTACGCAGCACCGGGGCGGCGTGGACGTAGCGCACCCCGGCACGCACCGCCGCGAAGAAGTGCTCCGGCGGCAGGCGCTGCACGGAAGCGGCAGGCTTCCAGCGCCACAGCACCCAGGCCACCCCCAGCACCGACAGGGCATTGAGCAGGAACACCATCCACGGCCCCGCCAGCGAGAGCAAAAAGCCGCCCAGCGCCGGGCCGATGGCGCGGCTGATGTTCACCCCCAGCGAGTTGAGGGCGATTGCCGGGCCGAGTTCCGCCTTGCTCACCAGATCCGGCACCACCGCCTGGAACGGCGGCGAGCTCATGGCGCTGCCCACGCTCAGCAGAAACGCTGCCACCAGCAGCACCGTCGGCGTCACCTGGCCGGTAAACGACAGCACCGTCAGCCCGGCGGCGGCGATAAACACCCACAGCTGCGAAAACAGCAGGTACTTGCGCCGGTCGACGATGTCCGCCATCACCCCAGAGGGCAGGGCGAAGAGGAACATCGGCAGGCTGCTCGCCGCCTGGACCATCGCGATATCCAGCGGATCGGCGCTGAGGGTCAGCATGCTCCAGTTCACCCCGACGTCGCTCATCCAGGAGCCGACGTTCGACACCACCGTGGCAATCCACAGCATGCGGAACACCCGCTGGTGCAGCGGCTGCCACGTCGACATCGCCGGGGCAGGCGGGTGCTCAATGTGCGCGTCGGTCACCTGGGTCATGCGAATCTCTCCATGGCGCGGGTGCGTACCCGCCACGCGCCGGGGCCGGTGATGGCAAGGGTGGTGAAGACGATCAGCAGCAGCCAGCCAAACTGACCTTCGGCAATCGACCAGTCAGGATGCACCGCCAGCATCGCCACCAGCAGCACGGCGATAATCGGCACGCAGGCCAGCCGGGTCGCCACGCCGAACAGGATCAGGATCGGGCAGATCACCTCCGCGACGATCGCCGGGATCAGGCTGAAGTACGGCCCGAAACCAAAGGGATCTTCGATCCGCGTCAGTTCTTCGCTGAAATGAAACACCTTCGGCAGGCCGTGTACGTAGAGCAACAGCAGGCTGCCGGTGATGCGCAGGAAGAACAGCCCCAGGTCGATCCGGGGCAGGGTCTGTTGGGTTGAGTTCATCATGATCAGAACGCGAAGCAGCTGCAGCCCAGCGCTCCCCAGAAGGCGTTGTCGTCGGCCACCGGCATCTCTGCGCTGCGGGCAAAGTCGTGAGCGTGGTTATGCACCCCGCACGGCCCGCTGCAGTGGTGCACGGCGCTCATCCCCACGCGGGCGGCCTGCGGTGGCGCGCTGCGATAGTGGCCCGGCACCTTGACCACCGGCGACCACTCCGGCACAACCGGGATGGCAGGCGGTGCCAGCGGGCCGAAGGCGCCAGCGGCATAGACGATATCGCCGTCCACCACCGTCAGCACCGACTCGATGCCCTTGATCTCCTCTTCCGGCACGCGGAAGAAGTCCTTGCTCAGCACCGCGAGATCCGCGAGCTGGCCCTTTTTGATCTGGCCCTTCTGGTTCTGCTCGCTAGAGAACCACGCGCTGCCCTGGGTCCAGAGCATCAGGGCGGTATCGCGATCCAGACGGGCGCTGTGATCGTACATCTGCATGCCGCCCACGGTGCGGCCAGAGACCAGCCAGTAGAGGGCGGTCCAGGGGTTATAGCTCGCCACGCGGGTGGCGTCGGTGCCCAGGCCCACCGGCACGCCGGTCTCCAGCATGCGGGTCACCGGCGGGGTATGGCGAACCGCGTCCATCCCGTAGCGCTCGGCGAAGTACTCACCCTGGAAGGCCATGCGGTGCTGCACGGCGATGCCGCCGCCCAGAGCCTTGATGCGGTCGATGTTGCGCTGGGTGACCGTCTCGGCGTGGTCGAAGAACCAGTGCAGGCCGTCAAACGGGATCTCGCGGTTGACCTTCTCGAAGACGTCCAGCATCCGGCTGATGGACTCGTCATAGGTGGCGTGCAGGCGGAACGGCCAGCGGTGCTCCACCAGATGGCGCACCACGCGCTCCAGCTCGTCTTCCATGCCGGGTGCGAGGTCCGGGCGTGGCTCAAGGAAATCCTCAAAGTCGGCGGCGGAGAACACCAGCATCTCCCCCGCGCCGTTATGGCGGAAGAAGTCGGTGCCCTGGCCCGGCTTGAGCATGTCGGTCCACTTCTCAAAGTCCTCCAGCTCGTGGCCGGGACGCTGGGTGAAGAGGTTGTAGGCGATGCGGATGGTCATCTGCTTTTTCTCGTGCAGCTCGGCGATCACCTCGTAGTCTTCGGGGTAGTTCTGGAAACCGCCCCCCGCGTCGATGGCGCTGGTCAGCCCCAGACGGTTCAGCTCGCGCATAAACTGGCGGGTGGAGTTCACCTGCTGCTCCAGGGGCAGTTTTGGCCCTTTGGCGAGGGTGGCGTAGAGGATCATGGCGTTCGGACGGGCGATCAGCATCCCGGTCGGATTGCCGTTGGCGTCGCGCTGGATCTCGCCGCCCGGCGGGTTCGGCGTCTCTTTGGTGTAACCCACCACCTTCAGCGCCGCGCGGTTGAGCAGGGCGCGATCGTACAGATGCAGGATAAATACCGGGGTGTCCGGCGCGGCCTCGTTGATCTCATCCAGGGTCGGCATGCGGCGCTCGGCAAACTGGAACTCGCTCCAGCCGCCCACCACGCGCACCCACTGTGGGGATGGCGTGCGCAGGGCCTGCTCTTTCAGCATCCGCAGGGCGTCGGCGAGGGAGGGCACCCCCTCCCAGCGCAGCTCGAGGTTGTAGTTCAGCCCGCCGCGGATCAGGTGCAGGTGCGAGTCGTTAAGACCGGGGATGGCAGTGTGGCCCTTGAGATCCACCACTTTGGTGGCGTCGTCGTGGTACTGCATCACTTCGGCAACGGTGCCGACGGCAAGGAATTTGCCGTCACGTACGGCCACCGCTTCGGCGAGAGGATTTTCACGATCGACGGTATGAAACTGGCCATTCACCAGAATCAGATCTGCTTTAGCAGAGGTAGTCATAACTGCTCCTGACTGAGAGGGGGAATGGTCAGGATTATTGGAACCGGTTACTGAAAAAAACCAGTTATACAAAGGGATAGGTATACCAAAGTATAACTATACCGACGTATAGCTATACGAAAGGTTAATTATACAAAGAGATAATTACCTCCGGTGCGAGAGAGACATAGGATGCAGTCAACGCATCGTCAAAGGTGGTGCGGCGGATTTCACCTGTTAACCTCACTGGATACCATTATGTCTAACTCAAAGCTCGAAGTGTTAACCCCGGATAACTGTCAGATCATCTTCATCGACCAGCAGCCGCAGATGGCGTTTGGCGTACAGTCTATCGACCGCCAGGTACTGAAAAACAACGTGGTGGCGCTGGCGAAATCGGCCAAAGTGTTCAACATCCCGACCACCATCACCACCGTTGAAACCGAAAGCTTCTCCGGCAACACCTTCCCGGAACTGCTGGACGTCTTCCCGGGGAAAGACATTCTTGAGCGCTCCTCCATGAACTCCTGGGATGACCAGAAAGTGCGTGACGCCCTGAAAGCCAACGGCAAGAAGAAAGTGGTGGTCTCCGGCCTGTGGACCGAAGTGTGCAACAACACCTTCGCCCTGTGCGCAATGCTGGAAGGCGACTACGAGATCTACATGGTGGCAGACGCCTCCGGCGGCACCTCAAAAGAGGCCCACGACTTCGCGATGCAGCGCATGATCCAGGCCGGCGTGATCCCGGTAACCTGGCAGCAGGTGATGCTGGAGTGGCAGCGTGACTGGGCGCGTAAAGAGACCTACAACGCGGTAATGGATATCGTGCGTGAGCACTCCGGTGCCTACGGCATGGGCGTGGATTACGCCTACACCATGGTGCACAAAGCACCGTCTCGCCAGAAGAGCGAGCACGAAACCCTGGCCCCGGTTCCTGCCCCGGTCCGCTAAGTTCGACGCGGCAGGCTGGGCCCTCATCCGGCCTGCCGCTGACCTCCCTGGAGTTCACCATGAGTACTGGGTTAATTTCCCTCGCGGCAGGCGTGCTGGTAGGCCTGCTCTACGCGCTGCTGAAAGTCCGTTCCCCCGCGCCGCCCGCGCTGGCGCTGATTGGCCTGCTGGGAATGCTGGCCGGCGAACAGGCCACCCGCCATTTTATGCACGCTGACGACACCGCGCAAAAAGCGCCCGTCACCCTCTCCACAGGAGCCTCGTCATGAAAGCCTGGGTCGTTTCACTGAGCTGTGGAATTCTGGCAGGGGTTATTTATGCCGCAATTGATGTACACTCGCCCGCGCCGCCCGTTGTTGCGCTGATGGGGCTGTTTGGCATGCTGGTGGGGGAGCAGCTGATCCCGATTGGCCGCCGTCTTTTCAGCCGTCAGCTGACGATGACCTGGTTTCGTCACGAATGCGTTCCCAAAATCAGCGGCACTCCGCCTCCACCCCGTCCTGGCGACGGTAGTGAGGGTTAATCACGATTCATTTGAGGAACACGAGCATGCCGCAGCGCATAGCCATCATTGATGATGAACGGTCTGTTCGCAGCGGGTTAAGCAACCTGCTGCAGTCGGAGGGGTACGCCACAGAAGCCTTCGACTCGGCGGAGGGGTTTCTCAGCCACCCTACCGCGCTGACCGACGCGGCGCTGGTGATTGCCGACATCCGACTGCGGGGGATGAACGGTCTGGAGATGCTCGACAGACTGCGCCTTATCGCCCCCGCGCCACCGCCGCTCATTTTTATCTCTGGTCATGCGGATGACAACATAGAGCGCTACGCTGTTGAGAATGGCGCCGTTGTTTTTCTGCGTAAACCCATTAATGTCGATGTGCTGCTGGCGCATATTCAGCGCGCGCTCGCCACCTGACAACACCTGTACCTGTATCCCACGAGAACCATTAATGAAGAAAAATAAGGAAACGTGGATGACCAGCCCATCGCTGCCTGAGATCTGGCCCGCCCCCGGAAATTTATCCGAAGGTCGGGCTTTTGTGCTTAAAGAAGACGTCATTTTTACTCCGCTGGGGCAGGAGGGGAGCCTCTGCTGGCTCAATGCCCGGCTGCCCCGTTCCGGCGGAGCCTTTATCATCGCCACCGCCGTGAGCGATGAAGAAGAGGCCAGCGCAACGCGCCTGCTGCGCAACGAATTTGCCCTGCGGGAGTACCTGAGCGACGACTGGGCCGTCCGCCCGGTCGCCAGCACGCAGTACCACGGGCGCTTTGCACTGGTTTATGCCCCTTTTTCTTTTGTGCTGCTGACGCGCATCGTCGGCGCGCCGATGGCCTGTATCCAGAGCTTTCTGGAGCTGGCGATCCGCATCAGCCTGCCCCTGCGCCTGATGCATCTGCGCAACCTGGTGCACGGGGATATCAAGCCCGGCAATATCTTTATTCACGAGGACAACACCTGTCGGCTGGGAGGCTTTGGCCTCTCGTCCGGCACCTCGGAGGAGCTGCAGCAGTCCCGGCTGGCGGTGGTGGGCGGTACCCCCGCCTACATGTCGCCGGAACACACCACCCGTACCCATCGCACGGTGGACAGCCGCAGCGATCTCTACAGCCTCGGGGTGGTGCTCTACGAGCTGCTTACCGGCAGCCTGCCGTTTGAGCTGGGCGGCCAGGATCAGGGCAAGTGGGCGCACTATCACATCGCCTCGGAGCCGCGATCGCCAGGGGAGGTCAGCCCCGGCGTGCCCGCCATGCTGTCGGCCATCGTCCTGAAAATGCTGGCGAAAAAACCGGAGAACCGTTACCAGACCATCGATGGCCTGATTGCCGACCTGCGCCGCTGCCAGGCCACCCTCAGCGATGAGGGGGATATCGCCGCCTTCACGCCTGGCTTGCAGGATCGCTCTCCGGCGTTTCATCTCACTGACACCCTCTACACCGCCCATCCCCAGGCGGCGGATCTGATCCACGCCTTTGATCGGGTAAGCCGGGATGCGATTGCCGGGTTTGTGGCCATCAGCGGCCCGTCGGGGATCGGCAAATCATCGCTGATCGCCTCGGCGCTGAAGGCCTTACAGCACCGCAGCGCGCTGCTGGCGGTGGGCAAGGTGGATCAGTTTTCCCCCACGCTGCCCTATGCGGCCCTGACCTCGGCGTTTCGCACCCTGGTGCTGCACCTGCTGGGGCTCCCGGCGGTGGAGGTGGCGCAGTGGAAGATCCGCCTGTCGCGGGAGCTGGAGGGCTATGAAGAGCTGGCCGTCAGCCTGGTGCCGGAGCTGCGGCTGCTGCTGGACAACAAGCCGCGCTTCACCAGCGACACGTTCTCCATCGACGCCCGGGCGCGCTTCAGCCACATGGTGCTGGCGCTGGTGAAAACCTTCGCCAGCGCGGGCGCTCCGCTGGTGCTGCTGCTGGACGATATCCACTGGATCGACGCCGCCAGCCTGCAAATTCTGGAATACCTGCTGACCCATGCCAGTAACGTGCCGCTGCTGATGGTGGTGGCGCACCGGGATGCCTGCCCGGTGCCGGATGGCTCCCTGTATCAGCAGCTGGCGAATCTGCACCGGGCGTCGCGCAACACCACCGAGCTGCGCCCGGAGCCGCTGTCGGTGAAGGCGGTGTCCCGCTGGCTGGCGAACATCTTCCATACCCGCTCCGCCAGCACCGCCGATCTGGCCGGGCTGATCCATGAGAAAACCGGCGGCAACCCGCTATTTGTGCATGAGTTCTTCCGCCGCATCGTGGATGACGGGCTGGTGACGCACAATAAATATCAGGACAAGTGGCACTACGATCTGCATGCCATCCGCACCCGGCACTACACCGAAAATGTCGTGACCCTGGTGCTGCAGCAGCTGGAGGAGATGCCCGAGGAGACCCGCCGCCTGCTGGGGAGCATCGCCTGTCTGGGCGGCAGCGGCGAGCTGGAGATGGTCTGCCGGGTGGTGTCGATGTCGGTGGCGGAGATCCGCTATGCCCTGCACCCGGCGGTGACGGCCCAGCTGATCACCCTCAGCGCTGACGGCTATGCCTTTACCCACGACCGGGTTCAGGAGGCGGCTTTCGCCCTGCTGGATAACGCCGAGCGCAGCCGCCTGCACCTTACCACCGCCAGCCTGCTGGCGGAGTCGGCCCGTCAGGCGGCGGGCAACGAAATTCTGTTCCGCGCCGTCCACCACGTCACGGCGGCGCTGGACTGCATCCAGCCTGCGCCCCAGCGCCAGATGTTCCGCGAGCTGAGCCTGCTGGCCGCCCGACGCGCCCGGCGTTCAGGGGATTATCTCTCGGCCCTGAGCTACATCCAGACCGCCCGGGCGCTGGGAAATGCCGGTTCCGCGCCCGAAAGCGCCAGCGACTTTATTCTCGACAGCGAAGAGGCCGGGTGCGAGTTCGCGCTGGGTAATCTCGATTCCACCCGCAGGCTGTGCGACCGCATTCTCGGCTCCCCCGGCGGGCTGGCGGAGAAAGCGCTGGCGGCCAACCTGCTGGCCGAAGTCTATATGCGCCAGTCCGACAACCGGCTGGCGCTGGAGGCGGCTCTGTGCTGGCTGGCGGTGTTTGGCATTCACGTCAGCCGCTTCCCGGAGACCGCCGAATGCGACGAGGCCTGGCAAAGCCTGTGCAACCGCGTCGGCGATAATCCGCAGAGCCATTTTAACCGGCTGCCGCTGATGAAAGATGGCGATACCGAAGCGGTGATGAACCTGCTCAACAGCGCCAGCCTGTTCGCCAGCTTTACCAGCTCGCGCCTGCATTTTGTGCTGCTGTGCCGGATGATGCACCTGACCCTCGATCACGGCATTACCGGCGCCTCCACCACCGCGATGGCATGGTTTGGGGTGCTGATTGGCCATCGCTACGCCGAATACCGGCTTGGCTTCCAGTACGGCACCCTGGCCCGGGAGCTGGTGAACCGCCACGGCTACGACGCCTTTGAAGCCAAAACCCTGCTGCCGCTGGATCAGCTCAGCGTCTGGACCCAGCCGCTGGGCTACACCATCGAGTGCGCCAAGGCCTGCTTTACCTCCGCCGTAACCCACGGGGACATGACGGTGGCCTGCTTTGCCGCCTGTCATCAGGTGATCAACTTCCTGACCCGGGGGGATCACCTCGACGCGGTGCTGATGAGCATCGAGCGCGGGCTGTCCTTCGTGCGCAAAACCCATTTCCAGGACATAGAGGCGATCCTGCTGATGCAGCGCCACTACGTGGAGCACCTGCGCACCCCGGTGAGCGGCCCCTGGAGCGCCAGCGAGGTGCTGCCGCAATCCCTGCTGCCCGGCGCTACAGGGCAGGCCACGGAGCAGACCTCCACCATGCTGTTCTGGTTCTGGCTCTATCGCGGCATGGCCCACTTCGCCTGCGGTGAATTCCCGCAGGCGGCCGAAAACCTTGCTCAGGCCGGACGCTTTGCCTGGTCCGCGCCGGGGCATATTCATCTGCTGGACTACCATCTCTACAGCGCGCTCACCCTCTCGCAGCAGCTGACCCCGGAGACCTTTACCGCCGACCTGCGCCGCCAGATCCACCTCCATTACGACAAAATCGCCCTCTGGGCGCGGATCAACCCCGGCACCTTCGCCGATAAAGAGGCGCTGATCTACGCCGAGATCGTGCGCCTCGACGGCATGAACAGCATCGCCCTCGAACAGTACGAGAAGGCGGTGCGCCTGTCGCGCGAGGGAGGCTTCAACCCGTTCAACGCCCTGGCCCACGAGCTGGCGGGCCGCTTCGCCCACGCCTGCGGTTACACCACCGCAGCCGATGCCCACTTCCGCGGGGCGATGACCGCCTGGGTGCGGGCGGGAGCGCAGTCTAAGGTGCGCCAGCTGGAGCGGGATTTTCCTTATCTGCTGGCGCCCGGCCAGGCCAACGCCTGGGACACCGTGGCCTTCGCCCGCAACGAGGAGATCCGCGATCTGCAGAGCGTGATCAAGGCGTCGCGCGCCCTGTCGGAAGAGATCAACCTCGAACGGCTGATCGAAACCCTGATGACTATCCTGCTGGAGCGGGCCGGGGCCCAGCGTGGCTTCTTGATCCGCGTAAATGACAACAACATCCCGGAGATCGAGGCCAGCGCCAGCACCACCACCGACGGGGTGCGGGTGCAGATCCGCAAAGACGTGCCGATGGCGACCGAGATGCCGCTGACGGTGCTGGCGGCGGTGATCCGCACCGGGCAGGAGATCCACACCGGTAAACCCGAGGAGTTCCACCCCTTCAGCCAGGATCCCTATCTGGTGACCTCCGGCGCGGCGGTGATGTGCGTCCCGATGTTCAAGCAGGCGCGGCTGGTGGGGGTGCTGTATCTGGAGAACCGCCTGATGCCGGAGGTCTTTACCGTCGAGCACTCCCGGGTGGTGAGCCTGCTGGGGGCCCATGCCGCCATCTCGCTGGAGACCGCCCGGCTCTATGCCGAGCTGCTGGAGGAGAACCAGCAGCGCCGCCGGGTGGAGAAAGAGCTGCGGGCCAGCCAGACCTCGCTGATGCTGGGGGAGCAGATCAGCCACACCGGCAGCTGGCGCTGGGAGCTACAGCAGGATCTGATGTTTATGTCGGAGGAGTACGCCCGCATTCTGGGCCTGCCGGAGAAGCAAAAGATGATCTCGATGGCGGAGTTCCTGACCTTTGTGCATCAGGATGACTACCCGCGCATCAGCACCCTGGTGACCGAGAGCGTGCGCGACGGCCTGACCATGCGCGCCGAGTTCCGCATTATCCGCGCCGACGGCGCCGTGCGTACCATTCTGGGGATTGGCGATCCGGTGGGGGTGGGCAGCGAGGTGAACGAGTACTACGGCATCATCACCGACATCACCACCCAGCGCACGGCGGAAGACGCCATGCGGGTGGCCCAGGCGGAGCTGGCCCGCGTCTCGCGCGCCACCACCGTCGGGCAGTTAACCTCGTCCATCGCCCACGAGATCAACCAGCCGCTGATGTCGATTGTGGCCAACGCCGGGGCCAGCCTGCGCTGGCTGAACCGCGACCCGGCCCGGCTGGATAAGGCGAGGATCGGGCTGGAAGAGATTGTCTCCGAGGGGGAGCGGGCAGGGGAGATCATCCGCAGCCTGCAATCTCTCACCCGCAAGCAGGATCCGGCCTTCACCCGTATCGATCTGCACCATCTTGTGCGGCATATCATCACCCTGTCGCGCAGCGAGCTGGATCGCAGGAGCATCAGCGTCAGCTTTGCCCTGGCGGCAGGGAACAGTTTTATCGTGGCGGACAGCGTGCAGATCCAGCAGGTGCTGCTCAACCTGGTGATGAACGCGGTGGAGGCGATGGCGGAGATTAAAGATCGTCCCGGCACGCTGCTGCTGTCGACGACGAATCCGGAAGACGGGGGGATTAAATTTGAGATTGCCGACAGCGGCACCGGCATCGCGCCGGGGCAGACCGAGCGCATTTTTGACTCATTTTATTCCACCAAGGCCCAGGGGATGGGGGTGGGGCTGACCATCAGCTACAGCATTATCGAGCGCCATCGCGGCAAGCTGACGGCCCGCAATCGCACGCCGCACGGCTGCGTCTTTGCCTTTACCCTGCCGCTGGCGGAGGGCGAGACGTCACTCTGAGGGCTGGCTTCTGGTCAGGCGCTCTGCGGCCCTGACCAGATCCGCCAGCGAGCGGGCCTGCATCTTCTCCATCACCCGTCGGCGGTGCACTTTGACGGTAATTTCACTCACCCCCAGCTCGGCGGCGATCTGCTTGTTCAGCATCCCGCTGATCGCCAGCTGCAGCACCTCCTGCTCGCGCGGCGTCAGCGAGAGATGGCGCTGCTTCAGGGAGTACTGCTCCCGCAGCTGCAGGGCATTCTCTTCCGCCATCTTCAGCGCGTCGCCAATGGAGTTGAGCAGATCGTTCGATGCCACCGGCTTGGTGAGAAATTCGTACGCGCCGCCCTTCATCGCCTTCACCGTCATGGGGATAGTGCCGTGGCCGGTGAGATAGATAATCGGGATCTCGCGCCCGCTGGCCTTCAGGGAGTCCGCCACCTCAAACCCACTGATGGTGGGCATCTGCATATCGAGGATCACGCAGGAGGGCACGTCTTCAAACCGGTGTTGTAAAAACGACTCTGCCGAAGAAAAGTCGAGGGCGTTCAGCCCGGCAGATTCCAGCAGCCCGACCACAGACCGCCTGACAGCGTGATCATCATCAACGACGTAAACAATGTGTTCCATTAATAGCCCCAATGATTCAGCCTGACAGAGATGAGAGGATTTCCTCAACGTGAAAACCACCTCCGTACTGTTCAAGCGGTTATGGCGGCAGCTTTCGAACGCAATTACTCTAACACATTAATTATCATTATCATTTAACAATATGATAACTGTATGAAAGTGATGGGTGAGTATTTAAAACCGCTTTTCATATTGGGTAAGCGTAGGCTAAAAATGGTTGATTTGTAGTCAATGAAGGGGGGTTATATTAGTAGTCAGTATTTTGCACTGAGGATCCCCAAATAACTTTTTCTTTCTCAAAGCATTATCGTAATCTCTTGATAATAAAAAATTTACAGCGGCTCCCTGGTCCGGCTGAAAATCGCCGAAGCGTTGACCGCAGGCCGGGGCGAGGCGCATGGATGCGCCGAGAGGGCGTGACCTACAGGGATGTAGGATCACGCCCGACCCGATAGCCGGAGGGAATAAGCTGAGGGCACCGCGAAGCGGCGATTTTCTTTGCCGGGAGCCGGGGTAGCCAGGGGGGAGGCGGCGAGCCCCCCTGGCACGTTCACGTGTGACGCGGCTAACAGAGGAACACTGAAAATAGAGTGAACGGAACCACTACTCGAGTCGCATGTTTCCCCTCACCCCAGCCCTCTCCCCAAAGAGGAGAGGGAGCCGACCGTGCCAATATTTGTGTCGGAGCTGGCAGATTACTCCCCCACCAGCTCAATACGGTTCCCGTCCGGATCCGCGATCACCGCTTCATAGTAGCCATCACCCGTCATCCGTGGGGCGCTCAGGAGCCTGTTACTCAAGCGCGCCTGCTCCGCCATGCGATCCACATCCGCCTTGCTGCCGACGTTCAGGGCGATGTGCGCCCAGCCGACAAACTCCGGGTGCGACGGGCTGTCGGGCAGGTCCGGGACCGTCATCAGCTCGATGGTCGGCCCGTCGGAAAGGGTTATAAAGTGCGATTCAAAGCCTGGACGGTTTTTGCTGAGGTAGCGTTCGTTACGCTGGCCGCCAAAAACGGTCTGCCAGAAACTGACCTGAGCGTCCAGGTTACGGGTCCAGAGTGCGACGTGTGCAATATTCATCTTATCCCTCGCTGCGGGCGGGTTGAGAGGCGGTGACGGTCACGGACAGTGCTGCAACGACCAGCATCAGCACCATAATGACCCTAAACGCCTGGGTTAAAGAGGTGGCGTGCGCCACGTAACCGATAATCGCTGGCCCGGCGAGCACGCCGAGATAGCCGAGCGTAGTGATGGCCGGGACGGCAACCGCCTGCGGCATGCGGGTCTGGCGGCCAACGGCGGAGAACATCACCGGCACGATGTTGGCGCAACCGGCACCCACCAGCACATAGCCCAGCAGGGACAGCTCCCACTGCGGGACAAAGGTCACCAGCGCAAAACCTGCGGCGGCGACGATCGCGCCGCCCACCACGGCGCGCAGGGGGCCGGTGCGGGCGATCAGTTTGTCGCCGGTTAAGCGGAACAGGGTCATCGCTATTGAGAAGCAGGTGAAGCCGAGGCCACCCAGGGATTCAGGCACGCCGCGCACTTCGGTGAGAAACACTGCGCTCCAGTCCAGCACCGTGCCCTCGGCGAGAAACACCGCAAAGCAGATGAGGCCAATCAGCAGCACCACGCCGCGCGGCACCGCGAAGGCCGGGCCGGAGGCGGGATGAGCCCAGGGCAGCAGCCCTTTCAGGCTGGCGGCCAGCATCAGGATGACGCTCAGGATGATCATCAGGCAGGCGACCAGGGCGCTGGCCCCAAGGGTCAGCAGCAGGGTCATCGCCCCGGCCCCGGCAATCCCGCCGACGCTGTACATGCCGTGAAAACCGGACATCACAGGCGCAGGGGCGTCGCGCTCCACGATGATCGCCTGAATGTTCATGGCGCAGTCCGTCACCCCGACCCCCACCCCAAACAGCAGCAGGGCGGCAGCGAGCAGGCGCGGATCGGGAATCATCGCCAGCAGCGGGGTGGTGAGCACGACGATCGCCAGCGCGGTAACAATCACCCGGCGGCAGCCATAGCGGCTGGTGAGCACCCCGGTGAGCGGCATCGCAATCAGCGCCCCCATTCCCAGGCAGAGCAGCAGCGAGCCGAGCGTGGCCTCGTTAACGCCGGTGTTCGCTTTGGCGTAGGGCACCAGCACCGCCCAGGTGGCGGTAACGTAACCGGCAATAAAAAAGACGATCCGGGTGGCAAGCCGATGGACGGCTCCGGTGGTCTGAGAGGTCATCTAACATCCTTACAGGGTTTCAGTTGCGGGGAGGCCGCGTTTTTTTGCGGCACCTTTTCCCCGGCGCGAGCGTGAGTGTTCACAGGTTCAAACAGGAAGCCGTCATGCGGTTTCGTTGCGGGCACCTGCTGGTGGTAATCATCATAGCGCTTCATCATGACGCTCCCGGGTGGTGACAGGAATTGACAGAGCAGGTTCTGATGCAACATTATGCACGTTGTTGCTCGATTCAAATCCAGAGAAGATAATTTATGCTCGATTATGCAGCTTTCCCGGAACAACGACAAGATCTGATCCGCCAGATCCTGCAGGAAAATGGCCGGGTGGTATGCGCCGAACTGGCGACCCGGATGCAGGTCTCGGAGCACACCATTCGCCGGGATTTACATGAACTTAGTAAAGAAGGGATCTGTAAGAAGGTCTATGGTGGGGCGGTGCTGCAGCTGGCGGATGCCGGAAATTTCATCAGCCGCGAGCAGAAAAATCACGCAAAAAAAATCACAATCGCGCAGAAAGCGGCAACCCTTATTAAAGCGGGGAGCTGTATTTTTATCGATACCGGCACCACCAACCTCGCGCTGGCGAAGGCGCTGCCGTCAGATCTGGCCGTCACCGTGGTGACCAACTCTCCCGCTATCGCCGCCGAGCTGCTGCGCCATCCCCTGTGCGAGGTGATCATCACCGGCGGGCAGATCCAGCGCACCTCTGGCGGTACGGTAGGGGCCACGGCGGCCAGCCAGATCCAGGGAATTATCTTCGATCAGGCGTTTATCGGCGGCTGCGCGATGGATCCCGGCATGGGACTGACCGGGTTCGACTTTGCCGACTGCGAATTCAAAAAAGCGGTAATTAGCCAGAGCAGCCAGACCATCGTGGCGCTCACCACCGATAAAATCCCCGGCGTGGCGCGCTTTGTGGTGGCGAAAAGCCGCAATATCGACGTGCTGGTGGTGGAAGCCGATATGGATAGCGAGGTAACAGAGGCGTTCGCGGCGCAGGATGTGCGGGTGGTGAGGGCCTAACGCACCTCAAACACCACCGCCTTCCAGCTGACGCGGGTTACCGGCGGAAACGCGGGGTAGGGCTCGACGCGGGTGCAGGCTCCCGCCCAGATAAAGGTATCCTCATCAATCCGGTACCAGTGCGGATTGCCCTGCACCGCATCGCCCACCACCGCCGCCTGAATGCGCACAACGCTTCCTTCAGCAAGTTCACCGGCCACCGGCGAGTAAACGGACGGGCTCCCCTTACGGGTATAGACCCCCATCAGGGTCTTTACGCTTGTGGAAACCGGAACTTCAGTGAACGGGTTCATGGCAGGCCTCATGGCAATACGCTCTTAGTGATTAACGATATAAGTCGCTCTGTAACGCGCGCTCACGATAAAGCGTGAAACTGACAGGCTGTGTCATACGAAGGACTGAATGCGGCAGGTTTTCATCCCCGCTTGACCCACGACAAGGCAGCGCGCTCCCGCCTCTTCCTATAATCACACCCGTTTGTCTTTTTAACTGGTGCTAACCATGGCGTATCAACTCAACCTGAACTGGCCGGAATTTTTAGAAAAATACTGGCAAAAGAAACCCGTCGTCTTAAAGAACGCACTGCCGAATTTTGTCGATCCTATCAGCCCGGATGAGCTGGCAGGGCTGGCGATGGAGCCGGAAGTGGACAGTCGCCTGGTCAGCCATAAAGAGGGCAAATGGCACGCCAGCAACGGTCCGTTCGAGCACTTCGACGGGCTTGGCGAAACCGGCTGGTCGCTGCTGGCGCAGGCGGTCAACCACTGGCATGCGCCTGCCGCTGAGCTGGTGCGTCCGTTCCGCGTATTGCCGGACTGGCGTCTGGACGACCTGATGATCTCCTTCTCGGTGCCGGGCGGCGGCGTGGGCCCGCATATCGATCAGTACGACGTGTTTATCATCCAGGGGATGGGCAGCCGTCGCTGGCGCGTGGGCGACAAGCTGCCGATGCGTCAGTTCTGCCCGCATCCGGCGCTGCTGCATGTCGATCCGTTTGAGCCGATCATTGATGAAGATCTGGCCCCGGGGGACATCCTCTACATTCCGCCTGGCTTCCCGCACGACGGCTTCACCCATGAGACGGCGCTCAACTACTCCGTCGGCTTCCGCGGGCCAAATGGCCGGGATCTGATCAGCAGCTTTGCCGATTACGCGCTGGAAAACGATCTGGGCGGCGAGCACTACAGCGATCCGGATCTCACCTGCCGCGAGCATCCGGGCCGGGTGGAAGCCTACGAGCTGGAGCGCCTGCGCAAGATGATGATCGATATGATCAGCAAGCCGGACGATTTTAAGAAGTGGTTTGGCAGCTTTATCTCCACGCCGCGCCACGAGCTGGATATCGCCCCGGCGGAACCGGAATATACGCCGGAAGAGGTGCTCGACGCGCTGATGGGCGGCGAGACCCTGACCCGTCTGAGCGGACTGCGGGTGCTGAATATCGGCGACAGCTTCTTTATTAACAGCGAACAGCTGCAGACGGTGGATGCGACGGCGGCGGATGCGCTATGCCGCTACACCGAGCTCGGCCAGGCGGAGCTGGGCGCTGCCCTGCAAAATCCGGCGTTTGTGGAAGAGCTGACCGGGCTGATTAACCAGGGATACTGGTTCTTCGACGAGTAATCACAAAGGCGGCGCGGGGCACAAACCCCGCGCCGCCTGACCTACGCGGCGAGGATGTGACAGGCTTTCCAGTAATCAAGAAGACGCTCGTCATCTTTCTCTCGCTCCGCTTTCGTTTTCATGGCCCGTGCCAGATTCTCTCTCGACACCTCCTGGCCTTTTTGTACGACATCTAAAACCGCTTCACCAAGAGCCAGGGATATTTCGGTGCGATTCGCTTCTACCATATATGCCTCCGTGTTGTGTGCGTGATTTAAATTATGAGGCATAATCGCAGTATTATAATTTTCTCAGCTTTTTCTTATGTATTTCACTCAGAACTTCAACGGGCCGGGAAATAATGTTTCGAAATGCTAATGAGGCGGTAGAAACGTTATTTATGGACTACAGTTAGTTTCGTGTGACAACCCGTGGAAACCTAATGAGGAGAATTAATTATGGTAAACAAGAGTGAAATCAAGGACCATGCTCAGGTAATGGCAAGCTGCGGTACCCACGTCGGTACGGTTGACCATCTTGACGGCGAACGCATTAAGCTGGCGAAAAATGATTCTGAGTCCGGCGGCAAACACCATTATATTCCGCTGGAGTGGGTCGACAAAATTGACGGAAATAATGTGGTTCTGACTAAAAACCACAAAGAAGTTTTTGCCGGCTGGCAAGAAGCCTGATAATTGACGTCATGAAGTGAATATATTTTAGCTCCGGCGACAGGCCGGAGCTAAATATTTATTAAATTCGCCTGCATTGCCGCCGCGTTAAAGGAGTGATACTGTTTTATTTTTAATATGCTTTTCCAGGCGCAGGTATGTCCAACACAACGCTCCCTCAACTGACCCCCACAACGAAAAAAACCTTTTCCGTTGCTGACTTTAAGGTCTTCGGCGAGCGCTACGGTATCGACTACCGTTTTCCGCTGCTGACAGATACCTGTGCCAGCACCAGCCCGGTTCTCCATGGCGATGTCGAAGAGATGACTCTGCCGTCCGGCATCTCCTTGACCCACTCCGACGTGCGCGTTCTGCAACCCTATGAAACCACCTCCCGCCACAGCAGCCCGCTGTATGTGCTGGTGGTGCTGGAAGGTTGCGTGACCCTGACCCTCAGCGACCAGGTTTATTCTGTCCGCCCCGGTATGGCCTTCAGCGCCAGGCTTAGCGAGCAGCAGGCCATGTCTGCCCGCCATGATGCGAATATCGCCCTGCGAACCCTCTCTTTTGGCGTCTACCCTGACGATGCCCGCCGGGAAACGCTCCTTGCCTCACTGCTGGCGCAGTGGGAGAGGCTGAACGCGCCTGCCTTTGTCTGGCAGGTACCGGACTTTGTGCTGGCCGGGATCCAGCACGCCCGCCAGCGCGAGCGCAGCAGCCTGTCGCGCCAGCTCTTGCTGGAAGGGGTAATGTACCAGCTGCTGGGCCACGGCCTGCACCTGCGGGAGCAGGAGGGGGCGGCGCGGGTAAGCGCTTCCGGCGGGGAACATGCCCGGCTGGAGCAGATCCGCCACCTGCTTGAGCATGCCCCGGAGCAGGACTACACCCTCGCGCAGCTGGCGGCCCGGGCGGCCATGAGCCCCAGCAGCCTGCGCAGCAAATTCCGCCAGGCCTACGGCTGTACGGTGTTCGTCTACCTGCGCGACTGCCGCCTCGGGCTGGCGCGCCGCTATCTGCTGGAAGGCCACAGCGTTCAGCAGGCGGCGTGGATGTCGGGCTATCAGCACGCCACCAACTTTGCCACCGCGTTTCGCCGCCGCTACGGCATCTGCCCCGGCGCGGTCCGCAACGGCTGCTAATCCGCTTTTCTCACATCGCCAACGCCATTCGTGCGGTTTGGCATTGCGAATACGTTCTCTGGCAGCGCGCATAGCTATCTTCCAAATGAAAAAGGTAATAATTCTCATTAATAATTAGAAATGCCTTTGGAGATTTTCATGTTCGCTAAATCGCGGCTGGCGCTGCTGGTGGGATGGGTAACCGGGAGCGTCGCGCTTCCCCTGATGGCGCAGGATACGCCGAAAACGGAAACCGTTGTGGTGACCTCGCAGATGCAGAGCGGCGCCACCAAGCTGGAGACGCCGGATATCGAGACGCCTCAGTCGGTGTCGATTGTGACCCGCGAGCAGTTCGAAGAGCAGGGCGCCACCAGCGTGCGCCAGGCGGTAAGCTACACCCCGGGCGTCTACAGCAACCAGATTGGTGCCTCGAACCGCTTTGACTACATCGTGCTGCGCGGCTTCTCCGACGGCAGCCTGGATAACGTCTATCTCGACGGTCTGAAGATGATGGGCGACACCAACTCCCACAGCTCGCTGGTGGTTGATCCCTGGTTCCTGGAAAATATCGAAGTGGTACGCGGCCCGGCCTCGGTGCTGTATGGCCGCTCGTCGCCGGGCGGGATCGTGGCGCTCACCTCGCGTAAGCCCTCGTTCGATCCGGGCGGCGAGATCAAGCTGTTCGCCGGGAATAACGATCAGCGCGGCGCAATGTTTGACGTCACCGGCGCGCTGGACGACAACGACCGCGTGGCGGCCCGTCTGAGCGGCATGACCCGCTACGCCGACTCCCAGTTCGATCCTTTGAAAGAAGAGCGTTACGCCCTGATGCCGAGCCTGACCTGGCGCATCACCGATAACACCCGCCTGGATCTGATGGCCTATCTGCACCGCGATCCCGAGGGCGGCAGCCACTCCGGCCTGCCGTATGACGGCACCGTAGTCCCGCATAACGGGAAGATGATCTCCAATACCTTCTTCGAAGGCGAAGATGATTACGACAAGTACGATCGTCGCGAAGACATGGTCGGCTACAACATTGAACACCTGTTCGACAGCGGCTGGTCGGTACGCCAGAAGCTGCGCTATCTGCACACCAAAGTGGAGCTGAACCAGGTTTATGCCGCAGGCTGGCTGAACGATACCGAGCTTAACCGCGGTTACTCCGGCTCTGACGAGAAGATGGATGCCATCACCCTCGACAACCAGATCGACGGCAGCTTCGATACCTGGGCGGTAAACCACCGGGTGCTGATTGGCCTCGATTATCAGGATCGCAGCAACGATACCACCGGCTACTACGGCGGTTTCCCGCCGATCGACGCCTTCCACCCGGTATACGGCGCGAAGCCGGATTACATCACCATGTACAGCCAGGAGAAGCACAAGCTGCGTCAGACCGGCTACTACCTGCAGGATCAGCTCTCGCTGGATAACTGGCGTCTGACCCTGGGCGGGCGCTACGACCAGGTGAGCGTGTCGAATATCGACAAGCTAAACGATACCCGCAGCGATCTGGACAAGAACAACTTCAGCAGCCGCGCCGCGCTGTTGTATCTGTTTGATAACGGTATCGCGCCGTACATCAGCTACTCCACCGCCTTCACGCCGACCAGCTTTGCCGATGAGAACGGCGATCTGCTGGATCCGATGAAAGGCAAGCAGTGGGAAGCGGGGGTGAAGTTTGAGCCGGAGGGGATGAACAGCCAGTTCAGCGCCTCGGTGTTCCGCATCAACCAGAAAAACATCGCCACCAAAGAGGAGCCGACCGATCCGTACCGCTCTATCGGTGAGATCGAATCTGAAGGGGTGGAGCTGGAAGCGGTAGGGCAGCTGACCGACAGCCTGCGCCTGCAGGCGGCCTACACCTATACCGACATCCGCTATAAGAAGAGCAGCCCGGAGGAAGAGGGCAAGCGTGCGGTCTATGCCCCGCGCAACATGGCCAGCGGCTGGCTGAGCTATGACGTGAAAACCGGGCCGCTCGATGGGCTGACGGTGGGCTCCGGCGTGCGTTACGTTAATGGCGTGACCAGCGATCGCCTGAACACCCATACGCTGCCGTCCTACACGCTGGTGGATCTGGCGGTGGGTTATGACCTGTCGAAGGTAGGGCTGACGGGCGTGAGCGCCCAGCTGAACGTCAACAACCTGACGGACGAAGACTACGTGGCGGCCTGTAACTCGCTCTCCTACTGCTACTTTGGTGCCGAGCGCAGCATTGTCGGCAGCGTGTCCTGGAAGTTCTGATGTGAAAATGCCCGGTGGCGCTGCGCTTACCGGGCCTACAAAAGACCCGAAACGTAGGCCGGGTCAGGCGTAGCCGCCACCCGGCAAACAGGCCGCACTACTCCGCCATCGCGATATTCACCGCCTCCCCCATCTGCTCTACCGCCGCGCGGTGCTTCTCGTCTGGCGGCAGGGCGCAGTTAATCCGCAAACAGTTCCGGTACTTCCCGGAAGCCGAAAAGAGCGATCCGGCGGCGATCTGGATGTTAAACCGGGTTAACTCCCGGGATACGCAGACCATATCCACATGTTCAGGCAGCTCCACCCACAGCATGTAACCCCCCATCGGGCGGGTCACGCAGATGCCACAGGGGAAGAACTGCCGCACCCAACAGGTGTAGGTGTCGATATTCTGCTGGTAGATCTGGCGCATCCGCCGCACGTGGCGATGGTAATAGCCTTCCCGGATAAAGGCGGCCAGCGCCAGCTGGCTGACGGGCACGTTGGTGCCGCTGGCGGCATACTTCATATGCATGATCCGGTCGTGATAGCGCCCCGGGGCGATCCACCCCACCCGCAGCCCGGGGGCGACGGTTTTGGTAAAGGAGTTGCACAGCAGCACCCGGCCGTCGATGTCCAGGGAGTGGATGCTGGAAGGGCGGGGATACTCAAACGCCAGCTCGCCGTAAATATCGTCCTCAAAAATCACGATATCGTGCCGCTGAGCCAGCGCCAGCAGCTGCCGCTTGCGGGCTTCGGGCATGATAAACCCGAGCGGGTTGTTGCAGTTGGGCACCACAATCACCCCTTTGATCGGCCACTGCTCCAGGGCCAGCTCCAGCGCTTCCACGCTGATCCCCGTCACCGGATCTGTGGGGATCTCGATCGCCTTGATCCCCAGCCCCCGCAGCATCTGCATGGTGCCGTAAAACGAAGGGGACTCCAGCGCCACAATATCGCCGGGCTTACAGATGGTCAGCAGCGCCAGGGAGAGGGCGCTGTGGCAACCGCTGGTGACGATCAGATCGTCGGCACTGACTACCGATCCGGCGTCCAGCATCAGGCGGGCGATCTGCTCGCGCAGCTCACGCCGTCCGGCGAGTTCGTCATAGCTGAGCACATCTTTGACGCTGTGCTGCGCCACCCGGCTCAGCTCTTTCCACAGAGGCTTCAGGCTCGGCTGGCTCAGGTCTGGCTGGCCGCCGCCAAAGGCCGTAATACCGGTTTTGGTGCGCCCTTCCATCAGGGTCAGCACCTCATCCCACTGGGTCACCTCTACCGGACGCTGCACCGGGCGCGACATCGCCGGCACCGGCGGCTGCGCCTTACGGGGCGCGACAAAATAGCCCGAGCGCGGCTGGGGGGTAATCAGCTGTAAGTTTTCGAGGATCTGATAGGCCTGCTGTATGGTGCTGATGCTGACGCCGTGCTCCTGGCTTAGCGCACGCACCGAGGGTAACCGCTCCCCGCTGCGATACAGCCCTTGTTCAATGCGTTCTGCCAGAAGATTGGCCAGATGTTGATAGCGCGTCATGCTGTATCCCTTATTGTCACCATACAGAGAAGAAAACCAGTACAGATGGCGGTAAAAATTGCCATGCAATTCTGGTTTTACGCGATCTGTATGTTAAAAAAAAGTAATTTTTGAATCTGTATTGCAAGGTGCGCGATCCGGGATGATAGCTCTCAGGCAACCTGAGGAGAACACCATGGAATTCTACGAAAATCGCGCCAGACGTCCCTTTGCGATCTTTATCTGGACGGGAAAAATTTTTGCCCGCTGGTATCGCATCAAGCGCACGCGCAAGATTTTGAGCCAGTTAAGCGATGAGCATTTAAAGGACATCGGGTTGTCGCGGTATGACGTGGCGCGTTATGACCGATAGTTCCAGGCCGGGTAAGGCGCAGCCTCTACCCGGCGCGTTTCAGCGCAGCAGCGCGAGCGTCTGCTGTTTCGGGCGTTCCAGCAGGGCGAGCGCTTCCTGATACGAGCGCACGTTATTATACCCCATCACCAGCCCGTAGCGTTTCCCCGAGCCGCTGTACCACGCCGACAGGGCATTCACCTGCAGCTGCTGCTGTTGCCAGCAGCGGGCGATCTCCAGATCGCAACTGCCTTTGGTTAAGAACGCCACGATGTGCATCCCGCCGTCGTTCTGCTCGGTGAAGAAGCGATCCCCGTAGACCGCGTGCAGGGCGGCGATCATCCAGTCGCGCCGCTGCTGGTAGAGGGCGCGCATCTTTTTCAGATGACGGAAAAAGTGGCCCTCGTTAATAAAAGCGGTGAGGATCTTCTGCGTCAGCACCGGCTGGCCGCTGGCGAGCAGATCGGCGCAGTCGTTAAAGGCCGCCACCGTGCTGGCGGGCATCACCACATAGCCAAGGCGCAGGGAAGGCATGACGGTTTTGCTGAAGGTGCCCATGTAGATCACCCGATCCTGGCGATCGAGGCTTTTCAGCGACGGCAGCACCTTACGGGTGTAGTGAAACTCTCCGTCATAGTCATCTTCAACTATCCACGCCTGGTTGCGGGTGGCCCAGTCGAGCAGTTGCTGTCTGCGCGGCAAGGAGAGGGTGACCGCCAGTGGGCTCTGGTGCGAGGGGGTGACGATGGCAAACCGGGCGTCGGCGTGGTGGCGCAGCAGGTAGTCCGTGTCCATCCCGGCGCGATCCACCGGCACCGCATGCAGACGCGGCACGATGCGCCGGAGCAGCTGCTGGCCCATAAAATAGCCCGGATCTTCAAATACCACCTTGTCGTTGCGGCTGGCGAGAGTGTCGAGGATCAGGCGCAGGCTGCCGCTGTAGCCGCTGGTGATCAGCACCTGGTCCGGCGTGCAGGAGAGCCCCCGGGAGATGTTCAGGTAGCTGGCGATGGCCTGGCGCAGGGGCGCCCAGCCCATCACCGGCGGGTTGAGCATCTCTTCCTGGCGCATGGCCCGCACCGCCTGACCCGCCAGCAGCAGCCATTTCTTGTACGGAAAGCTGTCCAGCGCCGGGATGCCGGGGCGTAAAAAGCCCGCGCGTTCCCGCTGGCTGGCCAACGATTCAGGCAGCGCCCCGGTGACGGGATCGTCGGACACGGGCGCCGCGACCGGGAGGTTTAAGTCCGGGTTCACCCGCGTGCCGCGCGCCCCCTGGCTTACCAGGTAGCCTTCGCCGATCAGAATGGCATAGGCGGTTTCAACCGTTTTGCGCGCCACTTTCAGCTCTTCCGCCAGCACGCGAATGGCAGGCACCCTGTCGCCGGGCTTCAGTATGCCGCGGGTAATGTTTTCCCGGTAGCGGGTGTAGATCTGATGATAGCCCGGCTTCATGTCCTACCTTATTTTGCGATTTTTGTATCTTTTTACTATGTCATGAACGGCGTAGATTTGCCCCATCGCATGACCCATGCCGCACAAAAAAGAGGAAAGAGAATGAGCACCCGCGTTAACCATCATAAAGCCACACCTGCCCTCGCTAAAGCGCTGTCCGACCTGAGCATGGCGGTGAGCCAGACCTCCATCGACCCGGCGCTGAAGCACCTGATCGATATCCGTGTCTCCCAGCTCAACGGCTGCACCTTCTGTCTGGATATGCACGCAAAAGAGGCCAAAATTGCCGGCGAGCGCGAGCTGCGTCTCTACCACCTGGCAGCCTGGCGCGAGTCGCCGCTGTTCAGCGCCCGTGAAAAAGCGGCCCTGGCCTTCACCGAAGCGCTGACGCAGATCGGCCCGCACGGGATCAGCGACGTGCTCTACCGCAGCCTGGCGGAACATTATTCAGACGTGGAGATTTCAGAGCTGAACTTTGCCATCGTGGCAATCAACGCCTGGAACCGCTTAGGCATCACCTCCCGCATGGAACCGGGCTCGCTGGATGCCGCCTACGGCCTGAACAAGGCTAATCTCGAGTAAGGCCGCGCTCGCGGATCATCGCCACCAGCGCCTGCAATCCCGGCGGGACGTGGCGATGGCCGGGGTAATAGAGCCGCAGTCCGGCGAAGGGCTGCGACCACTCCTCCAGCACGCTCACCAGCTCTCCGCTTTTCAGCTCCTGCTGAATATAGAGTTCCGGTAAAAATCCTACCCCCAGACCGGCTTTTACCGCCCGGATCGAGGCAAACAGATCCGAAGTGGCAAAACGCGGCGGCACCGCCAGGGCAATCTGCTCTCCGCGGCGCTCCAGCTCCCAGCGATAGATCCCGCCGTGCGCCATCCGCATGCCGATCCCCTGATGTTGCAGCAGGTCGTCCGGTGAGTGTGGCGTGCCATGACGGGCAAAATAGTCCGGGGTGGCGGTGATGAGCTGACGGATGTCGGGGGTGAGCCTGATGGCGATCATGTCCTGGGGGACCGACTCCGCCAGACGCACCCCGGCGTCGTAGCCTTCCGCCACGATATCGATCATCCGCGCTTCGCTCACCGCCTCGACGCGCATTTTCGGGTAGCGGATCATATAGTCGATCAGCAGCTCGTCCAGGAACAGGGTTCCCACGTTATTCGGCACATTCAGACGCAGGGTGCCTGCGGGTTCGTCGGCATCGCTGTGGATCTCAATGCTGGCCTGGCGGATCTCCTGCAGCGCCGGGCCGACGCGCGCCACAAAGCGCTGTCCCGCCTCGGTGAGCGCCACGCTGCGGGTGGTGCGGTGAAACAGGCGCGTCTGCAGGCGGCTTTCCAGCCCGGCCACGGCGTTACTTGCGGCGGTGGCCGACATTCCCAGCTCCTGGGCGGCGGCGCGAAAACTGCCCCGACGCACAACGGCCATCACCACTTCCAGCTCTGTCAGTCCTGAACGGTGCATAGATTATCCTGAAAATCGAAATAACCTTTGCAGCATAGCGTGGATTATCGTGATGGAGAAGGCGTGCCAGACTGTCTGCATCCAGTCTGAGGAGGTCGTTATGCATCACATCGAACAGATTTATATCAACGGTGAATTTGTCACCCCACATGGCAGCGAGCGCTTCGATCTGTATAACCCGGCGACGGCGCGCGTCATCGGCCAGGTACGTCTGGCCGACGCGGTGGATGCCGAACGCGCTATCGCCGCAGCCAGAGCCGCGTTTCCGGCGTGGGCTAAAACCACAAAGCAGGTGCGTATTGCCGCCCTGCAACGGATGCACGATGCGGTAGCCGCCCGCCACGACGACCTGCTCGAGGCGGTGATTGAGGAGTATGGCGCCCCCGCGTCGCGCTCGGCGTGGATGGCGAGCTATCCGGCGCAGGTGATCGCCCAGGCCATTGACGCGCTGGAGGCGTTTGAATTTACGACCGTCGCGGGTGCGGCCAAAGTCGAGATGATCCCGCTGGGCGTTGCCGGGCTCATCACCCCGTGGAACAGCGATGCGGGCTTTATCTGCGGTAAACTGGCGGCGGCGCTGGCCGCAGGCTGCACTGCGGTGATCAAGCCCAGCGAGATGAGCGCCCTCCAGACGCAGATAGTGACCGAGGCGCTGCACGCGGCGGAACTGCCGCCGGGGGTGTTTAACATCGTGACCGGGCGCGGCGACACGGTAGGGGAGACGATAAGCCGCCATCCCCATGTGGCAAAAATCTCCTTCACCGGTTCGACCCGGACCGGCAAAGCGATCCTGCGCAACGCGGCGGAGAACTTTACCCGCGTCACGCTGGAGTTAGGCGGTAAATCACCGACGGTCGTGCTGGATGATGCCGATTTGTCGCAGGCTGTTCCGCTGGCGGTGCAGGCCGGGCTGATGAACAGCGGCCAGGCGTGCGTGGCCGGAACGCGCATTCTGGTGCCGCAGTCGCGTAAGGCTGAAATCGAGCAGGCGCTGGCCCGGGCCATCGCGGCGGTGCAGTCGGGAGACCCGCGCGATCCGGCCACCGAGGTCGGGCCGATGGTAAGTGAGAAACAGTGGCAGCGGGTGCAGGGGTACATACAGAAAGGGCTGGCGGAAGGGGCGAGCTTGCTGGCGGGCGGGGAAGGGCGGCCCGAGGGCACCCGGGATGGCTGGTTTGTCCGTCCGACGCTGTTTAGCGATGTGCATAACCAGATGGCCATCGCCCGGGAAGAGATTTTTGGCCCGGTGCTGTGCGTGATCCCTTATCGCGATGAAGCAGAGGCCATCGCCATTGCCAACGATACCGAATACGGTTTGAGCGCGATGGTGTTGGGTGGGGATGCGGATCGCGCCCGTCGGGTGGCGGCGCAGATCCACGCAGGGCGCGTGCTGGTGAACACCCTTGCCCACGAGCCAAAAGCGCCGTTTGGTGGATTTAAGCATTCCGGCGTGGGGCGCGAGATGGGCGCGTGGGGCATCAGCGCGTTTGTGGAGCCGAAGTCGCTCCTCGGTTAAAAACGCCGCCGGGTATGCCCAGCGCTACCCGGCAGTTCGCCTTATCGTTAGGCGCAAACACACATGTCGCGTTTTAATTCATGTTAATTATATTTAATTTATGATTGATTTGCCGCTGGAATATTTTGACTAAAGAATGTCTTAAGTGAAAATTTAGTATTATTATTCCCATGTTAATTAACCTGGCTGAAAAGATTAACTTCACTAACCTGTTTAGTCTTTCGGGAATTACAGCATATGATTTATTTTTATGGGGGGGCTGGCTTGGCGTTAAAATAAAATAATTATACCGAAACTGGTCTGTTTCTGGATATATTTTTCTTATCGAACTCAATCTCTTCTTCAGATATTGTTGACCTTGTGTCTGAAAGATATTTCACAATCCGGCAATAACCTATTCCACTTATACTGCGTAAATCGCGTTACGAGAATACAGCTCCCTTGACGATGTGCTTTGCAAAAATTAGTTTAATAACAATGCATTATGGCTGAATGATAAGCGTGGGGCGCGGCTTGTCAGCCCAGATTTCGCAGCGTTATACCGATCTGGTAGCCTGCAGCGCCGTCGGATTCTATATTCCTTTGCCACCCTTTTTTTATTTTATGAAAAAAAATATGGAATGCGTCCCTATTCTCATGATGTGAGAAACAGATCTCTTTTTGATTAAAAAAAAGAGCGGCGCAACCTGTGCGAATGGCGCAGCTTTATACGCCGGGGATCTTCCTTTAATTACCTTATATACCCCCCCTGAAATACTTTTTTAATCAGGTAAGGAACAAAGAAATGGGGGGTGAGTTAGGACTATTCCTATGGTTGTCGGGAAAAGTGTTAATTGAAAATTATTACATTCTCGATGATGATGGCTGAATCCTCAGCGATGATAGGGATATAGACAATGATCATAGTATTAACATCCTGTCGATATTTTCAGGAGGGGTTTTCAATGCTGGCCGCTCAGCTCATGAGCGATTCACCTTCATTTCAGCGCGTGCTTTATCTGGATGATATTACCGACGCAACAAAAGAGGAACTGGTAAACACCAAAGCTATTGTGGTGGATTATGGTCAGTCTGATATCAAAGTACTGAATGCCCTGCTGGAGGTGAAAAATCGTTACGAGCAGAGCTATTTTATTTTTATTACCCGCGATGTCTGCTACGCCAGCACGATTGAAAATATTCTCATTAACACTATCGCAGATTACACCATTGACTGTAAAAACGCCGTGCGCACATTACGCGCGTGTCTTGCCCACTTTGCGCAGGAAGAGCAGCCGGTGACTATTTTTAAAAATGCGCGCTGGCATCAAATCGAGAAAGAACAATATTTAACCAAAATGGAGAGCATGCTACTGCCCTACATTGTGTCGGGAAAAAAGAATAAAGAGATCACGCGCTATCTGAATGTAACCGGCAAAACCGTGAGTCATCATCGACGTAATATTTATCGTAAGTTTGACGTGACCAGTCTCACAGGGTTGTATAAAAAATTTGATTAATGCATTTAATACTGAAAGAAAACGGTATTTAAAGAATGATTAGGGCATAAAAAGTCTGGAAATAGCGCTATTGAACCTGAGCGAGATTGCCGATAGCGAAGAGAAAATGGCTCTCTGCAAGAAGCACTTCTCTGCAAAATACGTCCGCACTTTCGCAATTCCTGCTCTTAAGATCCTCGTTTCTTGATACTTACCCTGATAACTATTATCTTCTCAGCGTGTGAAGCGAGGATCCCCCATGCGTGAAGAAGATCTGTTCTGCCGCCGCCCGATGGGCATGCGGATGGCAATGATTGTGCGCCAGTGGCGCGCGGTGATTGACGATGCCATTCTCGATACCGGGTTAACCCAGTCGAGCTGGACGGTGATGATGCAGCTAAAGCAACTGGGGGATAACGTCTCGGTGAGCGAACTGGCGGAGGTGCAGGGCATTGAACTGCCGCCGCTGATGCGCACCCTTTCACAGCTGGAAAAGCAGGGCTACCTGCTGCGCACCACATCGCCTTATGACAAGCGTATCCGGCTGCTGACCCTCACACCCGAGGGTAATGCGGTGCTGAAAACCCTGACGCAGGTTATCGAGACATTCCAGGAGCGGGTATCGCAGAATATCGCCCCGGCGCATCTCGAGATTTTCAGCGCCACACTCAATCAAATCGCCTGCAATCTGCGGACAATCCGCGAAGAAGATAACAAGACCGAATAATCATGACCCCTGAACAAAAGTTTGCCCGCTGGGTAAGGGTAAGTATTGCCTCTTTCCTGCTGATGTTTGTCTATTTCATTATCGCCGATATCTGGATCCCGCTGACGCCGGACTCCACTGTGATGCGCGTGGTCACGCCGGTTTCCGCCCGCGTCTCCGGCTATGTGGCGGCGGTACACGTGCACAACAACAGCCAGGTGAAGAAGGGCGATCTGCTGTTTGAACTCGATCCGACCCCGTTCCGCAATAAGGTGGACGCGGCGCAGATCGCGCTGGAGCAGGCCCGCCTCGCCAACCAGCAGCTCGACGCGCAAATTGTCGCGGCTCAGGCGAACCTGAAAACCGCCCAGCTCACCGCCCGTAACGACAAAGTCACCTTCGATCGTTATCAGAAACTCAGCACCCTGCAGAACGTCTCCCGGGCGGATCTGGATAAAGTCCGCACCACCTGGCAGAGCAGCGAGCAGGCCGTCGCCAATCTGGAAGCTAATATCCACCAGCTGCGCATTGAGCGCGGCGAGCGCGATGAAAAGCGTAACGTGACGCTGCAAAAATACCGTAACGCGCTGGAAGAGGCCGAGCTGAATCTGGGCTGGACGAAGATCTACGCCGAAGCGGACGGCACGGTCAGCAACGTGCAACTGAGCCCCGGCTTTTATGCCTCCTCCGGTACGGCGGCGCTGGCGCTGGTGAACAACCAGAGCGATATCGTCGCCGATTTCCGCGAAAAGAGCCTGCGCCATACCCGCCAGGGCACCGACGCCGCGGTGGTGTTTGACGCCTTCCCGGGCCACGTTTTCCGCGCCCATGTCACCAGCAGCGACGCCGGTATTCTGGCCGGGCAGGAAGCGGTGAACGGCCAACTGTCGGAGCCGGAGAGTTCGAACCGCTGGGTGCGTGACGCCCAGCGCATGCGCATTCACGTGGCGCTGGATGAGCCGCTGCCGAAGCACCTGCCCACCGGGGCGCGCGCGACCGTGCAGCTTTATAACAGTGAAGGTCCGTTTGCCCGCTTCTTCTCCGGCATGCAGATCCACCTCGTCAGCCTGCTGCACTATGTGTATTGATTATGTCTATTAACACTCTGGCGCGGGTCTTTACCCCGCACGGCAACATCGTCTACAGCGCCAACGACTTTCGCCAGACGCTGCGCATCGTCTTTGCCGGGATGATTGCCCTCAGCGTGTCGAGTTTCTACAACACCAGCTACGGCGTCTTTTTCGTGATCTACCCGATCATGCTCCTGTCGCTGGTGCCGGTGTTTAACCGCCACGTGGCAAAACAGTTTGTGTTTAGCTCGGCGCTGAACTGTATCGAAATGGTGTTCATCATCGGCTATCTGGCACAGTGGCCGGTGATAATGACCCTGGTGGTGTTCGGTCTCTACGTGATGCGTTTTCGCTTTATGAGCCAGGGGCCGCTGTTCCTGTTTGGCTCGATGGGGGTAGTGTGTCAGAGCACCATGCTCAACTTTATGAGCTATCCCACCACCAACTGGCACACGCTGCTGTTCTCCAACCTCGAAGCCAGCGTGATGGCGGTATGCTTAAGCGCGCTGATGCACTACCTGCTGCCGGACGTTGAGCCACGCACGCCGCCGCCACGGCTGGAGAAGGACGCCGCCCGGGTGCGCCATGAATCGCTGCTCTCCGGCAGCGTGGCGACGCTGATTTTTGTGGTGTTCCAGATAAGCGATCTCAGCGATTCGCTGTCGGCGCTGATGGCGGGGATCCTGATCCTCTTCCCGATGCACTATCGCGGCGCGGTGATGAGCTCCCTGTGGCGCGTGGTCGGGGTGGTGCTCGGCTGTCTCTATATTCTGCTGGTGCAGTTGGTGCTCTACGATCACAGCAGCCACATGCTGCTGATGATGCCGCTGATTGGTCTCGGGCTGGCGTTTGGCGCCCGCCTGCACGTCATGGAGAAGGTGGGCGCCGGGGTCGGTTTTGCCAGTATTACCACCATCGGCATTATGTTTGGCCAGAACATGCACCCGGACGGCGACCTGGTGTTCAGCGATCTCTACCGCATCGTTTCGGTGACGGTGGCGCTGGTGGCGACCCTGACGATGGTGTTCCTGATGCACCTGTTTCTCAACTGTTTTGGCCCTACCCGCTACGTGATTAACCCGCCTCAGGGCTCAGTGGAGAAACGCCGGGATAGTTGACAGCAGGAACAAAATCAGCCCGATAGTGCCGCCCACCAGGGTGCCGTTGACGCGGATAAACTGCAGGTCCTTGCCGATGTTCAGCTCAATCTGGCGGGACATATCCTTCGCATCCCAGCCTTTGACCGTGTCGCTGATGTGGCGGGTGAGGAAGCGGGCAAAATCGGGCGCCACGCGGTGCGCCGCCTGCTCGAGATGTTCGTTCAGCGAGGCGCGCAGGTTGCTGTCCGCCACCAGAGTTTCACCGAACCACAGCCCGGCGTTGGCGAGGCGCTGCTTCACGCGGGAGTCGTCGCGCTGCATATCGGCCTTCAGCCACTGGCGCAGGTCGGCCCACATCTCGCCCAGATAGCGGTTAAAGGCCTCGTCGTTCTTCAGATAGGTTTTGATGTTCTCGGCTTTGGCCGCGGTTTCCGGATCGTTTTTCAGGTTATCCACCAGTTTCAGCACCGCCCTGTCAAAGGCCTGGCGGATCTGATGGGTGCGGTCGTGGCTGACGTCATCCAGAATGGCGTTCACCGCATTGGACACCAGCTCGGCGCTCTGATCCCCCAGCCACTCGGTGGGCAAAATCATCGCCTTACGCGGGTGCTCGGTCTTCAGCCAGTGGACGATCTGCGCGGCGATAAAATCGCGGGTGCTGTCACGCTGCAGGAGGGTGATCATGCGGTTAATCACCGCATCCAGCAGCACCTGGTGACGGTTGTTCTTGGTCATGCTCTCCAGCATCGCGGCGCTGGTTTCGCTGAAATCGACCTTATCCAGCGCCTTGTGCACCGCCCGTTTCAGCATGCGCTGAATGCGCCCGTCGTCGGTCAGCTCCAGGAACCCGCTCATCACCTGCATGATATGCTGCCCCACGCGCTGGGCATTCTCCGGCTTGCTGAACCAGTTGCCGATGAGCAGCGCCGGTTCGTGCTTGCGGATAAGCGCGACCAGGGACTGAGTATCGAGAAATTTCTCCTGCACGAACTGGCCGAGATTGTCGCCAATACGGTCCTTATTGCGCGGGATAATTGCGGTATGTTTCGAAATAAACGGGATCGGCACCCGGCGAAAGAGGGCCACCACGGCAAACCAGTCCGCCAGGGCGCCCACCATCGCCGCTTCGGCAATGGCCTTTACCCCGCGTACCCAGAAGGTCTGGGGCAGGAACAGGGTGGCGATAAAGGTCGCGGCGGCAATCAGCAGCAGTGACAGCGCCAGCAGCTTGGCGCGTTTGAGTTCAGCGAGTTTTTCCATAGGGTTAAGGATAGAGGGAAGCGGCAAGAAGGTAAAAAAATTGCCACAGGATCCAGCCGCCAAACGCGATCAGCACTGCCCCCGCCGCGCGCTCTATCTTCCAGATGTGGTTGCTCAGCCGCCGCTGAACGGCAGGCAACGCGATGACCGACACCACCGCCAGATCCCACGCCAGCACTACCGTCACCATCCAGATGCCGCTGACCGACTGCTGGAGCAGGGTGACATCTGGCCCGAGCAGGGCGGTCATCAGCGCCAGATAAAAGAGCGCATTTTTCGGATTTAATACCGCCGATCCCAGGCCAAGCAGGAGCTGCCTGCGTAGGCCGGGACGCTCCGTCTGCGCATTATCCAGCGTCAGGGGGCGGGCGCGGCTGTGGATCAGATGCCAGCCGATCCACAGCAGATACAGGGCACCCAGTAGCTCAATGACGTTAAAAAGCAGGGTGAACTGGCGCAGCGCGCGCCAGCCGAGGATCACCAGCAGGATGTAGAGCCCGTTGCCCAGGGCGATGCCCACGCACAGCCCGGCGCTGCCGCGCAGGCGATGCCGGGCGGCAAACCCCATCAGCAAAAAGAAGTCCGGGCCGGGGCTGAGCAGGGCGACAAAATGCGCCAGCGCGAGGGCGAGAAACGCGGGCGGAAAGAGCGTGGTAATAAGTTCCATAGTGACCTCATCAGTAAATCTGAGGTCAGGCTACAAAAGTGCGGGCGCTACTTATTGTCAGATATTGATCGCCCCGTGGCGTACTGGCGCGGCGTGGCGGCAGCGTAGCTGACAAAGGTTTTATGGAAGTGGCTCTGATCGGCAAAGCCGCTCTGGTAGCTGACGTCCGCGATATCATCCCCGGCACGCAGACGGGCTTTGGCAAACTCGACCCGGGAGATGGCCAGGAAAGTGCCGGGCGTCAGGCCGGTATCCTGCTTAAAGGTTCTGATAAGCGTCTCTTTACGCAGTGAAAAGCGCCGGGCCAACGTATCCAGCGAGGGCGGTGCCTGCAGGCTGTGGCGTAACGTCTGCAACAGGGCAAGGCTGGAGGGACGAAGCGCCTCAGGCGGGGCGCTGTTTTCTGCCAGCCCGGAGAGCAGGGCGTTAATAGCCCCGGGCGACAGGGTGTCAACCACAGCAAGATACTGGCGGAAAAGCGCCTCATTGCGGATCACCTGCATGGCGGGCTCAATATCTGTATCGAGATAAAGCATGTGATAGCTGCGGGGTTGCCCCTCAACGGGGTTACAGCTGTGAGCCATGTGGGCCGGAATAACAATCACATCGCCGGGATAGAGGGTGAACGGCTCGCCGTTGCAGGTGCAGCAGGTTTGTCCCTCAAGAATAGCGCCAATGGAAAGCTGGGCATGGCTGTGACGCTTATAGGCCTGCGTGCTCTGCCAGGTACTGCGCAGCTCCACGCCGGGCTGGCGGATAAAGGTCTGATTGACGTGGCGGGTCTGGGTCATGGCGGCTACCGGTGTGAGGGGTATGGGGGTTATAGCATGATAGGGAATGCGAGTCGCCTCATAGTATCAGGTAGCTGCTGGCATGCATTTCACTTTTTCTTCGAGCATGCTCCCTGGTTTGCTGACTGGTTGAAGAATGTATGAGTAATCGTCATTCAATTTGTATATGCTTTTTTGTATATACAAAACTGAAGGGATAGACTATGCCAACAATGGTGTTGTGGTGATTGTTGCCGTGCATACCGTTCGTTTTGAAAGTGGGGCGGAAATTATTCGCGTTATTAGCGCCCGTAAGGCAAGTCTGAAAGAGAGGAATCTTTATGAGCATCATTAAACATAAGCGCGGTGAAGTCGCCCAGCCAGATTCAGAACGAGAAGCTGAACTCAATGCACTGGCTCAAAAGGCAGATGACGAAATCGACTACAGTGACATTTCTGAAACATCCGATGAACAGTGGGCTGAGGCAGTACGCGGCAAATTTTATCGCCCTCTGAAAATGCAGGCTTCAGTGCGTATTGATGCTGATGTTATGGAGTGGCTTAAACGTCCGGGGAAAGGTTATCAGACCCGCCTGAATGCCATCCTGCGGGAAGCGATGCTTCGCGATCAAAACAAGATTTAACCTCGGTAGTATTCCCCCGGTGGCGCTGGGCTTACCGGGGCTATAAAGTGTGTGCAGGTTTGCTTTTTCTATTTCTTGATAGCCCCGTTTGATATCCAACTATTTTAACTACCCAAAATAGTAAAACACATATGGCTAATTTTGGTGATATAATTTATTTATAGATAATGTGAATGTTATTTTTAGCTCGAAAATAATTATTTGTTTAAGGCGAATGAAGTGATATAAATCCTAAGGGTAATTAAAAGGAGATAGATATCATGGTGGATACGGCTATCTTTACTGGAGATTTAGCTACGGATGATGTGAAAAAGGTCGCTAACCGAATAGTTGATATAATTATATCACCGGGTGTTATTCCTGGCTTGATTAATGGCGCGCTTACAGTCCCTCTTGACCTTGGATATCTTGCCATAGGTTATTTTGATACAGATTCTCGTTCTAAACACCAGGCAGAACGAATCCGTATGGCGGAGGCTATTCATAACGATATATTGAATTATGATCACATTACAAACGCAGTTGAGTTAATCTTTGAAAGATTTAATCAATATCTCACTATAAGCCAGCAAAACAGTGTTTATCGCGGTGTTGTTTCATCCGTCGCTGGTCGCTTGGTCACTGCGAAAATTATCACGTCTATAGGAGCCGCAGTTCTGACTCGTATTTCATTTATTGGCGCTGCGTCAGCGAAAGGCTGGATCGGTAAGGTCACCCTGCTTTTACTTGTCGGAGGGATGTCTGAGCGTTCTATAAGTGTGTCAGAAGAGTTGGCTATCGAAGCGCCTGAAATTTATCAATTACTTCGTCCACATGATTACGATCTTTCCTATTTCCTTTTTGAGCCTGTTGTAAAACCCTTTGTCGAAGCAATTCATATAGCTAATCAACTGGGGCAGCCCTACTTCAATAAAATAATAGAGATCGTTGAGAGTAAATTAAATGTCAATTAAAGAATGTTTCTCTTCGTTCTTCAAGGGGTTTTTACGCAAGCTTTCATCAGGTGTTATTTTTATCTGGAGTTTCATTGAGTCATTATTATTTATAGGTGGCCTGGTAATGTGCATCATGCTGCCTGTCGCGTGGCCTATGAAATTTGTTTGTGCTGCTATATGGTTGGTCTTATTCTACATATGCTCGAAAGTCGTCGATATGTTAGAAAATTATCGTAACAGGAAAGATTGAATACAGGGAAAAATATGTCCAATCCAGCTTATTTATGGTTAACAGATGAAAATGGGTCTCCTGTCGTCGGCGGATGCTGCGTCCTGGGGCGAGTAGGATCTATCGAGATAAAGTCATTATCACATCACATGACTATTCCAACAGATTCAAATACGGGGAAGTTAACCGGTACACGTATCCATACGCCAATATTGTTCCAAAAAGAGTTTGACCGGGTAACTCCTGTTTTATATCGCGCTATCAGTCGCGGCTATACCTTCAAATCAGCAGAAATAAAAATGTATCAAATAGTAGATGCAGGTAAAGAGGCCGAATATTTTAATATCTTTATGGAGAACGTAAAAATCACGGGTATCACTCCCAGCCTCCATCCGGGCTCTGGTACTGGAACACATTTAGAAAACATTGAGCTTCGCTACGAGTCTATACAATGGAAGTATGTTGACGGAAACATCGTCTTTAAAGATAGCTGGAACGAATACTGTGTAGCATGAGTGCCTTGTACTCGACAAAAACGTGCCCCCTCCGGGGGGCCCCCCTTTTATACCCAACTTTACCTTCATACCCAGCTATTTTGACTACCCTTAATACCCCAAGCGGTAAAAAAGGAGGCAACAATGGCCTATCAGACAGTGAATCCTGCCAACAACAAACTCATCAAAGAATATCCTTCTCATACTGATGCTGACGTCGAAGCGGCGCTGAAAACGGCCGATGCGCTCTACCATTCCGACTGGTCAAAAGGCAGCATCGACAAGCGCCTGGCGGTGCTGCACAAGCTGGCGGATCTCATTGATTCCCGTTCCGAAGAGCTGGCAAAAATCGCCAGCGTGGAGATGGGGAAACTTATAGCCCAGAGCCGCGGCGAGGTGAAACTCTGCGCGCAGATCGCCCGCTACTATGCGGATAACGCGAAGCAGCACCTCGCCCCGGTGAAATACCCGTCCGAACTTGGTGAAGCGTGGGTAGAGCATCACCCCATTGGCGTAGTGATGGCCGTGGAGCCGTGGAACTTCCCCTATTACCAGCTGATGCGCGTGCTGGCCCCGAACCTGGCGGCGGGTAACCCGGTGATCGCCAAGCATGCCAGCATCGTGCCGCACTGCGCTGAAACCTTCGCCCATCTGGTGCGCGAAGCCGGTGCCCCGGACGGGGCCTGGACCAACCTGTTTATCTCTTCCGATCAGGTAGCGAATATCATTGCTGACGATCGCGTGCAGGGCGCGGCGCTCACCGGGTCTGAAAAGGCCGGTAGCGTGGTGGCGGCCCAGGCAGCGAAGCACATCAAAAAGTCGACTCTCGAACTGGGCGGTAACGACGTCTTCGTGGTACTGGACGATGCCGACCTGGAGAAGGCGGTGAAAACTGGCGTCAACGCGCGCCTTGCCAACGCCGGGCAGGTCTGTACCGCGGCCAAGCGCTTTATTCTCCACGAGAAAATCGCGGACCAGTTCCTGGAAAAATACACTGAAGCCTTTAAGCAGGTGAAGATCGGCGATCCGCTGGATGAGAGCACCAGACTGGGGCCGCTCTCCTCAAAAGAGGCGCTGGAAACCCTGACCAGACAGGTTGAAGAGGCGGTGAAAAACGGCGCGACGCTGCACTACGGCGGTAAACCGGTGCAGCGTGAGGGCAGCTTCTTTGAGCCGACCATCCTGACCAATATCACCCGCGATAACCCGGCATACTTCGAAGAGTTCTTCGGCCCGGTGGCGCAGATCTACGTGGTGAAAAACGATGAGGAGGCGGTAAAACTCGCCAACGACTCACACTACGGTCTGGGCGGCGCGATCTTCAGTAAAGACACCGATCGCGCCAGGAAGATGGCCTCGAGCATCGAGACCGGGATGGTGTGGATCAACTGGCTTACCGATACCGCCGCAGAGCTGCCCTTTGGCGGCGTGAAGCGTTCCGGCTACGGGCGTGAGCTGTCGGATCTGGGGATTAAAGAGTTTGTGAACCAGAAGCTGGTGGTGATCCGCCGATAGGCGTTTTCCCCCTCACCCTGACCCTCTCCCCACAGGGGAGAGGGGACAGTCTGTGCGGCTATTTACACAACCCCGCGAACCCGGCGCGGATCTCCTCTTCCGGCAGCTCGATGCCGATAAACACCATTACGCTGTGCGGCTGTTCGTCGCCCCAGGGGCGATCCCAGTCGGCGCTGTACAGGCGCTGCACGCCCTGGAACAGCAGGCGGTTTGGCTCGCCGTCGATCCACAGCATCCCTTTGTAGCGCAGCAGTTTGTCGGCAAACGACAGCAGCAGGTTCTCCATCACCCGGGAAACTTCGCTGATATCCACCGGGTAGTCCAGCTCGACGACAATCGAGGAGACGTCGTTTTGTTTGTCGGCCATAAAGTGGAAACGTGGTTTAGTGGTGACGTTCTCTTCCAGCATAAAGCCGTTGGTGTTGAACAGCTGAGACAGGTCGATATCGCCAAAGGTGACGGTATAGATCGGCGCGCGGGAGTTGATGCGCGTCAGGCGCTCGCGCAGTTTAGCGCTCTCGCCCGCCACGTCGGTTTTGGTCAGCAGAATGCGGTCGGCGTAGCCTACCTGGGACTGGGCGATGGTGAACTGGTTCATCTGGTCGTCGGCGTGCACCGCGTCGACCAGGGCGATCACGCCGTCCAGCAGGTAGCGCTGGCAGAGGATCTCGTGGGAGAAAAAGGTCTGAATAATCGGGCCGGGGTCGGCCATGCCGGTGCACTCAATCACCAGGCGGTCAAAGTCGATCTCACCCCGATCGCGGCTGTCGAGCAGGTCGAGCAGGGCGTCTTCCAGCTCGTTAGAACGGGTGCAGCAGATGCAGCCGTTGGTCAGGGTTTTGATCTGGGTGGCGCGATCGCCGATCAGCTGGTCGTCCACCGAGACTTCACCAAACTCGTTTTCGATAACCGCGATTTTGAAGCCGTGCTGTTCGTTGAGGATGTGGCGCAGCAGGGTGGTTTTGCCCGCGCCGAGAAAGCCGGTGAGTAGGGTAACTGCGATCGGTGTCATGGTTTCTCCTTTAGCAGCAGCGTACGCCGCCTTCGCCACCTCCGCCGTAGCGCGCTTCCTGACGCTCGCGGAAGAATTCGTTATAGGTCATGTAGGGTTTATCCGGATGGTTGGTCTTCATATGCTCAACGTAGTTGTCATAGTCCGGAATGCCAATCAGCATTTTCGCCGCCTGACCGAGGTATTTTTTTGCTTCGCCTAAGTTACCAAACATTGTGGGTTCCAGACAGAAAAGCACCCCTCACCCCGGCCCTCTCCCCAGAGGGGAGAGGGTGGAATCGTCCCCTCTCCCCTTTGGGGAGAGGGTTAGGGTGAGGGGATGTTTGCGGATTAATGGTGTGAAGAGGTCTTCACGCCGCCTTCCGGGACCGGTACGTACGGGGTCTCTTTGTCCGTACGAGCGTCGGCGTTACGCACTTTCATCCAGGTTTTGATGCCGTAGAAGATGATGCTGTAGACCACCACCAGGAACAGAATGCTCAGACCCGCGTTGGTGTAGTTGTTCACCACGATATGGTTCATGTTGGCAATCTGCTGGGCAGTCAGCTCACCGCCGCCGGCGGCAATCTTCTCTTTGTACTGGTTCGCCATGAAGAAGAAGCCTTCCAGCTGCGGGTTGGTGCTGAACAGTTTCAGGCCCAGCGCCCAGGTGGTGCAGAGCAGCAGCCACAGGGCTGGCACCACGGTCACCCAGATGTATCTGGTGCGCTTCATCTTCACCAGCACCACGGTGCCGAGCACCAGGGCTACCGCCGCCAGCATCTGGTTAGAGATACCGAACAGCGGCCACAGGCTCTTCACGCCGCCCAGCGGGTCGACAACGCCCTGATACAGCAGATAACCCCACAGGCCAACGCAGCCCGCCGTGCCCAGGATGCCCGCTACCAGCGAGTCGGTTTTCTTCAGGAACGGCACGAAGTTACCCAGCAGATCCTGCAGCATAAAGCGGCCAGCACGGGTACCGGCGTCCAGCGCGGTGAGGATAAACAGCGCCTCGAACAGAATACCGAAGTGGTACCAGAAGCCCATGTCCGCCCATGGCAGTACTTTGTGGAACACGTGGGCGATACCGACCGCCAGGGTTGGTGCGCCACCGGCACGGTTCAGAACCGAAGGTTCGCCGATGTCTTTCGCGGTCTGCATGATCTGCTCAGGAGAGATCACAAAGCCCCAGGAGCTGACGGTTGCCGCCGCGTGGGCGCTCACGTCTTTCAGCTGCGCCATAATCAGCGCCGCATTGTCCCCGCCCATCTCATGCAGGTTTGGCATGGTGATGCCCAGGCCAGCTGGCGGGGTGTTCATTGCGAAGTAGAGACCCGGCTCGATGATGGACGCCGCCACCAGCGCCATGATGGCCACGAAAGACTCCATCAGCATTGCGCCGTAGCCGATAAACCGCGCGTCGGTTTCGTTCGCCAGCAGTTTAGGCGTGGTGCCGGAAGCAATCAGGGCGTGGAAGCCAGAGACCGCGCCGCAGGCGATGGTGATAAACAGGAACGGGAACAGCGCGCCTTTCCATAGTGGACCGGTACCGTCAACGTACTGGGTCACCGCAGGCATTTTCAGCTCAGGGTTGATGATCACGATACCGATCGCCAGACCGACGATCACCCCGATTTTCAGGAAGGTCGCCAGGTAGTCGCGCGGGGCCAGGATCAGCCATACCGGCAACAGGGCAGAGACAAAGGCGTAGCCAACCAGCACGAAGGTGATGGTGGTGTCTTTAAAGGTCAGCGCCGGGCCCCAGTACGGGTCGTGGGCGATCACGCCGCCGAAGTAAATGGACGCCACCAGCAGCACGATACCGATCACCGACACTTCACCCACGCGGCCAGGACGCAGGAATCGCATGTAGATCCCCATGAACAGCGCAATCGGCACGGTTGAGCAGACGGTGAACACGCCCCACGGGCTTTCCGCCAGCGCTTTCACCACGATCAGCGCCAGCACCGCCAGGATGATGATCATGATCAGGAAACAGCCGAACAGGGCAATGGTGCCCGGCACGCGGCCCATCTCTTCTTTGATCATCTCACCGAGAGACGCGCCGTTACGGCGAGAAGAGATAAACAGCACCATAAAGTCCTGCACGGCACCCGCCAGCACCACGCCCGCGAGCAGCCACAGGGTACCCGGCAGGTAGCCCATCTGCGCCGCCAGAACCGGGCCGACCAGCGGACCCGCGCCAGCAATGGCCGCAAAGTGGTGACCAAACAGCACGTAGCGGTTGGTTGGCACATAGTTCAGGCCGTCATTGTTAATGACCGCCGGGGTCGCGCGGGTCGGGTCGAGTTTCATGACCTTCTGCGCGATGTAGAGACTGTAGTAGCGGTACGCCACCAGATAGACCGACACGGAGGCCACGACGATCCACAGGGCGCTGATGTGCTCACCGCGGCGCAGGGCGACGACGGCCAGACAACAGGCACCGAGGATCCCGAGCAGCAGCCAGGGAACGTGCTTAAGTAGTTTTTTGATATCCATAATAAGACCTGGTTTTTAGATGAAAAAGCGTCAGGGTTCGCTGTGAGAGATGTTGGTTAATGCTGCGGCGATCTTGCCAGAGCCTTGCGCGTGTAAAGGAAGGTAAATCGGTGAGTGGTTATATGGCGGGATGAACGGTCAACAGCGAGGGCGAGTGGTTCAGGCTCGCCGTCGGTGGGGGGAATTGTGTGAAGCGGATCACGCCACTTCAGTCAGATAGGTTTCCAGGGTGGCAACGAACTTCTGCTTTAGCCAGGCGGGTTCCAGCACCTGAATGTTAGGCAGCCAGTAGAAGAGCAGGGGCAGGATCTGGTTTTCATGGGCCGCATGGCAGCGCAGGGTGATCCCGTTTTTGTCTTCCGCCAGAAGTTCCTGGCCGGGCAGCAGATCGCGCCGTTTAAAATAGTGCGCAATGGCGGCGGGAATAAGGACATCCACTTCGAATGTCTCTTCGCTGACCCACGGGTCGGGATTTTTTTCCAGTAATTCGAGAGTGTCGTTATCCGGCGTGAAGGTGTCGCTAAAAATATCCAGCCACTGGATCAGGCTTAAAGAAAACGATTTCAATCTGCCGTCTTCGGTGGCTTGTAAATACCATATGTTCTTTTTGTTAATTACTTTATAAGGATTAACCTGTCGCGTCTTGCCTTTATAGAGGATCTGGCAAACCTGCTGGCTCTTAATCGCCTTTTCAAAGGCTGCGAGCTGGGCGTGGATATCCCATTTTTCTTTTCGCTCGGCATCATTACCGAGGATCATAATATGGTTTTCCTCCGCTCTCGTCCCCAGTTTCTCCCAGAAATCTCGCCCTTTTTCAGGGAAATAATCATCCACATTCAGGAAGTTAGCAATGACATGGTGCAGCCCCTGACCGGCGTGACCCTGCGGGGCATGAATAAGCCGGTACTGCCCGTCTCCGGTGTGCTCCACAATGGGCGAAAGTGCATTCAGATCGCGATAGACGGTGCGCTCTGTAATATTAAATTTATGCATCAATGCCTGGCGGTTAACCGCGCCGTGTAAATGAAGCTCCAGCAGAATATCAACCAACCTTTCAGCCGAGCGACTCCTGGTCGGAATTGTCATATAAGCTTTCCCGTGAACTAAAACATTGCTGTGAATTATGCCGGTGCAGGCTGACAAAATATGTCAGTGCAGGATTCAGCATATAAATTTGTCTTAGGTTATAACGGCCAGGTTTGGGATAAACATTAGGGATTTTTGCAACGAGGGGATAAAAGCGAGGGGCAGATCGGATCCGCCGGGGCAATTTCCCCGGCGCTTAGCGAATTAATGTTCGGGTTCGGAATCGGTGAGGGTTTCCGGTAAGGGGAGTGCTGTGGGGACGTTGAGCCAGTCGGACTTTCCGTAAAACACGGCGTTGATCTGCGTGTGATAGAGCAGATGGGTACGAAAACGCTGGAACAGCTTTTTGTCAGGGGCGAAGTTCGATTGCCAGAACTGGTTCAACGGCCCCTGCCAGGTTAAGCCTTCGATGTCGTACAGCGCTTTGCCCATCACCTTCAGCGGCTTGTTGTGGATCAGCGCCGACAGCCCCGCAGTGCTGTTGACGGTGATCACGCCCCGGGTATGGGTCAGCAGCGCAGGCAGGGAGAGATCGTGGATATAGATCACCCGGCCGGTAATGCCGTACTTTTCGCACAGGGTGTTAATCAGCACGCCATAAAAACGGTGACCACGATCCATCGGGTGGTGTTTGAACACCAGATGGCGCTCCTTCGGCGCGTGGCGGGCAAAAGAGCGGATCACGGTTTCGATATAGTCACGCACGTCTTTAAAGGGGCTGTGGTGAATGATCTGGCTGTCGTTGTAAACCTGCAAAATCGCCAGGTAGTACTCGTTATCCAGCGTCTGGGTGATGTGGCTCAGCATATGGCGCTGCTTCCAGCGATACCACAGCTTGCGGCGACCGGCACGGACCCAGCAGCGCATTTCATACCACGGAGAAAACGACTTGTGGTGGCGGTAGCCGCGATAGCGGTGGCGGCCAAACCAGCCTGCTGCATAGTAGAGCATGGCGTGGGCGGCGCGGTTAAAGGCGCTGGGCTTCCACGGCGTCGGGGCGGGCAGTTCCGGCAGGGGCTGTTCGCGGTAGTATTTCGCGTCGATGGGCATCGAGGAGAACGCGTTCACGCCGCCTTTTTCCAGGGTGATGTAGAACGGACGAAAATAGCCTTCCTCAAAGGCGAGGAAGTCGATGGATTTACTGCGCGCCCACTTTTTCGCTTCGATATGCATCGGACGACAATCGCCGAAGCAGACGATGGTATCGAAGGCGTACTCTTTGTGCAGATCGCGCAGCCAGAAGGCAAAGTTTTTCACCGGGCCGGTGTAGTGCAGCGAGGTCTCTTTCGCGGCATACCAGGCGTCTCCGGCATTAAAACAGACCTGCTTTACTTCGCGATGGCTGTGCTGCAGCCAGGTCGCCAGTCGCGCAAAGCAGGGGCCCATCGGTCCTTGTAACAAAAGATATCGGCGGCCATTTAATAAATGGCGGATAGCTTGCTCTTCCATTTTGTTTCCCAGATCCGTTTGATGAGACAGGTGAGTTAACGGCTTGATGACCGCTTTTCTTAAATTTTTTAAGGATAAAGAGTTTGCTAACGAAGCGTCTGTGCCAGATAGCTCAGTTTGAGCTGCCAGCGTTGCCAGCGGCTGGCTTTTTGCGATGAGGAGTTACCCTGTACGGCCAGCTGGCGAATTAACTGTTCCGGGCTCATCCACAGCCCGCTCTGCCAGTCGATATAGCGCGGATAGGCGACCAGCGTCAGCCAGACCAGCGCCGCCAGGGGCAAGGTGCGCTGGCGGCGCGGGGCAGGGTGCCTGTCTTCAGTCAGCCCCCAGCCGCTGTAGAACGGCTGGCCCCAGGTGGTGACCTTCACCCCCTGCACCAGCGCTTCAAAGCCGCTCAGCGACGTCATGGTGTGCAGCTCGTCCACATGGGGATAAAGGCTGGTGAGGCCCAGATCCAGCACCTGGCTGTCGACGCAGCTGGCCAGGCACGCCTGTGAGATTGCCCCGGCCCGGTTGCCCGCCACCACGTCCGGATGCGGTTTAAACAGGATATGCGCATCCGGCCTTGCAGCGCGTACCGCCCACAGCAGCGCTTCATTGCTGCGAATGACCGGGCTGCCGGTGAGGATCGAGGCATCGCCATCCACCTGGCCCACCACCAGCACAAGCGTTCGGCCGTCGCCGGGCGGGGTAAACGGCTGTACGGTGCCGACGTTGTATTTGCTCACCCCGTGCTGGCGAAGCAGATCCACCAGCGCGCTCCCCCGGGCCAGCTCCTGGTCGGTGAGCTGATGCTGATTAAGCAGTTGCTCCAGCCCGCTGGGACGGCGGCTGTCGAAGTAGATCCCCACCGGGTCGATGGAGAGTGACGACGGGCGACACAGGTTCGAGCCCAGCCCCCGGGAGCGGATAAAGCCATCTTCCACCCGAATAGCGCGCTTAAGTTCAGGATGGCGGCTGCCCCACACCAGCACCTGCTCGTCGGCGGCCAGCTGTTGGGGTAACCTGCGCACAAAGCGCAGTTCTTCAGCCAGCGGCTGGCAGAAGGCGCGCATAAAGGCGCGCTTCCACAGGGAGAAGCCCACCATATAGAGGCGGCGATACTGTGGCGCGGGGTTCTGCTGACCGGCAACGATCTCCAGCACCTGCTCCACTTCGCAGCGCAGGCCCAGGATCGGATCCAGATAGCGCGGGTAAAGGATCAGCGCCGCCGCCGCCAGCTGGGGCAGACTCACCTGCGCCTGACGACGCTCGCAGGTTTTGCTGTCGTGAGTCAGCCCCCAGCCTGCATAAAACGGCATGCCGAAGCAGTACACCGCTTTGCCCAGCAGCAGTGCTTCAAAGCCCATCTGGGAGGAGACGGTGTAGACCGCCTCCACTTCATTCAGCAGGGCGTGGGGATGGCAGTGTTCGGCCACCACGTCCACGTCATCCAGTTCCAGACGCGCCAGCACGCCGCGCTTTTTGCCGAGCCGGGTATCCGGGTGGGTACGCAGCAGCAGGCGGCTGCCGGGATGGTTACGCCGCGCCGCTGCCACCATCTCAACAAAATCTGCTTCGCTCGCCAGCGCGCCGGGGATGGAGAGATCTCCCGCCACCTGGTCAATGAGCAAGACTTTCGGACGCGGGTCGCCGCGCAGACGTGCCGCCAGGGCATCGGGTAAACCGCTGCCCGCCGCATAGCAGTTGTATTTGGTGATGCCGAGGCGCAGCAGTTCAGACATCAGCGCCTCAGCGCGGGCCAGCATCTTGTCGTCGCACGGCGTGGCGATCAGCTGCTCAAGGCGGCTCGGCTGGCGGGCATCGTAGTAAATTCCTACAGGATCGGCGATCAGGGAGACGGCTTTGCCCCCTCTGGCAGGATGGCCAATATACCCGATAAAGCCATCTTCCAGCTGCCAGTACGGCAACCCGAGTTCATGTGCTTTTTGTTTGATCTGGCGGGTATTGGCTTTCTGGCCCCAGCCGACCAGAACATCGTCTTGCGCCAGCTGCATGCTGGCTTTGAAGGCGTGTAACGGGCGGCCCAGCATCGGCTCGAGCTGCGCTTTTCGGGCCAGGATCCCGGCTGAACCTGTATAGAATTTCATTTGCGCTCTGTCAGAAAACGCCCCGCGTCACGGCGGGGCGTGGGACTCAGAAGTACTCTGCGTCAGGGAAGGATTTGGCAACGCTGTCTTTGGCGGAGGTGAGGATCTCGCTGTCGATTGCAGGCCAGGTAATACCAATGGTCTCATCGTTCCAGCGGATGCCGCGGTCGCTCTGTGGCGCATAATAGTTGGTGGTTTTGTACAGGAACTCGGCGGTGTCGCTCAGGGTCATGAAGCCGTGGGCGAAGCCTTCCGGGATCCACAGCTGGCGCTTGTTCTCGCCAGACAGGTGCACACCCACCCACTGACCAAAGGTCGGGGAGCTTTTACGGATATCCACCGCCACGTCGAACACTTCACCGGCCACGCAACGTACCAGTTTGCCCTGCGCATGCGGCGCCAGCTGGTAGTGCAGACCACGCAGAACCCCTTTTGAAGACTTGGAGTGGTTGTCCTGCACGAAGTTTACGCTGCGGCCAATGGCGGCTTCGAACTGCTGGTGGTTAAAGCTTTCGAAGAAGAAGCCACGGTCATCGCCAAACACTTTTGGCTCAAAGATGAAGACGTCGGGAATTGCGGTCTGAATTACGTTCATGATTACGGCCTGATTCTTAAATGGGGCATGACGCCCCAGGGGTTAATAACTATTTGAGCATTTTCAGCAGATATTGCCCGTACGCATTCTTGGCCAGCGGCGCGGCTAATTTGCGCACCTGATCGGCATCGATAAACTTCAGACGGTAGGCAATCTCTTCAGGACAGGCCACTTTCAGCCCCTGGCGGGTTTCGATGGTCTGGATGAAGTTGCTGGCCTCAATCAGGCTCTCATGCGTGCCGGTATCAAGCCAGGCATAACCACGGCCCATCATGGCGACCGACAAATTACCCTGCTCCAGGTAGATGCGGTTCACGTCGGTGATTTCCAGCTCGCCGCGCGGGGACGGTTTCAGGCTTTTGGCAATCTCAACCACGCGGTTGTCGTAGAAGTAGAGCCCGGTTACAGCATAGTTGCTCTTCGGCTCCAGCGGTTTCTCTTCCAGAGAGATCGCCGTACCTTCGCTGTCGAACTCCACCACGCCGTAACGCTCAGGGTCGTGTACGTGATAGGCAAAGACAGTGGCGCCAGCCGGTTTCGCCGCAGCGGCTTCCAGCTGTTTTTGCAGGTCGTGGCCGTAGAAGATGTTATCGCCCAGCACCAGCGCACAGTCGTCGCCGCCGATGAACTCTTCGCCGAGGATAAAGGCCTGAGCCAGACCATCCGGGCTTGGCTGCACTTTGTACTGCAGGTTCAGGCCCCACTGGCTGCCGTCGCCGAGCAGTTGCTCAAAGCGCGGCGTGTCCTGCGGGGTGCTGATGATCAGAATGTCGCGGATACCGGCCAGCATCAGGGTGCTGAGCGGGTAGTAGATCATTGGTTTGTCATAGATTGGCAGCAGCTGCTTGCTGACGGCCATCGTGACCGGATAAAGACGAGTCCCTGACCCACCGGCCAGAATAATACCTTTACGCTTGCTCATAATCCCTTCAATTTCTTCTGTTTGCACTGGAGAGGCGAAACGCCACCCCCGGCATGTGTTTAATTGCTGCAGAGGGAGCTAAAACGCCGCTCCCCGACAAATGTCCATGTCGATAAAACAAGGCATGCATAGCATACCCTGATGCATTTACTTGCCAAGGATTTCAGCAAGCATGCGATCGACGCCGATAGTCCAGTCCGGCAGCGTCAGCCCGAAGGTGCGCTGGAATTTGCTGGTATCGAGACGGGAGTTATGCGGACGTTTAGCCGGCGTCGGGAACGCGCTGGTCGGTACCGCGTTCACCTGAGTCACCGCCAGCTCAACGCCTGCCGCGCGAGCGGTAGCGAACACCCGCTGGGCATAGTCGAACCAGGTGGTGGTGCCGGAGGCGATCAGGTGATAAAGACCGGCAACGTCTGGTTTATCCTGGGCGATACGGATCGCATGCGCCGTGCAGTCGGCCAGCAGCTCTGCCCCGGTCGGCGCACCAAACTGATCGTTAATTACCGACATCTCGCTACGCTCTTTACCAAAGCGCAGCATGGTTTTGGCGAAGTTAGCGCCACGGGCAGCATAGACCCAGCTGGTGCGGAACACCAGGTGACGGGAACAGAGGGCCGCAGCCTGCTCACCCGCCAGCTTGGTTTCGCCGTAGACGTTCAGCGGTGCGGTCTGGTCCGTTTCTACCCACGGCTTTTCACCGCTGCCGTTGAAGACGTAGTCGGTGGAGTAGTGCACCAGCCAGGCGCCCAGCGCTTCGGCTTCTTTAGCGATGGCGGCAACGCTAGTGGCGTTGAGCAGCTCGGCAAAGTCGCGCTCGCTCTCGGCTTTATCCACCGCGGTGTGGGCGGCGGCATTGACGATGACGTCTGGCTTCAGCTGACGTACGGTCTCGGCCACGCCTTCCGGGTTGCTGAAGTCGCCGCAGTAATCGGTGGAGTCAAAATCCACCGCAGTGATACGACCCAGCGGTAACAGGGCACGCTGGAGCTCCCAGCCTACCTGGCCATTTTTGCCGAACAGCAGAATATGCATCAGTTACGCTCCTGGTAGTTCTTCGCGATCCAGTCCTGATAACTGCCGCTTTTCACGTTGTTGACCCACTCTTGGTTATCCAGATACCACTGCACGGTTTTGCGGATGCCGGACTCGAAGGTCTCCTGCGGCTGCCAGTTCAGCTCATGGCTCATTTTGCTGGCATCGATGGCGTAACGGCGGTCGTGGCCCGGACGGTCAGTCACGTAGGCGATCTGGTCGCGGTAGGAACCGGTCTTCGGCACCATCTCGTCGAGCAGGTCGCAGATGGTGTGGACCACGTCCAGGTTCTGCTTCTCGTTATGGCCGCCGATGTTGTAGGTCTCGCCCACCACGCCGGTCGTTACCACGGTGTACAGGGCACGGGCATGGTCTTCAACGTACAGCCAGTCGCGGATCTGATCGCCTTTGCCGTAGACAGGCAGCGCTTTGCCGTCCAGCGCGTTGAGGATCACCAGCGGGATCAGCTTCTCAGGGAAGTGATACGGGCCATAGTTGTTGGAGCAGTTGGTGACGATGGTCGGCAGACCATAGGTACGACGCCACGCGCGCACCAGGTGATCGCTGGAGGCTTTTGACGCAGAGTACGGGCTGCTTGGCGCGTATGGCGTGGTTTCGGTAAAGAGCGGCAGCTCGGTACCGGCGCTCACTTCATCCGGGTGCGGCAGATCGCCATACACTTCGTCGGTAGAGATGTGGTGGAAACGGAACGCCTGCTTGCGGGCTTCATCCAGCTCGCTCCAGTAAGCGCGGGCTGCTTCCAGCAGCGTGTAGGTGCCGACGATGTTGGTTTCGATAAAATCGGCCGGGCCGGTGATGGAGCGATCCACGTGGCTTTCGGCAGCCAGATGCATGACGGCATCCGGTTGATGGGTAGCAAAGACCCGATCCAGCTCTGCACGGTTGCAGATATCCACCTGTTCAAAGGCATAACGGTCGCTTGCTGCGACCCCGGCCAGCGATTCCAGGTTGCCCGCGTAGGTAAGCTTATCAAGGTTGATCACCGCATCCTGAGTATCACGGATGATATGGCGAACAACAGCAGAACCGATAAAACCGGCTCCACCGGTTACAAGGATTTTCATAAGCGATTTTTACTTTTCTGTTGGATGAAATGGTCACCAGAACACAATCAATGCTATCCGTTCAGACCGTGTTTTAGCGTCAGGCAGTTTGAAATACAACGCCTGATGAGCCTGGAAATGATTATTTCCCTTTCCGTCCCGTTTTAATTAATTAACGAGTAGGAATATTCTTTCGCATTTTTCGCCAGCGTCTGACGTTTCTGCCCGGCGTTTACCAGCAGCGCCAGGGTATCGATCCACTTCTGCGGATCGTTATTCAGCAGCACGCCATTGATATTTTGTTCGATAAAGTCACTGTACGGCGCGCAGTTGCTATATACACCCACCGCGCCCATGCGGACGAAATCATAAAATTTTACTGGCCCGCGCGCCATATTAAATTCTGATTCGAGTAACGGTGCCAGACCGATGTCGATCTGGTGGTGCTGGGTGTAATCCAGATAGTTCTGCCAGCTCATGGGATGCAAAACCGTCACGCGCGGCAGGTCGCGGTAGAGCTTATAGATTTCGTGCTCGCCAAAGATCTCGAAACTGGCCTGGGGACACTGGGCCAGCACGCCTGCCATTACCTCACGCAGCCAGTACTTTTCGGCCTGGTGTGAGCTTGAGCCGTGGTAGGCAATTCTCACCGGCTTTTTAACGGCCAGCAACCGCGGCGTGGGTTGCGCGGGCACCACATCGGGGTTGAGATGGGCATATTTGCTGGCCAGATAGGGCGTCGACACCCAGATGGTGTCGCAGTGCGAGGTGATCCAGCGATGCTGGGCCGCAGAGCGTCGGATGATTTTCGTCCGGTAGGCTTTCGGCAGCGCCCCTAGCGCGGACGGGTCGAACAGATCGTCATCCATGAAATAGACAACCTGCGACAGATCGTCGATGTTGCGCGCAATTTCGCGCTGCCACTCGGCGGAGATAAAACGGATGACCACAATGGCCGCCCCTTTATCCACCTCGATAGCGGGCGTGGTTAAGGTATCCACCAGCTGACAGACCGCGCCAGGGAAGCGGCTTCGGATGGCCGCTTCGAAATAGGCCAGCGTCGGGGAATTCCCTTCATGCAAAATCAACAGCGAGCGGCACTCTGTCCAGATGTCCGGTTGCGCCTCGCTGCTTTGCTTATTCAACTTCAGATAGGGTTTGAAGAGTGCCTTTCTGATCAGTTCGTCCATGGCAGCACCACATTAGGAGTATGACTTAACGAGAAATCGGGCCGGTCATAGCTCAGGTTGGGATTGTATGCAGGATCGTGGGTAAGCCGCTGTGCCCAGCGCTTTTTCATGTAACGCAGTTCACCCTGGGAGCGTGCCAGCTGTTCTGGCGTGACGTCTTTGCCGCGGGAGACCGACTCGTGGTGGTACAGCTCGGCAAACGGCGTCCAGACGATCCGCCAGCCTGCCTCGCCAACCCGCAGACAGTAATCCACGTCGTTAAAGGCCACCGGCAGGTTCACTTCATCTAAGCCGTTAAGGGACAAAAAGAGCTGGCGATGGGTAAGCAGGCAGGCCGCCGTCACGGCGGACAGCTCCTGGGCACTCACCGCCCTGCGCTGGTAGCCGGGTTCATCGGCAGCCAGGCCACAGTGAAAATGATCGGCGCAGCCGCCGGGCCCGACGGCATCGCCCGCATGCTGAACGCGGCCATCACCGTAGAAGAGCCTCGCCCCAACAATCCCCACGCCCGGACGCAGCAGGTGAGAGACCATCTCATCCAGCCACAGGGGGCTTATCACTTCGGTGTCGTTGTTGAGCAGGCAGATAAGCTCGCCCGTGGCCTCACGCACCCCGGCGTTGTTGATCGCCGAGTAGTTAAACGGGTGATCCCAGGCAATAACCCGCACCCCGTACTCCCGGGTAATGTGCGCAAAATAGGCCAGCGTATCGGGGTCGTCGCTCTGGTTATCCATCACCATGATTTCAATGTTCGGGTAACGGGTGTGCTGCACCAGGCTTTCAATGCATGGGCGAAGGTGCGCCAGACCATTGCGGGTGGGAATAATCACCGAAACCCGCGGGAGCTGTTCCGGCAGTGGCCAGCGCCAGCGGCAGATGCCATGCGGAGCAGACTCCAGCGTCACCCCAACGGGCAGGTTTTGCAGCTGGCTTGCCAGCGTTTCGTAGCCATCCTGCTGAGGAAGCGCATCCGGGACGTGCATCAGCAGAGCAGGGATGTGCGCAATCTCGTTGGGCGCAAGCTGGTGGGCCAGCTGTAGCCACCCGCGATAGTTTTCGGCTCCGTCCTGCGGGATGGCAGCCGTGCCCTGTTCCCGCCAGAGGCCACTCCAGCCGATATAGTTCTGGCTGTGCAGCAGGGTTTCGTTCCAGTCTGGCTTGAAGTCCGGCGAGTGGCGCTTACCTTTTTCATCCAGCAGATCGTGATCGCCGTAGATCCATTTTGCCTCAGGCGTCTGGCGCAGCTGGTGCGCCAGCCATACCAGAGCGGCAGGCGCGAGTTCCGCCCCAATCGGAATGGCCCACTGCCACTCATCCGCGGGCCTGCCTTCAGTAGAGGGCTGTACCAGCACGGTGATATGCGTAGCCGGATAACAGAGCCCCGCAATGCTGGCGAGCGTGCGCTGGCGCGCTGCCTCATCGCCGCCGTTCACCAGATGCAGGCAGACGCGGGGCAGGTTGCCCCAGCGGGCCAGCAGACGGTCGATCAGGCGGCGTTCACCGGGCTGTACGATATCGAAATTTGCCAGCCAGTGTTCATAGGCGTGCAGCGGCCTGTCGTCGCGGATCTTGCCTACCAGGTCGTAAGCCTGCTGTAAATCGGTAAACCACAGGTGCCAGGAGAGCCCCAGACGCCTGCGCTTTTGCGCATTCAGACGCTGATAAAAAGGCCACACCCGGCGCAGACGGCGCCAGACGCTGTTGGCCGCTGACACCTTTGCAAAACGGGTAATGTTAAGCTGGCATTCTGCTCCTTCGCTGCTGGCGAGCAGCCCCACCTGGCAGGCTCCCACCGGCAGCCAGACCAGCTCCTGCAGGGTGCCACGGCGGGTGATGGGCAGGATCTGCTCATGCCAGACGCCCTGACACTGCCAGCGCAGGCGAGTTTCACCTCGCGGCTGACGGGCACGCAGGGTGCCCTGGATCAGAAACCAGCCCGCGCGCAGTAAAGAAGAGTCTGGCAGCGCCAGAGGGTGCCAGTGGTAATCGCTTTGCATTAGTGGATTCATTACCCGGAAGCGGGGGAGACCCGCTTCTGACTCCTGTCGAAATATGAAAAAACGTAGATTAGCCGATGAGCTTTTTGACGCGCGATGCCAGCCAGGAGTTGCTTTTCTGAGGGCTCTCTTCTGCTGGCAAGGCATCCAGCTGGGCCTGTATCGCGGCCATTTCTGCTTTGACTTTAGGGGCCATGGCCGCCGCCAGCAGGCAGGTCTCGTCGTTGCGATCGTGGGCTTTGAAATAGGCTTTGTGTTTTACGCGCTTGGCCGTAGCGGCGCTGCCGCGCAGGTGCTTGCCGAGCAGGAACTCTTCCAGGGATTTGACCACATAGTGGTTAACCCGTACTCCGTTCCAGATCACTTCTTCGCTGACGCCGTTGCCATGCTTTGGGTGTGAAACCAGATCGTTGCCCAGCGCATCGATATAGCGGCCATAGCGCAGTTCGGCATGATGGGGGTTGTTAAAGAAACTTGCGTTGTTGGGCCTGACGATGCTCTTAAAATTTTTATTGGCATTGAATTGCTGAGGCGCACGCTGGGTAAAGCGCTCGGTCACTAAGCCCTCTTCGGCAAACAGTTCTCCGTTTGAACCAAAGTTAGCCCAGTTAAGGGCGACCGCGCTGACGGAGGGGTCGCTAAACCATTCATCAAGACTCCTGGAGAGGCTTTTCTCAGGATCGAGTGGCACCAGGAACTCGTCGGCATCAATAAAGGCCAGTAAATCAATATCTGTGCTGCAACTGCGTAAAATACGTTCATAAGCGGGAAGCTGCGGCTTTTGTTCCCCGATGGTAGGAAAGTCCAGCACAGTCACTATGCCCAGTCTTTCCAGCCCATCAAGAAAAGCTCGCGAACCATCATTACTGCCATTATCCGCAATAATAAACCCGCTTACCCCTACGACCCTGTGGTATGCAATCCACTCAAGCAGGGCTTCCATTTCGTTTTTTATAATTGCGGCGACAAATAATTTCAAAATGCATTCTCAATTAAAAAATGTGTGACAGTATTAACTGTACGCATTGCTAATGAAGAGGGGAATAACCCCTCTTTTTCAGGGCATTTCAATCTGAGCCAAATAGATCGCGGGTATAAACCTTATCTGCGACGTCAGCTAAGTCGCGAGCCATCCGGTTACAGAGAATCACATCGCTGATTTCCTTGAATTCTTCGAGGTCGCGAATGACCCGGGAATTATAGAAGGTTTCTTCATTGATGGTTGGTTCAAAGACGACGACCTCAATTCCTTTCGCTTTTATCCGCTTCATGATCCCCTGAATCGCGGAGGAGCGGAAGTTATCAGAACCGGCTTTCATGACCAGGCGATGGATACCCACTACCCTAGGCTGACGGGCGATTACGCTGTCGGCAATAAAATCCTTACGAGTCGTATTCGCATCGACAATGGCGCGGATCAGGTTGTTAGGCACTTCCTGATAGTTTGCTAACAGCTGCTTGGTATCTTTCGGCAGACAGTAGCCGCCATAGCCAAACGAAGGGTTGTTATAATGCGTGCCAATACGCGGATCCAGACCAATGCCTTCAATAATCTGACGACTATCTAACCCATGCGACTGAGCGTAGGTATCCAGCTCGTTAAAATAGGCAACTCGCATGGCGAGGTAGGTATTTGCAAACAGCTTAATAGCTTCGGCTTCGGTACTACCGGTTAACAGTACCTGTACATCCTGCTTAATGGCACCTTCTTTGAGCAAGTCGGCAAAACGCTGCGCACGCTCGCTGCATTCACCTACCACAATACGTGATGGATACAGGTTGTCATAAAGCGCGCGTCCTTCGCGCAAGAACTCTGGGGAGAAAATCAGATTCTCGGTGCCAAACTCCTGGCGCATGCGTTCGGTAAAGCCCACCGGGATAGTGGACTTGATGACCATAACCGCGTGCGGGTTAATGCTCATGACATCGCGAATAACGGCTTCAACGGTGCTTGTGTTGAAGTAGTTGGTCTTAGGATCGTAATCGGTCGGCGTGGCGATAATGACAAACTCAGCATCCTGATAGGCTTCGACTTTGTCCAGCGTAGCCCGGAGATTAAGAGGCTTATTAGCTAAGTAGTCTTCAAGCTCTTTATCAGCGATGGGGGACTGGCGTTGGTTGATTTTTTCGACTTTTTCGGGCACTACATCAAGTGCAATGACTTGATGATGCTGAGATAATAGTACGGCGTTTGACAGGCCGACATAACCAGTTCCGACAATAGTAATTTTCATTAGATCACTTATTTTGTTATGATTAATTATTGTTCTAATTTAATTAAAGAATGGATAAATTCTAAAAATTCCTCAGTATTAATCTCCCAAGCTCTATGCCTTTTGGGTTTATCAAAGTCTATAGATGTTCCAAAGAAGACGTTTAAATTCAATTTTTTCATAGATGAGATTAATAAATCATCCGGGAGATAAAAGTTAGGAGGGGCACAAATAACAACATTTGTAGATTGAGCTGAGAAAGCTGAAAGATACATTTGACTACCAACAGGGCCAACGATAATCTTTGCGCTTTTCATAATAGACAATTGTTGTTCAATACCTATCTTTTCTGGTGAAATGATATCAAACCCTATACCTTTCAATTTATGTTCAAGTTCATGTTCATTGGTTAAAGGTCTGTCAGGGACATTAGCTCGGCTTAGATAAACGTAATTTTTATTATCTTTACAATTTTCGGCCAAATCCATTAAAGTATCATAAACTTCGGCTTGATATTCTGATCCCCAATGATGGGTTTTGTAAGAAATATCGGGGACAAAAATCCTCTGTAGAATAGCATGTTTTGGAGAAAACACTATATTACTAAGATTAATACCGAATTTTTCTAACAAGCTCAAAGCATATGGTTTGATCGAATCTTCATATATAATATATTTTAGTTTTGTCTTTATATGATCAGGGATATATTTTAAAGCCCATAATCTGGAAAGACCTTCAACAAGAAAATGACCAAAATGATGATGAATACTGCCTATGAAGTAATAATCACCATATAATATAGTTGGGGATTCCAATGCTTCGCTAGATAAAAAATATTCACCGTTTTCATTGTTAATTAAATTTCGAGGGAGCGTGTTTGAGCCATCCAAAACACCAAGCGAAGCATTTAATATTGAGTAGTTCCCTGTCAGTAATAACTGTCCAGAATCATGATAAACAGAGTCTCTGTTTTCAATTCGACCACCAAATATATGTGCGTTATGTAAATTATTTAAAACTATTGGTTGAAATCGGTTTGTATGTATTTTGTTCCAAATACTGCCTTTAGTCCAAACATCTGGAACCATTATTGCTAAAGCTTTTCTCTTATACTCATCAGGTACATGCGGCACCGTATTTACGAAATTACAATTATCAATAGATGTAGATAAGGGTAATCCAAAGACGAATGACACATCTTGTTTGCTAGAAAAAAACTCTGATAAATCTGTTACAGTTGGCAAATTATCGATTTTATTGCAAACAATTTTATTCATATGACACCACAGACATGAACTTACTTCCATATTGGCAATGCAAAAATTGTTTATACAAGGAAGTGTATTGCTCGCTCATCCAATTAGTTGTATTGGTTGCGCCAGTGCTTTCTTGCCAAAGATTTAATTTCTCAACTTTGTCATTATAATCTTGATGATTCTTAAGTACGTTTATTATGAAAGATTTACACTCTTGAGCACTGATATCGCTTTTGACTAGCCAACCTGCACCAGAATTTTTGATTCGGTTACCGACAGCTCCTAATTCAATGCCTAATACTGGAGTACCCGCAGCCCACATTTCTGTAAGAGTATGACAGAAGGTTTCAGGCCATAAAGAAAGCACCACACCTAAATGGGGTTTTATTTCTTTTATCTTTTCAACAATATCATCACGTGTATATGTTCCATGATGTATGCCGACGCCATTGAGTTCTGATGCAACCTTACCTAAAAAATGGAACTCAAGTTTGTTTTGCTTATCCTGTGAAATTATTTGCTTAATAAGTAAAGCACCTTTTGCAACAGAAATATTGCCAGGAACTATCACTCTTATTTTTTCTGGGCTGGAATCAAGCATTTCCGCACGATACATCTGGATGAAATCTCTACCATGAGGAATAACATGAAATTTCTCCTCAATGTGCGGAAATATCTTACATATTTGTTCTTTTGCCGAATCATCAGTGGTAATTACAGCATCACAATACGACAAGAAGTTTTTAAACTGCTCACGCCATCTATAAATATAATTATTTTTTAAGTTTGTTATTTCACCATCTTCCCATAATGCAATTTTACAATCTTTTCCTTTGTTGTTGCATGTGCCTGCGCAATATTCACCAGATTCATTACTAAGCGTGACCGTCGGGCAAATGGAGTAAAAATCATGCATTGAATAAATTACAGGGATGTTCATTGATTTGGCAATATAAGGAAGGTTCAAACTATGCCAGGCAATATGTCTAATATGTAGCAGCTCTATTTTATGTTTGAATAATATATCAGCAACAATGATATCATATTCTTCAGACCGGTGTTCTAAGGCATTAATTGAAACGCCTAATTGGACTTCTTCGATACTGTGTAATTCTCCATCAACTAATTTTGAAAGATAAATCACTGACTTGTCGCATCTCAATAAATAGCAACTATATTTATGCGATATGGCACGCATTAAATCTAAATTTGTTTGAGGTGTGCCACCTGTAGTTGTTGAAATTACAAATAAAGCTCTTGGTAATACTATGCTATCTTTTTGTAATACCGACCTGATATTTGAGCGCAAAAGATGGAATTCAACATCATGGAATCGTGTCGTTAACTTTTTATATTCTGGATAATCTGAGCGCAGTTGTCTGGCTCCGTCTTCCATAAGTTTAATTTTGTCATCTTTAAAACTTTGGCTTCTTTTATGATAAACAAAAGCTTTATCACAGATTAAATTATTCCAACCGGCGCGAAATGCTCTCATACATAAATCATTTTCTTCCCCATAGCCGATTGGATATTTAACCTCATCGAAGACTCCAAATTTATTAAGGAAGTCCCTTCTGATATAGAAGCAAAATCCATTTCCAGTTGGAACTGAAATATTATTTCCTGATGTGTTTTGTGTAATTAAACGTGCATGTTCTTCATATGTTAATCCAGATTTGATTTCATTATATTGCCCTATATCAGGAACAGAAAATGCACCTGAGTTATCTGAAAGAGCAGTAACAGTTGCTACCTGATTTCTTGAATAGGCAACATATTTTAAAGAATCTAACCAGCGATGAGTAGTTACAGTATCGCTATTCAATAAAACAATATCATTTTCATTGCTCAATGAAATTGCTTTGTTTACTGTTTTAGTATAACCAAGGTTTACTTTGTTAGTTACATGCATGAAACCGTATTTTTTATTGAATTCTTGAAGGAGGCCAGAAATTCTTTCATCTGGGCTGCAATCATCAATCATCAATACTTGCACATCATTATTCAATGTTTTAACTAAGGAATTCAAACAATCTTCTACGGCTTCGTATGCATTATATATAGGTATTACTACAGTTATTTTCCTAATTTTCTGAGAGTTAAGTGCATCTATATAACGAGAGCTAAAGACGTTTTTTTGATATTCACTTTTATAGGTTCTATTGCTTTTATTAAGCGATACGGAAGTACCGGAGAATTTTAAATCAATAATAGAACCATTTTTGATAATACCATCTTGGAATGTGAGTGTGAATCCAGCACATTCACCAGGAAGACCTTTCCTTATAAGATCACCTCGCTTCTTATCAGTCTTGATCTTCATTAAGAAAATATCATTAATATACACATCTATCTGAACAGGTTTTCCTGGCTGCATCTCATCTATAGCCCAGCCACGTAGTTCAGTTGTTGAAAGCGCATCAAAATAACCGCGACAACTTGTAGTGCTTTTTAGCTGTTTAGTCTCGTTGCTTTTAGTTGAAATGCTTTTATTATTATTGCTATCAATTAACTTACATAGATCAACTAAATTTGAGATGACATTATAGTTTTCGATCTGAAAAGTATTTGATGGTTTTCTTTTAAGATAAAAACCATACTTAATATAGTGTTCAATTGGCTCAATACCTGTTTTAACTACATCTGGATATTCTTTAGAATACCAAGTTGGATCAACTAAACCAATTGAGGATACTTTATTTAATAAATTTGAATAACTCATTGTCTCGTCCATTAATAACTGATCCTTCGGTTCTCTTTAACACCAAAAGTAATATAATGCTCCAAAGGGTTAATACCCTTTTCCTTCACATCAGGATGAAGTTTTAGATATAATTCGTTTGAGAACTTTATGGATGGATCTCTATTTTCAAACCCGCCAAATAATAAATAATGTCTGGCGGGATCAATACCTGATTTTTTAACATCTGGATTTTTAGATAAATACCATTCTGCGTCGAAATATTTTGATTCTCTAATTAGTTTAATAGTTTCATTAAGCTTTTTATTGCTTTTTTCTTTTTTTGTTTTAACCGGATGGCTTAATGCACGTATAGGTGCTGTTGCTTTCCAGGAGAAACTATTTTTTATTTTCTCATGTTTCTCATTTGCAATAATAAGTTTTGCTTGTAGATTTGAAATTTCTGTATTTGCCTTCTCCAGCATATCAGTGATGACAGCTAGTTCATTAAATCGGCAATTTAATGATTTTTTACTTTTGCTAAGCTGCATGCTTAATTCTTTGATTCGATTCTCAGAATTAGTTATGACAGAATTCTTCAAATTGATCTCAGCTTCGAGATTATCTAAAATGTTACGACCATCAGATATTTCTTTTTTCAACTCTTGATTGTGTTCAATGACTTTTATTGTGTCTCTTTTTAGTTCGACTTCATGCAGTTCGACAATTTTACTAAGTTGAGAATTTTTTAAGCTTTCACTTTGCTGTAAATTTTGGCTGTCTTTTAACATTAATGTAAGAGTTGCAATCTCATTGAATCTTAGATTAATATTTTCTTTTAAAGAGGTAACTTTATTTTCGTTGCTTTCCAGGTTTGACAATACGCTTATTGCCGATAATAGTATTTCATTTGATGCTAAAGCAAATGTGCTCTTTTTTATCGGTTTTAAACCCATTGGTCGTAAAGAAATACCATCCAAAAATTCTAAGGTGCGCCAATATTTTTTACCCCATAAAAATAAAATCCCCAAGTAGATGTTGAGATTATTTTTGCAATTGGCATTAGAGTTGTTTTTTATATTTTCCGTTGGGTTTGTAACATGTTTCAAAACTGATTCTAAGGTTATAACACTTTTATTAAAAAGTATAATGTGTCTTTTTGTTTTCTTTATAATAGATAAAATGTTCTGTTGTTCTTTATTCCAATTATCGAATATGCTTGTGTCATTATTTTTTGTGTTTTGTAAGTTGCTCCATGGATAATCATATTGCCATATAAACGTGTCATTTTCAGTGGACACTTTAATCTGAGATATTAATTCTTCAGGAGATACAAAATGTATATTATGATTGCTGTGCTGATCTAACTTCATCTCTGAAGAGCCATATATATATATGTTCACCAGATTTCCTCATTTTTAATTAACTCTATTCAAAATTAAATGCATCTATAATATTAGCTTTAGCAGAATAGAATTTTATATAGGTTATCTATTTTCACTTCTTTATTTGGTTCAAAAAAATGTTTGTAAGATTAGCTATCGTTTTTTTGCATGAATGTAAAGTCCTTATGAGTTAAATATCCATGAGTAATATTGACATGCTATTGGATTATTGTCTTTTTGTTGCTTATAAAGCCTATAAAAAGTGAACTTAATAAATTAACATCCACTTTTATTTATATCCTGGATTTATATTAAAAGAATTTATCATAAGTGTAATTAATCCTGATGCTCACGCAGGGTAGCTATACCCATCACAATCAGGCCATACAGGAGGCACAACAGAACCCCTGTGGTCAGTAGGTTATAAAGACGACGTGGATACTCGGCGTCTTCAGCCAGCGTTGGTTGGCTGATGACCAGTAGGTGCTTAAGCTTGCGATACGCTTCTACGCGAGCCTGCTCCAGACTAATAAGTCCGGATTTATACAGATCAGCAGCCAGGGTCGCCTGGGTTTGCACATCCATATAACGAGCCGTCACTTCGTTCATCGCATCTTTGTCGGCACCCGTAAGACGGGATTGCTCCTGAGCCAGTTGCTGCGTTAAGGCATCAACTCTTGCCTGTACAGAAACAACCGCAGGAGCGGTTTCTTTCATATAGCTTTGCAGCTGTTTTAACTGGGCCTGTTGCTGTGCCAGTTGAGCTTCAATCTGACTTACCACACCGAGGCGGGCACTGCTTGTCGATTCCGGGCTGATCAAATGATGGTTATTTTGAAAGTCCAGTACTTTGGCTTTTTCCGTCTGTACACGCTGATATGCGCGATCGACTTCTTTTTCGACGAAGGCCAGCTGTTCCAGTGCTACCTGATGACCTAATTTATTGATAAAGCGGTCTGATTCCTGAAGCATCAATGCAACGACCCGCTGACCATAGGCAGGATCAAAGGCCTGTAGCTCGATTGTCAGCACGCCGGATAGCTCGTCCAGATGTAATGACAGGTGTTGACGATAATATTTGATAAACTCTTCCCGGGTCACATTATCCGGCAGACGAGAGAAGTAATCGATGTCGTGGCTCTGATAATGAGCTTTCAGGCCCAGCTCCTTATCGAGCTTGTTGAGCAGGTCGGGGGATTTAAGATAATCCTGGATGATCAGTATATCTTCATGGTTACTGCCTCCAATTCCCAGCATTGAAAGGGCATCAGGCAGCATCTTTATTTGATCCGCCTGCTTAACTACCAGCTCGGCCCGGCTAACATAGCGGTCGGACACAATGACGCAAAAATAAAGCGCTGCAATAGCAAAACAAACTACTACCCATAAAAAACTGCCGAGCTTAAGGCTCTTTTTCCATGAACGGTGGGCAAGCTTAAAACCGCTGGAGTCGACAATGAAATGTTTCGGTTTAGTTTTTAATTTGTTTAGCTTACGCATCAAACCGGAGGATTTGTTAGAGCGGGTTGGTTGAATCATGATTTTGACTTGTTATAGTTTCTGGTAAATACGGATGGCATCTTCGATATCGTCGAACAACTCAAGGGTGCTGTCACGCAGCAAAATACCCATATCGCATTGTTGACGTAGGTTTTTCATGTCGTGCGACACCATGATTAAGCTGGCTGTCTCGCGTTTCTGATTAAAAACATCAATACATTTTTGTTTAAAGCGGGCGTCACCGACGGACATAATTTCGTCGGTCAAATAGATATCAAAATCAAAAGCCATACTCACAGCAAAGGAGAATTTTGATCTCATCCCGCTGGAATAACCTTTAATCGGTAACTCAAAATGTTGACCAATTTCCGAGAATTCCTTTACCCACTCCTCAATAGCCTGGGTATCGCGTACGCCATGAATTCGGCAGACAAAACGTGTGTTTTCGCGTCCTGTCATACTGCCCTGGAAGCCGCCGTTAAGTGCCAAAGGCCATGAGACTCGACAGTGACGTGTCAGTTTTCCTTTGCTAGGCATATCCATTCCACCCAACAAGCGCAGCAAAGTTGATTTACCTGCTCCGTTGACCCCTAAAATACCGATATTGCGGTCACGGGGTAATGTGATGCTCACGTCGCGTAAAACGTAGTTTCGACCAAATTTGGTGGGGTAATACTTCGAGACGTTATCCAGAATGATCATGCTTATTCTACTTTAGCTGGCAATCAGGCGACGATGACTCAGGCGATAACAGCTCATCGCGAACGTCAGTAGTACTAACGTCACAGCCGAAAAATACATCCCGCTGACATTTGGGCTTGCATAGCCGGAGATCCAGCTGCTTCGTATTAGCTCAACGGCATGAACTAACGGGTTCCACAAAAACCAGTGTTGATAATTTGACGGTATGGTCGCGAGAGGGTACATCACGCAGGAGATAAACATCAGTGGCATCATGAGTAAGCTAAGGAATTTATCAGCTTCTTTGAATAAATTACCCAATACGCAAAAAACAATGCCCAGCGAGAACGAAAAAATCATTAACAGGAAATAGATAAGAACAACCTCTAAAGGATCGCTGGGGATTGCATCAAAACCAAACCACAGTAGCCCTAACACCAGTACGCATCCCACAACCATGCCAATTACCGTTTCGAGAATGAAACGGGAAACAAATGTCGCGAAGGGGGTGACTTGCCTGTAGCAAAACAATCCCTTGTTTGCATTAACAGCCGATTGCAGTTTGCTTACCACATTTCTGAAAAAGAGAAAGGGCAGGTAGCTTGCCGTAATAAATAGAGGTGCCGGCGCTCCACCGAAACCACTATGACCGCGCATACCAAAAATCAAACTAAACGCGCCAATCATCAACAACGGATCCAACAGCGCCCAGGCATATCCCAGCCGATAACTGCCAAATCTCGTTTTCAGTTCACGAATAAGCAGGCCAAACGTCACATCGCGCAGCACCTGGAACGAGCTGCGGGGCGTTTGATTGAGAACAGGTTTAAGCATAAGAAGGCCGATGTAACAGAACGGGCCCGCGATGGGGCGAGCCCGCTTTGAGGGTTAATTCAGGACCACGTTGGCTGCCACGGCAACCTGATAGATGACCTGAGTAATGTCCTTGATGGACTGCATCATTTTGCTGTCCACTTTCGGCATGACCAGAATCTGATCGCCTGGCATCACGTCACCGCCGTCTTTAAACTCCATCAGCCCGTTGGCATGCACCACGGCAATGCGACTGTCGTTCGCACGGTCGGTAAAGCCGCCTGCCCAGGCCACGTAGTCTTCCAGGCTGGCGTTTTTGTTGTAGACCACCGCCTGCGGCATCATCACTTCGCCACCCACCTGAATCAGGTCAGTTTTGTTCGGGATCACAATCTGGTCGCCCTGTTCCAGCAGGATGTTGGCGATCACGCCCTTATCGGAAACCACCACTTTACCCAGCGGCTGGATCTTGCGGGCTTTTTCTACAAAGCGCATCACCAGCTCGGCTTCTTTGGTTCGGATGGAGGCTTCACCGTCGGAGCTGGCCGGTGCGGTAAACACGCTGCGCTCCAGGCGGTTGAGGGAGTCTTCCAGCATCTCTTTCTGCCGCGCGGCCACGCTCTTACGCATGATGTAGATCGAGCCGTAATCCGCCATGTTCGGGTCAATCGGGATGTGGTTCAGCAGATCGTGCAGACGGGTCTCTTTACGCACGGTGAAGTAAGACGGCCCACGGTAGCTGCCCATCACCTGCACGTCGTACACCTGCGCATGCATATCGTCGTTGAACAGCACTTTGTCGCCGTCGCTCAGCTGAACGCGGTCGAAATCTTTATACGGCATATAGACCGAGAACGGGCCGTTAGAACGATCGCCAATCACACCCACGTGGCTCACCTTGGCGAGCGGCAGGGCGTAGTCGATCAGTTCAGAGCCCAGCGCGGTGCTGTTCTTCAGCTCGAAGCGGAACGGGTTACGCACTTTACCCGCCACGTTGATCATCGGCCCCTGGGGTTCAACCAGGATCACGTCCTGATCTTTCAGGGACAGCTTCGGCATTCTGCCCTGCTGCATAAACTCGTACAGGTCGATCTGCTGGATCACGCGGTTCTGGCGCAACACCTTAATGTGACGATAGCTTCCGCGGTCGGAGTCGATACCCCCGGCGCGTTTCAGAAAATATAAAACGCTGTCGGATGACTGTCCGGCATATTGCCCCGGGCGGATCACCGGCCCGGTAACATATACGCTGACCGGCGTCGCGGTAAGGAGATTAACGTAAACATTAACGTTATTTGTGAAGACTTCGCTGATATGGCTGGTGACTAAGTTATTAACCTTACTCGCCGCAACGTTTTTCACATTAATCGGCCCGACATCAGGAATGAAAATATTGCCCTGATTATCCACGGTCACGACGTTGGAAAAATTCACGGCGCCCCAGATCCAGATATTCAGCTTATCGCCGGGGGCGATCAGGTAATTATCGTTTAAGCCGTCGCTGCGCTCGGTTTCATAACCACCGGCAAACAGGTTGGCACCGTAAGGAGGGGGCAGTCCGGATTCGGACTGCGGGAGTAATTTACGCACGTCGGATTCGCCCGGCAATAACATGCCCTGGCGATTTTGCTGCGCGAATGTTCCGGTGGTGGAGGAGGTATTTGCCTGGCCGCTCATCGCTTGCTCGCCGCCAAGCTGCAGTCGGCCATCGCCGTTATCTGCCGAGGTGTTCATCCCAAAAGCCTGGGCTTCTTGCTGGGTGGGGGCGGCTAAAGATGCGCAGGAGACGCAGGCCAGCAACAGGACGGCACTCAATTGCCGTAAATTCGTTATCTTCACAACATTTCTCTTCAAAATTATTGCACGGCAAGCAGGTTACTGGCGGAAGCCTGTTCCAGCTGCGGTACCAGATACCAGGTATCACCGCTCTTGCAGGTCACCCCGCGCTGGGACTGGTTGTAGTTGCGGTTTCGCAGCAGTTCAATGCATTCAAGCCCAAGGGCAGAGACATAGCGCTGGCCTAATGTATACGTATTGCCATTGGCGCTGAGTGAAGCGCCCTGCGGCAGCGTGTTCAGAGGTTGTTGCAGGTTGGCTGCCATAGCCTGAAGGTCGGTAGAAGCAGTCTGATTCACAAGCGGTCGGGATGCTTCAACCTGCTTCGGTGAATATGCGCAGCCACTCAGCATGAGGGCGAGCGAAATCACCAGAAGGCGAGTTGCGTTCTTCATAAGATCGATATTTTCCAACAATTCTAAAACTGGAATGTGAAATAAAACTTTGATGATATTCCGCTGATTTTAATAGCAAACCAGCTGAGAAATCTTGCAGATGCAGGAGAAGCAAAAACGCAGGCGTAAGTAAGAAAATCCAAAAAAAGGGTAGGCTACCGCACGGAAAAGTACCATTCCGGCTAAAAAGTGAGCAGCTTTAATTGTAATGACGCAGAGGTACTATTAAGCAAACAACTAATTTGAACATTATTATTCTCGAAAATGTTTGCGTGACGGAGATTACATAATTAGGACGATTCTGTCATTTGAAATTCATTCAGAATGCGTACTAATCACGGAAAAATAGCAAAAGCCTATTAACTCTGGTGGGGGCGAGAAAATTCTTATTGGTCTATAGGAATTAATGTCAGTGACTATTTCTAAGGTAAACTAAATGGCTTAAGAAGCAGCCAGTCGTGTATGCGACCGGCTGGGGAAAGGGGTCAAGCGGTTACTTCTTGTTCAATCAGCACCGGATGAAATCTGCGTTTAAAGTAAATCAGCCCGTGTCCGTCCTCACTTAAGTGGATATTTTTGATTGCCACCAGGTAGACCAGGTGGGTGCCGATGGTCTGCACCTGGCTAATCTCACCTTCCAGGCTCGCCAGCGCGCCATTTAACACCGGCTGGGCCAGCACGCCTTTTTGCCAGCAGGAGAGGTTGAACCGCTCCTCCATCGCCATGCCGGTCATTCCGGCAAAATGACGCGCCATCAGCTCCTGTTCGTGGTTGAGCACGTTAATGCACAGCTTGCCGTTCCCCTGGAAAACCGGGTTCATGGCGCTGTTGGCATTCAGGCACACCATCACCGACGGTGGCGTATCCGTGACCGAGCAGACCGCCGTGGCGGTAATGCCGCAGCGCCCGGCTTCGCCGTCGGTGGTGATCACATTGACCGCCGCAGAGAGGCTGGCCATCGCGTCGCGAAAACGCAGGCGTTGTTCATCATGTTGCATAAAGACCTCCCGCTGCCTTATTTCAGCAGCTTGTCCAGCAGGTTGATATCGGTGTTGTTGTGCAGGTGCGGAACCGTCCAGCCGTTCTGGTCATACTCAGACAGGCAGCGGTCGACCATCGCCATCATCTTGTCCATGTTGCCGGAGGTCTGCGCCTGGCGCAGACACTGCAGGCGGATTTCATCCTGACTACCGGAGTAGTTGATCTCATACAGCTCGTGGCGTCCGCCGAACTCGCTGCCGATGGCATCCCACATCAGTTTTAAGATCTTGATGCGCTCCACGTGGTCCATGCCGTTGGAGCCGCGCACGTACTTCGCCAGGTATTTGTCGATCTGCGGATTGTTCAGATCCCGGGCGCTGGACGGCAGGTAGATCAGGCCGCTGGTGACGTTGCGCTCGATAATGTTTTTGATCTTCGCGTAGGCCATCGGAGCCATTACACGGTAGGTTTGCAGTGCAGCGTGGTCCGGCAGGTAAGCCCCGTTTACCCACGGGGTGGCTTCCGAGCACATGGAGTCGCTCAGGGCCCAGAACATGTTGCGCCAGGCCACCACCTCACCCAGGTCGGCCTGCACGCCGCGGAACTCGGCGGTGCCGGTACACTCCAGCGACTTTTTCAGCAGCCCGGTGATGAAGTCGAGCTTCACCGCCAGCCGCACGCACGCCTGCAGCGGATACATGCGGGCGAATCCGCCTTCCATGGTCCAGCGACGGCAGCGGTCGAAATCGCGGTAAATCAGCACGTTCTCCCACGGGATGAGCACGTTATCCATCACCAGGATGGCATCGTTCTCGTCAAAGCGGCTGGTGAGCGGGTAGTCGTAAGGGGAGCCGGTCGCGCCAGCCACCAGCTCGTAGGAGGCGCGGGAAATCAGCTTCACCCCTTCGGCATCCATCGGGGCAACAAACATCAGGGCGAAGTCCGGGTTCTCGCCCATCACCTGCGCCGAACCAAAGCCGATCATGTTGTAGTGGGTCAGCGCCGAGTTGGTGGCGACCACTTTAGCGCCGCTGACGACGATCCCGGCGTCGGTCTCTTTTTCCAGCTTGATGTAGACGTCTTTCACTTCATCGGCCGGTTTATGGCGGTCGATCGGCGGGTTGACGATGGCGTGGTTAAAGTACAGGCCGGTTTCCTGAATGCGGGTGTACCAGTTGCGGGCGTTCTGCTCGAACTGGCCATAAAATGCCGGGTTAGCGCCCAGCGCGCAGCCGAAGGCGGCTTTGTAGTCCGGCGTGCGTCCCATCCAGCCGTAGCTCAGGCGGGACCACTCAGCAATGGCGTCGCGCTGCTGGCGCAGGTCGCTGGCACTTTTCGCCACCCGGAAGAACTTATGGGTGTAACCGCCGCTGCCGGTATCGGTGTTCCAGCACAGGGTGTCCTGCATGTCAGGTTTGTGCAGCGCATCGTACAGCTGCGCGACCGAGGCCGCCGCATTGCGAAACGCCGGATGAGTGGTCACATCTTTCACGCGCTCGCCGTAGATGTAGATCTCACGGCCATCCTGCAGGCTCTTCAGATACTCTTCGCCGGTTAATGGGCGGGTAGTGCTCGCGCGGAAATCTTCAGGTTTCATAGGGACCTCGTATCGGAATAGGGTTGTTAAATTTATGTGTTGTTTTTGTTGTTTAATTGAAGCGCGAGAGAGGCGGGCCGTGAAGGGACGAATGGGTCAACGGCGGGTACTTTTCAGGCGGGTGTGAGATTTGTGATCGGGGTGGGGTTTGAGGGGTGGAATGGTGCGGTCTGCCTGCCGGTTTGTTCACTCTCCCTTTGGGAGAGGGTTAGGGTTAGGGGAAACATGTGGCTCAGGTAGTGGTTCCGTTCACTCTAATTTCTGTGCTTCTCTGTTAGCCGCACCACACGTGAACGTGCCAGGGCGGCTCAATCGCCACCGCCCTGGCGACCCGGGCTACAGGAAACGACTCAGCGATTTTCAGCCGGACCAGGGTGCGGCTTCAGGTTTGTTGCTTTCAGTTGCTCTGAAATCGCTGAATGAACATATTCCAGAAAGCGTGGACGGGGCTGGAGAAGGGGAGCAGGCGATGACTAACATAGGATGTTAAGAATCTCAGGGGTATCGCGATTCAGAACTGCTTAAAATGACGTTAATATAGCCACTTAATTTTCATGGATTATGGTGAGTACGGACGATGGAAAGTGTAATGAGAATATTGCCAGATGTATTAGCGCTGATTGAATGATGAATCTCAATAAAAGATTGGCAATACTCGTCAGGTTTGTAATGTTAAGGCCCCTTAAATGGTTGCTTCGCGTTACCCTATTTCTGGCGATTACGTTTCTGTTTCTGATAAGCGGCATTTTTGATCCACTGGCTGAAAGCCTGAGAGTACCCATCGCCAGGTTCATGACCCGGTTTGTTCATGATGATTTAACTCTGTATGCGGATTACTACTCTGACAACCGGGAAAATGCCTGGCTGTATATTTATGTGTTCCTGAATGTCATCGTCGGCATAGTTTCTGTCGCAGCATTCGAGTTTCTGGCTAAATTAGCCAAAAAGAGTAATTAACTTCCTGATGATGGTCCGTCTGATGCGGGCTTTTTATTCGGCCTTACCTGGCGTCCAGCATAGCGCGGTTTAACTGCCGGGTGGCGCTGCGCTTACCCGGCCTACGTGAGTGTGCCGGTTTGTTCCCTCTCCCTTTGGGAGAGGGTTAGGGTTAGGGGAAACATGTGGCTCAGGTAGTGGTTCCGTTCACTCTAATTTCTGTGCTTCTCTGTTAGCCGCACCACACGTGAACGTGCCAGGGCGGCTCAATCGCCACCGCCCTGGCGACCCGGGCTCCCGGCAAGAAAATCGCCGCTTCGCGGTGCCTTCGTCTTATTCCTTCCGGCTTTCGGGTCGGGCACCAGCCTGCATCCATGCAGGCTATGCCCTCTCGGCGCGTCCCTGCGCCTCGCCCCGGCCTACAGGAAACGACTCAGCGATTTTCAGCCGGACCAGGGAGCGGCTTCAGGTTTGTTGCTTTCAGTTGCTCTGAAATCGCTGAATGAACAGCTCTCAAACTTCTGATTGTCTTGCTTCTGGAAGCATGCTCGCAAAGTTCAAAGTAACCCGATGAAACGCGCAATGCACTTTGCGGACGTCTTCTGCAGGCGTTAAACCAGCTTCGTTGTCTGTGTGATGAGGACTTACCGCCGCATCTCGTCGAGCAGCCGATCGCAGGTGAAAGCGCATGCCTCATTGCTGGCAGGAGACTGTCACGCCGGTGGAGTACGCCCGGGCGCTTACCCGGCCTGTGACTTGTAGCCCCGGTAAGCGCAGCGCCACCGGGGAAGAAGACCGCAAAGGATTCAGGACACCGGCACCTTCTGCGCCCGATAACTGCTCGGCGAGCACCCCACTAACCGGTTAAAAAACCGCGCGAAGTAGGCCGGGTCTTTAAACCCCAGTTGCCAGGCGATCTCGTTCACCGCGCTGTCGGAAAAGACCAGCAGCCGTTTGGCTTCACGCAGCTGGCGGTCGAAGATGAGTCGTTTTGGTGGACGGTTGGCGAAGCGGCGACAGATGTCGGTCAGGCGCGATTCGGTGAGGTGCAGTTCCCGGGCGTAATCGGGCACCGTCCAGTGCTGGTGGAAGTGCCCGTCGACCATCTGATTGAAGCGCTGGAACAGCTTCAGCTCGCCGCGCATGCCGTTCGCGGCGTGGTCGTCGAGCTTCGCATTGCGCAGCAGCAGGGTAAACACCGCCTGCGCCAGCAGCACCAGCGTATGTTCCCGTCCGGGCAGCTCCCCGGTGGACTCCCGTTCAATCAGCCGCCAGTAGTGGCTGAGTGCCGCCAGCTCGTCCGGTTTATCGGCTAATGAAAGGCACATACCCGGCAGCCCGAAGGTCTCCCGGGTGCCGGGATAGAGCACTTCCAGCAGCGGCCAGATCAGGTCTTCGTGCACCGTCAGCACGTGCCCGTCGCTGTCCGATTCGGTGAAAAACGCGTGCGGCACCGAAGGTGGGGTAAGGACAAACAGCGGCGCCTGCACCGAGTAGCGGTGCTCGTCCAGCTGGAGCGCGATCTGCCCGGTATCAAGAAAGTGCATCTGAAAATAGTGGTCATGGCGATGGGCCTGCATATCGCGGCCAAAAAAGGCCGCCATGCGGGCAAACGACTGATAATGCACATCGTCAGTACCCAGACTCTCGTCGTACTCTTTGCTGATATCGATATTGGCAATCGGGCTCTGGCACATAACCGCTCCTCAGTGGATCTTCTGCGTCGCCATGTCCGGCACGCTCTCACGGCTCTCCTGCCGGGTCATCGGAATACGCGTCAGCACCAGCGCACCCACCACCAGCAGCCCGGCCACAAACCACAGCCCGGAGCTGAAGCTGCCGGTGGCGTCGCGCAGGATGCCGATCAGCAGCGGGCTGACGGCGGAGCCGACGTTGCCGATGGCGTTGATCACCGCCAGCGCCACCGCCCGGGACTGCAGGCTAATAACCTGATCCGGGGTGGTCCAGAATATCGCCATGGCGGTAAAGGATCCGGTTGAGGCCATAATGATGCCAAGCAGCTGGATCAGGCTGTGATCGGTCGCCGACGCCAGCAGCCATCCTGCCGCCGCAAACAGATACGGCAGGATAGTGTGCTTTTTTCGCTCTTTTAACCTGTCGGAGCGACGGCTCCACCAGATCATCCCGAGGATGGTGCAAAACTGCGGGATCGCCGCCAGCAGGCCAATCACGATATTGCTGCTGCCGGTGTTAAAGCTCTGCAGGATCTGCGGCGTCCAGATATTGATGGCGCTCAGGGTGTTGGTCAGGCAGAAGTAGGCCAGGGTGTAGAGCAGCACCGCCGGGGTCAATATTTCACGCAGCGTCGAGCGCGGGGTGGCGGCGTGGGCGATGGCGCTCTCCTGCTCCCGGTCGATCATCCTCTTCAGGGTCTGCTTCTCTTCGTCGTCAAGCCAGGTCGCCTGATCCGGCGTGTCGTTGAGGAAGAACCAGGTCACCACGCCGAGCACCACCGACGGCAGCCCCTCCAGCAGGAACAGCCACTGCCAGCCCTTCAGGTTCCACAGGCCGTCCATCGCCAGAATGTAGCCCGACAGGATCGAGCCCAGCATCATGGTCACCGGCATGGCGATCATAAACAGCGCGTTGGCGCGGGCACGGTGATAGGCGGGGAACCACCAGGTGAGATAAACCAGGATCCCCGGCAGGAACCCGGCTTCGGCAATGCCCACCAGCATACGCAGCACGTAAAGCGTTTCCGGGCTGGTGGCGAACATGGTGCAGGTGGAGGCGATGCCCCACACCACCATGATCCCGGCGATCCAGCGGCGCGCGCCGATCTTCGCCAGCATGATGTTGCTGGGGATGCCGCACAGCACGTAGGTCACATAAAACAAGGTTGCGGCCAGGCCAAACATGGTGGAGGTGAGGCCCAGATCTTTGCCCATCGTCAGCCCGGCGAAGCCGATGTTGATGCGGTCGAGAAACGAAAAGACAAACAGAATAAAGAGAAACACGATCAGGCGGCGAAACAGCTTATTGATAACGCGATGTTCAACGGCTTTATTATCTTGCAGGGTAGAGGTCGTCATGGTGCACTCCAGATCTTACATTCAGTAGACGGATTTATTGTTATTAACTGACGTAACCGGTTTATCGATAAAGCGTGCTGCCAGCGCTTCGGCACCGCGGGCGAGCAGGGTGGTATCCACGCCGACGGCGACAAACAGCGCCCCGAGTTCAAGGTAGCGACGGGCCAGCTGCTCGTTTGCCATCAGGATGCCGGGAGCTTTGCCGGCAGCCCGGATCTGCGCGATCGCCTGTTCAATGGCGGCCTGCACCTCCGGGTGCTGGGGGTTACCGGCAAAGCCCATGTCGGCGCTGAGATCCGCCGGGCCGATAAACACTCCGTCCACCCCTTCCACATCCAGGATCTGCGGCAGGTTTTTCAGCGCCTCGCGGGTTTCAATTTGCACCAGCACGCACATGGCGTCGTTGGCCTGCTGCAGGTAATCCGGGATGCGGTTCCAGCGCGAGGCGCGGGCCAGGGCACTTCCCACGCCGCGAATACCCGCGGGGGGATAGCGGGTGGCGCGCACCGCCAGCCGCGCTTCGTCGGCGTTTTGCACCATCGGCAACAGCAGGGTTTGCGCCCCGACGTCCAGCAGCTGTTTGATCTGCACCGGATCGTTCCACGGGGGGCGCACCACCGGCTGGCTGGGGTAGGGGGCGATGGCCTGCAGCTGGGTCAGGACGGTCTGCACACTGTTGGGGGCGTGCTCGCCGTCGATCAGCAGCCAGTCGAAACCGGCCCCGGCCAGCAGCTCGGCGCTGTAGCTGCTGGTGAGCCCCAGCCATAAGCCGATCTGCGGTTTGCCCGCTTTCAGCGCGTTTTTGAAGGCGTTTTCCATGGTCGTCTCCTTATACAAAGCGGCAGCTGATGGAGCCCATGTTGCCGTAGTCGACGTGGAAGGTGTCGCCCTTGCTCGCCGCCACCGGGCGGGTAAAGGAGCCGCCGAGGATGATCTGGCCCGGTTCCAGCTGCACGTCGTAGGGTGCCAGCTTGTTCGCCAGCCACGCCACGCCGTTCGCCGGGTGGTTGAGCACCCCTGCGGCGACGCCGGTCTCCTCGATCACGCCGTTGCGGTAGAGCAGGGCGGAGATCCAGCGCAGATCCAGCTCGTCAGGACGGATCGGGCGGCCACCGAGGATCACCCCGGCGTTGGCGGCGTTATCGGAGATGGTGTCGAACACCTTGCGCGGGCGCTGTGTTTCCGGGTCGATGTTGTGGCAGCGGGCGTCGATCAGCTCCAGCGCCGGGATGACGTAATCCGTGGCGTTGTAGACGTCGAACATCGTGCAGTTTGGGCCGCGCAGGGGTTTGGCCAGCACGAAGGCCAGCTCCACTTCAATGCGCGGGACGATAAAGCGGTCGGTGGGGATATCGCTGCCGTCGTGGAAGAACATGTCGTCGAGCAGGGCCCCGTAGTCCGGCTCGCTGATCTGCGAGCTGGCCTGCATCGCTTTTGAGGTCAGGCCGATTTTGTGGCCCTTGAGCACGCGCCCTTCGGCGATCTTCAGGTTCACCCACTCGCGCTGGACGGCGTAGGCGTCCTCGATGGTGATGGCCGGGTAATCCAGCGAGATCGCACGGATCTGCTCCCGGGTCTGTTCCGCCTGATGCAGGCGATGAGCAATCAGGGTATGGGTGTGTTTATCGAGCATGGCGGTATCCTGTGGCATTGCATTGCCGGGTGGCGCTGCGCTTACCCGGCCTACGGTTCGGGTTTGTTTTCTCCCTCTCCCTGTGGGAGAGGGCCGGGGTGAGGGCATCAGGCGGCTACGTAAACAACCCGTGTACGTTGTTTTGTTTGTAATTGAGCGTCGGGTGCAGTTCGTCGAGCTCAAACGACAGCGCCAGATAGCGGGCGGCCATGAGGTCGGCAAAATGCGCTTTGATCAGCGCGAACAGCATTTCACCCACCTCTTCCCGGCTCTCCAGGCTGCGCCCGGCGCCGATTTTCAGCGTCATATGCACAAAGGCGTAATCCTGCTTGCCGTCCGCCATCTGCCAGGTATCCACCCAGTGCGCGCGGCTGCGGATGCCGCCGAGCGGGAAGATGCCGGTGGCGGCCAGCGCCTCGTTGACGCAGGCAAAGAGGCCCGGCAGATCCGCCTGGTCGCGGATGTTCTCGGTACATTCGACAATAAAGTGCGGCATGGGGCGTCCTTATGCGGGTAGAGGGAAAACGGCGTTAACCTGGCCAGTGCCGGAGCTCGGAAACAGCTCGGTGAGAAACTCCACCTTGCCGTCGTAGTTGTCCCAGCCGAGCATGCCCAGCAGCATCACCGTGTCGTGCATGTTCCCCTCGCCGTAGCAGTAGTCGGCGTACTCCGGCAGCATGCTGCAAAATTCTTTGAACTGGCCCTCGCGCCACAGCTTCACCACGCGCTCGTCCATCTGGCGGTCGAACTCGCGGGTGTAGCTGTTCATCCCCTCTTCGGCGCGCTGGTCGTCAATGAAGCGGTGCGACAGCGAACCGCTGGCGAGCACCGCCACGGTGCCGTCATATTTTTCGATGGCGCTGAGGATGGCCTCGCCCAGCCTGCGGCTGTCGGCAAAGTCATGCACGGTGCAGAAGGCGGAAATGGACACCACTTTGAAATGTTTATCTGCGTTCATGTAGCGCATCGGCACCAGGGTGCCGTACTCCAGCTTCAGGCTCGGGATGTTGTGCGCTTTGGCGCGCACGCCCTTTGCCACCGCCTCGTCGGCGATAAGCTGACCCAGCGCCGGGTTACCGTCGTAGTCGTAGGTCATGTCGCGGATAAAGTGCGGCAGCTCGTTGCTGGTGTAGACGCCTTTAAAATGGTCCGCACAGTTGATGTGATAGGCGCTGTTCACCAGCCAGTGGGTGTCGAAGACGATGATGGTATCGACGCCCATCTCGCGGCAGCGCCTGCCGATCTCTTTATGGCCGTCGATGGCCCCCTGGCGGCAGCCAAAGTTTTTACCCGGTATCTCAGAGAGATACATCGACGGAACGTGCGTGATTTTTGCTGCTAACGCTAACTTGCCCATTTCATACCCCCCATTTTGGGATCGGATGGTCGCCCATCGAGATACAGACGTTTTTCATCTCGGCGAACACCTCAAAGCTGTACTCACCGCCTTCGCGGCCGGTGCCGGAGGCCTTCACACCGCCAAACGGCTGGCGCAGATCGCGCACGTTCTGGGTGTTTACAAACACCATGCCCGCTTCGATGTTGCGCGCCAGACGCAGCACTTTGCTCACGTCCTGGGTCCAGATATAGGACGCCAGACCGTACTCAACATCGTTGGCCAGGCGCAGCCCTTCCGCTTCGTCCTTAAACGGCAGCAGACAGGCGACCGGCCCGAAGATCTCCTCCTGGGCCACGCGCATCCGGTTGTCGACATCCGCCAGCACCGTCGGGCGCAGGAAGTGGCCGCCCTTCAGGTGTGCAGGCAGATCCGCCGGTTTATCCGGGCCGCCCGCCAGCAGAGTGGCGCCCTCTTCAATGCCAAGGCGGATATAGCCCGAGACTTTCTCCCAGTGCTGCTGGCTGATAAGGGCCCCGATCTGGGTGTTCGGATCGGTGGGATCGCCCACGCGCAGGCGGTTGGCGCGCTCGGCAAAGCGCTTCACGAACTCCGGGTAGATGCTCTGCTGAATAAAGATGCGTGAGCCCGCGGTGCAGCGTTCGCCGTTGATGGAGAAGATGGTGAACAGGGCGGCATCCAGGGCACGTTCGATATCGGCATCTTCAAACACCAGCACCGGGGATTTCCCCCCCAGCTCCATGGAGTATTTTTTCAGGCCCGCGCTCTGCATGATGCGTCGTCCGGTGGCGGTGCCGCCGGTGAACGACACCGCGCGCACGTCGTGATGGCGCACCAGCGCGTCGCCCGCCGTCGCGCCATAGCCCTGCACCACGTTCAGCACCCCCGCCGGAATGCCCGCCTCCAGCGCCAGCTCCCCCAGACGGTCGGCGGTCAGCGGGGAGAGTTCAGACATCTTCAGCACCGCGGTGTTGCCTAAGGCCAGACAGGGAGCCACCTTCCAGGTGGCGGTCATAAAGGGCACGTTCCACGGCGACACCAGGGCGCAAACCCCCACGGGCTGTACCAGGGTGTAGTTCAGCATCTTGTCGTCGACCGGGTAGGTCTTGCCGTTCATCTGCTGGCACACTTCGGCAAAGAATTCGAAGTTATGTGAAGCGCGCGGGATCAGCACGTTTTTGGTCTGGTGGATTGGCAGGCCGGTGTCCGCGGTTTCCATGGCGGCGATCTCCGGCACGTTCTGGTCGATCAGATCTCCCAGACGGCGCATCAGGCGCGCGCGCTCTTTCATCGGCAGGTTGGCCCATTTCGGGAAGGCCGCTTTCGCCGCCTCTACCGCCTGATTGATCTCGGCTTCGCCGCCGGAGGCCACTTCCGCCAGCACCTCCCCGGTGGCCGGGTTGGTGGTGTGGAAAGTGTCGTTACCCGCTACGTTTTTACCGTTGATCCAGTGGTTAATCTTTTTCATTACCTTGTCTCCTCGCTGACAATCCGGTTGACCAGACGGCCAACGCCTTCCACTTCCACCACCACGTCGTCCCCCGGGCGCACGTCGGCCAGCCCTTTCGGCGTGCCGGTGGCGATCATGTCCCCCGGTTGCAGGGTCATAAATTCGCTCAAGTACGCGATCAGGAACGGGATGCTGAAGATCAGATCCCGGGTGCTGCCCTGCTGGCGCAGCTCGCCGTTCACCCAGGTGCGCAGGGTGAGGTTGTGCGGGTCGGCAATCGCCGATTTATCCACGATATCCGGGCCGATGGGCGTCAGGCCGTCGCGGCTTTTTACCCGCAGGTTAGGGCGGTAGTAGTTCTCCAGATAGTCGCGGATCGCGTAGTCGTTGCAGACCGTGTAGCCCGCCACATAGTCCATGGCGTCGGCTTCGGTAACATTGCGGGCGGTTTTGCCAATCACCACCACCAGCTCGGCTTCGTAGTGCATGTACTCCACGTTGTCCGGGCGCACGGAGGTCTGGTTGTGTTCGTTAAAGGTGTTCGGCGCCTTGATAAACACCAGCGGCTCGGTAGGCGGCTTGAAGTCCAGCTCGCTGGCGTGATCGGCGTAGTTCAGCCCCAGCGCAAACAGAGTGCCGCTGGTGGAGAGCGGCCAGGCAAAGGTGCGGTTTTTCGGCAGCTCGCGGGCGTGAATTACGCTGTTTTCCAGCGTCGGCAGGCCGGCGGCCAGCACGCGTACGCTATCGCCGGGGTTCAGGGCCACACGAGACTGCGGGGTGCCCAGCAGAATGGCGTCGCCGGGATTCAGGGTGGCGAAGGCGCTCAGCTCGCTCAGCAGGGTGGCGGCGTTACGCTGCAGATCGGCGGTGTTCCAGCGATCCACCTCCCGGCCGTTGATCTCGGTGGTGATGGTCAGGTTATCGACGCTGTTTATCGCCGCCATCTCGCCCAGCGGGCAAAACCCGTCCCGACATTTGGCTTTAATCGCCGGGCGGTAGAAGCTCTCTTCCGGCAGGCTCACCTCGTTCGCGAGAGCATACCCGGCGATGTATTCCGCCGCCTCTTCCGGGCTTATTTTGCTCGCGGTTTTGCCCACAATCAGTGCCACGGTCGCGCCGCTCAGCACCTGTTCCCCTTCCGGATGCGGGATGGCATCGCCGGAGCGGATCAGGGTATTGCGGGGTTTGATAAACCAGACGGCGGTTTTCGGCGGCGTGTTGTAAGGGGGCTGGTTAAATGCGTCGCGCCAGGCGTCGAGCTGGCTGCGGTGATTGAGTGCCACCGCGAAAACAGTACCTTTCATTCCTTTCTCCTCTGGCCCGCGTACCGGGTTTTGAGTTCATTAATATATTAATGATTAGGTTTTAGCTCCTCGCTGTGCGTTTGGCAAACAGAAGTAAATAATTTGTGATAGTGATAACAATAAATTTACACTGACTTATAATTAATGATATAAATCAGCTGGTTAATATTTTAATGTGATATCTGTTAAACTTTTCAGTCGCGCCGATGGCGTGCAGATGCAGCGTTATGCGTTGATTATTTCGTTATTAATGATGTTGAGGTGGGAGCGCCATGCACGATTCGTTAACTATCGCACTACTCCAGGCGCGGGAAACCGCGATGACCTTTTTTCGCCCGATTATCAAGCAGCAGAATCTGACGGAGCAGCAGTGGCGGATCGTGCGCGTGCTGGCGGAAAACCCGTCGATGGACTTTCACGATCTGGCGTTTCGCACCTGCATTCTGCGCCCGAGCCTGACCGGCATTCTCACGCGGATGGAGCGTGACGGGCTGGTGCTGCGCTTAAAGCCGCTTAACGACCAGCGCAAGCTGTACGTGTCGCTCACTAAAGAGGGGAACGCGCTGTATGAACGCGCCCAGGCGCAGGTGGAGGAGGCCTATCAGCGGATTGAAGCGCAATACACGCCGGAGAAAATGCAGCAGCTGACGGCGCTGCTGCAGGAATTTATTGCGCTGGGGGAGGGGGCGGTTACGCCAGAAGAAGAGGAGTAACGCCTGTCAGAACAGGGTTTCCAGCTCTGCCAGCACGTTGTACTCGTCATCCACCAGCAGCAGCGTTTTCCACTTATCAAAGGTCAGACACGGATGAGACGTGCCGAACACCAGAATATCGCCAACCTGTACGTCACTGCCCGGGCTAAGGTGCAGCATGCAGTGCTGATCCATGATCCCTGTGCTTGCGATCCCCTCCGCCGACAGCTGCGCGCCGTGACGATAACGGGCGATGGGCTGCGGCAGACCGGCATCAAAGGCGCAGTCGCGTTTGCCGAAATTGACCACCGCGCGGTCCGCTTCCGGTACCGACTGGACCATCGCGACCAGCTCCAGCGCCGAGGTTAAATCACCGCCCAGATCGCAGGCGATCGGATCCCGGGCGATCAGCGCCTGCTGGGCGTCGTCGTAGATCCCCCGGTCGTGAGTGATATAGCAGCCAGGGCGGATAACGATCCGGCACTGGGCAGGTTTTTCCGCCGCCAGCCAGATGTTACACACCACGTCATACCACACCGTCCCCGCCCCGGTGAGGATAAACTCGCCTTTTACCAGCGGCGCCATCCGGCAGGCGAGTTCAGCGGCCTTGCGCAGCAGGGCTTCCACCTGCGGCTGCGGATCGTCGCCGTGTAACACCCCTTCGTACAGCTCGAGTCCGCGCAGCTTCAGGCCTGGCAGGTCAGCAACCGCCTGGGCCAGAGCCAGAGCGTCGTCGGTGCTGCGACAGCCGCAGCGCCCGCCGGCAACACCCAGTTCAATCAGTACGTCCAGCGTTTGCTGGCGTTCGGCGAAAAATGCCGACAGGACGCGGGCATTAGCGAGGCTATCCACGCAGCAGATGAAATCCGCCGCCCGGTAATGGGCTTTGAGCTGCGATACCACCTGCATATTGGCCTTACCGACCAGTTGATTGACCATCAGCACCCGGCTTACGCCGCTGGCCATGGCTGCGCTGGCCTGCCAGGCGCTGCCTACGCCGATCCCCCACGCCCCGGCCCGCTGCTGCGCCTGAAAAATCCACGGCGTCATTGTCGTTTTGCCATGGGGTGCCAGCGAAACACCGCGTGCGTCAGCGTAGCGCTGCATCCAGGCGATATTATTTTCCAGCGCCGTTTTTTTCAGCAGGGCGGCGGGAAGGCAAACGTCCTCTGCCAGCAGGTTGGCGGGGGAGGACATCAGCGCGGCTTTGTGTGGAATAAGCGTTTCTGAATGGTATTTCATAACATTATCCTTGCAGGGTTTATGTGCGGATTAAGGCTGAGTATCATTTTTAATATGTTGATATATAAGGTTTTTATAAAATTATGTTATCCAGTGTGAATAAAAGTATCACAAAACGATCTGGTTTTTGCGTAGTTTTCCACTGTTTTTCCGCCTTGTAAATGGTTAACTTGTCGTCAGAGTTGAAAGGGAGTATTGCGATGAAAGTTGACTGGCTTTTCAAAAACGTCACGGTAATCGACGGCAGCGGCGGACCACAGTTTCGCGGCGACGTTGCGGTACAGGGTGACCGTATTGTGGCTATCGCCCCCGGGCTGGATCTGGCCGCGGAGCAGGTGATTGAGGGGCAGGGCCGCGTGCTGGCGCCGGGCTTTATTGATGTGCACACCCATGACGATATTAACGTCATCCGTATGCCGGAATATTTGCCCAAGCTGAGCCAGGGGATCACCACGGTGATTGTCGGCAACTGCGGGATCAGCGCCGCCACGGCGACCCTGCGCGATGGCGTACCGGACCCGATGAATCTGCTGGGGGAGCAGGATCAGTTTATCTATCCCACGGTAGAGGCGTACGCCCACGCGGTGGAGGCGGCAAAACCGGCGCTGAACGTCGGAACCCTGATTGGCCACACCGCGCTGCGTAATAACCACATGAACGATCTGTTTCGCCCGGCAACCGAGGCCGAAATTGCCGGCATGCGCGGGCAACTGCGCGAGGCGCTGCGCCAGGGCGCGCTGGGGCTGAGCACCGGTCTGGCCTATGCCAGCGCGTTTCAGTCCACTACCGAAGAGGTGATGGCTCTGGCGGAAGAGCTGGCGGCAGAGAAGGGGATCTACACCACCCACCTGCGCTCGGAGTTTGAACCGATCCTGGAGGCCCTCGACGAGGCGTTTCGCATCGGTCGCCACGGCAAGGTGCCTGTCGTGGTGTCGCACCATAAATGCGCCGGGGCGAAAAACTGGGGTCGCACGAAGGAAACCCTGGCCTTCTTCGATGAGATGCGCCAGCGTCAGGAGATCGCCTGCGACTGTTACCCCTATTCCGCCAGCTCCTCGACGCTGGATCTGAAACAGGTCACTGACGAGTTCGATATCGTCATCACCTGGTCTGAATCCCGGCCGGACCAGGCCGGGAAAACGCTGCAGCAAATCGCCGACGGCTGGCAGGTAAGCCTGCATGAGGCGGCGACGCGGCTGATGCCCGCGGGGGCGATCTACTACAACATGGACGAGCAGGACGTGCGGCGGGTGTTGCGTTATCCGGTGACGATGATCGGCTCCGATGGCCTGCCGAACGATCCGATGCCGCATCCTCGCCTGTGGGGCGCTTTCCCGCGGGTATTGGGCCACTACAGCCGGGATGAACAGCTGTTTTCGCTGACCACCGCCATTCACAAAATGACCGGGCTGTCGGCGGCGCGTTTCCAGCTGGCAGATCGTGGCCTGGTGAAGGTGGGCTACTTCGCCGATCTGGTGTTGTTTGACCCGCAGACGGTGCGCGATGTCGCCACCTTCTCCGATCCGAAACAACCGGCGGAGGGCATTGAGGCGGTGATGGTGAACGGCGTAATGAGCTACGGCAGCGACAAAAAAATTACCGGGCGCGCAGGGCGTTTCCTGCGCCGCCAGATGAACGAAGGAGTGAAGAATGAGCATTAAACGATATGGTGTGGAAGGCGGAACCGGCACCGGTGGACAGCATTTGCCCTTTGCCCGCGCGGTAGAAGCCGGGGGCTGGCTGTACGTCTCCGGCCAGACGCCAATGAAAAATGGCGAAGTGGTGGAGGGGGGCATTGTCGACCAGTCGCGTCTGGCGATCCAGAACTGCGTCGATATCATGACCGAAGCGGGTTATACCCTGGCGGATGTGGTTCACGTCAAAGTTATCCTGACCGATTCGCGCTATTTCCAGTCGTTCAACAAAGTGTTCCGCGAATTCTTTGGCGAGCATCCGCCTGCGCGTATTTGCTGTGTGGCCGATCTGGTGGTGGATTGCAAAGTGGAAGTGGATGTCACCTGTTATAACGCCAGTCGCGTGTAAATAATTAAATATAAATATGATTTTTGAGCGCTGAAATAATTCAGCGCTCCGTAACTGCTTACCTTTTATTCCCTCAACTGGCAGGATGTGAAATATGAACAGTCATGTCTTTTTAGTCGGCTTTATTCTCTATGCGTTGGCGATGATCTGGTTAGGTTGGTACGTTTCACGTCATCAAAAAAGCGGTGAAGATTTTTTACTGGGCGGCCGCTCTCTGCCGCTGTTTTTAACCCTGGGCTCAACGGTTGCGACCATGGTCGGCACCGGTTCAAGCATGGGCGCCGTGGGCTTTGGCTACAGCAACGGCTGGGCCGGAATGCTGTATGGCGTTGGCGGGGCGATCGGTATATTACTGGTCGCCTGGCTTTTTGCTCCGGTCCGAAAGTTACGTTTTATGACCATGAGCGAAGAACTTTCTTATTATACCGGGGGCAGCCATTTAATTAAAAATATCGTTGGCATAATGATATTTGTTGCCTCCATTGGCTGGCTCGGAGCGCATATTCTTGGCGGGAGTATGTATCTCTCCTGGGCAACGGGAATTAATCTGACGCTGGCGAAGATTATTATTTCTTTGGCCTTCGCGATCTATGTGATTATCGGGGGTTACTCTGCAGTGGTCTGGACCGATACTATCCAGGCGTTAATCCTGTTCTTCGGTTTTATTCTGATGGCGATCCTGGCCGTGGTGCACGTGGGCGGCTGGGATGCCATTGTCCAGGCCATGGACCCGAAAGCGATGAGCCTGTTTGCGATTGATAAACTCGGGGCGATCCCGGCCCTGTCGCTGGCGATGGTGATTTGCGTTGGCGTGCTGGCGACCCCCTCTTACCGTCAACGCATCTACTCCGGGAAAGACGTCTCGTCGGTGCGCCGTTCGTTTATTTACACCGGCGTGCTGTATCTGTTCTTCTCCGTGTTACCGGCGATTATCGGCATGGCGGCGTGGACCATGAATCCGAACCTTGCCAACAGTAACTACGCCTTCCTGTTCGCGACCAGCTTCTTACCGGCCATTCTCGGGCTGGTGGTGCTGATTGCCGGGCTTTCCGCCACCATGTCCTCGGCCAGCTCCGATGCGATAGCCGCGGTTGCCATCATGATGCGCGACGTTTATACCCTGGTCACCGGGAAAATGCCGCCAGAGCACAAAGCCATTACCCTGTCCCGCTGGATGCTGGCGTTCGTGATCGGGCTGGCCCTGATCTGCGCCCTGACCTCGAACGATATCATCAGCTATATCACCAAAATGATCTCGATGCTGATGTCCGGCCTGTTCGTCTGCTCCATTCTGGGCCGCTTCTGGCTGCGGTTTAACTGGCAGGGGGCGCTCACGGCACTGCTGAGCGGCATGCTGGTGTCAATTGTGATTCTGGTCAAGGGCGACTGGCTGGCGTACTGGGGTAATCCCTGCATCCCGTCGGTGCTGGGGAGCCTTGTCTCCTCGGTGTTTGTCACCCTGATGACCCCGGCGAGCAAAATCAGCCGCCAGCAGGCGCTGGAGATGATCACCCGGGAGCGTGAAGGCCAGGCGGTCCCGGCTAAAACGATATCAACGGCGCAGGTTTCAGGGGAGGCCCGGTGAAGGACTATATTGCCGTCGACTGGGGCTCCACCCAGCTACGTGGCTGGTTGATCCGCCGCGGGGAGTGCGTCGACACAAAACAGCTGCCGCTGGGTATCACCCGCCTTAACGGCCAGTCGCCCGCCGACGTTTTTCATCAGCATCTGGCTGCCTGGCGCGGCGAAGAGCGCCTCCCGGTGCTGATGGCCGGGATGATTGGCAGCGATGCGGGCTGGCAGGCGGTGCCGTATCTCGCCTGTCCGGCGGCGATTGATGCGCCGGGAGAGCAGCTGTTTGCCGTCGCTGACGAGGTGTGGATCATTCCCGGTCTTAAGATTGAGCAGGCGGGGGAGTACAACGTGATGCGCGGGGAAGAGACCCAGCTGCTGGGGGCCTGGCACTTAGCCCCGGCGGAGTGCTACGTGATGCCGGGCACCCACTGCAAATGGGTGCAGGTGGAGCAGGGTGTGGTGCGTCATTTCGCCACCGCGATGACCGGCGAACTGCATCATCTGTTGCTCAGCCAGTCCCTGCTCGGCAAGCAGCTTCCGGCCCAGCAGCCGGATGAGGCGGCATTCGAACAAGGGCTGGAGAAAGGCCTGGCGCAGCCGTCTTTGATCGGCGAGCTGTTTGTCGCCAGGGCGGCGCGGGTGCTGGGTGCCCTGGGGGCAACCTCAGTGAGCGACTATCTCTCCGGGCTGCTTATTGGCGCTGAAGTTGCGGCTATGGGACAGCGTTACCGGACCTCAAACGTCACCCTGATTGGGGACCCGGCGCTGAACAGCCGCTATTACCGGGCGATGACGGCCTGCGGGATGACGGTTAACCGCTGTAATGGCGATGAGGCACTGCTTAACGGGATGGCGAGGATCATGAATGGACAGCATTAAACTGGTGGCAATTTTGCGCGGCATACGCCCCGCAGAGGCGGCGGAGCACGTTGATACCCTGATTAGCACGGGGTTCCGCTATATCGAAATCCCGCTTAATTCGCCCGACTGGCAGCAGAGCATTCCGCAGATGGTGGCGCGATTTGGCGGCCAGGCGACGATCGGCGCAGGCACGGTGCTGAAGGTGGAGCAGGTCGATTTTCTGGCTGCTGCCGGGGCGAAACTTATCGTCACGCCCAATACCCAGCCCGCGGTGATCCGCCGGGCGGTGGCGCAGGGGATGCTGGTCTGCGCCGGGTGTGCAACGGCAACGGAGGCGTTTACTGCTCTGGATGCCGGGGCGCAGTGGCTGAAGATATTTCCCTCCTCCGCTTTTGGTCCGGCGTACATTCAGGCGCTGAAGGCCGTTTTGCCCCCGGCGGTGCCGGTGCTGGCGGTAGGGGGAGTGACGCCAGAGAATCTCACCACCTGGATTGAGGCCGGTTGCGCCGGAGCAGGGCTGGGGAGCGATCTCTATCGGGCCGGACAAACCGCGGAGCGCACCCGCCAGCAGGCAGAGCGCTTTATGGCTGCCAGCGGGGCGCTAGTCCCCTAACGGCTGGCGATCGACGCCGCCGCGGTGGCTGTCGAGAGCCAGCTTAATGCGCCGCAGCCGGCTTTTTGCCTGAGTTTTGTTGGCCATCGCCAGTTCGGTGGCCAGCACATCCACCATCGCCAGCATCGCATAGCGCGAAGTGCTGGGCTTGAAGATATAGTCATTTTCCCGTACCAGCAGGGGCAGCACCAGATCGGCCTGTTCCGCCAGCGGTGTCCCGGCGGGGGTAATGGCAATCACCTTCGCGCCGTACTGCCTGGCGATGGCCGCGCTTTCGATGATCTCCCGGGTATAGCCTCCCAGTGACAGGACGATAACCACATCATCCGGCGTCACCGCAGAACTCATCATCCGCACCAGCAGCCCGTCGCTCTGGCTTACCACTGGCAGGCCGAGGCGAAACAGGCGATACTGGATCTCCTGGGCGCAAATCGTCGAGCCGCCGCCCATCCCGAGGGCGAGGATCTGCCGCGCATCGCTCAGCCAGCTAACGGCCCGCTTCAGCGCATCCAGATCCAGCGCCCGGCGGTTGGTCTCCAGCACGCTGATAATCGACTCGTAGATCCCCTGCACGCCGTCCAGATCCGGGACATCGAGGATAAAGCGCTGCCCGACCGCCAGGGACTGCGCCAGCTTTATCTTCAGCTCGCGAACATCCTTACAGCCCAACGCCCGGGCAAAACGGGTCACCGAGGCCTGGCTGGTATGGGTCAGGCGTGCCAGCTCTGCAATAGGCAGTTCCGCCGCGGTAGCGACATCATCCAGAATAAACTGCGCGATGCGCTTTTCAGTCGCCGTCAGCTCAACAAAACGATCGGTAATGCAGGAAATGATATCGATTGACCAGGTCATAGGGGTATCAACGGATTAATGAGGAATGGTACTTTGTACCATATTTAATCGATGAAAGCAGTGCGTCTGTCGCGCTACTCACTTCAGTCATCGACACAATTTCCGTAAAGTTTTTGCTTTCCAGGCCGAAAAATCTGTACCAGTCCGGTGGGAAAGAGAAAACATGTTAAAACGTATCAAGATTGTTACCAGCTTATTGCTGGTCTTAGTTATTTTTGGCCTTTTACAGCTCACATCCGGTGGTCTTTTCTTTAATGCCCTGAAGCATGACAAAGAAAACTTCACCGTCCTGCAAACCATTCGTCAGCAACAGTCCACGCTTAACGGCAGCTGGGTAGCGTTGCTGCAAACCCGTAACACCCTGAACCGCGCGGGCATCCGCTACATGATGGATCAGAACAACATCGGTAGCGGTGCGACCGTAAACGATCTGATGCAGATTGCTTCTGCTTCCCTGAAGCAGGCGGAAAAAAACTGGGCGGATTACGAAGCTCTGCCGCGCGACCCGCGCCAGAGTGAAGGCGCCGCGCTGGAAATCAAACGCAACTACGATATCTATCACGGTGCGCTGGCCGAACTGATCCAGCTCCTGGGGGCAGGCAAGATCAACGAGTTCTTCGATCAGCCGACCCAGAGCTACCAGGACGGCTTTGAGAAGCAGTACGTGAACTACCTGCAGCAGAACGACAGTCTGTATCAGACCGCCGTGGATGACAGCAACAGCTCCTACAGCCAGGCGATCTGGATCCTGCTTAGCGTGCTGATCCTGGTGCTGGTGGTGATTGTCGGCGTCTGGCTGGGTATCCGCCACTCCCTGATCTCCCCGCTGAACCGCCTGACTGACAGCATTCGCCATATCGCCAGCGGCGACCTGGTGAAGCGCATCGAAGTCGACGGCTCTAACGAGATGGGCCAGCTGGCCGATACGCTGCGTCATATGCAGGCTGAACTGATGCGTACCGTGGGCGACGTGCGTAATGGCGCGAACGCCATCTACAGCGGCGCAAGCGAAATCTCCATGGGTAACAACGATCTCTCCTCCCGTACCGAGCAGCAGGCGGCCTCGCTGGAAGAGACCGCTGCGAGTATGGAAGAGCTGACCGCCACCGTGAAGCAGAACGCCGAAAACGCCCGTCAGGCGAGCCATCTGGCGCTGAGCGCGTCCGAGACCGCGCAGAAGGGCGGCAAAGTGGTGGATAACGTGGTGCAAACCATGCGCGACATCGCCGGCAGTTCGCAGAAGATTGCCGACATCATCAGCGTGATCGACGGTATTGCCTTCCAGACCAACATCCTGGCGCTGAACGCGGCGGTAGAAGCGGCCCGTGCCGGTGAGCAGGGACGTGGTTTTGCGGTGGTCGCCGGTGAAGTACGTAACCTGGCCCAGCGCAGCGCCCAGGCGGCACGCGAAATTAAGAGCCTGATTGAAGACTCTGTCGGTCGCGTTGAGCTGGGTTCCACGCTGGTAGAGAGCGCCGGTGAAACCATGGGTGAAATCGTCAGCGCGGTGACCCGCGTGACCGACATCATGGGCGAAATCGCCTCTGCCTCTGATGAGCAGAGCCGCGGTATCGACCAGGTGGGTCTGGCGGTCGCCGAGATGGATCGCGTCACGCAGCAGAACGCCTCGCTGGTGCAGGAATCTGCAGCGGCGGCGGCGGCACTGGAAGAGCAGGCGAGCCGCCTGACTCAGGCGGTGGCGGTGTTCCGTATTCAGCAGGAGCAGCAGACAGCCCGGGCGAACGCAGCGGTGAAAACCCTGGTGTCGCCGGTGACGACCCGTAAAGCGGCCGTTACCGACAGCGGTGATAACTGGGAAACCTTCTGATGTAAAAAGCGCCCTGTTCAGGCAGGGCGCTGTTTTTGTGCCCGGCGGCGCTGCGCTTGCGCGGGCCTGTGGTTTTGTAGGCCGGGTAAGGCGAAGCCGCCACCCGGCAATTCCCGTTACCCTTCGGCGTTAACCACTTTGATCTCCACCATGCCGATCCCCAACTGGCGCGGGGAGTGGCCAAGTATATTCCCTTCGTTAGTGGACTCCGGTGCTGGCGGCACAATCACCAGGGTGCTGCTGCGCGACGGGTTATCGAAATGCAGCGTCGTGGTGGTGACCTCTTTGCCCAGCGTCAGGGTTTGCTCTTTATCGCCAACGCGCACCGGAATGGGTTTATCGGCATTCGGCCCCCAGGCTTTGGCGGTGATCACCAGATCGAATTTCGCCGGAAGCGGCTGGTTGTATTCGATCTTCACCTCATTACCCAGCTGAGCGTTGGACCAGCGGCCCCAGGTTTCCGGACGTGAAATTCCGCTGAACTGCTTCACCTCTTCTGGCGCACCGGCCACGTTAAAGACAAAGCTGTCGGCCTTGTAGCGGATGTCGTTGTCGGACACTTTCAGCATATCGATGTTGCGCTGATAGCGTTCGGTGCTGATCACCGTATCCTTAAACGCCGTCTTGCCTTTCCACTGCGCTTTATCGACGTGCTGCACGCTCTGCTCGCCGCCAAGCTGGCCCTGAGAAACACACCAGTCGGTGGAGAGCGCCAGCGGCTGCGACCACATCTGGCCCATCTTGTAGCAGCGATCGACCCAGACGAAGTTATCCCGCGGGGCAAAGTCTGCCAGCTGGTAGCGCAGCGGCGCGGAGTATTCGCTTTCCGGCAGCGGTTCGACCCGCTTATCGGACACGCGCAGCAGCAGCGGCAGACGGAAATGGCTGCCGGAGAAGGCCATCATGTTCTTCTGGCTGTCGATGGTGAAATCCTTCAGCTCTTTCGGGAAGTTCCACAGACGGATAACGTCCGGTTTCCACGCCAGCACTTTTTCCTTCATGTTGAGGAACACCTCAGAGAGCGACTGCCCGGAAAGGCTGCTGCGGCCGAGGCCGATAAAGTTATCCCCGCCGAGGATATCCAGCACCGTGGCGCCGTTATCCATGGTGTTACGCTTCACCGCCATCACCTCCTGCTGGGGCTTATCGCCACGCAGAATAAAGAACAGGTTGCTGCGATCGAGCTTGTTCAGCGCATCCCAGGCGGTGTTTTTCATCGCCAGATGGTCGGACGAGACCACAATCACCGTGTTTTTAAAGTACGGGGAGGCTTTGATTTTTTCGATCAGCGCCGCGATGTGCTCCTGGCTGCAGCCCACCGCGCTGAACGACTGATTGGGTTTGCCGTCAATGTCATAGCGCTTGCGCTGACAGGTGCGGGAGATAAAACCGTCCGGGTGGTGGGTATCCACCGTCAGGGCAAACAGTGAGAAGCGTTTACCGGACTTTGACAGCTCCTCGTATTTTTTCCAGGTTTCATCCAGCACCGTATCGTCATAGAAGCCCCAGTCGTTGCGGTACGTCGGGTCTGCCACGGTGGTTTTTAACTCTTCTGCGCCATACAGATGGTCAAAACCGTGGGACTGCAGGAACACGTCTTTCCCGGCGAAACGCAGGTTGGCGCCCTGCATGAAATAGTTCTGGTAACCGGAGTTTTTCAGGATATCGCCAAGGCAGATATTCTGCGGGAAGAAGCTGGACACCGAGGCGGAGGCGTTGCCTTCAAACGGGGCGAACAGCGGTATACCGCACTGGGAGGCGACCATTCCGGCGATAGTGTAGTCGGTGCCGGGCAGCTGCGCGGTGTGGCTGAAATCGATCCCCTCATTTTTGATGGCGCCCAGTTCCGGGGCGAGATCCGGGAAGGCGTCATTATCAAAATAGGTGCGCTCCAGGCTTTCACCGTAGATATAGACCAGATTGAGCTGCGGATTCGGAATGGTTTTACCCGGCTCTTTGTAATACGCGGCAAAGTCGGGGTCGCCATCGCGGGACTGCGATTTCACCAGCTCGGTGATCTGGTGAAACGCCGGGCTGGCGTCCACCGAGGCGAGGGCCAGCACCAGCGCCAGCAGGCTGTAGCCGAGATGGTGCGGATGATGGCGGCGTCGGCGCAGGATCCAGCCCAGCAGGCCGAACACCGTTACCAGCGCAACCACGATACCAATACCAGGAAGTATGTACTTACTAACCCCTGCGCCGGTCAGGCTATTGGTCAGGGTGTAGAGGACGGCATCGTTAATGCCATCACCGGTGAAGTAATCACTGGCATAGAGGGTAATGTTCAAAACAACAAAAAGCCCCAGCACCATAAGGGTGACAGCAAACCACCAGGTGTTACGACCCGCTTTGCGGGAATAGATAACGACCGAGGCGATAAAGAGGGCAACAGAAATAAACTCTGACAACAGCTTATCCTCGACAAAGGCATCCGCAGATTAGCGGATTAACTGTTTAATTTTTGGGTGATCCAATGTAATGGCGATGCCATCAAGCTGCAATTGTAGTGTCACGTAATTGTGCTGTTGTTAGGATTTGGTTTAGAAAATTGAATGTTTGACCGGCGTCGCTTTCTGCGGGGGAAGGGGCAAACGCCGCGGCAAGGGGCGCGGCGTTTTGGGGATCAGGAGATAAAGCTCATCCCCTGTTTCAGGACAAAATCACAGGCCTGGGCTTTGACCTTTTTCGCCAGCGGCGAATTACCGATGGTTTCCAGATTCAGTTGCTCACCGTTATTAGCGTTCAGCAGACCCTGGATGCCCTCCAGATAGTTGGTGTCCTGCTGCTGCTCTTCCTGGGTGTCGATACCCAGTTTTCCCAGCACCTGGTTTTTAATATTGGTGGCATCGGTCATCGAGGCCAGCTTCTCTTTGGCGCAGTACTCGAGGATCCCGGCTGCGTTATTCATGTTGCTGGCGGAGAGCGACTGGGTGCCGCTGCTCAGCAGCCCGGTCAGCGCGGAGGCGGTGAGGCCGCCGCTCTGGTAAGAGGTGCTGCCCGCGCTAAGCTGGCTGGCGGCGCTGTTTAGCGTATCCTGCCAGGAGGAGGCGGCCTGTGCTGCACCCGTCATCAAAAGGGCGCTGACTGCGGCGCTGAGAAGAAAATGTGTTTTCATAAAGCCTGCTCTGTCGATTGCCCGTCGGGGCGGAATGGCAGCCAGTATAAACCTCACGCCCGCGCGCTTCGCGGTAAACAATCCTAATACTCTTTCCCGGTAACGCGGCTGCGATAGCTTTCCCAGTCGAAAATCACATACAGGCTGTTCCCGAGCTTCATGCGATCCATCACCCGCTCGCCCAGCAGACGCGTCATCTCTTCAACGTTATGGTTGGTGAGCATGCCGGTGGGGCGTTTCGAGGAGGAGCGGCGATCGACGATCTGGTTGATGATCACTTTTTCATAGCGCGATTCGGTCTGCACGCCGATCTCGTCAATCACCAGCAGGTCGACGTTGCTGAGATCGTTGAGCAGCTGCTCTTCGCTGGTCTCCCGGTTGCTGAAGGTATCCTTCATGGCGGACATAATGTCGGCCACGGTGATGATCAGCACCGATTTACCGCGCAGCAGCAGTTCGTTGCAGATAGCCGCCGCAAGATGATTTTTGCCGGTGCCCGGCTTGCCGCTGAAGATAAAGCTGGCGATGTTGCCGTCGAACTCCTCGACGTACTGGCGCGCCTGCTGCAGGGCTTTAAGCTGTCCCTGGCTCTCGACTTTGTAGTTATCGAAGGAGCAGTTCTGATGCAGGGGGCGAATGCCGGAGCGGTTAAAGGTGCGCTGCATTTTCATGGCGCGGTTCTCCCGGGCCAGCGCCGCCGCGCGGATCTCGCCCTGCTCTTTTTGCCACGCCAGCAGCTCTTCGCCGGTGGTAAAGGCCGGCTTGACGTTGGCAGGCATCATCTTTTGCAGACGCTTCATCAGCTCACCGAGCTCTTTCATTTGGCACCTCGGAATCCGTGGGGGATCTGTTTATCCGGTTCTGAAAAGGTATTCACATCGCGTTTGGCTTGTCCGCCGTTGCTGGCCCGGTTGATCTGCACGCTGCGCGCCAGCTTTTGCTGCCACTGGATATGATGAAACACTTTCCCTTCCGCCTGCCAGTAAGCGGTGAAGGCGGCCAGCTCTTCCGGGGTCACGGGCTGGGTGAGGGCAATACCCCACAGTGCCGCCTGACGCTGGAAATCGGGGTCGGGCTGCCAGCCGTCATACATGGCGAATTTCCCCATCGGCACCGCAACCGGCGCGCTGGTGGGTTCGTCGAAGAATTGCGTATCCAGAGTGACATCGCTGGTCGGGCGCGACAGGCGCGCTTCCGTTTCCAGCAGCTCGGCCAGACGCTGCGGCGTGATCGCATAAAAAGCCGGTGCGTTATCGGCAAAAACGGCGACGGTTCCGCCTTGCGCATTCGCCAGCACGCCGCGCGGGTCGTGCATAAAGGCATCAATGCCAGTGACGCTGGTGGTCAGGATTCTGGAGGACATAACACTTCTCTTACTGAATTACTGCGGACGAGATATGGGCTTATGGTAGCACAGAGAGGAGGGGGCAGGCAGGGGTCTGACACCCACTGCCTGCTCCCCTGAAAATCAGGAGATAATGTTCAGCGTGACATCAATATTGTTGCGGGTGGCGTTAGAGTACGGGCAGACAATGTGCGCCGCATCGACCAGCTTTTTCGCCTCGGCGGCGTCCATCCCCGGCAGGTGAATATTCAGTTTCGCTTCGATGCCAAACCCGGTGGGCAGCGGCCCAATTCCCACTTCCCCCTCGATAAAGGCCTCTTTCGGCATGGTGATTTTGTCGCGCCCGGCGACGAACTTCATCGCGCCAAGGAAACAGGCCGAATAGCCCGCGGCAAACAGCTGTTCCGGGTTGGTGACGTCGCCGCCCGCGCCGCCCATCTCTTTGGGGACGCCCAGCTTCACATCCAGAACGCCATCGGACGAGGTGGCGCGACCATCACGGCCGCCGGTGGCTTTGGCTTTGGCGGTATAGACAACTTTATCTAAAGACATAGTTGGTTCCTTATCTCAGGGTTGTGTGAGCTAAGGACAGGTATAACGCAAGGCAACCTGAACCGCCATTTTTCGGTAGTGTTGCCGCTGGGCCTGTTCATCGGCTCCCTTCTCAAACAGCAGGGTGAAGGTGTAGCTGTTGGCGACATAGTGAAAGCTGAAGCTGCTGATCAGGCGGTGCAGATCCCGGGCATTCACCGTCTCATTAAACAGCTGCTTCTCTTTACCGCGGTTAAGGATGGTTTCCAGCAGATCCAGCGCGCTGCGGTTTACCTGGCGCAATAAGGCTGACTGCTGCATAAACCGGCCGCGCTGCATGTTCTCCATGCAGATGATACGAATGTAGTCGGGATGATCGGCGTGATAGTCAAAGGTGGTCTCCACCAGCTGCACCAGCGCTTCTACCGGCGGCATCGCATCCAGGCTGAGCTGCTTTTCACTGGCGCGGATCTGCGTGTAGACGTACTCCAGCACCAGCAGGTAAAGGTTCTCTTTTGTCCTGAAGTGGTACACCACCATCCGTTTGGTGGTGCCCGCTTTCTCGGCAATCTGCTCCATGCGCGCGCCGTTGAGCCCGTACTCGGCAAACAGCGAGAGGGCGCTGAGGAAGATTTTATCTTTCAGGCGGGATCCGTCGCTGTGTTCTGCGTTTTCGCTGCCAGGGTTAGACACATCCTCTCCTTACTTAGCCACGTGAGAACAGAGGATTATCGCCACGGCAGCGGGAGAACACAACTCTCAGACCCGGGGGCGTTTGCGGTAGAGCCAGAGTCCGGGTATCGACAGCCCGACAGAGAGCGCCCCAACAATTGACGAAGCCTTCAGGAAATTGGTCAGCAACAGGATCATCTGCGCTTCGCTGTAGCCAAAATGGCTGATCTTCACGGCTGAAATCATCGCGGTATAGGCTGAGATGCCCGGAAACATCGGGATCACCGCCGCGACGGTAAAGACTTTCGGATGGGCCAGATACCAGCGCGACCACTGGATACCGATGCTGCCGACCAGCATTGAGGCCATAAAGGTCGACCATTCAATATTCAGCCCGGCGGTCATCATCGTCATGCGGGAACCGTGGCCGATAGCCCCCAGCAGCGCGCACCACGGCAGGGCGCGATGGGGAACGTTAAACACCATGGCAAACCCGACCGCCGGAATGGCCGCCAGCAGCATGTCCTGGACCAGCGCCCAAAGAAAATCGATTATGCCCATCCGCGAAGCCCCCATAACGTCATGGCCATCACCACCCCGATACAGGTGGCCAGGGTCAGTAAACTGGCAATCGCCCAGCGCGCCAGGCCGGTATTGATGTGCCCTTTAAACATGTCCGCCACGGCATTGATCAGCGGAAAGCCGGGCACCAGCAGCAGCACGCTGGCGGCCATGGCGATGGTAGGGGTGGTGGCGAACCCTGGCAGTCGCAGCAGTAGCCCGGAGACCGTGGTAGCGACGAACGCGGTGATGCAGAAGTTAATCTGCGGGTGCAGATGCCGGCCTGTCAGCACCTGGCGCACGTACATGGCGAGGGTGCTGGCAATAAAGGTGATCAGCGCACCGTCCCAGCCGCCGTTATTGAGTTTGCAGAAGCAGGCGCAGGAGAGGCCCACTATCAGCACCACCAGCCAGCGCGGATAGCGCAATGGCTTGATCTGGCTGAAACGCCTTTCGACGCCCTGCGCGTCCAGCAGTTTATGTTCTGCCATAATCACGATGTGTTGTACTTCGGTCACAACGTGCATGTTGATCCCGCGATCCTGATTTTTACGGGTGGAGGTCAGACACTGGCCTGCTTTGATGGTGGTCAGCACAATGGCATTTGAGGAGATTGAGCTCTCCACGCTGTCCATGCCCAGCGCCAGCCCCAGCCGGGTGGAGAGCTCCTCGACCAGGGCGCTTTCGGCACCGTGTTGCAATAAAAAAAGGCCGCACTGAATACACAGTCGTGTAACGGCGCGTTGTGAGGTCTGATCTGCCTGCATGTGTTGCCCTGAGGGAGAGTTGCTGTTGAATGGCCGGAATGTCTACTTTTAGCACACAACCCGGTGGCGCTTGCTCTGGGTCAGATCAAGGTTTAAGCAGATTTACGAGCGACTGTAGTCGATAAACAGGGATTAAATAATTATCGATGTCTATGAGTTGAATATTTTTATATTTATTTATTTTATATTTAGAATATCTAACTTCCTATTTTTGAAAAGATCAGGATAAAAAGATTAACTTTTGCCGTTGATTTTGCGATATTAATGCTGGTTTTGGCGGTGTACAAAATTGTGATATTTGCGGTGCGGTTAGTTACTGCATTTCAATTTGCTCAAATTATGGAAAAGGACAACATTACATTTTTACGTCGCCATGTTAAATAATCAGGTATTTTCAACTGGATGAAAAGCACGGAATGGCCGTATGAATGGATTCGGAGCGCAAAAGCCGTCACTGAGCTGTAAGAGCCTAATAATAATTAGTAAATCGCCCATAATGCAAACCGGTCTCGGTTGTGTTGTGTCACGTAATTTTCCTGACTACGATTGTTCATACTGTCGGACCCATGAAGAGCTGACGCTTCTTCAGCTGCGCCGCGCCGTAGTTGTCATCGTTGATATCTCAGGTGACCAGAACAATCCGCGTAATATCTGCAATCAATATTACGCGTTACAAAATCAATATCGTGAGATTCACTGGATATTTCTGGTTTCTCGCACATTTTATCCTCTCGCTGTCGAACTGCTGATGCGCCCAGAAAGTTCATTGCTTTCCGATATGGAACCCGTCGAAGGCGTGGTTAAGGCGATCCGGGCTGGTAGTGAACATGCAGATCGTATTAGTCAGACGCTATTAAGACCTGAGCCGGAAGAGCTTTATGACAATCAGGATGATGTCATGTTGACGTTTTCAGAGCGAAAGGTATTGCGCCTGCTTGGGAAAGGATGGGGAATTAATCAAATTGCGGCGTTACTGAAGAAGAGTAATAAAACAGTGAGCGCGCAAAAAAATAGTGCAATGAGAAGACTCGCCTTAACAAGTAATGCCGAAATGTATGCGTGGATTAACAGCACCAAGGGAATGAAAGAGCTGAGTTTATTCTCTGCCTATGGAGAGCAAGACGAATGGAAAAGAGCGCGACAAAAAGACATATCGCTATCATCGAAAAGTGCATGATGAGCGCTACGGGGCTGAAGCATCTTTTTGCCAGCCCTTCACTCAGGGATTATGATGTTCATGTATTTAATAACATCGCCAGTTTTCAATCCTCACTTAATTTTATTCCGTATGCCTCGTTGATTTATTCACTCTCTGACGAGCGAGAAGAGCGACGCAACTGCCTTATCTGTATCAAAGAAATAGCAACTAACCACGGCATGATTCAGCGCATTGTTCTGGCGTCAGATGAGGCAGAAGCGAGCCTGATCAATCAGCTTTCGCCTTCACGTTTGCACGGGGTTATTCTCAAATCCGATTCGCTGGCCAGCCTGCAGGAGCAGCTGGGCAAATTACTCAGCGAAAACCGCCGGGTCAATGACAGCCAGAATAACCACTGGAATTTGCATCGTGGACGACTGCTTAGCCCGACCGAGCGCGCCATTTTGCAGTATATGTCGTGTGGCTTTTCCATCCCGGAAATTGCCACCCGACTCGATCGCAACATCAAAACCATTCGGGCGCATAAGTTTAATGCCATGCTTAAGCTCGGGGTGCGTTCCGACGTGGGGTTACTGCACGCTGCCGATATCCTGACGCATTTCCCGGTACCGGATCACCGCACGCCACGCTTTATTACTACGCACTTTTCGTAATCCGCGTTAATGTCTGCGCCAGAGCGTTTCTGGCGCAGGACTTACAGACAAACGTCCACCCATGTCGCCTGAGTGAGTTCGGCCATTCTTTCCGGAGAAATGCGCACTGCGCTATGGATTGCGCCGGCAGCGGGCAGAACTTCCGCATACTCCCTGAGTGAAATATCGCAGTAGACCGCCAGCGGCGTTTCCAGTCCGAACGGGCAGACGCCGCCGACGGGATGCCCCGTAATGATCACCACCTCATCGCTGCTCAACATGCGGGCTTTTGCGCCAAACGTCTGCTTCAGCTTTTTGTTATCCAGGCGCGCATCGCCTTTGGCGACCACGAGTATCACCTCATCTTTCACTTTCAGCGACAGCGTTTTCGCTATCTGGCCTGGCGCAACATTGTGCGCTTCGGCCGCCAGCGCAACGGTGGCGGTGCTCTGCCCGAGTTCGATGACTTCGATATCCGGGGCGTGGTCAGCAAAAAATTGGCGCACAGACTGCAAACTCATTGTTTCCTCCAGAAAAATACTCTGTCTAATCTGTCATAAGAAATTATGCGCTGTAAATATTTCCTAAGTCACAAACATCTAACATCAGCGATTTCTGGATCCTCTTCACAATCACGGAAACCGGTTACAGTAACCGGTTGCAGACCATGATGGGGAGATTAATACTGATCACGTCATTTCCCCTGTATCCAATAATAAGAGTCGATTATGAAACCTATCCGTTTGAGCAGTACCGCTGGTATACGAACCAGCAAGGTGGTGAAAGTGGTATATGGAACACCGTGCGGCGTAACTGCGCCCGAAACGATCGTCTGACAGGAGAGCCGTTATGTCTGCCAACCATGCTGCGTTTAACCTGATATTCCGCTTTGTCGAAAACTATGTCAGCCCCATTGCCGGGCGCATCTCGTCCCAGCGTCACGTGATGGCGATCCGCGACGGTTTTATCTCCGCCATGCCGTTTATGATTGTCGGCTCTTTCTTATTAGTGTTTGCGTATCCGCCGTTTTCACCTGACACCACATGGGGCTTCGCCCGCGCCTGGCTGGATATGGCGAAACAGTTCGAAGGCCAGATCCTGACTCCCTTCGATATGACCATGGGGGTGATGTCCCTCTATATTTGTGCCGCCATCGCCTATAACCTGGGCAAGCACTACGTTAAGTCATATCAGCTCGATCCCTTCATGTGCGCCATGCTGTCGCTGATGGCCTTCCTGCTGATTGCCGCACCAAAAACCAAAGGCGCGCTGCCGGTAGACAGCCTCGGCGGTACGGGGATCTTCACCGCCATTCTGGTGGCGATCTACTGTGTAGAACTGATGCGTTTTCTGAAGGCGCACAACATCGGTATTCGCCTGCCTGACCAGGTGCCGCCGATGATTAAAAACTCCTTCGATCTGCTGATCCCGGTGCTGGTGGTGGTGTTAACTCTCTATCCGCTGAGCCTGCTCATTCAGTCGCAGTTTGGCATGCTGATCCCGCAGGCAATTATGGCCATCTTTAAGCCGCTGGTGGCGGCGGCGGACTCGCTGCCTGCGATCCTGCTGGCGGTACTGATTGGTCATCTGCTGTGGTTTGCGGGCATTCATGGAGCGGCAATTGTCTCTGGTATGCTGCAGATGTTCTGGCTCACCAACCTTGGGATGAACCAGACGGCGCTGGCACAAAGCGCGCCGCTGCCGCACATCTTTATGGAAGCGTTCTGGACTTTCTTTATCGTGATTGGTGGTTCCGGGGCAACGATGGGCCTGGTGTTCTGCTACCTGCGTAGCCGCTCTGCGCATCTGCGGTCTATTGGACGTCTGAGCGTGGTGCCGAGCATTTTCAACATCAACGAACCGGTGATCTTCGGTACGCCAATCGTCATGAACCCGGTGTTCTTTATTCCGTTCCTGCTGGCGCCCATGGTGAACGCGGTGCTGGCGTGGGCGGCGATGAAGCTGGATCTGATTGGTCGCGTGATTTCAGTTGTTCCCTGGACCGCACCTGCGCCTGTAGGGGCTGCATGGGCGCTGGGCTGGGACTTCCGCGCGGCGATCCTCGTGCTGCTGCTCGCGGGGGTTTCTGCCATCATCTACTACCCGTTCTTTAAGGTGTACGAGAAACAGCTGCTGGCGCAGGAGGCCGAAGAGGCCCAGCGCACAGAAGAGGAAAGCCAGCAGGTGGCATAGGTAAAAGCAAAACGGCAACCCGAGGGTTGCCGTTTTTAATGTTTGCTCCCTCTCCCCGTGGGAGAGGGCATCCGCACAACGCTATTTAAGGGTACAGTCGCCGCACTGCTGAACATCCGGCAGGCGATTGCGCTGGCAACAGGTACGACGTACCAGCAGCCCATCACGGGGTATGACCGTGCGGTAAAGCGGGTTATCACGTCCATCGGACAACTGTCGGGCAAAGAAAATCGCCTGACGCAGCGCGTCCACTTTCTCATCCCCCAGCAGGGTTTTCATTTCGGTCAGATACCAGTGGATTAAGTAGCCGGTATTGCTCCAGATAAGTTTGCCGTTGATCTCACCCGTCGCTTCCAGCGCATCAACCACCGGGATCAGCGCGCGGGCAATCAGCACTTCCATCCGCTGCTGGGGCGAAAGCGATGTCGTCTGGCTGTCTTCCTGGACGTCGATCCAGAAGCAGGCTGCGCGCCCGGTCTCATGGAACTCCACGTGGAAGTGCTCAGGGGAGAGATCCAGCGCCACGTCCTGGGTAAGCAGGGCCAGCATCATTGGCGGCACCAGCAGTCCGATATACCACTGCGCCCACAGCGACAGCAGCGGCTTGTTCTCGCGCGCCAGGGTGGGCTGGTTACGGTAAATATGATCGGAGTAGGTCGCCAGCAATGACTGAAGCTCGGCAGGGCGTTGCCACTGGGCCAGCGTCAGGGCATGGTGGGGATGGGGTTCGTCCAGCTTGATCACGTCCAGCAGGTAGGCTCGCGTCCCGGCAATGGTCTCACGCACCGCGTCCGCAAGCCCTGAAGGCCCGGTCGGGAGGGGAGTTTGCCAGATGATATTCTCAACGGCTTGTGCAGAACGTATGGCCATAAGTTAGCTGGATAAAAATCTAAATGATAATGATTGCCAATCCTAACTATTGATAAAACCTTGCGCAAGGGTTTTTACACATTCTGGCTTAACGCTGACAAATGATAAAATCTATCATATGATATTGGTTATCATTATCGATTTGAGAGACAGATCATGTTGAGCAGAGCGTTAGGAAGTGGATGGGGAGTAATACTGCCGGGGATGATGATTGCCGGACTGGCGTGTATCGATCTGTCGTTAGCGGTCTGGAAAGGGATTATCGCGTCAGGATTGCTGATTTCATCCGCCATGATCTGGCATAAACAACTGCGGCATTTCGTGCTGCTGCCATCGTGTGTCGCGCTGATTGCGGGAATATGGGTTATGGCAATGAATCTGAACTAAGGAAGTAAGAGAGAACATCTAAGGAGAGATAAGATAATTGGTGCGAGGGGGGGGACTCGAACCCCCACATCCTAAGGACACTAACACCTGAAGCTAGCGCGTCTACCAATTCCGCCACCTTCGCACAGTCATCTTATTTTGTTGATATCGCCTCGTTGGTGCGAGGGGGGGGACTCGAACCCCCACATCCTAAGGACACTAACACCTGAAGCTAGCGCGTCTACCAATTCCGCCACCTTCGCCCAGTGCGAGCAATATCAATCATGGTTATTGGTGCGAGGGGGGGGACTCGAACCCCCACATCCTAAGGACACTAACACCTGAAGCTAGCGCGTCTACCAATTCCGCCACCTTCGCATACCATCGATACAAAAAAAGTATCGTAACCACGGAGGCGCATTCTAGATGTTTTCAGCTGTTCGTCAACAGATAATTGTGCTGGATGTTTTATTTGTTGCAAAAATGGCCTGATCGGGTGGATCAGGCCTGAGGGGGTTACTTCTTCGCCTGGCGGGTCATGATCGCGCGGTAGATCTTAAAGCGGCCGGTTTGTGCCAGCACTTCGTGGAAACCGAAGACTTCGTCCAGCACTTTCGGGTACGGCAGGAAGGCGTTTGCCACGATCCGCAGCTCGCCGCCGCTGTTCAGATGGCGCACCGCGGTGCGAATCAGGGTCTGTGCCGCTTCGAGAGTGGTCTCTACTCCGTCATGGAATGGCGGGTTGGAGATGATCATATCGAAGCGACCGGTCACGTCGGATAAGACGTTGGAGGCAAACACTTCACCTTCGATGCCGTTGGCCGCAAGGGTGGCGCGGCTGGCTTCGATGGCTGATGCGCCGACATCCGTCAGGGTTAAACGCACCTTTGGTGAATGGCTGGCCAGCACTGCGGAGAGCACGCCTGCGCCACAGCCGACGTCCAGCACCTTGCCTTTAGTGTGCGGTGTGAAGGTGGAGAGCAGCAGCTGGCTGCCCACGTCCAGGCCGTCACGGCTAAAGACGCCCGGCAGCGTTTTGATGGTCAGGCCATCGATCTGGTACTCGCCCCAGTATTTTTCCGCATCAAAGGTCGGTTTTTTGTCCAGACGGCCATGATAGAAACCACAGCGACGCGCGCTGTCCACTTTGTTCAGGGTGACGTACTCCGCAAGCATCTGCTCGGCGCTGCGCACGCCGCTGCGGTTTTCACCGACAACGAAGATATCGCAACCCACCGGCAGCAGAGAGAGCAGGTTCATCAGCTGGAACTGGGCTTCGGGTTTGTTCTTCGGCCAGTAGTAGATCAGCGTGTCGCAGTCAGCCACGTCGGCCTGTTCAGCCACCAGGCTGAAACGGGCGCGCTCGCCCATCTGACGGCTCAGTACCTGCCAGTGGTGATACTGCTGGGTGTGCGCACGGCTGTCGGCACACTCGAAACGGGCAGGCAGGTCATCCTGCATATCTCCGGCAAACAGAATACGGCTTTGTTCGAAATCATCACTGTGGCGCAGCAAGACTTCACTTGCCGGGGTAAATGCAGACATGAATTGTTCCTCAATAAACTCAGGCGGGGATTATAGTAGGTAGATGGCGCAGATTCGACACATTTGGTATATTTGCGCGCCTGACAAACAGGAGTTTTTGCAATGGCAACCCGACGAGACAGGCAATTACAGCAACTGGGCATCACCCAGTGGGCGCTGCGCCGCCCGGCGGCATTGCAGGGTGAAATCGCCATCTCGATTCCGGCGCATATTCGTCTGGTGATGGTGGCGAAGAGCCTGCCCGCGTTGAGCGAGCCGGTGGTTGCTGACGTGCTGCGCGCGCTGAAGCTGGGTGCCGACCAGGTGCTGCAGCTGACGCCCGATCGCGTCGCCATGCTGCCCGAGGGCAGCCGCTGCAACAGCTGGCAACTTGGCGTAAGAGAAGAGATTGCTCTGGAGGGCGCGAGTATGGCGACGCCAGCCCTGGACGAACTTAACGTAAACCCGGCGGCACGTCGCGCGCTGTGGCAACAAATCTGCGAACATGAACACAATTTCTTCCCTCACGACGACTGATTTAGCGCAGGCTTTTGACATCGAAAAACGCGCCCACGCTTTTCCGTGGAGTGAAAAAACCTTTGCCAGCAACCAGGGTGAGCGTTACCTGAACTATCGGCTGGATGTTGATAATCAGCTGGCGGCATTTGCCATCACGCAGGTCGTTCTGGATGAAGCGACGCTGTTTAACATCGCTGTAGATCCTGCTTTCCAGCGCCGTGGGCTGGGCAGAGAACTGCTGGAACACTTAATTCGCGAGCTGGAAGCACGAGACGTATTCACCCTGTGGCTGGAAGTACGGGCCTCGAACGTCGCCGCCATCGCACTCTATGAAAGCCTGGGCTTTAACGAGGCGACGATCCGCCGTAACTATTACCCCACCGCAGAAGGACGTGAAGACGCCATCATCATGGCTCTGCCGCTTGGATAACTAAAAGGTTGTAACAATGAACTGGGACTGGATTTTCTTTGATGCTGACGAAACGCTGTTTACCTTCGACGCGTACGGCGGCTTACAGCGGATGTTTCTCGACTACAGCGTGACCTTCACCGCGGAAGACTTCCAGGATTACCAGACGGTGAATAAACCGTTGTGGGTGGACTACCAGAACGGCGCCATCACCGCGTTACAGCTTCAGCACCAGCGTTTTCAGGGGTGGTCGGATCGCCTTAACGTTCCGCCTGGGGATCTGAACAAGGCCTTCCTGAATGCGATGGCCGAGATCTGCGCCCCGCTGCCGGGCGCCGCGTCGCTGCTTGCCTCCCTGAAGGGCAAGGCGAAGCTCGGGATCATCACCAACGGGTTTACGGCGCTTCAGCAGATCCGTCTTGAGCGGACCGGTTTTCGTGACTACTTTGATTTATTAGTGATTTCAGAACAGGTGGGTGTGGCAAAACCGGCCCCGCAAATCTTTGATTATGCGCTGGCTCAGGCCGGCAATCCTGACCGGTCAAACGTGCTGATGGTGGGCGACACAGCGGAGTCCGATATCCTTGGCGGGATGAACGCCGGGCTGTCGACCGTCTGGCTAAATGCGCACAACCGCACCCTGCCGGAGGGAATCAAACCGACCTGGACCGTGACCTCCCTGAGCGAACTGGAGCAACTCCTGTGTAAACATTGATTGCCTGCCCCCCATTGATGGGTAAAATAGCCGCATTTTCGTATTCATGATGCGCGGCCTGCTGCCGCGCTTTTTAAAGAAGATTCAATTATGACGTTGTCTCCTTATCTGCAAGAGGTGGCGAAACGCCGTACTTTTGCCATTATCTCTCACCCGGATGCCGGTAAAACGACCATTACCGAGAAGGTGTTGCTGTTCGGACAGGCGATCCAGACCGCCGGTACGGTAAAAGGCCGTGGCTCTGCCCAGCATGCAAAATCTGACTGGATGGAGATGGAAAAGCAGCGTGGTATCTCGATTACCACCTCCGTAATGCAGTTCCCGTATCACGACTGCCTGGTGAACCTGCTGGACACCCCGGGTCACGAAGACTTCTCCGAAGATACCTACCGTACCCTGACGGCGGTGGACTGCTGCCTGATGGTTATCGATGCCGCAAAAGGCGTTGAGGATCGTACCCGTAAGCTGATGGAAGTCACCCGTCTGCGCGATACGCCGATCCTGACCTTCATGAACAAACTCGACCGCGACATTCGCGATCCGATGGAAGTGATGGATGAAGTGGAGCGCGAGCTGAAGATCGCCTGCGCACCCATCACCTGGCCGATTGGCTGCGGCAAGCTGTTTAAGGGGGTTTATCACCTCTATAAAGACGAAACCTATCTGTACCAGACCGGTAAAGGTCACACCATCCAGGAAGTGCGTGTCGTGAAAGGGCTGGATAACCCGGATCTGGACGCGGCTGTGGGTGAAGAGCTGGCGGGCCAGTTGCGTGATGAGCTGGAGCTGGTGAAAGGCGCTTCCCACGAGTTTGACCAGGAGCTGTTCCTGAGCGGTGAAATCACCCCGGTCTTCTTTGGTACCGCGCTGGGTAACTTTGGCGTAGACCATATGCTTGACGGCCTGGTGGAGTGGGCGCCGCAGCCGATGCCGCGTAACACCGACACCCGTGAAGTGGTTGCCAGCGAAGAGAAGTTCACCGGCTTCGTCTTTAAGATCCAGGCCAACATGGACCCGAAACACCGCGACCGTGTGGCGTTTATGCGTGTGGTATCCGGTAAGTATGAAAAAGGCATGAAGCTGCGCCAGGTGCGTACCGGTAAAGACGTGGTGATCTCCGATGCGCTGACCTTTATGGCCGGTGACCGTTCCCATGTGGAAGAAGCCTATCCGGGCGACATCATCGGTCTGCATAACCACGGCACCATCCAGATCGGTGACACCTTTACCCAGGGCGAGATGATGAAGTTCACCGGGATTCCGAACTTCGCACCGGAGCTGTTCCGCCGTATCCGCCTGAAAGATCCGCTGAAGCAGAAACAGCTGCTGAAAGGGCTGGTTCAGCTGTCGGAAGAGGGCGCGGTACAGGTGTTCCGTCCGATTGCCAACAACGACCTGATTGTAGGTGCGGTAGGTGTGCTGCAGTTTGACGTGGTGGTTGCCCGTCTGAAGAGCGAGTACAACGTTGAAGCGATTTACGAATCGGTAAACGTGGCGACGGCGCGCTGGGTAGAGTGTTCTGACGTGAAGAAATTCGAAGAGTTTAAGCGTAAGAACGAGGTTCAGCTGGCGCTCGACGGCGGTGATAACCTCACCTATATCGCCCCGACCATGGTTAACCTGAACCTGGCGCACGATCGTTATCCGGATATTCAGTTCCGTAAAACCCGCGAGCACTAATCCCTTCTCAGAGCACGGCAGCCGCCGTGCTCTGCTTAAATCCCTGCCTTATTAATCCCTTGCGGAATGTTCTTAATTCAATAGCTTTTGCTGCTTATTGCTCATTTTTTGCCCGATTCTGAAAGCGCGCCTGCGAGAGTGATCTATATTTAACTCAGTGTTTAACACCGGGCGCAGATGAAAGCTCCATTCAATGCGTGTTGATAAGGTTCTCATCTCGCCCGAGTGTTGATTGGTAGTAAGAAAGACTACTTGCACGTAATGATTGACGCTCGAATTCGGAGCAAAACACAGGAATACATCGATGAATACTAAAAAACTGAAGATTTCGAAAACTCTGCTGGCGGTAATGATGGGTAGCGCACTGGTATGCGGTTCTGCAATGGCGGAAACCACCGCAACAGAAAAAGCGCAATCCACTGCTAATACCGCAGGGGAAAAAATCGATAACTCTATGAATAAAGTCGGTAACTTCATGGATGACAGCTCTATCACAGCAAAAGTTAAAGCTGCACTGGTGGATGCTGATGACATTAAGAGCACCGATATCTCTGTAGAAACCGATAAAAACGTCGTTACCCTGAGTGGCTTCGTTGAAAGCCAGGCGCAGGCTGAAAAAGCCGTTACCGTGGCGAAAGGTGTTGAAGGCGTGAAATCCGTCAGCGACAAGCTGCATGTCCGTGACGGCAAAGAGCAATCTGCCAAGGGCTATGCGGGTGACGCAGCCACCACCAGCGAAATTAAAGCCAAACTGCTGGCTGATGACATCGTCCCTTCACGTCACGTGAAAGTGGAAACCACTGACGGCGTGGTACAGCTGAGCGGTGAAGTAGAGTCAAAAGCGCAGAGCGACCGCGCTGAAAGCATCGCTAAAGCCATTGATGGCGTGAAAAGCGTTAAAAACGACCTGAAAGTTAAATAAAACGCCTAAATTCGTCCTTCTGGCTGAGGCCAGAAGGCGAGATAACAATTACACATGTAGATATCGCCGTGAGCACCTGGGCGCTCACCATGCGGTCGACATTAACTATGGTAAAGGAGAGTCATATGTTTCGTTGGGGCATCATTTTTCTGGTTATCGCGTTAATTGCCGCCGCTCTGGGTTTTGGTGGTCTGGCGGGTACCGCGGCGGGTGCGGCGAAAATTGTCTTCGTCGTCGGTATTATCCTGTTCCTGGTAAGCCTGTTCACCGGACGCCGTCGTCCATAGCACAGGTAACCGTTATGCTGAAGAAAAGGCCCATGTTAAGCATGGGCCTTTTTATTTGGCTGCGTGCTGGCGTACATCCGGTTTGGGAAAACCGGCAGGTGTGCGCTACTGTGTAGGGACATAACAAATAAAAAAACAGGACAGCAGAGGTGGGGCAGCGAATTCCGGTTACGCTCGGCAACATTGCGCCGTTAGCACTTAAACCCTTCCGACCGGGGCAGATTGCGCTGGTGTGTGAAGGCGGTGGGCAGCGAGGGATCTTCACGGCTGGCGTGCTGGACGAGTTTATGCGCGCGCAGTTTAACCCGTTCGATCTCTTTTTCGGTACCTCCGCCGGGGCGCAGAATCTCTCAGCCTACGTCTGTAATCAGCCGGGTTATGCCCGCAAAGTGATCATGCGTTACACCACTTCCCGCGACTTCTTCGATCCGCTGCGCTTTGTGCGCGGCGGCAATCTTATCGATCTTGACTGGCTGCTGGACGCCACCGCCAGCAAAATGCCCCTGGCGATGGACAGCGCCTCGCGCCTGTTCGATGCCGGGAAAGCCTTCTGGATGTGCGCCTGTCGCGGAGATGACTACTCGGCCAGCTACTTTTCGCCGCAAAAAGAGAACTGGCTCGACATTCTTCGTGCTTCCAGCGCCATCCCCGGTTTCTACCGCACGGGGGCGCTGCTGGATGGGATCAGCTATCTCGACGGCGGCGTCAGCGATGCCATCCCGGTGCAGGAGGCGGCCCGACGCGGGGCGAATACCATCGTGGTGATCCGCACCGTGCCGTCGCAGATGTACTATACGCCCGAGTGGTTTAAACGGATGGAGCGCTGGCTGGGTGAAAGCAGCCTGCAACCGATGCTCAATCTGGTATCGCACCATGAGGCGAGCTATCACGCCATCCAGCATTTTATTGAAAAGCCGCCGGGTAAACTCAGGATCTTCGAAATTTACCCGCCAAAGCCGCTTAACAGTATGGCTCTGGGCAGCCGCATTCCCGCCCTGCGCGACGACTACAAAACCGGCCGCCTGTGCGGGCGCTATTTCCTGGCAACGGTGGGCAAACTGCTGGCCGAGCAGCCGCCGCTGCGCCGCCACCAGCGGATCATTGCCCCTGCCACGGTGGTGGTTCCTCCGGCAAGCGTGGCCAACGATGTGCTAACCACGTCGCTGGTTAATGCCCCGCAGGCGAACGACACCCTGTTTGATAACGAGGATCTGGCGTGACTTACCGCTTTATTGATACCCATTGTCACTTTGATTTTTCCCCCTTTACCGGTGATGAGCCCGCCAGCATCCAGCGTGCCGCCGAGGCAGGCGTGATGGCGATCCTGGTCCCGGCCATCGATGTGGCGAGCATCGATCGCGTGTTGGGTCTCGGCGCCCGCTATCCGTCTCTGTATATGGCGCTGGGCCTGCACCCTATTGTGATTGAATCCCATCAGGATGCGCATCTGGACAAGCTGGAGGCGGTGCTCGCGGCGAAGCCGGAAAAGCTGGTGGCAGTGGGGGAGATCGGCCTCGATCTCTATCGGGAGGATCCTCACTTCGAAAGACAGGAAGCGATCCTCGATGCCCAGCTCAAGCTGGCGAAACGCTACGATCTGCCGGTGATCCTCCACTCCCGGCGCACCCACGATAAACTGGCGATGCACCTCAGGCGCCATAACCTGCCGCGAACCGGGGTGGTTCACGGTTATGCCGGGAGCCTGCAGCAGGCTCAGCGTTTTGTGGAGATGGGCTATAAAATTGGCGTCGGCGGCACTATCACTTATCCCCGCGCCAGTAAAACCCGGGACGTGATGGCGCAGCTCCCGCTCTCCGCCCTGTTGCTGGAGACCGACGCCCCCGATATGCCGCTCAACGGGTTTCAGGGCCAGCCGAACCGGCCCGAGCAGGCGGCGAGGGTGTTTGCAACCTTATGCGAACTGCGCCCGGAGCCCGCGGATGAGATCGCTCAGGCGCTGCTGGATAACACCCGCACACTGTTCAACCTGCGGCTATAAATAGAGCGCCGGGCGGATGACCCTGATCCGCTCACGCTCCAGCCGCTGCGCCAGCGGTTCGACATCATCGGCCGTCGCGCTGCGCCAGTGACGGGCTTCGCCGTAGACGCCATGGGCGTGAAAGGCGTTGATCCTGACCGGAACATCCCCCAGCTGACGGATAAAGTTGACCAGATCGCGATAGTGCGTCAGGTAATCGCAGCGATCCGGGATCACCAGTAAACGCAGCTCGCTGAGCCGGTTGCGTGCTGCCAGCCAGCGAATGCTGTGCTTGATAAGCACGTTGTCGCGCCCGGTCAGAAAACGGTGATGGGCATTGTCCCAGGCCTTAAGATCGAGCATAGCGCCATCAAACACCGGGAGCAGTTTTTGCCAGCCGGTTTCGCTTAGCAGGCCGTTGCTGTCCACCAGGCAGGTCAGATGCTGCAGCTGTGAATCGGCTTTCAGGGTCTTAAACAGGGCCACCAGAAACGGCAGCTGAGTGGTGGCTTCTCCGCCGCTGACGGTGATGCCGGAGATAAACGGCGCAACCTTGCGGATCTGCGCGACGATCTCCTCCAGGCTTAACCGCTGGGCCATGGGCGTCGCCTGCTGCGGGCACATCTGCAGACAGGTATCGCACTGCTGGCAGGTCGCCTCATCCCACCAGACCCGTCCGGCCTGAATGTTCAGCGCATCGTGCGGGCAGTGCGGCACGCAGGCGGCACAGTCGTTGCAGCGCCCAATGGTCCATGGGTTATGGCAGGTTTTGCAGCGCAGGTTACACCCCTGCAGGAACAGGGCCAGGCGACTGCCGGGCCCGTCGACGCAGGAGAAGGGGATAACCTTACTGACTAAAGCGCATCTGCTGTTCATGGCTTATCACGCGCGGCTGGCGCTCCAGTATGCGGGTGTTGCGGGCGGCCTCTTCGCCCAGCCAGGTGGTATTGGTGCGTGAGCCTTCGGCGCGGTATTTTTCCAGATCGGACAGCCGCACCATATAACCCGTCACGCGAACCAGATCGTTCCCCGACACGTTGGCGCTGAATTCACGCATGCCGGCGCGGAAGGCGCCCAGACAGAGTTCCACCACCGCCTGCGGGTTGCGCTTCACGGTTTCGTCAAGGGTCAGGATATCGCTGATTCCCGCATGATAGTGGCGATGATGCGGGGCGACCGCCAGCAGGTGGCTAATCGGATCCGGCTCGTCGCCATAGGGCAGACGCGCTCCCGGGGTGGTGTCCACGTCGGAGCTGATCCCCGACTGGGCATGCAGCATGGCGCGCTGTCGCCAGCCGTGTTTTACCGGAGTCGCCTCCACAAAGGCCGCCAGCTGTTCGCTAATGCGATACCCCAGCGCATTAGCCTGGTCATCCTGGCCGTAGCGCCCGGTAATCCCCGCTTTCTCGCACAGCACGTTCACCGCCTCAGCCAGGCCATACATGCCGAACATGGGCACAAAACTGTCGGGATTGATCAGCCCTTCTTTAACCAGGAAGCTATTCTCAAAGAAGCCGGAACGCTGATACAGGAAGTCGCAACGCGCATCGATAATGGCTATCTGCTGCCGACAGTAGTGCGGCAGCGCGTGGGTAAAGAACGCCTCGAGAGATTCGCTCTGCTCCGCGATGGCCTTCAGGTTGAGGCGCACCAGCGTGCTTCCTCCGCCTGCCAGCGGCAGCGAGTTGTAACAGCTGACCACGCCAAAGCCCTTTTTTGTGAAAATTTTATCATTTACCGGGCCGTTGGCGATATGCGGTTTGCTGCATGCGCAGATGTTCTTCGCCACCTCCAGCAGCAGATCGTCCGGGGTGATGTCAGGATCATAAATAAAGGTGAGATTGGGTGAAACCTGCTTAAGCTCTGCGTCGGCACGTAAAATGGCGCGCGTTACAGGGCCGTCTGCCGGGCCGATATTGGCATGGACGAAGGCATCTGGCAGGGTGCGATCGAGGTAGCGCCAGAAACGTTTTATTCGAATATCGATTTCTTCTTGTGTTAGAATTCTAACATACGGCTGCAGCAGCGTATCGAGATGGCCGAGGAAAACCGGCATGCCGGTAACGGACGGAACATGGTGGTAAAGGATGGTCAGCAGCGACAGCGCATCATCCAGATCCTGAGCGCCTTCCAGTTCCAGCCAGGCTGAACCCTGCTTCAGGAACAGCGCATAGTCGGGCAACACGTAGCGCGGTTTGTAGGGCGCATGGCCTTCAAACATATCGCAGATATATCCCCCGGCCAGGGCCAGACGCGCATCGTTATCCAGGGCCGGGTAGGGCAGGTTGTTTTCCGCCTCCAGCGCCAGGAAGTGGCGTTTTTGTTCAGGGCTTAACACCGGGCTTGTCACAATCTTCTGGCAACGTTGTTGCAGGGCGGCGGGCGTGGATGGAGACATGTCGCTTCCTTATTCTTCTGCATGGACAGGGGAAGAGTGTAGAAAGAGTCCCATCGGTTGCCTTTGATCCTGCGCGGGTGCCTGACGCTTTAATCAGCAGTTGTAGCTAAATTATTTGAAGTTGATCTCATTACGGTTATGCAAATTTGTATGCATATTTCATTAACTGTGATGAATGTCGAAGTGAGAAAGCGGGTGAATGTTAGAATACTCACAGACCCGCAAGGTGAAATTTTACGGCTATACGCCCGGAGAATGTTATGACCGATTTAACCGCAAGCAGCCTGCGTGCTTTAAAACTGATGGATCTGACCACCCTGAATGACGACGACACGAATGAGAAAGTGATCGCCCTGTGTCATCAGGCGAAGACCCCGGTGGGCACCACGGCGGCTATCTGTATCTATCCGCGTTTCATTCCGATCGCGCGTAAGACCCTGAAAGAGCAGGGCACGCCGGAAGTGCGTATTGCCACCGTGACCAACTTCCCGCACGGCAACGACGACATCGACATCGCCCTGGCAGAGACCCGCGCCGCTATCGCTTACGGCGCTGACGAAGTGGACGTGGTCTTCCCGTACCGTGCGCTGATTGCTGGCAACGAGCAGGTCGGTTTTGAGCTGGTGAAAGCCTGTAAAGAGGCCTGCGCGGCGGCAAACGTGCTGCTGAAGGTGATCATCGAAACCGGTGAGCTGAAAGAAGAGGCGTTGATCCGTAAAGCGTCTGAAATCTCCATCAAAGCCGGTGCTGACTTCATTAAAACCTCCACCGGTAAAGTGCCGGTAAATGCTACCCCGGAAAGCGCACGTATCATGATGGAAGTGATCCGCGATATGGGCGTGGAAAAAACCGTAGGCTTCAAACCGGCAGGCGGCGTGCGTACCGCAGAAGACGCGCAGCAGTTCCTGGCGATTGCCGATGAGCTGTTCGGTGCCGACTGGGCAGACGCCCGCCACTACCGTTTTGGCGCATCCAGCCTGCTGGCCAGCCTGTTGAAGGCGCTGGGTCACGGCGACGGTAAGAGCGCAAGCAGCTACTAATAGCACTATTCGTTGTAGGCCGGATAAGGCGTAGTCGCCCTCCGGCGTTATTCCGGTTCGCCGGGTGGCGCTACGCTTACCCGGCCTACGGTTAGCCTTCGACTCACTTCCTCAGGGGGTTATTTTGTTTCTCGCACAAGAAATTATTCGTAAAAAACGTGATGGTCATGCTTTAAGCGACGAAGAGATCCGTTTCTTTATCAACGGCATTCGCGACAATACCATCTCTGAAGGGCAGATTGCCGCCCTGGCGATGACCATTTTCTTCCATGATATGGCCATGCCGGAGCGCGTGTCGCTGACCATGGCTATGCGGGATTCAGGAACCGTTCTGGACTGGAAGAGCCTTAACCTTAATGGCCCGATCGTGGACAAACACTCCACCGGCGGCGTGGGTGATGTCACCTCGCTGATGCTGGGGCCAATGGTCGCTGCCTGCGGCGGCTATATTCCGATGATTTCCGGGCGCGGCCTCGGCCATACCGGCGGCACGCTCGACAAACTGGAAGCCATTCCGGGCTTCGATATCTTCCCGGATGACAACCGCTTCCGCGACATTATTAAAGATGTGGGTGTGGCGATTATCGGCCAGACCAGCTCCCTTGCTCCGGCGGATAAGCGTTTTTACGCCACGCGTGACATTACCGCGACCGTCGACTCCATCCCGCTGATCACCGCCTCGATCCTCGCCAAGAAACTGGCCGAAGGTCTGGATGCGCTGGTGATGGACGTGAAAGTGGGCAGCGGCGCCTTTATGCCGACCTACGAACTCTCAGCCCAGCTTGCCGAAGCGATCGTTGGCGTTGCCAATGGCGCAGGCGTGCGCACCACCGCGCTGCTCACCGACATGAACCAGGTGCTGGCGTCCAGCGCGGGTAATGCCGTTGAAGTACGCGAAGCGGTGCAGTTCCTGACCGGAGAATACCGTAACCCGCGCCTGTTCGACGTGACCATGGCGCTGTGCGTTGAGATGCTCATCTCGGGCAAGCTGGCGAAAGATGACGCCGACGCCCGGGCGAAACTGCAGGCGGTACTGGATAACGGCAAAGCGGCGGAGATCTTTGGCCGCATGGTGGCAGCCCAGAAAGGCCCGACCGATTTCGTGGAAAACTACGCCAGATACCTGCCAACCGCAATGCTCAGCAAAGCGGTGTACGCGGATACCGAAGGCTTTGTCTCGGCGATGGACACGCGCGCGCTGGGTATGGCGGTCGTCTCCATGGGCGGCGGTCGCCGCCAGGCCTCCGACAGCATTGATTACAGCGTCGGCTTCACCGATATGGCCCGTCTGGGCGACAGCGTTGACGGCCAGCGTCCGCTGGCGGTGATCCACGCGAAAGATGAAAACAGCTGGCAGGACGCGGCGAAAGCCGTGAAGGCTGCCATTACTCTGGCGGATAATGCCCCAGAAAGCTCGCCTTCGGTCTATCGCCGTATTACCGAATAGCGGTATACTGATCTGATCGCTTTTTTATGAAGCACTGAGTACGGAGAACATATGAAACGTGCATTTATTATGGTGCTGGACTCTTTCGGCATCGGCGCTACAGAAGATGCAGATCGCTTTGGTGACACCGGTGCAGATACCATGGGTCACATTGCTGAAGCCTGTGCAAAAGGCGAAGCCAACAACGGTCGTCAGGGCCCTCTGAATCTACCAAACCTGACCCGTCTGGGTCTGGTTAAAGCCCATGAAGGTTCCACGGGTAAAGTGGCTGCCGGTATGGATGCAAACGCGGAAGTGGTAGGCGCCTACGCCTGGGCGCACGAGCTCTCTTCCGGGAAAGACACCCCGTCAGGCCACTGGGAAATCGCCGGTGTGCCGGTTCTGTTCGACTGGGGCTATTTCTCCGATCACGAGAACAGCTTCCCGCAGGAACTGCTGGATAAACTGGTTGAGCGCGCAAACCTGCCGGGCTACCTCGGCAACTGCCACTCTTCCGGCACCGTCATTCTGGACCAGCTCGGCGAAGAGCACATGAAAACCGGCAAGCCGATTTTCTACACCTCCGCTGACTCCGTGTTCCAGATTGCCTGCCACGAAGAGACTTTTGGCCTGGATCGTCTTTACGAGCTGTGCGAGATCGCCCGTGAAGAGCTGACCGAAGGCGGCTACAACATTGGCCGCGTGATCGCGCGTCCGTTTGTGGGCGACAAACCGGGTAACTTCCAGCGTACCGGCAACCGTCACGATCTGGCCGTAGAACCGCCAGCGCCAACTGTGCTGCAGAAACTGGTTGACGAGAAAGACGGCCAGGTGGTTTCCGTCGGTAAGATCGCGGATATCTACGCCAACTGCGGTATCACCAAAAAAGTGAAAGCCACCGGTCTGGACGCGCTGTTCGACGCCACCGTGAAAGAGATGAAAGAGGCGGGCGACAAGACTATCGTCTTCACCAACTTCGTTGATTTCGACTCCTCCTGGGGCCACCGTCGCGATGTCGCTGGCTACGCTGCGGGTCTGGAGCTGTTCGACCGCCGTCTGCCGGAGCTGATGGAGCTGGTGGGTGAAGATGACATTCTGATCCTGACCGCCGACCACGGCTGCGACCCGACCTGGACCGGTACCGACCACACCCGCGAGCACATTCCGGTGCTGGTGTATGGCCCGAAAGTGAAACCTGGCTCGCTCGGTCACCGTGAAACCTTCGCGGACATCGGCCAGACCATCGCGAAATACTTTGGTACGTCTGATATGGAATATGGCAAGGCCATGTTCTGATGCAATTGCCCGGCGGCGCGTTGCTTGCCGGGCCTACGGTTTGTAGGCCGGGTAAGGCCCAGCCGCCACCCGGCAAAAACAACAATGTAAAAGGAACTGAAGATGGCAACTCCTCACATTAATGCAGAGATGGGCGATTTCGCTGACGTCGTATTGATGCCTGGCGACCCGCTGCGTGCGAAGCACATTGCAGAAACCTTCCTTGAAGACGTGCGTGAAGTGAACAACGTTCGCGGCATGCTCGGCTTCACCGGCACCTACAAAGGCCGCAAAATTTCCGTAATGGGTCACGGTATGGGTATCCCATCCTGCTCCATCTACACCAAAGAGCTGATCACTGATTTCGGCGTGAAGAAGATCATCCGCGTGGGCTCCTGTGGTGCCGTGCGTATGGATGTGAAGCTGCGCGATATCGTTATCGGGATGGGTGCCTGCACCGACTCCAAAGTTAACCGCATGCGCTTCAAAGACCACGACTTCGCAGCTATCGCTGACTTCGGCATGGTGCGTGACGCCGTTGATGCAGCCAAAGCGCTGGGCGTTGAAGCTCGCGTGGGCAACATCTTCTCTGCAGATCTGTTCTACGCACCAGACGGCGGCGAGATGTTCGACGTGATGGAAAAATACGGCATCCTGGGCGTGGAGATGGAAGCGGCTGGTATCTACGGCGTGGCGGCTGAGTTTGGTGCGAAAGCCCTGACCATCTGCACCGTGTCTGACCACATCCGTACTCACGAGCAGACCACTGCCGCTGAGCGTCAGACCACCTTCAACGACATGATCAAAATCGCGCTGGAATCCGTTCTGCTGGGCGATAAAGAGTAATACCTGTTGTGCCCGGTGGCGTTTCGCTTGCCGGGCCTGGACGTAGGCCGGATAAGGCGAAGCCGCCATCCGGCTTTTTTTATTACCGCACCGCCCCCGCAATCCACGCCGACAGCTCCCGAAGCTCTCTTTCCTGTTCCGGGAAATCGCCGATGAGAGCATCGCATGCCTGTTGCAGCATATCCGCCCGATACAAACAGCCCTGCAGACGCGCTGCCAGCGCTTCAAGCGGGGCCGGGTTCAGGCTGTCGGTGAAGACCTGCGTGCGGGAGATATGGCCCTTCTCGACGTCGAAGTGCAGCTCCACGCCGCCCCAGGTAAAGCGTTCATCCAGCAGATGCGAGAAGGCAGGGGCCTGTCCGAAGTTCCACTCCCAGCTGCTCTGGCGGGCAAAGGTTTCGGCGAAGTTCGGTAGATCCGGCGTTTTGTCAGGTGAAATGACTTCGGCTTCCACGCGCTCGCCATAGTGGGCAAAAAACGCCTCGCGGATAGCGTCGCAGATCCGCTCATGGGTAATGCCCGGCAGCAGATCCACCAGATTCGCCACCCGGCCACGCACGGAGGTGATTCCTTTGGCCTGCAGCTTTTTCTGGTCGGGATTGAGGTAGTTCGCCAGGCGGCTGAGATCGGCATTTAACAGCAGGGTACCGTGGTGAAAACCGCGGTCCATCGTTTCGCGATAGGCCGAGCCGGAAACCTTCCGGTCGCCTTCTGGTGTTTTCACGACCAGGTCGTTACGCCCGGAAGCTTCCGCCGTGGCGCCCAGCGCCTGTAATGCGCTAAGCACAATGCTGGTAGAGATGGTTTTGTCGTACTCTGGCTTTCCGGCCATAAAGGTAAAGCAGGTGTTACCAAGGTCATGAAATACCGCGCCGCCGCCGCTGCTGCGACGCGCCAGGCGCACGTTGTCCTCTTCCATGCGTCGCGTGTTGCACTCTTTCCACGGGTTTTGCGCCCGGCCAATCACCACCGTGTCGGCGTTGCGCCACAGGAACAGCACGCGCTGGGTGGCGGGCATCTGGCGGAAGATGCACTCTTCCACCGCAAGGTTAAACCAGGGATCGTATGAATCTGAGATAAGCAGACGCAATGTAGACATGCAGATTTCCTTTCCTGAAAGGGTTATCGACTAAACCACTACGCTTTCTTCTCGCTCTCTTCCTCTTCGGGGACTGACTTACTGGCGGTGAGCAGGAACGGCGACTGCTGCCAGCGGGTGCGTTTGCCCTGCAGCAGCGTGCGGGTCAGCACCACGCCAATCGCCAGCGACAGCAGCAGCATCAGGCGCAGAATATTGGTGGTGTTATCCACCTGTTTGGCCTCGGTGGCCAGGGTATGGGTATCGAGCGTCAGGCGCAGATAGCCGAGCGGGCCGTTTTTGCCCTGAATCGGCTCTACCAGCTGCTGGTTAAAGTAGCCGCCCGCTTTTTTGCCATCCAGCGCCAGGCGGTCGCGTACCCCGACTTGTTCCCCTGAGCGGGCAACCAGTCCGCCTTCCTCGTCATAAACGCTGGCGTCCAGGATGCGGCTCTCTTCCGTCAGAACATGCAGGACCTGACTGATACGTTTTTCATCCGGCGTTTCGGTTCGCATCATCGGGGCGATGTTGAGCGATACCTGACGCGCCAGCGTGTGCGCCAGCTCTTCAAGTTGCGGATTACGCTGACGTTGATGATTCTGGCTGAACCACGATGCGCCCTGCATCAGCGCCACTAACAGGGCGAGACAGAAGAGGACAATCACGGCACGATGAAGCCGGAATTTCAGTTTTGCGCGAGCCATATTCCACCTGCTGAAAATTTTCGGGGTTAATGTTGCCAGAAGTGATGGTTACAAGGTAGCCTCATGCGTTATTTTCCCCCCTGGATGATTCCCGGCGCGAACGATTTTACAGGAGCTTTAATGCCAAACATTACCTGGTGCGACCTGCCCAATGAAGTCCCTCTCTGGCCAGGATTGCCGCTCTCATTAAGTGGTGATGAGGTAATGCCACTGGATTACCATGCTGGCCGTAGCGGCTGGCTGCTGTATGGACGCGGCCTGGATAAACAGCAGTTAACGACGTATCAGCGCAAGCTGGGCGCGGCGATGGTGATTGTAGCGGCCTGGTGTGTGGAAGACTATCAGGTGATTCGTCTGGCCGGCTCCCTGACCCAGCGTGCCACCCGTCTGGCGCATGACGCGGGTCTGGACGTCGCGCCACTGGGTAAAATCCCGCACCTGAAAACGCCGGGATTGCTGGTGATGGACATGGATTCTACCGCCATTCAGATCGAATGCATCGACGAGATTGCTAAACTGGCCGGGACGGGCGAGATGGTGGCCGAAGTGACCGAACGCGCCATGCGTGGCGAACTGGACTTCACTGCCAGCCTGAAACAGCGCGTGGCGACCCTGAAGGATGCCGATGCGAATATCCTGATGCAGGTGCGTGAAAAGCTGCCCCTGATGCCGGGCCTGGTACAGCTGGTACTGAAGCTGGAGACCCTGGGCTGGAAAGTGGCCATCGCTTCGGGCGGGTTCACCTTCTTTGCCGAGTATCTGCGCGATAAGCTGCGTCTGGATGCCGTGGTGGCCAACGAGCTGGAGATCCGCGACGGCAAGCTGACCGGGAACGTCATTGGCGATATCGTCGATGCCCAGTTCAAGGCCAACACCCTGACGCGTCTGGCGGAAAAATATGACATTCCGGCAGCCCAGACGGTGGCGATTGGCGACGGCGCGAACGATCTGCCGATGATTAAAGTGGCCGGGCTTGGCATTGCTTACCATGCCAAACCGACCGTGAATGAAAAGACGGAAGTGATTATCCGTCACGCTGATCTGATGGGGGTGTTCTGCATTCTCTCCGGCAGCGTGAATCAGAAATAAAGAGGTAAAACGTGGCGAAAGCTCCAAAACGCGCATTTGTCTGTAATGAATGTGGTGCGGATTATCCGCGCTGGCAGGGGCAGTGCAGCGCCTGTCATGCCTGGAATACCATCACCGAAGTGCGCGGCATTGCCGCTTCGCCAACCGTTGCCCGTAACGAGCGTCTGAGCGGTTATGCGGGCAATGCGGGCGTATCGAAAGTCCAGAAACTCTCCGAGATCAGCCTCGAAGCCCTGCCGCGCTTCTCCACCGGCTTTAAAGAGTTCGACCGGGTGCTGGGCGGCGGTGTGGTGCCGGGCAGCGCTATTCTGATTGGCGGTAGCCCGGGGGCGGGTAAATCGACCCTGCTGCTGCAAACCCTCTGCAAGCTCGCGTCGCAGATGAAGACGCTCTACGTCACCGGGGAAGAGTCGCTGCAGCAGGTAGCAATGCGCGCGCACCGGCTGGGGCTGCCCACCGGTGACCTCAATATGCTCTCCGAAACCAGCATCGAGCAGATCTGCATGATTGCTGAAGAAGAGCAGCCGAAGCTGATGGTGATCGACTCCATTCAGGTGATGCACATGGCGGACGTTCAGTCGTCACCGGGCAGCGTTGCCCAGGTGCGCGAAACCGCCGCCTACCTGACGCGCTTTGCCAAAACGCGCGGTGTGGCAATCATTATGGTCGGCCACGTCACCAAAGATGGCGCCCTGGCCGGACCGAAGGTGCTCGAGCACTGTATCGACTGCTCGGTCATGCTGGATGGTGATGCTGATACCCGCTTCCGCACCCTGCGCAGCCATAAAAACCGCTTTGGTGCGGTGAACGAGCTGGGCGTCTTTGCCATGACCGAGCAGGGGCTGCGTGAAGTCAGCAACCCGTCGGCCATCTTCCTGAGCCGCGGCGATGAAGTCACCTCCGGCAGTTCGGTGATGGTGGTCTGGGAAGGGACACGCCCGCTGCTGGTTGAAATCCAGGCCCTGGTCGATCACTCGATGATGGGTAACCCCCGTCGCGTTGCGGTGGGCCTTGAGCAAAATCGTCTGGCGATCCTGCTGGCGGTGCTGCACCGTCACGGCGGCCTGCAGATGGCGGATCAGGACGTGTTTGTGAACGTGGTCGGTGGGGTTAAGGTCACCGAAACCAGCGCCGACCTGGCGCTGCTGCTGGCGATGGTCTCCAGCCTGCGCGACCGTCCGTTACCGCAGGATCTGGTGGTCTTTGGCGAAGTCGGCCTGGCCGGTGAGATCCGTCCGGTACCGAGCGGTCAGGAGCGCATTTCCGAGGCGGCCAAACACGGCTTCCGCCGGGCGATTGTCCCCGCCGCCAACGTGCCGAAAAAAATCCCCGAAGGGATGAAAGTGTTTGGGGTGAAAAAACTCGCAGATGCGTTAAACGTCTTTGACGACTTATAATTACCTGATCGATGTTGCAGGAGGCACCCAAATTTATGTCGTCATTTGACTATATCAAGACCGCAATCCGCCAGAAGGGCTGCACCTTGCAGCAGGTAGCCGAAGCCAGCGGGATGACCAAAGGCTATTTAAGCCAGCTGCTGAATGCCAAAATCAAAAGCCCCAGCGCGCAGAAGCTGGAAGCGCTGCACCGCTTTCTGGGGCTTGAATTTCCGCGGATGCAGAAGAACATCGGCGTGGTGTTCGGCAAGTTTTATCCGCTGCATACCGGGCATATCTATCTGATCCAGCGCGCCTGTAGCCAGGTGGACGAGCTGCATATCATCATGGGCTACGATGACAAACGCGATCGTGAGCTGTTCGAAGCGAGCGCCATGTCCCAGCAGCCGACCGTCCCGGACCGCCTGCGCTGGCTGTTGCAGACCTTCAAGTACCAGAAAAATATCCGTATTCATGCCTTTAACGAAGAGGGCATGGAGCCGTATCCGCACGGCTGGGACGTGTGGAGTAACGGCATCAAGGCGTTTATGGAAGAGAAGGGCATCCAGCCTGACTGGATCTACACCTCTGAAGAGTCCGACGCCTCGCAATATCCCGAACATCTGGGTACGGAAACGGTGCTGATTGACCCTAAACGCACCTTTATGAACATTAGCGGGGCGCAGATCCGCGAAAACCCGTTCCGCTACTGGGAGTACATCCCGACGGAAGTGAAGCCGTTCTTCGTGCGCACCGTGGCGATCCTCGGCGGCGAGTCCAGCGGTAAGTCCACGCTGGTCAACAAGCTGGCCAACATCTTCAACACCACCAGCGCCTGGGAGTATGGCCGGGACTATGTCTTCTCGCACCTCGGCGGCGACGAGATGGCGCTGCAGTATTCCGATTACGACAAAATTGCGCTGGGGCATGCCCAGTACATTGATTTTGCGGTGAAATACGCCAATAAAGTGGCGTTTGTGGATACCGATTTTGTCACCACCCAGGCATTCTGTAAAAAGTACGAAGGGCGGGAACACCCCTTTGTGCAGGCGCTGATCGACGAGTACCGCTTCGACCTGGTGATCCTGCTGGAGAACAATACCCCCTGGGTGGCAGACGGGATGCGCAGCCTCGGCAGTTCGGTGGACAGGAAAGAGTTCCAGACCATGCTGGTGGAGATGCTTGAAGCGAACAATATCGACTTTGTGCACGTGGAAGAGGCGGACTATGACAACCGCTTCCTGCGCTGCGTGGAGCTGGTGAAAGAGATGATGGGGGAGAAGGGGTAGCCCTTCTACAGCTCATTGCCCGGCGGCGCGATGCTTGCCGGGTCTACGGTTTCGTAGGCCGGGTAAGGCGAAGCCGCCACCCGGCAACCCGTGCTGTGCGGCCTGATGCCCTCACCCACAAACATAAAAAACGGCAACCTGTTGGTTGCCGTTTTGCTTTTATTTTGAGATACGCTTGTACTTGATACGCTTCGGCTCCAGTGCGTCGGCGCCCAGGGTGCGTTTCTTGTACTCTTCGTACTCGGTGAAGTTACCTTCGAAGAACTCCACTTTACCTTCATCCTGGTAATCCAGAATGTGGGTGGCGATACGGTCAAGGAACCAACGGTCGTGGGAGATAACCATTGCGCAGCCCGGGAACTCCAGCATGGCGTTTTCCAGCGCACGCAGGGTTTCGATGTCCAGGTCGTTAGTCGGTTCATCGAGCAGCAGGACGTTACCGCCAACCTGCAGCAGTTTCGCCAGATGCAGACGACCACGCTCACCGCCGGACAGCTCGCCCACGCGTTTACCCTGATCAACACCTTTGAAATTGAAGCGGCCCACATAGGCACGGCTTGGCATTTCGGTGTTGCCGATACGCATGATATCCAGGCCGCCGGAAACTTCTTCCCAGACGGTTTTGCTGTTATCCATTGCGTCTCGGAACTGGTCAACAGAGGCCAGCTTCACGGTTTCGCCGAGGGTGATGGTGCCGCTGTCAGGCTGTTCCTGACCGGACATCATGCGGAACAGGGTCGATTTACCCGCACCGTTCGGGCCGATGATGCCCACGATGGCGCCTTTCGGTACCGAGAAGCTCAGATCGTCGATCAGAACGCGGTCGCCGTAGGATTTACGCAGGTTGCTCACCTCAACGACTTTATCCCCCAGACGTGCTCCAGGTGGAATAAACAGTTCGTTGGTTTCGTTACGTTTCTGGTATTCGGTGTTGTTCAGCTCTTCGAAGCGTGCCAGACGGGCTTTGCCCTTAGACTGACGGCCCTTAGTGCCCTGACGAACCCACTCCAGCTCTTTTTCAATCGACTTACGACGCGCCGCTTCCTGAGAAGCTTCCTGCGCCAGACGCTGATCTTTCTGCTCCAGCCAGGAGGAGTAGTTACCTTCCCACGGAATACCTTCACCGCGGTCCAGCTCCAGGATCCAACCCGCAACGTTATCGAGGAAGTAACGGTCGTGGGTGATCGCCACAACGGTTCCTTCGAAGTCGTGCAGGAAGCGTTCCAGCCATGCTACGGATTCCGCATCCAGGTGGTTCGTTGGTTCGTCGAGCAGCAGCATGTCTGGCTTTTCCAGCAGCAGACGGCACAGCGCGACGCGGCGGCGTTCACCACCGGACAGTTTTTCAATTTTTGCATCCCAGTCTGGCAGGCGCAGGGCATCGGCCGCACGCTCCAGCTGCACGTTCAGGTTGTGACCGTCGTGTGCCTGGATGATCTCTTCATATTTACCCTGCTGGGCCGCGAGCTTGTCGAAGTCTGCATCCGGCTCTGCGTACTTCGCGTACACCTCGTCCAGACCCTTCAGCGCGTTAACCACTTCGGAAACGGCTTCTTCAACGGATTCGCGAACGGTGTGCTCCGGGTTCAGCTTCGGTTCCTGCGGCAGGTAACCGATTTTAAGGCCAGGCTGCGGACGGGCTTCACCTTCGATGTCTGTATCGATGCCCGCCATGATGCGCAGCAAGGTGGACTTACCGGCACCGTTGAGACCCAGCACACCAATTTTTGCGCCCGGGAAGAAGCTCAGCGAGATATTTTTGAGAATATGACGTTTCGGCGGTACCACTTTGCCGACACGATGCATGGTATAAACGAATTGAGCCACGTTGGACTTCGCCTCTTTTATCGTGATGAGAATAGTGGCGAAGTGTAGCCTTTTTCCCCGCCTAATCCCAGCCATCGACGCCTGGAGTGTTAAAACGCGCAAGAAAGGTAAAAATGTGTCCGTAACGTGGCGCGTTGGGGGATGCCTGGTTAGCATAAGTTAATTACGCTTTTGCGCGGCACGATGCTGCATTTAATGACGATTAACAGAGGATGAGCGTGTGGTAAAAGCCAAACAAGTGGGCTGGCGACTGTTGGCTGCCAGCGTCTGCGTGCTGACCATCAGCAGCGCAGCGCGAGCCGATTCACTGGATGAACAACGTAACCGCTATGCACAGATCAAACAGGCATGGGATCAGCGACAGATGGAGACGGTGCAGGCCCTGATGCCGACGCTGAAAGACTATCCGCTGTATCCCTATCTGGAATACCGTCAACTTACCGACGATCTGATGAACCAGCCGACGATCACCGTCAAAAACTTTATTCAGGCCAACCCGACGCTGCCCCCGGCACGCACCCTGCAGTCGCGCTTTGTGAACGAACTGGCGCGGCGTGAAGACTGGCGCGGCCTGCTGGCCTTTAGCCCGGATAAACCGGGCACCACCGAAGCGCAGTGTAACTACTATTACGCGAAATGGGCGACGGGCCAGCAGGAAGAGGCCTGGAACGGTGCCAAAGAGCTGTGGCTCACCGGTAAAAGCCAGCCTAACGCCTGCGACTCGCTGTTTGGCGCCTGGCGCGGCTCCGGCAAACAGGATCCTTTAGCCTATCTGGAGCGTATACGTCTGGCGATGAAAGCGGGTAACACCCGTCTGGTCACCGCCCTCGCGGGGCAGATGCCGCCGGATTACCAGACCATCGCCAGCGCCCTGATCCAGCTGGCAAACGATCCGAAGACGGTCATGGACTTCGCCCGCAACACCGGCGCGACCGATTTTACCCGTCAGATGGCGGCAGTGGCCTTTACCAGCGTGGCGCGGGATGACGTGGAAAACGCCCGGCTGATGATACCAGCGCTTGCCCAGGCGCAGCAGCTTAATGAGGATCAGACCCAGGAGCTGCGCGATATCGTGGCGTGGCGGCTGATGGGCAATGACCTCACCGACGAACAGGCACGCTGGCGCGATGACGCGATCATGCGTTCGCAGTCCATCTCGCTGGTAGAGCGGCGCGTGCGCATGGCGCTGGGTAACGGCGATCGCCGCGGCCTGAACACCTGGCTGGCGCGCTTGCCAATGGAAGCGAAAGAGAAGGATGAATGGCGCTACTGGCAGGCCGATCTTCTGCTGGAGCGTGGGCGTGAGGACGAAGCGAAATCCATTCTGCACAGCCTGATGCAGCAGCGCGGTTTCTACCCGATGGTAGCGGCCCAGCGGCTTGGCGAAGAGTACACCTTGAAAATTGATAAAGCGCCGTCCGGCATTAACGCCGCGCTGGTGCAAGGGCCGGAGATGGCGCGGGTGCGCGAGCTGATGTACTGGAATCTGGACAACACCGCCCGCAGCGAGTGGGCGAACCTGGTCACCAGCCGTACCCAGGATGAAAAAGCACAGCTGGCGCGCTATGCCTTCGATAATCACTGGTGGGATCTCAGCGTGCAGGCAACGATCGCCGGCAAGCTGTGGGATCATCTCGAGGAGCGTTTCCCGCTGGCCTATAAGGATCTGTTCGATCGTTACACCCGCGGGAAAGACATTCCCCAGAGCTATGCGATGGCGATCGCCCGTCAGGAGAGCGCCTGGAACCCGAAAGTACGTTCGCCGGTAGGGGCCAGCGGTCTGATGCAGGTGATGCCCGCCACGGCGGCCCACACGGTGAAGAAGTTTGGTATTCCGGGCTATACCAGCCCGTCGCAGCTGCTGGATCCGGAGACAAACATCAACATCGGCACCACCTATCTGCAGAGCGTCTACGATCAGTTCGGCGACAACCGCATCTTCGCCTCGGCGGCCTATAACGCCGGGCCGGGACGCGTGCGTACCTGGCTTGGCAACAGTGCCGGGCGCATCGACGCGGTGGCGTTTGTCGAGAGCATCCCGTTCTCGGAAACGCGCGGCTATGTGAAGAACGTGCTGGCATACGATGCTTACTATCGCTACTTCATGGGGCAGAAAGATACCCTGATGAGCGACAGTGAGTGGCAGCGACGTTACTGATCGGTGAGGGTTATGTTATGCTTGTACTCGTTTAAGAGTACGAAAGGCGGCATAACATGACCCAGAATTCACCTTACTCATCGGCAATGGCCGAGCAGCGTCATCAGGAGTGGCTTCGTTTTGTGGAGCTGCTTCGCCAGTCATACGAACAGGATCTGCATCTGCCGTTACTGCAGCTGATGCTGACGCCCGACGAGCGCGAAGCGCTGGGAACCCGGGTGCGGATCATCGAGGAGCTACTGCGCGGTGAAATGAGCCAGCGTGAGCTGAAAAGCGAGCTGGGGGCAGGCATTGCCACTATCACCCGCGGCTCAAACAGCCTGAAATCCGCGCCGGTGGAATTGCGCCAGTGGCTTGAGAATGTGCTGCTGAAAAACGCCTGATGGCGCCGCGCTTATCAGGCCTACAAAAGACGATGTGTTCCGCAGGCCGGATAAGGCGAAGCCGCCATCCGGCAATTAACGGTATATCGCGTTATGAAACGGGCTTAACGCCAGGATCACCGCCTGGTGGTAAACGCTCGAACGCGTGAGCGCGCCGGCGGTAAACACCCCAATCGCCCCTTCTTTACGCCCAATCTCATCGATACCGGTGTATTTCGACATCACTGGCCCAAGGGCTTCCCCTTCGCGGACTTTATCCAGAATGATCGCCGGTAACGGCAGGGTAGCGGAACGCGCTTCGCCGCGCTGGTTAGCACTCTCAATCACCACCCAACTGAAGGTGCTGCCTTCGTCGATTCCGGCTTCAATGGCCACCCAAAAGTCCGCATGCGGACGCGCCTGTCTGGCGTTTGCGACACGATTTCGTGCGCCAGCCCGTGTTTCTTCGCTGCCGATTGGCTGTTCCGGGACGCCGCTCTCGACGTTGACGGATTCGATATGGCAGGATCCTTCGCCGAAGATCTCGGCAAATGCCCTTAGAATTGCCTGAATTTTGGCAGGATTAGTGGTAGCAGAGACAACCTGGTGCATAATTAAGCCTAACTCTAAAAATATCATCGCAGTATAACGGAAAAAAAGCATGTTACAGGTATACCTTGTTCGCCACGGTGAAACGCAGTGGAACGCCGAGCGACGTATTCAAGGCCAGTCAGACAGTCCACTCACTGCCAAGGGCGAGCAACAGGCCTGGCAGGTTGGCGAACGTGCCAAAACTCTGGGCATTACCCACATCATCGCCAGCGATTTAGGCCGCACGCGACGCACAGCGGAGATCATCGCGCAGGCCTGCGGCTGCGATGTCACTGTGGATGCCCGCCTGCGCGAGCTGGATATGGGGGTGCTTGAACAGCGGCTGATCGATACCCTGACCGAAGAAGAAGAGGGCTGGCGTCGTACGCTGGTCAACGGCAGCGAAGATGGCCGTATTCCGCAAGGTGAATCCATGCTGGAGCTGAGCGAGCGCATGCACGCGGCGCTGGCGGCCTGCCTGGATCTGCCGCAAGGGAGCCGACCGCTGTTGGTCAGTCATGGAATGGCATTGGGTTGTCTGGTCAGCACCATCCTCGGGCTTCCGGCATGGGCTGAACGCCGCCTGCGTCTGCGCAACTGCTCGCTTTCGCGCATCGACTATCAGCAGAGTCCGTGGCTGGCTTCAGGCTGGATTGTAGAGATGGCAGGGGATATCTCGCATCTCGATGCCCCTGCGTTAGATGAGCTGCAGCGTTAACGGCGGACAGGAATCAGGTATTCGCAGCGCAAATCCATTGGGCGTTCTTCCGGTCTGACATCCGTCGACGGGTAGTAACGCTCAATATCCTGTCCCTTTCTGCGGTTCAGGTTCAGCATCGGCATGCAGGTGCCATATACCGTCATGATAAAGTCCTGCACGCCGGTACCCAGCCCTTCATAGGTGAACATCACGTATTCACCGCCTTCCAGCACAACCGGTTTCGACCCCTGAACGTAGCCGTTAGCCATTTCCGGCGTTAACGCGGTGGTGTAGAAGACCTCCTGCTCGTCGTCTTTTTCCAGACTTGGACGCGTCTCGTTCAGGCCATACAGCAGCGGCGGAATAGCCGGGGCGTGGCTGAGGAAATCGCGCCAGAACTGGACGCGCATCTGGTGACGGAATTCGGAGATCTGCTCCAGCGAGCAGGAGTAGTTCTGCGTGGTGCCGACCAGGTGGGTCTCTGGCAGAGTGACAAACTCATGCGGCGGCAGGGTAAACTCGCCGAGGCGCAGCGGCGGACGCATACCGAAGGAGCTCCAGTCTGGCGAGCGGCGATAGAGGGCCGGAGTCAGCGAGAACTGTTTTTTGAACGCGCGGGTAAAGGTCTGCTGTGAGTCAAAACGGTACTGCAGGGCGATATCCAGAATTGGACGCGCAGTCAGGCGAAGCGCCACAGCGGATTTGGACAGACGACGGGCGCGGATATAGGCGCCGATGGCGTGACCGGTGACATCCTTAAACATCCGCTGTAAATGCCACTTAGAATATCCCGCTTTTGCCGCGACATTATCAAGCGACAAAGGCTGATCCAGATGGCCTTCCAGCCAGGTAAGAAGATCGCGAATAATTCCAGCCTGATCCATATACTATCCTCATCCTTAAAACAGCAGGTACCCTGCTAACAGGTTAGCGGATAATAGCATTTTTTGATGTTTTAGCATTCAGTGTTTTTTTTGCGCTTAAATGCGATTTTCCTGATGATCCGGAAGGATATTTTCTAATGCTGTGATCTTGCTGCTTTTTTTATATGATTGTTGAATAATTACGCAGTTCAATTTTCAAATATGGTAACAATATGAAATACAAGACATTGATCGTCACGGCGCTGCTGGTATTAACCGGCCACGCCGCGCAGGCAGAGGAAATTGGCTCTGTTGATACCGTGTTCAAGGTTTTCGGGCCGGACCACAAAATTGTCGTTGAAGCTTTTGACGATCCTGATGTGAAGAACGTCACCTGCTATATCAGCCGGGCAAAAACCGGCGGAATAAAAGGGGGCCTTGGGCTGGCGGAAGATACCTCTGATGCCGCCATTTCCTGTCAGCAGGTGGGGCCGGTCGAGCTGAGCGAGAAGATCAAAAACGGTAAATCGCAGGGTGACGTAGTGTTCCAGAAACGCACCTCGCTGGTGTTCAAAAAACTGCAGGTGGTACGTTTCTATGATGCGAAACGTAACACCCTGGCGTACCTGGCCTACTCGGATAAAGTCGTGGAAGGTTCACCGAAAAACGCGCTGAGCGCGGTACCGATTATGCCGTGGCATTAATTAAGAGCGGCGCTATGCATTAAAATACGCGCGGTTACGGCCAAAAAAAACGGCGCCAAAGCGCCGTTTTTTTATGGCTTATATGCGGGATTACTCCTGCAGGTCGCCGCAGAAACGATAGCCTTCACCATGAATGGTGGCGATGATTTCTGGGGTATCCGGAGTGGATTCGAAATGTTTACGAATACGACGGATAGTCACATCAACGGTACGGTCGTGCGGCTTCAGCTCACGGCCGGTCATTTTTTTCAGCAGTTCTGCACGGGACTGGATCTTGCCCGGATTTTCGCAGAAGTGCAGCATGGCGCGGAATTCACTGCGCGGCAGCTTATACTGGTCGCCCTGAGGGCTCACCAGAGAACGGCTGTTAATATCAAGTTCCCAGCCGTTGAATTTGTAGCTCTCAACGCTACGGCGCTCTTCGCTGACCGTGCCCAGGTTCATGGTGCGGGACAGCAGGTTGCGTGCACGAATGGTTAACTCGCGAGGGTTAAACGGTTTGGTGATATAGTCATCCGCGCCGATTTCCAGGCCAAGAATTTTATCAACTTCGTTGTCGCGGCCGGTCAGGAACATTAATGCCACGTTCGCCTGCTCACGCAGTTCACGCGCCAGCAGAAGGCCGTTTTTACCCGGCAGGTTAATGTCCATGATAACCAGGTTGATATCATTTTCAGAAAGGATCTGATGCATCTCTGCGCCATCGGTCGCTTCAAAGACATCGTAGCCTTCTGCTTCGAAAATGCTCTTTAACGTGTTGCGTGTTACCAACTCGTCTTCAACGATAAGAATGTGCGGGGTCTGCATGTTTGCTACCTAAATTGCCAACTAAATCGAAACAGGAAGTACAAAAGTCCCTGACCTGCCTGATACATGCCACAAATTAACATGACCGGCGTAACGTGACTAAAGTACGTAATTGCGTTCTTGATGCACTTTCCATCAACGTCAACAACATCATTAGCTTGGTCGTGGGTACTTTCCCTCTGGACCCGACAGTGTCAAAAACGGCTGTCATCCTAACCATTTTAACAGCAACATAACAGGCTAAGTGACACCAGACACCTAATAAAACTACGCTTCGTTGACATATATCAAGTTCAATTGTAGCACGTTAACAGTTTGATGAAATCATCGTAGCGGATTGCTAGCCTTTGTCACAAATTTTCAATAAACCAACTAGTTGCGACCGTTAATTAATAAACAAGGTGAATCCAATGTCAACATTGAGCCTGAGAAACTATTATCATTATTAAACATAAGGATAAGCGTTATTCATTAACGTTATCGCGTAAAGTTCACTCATGAAATAGTTTAGTGTTTTTAATTTGTAGTGAAACGCTATTTCGGTGATTTCTGTTGCAAATTTGTAAATTCGTGATGCGTAATATGATGATGACCATCACATTTTTATCGGCTAACTGCCTAAAAAGAGAACATAAATGCATTTGTCTATCGTACTGGTATCCCCAGCAAGAGCAGAGAATATCGGCGCCGCCGCACGGGCCATGAAGACCATGGGGTTTACCGATTTACGTATCGTCGCCAGCGAAGCGCACACCGAGCCTGCGGCGCGTCGCGTCGCACATGGGTCGGGAGATATCCTCGATAATTTAACCACTTATGCAACGCTCGCCGACGCGCTGCACGATATCTCTTTCACCGTAGCGACGACCGCCCGCGGTCGCTCAAAGTTCCATTACTACGCCACGCCCGCCGAGCTGGTGCCTTTACTGGCAGAAAAAAGCCAGTGGCTACCCAAAATGGCGCTGGTTTTTGGCCGCGAAGATTCCGGCCTGACGAACGAGGAGCTGGAACTTGCGGACGTGCTGACCGGCGTGCCGATGGTGGCAGATTATCCGTCGCTGAATTTGGGCCAGGCCGTGATGGTCTACTGCTATCAATTAGCATCCTTGATGCAAACCCCTGCTTCTCCGCCTGCCGGGGTAGACGAAAATCAACTTTCTGCCCTGCGCGCGCGTACCGAACGTCTACTGACGTCGCTGAATGTCGCCGACGACCAAAAAATGGCGGAGTGGTTACAGCAGCGGTTGGGTCTTTTAGGGCAGCGAGACACGGCGATGTTGCACAGATTACTGCACGATATTGAAAAAAAACTGGCAGAGTAAAACGCTGTCATAGCTTTTCGCTATGGTTGAATGCTCCAAAAAGTGCGCTGCGCGCGGTCCGATCCGGACGGAAATAAAAACGCAGGCAGAGAGACGTGAAAGGGCCGGAAAATGTGATCAAATTAGAAATTCATTGACTTACCGGCAGGTTTGCTTTAACCAATAGAGTCAGACAACACAGACAGATAAAAATTACAGAGTACACAACATCCATGAAACGCATCAGCATCACTACCATTACCACAACCATCACCATTACCACAGGTAACGGTGCGGGCTGACGCGTACAGGAAACACAGAAAAAAGCCCGCACCTGAACAGTGCGGGCTTTTTTTTCGGCCAAAGATTACGAGGTAACAACCATGCGAGTGTTGAAGTTCGGCGGTACATCAGTGGCAAATGCAGAGCGATTTCTGCGTGTTGCCGATATCCTGGAGAGTAATGCCAGGCAGGGGCAGGTGGCGACGGTACTCTCTGCCCCGGCTAAAATTACCAATCACCTGGTGGCGATGATTGAGAAAACCATCGGGGGTCAGGATGCGCTGGTGAACATCAGCGACGCTGAGCAAATTTTTGCCAACCTGCTGCAGGGCCTGGCAGATGCACAACCTGGTTTTCCTCACGCCCAGCTCAAGGCCTTTGTTGAGCAAGAATTCGCCCAGATCAAACACGTTCTGCATGGTATCAGCCTGTTGGGGCAGTGCCCGGACAGCATTAACGCGGCGCTGATCTGCCGCGGTGAAAAACTCTCTATCGCCATCATGGCGGGCCTGCTGGAAGCGCGCGGCCATAACGTCACGGTGATCGACCCTGTTGAAAAACTGCTCGCTGTTGGCCATTACCTCGAATCCACCGTAGATATTGCCGAATCTACCCGTCGCATTGCGGCAGGAAAAATTCCTGCCGACCATATGATCCTGATGGCGGGCTTCACCGCCGGGAATGAAAAAGGGGAGCTGGTGGTACTGGGCCGTAATGGCTCTGACTACTCCGCCGCCGTACTGGCCGCCTGCCTGCGCGCCGACTGCTGTGAAATCTGGACTGACGTCGACGGCGTATACACCTGCGACCCGCGCCAGGTGCCCGATGCCCGCCTGCTGAAGTCGATGTCCTATCAGGAAGCGATGGAGCTCTCCTACTTCGGCGCTAAAGTGCTTCACCCTCGTACCATCGCCCCAATCGCCCAGTTCCAGATCCCTTGCCTGATTAAAAACACCGGCAATCCCCAGGCGCCAGGCACGCTGATTGGCGACAGCAGCAATGAAGATGGCCTGCCGGTTAAAGGCATCTCCAACCTCAATAACATGGCGATGTTCAACGTCTCCGGCCCGGGCATGAAAGGTATGGTGGGCATGGCGGCACGCGTGTTTGCGGCGATGTCGCGCAACGGTATCTCGGTGGTGCTGATCACCCAGTCCTCATCCGAATACAGCATTAGCTTCTGTGTCCCGCAGGTGGACTGCCTGCGTGCCCGCCGTGCGCTGGAAGAAGAGTTCTATCTGGAGATGAAAGAAGAGCTGCTGGAGCCGATGGCGATTCAGGAGCATCTGGCGATCATCTCCGTGGTGGGTGACGGTATGCGCACCCTGCGCGGCATCTCCGCGAAATTCTTTGCCGCGCTGGCGCGGGCGAACATCAATATTGTCGCCATTGCCCAGGGCTCCTCAGAACGTTCTATCTCCGTGGTCGTTAATAATGACGACGCCACCACCGGCGTGCGCGTGACGCACCAGATGCTGTTCAACACCGATCAGGTCATCGAGGTATTCCTGATTGGCGTCGGCGGTGTAGGCGGGGCGTTACTGGAGCAGCTTAAGCGTCAGCAGGAGTGGCTCAAGAAAAAGCACATCGACCTGCGCGTCTGCGGCATCGCCAACTCCAAAGCCCTGCTGACCAACGTTCACGGGCTGAATCTGGAGAACTGGCAGGCAGAGCTGGCGGAAGCGAAAGAGCCGTTTAATCTCGGCCGCCTGATCCGCCTCGTGAAAGAGTATCATCTACTGAATCCGGTGATTGTCGACTGTACCTCACATCAGGCGGTGGCCGATCAGTATGCCGACTTCCTGCGCGAAGGCTTCCACGTGGTGACGCCAAACAAAAAGGCCAATACCTCGTCGATGGATTATTACCATCAGATGCGCCATGCGGCGGCGAAATCACGCCGTAAGTTCCTGTATGACACTAACGTCGGTGCCGGACTGCCGGTTATCGAAAACCTGCAAAACCTGCTCAATGCCGGTGATGAACTGCAGCGTTTTTCCGGGATCCTGTCGGGCTCGCTCTCCTTTATTTTTGGCAAGCTGGACGAGGGCATGAGCCTGTCGGAAGCGACCAAAGTGGCGCGTGAGCTGGGCTACACCGAACCCGATCCGCGTGACGATCTCTCCGGCATGGACGTGGCGCGCAAGCTGCTGATCCTCGCCCGCGAAACGGGACGTGAGCTGGAGCTGGCGGATATCGTCATCGAACCGGTTCTGCCTGAAGGATTTGACGACTCGGGGGATGTGGCGACCTTTATGGCTAACCTGCCGCAGCTGGATGACGCTTTCGCATCCCGTGTCGCAAAAGCCCGTGATGAAGGCAAGGTATTGCGCTATGTTGGCAACATCGACGATGACGGCGTTTGCCGTGTCAAAGTGGCGGCGGTAGACGGTAACGATCCGCTGTTCAAAGTGAAAAACGGCGAAAACGCCCTTGCGTTTTACAGCCACTATTATCAGCCACTGCCGTTGGTCCTTCGCGGCTATGGCGCGGGGAACGATGTCACGGCGGCGGGTGTGTTTGCCGATTTACTGCGTACCCTGTCATGGAAGTTAGGAGTTTAACATGGTCAAAGTTTATGCCCCGGCTTCCAGCGCCAATATGAGCGTCGGATTTGATGTGCTGGGTGCGGCGGTGACGCCGGTGAATGGCGCATTGCTGGGTGATACAGTTACGGTAGAGGCTGCAGACAGCTTCAGTCTGAACAACGTCGGGCGTTTCGCCAGCAAGCTGCCGACCGACCCGCGCGAGAATATTGTCTATCAGTGCTGGGAGCGTTTTTGTCAGGAGATCGGTAAAAACGTGCCGGTCGCCATGACGCTGGAAAAAAGCATGCCGATTGGCTCGGGGCTGGGGTCGAGCGCCTGTTCGGTAGTGGCCGCGCTGGTGGCGATGAACGAGCACTGCGGCAAGCCGCTGAATAATACCCGCCTGCTGGCCCTGATGGGCGAGCTGGAAGGGCGTATTTCTGGCAGCATCCATTATGATAACGTCGCCCCTTGTTTCCTGGGCGGCATGCAGCTGATGATCGAAGAGAACGGTATCATCAGCCAGCAGGTGCCGGGCTTTGACGAGTGGCTGTGGGTGCTGGCTTATCCGGGTATCAAAGTATCGACCGCGGAAGCGCGCGCGATTCTGCCGGCGCAGTATCGTCGTCAGGACTGCATCGCGCACGGTCGCCATCTGGCAGGCTTTATTCATGCCTGCTATACCCGTCAGCCGCTCCTGGCGGCAAAACTGATGAAAGATGTTATTGCCGAGCCGTACCGCACCAAACTGCTGCCTGGCTTCAACGAAGCCCGTAGCGCCGCGCTGGATATCGGTGCGCTGGCCTGCGGCATTTCTGGTTCCGGGCCGACCCTGTTTGCGCTTTGCGACAAGCCGGATACGGCTGAACGGGTTTCGGCATGGCTGGAAAAAAATTACCTGCAAAATCAGGAAGGCTTTGTTCATATTTGCCGTCTGGATACGGCGGGCGCACGAGTACTGGGATAAACGATGAAACTCTACAATCTTAAAGATCATAACGAGCAGGTAAACTTTGCACAGGCCGTCACGCAGGGGCTGGGCAAAAACCAGGGGCTGTTCTTCCCGCACGATCTGCCGGAATTCGGCCTGACCGAAATCGACGACATGCTGAAGCAGGATTTCGTCACCCGCAGCACTAAAATCCTCTCCGCCTTTATCGGCGACGAGATCCCGCAGGAGCTGCTGGAAGAGCGCGTGCGCGCGGCCTTTGCCTTCCCGGCACCGGTAAGCCAGGTGGAGCCGGACGTCGGCTGCCTTGAGCTGTTCCATGGCCCGACGCTGGCATTTAAAGATTTCGGCGGCCGCTTTATGGCGCAAATGCTGACCCACATCAGCGGCGATAAGCCGGTCACCATCCTGACGGCCACCTCCGGCGATACCGGTGCGGCGGTTGCGCATGCCTTCTACGGCCTGAAAAACGTCCGCGTGGTGATCCTCTACCCGCAGGGGAAAATCAGCCCGCTGCAGGAAAAACTGTTCTGTACTCTCGGCGGCAACATTGAAACCGTCGCCATCGACGGTGATTTCGATGCCTGTCAGGCGCTGGTGAAGCAGGCCTTCGATGATGAAGAGCTGAAGGTGGCGCTGGGTCTGAACTCGGCAAACTCCATCAACATCAGCCGCCTGCTGGCGCAGATCTGCTACTACTTCGAAGCGGTGGCTCAGCTGCCGCAGGAAGCGCGTAATCAGCTGGTGATTTCGGTGCCGAGCGGCAACTTTGGCGACCTGACCGCAGGCCTGCTGGCTAAGTCTCTGGGCCTGCCGGTGAAGCGTTTTATCGCCGCCACCAACGCCAACGACACCGTTCCGCGCTTCCTGAAAGAGGGCAAGTGGACGCCAAACGTCACCCAGGCCACCCTGTCTAACGCGATGGACGTATCACAGCCAAACAACTGGCCGCGTGTGGAGGAGCTGTTCCGCCGTAAAATCTGGCGTCTGAACGAGCTGGGCTACGCTGCGGTGACTGACGAAACCACCAAAGAAACCATGCGTGAGCTGAAGCAGGTGGGCTACACCTCTGAACCGCATGCTGCGGTGGCGTACCGTGCCCTGCGCGATCAGCTGAACCCGGGCGAGTATGGCCTGTTCCTCGGTACGGCGCATCCGGCGAAGTTCAAAGAGAGCGTGGACGCGATTCTGGGTGAATCTCTGCCGCTGCCAAAAGAGCTGGCCGAGCGGGCCGATCTGCCGCTGCTGTCGCACAACCTGCCGGCCGATTTTGCTGCGCTGCGCAAGCTGATGATGACCCGCGGTTAAGCCTGTTTGCCCGGTGGCGCTGCGCTTACCGGGCCTACAAAATTTGCGATCGTCCAGGCCGGGTAAGGCGAAGCCGCCACCCGGCTTTTTTGTGAAGAAATTAAGGAGGAAAATAGCAGGGAAAAAGTAGAAATTCCCAATAAATGCGGTCACTTACAGAATAGGATTGCAGAGAATAACATCCTCCATGCCCCTCACGTAATCTCCTTACATCGGCCCACAGCGGGCAGGATTAATAAGGAGTAACCTATGTCTAAACTGAAACCTGTGCTTATCGCGCTTTCTCTGATGCTGGTGGCTCCGATGGCGGTTCAGGCCTCTGAAATCACCCTGGTACCGGCGGTTAAATTACAGATTGGCGATCGGGATAACAGTGGACACTACTGGGATGGCGGCCGCTGGCGCGACCATGACTGGTGGAAGTCACATTATGAGTGGCGGGACAACCGCTGGCACCCGCATAACGCGCATCATGATAATCGCCATAACGATCGCCATGACGATCATCGTCCGGGACCGGACTGGAAGCACCATTAACAAAACCCCGCCTGTTGGCGGGGTTTGCATTACTGCTCGTGACGCTTAAAGACCAGCTCGCCTTTCCCTGATGCTTCTTCATCAAAGAAATACCCCTCGCTGTTAAAGGCGGTCAGTTGCTCTGGCTTCGTCAGGCGATTTTCGATGATGTAGCGGCTCATCAGCCCACGGGCTTTCTTCGCATAGAAGCTAATGATTTTAAACTTGCCGTTCTTCTCATCGAGGAAGACGGGTTTAATAATCTCCGCATTCAGCTTCTTCGGTTTAACGGCCTTGTAATACTCATCCGACGCCAGATTGATGATGATGTTATCACCCTGGGCTTCCAGCGCATCGTTCAACTTGTGGGTGATAGTTTCACCCCAGAACTGATAGAGATCTTTCCCTTTCGCATTTTCCAGACGGATACCCATCTCCAGACGGTAAGGCTGCATCAGATCCAGCGGGCGCAGCACGCCGTACAGGCCGGAGAGCATACGCAAATGCTGCTGGGCGAAATCAAAATCCGCGTCGCTAAAGGTTTCTGCCTGCAGGCCGGTGTAAACGTCGCCTTTAAAGGCCAGAATCGCCTGACGCGCGTTCGACGGCGTAAAATCCGGCTGCCAGTCGTGAAAACGGGTGGCATTCAGATCCGCCAGCTTGTCGCTGATGCTCATCAAAGACGCAATTTGCGGGGCCGAAAGCTTACGCGCTTCGCGGATCAGCTGCTGCGAGTGATCCAGCAGTTCCGGCTGAGTATAGCGCTCGGTGGCAAGTGGGCTCTGGTAGTCGAGCGTTTTAGCAGGTGAAATCAGAATCAGCATATCCAGTCCTTGCAGGGGAAGTGGTGCGACTTTACCAAAAAAACCGTCTCGAGTGATCGATGGCTGTTATTGACGTGGCAAATCATCCCAGGCCCCCGGGGCAAGTTGCTCTTCAATTTCCGGATAACGGGAAACATCAAAAACCGGCTGAACGCCCAGCCTGCGCTGGCGCAGGTAGTCGCGGGCAATCAGGGTCACCACCGGGGAGAGCAGCAGGATGGCCGTCAGGTTAGTGATCGCCATCAGGGCCATGATGATGTCCGCCAGCTGCCAGACCGTCGGCAGGCTTAGCAGCGAGCCAAGCAGCACCATCACCGCAACGCCGCCCCGCAATAGCCAGCGCGAGCGCCGGGCGTCGGGGTGCAAAAAGAGCAGGTTGTTTTCGGCATAGATGTAATTCACCACGATTGAGCTGAAGGCGAACAGAATGATGATGATGCCCACAAATCCGGCTCCCCAGCCGCCGGTCAGGTTTATCAGCGCCTGCTGTATTAGCTGTATACCTGCGGTCTCTGCCGGGAGGTCCACCGGGCCTGCCAGCAGTACAATCATGGCGCTGGCGGTACAGATGATAATGGTATCGACGAATACGCCGATCATCTGCACGATCCCCTGAGCGGCCGGGTGAGGGGGCCAGGATGCAGCGGCTGCGGCGGCATTAGGGGTTGAGCCCATGCCCGCTTCGTTGGAAAACATGCCGCGCTGAAAACCTGCCGTCAGGGCCTGACTCAGGGTGTAGCCCAGCGCCCCGGCCGCCGCTTCACGCCAGCCAAAGGCGCTCTTAAAGATCAGGTTGAAGACCGCCGGTAACGCGTCGATATGCCAGACGCAGATGAGAAGGCTGGCCATGACCCACAGCAGCGCCATCACCGGCACCATCCACTGCATCAGCCTGGCGACGCCCTTTATGCCAGTAACAATCACCACCATGGACAGCACGGCCAGCGTGCAGCCGGTGAGAACTTCCGGGCAATCGAAGGCAAAGCGCAGCGCGTGGGCGACAGAGTGGGCCTGAACGGTGTTAAAAATTAGACCGTAGGCGACGAGTAAAAAGATCGAAAACAGCACGCCCATCCAGCGCATGCCCAGCCCGCGGGCCATATACCAGGCCGGGCCGCCGCGAAACTGTCCCTCTTTATCCGCTTCTTTATAAAGCTGCGCTAATGAGCACTCCGCGAAGGAGGTCGCCATGCCGATGATGGCGGTCATCCACATCCAGAATATCGCCCCTGGCCCCCCCGCGGAGACGGCCAGCGCGACCCCGGCTAAATTACCGCTGCCGACCCGGGCCGCCAGGCTGGTGCAGAGCGCCTGGAACGAGGTTAAGCCGCCCGGTTGCGGGCTCAGGCTGTTTTTCAGATTCTTTCGCAGTTGGGGAAGAGAGCGAAACTGAATAAAGCCGCTGCGAACGGTGAACCAGATACCTGCCGCAAAAAGCAGGTAAATCATTACCGAACCCCACAGGACTTCATTGATAAACGAAAGATAATCAGGCATTAACGTCCCTCATGTTGATGCCAAAGTGCATAGCTAATCGCTTCGAATGATTGGGCAAACAGTTAATTAGCAGCCAATTAATTTGAGGAGTTTATCACAGTATTCTTCAGCGCATTGTCTGCGGTTGCGCTGACATTCCGTCGTGTTATCATCAGTGCAGACCGGTTACATCCCCCTAACAAGTAAACCTGTCATTTTTCCGTTTCTGGCATTCTGCTGGTAACGCGAATTATCCAGGGCAAGTTAAAGAGAAACACTATCATGACGGATAAATTAACCTCCCTTCGTCAGTTCACGACTGTTGTCGCTGACACCGGAGATATCGCGGCAATGAAGTTGTACCAGCCGCAGGATGCCACAACGAACCCTTCTCTGATCCTTAACGCTGCACAGATCCCTGAATACCGCAAACTGATTGATGAGGCTGTTGCCTGGGCGAAAAGCCAGAGCGATTCCCGCGATCAGCAGGTTGTTGATGCGACCGACAAACTGGCCGTTAACATTGGTCTGGAGATCCTGAAACTGGTTCCGGGCCGTATCTCTACCGAAGTTGATGCGCGTCTGTCTTACGACACCGAAGCCTCTATCGCGAAAGCCAAACGCCTGATCAAGCTGTACAACGATGCTGGCATCAGCAACGACCGTATCCTGATCAAACTGGCTTCCACCTGGCAGGGCATCCGCGCTGCAGAACAGCTGGAAAAAGAAGGCATCAACTGTAACCTGACCCTGCTGTTCTCCTTCGCGCAGGCGCGTGCATGTGCAGAAGCGGGCGTGTTCCTGATCTCTCCATTCGTGGGCCGTATTCTGGACTGGTACAAAGCCAATACCGATAAGAAAGAGTATGCGCCAGCTGAAGATCCGGGCGTGGTTTCCGTGACTGAAATCTACGAATATTACAAGCAGCACGGTTATGAAACCGTGGTGATGGGCGCAAGCTTCCGTAACGTGGGCGAGATCCTGGAGCTGGCTGGCTGTGACCGCCTGACCATCGCACCTGCGCTGCTGAAAGAGCTGGCAGAGAGCGAAGGCGCAATTGAGCGTAAACTGAGCTTCAGCGGCGAAGTGAAAGCCCGTCCAGAGCGCATCACTGAATCCGAGTTCCTGTGGCAGCACAACCAGGATCCAATGGCGGTAGACAAGCTGGCGGACGGTATCCGTAAGTTTGCCATCGACCAGGAAAAACTGGAAAAAATGATCGGCGAACTGCTGTAATCATTCTGGCGTGACCGGGCTCCCGGTCACGCTACCTCTCTCGTCCCCTGTCTGAATCTCCTTCCTGCGTGTATCATTCCTCTCAATCAGTATTGTTTGAATGGAATGGATATGAATACCTTACGCATTGGCTTAGTTTCTGTCTCTGACCGCGCCTCCAGCGGCGTTTATGAAGATAAAGGCATCCCTGCGCTGGAAGCCTGGCTGGCTTCTGCCCTGACGACGCCCTTTGAAGTGCAAACCCGTCTGATCCCGGATGAACAGGCCGTCATCGAGCAAACCCTGTGTGAACTGGTTGATGAAATGAGCTGCCATCTGGTGCTGACCACGGGCGGAACCGGGCCGGCGCGCCGTGACGTGACGCCGGACGCAACCCTTGCCATTGCCGATCGTGAAATGCCGGGCTTTGGCGAACAGATGCGCCAGATCAGTCTACACTTTGTGCCAACCGCAATCCTCTCACGCCAGGTCGGGGTGATCCGCAAGCAGGCGCTGATCCTCAACTTACCGGGCCAGCCGAAGTCGATCAAAGAGACGCTGGAAGGGGTTAAAGAGGCTGACGGCAAAGTGGTGGTGGCGGGGATTTTTGCCAGTGTACCGTATTGTGTACAGCTTCTGGAAGGGCCCTACGTCGAAACCGATCCGCAGGTAGTAGCAGCTTTTCGCCCGAAAAGCGCAAGGCGTGAAACAATCTCCTGAAATTAACGATAATGTGACATAAGCTGTAATGACGGTAGCCTGTTAATTGATTTACGGTATAGTAATTTTTTCTTTACGACAGCTGTAAATATAACTCAACAATCAGCCCATAATGGTTCGCTATGTCACATTACACCCGGCCTCTCAATCGTCAGGATTATAAAACCCTCACGCTTGCCGCTCTCGGCGGCGCGCTGGAGTTTTATGACTTCATCATTTTCGTCTTTTTCGCCGCTGTCGTTGGGGAGTTGTTCTTCCCGGCAGACATTCCCGAATGGCTGCGTCAGGTTCAGACCTTCGGCATTTTCGCCGCCGGTTATCTGGCGCGCCCTCTTGGCGGTATCGTGATGGCCCACTTTGGCGATCTGGTGGGGCGTAAAAAGATGTTCACCCTCAGTATCCTGCTGATGGCGGTGCCGACTCTGGCGATTGGCCTGCTGCCCACCTATGCCTCCATGGGTATTCTCGCGCCGGTCCTGCTGCTGCTGATGCGCATCCTGCAGGGCGCGGCGATTGGCGGTGAAGTGCCGGGCGCGTGGGTGTTTGTGGCGGAACATGTTCCGGCCCGGCGGATCGGCATTGCCTGTGGCACGCTGACCGCCGGCTTGACCGTCGGCATTCTGCTGGGCTCGGTGGTGGCGACACTGGTGAATACCAGCATGACTCAGCAGGCGGTGCACGACTGGGGCTGGCGTATTCCGTTCCTGCTGGGCGGTGCCTTTGGTCTGGTGGCCATGTATCTTCGTCGCTGGCTGCAGGAGACCCCTGTATTTCTTGAGATGCAGCAGCGTAAGGCGCTGGCGCAGGAGCTGCCGGTTAAAGCGGTGGTGGTGCGGCACAGAAAGGCGGTGGTGGTATCGATGCTGCTGACCTGGCTGCTGTCGGCCGGCATCGTGGTGGTGATTCTGATGTCGCCGGTCTGGCTGCAAAAACAGTACGGTTTTGCCCCGGCGGTGACGCTGCAGGCCAACAGTATTGCCACTATTATGCTGTGCTTTGGCTGTCTGATTGCCGGTCTGGCGGTAGATCGTATTGGCTCCAGCCTGACCTTTATCATCGGCAGCCTGTTGCTGGCCGGATCGAGCTGGGCGTTTTACCATCTTGCTGGCAGCCATCCCGAACAGCTGTTCCTGCTCTACGGCACGGTAGGGCTGTGCGTGGGCGTGGTGGGCGCCGTGCCCTACGTTATGGTCCGCGCCTTCCCGGCGGAAGTGCGCTTCACCGGTATTTCGTTCTCGTACAATGTCTCGTACGCCATCTTCGGCGGATTGACGCCGGTTGCCGTGACCCTGTTGATGGGCGTATCGCCAATGGCGCCAGCCTGGTATGTGCTGGCCCTGTCGCTGATGGGGCTGGCGCTGGGGATCTGGCTGCGCCAGAAACCGGTGGAAGTACCGGTTCTTGCGGGATAATAAAAAGGCCGGGCAGTACGCCCGGCCTTTTGTCAGTACAAAGAGGGGATCAGTGTTTTTCACCAATCGGCAGCACGGTGCGACCGAACTGCTCGTTCAGGACTTCACCCATCGCCAGGTAAATGGCGCTGGCGCCGCAGACCAGGCCAATCCAGCCCGCCACGTGGATAATGGCTTCGCCGTTATCCACCAGATGGCCGACGGACAGCAGGGCGAACAGCACGGTCAGGCTCAGGAATACGAACTGCAGCGCGCGGTTACCCACCAGGGTGCCGAAGAACATGAACAGGGTAAAGACGCCCCACAGGCCCAGATAGACGCCCAGGAAGTGGGCGTTAATCCCGTCAGTCAGACCTAATTTCGGCATCAGCAGGATGGCGACCAGGGTCAGCCAGAAAGAGCCGTAAGAGGTGAATGCGGTTAAACCGAAGGTGTTGCCTTTCTTATATTCCAGCAGGCCCGCGAAAATCTGTGCGATACCGCCGTAAAAAATGCCCATCGCCAGGATAACGCCGTCCATCGGGAAGAACCCGATGTTGTGCAGGTTCAGCAGAATGGTGGTCATGCCAAAACCCATCAGGCCCAGCGGAGCCGGATTAGCCAACTTAGTGTTGCCCATAAGTCCTCAAAAAAATCATCATTAAAATGGTGAAATGGTTAATCCCACGCCAATTCTCCCTGGCGGGGCGCGGCATCATAATGGGCGCTATCGATGCCGTCTATGATCTAATCAGGGTGAAATTAAAAATTTTTTTATCCGTCCCCCTTGATGGATGCCGTTGCGACCCCATCTTGTAGTCAACCGCAGTGTGTGGACCTGAAAAAATTCAAATCTGGGCAGTTGAAAAAACACCTTCTGCCCTTATTACAGGTACACAACCACATGTTGACCGAATTTATAGTGGAGACGTTTAGATGGGTAAAATTATTGGTATCGACCTGGGTACTACCAACTCTTGTGTAGCGATTATGGACGGCACTACTGCACGTGTGCTGGAGAATGCCGAGGGCGATCGCACCACGCCTTCTATCATTGCCTATACCCAGGATGGTGAAACTCTGGTTGGTCAGCCGGCTAAACGTCAGGCAGTGACAAACCCGCAAAACACACTGTTTGCGATCAAGCGCCTGATTGGCCGTCGCTTCCAGGACGAAGAAGTACAGCGTGATGAAGCCATCATGCCGTACAAAATCATCGGCGCTGAAAACGGCGACGCCTGGATTGATGTTAAAGGCCAGAAAATGGCACCGCCGCAGATCTCTGCTGAAGTGCTGAAAAAGATGAAGAAAACCGCTGAAGATTACCTGGGTGAGCCGGTAACTGAAGCTGTTATCACCGTACCCGCATACTTCAACGATGCGCAGCGTCAGGCGACCAAAGACGCCGGCCGTATCGCGGGCCTGGAAGTCAAACGTATCATCAACGAACCAACCGCAGCGGCACTGGCCTACGGTCTGGATAAAGAAGTCGGCAACCGCACCATCGCGGTATACGACCTCGGTGGCGGTACCTTCGATATCTCTATTATCGAAATCGACGAAGTTGACGGCGAAAAAACCTTTGAAGTTCTGGCAACCAACGGTGATACCCACCTGGGTGGTGAAGACTTCGACAGCCGCATGATCAACTACCTCGTTGACGAGTTTAAGAAAGACCAGGGCATTGACCTGCGTAACGACCCGCTGGCAATGCAGCGCCTGAAAGAAGCCGCAGAAAAAGCGAAGATTGAGCTCTCTTCTGCGCAGCAGACCGACGTGAACCTGCCGTACATCACTGCAGACGCGACCGGTCCAAAACACATGAACATCAAAGTGACTCGTGCGAAACTGGAAAGCCTGGTCGAAGATCTGGTTAACCGCTCCATCGAGCCGCTGAAAGTTGCTCTGCAGGACGCTGGCCTGTCCGTATCCGAAATCCAGGACGTTATCCTGGTGGGTGGTCAGACGCGTATGCCAATGGTTCAGAAGAAAGTGGCTGAATTCTTTGGTAAAGAGCCGCGTAAAGACGTTAACCCGGACGAAGCCGTGGCTATCGGTGCTGCTGTTCAGGGCGGCGTACTGACCGGTGATGTTAAAGACGTTCTGCTGCTGGACGTTACCCCGCTGTCTCTGGGTATCGAAACCATGGGCGGTGTGATGACGGCGCTGATCGCCAAAAACACCACCATCCCAACCAAGCACAGCCAGGTGTTCTCTACCGCTGAAGACAACCAGTCCGCGGTAACCATCCATGTGCTGCAGGGTGAGCGTAAACGTGCCGCAGATAACAAAGATCTGGGCCAGTTCAACCTCGACGGTATCAGCCCGGCGCCGCGCGGTATGCCACAGATCGAAGTTACCTTTGACATCGATGCTGACGGTATCCTGCACGTTTCCGCGAAGGATAAAAACAGCGGTAAAGAGCAGAAGATCACCATCAAGGCTTCTTCTGGTCTGAACGAAGAAGAGATCCAGAAGATGGTTCGCGAAGCAGAAGCGAACGCCGAGTCTGACCGCAAGTTCGAAGAGCTGGTTCAGACCCGCAACCAGGGTGACCATCTGCTGCACAGCACCCGTAAGCAGGTTGAAGAAGCAGGCGATAAACTGCCAGCTGACGACAAAACGGCTATCGAGTCTGCTCTGAGCGCGCTGGAAGCGTCCCTGAAAGGCGAAGACAAAGCCGACATCGAAGCGAAGATGCAGGAACTGGCGCAGGTTTCCCAGAAGCTGATGGAAATCGCGCAGCAGCAGCACGCACAGCAGCAGGCTGGCGCGGGTGCTGACTCTTCTGCGAACAACGCGAAAGATGACGATGTTGTCGACGCTGAGTTTGAAGAAGTGAAAGACAAAAAATAATCGCCCTTTGAACGGGTAATACACTGGCACGGGCGAAGAGGTTTCCTCTCCGCCCGTGCACGCATGTTAGGGGCAGATAAAACAAGATGGCAAAGCAAGACTATTACGAGATTTTGGGCGTTTCCAAAACAGCGGAAGAGCGTGAAATCAAAAAGGCGTATAAGCGCCTGGCCATGAAATATCACCCGGACCGCAACCAGGGTGACAAAGAGGCCGAAGCCAAGTTTAAAGAGATCAAAGAAGCCTACGAAGTCCTGACCGATGCGCAGAAACGTGCAGCCTACGATCAGTATGGTCATGCCGCGTTTGAACAGGGCGGTATGGGCGGCGGCGGATTCGGCGGCGGCGGCGCAGATTTCAGCGATATCTTTGGTGACGTGTTCGGCGATATCTTCGGTGGCGGCCGTGGTCGTCAGCGTGCAGCCCGTGGCGCAGACCTGCGTTACAACATGGAGCTGACGCTGGAAGAGGCGGTCCGTGGCGTGACGAAAGAGATCCGCATCCCAACGCTGGAAGAGTGCGACGTTTGCCACGGCAGCGGCGCGAAAGTCGGCACCAAGCCGCAAACCTGTCCAACCTGTCATGGCTCTGGCCAGGTGCAGATGCGTCAGGGCTTCTTCGCGGTGCAGCAGAGCTGCCCTCACTGTCAGGGTCGCGGTACGCTGATTAAGGATCCGTGCAACAAATGTCACGGCCATGGTCGCGTCGAGAAGACCAAAACCCTGTCGGTTAAAATCCCGGCGGGCGTGGATACCGGCGATCGTATCCGTCTGTCTGGCGAAGGCGAAGCAGGGGAACACGGCGCACCGGCTGGCGATCTGTACGTTCAGGTTCAGGTTAAGCAGCATGCTATTTTTGAACGTGAAGGCAACAACCTGTACTGCGAAGTGCCGATCAACTTTGCCATGGCGGCGATGGGCGGCGAGATCGAAGTCCCAACCCTGGACGGTCGCGTAAACCTGAAAGTGCCTGGCGAAACCCAGACCGGCAAGCTGTTCCGCATGCGCGGTAAAGGGGTGAAATCGGTGCGTGGCGGTGCTCAGGGCGACCTGCTTTGTCGCGTGGTGGTGGAAACCCCGGTTGGTCTGAACGAGAAGCAGAAGCAACTGCTGAGAGAACTGCAGGAGAGCTTTGGCGGTCCAACGGGTGAGAACAACAGCCCGCGCTCCAAAAGCTTCTTTGATGGCGTGAAAAAATTCTTTGACGATTTGACTCGCTAATCGGTGAGCTGACCTTACTCTCAAAGCCCGGAAGCGATTCCGGGCTTTTTTATTGTCAAAGAATCAGATCGGAATAACCGAGTGTATATTCAATATATACCTGCTTTTACCGATGAATTTCCGCGAGTATGATGGTTTTACCGAGGGATTGCCGTAAAAAGAGAGAGTAATAGTGAAACTTCTACACCGTTTTTTTCAGAATGAGGCCTCTGGCGGCATTATTCTTATCCTGGCCGCAGCCATTGCCATGCTGCTGGCAAACCTGGGTGCGACCCGCGACCTGTACCACGCTTTTCTGGAAACCCCCGTTGAGTTACGGGTCGGTGTGCTGGAAATCAACAAGAACATGCTGCTGTGGATCAACGATGCCCTGATGGCGGTCTTTTTCCTGCTGGTGGGGCTGGAGGTCAAGCGTGAGCTGATTCAGGGCTCTCTGGCAAGCCGTCAGCGGGCAGCGTTCCCGGTGATTGCCGCTATCGGCGGGATGGTCGTCCCGGCGCTTATCTACCTGGCCTTTAACTATCAGGACCCCGTTGCCCGTGACGGCTGGGCGATCCCGGCGGCCACGGATATTGCCTTCGCCTTAGGCGTCCTGGCACTGTTAGGCAACCGCGTGCCAATGGCGTTGAAAATTTTCCTGATGGCGCTGGCAATCATCGATGACCTGGGCGCGATAGTGATTATTGCTCTGTTCTACACCAGCGAGCTGTCGATGTTATCCCTGGGCGTGGCGGCAGCAGCTATCGCGGCTCTGGCGCTGCTGAATATCTTCAACGTACGTCGGATTGGTATCTATGTGCTGGTGGGAATGGTGCTCTGGACAGCCGTGCTGAAATCGGGTGTGCATGCCACTCTGGCCGGGGTGATTATCGGCTTCTTCGTGCCGCTGAAGAAGCAGGACGGTAAATCCCCGGCGAAGCAGCTGGAGCACGTCCTGCATCCATGGGTCGCTTTCATGATCCTGCCGCTCTTCGCCTTTGCTAACGCCGGCGTCTCCCTTAAGGGCGTCACGCTGGATGGAATGATGTCGATGCTGCCGCTGGGGATCGTCGCCGGGCTGTTTATCGGTAAGCCGCTGGGGATAAGCCTCTTCTGCTGGCTGGCGCTGAAGCTGAAGCTGGCCACCTTGCCGCACGGAACCACCTGCCGCCAGATCATGGCCGTTGGCGTCCTTTGCGGGATTGGCTTTACAATGTCGATCTTTATTTCCACGCTGGCGTTTGGCGCGAATGCTCCAGAGCTCATCGACTGGGCTAAGTTGGCTATCTTAACCGGATCGCTGTTGTCGGCATTCATTGGCTATGCCTTACTGAAAACGAAATTGCCGGGGCAGGTCCATCCGGCGTAACGGGATTCCGGGAGGGACAGGCAGCCCTCCCGTTAACACTATCAGGGAGCGAGGGTCATATGTCTCATCTTAACTACAACCATCTTTACTACTTCTGGCATGTCTATAAAGAGGGCTCGGTTGTCGGCGCGGCGGAGGCGCTCTATCTGACGCCACAGACCATTACCGGGCAGATAAAAGCCCTTGAAGAACGCCTGCAGGGGAAGCTGTTCAAGCGTAAGGGCCGCGGTATAGAGCCAAGCGAGCTGGGTGAGCTGGTGTTCCGCTACGCGGATAAAATGTTCACCCTGAGCCAGGAGATGCTTGATATTGTCAACTACCGCAAGGAATCGAACCTGCTCTTCGATGTGGGTGTCGCGGATGCGCTGTCGAAGCGGCTGGTCAGCGGTGTGCTGGATGCGGCAGTTGTGAAGGATGAGCAGATCCACCTGCGCTGTTTTGAATCCACGCACGAGATGCTGCTGGAGCAGCTGAGCCAGCACAAGCTGGACATGATCATCTCCGACTGCCCGATCGATTCCACCCAGCAGGAAGGCCTTTTTTCGGTGAAAATTGGCGAGTGCGGGGTCAGCTTCTGGTGCAGCAATCCGCCGCCAGAAAAGCCGTTCCCCGCCTGTCTGGAAGAGCGCCGCCTGCTGGTGCCAGGACGACGCTCAATGCTGGGACGCAAGCTGCTGAACTGGTTTAATTCGCAGGGGCTGAACGTCGAAATATTGGGTGAGTTTGACGATGCCGCGCTGATGAAAGCCTTCGGTGAAGCGCACAACGCGATTTTTGTCGCGCCAACGCTCTATGCTCAGGATCTGTATGCGGACGAGAAAATTACCGAGATAGGGCGGGTGGATAACGTGATGGAAGAGTATCACGCCATATTTGCCGCAAGGATGATTCAGCATCCGGCGGTGCAGCGTATCTGTAACCAGGATTACAGCGCGCTGTTCACGCCACCGGCACTCTGAAGGCATAAAAAAACCCGCGTTAAGCGGGTTCTTTAAACAAGCAACAACAAGTGGCGATTAAGCCAGTTTGCTGATCTGCGCGGTCAGGTTTGCTTTATGACGCGCTGCTTTGTTTTTGTGGATCAGACCTTTAGCAGCCTGACGATCCACGATTGGTTGCATTTCGTTAAATGCGTTCTGCGCTGCAGCTTTGTCGCCAGCTTCGATTGCTGCGTATACTTTCTTGATGAAAGTACGCATCATAGAGCGACGGCTTGCGTTGTGCTTACGAGCCTTTTCAGACTGAACGGCACGTTTCTTAGCTGATTTGATATTAGCCAAGTCCAACTCCCAAATATGATCTATGTGGACAATTCAAAGGCCGAGGAATATGCCCTCTTTGCCCTCTTTTGTCAATGGATTTGTGCAAATAAGCGCCGTTAATTAGCGACGCTTCGTTACGTAGTGATGGCGCAGGATTCTACCAGCTTGTCTCCTGTGAATACAGCTTTTCGACACAAAAATCGTCATCTGTAGGCAGATTTTTTCGCTGTGAAAGGCAAGCCTGATGAAATCATTACGGCTTTCTGTTTTGCGTGAACAATCGCCGGTTAACCTTAACCGCTGTACAAGGTATACTTTGGCGATTTTCACTGTTTTGAGCCAGTCATGAAGCTGATACGCGGCATACATAATCTCAGTCAGGCCCCGCATGGGTGTGTGCTGACTATTGGTAATTTCGACGGCGTGCATCGTGGGCATCAGGTGCTGTTGCAGGGATTGCGTGAAGAGGGCCGGGCAAGGGGTCTGCCGGTCGTAGTAATGATTTTTGAACCGCAGCCGCTGGAGTTGTTTGCCAGCGAAAAAGCGCCTGCGCGCCTGACTCGTCTGCGTGAAAAATTGCGTTATCTGGCGCAGTGCGGTGTGGACTATGTCCTGTGCGTCCGTTTCGACCGACGCTTTGCCGCGCTGACGGCACAAAATTTTGTCGGCGACCTGCTGGTCGATCGTCTTGGCGTGCAGTTTTTGGCTGTGGGTGATGATTTCCGCTTTGGCGCTGGTCGTCAGGGGGATTTCTTGCTATTACAGAAGGCTGGCCTGGAGTATGGCTTTGACGTCACCAGCACCCAGACCTTTTGCGAAGGCGGCGTGCGCATCAGCAGCACGGCGGTTCGTCAGGCGTTAGCCGATGACGATCTCGACACCGCAGCAAAACTGCTCGGACGCCCGTTCTCCATCTCCGGGCGTGTTGTGCATGGCGACGAACTGGGCCGCACCATTGGTTTCCCTACGGCGAATTTACCGTTGCGCCGTCAGGTTTCCCCGGTCAAAGGGGTTTATGCGGTAGAAGTGACGGGGCTGGGTGATAAGCCTTTACCCGGCGTCGCCAATATTGGCACCCGTCCGACTGTTGCTGGCGTGCGTCAGCAGCTCGAAGTGCATTTGCTGGACGTTGTAATGGACCTCTACGGTCGCCATATAGATGTAATCCTGCGTAAAAAAATACGCAATGAACAGCGATTCGCCTCGCTTGATGAGCTGAAAGCGCAAATCGCGAGAGATGAATTAACAGCCCGCGAAATTTTTGGGCTATCAAACCCGGCTTAATGCCTGAGATATAAATACGGAACCGAGAATCTGATGAGTGACTATAAATCAACCCTGAATTTGCCGGAAACAGGGTTCCCGATGCGCGGCGACCTCGCCAAGCGTGAACCGGGAATGCTGGCGCGTTGGACCGATGATGACCTGTACGGCATCATCCGTGCAGCCAAAAAAGGTAAAAAAACTTTCATTCTGCATGATGGCCCTCCCTATGCGAATGGCAGCATTCATATTGGTCACTCTGTAAACAAGATTCTGAAAGACATTATCGTTAAGTCCAAAGGCTTAATGGGCTATGACTCGCCTTACGTTCCTGGCTGGGACTGCCACGGTCTGCCGATCGAGCTGAAAGTGGAGCAAGAGTTTGGCAAGCCGGGTGAGAAGTTCACCGCTGCTGAATTCCGTGCCAAGTGCCGCGAATACGCCGCCACTCAGGTTAACGGTCAGCGTGAAGACTTTATCCGTCTGGGCGTGCTGGGCGACTGGTCGCACCCGTACCTGACCATGGACTTCAAAACCGAAGCCAATATCATCCGTGCGCTGGGTAAAATCATCGGCAACGGCCACCTGCACAAAGGCGCTAAGCCGGTGCACTGGTGCGTGGACTGCCGCTCTGCGCTGGCAGAGGCGGAAGTTGAGTATTACGACAAAACGTCCCCGTCCATTGATGTGGCCTTTGAAGGGGTCGATCAGGATGCGCTGCAGGGCAAATTTGGTCTGCCGGGCGTAAATGGCCCGATCTCCCTGGTTATCTGGACCACCACGCCGTGGACCCTGCCTGCCAACCGTGCGATCTCGCTCTCTGCGGAGTTCGAATACGCGCTGGTACAGGTGGAGGGCCGTGCGCTGATACTGGCAAAAGATCTGGTTGAAAGCGTGCTCAAGCGCGCGAATATCACCGATTATAAAGTCCTTGGCACCGTGAAGGGCGCCGAGCTGGAACTGATGCGCTTTAAGCACCCGTTCCTCGATTTCGACGTTCCGGCGATCCTGGGCGAGCACGTTACTCTGGAAGCGGGTACCGGTGCGGTACATACCGCCGGCGGTCACGGCCCGGATGACTACAACATCAGCCTGCAGTACGGTCTGGAAATCGCTAACCCGGTTGGCCCGGACGGCGCTTACCTGCCAGGTACTTACCCGACGCTGGACGGCATCAACGTCTTTAAAGCCAACGACATCATCGTCAACATGCTGCGCGACAACGGTTCGCTGCTGCACGTTGAGAAAATGCAGCACAGCTATCCATGCTGCTGGCGCCACAAAACGCCGATCATCTTCCGTGCAACCCCGCAGTGGTTCGTCAGCATGGACCAGAAAGGCCTGCGCGCGCAGTCTCTTTCCGAGATCAAAGGCGTACAGTGGATCCCTGACTGGGGCCAGGCGCGTATTGAATCCATGGTGGCTAACCGTCCTGACTGGTGTATCTCCCGTCAGCGTACCTGGGGCGTGCCGATGTCCCTGTTCGTCCATAAAGAGACCCAGGAGCTGCACCCGCGCACCCTGGAGCTGATGGAAGAAGTGGCGAAGCGCGTTGAAGTTGACGGCATTCAGGCGTGGTGGGATCTTGATTCCCGCGACATCCTGGGCGATGACGCTGATAACTACGAGAAAGTGCCGGATACCCTGGACGTCTGGTTTGACTCCGGTTCTACCCACTCCTCCGTGGTTGATGTGCGTCCGGAATTTGCCGGTCACGCTGCCGACATGTATCTGGAAGGTTCTGACCAACACCGTGGCTGGTTCATGTCATCTCTGATGATCTCTACCGCCATGAAGGGCAAAGCGCCATACCGTCAGGTACTGACTCACGGTTTCACCGTGGATGGTCAGGGACGCAAGATGTCCAAATCTATCGGTAACACCGTTTCCCCGCAGGACGTGATGAACAAACTGGGCGCGGATATCCTGCGTCTGTGGGTGGCATCGACCGACTACACCGGTGAAATGGCGGTCTCCGATGAGATCCTGAAGCGTGCTGCCGACAGCTATCGTCGTATCCGTAACACCGCGCGCTTCCTGCTGGCGAACCTTAACGGTTTCGATCCGGCAAAAGACATGGTGAAACCGGAAGAGATGGTGGTACTGGATCGCTGGGCGGTGGGTTGTGCCCAGGCGGCGCAGGAAGACATCGTTAAAGCGTATGACTCTTACGATTTCCACGAAGTGGTGCAGCGCCTGATGCGCTTCTGCTCCATCGAGATGGGCTCGTTCTACCTCGACATCATCAAAGACCGTCAGTACACCGCCAAAGCGGACAGCGTGGCACGTCGTAGCTGCCAGACCGCGCTGTACCACATCGCGGAAGCGCTGGTGCGCTGGATGGCACCGATCATGTCCTTCACCGCAGATGAGATCTGGGGCTACCTGCCAGGCGACCGTGAGAAGTATGTCTTCACCGGCGAGTGGTATGAAGGTCTGTTTGGTCTGGCTGAGACCGAAGCCATGAACGATACCTTCTGGGACGAGCTGCTGAAAGTGCGCGGCGAAGTGAACAAGGTGATCGAGCAGGCGCGTACCGACAAGAAAGTGGGCGGCTCTCTGGAAGCGGCAGTGACCCTGTACGCTGAACCAGAACTGGCGGCGAAGCTGACTGCGCTGGGCGATGAATTACGATTTGTCCTGTTGACCTCCGGTGCGAAAGTTGCGGATTATGCCGACGCGAGCGCTGATGCCCAGCAGAGCGAACTGCTCAAAGGGCTGAAGGTGGCGCTGGTGAAAGCCGATGGTGAGAAGTGCCCGCGTTGCTGGCATTACACCACTGATGTCGGCAAGGTGGCGGAACACGCAGATATCTGCGGACGCTGTGTCAGCAACGTCGCCGGTGATGGCGAAAAACGTAAGTTTGCCTGATGAGTAAATCACTCTCTTCAACAGGGCTGCGCTGGCTGTGGCTGGTGGTAGTCGTGCTGATTATCGATTTGGGCAGCAAGTACCTGATCCTCCAGAACTTTGCTCTGGGGGATACCGTACCGCTGTTCCCGTCGCTTAATCTGCACTATGCGCGTAACTATGGCGCGGCGTTCAGCTTCCTGGCCGACAGCGGTGGCTGGCAGCGCTGGTTCTTTGCGGGTATCGCGCTTGGTATCTGTGTAGTGCTGGCCGTGCTGATGTACCGCGGAAAAGCCACGCAAAAGCTGAACAACATTGCCTACGCGCTGATCATTGGCGGTGCGCTGGGTAACTTGTTCGACCGTCTGTGGCACGGCTTTGTAGTCGATATGATCGACTTCTACGTCGGCAACTGGCACTTCGCCACTTTTAACCTGGCTGATACGGCGATTTGTATCGGTGCGGCGCTGATTGTGCTGGAGGGCTTCTTACCGAAACCCGCAGCGAAAGAGCAGGCGTAACAAACCCGCCGGGCGGCGCTGCGCTTGCACCGGCCTACGATCGTTGTAGGCCCGGTGAGCGCAGCGCCACCGGGCAAAATGAGTGAGCACTCTGCATGTCTAAATCCGTACAGTCCAACAGCGCGATGCTGGTTCATTTCACGCTGAAACTTGATGATGGCTCCACTGCGGAGTCCACCCGCAATAACGGCAAACCTGCGCTGTTCCGTCTGGGTGATACTTCTCTGTCTGAAGGTCTTGAGCAACAGCTGCTGGGGCTGAAAGAAGGGGATAAAAAAACCTTTTCTCTGGAGCCGGATGCTGCGTTTGGCGTGCCGTCCCCGGACCTGATCCAGTACTTCTCGCGTCGTGAATTTATGGATGCGGGTGAACCGGAGATCGGGGCAATAATGCTCTTTACCGCTATGGATGGCAGCGAAATGCCAGGCGTGATCCGTGAAATCAACGGCGACTCGATTACCGTCGATTTCAACCACCCGCTCGCCGGGCGTACCGTCCATTTTGATGTTGAAGTACTGGAAATCGACCCGGTACTGGAGGATGTGAATGCAGATCCTGTTGGCTAACCCGCGCGGCTTCTGCGCCGGTGTAGACCGCGCTATCAGCATTGTTGAAAACGCGCTGGAGCTTTACGGCGCGCCTATTTATGTCCGTCACGAAGTGGTCCATAACCGCTACGTGGTGGATAGCCTGCGCGCACGCGGGGCAATCTTTATTGAGCAGATCGACGAAGTGCCGGATGGCGCTATTCTGATCTTCTCTGCACATGGCGTCTCTCAGGCGGTGCGTAACGAAGCGAAAAATCGCGATCTGACCGTTTTTGACGCCACCTGCCCGCTGGTGACCAAAGTGCATATGGAAGTGGCTCGTGCCAGCCGCCGGGGTGAAGAGTCGATTCTGATCGGTCACGCAGGCCATCCGGAAGTGGAAGGGACCATGGGACAGTACAGCAACCCGGAAGGGGGCATGTATCTGGTCGAGTCGCCTGAAGATGTGCTGACGCTGAACGTGAAAAACGAAGCACGCCTGTCGTTCATGACCCAGACCACGCTTTCGGTTGATGATACATCGGATGTGATTGACGCCTTGCGTCAGCGTTTCCCAAAAATCGTCGGGCCGCGTAAAGATGACATCTGCTATGCAACCACTAACCGTCAGGAAGCGGTGCGCGCCCTGGCGGAGCAGGCGGATGTGGTGCTGGTGGTCGGCTCGAAAAACTCCTCTAACTCCAACCGTCTGGCCGAACTGGCACAGCGAATGGGCAAGGCGGCATTCCTGATCGACGACGCGACGGATATCCAGGAAGCCTGGGTTAAAAACGCGGCCTGCGTTGGTGTTACCGCAGGGGCTTCCGCACCGGATATTCTGGTGCAGAACGTGATTACCCGCCTTCAGGAACTGGGTGGCGGTGAGGCCGTTCCGCTGGAAGGTCGCGAAGAGAACATTGTCTTCGAAGTGCCAAAAGAGTTGCGTATCGACGCGCGGGAAGTCGAGTAAGGTTCAAGACATGCCAGTCATTACGTGACTGGCATGTTTTCACTAAGATAGTTGATCATCGCCCGCATTCTGGCTGGCATATGTTTGTTACGCGTCCAGAGCAGCCATAACTCGCCCGAATAGCTGCTGATAAACGTCCACTCCGGCAGAACCTGCACAATCTCCCCTTTTTCAAGCGCCTCACGCGCCGTAAACAGCGGTAGACTTCCGATACCAACATGTCGTTTGACCGCATCCAGCCGCACGCCCGTGTGGTTAGCCGCGTAGCGGCCGCGCGTCTGTACAATCTCCGTTTTTCCCTGCACGGTAAACTTCCAGCGGGAGTCGGCCGGGGTTTCACCGAGCGAAATACAGCTATGCGCCCGGAGGTCGTGCGGCTCCTGCGGCGTGCCTGCGCGACGAAGGTATTCTGGCGTCGCGCAAATAATATGGGTTACCGGCATCAGCGGCTTCCCGTACAGGCCTGGAGAAGGGGTATTGGTGATCCGTAATGCCAGATCGACACCGTCATCAATCAGATCCATGTAGCGATCTTCCAGACGCAGGCAGACATCTATTTGCGGATAGCGCGCCAGAAACGCCGGCATCAGCGGATGGATCACAAACCGTCCCACGGCTTTCGGTACGCTTATCGTCAGCTTTCCCTGGGCAATGGTTTGCAGGCTGCTGCCGGAATCCATTGCCTGTTGTGCCGCTTCCAGCATATCCAGCGCATGTTCATAAACCGATTTTCCGGTTTCGGTAAGTGCCAGCTTGCGCGTGGTACGGTTCAGTAACTTACATCCCATCTCCTTCTCCAGGCGTGAAACACAACGGCTGATCGCCGAGGGCGTCGCCCCCGTAATACGGGCTACGGTAGAGAAATTGCCGTGTTCAACGATAGCAACGAAGGTCGCGAGATCGGGAAGCAGTGCAGGTTTCATTTGTGCATACCAGGCAAGAGTGCATTGTTTGAAAGTCAGATTATCGATGCTTAAGTGATGAATATACTGTCAGGCTACAGAGGAGAACAACCATGACAGAACGACTTTATTACGTCAGTGAAGCGACAGAAGGCCGCGCGAAGGTGATCCGGTGCACTGAAGAGGCGGATGGCCGCTACGCCGTTGAGCTGGACCAGACCCTTTTCCATCCACAGGGGGGCGGACAGCCAGCGGATCGGGGCTTTATCGCCGGGATTGCGGTAGAGAGCGTGAACCTGCGTGGGGAGCAGGTCATTCACATCCTGTCCCGGCCGCTTGTGCCAGGTGAGGTGGACATTCAGGTTGATAAAAGTGCACGGGTGCGTCATTCCCGCTGGCACAGCGCTGGTCATTTGATTGGCTATGCCGGGGAGCGATGTGGCTGGGAACCGGTAAAAGCCCACCACTGGCCCGGTGAAGGACGGATCACCTTTACGGCCCGGGAGCCGCAGAGCGCAATGCCTGATGCCAGCGCGCTGATGTCCCTTATCAACGGCTGGAAAGCCAACAATCTGCCTTGTTATATCGTAACTGAAGCGGGCAGGCGTAAGGTTAGCTTTGGCGATCTCCCCGCGTATGCCTGTGGCGGAACGCATGTTAGTCAACTGGCAGAAATTGGAGAAATGCAGATCCTGGGGATGAAAATAAAAAAAGGACAGCTGGTAGTCACCTATGCGCTTCACGAGCAGGCGTAACGGGATTGTGATTAACCCGACAGAGCGGAAGGCTTCGCGAGAGGGGGAGCGGTTAATCTGATAAGCTTGTCATGTTGTTCTCCTCGGGCCGGAGATAAACATGAATCCTGACATTACCCTGCCACCTCAGGTGGCGTGGGCCAGCGGTGTATTCGCTAACGGTCCGCTTATCTGCAAGACAACCCGCATCGCCGATCTGCCAGGCGTTTTCAGTGATAACGACGCCTGGCGTAACTGCGAACCGCATCAGCGCGTCTATGACGTTGATATGCTCGACTCGCCGTCGGGGGAAGGAGCGCTGTACGTCGGTGTTACCCATCTCTATGCGGGTAAAATCGGCAATGAGTTCTTTATGACGCGCGGCCACTTCCATCAGCGCCGCGAACAGGGCGAGATCTATTTTGGCCTGCGAGGCTGCGGCTTGCTGCTGCTTCAGTCGCCATCCGGTCAGGCGCGGCTGGAGTGCGTGAGGGCCGGCTCCGTGCATATTATTCCCCCCTTTAACGCACACCGCCTGATTAACACGGGTGAAGACACGCTTTCAGCACTGGCAGTATGGCCCAGCGTGGCCGGACATGATTATGCGGCACTGGCTGGTGGTTTTGCGCTTCGCGTCTTTGCCTCTGAACATCACCCGCAGGGATGGGAGGTCGGCAATGCTTAACGTCGGGCTGGATATGACCATCACACACCGCCCGTTGGGTTTTAGTTACGCAGGAGACGTGACTGGCCCGATGCCGGAAATTCGCACCCTGGATCAGATTCGCCCGTCATTGCGTAATCCGGACTGCGAAGGGCCGGAGCAGGTCTACGCCATTGCGATGGACGTTGCGCGTCTGTCTGACAGGCAGGAACTGGAAAAACGGATGCTGCTGTTTGGCGTGGTCACCTATGCCGCGGGCACGCTGGGGGATGAGCCGGTGCGCAGCCAGGGGCATGTACACCGCATCAGCAGGCATAGCGGCTGGTCGCCGCCGGAACTGTATGAGGTCTGGCAGGGCAAAGCGATTATCTACATGCAGGAGTTTGTTGATGACGATCCCGGCCGCTGCTTTGCGGTGCTGGCGGGACCGGGAGAAAAGGTGCTGGTGCCGCCGGGGTGGGGCCATGCGACGATTTCTGCGTCACCGGAGGAGCCGTTGACCTTTGGCGCATGGTGCGACAGGGAATATGGCTTTGAATATGAGGCCATTCGCGCCCGCAGGGGGCTGGCCTGGTATCCGCTGGTGCAGGGCAGCCATATCGTCTGGCTGCATAATAAACACTACATGGCGGGGAGGCTGCAGATGATTACGCCGCGCTGCTACAGCGAGTTTGGTATCACAGATGCGCCGATCTACCAGCAGTTTATTGACGATCCCGCCCGCTTTCAGTTTATCTCCCGCCCGGACAAAACGGCGGAGCTATGGCGTAACTTCCACCCATAACCTAAGCCGGGGCATCGCCCCGGCTCGTTTAACCGGCAAACAGACCGGATGCCACGCCAAGCGCGGCCAGCACCAGCAATAGCACCATGGCTTTCACCGGCGAAACGCCTTTTTTCGCCATCAGGTACCAGGTGCCGAGCACCACTACCAGCGGCATCAGTTGCGGGAAGATCCCGTCGAGCATTTGCTGAACGTGAATATTCACCCCGTCTTTGGTGATGAACTCCAGTCCGGTGCCCAGCTTCACGTAACTTGCCGCCACGCCGCCCATGACAAACACCCCCAGCAACGAGAGCGCTTCGCGCAGGCGAGCGGATTTGCTGCTGACCAGCATCTCTACCGAGCCGGAGCCCATCTGGTAGCCTTTAAGAAACAGGAACCATGATCCAGGAAGGATAATCGCCAGCCAGGCGAAGGTGTAAAACAGCGGACCGAGGATATTGCCCCCGGCTGCCAGCGCCATACCGATACTCAGCAGGATAGGGATCAACATACCTGGGATCATCGAATCGCCAATCCCAGCGATGGGGCCCATCAGGCCAACCTTCAGGGTATTAATCGTTTCGCCGTCTATCGGTTCGCCGTTGGCTTTTTTCTCCTCGAGGCCCAGCGCCATCCCGTTAACTATTGCGCCGATCTGCGGTTCGGTGTTGTAGAAGGAGGCGTGGCGGCGCAGCATTTCGGCGCGCCCGGTGGCGTCCGGATAGAGCTTTTTCGCCACCGGCAGCATGCTGAGGCAAAAGCCAAAGGATTCCAGGCGCTCAAAGCTCATCGACGACAGATTATGCATCATCCATGCCCGCCAGCAGCGGCGCAGGTCCTTACGGGTGAGTTTACGTTCTTCCATCAGAATTCATCCTCATCGTCGAGTGCCGGCCTTGCAGCGACAGCCTGCGGCGGCTCCGGTTTGTAGTTGTAATGAATCAGCGCCAGCAGCGCCCCGACAATCACCAATGCCACCATGTTCAGCTTCAGAAAGACAATGCAGACGAAACCGACCAGAAAATAGATGAGCATGGTGTAGCTTTTGATGATCTGCTTTAACAGAATGGCAATGCCCACGGCTGGGAGGATGCCGCCCAGCACGTTCATGGTGGACAGCACGACACCGGGCAGGCTATCCATAAAACCGCTGATGTACTGCGCGCCAAAGTAGACGGCGATGAAAGAGGGCACAAAGCGCAGGACAAAGTTCATTACCTGCGGCCAGATGGCGCTGTTGAAATAGATCCCCCGTTCGTCGCCGCGTTCCAGCGCCACATCCGCGCGGTGGTTCCAGTACGAGTTCAGAACCATCATGGCGTTAAACAGGATGGTTCCGGCGATACCAATGGTGGCCGCCAGGGCGACGGCGACTTCAGGGCCTTTACCGGAGAGAATGCCAAGCGCTATCGCGGGCCAGGCCACAAAGTTTAAATCCGCTGGCATTGAGCCGCCCGGCGTCACCATCGCGATATAAACCGCCTGCACTGCGACGCCAATCATGATGCCGGTTTTTACGTCGCCCAGGATAAACCCAACCAGCATGCCGGAAACCAGCGGCCGGGAGAGGAGGTACCAGCCGCCGGTCAGCCCGAAAAGCCAGGGCGTCCCGAGCGCGCCCAGATAGCAAAACAGGCCGATTAATGATGCTTCGATGATCATTTCTGGCTCCTTATTTTATTTTTTGTTTAGCGTCCTGCCAGCTATAGAAGCTGGCATCCGGCACCAGGCGAAACTCAATCGTATGGCCGAGGCTGGCAAGCCAGTCAAAGGCCGCGGCCTCCTCGGTAGTGACGGACTGGTTAGGTCCGATAGTGGTGGTGTTGGCGCGGGCGCTCATCGGCCCGACGTTAATTTTTCCGTTGCTGTTTTTCAGGCTTATCCCTGCCTGTTCAAGACGTTGTAGCGTGACTGGCGATTTGCCAATCACAAAATAACGTTTCTCGCTGGCAATGACCTTCGGCAGTTTCTCGATGGCCGTGGCGGTATCAAACAGCCACACTTTGGTATCCGATACCGCTCCTTTCATGACCGATGAAAGCAGCGGATCGGCCGCGACGGCATCGTCAATGGCGACAATCCCGTCGCAAGGGAGTTCTTTAGCCCAGCGCGTGACGAGCTGGCCGTGAATCACCCTGTCATCAATGCGTACGAAAGAAATACTCATAGCGGTCTCCTTAAAAATCGTCAGTCTGCGCGGTCACCACGGGCTTAGCCTGGATGAGCGTGGGAAAAGTAAGCGCAAGAAGTTGCTCTGCCGCGAGATGCACATCCTCCTGTGCCGCGACCTCATCGATTTGCAGCAGCATCGGGAAATTCACCCCCGCCACCACGGCGACCGGCGGCTGGGTTAAGGGATTAAACGCGGCTTCGCAGGCGACATTCCAGGGGGTACCGCTCTGCATATCACAGAGCACCAGCACGCCGCTGGCCCCTTCGCTGGCCTGGGCCAGCGTTGCGTTGAAATCACGGCGAAAACCGTCAATACCCGACTGCCCGGTGAGGCATACGGCACGTACATGTGGCAACTCGCCATAGACCATTTCCCCGCTTTGCAGCAGCGCGGCGGCCAGCGGGCCATGCGTCGCAACGATAAACTGGATCATGCTTATCCCCTTACCCAGGCTTTAACGGTGGCCAGTTGCTGGCCGATGCTTTTGCCCCACGGCGAAATACGGTATTCACCCACGGCAGCCGGAACGATAAAGGTTTCGGCGTAATGCACCACAAAGGGTTCAAATGCGTTATCGGGACTGTCCACCAGCGCTTCTGCCCCCTCCACCAGGTTCAGCACGTTTACGCCGCCTTCCGTGTTGTGCAGGACTGGTTCGCTGAACCAGTGACGGCGGGTTTCGATAAATTCGCGCTCGTGCAGGCCGGTGCGCTCTTCGCGCCAGCCCTTGCCTTCGCTCACCGGCTCAAACTGGTTCACAAGGTGCTCATGCACCCAGCGGGTATCGCGCTGCCAGTCAATGACCTGCTCGCCGTGCCCGAGGTGAACAGGGCGGGGCTGGCCATCCATGCCGAGACGGCCCCAGTCCCAGAGTTTGAAGGTGAAAATGTAAGGTGTGGCGCTGATCTCCAGCACCATCGTGCCGGAACCCGAGCAGTGAACCGTTCCGGCGGGGATCAGGAAGTGATCGTGCTTATGGGCCGGGATCTTGTTCACAAAGCGGGCATCATCGAAGGCTTTTTCGCCCTGAGCGGCCCGTTTGAGATCGTCCATCATGGCCTCGGGATGGGTGCCGCTCACGGTGCCCAGGTAAACCACTGCGCCGGGCTCCGCCTCCAGAATGTAATAACTCTCATCCTGGGTATAGTGCATACCAAACTGCTGCTGGATGTACTCCGTGACCGGATGTACCTGAAAACTCAGGTTCTGCCCGCCGATGGTATCGAGAAAGTCAAAGCGGATCGGGAATTCCGCGCCGAACCGGGCGTGGACCTTTTCCCCCAGCAGCTCGCGGGGCTGAAGCAGAACCAGATCCTGAGAGGGGATCTCAATCCGCACCGTGCCAAAACGCAGTAACAGGCTGTTTTCCTCGGGCACGCAATCAAAACACCACGCGTAGTTGGGCGCGGCGGGATCGAGATCAAATTGTTGTTTCATCCACTGGCCGCCCCAGACGCCAGGATCGAAGAAGGGGACCACGCGGAAAGGACGTCGGGTGGTTTGCGCCAGGCCCGCGCGCAGGGCGTCGCCGCACACCATCGCCGGGGCGTTATCGAGAGTGGTATCCAGCAGGAAGTCAGCGCGTTTAAGCAGCGGCGTTTTGTGACGATCGAACACCCGCCATTCAATAAAGAAGGCGCGCTTATAGCGACGGAGCATATCTTCGGCCTGATTTTCGACGCCCCAGTTACCCAGCTCGCCTTTGCGCATACGCTGCTGAATTTCCCAGCGCGGCAGATCGGCATAGACCAGTACGTCACCTGGATGGACAAGGGCAGCGCCGGGGCCATAAACCACCACCAGCCCCTCTTCACAGGCGTTGACCTGCTGTTGCAGGGCTTGCAGCTTCTCCCGATCCATAAATTCCACCAGCTGGTGGCAGGAAAGCACTCCAAAAACACGGTCGTCGGTGAGATTACGCGCCAGCATCGTATGCAGCGCGTGTTCATCGCGGCGGGCCAGTTCAGCATTAATCATCAGCGCCGGACGGAGCGATGCGAACAGCATCTGCTCCAGTTCTTCGAGGCGTACGCCAGGATAGCAGTCGACAACCAGCACGCTGCGTTTAGGCTGCTGTTTCTGTGCAAGCGTACGTCCAATCGCCTCCCAGCCCTGCCAGGCACGGTGGTCGAAGCCGCTTATGTTGACTTCAGGATGTTTATCGTAGGTCGTCATAATTATTCTCCTTGAATGCTGATTAGGTTATTCGATTAACCGCATTTGAAAAGAGTGGTTAACGCGATTAACCCGGCATTCCGCGCCATTGATGGGCAAGGAGGAACGGTTATGTGAGGGGCATCACAGGGAAAAGTGCAAAGAATAGGTTATTCGATTAATCTAAAGAAAAAAGGAGAAACCATGACGGGAATAACGCTGGCGGACGTGGCAAAACGGGCAGGCGTATCAACTGCAACGGTATCCATGGTGCTGTGCAATAAAGGGCGTATCTCCCAGGCCACGAGGGAGAAAGTCCTTAAGGCGCTGGACGAGACGGGCTACGTCTATAACCAGACGGCGGCTAATCTGCGCAACCGCCGAAGTAACCAGGTCGGACTGCTGCTTCACGATATTACTAACCCGTTCTACGGCGAGATGACGGCAGGGCTGAGCCATGAGATGGAGCGTCACGACATGCTGCTGTTCCTGGCAAACAGCGAAGAGTCTTCACCGCGCCAGCAGAAGTTCGTTGATTCATTGATGCGCAACAACGTCTGCGGCATGGTGCTGTGCGCGGCGCGCGAAACGCCGCAGGCTTTTTTTGATGGCCTGAAGCGACGCACTATTCCGGCGATTATGGTGGTGCGCCCCCTTAACGATCCGGATTTTGATTTTGTTGGCACAGATAACTTTCTCGGCACCCAGTTAGCCACGGAGCACCTGTTGCGCATGGGTCATCGCCATATCGCCTTTATCGGCGGAAGTGCGCGCTCGGGCTCGCGGGCGCAGCGCCTCGGCGGATTTACCAGCAAGCTGCTGGAGTATGGCGTAACGCCGAATCCAGAGTGGATCGTCACCGCCCAGGCCAGCCAAAGCGACGGGGCGCGCGTTGCGCAGGAACTGCTGTCGCACCACCCGCAGATCACGGCGGCAATCTGCTACCAGGACATCGTGGCGCTGGGCGTTATGCAGAGTTTACGCAAGCTGGGGCGCGAGCCGGGGAGCGATTTTGCGCTGGTCGGGTTCGATGACATTACCGAAGCAGGTCTGGTTCAGCCTGCATTAACGACGGTGTCGGTGGCCGCCAAAGAGATCGGTCGTAAGGCGGGGGAGCTGCTCTTTAGCCGCATTCAGGGGAATGACGAGCCGCCAAAGCGCATCATCCTGCCCCCTACGCTGGTGGTGCGTGAGTCGTGCGGTTTTCGATGACACCTATGTTTTTTACTGATATCTGACCCGTTTTATCATTAAATTCTAATTATCGGCGTTTTCAGATGGCGGCAATCTCGCTGGCTGGTTACTCTGGAAACGATTTACATCATTTTAACGTAAGAGAATAACTATGCATGATGCACAGGTCCGTGTCGCAATTGCGGGCGCGGGTGGCCGTATGGGCCGTCAGTTAATTCAGGCTACGCTGCAAATGGACGGCGTTGCGCTTGGTGCCGCGCTGGAACGCGAAGGCTCTTCCTTAGCAGGCGCGGACGCCGGCGAGCTGGCAGGGGCGGGCAAATCAGGCGTTACCGTTCAGAGCAGCCTTGATGCGGTTAAAGATGATTTCGATATCTTCATCGACTTTACCCGTCCGGAAGGCACGCTGCACCACCTGGCGTTTTGTCGTCAGCATGGCAAAGGCATGGTTATTGGTACCACCGGTTTCGATGACGCAGGTAAGCAGGCTATTCAGGATGCGGCAAAAGCGATCCCCATTGTATTTGCAGCCAACTTTAGCGTGGGCGTGAACGTTATGCTCAAGCTGCTGGAGAAGGCGGCGAAGGTGATGGGAGATCACACTGACATTGAGATCGTTGAAGCCCACCACCGCTACAAAGTGGATGCGCCGTCAGGTACGGCACTGGCGATGGGCGAGGCGATTGCCCAGGCAATGGATAAGGATCTGAAGGAGTGTGCCGTCTACACCCGTGAAGGTCATACCGGTGAGCGCGTTCCTGGCACCATTGGTTTTGCCACCGTGCGCGCAGGCGACATTGTAGGCGAACATACTGCAATGTTTGCGGATATCGGTGAGCGCATTGAAATCACCCATAAGGCCTCCAGCCGCATGACATTTGCAAATGGGGCAGTTCGTTCGGCATTTTGGTTGAAAGGCAAGAAAGATGGTCTTTATGACATGCGTGATGTGCTTGATCTCAACAATTTATAATCATAGTTACCCTTCGTGATGTGGTTATTGCAGTCGTAATTACTTGATTGCAGAGGGCAATATTTTATTGCCCTTTAATTTTATGCTCTTCGTTTTTATTTCTTCATGATGCAACCAAAAAAATAACTTGTTACTCGGTTTTTTGTTTCAAAATTGTGAATTTTGACCAAGTGGTCCACTTTTTTGAGGTGGGTAAGATGTTTTAACAATAAAATCGGCCCGCAAGCGTTTTCCCAGGTGATTTAGTTGATCTTTTTGCCTGTTAACTTCGCTCTCTTCCATCAGTGGCGCGAAAATCACATACAAAACCCACTTTTTAAGTTGACTTTCCCCTGTCAAATCTCCAGAATGCCGCCGTTTGCCGAAAATCCACTGGCAGCAAATTTGCATTGATTCAAACCATGGTTATGAATTAATATGCAAATAAAGTGAGTGAATATTCTCTGGAGGATGTTTTGATTAAGTCAGCGCTATTGGTTCTGGAAGACGGAACCCAGTTTATCGGTCGGGCCATTGGGGCAACAGGTTCGGCGGTTGGGGAAGTCGTTTTCAATACTTCAATGACCGGTTATCAAGAAATCCTCACTGATCCTTCCTATTCCCGCCAAATCGTCACTCTAACTTATCCCCATATCGGTAATGTCGGCTCTAATGCCGCTGATGAAGAGTCCTCCCAGGTACATGCACAAGGTCTGATTATTCGTGACCTGCCGCTGATTGCCAGCAACTACCGCAATACCGAAGACCTCTCGTCCTACCTGAAACGCCATAACATCGTGGCGATTGCCGATATCGATACCCGTAAGCTGACGCGTCTGCTGCGTGAAAAAGGTGCCCAGAACGGCTGCATCATCGCTGGCGACAATCTGGATGCGGCCCTGGCGCAAGAAAAAGCCAAAGCCTTCCCGGGTCTGAACGGAATGGATCTGGCAAAAGAAGTGACAACGGCTGAATCCTACAGCTGGACGCAGGGCAGCTGGACGCTGGCAGACGAACTGCCGGAAGCGAAAAAAGAAGACGAACTGCCGTTCCACGTGGTGGCCTACGATTACGGCGCCAAGCGCAACATCCTGCGTATGCTGGTTGACCGTGGCTGCCGCCTGACCGTCGTGCCGGCTAAAACCCCGGCAGACGAAGTGCTGAAGATGAACCCGGACGGGATCTTCCTCTCCAACGGCCCGGGCGACCCGGCACCGTGCGACTACGCTATCGACGCGATTAAGACCTTCCTTGAAACCGATATTCCGGTCTTCGGCATCTGTCTCGGTCATCAGCTGCTGGCCCTGGCGAGCGGTGCGAAAACCGTGAAGATGAAGTTTGGTCACCACGGTGGTAACCACCCGGTGAAAGATATCGACAACAACACGGTAATGATTACCGCGCAGAACCACGGTTTTGCCGTCGATGAAGCCTCCATGCCTGCCAACCTGCGCGTCACGCACAAGTCGCTGTTCGATGGCACCCTGCAAGGGATTCATCGTACCGACAAACCGGCGTTCAGCTTCCAGGGTCACCCGGAGGCAAGCCCGGGCCCGCACGATGCCGCGCCGCTGTTCGATCACTTCATCGAACTTATCGAGCAATACCGTAAGACCGCTAAATAATCAGGAGCCGAGAAGACCATGCCAAAACGTACAGACATAAAAAGCATCCTGATCCTTGGCGCTGGCCCGATTGTTATCGGCCAGGCCTGTGAATTCGACTACTCTGGCGCCCAGGCGTGTAAAGCCCTGCGCGAAGAGGGTTACCGCGTTATCCTGGTAAACTCCAACCCGGCAACCATCATGACCGACCCGGAAATGGCTGATGCAACCTACATCGAGCCAATTCACTGGGAAGTGGTGCGCAAAATCATCGAAAAAGAGCGTCCGGATGCAGTACTGCCGACCATGGGCGGCCAGACGGCGCTGAACTGTGCGCTGGAGCTGGAGCGTCAGGGCGTGCTGGCCGAGTTCGGCGTTACCATGATTGGCGCCACTGCCGATGCAATTGATAAAGCAGAAGACCGTCGCCGTTTCGACGTCGCGATGAAAAAAATCGGCCTCGATACCGCGCGCTCCGGTATCGCACACACAATGGAAGAAGCGCTGGCGGTTGCCGCTGACGTGGGTTATCCGTGCATCATCCGCCCTAGCTTCACCATGGGCGGCACCGGCGGCGGTATCGCTTACAACCGTGAAGAGTTCGAAGAGATTTGCGCCCGCGGTCTGGACCTTTCGCCAACCAACGAACTGCTGATTGATGAATCGCTGATCGGCTGGAAAGAGTACGAGATGGAAGTGGTGCGTGATAAAAACGACAACTGCATCATCGTCTGCTCTATCGAAAACTTCGACGCCATGGGCATTCATACCGGTGACTCCATCACCGTGGCACCGGCCCAGACCCTGACCGACAAAGAGTATCAAATCATGCGTAACGCCTCGATGGCGGTACTGCGTGAGATTGGCGTCGAAACCGGCGGCTCTAACGTACAGTTCTCGGTTAACCCGAAAAACGGTCGTCTGATTGTTATTGAGATGAACCCGCGCGTATCCCGCTCCTCCGCGCTGGCTTCCAAAGCCACCGGCTTCCCGATTGCGAAAGTGGCGGCGAAACTGGCGGTAGGTTACACCCTCGATGAGCTGATGAACGACATCACCGGTGGCCGTACTCCGGCCTCGTTCGAGCCGTCTATCGACTACGTTGTGACCAAAATTCCTCGCTTCAACTTCGAGAAATTTGCCGGCGCTAACGACCGTCTGACTACCCAGATGAAATCTGTCGGGGAAGTGATGGCTATTGGCCGTACCCAGCAGGAATCTCTGCAGAAAGCGCTGCGTGGCCTGGAAGTGGGCGCTACTGGTTTCGACCCGAAAGTGAGCCTGGACGATCCGGAAGCGCTGACCAAAATCCGTCGCGAGCTGAAAGATGCGGGCGCAGAGCGTATCTGGTACATCGCCGATGCCTTCCGTGCTGGCCTGTCCGTCGATGGCGTCTTCAACCTGACCAACATCGACCGCTGGTTCCTGGTGCAGATTGAAGAGCTGGTGCGCCTGGAAGAGAAAGTGGCAGAGATTGGCATCAACGGCCTCGACGCTGACTTCCTGCGCATGCTGAAGCGTAAGGGCTTTGCCGATGCGCGCCTGGCAAAACTGGCGGGCGTGCGCGAAGCGGAAATCCGCAAGCTGCGTGACCAGTACGACCTGCACCCGGTCTACAAGCGCGTGGATACCTGTGCGGCAGAATTTGCTACCGATACCGCGTACATGTACTCCACCTATGAAGACGAGTGCGAAGCGAACCCGTCCGTTGACCGCGACAAAATCATGGTGCTGGGCGGCGGTCCAAACCGTATCGGCCAGGGCATCGAGTTCGACTACTGCTGCGTACACGCCTCGCTGGCGCTGCGCGAAGACGGTTACGAGACCATCATGGTCAACTGTAACCCGGAAACGGTCTCCACCGATTACGACACCTCCGACCGTCTCTACTTCGAGCCGGTAACCCTGGAAGACGTGCTGGAAATCGTGCGTATCGAGAAGCCAAAAGGCGTTATCGTGCAGTACGGTGGTCAGACTCCGCTGAAGCTGGCGCGCGCGCTGGAAGCGGCAGGCGTACCGGTTATCGGCACCAGCCCGGATGCGATTGACCGTGCGGAAGACCGCGAGCGTTTCCAGCATGCCGTTGACCGCCTGAAGCTTAAACAACCGGCTAACGCCACCGTCACCACCATTGAGCAGGCGGTTGAGAAAGCCAAAGAGATCACCTACCCGCTGGTGGTACGTCCTTCCTACGTGCTGGGCGGCCGTGCGATGGAAATCGTCTACGACGAAGCCGACCTGCGCCGTTACTTCCAGACTGCCGTCAGCGTCTCTAACGACGCGCCAGTGCTGCTGGACCGCTTCCTGGATGACGCGGTGGAAGTAGACGTTGACGCTATCTGCGACGGCGAAATGGTGCTGATTGGCGGCATCATGGAGCACATAGAGCAGGCGGGCGTTCACTCCGGCGACTCCGCATGTTCTCTGCCAGCCTATACGCTGAGCAAAGAAATTCAGGATGTCATGCGCGACCAGGTGAAGAAACTGGCTTTCGAGCTGCAGGTTCGCGGTCTGATGAACGTGCAGTTTGCGGTTAAAGACAACGAAGTCTACCTGATTGAGGTCAACCCGCGTGCGGCGCGTACCGTACCGTTCGTCTCCAAAGCAACCGGCGTACCGCTGGCGAAAGTGGCGGCGCGCGTGATGGCGGGCCAGACGCTGGCGCAGCAGGGCGTGACCAACGAGATTATCCCGCCGTACTACTCGGTGAAGGAAGTGGTGCTGCCGTTCAACAAATTCCCGGGCGTTGACCCGCTGTTAGGGCCAGAAATGCGCTCTACCGGTGAAGTGATGGGCGTGGGCCGCACCTTCGCAGAAGCGTTTGCTAAAGCGCAGCTGGGCAGTAACTCCACCATGAAGAAACAGGGTCGTGCGCTGCTGTCCGTACGCGAAGGGGATAAAGAGCGTGTGGTAGACCTGGCGGCGAAGTTACTGAAGTTTGGCTTTGAGCTTGATGCAACCCACGGTACTGCGATTGTACTGGGCGAAGCCGGTATCAACCCGCGTCTGGTGAACAAGGTGCATGAAGGCCGTCCGCACATTCAGGACCGTATCAAGAATGGCGAATACACCTACATCATCAACACCACCGAAGGGCGTCAGGCGATTGAAGACTCCAAGCTGATTCGCCGCAGCGCGCTGCAGTACAAAGTGCATTACGACACCACCCTGAACGGCGGTTTCGCGACAGCAATGGCGCTGAACGCGGACGCTACCGAGAAGGTGATTTCGGTGCAAGAGATGCACGCCCAGATCGGTAAGTAATAAACATACGCAGGTCTGGTGGCGCTTCGCTTACCGGACCTGCGATGATTGTCTTCCTCTTCAGAACCTTCTGCTTTCTCATCTCCCGTCAGACAGTTAGCCTAAAATTATCAGGTCGATAATTAAATCCAACTGAAAAGCAGGGAGAACACCATGCGAAATAATCTTTTGCTGACTTCAATTTTTGCTGCCGCAGCACTGTTTACCGTTGCCGGTTGTTCATCTAATCAGGCGGTGAAAACCACCGATGGCAAAACCATCGTCACCGACGGTAAACCGCAGGTGGATGATGATACCGGTCTGGTGTCGTATGAAAATGCGGAAACCGGGCAGACTGAGCAGATCAATCGCGATCAGGTTAAATCCATGGGTGAACTGGATAACTGATAAAAAAATGCAGTGGCCGAGGCCACTGCATTTTTCATTGCGGAAGGAAAAGGAATTACCAGCGGTGATTTAACAGGATATGACCGCCATAAGCGTCGTAGCTGTTTTCGCCCCATTCGCCGCTCGCGCGCAGGGAGATCATCGTGGTTTCATTCAGCTTGCCGGTAATGCCCAGCTCCAGCTGACCGCGATCTTCTGGCGTATCATTACTGAACGCTTCGCCGTTAAAGGCGATATCGTTTTGTCCAGCGCCTTTCAGCCAGTTTACCGCCACATAAGGCTGCCAGGCCTGTACATCTTTCTGATTGAAGTAGCTGGTTTTCACGCCCAGACGTCCCAGAACGCCGTCTTTATCGAGGGTAGAAACACGTACGCCATCGGCGTCAGTGTGGTTTTCCTGATCGAGATAGCTATAGATGGCCTGGATCTGCGGTTCAATTTTCCAGGTTCTTTCGTTTTCTGAGTTAACAACCCAGGCGTGACCCGCTTCCAGCGAGGCGGCAAAGCCCTGGCTATTATAGGACTCGTTGTCGCGACCGTCGCTTCTCAGCTTGTTGTGATACCAGCCTAAAGAGGCCCAGCTGTCGATATAGCTGCCCTTACGCAGCTGCTGATCTTCCTGCCAGGTGGCGTATACGCCGACGTTCACCCCGTCCACTTTACCGTGTGCAGAGCGCTTGCTGCCGGTAGAGGTGGAATCCGTTTTGGCCTGACCAGCACCGAACATCACCCCGCTATGCAGCACCCCGGTGTCCATCTTCTTGCTGATAAAATCAGTGCCGACCTGCATGACGTACTGGGTGGTGTCATAGTTAACTTTGCCGCCCGCCACGTTATTTTCATGATAGCGACCTTTGACGTACATCCAGGTATTGAGATCCTCTTCATTACGCAGCGTCAGCTGATCGCGATCGTCGCGTTTATGCAGGAACATGTCCTGGGCAGCGAGATAGTTACCTAAATAGGCGCCCACTTCAGGTGCGAGGTTGGCCGGAGCCGGAGCCGGTGTTGGGTCTGGCGTTGGGTCCGGCGTTGGATCCGGCGTTGGGTCTGGTGTTGGATCCGGCGTTGGGTCCGGAGTTGGATCTGGCGTTGGATCTGGTGTAGGCGCAGGCGTAGTATCTACAGATTCCAGGTACCAGTTACCATCGGTGTGCTGGTTCAGGCTATATTCCCATGCCCCGACCACGACCGGTCTGGAGAGAGAAAACGCGGCATCGGAGTTGCCACCCACGCTCACCACCTGCATGCCGTTGACGGTTTGCGCACCCATCCCGCCGATATTTGAGATACGAATACCAGATTCACCGGCACTGTTGCCCGTGATGGTCAGGTGGTCGGTCGCAGAGTTGTCATCGCCCACCACGCTGTTCATGGCGATCAGGCTGCCGCTTACGCCGGTATAGTCACCGTTAATGGTGAAATCGTTGCCGACGCTGTCATTCAACCCGGCGATCTGCAGCGTGCCGCTGTTGGTCACGTTTCCGTTAATAGCGTTAACGGTAGAGGAGGTGGACGCGCTGTTTCCCTGCACGGCATTCCATGACGCCAGTACGCCGCCGCTGAGGATATCAACGTTGTTGTTAACGGTACCTGCGCTGGCGAAGGTTGCGCCATCCTGAATGGTTACGGTGGCGGTGTTGCCTGCGCCACCCAGGGTTGCCCCTTCAGCGACCAGGGTGGTGCCGCTGCGCAGCAGGGTATTACCGGTATAGCTGTTGTTGCCGGTCAGGGTTAACAGGTTAGCGTCGACTTTCTCTACTTTGCCAGTGCCAGTGATATCAGACGCGAAGGTGGAATCAGAGCCCTGATTAAAGATAAAGGTGCCGTTATTGGCGACGGTGCCGGTCAGCGAGCCGGTGTTGGTGCCGTCGCCCAGCTGCAATGTGGCGTTACTGGCAACGAGGGTATTTCCGGCGCCATTTTTTACGTCGCCAGCGAGAGTCAGTTTACCTTTGTTGACCTTAATGGAATCACCCGTACCAATCACATCGACATTACCCGTCAGAGCCCACTCTGTACCGTTCATGTTCAGGGAAGCAAAACCATCACCTTCATTCAAACCGCGGAAGTTGCTGTCTTCGGAACCCTGGCCATTTAAAGTCAATGTATTTGTTTTTGAATTGGTGGAAATAACATCGCCATCAAGTGAAGACCCGGTTTTCAGCGTCAAGGTATTGGTCTGAGTGCTTTCAAAAGTGATTGCACTTTGTGCACCCTTTATCAGACCAGAGTTAATAAACTGAATACTGTGATTATCGGTTACGATGACACCATTTTTCGCACCTTCGATTGTTCCGCTATTCTCAGCGTTACTGTTACCTGTATTACTGAGCTTGACACCATGATCGGCAGTGCCAGTCATATGACCATTATTAACGAGCAAGATAGTATTATCGGCTGAGAATGCCGTTTTACCTTCTATCATTCCTGTTTTGGTATTCTCGAGGGTAATACTGCCTGCATCTCTCCCAATCTTAATGCCAGTTTCTGCACCACTAATTGTGCCGGCGTTGTTTATTTGGCCGCCCATCTTATCGATATCAATCCCGTTGGCGGCGGTGGATTTTATCAACGCATTTTGGTTATTATTGAGCGTAAGTCGTTGTCCACCCGTTTGGATAAACATTCCATCGCCCTCGCCAGTAATCTGCCCGTTGTTTTCGATACTGACAACATCACCGCCAAAGACATTGACAGAAGGACCTGTAGTGGTAGGGGAAATAGTTACACCTTCAACGATAATGTACTTATCATCTGCTTCGAAATTCAGTACTTTTTCTGTAGAACCACTGATTGTCGTTTCTGCGGACACCATTAATGGCGTAAATACCATCAGCGCAGACAACGCCGGAAAAATCGCTTTTAGCGATTTTGTCGTTCTGTTTAATTCTGGAGTTTTGTTTTTCATTTTCACATCCATTTTGTGATTAAAGGATGTGCATTTTAGAGAGGGGGTAATTTTTTGTAAATCACCGGTTTTTAAGATAATATTTATTTTTCTGGTTTAATCATTTGATTTTTGTTGTTTTTTAACACGGCGATAAATTTTAAATTATAGATTTAATTCAGTTTAACCATAATAATTTTACATTTTATGTGGTGATTAATTATATTTTTAAATATCATATTTTTTTATTATGGATTTAATAATTACAATAGATTTTGACGCAAAAGCATTTATCAATCTTTGCGGTTAAGGCCAGCACCGGTACAGAGCCCTTCAAACGCCTCGCTTTCCTGTCTACACTGACTGTCACAACCAGATAGTCGTTCAACCAGGTAATCATGATCCTCATTATTTACGCCCATCCTTACCCGCATCATTCCCATGCGAATAAACGGATGCTCGATCAGGTCAAGACGCTGGAGGGCGTGGAGATCCGCTCGCTCTACCAGCTCTATCCGGACTTTAATATTGATATCGCCGCCGAGCAGGAGGCGATCGCCAGAGCTGATTTGATCGTCTGGCAACATCCGATGCAGTGGTACAGCACACCGCCGTTGCTGAAGCTGTGGATCGATAAAGTGTTCTCTCACGGCTGGGCATACGGCCATAACGGTAGGGCGCTGAAGGGCAAAAGTCTGCTCTGGGCAGTGACCACCGGTGGCGGTGAAAGCCATTTTGATATCGGCTCCTTCCCCGGTTTTGAGGTGCTGGCGCAGCCCCTGCAGGCCACCGCGCTCTATTGCGGGCTGAACTGGCTCCCGCCGTTTGCCATGCACTGCACGTTCGTTTGCGATGACGAAACCCTTCAGGCGCAGGCGCGTCACTATAAACAACGGTTACTCGACTGGCAGGAGGCGCACCATGGATAGCCATACGCTGATTCAGGCGCTGATCTATTTGGGCGCCGCGGCGCTGATTGTGCCCGTTGCGGTACGTCTTGGACTGGGCTCGGTGTTGGGCTATCTGATTGCCGGGTGCGTCATTGGTCCCTGGGGATTCCGGCTGGTCACCGATGCCGAGTCGATTCTGCACTTCGCTGAAATCGGCGTGGTACTGATGCTGTTTGTTATCGGCCTGGAGCTGGATCCGCGTCGCCTGTGGAAGCTGCGAGCGTCGGTATTTGGCGGCGGGGCGTTGCAGATGCTCGCCTGCGGTTTGCTGCTGGGTGGGTTCTGTATCCTGCTGGGCATGGACTGGAAAGTGGCGGAGCTGATCGGCATGACGCTGGCCCTCTCGTCCACGGCGATCGCCATGCAGGCCATGAATGAGCGCAACCTGACGGTTTCGCAGATGGGGCGCAGCGCCTTCTCGGTGTTGTTGTTCCAGGATATTGCCGCCATTCCGCTGGTGGCAATGATCCCGCTGCTGGCCACCTCCGGGGCGTCCACGACCCTGGGCGCGTTTGCCCTCTCGGCATTAAAAGTGGCCGGGGCGCTGACCCTGGTAGTGCTGCTGGGCCGCTACGTCAGCCGCCCTTTACTGCGCTTTGTCGCACGTTCCGGCCTGCGTGAAGTGTTCAGTGCCGTGGCCCTGTTCCTGGTCTTTGGTTTTGGCCTGATGCTGGAAGAGGCCGGGCTCTCTATGGCGATGGGGGCGTTTCTGGCAGGCGTTCTGCTGGCGAGCTCCGAGTATCGCCACGCGCTGGAAAGCGACATCGAACCCTTTAAGGGCCTGCTGTTGGGGCTGTTTTTCATCGGCGTGGGGATGTCCGTTGACTTCGGGACGCTGGTGACCCATCCGCTGCGCATCGCCATCCTGCTGGTGGGTTTCCTGGCCATTAAAATGACCATGCTCTGGCTGGTGGCTCGCCCGTTGAAGGTTCCCGCTAAACAGCGTCGCTGGTTTGCGGTGCTGCTGGGGCAGGGGAGCGAGTTCGCGTTCGTGGTTTTTGGCGCGGCGAACATGGCTAACGTGCTCGATCCTGAATGGGCGAAAGCGCTAACGCTGGCGGTAGCGCTGTCGATGGCGGTAACACCGCTGCTGCTGGTGGTGTTGACGCGTCTGGAGGCAGCCGACAGTGGTCAGGAGCACGAGGCAGATGAAATTGATGAGGAACAACCGCGCGTGATCATCGCCGGGTTTGGTCGCTTCGGCCAGATTGCAGGCCGTTTGCTGCTCTCCAGCGGCGTGAAGATGGTTATCCTCGATCACGATCCGGACCACGTTGAAACCTTGCGTAAGTTTGATATGAAGGTCTTTTATGGCGATGCCACGCGGGTTGATCTGCTGGAGTCCGCCGGGGCGCAGAAGGCCGAAGTATTGATCAACGCGATAGACGATCCGAAGAACAGCCTGCAGCTGGCGGAACTGGCAAAGAGGCATTTCCCGCATCTGAAAATCATCTCCCGCGCACGCGATGTCGATCACTACATCCAGCTCCGCCAGATGGGTATCGACGCACCGGAGCGTGAAACCTTCGAAGGTGCGCTTAAGTCCGGTCGGCTGGCGCTGGAGAGCCTCGGCCTCGGTGCTTATGAGGCCCGTGAGCGCGCCGATCTGTTCCGCCGGTTTAATACGGAAATGGTTGAGGAGATGGCGGCGATGGTTGAAAACGATGCTACGTCGCGCGCGGCGGTGGTTAAACGTACCAGCGCCATGCTGACGGAGATCATCAATGAAGACCGAAATCACCTCTCGCTGACCCAGCGTCATGGCTGGCAGGGAACGGAAGAGGGTAAGCATACCGGCGATCCGCAGGATGAGCCGGAGAGCAAACCTGTAGTGTGAAGAGGGGTTGCCAGCAAATATAAAAAATTTCCTGTTCTTTACTCTGCCGCCAGTCGACGAAAGATTAAGCTTTCCGTATAGTGGCGGCAATTTTTTGCATCCGGGAAATAATCAATGATCAGTCTGATTGCGGCGCTTGCGGTAGATCGCGTGATTGGTATGGAAAACGCCATGCCGTGGAATCTGCCTGCCGATCTCGCGTGGTTTAAACGTACAACGTTGAACAAGCCGGTAGTAATGGGTCGCCTGACCTGGGAGTCAATCGGGCGCCCGTTGCCGGGCCGTAAAAACATCGTAATAAGCAGCCAGCCCGGCACCGATGATCGTGTCGAGTGGGTTAAATCCGTTGACGAAGCCATTGCTGCCTGCGGCGATGCTGAAGAGATAATGGTCATTGGCGGGGGGCGTGTTTATGAGCAATTCCTGCCGAAAGCGCAGAAATTATATCTGACCCATATTGATGCAGAAGTGGAAGGGGACACCCATTTCCCGGACTACGATCCTGACGAGTGGGAATCGGTATTTAGCGAATTCCACGACGCTGACGCGCAAAATTCGCATAGCTACTGCTTCGAGATCCTTGAACGCCGCTAATCTGTTACTGCACCTTTCCAGCCCGGAGAGGTGCAGTTCTCTTCTACGATGCGACTGCTTCGTTCTCACCTAAGTCCTGGTGCCGGTTCGAAGGCTGCATAAAGTACGCTTTATCTTCCCAGCGCAGGCAGGTAAGTTCACCGCCCCAGCAGCAACCCGTATCCAGCCCATAAATGCCTTCAGGCGTGCCTTTCCCTTCCAGCGATGCCCAGTGTCCAAAGATCACGCTGTACTGGTCCGTCACCGGACCGGGGATAGCGAACCAGGGTTTGAGCGGAGTGGGCGCATTTTCCGGCACATCCTTACAGTACATATCCAGCTGACCGTTCGGGAAACAGTAGCGCATGCGGGTAAAGGCGTTCGTAATAAAACGCAGGCGCGCAACGCCGCTAAGATCTGTGCTCCAGTTATTGGGCATGTCGCCATACATGGCATCCAGGAAAAACGGGTAGGAGTCGCTGGCGAGCACCGCTTCAACGTCACGGGCGCACTCTTTTGCGGTTTGCAGATCCCACTGCGGAGTAATACCCGCGTGCGCCATAACCAGTTTCTTCTCTTCGTCGATCTGCAGCAGCGGCAGGCGACGCAGCCAGTTAATCAGCTCATCGGCGTCAGGCGCATCCAGCAACGGGGTGATCCTGTCTTTCGGTTTATTACGGCTGATCCCGGCATAGACGGCCAGCAGATGCAGGTCGTGGTTACCAAGGACGATCCGTACGCTGTCACCCAGTGATTTAACATAGCGCAGCACTTCCAGCGAGCCAGGACCGCGGGCAACCAGATCGCCCGTTAGCCACAGCGTGTCTGTACCGGGGGTAAAATCCACCTGCTTTAACAATGCGATCAGTTCATCGTAGCAACCGTGAACGTCGCCAATGAGATATGTAGACATGTTTAGTGAATGAGTGTTGGTACAGCCAGACGGAAAACAGGAATGGCAATGCGGAATGCATTACCCTCGGCATCGACCATTTCATAATGGCCCTGCATGGTACCCAGCGGCGTTTCGATGACCGCACCGCTGGTGTACTGATACTCTTCGCCGGGCGCGATGTGCGGCTGTTCACCCACAACACCTTCGCCCTGCACTTCAATTTCACGACCATTGCCGTTGGTGATAAGCCAGTAACGCCCCAGCAGCTGCACAGGGGTTCGCCCGAGATTGCGAATGGTCACGGTGTAAGCAAAAACAAAACGTTCTTCATCCGGCGTGGATTGAGACTCAATATAAAGGCTTTGCACCTGAACACATACGCGGGGCGAATTAATCATGGCTTAGCTCTCCTTCGGCGGCGCTTTTTCACTGATGTAATTAGCCAGCTTGCAGTACTGTTCTACGGAAATGTTCTCCGCACGCATTGCCGGGTCGATACCCAACTCGGCTAACACTTCAACGGTAAACAGATTGCCAAGGCTGTTACGAATCGTTTTACGGCGCTGGTTAAAGGCTTCGGTGGTGATACGGCTCAGCACGCGCAGATCTTTGACCGGATACGGCTTCGTTTTATGCGGCACCAGGCGCACAACCGCAGAGTCAACTTTCGGCGGCGGCGTAAACGCAGATGGCGGTACTTCGAGTACCGGGATCACGTTACAGTAATACTGTGCCATCACGCTTAAACGACCATACGCTTTACTGTTCGGCCCTGCAACCAGTCGATTGACGACCTCTTTTTGCAACATAAAGTGCATGTCGGCAATGGCATCAGTATAGCTAAACAGGTGGAACATCAGCGGCGTGGAGATGTTATACGGCAGGTTGCCGAAAACGCGCAGCGGCTGACCCATTTTCTCCGACAGTTCGCCGAAGTTCATGGTCATGGCATCCTGCTGATAAATCGTCAGCTTTGGCCCAAGGAACGGGTGCGTCTGCAGGCGCGCTGCCAGATCGCGGTCCAGTTCGATGACGGTCAGTTCATCGAGGCGCTCGCCAACCGGTTCAGTCAGTGCCGCCAGACCCGGCCCGATCTCGACCATCGCCTGGCCTTTTTGTGGATTAATAGCCGAAACAATACTTTCGATCACGAACTGATCGTTGAGGAAGTTTTGCCCGAAACGTTTACGGGCTAAATGGCCCTGGTGGACGCGATTATTCATTGAGTATTAACAATCATTTTGATGGCGAGATTAAGCGCCGTAATAAAACTGCCGACATCTGCTTTTCCCTGGCCTGCCAAATCAAGCGCAGTACCATGGTCAACAGAAGTACGAATAAAGGGTAAACCGAGGGTGATATTCACCCCGCGGCCAAAGCCCTGGTATTTTAGCACGGGAAGGCCCTGATCGTGGTACATCGCCAGCACGGCGTCAGCATTCCCGAGATATTTCGGCTGGAAAAGGGTATCCGCAGGCAGCGGCCCGCTGAGATGCATCCCCTGCGCACGCATCTCGTCCAGTACCGGAATGATGGTGTCGATCTCTTCCATTCCCATATGTCCGCCTTCGCCCGCGTGCGGATTCAGGCCACATACCAGCACATGCGGATCGGCTATACCGAATTTGGTGCGTAGGTCGTGATGCAGAATGGCGATGACGTCACGCAGCAGATCCGGCGTAATGGCCTCGGAAACGGCTTTGATCGGCAGGTGCGTAGTGGCCAGAGCAACCCGCAGCTCCTCGGTGGCCAGCATCATCACCACTTTAGGGCTGTGCGAACGTTCTTCAAAAAATTCGGTATGACCGGTAAAGGCCACGCCGGCATCGTTGATCACCCCTTTATGAACGGGGCCTGTGATCAGCGCGGCAAATTCCCCGCTCAGACAGCCATCGCAGGCGCGCGCCAGGGTCTCCACCACATAATGGCCATTCTCAGTGCTTAGTTGTCCTGGGATAACCGGGGCACGAAGCGGAATGGGTAACAGCGTTAAGGTACCCGCTTGCTGGGGGAGGGGGGCGTTCTCTGCCTGATACGGCAGAAGCGTGAGCGGCAGGTTAAGCTGCTGCGCCCGCGCTTTGAGTACGCTGGCATCGGCACAGACAACCAGTTCGACCGGCCAGCTGCGCTGGGCAAGCTGGACGACCAGGTCGGGACCAATCCCGGCGGGTTCGCCGGGAGTGATGACAACACGATGCGTTTTCATTAGTTGCTCAGAACTTTGACGTAGGCGCTGGCGCGTTGCTCCTGCATCCATGTCGCGGCTTCTTCAGAGAACTTACGGTTGAACAGCATGCGATATGCGCGATCCTTTTGCGCCGCATCGGTTTTATCCACATTGCGGGTGTCCAGCAGCTCGATCAGGTGCCAGCCAAAGGTAGAGTGAACCGGTTCGCTCAGCTGACCTTTGTTCATTTTCATCAGCGCATCGCGGAAGGCCGGATCGTAAATATCCGCTGCCGCCCAGCCCAGATCGCCGCCCTGATTCGCTGAACCCGGATCCTGTGAGAACTCTTTCGCCGCGTTAGCGAAGGAGGTTTTACCGCTGCGGATGTCAGCGGCAATCTGCTGCAGTTTCGCCCGCGCCTGATCGTCAGTCATCAGCGGGGAAGGTTTCAGCAGAATGTGACGGGCATGCACTTCAGTAACCGAGATGCTCTGGCTCTGGCCGCGCAGATCGTTCACTTTCAGAATGTGGAAGCCAACGCCGGAACGGATTGGGCCCACGATATCGCCTTTTTTCGCCGTGCTCAGCGCCTGGGCAAAGATTGATGGCAGCTCCTGGATACGACCCCAGCCCATCTGGCCGCCTTTCAGCGCCTGCTGGTCAGCTGAATAGGTGATTGCCAGCTTACCGAAATCACCGCCGTTACGCGCCTGATCGACGATAGAGCGGGCCTGGCTTTCCGCCTCGGCGACCTGGTCAGAGGAGGGGTTTTCTGACAGCGGGATCAGGATGTGGCTCAGGTTCAGTTCGGTGCTGGCATCGTTCTGATTACCGACCTGTTTGGCCAGGGTCTCCACTTCCTGCGGCAGGATGGTGACGCGACGACGCACTTCGTTATTACGCACTTCTGAAATCAGCATCTCTTTGCGGATCTGATTACGGTAGGTGGAATAGCTGATGCCGTCATAGGCCAGACGGCTGCGCATCTGGTCGGTGGACATATTGTTCTGCTTCGCTATGTTGGCGATAGCCTGATCGAGCTGCTCATCAGAGATCTTCACACCCATCTTCTGACCCATCTGCAGAACGATCTGATCCATGATCAGACGTTCAAGGATCTGATGACGCAACGTGGAATCATCCGGAAGTTGCTGACCTGCCTGACCCGCGTTGAGCTTCACAGACTGCATTAAACCATCAACGTCGCTCTCAAGTACCACACCGTTGTTCACAACGGCAGCGACTTTGTCGACAACCTGTGGGGCCGCGAAGCTGGTATTCGCGACCATAGCGATACCGAGCAGCAGCGTTTTCCAGTTCTTCATACTTTTTCCATATCAATTAACCGCAAAGCGGATTACGTGTTAAATCAAGTACATCATAAGGAACTACGGTACGGCAGAATCGGTGAGCGCAGCATCTGCTGAGTACCCAGACCATAGTTGGAGCTCAGGCCACGCAGCTCGATGTTAAAGCCGATGACGTTATCGTATTCACTCTGCCCTTTGTCAGGATCCCAGCCATTCAGCTTACGCTCATAACCAACGCGGATCGCGTAACAGCAGGAGTTGTACTGCAGACCCAGCATCTGATCCGCTGACTTACTCTGATTGGTGTCAAAGTAGTATGCCCCCACAACTGACCAGCGATCGGCAATTGGCCAGCTTGCCGTGCCACCCACCTGCGAAATGCCTTCTTTGTACTGTTCGGCCGTCGAGAAGTTAGGTAACGTTGCCTGGATATACTCCGGGCTGGCATAACGGTAGCTCAGCTGAACCATACGGTCTTCGTCACGACGATACTCTACGGTTGCACTGCTGGTAGCAATGTTATCCAGACGCGTATCGTACTGCAGACCGCCACGCAGCCCCCAGCGATCCGTCATGCGCCAGTAGGTATCTCCCGCCCAGACCAGAGAGCCGGTTTTGTCGTCTTTCTCCCAGTTGATGTAGTCATCGCCAGTACGCGATTCGGTGAAATAGTAGATTTGACCAATGGAAGCATTAAAACGTTCAACCGCAGCATCATCAAATACGCGAGTTGTGACACCGGTTGTGACCTGGTTAGCTGAGGCAATGCGGTCCAGACCACCGTAAGTACGGTCGCGGAACAGGCCGCTATAGTCGGATTGCAGCAGGGAAGAGTCGTAGTTATTGATATTACTCTGATCGCGATACGGCACGTACAGGTACTGCGCGCGCGGCTCCAGCGTCTGGGTCCAACCCTCGCTCCAGTTCATGTCGCGCTCGAAGATGAGCTTACCGTCCATTTTGAACTGCGGCAGCGTACGGTTAACGGACTCTTCCAGATGGGTGCCGTTATTCGCGTTGTACGTCTCCAGATTATCCTGCTGATAGTGGGTCGCCATCAGCTTCACTTCGGTATCCAGGCTCGCCCAGTCGTTGGATACCGGCAGGTTTATGGTCGGCTCAAGGTGAATACGCGTCGCTTCCGGCATGTCGGAGTTGGTGTTCACGAAATGCACGGCCTGGCCGTAAATGCGGGTATCAAAGGGCCCCACGTCATTCTGGTACCAGTTGACGTCCAGCTGTGGTTCCGCACCGTAGGTGCTGGCGTTCTGGCTGCTGAACACCTGGAACTGACGGGTCGATACGGTGGCATCAAAGTTTTTGACCGCATAACCTGCGCTGAAGATCTGCGTGGCGTAGCCGTCGGTACTGGAACCGTATTTCGAGGTAAAGTCGTTAAAATAGTAAGGATCGCTGACCTTGGTGTAGTTGACGTTAAAACGCCACACCTGATCCATTACCCCGGCATGTTGCCAGTAGTATAACCAGCGGTGTTTATCGCCTTCCGTTGGGTGTTCATCCTGGAAGACCTTATCGGACGGCAGATAGTCCAGCTCCATCAGACCTTCACCCGCCTGCGTCAGGTAGCGGAACTCGTTCTCCCACATGATGTTGCCGCGCTTGTGGATATAGTGCGGCGTGATCGTGGCGTCCATGTTGGGCGCGATGTTCCAGTAGTACGGCAGGTAGAACTCAAAATAGTTTGAGGTGCTGTACTTGGCGTTCGGGATCAGGAAGCCGGAGCGACGTTTATCGCCCACGGGCAATTGCAGATACGGGCTGTAGAAGACCGGCACCGGGCCGAGCTTAAAGCGGGCGTTCCAGATCTCCGCCACCTGCTCTTCGCGGTCGTGGATCACTTCGCTACCGACCACGCTCCAGGTATCCGAGCCAGGCAGGCAGGAGGTAAAGGTCCCGTTCTCCAGAATGGTGTAGCGGTTTTCACCGCGCTGTTTCATCAGATCGGCTTTACCGCGCCCCTGACGGCCTACCATCTGGTAATCACCTTCCCAGACGTTAGTGTCCTTGGTATTCAGGTTTGACCAGGCTTTCGGACCTTTCAGGATGACCTGATTATCGTCATAGTGCACATTACCCAGCGCATCCACCGTTCGTACCGGTTCAGCTGCGCCTTCTGGCTGTTTCTGGTGCAACTGAACTTCATCGGCCTGCAAGCGGCTGTTGCCCTGGTTAATATCCACATTACCGCTAAACACGGCGTCGTCAGGATAGTTCCCTTTCGCGTTGTCAGCGGTGATGGTAACCGGTAGCGTGTTCGTATCACCCTGAACCAGCGGGCGATCATAGCTGGGAATACCCAGCATACATTGCGAGGCGAGATCGGCTGCCAGACCCTGTTGACTATACAGAGCCGTAGCTATCATCGTGGCCAGGAGGGTGGGGATACGTTTTTTCATACGTTTTATTTATTGTTCCGTCATCAGTGGCTTATCGCTGGCAAACGGTCAGAGACTATCTTACTCATCATCACAGTGCTAGCGTTAATCCTGCCCGTAAACGCGCCGTGGTGATAGGCGCGTTATTGAATGACGAGTATGATAATGCAAATTATAGGCGATGTCCTTCACTTGACCGTGGCCAGGCCAACGGAATGATGGCGTTGCGCGGGTCAAATACATCACCATTTGGGGAGTATATGCAGTATTGGGGAAAAATTATCGGCGTTGCGTTCGCTTTACTGATGGGCGCGGGCTTCTGGGGCATCGTTCTGGGGCTGCTTATCGGCCATATGTTTGATAAAGCAAGAAGTCGTAAGATGGCCTGGTTCGCCAACCAGCGTGAACGCCAGGCGCTTTTTTTTGCGACCACGTTCGAGGTTATGGGGCATCTGACCAAATCGAAAGGGCGGGTGACCGAGGCTGACATCCACATCGCCAGCCAGTTTATGGATCGTATGAACCTGCACGGTGATTCCCGGGCGGCGGCGCAACACGCCTTTCGTACCGGCAAGGCGGATAACTATCCTCTGCGCGAAAAAATGCGTCAGTTCCGCAGCATCTGCTTCGGACGCTTCGACTTAATTCGGATGTTTCTGGAGATTCAAATCCAGGCGGCGTTTGCCGACGGATCGCTCCACCCGAACGAACGTGAGGTGCTCTACGTCATTGCGGAAGAGCTGGGCATCTCCCGTACCCAGTTCGATCAGTTCCTGCGCATGATGCAGGGCGGGGCGCAGTTTGGTGGCGGCTATCAGCAACAGCAGGCGGGCGGTGGCGGCTGGCAGCAGGCGCAGCGCGGGCCAACCCTGGAGGATGCCTGTAACGTGCTGGGCGTGAAGCCGACCGATGAGCCAACGACCATCAAGCGTGCCTACCGTAAGCTGATGAGCGAGCATCATCCGGATAAGCTGGTGGCGAAAGGGTTACCGCCAGAGATGATGGAGATGGCAAAGCAAAAAGCGCAGGAAATTCAGAAAGCGTACGAGCTCATTAAAGAGCAGAAGGGCTTTAAGTAAGGTGGTATGCCCGGCGAGCGTTGCGCTGCCGGGCAATCGGTCAGAAGTCCGCCGGTGCCTTAAAGGTCATCGGCGTGCCATATTCCGGATGGGTGATGGTGAGCATCTCAGCGTGCAGCTGCAGACGCGGCGCCATGGACAGAGCCTCTGGTGTGGCATAAAAGCGATCCCCCAGAATCGGATGGCCCAGCGCCAGCATATGCACGCGCAGCTGGTGCGAGCGGCCGGTAATCGGTTTTAGCCGCACGCGGGCGCTGTTATCCGCTGCGTACTCCAGCACTTCATATTCGGTTTGTGCCGCCTTGCCGGTTTCATAGCAGACCTTCTGCTTCGGGCGATTCGGCCAGTCGCAGATAAGTGGCAGGTCAACCAGTCCTTCAGACGGCTGCGGATGGCCCCAGACGCGCGCAAGGTACTGCTTCTTCGGCTCACGCTCACGAAACTGACGCTTCAGCTCGCGTTCTGCCGCCTTGGTCAGCGCCACCACAATCACACCGCTGGTCGCCATGTCCAGACGGTGGACCGACTCCGCCTGCGGATAATCGCGCTGAACGCGCGTCATCACGCTGTCTTTGTGCTCATCCAGTCTGCCGGGCACGGACAACAAGCCGCTCGGCTTGTTGACCACCATAATGTGCTCATCCTGATACAGGATGACCAGCCATGGATCCTGTGGCGGATTGTAGGGTTCCATCAACATGTTTCGCTCCGCTTACTGATGCGTCACAACGATAAGGCGCAGCGCATCCAGACGCCATCCCGCCTGATTAAGGCTCTCAAGCACCTGCTGACGATTGGTTTCAATCGCCGCCAGTTCGTCGTCACGAATATTCGGATTAACCGCACGCAGCGCCTCCAGACGTGACAGCTCTGCCGACAGTTTTTCATCCGCTTCGCTACGCGCTGCTTCAATCAGGGCACGCGCCGCCTTCTCGATCTGAGGTTCACCCTGCTGCAGAATGGTATACACGTCCTGCTGCACCGCGTTAACCAGCTTGCTGCCGGTATGGCGATTCACCGCGCTCAGCTGACGGTTAAAGCTTTCAAACTCGACCTGTGCCGCCAGGTTGGTGCCGTTCTTATCCAACAGCAGACGCACGGGTGTTGCCGGCAGGAAGCGGTTGAGCTGGAGCTGTTTCGGCGCCTGGGCTTCAACCACGTAGATCAGCTCCAGCAGCAGGGTGCCGACCGGCAGCGCCTTGTTCTTCAGCAGTGAAATGGTGCTGCTGCCGGTGTCACCGGAGAGGATCAGATCCAGACCGTTGCGGATCAGCGGATGTTCCCAGGTAATGAACTGCGCATCTTCGCGGGAGAGGGCGACATCACGCTCAAAGGTGATGGTGCAGCCATCTTCCGGCAGGCCCGGGAAGTCCGGCACCAGCATATGGTCAGACGGGGTCAGCACAATCATGTTCTCGCCGCGGTCGTCCTGGTTGATACCGACGATATCAAACAGGTTCATGGCGAAGCTAATCAGGCTGGTATCGTCATCCTGCTCTTCAATGCTCTCTGCCAGCCGCTGGGCCTTCTCGCCGCCGTTAGAGTGGATCTCCAGCAGACGGTCGCGGCCCTGCTCCAGCTGCGCTTTCAGGGCTTCATGCTGTTCACGGCTGGCTTTGATCAGATCGTCGAAACCGTCGGTGTTTTCCGGAGAGGCGAGATAGCCTGTTAACTCGCTGTGCACGCTGTCGTAAATGGTACGGCCGGTCGGGCAGGTGTGCTCAAACGCATCCAGCCCTTCATGGAACCAGCGCACCAGTACGGACTGAGCGGTTTTTTCCAGGTACGGGACGTGGATCTGAATGTCATGCGCCTGGCCGATACGATCCAGACGGCCGATACGCTGCTCCAGCAGATCCGGGTTGAACGGTAAATCGAACATGACCAGACGGCTGGCGAACTGGAAGTTACGCCCTTCGGAGCCGATTTCAGAGCAGAGCAGCACCTGCGCGCCGCTGTCCTCTTCGGAGAACCATGCCGCCGCGCGGTCGCGTTCGATAATGGACATGCCTTCGTGGAACACCGCCGCGCGAATACCTTCCCGCTCGCGCAGCACCTGCTCAAGCTGAAGCGCGGTCGTGGCTTTGGCGCAGATCACCAGCACCTTCTGGGAACGGTTGGCGGTCAGGTAGCCCATCAGCCACTCCACGCGCGGGTCGAAGTTCCACCAGGTGCCGCTATCGCCTTCAAACTCCTGATAAATCTGTTCCGGATAGAGCATATCCCTGGCGCGCTCTTCCGCGGTTTTGCGTGCCCCCATGATGCCGGAGACCTTGATGGCCGTCTGGTACTGGGTTGGCAGCGGCAGACGGATCGTGTGCAGTTCGCGTTTCGGGAAACCTTTCACCCCATTACGGGTGTTACGGAACAGGACGCGGCTGGTGCCGTGCCTATCCATCAGCATGGAGACCAGCTCCTGGCGAGCGGCATCGGCGCCGTCACGATCGCTGTTGGCGGTCTGCAGCAGCGGCTCGATATCCTGTTCGCCAATCAGCTCGCTCAGGGTGTTCAGCTCCTCGTCGGAGAGGTGCTTGCCTGCCAGCAGCAGGGCCACGGCGTCCGCCACCGGGCGGTAATTTTTCTGCTCTTCGACAAAAAGGTCAAAATCATGGAAACGGTTTGGATCCAGCAGGCGCAGACGCGCAAAATGGCTCTCCAGACCCAGCTGTTCCGGGGTGGCGGTCAGCAGCAGCACGCCGGGCACGCGCTCGGCCAGCTGCTCAATGGCCATATATTCGCGGCTCGGGGCATCGAGGTTCCACACCAGATGGTGCGCTTCATCCACCACCATGATGTCCCATTCGGCATCGCACAGGTGCTCAAGACGCTGCTTGCTGCGGCGAACGAAGTCCAGGGAGCAGATCACCAGCTGTTCGGTTTCGAACGGGTTATCGGCGTCGTGCTGGGCCTCGGCGTAGCGCTCGTCGTCAAACAGGGAGAAACGCAGGTTGAAGCGACGCAGCATCTCTACCAGCCACTGGTGCTGCAGGGTTTCAGGCACCACAATCAGCACGCGCTCGGCAGCGCCGGAGAGCAGCTGCTGGTGCAAAATCATGCCCGCTTCGATGGTTTTACCTAAACCGACCTCATCCGCCAGCAGGACGCGCGGCGCATGGCGACGGCCCACGTCATGGGCAATGTTCAACTGATGGGGGATCAGGCTGGTGCGCTGGCCGCGCAGGCCGCTCCACGGCATGCGGTACTGCTCGCTCTGGAACTTACGCGCGCGGTAGCGCAGCGAGAAGCGATCCATGCGGTCAATCTGACCGGCGAACAGGCGATCCTGAGGTTTGCTGAACACCAGCTTGCTGTCGAGCAGCACTTCGCGCAGCATGACACCCGTCTCGTCGGTATCCAGGCGGGTTCCGATATAGGCGAGCAGTCCATTCTCTTCTTTTACGTCTTCAATCTTCAGCTGCCAGCCTTCATGGCTGGTAACGGTGTCGCCCGGGTTGAACATCACGCGGGTCACAGGGGAATCATTGCGAGCATACAGACGGTTTTCACCGGTGGCGGGGAAAAGGAGAGTCACCATACGCGCATCCAGCGCCACGACAGTTCCTAACCCAAGTTCGCTTTCTGTGTCGCTGATCCAGCGTTGACCAAGTGTAAAAGGCATATTTGTTCGGCTCTAATCTTTAATTGCAGGCAATAGTTCAACCACCGTCCAGAAATGGCGGTAATCGAATAATGGGTCCGGGAATGGAAAGGGCGCTATGGTACTGGATGGCAGCGATTTCGTCACCTGTCAAAAAAGCCCCAACTGACCTGTCATCAGTGTAGCAAAGTCGTCGTCCATGAACGGTAAAATTCCCTCCGCGACGGGCTGTAGCTGGCGCGTAAGGTAGTGGTCATAGTCAAGGGGGGAGCGCTGATAATCCACAGGCTCCGGGCCGCTGGTGGTCCAGACGTACTTGATGGTGCCGCGATTCTGGTACTGCGGCGCGCGCCCAAGCCGAACGTTCTCTTCATCGGCAAGCCGCGCGGCACGAACGTGGGGAGGCACGTTGCGCTGATACTCCGCCAGGGGGCGGCGCAGGCGCTTGCGGTAGACCAGTTGCGCATCCAGTTCACCCGCCATCAGGCTGGCGATGGTCTCGCGCACAAAATCCTGATAGGGCTCGCGACGGAATATTTTCAGATAAAGCTCCTGCTGGAAACGCTGCGCCAGCGGGGTCCAGTCGGTACGCACGGTTTCCAGCCCTTTGAACACCATCCGCTGCTTGTCCCCCTCCTGGATAAGCCCGGCGTAGCGTTTCTTACTGCCCTGATCGGTTCCCCGGATGGTGGGCATTAAAAAGCGGCAGAAGTGGGTCTCATACTCCAGCTCCAGGGCGCTGGTTAAACCCGCTTCTTGCAGGTGGGTTCGCCACCAGCTGTTGACGTATTCCACCAGAGACTGACCAATAGCTGCCGCTTCCGCTTCGCCGTGTGCGCCCTTAAGCCAGACGAAGGTGGAGTCGGTATCGCCATAAATCACGTCATAGCCCCGGGATTCCACCAGCACTTTGGTCTGGCGCATGATCTCGTGGCCGCGCATGGTAATCGACGAGGCCAGACGCGGATCGAAGAAGCGGCAGGCGCTGGTACCGAGTACGCCGTAAAAGGCATTCATGATGATCTTCAGGGCCTGGGAGAGCGGTTTATTGCCGTGGCGCTTGGCCTCTTCCCGCCCGTACCAGATCTGGCTGACGATCTCCGGCAGGCAGTGTTTTTCCCGGGAGAAACGCGCCCCGAGGAAGCCTTCGGTGCTGTGCTGTTCATCCGGCTGGGCGAGGCCTTCCACCAGCCCAACCGGATCGATCAGGAAGGTGCGAATGATAGACGGGTAAAGGCTTTTATAATCCAGCACCAGCACCGAGTCATACAGACCGGGCCGGGAGTCCATCACGTAGCCGCCGGGGCTGGCCTGCGGCGGTACATCACCGAGATTCGGGGCTACGTAGCCCGCCCGGTGCATGCGTGGAAAATAGAGATGGCTGAAGGCAGCCACGGAGCCGCCGTGCCGGTCAGCCGCCAGACCATTGACCGTGGCGCGCTCCAGCAGGAACGGCATGATCTCGGTTTTGTGGAAAATGCGCGTGACCAGCTCGCAGTCTTTCAGGTTATAGGTGGCCAGAGCAGGTTTATCTTCCGCGAACCGGCGGTCAATTTCGTCCATCCTGTCCCACGGGTTGTCGATAGATTTGCCCTCGCCGAGCAGCTCCTGCGACACCGACTCCAGCGAAAATGACGAGAAGCTCCAGAACGCGGATTTCAGCGCCTCGATGCCGTCGATAATCAACCGCCCGTTAGCCTGAGCAAAGAAGACGCCGTTTTTAAACCCGTGCTCGCGCCACTCCAGCTCGCTGTTGCCGCGCCCGAGCAGCAGGGGAATGCGGTAGCGCTCGGCATGTTTTTGCAATACCCGCAGATCGAACTGCACCACGTTCCAGCCGATGATGACGTCAGGGTCGTGTTCGGCAAACCAGGCGTTAAGTTTCTCGATCAGCTGCGGGCGGCTGTTGACATATTCCAGCTGAAAATCGAGCCCGGTTGGGTCGCCGTTGGCCGGGCCCAGCATATAAACAACCCGCTGGCCGCACCCCTCAATGCCGATGCAGTAAAGCTCTCCGTGGCGGGTGGTTTCAATATCCACCGACGCCCATTTCAGGGGCGGGCGATAATGTGGATTGGGCTTGAGCCGGGCATCGATCAGCCGGTCGCCCAGGGGCGTACCGTCCACCCACACCGGGGCGGTGATAAAGCGCTCCATCAGAAAGCGTTCCGGGGGGCGAACATCGGCTTCGTAGAGGGTCACGCCCGCCTCGCGCAGCAGTTTCTCATAGCGCATCAGCTGGCGGTGGGCACGGCAGTAGAGGCCGTAAACCGGGCGGCGATGGAAATCTTTTAGCGCAAGGGGGGTCAGCCGCCAGCCGTTTTCACCCTGCAACAGCTGACGGGCTTTTTCGACGTCAGGCTCAGGAATAAACGCGACGGACTCCTGGGCAGGTAGGGTAATGTGCAGCGGACCGTTATCGGTCGCCAGCCAGAAATCCACTTCGGTGCCCTGGGGCGTATCACGCCAGTGCCGGGTGAGTAAAAAGCCTTGTTGCGCCTGCGCCACACCGTTCTCTCATAAAACAAAACCAGGCCTGATTATAGCCTGGTTGCGGGTGGTGTGCTGAGGTTTTATACAGTGGTGTATTTGCCGGATGGCGCTGCGCTTATCCGGTCTGCTGGTTCCGTAGGCCCGGTTAGCGCCGCGCCACCGGGCGGTTTTACTGCCCGTAGTACGCCTTCGCGCCGTGCTTGCGCAGATAATGTTTATCGAGCAGGGTTTGCTGCATATCCGGCAGTTGCGGTGCCAGCTGGCGGCAGAAGATGCCCATATAGGCCACCTCTTCCAGCACAATGGCGTTATGTACCGCGTCTTCGGCATTTTTGCCCCAGGCAAACGGACCGTGAGAGTGAACCAGCACCCCCGGCATCTGGGCGGCGTCAATACCCTGTTTCTCGAAGGTTTCGACAATCACGTTACCGGTTTCCCACTCATACTCGCCGTTGATCTCGGCATCGGTCATCTTGCGGGTGCAGGGGATGGTGCCATAGAAATAGTCGGCGTGGGTGGTGCCGGTCGCCGGGATCGGCTGGCCTGCCTGCGCCCAGATGGTGGCGTGACGTGAGTGGGTATGCACAATACCGCCAATTGTCGGGAAAGCCTGATACAGCAGGCGGTGGGTTGGCGTATCGGAGGAGGGCTTTTTCTTCCCTTCAACCACTTCGCCGGTGGCGAGGCTGACCACCACCATGTCCTCGGCGGTCATCACCCGGTAGTCGACCCCGGAGGGTTTAATCACGAACACGCCTGCTTCGCGGTCGACGGCACTGACGTTGCCCCAGGTCAGGGTAACGAGGTTATGTTCCGGCAGAGCCAGGTTGGCTTCAAGCACCTGACGTTTGAGATCTTCCAGCATGTTTCCTCCAGGAAAAAAGGCCCGCCCTGCGGCAGGCCAAAGGTTCCCCTGTTAACGTTTTGAACCGTAGTAGACTTCGTTCCAGCGCAGCGCATCTTTAAAGGCTGGCAGACGGGTGTCGTTATCAATGACCGTCAGTTCGATGTCGTGCAGTTCAGCGAACTGACGCATGTCGTTGAGATCCAGGGCATGGCTGAAGACGGTGTGGTGCGCGCCGCCCGCCACGATCCAGGCTTCGGAGGCGGTGGCCAGATCCGGCTGTGCTTTCCACAGGGCGTTGGCTACCGGCAGTTTCGGCAGGGCGTGCGGGGTTTCGACGGCGTCAACGCAGTTCACCAGCAGGCGGAAACGATCGCCCAGATCGATCAGGCTGGCGTTAATCGCCGGACCGGTACGGGTGTTGAAGATCAGACGCGCCGGATCGGCTTTGCCGCCAATGCCAAGATGCTGCACGTCGAGGATCGGTTTTTCATCCACGGCGATCGACGGGCAGACTTCCAGCATGTGCGAGCCCAGCACCAGATCGTTGCCGTTCTCGAAGTGGTAGGTGTAATCCTCCATAAAGGAGGTGCCGCCCTGCAGACCGGTCGACATCACTTTCATGATGCGTAGCAGAGCGGCGGTTTTCCAGTCGCCTTCACCGGCAAAGCCATAGCCCTGCTGCATCAGACGTTGTACCGCCAGGCCCGGAAGCTGCTTGAGGCCATGAAGATCTTCAAAGGTGGTGGTGAAGGCATGGAAGCCGCCCTGTTCCAGGAAGCGCTTCATCCCCAGCTCGATACGGGCTGCATCCAGCACGTTCTGGCGTTTATCACCGTTAACCTGTGCCGCCGCCGTCAGGCGGTAGCTGCTTTCATACTCGTCCACCAGCGCATTCACGTCGCCGTCGCTGATTTCATTGACCACCTGCACCAGGTCGCCCACCGCCCAGGTATTGACGGAAAAACCAAACTTAATCTGCGCGGCCACTTTATCGCCGTCAGTTACCGCCACTTCACGCATGTTGTCGCCAAAACGCACCACTTTCAGCTGGCGGGTATCCTGTTTTGATACCGCCTGGCGCATCCAGGAGCCAATCCGCTGGTGGGCCTGTTTGTCCTGCCAGTGGCCGGTTACAACCGCGTGCTGCTGACGCATGCGCGCGCCGATGAAGCCGAACTCGCGGCCGCCGTGCGCGGTCTGGTTCAGGTTCATAAAGTCCATATCGATGCTGTCCCACGGCAGCGCCGCGTTGAACTGGGTATGGAACTGCAGCAGCGGTTTGTTGAGGATGGAAAGACCGTTGATCCACATCTTGGCCGGGGAGAAGGTGTGCAGCCACACCACCAGGCCCGCGCATTTGTCGTCGTAGTTGGCGTCACGGCAGATATGGGTGATTTCATCCGGAGAGGTACCCAGCGGCTTGAGCACCAGCTTGCACGGCAGTTTTGCTTCCGCATTCAGGGCGTTGACCACGTGTTCTGCATGCTGTGTTACCTGGCGCAGGGCTTCCGGCCCGTAAAGATGCTGGCTACCAATCACAAACCACACTTCATAATTATTAAAAATCGTCATTATCGTGTCCTTAATGTGTCAGGGTTGCCGTGGATTCCGGGATGCTCTTAACCGGGGCGGCGACAGGGAGATAGTGCTGCTCAGCGCTCTTCGCCCACTGCTGGTAGCGCTGATAGAGCTGTTCAAAACGTTGCGCCTGCTGCGGGCGCGGTTGCAGGGTGCTTTCTACCTTGCTGGCCATATGCTGTTGCGCCGACGGGATATCCGCATGTACGCCCGCCGCCACCGCGGCGAAGATTGCCGCGCCCAGGGCACAGCATTGATCCGAGGCGACAATCTGCAGCGGACGGTTCAGCACGTCGCAGCAGGCCTGCATGATCACCGGGTTTTTACGGGCGATACCGCCCAAGGCCATCACTTCATTAACGGCGATGCCCTGTTCGGTGAAGCACTCCATAATGGCGCGGGCGCCAAAGGCGGTAGCCGCGACCAGCCCGCCAAACAGCGCCGGGGCGTCGGTGGCGAGGTTAAGATCGGTAATCACCCCTTTCAGGCGCTGGTTGGCATTCGGCGTACGGCGGCCGTTAAACCAGTCCAGAACCACCGGGAGATGATCAAGTGAGGGGTTCTTCGCCCAGGCGTCGGTCAACTGCGGCAGCAGCTGTTTTTTGCTCTCGGCGATCTGGGTTTTCAGTTCCGGGTGAGCGGCGGCCAGTTGATCCAGCGGCCAGCCCAGCACGCGGCCAAACCAGGCGTAGATATCGCCGAAGGCGGACTGACCCGCTTCCAGGCCGATAAAGTCCGGCACCACGCTGCCGTCTACCTGGCCGCAGATGCCTTTCACGGCGCGATCGCCGACGCTGGCTTTATCCGCCGTCAGAATGTCGCAGGTGGAGGTCCCGATCACTTTCACCAGCGTGTTGGGCTGAGCCCCTGCGCCAACCGCGCCCATGTGGCAGTCGAAGGCGCCGCCGGAGATAGCAACGGTCTGCGGCAGACCCAGACGTTCCGCCCACTCGGCGCACAGCGTGCCGACCGGGATATCTGCAGTCCAGGTATCGGTAAACAGGGGGTAATCGAGATTCTGGTTGATGATCGGGTCGAGTTCGTCAAAGAAGGCGGCAGGCGGCAGGCCACCCCAGCTCTCATGCCAGAGGGATTTATGCCCGGCGCTGCAGCGACCGCGACGGATATCCTGCGGGCGGGTAGTGCCGGAGAGCAGGGCCGGAACCCAGTCGCACAGCTCAATCCACGACACAGCCGCTTGCGCCACCTGTGGATCCTGACGGGTCACGTGCAGGATCTTCGCCCAGAACCACTCGCTGGAGTAAATGCCGCCAATGTAGCGGGAGTAGTCGTTTTTGCCCGGCTGATGGCACAAACGGGTGATGGCTTCGGCTTCTTCGACCGCGGTATGGTCTTTCCACAGGACGAACATGGCGTTCGGGTTATCGGCGAACGCCGGCTGCAGCGCCAGAACGTGGCCGTCGGCGTCAATCGGCGCCGGGGTAGAGCCGGTGCTGTCCACGCCAATCCCGACGATCTGAGCGCGCTGCTCTTCGCTTAACTCTGCCAGCACGGTTTTGATTGCCGCTTCCATCGACTCGATATAGTCACGCGGGTGATGGCGAAACTGATTGTTCGGCGCATCGCAATAGCGCCCCTCTTGCCAGCGCGGATACCACTCGACGCTGGTTGCTATCTCCTGACCCGTTGTGCACTCCACTGCCAGGGCACGTACTGAGTCACTGCCAAAATCGAGGCCAATCGCAATTGCCATGGTGTTGCTCCATCAAAAAACAGATATGAATGAACATTAGAGATTGAGGGGGAAAATCGTCAGGCAGGATCCGCTAATCTTATGGATGATTTTGCTGTGACATGAGAAAGTGTGACGCCGTGCAAATAATGGATGTGGACATTTCTGCCGTGGTTATAGACACTTTTGTTACTGCCCACCCGCTCGATGTTACGGATAAATCGCAACGGAAGCGTTATGATGGCGGACATAAAAGCGTGCTGATGCCTTTTCGATCTTTAAGCTCCCCTTTTTTATGCCGCTTTTGATGATATGGACAAATGGTTTCCTTCAGGACTGTCAGGAGTACTGAAAATATGGCTGAAACGCAAAGCGATCCCCTGCTGCCGGGCTACTCGTTTAACGCGCATCTGGTTGCAGGATTGACGCCCATTGAGGCGGAAGGGTATCTCGATTTTTACGTTGACCGACCGCTGGGGATGAAGGGCTATATCCTTAACCTGACCGTGCGCGGAGAGGGGGTCATCAAGAACGGCGATCAAACCTTTGTCTGCCGTCCGGGGGATATTTTGCTCTTTCCACCGGGTGAAATTCACCACTATGGCCGTCACCCCGATGCCCGGGAGTGGTATCACCAGTGGGTCTACTTTCGCCCCCGCGCCTACTGGCAGGAGTGGCTGGCCTGGCCGTCGATGTTTGCCCATACCGGCTTCTATCGCCCGGACGAAGCGCATCAGCCGCAGTTTCGTGAACTCTTTGCCCAGATCATTGAGGCCGGACAGGCCGGGGGGCGCTATGCCGAACTGCTGGCCATCAATCTGCTGGAGCAGCTCCTGTTGCGCCGGATGGAGGCGATCAATGAATCGCTGAATCCGCCGCTGGATCACCGGGTGCGCGAAGCCTGCCAGTACATCAGCGATCATCTGGCGGACAGCCAGTTCGATATCGCCAGCGTCGCCCAGCATGTCTGCCTGTCTCCCTCGCGCCTGTCGCACCTGTTCCGGCAGCAGCTGGGGGTGAGCGTGCTGAGCTGGCGCGAAGATCAGCGCATCAGCCAGGCCAAGCTGTTGCTCAGCACGACCCGCATGCCGATCGCCACCGTCGGGCGTAACGTGGGCTTTGAGGACCAGCTCTACTTTTCACGGGTCTTTAAAAAATGCACCGGTGCCAGCCCGAGCGAATTCCGCGCCGGATGTGAATAGAAGGTAAATAAAACTAAACAAATTCACAGGATCCTGCTCACACCCGGTAAACTATTCAGACAATTGTTGTCTTGACGCAGCAGGTTTCTGTTCGCAGAATCCCTGCTTCGTCACCTGACCGGAACTGTTATGCAGGCATTGCTGGAACATTTTATTACCCAGTCCGTTACCTATTCGCTCATCGCTGTGGCGTTAGTGGCCTTTCTGGAATCGCTGGCGCTGGTCGGGCTGATCCTGCCCGGCACGGTCCTGATGGCCGGGCTCGGCGCGCTGATTGGCAACGGCGAGGTTAACTTCTGGCAGGCGTGGCTGGCGGGGATCGTCGGTTGCCTGCTGGGGGACTGGATCTCATTCTGGCTGGGCTGGCGCTTTAAAAAGCCGCTGCACCGCTGGTCATTCATGAAGAAAAACAAAGCCCTTCTCGACAAAACCGAGCATGCCCTGCATCAACACAGCATGTTCACCATTCTGGTGGGCCGCTTTGTGGGGCCGACGCGTCCGCTGGTGCCGATGGTGGCGGGGATGCTGGATCTGCCGGTCGCCAAATTTATCGTGCCGAACCTGATTGGCTGCCTCTTATGGCCGCCGTTTTACTTCCTGCCGGGCATTCTGGCCGGGGCGGCAATTGATATTCCTGCGGATGCCCAGAGTGGGGGCTTTAAATGGCTGCTGCTGGCGACCGCGCTGCTGCTGTGGCTGGCGGCCTGGCTCTGTTGGCGGCTGTGGCGTAGCGGGAAAGCCTCTGCGGATCGTCTTAGCGCGTACCTGCCGCGAGGCCGCCTGTTCTGGCTGGCCCCCGTTACCCTGGGTATCGCCGTAGTGGCGCTGGTGGCGCTTATCCGCCATCCGCTGATGCCGGTATATGGCGAGATCCTGCTTAAGGTTGTCAGCCGCTGAATGTGTCAGTGGATCCCCAGCAGGCGCGACGCGCTTGCTTTCCCACTCGCCAGCTGTTCCGTATCGCCATCCCAGGCGATACGGCCATCGGCAATCACCACTGACCGTGGGGCGATCCTGAGCGCATCTTCCACGCTGTGCGACACCATCAGCATCGTCAACCGCTGACGCTCGCACACCTCTTTGACCAGCAACAGCATCTCCTGACGTAATGCAGGATCGAGTGCCGAGAAGGGCTCATCCAGCAGCAGGACAGGCTGTTCGCGCACCAGACAGCGCGCAAGCGCGACACGCTGGCGCTGGCCGCCCGAGAGCTCGCCCGGCAGGCGATCCAGCAAATCGTCTATCCCCATCTGAATCGCGATGTCGCGCAGCTTCTGCTGCTGAGCAGCGCTCAGCTTCAGGCCCGGATGCATGCCGAGGCCAATGTTCTGACGCACGGTCAGATGCGTGAAGAGGTTATTTTCCTGGAACAGCATCGACACCGGGCGCTGTGAAGGCGGCGTCCGGGTGTGATCGTGACCGTCGATCGCGATGCTGCCGTTGGCCGGTTGCAGAAAACCGGCAATCAGGTTGAGGAGCGTGCTTTTGCCCGCGCCGCTGGGGCCGAGCACGGCGATAAGTTCCCCCTGGCGCACGGACAAGGTAAAGCGCATCGGCAGGTGCTGATAAAGCCAGGTTACATCAGTCAGTTTTAACATCACGCCCCGGAAGTTTTTCGATAACGGTAAATAACGCAAAGCATAGCAAGAGCAGCAGCAGCGCCGTGACGGCACCGTCCTGGCTGCGGTACGAGCCTATTTGCTGGTAAAGCCAGAACGGCAGAGTGCGAAAATCATCGTTGCCAAACAGCGCCACCACGCCGAAATCGCCAATCGACAGCACGCAGGCAAAGGCAAGGGCCTGGGCCAGCGGGCGTTTCAGGGCGCGCAGCTCCACCACCTTCAGCCGCTGCCAGCCGTGCATCCCCAGGGAGTCGCAGAGCAGGGTATAGCGGGCGCTGAGATCGCGCATCGGGTTTTCCAGCACCTTCAGCGCGTAAGGGATCGCCATCAGGGCGTTGGTAAAGATGACAATGCCATCGGCCGATTCGGGCAGGCCGACGGTGCTGTTGAAGAGCAGAAAAAAGCCGCTCGCCAGCACGATGCCGGGCATTGCCAGGATCAGCATGCCGCTGAGATCCAGCGCCTGTCCGGCGACGATTGCCTGGCGGGCATACAGCTCACGGCTGGTCCACAACAGCATCATGGTCAGCAGGACGCAGAGTAGCCCGGCACCGAGCGCAATGCGCAGCGAGGTGCCCAGCGCCTGCCAGAGTACCGGCTGTTGCAGTACCGACAGCAGGTTGAGATTCAGGCCGTCGACCACTACGGCCAGCAGCGGCGGGAGCAACAGCAGGAGGGCGAGGGTAATAAGCAGGCCATCGGCCAGGCGGCTTTGCAGGCTGTCCTGCGGATCGCGCCAGCCTGCGAGCTGGTTGCTGCCAACGGGGATGGCTTTCCCCAGCCGCTGACTCAGCATCACCAGCCCCAGACAGCAGACCATCTGCACGATGGCAAGCAGTGCCGCGCGGCCCGGATCGTAGTCGTAGCTCAGGGCCTGGTAGATGGCGAGCTCGATGGTGGTAGCCTGCGGCCCGCCGCCGAGTGAGAGCACGGTAGCGAAGCTGGCAAAGCAGAGCATAAAGATCAGCGCCGCAACCGGGGGGATCTGACGGCGCAGCCACGGCCATTCGACGAAGCGGAAAAATGACCAGCCGCGCATCCCGAGTTGGGCCGCAAGCTGGCGCTGCTCGCCGGGGATATTCTCCAGCGCCTGCAGCAGCAGGCGTGTGGCCATCGGCATGTTGAAAAAGACGTGCGCCAGCAGGATCCCCTGCAGGCCATACGGCGAGAAGGTCCACTCCAGCCCGAGTGCGTGGCAAAGTCCGGCCAGCCAGCCCTGACGCCCGTAGACGCTGAGAATGCCAAATATTGCCACCAGCACCGGCAGGATCAGGGTCATGGCGCACAGGCGCAGCAGCGCCTGCCTGCCCGGGAACCGTCGCCGGTAGAGGGCGCGGGCAAGAAACAGGGCGGGCGTAACCGAGAGCAGGGCGGAGAGAAACGCCTGCCAGAAAGAGAAGCGGATAACGTGCCACAGATAGCTGTCGTTCAGCAGCGCCGCGACATCGGTAACGGGGGCGTTAAACCACAGCGCCAGAAAAGCCCCCAGGGCGACGGCCACCATCAGGATGGCGGCCAGCAAACCCGGGAGTAACCAGCCGGCGATTAACGGCTGACGGCGCGTTGCCATTCACTGATCCATGCTGCTCGTTCCCCGGCGACCTCCTGAGGAGTAAATTCCAGCGTGGTTTGCGGTTTCACCAGGGTGTCAAAACCGGCCGGTAACGTTACGTTGGTCACCGGGTACATCCAGTTGCCGGTCGGAATAGCATTCTGGAACGATGGCGAGACCATAAATTTCAGGAACTTCTCGGCCAGTTCCGGCTGTTTGCTGGCTGCGGTACGGGCGGCGACTTCCACCTGCAGATAGTGGCCTTCGGCAAAGTCAGCGGCCGCGTAGTTCTCTTTTTTCTCGGCAATGATGTGGTATGCCGGGGAAGTGGTGTAGCTCAGCACCAGATCGCTCTCGCCTTTCAGGAACAGACCGTAGGCTTCGCTCCAGCCTTTGGTCACGGTGACGGTTTTGGCGGCCAGTTTCTGCCAGGCTTCCGGGGTCTTGTCGCCATATACTTTTTGCATCCACAGCAGCAGGCCCAGCCCCGGCGTGCTGGTGCGCGGATCTTCATAGATCACGCGCCATTTCTGGTCGCTCTCAACCAGCTCTTTCAGGCTTTTCGGCGGGTTTTTCAGCTTGTTTTTGTCATAGACAAAGGCAAAGTAGCCGTAATCGAACGGCACAAAGGTGTCGTTCTTCCAGCCGCCAGGGACGTTAACCGCATCGGTCGCCACGCCGCTTTTGGCGAACAGCCCGGTCTGGGTTGCCGCTTCCAGCAGATTGTTATCCAGACCCAGCACCACGTCGGCTTTACTGTTTTTACCTTCCATACGCAGGCGGTTCAGCAGCGAGACGCCATCTTCCAGCGCCACGAATTTCAGCTCGCATTTACAGTCGGCTTCAAAGGCCTTTTTGACCGCCGGGCCAGGGCCCCAGTCGGCAGCGAATGAGTCGTAGGTGTAGACCGTCAGTACAGGACTGGCAACGGCAGGCAGCGCAACCAGCGCCAGCAGGGGAAGAACAGTTTTGAACACTTTGCACCTCATTGTTTGAGAGTGGCAAAGGATTTTGAGCGACAGCCTCAAATCCCTTCGCCGGCGTTATCCGGATCAGGTTCGACGGGTATTTTCTCAGCACACGCTTTCGCGCAGCACCCCGTTGAGAACGGCGGTATTGTAATGATTTGGTGAATATTACGAAAGTGTTATGGTTCCGGCGGCGCAAACCACGCCGATTTAAAGTCAAACCAGCCCAGCGTATTCATCCTTAAACCGCGCATACTGCGCTGCCCCTGGATCATCAGCCAGTGGTGGATCAGTGGGACGATCGCCTGCTGGGCCAGCAGTTGCTGGCACCAGACCGCAAGATTCATCTCCCCGGCGCGCCACTGTGCGGCATCCTGCTGCCAGTCGCGCGCGATGCAGTTTTGCAGAAGCGGCACTTCATACAGATGCGAGAACAGCGAGAAATCCAGCGGCAGGGTGAAGTTGACGCTGTTGAGCCAGATGTCGCTGACGATCTCTCCGCGATGCCACTCCTCATAGCTGACCTCCTGAATGTTGAGCGTCACCTGCTCGGCTGCCAACAGTTCGCTCATCATTCTGGCGATCACCCGATGTTCAATATGATCCCGGTAGAAGGTCAGGGTGATACTCTCCAGCCCGGCCGGTTTGTCGCCGCGTCCCGGACGGGCATGGTGCCAGCGTGGCAGCAGGCCATACGCCGGGAACCAGTAGGACTGATACATCTCTTCGGCCTGATAGATCAGATTGGCAGGGGAAAGGATGCGGCTTATCCACTGCCGGACCTCGGGGCTGGCACCGCGATGAGAGCGGGCATCGAACAACAGATAGTAGCACCCCTCTTCGAGGCGGCTCTCGACTGCCTTTTCCCCCTCCGTTGGCCCTTCCAGGGTCAGGCCGACGCTCAGCTCTTCATTGAGATCCGGCAACACCCAGACGTTCACTTCGTCAATCAAGGCCCGATAGCCAAAGTAGTCCTCAAAGGCGCGGATCTTCAGCTGATTATTGTTATTGCGGGAAACGGCGTAAGGCCCTGTTCCCACGGGATGGCCGGTAAAGTTGGGCATGGTTTCCCATTCGCGCGGCAGGATCATCGACGGCACATATCCCAGCAGCCACGGCAGCCAGCGGTCGGGCTGGGAGAGCTCAATATCGAGGGTCCAGGCCGTGGGGGACTGGATCCGGCTGATGTGCGAGTAAAGAGGTAATTCACGGGCGCGCTGCAGCGTGGCGATGACATCGGCCATCTCCAGCTCGCGTCCGTGATGAAAATGGATGCCTGGCCGTAAAAAAAACCGCCAGTGCAACGGGGAGAGCTGCTGCCAGTGGTGCGCAATGTCGGCTTCCAGTTCCCCATTTTCCTCATTTATGCGCGTCAGACCGCTAAATATCTGCCGTGCCATATGGGTTTCCGATCGCCGTAACGCACTGCCCGGTAAAAGGTTTTTCATCGGACGATAATAGAGCACGCGCAGGATATGTTTGCCCTGACGGAAGCTACGTCCGAGATGGGAAACCAGCATCTGGCGCACCGCGGCCTTATCGCCGACCAGCTGCACCAGCTGCTCGATGCGATCCTGCTCGAGCAGATCTTCCGCCCGCTGTTGCTGTAGCGCGAGCCCGGTGTAGAGGAAGGTAAGGCGCGAACGCTTGCCGCGCCCGGCTTCGGCTTCCCAGCTCAGCCATCCCTGCTGCTGCATAGTGTTAAGCAGGGTCCGCATATGACGACGCGAACAGCTGAGCAGATCGGCCAGCTCGCTGAGCGTGGTCTCCCGGGTCTGGCCGTCACAGCACTGCCACAGGCGGATGAATTGTTGTTGCAGACGACCAGAAGACATAAAAGAGGAACTCCTGACAAAAAATCAGCAATTTATTAATCCCTATATTAAGCCAATAATTCACTTCGATGAAGCGAGGAGGTGATTATGAAGAGGTCTGCCACAAATCAGTTTTACCGCCAGTACTTCTCAGCGACAAAGGGAGTGTCCTGGCTGGCCCGCCGGTGCGCAGAACAGCGGCTGAAAATACTGGAAGATCTGATGCAGTGGGAGGTGACAACGTCGACCTCGGAACGCTGAATTGCTTCTGTCATGTGTGACTGAGTATTGGTGCTAATCACCACGCCAGCAGGTATCATCTGCTGGCTTTTTTCGTTTTCACGTGCGCTAAAGGGAATAGGGAATGCTCTGGTTAATGACGATGGGACGCCGCCTCAACGGTGTTTACGCCGCTTTTTTAATGGTGGCTTTTATGATGGGCGTAGCCGGGGCACTGCAGGCGCCGACCCTGAGCCTGTTCCTGAGCCGCGAGGTGGGCGCTCAGCCGTTCTGGGTGGGGCTGTTCTATACCGTCAATGCCGTCGCCGGGATCCTGGTCAGCCTCTGGCTGGCGAAGCGCTCCGACAGCCAGGGCGATCGCCGCAAGTTAATCCTCTTTTGCTGCGCGATGGCGATTGGCAACGCGCTGCTGTTTGCCTTTAACCGTCATTATCTGACCTTATTAACCTGCGGCGTGCTGCTGGCTGCACTGGCCAATACCGCCATGCCGCAGCTGTTTGCTCTGGCGCGGGAATATGCCGACAGCTCCGCGCGCGAAGTGGTGATGTTCAGCTCGGTGATGCGTGCCCAGCTTTCGCTGGCCTGGGTTATCGGCCCGCCGCTGGCATTCATGCTGGCGCTTAACTACGGCTTTACCGCCATGTTCTCCATTGCGGCGGCCATTTTTGCAATCAGCCTGGGGCTGATTGCCTTCGCACTGCCTTCCGTTGCGAGGGTGGAATCGACGACTGCCGTTCCGGTGACGGAGGTAAGCGGCTGGAAAAATAAAAATGTCCGCAGGCTGTTTATCGCCTCCACGCTGATGTGGACCTGCAACACCATGTATATCATCGATATGCCCCTGTGGATCAGCAGCGATCTGGGCCTGCCGGACAAGCTGGCCGGGATCTTAATGGGCACCGCCGCCGGGCTGGAAATCCCGGCGATGATCCTTGCGGGCTACTACGTGAAATATTTTGGTAAACGCCGGATGATGGTGGTGGCGGTGGCGGCGGGTGTGCTGTTTTATCTGGGGTTGATCCTGTTTCACAGCCGTGAAGCGCTGCTCGCCCTGCAACTGTTTAACGCGGTCTTTATCGGTATCATCGCCGGGATTGGCATGCTCTGGTTCCAGGATTTGATGCCGGGACGGGCGGGCTCTGCCACAACGTTGTTTACCAACAGCATTTCAACCGGCGTGATTCTGGCGGGGATTATCCAGGGGGCGCTGGCGCAAAGCTACGGACATTCTGCGGTTTACATGGTCATTGCGGGGATTTCGCTGGTGACCCTGGTGCTCACCTGGCGGGTAAAAGATGTCTGAATAAAAAAAGTCCATTGCTCGTGCAATGGACTTTTTATCATGCGGGTTAAAGCGTTAGCTCATAAAGGCGGGCTGTTTGCTCTCGTAAGCAGCAATGGCGTCTTCGTGCTGCAGGGTCAGCCCGATGCTGTCCAGGCCGTTAATCATGCAGTGGCGGCGGAACGCGTCGATGTTAAAGCTGTAGGTTTTTTCTCCGGCTTTGACCACCTGCGCTTCCAGATCCACTTCAAAAGTAACACCCGGGTTGTTTTGCACTAATGTAAACAGCTCGTCGACCTGCTCGTCGCTCAGGGTGACCGGCAGGAGCTGGTTGTTGAAGCTGTTGCCGTAGAAGATGTCGGCAAAGCTCGGCGCAATCACCACCTTGAAACCGTAATCGGTCAGCGCCCACGGCGCATGTTCACGCGAGGAACCACAGCCGAAGTTTTCCCGCGCCAGCAGGATCGAGGCGCCTTTAAATGCCGGGAAGTTCAGCACGAACTCCGGGTTTGGCACTTCGCCTTTGTCATCCAGAAAACGCCAGTCGTTAAACAGATGTGCGCCAAAACCGGTGCGGGTGACCTTCTGCAAAAACTGCTTCGGAATGATGGCGTCGGTATCGACGTTAGCCGCGTCCAGAGGGACCACCAGGCCAGTATGTTGGGTAAATTTCTCTGCCATGATGGTCTCCTTATTTCAGGCTGCGAATATCAGCGAAATGGCCGGTCACTGCGGCGGCCGCGGCCATTGCCGGGCTAACCAGATGTGTGCGCCCACCGCGCCCCTGACGACCTTCAAAGTTACGGTTGCTGGTGGAGGCGCAGCGCTCGCCCGGATTCAGGCGATCGTTGTTCATGGCCAGACACATGGAGCAACCCGGCAGACGCCACTCAAAGCCTGCTTCAATGAAAATCTTATCCAGACCTTCGGCCTCTGCCTGCGCTTTTACCGGGCCGGAACCAGGCACTACCAGCGCCTGTACGCCCGGCGCCACTTTACGACCTTTCGCCACTTCTGCCGCCGCGCGCAGATCTTCAATGCGCGAGTTGGTGCAGGAGCCAATAAATACTTTATCAATGCTCACGTCGGTCAGCGGCACGCCCGGTTTCAGGCCCATATAGGCCAGCGCTTTCTCTGCGCTGGCGCGCTCAACCGGATCGGCAAACGAGGCCGGATCGGGAATGCTGTCATTTACGGAGATCACCTGACCCGGGTTAGTGCCCCAGGTGACCTGAGGCGCAATCGCTTCGGCCTGCAGGGTGACAACGGTGTCGAACACCGCGCCTTCGTCAGTTTTCAGGGTTTTCCAGTACGCAACCGCGTCATCGTAATGCTGACCTTTAGGGGCATGGAGACGATCTTTGACATAAGCGAAGGTGGTCTCATCCGGCGCAACCAGCCCGGCTTTCGCCCCCATTTCAATGGCCATGTTGCACAGGGTCATGCGGCCTTCCATGCTCAGGGCCTGGATTGCGCTGCCGCAAAACTCCACCACATGGCCGGTGCCGCCTGCGCTGCCGGTCTTACCGATGATCGCCAGCACAATGTCTTTTGCGGTGATGCCCGGAGCGGCCTCGCCGGTGACTTCGATTTTCATGGTCTTCGCGCGGCCCTGTTTCAGGGTCTGGGTCGCCAGCACATGTTCTACTTCCGAGGTGCCGATACCGAACGCCAGCGCGCCGAACGCACCGTGGGTCGCAGTATGGGAGTCGCCGCAGACGATGGTCATTCCCGGCAGGGTGATGCCCTGCTCAGGGCCCATCACGTGGACAATCCCCTGATACGGGTGATTCAGGTCGTACAGCTCAACGCCGAACTCTTTGCAGTTCTTAATCAGCTCCTGCATCTGAATACGCGCCATCTCACCGGAGGCGTTGATGTCTTTGGTCTGCGTCGAAACGTTATGATCCATCGTCGCAAAGGTTTTACCGGGCTGACGCACCGGACGATGGTGCGCGCGCAGGCCATCAAACGCCTGTGGCGACGTCACTTCATGCACCAGGTGGCGGTCGATATAGAGCAGTGGGGTTTCGTTCGGCGCTTCGAAGACCACGTGCGCATCAAACAATTTTTCGTACAACGTCTTCGCCATGATTACACCCCTTCAGCGACATAGCGGGCGATGATATCACCCATTTCATCAGTACCGACTGCGGCCGCACCACGGGCCAAATCACCGGTGCGAATGCCTTCTTCCAGCGCGCGGTTGATGGCGCTTTCGATGGCCGTTGCCGCGTCGTCAGCATTCAGGCTGTAGCGCAGCAGCAGTGCCAGGGAGAGGATCTGCGCAATCGGGTTAGCAATATTTTTGCCTGCGATGTCCGGCGCGGAGCCGCCTGCCGGTTCGTACAGGCCAAAACCTTCTTCGTTCAGGCTGGCGGATGGCAGCATGCCCATGGAACCGGTGATCATCGCGCACTCGTCGGAGAGAATGTCGCCGAACAGGTTGGAACACAGCAGCACGTCGAACTGGGACGGATCTTTAATCAGCTGCATGGTGGCGTTGTCGATATACATATGCGACAGCTGAACGTCCGGGTACTCCTGAGCGATTTCGTTGACGATTTCGCGCCACAGGATTGAGGATTGCAGCACGTTCGCTTTATCAATAGAGGTCACTTTATGGCCGCGTTTGCGGGCAGATTCGAATGCGATACGGGCGATGCGCTCGATCTCAAAACGGTGATACACCTCGGTATCAAAGGCTTTCTCGTGCTGACCGCTGCCTTCACGGCCTTTCGGCTGACCGAAGTAGATGCCGCCGGTCAGTTCACGGACGCACAGAATGTCGAAGCCGTTAGCGGCGATATCGGCGCGCAGCGGGCAGAACTCTTCCAGCCCCTGATACAGTTTGGCCGGGCGCAGGTTGCTGAACAGCTTGAAGTGTTTACGCAACGGCAGCAGCGCGCCGCGCTCTGGCTGCTCAGCTGGCGGCAGGTGTTCCCATTTCGGGCCACCCACGGAACCGAACAATACCGCGTCGGCATTCTCACAGCCGGTCACCGTTGCCTGCGGCAGCGGCGTACCCTGGTTATCGATCGCGATACCGCCCACGTCATAGTGGCTGGTGGTAATTTTCATCGCAAAACGGGTGCGGACAGCTTCCAGAACCTTCAGCGCCTGTGCCATAACTTCCGGGCCAATTCCGTCACCCGGCAACACAGCAATATGGTAATTCTTCGACATTACACGGTTTCCTTTTTGTTCTCTTTATTCTGAGCTTTGCGTTGCAACTCTTTTTCAACTTCCGCGGCACGCCAGATGTTGTTCAGGACGTGAACCATGGCTTTGGCGGAGGATTCGACGATATCGGTCGCGAGGCCCACGCCGTGGAAGCGACGCCCGTTATAGTTGACCACGATGTCGACCTGACCCAGCGCGTTTTTGCCCTGGCCTTTCGCCGTCAGATCGTATTTGACCAGCTCAACGTCGTAATCGGTGACGCGGTTAATGGCCTGATAGATGGCATCGACCGGACCGTTGCCGTTAGCCGCTTCGGCTTTAATCTCTTCGCCGCAGGCCAGCTTGACGGAGGCGGTAGCGATGTCGCTTGAGCCCGACTGCACGCTGAAGTAGTCCAGACGGAAATGCTCTGGCTCTTCCTGCTGTTTGTTGATAAACGCCAGCGCTTCCAGATCGTAATCAAAGACCTGACCCTTTTTATCGGCCAGCTTCAGGAAGGCGTCGTACAGGTGATCCATGTTGTAGTCGGTATCTTTGTAACCCATCTCTTCCATACGGTGTTTAACCGCCGCACGGCCAGAGCGGGAGGTCAGGTTCAACTGCACCTGATTCAGACCGATGGATTCTGGCGTCATGATTTCGTAGTTTTCACGGTTCTTCAGCACGCCGTCCTGGTGGATACCGGAGGAGTGGGCGAAGGCGCCGGTGCCAACGATCGCTTTGTTCGCCGGGATTGGCATGTTGCAGATCTGGCTGACGGTCTGGCTGGTGCGCCAGATTTCCTGGTGATTGATGCGGGTCTGCACGTTCATGATGTCTTTGCGCACTTTGATCGCCATGATCACTTCTTCCAGTGAACAGTTACCGGCGCGCTCACCGATGCCGTTCATCGCGCCTTCAACCTGGCGTGCGCCGGCATGGACCGCGGCGATGGCGTTACCCACCGCCAGGCCTAAATCGTCGTGGGTGTGAACGGAGATAATGGCTTTATCAATATTCGGCACGCGCTCATACAGGCCGGTAATGATGTTGGAGAATTCGAACGGCATGGTGTAGCCGACGGTATCAGGGATGTTGATGGTGGTAGCACCGGCACGGATGGCCGCTTCAACCACGCGGGCCAGATCTTCAATCGGCGTACGGCCTGCATCCTCACAGGAGAACTCAACGTCGTCGGTATAATTGCGGGCGCGTTTTACCATATAGATAGAGCGCTCGATCACCTCATCCAGCGTACTGCGCAGCTTGGTGGCGATATGCATCGGCGAGGTGGCAATAAAGGTATGAATGCGGAAAGCTTCGGCGACTTTCAGCGACTCGGCGGCGACATCGATATCTTTCTCGACGCAGCGAGCCAGGGCGCAGACCCGGCTGTTTTTGATGGTGCGGGCGATGGTCTGCACGGACTCAAAATCACCGGGAGAAGAGACCGGGAAGCCGACTTCCATCACGTCTACGCCCATACGTTCAAGGGCCAGAGCAATCTGCAATTTCTCTTTAACGCTCAGGCTTGCCTGTAATGCCTGTTCACCGTCACGTAAGGTCGTATCGAAAATAATGACTTGCTGGCTCATGGGTTAGGTCCTTGTCTGAATTTGGGCGCCTTGCTACGAGCATAAAAAAACCCGCGCAGTGGCGCGGGTTTTTTGTCTTAACCAGGGAACGATTCAACGCTGAATTTCGCCCGCCAGTCTACCGCGCACAGTGGATGCGTTTAGTAGTAGTAGACCGGTGAAACGAATGCTGTGAATCATGAATCATGTCCCAGATAAGTAAGATATGCTTTTAGTGGTACTGGATACGCAGATTGATGTCAACCCTTTCGATGCGAAAACGCCCATTGGCGCCCCTGACTCACGAGGGTGAAATTAGCTTATTGTGCTGGATTTTCCCTGTATGGCAATTTTGTTCTTCTGATTTATGTCGTGGTTTTTATCGCTGGAATTATTTAAATATATTTTATTGCACTTATTTAAATTTTAGAAACAATAATCATGGGTTTTCAATTCTTTATCTTTCATTAAGTTACCCTGATGCGTTGATCAAACTTGAGGCAAAGGTGGCTATCCTGATAATAAAATGTTAATCATTTTAATTAGATTGCTGGTAATGTTTTATTAAAACTTAATTAGTACTTAACGGATTGCCTTGTTGTTTATTTGTGTGATTTATGATTTCATTTACAATATAAACTAATCGATATGTTTTGTTTTTTCTTAAGCGTGTTTTCTTTTCTTATACCGTAACCCTGTCACCGCCGACGGGTATTTATATATTCCTAATTTGTAACATTTCTCTTTAGCTTGTTTTATATGCGTGATAAATCATATTTTTTAAATTTATTGTTGTACACGAGCAAAGGGAGTTCAGCGTGACAGTGGAGCAGGATATGTCTGAAGAAAGTAGCGAAAAATCGTCTGTGGCAGAGGGGACAAAACCCCAACTGCGCACGGTGGACCTGAATCTTTTAACGGTCTTTGATGCGGTAATGCAGGAGCAAAATATTACGCGTGCCGCCCAGTCGCTGGGGATGTCGCAACCCGCTGTCAGCAATGCCGTTGCAAGGCTCAAGGTTATGTTTAACGACGAATTATTTGTTCGTTATGGCCGCGGTATCCAGCCTACAGCCCGCGCCTATCAGCTGTTTGCATCGGTACGCCAGGCGCTGCAGCTTGTGCAGAATGAATTACCGGGATCGGGCTTTGACTCCAGCAGCAGCGAACGTATATTCCATCTGTGTGTTTGTAGCCCTCTGGATAATTACCTCACCTCACTTATTTATAATAAGGTTGAGCAGGTAGCGCCTAATATTCAGTTAGTTTTTAAGTCATCCCTTAATCAGAATACGGAGCATCAGCTACGCTATCAGGAAACGGAGTTTGTTATCGGCTACGAAGAGTTTCGCCGCCCTGAGTTTTCCTGTGTACCGTTATTCAAGGATGAAATGGTTCTGGTCACCAGCAAGAGCCATCCGCGCCTGAATGGTATGCTGCAAGAAAGCGATATTTACCGCGAGCAACATGCGGTGGTAGCCCTCGATCGTTACGCCTCATTTAGCCAGCCGTGGTATGACACGCCGGATAAGCAGGCCTGCGTGGCTTATCAGGGAATGGCGATGGTCAGTGTATTAAATATTGTCTCACAAACTCACCTTGTCGCTATTGCCCCGCGCTGGCTGGTTGAAGAGTTTGCCGAGCCGCTAAATTTACGCATTATGCCGTTGCCTCTGAGCCTTAACTCGCGGACCTGCTACCTTTCATGGCATGAAGCGGCCGGTCGCGATAAGGGCCATCAGTGGATGGAGGAGTTACTGGTAAGCGTTTGCCGCCGGTAAATGTCGTCAGAATAAATTTCAATATTTTTGTTATTTATCCTGTCTTTTATTTTATTTATGAAATTTTATCCTGCTTGAGGATTTTTCACTGCCGCTTGCTGGCAGTGAAAATGCATGAATTACTGTGCTTCTCCCTTTTTAAATGATGAACGCTCACTCCTCTTCGTTATCGTAGTAGATTTATCCATAACAAATATTAATACCTCTTATTTCTTCTTTTAGGTTAATGCGCCAGCCAGGGTTTGCTAATTGCCTGCCTTCCGGCGAGCGGTTATGGTAACTGTCACTCTGCACAATAAAAATCGCCAGGGGAAACCCTGACAATAAAGACGGCTCAGTATCTGGTTCTTCTGTCCGTCTGAAACGATAAGCCTGGAGGCAAATCATGGAGATGTTGTCTGGCGCCGAAATGGTCGTCCGATCGTTGATCGATCAGGGCGTGAAGCAAGTGTTCGGTTACCCTGGGGGCGCGGTCCTCGATATTTACGACGCACTACATACCGTTGGCGGTATCGATCATGTCCTGGTGCGTCATGAGCAAGCTGCCGTGCATATGGCCGACGGACTGGCGCGCGCGACAGGTGAGGTGGGCGTGGTGCTGGTGACATCCGGCCCTGGCGCGACCAACGCCATTACGGGTATCGCTACCGCGTATATGGATTCCATTCCAATGGTGGTGCTCTCTGGCCAGGTTGCGACCTCGCTGATTGGTTATGATGCCTTTCAGGAGTGCGACATGGTGGGTATCTCGCGCCCGGTGGTGAAACACAGTTTCCTGGTCAAGCAGACGGAAGATATTCCGGGCGTGCTGAAAAAGGCCTTCTGGCTGGCGGCCAGCGGACGTCCGGGACCGGTGGTGGTTGACCTTCCCAAAGATATTCTGAATCCGGCCAATAAACTGCCTTATGTCTGGCCGGAGTCGGTCAGCATGCGCTCCTACAACCCAACGACTCAGGGGCACAAGGGCCAGATCAAGCGCGCCCTGCAAACCCTGGCAACGGCAAAAAAGCCGGTGGTCTATGTGGGCGGCGGGGCGGTGAACGCCCGGTGTGAAGCACAGCTGCGAACGCTTATCGAAAAGCTGAATCTGCCGGTGGCCTCTTCATTAATGGGGCTCGGCGCGTTCCCGGCCACACATCGTCAGGCGCTCGGCATGCTTGGCATGCACGGCACGTATGAAGCCAACATGACGATGCACAATTCCGATGTCATCTTTGCCGTGGGGGTGCGCTTTGACGATCGCACCACGAATAATCTGGCGAAGTATTGCCCGAATGCGACGGTGCTGCACATCGACATCGATCCTACCTCTATTTCCAAAACCGTTCCGGCGGATGTGCCGATTGTGGGCGATGCGCGTCAGGTACTGGATCAGATGCTGGAGCTGCTTGCACAGGAAAACTATGCCCAACCGCTCGATGATATTCGTGACTGGTGGCTGCAAATTGAGCAGTGGCGTGCGCGTCAGTGCCTGAAGTACGACACTCAAAGCGAGAGCATCAAGCCGCAGGCGGTGATCGAAACGATCTGGCGGCTGACCAAAGGCGAAGCTTACGTTACCTCGGACGTCGGCCAGCACCAGATGTTTGCCGCGCTCTACTATCCATTTGATAAGCCACGTCGTTGGATTAACTCCGGCGGCCTCGGCACTATGGGCTTTGGCCTGCCTGCCGCGTTGGGCGTTAAGCTGGCGTTACCCGCAGAGACGGTGGTCTGCGTGACCGGCGATGGCAGTATCCAGATGAACATTCAGGAACTCTCCACCGCGCTGCAGTATGAGCTGCCGGTGCTGGTGCTCAATCTGAACAACGGCTACCTGGGCATGGTGAAGCAGTGGCAGGACATGATCTATTCCGGACGCCATTCCCAGTCGTATATGAATTCGTTGCCTGATTTTGTGCGTCTGGCAGAAGCCTACGGCCACATTGGCATGCGCATCAGCAATCCGGCAGAACTGGAAGCGAAGCTCGGTGAAGCCCTTGAGCACGTTAAAAATAACCGCCTGGTCTTTGTTGATGTGGTTGTGGATGGCACTGAGCATGTTTATCCGATGCATATTCGTGGCGGCGGTATGGATGAAATGTGGTTAAGCAAAACGGAGAGAACCTGATATGCGCCGGATATTATCTGTATTACTGGAAAACGAGTCCGGGGCGCTGTCGCGCGTGATTGGGCTCTTCGCACAGCGCGGCTATAACATTGAAAGCCTGACGGTGGCCCCGACGGACGATCCAACGCTTTCCCGTATGACTATTCAAACGGTCGGGGATGCCAAGGTGCTCGAGCAGATCGAAAAGCAGCTGCACAAGCTGGTTGATGTCTTACGCGTCAGCGAGCTGGGGCAGGGGGCTTACGTTGAACGCGAGATCATGCTGGTGAAAATTCAGGCCACCGGTTACGGGCGTGAAGAGGTGAAACGCAATGCGGATATTTTCCGCGGGCAGATCATTGACGTCACCCCCTCTATCTATACTGTTCAGCTTGCCGGCACCAGCGATAAGCTCGATGCCTTCCTCGCCTCGGTGCGGGATGTCGCAAAAATTGTTGAAGTGGCGCGTTCAGGCGTTGTGGGACTCTCCCGCGGCGACAAAGTGATGCGTTAAGGATAAAAAGTTCGCCTCTCTATTGCCCGGTGCGATTAACCGGGCTTTTTTTTGCGCCCGGATGCCGTTGTACAGACAAAAGCGGTTGCCGCACAGACTATTCTGCGCTTAGATGTTACAAGTTTTAGTCTTAACCCTGGCAAGGTCATGGACTCTTTTATACTTTTTAAGGGGCAATTGTGAAACTGGATGAAATCGCCAGGCTCGCCGGCGTGTCGCGAACGACGGCAAGCTATGTGATTAACGGTAAAGCGAAGCAGTATCGGGTCAGCGACAAGACCGTTGAAAAAGTCATGGCCGTGGTGCGTGAACATAACTACCACCCGAATGCTGTCGCGGCAGGTTTACGCGCCGGGCGCACCCGTTCGATCGGCCTGGTGATCCCGGATCTGGAAAACACCAGTTACACCCGGATCGCAAACTATCTTGAGCGCCAGGCGCGCCAGCGCGGCTATCAACTGTTGATCGCCTGCTCGGAAGATCAGCCCGATAACGAAATGCGCTGCATTGAGCATCTGCTGCAGCGTCAGGTCGATGCCATTATCGTTTCAACCTCGTTACCGCCGGAACATCCGTTTTACCAGCGCTGGGCGAATGATTCGTTTCCTATTGTCGCCCTCGACCGCGCCTTAGATCGCGAGCATTTTACAAGCGTCGTGGGTGCCGATCAGGATGATGCCGAGATGCTGGCGGCGGAGCTGCGAACCTTCCCGGCGGAAAATGTTCTCTATCTGGGGGCGTTGCCTGAACTCTCCGTGAGCTTCCTGCGAGAGCAGGGTTTCCGCACTGCCTGGAAAGACGATCCGCGTAAAGTGGATTTCCTCTATGCCAACAGCTACGAGCGTGAAGCCTCGGCGCAGCTGTTTGAGAAGTGGCTGGAAACCCATCCGATGCCGCAGGCGCTGTTCACGACCTCTTTTGCGCTGCTGCAAGGGGTCATGGACGTCACGTTGCGCCGCGAAGGCAAGCTGCCTTCGGATCTGGCGATTGCGACATTTGGCGATCACGAACTGCTCGATTTCCTGCAGTGTCCGGTGCTGGCTGTTGCTCAGCGTCATCGCGACGTGGCGGAAAGAGTGCTGGAGATTGTGCTGGCGAGCCTCGATGAGCCGCGCAAGCCGAAACCAGGGCTAACGCGCATTCGCCGCAACCTCTATCGTCGCGGCATATTAAGCCGTACGTAAGCGTGGCAGGGCAGTGAAAACTGCCCTGAATTTATTGCAATTCATCCGTTCCGTAATCCCTTATTCTTTTTAAGATAATTCTCTAAAAAACATCGCCTGCTACGCTTTTAATTTCTGTTAGCTATTTAAAATGGCATCTCATGTTTATTTAATTGCCAGTGATGACATTAATTGTATTATTTTGTTACACAACCGATCCCTGTTGCTGAATTATCAGCCATTTTTTCCCTTGCGTTGTCTCTCTCTTCGTTTACGCGCCGCCGGCACGGCGGCTGCGTTGAATCTGGCGCTGTTATCCCCTGACAATATGGCTTAAAATGCCGCCCGCGTCGCAAACTGACACTTTATATTTCGTTGCGATGAGATGAGTGATTTTTAACGCTGGTATGCATATTCGAGTTTTTTCTCACAAATATTCATCACGTTAATTTTGCCTCGCCAGTTGTGCGGTTAATAGCCTGATTAACTTCCGTTCGTAAATCAGTAACATTTAGACTGATGTGGCGGAAGTCCTGGCTTGACAAGCTTTTCCATCGCTCCGTAAACTCCCTTTAGTGGGAATTTGTGGGTAAAAGTGGTGAGGAGGGGTGAGACTGGCATGTTCCGTGGAGCGACGTTAGTCAATCTCGACAGCAAAGGGCGTTTATCGGTTCCAACACGATATCGCGACCAGCTGAACGAGAGCGCTTCTGGTCAAATGGTCTGCACCATTGACATCAACCACGCCTGCCTGCTGCTTTACCCCTTGCCTGAATGGGAAATCATTGAGCAAAAGCTGTCTCGACTGTCGAGCATGAACCCGCAGGAACGCCGCGTGCAGCGGCTGTTATTGGGTCATGCCAGTGAATGTCAGATGGACAGCGCGGGGCGTCTGTTGATTGCGCCTGTGCTGCGGCAACATGCCGGTCTGACAAAAGAAGTGATGCTGGTCGGACAGTTCAATAAATTTGAACTGTGGGATGAAACGGCCTGGTATCAACGGGTCAAGGAAGATATCGACGCAGAGCAGTCTGATTCCGCAACATTGTCGGAACGATTGCAGGATTTGTCTCTATAAATATGATGGAAAATTATAAACATACGACGGTGCTACTGGATGAGGCCGTCAATGGCCTGAATATTCGTCCTGATGGCATCTATATTGATGGCACTTTTGGCCGGGGTGGTCATTCACGTTTGATCCTCTCCCAACTGGGAGCGGAAGGCCGTTTGCTGGCAATCGATCGCGATCCACAGGCGATTGAGGTGGCAAAAACCATCGATGATCCACGCTTTTCCATCGTTCATGGTCCTTTCTCAGCGCTGGCTGATTACGTCAGCGAGCGCGGTTTAACCGGCAAGATCGACGGCATTCTTCTCGATCTTGGCGTCTCCTCACCGCAGCTTGACGATGCTGAACGCGGCTTCTCCTTTATGCGCGATGGTCCGCTGGACATGCGTATGGATCCCACCCGCGGCCAGTCCGCCGCCGAGTGGCTGCAAACCGCCGATGAAGCCGATATCGCCTGGGTGATCAAAACCTTTGGCGAAGAGCGTTTTGGCAAGCGTATTGCCCGCGCCATCGTTGAGCGCAACCGCGTTGAGCCGATGACCCGCACCAAAGAGCTGGCGGAGGTGATCGCGGCGGCCACTCCGGTGAAGGACAAGTATAAGCATCCTGCCACCCGTACCTTCCAGGCGGTTCGCATCTGGGTTAACAGCGAGCTGGACGAGATCGAGCAGGCGCTGAAGAGTTCGCTCGGCGTGCTCGCCCCTGGCGGTCGTCTGTCCATTATCAGCTTCCACTCGCTGGAAGATCGCATTGTGAAGCGCTTTATGCGCGAGCAAAGCCGCGGCCCGCAGGTTCCGGTCGGGTTACCGATGACGGAAGAGCAGCTTAAAAAGCTGGGTGGTCGTCAGCTGCGCGCATTGGGCAAATTAATGCCAGGCGAAGCAGAAGTGGAAGAGAACCCACGCGCCCGTAGTTCAGTGTTGCGTATTGCAGAAAGGACCAACGCATGATTGGCAAGGTGGCAGATACCTTAAGCAAGGTTAAAGGGACGCTAAGCAGCAACGAGCGTCATGCTTTACCTGGCGTCATCTGGGACGATCTGTTGCGTTTCGGCAAGCTGCCACTGTGCCTGTTTATTTGCATCATTGTGTCGGCGGTCACCGTCGTGACCACCGCTCACCATACCCGTTTATTAACGGCGCAGCGCGAACAGCTGGTGCTGGAGCGTGATGCGCTGGATATCGAGTGGCGAAATCTGATCCTCGAAGAAAATGCGCTCGGCGATCACAGCCGGGTTGAACGGATCGCAACGGAAAAGCTGCAGATGCAGCATGTTGATCCTTCTCAGGAAAATATCGTAGTACAAAAATAAGGAAAAACGCGACGCATGAAATCCGCGGCGAAGGCGCTAAAACCAAAACGTCAGGAAGAACAGGCCAGCTTTATCAGCTGGCGTTTTGCGTTGCTGTGCGGCTGCATTTTACTGGCGCTGGGTTTCCTGCTGGGCCGCGTGGCGTGGCTGCAGATCATAGCGCCTGACATGCTGGTGCGTCAGGGTGATATGCGCTCTCTTCGCGTTCAGGAAGTCTCGACGTCGCGTGGTTTGATCACCGATCGCTCGGGGCGTCCGCTGGCGGTCAGCGTGCCGGTAAAAGCGATCTGGGCGGATCCTAAAGAGCTGCATGATGCTGGCGGGATCTCGCTGGATAACCGCTGGAAAGCGCTGTCAGACGCGCTGAAAATGCCGCTCGATCAGCTGGCGGCGCGCGTTAATGCCAACCCGAAAGGGCGCTTTATCTATCTGGCGCGTCAGGTTAACCCTGATATGGCCGATTACATCAAAAAACTGAAGCTGCCCGGCATTCACCTTCGTGAAGAGTCGCGTCGCTACTACCCGTCCGGGGAAGTGACTGCCCACCTGATCGGCTTCACCAACGTTGACAGCCAGGGTATCGAAGGCGTTGAGAAGAGCTTTGATAAATGGCTGACCGGCCAACCGGGCGAGCGCGTGGTGCGTAAAGATCGCTATGGCCGCGTGATTGAAGATATCTCTTCCACGGATAGCCAGGCGGCGCACAACCTTGCGCTGAGTATTGACGAGCGTTTACAGGCGCTGGTCTACCGGGAACTGAACAACGCCGTGGCCTTTAACAAAGCGGAATCCGGTAGTGCGGTACTGGTGGATGTCAGCACCGGTGAAGTCCTGGCGATGGCCAACAGCCCGTCCTACAACCCGAACAACTTTACCGGCACGGCCAAAGATGCCATGCGTAACCGCGCCATCACTGACGTCTTCGAGCCGGGTTCAACGGTAAAACCGATGGTAGTGATGACGGCCCTGCAGCGCGGCATCGTCAATGAAAATACCGTGCTCAATACCATTCCTTACCGAATTAACGGTCACGAAATCAAAGACGTGGCGCGTTACAGCGAATTGACCCTCACCGGGGTTTTACAGAAGTCGAGTAACGTCGGCGTTTCCAAGCTGGCGTTAGCGATGCCGTCCTCAGCGTTGGTAGAAACTTACTCACGTTTTGGGCTGGGAAAAGCGACCAATTTGGGGTTGGTCGGAGAACGCAGTGGCTTATATCCTCAAAAACAACGGTGGTCTGACATAGAGAGGGCCACCTTCTCTTTCGGCTACGGGCTAATGGTAACGCCGTTACAGTTGGCGCGTGTCTATGCAACGATTGGCAGCTATGGCGTCTATCGCCCGCTCTCAATTACCAAAGTTGATCCCCCGGTGCCCGGTGAGCGTATCTTCCCGGAATCGATCGTCCGTACCGTCGTTCACATGATGGAAAGCGTTGCGCTGCCTGGCGGCGGCGGCGTGAAGGCGGCGATCAAAGGTTATCGTATTGCGATCAAAACCGGTACGGCGAAAAAAGTGGGGCCAGATGGCCGCTACATCAATAAATACATTGCATACACTGCAGGCGTTGCGCCTGCGAGTAATCCGCGTTTTGCGCTGGTGGTGGTCATCAACGATCCACAGGCGGGTAAATACTACGGTGGCGCCGTTTCCGCGCCGGTCTTCGGTGCCATCATGGGCGGCGTACTGCGCACCATGAACATCGAGCCGGATGCGCTGGCAACGGGCGAGAAAAGTGAATTTGTGATTAATCAAGGCGAGGGAACAGGTGGCAGATCGTAATTTGCGCGACCTTCTTGCTCCGTGGGTATCTGGTTTACCTGCGCGAGTACTGCGAGAGATGGTACTCGACAGCCGTTTGGCGGCGTCGGGCGATCTTTTTGTGGCAGTAGTGGGTCATCAGGCGGACGGGCGTCGGTATATCCCGCAGGCGATAGCGCAAGGTGTAGCTGCCATTATTGCTGAGGCAAAAGATGAGGCCACTGACGGTGAAATCCGTGAAATGCACGGCGTGCCGGTCATCTATCTCAGCCAGTTGAATGAACGTCTCTCTGCGCTGGCGGGACGTTTTTATAACGAACCCTCTGACCGGCTGCGTCTGGTTGGCGTGACCGGAACGAACGGTAAAACCACGACCACACAGCTGATGGCACAGTGGGCGCAGCTGCTGGGTGAAACCAGTGCGGTGATGGGGACCGTGGGCAACGGCCTGCTGGGCAAAGTTAACCCAACGGAAAACACAACCGGCTCTGCCGTCGACGTACAGCATGTGCTGGCCGGTCTGGCAGGGCAGGGCGCGACCTTTGCGGCAATGGAGGTCTCCTCCCACGGGCTGGTACAGCACCGTGTTGCGGCGCTGAAATTTGCTGCCTCCGTGTTTACCAACCTGAGCCGGGATCATCTCGACTACCATGGCGACATGGAAAACTACGAAGCGGCGAAATGGCAGCTGTATGCCACGCATCACTGCGGTCAGGCGATTATCAACGCCGATGACGAAGTGGGACGCCGCTGGCTGTCTAAGCTGCCGGATGCCGTTGCGGTCTCCATGGCTGACCATATTAACCCGAACTGCCACGGCCGCTGGTTGAAAGCCACCGACGTGAGCTATCACGACAGCGGGGCGATCATCCGCTTTGCCTCCTCATGGGGCGAAGGCGAAATCGAAAGCCGCCTGATGGGGGCCTTCAACGTCAGCAACCTGCTGCTGGCGCTCGCTACCCTGCTGGCGCTCGATTATCCGCTGGCAGACCTGCTCAGCACTTCTGCGCGCCTGCAGCCGGTTTGTGGGCGTATGGAAGTGTTTACTGCTCCTGGCAAACCGACCGTGGTGGTGGATTATGCCCACACGCCGGATGCGCTGGAAAAAGCGCTGGAAGCCGCGCGCCTGCACTGTGCCGGTAAGCTGTGGTGCGTCTTTGGCTGCGGCGGCGATCGCGACAAAGGCAAACGCCCGCTGATGGGCGCCATTGCCGAGCAGTTTGCGGACATCGCGGTGGTAACCGACGATAACCCGCGTACTGAAGAGCCGCGCGCCATCATCAATGACATTCTGGCCGGTATGCTGGATGCGGGACGCGCTCGCGTGGTGGAAGGCCGCGCAGAAGCGGTGACCAACGCCATCATGCAGGCTAACGAGAACGATGTGGTCCTGCTGGCCGGTAAAGGCCACGAAGACTATCAAATTGTCGGCACCAACCGTCTGGATTACTCCGACCGTGTGACCGCGGCGCGTCTGCTGGGAGTGGTGGCATGATTAGCGTAACGCTAAACCAGCTGGCAACAATCCTGGGCGCTGAAGTCAGCGGTGACGATCTGACCATTGAGGCTGTTACCACCGACACGCGCAAAATCACCCCAGGCTGCCTGTTTGTGGCGCTTAAAGGTGAGCGTTTCGATGCCCATGATTTTGCAGAACAGGCGAAAGCCGCCGGTGCTGGCGCACTGCTGGTCAGCCGTAAACTGGATATCGACCTGCCGCAGGCAGTCGTAAAAGACACCCGCCTGGCGTTTGGGAAGCTGGGGGCATGGGTTCGCCAGCAGGTTCCGGCGCGCGTTGTGGCGCTGACCGGCTCCTCCGGTAAAACCTCCGTTAAGGAGATGACCGCCGCCATCCTCTCGCAGTGTGGCAACACGCTTTATACCGCAGGCAATTTGAACAACGACATCGGCGTGCCGATGACGCTGCTGCGCCTGACTCCCGAGCATGAATATGCGGTGATCGAACTGGGTGCTAATCACCAGGGCGAAATCGCCTGGACCGTCGATCTGACCCGTCCGGAAGCGGCGCTGGTGAACAACCTTGCTGCGGCGCACCTCGAAGGTTTCGGCTCCCTCGAAGGCGTGGCGAAAGCGAAAGGCGAGATTTACACCGGCCTGCCGGCAAACGGCATCGCCATCATGAATGCCGATAACAACGACTGGTTGAACTGGAAAAGCGTTATCGGAGATCGCAAAACCTGGCGTTTCTCGCCGAATGCCGCAAACAGTGACTTCACTGCAAACAACATTCATGTGACCTCCCACGGCACCGAATTTACGCTTCAGACCCCAACCGGCAATGTGGATGTGCTGCTGCCCCTGCCGGGTCGCCATAATATCGCCAACGCCCTGGCCGCAAGTTCGCTGGCGATGGCCGTCGGCGCGCCGCTGTCGGCCATCAAAGCCGGGCTGGCAAACCTCAAAGCCGTCCCTGGACGCCTGTTCCCCGTTCAGCTGGCAGAAAACAAACTGCTGCTGGATGACTCCTACAACGCCAACGTTGGTTCTATGACCGCCGCCGTACAGGTGCTGTCTGAGATGCCGGGCTATCGCGTGATGGTGGTCGGGGATATGGCCGAACTGGGTGATGAGAGCGAAGCCTGCCATATCCAGGTGGGTGAGGCGGCGAAAGCCTCCGGTATCGATCGCGTGTTAAGCGCCGGTCACCTCAGCCAGTTTATCAGCCAGGCCAGCGGCGTCGGCGAGCATTTTGCCGATAAAGCGGCGTTGATCGCTCGCCTCAAGGCGCTGGTTGCAGAACAACAAATAGTGACAGTTTTAGTGAAAGGTTCACGCAGTGCCGCCATGGAAGAGGTCGTGCACGCTTTACAGGAGAATGGGACATGTTAGTTTGGCTGGCCGAGCATTTGGTCAAATATTATTCCGGCTTTAACGTCTTTTCCTATCTGACGTTTCGCGCCATCGTCAGCCTGCTGACTGCGCTGTTCATCTCGCTATGGATGGGCCCGCGCATGATTGCCCGTCTGCAAAAACTCTCTTTTGGCCAGGTTGTGCGTAACGACGGCCCGGAATCACACTTCAGCAAACGCGGTACGCCGACCATGGGCGGCATTATGATCCTCACCGCAATTGTGGTGTCGGTATTGCTGTGGGCTTACCCGTCAAACCCGTACGTCTGGTGCGTACTGGTGGTGCTTATCGGGTACGGGATTATCGGTTTCGTCGATGACTATCGCAAAGTGGTGCGCAAAGACACCAAGGGCCTGATCGCCCGCTGGAAGTATTTCTGGATGTCGGTGATTGCGCTGGGCGTGGCATTTGCGCTCTATCTGGCAGGCAAAGATACGCCAGCCACCGAGCTGGTGGTGCCGTTCTTCAAGGACGTGATGCCACAGCTGGGCCTGTTCTACATCCTGCTGGCCTATTTCGTTATTGTCGGTACCGGCAATGCCGTAAACCTGACTGACGGTCTCGACGGCCTGGCGATTATGCCAACGGTCTTCGTCGCGGCGGGCTTTGCGCTGGTGGCGTGGGCGAGCGGTAACATGAACTTCGCCAGCTATCTGCACATTCCGTATCTGCGTCATGCCGGTGAACTGGTGATCGTCTGCACGGCGATCGTCGGCGCAGGATTAGGTTTCCTGTGGTTTAACACCTATCCGGCGCAGGTCTTTATGGGCGATGTGGGTTCGCTGGCACTGGGTGGTGCACTGGGCATTATCGCCGTGCTGCTGCGCCAGGAGTTCCTGCTGGTGATCATGGGCGGTGTGTTCGTGGTTGAGACCCTGTCGGTGATCCTGCAGGTTGGTTCCTTCAAGCTGCGCGGACAGCGCATCTTCCGGATGGCGCCTATCCATCACCACTATGAACTGAAAGGCTGGCCGGAACCGCGCGTCATCGTTCGTTTCTGGATTATTTCGCTGATGCTGGTGCTGATTGGCCTGGCAACGCTGAAGGTACGTTAATCATGGCAGATTACCAGGGTAAAAAAGTCGTTATCATCGGGTTAGGCTTAACCGGCCTCTCCTGCGTGGACTTTTTCCTCGCGCGTGGCGTTACGCCGCGCGTGATGGATACGCGTGTCTCTCCGCCTGGTCTGGATAAATTGCCGGAACAGGTTGAACGCCACCTTGGTGGTCTGAATGAAGCGTGGCTGAACGCCGCCGATCTGATTGTTGCAAGCCCGGGTATCGCCCTGGCGCATCCGGCCCTGAGCGCTGCCGCCGAGGCGGGCGTGGAGATCGTCGGCGATATCGAACTGTTCTGCCGTGAGGCTCAGGCGCCAATCGTTGCCATTACCGGTTCAAACGGTAAAAGCACCGTCACCACGCTGGTCGGTGAGATGGCGAAAGCGGCGGGCATCAATGTGGGCGTCGGCGGCAACATCGGTCTCCCTGCACTGATGCTGCTCGATCCCGCGCGCGAACTCTACATTCTTGAGCTCTCCAGCTTCCAGCTGGAAACTACCTCAAGCCTGCAGGCGGTCGCGGCAACTATCCTCAACGTCACCGAAGACCATATGGATCGCTATCCGTTTGGTCTGCAGCAATATCGCGCTGCCAAGCTGCGCGTCTATGAAAATGCCCGCGTGTGCGTGGTGAACGCCGATGATGCGCTGACCATGCCGGTACGCGGCGCGGATGAGCGCTGCGTGAGCTTTGGTATCAATATGGGCGACTATCACCTGAACCGTCAGCAGGGCGAAACCTGGCTACGGGCAAAGGGTGAGAAGGTGCTGAACGTTAAAGAGATGCACCTGACGGGCCAGCACAACTACACCAACGCCCTTGCCGCGCTGGCGCTGGCGGACGCGGCGGGACTACCGCGCGCTACCAGCCTGAAAGCCCTGACGACCTTTACGGGTCTGGCCCACCGCTTCCAGCTGGCGCTGGATCATAACGGCGTGCGCTGGATCAACGATTCAAAAGCCACCAACGTTGGCAGTACCGAAGCGGCGCTGAATGGCCTGCACGTCGACGGCACCCTGCACCTGCTGCTGGGGGGCGACGGTAAGTCCGCCGATTTCTCTTCGCTGAAACAGTATCTCAGCGGCGACAACGTGCGTCTCTACTGCTTTGGACGTGACGGTGCCGAACTGGCCGCGCTGCGTCCGGACATTGCTGAACAAACCGGGACCATGGAACAGGCGATGCGGCTTATCGCCCCGCGCGTGAAGCCGGGGGATATGGTGCTGCTCTCTCCGGCCTGTGCCAGTCTCGATCAGTTTAAGAATTTCGAACAGCGGGGCGATCTCTTCACCCGCCTGGCGAAGGAGTTAGGCTGATGCGTTTCTCTCTTCCTCGCCCAAAAATGCCGCGCCTGCCGGGATTTGGCATCCTGGTATGGATCTCGTCGGCGTTAAAAGGCTGGGTCATGGGCTCCCGGGATAAAGATTCCGATAGCCTGGTAATGTATGACCGCATGCTGCTCTGGCTCACGCTGGGGCTGGCAGCGATTGGTTTTATTATGGTGACCTCGGCCTCGATGCCCGTCGGGCAGCGTCTGGCGAACGATCCTTTCCTGTTTGCCAAGCGTGACGGGCTGTATATCATCCTGGCGTTCTGTCTGGCCATGGTGACGCTTCGTCTGCCGATGACGTTCTGGCAGCGCCACAGTACCGCGATGCTGATCGCCTCGATCGTCATGCTGCTGATCGTGCTGGTGGTGGGGAGCTCGGTAAACGGGGCATCACGCTGGATTGCCTTCGGTCCGCTGCGTATCCAGCCGGCGGAATTTACCAAGCTGTCGCTGTTCTGCTATCTGGCCAACTACCTGGTGCGTAAGGTTGATGAGGTCCGTAACAACCTGCGCGGCTTTTTAAAACCGATGGGCGTGATCCTGGTGCTGGCGGTTCTGCTGCTGGCCCAGCCTGATCTCGGTACCGTGGTGGTGCTGTTCGTCACCACGCTGGCAATGCTCTTCCTGGCGGGGGCGAAACTGTGGCAGTTCATCGCCATCATCGGGATGGGGATTTCGGCGGTCGTGCTGCTGATCCTCGCCGAGCCGTATCGTATTCGCCGTGTGACCTCTTTCTGGAATCCCTGGGAAGATCCCTTTGGCAGCGGCTACCAGCTGACACAGTCGCTGATGGCGTTTGGCCGCGGTGAAATGTGGGGCCAGGGGCTGGGGAATTCAGTCCAGAAACTGGAGTATTTACCCGAGGCGCATACCGACTTCATCTTCTCCATTATTGGGGAAGAACTGGGTTATATCGGTGTGGTATTGGCGCTATTAATGGTATTCTTCGTCGCTTTCCGTGCGATGTCGATTGGCCGTAAAGCGCTGGTTATCGATCACCGTTTTTCCGGGTTTTTAGCCTGTTCAATCGGGATCTGGTTTAGCTTCCAGGCGCTGGTTAACGTAGGTGCAGCAGCAGGTATGCTGCCGACCAAAGGTCTGACGTTGCCGTTAATCAGTTACGGTGGTTCGAGTCTGTTGATCATGTCGACCGCCATTATGTTCTTGTTGCGCATAGATTATGAAACGCGTCTGGAGAATGCCCAGGCGTTTACACGAGGTTCACGATGAATCAACCGAAGCGGTTAATGGTGATGGCGGGCGGTACCGGCGGACATGTTTTCCCGGGGCTCGCGGTTGCACACCATTTAATGGATCAGGGCTGGCAGGTACGCTGGCTGGGAACCGCAGACCGCATGGAAGCCGATCTGGTGCCAAAACACGGTATTGAGATTGACTTCATTCGTATTTCTGGCCTGCGCGGCAAAGGGATCAAAGCCCTGGCGCTGGCGCCGGTGCGTATTTTCAATGCCTGGCGACAGGCGCGGGCGATCATGAAGCGCTTTAAACCGGACGTAGTGCTGGGGATGGGCGGTTATGTCTCTGGTCCTGGCGGACTGGCGGCGTGGTCGCTGGGGATCCCGGTTGTGCTCCACGAGCAGAACGGTATTGCGGGCCTCACCAATAAATGGCTGGCGAAAATTGCCAGCAAAGTGATGCAGGCATTTCCGGGGGCATTCCCGAAAGCCGACGTGGTGGGTAACCCGGTGCGTGTCGACGTGCTGGCGCTGCCGTTGCCGCAGGAGCGACTCGCAGGGCGTGAAGGGCCGGTGCGGGTGCTGGTGGTAGGCGGATCCCAGGGCGCACGCGTCCTGAATCAGACCCTGCCGCTGGTGGCTGCGAAGCTTAACGGTAGCGTGACAATCTGGCACCAAAGCGGAAAAGGCGCGCAGCAAGCGGTAGAGCAGGCCTATGCCGACGCGGGCCAACCGCAGCACAAAGTGACCGAATTTATCGACGACATGGCGGCGGCATATGCCTGGGCCGATGTCGTCGTTTGCCGCTCCGGCGCCCTGACGGTGAGCGAGATCGCCGCCGCCGGTTTGCCGGCGCTGTTTGTGCCGTTCCAGCACAAAGACCGTCAGCAGTACTGGAACGCGCTGCCGCTTGAAAAAGCCGGTGCAGCCAAAATTTTTGAACAGCCGCAGTTCACCGCCGAGGCGGTCGCCACCACCCTGGCGGGCTGGGATCGGGAGACATTACTGGCGATGGCGCAGCACGCACGTGCGGCGGCGATCCCGGATGCAACGGAGCGGGTGGCGAAAGAAGTGAGCCTGGCAGCCCAGGTTTAACCCTCGCAGCGCGTGTTGCGCTGCACGATTTTTTTGAAGTAGTCGATGGCGTTTAGAGAATGAATACACAACAACTGGCGAAACTGCGTTCAATCGTGCCCGAGATGCGTCGCGTCCGGCACATTCACTTTGTTGGCATCGGCGGCGCCGGTATGGGCGGTATTGCCGAGGTGCTGGCAAATGAAGGCTACCAGATCAGCGGGTCCGATCTGGCGCCGAACCCTGTTACGCAACAGTTGGCGTCGCTGGGTGCGACCATCTATTTTAACCATCGTCCTGAAAACGTGCTTGATGCGAGCGTGGTGGTGGTCTCCAGCGCCATCTCTGCCGATAACCCGGAGATTGTTGCCGCACACGAAGCGCGTATTCCGGTGATCCGCCGCGCAGAGATGCTGGCCGAACTGATGCGTTTTCGTCACGGCATTGCTATTGCCGGCACGCACGGTAAAACCACGACTACGGCGATGGTTTCCAGCATTTATGCTGAAGCGGGCCTCGATCCGACGTTCGTTAACGGCGGCCTGGTAAAAGCCGCGGGCGTTCACGCTCGTCTGGGACACAGCCGCTATTTGATCGCCGAAGCGGATGAAAGTGATGCCTCGTTCCTGCACCTGCAGCCGATGGTTGCGATTGTGACCAACATCGAAGCTGACCACATGGATACCTACCAGGGCGATTTCGAAAATTTAAAGCAAACCTTTATAAACTTTTTGCACAACCTGCCGTTTTATGGACGTGCGGTGATGTGTGTTGACGATCCGGTGATCCGTGAGCTGCTGCCGCGCGTCGGACGTCAGATCACCACCTATGGTTTCAGCGAAGACGCCGATGTCCGTGTGGAAAGTTACAAACAGATTGGTGCGCAGGGGCATTTCACTCTGGCGCGTCAGGACAAAGAGCTGCTGCAGGTGACGCTGAACGCACCAGGACGCCACAATGCCCTGAACGCGGCCGCAGCCGTTGCTGTAGCCACAGAAGAAGGCATTGACGACGAGGCCATCCTGCGCGCGCTGGAAAGCTTCCAGGGAACCGGGCGTCGTTTTGATTTCCTCGGTGAGTTCCCGCTGGAAAACGTTAACGGGAAAAGCGGTACCGCAATGCTGGTGGACGACTACGGACATCACCCGACGGAAGTGGATGCCACGATCAAAGCGGCGCGCGCCGGCTGGCCGGACAAAAATCTGGTTATGCTGTTCCAGCCACACCGTTACACCCGTACGCGTGACTTATATGACGATTTCGCTAATGTGCTGTCTCAGGTTGATACGCTGCTGATGCTGGAAGTGTACGCGGCAGGTGAGGCGGCCATTCCGGGTGCCGACAGCCGTTCGCTGTGCCGTACCATTCGTGGTCGCGGCAAGGTCGATCCGATTCTGGTTTCCGATCATGCCCAGGCGGCGGAGATGCTTGCCCCGGTATTGACCGGCAACGATTTGATTCTGGTGCAGGGGGCAGGAAATATCGGCAAAATCGCCCGCACTCTGGCCGAAATCAAACTTAAGCCGCAAATTTCGGAGGAAGAGCGCCATGGCTGATAAGATTGCGGTCCTCTCTGGCGGCACCTCTGCCGAGCGCGAGGTTTCCCTGAATTCCGGCGCGGCCGTGCTGGCAGGGCTTCGCGAAGGTGGCGTCAATGCGCACCTGGTCGATCCGAAAGAGACCGACGTGACGCGCCTGAAAGCGCTGGGCTTTGATAAAGTTTTTATCGCGCTGCACGGGCGCGGCGGTGAAGACGGCACGCTGCAAGGCCTGCTGGATATCATCGGCCTGCCTTACACCGGCAGCGGCGTGATGGCATCCGCTATCTCCATGGATAAACTGCGCAGCAAACTGCTGTGGCAGGGTGCCGGCTTACCGGTTGCGCCGTGGGTGGCGCTGACGCGTCGTGAATTTGAACAGGGCCTGACAGCCAGCGTTACCGGGCGCATTGCCGCGCTGGGTTTACCGGTGATTGTTAAGCCGAGCCGTGAGGGCTCAAGCGTAGGAATGTCTAAAGTTGATAATTCTGACGATATATCATCAGCATTAGCGCTGGCATTTCAACATGATGAAGAAGTTCTGGTGGAAAAATGGCTCAGCGGGCCGGAATTTACCGTTGCGATGCTTGGTGAAGAAATTTTACCGTCAATTCGTATCCAACCTGCCGGAACCTTCTATGATTATGAGGCGAAGTATCTCTCTGATGAGACGCAATATTTCTGCCCAAGTGGTCTGGATGCCGGGCGTGAAGCTGAAATAAACGCGCTGGTGCTTAAAGCCTGGCATGTTCTTGGCTGCCGGGGCTGGGGAAGAATCGACGTCATGCAGGATAGCGACGGGCAGTTTTATCTGCTGGAAGCCAATACCTCGCCGGGTATGACCAGTCATAGCCTGGTGCCAATGGCGGCTCGTCAGGCGGGGATGAGCTTCTCGCAGCTGGTGGTCCGCATTCTGGATCAGGCGGGCTGATATGTCTCAGGCTGCGCTGAACACGCGAAACCGCGAGGAAGAAGAAGAGTATTCCTCTTCACGGCGGAGTAATGGAACGCGTCTTGCAGGGATTACCTTCCTGCTTGCCGTGCTGTGTACTGTGTTTGTCAGCGGCTGGATGGTGCTCGGCTGGATGGAAGATGCACAGCGTCTGCCTCTGTCGAAACTGGTAGTGACAGGTGACCGTCACTACACGCGTAATGACGATATCCGTCAGTCGATCCTGGCATTAGGGTCGCCTGGCACCTTCATGACGCAGGATGTGAACATCATCCAGAGTCAGATTGAGCGCCTGCCATGGATTAAACAGGCGAGCGTAAGAAAGCAGTGGCCTGATGAATTGAAGATTCATCTGGTTGAATATGTACCCATTGCGCGTTGGAATGATCAGCATATGGTTGACGTAGAGGGAGTTTCTTTCAGCGTCCCGGCCGATCGTGTCAGCAAGCAAAATTTACCTATGTTATATGGGCCGGAAGGCAGCGAAAACGAAGTGCTGGAAGGTTTTCGTAGCATGGGTAAAGTGCTGGCTAAGGATCGTTTTACCCTTAAACAGGCTGCAATGACGGCGCGTCGTTCCTGGCAGTTAACGCTGACAAACGATATCAAGCTGAATCTGGGGCGGGGTGACACGATGAAGCGTCTGGAACGTTTTGTAGAACTTTATCCCGTTCTGCAGCAGCAGGCGCAGGCTGAAGGCAAAAGGATTAGCTACGTTGATTTGCGCTATGACTCAGGCGCATCGGTCGGGTGGACCCCGGCCCCGGTTGAGGAACCTAATCAGCAACAGAATCAGGCTCAGGTACAGGCAGAATAACAATGATCAAGGCGACGGACAGAAAACTGGTAGTAGGACTGGAGATTGGCACTGCGAAGGTTGCCGCTTTAGTAGGGGAAGTTCTGCCCGACGGTGTGGTCAATATCATTGGTGTGGGTAGCTGCCCCTCCCGTGGTATGGATAAAGGTGGGGTAAACGACCTCGAGTCGGTGGTGAAATGCGTACAGCGCGCCATCGATCAGGCCGAACTGATGGCAGATTGCCAGATTTCCTCCGTATATCTGGCACTCTCTGGTAAGCACATCAGCTGCCAGAACGAGATCGGTATGGTGCCGATCTCAGAAGAAGAAGTCTCGCAGGAAGACGTCGAGAACGTAGTGCATACTGCGAAGTCGGTACGTGTTCGTGACGAGCATCGCGTACTGCATGTGATCCCGCAGGAATACGCGATTGACTACCAGGAAGGTATCAAGAATCCGGTAGGGCTTTCAGGCGTGCGTATGCAGGCAAAAGTGCACTTGATCACATGTCACAACGATATGGCGAAGAACATCGTCAAAGCCGTTGAACGTTGTGGCCTGAAAGTTGACCAACTTATTTTCGCCGGTCTGGCGGCAAGTTATTCGGTGCTGACGGAAGACGAACGTGAACTGGGCGTCTGTGTCGTCGATATCGGTGGTGGTACTATGGACATGGCCGTCTACACCGGTGGTGCACTGCGCCACACCAAGGTTATCCCTTACGCAGGGAATGTGGTCACCAGCGATATCGCGTACGCTTTCGGTACGCCACCGAGCGATGCCGAGGCCATTAAAGTGCGCCACGGTTGTGCACTGGGCTCTATCGTGGGTAAAGATGAGAGCGTTGAAGTGCCGAGCGTCGGTGGTCGTCCGCCGCGCAGCCTGCAGCGCCAGACCTTAGCCGAGGTGATTGAGCCGCGTTATACCGAGCTGCTTAATCTGGTGAACGAAGAGATTTTGCAATTACAGGAACAGCTTCGCCAGCAGGGTGTTAAACATCATCTTGCGGCGGGGATTGTATTAACCGGCGGCGCGGCGCAAATTGAAGGTCTTGCGGCCTGCGCTCAGCGGGTGTTTCATACGCAGGTGCGTATTGGTGCACCGCTGAACATCACCGGTCTGACGGATTATGCTCAGGAGCCGTATTACTCAACGGCAGTGGGCTTGCTTCATTACGGGAAGGAAACCCATCTCAGTGGCGAAGCAGAAGTAGAAAAACGTACGTCGGTGGGCTCGTGGTTTAAGCGAATCAACACCTGGCTGCGAAAAGAGTTTTAATTTTAGTAAGAGACCGGAGAGAATTAACGGTTTCAGGCGACAGGCACAAAACGGAGAGAAACTATGTTTGAACCTATGGAACTGACCAACGACGCGGTGATTAAAGTCATCGGCGTCGGTGGCGGCGGCGGTAATGCTGTAGAGCACATGGTGCGCGAGCGCATCGAAGGTGTTGAGTTCTTCGCGGTGAACACCGATGCGCAGGCACTGCGTAAGACGGCTGTTGGCCAGACAATCCAGATCGGTGGCGGCATCACCAAAGGGCTGGGCGCTGGGGCAAACCCGGAAGTCGGCCGTAATGCTGCAGAAGAAGACCGTGAAGCCCTGCGTGCTGCGCTGGATGGTGCAGACATGGTGTTTATCGCCGCAGGCATGGGTGGTGGTACCGGAACCGGTGCTGCGCCAGTTGTTGCAGAAGTTGCTAAAGATTTAGGTATCCTGACTGTTGCCGTCGTGACCAAGCCTTTCAACTTTGAAGGCAAGAAGCGTATGGCGTTTGCAGAGCAGGGTATCACCGAGCTGTCCAAACACGTGGACTCGCTCATTACCATTCCAAACGACAAGCTGCTGAAAGTGCTGGGCCGTGGCATCTCTCTGCTGGACGCTTTTGGCGCAGCGAACGATGTCCTCAAAGGCGCAGTCCAGGGTATCGCCGAGCTGATCACCCGTCCAGGCCTGATGAACGTCGACTTTGCTGACGTGCGCACCGTGATGTCCGAAATGGGCTACGCGATGATGGGTTCCGGCGTGGCGAAAGGTGAAGACCGTGCAGAAGAAGCCGCTGAAATGGCGATCTCTTCTCCGCTGCTGGAAGATATCGATCTTTCTGGCGCGCGCGGCGTGCTGGTCAACATCACTGCGGGCTTCGACCTGCGTCTGGATGAGTTCGAAACCGTGGGTAACACCATCCGTGCGTTCGCCTCTGACAACGCAACCGTGGTAATCGGTACTTCCCTTGATCCGGAAATGAACGATGAACTGCGCGTAACGGTTGTTGCCACCGGTATCGGCATGGACAAACGTCCTGAGATCACTCTGGTGACTAACAAAACTGCCCAGCAGCCGGTGATGGATCGTTACCAGCAGCACGGCATGGCACCGCTGACTCAGGAGCAGAAACCAGCCGCTAAAGTGGTTAATGACAATACGCCACAAACTCAGAAAGAGCCGGATTATCTGGACATTCCAGCGTTTCTGCGTAAACAAGCTGATTAAGAATTAGCTGGAATTAGGGAATTTACGCTCTTTGTGCTAAACTGGCCGCCCGATAGTGATGTACACTCTCGGTTGGATAAGTAACTTGGCGAGATTATACGATGATCAAACAAAGGACATTAAAACGTATCGTTCAGGCGACAGGTGTCGGTTTACATACCGGCAAGAAAGTCACCCTGACGTTGCGCCCTGCGCCGGCCAACACCGGGGTCATCTATCGTCGCACCGACTTGAATCCACCGGTAGATTTCCCGGCTGATGCCAAATCTGTGCGTGATACTATGCTCTGTACTTGCCTGGTGAATGAGCATGACGTGCGGATCTCTACCGTAGAGCACCTGAACGCCGCCCTGGCGGGACTGGGTATCGACAACATCGTTATTGAAGTCGATGCGCCGGAAATTCCGATTATGGATGGTAGTGCTGCACCGTTCGTCTATCTGTTGCTGGATGCCGGCATCGAAGAGCTGAACAGCGCGAAGAAATTCGTACGTATCAAAGAGACCGTTCGTGTCCAGGATGGCGACAAATGGGCTGAATTCAAGCCGTTTAATGGTTTTTCGTTGGATTTCACCATCGATTTTAACCACCCGGCGATTGATTCCAGCACCCAGCGCTATGCGATGAACTTCTCTGCTGATGCGTTTATGCGTCAGATCAGTCGAGCTCGTACGTTTGGTTTCATGCGTGATATCGAATATCTGCAGTCCCGCGGCCTGTGCCTGGGCGGCAGCTTCGATTGTGCCATCGTTGTTGACGATTATCGCGTACTGAACGAAGACGGCCTGCGTTTTGAAGATGAATTCGTTCGTCACAAAATGCTGGACGCAATCGGCGACCTGTTCATGTGTGGTCACAACATCATTGGTGCGTTTACCGCGTATAAATCCGGTCACGCGCTGAATAACAAACTGTTGCAGGCTGTTCTGGCAAAACAGGAAGCCTGGGAATATGTGACCTTCGAAGACGAAGCTGAACTGCCACTGGCATTCAAAGCACCGAGCACGGTTCTGGCGTAACGGCAACACCCGTTATGTAAATTCGACTGGTTGACCTGGCACTCTCTCCGGCCAGGAAGACCAGTCGTTTTTTGTTTTTATCCTTCGCAAATCGCTGTAGTCAATGGCGCGTTTGCTTATTTCATCACCATTTTTAACCTCCCCGGTGCCTCAATACTGCTGCTGTAACGTAGCTTTAGTGGTACTATCTTGGCGCGAAAATATAAAAATCATACGGTGAGCCTGAAAGCTTACTTACTTGTGGTGGGGCAATTGAGCGGAATTCTGACGCGCTGGCGACAATTTGGCAGACGTTACTTCTGGCCGCATCTCCTTCTGGGGATGGTCGCGGCGAGTCTTGGCCTGCCCGCGCTCAGCAGTAACGCCGAAGCCACCAGTACTGCAAAGACCAGTACCACCCGCCACGATCTGAGCACGCGGGTTAATTTCACCAATCTTGCCCTGCTGGAAGCGAACCGCCGACCGAACTTCACGGTGGATTACTGGCATCAGCATGCGATTCGTACCGTCATTCGGCATCTCTCCTTTGCCATGGCGCCGCAGGCGTTACCAGCGGTTGAAGAGTCCTTACCGGTTCAGGCGCACCATCTGGCGCTGCTGGACACGCTCAATACGCTTCTGACTCAACAGAGTAAGCCGCCGGTAATTGTCCGTCAGGTCGCGCTTGCGGCATTCGAACCACAAAATGCCTTCTCCGTGTCCGCCTGGATAAGCCAGGTGCAGGGCATCCGTGCCGGACCTCAACGCCTCAGCTAAATTAACCGTCTTTCAATACCTTAATTTAACTGCCCATCATGGGGCGTTTGAGAATTTATTATGTTAATCAAATTACTAACTAAAGTTTTCGGTAGCCGTAACGATCGTACCCTGCGCCGTATGCGCAAAGCTGTCAGCGTTATCAACGGCCTTGAGCCAGCAATGGAAAAACTCTCCGATGACGAACTGAAAGCCAAAACCGCTGAATTCCGTGCCCGCCTCGAAAAAGGTGAAACCGTTGAAAGCCTGATCCCGGAAGCGTTCGCCGTTGTGCGCGAAGCAAGTAAGCGCGTGTTCGGTATGCGTCACTTCGACGTGCAGCTGCTGGGCGGTATGGTTCTGAACGACCGCTGCATCGCCGAGATGCGTACCGGTGAAGGTAAAACCCTGACCGCGACGCTGCCAGCCTACGTTAACGCCCTGTCGGGTAAAGGCGTGCACGTCGTGACCGTCAACGACTATCTGGCGCAGCGTGACGCCGAAAACAACCGTCCTCTGTTCGAATTCCTCGGTATGAGCGTCGGGGTCAACATGTCAGGCCTGCCGGCTCCTGCGAAACGCGAAGCCTACAACGCTGACATCACCTACGGTACCAACAACGAATACGGCTTCGACTACCTGCGCGACAACATGGCCTTCAGCCCGGAAGAGCGCGTGCAGCGCAAACTGCACTATGCGCTGGTGGATGAGGTGGACTCCATTCTGATCGATGAGGCGCGTACGCCGCTGATCATCTCCGGTCCGGCTGAAGACAGCTCCGAGATGTATCGCAAAGTCGACAAAATCATTCCGCACCTGATCCGTCAGGAAAAAGAGGACTCCGACACCTTCCAGGGTGAGGGTCACTTCTCCGTTGACGAAAAAGCCCGTCAGGTGAACCTGACCGAACGGGGTCTGGTGCAGATTGAAGAGTTACTGGTTGCCCAGGGCATTATGGAAGAGGGCGAGTCGCTCTACTCTCCGGGCAACATCATGCTGATGCACCACGTGACTGCCGCCCTGCGTGCGCACGTGCTGTTTACCCGCGACGTGGACTACATCGTTAAAGACGGCGAAGTTATCATCGTCGATGAACACACCGGTCGTACCATGCAGGGTCGTCGCTGGTCCGATGGTCTGCATCAGGCGGTTGAAGCCAAAGAGAACGTCGATATCCAGAATGAGAACCAGACCCTGGCATCGATCACCTTCCAGAACTACTTCCGTCTGTACGAGAAGCTGGCGGGGATGACGGGTACAGCGGATACCGAAGCCTTCGAATTCAGCTCTATCTACAAGCTGGATACCGTGGTGGTACCAACCAACCGTCCGATGATCCGTAAAGACATGCCGGACCTGGTCTACATGACCGAAGCAGAAAAAATTCAGGCTATCATCGAAGATATCCGCGATCGTACCGCTGCGGGTCAGCCTGTGCTGGTGGGGACTATCTCCATCGAAAAATCGGAAGTGGTCTCTGAAGAGCTGACCAAAGCCGGTATTAAGCACAACGTCCTGAACGCCAAATTCCACGCCAAAGAAGCGGATATCGTTGCGCAGGCGGGTTATCCGTCAGCCGTGACCATCGCCACCAACATGGCAGGCCGTGGTACCGATATTATGCTGGGCGGTAGCTGGCAGGCAGAAGTGGCCGAGCTGGAAAACCCAACCCCGGAGCAGATCGCGCAGATTAAAGCCGACTGGCAGGTTCGTCATGATGCGGTACTGGCTGCGGGCGGTCTGCACATCATCGGTACTGAGCGCCATGAATCCCGTCGTATCGATAACCAGCTGCGCGGCCGTGCAGGTCGTCAGGGCGATGCCGGTTCTTCACGCTTCTACCTGTCGATGGAAGATGCGCTGATGCGTATTTTCGCCTCTGACCGTGTGTCGGGCATGATGCGTAAACTGGGCATGAAGCCGGGCGAAGCAATTGAACACCCGTGGGTGACCAAAGCCATTGCTAACGCTCAGCGCAAAGTGGAAAGCCGTAACTTCGATATTCGTAAGCAGCTGCTCGAATATGATGACGTGGCCAACGATCAGCGTCGCGCCATCTACACCCAGCGTAACGAGCTGTTAGACGTTTCCGACGTAAGCGAAACCATCAACAGCATCCGCGAAGACGTGTTTAAAGCCACCATTGATGGGCACATTCCTCCGCAGTCCCTGGAAGAGATGTGGGATGTCGAAGGTCTGCAGGCGCGTCTGAAAAATGACTTCGACCTGGATCTGCCGATTCAGGAGTGGCTGGATAAAGAGCCGGAGCTGCACGAAGAGACCCTGCGCGAGCGTATTTTTGCTAACGCCATTGAGGTTTATAAGCGCAAAGAAGAAGTCGTGGGTGCAGAGATGATGCGTCACTTCGAAAAAGGGGTGATGCTGCAGACTCTGGACTCCCTGTGGAAAGAGCACCTGGCGGCGATGGACTACCTGCGTCAGGGCATCCACCTGCGTGGCTATGCGCAAAAAGATCCAAAGCAGGAGTACAAGCGCGAATCCTTTGCGATGTTTGCCTCCATGCTTGAATCACTTAAATACGAAGTGATCAGCACCCTGAGCAAAGTTCAGGTGCGCATGCCGGAAGAAGTGGAAGAGATGGAGCAGCAGCGTCGCGAAGAAGCTGAGCGTCTGGCTCAGATGCAGCAGCTCAGCCATCAGGACGACGAAGAAGCCGCCGCAGCCGCGATTGCCGCGCAGTCCGGTGAGCGTAAGGTCGGTCGTAACGATCCGTGCCCATGCGGTTCCGGTAAAAAATACAAACAGTGCCATGGCCGTCTGAGCTAAGCCTGAAACACACCAGAAAGGCGCAGAGTTCTGCGCCTTTTTTATGGACGTAAGATAATGAAAATACTGCAAATCGCTGTCGGGATCATTCGCAATGCCGATAACCAGATCTTTATTACCCAGCGTGCAGCGGATGCGCACATGGCAAATAAGTGGGAGTTTCCAGGCGGCAAGATCGAATCTGGCGAGACGCCAGAACAGGCGCTAACCCGCGAGCTTCAGGAAGAGGTAGGGATCATTCCGCTCGGGGCGACGCTGTTCGACAAACTGGAATATACCTTTCCTGACCGTCACATCACGCTGTGGTTCTGGCTGGTCGAAAACTGGGAGGGGGAGCCCTGGGGCAAAGAGGGACAGCCTGGAAACTGGGTGACGCTGAACGCGCTGGATGCCGATAAATTCCCACCGGCAAATGCGCCTGTTATCGCCCGTTTAGTCGGCGTTCTGTAAGCCTGCCGGGCAAAGCGCCAGCAGGCATTAAGCGTTACTGCTGGTTTTCACTCCAGTCATCGCTGTCAGAGAGATCGCCTGCGCTTGGAATGCGTTTCTCTTCCGCGGCCCACTCACCCAGATCGATCAGCTGGCAACGCTTGCTGCAAAAAGGACGAAACGGGCTCTGCTCGCCCCAGACAACGGGCTTCCCACAGGTGGGGCAGTTTACGGTAGTTACATCAGACATCTTAACTCCTTAACAACACGCCAGTTCAAAATCGAGGCGTTCCGGCACCAGGCCATGTTCACTGTCGAGCGGCATGAAACGAATCGCAAAGCGGCTTTTATGACCTGAAATTTGCGGATAAAGCTGAGCGGCAAGAGGCAACTGCAGACGCAGCAGGTCGGCATCTTCCCCATTGTCCTGATAGAAACCGTTCAGGCTGGTTTGCTTGCGGAACGGCGCGGAATTCCGGATCAGGTCAAGGATTAACGATAACGCCTGGTTCAGTGGCTCAAGGCTTACCAGCCAGTTTTGTACCTGGATATCGCGCTGCTCCTGAGGCATATGCAGCCAGATATGCAGGGTGGGTAAATCGAAGCTGCAGCAGCCGCCGGGAATGCTCAGACGCTGACGCACCAGCGCCACCAGACGGTCTTCCCGCAGAAACTGGCCGATACGGGGAGCCGCCATTAACACTCCGCTGCTGCTTTTCAGCTGCTGGCGCAGACTGTCGATGCGGCTGTTATCCACGCCCGGGACTTCTGCCCAGGCCTGCAATTTACGCTGCTGACGCTCCAGCTCTTTGAGTAATTCGGTGCGGACTTCGCCACGCTCTAACACATCCAGCAGATCGCCCACGTTACGGAAAAAATGCAGCGCCGTGGTGTGGTCATGAACCGGAAGCAGGCTTGAAAGCTGCTGAATTAAAAACTCAATGCGCAGCCAGGTGCGCATTTTTTCATTGAGGGGATGCTCAAAAAGAACGTGGGTGTGCATTAGGCTTTTTCCTGTAAAACGGCCTGCGCCAGGTACTGCTGATGCAGGCGAGCCACATCCGATGCAATGGCATCCGGTGCGCCGTTATTATCAATAACATCATCCGCGACGGCCAGACGCGCTTCACGCGTGGCCTGCGCAGCAAGGATTTGTTCCGCATGTTCACGCCCGACGTTATCGCGGGCAATGGTGCGCTGAATTTGTGTCGCCGGAGAGACGTCAACCACCAGGATCCGATCCGCTTTGTCATGGAGATTATTTTCCACAAGAAGCGGTACAACCCAGAGTACGTAGGGCGACGTCGCTTGCGCTATCTGCTTCTGCGTCTCCTGCTGAATCAGCGGGTGAAGCAGGGCATTAAGCCAGGATTTCTCTTCAGGATGGGCGAAAATGCGGTCGCGAAGCTTCCGGCGATTAAGGGCGCCGTCAGGCTCGATCATATCGTTGCCGAAATGTTCTGCGATAGCGCGTAGTGCAGGTGTACCCGGCTCTACCACCTGGCGGGCAAGGATGTCGGCATCAATTATTGTGACGCCCAGACGAGAGAAGGCTTCTGCCACAGTGCTTTTACCACTGCCAATGCCTCCCGTTAGTGCAACGATGTACCCCATTAAACCAAATCCTGGGAAATATTCATTATTGATATCAATTGCTTAAGATTTAATCTTTTATCAGCAAAGATTAAGCTCTGCTTACGTACTTTTTACCAGGTAAATTTATAGGATTGTAGCGTAAAAAAAGTGATTTTCGCAGTCTTGCGCAACAGGTATTAGTGCGTATGATAGCGTCACTGGAGTTGTGTGTTACGTTTTTTCGACATTTACCCCAGTACCCCAGGAATCCGCAAATGCGTATCGAAGAAGATCTGAAGTTAGGTTTCAAAGACGTTCTTATCCGCCCTAAACGTTCTACTCTGAAAAGTCGCTCCGACGTTGAACTTGAACGTCAATTCACCTTTAAGCATTCCGGTCAGACCTGGTCAGGCGTACCTGTAATCGCCGCGAACATGGATACCGTCGGGACCTTTGCCATGGCAAAAGCGCTGGCTTCTTTCGACATTCTGACCGCCGTGCACAAGCACTACAGCGTTGAAGAGTGGAATACGTTTGCCGGCTCCGTATCTGAAAACGTGCTGAAGCACGTGATGGTTTCCACCGGCACCTCTGATGCCGATTTCGAAAAAACGAAACAGATCCTGATTGCTAACCCAAACCTGAACTTCATTTGTATTGATGTTGCGAATGGTTACTCCGAGCACTTCGTTCAGTTCGTCAGCAAGGCGCGTCAGGCCTGGCCGACCAAAACCATTATTGCGGGTAACGTGGTTACCGGTGAAATGTGTGAAGAGCTGATTCTGTCCGGCGCAGATATCGTGAAAGTGGGCATTGGCCCGGGTTCCGTTTGTACTACGCGCGTTAAAACCGGCGTTGGCTATCCGCAGCTGTCAGCCGTGATCGAGTGTGCCGATGCTGCCCACGGTCTTGGTGGCCAGATCATCAGCGACGGCGGATGCACCATGCCGGGCGACGTGGCGAAAGCCTTCGGCGGCGGCGCAGACTTCGTGATGCTGGGTGGTATGCTGGCGGGTCATGAAGAGAGCGGCGGTACCGTGGTTGACGAAAATGGTGAAAAATTCATGCTGTTCTACGGCATGAGCTCTGAATCTGCGATGAACCGCCACGTGGGTGGGGTTGCGCAGTATCGTGCCGCTGAAGGTAAAACCGTTAAGCTGCCTCTGCGCGGCCCGGTGGAGAATACCGCGCGTGACATCCTGGGGGGCCTGCGTTCCGCATGTACTTATGTGGGGGCATCCCGCCTGAAAGAGCTGACCAAGCGCACGACCTTTATTCGCGTTCAGGAACAAGAGAACCGCGTTTTCAACAGCCTGTAATGCCTCTCGCTGGCGCGTCTTCGCGCCAGCGTTATCCCGCACTCATCGCATCCCCCAGATGGAAAATCGGCAGATACATCGCCACCACCAGCGTGCCGATAATCAGTCCTGTCACAATCAACAGTAATGGCTCCAGCAGCGAAGCAAGATTGTCGGCCTGCTGAAAAGTTTGCTCATTATGATGCCGCGCCAGATTGCTCAGCATGATGTCCAGCGCACCCGATGCTTCGCCTGTGCGTACCAGTTGAATGCAGAGTGGCGTAAAAATGGCGGCGTCGTTCAGGGCTGACCAGATGGGCATACCCTGCATGATGTGATGCCGGATCGTCTGTAATTTCTCCCGCCAGAAAGGACACTCCAGCGTCTCCTCCGTACTTTCCAGCCCCTGTATAAAGGCGATGCCCGACTGTTGCGTGAGCGACAGAACGGTAAAGATCTGGCTGAGCTTTTGCCCCCGCACCAGCGGGCCAGTCACCGGGCTGGTCAGCAGCAGACGCTGGGTAGCGTACTGCCATCGTCGTTTACGCCGAAGCAGCAGCAGGCCCGATATTATGGCCAGCAGGCTTAACAGCAGTACCGCGCCCTGTTCCTGGAGCGCATCTGCCAGCCCCATAACTGCCCGGGTCAGGGCAGGCAGTGGGGTGTTAAAGGTTTTGTAGATCGCAGCAAACTCTGGCAACACCAGCGTCACCATCGCCAGCACCACGGCGACAGCCAGACCGAGAATAATCACCGGATAACGCAGCGCTTTTCTTACCTTTGCGCTGAGCTGCTGCTGCGTTTTTTGCTGATGTGCCAGCTGACGACAGCATTCGTCCAGTTTGCCGGTTAGCTCCCCGGTTTTAATCATCGATACATAAAGCGGCGGGAAGATGTGCGGCCACTTTTTCAGGGCGTCAGAGAAGGCGCAACCCGCGCTCAGGTCATCGGCGATGCTTTGCAACAACGCCTGCCATTGCCGGACCGGATGCTGCTGTGCCAGAAGCGCCAGCCCAGCTGACAGCGTTAAGCCCGCCTGCAGCAGCGTCGCCAGTTGGTGGATAACCTCGTAGCGATGCTGCGCCTGCCAGCGACGCTGCTGCGCGCATCGTCTGAGCTCAAGGGGAACAAGCTCTTTGCTTTGCAGGAGAGTCCATGCCGTGTGTTTGTCGGGAGCCCAAAGCGCGCCCGCCTGGCGCTCCCCTTGTGGGCCGAGAGCCCGCCAGCGCCAGAGCTGATTATCTGCCATCCGGGGCACCCAGCATCTGCACCACCTCTTCGAGAGTGGTGTGGCCCTGTTCTACCGCCATGCAGCCATGTTCGAAAAGCGTCACCATGCCCGTCTGTCGGGCCAGTTTTTCGATCTCCTCCACCTGTGCTCCGCCGGCGATGGCCGAGCGGAGTTCGCGGGTAATCATCATCACTTCAAAGATTGCCACCCGGCCATAAAAACCGTGATAGCAGCGGTCGCAACCCACCGGCTGCCAGTGCGGCAGGGGGCGAGGCCACAGCGCCTGGGGGAGCGGCTTATCCCGGCGTACCTCCTGGCGGCAGTGCGGGCACAGCCGACGCACCAGCCGCTGGGCAATCACCAGAGACAACGCCGAGGAGATCATCCAGCGCGCCACACCCATCTGCTGCAGGCGCACCAGCGTTTCGGCAGTGGAGTTGGTATGCAGGGTCGACAGCACCAGATGACCGGTCTGCGCGGCGTTGATGGCGATCTCCGCCGTTTCGCCATCGCGTATTTCGCCCACCATGATGATGTCGGGATCCTGACGCAATAGCGCGCGCAGCACGCTCTGGAACGTTAACCCCGCCCGGGGATTGATGGGGGTCTGGTTTAACCCATCAAGCGGGATTTCGACAGGATCTTCTACGCTGCAGATATTCACTGCGGGTGTGTTGCGGGCCTGCAACGCGCTGTACAGGGTGACGGTTTTGCCGCTGCCGGTGGGCCCGGTCACCAGAATCAGCCCCTGAGATTTATGCAGCGCCCCGGCAAATAAACGCTGCTGGACTGTGCTCATGCCCAGCTGATCGAGCAGGAGCGCCTGTTGCTCCTGCTGCAGAAGGCGCAGGACAATTTTTTCTCCGCTGCGACAGGGTAGCGTGGCAATACGAAACGAGACGGGAGCCCCTGAAATTTCAACCGTAAACTGCCCATCCTGGGGTAAGCGCCGCTCGGCGATATCCAGGTTGCCCAGCACCTTCAGCCGGGCGATAAGCGTTGTGCCCAGCTCGGATGAAAGGGGCTGTTGCGGATAGAGCACGCCGTCGATGCGTAACCGTATCTGCCAGTTCTCGTCGGCGGGCTCGATGTGGATATCAGAGGCCCGCTGGCTCATCGCCTGCATCAGGGTACGGTTAAGGATCTCAATGGCGGAGCTCGTTGTGCTGGCGACTGCGGGCAGATGCGATTCCGACGCAGTTTGCCGGTGCTTTTCCATTCTCTCGCTGGTCCAGCATTCGATATCAATCCTTTTCTGCGTGGCGAAACGTAACGCCTCCAGCAGCTCAGACGGCGGATCGCCGACAACCGCGATGGTGATCCTGTCCGGATCGTGGTTCAGCAATTGGGCGTTATGACGCTGACACAGCGCCATTAACCGATCGGGATTCATTGCTCGCTCTCCTCACCGGCTGTAAAGCGGAACACCTCTTCACAGGCCTGCTTCAGGGCGCTGTCTGCGGCAATGGTACAGACGCGTTTCCAGCCGGTGATGCCGTTGCCGTTATCCCACTGCGGCGTCATGACCACCTCCAGGCCGTTCAGGCTCTCCTGGCCTGTCAGGGTGACAGCGCCTTTGGCGATGCTCATGCCTGAGACATAGCGGGATGTCGCGGGGGAGGGGACGCCGTTCACGCCTGCGTCGCAGCTATCTGTCCCGCCATGATCCAGGGCGCAGAGTTCCACGGCGGTACGGTAGGGGAGGAAGGTTTGCAGCATATCGGTGAGGGCGGCTTTTCGCAGGTAGTTCTGATAGGCCGGAATGCCGATGGCACTCAGAATAGCAACGATGCCAATGACAACCATTAATTCGATGAGGGTAAAACCTTTTTGTCTTTCCATGATTCGCTCCTTGTTTGAACTGGCGCTACTGTGACAGCCAGGCCAATCAGGGGCGAGCGGCAAAAAACGTTTCGTGAAGCGGGATTCAGCGAGTTGTGCTGGCGTTTCAGCGAGGTGCAGTGGGCCTGCGAGAGTGGTCGTAAATCTGGCAAGCCCGGCCGGTGCTGACCGGGCTTGATGTCACTTAGCGAAAGCGCATCGACAGGTCGAGGGCGCGAATGTGTTTGGTCAGCGCGCCAACGGAGATGAAATCGACGCCGGTTTCGGCGAACTCGCGTAAGGTTTCACGCGTCACGTTGCCTGACACCTCCAGGCGGGCCTGGCCGTTGGTGCGTTTCACGGCTTCACGCATCTGCTCAGTTTCGAAGTTATCCAGCATGATGATGTCGGCACCGGCTTTCAGCGCGTCCTCCAGCTCCTGCAGGCTCTCCACTTCCACTTCGACGGGCACATCCGGATGCAGCCAGAAGGCTTTTTCCACCGCCTGGCGAACGGAGCCGGAGGCAATAATGTGGTTCTCTTTGATCAGGAATGCATCGGACAGCCCCAGACGGTGGTTGGCACCCCCGCCGCACAGCACGGCATATTTCAGCGCGGTGCGCAGGCCCGGCAAGGTTTTACGCGTATCCAGCAGCTGGGTGTGAGTGCCTTCAAGCAGATCGACATAGCTGCGCACTTCGCTTGCCACTCCGGAGAGCGTCTGGACAAAATTCAGCGCGGTGCGTTCACCGGTGAGCAGGACGCGTGAAGGCCCCTCCAGTTCAAACAGCGGCTGGTTAGCGCTGATGCTGTCGCCGTCTTCAACATGCCACGTCACCTGAACCCGGTCCCCGGCCAGTTGCGTGAAGACCTCTTCCACCCAACGTTTACCACAGAAAACACCGTCCTCACGGGTGATGACGACGGCATGCGAACGGGCATCTTCCGCCAGCAACTGGGCCGTAATATCGTTGTCAGCGTTGACGTCTCCACCCAGATCTTCGCGCAGCGCGTTGGCGACGCTTGCCGGAATATCCATATTTATACGTTCCAGCAGTACGTTACGTCTGTGGTCGGGGTTGTAGCGGCGAGGCGGCATGTTAAAACTCCAAATTGGTAACGAATCATCAGATTGAAACATGCTACTCTGAACCGGGAATCAGCACCATATATAAGGAGATCCTGCATGCACTCAGAACATGGCTGGCTGGCAGATGTGCGGCGCGTTCCTTCGCCACACCACGATTGCCGCCCGGAAGATGAAATTCCGTCGCTGCTGGTTGTGCATAACATCAGCCTGCCGCCCGGCGAGTTTGGCGGCCCGTGGATTGACGCATTATTTACCGGGACAATTGATCCTGATGCTCACCCCTTCTTCGCAGAAATCGCTCACCTGCGCGTTTCTGCCCACTGTCTGATTCGTCGTGACGGCGAGATCGTCCAGTATGTTCCTTTCGATAAACGTGCCTGGCATGCGGGTGTGTCTCAGTATCAGGGGCGTGAGCGCTGCAATGATTTTTCAATCGGCATTGAGCTGGAAGGAACAGACACGCTGCCCTACACAGACGCGCAGTACGAGCAGCTGGCCGCGGTGACGCACACGCTGATCTCGCGCTATCCGGCTATCGCCCGCAACATGACCGGGCACAGCGATATTGCGCCGCAGCGCAAGACCGATCCCGGCCCGGCGTTTGACTGGGAACGATTTAAAACTTTGCTTACCGCCCTGTCAGAAAAGGAGATGACATGACGTTATTTACCATGCTGCTGGTGATGATTGCTGAGCGTTTGTTTAAGCTGGGCGAACACTGGTATCTGGACCACCGGATGGAAGTGCTGTTTCGTCGCATCCGCCACTTCTCCATGATCCGCACGCTGCTGATGACGGCGGGGGTGATGGTCGTTGTATTCCTGCTGCTGCGCTCGCTGTATGGCCTGTTCTTCAACGTGCCGCTGCTGGTGGTGTGGATCCTCCTCGGCGTGCTCTGCATTGGCGCCGGTAAGGTCCGTCTGCATTACCATGCATATCTGAAAGCTGCCACGAATAACGATGCGCATGCCCGTAGGGCGATGGCCAGCGAGCTGACGCTGATCCACGGCATTCCGCCGGAGTGCGATGAACGCGAGTTTTTACGTGAACTGCAAAATGCGCTGTTGTGGATTAACTTCCGCTTTTATCTGGCACCGCTGTTCTGGTTTGTGGTGGGGGGCGCCTGGGGCCCGGTTCTGCTGATGGGTTATGCATTTTTACGCGCCTGGCAGAGCTGGCTGGCACGTTATCTGACCCCGCATGAGCGTTTGCAGTCCGGCATCGACGCCATTCTGCACGTGGTGGACTGGCTGCCGGTGCGGCTGTTCGGCGTGGTATATGCCCTGATCGGCCACGGCGAGAAAGCGCTGCCGGCGTGGTTCGCTTCGCTGGGGGATCGCCATACCTCGCAATACCTGGTATTAACGCGTCTGGCGCAGTTCTCCCTGGCGCGTGAGCCGCATACGGATAAAGTTGAAACGCCTAAAGCGGCCGTTTCGATGGCCAAGAAAACCTCTTTTGTGGTGGTAGTGATTGTGGCGCTGCTGACCATTTACGGCACGCTGATCTAAACCAGCGTGCCGCAGGCCTCAGACCGTATCTGCTGACGGGATGCCGAAATCGGGCATCCCGTTTTCTTTCCAGACAACGGTTTTCAGGCGGGTGTGGCGGTTCGGATCGTACAGCGGATTGCCTTCGATCTCGGTATAGTTGCGGGCGTGGTAAACCAGCACGTCTTCACCGTCCGCCGTTTGGGTAAAGCTGTTGTGCCCTGGCCCGTACTGGCGGTTCTCGTAGCTGGTGGTGAACACCGGCTGCGGAGATTTATGCCAGTTCGCCGGGTTGCGTGGGTCGGCATTGAGGTCGATCCACAGCAGCCCCATGCAGTAGTTTTCATCGGTGGCGCTGGCTGAATAGCTGATAAACAGTCGGTCATCGTGGAACAGAACCGCCGGGCCTTCATTGACCCAGAACCCGCGGCACTCCCAGTCATATTCCGGTTTGCTGAGCATCACCGGTTCGCCTTTGAGCGTCCACGGGTTTTCCATTTCGCACAGATAAAGGTTCGAGTTACCGGCAATATCCGGGGCTTTTTGCGCCCAGAGATACCAGCGTTTACCCTGATGCACAAAGGTGGTGGCATCCAGCGCAAAGGTGTCGAACGGGGTCGTGATTTGCCCTTTCTCTACCCATGTACCGGTGAGCGGATCGCTGTCGCTACACTCCAGGGCAAACATCCGGTGCTGGAACATACCGAGCTTGTCCAGCGCCTGGGTATGGGTAGCGGCAAAGTAGATGTACCATTTGCCGTCAATGTGGTGCAGTTCCGGCGCCCAGATCAACTGGCTCATCGGGCCCGTTTCGGGCTTGCGCCACACCACCACCTCTTCAGCGCTGCGCAGTCCTTCCAGCGAGTCGGCGCGGCGAATCTCCAGCCGGTCATACTCCGGCACCGAGGCAATAAAGTAGTACTCTCCTTCATGGCGAAGAATGTACGGGTCGGCACGTTGTTCAATAAACGGGTTTGGCCAGGTTTGCATTCGGCTCTCCTTATTCAGCGGCTTTAAGTTCCTGATAGTCTTTCAGCTCGCGATAGTTGTTCCGGCGCTTCTCCAGGTCCGACTGGATCTGCTTCATGGTTTCGCGGTCCACTTTCAGCAGACGTACCACCCCTGCGGTGATGAGGTATCCGACGCCTGGGATCACGGTAAAGAGCAGGACGATGCCGTTGATGGCGTCCGCGCTTTGCGCTTTTGCGCCCGCATCGTAACCGTACCAGGAGAGCAGGAAGCCCACCATTGCCCCGGCAATCGCCAGACCCAGTTTCAGGAAGAAGATATTGCCGGAGAAGCTGATCCCGGTGATGCGTTTGCCTGTTTTCCATTCGCCGTAGTCATCCACGTCGGCCATCAGGGACCAGTGCAGCGGAGACGGGATCTGGTGCAGGATGTTCAGCAGGAAGTAGAGCACCACAATGGTCACGGTGGCTTTTGGATCGAAGAAATAGAAGGCGCAGGAGAAGATCGCCAGCACGATGTTGGTCCAGAAGAAGACCTTAAGCTTACACCAGCGGTCGGTCAGCACTTTTGCCAGCACGCTGCCCAGCATCATGCCTACTACGCCCAGGCTGATAAACAGGGTGGCGAAGTGGGTGCTCTGGCCCATTACCCAGGTGACGTAGTACATGGTGGCCGCCATGCGGATAAAGCCCGGGCAGACGTTGCACAGGGTGAGCAGCAGAATGCGCACCCACTGGTCGTTCTTCCAGACGTCTTTGAGATCGTTTTTCAGTTCGTCATTGGTGTGCACCGCCGGTTGCACACGCTCGCGCACCGTAGAGAAGCTGAACAGGAACATGCAGGTGCCAATCAGCGCCAGCACGGTCATGGCCATCTGATAGCCTTTGGCTTTATCCTCACCACCGAACCAGTCGGCCATCGGCAGCAGGGTCAGCGACAGCAGCAGGGTGGCAATACCCACCAGCACAAAGCGATAGGACTGGCAGGCAACGCGCTCTTTCGGATCGTTGGTAATAACCCCGCCCAGCGAGCAGTAGGGAATGTTAATGGCCGTATAGGTCAGAGAAAGCAGGAAGTAGGTAACAAAGGCATAGATAACTTTGCTGTTGTAGGTCCAGTCCGGGGTGGTAAACATCAGGATACTGAACAGCGCATAAGGGAAAGCGATCCACAGCAGCCATGGACGAAATCGCCCATACTTACTGCGGGTACGGTCGGCAATGGCACCCATAATGGGGTCGGTAACGGCATCGATGACGCGTACCGAGAGCAGCAGCACGCCCACCAGGGCCGGTGCCAGGCCGAAAATATCCGTATAAAAATAGTTCACAAACAACATGATGGCGCCAAAGATGATGTTGCACCCGGCATCACCCATCCCATAGCCGATCTTTTCTTTTACTGACAGTTTATTGTTATCCATCGACGTTTCTCCGAGTAACGGTATGGAGAGAATTATTCGCTGGCAAAGCAAAATATGCGTTGCAGTATAACGTCGGTGATATGGATAAAATTGCTGTAGGGAGGAAAGTGTGAGGAAGGTAACAGCCCTCTGCACCCGGTAAAGGTGCAGAGGGGAGGAGATTAGTGCGCTTTTACCGTTTTGGCATTTTTCTGTTTACACATGTAGCCCACCCCGAGGATCACAATCCAGACCGGGATCAGGTAGACCGAAATGGCCATGCCAGGGGTCATCAGCATGATAATCAGGACGGCCGCCATGAACAGCAGGCAAACCCAGTTACCCAGCGGGTAGAGCAGGGCAGGGAAGCGGGTTTTCACGCCCTGCTGCTGTTTAGCACGACGGAATTTCATGTGCGCCAGGCTAATCATCGCCCAGTTGATGACCAGGGCAGAGACCACCAGCGCCATCAGCAGGCCGAAGGCGGATTCCGGTGCCAGGTAGTTGATCAGCACGCACAGCGCGGTGACCACAGCCGAAACGATAATGGTGTTCACCGGCACGCCGCGCTTATCGACGTTGAGCAGCGCTTTCGGGGCGTTACCCTGCTGGGCCAGGCCGAAGAGCATACGGCTGTTACAGTAAACGCAGCTGTTATAGACCGACAGGGCCGCGGTCAGAACCACCACGTTCAGCGCGTTCGCCACGAAGGTGTCGCCCAGCTCGTGGAAGATCAGGACAAACGGGCTGGTATCAGCGGTAACGCGGGTCCACGGCAGCAGGGAGAGCAGCACCGCCAGCGAGCCCACATAGAAGATCAGAATACGGTAGATAACCTGGTTAGTGGCTTTCGGGATGCTCTGCTCCGGATTGTCAGCTTCCGCAGCGGTGATACCCACCAGCTCCAGACCGCCGAAGGAGAACATGATGATCGCCATCATCATCACCAGCCCGGTCATGCCATGAGGCAGGAAGCCGCCCTGATCCCAGAGGTTGCTGACGCTTGCCTGCGGCCCGCCGTTGCCGCTGAACAGCAGCCAGCCGCCGAACAGGATCATCGCCACAACCGCGATAACTTTAATAATGGCGAACCAGAACTCCATCTCCCCGAACACTTTCACGTTGGTCAGGTTAATGGCGTTGATCACCACAAAGAAGACCGCCGCTGAGGCCCAGGTAGGGATTTCAGGCCACCAGAACTGGATGTATTTACCGACTGCGGTCAGCTCCGCCATCGCGACGAGGACATACAGCACCCAGTAGTTCCAGCCGGACGCGAAACCGGCAAAGCTGCCCCAGTATTTGTAAGCAAAATGACTGAAGGAACCGGCTACCGGCTCTTCGACCACCATTTCACCCAACTGACGCATAATAAGGAATGCAATAAAACCGGCAATGGCGTAGCCCAGAATAATACCCGGGCCGGCGGATTGAATTACCGATGCGCTACCCAGGAACAGGCCCGTACCAATAGCGCCACCAAGAGCAATAAGCTGTATATGGCGGTTTTTGAGGCCGCGCTTTAGCTGATCGCTGTGCTGTTGACCTTCCATTATAAAACCTCGTGTGTGGTTGTTATGTTCACGCTCGGGCGTGTGTAATTATGAAATTCCATTTCATGTATTTATAAGTTTACGGTTCAATTGACTGAAATAAACGGATGTGTCTTCCGTAATCGGAAGAATAGTGGTAAGCGACAGCGAATGCACCTGCTTTATGCGAGGAGAAAGCGAGTTCGAATAAAAAGAAAGCATTTGTAAATCGTCCCGTTTAAGTCCCTTTATCAACCTATAGAATAAAAATGCGCCATAAGTGGGCAGATTTTCATTTTTTACTCCGCTAAATCGGTTCAGATCGCACTTTCCACCGTTTCATTAAAGTTAAAACTGCCTCTTTCGGGGTAATGAATTCATTTGTGCAGAGTTACATTTTTGAAACGTTATTTCTGTAAGGTTGTTAAAATAAGCGGGGTTTAATGATTTCAATCAAAACCAATATGGACACAAGGTGAATACTTTGTTACTTTAGCGATACGAACATGAAATTGGTAAGACCAATTGACTCCGGGCAAAAAGGCGCAAGACAGGGAATATGGCCTACAGCAAAATTCGCCAACCAAAATTATCCGATGTGATTGAGCAGCAGCTGGAGTTTTTGATCCTTGAGGGGACCCTGCGCCCCGGTGAAAAACTGCCACCTGAACGCGAACTGGCTAAACAGTTCGACGTTTCCCGTCCCTCGCTGCGTGAGGCGATCCAACGCCTCGAAGCCAAGGGCCTGCTGCTTCGTCGCCAGGGGGGCGGAACCTTTGTGCAAAACAGCCTGTGGCAGAGTTTCAGCGACCCGTTAGTGGAGCTGCTCTCCGACCACCCAGAATCCCAGTTTGATCTGCTTGAGACCCGTCACGCGCTTGAAGGCATCGCGGCTTACTACGCGGCGCTGCGCAGCAATGATGCCGATCGCGAGCGTATCCGCGAGCTGCATCAGGCCATCGAACGGGCCCAGGAATCCGGCGATTTAGATGCCGAATCCGACGCCGTTGTCCAGTATCAAATTGCCGTCACCGAAGCTGCCCACAACGTGGTGCTACTCCATCTGCTACGCTGCATGGAGCCAATGCTCGCCCAAAACGTTCGTCAGAATTTTGAATTGTTGTATGCCCGCCGGGAGATGCTTCCGCTGGTCAGCAACCATCGCACCCGAATCTTCGAGGCGATAATGGCCGGGGAGCCGGAGCAGGCGCGTGAAGCGTCGCACCGTCACCTGGCTTTCATTGAGGAAATCTTGCTGGACCGCAGCCGTGAACAGTCGCGACGCGAACGTTCATTACGCCGCATACAGCAACGAAAGGATTAAGCGCCAGTTTTTTAGAGCGCGGCAACTAAACGCAGAACCTGTCTTATTGCGCTTTTAGTTTTCGAAAGTGCAATGGGACAGGTTCCAGACAAATCAACGTATTAGATAGATAAGGAATACCCCCATGTCAGAACGTCTCCAAAATGACGTGGATCCGATCGAAACTCGCGACTGGCAACAGGCGATCGAATCGGTCATCCGTGAAGAAGGTGTTGAGCGTGCTCAGTATCTGATTGAACAGATGCTTTCTGAAGCCCGCAAAGGCGGCGTGAAAGTAGCTGCAGGTGCAGGGGCTAACAACTACGTAAACACGATTGCCGTCGAAGACGAACCGGAATACCCGGGCAATCTGGATCTGGAACGCCGCATCCGTTCTGCAATTCGCTGGAACGCCATCATGACCGTTCTGCGTGCGTCCAAGAAAGATCTGGAGCTGGGCGGCCACATGGCTTCCTTCCAGTCTTCTGCAACCGTTTATGAAGTGTGCTTTAACCACTTCTTCCGCGCGCGCACCGAGAAAGACGGCGGCGACCTGGTGTACTTCCAGGGCCACATCTCTCCGGGCGTCTACGCACGTGCGTTCCTGGAAGGTCGTCTGACTGAAGAGCAGATGAACAACTTCCGTCAGGAAGTTCACGGTAAAGGTCTGTCTTCTTATCCGCACCCGAAACTGATGCCAGAATTCTGGCAGTTCCCGACCGTTTCTATGGGTCTTGGTCCAATCGGTGCTATCTACCAGGCTAAATTCCTGAAATATCTGGAACACCGTGGCCTGAAAGACACCTCCCAGCAGACCGTTTACGCCTTCCTGGGCGACGGCGAGATGGATGAACCAGAATCTAAAGGCGCGATCACCATCGCAACCCGTGAGAAGCTGGACAACCTGTGCTTCATCATCAACTGTAACCTGCAGCGTCTGGATGGTCCGGTAACCGGTAACGGTAAGATCATCAACGAACTGGAAGGCATCTTCGCAGGTGCTGGCTGGAACGTGATCAAAGTGATGTGGGGCGGTCGTTGGGATGAGCTGCTGCGTAAAGATACCAGCGGTAAACTGATCCAGCTGATGAACGAAACCGTTGACGGCGACTACCAGACCTTCAAATCCAAAAACGGTGCCTACGTTCGTGAGCACTTCTTCGGTAAATATCCTGAAACCGCAGCCCTGGTTGCAGACTGGACAGACGATCAGATCTGGGCCCTGAACCGTGGTGGTCACGATCCGAAGAAAGTCTACGCTGCACTGAAAAAAGCGCAGGAAACCAAAGGCAAAGCAACTGTAATCCTGGCTCATACCGTTAAAGGTTATGGCATGGGTGACACCGCCGAAGGTAAAAATATCGCGCACCAGGTTAAGAAAATGAACATGGACGGCGTGCGTTATATCCGCGACCGTTTCAATGTGCCAGTGACCGATGAGCAGGTAGAAAACCTGTCTTACATCACCTTCCCGGAAGGTTCTGAAGAGCACACCTATCTGCACGCCCAGCGTCAGAAGCTGAATGGCTACCTGCCGTCTCGCCAGGTGAACTTCACTGAGAAACTGGAACTGCCAGCGCTGGAAGACTTCTCTCAGCTGCTGGAAGAGCAGAACAAAGAGATCTCCACCACTATCGCCTTCGTGCGTGCCCTGAACGTGATGCTGAAGAACAAGTCGATCAAAGATCGTCTGGTGCCAATCATCGCTGACGAAGCGCGTACCTTCGGTATGGAAGGTCTGTTCCGTCAGATCGGTATCTACAGCCCGAACGGTCAGCAGTACACTCCGCAGGACCGCGAGCAGGTTGCCTACTACAAAGAAGACGAGAAAGGCCAGATCCTGCAGGAAGGTATCAACGAGCTGGGCGCAGGCGCATCCTGGCTGGCTGCTGCGACCTCTTACAGCACCAACAACCTGCCGATGATCCCGTTCTACATCTACTACTCCATGTTCGGTTTCCAGCGTATCGGTGACCTGTGCTGGCAGGCTGGCGACCAACAGGCTCGCGGCTTCCTGGTAGGGGGTACTTCTGGTCGTACGACGCTGAACGGCGAAGGTCTGCAGCACGAAGATGGTCACAGCCACATTCAGTCTCTGACTATCCCTAACTGTATCTCTTACGACCCGGCTTACGCGTACGAAGTGGCAGTCATCATGCATGACGGTCTGGTTCGTATGTACGGTGAAGCGCAAGAGAACATTTACTACTACATCACCACCCTGAACGAAAACTACCACATGCCGGCTATGCCAGCAGGTGCCGAGGAAGGTATCCGTAAAGGTATCTACAAACTCGAAACCGTTGAAGGTAGCAAAGGTAAAGTTCAGCTGCTGGGCTCCGGCTCTATCCTGCGTCACGTCCGTGAAGCAGCACAGATCCTGGCGAAAGACTACGGCGTAGGTTCTGACGTGTACTCTGTGACCTCCTTCACCGAACTGGCGCGTGATGGCCAGGATTGTGAGCGCTGGAACATGCTGCACCCACTGGAAACTCCACGCGTTCCATACATTGCTCAGGTGATGAACGACGCGCCAGCGGTGGCTTCTACTGACTATATGAAACTGTTCGCTGAGCAGGTTCGTACTTACGTTCCAGCTGATGATTATCGCGTACTGGGTACTGACGGCTTCGGTCGTTCTGACAGCCGCGAAAACCTGCGTCACCACTTCGAAGTTGATGCTTCTTACGTGGTTGTAGCAGCACTGGGCGAACTGGCTAAACGTGGCGAAATCGATAAGAAAGTGGTTGCGGACGCAATTACCAAATTCAACATCGATGCAGAAAAAGTTAACCCGCGTCTGGCGTAAGAGGTAAAAGAATAATGGCTATCGAAATCAATGTACCGGACATCGGGGCTGATGAAGTTGAGATCACCGAGATCCTGGTCAAAGTAGGCGACAAAGTTGAAGCTGAACAGTCGCTGATCACCGTAGAAGGCGACAAAGCCTCTATGGAAGTCCCGTCTCCTCAGGCTGGCGTCGTTAAAGAGATCAAGGTCTCTGTGGGCGATAAAACCGAGACTGGCAAACTGATCATGATTTTCGATTCCGCCGACGGTGCAGCAGCTGCTGCACCTGCGCAGGAAGAGAAGAAAGAAGCTGCTCCTGCCGCCGCTGCTCCAGCAGCTGCCGCGGCAGCGAAAGAAGTGAACGTGCCTGACATCGGCGGTGACGAAGTTGAAGTCACTGAAATCCTGGTAAAAGTGGGCGACACCGTTGCGGCTGAGCAGTCACTGATCACCGTAGAAGGCGACAAAGCCTCTATGGAAGTGCCTGCGCCGTTCGCGGGTACCGTTAAAGAGATCAAGATCAACACCGGCGACAAAGTCTCTACCGGCTCTCTGATCATGGTCTTCGAAGTGGCTGGCGCTGCGCCTGCTGCTGCCCCTGCACAGGCTGCCGCTCCGGCACCTGCTGCTGCTCCAGCTGCGGCTGGCGGCGCGAAAGACGTTAACGTACCAGACATCGGCGGTGACGAAGTTGAAGTGACCGAAGTGATGGTGAAAGTGGGCGACAAAGTTGCCGCTGAGCAGTCACTGATCACCGTTGAAGGCGACAAGGCTTCTATGGAAGTGCCTGCGCCGTTCGCCGGTACCGTTAAAGAGATCAAAATCAGCACCGGCGACAAAGTCTCTACCGGCTCTCTGATCATGGTCTTCGAAGTGGAAGGCGCTGCGCCTGCAGCCGCTCCGGCTGCCGCTGCTGCTCCAGCTCCTGCTGCTGCACCGGCTCAGTCTGCTAAACCTGCTGCGGCTCCGGCTGCTAAAGCGGAAGGCAAATCTGAGTTCGCTGAAAACGACGCTTACGTCCACGCGACTCCGCTGATTCGTCGCCTGGCGCGCGAATTCGGTGTAAACCTGGCGAAAGTGAAAGGGACTGGCCGTAAAGGTCGTATCCTGCGCGAAGACGTCCAGGCTTACGTGAAAGACGCGGTGAAACGCGCTGAAGCGGCACCTGCTGCTGCCACCGGCGGCGGTATCCCGGGTATGCTGCCATGGCCGAAAGTGGACTTCAGCAAGTTCGGCGAAATTGAAGAAGTGGAACTGGGCCGTATCCAGAAAATCTCTGGTGCGAACCTGAGCCGTAACTGGGTGATGATCCCGCACGTTACGCACTTCGACAAAACCGATATCACCGATCTGGAAGCGTTCCGTAAACAGCAGAACGCCGAAGCTGAGAAGCGTAAACTGGACGTGAAATTCACCCCAGTGGTCTTCATCATGAAAGCCGTTGCTGCGGCCCTTGAGCAGATGCCACGCTTCAACAGCTCCCTGTCCGAAGATGGCCAGAAGCTGACGCTGAAGAAATACATCAACATCGGTGTTGCGGTTGATACGCCAAATGGTCTGGTTGTTCCGGTCTTCAAAGACGTGAACAAGAAGAGCATCACTGAGCTGTCCCGTGAACTGACCACCATCTCCAAAAAAGCGCGTGATGGTAAGCTGACTGCCGGCGAAATGCAGGGCGGCTGCTTCACCATCTCCAGCATCGGCGGCCTGGGTACTACCCACTTCGCGCCGATTGTTAACGCGCCGGAAGTGGCGATCCTTGGTGTGTCCAAGTCCGCGATGGAGCCAGTATGGAATGGCAAAGAGTTCGTGCCGCGTCTGATGATGCCAATCTCTCTGTCCTTCGACCACCGCGTGATCGACGGTGCTGATGGTGCTCGCTTCATTACCATCATCAACAACACCCTGAGCGACATTCGCCGCCTGGTGATGTAATCGAAGAGCCGGCCTGACGGCCGGCTTTTTTCTGGTAATCTCATGAGGTTTGTGAGGTTATTAGCGAAAGCGATAATTCGTGAGCCGTTTGTTGTTTCAAAATTGTTAACAATTTTGTAAACTGCGGGCGGATTGAACGACCCGGTGGACGACGGGTATAAATTAAGAGGTCATGATGAGCACAGAAATCAAAACTCAGGTCGTAGTACTTGGGGCAGGCCCGGCAGGTTATTCCGCAGCATTCCGTGCCGCGGATTTAGGTCTGGAAACCGTCATCGTAGAACGTTACAACACCCTCGGTGGTGTTTGTCTGAACGTCGGCTGTATCCCTTCTAAAGCGCTGCTGCACGTTGCTAAAGTTATCGAAGAAGCCAAAGCGCTGGCTGAGCACGGTATCGTCTTCGGCGAGCCGAAAACCGATATCGACAAAATTCGTACCTGGAAAGAGAAAGTTATCACTCAACTGACCGGCGGTCTGGCTGGCATGGCTAAAGGCCGTAAAGTGAAAGTGGTAAACGGTCTGGGTAAATTCACCGGGGCAAACACCCTGGAAGTGGAAGGCGAGAACGGCAAAACCGTCATCAACTTCGACAACGCGATCATCGCGGCGGGCTCTCGTCCGATCGAACTGCCATTCATTCCACATGAAGATCCACGCGTGTGGGACTCCACCGATGCGCTGGAACTGAAAACCGTACCAAAACGCCTGCTGGTTATGGGTGGCGGTATCATCGGTCTGGAAATGGGTACCGTGTACCATGCGCTGGGTTCAGACATTGACGTGGTTGAAATGTTCGACCAGGTTATCCCGGCTGCAGACAAAGACATCGTTAAAGTCTTCACCAAACGCATCAGCAAGAAATTCAACCTGATGCTGGAAACCAAAGTGACTGCCGTTGAAGCGAAAGAAGACGGTATTTACGTTTCCATGGAAGGCAAAAAAGCCCCTGCAGAAGCGCAGCGTTATGACGCGGTGCTGGTGGCTATCGGTCGTGTACCGAACGGTAAAAACCTCAATGCAGGTGCAGCGGGCGTGGAAGTTGACGACCGTGGCTTTATCCGCGTTGATAAACAGCTGCGCACTAACGTGCCGCACATCTTTGCTATCGGCGATATCGTCGGTCAGCCAATGCTGGCACACAAAGGTGTTCACGAAGGTCACGTTGCCGCAGAAGTTATCGCCGGCATGAAGCACTACTTCGACCCGAAAGTGATCCCATCTATCGCGTATACCGAGCCAGAAGTTGCATGGGTTGGTCTGACCGAGAAAGAAGCCAAAGAGAAAGGCATCAGCTACGAAACCGCCACCTTCCCGTGGGCTGCTTCTGGCCGTGCTATCGCTTCCGACTGCGCAGACGGTATGACCAAACTGATCTTCGACAAAGAGACTCACCGTGTGATCGGTGGTGCGATTGTCGGCACCAACGGCGGCGAGCTGCTGGGTGAGATCGGTCTGGCGATCGAAATGGGTTGTGACGCTGAAGACATCGCGCTGACCATCCACGCTCACCCGACTCTGCACGAGTCTGTTGGCCTGGCGGCAGAAGTGTTTGAAGGCAGCATCACCGACCTGCCAAACGCGAAAGCGAAGAAGAAGTAAGTTTCTTCCGGCATGAAAAAGCGGCTCCTGAGCCGCTTTTTTTTTATGCCTGTAACCTTACTGAGCGACCAGCTGCCAGCGGTCGTCCGGGTTAAATGCTGGCATCGCCTGGGCTTCTTCTGCCGACTTTTCTCCCAGATTACTCTGCCACACCCGATCGTCGCCGTTGATCATAAAGCTCATCACCCCGGTTTCGCCGTAGCTTACCGGCCAGGCGATCATCGCGAAGCCTGATTTGCTGTCCGGCAGGATGCGGAAGTGATAGCCGTGGTAACCCTGACCGGGCTCTTTCGGGCTGAAGGCCGGGCCGAGCGGGCTGGGCGCTTCGCCAGGCTTAACGGGCCAGTACAGGCCATCTTTTTTGCCCTCGCTGCTGACAATCTTCCGGGCGTAGTGCGTGTTAAGGGCGTAGTAGCTATCCTGGGCATCCACATAGGCGTGCAGCGCTTCGATGGCGGCAAGCTCGTTGCGGCCCACTTCGCGGTTCAGGATCTCCTCTTTGGCTTCCTGCATGTCGAACTGCCAGCCTTTGTCGGTTTTTACCGCCGGGATCGGCAGCTGCCAGTGGTATTCCCCGACGGTCAGCCAGGCCGTGTTGCCGTCTGTCACTGTCTGGTGGTTTACCTGCCAGTCGCGCTTAAAGCGATCCACGGCCTCCGGGTCGACGCCATCCGCCGGTAAGAAGCTTCGCCAGTCGTCACCGAGAAGATCCCCCAGCGCCGTTTCGTTCTGCTCGTTGATGGCTTTTGCCAGCGCATCGGTCGCCTGTTCGGGCGTGCTGAAATATTGTTGGGCAAAGACGCCGGTCGATACCATGAACAACACTATTCCGCTGAAGAGTTTACTTTTCATTGTCGTCTCCCTTAACGATGACGGAATTCACGGTGTTCGCCACCGCTGTGGCGCTCAGACATCTGGGCCCGACCGCCGCTGCGTTCGACATTGCGGGCCGACAGCTGACGGCTCTGCATGCCGCGCTGCTGCTGCGCCTGCCAGTTGGCCGAGCGGCTGTCGTTGCCGCTGAGCGCATTGGCCCGCTGATGCAGCTGCGTTGCGCGCTGCGGATTCTGTGCGGTGCGGTGCTGAGTTTGCCTCTGGCGGGCAGCGTCCTGGCGTGCCGCCGTACGCTGCGTATCGTGCTGGGTGTGGGTAGCCCGTTTCGCCGTTTGCGGCCGCGCGTTGTCGTATCCCCGGTAGTTATTGCGCTGGGAAATTTGATTTAACTGTTTGTTCGCCGCCTGGCGCTGTCCGTCGCGGGTGGCAGGACGCGCCGTTTGCGACAGGTTTTTACCCGTTGAACGTTCCATCTGCGTCATTGCCGCCTGGCGCTGGGCGTCACGGTTGACGCTGCCCGGCGGCGTAGCTGCGCTGAGGTTAGCGGTATTGCGGCGCACCGCGGGCGCGTTCTGCGCGTAGCGGTTATTCAGCTGGCTGGAGGCATAAGGCACGCCGCCGCGATAGGCCGGGTTATGCTGCCAGCCGCGGTTGGCATCAAGACGCTCTCCGCTGATTTTATTGAAGTTATCCACGTTGATATTGATGTTGTTGTCCCCGTTACGGGAATAGCCGCCGTGATGATCCCAGTCGTCATCGTGATGATGGTGATCCCAGTCGTCATCGTCATCCCAGTCGATGTTGCTGAAGATGGCGTAGGTGGTCGCCACGCCAAGGCTAAAGCCAAGCCCTTTGACCAGGCTGTCGGTGAACTGCTCCCCGGGAGGCGGCGGCAGATAGACCGGCGGATAGCTGGCGTTAGGCCATGTTCCGTAAACCGTGCTGGGGTTGTAGGTTGGGACGTAAACCACCTGCGGATCGGTGGATTCAATCTTGATCACCGTTGGGGCAGGGGCTGGGGTTGATGTGGAGGTGGAGGTGGTGGACGAAGCGCTCGCTTTGGCGGGCTCGGTTTTCGTCACGGTTGTTACCTTCTGCTGCGGCGTGGATTGCAGCGCGCCGGTCTGCTGCGCCAGCAGGCGTAAGCGCTGGACGGAGTCCATAACATCCTTCGGCTGGGCCAGAAACGCATCGCCGAGACTCTGTACCCAGGGTGGGTTTTCCCCCATCAGCGACATCAGCTGCGGGAAGGCGACCAGCGATTTCACGCTGGGATCCCAGGGCTGCCCGGCGACGGCCTGAATCGCCGCGTCCCCCTGCATGCGCGGGTTGTCACGTGACCACTGCGCCGCCTGTATCACGTTCGTCGGATAGGTCGCGGCCATTAAGATCTGCGACAGCAGGGCATCCGGATAGAGCGCGACAGGCGCTACCCACTGGTCGATCTGCGCGGCGGTATAGACCACCGGAGCGGGTTGCGTCTGGGCCGGTGCCGGGACTGGCGCGGTTTGGGCTGTTGGCTGTACCGACGAGGGGGGTTGAGAGACGGTCTCAGGCGCGCGGCTATTGACGTAGACAACGCCAGAAGCGGCTAACAGCCCGGCGCTACACAAAAGAACAAGCAGATGTGGCTTAAAGGGCAACTTCATAGTAAGACTCCGACGAAAGCGAGGCCGTGAGGCGTTTACGTTGCCGCGAGTATATGCACCCGGGTATTACTTTTTTGACTTAAACTGGGAACCGTTCTGAATGGCCTGATAAAGAGTGTGAGCAATTATTACACAGATTATATTCGATGGCGAAAAACGCGTTGGGGTATTCAAATGGCCGCGCTTGCGAGCGGCCAATAACCGCTGAAGACGGTTATTTTGCGCCTGAGATCCTTCCCGCTTCGCCGCTACACCATGCTTAACGATTCAGCAAACTATTTAATGTTGCTTTTTTGTAAACAGATTAACACTGTCTGAAAATCCTGCTATGCTGCCCGACGCGGTATCGGGCATATACCCTACAAACTGCTGTCTCACAGGAGCGTGAAGAGAACGCCCGCCGCATATGACAATGAGAGCGAGGAGAACCGTCGTGCTAGAAGAATACCGTAAGCACGTAGCAGAACGTGCCGCCGAGGGGATTGTACCCAAACCTTTAGATGCAACCCAAATGGCCGCGCTCGTCGAGCTGCTGAAGAATCCGCCAAAAGGCGAAGAAGAATTCCTGTTAGATCTGTTGATCAACCGCGTACCGCCAGGCGTAGATGAAGCTGCCTACGTAAAAGCCGGTTTCCTTGCTGCGATTGCCAAAGGCGAAGCAACCTCCCCACTGGTTACCCCTGAAAAAGCGATTGAACTGCTCGGCACTATGCAGGGTGGTTATAACATTCATCCGCTGATCGATGCGCTGGATAGCGATACGCTGGCTCCGATTGCCGCCAAAGCCCTGTCCCACACGCTGCTGATGTTCGATAACTTCTACGACGTAGAAGAGAAAGCCAAAGCGGGCAACAGCTACGCGAAGCAGGTGATGCAGTCCTGGGCTGATGCCGAATGGTTCCTGAGCCGCCCACAGCTTGCAGAAAAAATGACCGTCACCGTGTTCAAAGTGACCGGCGAAACCAACACCGATGACCTGTCTCCGGCTCCGGATGCCTGGTCACGTCCGGATATCCCACTGCACGCCCTGGCGATGCTGAAAAACGCCCGTGAAGGCATTGAGCCGGATCAGCCGGGTGTAGTCGGCCCGATCAAACAGATCGAAGCGCTGGCACAAAAAGGTTTCCCGCTGGCATACGTCGGTGACGTGGTCGGTACTGGCTCTTCCCGTAAATCTGCCACCAACTCCGTGCTGTGGTTCATGGGGGATGATATTCCTCATGTGCCGAACAAGCGCGGCGGCGGCCTGTGCCTCGGCGGTAAAATCGCACCTATCTTCTTCAACACCATGGAAGATGCCGGCGCACTGCCAATCGAAGTGGATGTGTCAAACCTGAACATGGGCGACGTGATTGACGTGTACCCGTTCAAAGGTGAAGTACGCAACCATGAAACCAATGAGCTGCTGGCGAGCTTTGCACTGAAAACCGACGTGCTGGTCGACGAAGTGCGTGCCGGTGGCCGTATCCCACTGATCATCGGTCGTGGCCTGACCACCAAGGCGCGTGAAGCGCTGGGCCTGCCGCACTCAGACGTTTTCCGTCAGGCGAAAGACGTGGCGGAAAGCAACCGCGGCTTCTCGCTGGCACAGAAAATGGTGGGCCGCGCCTGCGGCGTAGCCGGTATCCGTCCGGGTGCCTACTGCGAGCCGAAGATGACCTCCGTGGGCTCTCAGGACACCACCGGTCCAATGACCCGTGACGAACTGAAAGATCTGGCCTGCCTGGGCTTCTCGTCTGACCTGGTGATGCAGTCCTTCTGCCACACTGCGGCCTATCCGAAGCCGGTTGACGTGACCACGCACCACACCCTGCCAGACTTCATCATGAACCGCGGCGGTGTTTCCCTGCGTCCGGGCGATGGCGTTATCCACTCCTGGCTGAACCGTATGCTGCTCCCAGATACCGTCGGTACCGGTGGTGACTCCCACACCCGTTTCCCGATCGGGATCTCTTTCCCTGCGGGCTCCGGCCTGGTGGCGTTTGCTGCCGCGACCGGCGTAATGCCGCTGGACATGCCGGAATCCGTTCTGGTGCGTTTCAAAGGTAAAATGCAGCCGGGCATCACCCTGCGCGACCTGGTGCACGCGATCCCGCTGTACGCCATCAAACAGGGCCTGCTGACCGTTGAGAAGAAAGGCAAGAAGAACATCTTCTCTGGCCGTATCCTCGAGATCGAAGGTCTGCCGGATCTGAAAGTGGAGCAGGCGTTTGAACTGACCGATGCTTCCGCTGAGCGTTCTGCTGCCGGCTGTACCATCAAGCTGAACCAGGCGCCAATCGAAGAGTACCTGACCTCCAACATCGTGCTGCTGAAGTGGATGATTGCAGAAGGCTACGGCGACCGCCGTACGCTGGAGCGTCGTATTCAGGGCATGGAGAAATGGCTGGCGGATCCACAGCTGCTGGAAGCCGACGCCGATGCAGAATATGCAGCGGTGATCGACATCGATCTGGCCGACATCAAAGAGCCAATCCTGTGTGCGCCGAACGATCCGGACGACGCGCGTCTGCTCTCTGACGTTCAGGGCGACAAGATCGACGAAGTGTTCATCGGTTCCTGCATGACCAACATCGGTCACTTCCGTGCGGCCGGTAAACTGCTGGATACCCATAAAGGCCAGCTGCCAACCCGTCTGTGGGTGGCTCCGCCAACCCGTATGGATGCGGCGCAGCTGACCGAAGAGGGTTACTACAGCGTGTTCGGCAAGAGCGGTGCGCGTATCGAAATCCCTGGCTGTTCCCTGTGTATGGGTAACCAGGCCCGCGTGGCGGACGGTGCGACGGTGGTTTCCACCTCTACCCGTAACTTCCCGAACCGTTTAGGTACCGGTGCAAACGTCTACCTGGCCTCTGCGGAGCTGGCGGCGGTTGCGGCCCTGATTGGCAAACTGCCAACGCCGGAAGAGTACCAGACCTTTGTGGCTCAGGTTGATAAGACGGCGGTGGATACCTATCGCTATCTGAACTTCGACCAGCTCTCTCAGTACACCGAGAAAGCGGACGGGGTGATCTTCCAGACGGCAGTATAAAACCCAACCCCTCACCCTTACCTCTCCCCATAGGGGAGAGGGAACTGCTCCGTGCGGTTTTTACCCTCTCCCCTATGGGGAGAGGGCAGGGTGAGGGGTATTTTTTATTTTCATTCCTTCCACCCGTTCCGCTTTTTTTCTTCCTCTGGGCTGCGATAATTACTGCAAGAGCTTTGCAGAGGAAAATACTATGGATTACGAATTTCTGCGTGATATCACCGGCGTGGTGAAGGTGCGTATGTCGATGGGCCACGAGGTGGTCGGTCACTGGTTCAATGAGGAAGTGAAAGAGAACCTGAGCCTGCTCGATGAAGTGGAACAGGCTGCACGCGCGGTAAAAGGCAGTGAACGATCCTGGCAACGTGTCGGCCATGAATACACGCTATGGATGGACGGCGAAGAGGTCATGGTCCGCGCCAATCAGCTGGAGTTTTCCGGCGACGAGATGGAAGAGGGGATGAGCTACTACGATGAAGAGAGTCTGTCTCTGTGCGGCGTAGAGGATTTTCTGCAGGTGGTCGCGGCCTACCGCGAGTTTGTGAAACAGAAATAATATCAGGAGCGTCCCTGCTCCAGACGGGTTTTATACGGTCGCGATATTGCGGCCGTAATAAATTTCGCGCATCTCTTTCCACAGCAGGTCGGTGATGACCTTGCGCTCATCTTCGCTTAAATCTTCCGGCCGGGTATGGAACATGTAGTGCTTAAGATCGAACTCCTTAAGCAGCATCTTGGTATGGAAGATGTTTTCCTGATAGACGTTCACATCCATCATGTCATACAGCGCTTTCATATCCTCGGACATGAAGTTCTGAATCGAGTTTATTTCATGATCGATAAAGTGCTTCATGCCGTTGATATCACGGGTGAAGCCGCGCACGCGATAGTCGATGGTCACGATGTCGGACTCAAGCTGATGAATTAAGTAATTCAGGGCATTGAGAGGAGAGATCACGCCGCAGGTCGACACTTCAATATCGGCGCGGAAGGTACATAACCCGGCTTCAGGATGGCTCTCGGGGTAGGTATGCACGCAGATATGGCTTTTATCCAGATGGGCCACGACCGCCTCCGGCAGCGGACCGGGGTGCTCTGTATGGTCGATAAGCGTAGGGTCAACGGGCTCTTCGCTGACCAGAATGGTGACGCTGGCGCCCTGAGGTTCATAATCCTGACGGGCGATATTCAGGATATTGGCGCCGATAATAGAGCAGGTTTCTGACAGGATCTCGGTCAGTCGGTTGGCGTTATAGAGTTCATCGATATAGGCGATATAACCATCGCGCTCTTCCGCCGTTTTTACATAGCAGATATCGTAAATACAAAAACTCAGGCTTTTGGTCAGGTTGTTAAAGCCATGCAGTTTCAGCTTTTTCAATTCATTCACCCCCTCAGAGCATCGTGCAAATATTGCGGTAAGGCAAAGGCTGCGGTATGTACGGCCGGATTGTAATAGCGGCAGGTCAGATTCGCCTGCTGGAAGCGCGCCTGAATAATGCCGGTAGAGAGATGGCGCAGGGCTTCATTGTCCGTCGCCCAGGCAAAGGTCATCACGCCGCCGTAGTAGGTCGGGATCGCCGCCTGATAGAAGCTGACGTCAGAAAAATAGTGGCTCAGCTTACGGTGGCTGTCGATGGCTTCGTCCTGCTGCAGGAAGCAGACGCCGTTCTGGGCCACAAAAATCCCACCGGGATTCAGGCAACGTTTGCAGCCTTCGTAGAATGCCGAGGTGAACAGGCTCTCCCCTGGCCCAATCGGGTCGGTGCAGTCGGAGATGATCACATCGAAGGTGCGCGCCGTCTGGTTAACAAAATTGACGCCGTCGTCAATCACCAGTGTGAAGCGCGGATCGTCGTAGCTACCGGCATTGTGGTTCGGCAGATACTGGCGACAGAAAGAGACAACGCCTGCGTCGATCTCGACCATGGTGATGCTTTCAATGGATTTATGGCGGGAAACTTCGCGCAGCATAGCGCCGTCGCCGCCGCCAATGATCAGCACATGTTTCGCGTTGCCGTGTGCCAGCAGCGGGACGTGAGTCATCATTTCATGATAGATGAATTCATCACGTTCGGTGGTTTGCACCACGCCATCCAGCGCCATCACCCGGCCAAAGGCCGCGTTTTCGAAAATGATCAGATCCTGATGATCGGTTTTCTCATGATAGAGCACGTTATCAATGGCAAAGTACTGTCCAAAATGGTCATGCAGCGTTTCATGCCACATATTTTTTTCGGCCATGGGATGATACCTCCTTTGTTAACACCCGCTTAAAACGGGGGCAACATCATAGCTAACAATGACCGTGGTTGCACGGTCATAAATTCAGCAAAGGGGCATCGGGAGAGAGGATTACTTAACGTAGGCGAGGAGGCTCAGTGAGTCGCGAGCCAGGGCTTTACATTTTTTTGCCGTAGGGATGCCGATGCCGCTGAGATCGCGGTAGCTGTCTTCACCGAGGGTTTTCATATCGAAACTGTCGTAGTTGCTCAGATCCCACTGGTTCTGCTGAGCAAAAAAGACCAGCGCGCGACGAATCTGGCCGTTAGGTAAATTCTGGTAGCCGCAGTCGTTTTTCAGAAACACAAACACCGCCGTTAAATCCGCCATATCTTCAGCTTCATTTTCACTCAGCGCATAGCTGTTTGCGCAACCCATCATTAAAGTGGTGAACAGGATTGTTCGGAAAAACGTCTTCATTGCTTCTACCAATACGTCACGGAAATTCAACGTTAGCACACTTCCCGCCGGTGCGACGATCTTTATTATTGAGGCTTCTCTTGACCTTCCGGCAAGGGGAGGGTTTATGCTCAGGACATCGACTGCTGCGAATAAGGAGATGAACATGCAACGCCGTGATTTTTTAAAATATTCTGCCGCCCTGGGTGTCGCCAGTGCGCTTCCGCTCTGGAGCCGCGCGGCTTTTGCCGCCGAGCGGCCCGTTTTGCCGATCCCGAATTTGCTCACCCCGGATGCGCGTAATCAGGTGAAGCTGGTGGTGCAGGCGGGTAAAACCACCTTTGGGCCACATAACGCCACCACCTGGGGCTACAACGGCAACCTGCTGGGCCCGGCCATTCAGCTACGCCAGGGAAAAGCGCTGACCGTTAACATCCACAACACCCTGAATGAAGAGACCACCGTCCACTGGCACGGTCTGGAAGTACCGGGAGAGGTAGACGGCGGCCCGCACGGCATCATTAAGCCAGGCGGCCAGCGGACGGTGACCTTTACGCCAGATCAGCGGGCGGCAACCTGCTGGTTCCACCCCCATCAGCACGGCAAGACCGGCCATCAGGTGGCGATGGGATTAGCCGGGCTGGTACTGATTGAGGATGACGAAAGCCGCCTGCTGCGCCTGCCGAAGCAGTGGGGCATCGATGATGTGCCGGTGATCGTGCAGGACAAGAAATTTACCGCCGACGGGCAAATTGACTATCAGCTGGATGTGATGAGCGCCGCGGTGGGCTGGTTTGGCGACACGCTGCTGACCAACGGGGCGGTCTACCCCCAGCACAATGCGCCGAAAGGCTGGCTGCGCCTGCGCCTGCTTAACGGCTGTAATGCCCGTTCGCTCAACTTCGCCGCCAGCGATAAGCGTCCGCTTTATGTTGTCGCCAGCGACGGCGGGCTACTGGCAGAGCCGGTTAAAGTGAGCGAACTGCCAGTGCTGATGGGCGAGCGTTTTGAGGTGCTGGTGGACATCAGCGACGGCAAGCCCTTTGATCTGCTCACCCTGCCGGTGAGCCAGATGGGGATGGCGGTGGCGCCCTTCGATAAACCGCAGCCGGTGCTGCGCATTCAGCCGCTGCTGGTGACCGCCTCGGGCGTTCTGCCGGATACGCTGACCAAAATGCCCGCTCTGCCGTCGCTGGAGGGACTGACCCAGCGGAAGCTCCAGCTGTCGATGGATCCGATGCTCGACATGATGGGCATGCAGGCATTGATGAAGAAGTATGGCGATCAGGCAATGGCGGGGATGCATCACGGTCAGATGGGCCATATGAATCACGGCCAGATGGATCACAGCATGCACGGGTTTGACTTCCGTAACGGCAACCGCATCAACGGCAAAGCCTTCGATATGCACACCCCGCAGTTTGCGGCGACCAAAGGCCAGTACGAGCGCTGGGTGATTTCAGGGGAGGGGGACATGATGCTGCATCCGTTCCATATTCACGGTACCCAGTTCCGCATCCTGACGGAAAACGGCAAGCCGCCAGCGGTGCACCGCGCGGGCTGGAAAGATACGGTACGCGTGGAGGGCGGGGTGAGCGAGGTGTTAGTGAAGTTCGATCATGATGCGCCGAAAGAGTTTGCCTATATGGCGCACTGCCATCTGCTGGAGCATGAAGATACCGGCATGATGCTGGGGTTCACGGTGTAAAAAAGCCGGGTGGCGGCTACGCCTTACCCGGCCGTAAAGGTGCGGCCTGATGCCCTCACCCTGACCCTCTCCCACGGGGAGAGGGTACAAACACTAAAAACGGCAACTTTCGTTGCCGTTTTGCTTTTATTTCTCGTCAGGCAGGGCATAGGCAACAATGTAGTCGCCCATCTTCGTACCAAACGAACCGTGACCACCCGCAGAGATGACAACGAACTGCTTGCCATTCACTTCATAGGTCATCGGCGTGGCCTGTCCACCGGCTGGCAGACGACCCTGCCACAGTTTTTCACCGTTGCTCATGTTGTATGCGCGCAGGTAGTTATCAGCGGTCGCACCAATGAACAGCACGTTACCGGCGGTGGAGATTGGGCCACCCAGCATCGGCATACCCATATTGAACGGCACCGGGATCGGCATCGGGAACGGCATGCTGTCCTGTGGCGTACCAATACGTTTTTTCCACACGACCTGATTGGTTTTCAGATCCAGCGCGGAAATATAACCCCATGCCGGCTGTTTACATGGCAGGCCAAACGGAGACAGGAACGGGTTCAGCGTTACGCCGTATGGCACGCCGTACTGCGGCTGAATACCCGATTCGGTACCGGTACCCTGCGCGTCTTTCGGCTGTTCCATCGGATTGCCCGGGCCGCGTGGGATCAGTTTAGAAACAAACGGCAGCGCCATCGGGTTGGCAATCGCCACCTGACGGTTCGGGTCAACGGAGATACCGCCCCATTCGAACATCCCCAGGTTACCCGGGAACACCAGCGTGCCCTGTTCGGACGGCGGGGTGAAGATGCCTTCATAGCGCAGCTGATGGAACATCACGCGGCACACCAGCTGGTCGAACATCGTGGCGCCCCACATGTCCGCCCCGCTGAGATCTCTCTTCGGACGGAAGCTCAGATCGGAGAACGGCTGGGTTTTTGTAACGTAGTCGCCTTTCGCCGCACCCTGCGGAACCGGTTTTTCCGGTGCCGGTACGACCAGCTCGCCGTTACGACGGTCCAGCACGAAGATGTTGCCGGTTTTCGCCGGGGCATAGATCACCGGTACGGTTTTACCGTTAACGGTAATGTCCGCCAGCGTCGGCTGGGACGGCATGTCCATATCCCACAGATCGTGGTGAACGGTCTGGTAGCTCCACGCCAGTTTCCCGGTCGTCGCATTCAGGGCCACGACAGAGCTGGCATAACGCTCCTGCTCCGGCGTACGGTTGCCGCCCCAGATATCCGGCGTGGTCACGCCCATCGGTAGATAGACCAGGTCCAGCTTCGCGTCATAGGCCGCGGGAGCCCAGGAGTTTGGCGAGTTGAAGGTAAAGGTGTGTTCGTCCGACGGAATCGCGTTGGGATCTTTCGCACCCGGGTCGAAGGCCCACAGCAGTTTACCGGTATTAACGTCAAAGCCACGGATCACGCCAGAGGTTTCGCGAACGGAGAAGTTATCCGTTACCGAACCGGCAATCACGATAGTTTTATCGGTGATGATCGGCGGAGAAGTCGGCTCATACAGACCCGGGGTCTGATCCGGCATATTGGTCTGCAGATTCAGCACGCCTTTGTTGGCAAAGGTTTCGCACAGCTTGCCGGTTTCGGCGTTAATAGCAAACAGACGACCGTCGTTCACCGGCAGCATGATGCGGCGCGGGCAGTCGGCAATCACTTCCGGGCTGGCGTTGTCTGCGCGCGCTTCGTGATAAGAGACGCCACGGCAGGTCACGTGCTGGAACTGGTTATTGGTCTTCAGCTGCGGATCGAAGTGCCATTTCTCTTTCCCGGTGGCCGCATCAAGCGCGAACAGACGCTGGTGAGCGGTACACAGGTAGAGCATGTTGCCCACTTTAATCGGAGTCACTTCGTTGGTCAGCTCGCCCGGATCGTTCGGCATCTTGAGATCGCCGGTACGGAACACCCAGGCCTCTTTCAGGTTTTTCACGTTATCCGCGTTGATCTGCTTCAGCGGGGAGTAACGTTGACCTTCCTGATTACGGCCGTAGGCAGGCCAGTCGGCATCGGCCACCTCAGAGATCGCCGCCGCTGGCGTAGATTCTGTATTCAGGGTGCCTTTCACCTCCTGGGGATCGTTAAAGCCAGCCCAGGTCAGGATGCCGCCGCTGATCAGCAGGGCCACCACCAGTGCGGCAACCGCACCGCTGGAACGCACCAGCAGGCGACGCCAGACGAATGGCAGGATCAGCCAGATACCGAAGAAGACGAGAATATCGCTACGTGGCGTCAGAGCCCAGAAGTCGAAGCCGACCTCCCAGACGCCCCAAATCATCGTCGCCAGCAGCAGGGCGGCATAAAGCCACAGTGCTGATTGTTTACTGCGCCATAAAAGGAAAGTCACGGCAAGCATGATGATGCCTGCCACCGGGTAGTACCAGGAGCCACCAATGGCCACCAGCCACACCCCACCGATTAACAGATACAGTCCGCAGAACGCAGCGAACAGCGCTGTTAGCCTCACGAGTAAACGTGAATGTTGGATTTTTGTTTCCGCCATAAAAGACACTCTATAAGTTTGTTAATTATTTAGTAGCAATTAATTATAGGCTTTAACAAGTGTGATCGGAATCACAAATATGGCTTTTGTGAACTCATGCGCCAGGCGGATCCATTTGCTGGTATACTTCAGGGCTTATGAAGCGATGCCGGGCCTGAATCCCTCGGTATTGGGAAATTCGTTATAAAATCATACGGTTAGTAAAATGAAACATACTGTTGAAGTGATGATCCCCGAAGCGGAGATCAAAGCGCGTATCGCCGAACTCGGTCGTCAGATCACCGAACACTATAAAGACAGCGGCAGCGAGATGGTGCTGGTGGGTCTGTTACGCGGTTCCTTCATGTTTATGGCCGATCTCTGCCGCGAAGTGCAGGTGTCCCATGAAGTCGATTTTATGACCGCCTCCAGCTATGGCAGCGGCATGTCGACCACCCGCGATGTGAAAATCCTCAAAGACCTGGATGAAGACATTCGCGGCAAAGACGTCCTGATTGTCGAAGACATCATCGATTCCGGTAACACCCTGTCAAAAGTGCGCGAAATTCTCAGCCTGCGTGGCCCGAAATCGCTGGCAATTTGCACCCTGCTGGACAAACCGACCCGCCGTGAAGTGGACGTTCCTGTGGAATTTGTGGGTTTCTCGATCCCGGATGAATTCGTGGTGGGCTACGGCATTGACTACGCCCAGCGCTATCGCCATCTGCCGTATGTCGGCAAAGTGGTGCTGCTGGACGAGTAAGGTCGTATTGCTCTCCCACGGGGAGAGGGAGAAAACCAAAGGTCGGGTAAGGCGAAGCCGCCACCCGGCTTTTTTATTTGTGGTTATCGTGCTTCAGGGTGAGGTTAGACAGACCCTGACGGTAACGCTGCTCCAGGGTTTCACGGTTGGTGGCGGTCACGTCCAGATCGCGCAGCAGGCCATCATGAATACCGTAGGCCCAGCCGTGGATCGTCACTTTTTGCCCGCGTTTCCAGGCAGACCGCATAATGGTGGAGTGGCCCAGGTTGTATACCTGCTCCATCACGTTAAGTTCGCACAGGGTATCCAGGCGACGCTCCTGCGGCATTTGCCCCAGCAGTGAGCTATGTTTGAACCAGATATCACGAATGTGTAGCAGCCAGTTGTCGATGAGGCCCAGCTCGGTGTTTTCAACCGCCGCCTGGACGCCGCCGCAGCCGTAGTGACCGCAAATAATGATGTGTTCCACTTCGAGAACATCAACGGCATACTGCACCACCGACAGGCAGTTCAGATCGGTGTGGATCACCAGATTCGCAACGTTACGGTGAACGAACAGTTCGCCAGGTTCGAGGCCGGTCAGACGTTCAGCGGGAACGCGGCTGTCAGAACATCCAATCCATAAAAAACGTGGTTTTTGCGCCTGAGATAATTTCTCAAAAAATCCGGAATCTTCTTCCAGCAGCATCTTTGACCATAGTGCGTTATTGCTGATGAGTGTATCTATGTCATTCATGGAGGTTAACGGCCTGTAACCGAGTGATTGCGTTGCGCTACTATAGGGTAACCCGACTTTTAATGAAACCACACAACGTGTGTCAGAACTATAGGTAAGTTTAATTCATGGCGATTGCACTTGAGCTTGAGCAACTTAAAAAAACCTATCCGGGTGGCGTCCAGGCGCTGCGTGGCATAGATCTCAAAGTAGAAGCCGGTGATTTTTATGCGCTTCTGGGGCCTAACGGGGCAGGTAAATCCACCACCATCGGCATTATCAGTTCGCTGGTGAACAAAACCTCCGGCCGGGTAAGCGTGTTTGGCTACGATCTGGAGAAAGACGTCGTCAACGCCAAACGCCAGCTGGGGCTGGTGCCGCAGGAGTTCAACTTCAATCCGTTTGAGACCGTTCAGCAGATTGTGGTGAACCAGGCAGGCTACTACGGCGTGGAGCGCAAAGACGCGGTCGAGCGCAGCGAAAAATACCTTAAGCAGCTCGATCTGTGGGAGAAGCGTAACGAACGCGCGCGGATGTTATCCGGCGGCATGAAGCGTCGTCTGATGATTGCCCGCGCTCTGATGCACGAACCCAAACTGCTGATCCTGGATGAGCCAACCGCCGGGGTGGACATCGAACTTCGCCGCTCAATGTGGGGCTTTTTGAAGGATCTCAACGATAAAGGCACCACGATTATCCTCACCACCCACTATCTGGAAGAGGCTGAGATGCTCTGCCGTAATATCGGCATCATTCAGCACGGCGAGCTGGTGGAAAACACCTCGATGAAAGCGCTGCTCTCCAAGCTGAAATCAGAAACCTTCATTCTGGATCTGGCGGCGAAAAGCGCGCTTCCGAAGCTGGAAGGCTATCAGTATCGCCTGGTGGATACCTCAACGCTGGAGGTTGAAGTCCTGCGCGAGCAGGGGATCAACAGCGTCTTCAGCCAGCTGAGCCAGCAGGGGATTCAGGTATTAAGTATGCGTAACAAAGCAAACCGACTGGAAGAGCTGTTCGTCTCGCTGGTCCATGAGAAACAAGGAGATCGCGCATGATGCAGCTTTACTGGGTGGCGCTGAAAAGTATCTGGGCCAAGGAGATCAACCGCTTTATGCGCATCTGGATCCAGACCCTGGTGCCGCCGGTGATCACCATGACCCTCTACTTTATTATCTTCGGCAACCTGATTGGCTCGCGGATCGGCGAGATGCACGGCTTCACCTACATGCAGTTTATCGTGCCGGGCCTGATCATGATGGCGGTGATCACCAACGCCTACGCCAACGTGGCCTCGTCGTTCTTCAGCGCCAAGTTCCAGCGCAACATTGAGGAGCTGCTGGTGGCGCCGGTGCCTACGCACGTGATCATCGCCGGTTACGTCGGCGGCGGGGTGGCGCGCGGGCTGTGCGTCGGCATTCTGGTCACGGCCATTTCGCTGTTTTTTGTGCCGTTCCAGGTGCACTCCTGGCTGTTTGTCGGCCTGACGCTGCTGCTGACGGCGGTCCTGTTCTCGCTGGCAGGCCTGCTGAACGCAGTGTTCGCTAAAACCTTTGACGACATCAGCCTGATCCCGACCTTCGTTCTGACGCCGCTGACCTACCTCGGCGGGGTGTTCTACTCCCTGACGCTGCTGCCGCCGTTCTGGCAGGGGCTGTCACACCTGAACCCGATCGTCTATATGATCAGCGGCTTCCGCTTTGGCTTCCTCGGGATTTCCGACGTGCCGCTGGCGACCACCGTCGGCGTGCTGGTGATCTTTATCGTCGCCTTCTATCTGCTGTGCTGGAACCTGATCCAGCGCGGACGCGGACTGCGTAGCTAATCCTCAGGCCCGGCGGCGTTCTGCCGCCGGGCTGCTTTATTGACCACCGTCACCCCCGAATCGTCTTCCTCCCGCTACACTACCCCTTTCTGATGAGAGGTGACGATGCTGGGTTGGGTAATAACGTGTCATGATGAATATGCGCAGCAGATGGCGGATCGGCTCGCCGTCCGCTTTGGGCCGCTGGAGCAGTGCCAGGTGGTGAATTTCTGGCGTGGCCTCAGCTGCAATATGCTCAGCCGCATGTTGTGCGATGCCCAGCATCAGGTCGACAGCGGTGACGGGGTGATCTTTCTGACCGACATCTCCGGCGCAGCGCCGTACCGCGCGGCAGCATTACTTAGCCACAAGCATGAAAATTGCGAAGTGATCTCCGGCATAAGCTTACCGCTGCTGGAGATGATGTATCCTTTGCGCGAAGTGACCGACAGCAGCGGCTTTCGCGACACCATCGTGGCCCGCGGCGCGCCGGACGTCAGTAGCCTGTGGCATCAGCAGCAGAAAAACCCGCCCTTTGTCCTGCTTCCGGGTCTGGAGAAATATTAAGCATTGGTATTGCTGGCGCTTTTGTTACAATGGCGTCCGATTTTCGGCCTGAATAACCTTCGACTATGTCCGCGCGCATTCTTTTCCTGCTTCTGCTGCTGATCTCCGGCGGCGCATCTGCCAGTCTGTTAAGCCAGCAAGGGGCTCCGGCCCGCTATATGCAAACCACCGAAGATGCGGCCATCTGGGCGCAGGTGGGCAATAACGTCGTTACGGTAGGCAACGTGCGTGCCGGGCAGATCCTGGCGGTGGTCCCGACGGCTGCGGATTACTATGAGTTCCGCTTTGGCTTTGGTACCGGCTTTATCGACAAAGGGCATCTCGGCGAGGTACAGGGAAAACAGCGGGTCGAGGATAGCCTTGGCGATCTGAACAAGCCGCTCAGCAACCAGAATCTGATTACCTGGAAAGATACCCCGGTCTACAACGCACCCAATGCGGGCAGCGCCCCGTTTGGCACCCTGGCGGATAATCTGCGTTATCCAATCCTCAACAAGCTCAAGGATCGCCTGAATCAGACCTGGTATCAGATCCGCATCGCCAACCGCCTGGCCTGGGTCAGCAGTCTGGATGCCCAGGAGGATAACGGCCTGCCGGTGCTGACCTATCACCATATTCTGCGTGACGAAGAGAACACCCGTTTCCGCCATACCTCAACCACTACCAGCGTGCGTGCCTTCAACAACCAGATGGCCTGGCTGCGCGACCAGGGTTACGCCACGCTGACCCTGTATCAGCTCGAAGGCTATGTGCGCAATAAAATGAACCTGCCGGCCCGGGCGGTGGTGATCACCTTTGACGACGGCCTGAAGTCGGTCAGCCGTTACGCCTGGCCGATCCTCAGGCAGTACGGCTTTCACGCCACGGCGTTTATTATCTCCTCCAGGATCAAAGCCCATCCTCTGAAATGGGATCCGAAGTCGCTGCAGTTTATGAGCATTTCCGAGCTGCGGGAGATCCAGGATGTCTTTGACGTGCAGTCCCACACTCACTTCCTGCACCGTGTGGATGCGAATCGCCATCCAATCCTGCTGAGCCGCAGCTATCACAATATCCTGATGGATTTTAAACATTCCCGTCGCGCGCTGGCGCAGTTTAACCCGCATGTGCTCTACCTCTCATACCCGTTTGGCGGCTACAACGATATCGCGGTGAAAGCGGCGAATGACGCCGGTTTCCATCTGGCGGTGACGACGGTAAAAGGCAAGGTGAAACCGGGAGATAATCCGTTCTTACTGAAGCGTTTATACGTTCTCAGAACGGATTCTTTAGAGACCATGTCGCGGCTGATCAGCAATCAGCCGCAGGGGTAGGATCAGGCGACCTGGACAGGGATCGCTTTCGCGGTGCGTTTCATCTCATTGTCGCCTTCAAAGTAGGCGACTTTCGGCTGCCAGCGGCGGGCTTCTTCGTCGGACATCATGACAAAGCTGGCAATGATGACGATGTCACCCACGTTGGCGCAGTGCGCTGCCGCACCGTTCACGGAGATGATTTTAGACCCCCGTTCTGCCGCGATAGCATAGGTTGAGAAACGATTGCCGTTGCTCACATTCCAGATATCAATGGCTTCGTTTTCAAGAATACCCGCCGCGTCGAGAAAATCCTGATCGATCGCGCAGGAGCCTTCATAGTGCAGATCGGCCTGAGTGACCTTCACACGGTGAAGCTTACCTTGCAACATTTTGCGAATCATGATGTTACCTTTACTCTTCTTCGTAACCCACTTGCCCGCAAGTGGGGAGGGAAACTAGTCCATTAGCTATCTATCAGCTCAATAATTACTGAGCCAGTTCAACGACAGTATTGTCGATCAGGCGCGCCTGACCGAGCCACGCAGCAACCAGGATCACCGCGCGTTTGCTGCTGGCAGAGAGTTCCAGCAGCGTATCGGCATCGCGGATCTGAATATCATCAGCCCGGAAACCTTGTTCATTCAGCTCTTGTTCGGCGATGGCGATAATCTCTTCGCTGCTGAGCGCTTTCTGCTGCAGCTTTTCGACCATGGCACTCATCACTTTGTACAGGCCCGGCGCGATTTTACGCTGGTCCGGCGTCAGATAGCCGTTGCGGGAGCTCAGCGCCAGCCCATCTTTGGCACGCACGATGGGCACGCCAACAATGTCGATGTCGTAGCCCATGTCGGCCACCATCTTGCGGATCAGCGCCAGCTGCTGGAAATCTTTCTCGCCGAAGCAGGCAATATCCGGCTGCACCAGGTTAAACAGCTTGCTGACGATGGTCGAGACGCCGCGGAAATGACCCGGACGGCTGGCCCCTTCGAGCATGGTGGAGATGCCCGGCACGTCCACAAAGGTGGTCTCTTCGGTGCCCTTCGGGTAGACATCATTCGGTGCCGGGGAGAAGACGAAATCAACCTGATGCTTTTTCAGCTTCTCGCAATCTTCCTGCAGCGTGCGCGGGTAGCGCGCCAGATCGTCGGCACGGTCAAACTGCATCGGGTTGACGAAAATACTCACCACCACCACATCGGCGCGGGCTTTGGCTTCGTCCACCAGCTTCATATGGCCGTCATGCAGGTTGCCCATGGTAGGCACCAGCGCGATACGTTTACCTTCCTGGCGCAGGCGGCGAATGTGCTGGCGCAGCAGCGGCAGGGTTTCAATGATTAGCACAACAAGACTCCTTACTGGAAACTGTGTTCTTCACCCGGGTAAACACCCGATTCAACGTCGGCAATATACTGCCTGACTGCGCCGCGCATGTCGCCTGCGTCGATCAGGAAATTCTTCGCAAATTTCGGGATATGCCCGCCGGTAATGCCGAACGCATCGTGCATCACCAGAATCTGGCCATCGGTGACGTTACCGGCACCAATGCCGATCACCGGAATAGAGAGCGCTTCGGTGATGCGTTTCGCCAGCGCCACCGGCACGCACTCCAGCACCAGCAGCTGTGCGCCTGCGGCTTCTAAAGCCTGCGCATCATCAAACAAGGTCTGAGCGGCGTCACCGCGCCCCTGCACCTTATAGCCGCCAAAGATATTGACCGACTGCGGGGTTAATCCCAGATGGCCGCAGACCGGCACCGCGCGCTCGGTCAGCATGCGGACGGTGTCAGCCAGCCAGGCGCCGCCTTCCACTTTGACCATGTTGGCCCCGGCGCGCATCACGGTGGCGGCACTCTCAAACGCCTGTTCCGGCGTGGCGTAGGCCATAAACGGCAGATCGGCGAGCAGCAGGCAGGCCGGTGCCCCGCGGCGCACCGCCCGGGTGTGATAAGCAATATCCTCTACCGTCACTGGCAGGGTGGAGTCATGTCCCTGGACCGTCATCCCTAACGAGTCGCCGACCAGCATGACGTTAATACCCTCTTCGGCAAAGAGTTTAGCGAAGCTGTAGTCATAGGCCGTAATGGTGGCGAAGCGCTGTTTGTCCTGCTTGCATTTCTGCAAGGTGGCGATGGTGGTTGGTTTCATACTGTTTCCTGATAGCCCAAAGCGAATCTTTGCGCATTCTAACAGTAACATTCGAGGGAACAATGATTTTAGGCAACCGATTAACCACAAATATTTCGTGGTTAATCAACAGGAATTTTCGGTTACCAGCGGGCAGGTTTTTCGGCGTTCAGCTGCGCCAGCAGGGCGCTGAGGCTTTGACCGTCAGGGAAGGTCAGATCGGGAGCAATTTCAAACAGCGGCCAGAGCATAAAGCCACGGTTTTTCATGTCGTAATGCGGCACGGTCAGGCGCTCGGTGTTAATCACCGCATCGCCAAACAGCATGATGTCGAGATCCAGGGTGCGCGGACCCCAGCGCTCTTCCTTACGTACGCGCCCCTGCTGCAACTCAATGCGCTGGGTGTTGTCCAGCAGCGCGTCGGCGCTGAGGGTCGTTTCCAGGGCGATGGCGGCGTTCAGGTAGTCGGGCTGATCCTGCGGGCCCAGCGGAGGCGTGCGATAAAACGCGGAGAGGGCGACAATGCGGGACTGCGGGATGTCGCCCAGCGCCTGGACGGCAGCATTAACCTGCTCCAGCGGAGAGGCCAGATTGCTGCCGATGGCGATATACGCAAGCGTCATGCCGCGCCTTCGCGACGTGGGGCGCGCTTGCGCGGACGACGGTGGCGACGACGCGGTGCCGGCTCTTCATCAAGATCGGTCAGCATGTCTTTCTGCGCCGGCGGTGCGGAAACCTGGAACTCACCCCACCACTGCACCAGAAGCTGCAGCTCGCGGTTATTTTCGGCTTCAGCACGCAGAGCCATCAGATCGTAAGCCGCGCGGAATTTTGGATGCTCCATTAACTTCCAGGCGCGTTTACCCTGACGACGGGACATCCGCAGCTGAAGCTGCCAGATATCACGCACCAGGGTGGTAATACGTTTCGGGATCGCCAGTGAACGACAGGCTTCATCCAGCACGTCGTTGGCGGCCAGGGCGAAGGCATCGTAGTAGGCAAGCCCGCTTTCCTGGGCAATCTTCTGCGCCGTTTCCAGCAGCGGATACCAGAACATCGCCGCAAAGAGGAACGCCGGATTAACGCGCATATCGTTCTGAATGCGGTTATCAGTATTCTTCAGCACCTGGTCGATGATACGTTCCATCGCGCTGTCGCCATTTTCGGTGAAGTTACGCGTAATGGTCGGGAACAGGGGCTGGAACAGGCTGTATTCGCGCAGTAGCTGATAGGTGGCAAAACCGTGGCCCGCCTGCAGCAGCTTCAGAGCCTCTTCAAACAGACGCGCCGGGGGCACATCGTTGATAAGCGTCGCCAGGCGCGGGATCGGCTCGGCGGTCTCCGGGCTGATACGCATATCCAGCTTGGCGGCAAACCGCACGGCACGCAGCATACGCACCGGATCTTCACGGTAGCGCGTTTCCGGGTTGCCGATCAGGCGGATCACACCGGCTTTCAGATCCGCTACGCCACCGACGAAATCGCGGACGGTAAAGTCAGCCACGCTGTAATAGAGGCTGTTGATGGTGAAATCGCGACGCTGGGCATCTTCTTCGATAGAGCCAAAGATGTTGTCACGCAACAGCATGCCGTTCTGACCCTGTTGAGAGGTCGTACGGTCTGATGGGGTGCCTTCGTGATGACCACGGAAGGTGGCCACTTCAATGATCTCAGGCCCGAACATAACGTGGGCAAGACGGAAGCGGCGGCCAACCAGGCGGCAGTTGCGGAATAATTTGCGCACCTGCTCAGGCGTGGCGCTGGTGGTCACGTCAAAATCTTTTGGCTTTTTGCCCAACAGTAAGTCACGCACCCCGCCACCAACGAGATACGCCTCATAGCCAGCTTTATTCAGACGATAAAGGACCTTCAGGGCGTTTTCACTGATATCTTTGCGGGAAATAGCATGCTGTTCGCGCGGAATAACCGACATCGTATTTTGAACAATGACGTCATCCGCCATGCTCTCATCGCGGCTCAGCACCTTGCGGCAAAAATTAGCGACTCGGGTAAAAATAGTACACCTCGGTAGTGTGTGTTTCAGAATTCAGGACAAAAAATAGCGGCTAATCATAGCTCAGCGAGACGCATTTGAGAATGCTGGATTTTCGGCACGCGATTTAGCGACCAGCGGGAGACCGCTTTTTCCAGCAATTCTTCGGTGCGCAGATCCTGCCACTCATTTGTTACATCCTGGTTTAGAAATTGTAAAGCATTGATAAGAACAGGGCGAGGATCGCCTGTCGGTAATGCGGGGGCATGATTCTGTTTCGAGAGTTTCATCCCTTTTTCATTCACCACCAGCGGCAGATGAATATAGTCAGGAACCGGCCAGCCAAACAGCTGGTAGAGCGAAATCTGCCGTACGGTGGGTTCAATCAGATCCGCTCCGCGCACAATTTCGGTGACGCCCTGGAAATGGTCATCCACCACTACCGCCAGGTTATACGCAAACAGCCTGTCCCGGCGGTGGATAATAAAATCCTCTCCCGCCAGGCGCGCATCGGCGTGGAGTTCGCCCTGTAAGCGATCGGTAAAGCGGGTCACCGGATGCTGCTGCATCACTCTCACCGCCGCGTTTTCCGGGCCGTGATGCAGCGTACGGCAATGGCCGTCATAGACGCCCCCGACGCTCTGAATGCGGGCGCGGGTACAGGTGCAGTAATACGACAGTCCCTGAGCGTGCAGCCAGGCAAGGCGTTCGCGATAGGCGTCATGCCGTTGAGACTGCCACAGTACGTCGCCGTCCCAGTGCAGGCCGTAATGTTCCAGCTGACGCAGAATGGTCTCTGCTGCACCGGGAACTTCACGGGGAGGATCGATATCTTCAATTCGTACACGCCAGATACCCTGTCGGGCACGGGCTTGCAGATAGCTGCCAAGCGCGGCAATGAGCGAGCCAAAATGCAGTTCGCCAGAAGGGGATGGCGCGAAGCGCCCAATATAGTCAGCAGGCATAGTTACACAGCGCAGAAAGTAATCAGGCGGGAGAGGACTCCCGCCTGTGATAGCGTTATGACAGGGCTGGAATTAACCGGCCATCTGTTTTTCGCGGATTTCTGCCAGCGTTTTACAGTCGATGCACAGGTCGGCTGTTGGACGGGCTTCCAGACGACGAATGCCGATTTCAACACCGCACGACTCGCAAAAGCCGAAATCTTCGTCTTCAACTTTTTTCAGCGTCTTCTCAATCTTCTTAATCAGCTTGCGTTCGCGGTCACGGTTACGCAGTTCGAGGCTGAACTCTTCTTCCTGGGCGGCACGGTCTACCGGATCCGGGAAGTTAGCGGCTTCGTCCTGCATATGTGTAACGGTGCGATCGACTTCATCCCTGAGTTGATTACGCCATGCTTCAAGAATTCGCTTGAAGTGCGACAGCTGGGCTTCGTTCATATACTCTTCGCCCGGCTTCTCTTGATACGGCTCCACCCCAGCGATGGCGAGAATACTCAGGGACGATGTTTTACGGTTTTGCCCTTCTTGCATGTTGCTTCTCCTTAACACGCACTATCGATCCCCGTGTTGGGGGAAAAATCAGGCCGCTATAAATAGCAGATGCTTTTCCGTAAGGCAATTATCTAAACGTAACACTTGACAAGCCTGTGAGGAAAAGCGTATTTGCGCACACGACCAGAATACTTATTAGCCAACGCTCAGCCCCTTTTATAATGCGACGGGAAGAGCGGATCTCAGAGTGATTTTATCGGCAGAAAGTTCCGCTTTATACACCAAAACCTCTACCCCCTGCTTTTGTGCCTCATTCAACAGTTGCGCGTACTTAGGGTCAATATGGCGGGCAGGTGAGAACCGTGCAATTGCGCTATGTAGAACCGCAAACAACAGCACGGCGCGTTTGCCCGCCGCCGCTACACTTATGAGCTCCCGGAGGTGCTTCTGCCCTCGCAGCGTCACCGCATCGGGAAAATAGCCATTGTCCTTTTCAGCTAACGTCACTGATTTCACTTCAATATAGCACTCGGGGCGATCCTCTGCCTGCAACATAAAATCGATTCTGCTGCTTTCGCTGCCATATTTCACTTCGCTTTTTAAGGTCTTATAGCCGCACAGCTCAGGAATGGCATCCAGACTAATTGCTTCTTTTACTAACTGGTTTGCCCGCAGCGTATTGACGCAAATATATTCTCCGTCGACGGTCTGGGTTATTTCCCAGGTGTAAGGGTATTTGCGCTTGATATTGGTGGAGGTGGAGTACCACACCGTGTCGCCAGGCGTGGCGCAGCCGGTCATCGCCCCGGTATTGGGGCAGTGCAGCGTCAGGGTTTCGCCTTCGGGCGTGACCACGTCGGCCAGAAAACGTTTATAGCGTTGCACCAGCGTGGCGGGTTGTAGGGCAGGGGTAAACTGCATGCAGATTCCTTGTTATTCGGTAAGCCGCCAGCGCTGGAGGGGCGTGTAGCGCGTGCGCCCGCCGGCAAAACGGCTCTCATAGAGGACAAATTCTTTTACCGGAAACGTCCACTGAAAGCCTGGCGGTGGAATGGCGCCGGCATGGCTGGCGTCGCGCAGTAGCGTGATATGCGGGTGAAACGGCTGCGGGCTCTGATAGCAGCCGCTGCGCGCCGCCTGGGCCCGCAGCATGTTGGCGAGCTGCAATAACCCCCGCGGCGGCTGGCGCGTACCCAGCCAGACCACGCGGGAGCGCAGCCACTGACCGGCGTCGTCCAGCGTCAGGGTAAATTCCGGCTGGCGGATGCGTCCGGCCATCGCTGCCAACGCCTGCTGCTTTTCAGGGCTGACATCCCCTAAAAACGCCAGCGTCAGGTGCAGGTTAGCGGCAGCCACCGGGCGGCCCGCTTCCGGCGCAAAATGGTCGGCGCGCCAGCGGACGATCTGCCGCTGGACAGGGGCAGGCATTTCAATGGCAAAGAACAACCTTTTTGACTCGGACATACGGGGTACTCGGTAATGAATTGTGGCGATGCTACAATGTACGCCGTCTAAAGTTAACCTTCTGGAGCCATTCGTGTCCTTGTTGCCGGTCGCTGCTGTCCTTCCCGATCTCCTTCTCGCGTTACAACACGCCCCCCAGGTTCTGCTGAACGCGCCAACCGGTGCGGGGAAGTCGACGTGGCTGCCGCTGCAAATTCTGGCCCAGGGGTCAGTCAACGGTAAAATTATCCTGCTTGAACCGCGCCGAATCGCGGCCCGTAACGTGGCCCAGCGTCTGGCGGAGCTGCTGGGCGAAAAGCCGGGGGAGACGGTCGGCTACCGGATGCGCGCCGAAACCTGTGTCGGGGCAACTACCCGGCTGGAGGTGGTCACCGAAGGGATCCTCACCCGCATGCTGCAGCACGATCCCGAGCTGACCGGAGTGGGGCTGGTGATACTCGATGAATTCCACGAGCGCAGCCTGCAGGCGGATCTTGCCCTGGCGCTGCTGCTGGACGTTCAGCAGGGGCTACGCGACGATCTTAAGCTGCTGATCATGTCCGCGACCCTGGATAACGACCGGCTCCAGCGCCTGCTGCCGGACGCGCCAACCCTTATCTCTGAGGGCCGCACGTTCCCGGTGGAGCGCCGCTATCAGTCGCTACCGTCCCAACAGCGCTTTGACGAGGCGGTAGCGGTGGCCACCGCCGAGCTGCTGCGTCAGGAGCCGGGCTCGCTGCTGCTGTTTTTACCGGGGGTGATTGAGATCCAGCGCGTGCAGGAGCAGCTGGCGCGTCGCGTGGGCGATGACGTGGTGCTCTGTCCGCTGTATGGCGCCCTGTCGCTTGCCGAGCAGCGTAAAGCGATCCTGCCCGCCCCGGCAGGGCAACGCAAAGTGGTGCTGGCGACTAACATCGCCGAAACCAGCCTGACCATCGAAGGCATCCGGCTGGTGGTGGACACCGCCCTGGAACGGGTGGCGAATTTCGATCCGCGCACCGGCCTGACCCGTCTGCTGACCCAGCGCATTAGCCAGGCGTCGATGACCCAGCGCGCCGGGCGTGCGGGGCGACTGGCGCCGGGCATCTGCCTGCATCTCACGCCGTTTGAGCAGGCTGAGCGCGCCGCGGCGCAGGGCACGCCTGAAATCATGCAAAGCGATCTCAGCGGCCTGCTGATGGAGCTGCTGCAGTGGGGCTGCCGGGAGCCGTCGCAGTTAAACTGGCTGGATCTGCCGCCAGCGACTAACCTTGCGGCGGCCCGTCGTTTGTTAACTCAGCTTGGGGCGCTGGCCGGGGATCAGCTTACCGCCTTTGGTCAGAAGATGGCGAAGCTCGGCAACGATCCGCGGCTGGCGGCGATGCTGGCCAGCGCGACAAATGATGATGATATTGCGACGGCGGCAAAACTGGCGGCTATCCTTGAACAGCCGCCGCGCGGGGCCAGCAGCGATCTGGCTCAGGCCTTCTCCCGCAATCAGCCGGAGTGGCAGCAGCGCGCCCGGCAGCTGAGTTCGCGCCTGAACAGCCGGGGCGGAGCGTTGGACAGTGACCGGATGCCCGCCCTGCTGGCGAAGGCCTTTCCCGATCGCATCGCCCGCCGTCGTGGGCTGGATGGCCGCTACCAGCTGGCAAACGGCATGGGGGCGATGCTGCAGAGCGACGACGCCATGACCCGCCACGAGTGGCTGATCGCCCCGCTATTGTTGCAGGGCAGCCAGTCGCCGGACGCGCGCATTTTGTTGGGGCTGGCCGTGGATATCGATGCGCTGATCGCTGCCTGTCCCGATCTTGTGACGCAGTCCGACACCGTGGAGTGGGATGAGGCGCAGGGCACCCTGAAGGCGCTGCGGCGCACGCAGGTTGGCCGCCTGGCGGTAAACGTCAGGCCGCTGGCGAAACCCTCGGAAGAGGAGCTGCATCAGGCAATGCTTAACGGCATCCGCGATAAGGGGCTCAGCGTGTTGAACTGGACCCCGGAGGCGGAGCAGTACCGGATCCGTTTACACTGTGCCGCTAAGTGGCTGCCGGAGTACGACTGGCCTGCGGTGGACGACGCCTCGCTGCTGGCAGGGCTGGAAAACTGGTTACTGCCAGAAATGAGTGGCGTACACTCCCTACGCGCGCTGAAAGCGTTGGATGTTAAGGCGGCGTTACAGAACTTAACCGACTGGTCGTTACGCCAACGTCTGGATACCGAGCTTCCGGGGCATTACACTGTGCCGACCGGCAGCCGGATAGCCATTCGTTATCATGAAGATAATCCTCCTGCGCTGGCGGTACGGATGCAGGAGATGTTTGGCGAGGCGACCACGCCTGCCATTGCGCAGGCCAGGGTGCCTCTGGTGCTGGAGCTATTGTCACCGGCCCAGCGTCCGCTGCAGATCACCCGCGATTTGGGGGCCTTCTGGGCGGGGAGCTATCGCGAGGTGCAAAAAGAGATGAAAGGACGTTATCCCAAACATGTCTGGCCGGACGATCCGGCGAATACCGCGCCCACCCGGCGCACGAAGAAGTACTCGTAGGGGAGCTGGTGCGCGCTGATGCCCTCACCCCGGCCCTCTCCCACAGGGAGAGGGAGAAACGCGGTTTATTTTGAGAGATTTCTTCTTCCTCCATCAGGGGGAAGACCAGAGAATCGGGCCTTTGCGCCTGATAGTTGCGGAGAGAGAGCATGGCGGGGAATGACCGCGAGCCAATTGGACGTAAAGGAAGACCTGCACGTCCGGCAAAAGAAAAGGCAGGGCGTCGACGCCTCAGAGATGAGGAGTACGACGATGATGTCGACAATGAGTATAACGATGACGCACCTGCGCCACGTAAAGGGAAAGGCAAAAAGGGTAAACCTCGTGGCAAGCGCGGCTGGTTCTGGCTGCTGCTGAAGCTGTTTATTGTTTTCGTCGTCCTTCTGGCGATCTATGGCGTCTACCTGGATCAGAAGATCCGCAGCCGTATCGACGGGAAAGTCTGGCAGCTGCCGGCGGCGGTCTATGGCCGGATGGTTAACCTTGAGCCTGACATGTCCATCAGCAAGAACGAGATGGTCAAGCTGCTCGAGGCGACCCAGTACCGCCAGGTAACGAAGATGACCCGCCCCGGCGAGTTTACGGTGCAGGCGAAAAGCATTGAGATGATCCGCCGTCCGTTTGACTTCCCGGACAGCAAAGAGGGCCAGGTGCGCGCGCGTCTGACCTTCGACGGCGATCGTCTGGAAACCATCGAGAACATGGAGAACAACCGTCAGTTCGGTTTCTTCCGTCTCGATCCGCGGCTGATCACCATGCTCTCCTCGCCAAACGGCGAGCAGCGCCTGTTTGTCGCGCGTAACGGTTTCCCTGATCTGTTGGTGGATACCCTGCTGGCGACCGAAGACCGTCACTTCTATGAGCACGATGGCGTCAGCCTGTACTCCATTGGCCGTGCGGTGCTGGCGAACCTGACCGCCGGAAGGACGGTGCAGGGGGCAAGTACCCTGACCCAGCAGCTGGTGAAGAACCTGTTCCTCTCCAGCGAACGCTCCTACTGGCGTAAAGCCAACGAAGCGTACATGGCCGTGCTGATGGATGCCCGCTACAGCAAAGACCGCATTCTCGAGCTGTATATGAACGAGGTCTACCTCGGTCAGAGCGGCGACAATGAAATCCGCGGCTTCCCGCTGGCGAGCCTGTACTACTTTGGTCGTCCGGTGGAAGAGCTGAGCCTCGATCAGCAGGCGCTGCTGGTGGGCATGGTGAAGGGCGCGTCCATCTATAACCCGTGGCGCAACCCGAAACTGGCCCTGGAGCGGCGTAATCTGGTGCTGCGTCTGCTGCAGCAGCAGCAGGTGATCGACCAGGAGCTGTACGACATGCTCAGCGCGCGTCCGTTAGGCGTACAGCCGCGCGGCGGCGTCATCTCCCCGCAGCCTGCGTTTATGCAGATGGTGCGTCAGGAGCTGCAGACCAAACTGGGCGATAAAGTTAAAGATCTCTCCGGCGTGAAGATCTTCACCACCTTTGACTCCGTGGCGCAGGATGCCGCAGAGAAGGCGGCGGTGGAAGGCATTCCGGCGCTGAAAAAACAGCGCAAGCTGAGCGATCTGGAGACCGCGATGGTGGTGGTCGATCGTACCACCGGTGAGGTGCGGGCGATGGTCGGCGGGGCAGAGCCGCAGTTCGCGGGCTACAACCGCGCGATGCAGGCACGCCGTTCAATCGGTTCTCTGGCAAAACCGGCGACCTATCTCACCGCCCTGAGCCAGCCGAACCAGTATCGTCTGAATACCTGGATCGCCGATGCCCCGATTGCCCTGCGCCAGCCGAATGGCCAGGTTTGGTCGCCGCAGAACGACGATAAGCAGTACAGCGGACAGGTAATGCTGGTGGATGCCCTGACGCGTTCCATGAACGTGCCGACGGTTAACCTCGGCATGGCGCTGGGTCTGCCAGCCGTTACCGATACCTGGCTGAAGCTGGGCGTGCCGAAAGATCAGCTGCATCCGGTGCCGGCCATGCTGCTGGGGGCCCTGAACCTGACGCCAATCGAAGTGGCGCAGGCGTTCCAGACCATCGCCAGCGGCGGCAACCGTGCTCCGCTCTCTGCGCTGCGTTCGGTCATCGCAGAAGATGGCACGCCGCTGTACCAGAGCTTCCCGCAGGCGGAGCGTGCGGTACCGGCACAGGCTGCCTATATGACCCTCTGGACCATGCAGCAGGTTGTGCAGCGCGGTACCGGGCGTCAGCTTGGCGCGAAGTATCCTGGCCTGCATCTGGCGGGTAAAACCGGGACCACCAACAACAACGTTGATACCTGGTTTGCGGGCATCGACGGGCGTGAAGTGGTGATCACCTGGGTTGGACGCGACAATAACCAGCCGACGAAGCTGTATGGTGCCAGCGGGGCGATGTCGATTTACCAGCGCTATCTGGCTAACCAGTCGCCGGTTCCATTAACCCTGACGCCACCGGAAGATATCGTGGATATGGGTGTGGATGAGTCGGGCAACTTCGTGTGTGGCGGCGGGATGCGTAGCGTTCCGGTCTGGACCACGAACCCGGACTCCCTGTGCCAGGCGCCAGCGCCGCAGCCAACGGGCAATCCGTTTGAGCAGTCTTCTCCTCAGCAGCAGCAACAGCCGCAACAGCAGCAGCCGCAGCAGCAGAATGAGAAGAAAGACAGTGACGGCGTCGCCGGCTGGATCAAGGATATGTTCGGCGGTAATTAAGCAGTCTGATTCCCTCTCCTGCGGGAGAGGGAATGTTCACCTCAATTAAACATCCTACTAACAGTAACACCCCCGTTTATTAACCCTGTATTTTCCATTGTTTAATTCTTATACCCTTAATTCCTGTAGGGGCGCATATCACTTGCTATGCCGTGAATGTTTCGCATAATATGCTGCGGTCATAATAATAATTCTCGTTTACGTTATCATTCACGCTTTCATCAGAGATATACCAATGGCGCCTTCAAAAACTGCTCAGCCAATGCAATCTTCACTGCGTAAAATCGCAGTTGTTGTAGCCACAGCGGTTAGCGGCATGTCTGCTTACGCTCACGCTGCCGAGACCCCTAAAAAAGAAGAGACTATCACCGTCACCGCAGCGCCTGCTCCACTGGAGAGCGCATGGGGTCCAGCACCAACGATTGCGGCAAAGCGTACCGCAACGGCGACCAAAACCGATACGCCTATTGAAAAGACGCCGCAATCTATTTCAGTCGTGACGCGCGATGAAATGGAACGTCGCCAGCCTGCGACGGTAAAAGAAGCGCTAGGGTACACCCCAAGCGTATTTGCGACCCGTGGCAGCTCCACCACCTATGATGTGGTCTCAATTCGTGGTTTTACCGCGCCTTCAACGGTAAATACCAACCAATATCTGGACGGCATGAAGCTGCAGGGTAACAACTACTCTGAAGTTTCCATGGATCCGTATTTCCTGGAGCGCGTAGAAGTCATGCGCGGGCCCACATCAGTTCTGTATGGTAACAGCAACCCTGGCGGTATCGTCAGCATGGTTAGCAAACGCCCTACAACCGAGCCACTGAAAGAAGTGCAGTTTAAAATGGGTACCAACAACCTGTGGCAGACTGGCTTTGACTTTAGCGATGCTATCGACGATGACGGTGTGTGGTCCTATCGTCTTACTGGCTTAGGCCGTAGTGAAAATGCCCAGCAGGAGATGGCGAAGTCAACGCGTTATGCGGTTGCACCCTCCTTCAGCTGGCGCCCTGACGACAAAACTGATTTCACGTTCCTGAGCAACTTCCAGAACGATCCTGATGCGGGTTATTACGGTTGGTTGCCGCGTGAAGGGACGGTTGTGCCGTATCGTGATGCTGACGGCAACCAACATAAAATTCCAACAGATTTCAACGAAGGTGAAGCTGACAATAAGATGTCACGCCGCCAGCAGATGGTAGGTTACAGCTTCTCTCATGAGTTCGATGATACCTTCACTGTCCGTCAAAACCTGCGCTATGCACAGGTCAATACGCTTTACCGTTCGGTATACGGGAATGGCTACGTGGCACCAGGTAAAATTAGCCGTGCTTACGTTCGTTCAGATGAAGATCTGAACATTTTCACCGTTGATACCCAACTCCAATCTAAATTCTCTACCGGAGCGGTGGATCATACCCTGCTAACTGGCGTGGATTATTCCCGCATGCGTAACGATATCACTGCTCTGTACGGCTCAGCGGATCCGATTGATATCCAGAACCCGAATTACGGCAGCCCGAATATTAACACTAACCTTTCATGGTCTAACTACTCTGTAGTTAACCGGATGGAGCAGACTGGGCTGTATGCTCAGGACCAGGCCGAGTGGGATAAATGGGTATTAACCTTGGGCGGCCGTTATGATTATGCAATGACCTCAACCCACACGCGTACCACGGATGTGCTGGCTGAGAACCACGATCAGGCGTTTACCTGGCGTGGTGGTATTAACTATTTGTTTGATAACGGTATTTCTCCTTATTTCAGCTACAGCGAATCGTTTGAGCCTACTTCTGGCTCCGATCGTAACGGCAAGCCATTCGACCCTTCACGTGGCAAGCAGTATGAAGCAGGCGTGAAATATGTACCAAACGATCTGCCGATTGTAGTGACCGCAGCCGTTTATCAGCTGACTAAAGACAAGAATCTGACAGCGGATCCGAACGATCCAACGTTGCTGTATAGCGTGCAGAGTGGTGAAGTCCGTTCTCGTGGTTTTGAGCTTGAAGCGAAAGCGGCGCTAAATGCCAACATCAACTTAACGGCTGCGTATAGCTATACCGATGCAGAATTTACCAATGACACGGTATTTGAAGGACAGCGCCCGGCCGAAGTGCCGCGTAATCAGGCTTCTCTGTGGGCAGATTACACCTTCACCAATACGGCTCTCAGTGGTCTGACCATTGGTGCGGGTACACGTTACGTCGGCAATACGGTGAGCTATTATTCTACCGGAGACAAAAAAGATCAGCCGTTTAGTGTAGCAAGCTACACGCTGGCCGATGCAATGGTGAAATACGATCTTGCGCGTTTGGGCCTGCCTGGTTCCTCCATCGCGGTCAACGTGAACAATCTGTTTGATCGTGAATACGTTTCCAGCTGCTACAAAGACTATGCGTGCTACTGGGGTGCTGAGCGTCAGGTTGTGGCGACTGCGACCTTCCGCTTCTAATCTCTTAACTTGGGCACGTTTTTCGTGCCCTTTTCTTTACTTAAGTTGGCTGACATGCAGGAAAACAACCCGCAATCCGATACCACCTTTGCCCTTGATGGCGTCTCCTTTCGCGTTCCCGGACGCACGCTGCTGCATCCGCTTTCGCTGACCTTTCCCGCAGGCCAGGTGACCGGCCTTATCGGCCATAACGGCTCCGGCAAATCCACCTTACTGAAAATGCTTGGCCGCCATCAGCCGCCGTCTGAGGGCGATATTCTGCTCGACGGACAGCCGCTGGAGAGCTGGAACAGCAAAGCCTTTGCCCGCAAGGTGGCCTATCTGCCGCAGCAGCTGCCGCAGGCGGAAGGGATGACCGTCCGCGAACTGGTGGCGATTGGCCGCTATCCATGGCATGGCGCGCTGGGCCGTTTTGGCGTAGCCGACCGCGAGAAAGTGGAAGAGGCGATTGCGCTGGTAGGCTTAAAACCGCTGGCCCATCGTCTGGTGGATAGCCTGTCCGGCGGCGAGCGCCAGCGGGCGTGGATTGCCATGCTGGTGGCGCAGGACAGCCGTTGTTTACTGCTGGATGAGCCGACCTCGGCGCTGGACATTGCCCATCAGGTGGACGTGCTGGCGCTGGTGCATCGCTTAAGCCAGCAGCGCGGGCTGACCGTGATTGCGGTACTGCATGACATCAACATGGCGGCGCGCTACTGCGATTATCTGGTGGCGCTGAGGGGCGGAGAGATGATCGCCCGGGGCACGCCGGACGAGCTGATGCAGAGCGAGACGCTGGAAACCATCTACGGAATTCCAATGGGTATTCTGCCGCATCCTGCCGGAGCGGCACCGGTGAGCTTTGTCTATTGATGCCTGATTTTATGATTAGCCGTCGCCGCCTGCTGACGGCCATGGCCCTGTCGCCACTGCTGTGGAAAATGAACCCCGCCCAGGCTGCCGCCATCGATCCGCAGCGTATTGTGGCCCTCGAGTGGCTCCCGGTGGAACTGCTGCTGGCGCTGGGCGTCACCCCCTACGGCGTGGCCGATATTCCCAACTACACCCTGTGGGTGAACGAGCCGCGGCTGCCGGAGTCGGTTATCGATATCGGCCTGCGCACCGAGCCCAACCTTGAACTGCTCACCCAGATGAAACCCTCTTACCTGGTCTGGTCGGCCGGGTATGGTCCCTCAGAAGAGAAGCTGGCGCGGATTGCGCCGGGACGGGGTTTTGCCTTCAGCGACGGGAAAAAACCGCTGACCAACGCCCGTAAATCGTTAAGCGAGATGGCGCAGCTGCTGAATCTGGAAAGCGCGGCCCGCGCGCATCTCGATCATTTTGACAGCGTGATCGACAGCTACAAACCGCGCTTTGCCGGTCGCGGCGATCGCCCGCTGCTGATGGTGACTCTGCTCGATGCCCGCCATATGCTGGTGTTTGGCAATAACTGCCTGTTCCAGGAAGTGCTGGATCGCTACGGGATTAAAAACGCCTGGGAAGGGGAGATGACCTTCTGGGGCAGTACCGCCGTTGGCATTGATCGTCTGGCGGCGTTTAAGGATGTGGATGTGCTCTGCTTCGATCATGGCAATGAACGTGAAATGCAGACCCTGATGGCGACGCCGCTGTGGCAGGCGATGCCGTTTGTCCGCCAGCAGCGCGTTAAGCGCGTACCGGCGGTATGGTTCTACGGCGCAACGCTGTCGGCCATGCACTTTGCCCGCGTACTGGATAGCGCGCTGGGAGGCCAGGCATGAGGTCACGGATTGCCCTTTACCCGGCGGTGTTCATATCGCTGCTGCTGGCCGTTGCGCTGGGCTTAACCTGGTGGAACCTGAATCTGGCCCTGCCGCGCAGCCAGTGGGGCGCCGCGCTGGTCGCTCCTGATATCGATAATATTCAACAGATGCTGTTCCACTACAGCCTGCTGCCGCGGCTGGCGATTTCGCTGCTGGTGGGGGCGGGGCTTGGGCTGGTGGGCGTGCTGTTCCAGCAGGTGCTGCGCAATCCGCTGGCGGAGCCGACCACCCTCGGTGTGGCAACCGGCGCTCAACTGGGGATGACCATCATCACCCTTTGGGCGCTGCCGGGCGCGCTGGCACCGCAGTTCGCCGCGCTGGTAGGGGCCTGCGTGGTGGGCGCACTTGTCTTTGGCGTGGCCTGGGGCAAACGCCTCTCGCCGGTCACCCTGATCCTCGCCGGGCTGGTGGTGAGCCTCTACTGCGGGGCGGTTAATCAGCTGTTAGTGATTTTCCATCACGATCAGCTGCAAAGCATGTTCCTCTGGAGCACCGGAACGTTAACCCAGACCGACTGGAGCATCGTCCAGCGCCTGTGGCCGCAGCTGCTGGGCGGCGTGGTGCTGACCCTGCTGCTGCTGCGCCCGCTCACCCTGATGGGGCTGGATGACGGCGTGGCGCGCAATCTCGGCCTGGCGCTGTCATTAGCGCGTCTGGCGGCGCTGACGCTGGCGATTGTCATCAGCGCCCTGCTGGTGAATGCCGTGGGCATTATCGGCTTTATCGGCCTCTTCGCGCCGCTGCTGGCGAAAATGCTCGGCGCACGGCGCCTGCTCTCACGGCTGATGCTGGCTCCGCTGATTGGGGCCCTGATCCTCTGGCTCTCTGACCAGGTGATCCTCTGGCTGACCCGGGTGTGGATGGAGGTCTCTACCGGCTCCGTGACCGCCCTGATTGGCGCGCCGCTGCTGCTGTGGCTGCTGCCGCGTCTGCGCAGTATGAGCGCCCCGGCGATGAACGCCGGAGACAAAGTGCAGGCTGAACGCCATCACGTGGTGTGGTTTGCCCTTGTGGGCGGTGCGGTGCTGCTGCTGGCGGTGATAACGGCGATGGCGTTTGGCCGCGATGCACAGGGCTGGCACTGGGCGAGCGGGGCGATGCTCGACGAACTTCTGCCGTGGCGCACACCGCGTATTTTTGCCGCCCTGATGGCCGGGGTCATGCTGGCGGTGGCGGGCTGTATCATTCAGCGCCTGACCGGTAACCCGATGGCGAGCCCGGAAGTGCTGGGGATCAGCTCCGGGGCAGCGTTCGGCGTGGTGCTGATGCTCTTCTTTGTGCCGGGTAATGCCTTCGGCTGGCTGATGCCGGCGGGCAGTCTTGGTGCTGCGGCGACGCTGCTGATTATCCTTGTCTCCGCCGGACGCGGGGGCTTCTCGCCGCACCGGATGCTGCTGGCGGGGATGGCGCTAAGCACCGCCTTTACCATGCTGCTGATGATGCTCCAGGCCAGCGGTGACCCGCGCATGGCGCAGATCCTGACCTGGATCGCGGGTTCAACCTACAATGCGACGACCGAACAGGTAATGAGCACCGGGATGGCCATGATCGTCCTGCTGGCGCTGGTGCCGCTGTGCCGCCGCTGGTTAACGGTGCTGCCGCTGGGGGGCGATACCGCCCGCTCTGTGGGCATGGCATTGAATACATCGCGCATCGGCCTGCTGCTGCTGGCAGCGGCGCTGACGGCGACCGCGACCCTGACCATTGGTCCGCTGAGTTTTATCGGGCTGATGGCGCCGCATATCGCGCGGATGATGGGCTTTCGCCGGACGATGCCGCACATCGTGATGTCGGCGTTAATCGGGGGGATCATGCTGGTGATAGCCGACTGGTGCGGACGGATGTTGCTGTTCCCGTATCAGATCCCGGCCGGGCTGCTCTCCACCTTTATCGGTGCGCCGTACTTTATCTATCTTCTGCGTAAGCAGAGCCGGTAAAAAAGCCGGGTGGCGGCTTCGCCTTACCCGGCCTACAGTCCGAGGGTTTTGTTTGCCGGGTAAGCGTTAGCGCCACCCGGCAAACAACATCAACAGAGCTTCGCAAACACCCTGCGCGCCGCGTCGATGGTGTTGTTGATGTCCTCTTCGCTGTGCGCGACTGACATAAAGCCCGCCTCAAACGCCGATGGCGCCAGGTAGACCCCTTCCTCCAGCATCAGATGGAAGAAACGCCTGAAGCGCTCAACGTCGCACTGCACCACATCCTGATAGCAGGTTACGGTTTTTGCTTCGGTGAAGAAGATGCCGAACATGCCGCCAACGTGGTTCACCACCAGCGGAATACCCGCCTCTTGCGCCGCGTCCAGCAGGCCGTTAGCCAGCTGGGTAGTGCGGTCGGTCAGGGTGGCGTGGATGCCCGGCTGCGCCACTTCGCTCAGACAGGCGAAACCAGCCGCCATGGCGATCGGGTTACCGGAGAGCGTGCCCGCCTGGTAAACCGGACCGGTTGGTGCCAGCGCGTCCATCACCTCTTTGCGGCCGCCAAAAGCGCCCACCGGCATACCGCCGCCGATGATTTTGCCCAGACAGGTCAAATCCGGTACTACGTCGTAGTAAGCCTGCGCACCTGCAAGGGCCACGCGGAAACCGGTCATCACTTCGTCGATAATCAGCAGCGCGCCGAACTCGTCGCACAGCGCACGCAGGCCCTGCAGGAAGCCCGGCTGCGGTGGAATGCAGTTCATGTTGCCCGCCACCGGCTCAACGATGATGCAGGCGATCTCCTGCGGATACTGCGCAAAGGCGGCACGTACGGAGTCGAGATCGTTATAGGTGCAGGTCAGGGTGTGCTTCGCGAAGTCCGCCGGAACGCCCGGGGAGTTCGGCTGGCCGAGGGTCAGCGCGCCGGAGCCAGCTTTCACCAGCAGGCAGTCGGCGTGGCCGTGGTAGCAACCTTCGAATTTGATGATTTTGTCACGGCCGGTAAAGCCACGCGCCAGACGGATGGCGCTCATGGTCGCCTCGGTGCCAGAGTTCACCATGCGCACCATATCCATGGTCGGAACCAGTTCAGTCACCAGCTCCGCCATTTTGACTTCCATCTCGGTGGGCGCACCGAAGCTCAAACCGCGCTCTGCCGCTTCGATCACCGCGTTACGGATAGCGGGATGGTTATGCCCTAATACCATCGGGCCCCATGAGCCGACATAGTCGATATAGGCTTTGCCATCCACATCAAACAGCCAGGCGCCATCGGCACGTTCGATAAACAGCGGTGTACCGCCCACGCCGGTAAAGGCACGGACCGGTGAGTTAACACCGCCGGGGATAAGCTCGCGGGCTGCACTGTAGAGGTTTTCAGACTTGCTCATGGTGTCGTTCCTGGCTCGTATAAAATGAATAAGCCCACTATTCTAAGTTATTCGTGGAAGGTTATGAAATTTTTGACCCATTAATGCATTAACAATTGTTAAGCAATTTTCAGGAGACGGCTGGGCGGTCTCTGGTAAACTCCCTGCGGCGATTTGTATGACGAAAAATAACAGGCAATGAAAGTAGATTCTCCCTCATTCGAACAACAGCAGTTTGCGCGTGCGCGACACCGTATCAGCATCCGGCGGCTGCTCAACCGCGACAAGACACCGCTGGCGATTTTACTGGGCGCGGCCATTGTTGGCACGCTGGCGGGGCTGGTGGGCGTCGCGTTTGAAAAAGCCGTCAATGGCGTACTTAACTGGCGTATTGGTACCGTGGCGGGTTACGCCGACAGTGAAGGACTGGTGTGGATCCTGGCCTTTGGTTTATCTGCCTTGCTTGCGATGGTGGGGTATTTTCTGGTGCGTAAATTCGCCCCGGAAGCGGGCGGCTCAGGGATCCCTGAGATAGAAGGGGCGCTCGAAGAGCTGCGCCCGGTTCGCTGGTGGCGCGTACTTCCCGTTAAGTTTATCGGCGGGATGGGCACGCTGGGGGCGGGGATGGTGCTCGGGCGAGAGGGGCCGACCGTCCAGCTGGGCGGGAATGTGGGCCGTATGGTCAGCGATCTGTTCAGAATGCGCAGCGCGGAAGCGCGCCATACACTGCTGGCAACCGGTGCCGCTGCGGGGCTTTCCGCCGCGTTTAACGCCCCGCTGGCGGGGATCCTGTTTATCATCGAAGAGATGCGCGCTCAGTTTCGCTATAACCTGATCTCGATTAAAGCGGTCTTTACCGGCGTGATTATGTCGAGCATTGTCTTTCGGTTATTCAATGGCGAAGGGGCGGTTATAGAGGTCGGTAAGCTAACCAACGCGCCGGTCAATACGCTGTGGCTGTATCTGATCCTCGGCATGATTTTTGGCATTATAGGCCCGCTGTTTAATGCCCTTATTATTCGCGCTCAGGATATGTTCCAGCGTATCCACGGCGGCAACACGACCAAATGGGTGCTGGTTGGCGGCCTGCTGGGTGGCGTGTGCGGTGTGCTGGGCTTTATCGAACCCAACGCCGCAGGCGGTGGGTTTGGGCTGATCCCCATTGCGGCTGCGGGTAATTTTAGCATCGGCCTGCTGCTGTTTATGTTTATCTCCCGGGTCATCACCACCGTACTCTGCTTCTCCTCCGGCGCGCCTGGCGGCATTTTTGCCCCCATGCTGGCGTTGGGCACGTTGCTGGGAACGGCCTTTGGCATGGCCGCCGCTGCAGGTTTCCCGGCGTATCACCTTGAGGCGGGCACCTTTGCCATTGCCGGAATGGGCGCGCTGCTGGCGGCGTCGCTGCGCGCGCCGCTCACCGGAATCGTGCTGGTGCTGGAGATGACCGACAATTACCAGCTCATTTTGCCAATGATCATTACCTGCCTCGGGGCCACACTGTTAGCCCAGTTCCTCGGGGGAAAACCGCTATACTCCACCATTCTTGCCCGTACCCTGGCGAAGCAGAATACTTGAATGAATTACCAGGGTATTAGATAATGGCAACAAGAATTGGGTGATTTTTACCCACTAGCAGTATTCATGGGAGCATAAGATGAGTGATGACGTAGCGCTGCCGTTGCAGTTTACCGAAGCAGCAGCCAAAAAAGTAAAAGACCTGATTTCCGATGAAGACAATCCGGAACTGAAATTGCGTGTGTACATTACCGGTGGCGGCTGCAGCGGCTTCCAGTATGGCTTCACCTTTGACGATCAGGTTAACGATGGTGACATGACCATTGAGAAGCAGGGCGTCGCGCTGGTCGTTGACCCGATGAGCCTGCAGTATCTGGTGGGTGGCTCAGTGGATTACACCGAAGGTCTGGAAGGCTCGCGCTTTGTGGTGACGAACCCGAACGCGACAAGCACCTGCGGGTGTGGTTCTTCTTTCAGCATCTGATGGTCATGCCCGGTGGCGCTTCGCTTACCGGGCCTACTCGCTATCTTCCATTATCATCCAGCGCAAAGGTCGGCAGCTTCAGGTGCCAGCGGATTGCCGCGAGCCTGATCGCCAGCGTGACCACCATTCCCAGCATCGCCGCCTGTTCCAGCGGAACATTAAAGGTGTACCAGGCTGTTGCGTGGACGATACCGCCCAGAATACAGGCCGTGGCATAGATTTCCGTTCGCAGGATCATCGGCACTTCACGCGCGAGAATATCGCGAATAATCCCGCCGCCTACGCCGGTGACCACCCCCATACAGATAGCCACCATCGGGCCGGTTCCGGCCATAAATGCCTTGTTGACTCCGATTCCGACGAACACCGCAAGACCCACCGCATCCAGCACCGGAAGTAGCCATTTCGGCAGGCGGCGCGGCTGGCGGACCAGGATAATGGTTAACATGCAGGTGACCATCGCCACCACCAGGTCGGTGGGATCCTTGACCCAAAATACCGGACCATGATCGAGGGCCATATCGCGGATGGTTCCTCCCCCGACGGCGGTCACCACCCCCAACACCAGAACGCCAAACGGGTCCATGCGTAATTTACCGGCCAGCAGAACGCCGGAGATCGCAAAAACGGCTGTGCCAAGAATATCCAGCCAGTAAACGAGCATCGTAATCCTCGAGAAAATTAGTGGCTCTGCGACAGCGCAGAGCAGAGTTGTTTTGCGGCGAGGATAATACGCGGGCTCGCGCGCTCAAACCAGTCACTCTTAAGGGCAATTACAGGTATTTTTAACTGACTTTTCCAGTACTGCTCTGTTTTAGGAATATCGGCCGGGGAACCCGCCACGACAATAGCCTGCGGATGGCGCGCCAGCACCTGTTCGCGGCTCACCTGGGGCCAGGGTACCCGGCTGGCAGCGAAGATATTTTCCCCGCCACACAGTTCCAGGACCTGATGTTGCAGGGAGCCTTTACTGGTGGTAAACAGCGGCTGCTGACCAAACTGGAGAAACACCCGCTTTTTCAGCTGAGCGCCGTAGGTGGCCTTCAGGGCGGCATAATCTGCCAGCATTTGCTGCGCGGCCTGTTGGGCCTTTTCCGGGGCAGGGCTCCAGGGGGCGAGATCGCGGAGGGCCTGAGCGACCTGCTCAATGCTGGTGGCGTCGATCCACTGCACTTTTATCCCCAGCGAGGAGAGCTGGTTTACCTGACGTTCGGCGTTGCCACCGCGCCAGGCCAGCACCAGATCCGGCTTAAGCGCGACGATGCGTTCAACGTTCATGCCTTGCCAGGTGGCAATCTGTTCAATTTTAGCCGCTTCGGGGGGATAGTCGGAATAGCTGCTGACGCCGACGGGGACGATGCCGGCGGCAAACGCCAGTTCGGTATTAGCGGGGGAGAGGGTAATCACACGCGGCGCGGCCAGAAGCCACGCCGGTGTCAGCAGAAACAGCGCAACAAGCGCTCTGATGAGCAGTTTAGCCACGCGCCAGTTTCTGTACCAGCGTCTCAACCATCAGGCTGGACTGTTTGGCGGCTACCACGAGGAACTCGTCGAAGCTCAGGTGAGACTGCTGGTCGGCGACGTCGGAGATCGCGCGAACGACCACGAACGGCACGCTGAAGTTATGACAAACGTGCGCGATGGCGGTGGCTTCCATTTCAACGGCAATCGCCTGCGGGAAGTTGTGGCGGATTTTCGCCAGGGTCACGGAGCCGTTAATAAACGCATCACCGCTGACAATCAGGCCACGTACGGCGTTGAGGTTCAGCTCGGCAATGCAGCTTTCCGCGGCGGCAACCAGTTTTTCATCAGCTTTGAAGCCTGCCGGGCAGCCCGGAAGCTGGCCATACTCGTAACCAAAGGCGGTGACGTCGGCGTCGTGGTAGCGTGCTTCGTCAGAGACCACGATGTCGCCCACTTTCAGGGTTGGCGCGAGACCGCCCGCAGAGCCGGTGTTGATGATTAGGTCAGGCTTGCAGCGTTCCAGCAGCAGGGTAGCGCCCAGCGCGGCGGAAACTTTACCGATACCTGATTTCAGCAGAGCAACTTCAGTACCGTTCAGCGTGCCGGTGTAAATCTCACAGCCGCCCAGAGAGAGGGTCTGACGGTTCTCAATTTTGTCACGCAACAGCGTAACTTCTTCTTCCATTGCTCCAATAATGCCGATTTTCATAGATTTACTCGCGATGTGCCTTGTTAAGATGCATAGTCTATCATGCGGTTAAGGGGAAACGCATTCTCACGCGGGGGAGCACATGGCACCAATCGATTTTCGCACCAAAATTAACTGGCACCGTCGCTACCGCTCTCCACAGGGGAACAAGAGCGAACATGAGATCCTGCGGATCTTCGAAAGCGATCGCGGGCGCATCATCAACTCTCCGGCAATTCGGCGGTTGCAGCAAAAAACGCAGGTCTTCCCACTCGAACGCAACGCGGCCGTGCGCACCCGGCTTACCCACTCCCTGGAGGTGCAGCAGGTTGGCCGCTATATCGCAAAAGAGATCCTGAGCCGGCTCAAAGAGCAGCGCCTGCTGGAGACCTACGGGCTGGACGAGCTGACCGGGCCCTTTGAAAGTATCGTTGAAATGGCGTGCCTGATGCACGACATCGGTAATCCGCCGTTTGGACATTTTGGTGAAGCGGCGATCAATGACTGGTTCCGCCAGCGCCTTTATCCCGCCGATGCCGCCAGCCAGCCCCTGAGCGACGATCGTTGCGTGGTGCAGGATCTGCGGCTGCGCGAGGGCGAAGAGGCGCTGAACGCGCTGCGTCGCAAGGTGCGTCAGGATCTCTGTCATTTTGAAGGCAACGCGCAGGGCATCCGAATGGTGCACTCCCTGATGCGTATGAACCTGACCTGGGCGCAGGTGGGCTGCATTCTGAAATATACCCGCCCCGCGTGGTGGCAGGGGGATCCCCCCGCGACGCACAATTATTTGATGAAAAAGCCGGGATATTATTTCTCTGAAGAGACCTATATCGAGCGCCTTCGTCAGGAACTCTCCTTGCCACAGTATGGCCGTTTTCCATTAACCTGGATTATGGAAGCGGCTGACGATATCTCCTATTGCGTTGCCGATCTGGAAGATGCGGTCGAAAAAAGAATATTCAGCGTCGAGGGGCTTTATCAGCATCTTTATGATGCCTGGGGCAATCACGAAAAAGGTTCTCTGTTTTCGCAAGTAGTCGAAAACGCCTGGGAGAAATCTCGCTCTAACACCTTGAGTCGTAGTACCGAAGATCAGTTCTTTATGTATTTACGCGTCAATACCCTTAATAAACTGGTACCCTACGCGGCTGAGCGTTTTATAGACAATATCGATCTGATCTATCGCGGTGAGTTTAACCATGCACTGCTGGAGGACGACAGCGGTTTCAGCCAACTTCTTGAACTGTATAAGAATGTCGCCATGCGGCATGTGTTCAGCCATCCGGACGTTGAGCAGCTGGAATTACAGGGTTATCGGGTCATCACCGGCCTGCTGGAGATCTATCGTCCCTTGTTGCAATTATCCGTGGACGAGTTTAGCGAGCTGGTAGAAAAAGAACGGGTACGCCGCTTTCCGATTGAAACCCGACTATTTCATAAACTTTCAACACGCCACCGGCTGGCATATGTGGAATCGATCGGTAAATTAGATCGCCAGCAGACGGACTGGCCGGTGCTGGAGTTTTATTATCGTTGCCGCCTGATCCAGGACTATATCAGTGGAATGACGGACTTGTATGCATGGGATGAATACCGCAAGTTGATGGCGGTGGAATAAAGGGGAGTTTTGTAAAGACGGCCAATAAATTTTTACTTTTTCCAGAAACTTAATACCGGAACTAAGCGCAGCAAAACGAATCTGATATACACAGCAATTGTGCGTGACCTGTAAATCGAGATTAAGAAACATGAAAAAAACCACTTTAGCAATGAGTGCACTGGCTCTGAGTTTAGGATTAGCGTTGTCTCCTCTGTCTGCTAGCGCAGCGGAGACCGTCTCGTCGGCAGCCACTGCGCAGCAGATGCCAAGCCTGGCACCGATGCTGGAAAAAGTAATGCCATCGGTGGTCAGTATCAATGTCGAGGGCAGCACCACCGTCAACACGCCACGCATGCCACGTAACTTCCAGCAGTTCTTCGGCGATAACTCGCCGTTCTGCCAGGACGGTTCGCCGTTCCAGAGCTCGCCATTCTGCCAGGGGGGCGATGGTGGCGGTAACGGCGGCGGCCAGCAGCAGAAGTTTATGGCGCTGGGTTCTGGCGTCATCATTGATGCCGCCAAAGGCTATGTCGTCACCAACAACCACGTGGTGGACAATGCCACCAGCATTAAGGTGCAACTGAGCGACGGGCGTAAGCTCGATGCCAAAATGGTCGGGAAAGATCCTCGCTCTGACATCGCCCTGATTCAGATCCAGGATCCAAAAAACCTGACCGCGATTAAGCTTGCCGACTCTGACGCACTGCGCGTGGGGGACTATACCGTGGCTATTGGTAACCCGTTCGGTCTGGGTGAGACAGTGACCTCCGGTATCGTTTCTGCCCTTGGCCGTAGCGGTCTGAACGCGGAAAACTACGAAAACTTTATCCAGACGGATGCGGCGATCAACCGCGGTAACTCCGGTGGCGCGCTGGTCAACCTGAACGGTGAGCTGATCGGGATTAACACCGCGATCCTCGCCCCGGACGGCGGCAACATCGGCATTGGCTTCGCTATCCCAAGCAACATGGTGAAAAACCTGACGGCGCAGATGGTTGAGTTTGGCCAGGTGAAACGCGGCGAGCTGGGGATCCTGGGTACCGAGCTGAACTCCGAGCTGGCGAAAGCCATGAAGGTCGATGCCCAGCGTGGGGCGTTTGTCAGCCAGGTAATGCCGAACTCCTCTGCGGCAAAAGCGGGGATTAAAGCCGGGGATGTGATCACTACCCTGAACGGCAAGCCGGTGAGCAGCTTTGCGGCACTGCGTGCGGAAGTGGGCTCTATGCCGGTGGGCAGCAAAGTGAGCCTGGGTCTGCTGCGTGAAGGTAAACCGGTAACCGTGAATCTGGAACTGCAGCAGAGCAGCCAGAATCAGGTAGATGCCGGAACCATCTTCAGCGGTATCGAAGGTGCGGATATGAGCAATAAGGGCCAGGATAAAGGCGTGTCGGTGGACAACGTCAAAGCCAACAGCCCGGCTGCCCGTATCGGCCTGAAGAAAGGGGATGTGATTATCGGCGCTAACCAGCAGCCGGTTAAGAACATCGCTGAACTGCGCAAAATTCTCGACAGCAAACCGTCGGTTCTGGCGCTGAACATTCAGCGTGGCGACACCTCTCTTTATCTGCTGATGCAGTAACCGTTCTGCCCCTGTTTCTGCCTGGAAACAGGGGCGTTTTCCTCCCTTTCTGTGAACCCTTCCACAAGTCCATACTTCTCCCTGTGAGTTTGTGCATTCGCACAATGCGGCACTGATTATTCTTCCTTATGCTTGAGCTCTGCTCAGAGGAGGGCGACATGGCTGGCTGGCATCTAGATACCAAAATGGCGCAGGATATCGTGGCGCGAACGATGCGCATCATCGACACCAATATCAACGTAATGGACGCACGCGGCCGGATCATTGGCAGCGGCGACCGCGAGCGTATTGGGGAATTGCACGAAGGGGCGCTGCTGGTGCTCTCCCAGGGGCGCGTGGTGGATATTGATGACGCGGTGGCGCGACATCTTCACGGCGTACGCCAGGGGATTAACCTGCCGCTGCGCCTGGAGGGCGAAATCGTCGGGGTTATCGGCCTGACCGGTGAGCCGGAGTCACTGCGCAAATACGGCGAGCTGGTCTGTATGACCGCTGAGATGATGCTGGAGCAGTCCCGCCTGATGCACTTGCTGGCGCAGGACAGCCGTCTGCGTGAAGAGCTGGTGATGAACCTGATCCAGGCGGAAGAGCATACCCCTGCTTTAACGGAGTGGGCGCAACGTCTGGGCATCGATCTTAATCAGCCTCGCGTGGTGGCGGTGATCGAAGTCGACAGCGGCCAGCTGGGCGTCGACAGCGCAATGGTGGAGCTGCAGCAGCTGCAGAACGCGCTGGCCACCCCGGAGCGTAATAACCTGGTAGCGATCGTCTCGTTAACCGAGATGGTGGTACTGAAACCCGCGTTGAACCAGTTTGGACGCTGGGACGCAGAAGATCATCGTCGGCGCGTGGAACAGCTGATCGCGCGGATGAAAGAGAACGGCCAGCTGCGTTTTCGCGTGGCATTAGGCAACTACTTTACCGGGCCGGGGAGTATCGCCCGCTCGTGGCGTACGGCACGCACGACGATGATGGTCGGCAAGCAGCGTATGCCGGAAAACCGCAGCTATTTTTATCAGGATTTGATGCTGCCGGTGCTGCTCGACAGCCTGCGCGGCGGCTGGCAGGCCAACGAACTGGCTCGTCCACTGGTGCGGCTAAAGGCAATGGATAACAACGGCCTGCTGCGTCGCACCTTACAGGCGTGGTTCCGGCATAACGTGCAACCGCTGGCCACCTCGAAGGCGCTCTTTATCCACCGTAATACGCTGGAGTACCGCCTGAACCGCATTTCAGAGCTGACGGGGCTGGACCTGGGGAATTTTGACGACAGGCTGTTGCTGTATGTGGCGTTGCAGTTGGACGAGCAGAGGTGATTTTTGCCCGGTGGCGCTGCGCTTACCGGGCCTACAAAACCCGGGAGTAGGCCGGGTAAGGCGAAGCCGCCACCCGGCACACAGGAACGGCTTATTTGTTACGGGTCAGTTTCTCAAGATCCGCTTCGATTTCGGTGATCTTGTGGGCAACGACGCTTTCCAGATGACGCAGGTCATCAAGGATCTTACGTTTCAGATCCACTTCAGTGCGATCGCGCTGGCAAATCTGATCCAGTTCATCAATCACATAGCGCAGATTTGGGCTGATCTCCTGCACCTCTTTGTAACCCTGGCCGATGCCATCGGCAACGACAGTTTTACGCTGGCGCGGATACTTAAACTTTACGCTCTTGGCGAAGAACTCACCCTTATCCTTGTGGAAATAGATTTTCAGGATATCGTTATTGGCTTCCTGACGGAGGCTGTAACGGTCAATTTCATCAGGATTAGTAATGCCCAGACTTTTCAGATTATCGTACATAGCGGTACCCTTGATCTCAACATAACCCATGAATAATTCACGAAAAAATCTATTTTCGCCACCCTCAGATATAAAAAAAGCGGGGTTGCCCCCGCTTTTTGTTATACCCGATTAATCGATGGTACGCAGCAGTTCGTTGATGCCCACTTTGCCACGGGTTTTCGCGTCGACTTTTTTGACGATAACCGCACAGTACAGGCTGTATTTGCCATCTTTTGATGGCAGGTTGCCGGAAACCACCACGGAACCCGCCGGTACGCGACCGTAATGCACTTCACCGGTTTCACGATCGTAAATACGGGTGCTCTGGCCGATGTAGACGCCCATGGAGATCACGGAGCCTTCTTCTACGATCACGCCTTCAACCACTTCGGAGCGTGCGCCGATAAAGCAGTTGTCTTCGATGATAGTTGGGTTCGCCTGCAGCGGCTCAAGCACACCACCGATACCCACGCCGCCAGAGAGGTGGACGTTTTTACCGATCTGCGCGCAGGAACCTACGGTCGCCCAGGTATCCACCATGGTACCTTCGTCAACGTAAGCACCGATGTTCACATAAGATGGCATCAGCACGGTGTTACGGGCAATGAATGCACCCTGACGAACGGCTGCCGGTGGCACCACGCGGAAGCCTTCCTTCTGGAAACGCGCTTCGTCGTACTCCGCGAATTTCATTGGCACTTTATCGAAGTAGCGGCTTTCCGCACCGTCGATAACCTGGTTATCGTTAATACGGAAAGAGAGCAGTACCGCTTTCTTCAGCCACTGATGAGTGACCCACTGACCGTCGATTTTTTCCGCTACACGCAGCGCGCCGGAATCAAGCAGAGAAATAACCTGATTTACCGCCTCGCGGGTCACGGTGTCTACATTTGCCGGGGTAATTTCGGCGCGACGCTCAAAAGCGGACTCAATAACGTTCTGTAACTGCTGCATAGTTCAACTCTTTCCAGGTAAAAAAAAACATCACCCTTTATCGTTTGGATTGAGGGCTGCTGTCAACCGTTGTTGCACTTCCTGTTGCAGGGCATTATTAAGCCCACGACGGTCGGCTGTGGCGATTATAAATAAATCTTCTACTCGCTCGCCAATGGTTGTAATTCTGGCGCCATGCAGCGAAATTCCCAGATCGGCAAAAACCTGCCCCACCCGGGCGAGGAGTCCTGGCTGGTCGAGAGCGATCAGCTCCAGGAACGATTTACGATCGGTATGGGTCGGCAGGAAATTGACCTCGGTATCGACGGTAAAGTGGCGCAATTTTGCCGGCTGTCGACGCGGCTGCGGCGGCTGCCAGCTGCGCTGGGTAATCGCCTGTTCCAGGCCGTAGCGAATGGGCTCGTGTCGGTCGGCCGACAGCGGGCTGCCGTCCGGCTCCAGGACAATAAAGGTATCCATCGCCATGCCGTCGCGGGTTGTGAAAATCTGCGCGTCATGCACGCTGAGGTTACGTCTGTCGAGTTCGGCACACACCGCCGCAAACAGGTAAGGGCGGTCGGGGCTCCAGATAAAGATCTCCGTCCCACCACGGGTCGTGTGCGGGCTAAGCAGGATCAGCGGCTTCGTCAGGTCGTGCTGCAACAGATGGCGCGCGTGCCAGGCCAGCTGGTTTGGGCTGTGGCGAACAAAATAGTTAGCGCGACAGCGGGCCCAGATCAGATGCAACGCCTCCTCTTTGATATTTTCCATCCGCAGCAGCGCCAGAGCCTGCATCTGGTGATGGCGCACGCGTTCACGCATGTCCGGCGTGCTCTGCATACCGCGACGTAGCTGCTTTTCGGTGGCGAAATAGAGCTCGCGCAGCAGGCTCTGCTTCCAGCTGTTCCACAGCGTTTCGTTGGTCGCGCAGATATCGGCCACCGTCAGGCAGACCAGGAAACGCAGGCGGTTCTCCGTCTGCACCGCTTCGGCAAACTGTTTGATCACTTCCGGATCCTGAATATCGCGACGCTGGGCGGTCACGGACATCAGCAGATGGTGGCGCACCAGCCAGGCCACCAGCTGGGTTTCACGGGAATTAAGGCCGTGGAGTTCGGCGAATTTCAGCACGTCTTCCGCGCCGAGGATCGAGTGGTCGCCGCCGCGCCCTTTGGCGATGTCGTGGAACAGGGCGGCAATCAGGATCAGTTCCGGGTTGGTGAGGCGCGGCCAGAGCTCAACGCAGAGCGGGTGGCGGCTGCGCACCTCCTCCTGAGCAAAACTCTCCAGCTTCAGCATTACGCGAATGGTGTGCTCGTCAACGGTATAGGCATGGAAAAGGTCAAACTGCATCTGGCCGACGATATGCGACCACTGCGGCATATAGGCCCAGAGCACGCTGTGACGGTGCATCGGCAACAGCCCGCGGCTTACCGCGCCCGGATGACGCAGCATGCTCAGAAACAGCGAGCGCGCTTCGGGAATGTAGCACAGCGGCTGAGTAAGATGGCGGCGGGCGTGGCGCAGATGGCGCAGGGTGGTGGAGTAGATCCCTGTAATGGAGCTGTTACGCACCATGGCGTAGAACATCCGCAGGATCGCCTCCGGCTTACGGATAAACAGCTTCTCGTCGCGCAGGTCGATCAGCGTACCGCGTAGCTGGAATTCATCATCAATTGGGCGCGGTTTTTCATCGGCGGTCAGGGCCAGGATTGCCTCATCAAACAGCTGCAACAGCATCTGATTCAGCTCACCCACGCGGCGGGTAACGCGGAAGAAATCCTTCATCATCTGCTCAACCGGCTCGTTGCCTTCACCGCTGTAGTGCAGGCGCTGGGCGACGCTTAACTGACGATCGAACAGCAGGCGATTGTCGTAGCGGGTGACTTCCAGATGCAGCGCAAAACGGATGCGCCACAGCAGATGCAGACACTCATTCAGCTCGGTACGCTCCGCTTCGGTGAGAAAACCAAAGCCGACCATCTCGTCCAGCGAAGTGGCGCCGAAATGGCGGCGGGCCACCCACTGCAGGGTATGGATATCGCGCAGGCCGCCGGGGCTGCTTTTTATGTCGGGCTCCAGGTTATAGCTGGTGCCGTGGTAACGCTGGTGGCGCACCTGCTGTTCATCCACCTTCGCGGCGAAGAACTTTTCCGACGGCCAGAAGCCGTCGCTGAAGATGTGCTTTTGCAGCTCGAGAAACAGCGCGACGTCGCCGATCAGCAGGCGTGATTCAATCAGGTTAGTGGCGACGGTGAGATCGGACAGCCCCTCCAGCAAACACTCTTCCAGGGTGCGCACGCTGTGGCCGACCTCCAGCTTGACGTCCCACAGCAGGGTCAGCAGCTCGCCGATTTTTTGCGCCTGTTCATCAGGCAGCCTTTTGCGGCTCAGGATCAGCAGGTCGATATCCGACAGCGGGTGCAGTTCGCCCCGGCCATAGCCGCCGACGGCCACCAGCGCCACGTCGCCCAGCTGACCAAATCCGTAATCAATCCATAAACGCTGCAGAAGCTGGTCAATGAATTCCGTGCGCGCCTCAATCAGCGCTTCGGCGGAGATCCCGCTGTCAAAGGCCTCACCCAGCCAGCGCTGGAAAGTGTCGATATGCGCTTTGATGCCCGCGCAGGTCAGATCGGCCGTGGGCCAGACGCCGGGGTTATCCGGCTGGCCAGGCAGGGTGGGGAGTGCCGTATTGGCATACTGTTCGGGTAAAAGGTTACTCATTGCGCGCCACCCATAAGAAAAAACGATAGCCATTAAAAAAGCCGGCATTTGCCGGCTTCTTATCATGCGTCTTGCGAGAGTATCGCCGGGATGGTGTCATCCTTGCGTAACGTCAGAATTTCGCAGCCGTTGTCTGTCACCACAATAGTATGCTCGTACTGGGCAGACAAGCTCCGGTCTTTGGTTTTCACCGTCCAGCCATCTTTCATGGTACGGATACGGTAATCACCTGAGTTCACCATCGGCTCGATGGTGAAAGTCATGCCCGCCTGCAGGACCACGCCGCCGTCATCGGCATCATAGTGCAGAACCTGCGGCTCTTCGTGGAAGACGCGGCCAATACCGTGACCGCAGTATTCGCGCACCACAGAGAAGCCCTGAGCTTCAACAAATTTCTGAATAGCCGCACCAAGGGTACGCAGGCGAATGCCGGGTTTAACCATCTTCAGCGCCAGATAGAGGCTCTCCTGGGTCACTTTACACAGACGCTCACCCAGAATGGTGGGTTTGCCAACGATGAACATCTTAGAGGTGTCACCGTGGTATTCATCTTTAATGACGGTCACGTCAATGTTAACGATGTCGCCATCTTTCAGCAGCTTTTCGTCGTCCGGAATGCCGTGGCAGACCACTTCATTAATAGAGATGCAAACGGATTTCGGGAAGCCATGATAGCCGAGGCAGGCGGAGACCGCGTGCTGCTCGTTCACGATGTAGTCGTTACAGATACGATCCAGCTCGCCGGTGCTGACGCCCGGCTTAACGAATGGCTCGATCATTTCCAGCACTTCAGCGGCCAGACGACCGGCGACGCGCATCTTTTCAATTTCTTCAGGGGTCTTAATAGAGATAGCCATGTAATCTGTCCATCAGTGTCGTTTTTTTCGACAATACTAGTCTAAGTGTTGTCAATGGTATCAGTCTGGCGCACATGCTGCCAAATTGAGATTCCTTTACCGCACACACCGCCAACAATTGTTGGTTTCAGGTAGCGTTTTGTGATATAAAGCGCGCCGGACTTCCGATCCATTTCAGATACACAGGATGGACGGGAGCGACAAATCTCACTTTGTGTAACAACACACACGTATCGGCACATATTCCGGGGTGCCCTTTGGGGTCGGTAATATGGGATACGTGGAGGCATAACCCCAACTTTTAAATAGAGGTTTTAAAACATGGCAACTGTTTCCATGCGCGACATGCTCAAGGCTGGTGTTCACTTCGGTCACCAGACCCGTTACTGGAACCCGAAAATGAAGCCTTTCATCTTCGGCGCACGTAACAAAGTTCACATCATCAACCTTGAGAAAACTGTACCAATGTTCAACGAAGCCCTGGCTGAGCTGAACAAGATCTCTTCCCGTAAAGGTAAGATTCTGTTCGTTGGTACTAAGCGCGCTGCAAGCGAAGCTGTGAAAGAAGCTGCTAACAGCTGCGACCAGTTCTTCGTGAACCATCGCTGGCTGGGCGGTATGCTGACTAACTGGAAAACCGTTCGTCAGTCCATCAAGCGCCTGAAAGATCTGGAAACCCAGTCTCAGGACGGTACTTTCGAAAAGCTGACCAAAAAAGAAGCGCTGATGCGCACTCGTGAGCTGGACAAGCTGGAAAACAGCCTGGGCGGTATCAAAGACATGGGCGGCCTGCCGGACGCACTGTTCGTCATCGATGCTGACCACGAGCACATCGCAATCAAAGAAGCTAACAACCTGGGTATCCCAGTATTCGCAATCGTTGATACCAACTCCGATCCGGACGGTGTTGACTTCGTTATCCCGGGTAACGACGATGCAATCCGTGCTGTTAGCCTGTACCTGAGCGCTGTAGCTGCTACCGTTCGTGAAGGCCGTTCCCAGGATCTGGCTTCTCAGGCGGAAGAAAGCTTCGTAGAAGCTGAATAATAAGGTTCTACCCCTTATTAGTACCGTGTATGAATAGGGGCCAATTCTCGGCCCCTTTTTTCAATTTATACTGTTTGGCCTCTGGCCGGGCAGTTCACATCTCCCGAGGATTTTAGAATGGCTGAAATTACCGCATCCCTGGTAAAAGAGCTGCGTGAACGTACTAGCGCAGGCATGATGGAGTGTAAAAAAGCTCTGGTTGAAGCTAACGGCGACATCGAGCTGGCTATCGAAAACATGCGTAAATCCGGTGCGATCAAAGCAGCTAAAAAAGCAGGCAACGTTGCTGCTGATGGCGTGATCAAAACCAAAATCGAAGGCAACTTCGGCGTGATTCTGGAAGTTAACTGCCAGACTGACTTCGTTGCTAAAGATGGTGGTTTCCAGGCTTTCGCTGACAAAGTACTGGACGCGGCCGTTGCTGGTAAAGTTACTGACGTTGAAGTTCTGAAAGCGCAGTTCGAAGAAGAGCGCGTTGCGCTGGTAGCGAAAATCGGTGAGAACATCAACATCCGCCGTGTTGCTATCCTCGAAGGCGACGTACTGAACAGCTATCAGCACGGTGCACGTATCGGTGTTCTGGTTGCGGCTAAAGGCGCTGACGAAGAGCTGGTTAAACAGCTGGCAATGCACGTTGCTGCAAGCAAGCCAGAATTCGTTAAGCCAGAAGACGTGTCTGCTGAAGTCGTAGAAAAAGAGTACCAGGTTCAGCTGGACATCGCCATGCAGTCTGGCAAGCCAAAAGAAATCGCAGAGAAAATGGTTGAAGGCCGCATGAAGAAATTCACCGGCGAAGTTTCTCTGACTGGCCAGCCATTCGTTATGGATCCAAGCAAATCTGTTGCTCAGCTGCTGAAAGAGCACAACGCTGACGTAACTGGCTTCATCCGCTTCGAAGTGGGCGAAGGCATCGAGAAAGTTGAGACTGACTTCGCAGCAGAAGTTGCTGCAATGTCCAAGCAGTCTTAATCAGCGAAAAGAAGCCGCCTGAGGGCGGCTTCTTTTTGTGTACGTCTGTGTAAATTCAGCCATGCGCCTATAGAGCCTGTGTTGAGTTGCGATATAACATGTCGCCAGAATTAACCCCCATCTTAATCGTTGACAGTCCCAGGAAAGAAATATGGCTACCAATGCAAAACCCGTTTACAAACGCATTCTGCTTAAGCTGAGTGGCGAAGCGCTGCAGGGGTCGGAAGGCTTCGGTATTGACGCAAGCATCCTTGACCGCATGGCGCAGGAGATCAAAGAACTGGTTGAACTGGGCATCCAGGTTGGCGTAGTCATTGGCGGTGGTAACCTTTTCCGTGGCGCAGGTCTGGCAAAAGCCGGCATGAACCGCGTTGTGGGCGATCACATGGGTATGCTGGCAACGGTCATGAATGGCCTGGCAATGCGTGATGCCCTGCATCGTGCCTATGTGAATGCGCGCCTGATGTCCGCTATTCCGCTGAATGGCGTATGTGATAACTACAGCTGGGCCGAGGCGATCAGCCTGCTGCGCAATAACCGCGTGGTGATCCTCTCCGCCGGTACGGGTAACCCGTTCTTTACGACCGATTCCGCAGCCTGCCTGCGCGGTATTGAAATCGAAGCCGATGTGGTGCTGAAAGCCACTAAAGTGGATGGCGTGTTTACTGCCGATCCGGCAAAAGATCCTGCTGCGACCATGTACGATCAGCTCTCCTACAGCGAAGTACTGGATAAAGAGCTGAAAGTGATGGATCTTGCCGCCTTCACGCTGGCCCGCGACCACAAACTGCCGATTCGTGTCTTCAACATGAACAAGCCTGGCGCGCTGCGCCGCGTTGTCATGGGCGAAAAAGAAGGCACTTTGATCACGGAATAATTTCCGTTGACGATAAATACAGGTAAGATTCCGCTTTACATTGCAGTGATATCTTACCTGGACGCGCCTTTGGCGTTGTCATGAATTAAACGCGACTATACTTAGCACACCTGTAGCAGCTGTGCTGGCGGATAGTCTGCCTGAGACAAGTTTTCAAGGATTCGTAACGTGATTAACGACATCAGAAAAGATGCTGAAGTACGCATGGACAAATGTGTAGAAGCGTTCAAAACCCAAATCAGCAAAATTCGTACTGGCCGTGCTTCTCCAAGCCTGCTGGATGGCATCGTCGTGGAATACTACGGTACGCCAACTCCGCTGCGTCAGCTGGCGCAAGTTACGGTAGAAGATACCCGTACGCTGAAAATTAACGTATTCGACCGTTCTATGGGCCCGGCCGTTGAGAAAGCGATCATGGCGTCCGATCTGGGTCTGAACCCAAGCTCAGCAGGCACCGATATTCGCGTTCCGCTGCCACCGCTGACCGAAGAGCGTCGTAAAGACCTGATCAAAGTGGTTCGTGGCGAAGCCGAGCAGGGCCGTGTTTCCGTGCGCAACGTTCGTCGTGACGCTAACGACAAAGTGAAGGCGCTGCTGAAAGAGAAAGAGATCAGTGAAGACGACGATCGCCGTTCTCAGGACGACGTTCAGAAACTGACTGATGCCGCTATCAAGAAAATCGACGCGGCGCTGGCAGAAAAAGAAGCAGAGCTGATGCAGTTCTGATTTCTGTCCTAATCTGATAAAACGCCGTACAGAAGGCCTTTGGGCTTTGCTGGCGGCGTTTTGCTTTTCTGGTTCACTATTCCGGGCATCTCATGAAGCAATTAACTCTCCTTGGCTCGACCGGCTCCATAGGTTGCAGCACTCTCGATGTTGTTCGCCATAACCCAGACCACTACGCGGTGGCCGCCCTTGTCGCAGGCAAAAACGTTCAACGTATGGTGGAACAGTGTCTGGAGTTCACTCCAGGCTACGCGGTGATGGATGATGAAGCGAGCGCCCGGCAGGTGAAGGCGTTGCTGGCGGAGAAAGGCTGTCGCACCGAGGTGTTAAGCGGGCCAGAGGCTGCCTGCGAAATGGCCGCGCTGGACGACGTCGACCAGGTGATGGCCGCTATTGTGGGCGCAGCGGGACTGCTGCCGACGCTTGCCGCTATCGATGCCGGAAAATCCGTTTTGCTGGCCAACAAAGAGTCTCTTGTGACCTGTGGCCGGCTGTTTATGGATGCCGTGAAGCGCAATGGCGCGCGCCTTTTGCCGGTAGATAGCGAACATAACGCGATTTTTCAGAGTTTACCGCAACCGTTTCAGGAGAACCTGGGGTACGCTGATCTCGAGCAGAATGGCGTCTCTTCTATCCTGCTTACCGGGTCTGGTGGCCCGTTCCGTGATACGCCGCTGTCTGAACTGGTCTCAATGACCCCGGATCAGGCATGCCGTCACCCGAACTGGTCGATGGGGCGTAAAATCTCCGTTGATTCGGCCACCATGATGAACAAAGGTCTGGAATATATTGAAGCCCGCTGGTTGTTCAACGCCTCGGCAGCGCAGATGGAAGTGTTGATTCACCCGCAGTCGGTGATCCACTCTATGGTACGTTATCGGGATGGCAGCGTGATGGCGCAGTTAGGTGAACCCGATATGCGTACGCCTATCGCCCATACAATGGCCTGGCCAAACCGCGTGCTCTCAGGCGTAAAGCCGCTCGATTTCTGCAAGCTGAGTGCGCTGACGTTCAGCGCGCCTGATTATCAGCGCTATCCGTGCCTGAAGCTGGCGATGGATGCCTTCGAGCAGGGGCAGGCGGCAACGACCGCACTCAACGCGGCGAACGAAATCGCCGTCGCCGCCTTCCTCGATAATCGGATCCGCTTTACGGATATCGCTGCGCTGAACCTGTCTGTTCTTGAGGCGATGGATTTACGCGAGCCGCAAAGTGTGGATGACGTACTGACCGTCGATGCGAACGCCAGAGCCACGGCGCAAAAAGCGGTGACGCACCTCGCAAGCTGGTGATAATCCATCCGCAGGTGGTCTTGCTATTTGTTAGCGTTGGGCTTCAGTGATATAGTCTGCGCCACCTGATTACAGGTAGTTGACGTTACGTGGTCAGGTAAGCCGTGGTATGACACGGCTTTTTTACGTAAAGGCTTCAGTATTCCTGAGTACCGTTAAATCCTTTCAGGGACCAAAAACGCGTTATGTTGTCTGCGAACCAACCAATAAGCGAAAACTTGCCAGCTCATGGCTGTCGTCATGTAGCAATCATCATGGATGGCAATGGCCGCTGGGCGAAAAGACAAGGGAAGATCCGAGCCTTTGGGCATAAAGCTGGGGCGAAATCTGTGCGCCGCGCTGTTTCTTTTGCCGCCAATAACGGCATTGACGCGTTAACGCTCTATGCTTTCAGCAGTGAAAACTGGAATCGACCTGCGCAGGAAGTTAGCGCGTTGATGGAATTGTTCGTGTGGGCGCTCGACAGCGAAGTAAAAAGCCTGCACCGCCACAACGTTCGCCTGCGCATTATCGGTGATACCAGTCGTTTTAACTCACGTCTGCAGGAACGCATTCGTAAAGCGGAAGCATTAACCGGGCAAAACACCGGCTTAACGCTCAATATCGCGGCGAATTATGGCGGACGTTGGGATATTGTCCAGGGTGTGCGGCAGTTGGCTGAACAGGTTCAGGAAGGGCTCATAAGGCCGGACCAGATTGATGAAGAGGCGCTGAACAAGCAAATCTGCATGAGTGAACTGACACCCGTGGATTTAGTAATTAGGACAGGGGGAGAACATCGCATCAGTAACTTTTTGCTGTGGCAAATTGCCTATGCCGAACTTTACTTTACAGATGTTCTTTGGCCCGATTTTGATGAACAAGACTTTGAAGGTGCGCTGCATGCCTTTGCCAATCGAGAGCGTCGTTTCGGTGGTACCGAGCCTGGTGGCGACAACGCCTGATGGGGGTAGCTTTTGCTGAAGTATCGCCTGATTTCTGCGTTTGTTTTAATACCCGTTGTCATCGCGGCGCTGTTTTTACTGCCTCCGGTGGGATTCGCTATTGTCACACTGGTCGTTTGCATGCTGGCAGCGTGGGAATGGGGGCAGCTTAGCGGCTTTACCTCGCGTTCCCAGCGGGTATGGCTGGCGGTGCTGTGCGGCCTGATGCTGGCGCTGATGCTCTTTATGCTGCCAGAGTACCATCACAATATTCATCAGCCGATCATTGCGGGTTCGCTCTGGCTTTCGCTGGGATGGTGGCTGGCAGCATTGCTGCTGGTGCTATTCTATCCGGGCTCAGCCTCGCTGTGGCGTAACTCTAAAGTGTTGCGCCTCTGCTTTGGGCTGTTCACCATCGTTCCTTTCTTCTGGGGAATGCTTGCCCTCCGTACCTGGCACTACGACGACAATCCTTACAGCGGCGCGTTATGGCTGCTCTATGTCATGATTCTCGTCTGGGGGGCTGACTCTGGCGCCTATATGTTTGGTAAACTGTTTGGCAAACATAAACTGGCTCCGAAGGTCTCCCCGGGAAAAACCTGGCAGGGCTTTATCGGCGGTCTGTTTACGGCGGCGATTATCTCATGGGGTTACGGCGTATGGGCCAACCTTGAAGTCGCACCGGCAACGTTACTGGTCTGTTCAATCGTTGCAGCGCTGGCTTCCGTGCTGGGTGATTTGACCGAGAGTATGTTTAAGCGTGAAGCAGGGATCAAAGACAGTGGCAATCTCATTCCAGGGCACGGCGGTATCCTGGATCGCATAGACAGCCTGACGGCGGCAGTACCCGTGTTTGCCTGCCTGTTTTTGCTGGTGTTTGGGACGATTTAACGGAAGGTTTTATGCTTAGCATTCTCTGGAATCTGGCGGCGTTCATTGTTGCACTGGGTGTACTTATCACGGTGCATGAATTTGGCCATTTCTGGGTTGCTCGGCGCTGTGGCGTACGTGTTGAGCGCTTTTCCATTGGCTTTGGTAAAGCGCTCTGGCGTCGTAACGACCGCCACGGCACAGAATTTGTTATTGCCCTCATCCCCCTGGGCGGCTACGTCAAAATGCTGGATGAACGCGTAGAGCCGGTTGCGCCTGAAATTCGCCACTACGCGTTCAACAACAAAACGGTTGGCCAGCGCGCCGCTATTATTGCTGCCGGTCCGGTTGCAAACTTCATTTTCGCCATCTTTGCTTACTGGCTGGTGTTTATCATCGGTGTCCCTGGTGTTCGTCCGGTTGTTGGTGAAATAACGCCCAACTCCATCGCGGCGAGCGCGCAAATTAATCCGGGCATGGAACTTAAAGCAATTGATGGCATCGAAACCCCTGATTGGGATGCCGTTCGGTTACAACTGGTTGCCAAAATTGGCGATGAGAAGACGACCGTCAGCGTATCTCCTTTCGGTTCTGACCAGCGTCAGAACAAAATTCTGGACTTACGCCACTGGACGTTTGAGCCGGATAAAGAAGATCCCGTTGCGGCATTAGGCATTCGGCCGCGTAGCGCACAGATTGAACCGGTGCTCGCAGAAGTCCAGACTAATTCAGCGGCGCGTAAAGCAGGTTTGCAAGCGGGCGACAGGATCGTTAAAGTCGATGGTCAGCCTTTAACGCAATGGATGACCTTTGTTACTCTGGTGCGCGATAATCCAGGTACGCCACTGGCGCTGGAGATAGAAAGGCAGGGGAGTCCGCTCTCCTTTACGTTGATTCCGGATACCAAGCCGGGTGGCGGTAAGGCTGAAGGGTTCGCAGGCGTGGTGCCAAAAGTGATCCCGCTGCCTGATGAGTACAAGACAATACGCCAGTATGGGCCGTTCAGCGCCATCCTTGAAGCCACGGATAAAACATGGCAACTGATGAAGCTGACCGTGCAGATGCTGGGAAAATTGATTACCGGTGATGTAAAACTGAACAACCTCAGTGGGCCGATCTCGATCGCTCAGGGGGCTGGGATGTCAGCAGAGTTCGGGGTGATTTACTATCTGATGTTTCTTGCGCTCATTAGCGTGAACCTCGGAATAATCAACCTGTTCCCACTTCCCGTTTTAGACGGGGGCCATCTGCTGTTTTTAGCGATTGAGAAGCTAAAAGGCGGGCCGGTATCCGAGCGAGTTCAAGACTTTAGTTATCGCATTGGTTCGATTTTACTGGTGCTGTTAATGGGGCTTGCACTTTTCAATGATTTCTCTCGGTTGTAAGAGAGTGTTAGGAAGAACGCATAATAACGATGGCGATGAAAAAGTTGCTCATAGCGTCGCTGCTGTTTAGCAGCGCGACCGTATACGGTGCTGACGGGTTCGTAGTGAAAGATATTCATTTCGAAGGCCTTCAGCGAGTCGCCGTTGGTGCGGCCCTCCTCAGTATGCCAGTGCGCCCAGGCGACACGGTTAATGATGAAGACATTAGTAATACCATCCGCGCCCTGTTTGCCACCGGCAACTTCGAGGACGTTCGCGTTCTGCGCGATGGTGATACGCTCCTGGTTCAGGTGAAAGAGCGTCCGACAATTGCCAGCATCACCTTCTCCGGCAACAAGTCGGTGAAAGACGATATGCTCAAGCAGAACCTTGAGGCCTCTGGCGTCCGTGTCGGCGAATCCCTGGACCGCACCACCCTGTCTGATATTGAGAAAGGGCTGGAAGATTTCTACTACAGCGTCGGTAAATACAGCGCGAGCGTAAAAGCGGTCGTGACGCCACTGCCGCGTAACCGTGTCGATCTGAAACTGGTCTTCCAGGAAGGTGTTTCCGCGAAGATCCAGCAGATCAACATCGTGGGTAACCATGCGTTCAGCACCGACGAACTGATCTCTACTTTCCAGCTGCGTGACGAAGTGCCGTGGTGGAACGTGGTGGGTGACCGTAAATACCAGAAACAGAAACTGGCGGGCGATCTCGAAACCCTGCGCAGCTACTATCTGGATCGTGGTTACGCCCGTTTCAACATCGACTCGACTCAGGTCAGCCTGACGCCGGACAAGAAGGGTATCTACATCACGGTTAACATTACCGAAGGCGATCAGTACAAGCTTTCTGGTGTTGAAGTGAGTGGCAACCTGGCAGGTCATTCTGCTGAGATCGAAAGCCTGACCAAACTGCAGCCGGGTGAACTCTATAGCGGTTCGAAAGTCACCAAAATGGAAGACGGCATTAAAAAGCTGCTCGGCCGTTATGGTTATGCCTACCCGCGCGTCCAGACCCAGCCTGAAATCAACGATACGGATAAGACCGTTAAGCTCCACGTTAACGTTGATGCGGGCAACCGTTTCTACGTGCGTAAAATTCGCTTCGAGGGTAACGATACCTCCAAAGATTCCGTACTGCGCCGCGAAATGCGCCAGATGGAAGGGGCCTGGCTGGGCAGCGACCTGGTCGATCAGGGTAAAGAGCGTCTGAACCGTCTGGGCTACTTCGAAACCGTCGATACCGACACCCAGCGTGTTCCAGGTAAACCGGATCAGGTCGATGTTGTTTACAAGGTTAAAGAGCGTAACACCGGTAGCTTTAACTTTGGTGTCGGTTACGGCACAGAGAGTGGCGTAAGCTTCCAGGTTGGCGTACAGCAGGATAACTGGTTAGGTACCGGCTACTCTGTTGGTATCAACGGTACCAAGAACGACTACCAGACTTACTCTGAGCTCTCCTTAACTAACCCTTACTTCACCGTAGATGGTGTCAGTCTGGGCGGTCGTATTTTCTATAACGACTTTAAAGCAGATGATGCGGACCTCTCTTCCTATACCAACAAAAGTTATGGTTTAGACGGTACGCTCGGCTTCCCGATCAACGAATACAACACCCTGCGTGCGGGCTTAGGTTACGTGCATAACGACCTGTCCAACATGCAACCTCAGGTGGCGATGTGGCGTTATCTGGACTCTATCGGTCAGTCTGCCAGCACCTCCGGGGACGACAACGGCTTTGCCGCAGATGACTTCACCTTCAACTATGGCTGGACGTACAACCGTCTTGACCGTGGTTTCTTCCCGACCGAAGGTTCTCGCGTCAACCTGAACGGTAAAGTGACCATTCCGGGCTCTGATAACGAGTTCTACAAGGTTACCCTGGATACCGCCTCCTACTTCCCGATCGATGACGATCATAAATGGGTTGTTCTGGGTCGTACGCGTTGGGGTTATGGTGATGGTTTAGGTGGCAAAGAGCTGCCGTTCTATGAGAACTTCTACGCCGGTGGTTCCAGCACCGTACGTGGCTTCCAGTCCAATAACATTGGTCCGAAAGCAGCCTACTACGGCGGCAACGACGAGGATAACTGCGATAAGGCGTCTTCTAGCGAAGTATGTAGCTCTGATGATGCTGTAGGCGGTAACGCCATGGCTGTCGCCAGCCTGGAGTTTATTACCCCTACGCCGTTTATCAGCGATAAGTATGCCAATTCCGTACGTACCTCGTTCTTCCTGGATGCAGGTACCGTATGGGATACTAACTGGCAGAATACGGCTGAAACGAGAGCTGCAGGCATTCCGGACTACAGCGATCCAGGCAATATTCGTATGTCTGCCGGTCTCGCACTACAATGGATGTCACCGCTGGGGCCGTTGGTCTTCTCCTACGCCCAGCCGTTTAAGAAATACGAGGGAGACAAAGCGGAGCAGTTCCAGTTTAACATTGGTAAAACCTGGTAATTGTCCGTTGCAATGGAATGCGTTGGCAGTGTAGCGCTGACAACTGGCGATCGCAGGATCGCCTTGCCACGCAAAGAACGGTGCCTTCGGGTACCAATGGGATGGTAAGGAGTTAATTGTGAAAAAGTGGTTATTAGCTGCAGGTCTCGGTTTAGCGATGGCAACCTCTGCTCAGGCAGCAGACAAAATTGCAATCGTCAATATGGGTAACTTGTTCCAGCAGGTTGCGCAGAAAACCGGTGTTTCTGCCAAGCTGGAAGGCGAGTTCAAAAGCCGTGCAAGCGAACTGCAGGGTATGGAAAACGATCTGCAATCCAAAATGCAGCGTCTGCAGCGCGATGGTTCTACCATGAAAGCGAGCGACCGCAGCAAGCTGGAAAAAGACGTAATGGCTCAGCGTCAGACTTTCTCTCAGAAAGCGCAAGCTTTTGAGCAGGATCGTCAGCGTCGTTCTAACGAAGAACGCGGCAAGCTGGTTACCCGTATCCAGTCCGCTGTGAAAGCTGTTGCTGCCGATCAGAGCATCGATCTGGTTGTTGATGCCAATGCCGTTGCATTCAACAGCAGCGATGTTAAAGACATCACCGCTGATGTCCTGAAACAGGTTAAATAAGTAATGCCTTCAATTCGACTCGCTGATTTAGCTCAGCAGTTGGATGCAGAATTACACGGTGATGGCGATATCGTCATCACCGCTGTTGCGTCCATGCAATCTGCTAAAGCAGGCAATATCACCTTCATGGTAAGCCCTAAGTACCGTGAACATCTGGCGCTTTGCCAGGCGTCTGCTGTCGTCATGACGCAGGACGATTTGCCGTTTGCCGCAGGTGCTGCGCTGGTAGTGAAGAACCCCTACCTGACGTATGCCCGTATGGCACAAATTCTGGATACCACGCCGCAGCCGGCGCAAAACATCGCACCCAGTGCGGTGATTGACCCGACGGCGAAGCTGGGTAGCAACGTATCAATTGGTGCAAATGCGGTTATCGAATCAGACGTGGTGCTGGGCGATAACGTGGTCATTGGCGCCGGTTGCTTCGTAGGTAAAAAAACAAAAATTGGTGCAGGCTCTCGCCTGTGGGCCAATGTTTCCGTTTATCACGAGATCGACATCGGCGAAAACTGCCTGATCCAGTCCAGTACCGTTATCGGTTCGGATGGTTTCGGTTATGCCAACGATCGTGGTAACTGGGTTAAGATCCCGCAACTTGGCCGGGTGATCATCGGCGATCGCGTCGAAATCGGCGCCTGCACGACAATTGACCGTGGTGCGCTTGATGACACGATTATCGGTAATGGTGTTATCATCGATAACCAGTGCCAGATTGCACATAACGTTGTGATTGGCGACAATACCGCGGTTGCCGGTGGCGTTATTATGGCAGGCAGCCTGAAGATTGGCCGTTACTGTATGATTGGCGGTGCCAGCGTAATTAACGGGCATATGGAAATATGCGACAAGGTCACGGTCACCGGTATGGGGATGGTTATGCGTCCTATCACCGAGCCGGGCGTTTACTCCTCAGGTATTCCATTGCAGCCTAACAAGGTGTGGCGTAAAACTGCCGCCCTGGTGATGAATATTGATGATATGAGTAAGCGCCTCAAGGCCATTGAGCGCAAAATCGATCAACAAGACTAAGCGTTCACCCGTTTAACGCACACTTCCCGGCCTGTCGGCTTTCTTATAAACCGGCAGGCCGTGTTATTATTGCCATTCAGATATTTTGACAGGAAGAGTATTTTGACTACTGACACTCATACTCTGCATATTGAAGAGATTTTAGAACTTCTGCCGCACCGCTACCCGTTTTTGCTGGTAGACCGTGTGCTGGATTTTGAAGAAGGTCGTTTTCTGCGCGCAGTGAAAAATGTTTCTGTAAACGAGCCATTCTTCCAGGGGCACTTCCCTGGGAAGCCTATCTTCCCGGGCGTATTGATCCTGGAAGCGATGGCTCAGGCTACCGGTATTCTGGCGTTTAAAAGCGTTGGTAAACTGGAGCCGGGTGAGCTGTATTACTTCGCAGGTATCGACGAAGCGCGCTTCAAGCGCCCGGTCGTGCCTGGTGATCAGATGATCATGGAAGTGACTTTTGAAAAAACGCGTCGCGGCCTGACTCGCTTCAAAGGCGTAGCTCTGGTTGACGGCAAAGTTGTTTGCGAAGCTACCATGATGTGTGCGCGTAGCCGGGAGGCCTGATACGTGATTGATAAAACCGCCTTTATTCATCCAACCGCCATTGTGGAAGAGGGCGCCGTTATTGGTGCTAACGTCCACATTGGTCCATTTTGTATTGTTGGACCCCATGTCGAAATTGGTGAGGGTACCGTACTGAAATCTCACGTCGTTGTGAATGGTCATACGACCATTGGCCGCGACAACGTGATCTATCAGTTCGCCTCCATCGGTGAAGTTAACCAGGATCTGAAATATGCTGGCGAACCAACCCGTGTGGAAATTGGCGATCGTAACCGCATTCGCGAAAGCGTCACCATTCATCGTGGCACAGTACAGGGTGGTGAGTTGACGAAGGTGGGCAGCGATAACCTGTTTATGGTCAACGCGCATATCGCGCATGACTGTACCGTTGGTAACCGCTGTATTCTCGCCAACAATGCAACGTTGGCGGGACACGTATCAGTTGACGATCATGCCATCATTGGCGGCATGACCGCAGTCCATCAGTTCTGCATCATTGGTGCGCACGTGATGGTCGGCGGCTGCTCCGGCGTGGCGCAGGACGTCCCGCCGTATGTGATTGCGCAGGGCAACCATGCGACGCCGTTTGGCGTTAACATTGAAGGCCTTAAGCGTCGCGGTTTCAGCCGTGAAGCGATTATGGCAATCCGTAACGCCTACAAACAGTTGTACCGTAATGGTAAAACGCTGGAAGAGGCTAAGCCGGAAATTGCCGAACTGGCGAAGCAGCATCCTGAGGTGAACGCGTTCGTGGAATTCTTCGCACGCTCAACTCGCGGTCTGATTCGTTAATGGTCGATAGTCGCCCGCTTACGATCGCCCTCGTCGCCGGAGAAACCTCCGGCGATATTCTTGGTGCAGGTCTGATTCGAGCGCTCAAAGCGCGCGTTCCCAACGCGCGCTTTGTCGGCGTTGCGGGTCCATTGATGCAGGCTGAAGGTTGTGAAGCCTGGTATGAAATGGAAGAGCTGGCGGTGATGGGCATCGTTGAGGTGCTGGGTCGCCTGCGCCGGTTGCTGCACATTCGCGCCGATCTGACGCGTCGCTTTACCGAGCTTCAGCCCGATGTGTTTGTGGGTATTGATGCACCTGACTTCAACATTACCCTTGAAGGTAATCTGAAAAAGCAGGGGATCAAAACCATTCACTATGTCAGTCCGTCCGTCTGGGCGTGGCGACAGAAACGCGTTTTCAAAATAGGCAGATCGACGAATCTGGTCCTGGCCTTCCTGCCTTTCGAAAAAGCGTTTTACGATAAATTCAACGTTCCGTGCCGCTTTATCGGTCATACCATGGCCGATGCCATGCCGCTTGATCCCGATAAAAATGCCGCACGTGACCAGCTTGGCATCCCACATGACGCTCACTGTCTGGCACTGTTGCCGGGGAGCCGTGGCGCAGAAGTTGAGATGCTCAGTGCTGATTTTCTGAAAACCGCGCAGATCTTGCGTCAGACTTACCCTGACCTGGAAGTGGTTGTGCCGCTGGTGAATGCCAAACGCCGGGAGCAGTTTGAGCGCATTAAAGCCGAGGTGGCCCCCGACCTGCATGTTCATCTGTTAGATGGCAAAGGTCGTGAAGCGATGGTGGCCAGCGATGCCGCTTTACTGGCATCCGGTACCGCTGCGCTGGAGTGCATGCTGGCGAAATGCCCGATGGTTGTGGGCTATCGTATGAAGCCCTTTACTTTCTGGCTGGCAAAACGGCTGGTGAAAACGGATTACGTCTCCCTGCCAAACCTGCTTGCCCGGCGCGAGCTGGTGAAAGAGCTGCTGCAGGATGAGTGCGAGCCGCAGGCCTTAGCCGCTGCGCTGTTGCCGCTGCTGGCTGACGGCAAAACCAGCCACGAAATGCATGACACATTCCGGGAACTGCATCAGCAGATCCGCTGTAATGCCGACGAGCAGGCGGCTGACGCGGTGCTGGAGTTAGCGAAATGATGGAATTTGTTTATCCCCACACCCATCTGGTGGCGGGTGTGGATGAGGTCGGACGTGGGCCGCTGGTGGGCGCGGTGGTGACTGCCGCAGTGATCCTCGATCCTTCCCGGCCGATAATCGGTCTGAATGATTCGAAAAAATTAACCGAAAAGCGCCGCCTGGCGTTATTCGATGAAATCAAAGAGAAAGCGCTGTCCTGGAGTTTAGGACGTGCAGAACCGCATGAGATCGACGAGCTGAACATTCTGCATGCCACTATGCTGGCGATGCAGCGTGCCGTAGCCGGGCTGAGCGTGGTACCAGAGTATGTGCTGATTGACGGTAATCGCTGTCCGGCGCTGCCCATGCCGTCGCTGGCGGTGGTGAAGGGCGACAGCCGGGTAGCAGAAATCAGTGCCGCCTCGATCGTTGCTAAAGTCACGCGCGATGCCGAAATGGCCGCGCTTGATCTCTCATTTCCCCAGTATGGTTTTGCCCAGCATAAGGGGTATCCTACCGCTTTCCATCTGGAAAGACTGGCAGAACACGGCGCAACTGAGCACCACCGCCGCAGTTTTGGGCCGGTAAAACGCGCACTGGGACTGATGTCCTGAATCAAGACGCCAATAAGTAACGCGGAATCTGAAGATGGCTGAACCACGTTTCGTACACCTGCGGGTGCACAGCGACTATTCCATGATTGATGGGCTTGCGAAGACCGGACCGCTGGTGAAAAAGGCGGCCGCGCTTGGCATGCCTGCACTGGCGATCACCGACTTCACTAACCTGTGCGGTCTGGTGAAGTTTTACGGAACGGCGCATGGCGCAGGAATGAAGCCGTTAATTGGTGCCGATTTTCACGTTCAGAGCGAACTGCTCGCCGATGAGATGACCCAAATCACCGTTCTGGCGATGAATAATACCGGTTACCAGAACCTGACGCTGCTGATCTCGCGTGCCTATCAGCGCGGCTACGGCCCGCAGGGCCCGTGGATCGATCGTGAATGGCTGGCGGAACTCAATGAAGGGTTGCTGCTCATCTCCGGCGGCCGCATGGGTGACATCGGCAGATGTCTGCTGCGCGGAAATACCGCGCTGGTGGAGCAGTGCGTCGGGTTTTATAAAGACTATTTCCCCGATCGCTTCTATCTGGAGCTGATCCGCACCGGTCGCCCGGATGAAGAAACCTATCTGCATGCTGCGGTTGCGCTTGCAGAAGAGCATGGGTTACCCGTGGTGGCATCCAACGATGTGCGCTTCATCAATGCCGACGATTTTGACGCCCATGAAATTCGCGTCGCTATCCACGATGGCTTTACCCTCGACGATCCCAAACGCCCGCGAAACTATTCGCCGCAGCAATATATGCGCAGCGAAGAGGAGATGTGTGAGCTGTTTTCCGATATACCGGAAGCGCTGGAGAACAGCGTAGAGATCGCGAAACGCTGTAACGTCACCGTTCGTCTGGGCGAATACTTCCTGCCGCAGTTCCCGACCGGCGACATGACCACCGAAGACTTCCTGGTCATGAAATCGAAAGAGGGTCTGGAAGAGCGCCTTGAGTTTCTGTTCCCGGATCCGGCCATTCGCGCCGAGAAACGTCCGGAGTATGACGAGCGTCTGGATGTTGAGCTCCAGGTTATCAACCAGATGGGGTTCCCCGGCTACTTCCTGATCGTAATGGAGTTTATCCAGTGGTCGAAGGACAACGGCGTGCCGGTAGGCCCGGGCCGTGGTTCCGGTGCCGGCTCGCTGGTGGCCTATGCGCTGAAAATTACCGATCTCGATCCGCTGGAGTTTGACCTGCTGTTCGAACGTTTCCTGAACCCGGAACGTGTCTCGATGCCTGACTTCGACGTTGACTTCTGTATGGAAAAACGCGACCAGGTGATTGAACACGTGGCAGAAATGTACGGTCGTGATGCGGTATCGCAGATCATTACCTTCGGTACCATGGCGGCAAAAGCGGTTATCCGCGACGTGGGTCGCGTGCTGGGGCATCCGTACGGCTTTGTCGATCGCATCTCGAAGCTGGTGCCGCCCGATCCGGGCATGACGCTGGCAAAAGCGTTCGAAGCGGAACCACAGCTGCCGGAAATCTACGAGGCGGACGAAGAGGTTAAGGCGCTGATCGACATGGCGCGGAAGCTGGAAGGCGTCACCCGTAACGCCGGTAAACACGCCGGTGGCGTGGTTATTGCTCCCACGAAAATCACCGACTTCGCGCCGCTCTACTGCGATGAATCAGGCCTGCACCCGGTCACGCAGTTTGACAAAAACGACGTGGAATACGCGGGTCTGGTGAAGTTTGACTTCCTGGGCTTGCGTACGCTCACCATCATCGACTGGGCGCTGAAGATGATCAACCCGCGCCGGGCCAAACAGGGCCTGGAGCCGATTGATATCGCCGCGATCCCGCTGGATGACAAGAAAAGCTTCGATATGCTGCAGCGCTCGGAGACCACGGCGGTCTTCCAGCTTGAATCCCGCGGCATGAAAGATCTGATCAAGCGCCTGCAGCCTGACTGCTTCGAAGATATGATCGCCCTGGTGGCGCTGTTCCGTCCGGGGCCGCTGCAGTCAGGGATGGTAGATAACTTTATTGACCGTAAGCATGGCCGGGAGGAGCTCTCCTATCCGGACGTGCAGTGGCAGCACGAAAGCCTGAAACCGGTACTGGAGCCGACCTACGGCATCATCCTGTATCAGGAACAGGTTATGCAGATTGCCCAGGTGCTCTCTGGCTACACCCTCGGCGGCGCGGACATGCTGCGTCGTGCGATGGGTAAGAAAAAGCCGGAAGAGATGGCCAAGCAGCGCGGCACCTTCGAAGAAGGGGCGAAGAAAAACGGCATTGACGGCGAACTGGCGATGAAAATCTTCGATCTGGTAGAGAAATTCGCCGGATACGGGTTTAACAAGTCCCACTCCGCCGCCTATGCGCTGGTCTCCTATCAGACGCTGTGGCTGAAGGCACACTACCCGGCCGAGTTTATGGCGGCGGTAATGACTGCCGATATGGACAACACCGAAAAGGTGGTCGGTCTGGTGGACGAGTGCTGGCGCATGGGGCTGAAAATTCTGCCGCCGGACATCAACTCCGGGCAGTATCATTTCCACGTCAATGACGACGGCGAGATCGTTTACGGTATCGGCGCGATTAAAGGCGTGGGTGAAGGCCCGATTGAAGCCATCATCGAAGCCCGTAACCAGGGCGGCTATTTCCGTGAGCTGTTCGACCTGTGCGCACGCACGGATATCAAGAAGCTCAACCGCCGGGTGCTGGAAAAGCTGATCATGTCCGGGGCGTTTGACCGTCTCGGGCCGCATCGTGCGGCGCTGATGAACTCGCTGGCCGATGCGCTGAAGGCTGCCGACCAGCACTCAAAAGCCGAAGCCATCGGGCAGGCGGATATGTTTGGCGTGCTGGCGGAAGAGCCGGAGCAGATCGAACAGTCCTATGCCAGCTGTCAGCCGTGGCCGGAACAGACCGTGCTGGATGGCGAGCGCGAAACCCTGGGCCTGTACCTGACCGGGCACCCAATTAATCAGTACATTAAAGAAATTGAGCGCTATGTCGGAGGCTACCGGCTGAAAGACATGCATCCGACAGAACGTGGTAAGATGACTACGGCTGCGGGGCTCGTCATTGCCGCGAGGGTTATGGTCACCAAACGCGGCAATCGTATCGGCATCTGTACGCTGGATGACCGTTCCGGGCGGCTGGAGGTGATGTTATTCACCGACGCTCTGGATAAATATCAGCAGTTGCTGGAAAAAGACCGCATACTTATCGTCAGCGGACAGGTCAGCTTTGATGACTTCAGCGGGGGGCTTAAAATGACCGCCCGCGAAGTGATGGACATTGACGAAGCCCGGGAAAAATATGCTCGCGGGCTTGCTATCTCGCTGACGGACAGGCAAATTGATGACCAGCTTTTAAACCGACTCCGTCAGTCTCTGGAACCCCACCGCTCGGGGACCATTCCAGTACATCTCTACTATCAGAGGGCGGATGCGCGTGCACGGTTGCGCTTTGGTGCGTCGTGGCGTGTCTCTCCGAGCGATCGTTTACTTAACGATCTCCGTGGCCTCATTGGTTCGGAGCAGGTGGAACTGGAGTTTGACTAATACAGGAATACTATGAGTCTGAATTTCCTTGATTTCGAACAGCCGATTGCAGAGCTGGAAGCGAAAATCGATTCTCTGACTGCCGTGGGCCGTCAGGATGAAAAACTGGATATTAACATCGACGAAGAAGTGCATCGTCTGCGTGAAAAAAGCGTAGAACTGACGCGCAAAATTTTTGCCGATCTCGGCGCATGGCAGGTGGCCCAACTGGCTCGCCATCCTCAGCGTCCGTACACCCTGGATTATGTCCGCCTGGCGTTTGATGAATTTGACGAACTGGCAGGTGACCGCGCATACGCTGACGATAAAGCTATCGTCGGCGGTATTGCCCGTCTGGACGGTCGTCCGGTGATGATCATTGGCCACCAGAAAGGGCGCGAAACCAAAGAAAAGATTCGCCGCAATTTCGGTATGCCAGCCCCAGAAGGCTACCGTAAAGCCCTGCGTCTGATGGAAATGGCCGAGCGTTTCAACATGCCGATCGTAACCTTCATCGACACCCCGGGCGCGTATCCGGGCGTGGGCGCGGAAGAGCGTGGTCAGTCTGAAGCGATTGCCCGTAACCTGCGTGAAATGTCGCGCCTGAGCGTACCGGTTATCTGTACCGTTATCGGTGAAGGTGGCTCCGGTGGTGCGCTGGCGATTGGCGTGGGTGATAAAGTGAATATGCTGCAGTACAGCACCTATTCCGTTATCTCTCCGGAAGGTTGTGCGTCCATTCTGTGGAAAAGCGCCGATAAAGCGCCGCTGGCTGCGGAAGCGATGGGCATTATCGCCCCACGCCTGAAAGAGCTGAAGCTGATCGATACCGTTATCCCGGAACCGCTGGGTGGCGCGCACCGTAAGCCAGAAGTTATGGCCGCGTCTCTGAAGGCACAGCTGCTGGCTGACCTCGCAGACCTCGACGTGCTGAGCAAAGAAGATCTGCTGAACCGTCGTTATCAGCGTCTGATGAGCTACGGTTACGCATAAGCTACGCAATAATCTTAAAAAGCCGCACAGTGTTGCGGCTTTTTTTATACCCATTGTTTACCTCAACTATGCTTAGCTAATGTTTTTCAAGGAGGTAAACCGTGAACATCATTGCCATTATGGGGCCGCACGGCGTCTTTTATAAAGACGAACCCATCAAGGAGCTGGAGCAGGCGCTGTCAGCGCGCGGGTTTCAACTTATCTGGCCGCAGAACAGCGCCGATCTACTGAAATTTATCGAACATAATCCCCGCATCTGTGGCGTCATCTTCGACTGGGACGAGTACGATCTGGAATTATGCAGCGACATCAACCAGCTCAATGAATATCTGCCGCTGTACGCCTTTATCAATACCCACTCCACGATGGATGTCAGCGCCAACGACATGCGGATGGCGCTGTGGTTCTTTGAGTATTCCCTGGGAATTGCGGACGATATCGCCAACCGTATCCAGCAATACACCGGCGAATACCTGGATACCATCACTCCGCCGTTTACCCGTGCGCTTTTCACCTATGTGAAAGAGGGCAAATACACCTTCTGCACGCCGGGCCACATGGCCGGGACCGCGTATCAGAAAAGCCCGGTAGGCTGTCTGTTCTATGATTTCTTTGGCGGCAACACCCTGAAGGCGGATGTTTCGATCTCGGTGACGGAGCTGGGATCGCTGCTGGATCATACCGGCCCGCATCTTGAGGCTGAAGAGTATATTGCCCGTACTTTTGGTGCTGAGCAGAGCTATATGGTGACCAACGGCACCTCGACGTCGAACAAGATTGTCGGCATGTATGCCGCACCGGCGGGCAGCACCCTGCTGATCGATCGTAACTGTCACAAATCACTGGCGCATCTGCTGATGATGAGCGACGTCGTGCCGCTCTGGCTCTCGCCTACACGAAATGCACTGGGTATTCTGGGCGGGATCCCGCGCCGGGAGTTTTCCCATGCGGCCATTGAACGCAAAGTGGCGGCTGTGCCGGGGGCGAGCTGGCCGGTTCATGCGGTGATCACTAACTCCACCTATGACGGTCTGCTGTATAACACCAACTGGGTGAAACAGACTCTGGATGTGCCCTCGATCCATTTTGATTCTGCGTGGGTGCCCTATACCAATTTTCATCCGATCTATGCTGGTAAAAGCGGGATGAGCGGTGAGCGCCAGCCGGGAAAAGTGTTCTTCGAAACTCAGTCCACGCACAAAATGCTGGCGGCCTTTTCTCAGGCTTCGCTGATCCACATTAAAGGTGAGTACGACGAAGAGACCTTCAACGAAGCCTTTATGATGCACACCACCACGTCGCCCAGCTATCCGCTGGTGGCCTCGATTGAGACCGCCGCGGCAATGCTGCGCGGTAATCCCGGTAAGCGCCTGATAAACCGATCCGTTGAGCGCGCCCTGCATTTTCGCAAAGAGGTCCAGCGTCTTAAGGATGAGGCCGACGGCTGGTTCTTCGATATCTGGCAGCCGGACGATATCGACGAAGCTGAATGCTGGCCGGTTGCGCCGGGAGAGAGCTGGCATGGCTTTCGCGATGCCGATGCGGATCATATGTTCCTCGATCCGGTCAAAGTCACCATCCTGACGCCGGGTATGGACGAGCACGGAGAGATGAGTGAAGAGGGGATCCCGGCGGCGCTGGTTGCGAAATTCCTCGATGAGCGCGGCGTGGTTGTCGAAAAGACCGGGCCGTACAACCTGCTATTCCTGTTCAGCATTGGTATCGACAAAACCCGGGCGATGGGATTGCTGCGCGGGCTGATGGAGTTTAAACGCGCCTACGATCTCAATTTGCGGGTCAGGAATATGCTGCCGGATCTCTATGCTGAGGATCCGGATTTTTACCGCAATATGCGCATTCAGGATCTGGCGAAGGGGATCCACAAGCTCATCCGTCAGCACGATCTACCCCGCCTGATGCTGCAGGCGTTTGATGTCCTGCCGGAGATGAAGCTTACCCCGCACCATGCCTGGCAGCGGCAGGTGAAGGGTGAAGTGGAAACGATCGATCTGGAAGATCTGGTTGGGCGCGTCTCGGCCAATATGATCCTGCCTTATCCCCCCGGCGTGCCGCTGCTGATGCCTGGCGAGATGATCACCGAGAAGAGCAGGGCGGTCCTCGATTTCCTGCTCATGCTCTGCTCGATTGGCCGTCACTATCCCGGGTTCGAAACCGACATCCACGGTGCCAGACGGGATGAAAACGGCATCTACCGGGTACGGGTCCTAAAAGCGCCATGACCCCTTGCACGCCTGGGGGATTCGGATATAACGTTCAGGCACACCAATAAGGAGAGGCTATGCTGGGTTTAAAGCAGGTTCATCACATTGCAATTATTGCCACCGACTACGCCGTCAGTAAGGCGTTTTACTGCGATACGCTGGGTTTTACCCTGCAGAGCGAGTTTTATCGCGAAGAGCGTGATTCCTGGAAGGGTGACCTGGCGCTGAATGGTCAGTATGTCATTGAGCTGTTTTCGTTCCCTTTCCCGCCGGCGCGTCCATCCCGGCCCGAAGCCTGCGGTTTACGCCACCTGGCGTTCAGCGTGGAGGATATCGATCGGGCGATAGAACATCTTGAATCCCACGGCGTGAAGTGTGAAGCCATCCGCATCGATCCCTTCACCGGGAAGCGCTTCACCTTTTTCAACGATCCCGATGGCCTGCCGCTGGAGCTGTATCAGCAGTAACGCTTGCCTCGCCAGAAAATGCCCGGTAACGTGCCGGGCACCTTTCTGTATAAATGACGATGATGACCACAGCCGATCTTCAGCAAGCCCTTCACCCTTACCGCCGACTGTTGGTGGGATTTAGCGGTGGCCTGGATTCCACGGTATTGCTGCATCAACTCAAGCTCTGGCGTGAACAGGCGCCTGGCCTCGAACTGCGCGCTATCCATATTCACCACGGCCTGAGCCCCCACGCCGATAGCTGGGTCGCGCATTGCCAGCATCTCTGCCATGAATGGAATATTCCGCTGCTTGTGGTGCGGGTTACGCTGGCAGAAGAAGGCCTGGGACTTGAGGCGCAGGCGCGTAAAGCGCGTTATGCCGCCTTTAGCGAAGCTCTTTTGCCGGGCGAAGCGCTGGTGACGGCGCAACATCTCGACGATCAGTGTGAAACCTTCCTGCTGGCCCTTAAGCGCGGCAGCGGCCCGGCAGGGCTATCAGCCATGCCTGCACGGGCGCGTTTTGGCGATACCGAACAAATCCGTCCTCTTCTTGGCGAAACGCGTGAGTCGCTGCAGGCCTGGGCGCAGCGCTGGGATCTGCGCTGGATTGAGGACGAAAGCAATCAGGACGACAGTTATGATCGCAATTTTTTGCGTCTGCGCGTTCTGCCGCTGCTTACAGATCGCTGGCCGCATTTTGCCCAGGCTACGGCCCGTAGCGCCCAGCTTTGCGCCGAGCAGGAGCAGTTACTGGATGAGCTGCTGGCAGACGAGTTGACGACGTTAGTGTCCGGTGACGGGGCGCTGGCTATCACGCCGCTGCAGGCGATGAGCGCGGTGCGTCGGGCTGCGCTGCTGCGTAGATGGCTGGCCCGGCACGGGGCGTTAATGCCGTCGCGCGACATGCTCAATCGTCTCTGGGATGAGGTGGCGCTGGCCCGGGAAGATGCGGCGCCGCGACTGCGTTCTGGCAACGGTGAAATCAGGCGCTTTCGGGGAGAGCTGTGGTGGGTGAAACGTTATCCACCTCTGGCCGAACGGGTAATCGACTGGCCCTCCGTTAATCTGCCGCTGTGTCTGCCGGAAGGGCTGGGTACGCTTCGCCTTAGTGCAGGTGGTAATCTCCGTCTGCCGCATCCGGATGAGCCTGTGACGGTGCGTTTTCGCGCCAGCGGTACGCTGCACATCGTTGGGCGAAACGGCGGCCGTAAGATCAAAAAAATCTGGCAGGAGCTTAACGTTGCGCCCTGGCGTAGGGACACCACGCCGCTGCTGTTTTACGGCGAAACGCTGGTGGCTGCTGCAGGTGTGTTTGTCACGCGGGAAGGGGCGGCTGAAGCGGAGCGGGGCGTACAGCTGGAGTGGAAAGCGTAACGGACAGCGGGCTGCCCGTTACAGAGGATCAGGACTCGCTCACCACAACGGTGCCGATTTCGGGATGGCTGAAGCTGGCAATTTTATCGAGACGCAGTTCGCGCGTTGCGCCACCGTCTTCCACAACCAGATACTCCACGTTCTTTCGGGATACCAGATCGTTGGCCTTTGCCTTCAGCACTTCGCCATCTTTTAACGCCAGCGTCAGAAGCAGATGATGCTGGCAGGCGAGCTCGAGATTGTCGTAGTCATCGCAGTTAATAGGTTGGTATGTATCATTCATTGACATAATCGCTCACCAGTAAATTCGCAGCAGCATATGCTGCTTTTTCTCTGACCGATTCTGAAAGCGTGTCATCCGACGCCATTTCATTCAGAACTTTCAATACACAGCCCAACGCATCGGGGACATACCCCAGATCGCCGCTGGCAATTTCCGCATACCGTTTGCGAATTAGCTCACAATAATTATTCACATCCCCTCCTGCCAGCGCACTGACTTTACTGTGAGATACCATTAAGCCTACGAAGATAAACTCGGTTTAGCAAGGTGACTATACCATACTCATTTAAGCAATATCAGCAGGTTGATGTCAGAGACATTCTTGAGCCTGTAACAGCCTTTTGGCGGAGATTTCGCTACAATGCGCACCTGATTCGAAAGGAGTTCTCTCATGGCGCTTAAAGCGACAATTTACAAAGCCGCGGTCAATGTGGCGGATTTAGATCGCAATCAGTTTATGGATGCGACATTGACGCTGGCGCGTCATCCCTCCGAAACGCAGGAGCGCATGATGCTGCGCCTGCTGGCATGGATTAAGTATGCCAATGAGCGTCTGCAGTTTACCCGCGGGTTAAGCGCGGAAGACGAGCCGGAAGCCTGGCTACTCAACGATCATCTGGGTATCGATCTGTGGATTGAGCTGGGCCTGCCGGATGAACGCCGCATTAAGAAAGCCTGCACCCAGTCTGCCGAGGTGGCGCTCTTTACCTACAACAGCCGCGCAGCGGAGATCTGGTGGCAGCAGAACAAGAACAAGTGTGCCCAGTTTGCCAATCTGTCCGTCTGGTATCTGGATGACGAACAGCTGGCTAAACTGAGTGCCTTTGCCGGACGCACCATGAATTTACAGGCGACGATTCAGGATGGCGCCATCTGGCTGTCTGATGCTGAGAATAATCTGGAAATTCATCCGCAAGTCTGGCAGTCCCGCTCATGATTATCTTGTCCCGAAGCGTCAGCCTTGCCGATCATGAAGTCGAGATCACCGCGATCCGTGCCCAGGGGGCAGGGGGGCAGCATGTGAATAAAACCTCAACGGCCATTCACCTGCGCTTTGACATTCGGGCCTCAAGCCTGCCAGAGTATTATAAAGAACGCCTGCTCGCCGCCAGCCATCATCTGATCACCAGTGACGGCGTGATTATCATCAAGGCGCAGGAGTACCGCAGCCAGGAGATGAACCGGGAAGCCGCGCTTGCCCGGCTGGTAGCAGTTATACAAGAGTTAACGGCAGTGCAAAAAAGCCGTCGGGCAACCCGCCCGACACGCGCCTCGAAAGAGCGCCGTCTGGCTTCGAAATCACAAAAATCGACCGTCAAAGCACTGCGTGGCAAAGTTCGACGCCCTCAGGATTAACGGATAGCAGTCGGGTTGAGATAAGGAATCTAAAGTGAAAACAGCGATATTTTCAGTGATGGCAGCCAGCGCGCTGTTCGTACTTATGGGGTGCAATAACCGTGCAGAGATGCAGGTTCTGGAGCCTGCCCACGAAGAGGCGTTAAAACCCATGCAGCAGAGCTGGCGGGGCGTTTTACCCTGTGCCGACTGCGAAGGTATTGAGACCTCACTGTTCCTGGAAAAAGACGGGACCTGGGTAATGAACCAACATTATCAGGGGGCAAAAGCGCCTTCTTCTTTTGCCAGCTATGGCACCTGGGCGCGGACGGCCGATAAGCTGGTGCTGACGGATACCCAGGGCGAGAAGCACTATTTCCGCGCCAAAGGCGAAGGGCTGGAGATGCTGGATCGGGAGGGGAATCCGATCGAGTCGCAGTTTAACTACACGCTCGCGCCAGTAACCGCTGCACTGCCAGCGACGCCGATGGCGATGCGCGGCATGTATTTCTATATGGCTGATGCGGCGACCTTCACCGATTGCGCCACCGGCAAAAAGGTGAGCGTGGCGAATAACGCTCAGCTGGAACGGGATTACGCGGCGGCGCGCGGGAGTGATACCAAACCGGTGCTGCTCACCGTCGACGGGCATTTTACCCTTGAGGCCAACCCGGACAGCGGCGAACAAGTCAAAACGCTGGTACCGGACAGAGCTACCCGATTTGAAGCGGGCAAAAATTGCGACAGCAAATAGCTGAAATAAAAAACCCCGCATCAGCGGGGTTTTTTGTGGCTTATGCCTTGATGGCTTTCACCAGATAATCCAGCACGTCGCCGGTTTTGATCATCTGTTTCTCGCCGTTACGACGATACTTGTACTCGATCTCGTCGTTGTCGAGGTTACGATCGCCGATCACCACGGTGTGTGGAATACCAATCAGTTCCATATCAGCAAACATCACGCCCGGACGCTCTTTACGGTCGTCCATCAGCACTTCGATACCCTGCGCACGCAGCTCGCTGTACAGTTTTTCCGCCAGCTCCTGAACGCGGTAGGACTTGTGCATGTTCATCGGCAGGATCGCGACCTGGAACGGTGCAATGTTGTCCGGCCAGACGATGCCACGCTCGTCATAGTTCTGCTCTATCGCTGCGGCAACCACACGCGTTACCCCAATTCCGTAGCAGCCCATGGTCAGAACCTGGTTGCGGCCATCTTCACCCTGAACGGCAGCATTCATGGCGCGGGAATATTTATCACCCAGCTGGAAGATATGACCCACTTCAATACCGCGTTTGATCATCAGGGTGCCGTTGCCGTCCGGGCTTGGGTCGCCTGCTACCACGTTACGAATATCCGCCACTTCTGGTGTCGCCACATCGCGATCCCAGTTAATACCGAAGTAGTGTTTGCCGTCGATATTCGCGCCTGCGGAGAAGTCGCTCATTGCGGCAACGGTGCGGTCAATCACGACAGGAACGGGCATATTCACCGGACCCAGGGAGCCAGGACCGGCGTTTACGACGGCGCGGATTTCCGCTTCCGTTGCGAAGGTTAATGGGCTTGCAACCTGTGGCAGCTTCTCTGCTTTCACTTCATTCAGCTCGTGATCGCCACGTACCAGCAGGGCAACCAGCGGGTAGGCGCTACCTTCAGCGGACTTCACCAGCAGGGTTTTGACCGTTTTTTCGATCGGCAGGTTGAACTGCTCAACCAGCTCGGCGATGGTTTTCGCGTTTGGCGTATCTACCAGCTTCATCTCTTCGGTTGCAGCAGCGCGTGGCGCTTTTGGCGCCAGGGCTTCAGCAAACTCAATGTTCGCCGCGTAGTCAGAAGAGTCAGAGAAGATCACATCGTCTTCACCGCTCTGTGCCAGCACCTGGAACTCATGGGATGCGCTGCCGCCGATAGAACCGGTATCAGCCTGCACAGCGCGGAAATCCAGACCCATACGGGAGAAGATCTTGCTGTACGCTTCATACATCTTGTCGTAGGTCTCCTGCAGAGATTCCTGAGACGTATGGAAAGAGTACGCATCTTTCATCAGGAATTCGCGAGAGCGCATAACGCCAAAGCGTGGACGAACTTCGTCACGGAACTTGGTCTGGATCTGGAAGAAGTTGAGCGGCAGCTGCTTGTAAGAGCTCAGCTCATTACGGATCAGATCGGTGATGACTTCTTCATGCGTTGGGCCGAGAACGAACGGACGATCGCCACGATCGGCAATACGCAGCAGTTCCGGACCATACTGCTCCCAGCGTCCACTCTCCTGCCACAGCTCAGAAGGCTGAACCACCGGCATTAACACCTCGATCGCACCGGCGTTGTTCATCTCTTCACGCACGATGTTTTCGACTTTTTTCAGGACGCGCACGCCGGTCGGCAGCCAGGTATATAACCCGGAGGCCAGCTTGCGGATCATCCCGGCGCGCAGCATCAGCTGGTGGCTGATCACCTCGGCGTCGGCAGGTGTCTCCTTCAGAGTGGAGAGCAGATATTGGCTAGTACGCATGTTGTTACGGTTCCATTTCGAAGAGTGGAACAGGCTGATCGGCAGCCTGACACAAAAAAAGTGGTTTAGTTTACCAGTGTGGCAAAGATGCCAAAAGAGAAGAGGATAAAATTACTGCGGCTCGAGGGCAAACACTTCGAAGCCCGCCGCTGTGACCCGCCAGCGAACGTTAAAATCGAGCAGCAGAACGGCATAGGTTTTTCCGGCTTCTTCCTCTTTGCGGTAGGCCGGACGGGGATCCTGGGCCAGCACGTCGACAATAAATTCCCGCAGACGAGGATAACGCTTTTCCAGCTGGATTAATTGTGGAAGAAGCGCATCGCTAAACCAGACCGGCGTATCCGCCTGGGGGGCTTGCTGGGCGTAGCTGGCACGCGCATCGGGTAAGGCTTCGGCAAAGGGGAGATAGGGTTTGATATCCACTACAGGTGTGCCGTCCACCAGGTCCAGACTGCCCAGCTCCAGGATGACCTGATCCTTCTGACAGCGAATGCCTTTCAGCTCGATGAGCGACATGCCGACAGGGTTCGGACGAAACGTCGAGCGCGTAGCAAACACGCCCATCCTGGCATTACCGCCGAGACGAGGCGGGCGCACGGTCGGCCGCCAGCCGCCAGCCATAGTCTGGTGAAAGATAAACAGCACCCACAGATGGCTGAACGCTTCCAGTCCGCGCACGGCATCGGCCTGGTTATAAGGCGCGAGCAGGTGAAGTTCGCCGCTACAGCTTTTTACCAGGCCAGGCTGGCGTGGCACGGCAAACTTCTCTTTATACGGCGAGCGAATAACGCCTATCTGCTCGAACTGGAAAGCACTCATTTCGCCGAGACGTTAAGGGCAGAACCTACGCAAACGGCCTGGCGGTAACAGCCAGGTGTACCGCTGGTCACTTCGCAGCTGTGCAGCAGTACCGCATTGGCCTTCATTTTAGAGGCATTGATCTGCATGCGTTTACGCGCAGTGGGAATATTTGGAGGAGAATCCTGGTTGCTGGCCTGGCAAGAATCGCCGGAGACTTCACCCAGATCGCGGAACGGTTTACCTACTAAATCTTCAGCCTTGGTATAGATTCTTACCGGCGCAGGACGTGGCGCTTTTGGCTTCTCAGGCTCCACTTTTGGCGGGGTTGCTGTGCTTTTAACAGGTTCAACAGGAGATCTGCTTAGCATAGAACAACCGCTCAGCATCAGTGCTAAAAGACAGATCGGTAAAGCACGCATAATGTTTCCTCAATGAATTATCAAATCGTCAGATATTGAATCAGTTGCCTGCATAAATGACAAGACGGGCTTACGCCCGTCCTGAATGATATTACACAAAGGTCAGATTACCAGCCTTTAACTGCACCGCCGTTAAAGACTTTGTTCGCTTCCTGGTAAACTTCATCAGACTGGTAAGCCTGGACGAACTTCTTCACGTTTTCCGCATCTTTGTTGTCTTCGCGGGTAACGATCAGGTTAACGTACGGAGAGTCTTTATCTTCAACGAAGATACCGTCTTTCGCTGGGGTCAGGTTGATCTGGCTGGCGTAAGTGGTGTTGATAACCGCCAGGGCGATCTGCGCATCGTCCAGAGAGCGTGGCAGCTGTGGTGCTTCCAGCTCAACAATTTTCAGGTTTTTTGGGTTCTCCGTGACGTCCAGAACGGTTGGCAGCAGGCCAACACCGTCTTTCAGTTTAATCAGACCCACTTTCTGCAGCAGCAGCAGGGAACGGCCAAGGTTAGTTGGATCGTTAGGTACCGCCACCTGAGAACCGTCCTGCAGCTCTTCTAATGATTTGATTTTTTTAGAGTAACCCGCGATTGGGTAAACAAAGGTATTGCCTACCGCAACCAGCTTGTAGCCGCGATCTTTGATCTGCTGATCCAGGTATGGCTTGTGCTGGAAGGCGTTAGCATCGATATCGCCTTTGCTCAGCGCTTCGTTAGGCAGAACGTAGTCGTTGAACGTCACCAGTTCAACATCCAGGCCATACTTCTCTTTCGCGACTTTTGCTGCCGTCTCTGCAACCTGCTGCTCCGCACCGACGATAACGCCCACTTTGATGTGGTTTGGATCTTTTTCGTCCTGGCCACAACCTACCAGTGCCAGAGAGCCGATCAGCGCGCCTACCGCAGCAAAGGTTTTAAATTTAAACGCCATGTTTTTATCCTTAACTCGTCGAGTTTGTGTTGTGTAACGTTATTTGTGCGTAACAGCCCGGACGATGCGATCGCCAGAGAATTGAATGAGATAAACCAGTACAACCAGCAGAACCAGCACGGTATTCATAACGGTAGCATTGTAGCCAATGTAGCCATACTGATAACCGATCTGACCCAGACCACCGGCTCCAACAGCACCGCCCATCGCAGAGTAACCCACCAGGGTAATCAGCGTGATGGTGGCCGCGTTGACCAGGCCTGGCAGCGCTTCCGGCAGTAAGACTTTACGTACGATCTGCATTGGCGTCGCACCCATGGCGCGGGACGCTTCAATCAGACCGGACGGGATCTCTAACAGCGCGTTCTCCACCATACGGGCGATAAACGGCGCAGCGCCCACGGTCAGGGGAACGATAGCGGCCTGCAGGCCGATGGACGTGCCCACAATAACGCGGGTGAAGGGAATCATCCAGACCAACAGGATAATGAAGGGAATGGAACGGAAGATGTTCACCAGCGCAGAGAGCGTGCGGTACAGCTTTGCGTTCTCAATAATCTGACCCGGACGGGTGACGTACAGCAGTACCCCCACCGGCAGGCCAATGACAAAACCGAAGAAGCCGGATACGAAGGTCATCGCCAGCGTTTCCCATACGCCGCGTGCCAGCAACCACATCATTGCCTCAGACATAACCCAGTACCTCAACTTTTACATGATGCTCTTGCAGCCAGGCGATAGCGGCCTGCGTATCTTCTTGCGTGCCGTGCATTTCAGTCAGCATGATGCCGAACTTCACGCCACCGGCGTAATCCATCTGCGCGCTAATAATGTTGTTATTCACATTGAAACGGCGGGCGGTTTCGGACAGCAGCGGCGCATCCACTGACTTGCCGGTAAACTCCATCCGCAGCATCGGAACGCTGTTCGCTTCAGGCTGGCTTTTCAGACGTGCCAGGTAGTCTTCCGGGATATCCAGATGCAGCGTGGCCTGAATGAATTGTTGTGCCAGGGGGGTTTTAGGGTGAGAGAACACCTCGCTTACGGTGTCTTGCTCAATCAGTTGCCCGTTGCTGATCACGGCTACGCAGTCACAGATGCGTTTAACGACATCCATTTCGTGGGTAATCAGGAGAATGGTAAGTCCCAGGCGACGGTTAATGTCCTTTAACAGCTCCAGAATTGAGCGGGTTGTGGCGGGATCCAGCGCGCTGGTGGCTTCGTCACAGAGCAGCACTTTCGGGTTGCTTGCCAGAGCACGGGCGATGGCCACGCGCTGTTTTTGTCCACCGGATAAATTCGCCGGGAAGGTATCGTGCTTATCGCTCAGACCCACCAGATCCAGCAGCTCGGTTACGCGACGTTTGATTTCGTCTTTTGGCGTATTGTCCAGCTCCAGGGGCAAGGCAACGTTGCCAAACACGGTGCGCGAGGAGAGCAGGTTAAAGTGCTGGAAGATCATGCCAATCTGGCGGCGTGCTTTAGTCAGTTCTGTTTCGGAAAGGGTAGTCAGCTCCTTGCCATCCACCTGAACGTGACCTTCTGTCGGACGTTCAAGCAGGTTAACGCAACGAATGAGCGTACTTTTACCTGCACCTGAGGCGCCAATGACGCCATAAATCTGTCCAGCCGGAACATGCAGGCTAACGTTGTTCAACGCCTGAATGGTACGGTTCCCTTGCTGGAACACTTTGGTGATATTCGAAAGTTTAATCATTAGATTATTTTTATCGTATGTAAGTTAGCCGTGGCATTTTCTGCTGCCTGATGCGGGCGATGACCGTCAACAAAACGGATGTTAAGGCATCCAGACGTCTAAATCAATCCAACTCTGCGTGATGAGCACTTTCTTGCGCAGTGAAACATGAGATACTACGCAGACATCCCTTTTCAGGAGCAAACCGGTGGCAAAATCAGTACCCGCAATTTTTCTCGATCGTGACGGCACAATTAATGTCGATCATGGTTATGTACATGAGATAGACGAATTTGAATTCATCGATGGCGTAATAGAAGCCATGCGTGAATTAAAAGAGATGGGATTTGCGCTGGTGGTAGTGACCAACCAGTCAGGCATTGCGCGTGGTAAATTCACCGAAGCACAGTTTGAGACATTAACTGAATGGATGGACTGGTCGCTGGCCGATCGTGGCGTTGACCTGGACGGTATCTATTATTGTCCTCACCATCCACAAGGCACCGTAGACGAGTATCGCCAGGCCTGTGACTGCCGTAAACCGCACCCGGGTATGTTCATCTCTGCACAAGAGTTCCTTCATATAGATATGAGCGCTTCATATATGGTGGGCGATAAGCTGGAAGATATGCAGGCAGCTACAGCAGCAGGGGTTGGCCATAAAATTCTGGTGCGCACCGGAAAACCCGTTACGCCAGAGGCAGAAAGTGCAGCGGATTGTGTCATTAACAGCCTTGCAGCACTGCCAGAAACCATCAAAAAGCAGCAAAAATAGGCGTTCTGGCGAAAAGGTGAGCGGTTGAAATAAAATTGTCTTTTTCCGCTTGTCAGCGCCGGATAACTCCCTATAATGCGCCTCCATCGACACGGCGGATGTGAATCACTTCACACAAACAGCCGGGTTGATTGAAGAGAAAAGCGTGAAATAATCGCTTGACTCTGAAAGAGGAAAGCGTAATATACGCCACCTCGCAACGGTGAGCGAAAGCCGCGTTGCACTGCTCTTTAACAATTTATCAGACAATCTGTGTGGGCACTCAAAGTGACATGGATTCTTAATGTCTTCGGACAATAAATGAATACCAAGTCTCTGAGTGAACATACGTAATTCATTACGAAGTTTAATTCACGAGCATCAAACTTAAATTGAAGAGTTTGATCATGGCTCAGATTGAACGCTGGCGGCAGGCCTAACACATGCAAGTCGAACGGTAGCACAGAGAGCTTGCTCTCGGGTGACGAGTGGCGGACGGGTGAGTAATGTCTGGGAAACTGCCTGATGGAGGGGGATAACTACTGGAAACGGTAGCTAATACCGCATAACGTCGCAAGACCAAAGAGGGGGACCTTCGGGCCTCTTGCCATCAGATGTGCCCAGATGGGATTAGCTAGTAGGTGGGGTAACGGCTCACCTAGGCGACGATCCCTAGCTGGTCTGAGAGGATGACCAGCCACACTGGAACTGAGACACGGTCCAGACTCCTACGGGAGGCAGCAGTGGGGAATATTGCACAATGGGCGCAAGCCTGATGCAGCCATGCCGCGTGTATGAAGAAGGCCTTCGGGTTGTAAAGTACTTTCAGCGAGGAGGAAGGCATTGTGGTTAATAACCACAGTGATTGACGTTACTCGCAGAAGAAGCACCGGCTAACTCCGTGCCAGCAGCCGCGGTAATACGGAGGGTGCAAGCGTTAATCGGAATTACTGGGCGTAAAGCGCACGCAGGCGGTCTGTCAAGTCGGATGTGAAATCCCCGGGCTCAACCTGGGAACTGCATTCGAAACTGGCAGGCTAGAGTCTTGTAGAGGGGGGTAGAATTCCAGGTGTAGCGGTGAAATGCGTAGAGATCTGGAGGAATACCGGTGGCGAAGGCGGCCCCCTGGACAAAGACTGACGCTCAGGTGCGAAAGCGTGGGGAGCAAACAGGATTAGATACCCTGGTAGTCCACGCCGTAAACGATGTCGACTTGGAGGCTGTGCCCTTGAGGCGTGGCTTCCGGAGCTAACGCGTTAAGTCGACCGCCTGGGGAGTACGGCCGCAAGGTTAAAACTCAAATGAATTGACGGGGGCCCGCACAAGCGGTGGAGCATGTGGTTTAATTCGATGCAACGCGAAGAACCTTACCTACTCTTGACATCCAGAGAACTTTCCAGAGATGGATTGGTGCCTTCGGGAACTCTGAGACAGGTGCTGCATGGCTGTCGTCAGCTCGTGTTGTGAAATGTTGGGTTAAGTCCCGCAACGAGCGCAACCCTTATCCTTTGTTGCCAGCGGTTAGGCCGGGAACTCAAAGGAGACTGCCAGTGATAAACTGGAGGAAGGTGGGGATGACGTCAAGTCATCATGGCCCTTACGAGTAGGGCTACACACGTGCTACAATGGCGCATACAAAGAGAAGCGACCTCGCGAGAGCAAGCGGACCTCATAAAGTGCGTCGTAGTCCGGATTGGAGTCTGCAACTCGACTCCATGAAGTCGGAATCGCTAGTAATCGTAGATCAGAATGCTACGGTGAATACGTTCCCGGGCCTTGTACACACCGCCCGTCACACCATGGGAGTGGGTTGCAAAAGAAGTAGGTAGCTTAACCTTCGGGAGGGCGCTTACCACTTTGTGATTCATGACTGGGGTGAAGTCGTAACAAGGTAACCGTAGGGGAACCTGCGGTTGGATCACCTCCTTACCTTAAAGAACCTGCCTTTGTAGTGCTCACACAGATTGTCTGATGAAAATTAGCAGTAAAAATCTCTGCAGGCTTGTAGCTCAGGTGGTTAGAGCGCACCCCTGATAAGGGTGAGGTCGGTGGTTCAAGTCCACTCAGGCCTACCAAATTTGCGCAGCAAATTTGAGGAGATTGACCACGATGGGGCTATAGCTCAGCTGGGAGAGCGCCTGCCTTGCACGCAGGAGGTCTGCGGTTCGATCCCGCATAGCTCCACCATCTTTACTGCGACAACATGAAAACTTCAGAGTGTACCTGAAAAGGTGCGCTGCGAAGTTTTGCTCTTTAAAAATCTGGATCAAGCTGAAAATTGAAACGACACACCGTCTCTGTTCTCCGTAAACAAGAACAGAATCAGGTGTGTTCGAGTCTCTCAAATTTTCACAATCACGACGATGAATCGAAAGAGACATCTTCGGGTTGTGAGGTTAAGCGACTAAGCGTACACGGTGGATGCCCTGGCAGTCAGAGGCGATGAAGGACGTGCTAATCTGCGAAAAGCGCCGGCGAGGTGATATGAACCTTTGACCCGGCGATGTCCGAATGGGGAAACCCAGTGCAATCCGTTGCACTATCGTTAACTGAATACATAGGTTAACGAGGCGAACCGGGGGAACTGAAACATCTAAGTACCCCGAGGAAAAGAAATCAACCGAGATTCCCCCAGTAGCGGCGAGCGAACGGGGAGCAGCCCGGAGTCTGAATCAGCTTGTGTGTTAGTGGAACGGTCTGGAAAGTCCGACGGTACAGGGTGATAGTCCCGTACATGAAAGCACACTTGCTGTGAACTCGAAGAGTAGGGCGGGACACGTGGTATCCTGTCTGAATATGGGGGGACCATCCTCCAAGGCTAAATACTCCTGACTGACCGATAGTGAACCAGTACCGTGAGGGAAAGGCGAAAAGAACCCCGGCGAGGGGAGTGAAAAAGAACCTGAAACCGTGTACGTACAAGCAGTGGGAGCACCTTCGTGGTGTGACTGCGTACCTTTTGTATAATGGGTCAGCGACTTATATTCTGTAGCAAGGTTAACCGTATAGGGGAGCCGAAGGGAAACCGAGTCTTAACTGGGCGTTAAGTTGCAGGGTATAGACCCGAAACCCGGTGATCTAGCCATGGGCAGGTTGAAGGTTGGGTAACACTAACTGGAGGACCGAACCGACTAATGTTGAAAAATTAGCGGATGACTTGTGGCTGGGGGTGAAAGGCCAATCAAACCGGGAGATAGCTGGTTCTCCCCGAAAGCTATTTAGGTAGCGCCTCGTGAACTCATCTCCGGGGGTAGAGCACTGTTTCGGCTAGGGGGCCATCCCGGCTTACCAACCCGATGCAAACTGCGAATACCGGAGAATGTTATCACGGGAGACACACGGCGGGTGCTAACGTCCGTCGTGAAGAGGGAAACAACCCAGACCGCCAGCTAAGGTCCCAAAGTCATGGTTAAGTGGGAAACGATGTGGGAAGGCACAGACAGCCAGGATGTTGGCTTAGAAGCAGCCATCATTTAAAGAAAGCGTAATAGCTCACTGGTCGAGTCGGCCTGCGCGGAAGATGTAACGGGGCTAAACCATGCACCGAAGCTGCGGCAGCGACACTATGTGTTGTTGGGTAGGGGAGCGTTCTGTAAGCCGTTGAAGGTGAACTGTGAGGTTTGCTGGAGGTATCAGAAGTGCGAATGCTGACATAAGTAACGATAAAGCGGGTGAAAAGCCCGCTCGCCGGAAGACCAAGGGTTCCTGTCCAACGTTAATCGGGGCAGGGTGAGTCGACCCCTAAGGCGAGGCCGAAAGGCGTAGTCGATGGGAAACAGGTTAATATTCCTGTACTCGGTGTTACTGCGAAGGGGGGACGGAGAAGGCTATGTTGGCCGGGCGACGGTTGTCCCGGTTTAAGCATGTAGGCGGAGGTTCCAGGTAAATCCGGTACCTTTTTAACGCTGAGGTGTGATGACGAGGCACTACGGTGCTGAAGTAACAAATGCCCTGCTTCCAGGAAAAGCCTCTAAGCATCAGGTAACAACGAATCGTACCCCAAACCGACACAGGTGGTCAGGTAGAGAATACCAAGGCGCTTGAGAGAACTCGGGTGAAGGAACTAGGCAAAATGGTGCCGTAACTTCGGGAGAAGGCACGCTGATATGTAGGTGAAGCCCCTGCGGGTGGAGCTGAAATCAGTCGAAGATACCAGCTGGCTGCAACTGTTTATTAAAAACACAGCACTGTGCAAACACGAAAGTGGACGTATACGGTGTGACGCCTGCCCGGTGCCGGAAGGTTAATTGATGGGGTTAGCGGCAACGCGAAGCTCTTGATCGAAGCCCCGGTAAACGGCGGCCGTAACTATAACGGTCCTAAGGTAGCGAAATTCCTTGTCGGGTAAGTTCCGACCTGCACGAATGGCGTAATGATGGCCAGGCTGTCTCCACCCGAGACTCAGTGAAATTGAAATCGCTGTGAAGATGCAGTGTACCCGCGGCAAGACGGAAAGACCCCGTGAACCTTTACTATAGCTTGACACTGAACACTGGTCCTTGATGTGTAGGATAGGTGGGAGGCTTTGAAGCGTGGACGCCAGTCTGCGTGGAGCCATCCTTGAAATACCACCCTTTAATGGCTGGTGTTCTAACGTGGACCCGTAATCCGGGTTGCGGACAGTGTCTGGTGGGTAGTTTGACTGGGGCGGTCTCCTCCTAAAGAGTAACGGAGGAGCACGAAGGTTAGCTAATCCTGGTCGGACATCAGGAGGTTAGTGCAATGGCATAAGCTAGCTTGACTGCGAGAGTGACGGCTCGAGCAGGTGCGAAAGCAGGTCATAGTGATCCGGTGGTTCTGTATGGAAGGGCCATCGCTCAACGGATAAAAGGTACTCCGGGGATAACAGGCTGATACCGCCCAAGAGTTCATATCGACGGCGGTGTTTGGCACCTCGATGTCGGCTCATCACATCCTGGGGCTGAAGTAGGTCCCAAGGGTATGGCTGTTCGCCATTTAAAGTGGTACGCGAGCTGGGTTTAGAACGTCGTGAGACAGTTCGGTCCCTATCTGCCGTGGGCGCTGGAGAATTGAGGGGGGCTGCTCCTAGTACGAGAGGACCGGAGTGGACGCATCACTGGTGTTCGGGTTGTCATGCCAATGGCACTGCCCGGTAGCTAAATGCGGAAGAGATAAGTGCTGAAAGCATCTAAGCACGAAACTTGCCCCGAGATGAGTTCTCCCTGACCCTTTAAGGGTCCTGAAGGAACGTTGAAGACGACGACGTTGATAGGCCGGGTGTGTAAGCGCAGCGATGCGTTGAGCTAACCGGTACTAATGAACCGTGAGGCTTAACCTTACAACGCCGAAGCTGTTTCGGTGTGATTTGAGATGATTTTCAGCCTGATACAGATAACAGAATTTGCCTGGCGGCTGTAGCGCGGTGGTCCCACCTGACCCCATGCCGAACTCAGAAGTGAAACGCCGTAGCGCCGATGGTAGTGTGGGGTCTCCCATGCGAGAGTAGGGAACTGCCAGGCATCAAATTACGTAATAAACTGGAACAATATCTGGTAATTACAAAGAATACGGTGGAGCGGTAGTTCAGTCGGTTAGAATACCTGCCTGTCACGCAGGGGGTCGCGGGTTCGAGTCCCGTCCGTTCCGCCACTTATTAAAAGCCCTGAGCTAACGCTCAGGGCTTTTTTCTTGCCTGTCGTTTGATTATTGCTTTAAACGCAAAAATCCTCTGCTTAATACGCTCTTTTTTCACATAGCCCCGGTAGCGATAATCCTCTTTATTAACAAACATGATGAAGAAAAGAGGAATTTCATGGCTATCCCTGCATTCGGTCTTGGTACTTTCCGCCTGAAAGACGACGTTGTTATCGCATCCGTTAAAACTGCCCTCAAACTGGGTTATCGCGCGGTTGATACCGCCCAGATCTACGACAACGAGGCTGCGGTGGGTCAGGCTATCGCAGAAAGCGATGTGTCGCGTGACGCGCTTTTTATCACGACCAAGATCTGGATTGAGAACCTCAGCAAAGAGAAATTAATCCCAAGCCTCAAAGAGAGCCTGAAGAAACTGCGTACGGAGTATGTAGATCTGACCCTTATCCACTGGCCATCACCGAATGATGCCGTGTCCGTTGAAGAATTTATGCAGGCCTTGATGGAAGCCAAAGCTCAGGGGTTGACGCGTGAAATCGGTATTTCCAACTTCACTATCCCATTGATGGAAAAGGCCATTGCCGCTGTTGGCGCAGAAAACATTGCTACCAACCAAATCGAACTTTCACCATACCTGCAAAACCGTCAGGTGGTGGAGTGGGCCAGGCAGCACGGTATTCACATTACCTCTTACATGACGCTGGCTTACGGCAAGGCGCTTAAAGACGAAACCATTCTGCGCATTGCTGCAAAACACAATGCAACCGCGGCACAGGTTATTCTGGCATGGGCGATGGGCGAAGGGTACGCGGTGATCCCGTCTTCAACCAAACGTGAAAACCTGGCGGGCAACCTGCTGGCACGGGATCTGACGCTCGATCAGGATGACAAAGATGCGATCGCTGCTCTGGAGTGCAACGATCGTCTGGTTAGCCCGGAGGGCCTGGCGCCGAAGTGGGATTAAGTTAACCCGCCCTCTGTACCTCTGACCCTCTTACAGCTCCTTCGGGGGCTGTTTTACATGCTCGCTCAGAAAATCAATAAAGGCCCGGATCCGGGTACTCACCGCTCTGTCGCTGTAATAGACTGCGCTGAAGGGCATCTCAACCGGCAGACGCTTATCTGCCATCAGCTCGACTAATTCACCTCGCGCGATCTCTTTATCAATCATGTAATCCGAAAGACAAGCAATCCCGTTTCCCTCCAGGCATAACTGCTTAAGCGTCTCGCCGCTGTTCGATGATAAACCGCAGACCACTTCATGCAACTGACCATCATGGCAGGCAACAGGCCAGGTATTCAGCGACACCGGCTCCGTGAAGCCGAGACACAGATGCTGCTTCAGTTCATCAATTGTCTCAGGCTTGCCGAAACGGGCAATATAGGCCGGAGAGGCAATAATTTTGCGATAGCTGGTAAACAGCGGGCGTGCCCGCAGGCTGGAATCCGTTAATGTCCCGGCGCGGATCGCGACATCCACCTTGCGCTCGATCAGATTGATGAAGGTTTCAGAGGAGACCAGAGAGAGCGTCATTTCCGGATAACGTTCGCGAAAAGGTTTAATAAGAGGCATCAGGAAATGCAGGACAACGGGGGTCGCCGCATCAATCCGTAAGAGCCCGCGCGGTGTGCTGCGCGTTTCCATGATTTCTGTTTCTGCGGCGGCCATCTCCTGCAAGATGGACTGTACGCGACGGAAATAACGTTCGCCTTCTTCGGTCAGGCTGAGCTGCCGGGTTGTCCGGTTAAGCAAACTGACGCCCAGCTTCATCTCCAGTTTTTTGACCGAGCGGCTGACGGCAGAGTTAGCCTGTCCAAGCTGTTCAGCCGCACGGCTAAAACTGCCGCTCTCAACGACGGCGACAAATATCGCCAGCTCTTCAGAAGTTGCTTTCATTGTTGCTTTATCCGCAAAATTGTATTGATACTTTGAGCATTTTTGTTATTTAAACACTGGCGCATACTGCGTGTCATCTTAATCCTGATGAGACGGAGTTTTTTATGCCTCTGGCGCTACTTGCCCTGACGATCAGTGCCTTTGCAATCGGCACGACTGAATTTGTTATTGTAGGTCTGGTTCCTACGATTGCTGACCAACTTGCCATCTCGCTGCCTTCAGCGGGTTTACTGGTTTCTATCTATGCCCTCGGCGTGGCAATCGGCGCACCGGTGCTGACCGCGCTTACTGGCCGTCTGCCGCGTAAGCAATTGCTAATGGCATTGATGGTGCTATTCACCGCTGGCAACGTTCTCGCCTGGCAAGCACCCGATTACTCGACGCTGGTTATTGCCCGCCTGCTGACCGGTCTTGCTCATGGCGTCTTCTTCTCTATAGGTTCGACAATCGCAACCAGTCTGGTGCCTAAAGAGAAAGCAGCTTCCGCCATTGCCATCATGTTTGGTGGCTTAACCGTCGCGCTGGTAACGGGTGTTCCGCTGGGTACCTTTATCGGGCAGCACTTTGGCTGGCGGGAAACTTTCCTTGCGGTCTCCCTGTTGGGCGTGATTGCGCTGATAAGCAGTCTGGTGCTGATCCCGTCCAGTATTCCCGGACGTGCGGCAGCGACACTGCGCGATCAACTGAAGGTTCTGACCCATCCTCGCCTGCTGATGATCTATGCCATTACGGCATTGGGTTATGGCGGAGTCTTTACCGCCTTTACCTTCCTTGCGCCCATGATGCAGGACCTGGCCGGATTCTCGCCGAATGCCGTCAGCTGGATCCTGCTGGGCTATGGCGTTTCGGTAGCGATCGGCAATATCTGGGGTGGCAAGCTGGCGGATAAGCATGGCGCAGTCCCGGCCCTGAAAATTATTTTTGCCGCTCTGGTTGTTCTGCTTCTGGTCTTCCAGTTCACTGCTTCCATGCAGTATGCCGCGCTGGCGACGGTACTGGTGATGGGGATCTTCGCCTTCGGCAACGTACCGGGTTTACAGGTCTATGTGGTACAGAAAGCCGAGCTATATACACCTAACGCTGTGGATGTCGCTTCCGGTTTGAATATCGCCGCGTTTAATGTTGGCATTGCGCTGGGATCAATTATCGGTGGTCAGACGGTAGAGCATTTCGGTCTGTCACAAACACCCTGGATTGGGGCGGTCATAGTTCTGATCGCACTCCTGTTGATTGGTCTGAGTGGCCGCCTGGATAAGCCCACCCGTGTCGCTCTGGGATAACTTAATGTAAGTACTTACTGACAAAACAATAAGGAGATTCTCAGCAATAGCGTTGAAAGTGTGAGCTGAAAACCCTATAACATTAGAACCCGTTCCTGTTTCTGGACGGGTTCTTAATGATAGAGGTTGTTTCACACCGTGCGAAAAAATACCTATGCCATGCGTTATGTTGCCGGACAGCCCGCGGAGAGAATCTTACCTCCGGGGTCGTTTGCGAGCATTGGCCAGGCATTACCTGCGGGGGCGCCTTTAAGCAGCGATGAAAAAATTCGGGTGCTGGTATGGAATATCTTCAAACAACAGCGTGCCGAATGGTTATCCGTCCTGCAGAATTTTGGCAAAGATGCGCATCTGGTACTGTTGCAGGAGGCGCAAACTACGCCTGAACTGGTGAGGTTTGCGACTACCAACTATCTCGCCGCCGACCAGGTACCGGCATTTGTCTTACCCCAACATCCATCAGGGGTAATGACGCTTTCCGCTGCTCATCCCGTTTATTGTTGCCCACTGCGCGAGCGCGAACCGCTCCTGCGCCTGGCGAAATCCGCCCTGGTCACCGTCTATCCGTTGCCGGATACCCGTTTGCTGATGGTGGTGAATATCCACGCGGTCAACTTTAGTCTCGGTGTTGATGTCTACAGCAAGCAGTTGCTGCCTATTGGCGATCAGATTGCGCATCACAGCGGCCCGGTGGTTATGGCCGGTGATTTCAATGCCTGGAGCCGTCCGCGAATGAACGCGCTGTATCGCTTTGCGCGTGAGATGTCGCTGCGCGAAGTCCGTTTTACCGATGACCAGCGGCGCAAGGCCTTTGGTCGTCCCCTCGATTTTGTCTTCTATCGTGGTCTGAACGTGAGCGAAGCCTCTGTGCTGGTCACTCGCGCATCCGATCACAATCCGCTACTAGTCGAATTCAGTCCCGGCAAACCTGAGAGATAGAGGTGCGTCAGGTCTGCCGTGGGGCAGGCCTGCGCGGGTGCTGCCCTTTATTTTCCCTAAACCGAAGGACAGCAAAATGACAACACAGTCCCATCATGACAACGTAGAAAAACAGTTTGGCTCCCAGGCGAAGGCCTATCTGACAAGTTCGGTTCACGCATCCGGGCGCGATTTGCAGCGGCTGGCTGAACGTCTGGCCGAATTTCCCGAAGCCAGCGTCCTTGATTTAGGCTGTGGGGCGGGTCATGCCAGCTTCGTGGCGGCGCAGCAGGTAGCCCGTGTAACGGCATACGACTTGTCCAGCCAGATGCTGGAGGTGGTAGCAGCTGCGGCCAGTGAGAAGGGATTCAGTAATATCGCCATCCGTCAGGGCTACGCGGAATCCTTACCCTTTGACGATCAAACCTTTGATATTGTTATCAGCCGCTATTCGGCGCACCACTGGCATGATGTCGGCCAGGCACTGCGTGAGGTTAAGCGGGTACTGAAGCCGGGTGGTCTGGTTATCATTATGGATATCATGTCGCCGGGCCACCCGGTGCGTGATATCTGGTTACAGACGGTGGAGGCATTGCGGGATACCTCGCATGTCCGCAACTATTCCAGCGGTGAGTGGTTGTCTATGTTCACCGATGCGGGGCTGATATCGCGATCGTTGCAGACAGACCGTTTGACGCTGGAGTTTTCTTCATGGATTGCCCGTATGCGCACCCCCGAGGCGCTGAGCCAGGCGATTCGCCTGTATCAGGACAGCGCGTCCGCTGAGGTCAAAGCGTACTTTGAGCTGCAGGAAGAGGGCTCCTTTACCAGCGATACCATTCTGGCTGAAGCCCAAAAGGCGGGATAAACAAAAAAGGCACCGAGGGGAATCGGTGCCTTTCTTACAGCTGGTCTCTGAAATCAGGAGTCCGGGGTGGCGTTGTTTTTCACAAACAACGTTATCCGGTCGCCAGGCTGCAGATTGTCCGTATCGCTGTTCCAGCGCATCACATCTTTGATGTTCACGCCGTGACGTTTGGCAATACTGGAGAGCGAATCACCTTTTTGCACGCGATAGGTAATGCTATCGCTGTTATTAGCGAGACGCTGCGCGCTGTTACCCGCGCCAATCGTCAGGTTCTGACCCACTTTCAGGGTAGAGCCGCGCAGCTTGTTCCACTGCTGCAGATCTTTTGTGCTCACGCCAAGACGTGATGCGATGCCTGAAAGCGTATCGCCTGAACGTACCTGATAGCTACGGCTGTTAAGCGGTGTGTTATCCGCAATCAGCGTAGACTGAACCGCTTCAATTTCACCCGACGCTAACGATACCCGTAACTGTTCAGCGTGTTTCTGCGGCACCAGAACGTATTTCGGCCCGCTGGTACCTACTGTCGAGCCCTTCACACCTGCGTTGAAGGCCTTCAGTTTGGTCACCGAGATACCTGCCATATCCGCAACCTGTTTCAGTTCAACAGGGTTGTTGATACGCACTTTCGCCAGCGCACGACTTTCGTCTGAGGTCGGTAACTGCACGCCGTACTGTTTGCTGTTTTTGAATATCTCACTCAAAGCCAGCATTTTAGGAACGTATAATTTGGTTTCCCGTGGCAGTGGAAGCGACCAAAAGTCGGTAGGTTTACCCCGTGCTTTATTCGCTTTCATTGCCTTCAGTACACGACCCTCACCGCTATTATAAGCAGCAACCGTCAGCAGCCAGTCACCGTCGAACATCTTGTTCAGACGTTGCATCATGTCGAGAGCGGCTGTCGTCGAAGCGACTACATCACGACGCGCATCGTAGTTGCGGGTCTGTTTTAAACCATAATTGCGCCCTGTGCTCGGTATGATCTGCCAAAGACCTGCGGCCTTGGCGCCAGACGTCGCGTGTGGGTCAAAAGCGCTCTCCACTATGGGTAGTAGTACCAGTTCCATGGGCATGTTACGTTTCTTAACTTGCCCTGCTATCCAGTACATATACGGCTCTGCCCGTAAAGTCACATCGTGGAGATAGCTCTTATTGCTTAAATACTTCTGTTTCTGTTCGCGAATCCGGCTGTTTTCCGGAATTCCCATCTTTAGCTCGTCGCCAATAGAGACCCACAAGTCTTGATCCTGTGCGAAAGACGTCCCATCGTCTGCCCATCGCGATTGACTTGTGAACTTCCCTGCTTCCCCTTGACCAGCTGCAGAAAGGCTCTGTGCGTGCTGTTGTACGGTGCCAGTGTTCTGAGACGCCTGGCAACCCACAAGCAGGACAGAGGCGAGTAATATCGCTTTTGCCTTCATGTGTGTGTCAATAGTTGCTTAAAAGACGAGCGATGATAACGACGAATAATTAAAAAGGCAACCCGCAATTGTCAGAAGTCATCTTTCTTTGCCCTTAACCAGGCAAAACACTCCTCAGGTTGTAACATATTTGTTTCTTCTTTAAATTTATTAAGTAAATCAACGTTATCAGTTCTGAGAAATAAATTAATTTTACGTTCATTTTTCAGAATTACGGGGAGTGTTTTTTGGTTTTTTGCGCGTAACTCCTTCACTTTCTGGTAATAATCCTGAATCGCTGCATCCTCTGGCAGGACGTGCATCGCAAACTTCATATTCGCTAAAGTGTATTCATGTGCGCAACAAATCAACGTGTCTTCGGGAAGGGCGTTAATTTTCTGGAAGGACTGATACATCTGGGCTGGCGTGCCTTCGAATAGCCTTCCGCAGCCGCCAGAGAACATTGTGTCCCCGCAGAAAAGATAAGGGAAACTGAAGTACGAAATATGTCCGGAAGTGTGACCTGGTGTAGCAATTACAGAAAATTCCAACCCAAGAATGAGGATCTTTTCTCCATCTTTTACTACGCGAGTCGTTCCCTTATTTTGTGTCTCAGCGGGGCCGTATACCACAAGATGCGGAAATTTTGCGCAAATGGCCGCGACGCCACCAACGTGGTCATGATGGTGATGCGTCAGCATAATCGCTTCCGGTTGCCACTGATTTTGCTCAATGGCATTTAACACCGGCTCAGCCTCGCCAGGATCGACAATGATGCAACGACCATCAGCATTGTTTAAAACCCAGATGTAATTGTCCTGAAAAGCAGAAATACTGTTAAGATTCATACATTACCTCTCATAGCGTGGCGGGTGTTTTGATGAAACCGGCAAGGATACCTCAGATTGTTACCGCACCGAAACACTGGGCGGAGTTGCCCTGGGGTGAATACTATCGTGAAGCACTCGAGCTGCAGCTTAAGCCCTGGTTTGCGAAAATGTATGGTTTTCACCTGCTTAAGATTGGCAATCTGAGCGCGGAAATCAACTCTGAAAGCTGCGCGATTTCGCATCAGGTCAATGTTTCGCTGGCTGGCGAGCCCGTCCAGGTAAAGGCCAACCCGTTACAGCTGCCCTTTGCCGAAAAATCCGTTGATGCCTGCCTGCTGGCGCATTCGCTGCCCTGGTGTGATGACCCGCACCGGTTGTTGCGGGAAGCCGACCGGGTATTGATTGACGATGGCTGGCTGGTGATCAGTGGATTTAATCCGATGAGCCTGATGGGGCTCAGAAAGCTGGTGCCGGTGCTGCGTCGCACCCCGCCGTATAACAGCCGCATGTTTACCCTGATGCGCCAGCTGGACTGGCTCTCGCTGCTTAATTATGAGGTTTTATACCAAAGCGGTTTTCAGGTAATACCCTGGGCGCGGCAGGGCGGGAAGATGCTCAGCACCCATTTTCCGGCGCTGGGCTGTATGCAGTTGATAGTGGCGCGTAAGCGAACTGTCCCCCTGACGCTGAACCCCATGAAGCAAAGCAAGGCCAAAACGCGTTTGCGTGCCGCCGTGGGCGCCACGCGGCAGTACCGGAAGCCCTGATCAGGCTTCCGGTTTGTATCCCACATCCTCATGCTGAGGGTTCATTGCGGCAGCGCGCGCCAGTTCGTCACAACGCTCGTTTTCAGGATGTCCGGCGTGGCCTTTCACCCACTCCCACTGGATTTTATGCTGACTGAGCGCCGCATCCAGGCGTTGCCAGAGATCGACATTCTTCACCGGTTTTTTGTCCGCTGTTTTCCAGCCACGTTTTTTCCAGTTATGGATCCACTGGGTGATCCCCTGGCGCACATACTGGCTGTCGGTGCTTAGCACGATATCGCAGTGCTCTTTCAGTGCCTCAAGGGCTACAATCGCGGCCATCAACTCCATACGGTTGTTGGTGGTCAGGCGAAAGCCTTCATTAAAGGTTTTTTCGTGTTCACGATAACGCAAAATCGCGCCGTAGCCCCCAGGGCCCGGGTTGCCGAGGCACGATCCGTCGGTGTAAATCTCTACCTGTTTACGCATCCTGGCAGACATCCTGTAATCAAAACGGTAAGTCTGACATAAATGGCCGCCATCAGCACTGCTAAATAAAGTCCCTGTGAATTAGCCTTTGAACGCCTGGTCAGGTTGTTTACAATGTCGTCGTTAAAACGAACAGGCTGACAGAATGAGTATTGCAGACACACATAACGCCGACAGGATCATCGTCCTCGATACCGAAACCACCGGTATGAACCAAATCGGTGCCCACTATGAAGGGCATAAGATCATTGAGATCGGTGCGGTGGAGGTGGTTAACCGCCGTCTTACCGGCAATAACTTTCACGTTTACCTGAAGCCAGACCGGCTGGTGGACCCGGAAGCCTTTGGCGTTCACGGGATTGCAGATGAATTCCTGCTGGATAAACCCACTTTTGCGGACGTCGCCGATGAATTCATCGACTACATCAAAGGCGCCGAGCTTGTTATTCATAACGCCTCGTTCGATATCGGCTTTATGGATTATGAATTCAGCAAGCTCAACCGCGGCCTGCCGAAGACAGACACGTTCTGCAAGGTTACCGATAGCCTGGCGATGGCAAGAAAGATGTTTCCCGGCAAGCGGAACAGCCTTGATGCGTTGTGTTCGCGCTATGAAATAGACAACAGCAAACGAACGCTGCACGGGGCACTGCTCGATGCCCAGATCCTGGCAGACGTTTATCTGATTATGACGGGCGGCCAGACCGCCCTGGCGTTTAACGCGGATAGCGATGCGCAGGAGCAGTCCGGCGAAAGCGAAATTCAGCGCGTTATACGTCAGTCCAGCGCGTTGCGCGTCATACGTGCCAGCGATGAAGAGTTAATGGCGCATGAATCTCGGCTCGATCTGGTGCAGAAGAAGGGCGGAAGCTGCCTCTGGCGCGGATAAAAGCGGGCGAAACGCTGGTAAAATAACCGTTCGGATCGTTTTTGCAGCAAACGATTCAAAAGAAGAGAAAAAGCATTGACGGGATCGAGGGCAAAACGTAATATCTGCCTCGTTCCCAAGGGAACACAGCGGAGCGGTAGTTCAGTCGGTTAGAATACCTGCCTGTCACGCAGGGGGTCGCGGGTTCGAGTCCCGTCCGTTCCGCCACTATTCAGGCCCATGTTAGCAATAACATGGGCCTTTTTTCGATCTCACCTTTTCGCTGACTCCTCAAGCGGCATCTTCCGCCTGCCTTATGCCGTTGAGCATGTAAAGATCCAGCCTCCGTTCCCCACAACAATTATTCATCCGCTATTACGCAGGACATGTCCGCAATAATAACTTTCCTGTGTCCTTATTCCTGCCTGCAAAAATAATGAAATCAATAACGAGCGAATCGCCTGGCCTATTAACCGGAAAAAAAGAAAGGTTAAAAATGGTCAGCATTTTTCTATTAAAGGGCAGGGAGATGGCCTATTTTTCAGGGCGGAATTTCATTATTAAACCCGGCGCGGGATGTTTGACATATTAAAGCGGGGTAGGACGAATGATTTCTGGACCATGGCTTCACAGGGAACCATGTAATTACGTTTAGAGGACAAGGATTATGCCAACTTCTTCCATTATTCCCACACGTTACGATCGCTTTTCACGCCTTTTACACTGGGTGGTTGCCGTCGTCATTATCTACGCCATGTGCATGGGCTACATTCTCCACGCGCTGGAAGGGACCCGCTGGTTTACTTTCTTTTCTGTAGTGAATATGTCGCTTGGCACCATTGCAACGCCAATTATGCTGGTGCGTTTTGTCTGGCGCTTCTTTCGCCCATCTGTGCCTTATCCTGCAACGGTGGCAGGACGGAAAAAGCAGATGGTGGTTTTTATCCATGAACTGTTTTATCTGACCATTATGATGGTGCTGGCCAGCGGTTTTCTGATGCTGCACAAAGATTACAATCTGTTTGGTCTTCTGCCGATTACCCACCCGATAAACACGACTGAAGTGAATGATTTTTTCTTTAAGGTGCATCGCGTCAGCTGCGTTTTACTGGGCCTCATTCTGCTTGGACATATCGCAGCGGTAATCAAATACACCTTCAAGGGGCAGCGTGAAATACTGAAACGGATGCTGTAAGCAACAAACAGCAAAGCCGCCCCGCTTCTTTCCCTTTGAACCGATGGGTGAGGGGCAGGGAGGGGCGGCTCTGCCCTTCAGTCAATGCTGAAAGGATCGGCATCCTGCCAGGCAGGAAACTTCTCCCGATACTCTCTCAGCGCGGTCAACGATAGTTCGGCATCAATACGGGTGGCATGATGCGGTTCTGCGGTGGCAATAATCTCGCCCTGCGGGCTAATGACCCGGCTGTCGCCGCGGTAGTGGTGGCCATTACCGTCGGTTCCAACCCGATTGCATCCGGCGACATAGGCCTGGTTCTCAATCGCACGTGCCGTCAGCAGCGCCTGCCAGTGGAGCGAGCGTGGGGCGGGCCAGTTAGCGACGTACAGCGCCAGATCGTAATCATTACGGTTACGCGACCACACCGGGAAGCGCAGGTCGTAACAGACTAACGGCAGAATGCGCCAGCCGCGCCACTCAAATACGGCGCGCTCGTTACCGGCGACATAGTGCTGGTGCTCGTCTGCCATGCGGAACAGGTGGCGCTTGTCGTAGAAGTGCACCTTACCTTCAGGCTCAACCAGCAGAAAACGGTTAACCGGCCCGCGCTCGGTCTGTAGCGCAGCGCTACCGGCAATTAATGCCTGAGTTTGCTGCGCTCTGGCCTGCATCCAGGCGATCAGTTCGTCCTGCGGCAGGGACTGTTTGGCCGCCTCCATGGCAAACCCGGTGGTGAACATTTCCGGCAGGATAATGATGTCGCGTCCGGCAATACCTTCCAGTTGACGATCAAAATGGCGCAGGTTGGCCGGACCATCCATCCACACCAGCGGTTGTTGCAACAGCGTAATCTTCAAACCAGGCACAGTAAGACTCCTCGAATAACCCCATTTTGACACTGTAGCACGACAATCACAGAAACGGGTGGCAATAAAAAAACCCCGCACCAGGCGGGGTTTTGTCTGCGGAAACGGATTATGCGGCTTCCGGTTTACGCACTATCTCTTTCAGCTTTACCGGCTGTGTCGCCAGCTCTTCAGCGTCAAAATCATCAACGTTAATACTGCGCAGACGGCTCTCTTCCGCTTTGATCAGCAGGTCTGCTTCATCTTTTGTGATGATGCCGCCCGCCAGAGCTTCTTTAGCCAGCTCGTTCAAACGAGTGAATGGCAGGTTTTTACCCAGCTGTTTGCAGATCTTCTGATGAATCGGGTCGGCAGCCATCACGTCCAGCAGCGCCTCTTCCAGCAGACCGACCGGGTTATGCTCGGTCGGGGTCAGATACTGACCGCGGCCGATACGTGAGCGGGTTGCGCTCGGAACCTGCAGGATCTTCGCGACTTTATGATCCAGCTTATCGGACGGTGCCAGATAGTGACGGCCGGTCGGGAAGATCACCACGCGCAGTGCGCCTGCCACAAAGCGGTTCGGGAAGTTCACCAGCAGATCGTCAATAGCCTGTTCCGCCTGATACAGCGCATCCTGTACGCCCCAGTGCACCAGCGGCAAATCCGCTTCATGACGGCCTTCATCGTCGTAGCGTTTCAGTACTGCCGAAGCGAGGAAGATCTGGCTCAGCACATCACCCAGACGGGCAGAAATACGCTCCCGACGCTTCAGGCTGCCGCCCAGTACCGCCATTGACACGTCAGAGAGCAGCGCAAGGTTGGCACTCAGACGGTTCAGATGCTGGTAATAACGGCGGGTCGCATCGCCGGTTGGCGTGGCGCTGGTCAGGCCGCGGGTCAGGCCCAGCCAGAAGCTGCGCACCTTGTTGCTGCCGACGTGGCCGATATGTTTGAACAGCAGTTTATCGAACGCATTAACATCATTATTCTGCGCGGCAGCCATCTCTTCCAGCACGTATGGATGGCAGCGGATTGCGCCCTGGCCGAAGATCATCATGCTGCGGGTCAGAATGTTTGCCCCTTCAACGGTGATGGCAATAGGTGCGCCCTGATAACCACGCGCCAGGAAGTTGCCTTCACCCAGCATAATGCCTTTACCGCCAGCAATATCCATCGCATCGATGATGGACTGCTGGGCACGGTGAGTACAGTGGTACTTCACGATAGCTGACAGCACGGCCGGTTTTTCGCCCAGCATGATGCCGTAGGTAATTAAGGACGCAGCAGCATCCATTACGTAGGCGTTGCCTGCGATACGCGCCAGCGGCTCCTCGATCCCTTCCATCTTACCGATAGAGATTTTGAACTGACGGCGGATGTGAGCGTAAGCGCCAATGCCCATTGCCACCGATTTCAGACCGCCCGTAGAGTTAGACGGCAGGGTAATGCCGCGGCCAACGGACAGACATTCCACCAGCATGCGCCAGCCCTGACCGGCCATTTTCGGGCCACCGATGATGTAATCAATAGGTACAAAGATATCCTGACCGCGGGTTGGGCCGTTCTGGAATGGCACGTTCAACGGGAAGTGACGACGGCCAATCTCAACGCCAGGGGTGCTGGTTGGGATCAGCGCACAGGTGATACCCAGATCCTCTTCGCCACCTAACAGCTTGTCCGGGTCTGAGAGTTTAAATGCCAGGCCCAGCACGGTAGCGATTGGCGCCAGCGTAATGTAGCGCTTGTTCCAGGTCAGACGCATACCCAGAACCTGCTCACCCTGCCACTCGCCCATGCAGACCACACCGGTATCCGGGATAGCGCCCGCATCGGAACCCGCTTCCGGGCTGGTAAGTGCAAAGCAAGGGATCTCCAGGCCACGGGCCAGACGCGGCAGGTAATGATTTTTTTGCTCTTCGGTACCGTAATGTTGCAGCAGTTCACCCGGGCCTAAGGAGTTAGGCACGCCAACGGTGATCGCCAGGATCCCGGAGACGCCAGCCAGTTTTTGCAGCACGCGAGCCTGAGCGTAAGCAGAGAACTCCAGCCCGCCGTACTCTTTCTTGATGATCATCGCGAAGAAGCGATGCTCTTTTAAAAATGCCCACAGTTCCGGCGGCAGATCGGCCATTTCATGGGTGATCTGGAAGTCGTTCGCCATGCGGCAGGCTTCTTCAACCGGACCGTCAATAAACGCCTGCTCTTCAGCAGTGAGGCGCGGCTGCGGGTAGTTATGCAGCTTTTTCCAGTCCGGGTTGCCCTGGAACAGTTCGCCTTCCCACCAGGTGGTGCCTGCGTCGATCGCCTCTTTTTCGGTGCGCGACATTGGCGGCATCACCTTGCGAAAGCCGCGGAATACCGGAGCAGAAATCATCGATTTACGCATGGAAGTGACGTTGAACGGCACCAGAATAATCGCCAGCGGAACCAGCACCCACGGGTTCCAGATGCCGATCACACCCAGCGCAGCGGTCCAGGCCAGTAAGATAAGGCTGCTCAGAATTAAGCTGACCCGGTGATAGAACAGCACCCCGAGCAGAACAACGGTTAAGAGAATACTTAAAATCATCATAAAGAATTGCTCCCTGTCTTGTAGGAGGTCTGACCACTTGTGATGATATGGTTGTAGTGGATGTTATTTCTTTTAGCAATGCATTCACAAAATAATTACAACCTGGTTCACATTGTTCAGGTTTTACCCGGCACAAAAAAGCAAAACGCCCGACGATTCGCGTGGCTTTAGCTTCTCGCTTTTACCGCTATCCGGTAAACTTGCTCTGTTATTTCATCAATACTGAAGGATTATCCTCATGTACCAGGATCTTATTCGTAACGAACTGAACGAAGCGGCGGAAACGCTGGCCAACTTTCTGAAAGATGAAGCCAATATCCACGCTATTCAGCGCGCGGCGGTCCTGCTGGCCGACAGCTTTAAAGCGGGCGGTAAAGTGCTCTCCTGCGGTAACGGTGGTTCACATTGTGATGCCATGCACTTTGCCGAAGAGCTGACCGGTCGTTATCGTGAAAACCGTCCGGGCTACCCGGCGATTGCGATCTCTGACGTTAGCCACATCTCCTGCGTGAGCAACGACTTTGGTTACGATTACGTCTTCTCTCGCTATGTCGAAGCGGTAGGACGTGAAGGGGATGTGCTGCTGGGGATCTCTACCTCCGGCAACTCCGGCAACGTCATCAAAGCCATTGAAGCGGCACGTGAGAAGGGGATGAAAGTGATCACCCTGACCGGCAAAGATGGCGGCAAAATGGCGGGTACGGCGGATATCGAAATTCGCGTGCCTCACTTCGGTTACGCGGACCGTATTCAGGAGATCCACATCAAAGTGATCCATATCCTGATTCAGTTAATCGAAAAAGAGATGGTTAAGTAAGACTTCGCTGGGGGCAACAGGCCCCCGCTGTTGTGGAGGTGATCTATGTGCGAACTGCTCGGGATGAGCGCCAATGTGCCAACCGATATCTGCTTTAGTTTCACCGGGCTGGTGCAGCGCGGTGGAGGAACCGGGCCGCATAAAGACGGCTGGGGTATCACCTTCTACGAAGGAAAAGGCTGTCGCACGTTCAAGGATCCGCAACCCAGCTTCAATTCCCCCATAGCCAAACTGGTGCAGGACTATCCCATTAAATCCTGCTCGGTGGTGGCGCACATTCGCCAGGCCAATCGCGGTGAAGTGGCGCTGGAAAATACCCACCCGTTTACGCGTGAGCTGTGGGGACGTAACTGGACGTATGCCCATAACGGCCAGTTGAGCGGCTACAAGTCGCTGGAGACGGGCAACTTCCGTCCGGTGGGCGAAACTGACAGCGAAAAGGCCTTTTGCTGGCTGCTGCACAAGCTGACCGAACGCTATCCGCGCACGCCAGGCAACATGACTGCGGTCTTTAAATACATCGCCTCGCTGGCGACGGAGCTGCGGGAGAAAGGTGTCTTCAATATGCTGCTGTCGGACGGACGTTACGTGATGGCGTACTGCTCGACGAACCTGTTCTGGATCACCCGGCGGGCGCCGTTCGGCGTGGCAAAGCTGCTGGATCAGGATGTGGAAATTGATTTTCAGACCGAGACCACACCTAACGATGTGGTCACGGTTATCGCCACTCAGCCGCTGACGGGCAATGAAGCCTGGCAAAAAATCATGCCAGGCGAGTGGATCTTATTTTGTCTCGGGGAGCCTGTAGTTTGACGCCAGCTGTGGCTGGACGACTTCGTGGCTCAGCGGCTTGCTGACCACGTAACGTCCATCCACCACCGAAACGGTTGGTGGCTTATGCGTCTGCTGGAAGTAGTCATAGCCCGGCTTCAGCTGTTTCCAGAAATCGGCATAGTATGAGCTCTTATGACGCTGCATGTTGGCATCGGTCATGCGGAACGGATAGATGCTCACCTGCACGGCAGACTGACCAAACACCAACGCGCCGGTGACAAACTGGAAGATCTCATCAATACCGCTGTCCGTCATCGCGTAGCAACCCACCGACACACAGGCGCCGTGAATCATCAGGTATTTCCCGTCATAGCCATGCGCGCGGTCATAGGCATTCGGGAAACCAATGTTGATGGCTTTATAGAAGCGGCTGTCAGGTTTTAGCTGGTTACGCTGAACGCTGTAGAACCCCTCCGGGCTTTTGAAATCGCCCTGACGCTGTTTCGGGCCGAGGCCACCTGAGTAGTTACAGATTTTATAGCTGTCGAGCAGCTGATACGTCTCACCCATCTTCACGAACAGGTCTAACGTGCGCTCTTCCTTATAGATCTGGATATAGACCGGAGAGCCCATCAACTGCTGTTTGTATTCTTTGCTAATCGGCGTCGTTGAACTGTTGCTGCTGAGCAGCCCGGCAAACGAAACGCACGGAATAAGAAGCATCGCAATGAACAATGCGATTTTACGCATACTACATGTTCCTTGATAAAACCTAACCAACTTGCCAGGACGGCAAAAGAGACCCGAACTCAGAATTATCTGTATTAGGAGCGCTCACATTAGCACCACTGCATTTTTTCGCAAGCGTCGGCGCGTGGGTTTACAAAATAGTTTTCCCTTATAACCTGGATTGACTCCACTGGCATTGAGAACTTTGCGTAATCGGTCGCATTTTAGCACCCGCCGCTGCGTTATCTCTGCCTCCTGATGGTGGAAAATGGTACACTGCGCCCGTCTTATGACCTAAGGTCAAGAAAGGGAGCTTTTTCAGGATCATCCGCGATCCTGCTGGTTACATGAACAAGTTCTGGCTGCCTTTCTTCTCCTGTGCAACGACTTTTGACTTGCCCGGCCTTATGGCCGGAGCGGTTATTCACGGATATCAATTAACACTATGATTAGAATCAGAAAAGGACTTGATTTGCCGATCTCCGGCATTCCAGAACAGCAGGTTTCTCCCTGCGCGCCGCCTTGCCATGTTGCGATCCTGGGGGATGATTACGTGGGCATGCGTCCCACCATGCTGGTGCAGGAAGGCGACAGCGTCATCAAGGGGCAGGCGCTATTCGAGGATAAAAAAAATCCTGGGGTTATCTTTACCGCACCCGCCAGCGGGACGGTAGTGGCTATCAATCGTGGCGAGCGCCGGGTGCTGCAGTCGGTGGTGATCCGTATTGAAGGCGACGGTGAACGGGAGTTTACCCGTTACGAATCTTCAGAACTCTCCACGCTCACTCGCCAGGCGGTGCAGGCGCAACTGCTGGAGTCCGGTCTCTGGACGGCACTTCGCACTCGTCCTTTCAGCAAAACCCCGGTGCCTGACACCGTCCCGGCGGCGATTTTTGTTACCGCCATGGACACCAACCCGCTCAGCGCTGACCCGCAGCCCCTCATTCTGGCCCAGCGTCAGGAATTTGATGCCGGGCTGACCCTGCTTACGCGTCTGACCGAGGGCAAGGTGCACGTCTGCCAGGCGAGCGGCGGCAAACTGGGCGGCCATCCGCAGGGACAAGTGACCTTCAATACCTTTGCCGGGCCGCACCCGGCTGGGCTGCCAGGCACGCACATCCACTTCCTGGAGGCGGTTAGCCTGACCAAACAGGTGTGGCATCTGAATTACCAGGATGTTATCGCCATCGGCAAGCTGTTTATGACCGGCCGGCTTTGTACCGATCGGGTGATCGCGCTGGGCGGCCCGCAGATGCGCAATCCGCGTCTGGTGCGCACCTGTATGGGCGCCGACATCAACGAGCTGCTGGTGGACGAAACGCTGGAAGGCGAAAACCGCCATATTTCAGGCTCCGTTCTGAGCGGCAGGCATGCGGTGGGCGTGCAGGCCTATCTTGGACGCTTTCATTTGCAGGTCAGCGTGGTGAAAGAGGGGCGCGAAAAGGAGCTCTTTGGTTGGGTAATGCCAGGCAAAGAGAAGTTCTCCGTTACCCGCACAACGCTGGGTCACTTCCTGCGCAACAAGCTGTTTAACTTCTCCACGGATACCAACGGTGGCGAGCGGGCGATGGTGCCTATTGGCAACTACGAGCGGGTCATGCCCCTCGATATCCTGCCGACCATGCTGCTGCGCGATCTGCTGGCGGGCGATACCGACGGCGCGCAGTCTCTGGGCTGCCTGGAGCTGGATGAAGAAGATCTGGCGCTGTGCACCTACGTTTGCCCTGGTAAATACGAATACGGACCCGTATTGCGCGAGGTGTTAACCCGCATTGAGCAGGAAGGATAACTGATGGGCCTGAAACATCTCATTGAAAAACTAGAGCCGCATTTTACTCCCGGCGGCAAGCTGGAAAAGTACTACCCGCTGTTTGAAGCGACCACGACGGTCTTTTATACACCAGGCCAGGTCACCAAAGGGGCCGCGCACGTACGCGACGCTATTGACCTCAAGCGCATGATGATCCTCGTCTGGTTTGCCGTGTTCCCGGCGATGTTCTGGGGCATGTACAACGTCGGGCTGCAAACCATCCCGGCGCTGAACCATCTGTATGATGCCCAGCAGCTGCAGCAGATTATCGCGGGCGACTGGCACTACCGGGTGGCGCAAATGCTGGGCGTCAGCTTTGCCGCGGATGCCGGTTGGGTCAGCATGATGACGCTGGGAGCGGTCTACTTCCTGCCCATTTACATGACGGTATTTCTGGTCGGCGGCTTCTGGGAAGTGCTGTTCGCCATCGTGCGCAAGCACGAGATCAACGAAGGCTTCTTTGTTACCTCAATTCTGTTCGCCCTGATTGTGCCTCCGACGTTGCCTCTGTGGCAGGCGGCGATGGGGATCAGCTTCGGCGTGGTGATAGCGAAGGAGATCTTCGGCGGCACCGGACGTAATTTCCTTAACCCGGCCCTCGCCGGACGCGCGTTCCTGTTCTTTGCTTATCCGGCGCAAATTTCCGGCGATCTGGTCTGGACGGCCGCAGACGGTTTTTCCGGCGCGACGCCACTGTCCCAGTGGGCTGCTCGCGGCGGAGAAGCGCTGGTTAACAACGCCACCGGGCAGCCGGTCAGCTGGTTCGATGCCTTTATCGGCACCATTCCGGGCTCGGTAGGTGAAGTCTCTACGCTGATGATCCTGATTGGCGGCGCCATCATTCTGTTTGGCCGTGTCGCCTCCTGGCGTATCGTGGCGGGCGTCATGCTCGGCATGATCCTCACCGCAACGCTGTTTAATCTGATTGGCTCGGCGACGAATCCAATGTTTGCCATGCCGTGGTACTGGCATCTGGTGCTGGGCGGTTTCGCCTTCGGCATGATGTTTATGGCCACCGATCCGGTTTCAGCATCCTTTACCAACAGGGGCAAATGGTATTACGGGGCGCTTATCGGCGCGATGTGCGTGCTGATCCGTGTCGTTAACCCGGCCTATCCGGAAGGGATGATGCTGGCGATCCTGTTCGCCAACCTGTTTGCGCCGCTGTTCGATTACCTGGTGGTGCGTGCCAACATCAAGCGGAGGAAGGCGCGTGGCTGAGATTAAAAATAATGACAGCATCGGCAAGACGCTGATGGTGGTGGTGGTGCTTTGCCTGGTCTGCTCCATTGTAGTGGCAGGGTCTGCGGTGGGACTTAAGTCCCGTCAGCAGGAGCAACGCGCCCTGGATAAACAACGTAACATTCTGTCCGTAGCCGGGCTGATGAACGGTGAAATGAGCGCTGAAGATGTCGCCCAGACCTTTGCCTCACGCATCACGCCGCGTCTGGTGGATCTCAATACCGGCGAGCTGCTGGAGTCCGATCCGTCTGGCTATAACCAGGCGCAGGCGCTGAAAGATCCGCAGCGCAGCACTGAACTGGATGCCAGCCAGGATCCGGCAGGCATTAAACGCCGCAGCAATACGGCAGAGATCTATCTGGTGCGCGATGAACAACAGCGCGTCCAGGAGATGGTCCTGCCGATCTATGGCAACGGCCTGTGGTCGATGATGTATGCCTTTGTGGCCCTTAATACCGATGGCCGCACCGTTAAGGGCATCACCTACTACGATCAGGGCGAAACCCCGGGTCTGGGTGGCGAAGTGGAAAACCCGGCCTGGCGGGCACAGTTTGTCGGCAAAAAAGTGCTGGATGATAACGGCCAGCCCGCGCTGAAAGTGGTGAAAGGCGGCGCACGTGCGGGGGATGACTACGCCGTCGATGGCCTTTCCGGCGCTACGCTGACCTCAAACGGCGTGCAGCATAGCTTTGATTTCTGGATGGGTGAGATGGGTTTTGGTCCTTTTCTTAAGAAGGTACGTGAAGGAGAGCTGAACAATGGCTGATGCGGGCGAACTGAAAGAAGTTAAACGGGTACTTATCGGACCGCTCATCGCTAATAACCCCATTACCCTACAGGTGCTGGGGGTCTGTTCGGCGCTGGCGGTCACGACAAAACTGGAAACCGCGGTGGTTATGACCCTGGCGGTGACGCTGGTGACGGCGTTTTCCAGCATGTTCATCTCGATGATCCGCCATCACATCCCGAACAGCGTGCGCATTATCGTGCAGATGGCAATCATCGCTTCGCTGGTGATTGTCGTGGATCAACTGCTGCGGGCGTTTGCCTACGAAACCTCAAAGCAGCTGTCGGTCTTTGTGGGCCTGATCATCACCAACTGCATCGTGATGGGACGTGCAGAAGCCTATGCGATGAAAATGCCGCCGCTGGCCAGCTTTATGGATGGTATCGGCAACGGTCTTGGCTATGGCGTGATCCTGCTGACGGTCGGCTTCCTGCGCGAACTTATCGGCAGCGGCAAACTGTTTGGCATCACCGTGCTGGACACCGTGCAAAACGGTGGCTGGTATCTGCCAAACGGCCTGTTCCTGCTGGCACCCAGCGCGTTCTTCATTATCGGTTTGCTGATCTGGGCGGTGAGAACCTGGCGCCCTGAACAGCAGGAAAAGGAGTAACCGACAATGGCTCATTACATTAGCCTGTTTGTGCGCGCAGTGTTTGTCGAAAACATGGCGCTCGCGTTTTTCCTTGGGATGTGTACTTTCCTCGCGGTCTCCAAAAAGGTGTCGACTGCCTTTGGTCTGGGTGTTGCCGTTACGGTGGTGCTGGGTCTGGCTGTGCCGATCAACAACCTGGTGTTTAACCTGGTGCTGCGCGACAGCGCGCTGGTTGAGGGCGTTGACCTGAGCTTCCTCAACTTCATTACCTTCATTGGGGTAATTGCGGCGCTGGTACAGATCCTCGAGATGATCCTCGATAAGTACTTCCCGTCCCTGTATACGGCGCTGGGCATCTTCCTGCCGCTGATTGCGGTGAACTGCGCCATCTTTGGTGGCGTGTCGTTTATGGTGCAGCGTGACTACAACTTTACCGAATCAGTGGTGTACGGCTTCGGCTCGGGTATTGGCTGGATGCTGGCTATCGTCGCGATGGCAGGCCTGCGCGAAAAAATGAAGTATGCCAACGTGCCGGCCGGGTTGCGCGGCTTAGGGATCACCTTTATCACCACTGGTCTGATGGCGCTGGGCTTTATGTCCTTCTCCGGTGTGCAGCTGTAAGGGCAAATTGTATGGAAATTATTCTTGGCGTGGTGATGTTCACGTTGATCGTGCTGGTGCTCTCGGGGCTGATTCTGGTGGCGCGATCAAAGCTGGTCAATTCCGGTGATGTGATCATTGAGATTAACGATGAGGCAGACAAGCAGATCCTTACGCCTGCGGGCGACAAGCTGCTGAACACCCTCTCTGGCAATGGCATTTTTATCTCTTCTGCCTGCGGTGGCGGCGGCTCGTGCGGACAATGCCGGGTCACCGTTAAAGAGGGGGGCGGTGATATTCTGCCGACCGAACTGTCGCACATCAGCAAACGTGAGGCGAAAGAGGGCTGTCGTCTGGCGTGCCAGGTCGCGGTGCGTCAGAACATGAAGATTGAACTGCCGGAGGAGATCTTCGGCGTGAAGAAATGGGAGTGCGAGGTTATCTCCAACGATAACAAAGCCACCTTCATTAAAGAGCTGAAGCTGCGCGTGCCTGAAGGCGAAGACGTGCCGTTCCGTGCGGGCGGCTATATCCAGATCGAGTGCCCGGAACATACTGTCGCGTACAAAGATTTTGATGTGCCTGAAAAGTACCGCGGCGACTGGGATAAATTCAATCTGTTCCGCTTTGTCTCCGAGGTTAAAGAGCCGACGCTGCGCGCGTACTCCATGGCTAACTACCCGGAAGAGAAGGGCATCATCATGCTCAACGTGCGTATCGCTACGCCGCCGCCAGGCGTGCCGGACGCACCGCCGGGGATCATGTCTTCCTATATCTGGTCGCTGAAGCCGGGGGATAAAGTCACCATCTCCGGACCTTTCGGTGAGTTCTTTGCCAAAGAGACCGACGCCGAAATGGTGTTTATCGGCGGTGGGGCCGGGATGGCGCCGATGCGTTCGCACATTTTCGACCAGCTTAAGCGCCTCGGTAGCCAGCGGAAAATCAGCTTCTGGTACGGTGCCCGCTCCCTGCGCGAAATGTTCTATCAGGAGGAGTTTGAACAGCTGGCGCGGGATAACCCGAACTTTAACTTCCACATTGCGCTTTCCGATCCGCAGCCGGAAGACAACTGGACTGGCTATACCGGGTTCATCCATAACGTCCTGTATGAAAACTATCTGAAGCACCACGCCGCACCGGAGGACTGTGAGTTCTACATGTGTGGTCCGCCAATGATGAACGCCGCGGTCATTAAAATGCTGCAGGATCTGGGCGTGGAAGATGAGAACATCATGCTGGATGATTTTGGAGGCTGATGATGATGACCTTCGTGCTGACCTTTGCCATCTTCGTGCTGGTGATCTTTGGCATGTCCCTCGGCTGGCTGATTAAGCGCAAAAGCATTCAGGGCAGCTGCGGCGGCATCTCCTCCCTGGGGATGGAGAAAGTCTGCGATTGCCCGGAGCCGTGCGATGCGCGCAAAAAGCGCATGGCGCGTGAGGCACAGCGCCAGCAAAACAGGATCCTCTGAAATAAACAGGCCGCAAAAAGCGGCCTGTTTTTTTACTTTAGCCATTCCCGGGCCTGAGCGGGAGAATCGACCATTACCCCGTCTGCTCCCAGAGCTTTTGCTTTCTGGTAATCCCCGGCGGAATTGACCCCCAGCAGGATGATGTGGCCATTCCCCTGAGAGCGGAAACAGTCCATCGCCTCTTTGTCCCACGTCAGGGTGGCCGGTGAGACGCCCTCGCCCAGGGTGAATTTTTCCACCACTTCCACCTTTCGGTTCAACTCCAGCCCGTACCAGTACGCATCCATTTTCTTTGCTGGCGTCTGGCATACGTGGTTTAGCGAAATATTTGCCAGCCGGGTACGCGTTTCACTCCGGGTGACAAAACGGGGAATTTCGGCTGGCAGAGCATCCAGATAGCGATCTTCCGTGGAGTAGACGCGCACGCGCTTCAGGCTATTGGTTTCTTTCAGCACGGTAAGCAGCTGTTTACCCATTTCTGTCGGGTCTGCATCGGGAGATTTAATATCAATGTAGAACTGAGTCTCAGGCCAGCGTTCAAGCACGGCCTTAAGCGCTGGAATAGTGGCTCCGGCGACGTTCTCTTTCCATTTCACACCCGCATTGAATGTCGCCAGTTCCGCCTGGCTGTACCCGGAAACTTTTCCCTGGGCCGTGGTCAGCGCACTCAAATCGCTGGGGCGATACAGAACAGGAACGCCGTCCCGGCTGAGCTGCACGGTGATCCAGATAGCCTGAGCGTGGTTTTCCAGCGCCAGCGTGATCGCCGGAAGCGTATTCTCAGGCGCATCGGCGGTTCCACCACGGTGAGCGATAATTTGAGGGTTCGCCCAGGCGTGAGTAGCGAGCAGCAGTGAAGCGATAATCATCTTTTTCATGAATAATTTTCCATTTTAATTATCATAACTGAATGAATTTTAATGCTTTATTGGCCCGATCTTGTACCACGGTTTAATGACAGAAGTGAGACAGTAAAACTGCTGACGCATTTTTAGTACTTTGTTATACTGGATGTAATTACAGGTGTGGTGAAGACGATGCGCAAAATCATCCATGTCGATATGGACTGTTTTTTTGCTGCGGTGGAGATGCGGGATAATCCGGCGCTGCGGGATATCCCCATTGCCATTGGCGGCAGCCGCGAACGGCGTGGCGTGATCAGTACCGCTAACTACCCGGCGCGTAAGTTCGGCGTACGCAGCGCTATGCCAACCGCGATGGCGTTAAAACTTTGCCCACATCTTACCCTGTTGCCGGGGCGCTTCGATGCCTACAAAGAAGCTTCTGACCATATCCGCGAAATCTTTTCCCGCTACACCTCCCTGATTGAACCCCTGTCGCTGGACGAAGCTTATCTGGATGTCACCGACAGCCTGCACTGTCACGGCTCCGCCACGCTGATGGCCCAGGAGATCCGCCAGACGATTTTTAATGAGCTACAGCTCACCGCTTCGGCGGGCGTCGCGCCGGTAAAATTTCTCGCCAAAATCGCCTCGGACCTCAATAAGCCCGACGGCCAGTATGTGATCACCCCTGACGAGGTGCCGGCATTTATCAAAACGCTGCCGCTCGGCAAGATCCCGGGTGTAGGCAAAGTCTCTGCCTCCCGGCTGGAAAGTATGGGTCTGCGTACCTGCGAAGATGTGCAAAAAAGCGATCTGGCGATGCTCCTCAAGCGCTTTGGTAAGTTTGGCCGCGTGCTGTGGGAGCGCAGTCAGGGTATTGACGAGCGCAACGTTAACAGCGAGCGGCTGCGTAAATCGGTGGGCGTGGAAAGAACGCTGGCTGAGGATATCCACGAGTGGGCAGCCTGCGAAGCCATTATTGTTGAACAGCTTTATCCCGAACTTGAGCGGCGGCTGGCAAAGGTCAAACCGGATCTGCTGATTGCCCGCCAGGGGGTGAAGCTTAAGTTTAACGACTTTCAGCAAACGACACAGGAGCACGTCTGGCCGCGTCTTAATAAAGACGATCTGATTGCAACCGCGAAGAAAACCTGGGAAGAGCGTCGGGCAGGGCGCGGGGTCAGGCTGGTGGGATTACACGTCACCCTGCTGGATCCGCAGCTGGAACGGCAGCTGGTGCTGGGGCTGTAAAAAAGCCCGGTGGCGCTTACCGGGCTTTTCTTATGGCACTGTCCTCAGGCCCGGCAAACGCAGTGCCGCCGGGCAACAGTCGGCTGATTACTTCGCCGGAATCGCTTTCAGCAGTTCGGTCAGCAGAGTCCAGTAATTACCCACGCTTTCGATATGAACCTGCTCATCCGGAGAGTGTGGGCCGGTAATGGTTGGCCCGATAGAAACCATATCCATATCCGGGTACGGTTTTTTGAACAGACCGCACTCCAGACCTGCGTGAATAATCTGGATGTTCGGGGTGCTGTTGAACAGACGCTGATAAGTTTCACGTACCAGCGCCATCACCGGGGAGCTTGCATCCGGCTGCCAGCCCGGGTAGCTGCCCTTGGCGACGGTTTTCGCGCCAGACAGTTTGCCCAGAGATTCCAGCGTGCTCACCACGTAGTCTTTACCGCTGTCGATCAGGGAGCGGATCAGGCAGATGATCTCTGCGCTGTCGTCACTCATGGTGACCACGCCGACGTTCAGGGAGGTTTCCACCACGCCTTTCGCCACGTCGGAGTTGCGGATCACGCCGTTTGGCGTGGCGTTCAGCAGCTGAACAAAACGATCGCGTGACGCTTCCGTCAGCGCCGCTTTATCGCTGGTAACCGCTTCCAGAACCACGGTCAGGTTTTTCTCTTTGGCTTCCAGTTCGTTTTTCAGGATATCCACATAAACGGAAGAGCACTTTTTCAACGCATCGGCTTTGTCTGCGGCAACGGCCACGGTCGCGAAGGCTTCACGCGGGATAGCGTTACGCAGCGTACCGCCGTTGAAATCCACCAGACGCAGATCCAGTTCGGCAGCATGGCCAGCCAGGAAACGGGCCAGCAGCTTGTTGGCATTGCCTAAACCCAAATGAATGTCAGCGCCGGAGTGGCCGCCTTTCAGCCCTTTCAGCGTCAGCTTAAAGGTCTGGAACCCTGCCGGGATCGCTTCACGGGTCAGTGGCAGCGTGGAGATAAAGTCGATACCGCCCGCGCAACCCATGTAGATTTCGCCTTCCTCTTCGGAATCGGTATTGATCAGGATATCTGCCTGCAGCCAGTTTGCCTGCAGACCAAATGCGCCATCCATACCGGCTTCTTCGGTCATGGTCAGCAGCACTTCCAGCGGACCATGTTCAACGCGGTCGTCGGCCAGCACGGCCAGCGCAGAGGCCATACCGATGCCGTTATCCGCACCCAGGGTGGTGCCGCGGGCTTTAACCCAGTCGCCATCGATGTACGGCTGAATTGGATCTTTAGTGAAGTCGTGGACGGTATCGTTGTTTTTCTGTGGAACCATGTCCAGGTGAGCCTGCAGCACAACCGGTTTACGGTTTTCCATGCCTGCGGTGGCAGGTTTACGGATCAGAATGTTGCCCACCTGGTCGCGCTCGGCGTGCAGCCCTTTTTCCTTCGCCCAGCCCATAATGTGTTCGGCAAGCTGTTCTTCGTGATAGGACGGGTGAGGAATGGAGCAGATTTTGGCAAAAATATCCCACAGCGGTTGTGGCGATAGTTGAGACAGTTCAGACACAGTAAGTCTCCTTGTCGATGTCCTGCAGACAATCTTGCAGGTCACGGGGTTAGCAGGTTTAGAGTTACCACAAGTCAGACTTGCGAGGTGGGTTTGAGAATACCACTTTCTCTGTCGGCTGGTAGGGGTAAGCAAGTAAAAACTCCCGCTGTAACCGCTTAGCACTGGTTTTTAGTGCTTCAGATCTCTATAATCTCGCGCAACCATTTTCCCCCTCGAACACTTTTTAAGCCGTATAAACACAGGCTGGGACAATTCACATGAGCGAAAAATACATCGTCACCTGGGACATGTTGCAGATTCATGCACGTAAACTGGCTGCACGCCTGATGCCATCCGAACAGTGGAAAGGCATTATCGCTGTCAGCCGCGGCGGCCTGGTACCAGGGGCACTGCTGGCACGTGAGCTGGGTATTCGTCATGTCGATACCGTGTGCATCTCCAGCTACGACCACGACAACCAGCGTGAACTGAAAGTGCTGAAACGCGCTGAAGGCGATGGTGAAGGTTTCATCGTGATTGACGATCTGGTTGATACCGGCGGTACGGCAGTGGCCATCCGCGAAATGTATCCGAAAGCGCATTTCGTTACCATCTTCGCTAAGCCAGCCGGTAAGCCGCTGGTCGACGATTATGTGATTGATATCCCTCAGGATACCTGGATCGAACAGCCATGGGATATGGGCGTTGTATTCGTCCCACCTATTTCAGGCCGCTAATCCATACATTTTTAACGCCCGGTGATGCCGGGCGTTATTTTTTTCGCCTCTGTCGCGGTACAATGATGCCCTCTGACGTATCTATAGAGGCAGCGCGCAATGTCCCAGGCGAATCTCAGCGAAATTCTCTTCAAGCCCAAATTCAAGCACCCGGAAACCTCGACCCTGGTTCGTCGTTTTAACAGCGGCGTACAGCCGTCAGTGCAATCGGCGCTGGATGGCAAAAATGTCCCGCACTGGTACCGCATGGTAAACCGCCTGATGTGGGTCTGGCGCGGCATCGACCCCCGTGAAATTCTCGACGTGCAGGCGCGAATCGTCATGAGCCAGGCCGAACGCACCGACGAGGATCTGTACGATACGGTGGTGGGCTATCGCGGTGGCAACTGGATCTACGAGTGGGCAAAACAGGCGATGCTCTGGCAGCAAAAGGCCAGCCAGGAGCAAGATCCCCAGCTAAGCGGCCAGCACTGGCTGCACGCCTGTAACCTCTACAGCATTGCGGCATACCCGCACCTGAAAGGCGACGAGCTGGCGGAGCAGGCCCAGGCGCTGGCGAACCGTGCCTATCAGGAAGCGGCCCAGCATCTGCCTGGCCGGATGCGCGAAATCAGCTTTACTATCCCCGGCGGCCCGGCGGTGACCGGCTTCCTGCATACCCCTGCGGGTGACGGCCCCTTCCCGACGGTGATGATGTGCGGCGGCCTCGACTCCCTGCAAACCGATTACTACAGCCTGTATGAGCGCTATCTGGCGCCAAAAGGGCTGGCGATGCTGACCCTCGATATGCCCTCTATTGGCTTCTCGTCCAAATGGAAACTGACCCAGGATTCCAGCCTGCTCCACCAGCATGCCCTGAAAGCGCTGGAACAGAATCCGTGGGTGGATCACACCCGGGTGGCGGCATTTGGCTTCCGCTTTGGCGCCAATGTCGCCGTTCGTCTGGCCTATCTGGAATCATCACGCCTGAAAGCGGTGGCCTGTCTGGGGCCGGTGGTTCACGCCCTGTTAAGTGAACCCGCCCGACAGAGCAGCGTGCCGGAGATGTACCTCGATGTGCTGGCCAGCCGGCTGGGTATGCACGATGCCTCGGACGAGGCGCTACGCGTGGAGCTCAATCGCTACTCCCTGAAAATGCAGGGGCTGCTGGGACGCCGTTGCCCTACGCCAATGCTCTCCGGTTTCTGGAAAAACGATCCGTTCAGCCCCGAAGAGGAGTCCCGCTTAATCACCTCGTCATCTGTCGATGGCAAGCTGCTGGAGGTGCCGTTCAGCCCGGTGTATGAGAATTTTGACAAAGCCCTGCAGCAGATAACGCGCTGGATCCATCAGAGATTGAGTTAAGAGATTGCTAATTTTTTGAGGTTTGGTAAAACAGTGGCTTCACAAAAGGAGATCGCAATGACGTTACCGAGTGGACATCCGAAAAGTAGAATGATCAAGAAGTTTATGGCTCTTGGCCCCTACATCCGCGAAGAGCAGTGCGAAGAGAATCGCTTCTTTTTCGATTGCCTGGCCGTGTGCGTTAACGTAAAGCCAGCGCCGGAGAAGCGCGAATTCTGGGGATGGTGGATGGAAATGGAAGCAGAAGAGTCACGTTTCACTTATAACTACCAGTTTGGCCTGTTCGATAAAGAGGGTCACTGGCAGGCGATGGCCATTAAAGATCCAGAAGTGGTCCAGCGCCTGGAGCACACGCTGCGTGAATTCCATGAAAAAGCCCGTACGCTGCTGGCAACGTTCGATCTTAAACTCGAGCCTGCTGATGATTTCACCAACGAGCCGGTGAAATTAACGGCTTAACGTCTCGTTCGAAAAAGACAATAAAAAAACCCGGCGCAGAGCCGGGTTTTTTATTTGCTTAAATCAGAACTGGTAGGTCACACCCAGCGCAACGATGTCATCGCTGCTTACGCCCAGTTTATTATCGTCATCAATCTGGTTGATTTTATAATCAACAAACGCCGACATATTCTTGTTGAAATAATAGGTGGCGCCGACGTCGATATATTTCACCAGATCTTCATCACCGATACCTTCAATATCCTTGCCTTTAGACTGGACATAACCCAGGGACGGGCGCAGGCCAAAATCAAACTGATATTGCGCAACGGCTTCGAAGTTTTGCGCTTTGTTGGCGAAACCACCGGAGATTGGCGTCATATTACGCGTTTCGGTGTACATGGTTGCCAGGTAAATATTGTTGGCGTCATATTTCAGACCGGTGCCCCAGGCTTCGGCTTTTTCACCTTCGCCGCGCGCCAGCAGGTTCTGGGCATTGGTACGGTCGGAGTTGGTGTAAGCGCCGCTGATAGCGAAGTCGCTGCCGCCGAAATCATAGGTCAGCGCAGTACCGAAACCGTCGCCGTTCTGTTTTTTGGCTTCGCGGCCTTCGTTTTTGCCCTGGTATTGCAGGGTCAGATCCAGGCCATCAATGGCGCCGAAGAAGTCGGTATTACGGTAGGTTGCCAGCCCGCTGGAGCGTTTGGTCATGAAGTTATCGGTCTGACCGGAAGAGTCACCGCCGAATTCCGGGAACATATCGGTCCAGGCTTCAACGTCATACAGTGCGCCGAGGTTACGACCGTAATCGATAGAGCCAAAGTCCTTCAGCTTAATACCGGCGAAGGCCAGACGGGTTTTTTGTGACGAGTCGCTTTCCGTTTTATTACCGGAGAACTCGGCTTCCCAGCGGCCATAACCGGTCAGCTGTTCGTTGATCTGCGTTTCGCCTTTAAAGCCGAAACGCACGTAAGTCTGGTCACCATCTTTGGCATCATCATCGCTGATATAACGCATGGCTTTGACTTTACCGTACACGTCCAGTTTATTGCCGTTTTTATTAAATACTTCGGCTGCCTGTACAGATGAAGTTGCCACAACGCTCATTACCACTAATGCCAGAGTACTCTTTTTCATTTTCAATCCTGGTTTTATATACGCGCTAATATTCGCTGAACAGTAAGCTCGTGCTTTTGTTCCGTGAAAAAACAGGAAGGGTTTTAACTTTCTGTAATGAACGTTTTATGACAATCTCAGAATAATTTTAAATAAATGTATTTTTCTGTTTCAGTAATAAAAGTGTCAAAGTTTGCCGCTACGCTTCCTGATCCCGCGCAACAAAGTGGTGGCCTTAGTGCTAAGGCGGTTGGCAACGGGCCCCAGTCCTGATAAAAAGTCTGATTGATATCATTTCCCTTATTATTGAACGGCAGAGAATCATGAGTGACAGCCAGACGCTGGTGGTAAAACTCGGTACCAGTGTGTTAACAGGCGGATCGCGCCGCCTTAATCGCGCCCACATTGTTGAGCTTGTGCGCCAGTGCGCGCAGCTGCACGCCGCAGGGCACCGTATTGTGATTGTCACCTCCGGGGCGATCGCCGCCGGGCGTGAGCACCTGGGCTACCCCGAACTTCCCGCCACCATCGCCTCCAAGCAGCTGCTGGCGGCAGTAGGGCAAAGCCGCCTGATTCAGCTCTGGGAACAGCTGTTCTCTATCTATGGCATCCACGTCGGGCAGATGCTGCTGACCCGCGCCGATATGGAAGACCGGGAGCGTTTCCTCAACGCCCGCGACACCCTGCGCGCGCTGCTGGATAACAATATCGTTCCGGTTATTAACGAAAACGATGCGGTCGCCACCGCAGAAATTAAAGTCGGCGACAACGATAACCTCTCCGCGCTGGCCGCCATTCTGGCGGGTGCAGATAAACTGCTGCTGCTGACCGATCAGCAGGGCCTGTTCACCGCCGACCCGCGCACTAACCCGCAGGCAGAGCTGATCACCGATGTGAAAGGCATCGACGACGCGCTGCGCGCCATCGCGGGCGACAGCGTATCTGGCCTTGGCACCGGCGGTATGGGCACCAAGCTGCAGGCGGCTGACGTGGCCTGCCGTGCCGGAATCGACACCATCATTGCTGCGGGCAGCCGCCCGGGCGTGATCGGCGACGTGGTGGAAGGCATTTCGGTGGGGACCCGTTTCCATGCCGAAGCGACCCCGCTGGAAAACCGCAAACGCTGGATCTTCGGCGCACCGCCAGCCGGCGAGCTTATCGTGGATGAGGGCGCGACCGCCGCGATTCTGGAAAGAGGAAGCTCATTGCTTCCAAAAGGAATTAAAAGCGTGACAGGCAACTTCTCCCGTGGTGAAGTGATTCGTATCTGCAATCAGGAAGGGCGTGACATTGCCCACGGCGTCTGCCGCTACAACAGCGACGCGCTGCGCCGCATTGCAGGCCACCATTCACAGCAGATCGATGCCATTCTCGGCTATGAGTACGGCCCGGTTGCTGTCCATCGCGACGACATGATCACCCGTTAAGGAGCAGGACATGCTGGAACAAATGGGCGCCGCTGCCAAAGCCGCCTCGTACAAACTGGCGCTCCTTTCCAGCCGCGAGAAAAACCGCGTGCTGGAAAAAATCGCAGAGTATCTTGAGGCCCAGTCCCACGAGATTTTGCTCGCTAACGAGCAGGATCTCCTGGAAGCCAGGCGCAACGGCCTGAGTGAGGCGCTGCTCGATCGCCTGGCATTAAACCCCGTTCGTCTGAAAGGCATTGCCGACGACGTGCGTCAGGTATGCAGCCTCGCCGACCCGGTAGGGCAGGTGATTGATGGCGGACTGCTGGACAGCGGCCTGCGCATCGAACGTCGCCGCGTGCCGCTGGGGGTGATCGGCGTGATCTATGAAGCTCGTCCCAACGTAACCGTGGATGTCGCCTCGCTGTGCCTGAAAACCGGTAACGCCGCCATCCTGCGCGGCGGAAAAGAGACCTGGCGCACCAACGCTGCCACGGTAAAAGTGATCCAGCAGGCGCTGGAAGAGTGCGGCATCCCTGCCGGTGCGATTCAGGCCATTGAAAACCCGGATCGCGCCCTGGTGAATGAAATGCTGCGCATGGACAAATACATCGACATGTTGATCCCGCGCGGTGGCGCAGGGCTGCACAAGCTGTGCCGCGAGCAGTCGACCATCCCGGTGATCACCGGCGGTATCGGCGTATGCCATATCTTTGTGGATAGCACCGCCGAGTTCGACCCGGCCCTTAAGGTCATCGTGAACGCCAAACTTCAGCGTCCGAGTGCCTGTAACTCAGTGGAGACGCTGCTGGTGCACCAGGATATTGCGGACACCTTCCTGCCTGCGCTGAGCAAGCAGATGGCGGAAAGCGGTATCACCCTGCATGCCGATGCCAACGCGCTGACACAGCTGCAAAACGGCCCGGCGAAGGTTGAAACGGTGAAAGCGGAGCAGTACGACGACGAGTTCCTGTCGCTGGATCTGAACGTGAAAGTGGTAGCCGATCTCGATGACGCTGTCGCGCACATTCGGGAACACGGTACCCAGCATTCAGATGCGATCCTTACCCGCACGCTGAGCAATGCGAATCGCTTTATCAACGAAGTGGATTCTTCCGCGGTTTACGTCAACGCCTCAACCCGCTTTACCGATGGCGGTCAGTTTGGCCTGGGCGCCGAAGTGGCGGTCAGTACCCAGAAGCTGCACGCCCGCGGCCCGATGGGTCTTGAAGCGCTTACCACCTACAAGTGGATTGGCTTCGGCGACGATACCGTCCGCGCGTAATCACCTGCGCGGGCAGCAATCGCTGTTGCCCGCGCTATGCCTGACTGTTCTGGCCTGCCCGTTCCTTTGCTGCCGAGTCCAGCGCGGCCATTTGCTCCTGAAGCGCCGTCAGGCTAAGCGGCCTGCTGATTAAATACCCCTGAGTTTCATCGCACTCCATCATCATCAGCTTTTGCAGCTGTTCTTCGGTTTCCACCCCTTCCGCGGTAATACTCAGCGAGAACGCTTTGCCCAGGCCAATGATATTCTCGACGATGGTATTGGCGCTGTCGCTTCCCGGCATGCCATCGATAAAGGATTTATCCAGCTTGATGCCATCGAACGGGAAATTACGCAGGTAGCTCAGGGAAGAGTAGCCGGTGCCAAAATCGTCCATCAGCAGCTTCACACCCAGTTTTTTTAGCGCCAGCATGATCTCAAGGCTGTTTTCCGGGTTCCACAGTGTGGCATTTTCGGTCACTTCGATCTCCAGCCGGGCGGGATCCAGTTGCGAAGACTCCAGTGCTTCCTTAATGCGATCCACCACCTTCCAGGATCGGAACTCAACGGCAGAGAGATTCACCGACACGGAGAGGCCGTCCAGAGACTGCTGAGCATCCCGACAGGCGGTTTTCAGCACCCAGTCACTGAGCGGAATAATCAGCCCGGTCTCTTCCGCGAGGGAGATAAACTGATCCGGCATGATCAGCCCCAGTTCGGGATGATCCCAGCGGATTAATGCCTCCACGGCGATGATGCGTGATGAGTTGTGGCCGTAGCGCGGCTGATAGACCAGATGGAACTGCTCTTTTCTGATGCCCTCGCGCAGGCTCTCTTCCATTTCCCGGCGTTGCACCATCTGCTCTGCCATTTCCGGCGTGTAAAACACCCACCTGTTGCGTCCGGTGGTTTTGGCCTGGTACAGCGCGATGTCGGAGAAGCGCAGCAGCTCGCCCGCGTCGACAGCGTCATGCGGCGCCATCGCGATCCCGATGCTGGCCCCGATCACGATCTCATTCCCGTTGATCAGGAAGGGACGCGCCAACTCGGTTATGATGCGCTCGCACAGGGTTTCAATGTAGCGGCGGTCATGAATGTCGGAGATGATCAGAATAAACTCGTCTCCGCCCTGGCGCGCCACCAGATCGTAATCCCGGATGCAGCCCCGTAAACGGGCCGAGACCTCATGCAGCACGCTATCCCCCGCGCCGTGGCCGAACAGATCGTTGACCGGTTTAAACTTATCAAGATCGAGGCTCAGCATCGCCAGCGGATGCGCCAGGGTAGGCTGCGCCTGCAGCTTGCCCTCGAGAAACTCGCGCATGCGTATCCGGTTGGGCAGCCCGGTGAGATCGTCGTGTCGGGAGAGATACTCCACGCGCGCCTGGGCCTCCACTTCGAGGGTCACATCCGTGGCGGTGCCGCGGTAACCGGTTATCCCCTCCGGGGCGACAACGGGTTTGATCGCAATATGGCAGTAGCGCTGGTGGCCCATCGCGGAAAGATAGCGGCAGTGCAGCAGGCGACGATGGCCTGTCTGGCCGGGCAGGGTGATCCACTCCGCCAGCGACTGGTTTTCTGCCTCCATGAACTCGCTGAGCGGACGGCCGATCCAGGACGAGATGCTGTGCCCCGTGATCCCCGGAAAACGTTCAGAGAGCCAGGTAAAGCGCAGCCCGGTGTCCGTCTCCCAGATCCAGTCCGTGGTGGCCTCGGCGACGTCGCGAAAGCGTCTTTCGCTGGCGGTAAGCGCCAGACGGTTCTGCGCCAGCAGATAGGTATTTTCATCATACATGCGCGCCTTTTTAAGCGCGTTGCGTCCCAGCATTACGCCGGGAATACCGGTACAGAGCGCCAGCAGGATCAGCAGCGGCAGGATATAGCGCATCAGCTCCCGCCCCGGATCCTCACTTTTCCACTCAAAAGTGACCTGCTGACCATCAACCGGGAGCGTCGCCGTTCCGCGTCGACCGGCCTGCTTCGGCGCGCCCTTATGCTGCACCCGCGTCTGAGCGATACCGTACTCTTCACCCAGCGCGACGAGCTTACGCGTATCCAGCACATCCACAAACACCAGCACCGAGGCGGGGCCTGGAGCAACATTGATGCTTGAGTCATCGCCCGTGGTGATACGCGCTGCCGCAACCAGCGCCGGATGGCCATCCTTCATGACCACCGTACTGGAAATAGGGGGGGCGTCCGGCTTATCTATCTTTTGCATCAGCTCAGGAGTGGGATCATCCCCCAGCCAGGATTGCAGGGAGCCTGTCACCAGCTTGCCGTTAACCACGCTGTAACGGGTCTGCCCACTGCCATCCAGCACGAACACCCCTTCGTACTCAAAATCGCGCCACAGCGAACCGCCCATATTCTGGCGGGTATAGGCCCAGTCGGTATCCACCCTGGGATGAAGATGCAGGTAAGCCTCACCCCACCAGGCATAGTCTTTAATGTGGGTAGTGAGCGTATCAACACGGTTATGGATCGCCTTTTGTAGCAGCATGGCGCTGTGCTTATCGCTATCCTCGTTGATGTTGCGCACGATGGTCAGCAACGCGATGATGGCGATGATAAACAGCATCGCCAGCAGAGATACCATCACCATCAGGCTACGTTTGATAAAGCTGGCCGTTCTTTTCGGCTCAAGGTCCGTGCCGGCTACGTCATCGGAGACAAAAAATTTATGCATTATTCACCCACTCTCTCAGGCTTATCTCTGTTCCGGTCTCTCTAAGTATCGACCTGTTCTGGCGGGGCTTTATTTCAATAAGTTAAAACTGAAGATAGACGATTCTGGAAAGAAGCGGGGAGAGGGGGCTGGCAGTGTGGGCAAATAGTCGCTGATGAAGGGAGATATAAGCCAAAAAAGCAGCAGTAACCCTTCAGATTGTGTTGATTTTGCACATGATGCTGTAAAAACCAACAACTAAAAGGCGAAGGGTTGACGAGGTGGGTGCTTTTTCTTACCCTTTTACACCGTAGCACCCCTCCTGAAAGCCGATATAGCTCAGTTGGTAGAGCAGCGCATTCGTAATGCGAAGGTCGTAGGTTCGACTCCTATTATCGGCACCATTGAAATCAAGTAGTTACCACAAATTCATATAAACCATATCTTCCTAATGTGCCGTATTTGGGACATTGTGAACTATTCTTGCATCTTTTTGAACGTGATCGGTCAGACGACCGCCAGATTAATGCGCATTTTGCTGAACCATTTCCAAAGTCTCCCATCGGCCCAATTCCTTCAAGCGTGGAGATAAACACCGTACTGTAATATTTTTTACAAGAATGATTTGCGCAAAACAATAATTAAAGCAATTAATCAGCTTTTTAAGCGGGATTGTTCAGGCTTTGTTTTATTCCTTGTAAAGCAGTTTGTTTTTCAGGAGGGGCATGATGTAATAACCAATATTAACTTTACCATCCAAATTAATTATATATTTTCAAATGCTATTCATTTTGTTTAAGAATTGAGCTTTAAGTTCTGATATTATAGGTCATGTAAATATGATTTATAATGGCAGGTGAAAAATGTTAATGTTAGTATAGCAGTTCACAAATCCATATTAATATCTTCGCATCCCAGCGAGTTCGTTAAGGAAATGAAAGAAAATGTCTCTATCAATTGAATCAACTGTTGATGTAATACAAAAGGTATTATATTCACTGGTGATTATTGCATTAATAGTTTCTGGTGGCTGGAGCTTAATTCTTCGGCTTGTGCTCAGTCCATTAAAGATAAAAGCATCAAGCAGAGCATTCAAAAAGCTGGATGATTATCTTTTAGACTTACAATTATTGAAACTTCATCATGGCATCAATGTCACTAATAAAAGTGATGCTAAGCTAGTTTTACAGGCAATATCACAAGGTATCCTCGCTCGCGGCGATTTTAAGTTACTGCGATTTGCCCCCCCAATTGGCTTAAAAAAATTAAAATTGATTGACGGAGTATTAGTAGGGTTTTTAGGGGTTGTATGCATGTTAATTTTTGTGGTAATAATGTATTCTCTAAAAGAGAGTAAATACAATCATGCGTTTTACTCACAAGGAAATGAAAAAGTTTTAATTTCACACTCTAATATTTATGATGTTCAGGCGGGTCGTTATTTATTAAAAACAGATTGCAAAAAAATCAATCGTGATAGCAAGGCAATGTTAGCTAGTGCATGTGACTATATTTTGACAGAAGATAATGATAAAAAAGAAGAACTTTCTTGGGCAATTGACAGGAATAATAACGCAATGATATCACTAATGGTAATGGCGGTATTTTTAATGATGATAGGTATGTTATCTGTTGTTATAACTGCTCAATATTATCAAGTTAACAATAAATTCCATAAATTTAAAGTCTGTAATACTACGCGATAGCATTCTAGTTTTTAAGAGTTGTGCCAATAATTATATATTGGCACTTAGTATTTACTTGGCAATTATTCTTGCCGTAATTTTATCCTCCAAGTCCTGATGAACTTTATTGTACACTCCCGTTGGCCTTTTAAGTCTGGATATTTCCTCAGAGTATCTTCAAAGAAGTGTTGGGCATGCCCTATCATTATCTGGCCCCCGATTATACCCCGCAACGAATTACCCCACATGACTTTGCCCCGCTCTTACCGCCGCCACGTCCGCCACCACCGAAAGCGCCAGGGTATTCGCATCCCGCGCCTGAGGGAAAATCCCAACCGGCGCCTTGATGCGTGCAATATCCCTCTCGTCCCAGCCCAGTTCCAACAACTTATCGACCCGTCGCTGGTGGGTGCGATAGCTGCCGAGGGCGCCGATATAAAAGGGGGCTGCCGTCAGCGCGGCCTGGAGCACCGGCAGTTCCTTGTGCTGATCGTGCCAGAGCAGAATCACCGCCGTGTCGGCATCGACAGTCTCAACCCTGCGGGGGTTGCACTGAACTTCATACCCCGCCGCCTGAGCCACGCGGGCGGTGGCCTGCGCTTCCACCGAGCCCCCGTAAATCAGCATCCTTACGCAGGGACGATAGCCCTGCCCGAAGACGTCATCCTTCCAGCCTGTTGCGGTTGCTCCGGGCACAGAGTGCAACGACTGCGACGGGGCGTGATAGCGCAAGCCCACCGGTTTGCGCTGCGCCAGGCTGTTTAATACCGCCAGCAGGGGCTGCACCGAGCGCAGCTTATGGATGTTCAGCGTGATGCCGCCGCCGCAGGGCAGCACGATGTCGAACCACGGCGATCCCTCGCCGTACTTCACCTGTCGATCCGCGCCGCAGGCGAGGGTCTCCAGCGCCTCGTACGCGGCAGCGGACTCCACGCAGCCGCCGGAGACATAGCCGCAATACAAGCCGTCCTCGCGGACGGCCATCTGTGCCCCCAGCGGCCTGGCGGCCCCACCGCGGATCTCCACCAGAGTCACCAGCGCCACCGCCATGCCTGCCGTTAACGCCTCCGCCGCGAAGCGCAGCACCGCCACGCTGTCGTCGGTGGCAAAGGCCTGTTCGGGAATAATCTGTTCAGTCAGCGTAGCGCGTTGCAGCATCCTCTCTCCTTACACCACATCGGGCAGCGCTTCGATAAGCTTATCCAGGGTGATGGGGTACTCCCGCACCCGCACGCCCGTCGCGTTGTACACCGCGTTAGCGATAGCCGCGCCCACGCCACACAGCCCCAGTTCGCCCACCCCTTTGGCCTTCATCGGCGAGGAGACCGGGTCAGTATCGTCGAGGAAAATGACCTTCTGCTCCGGGACATCGGCATGTACCGGCACTTCATACCCCGCCATGTCGTGGTTAACGAAGTACCCCAGACGGGTATCCACCGCCAGCTCCTCCATCAGCGCCGCGCCGAGCCCCATGGTCATCGCGCCGATCACCTGGCTGCGGGCGGTTTTCGGGTTAAGGATGCGTCCCGCAGCGCACACTGCCAGCATCCGCCGGACCCGCACCTCACCCGTCGCCACGTCGACGGCCACCTCGATAAAGTGACCGGCAAAGGTCGACTGCTGGTACTGCTTGTCCAGATCGCCAAACTCGATGCTGTCTTCGGCGGTCAGCGTGCCGTTGGCGGCGGCCTCGCGAATGTCCGCGCTGCGGGTGTCGAGAGTGATTTTACCGTCGCTGAACTGCGCCTGGTCGGGATCGAAACCGAGATTTTTGGCAATGGTCTGGCGCAACTTCACGCAGGCCGCGTAGACGCCCGAGGTGGAGGTATTCGCCCCCCACTGGCCGCCTGAACCGGCCGACACCGGGAAGCTCGAATCACCGAGGTGCACCGTCACCTTGTCCAGCGGCACGCCCAGCATCTCCGCCGCCGTCTGGGCGATGATGGTGTAACTCCCGGTGCCGATGTCCGTCATGTCGGTTTCCACCGTCACGTTTCCGTCGGCGTCCAGATGCACCCGGGCGGCGGATTTTTCTAACAGGTTATTGCGAAAACCGGCCGCCATGCCGAGGCCCACCAGCCAGCGTCCGTCGCGAACCTGGCCAGGCGTCGCGTTGCGCTGCTTCCAGCCGAACTCTTCGGCCCCGGTGCGCAGGCACTCAATAAGCTGTCGCCGGGAGAAGGGGCGGTTGGGATCTGCCGGATCGACCTGAGTATCATTGAGGATGCGAAACTCAACCGGATCGATGCCCGCTTTCTCCGCCATCTCATCGATGGCGATCTCAAGCGCCATCAAGCCCGGCGCTTCACCGGGGGCGCGCATGGCGTTACCCTCGGGCAGATCCAGTTTTGCCAGCCGCAGGCCGGTATGACGATTCTCACCCGCGTAGAGCAGCTCCGTCTGTTGCACCGCCGTCTCCGGCGTGCCGCCGGGCAGATTGCCGGACCAGCTGTCATGGGCGATGGCGGTAATTTTCCCCGCCTTGTCGGTCCCGATACGAATGTGTTGAATGGTCGCCGGGCGGTGGGTGGTGTTGTTGGGGATCGTCGGGCGCGCCAGCATCACCTTCACCGGGCGCTTCACGGCGCGGGCCGCCAGCGCGGCCAGCAGGGCATCGCTTCTCAGGAACAACTTGCCGCCAAATCCCCCGCCGATATACGGGGAGATGATGCGCACGTTCTCTTCGGGGATCTTCAGCGTCGCCGCCAGGTCGGTGCGACACCATGCCACCATCTGATTGGAGGTCCAGAGGGTCACCTTATCGCCGTCCCAGACGGCCATCGAGGCGTGCGGTTCCATCGCCATATGGCTCTGGTCGGGGGTGGTATAGGTGACGTCTATCTTCACCTCGGCAGCGTTAAAGGCTGCGTTAAAATCACCTACGTTTTTGTCCGGGGTCTTCTCCGGCGGCTGGCTGACGGCGGGTTTTTCCTCTGCCAGAGAGTATGCGCCCTTGTCACGCCGGTACTGAACCTGCACCAGCGCCGCCGCCGCCCGGGCCTGCTCGAAGGTCTCGGCTACTACCAGCGCAATGGCCTGATGGTAATGTTCTATTTTCGGGCCGCCCAGCAGCGTGGCCGCGTTACGCTCGCCCTTGCCGAGCGCGCCCGCGCTGCTGGCCGTGATCACCGTCAGCACGCCCGGCGCTTTTTTCGCGCCCTGAGTGTCGATGGCGGCGATCTCGCCTTTGGCGATGGCCGAGCCGACCACGTAGCCATAGGCCGCGTTGGGCGCGGTATCATGCCATTCGTAGGCATAGTGCGCCTTGCCGGTGGTTTTTAGCGGGCCGTCGATACGATCGTGAGGCTGTCCGACGACTTTCAGCCGATCGATTGGGTTTTCCCCGGCCGGTTTCTCAAATTTCATACCTGAGCCCTCGCTTCTGTCAGCACGGAGGCAAGCGTTCGCTTCGCCAGGGTAAGTTTGAACCTGTTTTCAGGCGTTGGGTGGGCGTCGGCAAACAGCGCGTCATACACCGCCTGCGCCCCCTGAGTGACTTGGGCATCGGCCTGCGCCACCCGCCAGGGTTTATGCGCCACGCCGCCCAGCGCGACGCGGCCGCTGCCGTCCGGCTGGACAATCGCCGCCACCGACACCAGCGCAAAGGCGTAGGAGGCGCGATCGCGGACCTTACGGTAGATGTGCTGCCCACCCACCGGCGGCGGCAGGCTGACGGCGGTAATCAACTCGCCGGGGGTCAGGACGGTCTCGATATGCGGCGTCTTCCCCGGGGCACGATAGAAATCGGCGAGGGGGATATTGCGCGTTTTTCCGTCCGCATTGATGGTTTCCACCACCGCGTCCAGCAGGCGCATCGCCACGGGCATATCGCCGGGATGGGTGGCGATGCAGGCTTCGCTGCTCCCTACCACCGCATGCTGACGGCTAAACCCTTCCAGCGCTGCACAGCCGCTGCCGGGTAGGCGCTTATTGCAGGGCTGGTTCGTATCGTAAAAGTAGGGGCAGCGGGTACGCTGGAGAAGATTGCCCGCCGTCGTAGCCTGGTTGCGCAACTGGCCAGAGGCTCCGGCCAGCAGCGCTCTGGAGAGTACGCCATAGTCACGGCGCACGCGCTCATCGGCGGCCAGATCGGTGTTACGCACCAGGGCCCCGATGCGCAAGCCACCTTCGTCGGTGGCGTCAATCTTATCCAGCCCCAGGCCGTTCACGTCGATCAGATGGGTGGGCGTTTCAATTTCAAGCTTCATCAGATCCAGCAGATTGGTCCCGCCGGCGATAAATTTCGCGCCAGGGGTGCGTCGGGCGCTGGCCGCCGCCTCGGCCGGAGTTTGTACCCGTTCATAGGTGAAGGCTTTCATGATGTCTTCCCTCCGGCGACGTCTTCAATGGCGGCGAGAATATTGGCGTACGCGCCGCAGCGGCAGATGTTGCCGCTCATGCGCTCGCGGATCTCCTGCGCACTCATTTCGGGCGGGGAGACCAGATCGAGGGTGACGTGGCTCGGGATCCCCGCTTCAATCTCTTTCAGCACTGCCACCGAGGAGCAGATTTGCCCCGGCGTGCAGTAGCCGCACTGATAGCCATCGTGTTTGACAAACGCCGCCTGCATGGGATGCAGATTGTCAGGCGTGCCCAGTCCCTCGATGGTGGTGATGTCGGCGTTCTGGTGCATCACGGCCAGGGTGAGGCAGGAATTGATCCTGCGCCCGTCAACGATGACGGTGCAGGCACCGCACTGCCCGTGGTCGCAGCCTTTTTTGGTGCCGGTCAGGTGCAGGTTCTCGCGCAGGGCATCCAGCAGGGTGGTGCGGGTATCCACCTCCAGCTGCTGCTCCTCGCCATTGACGCGAAACGTCACCGGCATCATCTCCGGCGCGGGCGTAACGGCGGGTTCGCCCTCGGCCAGCGCAGAACAGGGATACACCGCCGCGGTTGCCGCCGCTGCGGCACTTGCTTTTATCAGATCCCGACGAGACAGGCTGAAGTCGTGCGGCTGTCCATCGTCATGGTATTCGCCTTGGTTGCTCATGCCAGGCCTCCGGTATTTAAAGGGAAAGTAACGGTCAAAGAGGGTGCGACGTTGTCGTCTTTTTTTAAACGTTAAGCATAGACGGCGATGTTGGTGGGATTATTCTCAAAAGGTGAATACGGTTATGAGGCGAGTTGATAATTCAAAAATTTTTTTTAGTTTCAAAACTGCTTTTTAATTTGATTTATGGGGCGTAATATCCACACAAATTAAGTTGATTAGGATGATTCTCAAGGATGAGCCGCTCTACTACTCTCTTTATCGACGGACATAAAGCCCGGGTGACCTACGATCCGGTGATTGATATGTTCCGTGGTGTCTTTCTGCATACCAGAAGTGAAGCCCGCTTTATGGCGAGGGATGTCAACGAGCTGAAAGTGGCCGCCCGGGATGCGCTGGACAGCTATCTGAACGCCTGCGCCATCACCGGCGTAACGCCTTTCCAGAAGCGCTCCTTGCGACCTTTTATGGCGCTCGCGCTTAAAGCTATTCTGCACTGATTTCGCCATTGCCCCTGATATCCAGGGGCAACTGGCCTGAAGGGTGTTATCTACACCGGCTCATTAAACTCCACATACACGCTGTAACTCTCGTCCTGCTCCTGGCTTAGATCGATGTTGGCGTTCGCTGTACCCTTAAGCGTTTTGATTCCCATCCCGAAGCGGGCTTCTTTGTTGGAGGAGAATACGCTCAGCTTTTTAAGGTCCAGTTCAGCACTCACACAGCCGCCTATCTCTCTGGCAAATACAATGGCCTCCCAGGAAGGTTCAAATGGCAACCAGTTAAACTGCTCTTTTTCAAGAACCATCCCTTTTTTCCACTCCCGACCCGCTAACCTAATGACGCGTACATCGGTGCCGGTATCGGACAGGTCGGATTCCATTTTTAAACTTGCTTCGCCTGAAGCGACAGCAGTGGTGGCTTTTACTTTGGCCTTAATCTGATCGAATGCCCGTGATTTCGCCTCTTTGCGTATTTCTATTTTTGTCGCACCCAGACTGACAAACACTTTAATCATTTCCGTTTCACGCTCTTGCAGCAGGATGTCATCCAGCGTGTCACTGAGAATATAATAGTTTTCTTTTTCTGAGCCGGGCTTCGACAGAGGATGTTTAATATACGCCTGGTTTATTTGCGGGTGCCCGGGCTGAAAATGATAGTGGTGACTCAATGCTATTTCTGGCGTCATACTGATGCGCTTCATATATTTATCAAACGCATGTGCAGAATGTTTAAGTGTATCAACCGGAACGTCCTTTTCGTCTTTCTTGCTCAGGAGTTGATACAGTGAAAACGCAGCCGGAGCGGCATTAACGAGAACGGCGATGGGCAATGGAAGCAGCCGGGCAGCGACGGCCATAGCAATACCCGCATTCTGGTAGTTTAGAAAACCTTTCTCTTTTTGTTCTGTTTCTGCTTCAGATTTGTTTTTGGGCGCTATAAACGTCTTGCCTTTTTTGGTGGCGTTCTCAAGCTCTATTTCTTCGCCATCGGTAATTAAAGTAGTAATAATCTCTTTGGTTGAAAAATCATCATACGTCTCTTGATCTACAAGAAAGATTAAATCATTCATTATCCATCCCGGGTGAAAATAAAATAGCTGGCGTGTTTTTGAGAAGAGTACCGGGATTATCATTTTCTTTCTATCTGTAATATGAGGAATGTGATCAATATTGTCAGGGAATGAGTGCCTGCCTGTTTTTCCAACAGGCAGGTGTGGCGATGATAGCTTTTTTAGTAATCCGAAAGGATTGTTATTTACCCTTCCGGTGCTCGCTGACAGCCTGTGCCGCGCAGATCAGCGCCAGGTGGCTTAACCCCTGGGGCATATTGCCGACCCACTCGCCGGTGCGGGTATCGAACATCTCATTGAAGGTTTCAACATTGCCGCGGTGACACAGCGTCTTGAGTATTTCATCCATGTTCTCCTCAGCCCGTTCCGGCTCCCCCATTGAGGCCCAGGCCTCCGCCAGCCAGAAGGCGCAGGCGATAAAGGTGCTCTCCTCCTGCTCAACGCCGCTGTAGCGGTAGATCATCGCGCTGTTGTGGCCCAGCTCGCGTTGGATCGCCTGATAGGTCAGCTTCATGCGTTTCGGGTTTACCTTCACACCGTAGCGCGACACGAGCGTGAGCGACGCATCCAGCTGCCCGCCATCCCCCACGTAAAAACAGTAAGCCTGATGCGTTTCAGACCAGCAGTGCTCTTCAATCCAGTCGCGAATGCGGTCCCGCTCCCGGGCCCAGCGCGCCTTCCAGGTGGGTTCGATATGTTTGCTCTCGGCCAGCACCACGGCGCAGTCCAGCGCCAGCCAGCAGGCCATTTTCGAGTGGGTGTAATGCCGCTCCTCCGGCAGCTCCCAGATCCCGGAGTCCTTCATACGCCAGCGGTCGGCGCACTGGTTGGCCAGGTGCCCCAGGAATCGCGACGTGCCGATATCCAGAATATGCCCCGCCTCGACGAACAGCTTCGCCACGCCAAGCATATCGCCATACATGCTCAGCTGGCGCTGGTTGCGGGCGTTATTGCCAAGGCGGACCGGCTGCGAATCCCGGTAGCCCTGCAGTTCGGGGTAGGTCTCTTCCGGCACCAGTTCGCCATCGAGGGTGTAGCAGGCCCGCATCTCCGGGCCGTGTTTGACGATGGTTTTCGACAGCCAGGAGAAGGCCGCCTTACACTCCTCAAGGGTGCCCAGATAGGTAAAGGCTTTGATAATCAGGCAGGCATCGCGCACCCAGGCAAAGCGGTAATCATAGTTTTTGCTGCCGCCGGGTCCCTCCGGCAGGGAAGTGGTGGCGGCTGCGGCCAGCGCGCCGGTGGGGGAGTACCAGAGGAACTTCAGCGCCAGCGCGGAGCGAATAACATGATCTTTATAGAGACCGTCGTATTTCAGCCCCTTTACCCAGTCCTGCCAGGCGGTGTGGCTGGTCTCAATTCGGTTATCAATCGCCTGAATGTCCGGGACCGCCAGCGGCTCATTCAGAGTCACCAGCAGGGCGACGACCTCCCGGCTCCCTTTTTTCAGGACGATCTCCGCCTCGACCTCTTCATCATCGGCACGGGTAATAACCACGTTGTCGCTGGTGTGCAGCATCGCCATCAGGTCGCCGATATGATAGACGCTGCCCTTGTCGGTATCTGAGCGCCAGGGCGATCGCGTTTCGATCATCGTCCCGAAGCGCAGTTGAAGCCTGAACGTCACGGTGCCACGCACGCCTTCCAGACGGCGGGCCAGCTCGCTCCAGGGCAGGCGGCCCGCCAGGGTACTGTTGATGGATTCGGTTAACAGCGCCGTGCCGTCTTTGGTCTCGTAGCGGGTTTCGAGGATATTGCTGTCCTCGCGATAGGCGCGGGAGACGGTGTATTCAGTCGCAGGCGTCAGGCTGAAAAAGCCGCCAATGTTGGGATCCAGCAAGCGGTCAAAGAGGGGCGGCGAATCGAGATTAGGCGCCCCCCACCAGTCGATCGAACCATCCGGGGCGATGAGCGCTACCGAGCGTCCTTCACCGATAGCCGCGTAATCCCCCAGACCAACGAACCCGTTGTCACGCAAGGGCATGTCGTATTTCGCATTTTTCAAATGAGTGTTCCCTTTTCTTTGATGAATATAAAGCCTGGCATAATGTGACGGTTATCGCGCTTTCAGGGGGGTATGAAGGGAGAAAATCCTGGCACGATCGGCTCCCTCTCCATGCAGGGAGAGGGCAGAGATAAGGGGAAATATGCCGCGCAGGTGCTTTTTTCTTACTCTCCGCACACACTCATTTAACAAAAAAAATTTGTCGAAATTACATATATCAATGGCGAATCAATAGAACACGTAAGTTTCCCGATATCCCCGCTGGTCGGATATGTCCGTCAGGGGGGCGGGCATACCATCCCGGACTGTTCCTCCCCAACCTAAGAAAATTATGAAAAAGTTAATGATGATAGCGTTTGTCACCGTTGCCCTGTCCGGCTGCGCCCAACAAACTTTCAGGATCAACAGCGGGGTGGCTGAAAAGCCCACGCAGGAAATTAAACAATCCTTCTTTATTAATGGGATTGGCCAGTCTAAAACGATTGATGCGGCGCAAGTCTGCGGCGGCGCGGATAAAGTTATTCGTACCGAAGTACAGGAATCCGGCACGGATGTGTTATTGCGTGTCGTCACCCTTGGGATTTATACCCCTCGCGAAGCGCGGGTTTATTGCGCGAAATAATATCCATGGCGGGCAGGATGACTGCTCGCCACTGTTTTTGACCGCCCGTATTCATCGCTATTTCACAAATACTGGAACCACCAGGCCGCCAGTACCAGCACCCCAACGTTGAGAATCACGCTCACCCTAAAATAGGTTTTGAAAGGCTGCTTTTGGGTTTTATGGCGAAACAGCTGCTGGCCGAAGATCGCCCCCGGCCATCCCCCGACAACGCCACATACCAGTAAGGTCGATTCCGGCACCCTGCGCCAGGCTTTGCGGGCCGCCATTTTATCGGCACCGTAGATTACAAACGTCAGCGCGCTGGCGAGCAGAAACCACATCGCCAGAGGATGAGGCAGCAAGGCGCTGCCCGCGGCGGCCAGAGCCAGCAGAAAATAACAGAGAAAAGGGAGGTTCATGGGAGGCAGTATCAGTCATCAATCCGAAGGGCGATGATACGCGATCCTGCCGGGAGTGTAACCGGGCTAGCCGCTTAACCTTTTGGCAAAACAGATGGCCTCGTCGCGCCCGATATAGGGGCCATAGTTTTCTCTCTGCACATAGCCATGCTTTAAATAGAACTGCACCGCGCGGGTGTTAATTTTGCGCGTCTCAAGCCACAGCTCCAGGTAGCCCATTCCCCGCGCCGCCTCTTCAAGCCAGGCGAGTAGCGCCGCGCCAGTACCCGGGCAGCTCCGGTCAGAGAACATGCGTTTCAGTTCGGCAGTGGTCTCAGTCAATGGGCGGAATGCACCACAGCCCACAGGCTGATTATTCTCATCTTTCGCTATCACCCACATCGCCCGCGCCCCGGAGACATCCCGCGGGTCGAAATGGCTTTTACCGCTGTCGCCGGTGATCGCGGCAAGCTCTGAGGAGAGTTGATCGATGAGCGTCTGAGAGTCGGTTGAGGTCGGATAGGATTTTTCGATGGTAATCATTTCTGTAGACAATGGCAGGAGTCGCTTCTGCCAGTGTAGAACATCTCAAGAACCTGTACTCATACGAAAAGCCTCTGACTGGCCGGGTACAAACGCTATCAATACTTCATGGTACTCACAAAGTTGCATTAGCTAAGATTGATGTACAATTATACCCAATCTGGGTATAGAATGCGTCAGGGAACGGGATGAGGTGACGCAATGGAAGCGATTAGGGAGAGTGATGAGCAGAGATATTTTTTCAGAATTAATGGAAGGTATGGATGCCTTACAGGAGCATAAGGAAGGTAAGCGGACGCTTCGTACCCATCACGTCGCAGTGCGTAAGGAAACGGAGTTAACACCGGAAGAACTAAAAGGGATCCGTCATGATTTGAATTTGTCTCAGGCGCTGTTTGCAAGATATTTGCACACTGCAACGAAGACCTATCAGAACTGGGAGCAGGGCCTGGCAAAACCTAACCGTCAGGCGGCGTTGCTGATCCGCATTGTCCAGAAGAGCCCCCAGGCTTTATCCTTATTGGCGGCAATGAACTAATCTTCGCCAGCCTGGCAGGCAAAAATTACCCGCCAGGCTGTCGATATCAGATATTCGCCCCCGGCGGCTGGTTCCCCGCCTCCAGCATCCCAAAACTCACAATCCTTGAACGCCCCAGCTCTTTCGCCCGGTACAACGCCACGTCGGCAGCGCGCAGCAGGTTTTCACCCTGCGCGTGCTGGGGATAGCTGGCAATGCCGATGGACACATCCACTGGGCCAATCTCCGACAGCTCGTAGCGCAGCGCCAGGCTGTGCACGGCGGAATGGATTTCGCTGGCTGTGGCAAACGCCGCCGCTTCATCGGCGCCCGGCAGCAGGGCCAGAAACTCCTCCCCGCCATAGCGGAACGGCATGCCCTTGTCGCTTACCGCGCGCTGGACAATCGCCGCCACGCTTTTGATCACCTGGTCGCCCGCCTCGTGTCCCAGCCTGTCGTTGATGGCTTTGAAGTGGTCGATGTCGATCATCAGGCAGCTTACCGGGTGACCGCTGTGCAGCGCCTGGTTCATCTGGGTGCGCAGGGCATCTTCCAGATGGTGGCGGTTGCGCAGCCCGGTCAGCGGATCGAAGAGCGCTTTTTCCAGCAGGGCATCGCGCAGACGCTGGTTGGCCAGCGCCAGACCCAGCGCTTCGGCCATCAGCTCCAGATAGGCGCGGGACGGGGCCATCGCCGGGGTGAGATTCTGGAAGGAGAGCAGGCCGATGGCTTCGCCCTGGGCAATCAGCGGCACGCAAAGGGCATGCCGGGCGCTGCTGTCGGGCAGGTGATAGCAGGCGATATCCGGCTCGCCGTTGACCGGCGGATGGCTCTGGCCACGACGTACCGCCCAGCACTGGTCCGGATGGAAGGGATCGGGCTCGCCCTGCGGGTTGAGCCACTCGGCGGCACAGCGCATCTGCCACGGATCCTGTTCGAGAAGATAAAGCCGCCCGGCGATCCCCGGCGCAATGCTGGGAGCGAACAGCCGCGCCACGTTCAGCACGTCCTCGACGGATTCACACCCCTGCAGGCGCTGCGTCATGCGCGCCAGCAGTTCGCGGATCGCCCAGTCGGCGTCGCGCTCTTTTTCCAGCCGCTGCCGCACCAGGCCGTTTTCACGGAAGATGCGGATCGCCTGGGCCATATCGCCAATCTCGTCGATCTGACGGTAATCCGGGGCTTCGACGGCATAATCCTGGGACGCCAGCCGGTTGACCACGTCGCTCAGACGGACCACCGGGCGCAGCACCCGGCGCTTAAGGATAAAACCGAGCACAAACAGGAACATCAGCGCGGTCAGGCCGACCATCACCTCGGAGAGGGTCCGCAGCCCGTGGGATTTTGCCGTGGCATCTTCAATCGCCACGTCGGTGCGGCGGTCCAGCATCTGGCGGAAATGGTCGATCTGATTCTGCACCTGTTCCAGTTCGCTTTCATAGCGCTCGCCATAAAGCCGTTCGATGGCCTCCGCCTGCTGCCCGCTGCTGACGCTGGCGATGGCGCGCTGCTGTTCATCCTGCAGAGCATCGGCCTGGGTTAACCCTTCGTGCAGCAGGGCCAGCTCCTCATCGCTGGCACCCGCGTCCTGCAGTTTTTGCAGGCGATGCTCGACTCCAGCCATGGAGGCCGCTTTCTGGCGATACGCGTCTGCCACCGGGGGCGCCTGCTTGATAACGTACAGGCGGGCCAGATCCGAGAGCGCCCAGGCGTCCACCTCCACCTCTTCGGTGAGTTGATCGAAGACGTAGCGCTGTTCTACGGCCTGTCGCTCCACCTTTTCGGCGCTGGAGGCCATCAACATGGCCACCCCTGAAGCGATGGTCAGACAGACCGTGGCACCGTATGCCCAGTTAGTAATAGTGGCGATACGCAAGGCGCATTCCTTTTAGATTGCGATATATTCCATTGGCAGAGAATATATCTAATTCATAAGTCAGGCGAATTTTTACCTTCTTCGATAATCGCGTCATCAATTTCTTCGGCATTACCGGCATGATCGCGCCCCGAGAGCAGATTCCAGCAGGCGATAAACAGCGCCGCGATCAACGGCCCAATCACAAAGCCATTGATGCCGTAAATCTCCATCCCGCCCAGCGTGGTGATCAGAATAAGATAGTCGGGCATTTTGGTGTCTTTACCCACCAGCAGCGGACGCAGAATGTTATCCACCAGCCCCACGATCAGCACAAAGAACCCGACGATAAACAGCCCCTGCCAGAGTTGCTGCGTGGCGAAGAGGAAGATGGCCGCCGGTACCCAGATGATGGCCGAGCCCACCGCCGGGATAAGGGACAGGAACGCCATCAGCGCCCCCCACAAAATGCTGCCCTTGATACCGACTATCCAGAAGGCGATCCCGCCCAGCAAACCCTGCACCAGTGCTACCACGGCCGTGCCTTTTACCGTCGCTCTGGCGACCCCGGCAAACTTGGCAAACAGATGGTGTTTGGCAAAATTCGACAGCGGCAGGCTGTCGAGGATCTGGCGCACCAGCCAGGGGCCATCTTTCAGCAGGAAGAACAGGAGATAGACCATCACGCCAAAGCTGATGGCGAAGCCAAAGGTGCCTTTACCGATCAGGAAGGCGCTGCCGGCCAGGTATTGCCCGCCTCTTAACGCCGCCTCAGAGAGCTTCTGCTGGATCTGCGCGGCAGTATCGAGATCGTGTTCGATCATCAGCGTGCGCAGCCAGTGGGGCAGATGGTTGAACAGACTCGCCACCACGGTGGAAAACTGGGTGTCGTTTTGCTGCAGGCGCGTATAAACGACATTAAGTTCATAGGCTAACGAGGAAAAGATCACCATCAGCGGAATAAAAACAATCAGGCAGATCAGCAGAACGCTGAGCAGCGCCGCCAGCCCGTTACGATCTCCCAACCTGATACGCAGGGCGTTTTTGACCGGGTAGAAAATCACCGCCAGGATAGCGGCCCACAGGATCGCCGAGAAGTAGGGCGCCAGGACATCAAAAAACGCCCAGGTGACAAGCAGGAGTATGAGAATGAAAAACCCTTTGGTCAGTCCGTTAAATCGCATTAGTGCATCCTTTGTTAATGAAACACTACGACTATAGAGTGTTTTGCGAGTTTTAACATTCTCATGCTTTAGTGCGGGCTGTTGCCGGGTGGCGGCGATGCCTTACCCGGCCTACCTGTCGTGGTTTGTAGGCCCGTGCAAGCGGAGCGCCGCCGGGCGTTGCACACTCCCTCTAAAGTTTAGTCAGGTAAAACAGATCCCACTTTCGTCTGACCGACGAGGGGAGCGGGGCAGTACATGCTGTAAGTATCTGCTTGCAGGAGGTGTCAGATGGCATGGCGACCCTTTCTCTACGTTATTCATACGGTTCATCCTCGTTTAAGCGCCCGTCGCGCTAACCTTCGTCTGGTGCATGGCTAGCAATTTGTTAACAATCGCGGTATAAAAACACCTTCTTTTGGATGTTTAGATGTCCATACGTATAGAAGGTGATATGCAAACACAACAAAACGGGCAGCTTCAGCGCACCATGAAGACTCGCCACCTGATCATGCTGTCGCTTGGCGGCGTGATTGGCACAGGGCTGTTTTTTAATACGGGTTACATTATTTCGACCACCGGGGCGGCGGGCACGCTGCTGGCCTATCTCATCGGCGCGCTGGTGGTCTGGCTGGTGATGCAGTGTCTGGGCGAACTCTCCGTCGCGATGCCCGAAACCGGCGCCTTTCACGTCTATGCTGCGCGTTATCTCGGCCCGGCAACCGGCTACACCGTGGCGTGGCTCTACTGGCTCACCTGGACCGTCGCGCTCGGGTCGAGCTTTACCGCCGCCGGTTTTTGCATGCAGTACTGGTTTCCGCAGGTGCCGGTCTGGGTGTGGTGCGTGGTCTTCTGCGCGGCGATCTTTGCCCTCAACGTCATCTCGACCCGCTTCTTTGCCGAAGGGGAGTTCTGGTTCTCGCTGGTGAAAGTGATCACCATCATCGCCTTTATTATTCTGGGTGGCGCGGCCATCTTTGGCTTTATCCCGATGCAGGACGGAACGCCTGCGCCGGGGCTGAGCAACCTCACCGCCGAAGGCTGGTTCCCCCACGGCGGCCTGCCGATCCTGATGACCATGGTGGCGGTTAACTTTGCCTTCTCCGGCACCGAGCTTATCGGCATTGCCGCCGGGGAAACCGAAAACCCGCACAAGGTGATTCCGGTTGCCATCCGCACCACCATTGCCCGCCTGATTATCTTCTTTATCGGCACCGTGTTTGTGCTGGCGGCGCTGATCCCGATGCAGCAGGCCGGGGTGGAGAAAAGCCCGTTCGTGCTGGTGTTTGAAAAGGTCGGCATTCCCTATGCAGCGGACATCGTCAACTTTGTCATCCTGACGGCGATCCTCTCGGCGGCCAACTCCGGGCTCTACGCCTCCGGGCGGATGCTGTGGTCGCTGTCGAACGAAAACACTCTGCCGCGCTGCTTTGCCAGAGTGAATAAAAACGGCGTACCGCTCACCGCGCTGTCGGTATCGATGCTCGGCGGCGTGCTGGCGCTCTTCTCAAGCGTGGTGGCGCCGGACACGGTGTTTGTCGCGCTGTCGGCCATTTCCGGCTTTGCGGTGGTGGCGGTGTGGATCAGCATCTGCGCCTCGCACTTTATTTTCCGCCGTCGTCATCTGCAGGCGGGCAAGCCCCTGAGCGCGTTACAGTATCGCGCCCCGTGGTATCCGCTGGTGCCGGTGCTGGGCTTTGTCCTCTGCCTGGTGGCCTGTGTCGGCCTGGCGTTTGACCCGAGCCAGCGTATTGCCCTTTACTGTGGATTGCCGTTTGTGGCGCTCTGCTACGGGGCGTACTACCTTACCCAGAATCTGAAAACCCAGGAGCCTGAACATGTCGCAGAATAATCCGCTTACCGCCATCCTTGAATCCCAGCCGTTTGTGGTGCTGGACGGGGCGATGGCAACGGAACTGGAAGCGCGCGGCTGCAACCTGGCCGACAGCCTGTGGTCGGCAAAAGTATTAATGGAGAACCCGGAGCTTATTCGCGATGTGCATCTCGACTACTTCCGCGCCGGGGCGCAGGTGGCGATCACCGCCAGCTACCAGGCCACGCCGGAGGGATTTGCCGCTCGCGGGCTGGATGAGGCGCAGTCCCGCACGCTGATTGGCAAAAGCGTGGAGCTGGCGCGCAAGGCCCGGGAAGCGTATCTGGCGGAAAACCCCCAGGCCGGCCCGTTGCTGGTCGCCGGTTCGGTAGGGCCTTACGGCGCATTCCTGGCGGACGGGTCGGAATACCGTGGCGACTACGTGCGCAGCGCAGAGGTGTTTGCCGATTTTCACCGCCCGCGCGTGGAGGCCTTGCTGGACGCCGGGGCCGACCTGCTGGCCTGCGAAACTCTGCCGTCGTTCACTGAAATTAAAGCCCTGGCGGCACTGCTGACGGACTATCCCCGCGCCCGGGCGTGGTTCTCGTTTACCCTTCGAGACAGCGAACACCTGAGCGACGGCACGCCGCTGTGTGATGTCGTAGCCGCGCTGGCCGGATATCCGCAGGTGGTGGCGCTGGGGATTAACTGTATTGCGCTGGAGAACACCACTGCCGCGCTGCTGCATCTGCAAAGTCTGACCCCGCTGCCGCTGGTGGTGTATCCCAATTCAGGGGAGCATTACGACGCGACGACCAAAACCTGGCATCACCACGGCGAGGCGTGCGAGACGCTGGCGGGGTATTTGCCGCAGTGGCTGGCGGCAGGGGCGAAGTTGATTGGCGGGTGTTGCAGGACGACGCCGAAAGACATTGCTGAGATTACTGCCCGGCGCTAAGGATAGTGCCGCACGATCGGTTTCGGTTGAGGAACTTTCGTTAAAAATTCTTTCTTCGGGCGGCTCCCTCTCTTCACTGGGGGAGGGCTGGAATAATGAGGGAGCATTCGACTTAAAAGGGGATCTTTCACCATACGTTGCTTGCTTTAAGGACCAGAGAAATATTGCGGATCCTTTGTCCCTAAGGGAGAAGCAGCAAATACGAAAACGGCAGCCAAATGTGTAATGCCAGTCATTTAAGCCAATGACTGGCTCTACGATTGTCCCCTTTAATTTATTTTTGCGTCTCATTCTGTTTTGCTGGCTTCATCCATGCATCATCATATTTGATGTTTCCTCTTACATAATTCCATTCGATACCTCGGAATCTAAATCCCACTACTTCATGCATGTTTGGGGTAGAACTACCAGGATAATAAACATGATTAAAATCTACAGAAGAAACTACGACACCCTCTAGCTTAATATTATAAATTTCCACCTCTATTCCTGCTTCAACGATTTCATAATATTTAAGAACCGCTTTTTGAAATCTCTTTTGCTCACACACAGCGATGGCAAAGAAAGGGCTGGTTTTATCAAGTTGCTTATGAATGACTAAAGGGCTATGTTGTCTACATCCTGTCATGTTTCCTGTATTGCTGTCTACTGGCTGCCTTACGCCGTAACTGCTATTCATAACTTCTATTGCACCCTCACGGCCTGAAGCCATGCAATCTCCTGGAATTTGCATTCCATTTTCATCATACAGAAATAAATAAGCTGGTAGTGACATAATTAGCGGTTTCCATCGTTGTCGATAAAAAATGAATCAGAGTAACTGACTCCATTTAAACTATAAGCAATATTGTAGTTATATCCCTTTGGCAATTTAACGTTCGTGCATGTTTCAGGATATGATAATGAAATATTATCTTTTGCTTTTAAAATTGTGTATTTTTTATTAGGCCAATAGTAAATGCTATAACGTTCCAGAATATCATTCTTGTTTATAGTAAAGCAGATGGTATTACCTTGCATAAACACACTACGATGTATAGATGCTTTTTTTCCTCCACCAGGACAACCCGTAAGGATAAAAATGAAAAATAATATGATTAATTTATTCATCCTGGAAATCCTTTCAATACTGATTTGTATTTTCTAATGAGTTCATGAGTAGATACATTCGGATGATAATCTCTATATTCTGTTAAATATAACGTATCATTATTAAAACCATATGTAAGGAGTAGCCAATAATCGCTGGCAATTGATGCTTGTTGTTCTAGCCCATAATGGAGAAAATCAGCTTTGTCTAAACTGTAACTATAATCGGCTAAGCGAGAGAATAACCCTCTGGTTCTAACAAACATTCCCTTTTGTGCTTGCCATGCATGAACCATTTCATGCATAAATCTGTGTTTCTTCTGCAGCTCTCTTTCTAAAGAAAAATCCGGTGAATAAGTTCCTTCTCTAAACCATAATTCGCCGTCAGGGGCCATTGCAACATCTACAGGTTGCAGGTTGAATGGTAAATAGCCTTCCCGATGTACCCAAATGCGGCTATAGATCAGACTTCCACCAAACAAAGTCCTGGCTAATGCAATTTCACCTATCGTGAGTTGTCTGACTCCACCGGGTACAATGGGTGTTCCTGATGTGGGTTTTATACTTTCATCAACTGGCATTTAGTATCCCTCTAATTGCTGTTGGTTTTGTATATTAATCGTACAGAATGCGACAAGCGAGAGGAAGGGGGGTTTACAGAAAAGTACTAAAATTTAGAGGCCTTAAGTGAAACAGGTTGGGGGAACCGTAGGCCCGGCAAACGCAGCGCCGCCGGGCATCAATTACCGCACCTATGCTTACGCCAGTAATTCAATCACCGCTTTACACGTTCACGGGTGACGTGGTTTACAGAGAAGCAAGTAAATTAAGGTGAACGGAACCACCACCTCAGTCGCATGCTCCCCCTCACCCCAGCCCTCTCCCTGAATGGAGAGGGGGCCGACCGTGCCGCTATTTTTTTGTGAGGCTCCCTCAATCCACTGGAAGGGGGGATACAGCCTATGCCACATCCGCCAGCACAAACATCCCGTACGGGTGGATCTCCAGGAAATACGTTTCCCCCACATCCGGCTGCAGCCGCGTGGCGTTCACCTGCAACAAAATCTCCTGTCCGTGCCACTCCACAATCACCTCGTACTGCGGGCCCATGTAGGCGACGTGACGGATCACGCAGCGCTGGCTGGCCTCGCCGTGCTGGCTTAAGGTGATCGCCTCCGGACGCACGCCGACGGTGCCCGCACCCATGGCAGCAAAGTGCAGCGGGCGGGGCAGGCGATAGCCGTGGATCGCCACATAATCCTGGGTGAAGGTGGCCGGGAACAGGTTGGCATCGCCCATAAAGCTCGCCATAAAACGCGAAGCGGGCTGGCGATAGAGATCCTGCGGGGAGCCAATCTGCATGATGTTGCCCTTGTTCATCACCAGCACCGTATCCGACACCGCAAAGGCCTCGCTCTGATCGTGGGTCACATACAGGGAGGTAATGTTGAACTGCTTTTGCAGCTCGCGGATCTTATCCCGCATGCTGCGACGCAGGTTGGCGTCGAGGTTACTTAACGGCTCATCGAACAGCAGCACTTTCGGTTTGAGGATCAGGGCGCGGGCCAGGGCCACGCGCTGCTGCTGGCCGCCGGAGATCTGATCCACATAGCGGTCCTCAAAGCCATCCAGATCCACCATCGCCAGCGCCTCTTTGACGCGGGCTTTGATTTCACCGCGCGACACGCCGAGCATCTTCAGGCCGTAGCCGACGTTTTCGCCCAGCGACATGTGCGGGAACAGGGCGTAGGACTGGAACACCATGCAGATATCACGCTGCTGAATGGAGCGATGGGTCACGTCCTCGCCGTCGATGAGGATCTGCCCGTCGGTGGGTTTCTCCAGCCCGGCCACCAGACGCAGCACCGTGGTTTTACCGCAGCCCGACGGGCCAAGCAGGGTCACCATCTGCCCCTGGGGGATCGCCAGGTTGATGTTTTCAATCACCGTGTTCGTGCCGAAGCGTTTGGTGACGTTGCGCAGTTCAACGAAATGTTTCTGAGTCATAGTGTTACGCCTGGTTTTTGGCTTTTGAGCGGGAGATTCGTGCCTCACCGATCAGCCAGTCAAAGAGGAAAATGATCGCCAGCATGACCACAATCAGGATCGAGCCGTAGGCAATCGCCACGCCGTATTCGCCGTCTTCCACGCGGTTCAGGATGTAGGCCGTTGCCACGCGGGTATCCGGCGTGACGAGGAACACAATGGCGCTGACGGTGGTAATGGCGCGCACAAAGCTGTAGATCAGCGCCGACAGAATGGCCGGGCGCAGCAGCGGCAGCAGGATGTGCGTAATGGTACGCAAGCTCCCGGCACGCAGGCTCAGCGACGCCTCGTCCAGCGACTTATCGATCTGGCCCAGACCCGCGATCCCGGCGCGAATCCCCACCGGCACGTTACGCATCACCATTGAGATAATGACGATGGCGGCGGTGCCGGTGAGGTACACCGGGGCGCTGTTAAAGGCCAGAATGTAGGAGACGCCCGCCACGGTGCCCGGAACGGCAAAGCACAGCATGGTGGTGAACTCGATGGTCTTTTTGCCTTTGAACTGCTGGCGCACCACGATCCACGCGATCAGCAACCCGAAGGCGGCGGTAATCGGCGCGGCGATCCCGGCGTACAGCAGGGTATCCAGCAGCGAAGGCCATGCCCCGTCGCTCATCCCCTGGCCGAACAGCTTGATAAAGTTATCCAGCGTCAGGGTGTAATCCACCCCCCAGTTGACGGTAAAGCTGCCGTAGAAAATGCTGCCGTAGAGCAGGGCGTTAAAGGCGATCCACACCGCCAGCAGGGCGATCACGCTCCACACCAGGGTCACCGGCAGGGGCTGAACGTCGCCGCGATAGGATTTGCCGGAGACGGTGACGTAGGAGCGCTTGCCGATCCACATGTACTGGATGCAGAACACCAGCAGGGAGAAGAGCAGCAGGAAGGCGCCGAGGGTGCTGGCCGCCTGGTAGTCGAGCTGCGAGCCGGTGATGTAGAAGTAGATCTGCGTCGCCAGCACGTCGAAGTTGCCCCCCAGCACCAGCGGGTTACTGAAGTCCGCCAGCGACTGAACGATGACGATCAAAAAGGCGTTCGCCAGGGCCGGTTTCAGCAGCGGCACAAAGACGCCGTTGAAGGTCTGCCAACGGCTGGCGCGCAGGGTGTAAGACGCCTCTTCCAGCGAGGGGTGAATGGTTTTGATCGCCCCGTCGAGGATCATAAACGCCATCGGGGTAAAGGCCAGCACCTGCGCCAGCCAGATGCCGGTGAAGCCGTACAGCCAGTTGGTGTTGGTCAGCCCGAACCAGTCCACCATCAGCTCGGTGATGTAGCCCGAGCGGCCCATCATCAGCGTTACGCCAAGGCCCACCACGAACGGCGGGGTCACGATAGGCAGGATCGAGAAGATGCGCCCGATAATAGCGCTGCGTTTGGCGATGCGGGTGGTGTAGATCGCCAGCACCAGGCCGAAGAAGGTGCAGCCGATCCCGACCGCCACGCAGAGCAGGATCGAGTTGATGATCACCTGAATGATGTGCGATTGCGACAGCACGTTAATAAACGCCAGCGGGGCGAACTCGCCTGCGTCATTGGTGAACATCGGAATGAAAATGGCGATGCTCGGCCAGACGATAAAGATGCCGATTAGCGCGACGATGGCGATCAGCGAGCCGATCACAAAGCGGTCGCCGCCCAGCCACTCCAGCCGGGTCAGGGCCAGGGTCATGATCGCCCCCAGCGCCACAAAGAGCACGATGGTGGCGTAGCCTAAACCGCGCCCTTCGATCGTGGCGCTGATGACCACAAAGGCCATGCACAGCAGCGCCCAGCCGGCGTCCAGGTAGTGGCGGCTGCGCTGCTCGCGCTTCGCTTCACTGAACGGGCGCACCAGCAGCAGCGTGGGGAGGAGATACCACAGCCAGCTGATGTTGAAGTGCGACCAGCTGTAGGCGTCGAGGATCTCGTCGCGCGTGGACTCCAGCAGGCCGTAATCCAGGCTCCAGCTCGGCAGCAGGGCAAAGGCCAGCCAGCCGACGAAAACCCAAAGGAAGACCGCATCCCGTTTTTTCACGGGATGAAGAGCGAGTGTCTGTGACATAGGTGTTCCGGGTGTTGATGAATGTTGTAGGCCGGGTAAGGCGTAGCCGCCACCCGGCATTTACCGCACGAGTGGGCTTATTTACCCATCTTCACGTCGCTGACCCACTTGTTGATCAGCGCCTTACGCACGTCCGTTGAGCCGTACTTGTCCATGTCGTAGCTAATCAGCTTCAGATCATCCAGCTTCAGCGAGTTCGGGGAGGTCTCGGCGGTGGTGTTGGTCAGGATCTGATAGGACTTGCCCTGCTTCCATGCCAGCTCCTGCGCCTCTTTCGACAGCACCCAGTCCACGAACAGCTTCGCGTTCTCTTCGTTACGCGCGCCCTTCAGGATGCTGACGCCGCCAATCTCATACCCGGTGCCTTCGCACGGGGAGATCAGCTCCAGCGGGGCGCCCTGCTCTTTTTCCAGCGAGTAGTCGTGCAGGAAGCCAATACCGATGGCCGTTTCACCGCGGGCGGCGTTACGCGCCGGGGCGATGCCGGATTTGGTGTACTGGGAGACGTTGCCGTTCAGCTGTTTCAGGTAGTCGAAGGCCTGATCTTCCCCCCACAGCTGCACGAAGGTGGCCAGCGCGGTGTAGGCGGTGCCGGAGCTCTGCGGATCGGCAATCTGGATCTCGCCCTTGTACTCCGGTTTGGTCAGATCTTTCCAGCACTGCGGCACCGGCAGGTTCTTCTCTTTCAGGCGCTGGGTGTTGACGCCAAAGCCCAGGATGCCGACGTAGACCGCGGAGGAGAGGTTGCCCTTCACCTTCGCCGGGTCGCGGAATTTCTCCATGATCTGCTCAAGGTTTTTCGATTTATACGGCTGCAGCAGCCCCATTTCACCGGCCTGAGACTGCGGATCCAGGGTGCCGCCGTACCAGACGTCGGCCTGCGGGTTTTTCTTCTCGGCGTCCACTTTCGCCAGCGTGCTGCCGGAGCCGTTGCGGATAAACGAGGTTTTGACGTCGTACTTATCGCCAAACGCTTTGGTTTCGGCTTCGCACATTTCGTTGGTGGCGCTGCAGTAAACCACCAGACGGCCTTTGGCCTGTGCGGCACCGGTTAAGGTGGCCAGCGCGATCCCGGAAGCAATGAGGGTAGAGAGAAGCGTTGTTTTCATTATTCAGCCCTTGTTATGACGTTATGTGACTGCGAGAAGCGGTGATGCCCGCCATCAGCAGGGGCATCAGGAGTAAACCCATCAGTACGGCGGCGATGGAGAGCAAACTGAACATCCCCGACCAGCCGTAGCGTTCGATAACCTGCGACAGCGGCCACCCGGCCAGCGCGGCCCCCAGATAAGCGAACACGCCAAGAAAACCGGTAATCGAGCCTGCTGCCTGCTTGTGTCCGCACTCCACGGCGGCAAGGCCGATGAGCATCTGCGGACCAAAAACAAAAAATCCCACCGTAAAAAAGCACATCGCCAGCAGGGCGTAGTGGTGAACCGGGGCCAGCCACAGGGCGGCGACCGACACCATCAGCCCCAGCGTGAACAGCAAAATCATCGGCGCCCGCTGGCCGCTGAACAGCAGATCCGACCCCCATCCGGCGAACAGCGCGCCGAGCAGGCCGCCGACCTCAAACAGCATCACCGTGGCGTTGGCGCTCAGCAGGTTCACCCCGTGGCTCTCCGCCAGCCAGATGTTGCCCCAGTCGTTGAGGGCGATGCGGATCAGATAGACCAGCACATAGGAGGCCCCGAGCAGCCAGATCATCGGGTTCTGCAGCATGGTGGTGCGTAACATCTGCCACAGCCCCATCGGCGGGCTTTGCTGCTCCTGGCGCAGTTCCAGCGGATCGCTGCGCCACTCCCCGACCGTCGGCAGACCCTCTTCCTGCGGTGTGCCCCGCAGTTGTGTGGTCAGCCACAGGCCGAGCACGATACTGATGATCCCCGGTGTCAGCATCGCTGCCTGCCAGCCCCAGCGATGGGCGGCGAAGGCACAGATCAGCGGAATAATGGCTCCGCCGATATTGATAGAGGTGTTCCAGCATCCCCACCAGAAGCCGCGCTCGTTACGCGAGTACCAGTGGGTAAGCAACCTGGCGCAGGGCGGCCAGCCCCATCCCTGAAAGAAGCCGTTCAGCGTCCAGATAAACAGCAGCAGCGCCAGGGAGTCGCCGAAGGCGAACAGCACGTTCAGCACCCCGGTCGCCATCAGGCCAATGCCCATAAACGCCCGCTGGCCTTTACTGTCATGCCACAGTCCGGCGGCAAATTTCGACAGGCCGTAGCTCAGGTAAAACAGCGATCCGATCAGGCCGATATCGCTCTTGCTCAGCCCCAGATCCAGCTGCAACGCGGGCAGCACGGTATTGAGGCTTTTACGCGTCAGGTAGAACGCGGCGTAGCCAATGACCATGCAGAGCAGCAGTCGCGGGCGCAGTGTCCGATAGCGTTGGGTAACCTGTTCAGCTGACAGTGCGGGCATGGCGTTCTCCATTTGCAATGACTGTATGAAAGCGCGACGAAAAAGGGATGAGAGAAAGTCTGGCGTGACTAAGACTTTTTCCTGGTTAGCGGTGTGTTTGTTGCAAAACTGTGGGCAGGTTAACAATTACGCGCGTGCCGCCCTGCGACTCCAGGGTGAACTCGCCGCCCAGGGCATGGACCCGCTCGCGCATCCCCTGGATGCCGAAGCCGGAGTTCTGCTGCGTGCTGATGCCGCTGCCGTTATCTTTTACCTCCAGGCGCAGCCGGTTATGGTGCTCACAGAGCAGAACGCTGACCTCGCTGGCGTTGGCGTGTTTGCTGACGTTATTCAGCAATTCCTGAAGTAATCGATAGAGGGTGAACACCAGGGTTTCGCTCTGGGGCGGCGCGCTGAGCCGGTAATCAAACCGGCACTGAATGCCGCGCTCGGCAAAGGCGAACTCGTTTACCAGATGGTGTAGCGCCTCGTTTAAGGAGAGTTCGTCCAGCACCGGAGGGCGAAGCTGGCGCAGCAGCTGGCGGGTGGAGTGGTGAATGCGGCGGGCCAGCTCGTTGATCTGCCCGGCGGCTTCCAGCGTCTGGGGGGTATCACCGGCCCGCTTCACCAGCTGGGACTGGATCTGAATGGCGGTGATGTTCTGGCCAATCTCGTCGTGCAGCTCCCGGGCCAGGTGCTTGCGGGTGTCCTCTTCGGTGTGGATCAGCTTTTCCGCCAGCGCGCGCCGGGCCTGCAGCTCCGCCTCCAGCCGACGGCGATAGTGATCGAGATTCATCGCCAGATGCTGCTGGCGGCTGATGGCGATCCCAAGCCCAATCCCCAGCAGCGACTGGGTGGCGAGAAAAATTTCCAGCTCCAGCAGATCGCTGAACCCCACGCCAACCTGACGGGCGATGGTGATCATCATGCTCCCCAGCAGCCCGGAGAGCACGCCGCCCTGCCAGCCAAACTTCCACGCCATCACCACGTTGGGCAGAAACACCACGATCAGCAGCAGCCGCTCAAGGGCGGGGGAGAGCACCATCTGGGTGCCGATGCCAATGATAAAAAACAGGCTGCACCAGATGATAAGCGAAGTGCGCAGCGGGGGATTGCTGGTATCGAGCCCCAGCAGATGATAGCGGTGCTGCTGGCGTAAAAACTCAAACACCAGGTAGACGAACGGGGTCAGCAGCACTCCGCCGGTAAAGGAGGCCAGCGCCAGCAGGGTGGTCGGGCTGTCGAGGAACGGCGCCAGGATCAGGGTCTGGAGCAGGGCGTTGAAGGTCACCGCGGCGATCAGCAGCGACAGGCGCTGCCAGTAGAGGGGGTAGCGGTGCCAGTAGTGCTGCGCCAGCCAGGCGCAGACGGTGCCCACCAGCGGCACCAGCAGTATCAGCGGGCGGGTAAGCAGCTGTTCGCTGTGCAGCCAGAGCATCGCCCCCAGCGTGGAGAGGATCAGCGCTGGCCAGAAGCGGCGCGAGAGCACGATCAGCAGCGCCAGATAGACGCCCTGGGGTAAAAACAGCGCCGCCTGCTGACCGTTGTGGGTGAGGTAAAAGCTCAGCGTCCACAGCATCAGCCAGCCGGTACCCCAGGCCAGCATAATAAACAGCGAGAGGATGATGTGCCGCAGGGAACGCCGCATCAGTGGCCGGTCAGCAGCTGGTGGTCGAGGGCAAAATGCACCAGCTCAATGGTGCTGTTGCACTGGAGTTTGCCGAGCACGTTGGCGCGATGCACGTGGACGGTTTTGTGGCTGAGTTCGAGCTGGAACGCTATCTCCTTCACGCTTTTGCCGTGGACCAGCATCTCGAACACCTCTTTCTCCCGTGGGGTCAGCACCGCCAGCGCCTGGGACACCGGCTCGCCGCCGCGCAGGGCTTTGACCGCATCGGCACACAGGTAGTGGCCGCCCATCCCGACGGAGCGGACGGCCTGCACCAGCTCCTCCGGGCCGCAGCGCTTGGTGAGGTAGCCGCTGGCCCCGGCATCCAGCGCGCTCTGCACAAAGGCGGGGGTGTCGTAGATGCTGAGGATAATGGCGCGAAACCCCGGGCGCTGCTGGCGCAGGCGTTTGAGCAGGCTCAGGCCGTTCTCATCGGGCATGGCGACATCGAGCACCGCCACGTCGATGGCTTCGCGGCTGAGCACGGGCCAGGCCTCTGCGGCGCTGCTGTACTGGCCCTCCACCACCAGATCCTCTTCCAGATTTAACAGCTGGGCGAACCCGGAACGTACCACCACATGGTCGTCCACCAGCACCACTTTGATCATCTTGCATACCTTTGCTGAATAGTTTGCCTATGATGCCTGTCCGCGTCGGGCTGGCAATTACCTGCCTGTGGTTATGTAACGGATGTAACAAAATTGCAATAAAGGTATGGGTGGGGGATAGGTGAGAAGGGGAATATGCGGCGGCGGTGGGGGTTCCGTTCACTTTACGTTCTGCATTTCTCTGTATGCCGCGTCACCCCTGATCACCCCGGTTCGCCGCTGAAGATTTAATTTCTGGTTATGTGAGCAGGGACGCAGGCCGGGTAAGGCGTAGCCGCCACCCGGCGGTGAACATGTGGCAACAGCGGTGTTTCCGTTCACCTTACGTTCATTGCTTCTCTGTGTGGCGCGTCACAGGTGAACGTGTCAGGGAGGCTCGCCGCCGCCCCCCTGACTACCCCGGCTCCCGGCCAGGAAAATCGCCGCTGCGCGGATTGTTCGCCCCATCCCTGGGGCTCACCCCTTCGGGGCCAGCGCAAGCGCTGTCCAAAATTGCTCCAGGCAATTTTGTCTTCGGCTAATGACTTACGGCTGTCGGGTCGGGGTCGATCCTACATTCCTGCAGGCTGGTGCCCGACCCGAAAGCCGGAGGGAATAAGCTGAGTGTACCGCGCAGCGGCGATTTTCTTGCCGGTAGCCCGGGTAGCCCGGGTAGCCAGGGTGAAGCGGCATACAGAGCAGCAAGAAACGCAAGGTGAACGGAACCACCACAATAGCCAACATATTCCCCCAAAAACTAACTAAACTGCTGCCGGAGAGCGGAGGAGACACCCTGTGGACCAGCGGGATCGCGGTGCTTGAGGCGTTGTCCGCACCGTTCCGGCAGCAGCTGAGCGGCCTGCGGGCGACCATTTTAGGGGATAAGCCTTTCTTCCGTGCGGGCTGATTGCCGGGTGGCGCTGCGCTTACCCGGCCTACAAAACCCCTCACCCCGGTAAATGCGCCTCAATATACCGCTGATACCGGCTGGCTTTCAGGTAACACATATCTACCAGCACAAGGCCGTCAATGCAGTTATTGAACGCCGGGTCGCTGCCAAAATCGATAAACTGCACACCGCCGGGCTCGCACAGCTCGGAATACTGTTTGTACAGCGGTGGAATGCCGCACCCCAGATTACCGAGCAACGATTTCAGGCGGGTGAGGTCTTCCACGTAATCTTCCCCGCCAAACTGCGCCAGCACGTCGGGCAATGAGGCCGGATAAGGGCGGCGGGACGTCGCCAGCGGATGGGTCGCCGGGAACCACAGCCGGTAAAAGGCGACCAGCAGATCCCGCGCGGCAGGGGGTAATCCTCCGGAGATAGAGACCGGCCCGAACAGGTAGCGATAGTGCGGATAGCGCGCCAGATAAGCCCCAATCCCCGACCACAGATAGTCGAGCCCGCGACGCCCCCAGTAGCGCGGCTGAATAAAGCTGCGCCCCAGTTCAATGCCGTGGGCGAGGATTTCCTGCATCTCATCGTCGTAGTGAAACAGGCTATGGCTGTAAAGTGCCTCCCGTCCCTTTAAGGCACCCGGCATAAAGCGATAGGCGCCGACAATCTCCAGATCCTCGTCATCCCATAAAATCAGGTGCAGATAGTCATCGTCATAACGATCGGTGTCGCGCCGCTTTCCGCTGCCTTCCCCCACGGCGCGAAAGGCGATCTCCCGCAGGCGACCCAGCTCGCGCAGGATCGGTGCCTCTTCCTGGCCGTTGCGCTGCCACAGCCAGATGGTTTTGCCATCGGCGGTGGTACCCAGACACTCCGCCCGGGCCAGGGCGCGCTTCAGGGTGGCCCGGTCTTCCGGGCGGGCAATGGCGGATTCAGTTTTGAACAGGCCCGGCTGCCCCTTGCCAAGCCTCAGCACGTGCTGGCGGCACTGCCCGGCCATCTCCCGGGCAGAAAGGCCCGGGCTGTACCAGTGGCTCCAGCCGATCTGCTGGCCGATTTTCACCGGCAGACGGCTGTGGCGACGGCGAAACATCTGCTGCATCAGCAGGAGCATCGACAGCTGCGGTGAGAGCAGGGTGCTGGCATAAAACAGCAGGCTGTTACGGGCGTGAATATACACCGGCAGCAGCGGCGCGCGGAATTTGCCCGCCAGCTTGATAAAGCCGGGGTGCCACTTTTTATCACGGATCCCGGTGCGAGTCGGGCGGGAGACCTCCCCGGCCGGGAAGAAGATCAGCACCCCGGCGTTTTGCAGGTGCTGTTCCATCAGGGTGAACGACGATTTCGCCGTGCGTCCGCCCATATTATCCACCGGGATAAACAGCGAGCTTAGCGGCTCCAGATGGCTCAGCATGCGGTTGGTAACCACTTTCACGTCCCGGCGCACCCGGGAAATGGCATACAGCAGCGCCAGGCCGTCAAGGGTTCCGGTGGGGTGGTTAGCGATAACAATCAGCGGGCCGTGAGCGGGAATCTGTTCGAGGTCGTGAGCCGGAATGGCGCAGAGGATATCAAGATGGTCCAGAACCTGTTCCACCATATCGAGCCCTTTCAGGTGACGGTGGTCGGCGGCGAACTGCTGAAACTCCTCTTCGTGTAAGAGCTTCTTTAACAGCCTTTTTTGCCAGGGAGCAGGTCTCGCCTGCGGCCAAAGGTCATCGAGAACGCTGTCGAGACTAAACATGGTGGCTCCTCCTCCTGTTCTGCCAGGAGAGTAGAAGCGCCAGATGTCGGTGGTATTGCAGTGTGGTGAAGGTTTGTCGTAGGCCGGGTAAGGCGAAGACGCCACCCGGCACTGTCGATTAACGCAGAATTTTCTTCTCGGCCAGATCCAGCGCGAAGTAGCTGAAGATCAGATCCGCGCCCGCGCGTTTGATCGCCCCCAGGCTTTCGAGGATCACTTTTTCTTCGTCGATCGCACCCGCCTGGGCAGCGAATTTGATCATCGCGTACTCTCCGCTCACCTGGTAGGCACCCAGCGGCAGCTCGGTACGCTCGCGAATATCACGCAGGATGTCCAGATAGGCGCCAGCCGGTTTAACCATCAGGCAGTCCGCGCCCTGGGCTTCGTCGAGGAGCGATTCACGGATCGCTTCCCGGCGGTTCAGCGGGTTCATCTGGTAGGTTTTGCGATCGCCCTTCAGCGCGGTACCGGCTGCTTCACGGAACGGGCCGTAGAAGGAGGAGGCGAACTTAGTGGAGTAGGACATGATCGCCGTGTCGGTGAAACCGGCGGCGTCCAGCGCCTGGCGAATGGCCTGCACCTGGCCGTCCATCGCCGCGGATGGGGCGATAAAGTCAGCGCCGGCTGCCGCCGCGACCACCGCCTGTTTGCCCAGGTTGAGCAGGGTGGCATCGTTATCCACGCCGTGATCGCACAGTACGCCGCAGTGGCCGTGGGAGGTGTATTCGCAGAAACAGGTATCGGACATGACGATCATTTCCGGTACGGTTTGTTTGGCGATGCGCGACATACGCGCCACCAGACCGTCCTCTTTCCAGGCATCGCTACCGGTCGCGTCGGTATGGTGGGAGATGCCGAAGGTCATGATTGAGCGGATGCCTGCGTTGGCAATGCGTTCAATTTCACGCGCCAGATGCTTTTCAGGAATGCGCATCACGCCCGGCATGGCGTCGATGGCTTTATAGTCGTCGATCTCTTCTTCAACAAAAATCGGCAACACCAGATCGTTTAAGGACAGGGTTGTCTCTTCAAATAATGCGCGCAACGCCGGGGTTTTGCGCAGGCGACGGGGACGAGCAATTAAATCGGTCATGATATGCCTGAAGTCGGTGAATCAAAGAGAGCCAGTGTAACCGAAATGCGCGCAGTCTGTTTTACTAAAGTTGTCGTTTTGGCCGCAACATGCGGAGCGGTAAACCTGGCGTTATTTTTGCTTCACAGGTTTTTTTACCTGAAATAAGTTACGTGTTTATTGACGAAACATAATTCCAGAAACGTGGGCGTAGCGTGCCGGAATAATATCGAAACTTATCATGATGATGTTTTTAATTGCCCGTGGTTACCTATTTGGTTTATATCTGATTTGCTTTGATCTTATAATTATTAATAATCTTTCGCCTCATGTTACTCTTCTTTCGAATAAATATAAACCTATGTAATTTAATAATTTTGTTATTAATGAACCTCTTTTATAAAGTCTCTTTTTTATTTTGTCTGTTTCCGGACTTAATTGCCGTATTCATTGAACTATTTTCTTTGGGGACTGCATAATTCGCCTCGCAATCTATTTGCACTGTATTTACGGACAAACTTGCTTACGTCCCTGAGGAGGGATGACCCAATGCAAACATGGAAAAAGAAACTTGTTGTATCTCAACTTGCATTAGCCTGCACGCTGGCTATCGCTTCTCAGGCCAATGCAAAAGATATTTCTGGTAGCACTTACAACACCTTTGGTTACGATAATACCGCTACCACCCCCTGGTATTATGGATATACCGACTGGGATTACTCTTCCGCGAGCCACGATGGGGATATCTATCCCATCATCAATAAGTCGACCGTAAACGGCGTGATCTCGACGTACTACCTGGATGACGGCGCAGGCGGCCGTGCTAACGCCCTGACTATCTCTAACAGCACCATCAACGGGATGCTCACCTCAGAGTGTATGACCACCGAGTGTGCAGGCAGTCTCAACGCCGACGGCACCGCACATCAGCAGTACGATCGTTTTGCGTTGACGGTGGACAACACTACCATCAACGATAACTACGAGCATTACGCTTACGATGTGGTGAGCGGATCGACGACCACCACCAACTACTGGGATACCTACGATCTGGGTAACGCCATTACGCTCGACGTAGAGTCTGATATCGTTATCCAGAATAACTCCCGCATCGCCGGGATCACCCTGACGCAGGGTTATCATCAGCTGGATAATACCCCGTATGACGGTGTTACCGGCATTGAAGATAACAGCCATGTCTTCACCAACACCTTGCAGGTAAAGGACTCTGTCGTTACCTCCGGGGCGTATAGCGATCTGGGCACCAGCGGTTTCTACGGCCAGTCGGCAAAACCGAGCGATTATGGCGAAAATACTGCCACCGCTTATGACGATGCTGCACTGATTGTAGCGGCCAGCCATGCGGATAATGCCATGCGCACCACGGCGAACTTCGATCACTCTACGCTGACCGGCGATGTGCTGTTCTCCAGCACCTTCGACAACAACTTCTATCCAAATGGCGATCCGGCCACCGATACCACCGCTGACGGTATCTACAACCCAACCACCAACGGCTGGGACGGTACCGACAAACTGGATCTGACCCTGACCAACGGCAGCAAGTGGGTCGGTGCGGCGGTCTCCAGCGTGGAGGCCATTGGCCCGGCAGATATGTATGGTCTTGGCTACAGCAGGGTCGACTGGCGTGCGCTTTCGCCAAACAGCATCTGGCCGGAATCCACCTTCAACAGCAACGGGCATCTGGTGGGCAACCAGGTTTATCAGAGCGGCCTGTTCAACGTTGCGCTGGATAACGGTTCCGAGTGGGATACCCGCAAGCATTCCAATATCGATATTCTGACCGTCAACAACCGTTCGCAGGTGAACGTGGAGAGCTCCAGCCTGCTGGCGGACAGCATTACGCTGACCAACGCTTCCACCATGAACATCGGCGATGACGGTGCAGTGGCGACCGATAGCCTGTATCTCGACAGCGCAAGCCTGGCTACCCTGACGCATGAAACCGCCGAGCTGTACGCCAACACCATTACCCTGGATAACCGTGCAGAGCTGGCGCTGGGTCTGGGCCAGGTGGATACCCACAAAATGGTGCTGACCGACGGCGGCGTGCTGAACGTTGCCAGCCGCGATTACGTGTTCAATTCCGATCTGAACAACGCCCGCTATGTCTCCAACGACATTCACCATGCTGAGTATGATTACGGGGTGATTGCCCTGAATTCTGACGGCCATCTGGCGGTGAACGGGGAAGTATCCGGTAACTATAAGGTGCGTCTGGATAACGCGACCGGGGCCGGTTCCGTTGCCGACTATAAGAATAACGAGATCGTTCGCATTTACGATAACAACGCGGATACGCAGGCCAGCTTCACCGCGGCTAACAGAGCAGATCTCGGGGCTTATACCTACAAGGCTCAGCAGCAGGGCGACACCGTGGTGCTGCATCAGGAGCGCCTGACCGATTACGCCAACGTGGCGCTGAGCATTCCATCAGCCAACACCAATATCTGGCATCTGCAGCAGGATGCGCTCTCCACCCGTCTGACCAACAGCCGTCATGGCCTGGAGGACAAGGGCGGCGCATGGGTAAGCCTCATCGGCGGCAACTTTGACGGCGATAACGGCACGATCCACTACGATCAGGACGTCAGCGGCATCATGGTCGGTCTCGATACCTGGATCGATGGCAACAACGCCGACTGGATCTTTGGTGCGGCGGCAGGCTTTGCCAAAGGCGACATGAACGACCGCAGCGGCCAGGTGGATCAGGACAGCCAGACCGCAATGGTCTACTCCGCGGCGCGCTTCGAGAACGATATTTTCCTCGATAGCTCCCTGAGCTACTCGCGCTTCAATAACGATCTCTCTGCGACCATGAGCAACGGTAACTATGTCGATGGCAATACCACCACCGACGCTTGGGGCTTTGGGCTGAAACTGGGCTACGACTGGAAACCCAACACTGCCGGTTACCTGACCCCGTACGCGGCGATCTCCGGTCTGTTCCAGTCTGGCGACGACTACCGTCTGAGCAACGACATGCGCGTGGGCAGCCAGTCTTACGACAGCATGCGTTATGAGGCTGGTTTCGATGCCGGTTACACCTTCGGTTATGGCGACGATCAGGCGCTGACGCCGTTCTTCAAACTGGCATACGTCTATGACGATGCGGGTGAAGATGCGCGCGTGAACGGCGACAACATCGATAACGGTGTGAAAGGCTCTGCGGTTCGCGTTGGACTGGGTACTCAGTTCAGCTTCACCAAAAACTTCAGTGCATACACTGATGCGACTTACCTCGGTGGCGGTGACGTCGATCAGAACTGGGGCGCAAACCTGGGTGTGAAATACACCTGGTAAAAGGCCTGATGCGGGGAGGCTTGCCTCCCCCTTTTTTTAGCGTCAGTTAAGGATGACATGAGACCTCATGAACCGTTATGCAAAACCCATTTCTGAGTTCTCCCGACTTGAACATTGCCTGGCGTCGCACAGCACGCCATTCAAACTACCCGCAATGCACCCTGTCTGCGGGGATTGCAATCCAGAGAATGACAACGCCGTAGTGCTGCAGTCGGGCACGCTCAGTATTCACCGCCAGCAGGACGATCTGCTGATAGAGATTGTCGCCGCGCCTTATATCTTCGGGCTTAATGCCGGCATGATGGGCTGCAGCACCGAGTATCTACTGGTGACGCAATCGCCCTGTACCGGTTTCTGGCTGCCTGCGGCTGGCGCCCGCCAGCTGATTCAGCAGGCCGGATTATGGTCCGATGCCTTCTGCTGGCTCTCCTGGCACCACCGGATAATGGAGATCCGCGACAAACAGCTGGTAGGCAATAACTCCTACAGCCAGATCCGCTCCACGCTGCTGGACATGGCCCAGTGGGACGAGGGGCTACGGATGCGGGTGGGGGTGATGAACTACATTCAGCGCCGCACGCGCATTTCGCGATCGGTGGTGGCTGAAGTGCTGGCGGCGCTGCGGCAGGGAAACTACATCACTATGGACAGGGGCAAACTGATTGCTATCAACCGTTTGCCCGCTGAATATTAACCGTCAGGATGCCGGGATAACCTGCGGTTTGTTCTCGCTCAGCTCCACCACCAGCTGGTTGACGCCGTCGCTCATGTTGACGAAACGCGTGAGCGGCGAGCGCGTCACAACCACGAACACCCCCACGTTAGACTGCGGGATCATCGCCATATAGGTGATGAATCCGCCGCCACCGCCCGTTTTCTGGATTATTCCCGGGCGTCCATTTTTAGGCGCCATATAGACCCAACCCAGGCCCAGCGCATCCGCGCGACCCGGCACATCCATACCGATCACCCGCGTTAACTGGCTGCGTTGATAGATGAGGGTCTGCATTCTGTCGGCCTGGTTGCTGCGCGCATAGAAATCAGAGGAGAGGAACTGCTGCATCCAGCGCATCATGTCGCCTGGCGTGGAATAAACCCCGCCGCTGCCCACGGCCGCCAGGGTGTTGTTGCAGGGGCTGGCCCCTTTTTCCGCCACCATCAGGCGCTTACACTGATCGGGAGAAGGGGTAAAGGTGGTGTCTTTCATCCCGAGCGGACGGGTGATCTGCTCTTCAAACAGCTGCGCATAGGGCTTGCCCGTGGCGTTGCCCAGCGCATCGGCCAGCAGGTCAAACGCCAGGTTTGAGTAGGCGGCCTGCGAGCCCGGCATCGATTTCAGGGTGGCCGTCGACAGCCAGTTCCAGCGCTGATCCCGGGTTGGCCAGACGAAGACCGGGCGATGCGCCGCGCCGCCCGGCTGCTCGCGCGGCAGGGCGCTGGTATGGGTGGCCAGGTTGACGAGCGTAATCGGCGCGCCCTGATAGGTCGGCACGCGAGCCCCCGGAGGGGCATATTTACTTAAGGGATCGTTGAGTTTGACCACGCCCTGATCGAGCAGCTTCACCAGCATCTCGCTGGTCATTAATTTGGTCAGGGAGGCGATGCGCACCACGGAATCCAGCTGCGGGTGAACATTGTTGCCAGGGCGCGTTTCACCGAAGCTGCGGAACACGCGCTGGTTACCGTCAATCGCTACCAGAGCCATCCCCGTAGCGCCACTGCCGTAAAAAATAAGATTTGCGTAGCGATCAACCACATCAGAGGCAAAAGCCGGGTCGGCGATCGGCTCGACAGCCTGCACGCTGGTGAGACTGGCCGCATACAGCGCAACGGAGAGGAACAGACAACGTTTCAACGAAAGTATCCATGAATTGAATGAAAAAAGTATGCGTATTTATACTACTAAACGGCGTATTGCAAAGGCCTGAACAGCACAACGATAGCCTGAAAAAACGTAACCATGGGTAAATACGAACAATTTCGTTGTTACCGATCTCAGGTTTTGTGACATTGCGCTTATGATACCTGTCTGATTCATTCACTTTTCCGCCCGGGTGGCGGTTGACGGCGAACTAAAAGCGGGCCGACAGGTCTGATAATCCGTCGTGCACAGCAGTAACGATAACAACCAGAAGGAAGCGTTATGTTTAAGTCGTTTTTCCCAAAACCGGGACCTTTTTTTATCTCGGCCTTTATTTGGGCTCTGATCGCAGTCATTTTCTGGCAGGCGGGTGGTGGGGCATGGATTGAGCGTCTGGCTGGCGCCACGGGGGATGTCCCCATCAGCGCGGCGCGTTTCTGGTCACGCAGCTATCTGCTGTTTTACGCTTATTACGCGATCTGCGTCGGGGCGTTTGCCCTGTTCTGGTTTATGTACTCCCCGCACCGCTGGCAGTACTGGTCCATTCTCGGTACCGCGCTGATTATCTTCGTCACCTGGTTTCTGGTGGAAGTGGGGGTGGCGGTCAACGCCTGGTACGCCCCGTTCTATGACCTGATCCAGAGCGCGCTCAGCTCGCCGCACAAAGTGACCATCAATCAGTTTTATCACGAAGTGGGCATTTTCCTTGGCATTGCGCTGATCGCCGTGATTATCGGCGTAATGAATAACTTCTTCGTCAGCCACTACGTGTTTCGCTGGCGTACCGCGATGAACGAACACTATATGGCCCACTGGCAGCAGCTGCGCCATATCGAAGGTGCCGCCCAGCGTGTGCAGGAAGACACCATGCGTTTCGCCTCCACCCTGGAGGATATGGGCGTCAGCTTTATCAACGCCATCATGACCCTGATCGCCTTCCTGCCGGTGCTGGTGACCCTGTCGGCACACGTGCCGGATCTGCCGATTGTCGGCCATCTGCCGTATGGCCTGGTGATCGCCGCGATTGTCTGGTCGCTGATGGGGACCGGTCTGCTGGCGGTGGTCGGGATCAAACTGCCGGGCCTTGAGTTCAAAAACCAGCGCGTCGAAGCGGCCTACCGTAAAGAGCTGGTCTATGGCGAAGACGATGCCAGCCGCGCCTCTCCGCCGACGGTGCGCGAGCTGTTCGGCGCGGTACGTCGGAACTACTTCCGCCTCTATTTCCACTACATGTATTTCAACATTGCCCGCATCCTTTATTTGCAGGTAGACAACGTTTTCGGTTTGTTCCTGCTGTTCCCGTCGATTGTAGCCGGTACGATTACGCTCGGTCTGATGACGCAAATCACTAACGTGTTCGGTCAGGTACGCGGCTCGTTCCAGTATCTGATCAGCTCATGGACCACGCTGGTGGAGCTGATGTCCATCTATAAACGTTTACGCAGTTTTGAACGTGAGCTGGACGGTCAGGATCTGCAGGAAGTGACCCATACGTTAGGTTAATACAGGGAGTGTCTATGTCTTTTACCGTACCGCGCGCGTTACCCCTTTCGCTGCTTGCCGCCCTGGTGCTGGCCGGCTGTGCTGAAAAAGGGGCGGCGCCGCTGAAAAAGGGCGAAAAGCCCGTCGACGTGGCAAGCGTGGTGCGGCAAAAAATGCCCGCCACGGTAAAAGACCGGGACCAGTGGGCCTCGGCGCTGGCAAAAACCTTTGAGAGCCAGAAGATCGCCCCCACCGAGGAGAACATCTGCTCGGTGCTGGCGGTGGCGCAGCAGGAGTCGCTGTATCAGTCCGACCCTGCGGTGCCGGGGCTGAACAAAATCGCCTGGAAAGAGATCGACCGGCGGGCCGAAAAGCTGCACATCCCGACGTTCCTGGTGCATACCGCGCTGAAAATCACCTCGCCGAACGGCAAAAGCTACAGCGAGCGGCTGGATTCGGTCAAAACCGAGAAGCAGCTAAGCGCCATCTTCGATGACATGATCGGTACGGTGCCGATGGGGCAGACCCTGTTTGGCTCCCTCAACCCGGTGCATACCGGCGGGCCTATGCAGGTGAGCATCGCCTTTGCTGAAAAGCATACCGACGGCTATCCGTGGAAAATCGAAAACACGGTTCGCCAGGAGGTCTTCTCCCTGCGCGGCGGCCTCTGGTTTGGCACCTACCATCTGCTGAACTACCCCACCAGCTATACGGTGCCGCTCTACCGCTTTGCTGACTTTAACGCGGGCTGGTATGCCAGCCGCAATGCGGCGTTCCAGAATGCCGTCAGCCGCGCCAGCGGCGTGAAGCTGGCGCTGGACGGCGATCTGATTGTCTATGGCAGCAACGAGGCAGGGAAGACGGAGCTGGCGGTGCGCAAGCTGGCCGGCAAGCTGGGCATGAGCGACAGCGAGATCCGCCAGCAGCTGAGGAAAGGCGATAGCCTGGCGTTTGAGAAAACGGCGCTGTATGAGCAGGTTTATAAACTGGCGGAGCAGAAGAGCGGAAAAGCGTTACCGAGAGCGATGCTGCCGGGGATCCAGCTTGAGAGTCCGAAAATCACCCGCAATCTGACCACGGCCTGGTTTGCCCAGCGTGTTGACGATCGCCGGGCGAAGTGTATGGCGTTGAATTAACGGTAGCGGCGCCAGCGCACCACGAGAGCAACGGCGCCTAAGACGACCAGTCCGACAAGGAACGGGATCAGCCCGAAGATGGTACTGACGCCCAGCCCGATTTCAACGCGCGGGCGGCCGCTGTCTTCGACCTGCATCAGATGTTCGTAGACGCCGGGCGCATGCACCAGAATGTTCAGCAGTTGCGAGCCTGCCCAGAAGCAGAACAGCACAAACAGCGCGTAAGCAATATTTCCCGCCGTGGAGGTTTTCGGTTGTCTGGTGCTGAAGATGGGCTTCGACATAGTGAAGTCTGCCATAAATACCTCCCGAGTGTTCTGACTGGCTATGTGCCTGTTGTACACGTCAAGTTTGACAGCTCAGGTGCATTGTCAATATCGGAATGATGGTAATTTGGCCTGGAGAATTCTCCTGGTTTATCAATTTCTGCCGCGCATCACAGATTTTTCACTTAAGTGAAATTCACTCTCATTTCAGATTTTCCGCATACGCCGCAGACCTGACGACAAAACTGTGCGAGGATAGATTTTTTCTTCTGGAGCGACCATGAAACTGCCTGCCAAAATTCGCCGTGACTGGCACTTCTATGCTTTTGCTATTGGGCTTATCTTTATTCTGAACGGGGTGGTAGGGCTGCTGGGCTTCGAAGCGAAGGGCTGGCAAACCTATGCGGTGGGGCTGGTGACCTGGGTGGTCAGCTTCTGGCTGGCGGGGTTTATCATTCGCCGTCGCCCGGAAGAGACGACGGCGACCGACGCGGATTAACCGTTCACTGAAATCTGCAGCGCGCTGTCAGCGGCATGTCGCTCCAGCGCCAGTTCAATCAGGCGGGTGATCAGGTCCGGATAGCTCAGGCCGCTGGCCTGCCACAGTTTCGGGTACATGCTGATGTTGGTGAAGCCGGGCAGGGTGTTGATCTCGTTGATCACCACGCTGTTGTCCGCCGTTAAGAAGACGTCGACGCGCGCCATCCCGCGGCAGCCCAGCGCCTTATAGGCTTCGATGGCAATGGCGCGGATCGCATCGTTTACCTCTGCATCCAGCGCCGCAGGCACCACGACCTGTGCACCCTTATCATCAATATACTTGGTGTCGTAAGAGTAGAACTCGCTGTTCAGCACCACTTCGCCGCAGGTGCTGGCCTGCGGGAAATCATTGCCCAGCACCGCGCACTCAATCTCCCGCCCTTTGATTCCCTGCTCAACCACCACTTTGTGATCGAAGGTGAACGCCAGACGTACCGCTTCGCTGAACTGCGCTTCGCTGTTCACCTTGCTGACGCCAACGGAGGAGCCCTGGTTAGCCGGTTTGACGAACAGCGGCAGGCCGAAGCGGGCGCTGAGATCGGCGAAGGTGTGTTGCTCACGGTTGGCGCGGGTCAGGGTGACAAATGGCGCCACGTTCAGCCCGGCATCGCGCAGCAGGCGTTTGGTGACGTCTTTATCCATGCAGGCGGCGGAACCGAGGACATCGGAGCCGACGAACGGCAGGTTGGCCATGCGCAGCATCCCCTGCAGGGAGCCGTCCTCGCCCAGCGTGCCGTGGACAATCGGGAAAATAACGTCGAGCTGTGAAAGCGTCTGGCCGGTGCCGGCATCAATCAGCTGGCCCTGCAGCACGCCCGGTACGGTAGCAACGCTGATTTCAGACGGGTTCAGCGCAATATGCGCCGGATCGTCAGCGTTGAGCAGATAGCCCTGCTCATCATTAATATGCCACTGGCCCTGTTTATCGATACCCAACAGCACGACTTCAAAGCGGCTCTTATCAATCGCGTTAACGATATTTTTGGCCGATTGCAGCGACACTTCGTGCTCTGCTGATTTTCCCCCAAAGACAATACCTACCCGCAACTTCGCCATCACTTCGTTCATCCACTCTGACTCAAAACGCTTACCATATCACGATGCCCGGCGGGATTCGCCGCCTTCTGCCATAATGTTTTTGACACGTTGCGAAGGGGGGTGAGTGAAAGGAAAAAGCCTGATTATCTGTCTGATACTCATTATTGCGGCCGTGGCGGGCTACCGCTGGCTGCCGTCTTATTACAATCCTTTTGCACCGCTCACCCTCGACGATCCCCCCGGCACCCTGACCCAGTTTAAGCTCCGTCGCCTGACGCCTGAGCATTGTGAGGTGCTGCTGGCGCAGGCCAATGCCCGCCAGCTGATCCGCACCCAGGCGGTGGCCGACAGCGCGGGAGAGTGTCCCCTGAGTGATGTGGTGCGCGTGCGCAGTTTTGGCCGCGTCAGCCTCAGCAGCAGCTTTCTTGCCAGCTGCCCGCTGGCGCTCAGCTCGGCGCTGTTCGTCGAACAGCAGGCCCGACCGCTGACCCAAAGCCTGATGGGAAGCGGCCTGTCGCGGATCGACCATTTAGGCAGTTTTGCCTGCCGTAACATCTACCACCGTCCCAACGCCCGGCGCAGCGAACATGCCACTGCCCAGGCGCTGGATATCAGCGGGTTTACCCTGGAAAACGGCCAGCGAATTTCGGTCCTGCGCGGCTGGAAGAACGCCAGCACTGAACCCTGGCTGCGTGCGCTGCTCGGCGCCAGCTGCGGCTATTTCGGCAATGCCCTCGGCCCGGATTACAACGCTGCCCACGCCAACCATTTTCACCTCGGAATGCGCGGTTTTGGCTACTGCCCGCAAAGCATAAATCACCAGCAAAAAGGCGAAAATATGTGACATATTTCACAGATATGATGACTGGGAAGATAAAACACCAAAGTCGCGTGAGGCGCATCTCTGACAACTACTGGCGCAAGGTAACTTGCTAATCTGATGACGAATTTACGTAATATGAAGACAGTGCCCGCCTATGGAATCGTGGAAGGTTAACCTTATTTCGGTCTGGTTTGGTTGTTTTTTCACCGGCCTTGCCATCAGCCAGATTTTGCCGTTTTTGCCACTGTACGTGTCCCAGCTTGGCGTCTCGTCCCACGAAGCGCTGTCGATGTGGTCAGGGCTGGTCTTTAGCGTCACGTTTCTGGTTTCGGCCATCGTCTCGCCCATGTGGGGCAGCCTTGCAGACCGTAAAGGACGCAAGCTGATGCTGCTGCGCGCCTCGCTCGGGATGGCGGTGGCGATCCTGCTTCAGGCTTTTGCCACCAACGTCTGGCAGCTGTTCCTGCTGCGTGCCCTGATGGGGCTCACCTCCGGCTATATTCCGAATGCGATGGCGCTGGTGGCCTCGCAGGTGCCCCGGGAGCGTAGCGGCTGGGCCATCAGTACCCTGTCGACGGCGCAGATCAGCGGCGTGATCGGCGGTCCGCTGATGGGCGGATTTCTGGCAGACCACGTGGGCCTGCGCGCAGTGTTCGTGATCACCGCCGTCCTGCTCGTGATCAGTTTTCTGGTCACGCTGTTTCTGATTAAAGAGGGCGCGCGTCCGACCGTGAGCAAGACGGAGCGGCTGAGCGGCAAGGCGGTATTCGCCTCGCTCCCTTACCCGGGGCTGATGATCAGCCTGTTCGTCACCACCATGGTGATCCAGCTCTGTAACGGGTCGGTGGGGCCGATCCTCGCCCTGTTTATTCAGTCGATGACGCCCGAGAGTAACAATATTGCCTTCCTCAGCGGGATGATTGCCGCCGTGCCGGGTATCTCTGCGCTAATGTCCGCTCCGCGGCTGGGCAAGCTCGGGGATCGCATCGGCACGGGCCGCATTCTGATGGCGACGCTTATCGTGGCGGTGGTGCTCTTTTTCGCCATGTCCTTTGTCACCACCCCCTTGCAGCTTGGCGTGCTGCGCTTTTTACTCGGCTTTGCCGATGGCGCTATGTTGCCTGCCGTGCAGACCCTGCTGATTAAGTACTCCAGCGATCGGGTCACCGGGCGCATCTTCGGCTATAACCAGTCGTTTATGTACCTGGGGAACGTGGCAGGTCCGCTGATGGGGGCGGCGGTTTCGGCGATGGCCGGATTCCGCTGGGTATTTGCGGCCACTGCGGTGGTAGTGCTGGTGAATATTCTGCAGCTGGCATGGGCGATGCGCCAGCGCCGGTTGCGGGAGGCGCAGATTCAGGCAGCAAAGCGCCTTTAACGTTGTTGCATAATATATTGTGACCTGACCGCCATTATCACTCATGTGAAATGGCGGTTCTTCTTTTTAATTGCGTAGCTAAGAAAGATTTTAATTTAATTTAAGTTACGTCTTTCCAGTAACCCAGCAATACTATTTTATGATGCGTGTAGGGTTTGCTTAAAAATAGTACTTTTTCCCACTTTGCAACTTACAGACATAATGATAACGTCGAAAAAAACTGATAAGGAAATAGCGCTGTGAAAAATCTCATTGCAGAGTTGTTGGTGAAGCTGGCAGAAAAGGAAGAAGAGTCTAAAGAGCTGGTGGCTCAGGTTGAGGCCCTGGAAATTGTGGTCACCGCACTGTTACGCCAGATGGCGCAAAGCGATCAGCAGGCGTTAATCAAAAGCGTAGAAGGCGCGCTGGATGAGGCCCGACCAGATGCGGAGGTACCGGCCCAGGATAGCGAGATGCTGCAGCAATACGTAAAAAAGCTGCTAAGGCACCCGCGCAGCTGAACGGTTATCTGACCTGAGTTGATGTCATAGAATCGTCACATCGGTTGCCTATAGTCGCTCTGTTTTATTTTTTTATGTATTTCTACATGGAGAAAATAAGTGAAACAGAGCGCGCTTTATATTGCATTACTTCCTCTGCTGTTTACCCCCACTATTTATGCTGAAAATGTCACATCGCCTGCGGTACTGGATAATCGTGCTGCCCAGGGGGATATCACCCAGCCTGGCGGGGCTCGCCGTCTGACGGAAGATCAGACCGCCGCAATTCGCGCGTCGTTAAATGATAAGCCAGCCAAAAATATTATTCTGCTGATCGGCGACGGAATGGGCGACTCTGAAATAACGGCGGCACGAAATTATGCCGAAGGCGCGGGCGGCTTTTTTAAAGGCATCGATGCCCTGCCGCTGACCGGGCAATATACCCATTACGCGCTGGATAAAAAGAGCGGCAAGCCTGACTACGTAACCGACTCTGCGGCGTCTGCCACAGCGTGGACCACCGGCGTAAAAACCTATAACGGTGCGCTGGGCGTGGATATCCGTGAACAGGATCACCAGACCATCCTCGAGATGGCGAAAGCGGCAGGCCTGGCAACCGGTAACGTCTCGACGGCGGAGCTACAGGACGCCACGCCAGCGGCGCTGGTGGCCCATGTCACCTCGCGGAGATGCTATGGCCCTTCCGTCACTACAGAAAAATGCGCCAGCAACGCGCTGGAAAAGGGCGGTAAAGGCTCCATTACCGAACAGCTGCTGAATGCCCGCGCCGATGTCACGCTTGGCGGCGGGGCGAAAACCTTTGCTGAAACCGCCACCGCAGGCGAATGGCAGGGCAAAACCCTGCGCGAGCAGGCTCAGGCCCGTGGCTATCAGCTGGTGAGCGATGCCGCGTCGCTGGCCGCCATTACCGATACCGGTCAGGATAAACCGCTGCTGGGCCTGTTTGCCGAGGGCAATATGCCGGTGCGCTGGCAGGGACCAAAGGCCAGCTATCATGGCAACCTCGATAAACCCCCCGTTACCTGTACGCCGAACCCGGAGCGCAACGAGAGCGTCCCCACCCTGGCGGCGATGACAGATAAAGCCCTCTCACTGCTCAGCAAAAATGAGAAGGGTTTCTTCCTGCAGGTTGAAGGGGCTTCTATCGATAAACAGGATCATGCTGCCAATCCGTGCGGACAGATTGGCGAAACCGTCGATCTCGATGAGGCCGTGCAGAAAGCGCTGGAATTTGCGAAAAAAGAGGGCAACACCCTGGTGATTGTGACCGCGGATCATGCCCACTCCAGCCAGATCGTCGCGCCCGACACCAAAGCGCCAGGGCTGACCCAGGCGCTGACCACCAAAGACGGGGCGGTGATGGCAATGAGCTACGGCAACTCGGAAGAGGCGTCGATGGAGCATACCGGCAGCCAGTTGCGCATCGCGGCGTACGGCCCGCATGCCGCCAACGTAGTCGGCCTGACGGATCAAACGGATCTGTTTTACACCATGAAATCCGCATTAGGGCTGAAATAAACGCGCTGCCCGAGGGGAAAATATCCCGTCGGGTGGTTTTTTTATCAGTACGAACCAGACTTAAGGAGATCATTCACAGAAGGAAAGTGCTATGAAAATCACACTGCTGGCCACGCTGCTCCTTGGCCTGTTTTCTCTCACCCCGGCAGGGGCGCAGGATAAACAGCTCACGCCGCAGCAGCAACGCATGACCACCTGCAATCAACAGGCTACCGCCCAGGCGCTGAAGGGCGACTCCCGTAAGACCTACATGAGCGATTGCCTCAAAAACGCCTCCTCAAAACCCAACGAAAAAAGCCTGACGCCGCAACAACAAAGAATGCGTGAATGCAATTCCCAGGCAACACAACAATCCCTCAAGGGCGACGACCGAAGCAAGTTTATGAGCGCCTGCCTGAAGAAAACCGGCTAGTTCAAAAGGGTGAGCGCTTCGTCTGGCTCACCCGAAATATCATACTTAGCGCTGAGTAACCCTTTCTATAATTTGGGAAAATGCCTTTGAGTATTCCCAATGCCCATGAATGATGAGAACTTTTACACTAAAGCCTGTTCCCGGGAAGGTATAAACCAGGCACGGTCCGCGGATGAAAATTACCGCGAAGGCATCCGCCTGGCCCGCCGGTTACGTTTACCCCGGGCGGTGGGGCTGGCTATTCTTTTCTTCCCGATTGCCAGCGTGTTGACCGCGCTGCCGGTCAACGGCGTCTGGTGGCTGCTGCTGGTGGGATGGGCGTTCGTCTGGCCGCATCTGGCCTGGCAATTAGCGATGCGTTCGGCGGATCCTCATCATAATGAGATGTTCAACCTCAAAATTGACGCCATGATGGCCGGGATCTGGATTGGGCTGATGGGCTTCAACGCGATGCCCAGCGCGGCGCTGGTGATGATGATGAGCATGAACCTGATGGGCGTGGGGGGCATCCGGCTTTATGTGACAGGGGCATTAGTGACCGCGCTGTCAGCGCTGGTAACCCTGCAACTGATGCATGTGCCTCTGGCTTACGTCAGCGCGCCGCTTGAAATCTGGCTCGCGCTACCGGTGATTGTGGGTTACCCCATGCTGTTTGCCTGGGTAAGCTTCTGTAACACCAACAGTCTGGTGGAGCACAAGCGTCGGCTTGAGCTGATGAGCATTATGGACGGCATGACAGGGGTGTTTAACCGTCGTCACTGGGAGGTATTGCTGCGCACGGAGTTTGAAAACTGCCGGCGCTACCACCGAAGTGCAACGCTCCTGCTGATCGACATCGATCACTTCAAAGGCATAAACGACACCTGGGGCCATGATGTCGGCGATCAGGCGATTATCGCCGTCACCCGTCAGCTACAGCTGACCTTACGCGCCAGCGATATGATCGGCCGTTTTGGCGGGGATGAGTTCGCGGTGATCATGAGCGGGACGCCTGCGGAAAACGCCATTGCGGCGATGTCGCGGGTTCATGAACGGCTGGCAGAGCTGCGCCTGCCGGGCGCACCTCAGGTAAAGCTCTGCATCAGCGTCGGGGTTGCGCCGCTAACGACGTCGATGGTGCATTATCAGGAGTGGCTGAAAGCGGCGGATATTGCGCTCTACAAAGCGAAAAATGCCGGACGAAACCGCACCGAGGTGGCCGCGTGACGTCCGGCAGTCAATCAGGACTTGCTCAGCAGCTCTGATTTTTCCATGCACTTATTCATGGCTTCAATGACGGCTGCGCGGAATCCGCGATCTTCCAGCACCCGCACCGCTTCAATGGTGGTGCCCCCCGGTGAACAGACCATATCCTTCAGTTCGCCAGGATGTTTGCCCGTCTCCAGCACCATTTTGGCGGACCCCATCACCGCCTGCGCAGCAAATTTGTAGGCCTGCGCGCGCGGCATTCCGCCCAGCACCGCCGCATCCGCCATGGCTTCAATAAACATAAACACGTAGGCTGGCGCCGAACCGCTGACGCCTACCACCGGGTGGATCATCGCCTCGGCAATCACTTCGGCCTCCCCGAAGCAGCGGAAAATATTGACCACATCGGCAACTTCTTCCGTCGTTACCAGCGCGTTAGGCGTAATGGAGGTCATGCCCGCCTTCACCAGCGACGGCGTGTTTGGCATCGCGCGGACAATTTTACGGTCGTGGCCCAGGGCGCGCGCCAGCTGATCGAGGGTGATGCCCGCCGCGATAGAGACCACCAGCGTCTCTTTATTCAGGCTGGAGGTGATGTCGCTCAGGACTTTCACCATCATGTTCGGCTTCACCGCCCCGAAGACAATATCGGCCACCTGCGCCACTTCCTGGGCGCTCTGCGCAGCGTTGATCCCGTACTGGTCATGCAGGGCGGCGACCTTGTCCGGGGAGGGGGTGTAGACCCAAATCTGACCCGGCAGCACCTGACCGCTGGCAATCAGTCCGCCGAGAATGGCTTTGCCCATATTACCGCAGCCGATAAAACCGATTTTCTTCTCCATCACGTCTCCCTCTTAAACTTTGTTATGATTGTCGAACTTTAGCCTATCAGGTTTTATTACGCAGCATTATATGCCGGAGAGAGAAGATGGCGATTTGGGTGGATGCCGATGCGTGTCCGAATGTGATTAAAGAGATCCTGTTTCGCGCCGCCGAGCGCGTTCAGATGCCGCTGACCCTGGTGGCGAATCAGAACCTGCGCGTGCCACCGTCCCGCTTTATTCGCGCCATGCGCGTACCGGCCGGTTTTGACGTGGCCGATAACGAAATCGTGCGTCTGTGCAGCGCGGACGATCTGGTGATCACCGCCGACATTCCTCTGGCGGCGGAAGTGCTGGAGAAAGGGGCGGCAGCCCTGAACCCGCGCGGAGAACGTTACTCCCCGTCTACCATCCGCGAAAAGCTGACGATGCGTGATTTTATGGACACCCTGCGCGCCAGCGGCGTACAAACCGGCGGGCCGGATAGCCTGTCTCAACGTGACAGGCAGCAGTTTGCCGCCGAACTGGATAAATGGCTGCTGGAAGTGAAGCGCCGCCAGGGTTAATCATCACTGCGTCATATGTTTTGGTCATTATTACCCCAATCGGGGTTGTCAACGGCGGGTGGGTTCAGGTAAGGTGAGCGCACCGGTTAGTGCAATCATTTCTTTACAGGTTCTTTCCTTGATATTTCTGGTGTTGACTGAAATGTCAGTTTAAAGCCACGCCTGATGTAATAATTTTTTTACGGTTAACTGTGTACTAGCTTAATGGTATCATTGCACTCTTTTCGACTTCACGTACCGCACGTCTGCGGCATCAAGGGGAACACCTGGTCATGACCCAGCCTATTTTTTTGATTGGCCCCCGCGGCTGTGGCAAAACAACCGTCGGTCTTGAACTGGCTCGTCTGTGCCAGAGTGAATTTGTTGATACCGACCATTGGTTGCAGACCCGGGCCGGTCAGAGCATCGCAGACATTGTTGAGCAGGAAGGGTGGGAGAGCTTCCGCGCCCGTGAAACGGCCACCCTCGAAGCGGTAACGGCAGGCTCCGGCATTATCGCCACCGGCGGCGGCATTATTTTATCGGCGTATAACCGCCAGTTTATGCGCGAGAAGGGCACGGTGATCTACCTTTGCGCCCCGGTCCCGGTACTGGTGGAGCGTCTTGAAGCCTCTCCGGAAGAGGGACAGCGCCCAACCCTCACCGGCAAACCCATCAGCGAAGAGGTGAGCGCGGTGCTGGCGGAGCGTGACGCGCTCTATCGCGAAGCCGCCCATCATGTGGTGGATGCATCGCTTGCGCCTGAAGACGTGGTGCAAAATATTGTCGCTGCGCTGCATCTGGCATGCGTTAGCTAACTGATGTCTATACTGATAGTTCAGCCAACCAAAAAAAGGATGAACTATGCCAACCAGACCTCCCTATCCGCGTGAAGCCCGTATCGTTGCCGTTGAGAAAGGCGCAACGGGCCAGACCGTCACCTGGTATCAACTGCGTGCCGACCACCCGAAGCCGGATTCGCTGATCAGCGAGCATGAAACGGAGCAGGAAGCGCAGGACGCCAAAGTGCGTTATGAAGACCCCGATAAGGCCTGATAAAAATCTGAAAGCATTAAGAACCGAACGGTAGTCACATTTTTTAAACAGCGTAAACGTGAATCGGAGGGTAATGTTCAGGGTTTACAGACACATTGTGTCAGGCACGCGGATCTTTACATTCCAGCACCCTAAAGTGCTGCTACGCTTTTCAGCACTTTTTCTGAACAGCGAAGTGAGCCTGTATCTGTGTCACGGTAGTGATGGTTAAGAAAGGCGAGAACAATGAAGGCGACGTTGGCGATCCTCACGATTGGGGTAGTCCCGGTAAGCGAAATATTACCGCTCTTAACGGAGCATATTTCTGAACAACAGATCACGCATTACAGTTTGCTCGGTACGCTGAGCCGGGAAGAGGTCATGGAAGACTACGCCCCTGAGCGGGGCGAGGCGCAGCTGCCAGTCCTGCTCAGCGACGGGGAGCTGGGCCACGTCTCGCTGTCAAAGATTGAGCGAGGCCTGCAAAGCGTGATTGAAGTGCTCGATAACCAGGATTATGAAGTGATCCTGTTAATGAGTACGGCTCCCATCACCGGCCTTGTCGCCCGTAATGCGATCCTGCTTGAGCCGATGCGGATCATTCCCCCTCTGGTTGGATCCATTGTCGACAGCCATCAGGTGGGCGTGATCGTTCCGATGGAGGAACTGCTGGAGAATCAGTCGAAGAAGTGGCAGGGGCTGGCCAACACGCCGCTCCTCGCCGTAGCCAACCCTTTCTGGGACAACGAAGCAAAACTGATCGACGCCGGGCGCGATCTGCTCGATCGCGGCGCGGACGTTTTGATGCTCGATTGTCTCGGTTTCCATCAGCATCACCGCGATTTACTGCAAAAAAACCTGGATGTGCCGGTGCTGCTCTCTAACGTGCTGGTGGCCCGGCTGGCCTCGGAATTATTGGTCTGATGATTTTGCGTGACAGGCATGGAGTGTCCCCCCTATATTGGATTGACAACCAACGACAATAAGGACCAGTCCATGCTTCAGAGTAATGAATACTTTTCCGGTAAAGTGAAGTCCATCGGTTTTACCAGCAGCATTACTGGCCGCGCCAGTGTCGGCGTAATGGAAGAAGGGGAGTACGCCTTCGGTACCGCACAACCTGAAGAGATGACCGTGGTCAGCGGCTCGCTGAAAGTGTTATTGCCGGGTGAAACAGAGTGGAAAGTCTACAACCCGGGTGATGTTTTCAACGTACCCGGCCACAGCGAATTCCATCTGCAGGTTGCTGAACCTGCATCCTATCTGTGTCGTTATCTGTAAAAAAAAGAGCCGGGTTAACCCGGCTCTTTTTTCTGGCATTAAGCATCAGCGCTGTGCTTCGCCGCCTAATCCTTCTACCACGCTTTTAATCAACGCCGCCAGTTCACCCGTCATCAGAATGAAGTCAGCATCAAAACGCTGGGCATAGTCATCCCGGTCGATATCGTCGTTCTGATCGCGCAGCTCATCGGAGAACTTCAGGCGCTTGATTGAACCATCGTCACACATCATGAACTGAATGCGCTGCTGCCAGTCGAGGGCCAGCTTGGTCACCAGCTTGCCGGCTTCGATATGGACGGCGATTTCGTCGCTAACCAGCTCCTGCTTCTTGGCGCGGATCACGCCGCCATCTTCCAGGATCGCTTTCAGCTCGGCTTCGTCCAGCAGCTGGAACCCCTGCGGGACATTGTTGCCGCGTACCCACTCGGTAAGAGTCAGCTCGATAGGGTTTTCCATCGTCAGCGGCACCACCGGCAGCGAGCCGAGGCTTTTACGCAGCAACGCCAGGGTATCTTCTGCTTTTTTGGCGCTGGCGCAGTCGACCATGATCAGGCCATTTACCGTGTCGATCCACATCATCGTCTGGCTGAAGCGGCTGAAGGCGCGCGGCAGCAGGGAGTGCAGAACTTCGTCTTTCAGCGAATCTTTTTCCGTTTTTTTCAGCTTCCGGCCCTGTTCGGCTTCCAGCTTGAAAATTTTGGCTTCCAGCGCCTGTTTCACCACCGGCGTCGGCAGGATCTTCTCTTCCTTACGCGCGCAGATGATGATTTGACCATTGGTGGTGTGGGTCAGCGCATCGCTCTGTGATCCCATAGGCGGAACCCATCCGGTTTTGGCCATGTCCTGGCTGCCACACGGGGTAAATGCGTAAAGGTCTAACTGTTTTTCCATCTCGTCTGCGCGCAGGTCGATATCGCGGCTGAGACGGTAAACCATCAAATTTTTGAACCACAGCATGATAATTTCCACGGTCTTGTCGTTTAATTCAGCGGGCATGATAGCGAATTGTCGCATCGCTTGCATTGCTAATCGGGTAGCGGGCTTCTACTCTGTTGATAATCAAAATAATGAGGAACGTCCTGTGCGAATTGGTATTGATCTTGGCGGCACCAAAACAGAAGTCATTGCCCTTGGCGAGCAGGGAGAGCAGCTGTTCCGCCACCGCCTGCCCACCCCGCGTGACGACTACCGGCAGACCATTGAAACCATCGCTCACCTGGTGGAGATGGCCGAAAAGGCCACCGGGCAGACCGGCACGGTTGGCATGGGCATTCCTGGGTCGATTTCGCCCTATACCGGGGTGGTGAAAAACGCGAACTCCACCTGGCTTAACGGCCAGCCCTTCGACCGCGATTTAAGCCAGCGCCTGAACCGCGAGGTGCGGCTGGCGAACGATGCCAACTGCCTGGCGGTATCCGAGGCCATTGACGGCGCAGCGGCAGGGGCCCAGACCGTATTTGCGGTGATCATCGGTACCGGCTGCGGGGCAGGCGTGGCCTTCAACGGCCGCTCCCATATCGGCGGCAACGGCACGGCAGGCGAGTGGGGACATAACCCGCTGCCGTGGATGGATGAAGACGAACTGAAATACCGCGCCGAGGTGCCGTGCTACTGCGGCAAGCAGGGCTGTATCGAGACCTTTATTTCCGGCACCGGCTTTGCCACAGACTACCGTCGTTTGAGCGGGCATCCGCTGAAAGGCAATGAGATCATGCGGCTGGTGGAAGAGCAGGACGCCGTCGCGGAGCTGACGCTCAGCCGCTACGAAATGCGGCTGGCGAAATCACTGGCGCACGTGGTGAATATCCTCGACCCGGATGTGATCGTGCTGGGCGGCGGCATGAGCAACGTTGACCGTCTCTATACTACCGTTCCGCAACTGGTGAAGCAGTGGGTGTTTGGCGGTGAATGTGAAACCCCGATCCGCAAAGCGGTGCATGGCGACTCCAGCGGCGTGCGCGGCGCGGCCTGGCTTTGGCCAGAATAAAAGCAAAACGGCAACCTACGTTGCCGTTTTTAGTGTTTGTTCCCTCTCCCCTGCGGGGAGAGGGGTACAGATCGCACCTTTAATCCACCGCAAACACCTTATCCAGCCTGCTGTAACCCAGCCCGTTAATCTTCTTCACCTTGATCTGCACCGGAATGCGCTCTTTCATCGCCTCAACGTGGCTGATCACGCCAATGGTTTTGCCGCTGGCATTCAGCGCATCCAGCGCATCCAGGGCAGTATCCAGGGTTTCGCTGTCCAGGGTGCCAAAGCCTTCATCAAGGAACAGCGAGTCAATCTGCGTTTTATGGCTCACCAGATCGGAGAGGGCCAGCGCCAGCGCCAGGCTCACGAGGAAACTTTCTCCGCCGGAGAGCGTGCGGGTGTCGCGCACCGCATCCGCCTGCCAGGTGTCCATCACTTCCAGCTCCAGCGCATCGCTGGCCTTGCGCTGTAGCAGATAGCGCCCATGCAGACGGGTCAGCTGCTGGTTGGCGAGCCACACCAGGTTATCCAGCGTTAAGCCCTGGGCAAACTTACGGAAGCGATCCCCCTCTCTGGAACCGATCAGCGAGTTCAGATAACCCCAGTCATCCGCCTGACGGGCCGCCTCGTCAATGTGCTGCATCAGCGCCTGCTGGTGCTGGCGATTGTCGCTGTCCTGCTTGAGCTGCTGGCGGATCTCCCCCTGGCGGGTCGTGTTTTCCCGCAGCTTCAGCGCCAGCTGCTGGAGCTGCGCGTGCAGAACCGGGGCTTCCGTTGTCAGGCCAGCCGGGCGTTGTTCCAGATGTTCGTTCAACCGTTGACCCGCCTGCTGGTGCAGCGCCGTGGTCTGCTGGATCTGCGTCTCCAGGCTGTGTTTCAACTGCTCCAGACGCTGAACCGTCCCGGCATCCAGCAGGGCTGCAAGAAACGCCTCCCGATCGCTAAAGACGCTGGCGGCCAGCGCGGCGGCAAACTGGGTCTGGGATTGTTGCAGACGCTCGCTTTCCAGCGTTTGCTGCTGTTGCAGCGTGGCGAGCTGGCTTTGCAGGGAGATGCACTCGGTGTGGATCTCGCGCCAGTTATCAGGAATAGCGCTTTCTTCTTCGGCGGGATCCGTCTCCGGCAGGGTATCCAGCAGCGGGGCGAGGGCGGTTATGCGCTCCCGCAGGGCGCTATGCTGCGACTGCCGCTCCTGCCAGGCCAGCGACTCTTTTTCCCGTTCGGCAAGCCAGGCCGCTTCTGTCCCGTCCTCCGGCACCGCCAGCGACAGGGCATCAAGGGTTTGCGCCATCGCAGATCGCGTGGCCAGAAGCTGCTGCTGGTAGAGTTGTTCCTGCGCTTCCTCTTCGCTCAGCTGGCTTTGCAGCGTCAGACGCTGGCTAAGCTGATAGAGCTGCTGTTCGTACTGCTCCTGTTTAGCCAGCCAGGGGGCGATATCTTCCTGAATATTCAGGTTAACGTTCAGGGATTCACACACCGCCAGCCACTCTTTAGTGAGCGCTTGCTCTTCCTGAGAGAGGGTCTGCGCTTCGCTTGTTTCTCGCTGAAGCTGACCGTTGAGCGCATTTACCTGCCCAAGCACCAGCAGACCTTCCTCTTTGAGCGCGGCGACCTCTTTCTCCATCGCATCCCGGCGGCGCTGGTTTTCGGTGATCACTAAGGCCTGGTACCGGGCAATCGCCGGATGCTCGGGGGAGCCGCAGAGCGGGCAGGGTTTTCCGGCCTTCAGTTCGGCCCGGTAGCTCTCCAGCTTTTTGATCTTCTCTTCCTGCTCACACAGGGTTTTGAGATCGAGATAGTGCTGGTTTTTCTCTTTGTACTGCTGGCGGCGCAGCGTCAGGGTGTCGTTCAGTTTTGCCAGCTCGCCCTGCGCCTTTTGCACGCTTTCGCCATTCTGTCGCAACCGCTGCTGCAGGGGCTGATAGCGGGCATGCAGGGTGGTCAGGCGCTGGCGTGCCGCACGGGAGTGCGTCTGCTGCGCCATCTCAGTGGCGGTCTGTTCCGCGCTGAGCGTCAGCGTGCTTTCCGGTAATCCGGCCAGCTTCTGGCGTAGCCCGGTGATACGCCGGGTCAGGGTCGCAATCTGGGTTTTATCGCGGTTGAGCTGGGTGAAGTGCGCCCGCCAGCCGGCAATCTCCTGGCTCCACTGGCGATAGCGGTCGTTTTCGGTGAGCCACTGGGTGAGCGCGGCCAGTTCGGTTTGCAACGCATCGCGCGCGCGCAGTGCCCCGTTGCGAATGCGCGAGCGCAGCGCCACGCTCGACTGTAAGCGAGTATTCACATCTCGCATCTGCTGTTCGGTTTGCGACAGAAGGGCAAGCTGCTCCTGCTGACGCTCCCACTGCGGACGCAGCTGGGCCGCGGGCTGAGCCAGATGCAGTTTTTCCAGCTCGGGGGTGGCGTCTGCCAGGGCTTGCTGCGCCTGCTGTTGGGCTGCCATCGTCTGCTGTTGCTCGCGCACAAGCTCGTCGTGGCGGGTAAGCCATTGATAATCTTTCTGTTGCGCCTGCTGCTGAGCCAGCAGCTGCGCTTCTTCGTCAGTAAGTACCTGCAAACCTTGCTGAAGCTGCTGCTGCTGTTCTTCACTGAGTAACACCACCCCGGCGGCCTGGGCCTGGCGCTTCTCCAGCTCGCTGCGCGCCGCTTTATGTTTTTCAAACACCATGGCGGAAATCTGGCCGTAAATTTCCGTGCCGGTCAGCTCTTCCAGCAGCTCGGCGCGCTCTTTCGGTTTGGCGTTCAGGAAGGCGGCGAACTGCCCCTGAGATAAGAGCATCGAGCGGGTAAAGCGGTCGTAGTCGAGCCCGGTCAGGGAGGCGACCAGCTCCAGCTTGTCCTTTACTTTATCGGCGAGGATTTTGCCGTCCTGGCACTGGGCCAGCTCCACGCGCGGCACCTGCAGGTTGCCGTCCGGCTGGTTGCGCGCCCGGTTCTGGCTCCAGAAGGCACGATAGGCGATCCCTTTGACCTCAAATTCCACCTCGGCAAGGCATTCGGCGGTGTCGCGGGTCATCAGGTCGTTTTGCGACTGCGAGACCGTATTCAGGCGCGGCGTCTCGTGGTAGAGCGCCAGGCAGATGGCGTCCAGCAGGGTGGTTTTACCGGCGCCGGTCGGGCCGGTAATGGCAAACAGGCCGTTGCTGAGGAAAGGCTCGGCGGTGAAGTCGATTTTCCATTCGCCTTTCAGGGAGTTGAGGTTTTTCAGGCGCAGGCTGAGAATTTTCATGCGTCGTCCTCCTCACTGCTGAGGGCGTGGAGCGTGTGGCTGAACAGCTCGTTAAGCCGCGCACGCTGGGCGTCATCCAGGGTTTCCTGGGCGAGGCGGCGCTCAAAAACCTCCTCTACCCGCAGTTCGCTGAGGGTTTCGCGCAGGCTGCTGGCCAGGCTCCTCTCGCGCTGCTCGCGGCTGCGGCGCACCAGCAGCACTTCTACCGGCAGATCTTCCGTCAGGTGCTGGATCTTGCGCTGCATGTCGTGCAGGTACTCATCGGTAGTGAGTTCGATATCCAGCCAGACGGGGGGCGTTTGTTCCACGCCGCGCCACTGCTCAAGCTGGGCGGTAATGGCCGCCAGATCGCCCTTCAGCACCGCCAGCGGCTGGGTTATGGGCACCTCAATGGATTCGACGGCGCTGAGATTGCCCTGGGCGAAACTCACCAGATGCACGCATTTGCTTTTACCGGTTTCATCAAAGCTGAGGGGGATAGGGGAGCCGCAGTAGCGAATATGTTCGCAGCCGCCGATCATCTGCGCCCGGTGGATGTGGCCCAGCGCAATATAGTCTGCCGCCGGGAAGTGCTGCGCGGGAAACGCATCCAGCGTACCGATATAGATGTCACGTACCGCGTCACTTTTACTGGCCCCGACGGTGGTGAGGTGGCCGGTAGCGATAATCGGCAGCACGCTGTCGCCGCGAAGCTGGCAGGCCTGGGTATATTGATCGTCATAGTAGTGGGTGATGGCTTTTAATAGCTGCTGCTGTTTCTCGAGCCCTGAGAGACCCGCCTGGCTTTGCACCACGTCGCGCGGACGTAAAAACGGGATCGGGCACAGCACCGCGCCGGGCGTGCCGTCGCGTCTGTTCAGTATTTGCGGTGCGTGTCCGGCGCTGGCCACCACGGTGGTATTGAGAAACGCCAGGATCTCGCGGGATTCATTCAGGGTAGCGACGGAATCATGGTTGCCCGCCACGATCACCAGATGGCAGCCGGTTTTTTGCAGGTTCACCACGAACCGGTTGTACAGCTCTCGCGCATAGCTTGGCGGCGATCCGGTATCGAAGATATCCCCGGCGACCAGGATGGCATCGACTTCATGTGATTGCGCAATCTCAAGCAGCCAGTTGAGGAACGCTTCATGTTCGGCGGCGCGGCTTTTACTGTAAAAATTTTGTCCCAGATGCCAGTCCGAGGTGTGAAGTATGCGCATAACAGATCCGTGGCAAAAAAAGGTTAGCGGGATTATAAACTTTCAGGGAGAGGAAGATAACCGCTACAATCGGGGCTGTCATAAAACAACGGCTTGCCGTTCTGAGCGGGCGCGCTTTTCATAAATCTGTCATAAATCTGACGCATAATGACGCCGTATTACAAACATGTAACCTCAATAAGACAGGGCTAAGTATGGCGAGACGTATTCTGGTCGTAGAAGATGAAGCACCCATTCGCGAAATGGTCTGTTTCGTGCTCGAGCAAAATGGCTTTCAACCGATAGAGGCCGAAGATTACGACAGTGCGGTGAATCAGCTCAACGAACCCTGGCCCGATCTGATCCTGCTCGACTGGATGTTGCCTGGCGGCTCTGGTCTGCAATTCATCAAACATATCAAACGTGAAGCGTTAACCCGCGATATCCCGGTGATGATGTTAACCGCCCGTGGCGAAGAGGAAGATCGCGTTCGTGGCCTTGAAACCGGCGCGGATGACTACATTACCAAACCCTTCTCTCCAAAAGAGCTGGTGGCACGTATTAAGGCCGTGATGCGCCGTATTTCACCGATGGCGGTGGAAGAGGTGATTGAGATGCAGGGCCTGAGCCTGGATCCTACCTCGCACCGCGTCATGACCGGTGAAAATCCCCTCGATATGGGGCCTACGGAATTCAAACTGTTGCACTTCTTCATGACTCACCCGGAGCGCGTCTACAGCCGCGAGCAGTTGCTCAACAATGTCTGGGGCACTAACGTTTATGTTGAAGACCGGACGGTGGATGTTCACATTCGTCGTTTGCGTAAGGCCCTCGAAACCAGCGGCCACGATCGCATGGTACAGACCGTCCGCGGCACGGGTTATCGTTTCTCAACCCGTTTCTGAACAATGACAGGAGTGTGACGCGTGCTGGAACGGCTGTCATGGAAAAGGCTCTGTTTTGAACTGATACTTTGCTGTATCCCGGCCCTGATCCTCGGGGCCTTAATCGGTTATTTACCCTGGTTTTTACTGGCAGCCGTCACGGGACTGCTGATCTGGCATTTCTGGAATTTGCTCCGCCTGTCATGGTGGCTGTGGGTTGACAGAAGTATGACGCCGCCGCCTGGCAGCGGAAGCTGGGAACCTCTCCTGTATGGTTTGCACCAGATGCAGATGCGTAATAAAAAACGCCGTCGTGAGCTGGGCAGCCTGATCAAACGCTTTCGCAGCGGCGCGGAGTCGCTGCCGGATGCGGTGATACTCACCACAGAAGAGGGGACGATGTTCTGGTGCAACGGGCTGGCGCAACAGCTGCTGGGCCTGCGCTGGCCGGATGATAACGGACAGAACATCCTCAACCTCTTGCGTTATCCTGAATTCACGCAGTATCTGAAAAAACGCGATTTTACCCGCCCGCACAATCTGGTGCTCAACAACGGTCGCCATCTGGAGATCCGCGTGATGCCCTACAGCGACAAACAGTGGCTGATGGTGGCGCGCGATGTGACCCAGATGCACCAGCTTGAAGGGGCGCGGCGCAACTTCTTCGCCAATGTCAGCCACGAGCTACGCACCCCGCTGACGGTGTTGCAGGGCTACCTGGAGATGATGCAGGAGCAGACCCTCGAAGGCGCGCCGCGGGAAAAAGCGCTGCAGACCATGCGCGAGCAGACGCAACGGATGGAGGGCCTGGTGAAGCAGCTGTTGACCCTCTCCCGCATTGAGGCGGCACCCACTCTGGCGCTGAATGAAACCATCGATGTGCCGATGATGCTGCGGATGTTAGAGCGTGAAGCCCAGACGTTAAGCCAGCAGCAGCACCAGCTCACCTTCGAGGTGGATAACACCCTGAAAGTGCGCGGCAGCACCGACGAGCTACGCAGCGCTATCTCGAACCTGGTCTATAACGCGGTGAATCATACCCCGCCGGGCACCCATATTACCGTGCGCTGGCAGCATGCGCCGACAGGGGCGGAGTTCAGCGTGGAGGACGATGGCCCGGGTATTGGCCCGGAGCATATTCCTCGCCTTACCGAGCGTTTTTATCGGGTGGATAAAGCGCGTTCCCGGCAGACGGGCGGCAGTGGTCTGGGGCTGGCTATCGTTAAGCATGCCATCAATCACCACGACAGCCGTCTCGATATCGTCAGTACGCCGGGTAAACGTACGCGGTTCAGCTTCGTGATCCCGGAACGTTTAATTGCCAGTGACAGCGCCTGACGGCGTCACTGTAATCAGATATTGCCACAGGCCAGCGTATGCTGGCCTGTTTGCTTTGCACGCCAGCGAAGCGCGAATAAATTTTATACGCCTGTTGCTTTTTTGTTCGCATGATTAGCCATGAGTTTTTCTTATAAATGGTTTATTGTTCCACTCTCATATCGCAGGTTGGCATATTGTTCTGGTTTTGAGATCCCATATTGCCTTTAAACGTTATAAGCGTTTAAATTGCCCCCCTGATATCGTCGGACAGACTGTATTTGCGTGGTAAATCGAAAAACTATTCTTCTCCACGCCGGTTGGGAAGCATTTCCCGCTGAGGTTGCACATTTTTTCCGCTGTTTTGTTCCGCAACGGATAGCGAAAAATTCAACGTTTTCAACACCACATCCACAGGCAGTAAGGTTTTATGACCCATCAATTGAAATCGCGTGACATCATCGCGCTGGGCTTTATGACATTCGCGCTGTTCGTTGGCGCTGGCAACATCATCTTTCCTCCCATGGTTGGCTTGCAGGCGGGTGAACACGTCTGGACGGCGGCTATTGGCTTCTTAATTACCGCCGTAGGTCTGCCGGTACTCACCGTCGTTGCGCTGGCGAAAGTCGGCGGCGGCGTTGATAGCCTGAGCACCCCTATCGGCAAAGTGGCGGGCATTCTGCTGGCAACCGTCTGCTATCTGGCGGTGGGCCCGCTGTTTGCGACGCCGCGTACCGCGACTGTCTCCTTTGAAGTGGGTATCGCGCCATTGACCGGTGACGGCGCTATGCCGCTGTTCATCTACAGCCTGATCTACTTTGCTCTGGTGATTCTGGTCTCCCTCTACCCGGGCAAGCTGCTGGATACCGTGGGTAACTTCCTGGCACCGATGAAGATCCTGGCCCTGATTGTACTGGCCGTGGCTGCCGTTATCTGGCCTGCCGGCCCGATCAGCGAAGCGATGGATGCCTACAAAAATGCCGCGTTCTCTAACGGCTTTGTGAACGGCTATCTGACCATGGATACGCTGGGCGCGATGGTGTTCGGTATCGTCATTGTTAACGCCGCCCGTTCCCGCGGCGTGACCGAAGCGCGTCTGCTGACCCGCTACACCATCTGGGCTGGTCTGATTGCAGGCGTAGGCCTGACGCTGCTCTACCTGGCACTGTTCCGTCTGGGTTCTGACAGCGCGGCACTGGTAGACCAGAGCGCGAACGGCGCGGCTATCCTGCACGCCTATGTTCAGAATACCTTTGGCGGTGCGGGCAGCTTCCTGCTGGCGATCCTCATCTTCCTCGCCTGTCTGGTGACGGCGGTGGGCCTGACCTGCGCCTGCGCTGAGTTCTTTGCCCAGTATCTGCCGCTCTCTTACCGTGCGCTGGTGTTCATTCTGGGTATCTTCTCCATGGCGGTATCCAACCTCGGTCTGAGCCATCTGATCCAGGTTTCCATTCCGGTGCTGACGGCCATCTATCCGCCGTGTATCGTGCTGGTGGTGCTGAGCTTCACTCGCGGCTGGTGGCATAATTCTTCGCGAATTATTGCTCCGGCTATGTTTATCAGCCTGCTTTTTGGTATCCTTGACGGCATTAAAGCATCGGCTATCAGCGCCATTCTGCCTGCCTGGACACAGCGTCTGCCGCTGTCCGAACAGGGTCTGGCGTGGTTGATGCCTACCGTTGTGGCACTGGTACTGGCAATTATCTGGGATCGTGCTGCGGGGCGTCAGGTTACATCGAACGCGCACTAATCAACGGCTGAATGTTTAACCACGGGGCGTAATGCCCCGTGGTTTTTTGTTTTTTTTAGTCTGAAATGGCATGACAACAAATGGAAAGCACTAACAAACTCAAGCGTGGATTAAGCGCCCGCCACATCCGCTTTATGGCGCTGGGTTCTGCAATCGGTACTGGTCTTTTTTATGGCTCGGCAGATGCCATCAAAATGGCCGGTCCCAGCGTTCTGCTGGCGTATCTTATCGGCGGTGTTGCCGCCTACATCATCATGCGTGCGCTGGGGGAGATGTCCGTACATAACCCGTCAGCCAGCTCCTTCTCCCGCTACGCGCAGGAAAACTTAGGCCCGCTTGCTGGCTATATCACCGGCTGGACCTACTGCTTCGAAATCCTGATTGTGGCCATTGCCGACGTAACCGCGTTCGGCATTTATATGGGCGTCTGGTTCCCGACGGTGCCGCACTGGATCTGGGTCCTCAGCGTGGTGCTGATCATCTGCGCCATCAACCTGATGAGCGTGAAGGTGTTTGGCGAGCTGGAGTTCTGGTTCTCCTTCTTCAAAGTCGCCACCATTATCATCATGATTGCCGCCGGTATCGGCATCATTATCTGGGGTATCGGCAACGGCGGAAAGCCGACCGGGATCCACAACCTGTGGAGCAACGGCGGTTTCTTCAGTAACGGCTGGATCGGCATGGTGATGTCGCTGCAGATGGTGATGTTTGCCTATGGCGGGATCGAAATCATCGGTATTACCGCGGGCGAAGCGAAAGATCCTGAGAAGTCCATCCCGCGCGCCATCAACTCGGTGCCGATGCGTATTCTGGTCTTCTATGTGGGCACGCTGTTTGTGATCATGTCCATCTACCCGTGGAACCAGGTGGGCACCAACGGCAGCCCGTTCGTGCTGACGTTCCAGCATCTTGGGATCACCTTTGCCGCCAGCATTCTTAATTTCGTGGTGCTGACCGCCTCGCTCTCCGCCATCAATGCCGACGTATTCGGTGTGGGGCGTATGCTGCACGGCATGGCTGAGCAGGGCAGTGCGCCGAAGGCGTTCGCCAAAACCTCCAGCCGCGGTACGCCGTGGGTGACGGTATTAGTGATGACCGTGGCGCTGCTGCTGTCGGTCTACCTCAACTACATCATGCCGGAGAACGTCTTCCTGGTGATCGCCTCGCTGGCGACTTTTGCCACCGTCTGGGTGTGGATCATGATTTTGATGTCGCAGATCGGCTTCCGCCGTCGTCTGTCGCCGGAAGAGGTAAAAGCGCTGAAGTTTAAAGTGCCGGGCGGCGTGGCAACTACCGCTGCCGGCCTGCTCTTCCTGGTCTTTATTATCGGCCTGATTGGTTATCATCCGGAAACCCGCATCTCCCTGTATGTCGGCTTTGCCTGGATTGCCCTGCTGCTGGTGGGATGGATGTTTAAACGCCGCCGCGAGCGTCAGTTAGCAGAAGCCCGGTAACAACAATGCCCGGTAAAAGCCGGGCATTTTTCTCCTCCCCCTTTCTCCTCCCCTAATAATCCTCTGCGTGAGGAGTGAACATCAACTACCCTGTGGCAAGGTGACCTCATTTCTGGGAAAGGGGATAAGAGATGTTGAATGCATGGCACCTGCCGGTTGCCCCATTTGTTAAACAAAACAACGACAAACTTGTCATTACGCTGTGGCTGACAGGGGAAAACCTGCCTGAGCGGGTGACGCTACGCGCTGAGATCGATAACGAAGAGACGTCGCTGAAAATGCATAAGCAGCGCAGCCAGCCGCAACCCGGTGTGACGGCCTGGCGGGCGACCATCGACGTGGAAAAAGGGCAGCCGCGGCGCCGCTACAGCTTCAAGATGCTCTGGCATAACCGCCAGCTGTGGTTCACCCCGCAGGGTTTCAGCCGTTTTCCTCCCGCACGGCTGGAGCAGTTCGCCGTCGATTACCCGGATGCCGGGCCGCAGTGGGTCGTTGACCAGGTCTTCTATCAGATCTTCCCGGACCGCTTTGCCCGCAGCCAGCGGCGCAACCCGGAACTGGATCAAACCTATCATCACCATGCCGCCGGCCATGAGACCCTCTTCCGGGAGTGGGATGAGCCGGTCACCGCCCAGGCGGGGGGCTCGACGTTTTACGGTGGCGATCTTGATGGCATCAGTGAGAAGCTGCCGTACCTGAAAAAACTGGGCGTCACGGCGCTCTATCTCAACCCGGTGTTTGTCGCGCCCAGCGTGCATAAATACGACACCGAAGATTATCGCCATGTGGATGAGCGGTTTGGCGGCGATGTGGCGCTGTTACGCCTGCGGGAGAATACCCACCGGGAGGGGATGCGCCTGATTCTGGACGGCGTGTTCAACCACAGTGGCGATTCCCACGCCTGGTTCGATCGCCACAACCGGGGGACGGGCGGCGCCTGCCATAACCCGGACTCGCCCCAGCGGGACTGGTACAGCTTTGACGACGAGGGCCGCGCCCTTGACTGGCTGGGCTATGCCAGCCTGCCGAAGCTGGATTACCAGTCGTCAGGCGTGGTAGAGGAGATCTACGGCGGTGAGGACAGTATTGTTCGTCACTGGCTGAAAGCGCCCTGGAGCATGGACGGCTGGCGGCTGGACGTGGTGCATATGCTCGGCGAAGGGGGCGGGGCACGGCATAATCTGCAGCACGTCACCGGGATCACCCGTTCAGCGAAGGAGGCCAATCCGGAGGCTTTCGTCTTTGGCGAACACTTTGGTGACGCCCGCCAGTGGCTGCAGGCTGATGCAGAAGATTCGGCGATGAACTATCGCGGCTTCACCTTCCCGCTGTGGGGCTTCCTCGCCAATACCGATATCTCCTACGATCCGCAGCAGATTGACGCTGAAACCTGCATGAAATGGATGGATAACTACCGCGCCAGCCTTTCCCATCAGCAGCAGTTACGCATGTTTAACCAGCTCGACAGTCACGACACCGCCCGCTTTAAGTCTCTGCTCGGCAAGGATGTCGCCCGTCTGCCGCTGGCGATCGCCTGGCTGTTTACCTGGCCTGGTGTGCCCTGCATTTACTACGGGGATGAGGTGGGGCTCGACGGCAATAACGATCCGTTCTGCCGGAAGACCTTCCCGTGGGAGGATGAAAAACAGGACAAAACCCTGCTGGCGCTCTACCAGCGGTTAATCAGGCTGCGCAAGCAGAACCTGGCCCTGCGCTACGGCGGCTGTCAGGTGGTGTACGCCCATGACAACGTGGTGGTGTTTATGCGCGTCTACAATCAGCAGCGGGTGCTGGTGGCTATTAACCGGGGCGATGCCTGTGAAGTGGTGCTGGACGATTCGCCGCTGCTCAACGTGAAGCAGTGGCAACTGAAAGAGGGGAAAGGCGTGGCGCAGGACGGCGTGCTGTCGCTGCCGGCGATCTCGGCTTCCGTCTGGTTCGGCAATTAATCGTGCTGTACGGCAGGCGCTGAACGCCTGCCGCCTGTTTTCCGACAAAAAGAATTTCTGAAAAGCGACGCGTTTTACTGTCAGAGATAGCGGAAATGCAACATTTTGTGTCAATCTGCTTAACCTGTATACGGTGGAAGGTGGAAACATGGATGAGCTACTGATCTTTGGCTGCATTATTTTATTCTTCGTGGCGGTCGTGGTACCCATTCTCGCGATTGTCGCCCTTAACCGCACCTCGGCGTTTCGCTTCGAGCTGGCAGTACTACGCCGTCGTCTTGAGGAGCTCGAACAGCGCGGCGTAGCAGTAACCCCTGTGAAGCCGCAGGCTGAAGCGGCGGTGACGACTGCGCAACAGACAGCGCCTGAAGCGACCGTGGTTGCCGCAGAGCCGGTAGCCGCCGTTATGCCTGAGCCCGCCGATCCCTGGCTCTCCCGCACGAAGCCTGCACCCGTCACCACAGAGCCCGCCCCGGTCAACGCGGTCGCCAAAGAACGGGAACCTTCTGCGCTGGGAGGCATGGTTACCTCGCTGGTTGGCTGGTTTATGCAGGGTAACCCGCTGGCGAAGCTCGGTATTTTGCTTCTGTTCTTCGGTCTCGCTTTTCTGCTGCGCTATACCGTCGAACATTCACTTTTCCCTCTGGAATTACGTCTCGTCGCGGCCGCGCTGTTTGCCCTTGGTCTGCTGGCGGTAGGGTGGCGATTGCGTCATAAGCAGCCGGTTTACGCCCTGATTTTACAGGGGGGCGCGACAGGGGCGCTCTATCTCACCGTTTTTGGCGCGTTCCGCTTATGGCAAATGCTGCCGATGACGCTGGCTTTCGCGTTGCTGGTGGTGATTTGCGCCGCGAGCGTGGGGCTGGCAATTCTGCAAAAGGCGCTCAGTCTGGCGATGCTGGCAAGCCTCGGCGGTTATCTGGCGCCGCTCCTGCTCTCCAGCGGCAGCGGCAACCACATCGCGCTGTTCTCGTTTTATCTTCTGCTTTCCGTGGGCATTCTCGCTATCAGCATCTGGCAACACTGGCGGGAGTTGAATCTGCTCGGCCTGCTTTTCACCTTTGGCGTCGGCGGATTGTGGGGCGCGAATGCCTGGCAGCCCGCGTACTACCTCAGCTCCCAGCTGTTCCTGATTGCGAATACGATCCTGTTTGGCGTCCTGAGCGTGGCGCTGTCGCTGCGTGCCCAGGAGAAGGGTAAGCGAATTATTGATGGCGTGCTGCTGTTTGCGCCGCCGCTGGTGGGTTTTGGCATGCAGTATGCCATTACCCGACACTGGGAGTATGGACCGGCACTCAGCGCGCTGGGGTACGGTGGTTTTTATGTGGCGTTAGCCTGGCTGGCGCTGCGCCGCTACCCTTCGCTGGGGAAACCATTGGTTCTGGCGGCCCTGGCCCTTGGCGGAGCCTTTATTACCCTCGCTATCCCGCTGGCGCTATCGGCACGCTGGACCTCAATGGCCTGGGCGCTGGAAGGGCTGGGGATCCTCTGGCTGGGCATGCAACAAAACCAGCGGCGCATGGCTTACAGCGGCACGGCGCTGCTTGTTCTGGCGCTATGCAGCGCGCTATGGGCGCAGGTTAATGGCACGGTGCCGCTGTCTCTGATGCTGATCTTCGCCGTACTCAGCCTGAGCTGGCTGGCAGGCGCATGGCTGTGGCGCAGCGTGCAGCTTCAGGCCAGCATGGGGCTCCTCGCAGGCGGCATACTTTTCTGGATTGTCGCCCTGGCGGGCGCCGCAGAGTGGGTGCTGAATAACGATACACGGGTGCTGGCGGGCGTGCTGGCGTTACTGGCGATATCGGTCTGGGGATGGCGGTATGTCGCCGGACGACTGGCATGGCAGGCGCTGGATAACAGTAAATGGCTGCTGTGGCCAATGATGCTGCTGATGCTGTTGGACCAGATTGCCCGGCTGCAGATCTTCGCCGCGGGCTGGTCGAATCTGGCGTGGTGTTTTGCCTTACCTGCGGCAGTGGCGCTGCTCTGGCGCGACGGCGGGGCATTGCCACCGCGCCTGTCCAGAATGGCACATCTGTCGCTTTTCTGGATGGTTCTGCTGGCGCTGGCGATGGAGCTTTTCTGGTTTGCACGCGATCTGCCCTGGGGGATGGCGGCCTGGGGAAGCGGTCTGATGATGGCGGCAGGGGGCCTGACGATCTTCCTGGTTAACGAGGCGGTGCGGCGGAAGATCTGGCCATTCCGCGTCTGGCCTGCCCTGTACGGGGTACAGGCGATGCTGCCGGTAGCGGCGGCATTAACAATCCTGCTCGTGCTGACCAACGTCCAGGACGGCGTGGTTTATCGTCAGACCTGGCTGCCGTTGATCAATCCGCTGGAAGAGGGGGCGGCCCTGGCGTTGCTGGGGCTGGTGATGCTGTATCGCGCCGGGACGCGCTTTTTCCCGGTGTATGCCTCGCTCTCCCGCCCCTGGCCTGCCAGCGCATTGATAGCCCTGACCTGCTGGTGGCTGAACGGCATGCTGCTGCGGGCGTTGGCCTGGTACGGCGACATTGCCTGGGACGCGGGCGCGCTGTGGCATTCCCGGCTGGTTCAGACCAGCTTTGCGCTGGTGTGGATGCTGGCGGCGCTGGTGGTCATGTTGCATGCCACCCGTCGCCACTCCCGCCGCCAGTGGCTGTGCGGTGCGGTGCTGCTGGGGATTGTGATTGTGAAACTGATGCTGGTGGACAGCGCGGGCGGCGGCGGGCTGGCGCGGGCAATCGCGTTTATCGGCGTGGCTATTCTGGTGTTAATCGTCGGGTATTTCTCCCCGTTACCGCCAAAAGCAGGAGAAGCAAAATGAAATGGATGAGAGCGGTGCTATGGGGCGTGCTGTTGAGTGCGGCCGGGTCGGCATCGGGCAATGACAAGCCAGGGGAAACGCCGCGGGATTATGCCACCGGGATGACGCTAGAGACGTTCGATGCCTCGCCCTGGTATCGCGTTGCGCTCCCCCAGGCGGTATATCAGACCACGGCCTGGCGGGATCTTCGCGATGTACGGGTCTTCAACCATCGGGGTGACGCGGTGCCCTTTGCCCTCGATGTGCAAAAACAGCAGCCTGTGGCGCCAGAAACGGTGGATCTGCGGATTTTCCCCCTTGATATGGCCCCGGTCTCGTCGGCTGAACGGGAGAAAGAGGGGGCAGCATCGGTGGTTTTACGCTCCAGGAGCGGGATTGAAATTCATCTGGAAAGCGATGAGGTTAAAACGTTCGGCCAGAGTTATTTACTGACGCTGCCCGAGAAGAGACAAGATCCCCTTTATCTGGCGCAACTGCGCCTGAACTGGAACACGCCTTCGGGCAACTGGCAGGGAAAAGCGTCGGTCTATTCCAGCCAGGATCTACGCTACTGGCAGCAAGTGCAGAAAGATGCGCCTCTGATGGATCTGAGCCGTGACAACGATCGCCTGAAGATGGATACCCTCAGCGCCAGTCTGACGCTCTCTGAGGAAGGAACGCGATATTTGCTGGTGATCCTGGATTCGCAAAGCCCGGCGCTGGCATTGAACGGCGTCAGCGCCATTGCCGATAGCCGCGAGCCGGAACCCGAACGCGTTGTGATTGGCGCGCGGGCGGAAAAAGCGGGTGAGGACCAGATCGTCTGGCGCTGGACAAAGCCCCAGCCGCTGACTTCGCTCAGGATCGCCTTGTCGAATGAAGGCGTGTTGCCAGTGGAACTGAGCTGGCGCAGCGGCGAAAAAGAGCCCTGGCAACCGCTGAGCAAAACCGTGCTCTACCAGCTGGATGGAAAACGTTCAGACGATATCCTGCTTTCTGGTCAGCCGGTTGAAGCGGTGCGGATGGTCACCATCAATACCCGCCTGCCGGAGACGCTGCCTGAAATGAGCGGCGCGCGTGACAGCTATCAACTGGTGTTCAATGCCCAGGGGAAAGGCCCCTATATGCTGGCATGGGGAAACCGGGCGGCACAGAAGGCGGACATTGGGCTGGATATGTTGATTCCGGCGTCGCTGCGTAACACCCACCCGATAGACTCCCTGCCGTGGGCGTTGGCGCAACAGGACGTCACCCTGGGCGGTGAAGAACGACTGACGGCAACCTCGGCTGCCGAGCAAGAGGCACGCTGGAAAACGCTGCTGGTCTGGGGCGCGCTGCTGCTTGGGGTGGCGGCGCTGGCGCTGATGGCCTGGCGGATCTGGCGGGAAGTGAAAAAAGACGGTGCGGCGTAACGCCATAAAAAAGGCCCGCATCTGCGGGCCTTTTTCGTAAACCGTACCGATTACAGGCTGGATACGTTCTCGGTCAGGTATTTAGCAACGCCTGCCGGAGAGGCTGCCATACCTTCTTTACCTTTTTCCCACTGAGCCGGGCACACTTCACCGTGCTCTTCGTGGAACTGCAGCGCGTCAACCATACGCAGCATTTCGTCGATGTTACGACCCAGTGGCAGATCGTTCACAACCTGGTGACGAACGATGCCGTTCGCATCGATCAGGAAGGAGCCACGCAGTGCAACGCCAGCGTCCGGATGTTCGATACCGTAAGCCTGCTGGATTTCACGTTTGATGTCCGCAACCATTGCGTATTTCACTGGACCGATGCCGCCGTTGTCGACAGGGGTGTTACGCCATGCGTTGTGTACAAACTCAGAGTCGAAGGAGACGCCAACCACTTCCACGCCGCGCTTCTGGAATTCTTCGTAACGCTTGTCGAACGCGATCAGTTCAGACGGGCAAACGAAGGTGAAGTCCATTGGCCAGAAGAACAGAACGGTCGCTTTACCGCTGGTGTGCTGCTTGAAGTTGAAGTTTTCAACGATTTCACCGCTGCCCAGAACGGCTGCTGCTGTAAAATCCGGAGCCGGACGAGTTACCAGAACCATATGATTCTCCTGTGATTACTAAGGTTATTTGGAACGCAACGCGGGCCAGTATAGAGAGAGTTTGTCCTGAAGACAAAGAGGCGCTGACAATCGTTAACCCAGCTTTTACCTATCAATCACATTTACATTAAAGCTGCTTATGCTTTGCCTGCTCCATCATGCGGGGATAGAACTGCCAGAAGCGCTGCTCCAGCGCGTCGTAATGGGCGTCCAGATCCTGCCAGGAGTCGCGCAGGGCGTCGAGGCGCGGGCGGCGGCTGGCCATGCCGTTGAGCACCCGCTGAATGAAATCCATCTCGCTATAGCGCTCCAGCCAGCGCTCCGACCACAGGTAGTTATTGAGATTTACAAAGCGTGGCGGAGAGTCGGGCAGGATGATCGCCACCTGGGCATGGGCATAGCGGACGAACTCCGGCAGAGGCATCTGGGGGGAAAGCTGTGCCCAGTGGCGGGAGACAAAGTGATCCCACATCACATCCAGCGTAATGGGGGCCACCCGGCGGGTTTCCGGGCGGAACCACTCTTTGGCCTCTTTTACTTCGGGCAGATTGTCGGTGAGAACATCGATCCGGCGGTGCATAAAAATGCCCTCCACGACGTCGGTGGGATACGCCTCGGCAGGGTTGCCGCGCACGAAGTCGGCCAGCAGATTGCCGGAAAGGGAGCTGTCAGCGAGATGGGCGAGGTGCAGGTGAGCGAGAAAATTCATGCGATTCGTTATCCGAAGCGAGGCTAGTTGTTGCAGCAAAGAGGTGTGAGCACTAGACTAAGCCGCCTGTTTTTAAGTCACGAGTATATGCCATGCGCGTCGCCGATTTCTCCTTTGATTTACCCGAGTCCCTGATTGCCCACTATCCTATGCCTGAGCGCAGTAGCTGCCGCTTATTGTCGCTGGATGGGCCGACGGGGGCGCTGACGCACGGTACTTTCACCGATCTGCTCGACAAGCTCAACCCGGGCGACCTGCTGGTGTTCAACAATACCCGCGTTATCCCGGCCCGTCTGTTTGGCCGCAAGGCCAGCGGTGGCAAGATTGAAGTGCTGGTCGAAAGAATGCTCGATGATAAACGTATTCTGGCACATATTCGCGCTTCCAAAGCCCCTAAGCCGGGCGCGGAGCTGCTGCTGGGCGATGATGAGAGCATTAAAGCGACCATGGTGGCGCGTCACGATGCGCTGTTTGAAGTCGAGTTTGATGACGAGCGTACGGTGCTGGATATCCTCAATGCCATCGGCCATATGCCGCTGCCGCCCTATATTGAGCGTCCGGATGAAGAGGCTGACCGCGAGCTGTATCAGACCGTCTATAGCCAGAAGCCGGGTGCCGTAGCGGCGCCGACGGCGGGGCTGCACTTTGATGAACCTTTGCTGGAAAAACTGCGCGCAAAGGGCATTGAGATGGCCTTTGTGACGCTGCACGTCGGCGCGGGAACCTTCCAGCCGGTGCGCGTCGACAGCATTGAAGACCACATCATGCACTCCGAATATGCGGAAGTACCGCAGGAGGTTGTGGACGCGGTGATGGCCGCGAAAGCGCGCGGTAACCGCGTGATTGCCGTGGGCACAACGTCGGTTCGCTCGCTGGAAAGCGCCGCCCAGGCCGCCAAAAACGATCTGATCGAGCCATTCTTCGGCGACACGCAGATCTTTATCTACCCGGGCTATCAGTACAAAGTGATCGACGCGCTGGTGACTAACTTCCACCTGCCGGAGTCAACCCTGATCATGCTGGTATCGGCCTTTGCGGGTTATCAAAACACCATGAATGCCTACAAGACTGCGGTAGAACAAAAATATCGCTTTTTTAGTTACGGTGACGCGATGTTTATCACGTACAATCCGCAGGCTTTGAATGAGCGTGTCGGGGAATAAGTCCGCGACACCAGAATAATGTGTTGGACTGTTTTTCTGGCACAGAGGAATAAGAATGAAATTTGAACTTGATACCACCGACGGTCGCGCTCGCCGTGGCCGCCTGGTGTTCGATCGCGGCGTAGTCGAAACGCCAGCCTTTATGCCTGTGGGCACTTACGGCACCGTAAAAGGGATGACGCCGGAAGAAGTCGAAGCCACAGGCGCGCAAATTATCCTCGGCAACACCTTCCACCTGTGGCTGCGCCCGGGCCAGGAAGTGATGAAGCTGCACGGCGATCTGCATGACTTTATGCAGTGGAAAGGCCCCATCCTGACCGACTCCGGCGGCTTCCAGGTCTTCAGCCTCGGTGACATTCGTAAGATCACCGAAAAGGGCGTGCATTTCCGCAACCCAATCAACGGCGACCCGATTTTCCTCGATCCCGAAAAATCGATGGAGATTCAGTACGATCTCGGCTCCGATATCGTGATGATCTTCGACGAATGTACGCCATACCCGGCGGACTGGGATTACGCCAAGCGCTCGATGGAGATGTCGCTGCGTTGGGCGAAGCGCAGCCGCGACCGTTTTGACTCTCTGCAGAACAAAAATGCGCTGTTTGGCATTATTCAGGGCAGCGTTTACGAAGATTTACGCGATATCTCTGTTAAAGGTCTGGTAGAGATAGGTTTTGATGGCTACGCTGTCGGCGGTCTGGCTGTGGGGGAGCCGAAGGAAGATATGCACCGTATTCTGGAGCATGTTTGCCCGCAAATTCCAACAGATAAACCTCGATACCTGATGGGCGTCGGTAAGCCAGAAGATCTGGTTGAAGGCGTGCGTCGCGGCATTGATATGTTCGACTGCGTTATGCCGACCCGCAACGCCCGTAACGGTCACCTGTTCGTGACCGACGGCGTGGTAAAAATCCGTAATGCGAAGCATAAAAGCGACACCAGCCCGCTCGATGCCGAGTGCGATTGCTATACCTGTCGCAATTATTCTCGTGCCTATTTGCATCATCTTGATCGTTGTAATGAAATATTAGGCGCGCGTCTCAACACGATTCATAACCTTCGCTATTACCAGCGCTTAATGGCTGGTTTACGCAAGGCTATTGAAGAGGGTAAATTAGAGAGCTTCGTGACCGACTTTTACCAACGTCAGGGTCGGGATGTCCCACCTTTGAACGTTGATTAATTTATTTAATGAGGGAATTTTAATGAGCTTTTTTATTTCTGATGCGGTAGCGGCAACAGGTGCACCGGCGCAGGGCAGCCCGATGTCTCTGATTCTGATGCTGGTGGTGTTCGGTCTGATCTTCTATTTCATGATCCTGCGTCCACAGCAGAAGCGCACCAAAGAGCACAAAAAGCTGATGGACTCCATCGCGAAAGGCGATGAAGTGCTGACTAACGGTGGTCTGGTAGGTCGTGTGAGCAAAGTCGCTGATAACGGCTACATCGTTATCGCACTGAACGATACCACTGAAGTGGTTATCAAACGTGACTTCGTTGCTGCCGTTCTGCCGAAAGGCACCATGAAGGCGCTGTAATTAACTTTTCCCAAAGGGAACTGCCGTGTTAAACCGTTATCCTTTGTGGAAGTACGTCATGCTGGTCGTCGTCATTGTCGTCGGCCTGCTGTATGCGCTTCCCAACCTGTATGGTGAGGATCCGGCTGTTCAAATCACTGGCGCGCGCGGCGTCGCCGCCAGTGAGCAAACGCTGATCCAGGTCCAGAAAACTTTACAAGAAGAAAAAATTACCGCTAAGTCTGTGGCACTGGAAGAGGGCGCAATTCTTGCTCGCTTCGACTCCACCGACACGCAGCTCCGCGCTCGTGAAGCGCTGATGGGCGTGATGGGTGATAAATATGTCGTGGCGTTGAACCTTGCTCCTGCAACTCCGCGTTGGTTAGCTGCTATCAACGCTGAGCCGATGAAACTCGGTCTCGACCTGCGTGGTGGCGTTCACTTCCTGATGGAAGTGGATATGGAAACCGCACTCGGAAAGCTTCAGGAACAAAACATTGATAGCCTGCGTAGCGATCTGCGCGATAAAGGCATCCCTTACACTACCGTGCGTAAGGAAGATAACTACGGGATGAGCGTCGCGTTTCGCGACAGCAAGGCCCGCGACCAGGCGATGGATTATCTGACCCCGCGTCACCGCGATCTGGTGCTCTCTTCTCAGGGTAGCAACCAGCTGCGTGCAGTGATGACCGATGAGCGTCTGAAAGAAGCGCGTGAATACGCGGTTCAGCAGAACATCAACATCCTGCGTAACCGTGTAAACCAGCTTGGCGTTGCTGAACCGCTGGTACAGCGTCAGGGTGCTGACCGTATCGTGGTCGAACTACCGGGTATCCAGGATACCGCGCGGGCAAAAGAGATTCTGGGCGCAACCGCGACGCTGGAATTCCGTCTGGTGAACACCAATGTCGATCAGTCTGCCGTTGCTTCGGGCCGTGTGCCGGGCGACTCAGAAGTGAAACAGACCCGTGAAGGCCAGCCGGTTGTCATGTACAAGCGTGTGATCCTGACCGGTGACCACATCACCGACTCGACCTCCAGCCAGGACGAATACAACCAGCCGCAGGTTAACATCTCGCTCGATAGCGCGGGTGGTAACATCATGTCTAACTTCACCAAGGACAACATCGGCAAACCGATGGCGACCCTGTTTGTGGAGTACAAAGACAGCGGTAAAAAAGATGCTAACGGTCGCGCTGTGCTGGTGAAAGAGGAAGAGGTGATTAACATCGCCAATATCCAGTCTCGTCTGGGTAACAGCTTCCGTATCACCGGTATCAACAACCCGAACGAAGCGCGTCAGCTCTCGCTGCTGCTGCGTGCCGGTGCGCTGATTGCGCCGATTCAGATTGTTGAAGAACGTACCATCGGTCCAACTCTGGGTATGCAGAACATCACTCAGGGCCTGGAAGCCTGTCTGGCCGGTCTGGCGATCTCCATCATCTTCATGGTCTTCTTCTATAAGAAGTTTGGTCTGATTGCGACGTCTGCGCTGATTGCCAACCTGGTGCTGATTATCGGCATTATGTCCCTGATACCAGGTGCAACGCTGACCATGCCAGGCATTGCGGGTATCGTCTTAACCCTTGCGGTGGCGGTTGACGCCAACGTACTAATTAACGAGCGTATCAAAGAAGAGCTGAGCAACGGTCGTTCAATCCAACAGGCGATTGACGAAGGTTACCGTGGCGCATTCAGTTCCATCTTCGATGCGAACGTAACAACACTGATTAAGGTTCTTATCCTGTATGCAGTGGGTACCGGCGCGATCAAGGGCTTTGCTATCACCACCGGTATCGGTGTGGCAACGTCAATGTTTACCGCTATCGTCGGCACCCGTGCCATCGTGAACCTGCTGTACGGCGGCAAGCGCGTTAAAAAGCTGTCTATCTGAGGAGTGCGTTGTGGCACAGGAATATACTGTTGAACAATTGAACTACGGCCGTAAAGTCTGGGACTTTATGCGCTGGGACTACTGGGCTTTCGGCATATCAGGTTTTCTGCTGATCCTGTCCATCGCCATTATGGGCGTTAAAGGCTTCAACTGGGGTCTCGATTTTACCGGCGGTACGGTAATTGAAATCACCCTGGAAAAACCGGTCGATATGGACCAGATGCGCATTTCGCTTGAGAAAGCGGGCTTTGAAGAGCCGCTGCTGCAGAACTTCGGCAGCAGCCGTGACATCATGGTGCGCATGCCGCCAGTGAAGGATGCCAACGGCAGCCAGGAGCTGGGCAGCAAAGTCGTACAGGTGATTAACGAATCGACCAGCCAGAATGCTACGGTAAAACGTATTGAATTCGTTGGCCCGAGCGTGGGTGCGGATCTGGCCCAGACCGGTGCAATGGCACTGCTGGTGGCGCTGCTCTGTATCCTGACCTACGTCGGTTTCCGCTTCGAGTGGCGTCTGGCCGCCGGGGTGGTTATCGCCCTGGCGCACGACGTGGTGATCACCATGGGCGTTCTGTCGCTGTTCCATATCGAGATCGACCTGACCATTGTGGCCTCGTTGATGTCGGTCATCGGCTACTCGCTGAACGACAGTATCGTGGTATCGGACCGTATCCGTGAAAACTTCCGTAAGATCCGTCGCGGTACGCCGTACGAAATCTTTAACGTGTCGTTGACCCAGACGCTGCACCGTACCTTGATCACCTCCGGGACGACCCTGATGGTGATCCTGATGCTGTATCTCTTCGGCGGCCCGATTCTGGAAGGCTTCTCGCTGACCATGCTGATCGGTGTCTCCATCGGTACGGCCTCTTCCATCTACGTCGCGTCCGCGCTGGCGTTGAAACTGGGCATGAAGCGCGAGCACCTGCTCCAGCAAAAAGTGGAAAAAGAGGGCGCGGATCAGCCGTCCATTCTGCCGTAACTCAATCTCTGTTACGTCAGCGAAATCCCGGTCTTATGGCCGGGATTTTTTTTGCCTGCTTCTGACAAACACTCCTGACAGTATGCTGTCAGGAGCCCTGGCGTAGACTCCTTCTGAACCCTAATAACAGGCAGGAGAATGTATGAAAAGTGTGATTAACTGGTTTGAAATTCCGGTCGCTGAAATGGATCGCGCCATCAAATTTTACGAGCCGGTAATGCAGGTTTCACTGAGGCGCGAGACAATGGACTGCGCTGAGCTGGCTGTTTTTCCTCATGACGATCCGGCCACCGGCGGCGCGCTGGCGAAATTTGATGGCATTACACCGTCGCATCAGGGCGCTATTATCTACCTGCACACCGACAATCTGGCGGCCACCCTGGATCGCGTTGCGTCCGCCGGTGGCGCCTGCGTTTTTGGCCCTCTTGAGCTGCCGCAGGGTATTGGCACCATTGCGCTCTTTACCGACAGTGAGGGTAACCGCGTCGGTCTTCATCAACCCGCCTGATCCGGAGAACCTATGACCCGACGCGCTGACCGCCTCTTTCAGATTGTGCAGATCCTGCGCGGCAGGCGGCTGACAACGGCAGCGCATCTGGCAAACAGGCTGGGTGTGTCTGAACGCACGGTCTACCGCGATATCCGGGATCTGTCGCTCTCGGGCGTGCCGGTGGAAGGGGAGGCGGGGAGCGGCTATCGGTTGATGTCGGGTTTTGACCTGCCGCCGCTGATGCTGACTAACAAGGAGTCAGAAGCCCTGATGGTGGCGATCCGCCTGCTCAAAACCTGGGGCGGGGAGTCCCTGTCGCGCGAACTGGAGTCGGCGCAGGAGAAAGTGCTGGCGATCCTGCCGGAGGAGAGCCGCCGCAAGGCCGAGCAGACGCGGATCTACGCCCCGGATATTGCCATGCAGAGCCACTCCCGCAGCGGTTTCGATCTGATCCACCAGGCGATATCCGCCCAGCGGGTGCTGGCGCTGCACTATCGGGATGAAGCCGGGCAGCTCACTTCTCGCGAGGTACAGCCGCTGGGGCTATTCTTCTGGGGAGAGCACTGGCTGCTGGCGGCATGGTGCGAACGGCGTGATGACTACCGGTGTTTCCGGCTCGACAGGTGTCTGAATATCACCATGATGGACAGACGGTTTAGCGAAAGTGCGGACAGGTCGCTGGCAGATTTTCTGCGCAAGGTGAAGCAGTAAAAAGCCGGGTGGCGGCTACGCCTTACCCGGCCTACATTCGGATCGTAGGCCCGGTAAGCGTAGTGCCACCGGGCAAAATCCGCACTGATTAGAAGTTGTAACCCACAACCAGGTAACCACCCCAGCCGGTAGAACGCACGCTGAAGTCACCGTCGCCGAAGTTCAGGCTTGCGTCGTCGTTCCACTGACCACCGTTGTGCCAGTAACGGGCAACAACTGAGTAGTGCCAGTGATCGTAGTTCAGCGCCAGGATGTGGCTGGAAGCGATAGAGTCATTGGTACGCGCTTTCTTACCGTTCAGGTCACGGAAGTCGTTGTCGCCCAGGTCTGAGCCCCAGTCAAAGTTGGTGAAGCCGATGTAGCTCAGGTTGCCGCCCCACAGCTGGGTGATTGGCACAAAGTATTTCACTTTGAAACGGTAACCATCCCACTCGTTTTCGTTCGCTGCGCCATAGTTCTGCCACTGGTATTTAGCATACACGTTCATGGACAGGCTCATCGGCAGACCGGTGTCGATGTCGGTACCCAGACCCATATACCAGGTGCTCTGACGACCGGACTTGTTGCGGCCCATGTCGTAGATGTAGTTATTCGCGAAGTACCACTCTTTAAACGGACCGAACGCCAGGCTGGTGCCGGTCAGCTTGTCGATAGAGAAGCGCGGTTCGATCTCCATGAACAGCGGGGAACCGTGGTTCCAGATACCTTTTGCGTTGGTATTACCACCGAAGAAGACCGGGGCATCCATATAGCCGTAGAAATCAAACCAGTCTTTCTTGGCAAACGCTTCGTATTCCAGGTAGGTATCGTTACGGATCTGTGGTCCGAAACGGGTGTGGTAGCTGCCAACGACGTTAACGCTCTGGTGCCACCAGTCGGAAACGTACTCTGGTTTGTCGTTTTCTGCTGCCTGTACGGCGAAAGTAGAAGAGAGGGCCAGCGCTGCACCGGCTGCCAGTAATGTTTTTTTCATAATGATGCCACTGATTTGAAATCCCTTACGGGAGTGAAAAAGGCGCGAATTGCGTTTCTAAATATTTCGTGTTTCTGGGAGCCTATTATAGGAATCCTTGCTCACAAAAATATGTGTTGTTTCACAGTTCTCTCACATACGTAATCGATTGCGTTCACGTTTGCGTATTTTTGACGAAGCGGATTGTAATGGCAAACATATTTGTTGCCAATGTTTACACTTCAGATAAGCGCGGAACGCGAAACACGTTCCGCAGGGGGATTATTGCGCGACGGGCTGAATATCGTGAATGCGGATAAAGCCGAGCTGGTCAGGTGTCATGCCGTTCAGCTGTAGCGGAATGTCGACATCGCTGGGTGCCAGCACGCTGGCCGGAGCATTAATGAGCTGGGTCTGCACGTTCAGCTCCTGGAAGCTGTCGGTGGTGCCCTGAATCTGACCCCACTCCACGGTGGCGCTGAACGCCGGCAGCGGGTCGTTGGATTCTCCCTGAATGCGCAGCGTGGCCCGGGTGCCGTCGGCATTTGGCGCAACGTTGACCATCGACATTTTCAGCGTACCAATCTGGCTGTTCAGTCGGGCCGGGGTATTCGAGCCAGGAAGCAGATAAACGCCGCTGGTTGATTTGGCATTCAGCGCGTTCTGCTGGGTGATTTTGACGGTTTCCTGGTTGAGCTTGTTCATGGTCGTATTCAGCGAACTGATGCTCTGTTTCATCTGGCGAACTTCGCTTTGCTGCGCGCAGGCGCTCAGGCTAAAGAGGCTTCCCACCAGCAGGATCCTCAGGTAACGTCTTGTCATGGCGATTATTTCCCTGAAATAACGGATTCTGCTAAGGGTAGTCAACGGAGCAGGCCTGCGTATAGATCCTTTATCTCAAAAACGCTCCTTCTTTGTTGTGGGGCCAGTTCGGGGTAAAATAGAGTTCAGTCAACCCGATAGTCAGGACACCGTATGCATTGCCCATTCTGTCTCGCCGTGGATACCAAAGTAATCGACTCCCGACTCGTGGGAGAGGGCTCGTCCGTACGCCGCCGTCGGCAGTGCCTGGTGTGTAACGAACGTTTTACGACCTTTGAAGTGGCAGAGCTGGTGATGCCGCGCGTGGTGAAAAGTAACGACGTTCGCGAACCGTTCAACGAAGATAAACTGCGTAGCGGGATGCTCAAGGCACTGGAAAAACGGCCGGTGAGCGCAGATGACGTTGAAATGGCGCTCAACCACATCAAAACCCAGCTCCGCGCCACCGGGGAACGTGAAGTGCCAAGCAAAATGATTGGCAACCTGGTGATGGAGCAGCTTAAAAAGCTCGATAAAGTTGCCTATATCCGCTTTGCCTCGGTGTACCGCAGTTTCGAAGATATCAAAGAGTTCGGCGAAGAGATCGCCCGCCTACAGGATTAAGCCCATGCAGGATGAGATTTACATGGCGCGAGCGCTGAAGCTGGCGCAACGCGGGCGGTTTACCACCCATCCCAATCCGAATGTCGGCTGCGTTATCGTGAAAGATGGCGAGATCGTCGGGGAAGGGTTTCACTATCGCGCCGGCGAGCCGCATGCCGAAGTGCATGCCCTGCGCATGGCAGGGGAGAAGGCGCGGGGCGCAACCGCCTACGTCACGCTGGAGCCCTGCAGCCATCATGGCCGCACCCCGCCATGCTGCGATGCCCTTATCGCTGCGGGCGTTTCTCGGGTCGTGGCGGCCATGCAGGATCCTAATCCTCAGGTGGCCGGCCGCGGTCTTTACCGTCTCCAGGAGGCGGGTATTGAGGTCAGCCACGGCCTGATGATGAGTGAAGCCGAACGCCTGAACAAAGGTTTCCTCAAGCGGATGCGGACCGGCTTTCCTTACGTGCAGCTGAAACTTGGCGCGTCGCTGGATGGCCGCACGGCAATGGCCAGCGGCGAAAGCCAGTGGATAACTTCGCCCCAGGCAAGGCGCGATGTGCAACGTCTGCGCGCGCAAAGCCATGCTATTCTCACCAGCAATGCTACCGTGCTGGCGGACGATCCTGCGCTGACCGTGCGCTGGGATGAGCTGAATGCTGATACCCAGGCGCTCTACCCGCAGGAGAATGTACGTCAGCCGCTGCGCATCGTGGTCGACCGGCAAAACAGCGTCACGCCTGGACACCGCATTGTGCAGCAGCAGGGTGAAACCTGGTTTGCCCGCACCCAGCAGGATGACCGCAGCTGGCCGGAAGGCGTGCGCAGCATTATGGTGCCAGAGCATAACGGGCATCTCGATTTAGTGGTGCTGATGATGTTGCTGGGCAAACAGCAGATCAACAGTATCTGGGTTGAAGCGGGCCCGACGCTTGCCGGTGCGCTAATGCAGGCCGGGCTGGTTGATGAACTGATTGTCTATCTGGCCCCTAAACTGTTAGGCAGCGACGCACGCGGCTTATGCACCTTGCCAGGGCTGGAAAAACTGGCGGATGCACCGGCATTTAGCTTCAGCGAGATACGTCCGGTTGGACCGGATGTCTGCCTCCACCTGACCACCGCGTAAGGCTTGCCTAAATAGGGAAGCAGTGCGCAAAATATTATGATAAAATCCGCCCCCCTGCGGGGCCACCAAATGAACCCGTTAAGGAAGAGTATGAACATTATTGAAGCAGCCGTTGCTACCCCGGACGCTCGCGTCGCCATCACCATTGCGCGTTTCAACAACTTCATCAACGACAGCCTGCTGGACGGCGCGATTGACGCCCTGAAACGTATCGGCCAGGTGAAAGACGAAAACATTACCGTTGTCTGGGTTCCGGGTGCTTATGAACTGCCACTGGCAGCGGGCGCACTGGCAAAAACCGGCAAGTACGATGCGGTAATCGCACTGGGTACGGTGATTCGTGGCGGTACCGCGCATTTTGAATATGTTGCGGGTGGCGCAAGCAACGGTCTGGCGCACGTGGCACAGGATGCAGAAATTCCTGTCGCGTTCGGCGTACTCACCACTGAAAGTATTGAACAAGCCATCGAACGTGCTGGCACCAAAGCCGGTAACAAAGGTGCAGAAGCTGCACTGACCGCGCTTGAAATGATCAATGTATTGAAAGCCATCAAGGCCTGATTTTTTGTAAGGGGAATTCCGTGAAACCTGCTGCTCGTCGCCGCGCCCGTGAATGTGCCGTCCAGGCACTTTACTCCTGGCAGTTGTCCCAGAACGACATCGCTGATGTTGAATACCAGTTCCTGGCGGAACAAGACGTCAAAGACGTTGACGTCGTGTACTTCCGTGAACTGCTGTCGGGAGTGGCGACTAATAGCGCGTATCTCGACGGTCTGATGAAGCCGTACCTGTCCCGTCTGCTTGAAGAGCTGGGCCAGGTTGAAAAGGCGGTGCTGCGTATCGCACTCTTTGAGCTGTCTAAACGTGATGATGTGCCGTACAAAGTGGCCATCAACGAAGCGATCGAACTGGCGAAAACCTTCGGTGCTGAAGACAGTCACAAGTTTGTGAATGGCGTGCTGGATAAAGCTGCACCTGCGATCCGTCCCCGTAAAAAGTGATCCGCAAGCCGGAGTATCGTACTGCCCATCGGGCGGTGCGGGCTCCGGTTTTTTTATTTTCTTTGCTGAGGCATAACGTATGGCATGCGGCGAATTTTCCCTGATTGCCCGTTATTTTGACCGAGTCAGAAGCTCGCGCCGCGATGTTGAAACGGGCATCGGCGACGACTGTGCACTTCTCAATATTCCCGAAAAACAGACGCTGGCAATCAGCACCGACACGTTAGTGTGCGGTAGCCATTTTCTGCCGGATATCGATCCTGCCGATCTGGCCTATAAAGCGCTGGCGGTGAACGTAAGCGATCTGGCGGCGATGGGCGCCGATCCGGCGTGGTTAACGCTGGCGCTGACCCTGCCGAAGGTCGATGAAAGCTGGCTTGAAGCCTTCAGCGACGCGCTGTTTGAACAGCTCAACTACTACGATATGCAGCTGATCGGGGGTGATACCACCGCCGGGCCGCTGTCCATGACGCTCGCGATCCACGGTTACGTGCCGGCAGGGCGCGCGCTGAAACGTTCTGGCGCGAAGCCGGGCGACTGGATTTACGTTACCGGTACGCCGGGCGATAGCGCGGCAGGGCTGGCCATTTTGCAGAAGCGATTTGTGGTGGAAAACGACGATGACGCGGCCTATTTCCTGCAACGTCATCTCCGCCCGACGCCGCGTATTTTGCAGGGGCAGGCGCTGCGCGATCGCGCCAGTGCCGCCATCGATCTGTCGGATGGCCTGATCTCCGATCTTGGGCATATCCTCAAGGCCAGCGGCGTTGGCGCGCGGATCGATCTGAACGAATTCCCGCTCTCTGAGGCGATGCAAAGGCATGTGGATCCCCAGCAGGCCTTACGCTGGGCGCTCTCCGGCGGCGAAGATTATGAGCTGTGCTTTACCGTTCCTGAGCTGAATCGCGGAACCCTGGATGTGGCGCTGGCTAATCTGGGAGCGCGGTACACCTGCATCGGACAGATCATGCCGGAGAGCGAAGGGCTGCAGTTTGTGCAGGACGGCGAGCCGGTGACGTTCGACTGGAAAGGGTACGACCACTTCGCGTAACGTTGTGCGGCTTGTATTGCCGGGTGGCGCAGCGCTTACCCGGCCTACAAATGCGCGTTCACATCTATTTAAAACCCACCACCGGATGCTCTTTGTACGGCGTCTCGAGCTCGGCAATTTGCTCCGGCGTCAGGGTGATATCCACGGCGTTGATCAGTTCGTCCAGCTGCTCTTCGCGCGAGGCACCGATAATCGGTGCGGCAACCCCCCGCTTGCTCAGCACCCACGCCAGCGCCACCTGGGCGCGTGTCACCCCGAGATCTTCAGCCACCCCCGTCAGGCGCTCGGCGATTTGCGCGTTGTTGGCTTCGGTTTCGTCATACAGCGTTTTGCCAAACTCATCGGACACCGAACGGGCCGTAGTTTCGCCCCATGGACGTGTTAAGCGCCCGCGCGCCAGCGGACTCCAGGGAATCACCGCTACGCCGTGCTGGTAGCACAGGGGCAGCATCTCGCGCTCTTCTTCGCGATAGATCAGATTGTAATGATCCTGCATGGTGACAAACGGCGCCCAGCCGTGTTGTTCCTGCAGCGCCAGCGCTTCGGCAAACTGGGCGGCATGCATCGACGAGGCACCGATATAGCGCGCTTTGCCTGCTCTCACCACGTCATTCAGCGCTTCGAGAGTCTCTTCAATAGGGGTGTTGTAATCCCAGCGGTGGATCTGCAGCAGATCGACATAATCCATATTCAGGCGACGCAGGCTGTCGTCAATGGATCGCAGGATCTGCGCGCGGGAGAGCCCTTCTGAAAGATCGCCCACCTGATGGTAAACCTTGGTGGCGACCACCACCTCCTCGCGACGGGCAAATTCGCGTAGCGCCCGGCCGACGATCTCTTCGCTGCTGCCGTCGGAGTAGCTGTTGGCGGTATCAAAGAAGTTAATGCCGCCTTCAAGGGCGTGCCTGATAATCGGACGGCTGCTCTCTTCCGGCAACGTCCAGGCGTGCTTACCCCGGTCCGGTTCACCAAAGGTCATGCACCCCAGGCAAAGACGGGAAACCTTAAGATCGGTTTTTCCTAATGTATTGTATTGCATGGTTCCACTCCTGCTGATGACTTAAAACGTACCGTTAAGCATAGCAGGAGCGGAAAGGGGAGGGATTATGCCAGCCAGGCGGCGATACGCGCTTCGATACCAGCGGCATCCAGGCCGATTTCAGCGCGGGCTTCGTCCTGAGTACCCTGCGGAATAAAGTGATCTGGCAGGCCGAGATTCAGCACCGGCACGACTTTACGTTTTGCCATCAGTACCTCGTTCACACCGCTGCCTGCGCCACCCATAATCGCATTCTCTTCAAGGGTGATCAGCGCTTCATGCTCTGATGCCATCTCCAGAATCAGCGCCTCATCGAGCGGTTTCACAAAGCGCATATCTACCAGCGTCGCGTTCAGGGATTCCGCCACTTTTGCCGCTTCCGGCATCAGCGTTCCGAAGTTGAGGATCGCCAGCTTTTCGCCGCGACGTTTGACCACGCCTTTACCAATCGGCAGTTTCGCCAGCGGCTCGAGGGTGACGCCCACGGCGTTACCGCGCGGATAACGTACGGCGGTCGGGCCATCCTGATAGTGGTAACCGGTGAACAGCATCTGGCGACATTCGTTTTCGTCGCTCGGGGTCATAACCACCATATCCGGGATACAGCGCAGATAAGAGAGATCGAACGCCCCCTGGTGCGTCTGGCCGTCGGCGCCGACAATGCCCGCACGGTCAATCGCGAACAGCACCGGTAATTTCTGGATCGCGACGTCGTGGATCACCTGATCGTAGGCGCGTTGCAGGAAGGTGGAGTAGATCGCCACCACCGGCTTGTAACCGCCAATCGCCAGGCCCGCGGCAAAGGTCACCGCATGCTGTTCGGCAATAGCGACGTCAAAATACTGGGTCGGGTATTTTCTGGAAAACTCCACCATGCCGGAGCCTTCGCGCATCGCCGGGGTCACGGCCATCAGCTTGCTGTCTTTGGCGGCGGTTTCACACAGCCAGTCGCCAAAGATTTTTGAATAGCTCGGCATTCCGCCGCTGCTTTTTGGCAGACAACCGCTGGTGGGATCGAATTTCGGTACCGCGTGGAAGGTGATCGGATCTTTTTCTGCCGGTTCGTAGCCCCGGCCTTTTTTGGTCATGATGTGCAGGAACTGCGGGCCTTTCAGGTCGCGCATGTTTTTCAGCGTGCTGACCAGGCCCAGAACGTCGTGACCATCTACCGGTCCAATATAGTTAAAGCCCAACTCCTCAAACAGCGTGCCAGGCACCACCATGCCTTTAATGTGCTCTTCGGTGCGACGCAGCAGCTCTTTGATTGGCGGCACGCCGGAAAGGACTTTTTTGCCGCCCTCACGCAGGGTGGAGTACAGCTTGCCGGAGAGCAGATTTGCCAGGTGGTTGTTCAGCGCTCCGACGTTTTCGGAAATCGACATCTCGTTGTCATTGAGGACCACCAGCATATCCGGTTTGATATCGCCCGCGTGGTTCATTGCCTCAAAGGCCATCCCGGCGGTGATCGCCCCATCGCCAATCACGCAGACGGTGCGGCGCTGTTTGCCCTCTTTGGCCGCTGCGACGGCTACCCCGATCCCGGCAGAAATGGAGGTGGAGGAGTGCCCGACGCTCAGCACGTCGTACTCGCTTTCACCCCGCCACGGAAACGGATGCAGGCCATCTTTCTGGCGAATGGTGCCGATTTTATCGCGACGGCCGGTGAGAATTTTGTGCGGATAAGCCTGATGGCCCACGTCCCAGATCAGCTGGTCGAACGGCGTGTTGTAGACGTAATGCAGCGCCACGGTGAGTTCCACCGTGCCAAGCCCGGAGGCGAAATGGCCGCTGGAGCGGCTTACGCTGTCGAGCAGATAGCGACGCAGCTCGTCGCACAGCTTCGGCAGGCTCTCTTTCGGCAACAGACGTAACTCCTGGGTGGAGTCAACCAACGCCAGTGTCGGGTATTTGGCAATATCAAAACTCATCAGAGACTCATCGTGGTGTTTTCGTTATTTATCACGCTGGATTATATAGTCCGCTAGCGCTTCCAGTGCCGAGGTGTCCAGTGACTGTGCGGCCAGTAGTTCAAGCGACTGGCGGGCTTCAGCAATCAGGTCCCGGGCTTTTTGTTGGGCTTGCTCAAGGCCCAGAAGGGCGGGATAGGTACTTTTGCCAAGCTGCTGATCGGCACCCTGACGTTTACCCAATGTAGCAGTATCGCCCACGACATCCAGAATGTCATCCTGAACCTGGAACGCTAAACCGATACTTTCGGCATAGCGATCCAGAACGGGCAGAGCTTCACGTCCTCGCTCACCCGCGCTCAGCGCGCCCAGACGAACGGCTGCGCGAATCAGCGCCCCGGTCTTGTGACGGTGAATACGCTCCAGCTGTTCCAGATTAACCTGACGGCCTTCCGCCTCAAGATCCAGCGCCTGACCGCCGCACATGCCTGCGACGCCGCTGGCCATTGCCAGCTCTGAAACCATCGCCAGACGATCGCGATCCGCCACTTCAACCATGGGGGCATCGCTCAGAATCGAAAACGCCAGCGTTTGCAGGGCGTCGCCAGCCAGAATAGCGTTAGCCTCACCAAACTTAATATGGCAGGTCGGCTGGCCGCGGCGCAGGTCGTCGTCGTCCATGGCCGGCAGATCGTCGTGGATCAGCGAATAGGCATGGATACACTCCACCGCAGCGGCCGGGGCATCCAGCGTATCGGCGCTGATACCGAACATCCCGCCGGTGGCATACACCAGAAAAGGACGCAGGCGTTTACCGCCTAACAGTGCGCCATAGTGCATGGCCTCAACCAGTGGAGTGTTCTGAAAAGGCTGCGGTTCTATAAAACGGCGCAGTGCATCGTTAGCACGCTCGACGCACGCCTGAAGCTGGTTCGAAAAATCCATTTACTCGGCATCCGGGGTGAAGGGAGTTGTGGCAGCGTCTTCGTTATCGGAGAGCAGGATCTGCACGCGCTGTTCCGCCTGTTGCAGCTTAACCTGGCCCTGGCGCGCCAGCTGCACGCCGCGTTCGAATTCATTAAGCGCCTCTTCTAACGGCAGGTCGCCGCTTTCCAGACGGGTAACGATTTGCTCCAGTTCACTCAGCGCAGTTTCGAAACTGGCCGGTGCATCGTTTTTCTTCGGCATAGTGAATGTCTGACTCTCAGTTTTTATCCCTGACATGGTATCGGACTCAGGGTAATTATCAAATAACGCGCAATGTGCACAGGAGGCGCGCGATGGTGGTATACTTGCGCGCCTGGATGCAGCCGCGGATGTGGGCTGCTTACTTTTCCATTACAAGCTTAAATGCTTGCCAACGAAACATTGCCGCCATGAAGTTTATCATTAAATTGTTCCCTGAAATCACCATCAAAAGCCAATCTGTGCGTTTGCGCTTTATTAAAATTTTAACCGGGAACATTCGTAACGTTCTGAAGCACTACGACGAGACTCTTGCCGTCGTGCGTCACTGGGATCACGTTGAAGTCCGCGCTAAAGATGAAAACAAGCGTCAGGATATTCGTGATGCATTAACCCGAATCCCGGGGATCCACCATATTCTGGAAGTGGAAGATGTTCCGTTCACTTCCCTGCACGACATTTTTGAACAGGCCCTGGCGCAGTATCGCGAGCAGATCGAGGGTAAAACCTTCTGCGTGCGCGCCAAGCGTCGCGGTAAGCATGAGTTTAGCTCTATTGAAGTAGAACGCTACGTCGGCGGCGGTCTGAACCAGCACGTTGAGTCTGCGCGCGTGCGTCTGACCAACCCGGACGTGACCGTTCACCTGGAAATCGAAAACGATCGTCTGCTGCTGGTTAAAGGCCGCTACGAAGGGATCGGCGGTTTCCCGATTGGCACCCAGGAAGATGTCCTGTCGCTCATTTCCGGCGGCTTTGACTCAGGCGTTTCCAGCTATATGCTGATGCGTCGCGGCTGCCGCGTGCACTACTGCTTCTTTAACCTCGGCGGCGCCGCCCATGAAATTGGCGTGCGTCAGGTTGCGCATTACCTGTGGAACCGCTTCGGCAGCTCCCACCGCGTACGTTTTGTTGCCATTAATTTCGAACCGGTGGTCGGTGAAATCCTCGAAAAAGTGGACGACGGACAGATGGGCGTGGTGCTGAAGCGCATGATGGTGCGTGCGGCTTCGAAAGTAGCTGAGCGTTATGGCGTGCAGGCGCTGGTGACTGGCGAAGCGCTGGGCCAGGTGTCCAGCCAGACCCTGACCAACCTGCGTCTTATCGACAACGTTTCCGACACGCTGATCCTGCGTCCGCTGATCTCTCACGATAAAGAGCACATCATCGACCTCGCGCGTGAAATTGGCACTGAAGACTTTGCCCGTACCATGCCGGAATACTGCGGCGTGATTTCGAAGAGCCCGACGGTTAAAGCGGTGAAAGCGAAGATCGAAGCGGAAGAGGAGAATTTCGATTTCACCATTCTGGATAAAGTGGTGGAGGAAGCCTCGAACATCGATATCCGCGAAATCGCCCAACAGACCGAGCAGGAAGTCGTCGAAGTGGAGACCGTCAACGGTTTCGGCCCGAATGATGTGCTGCTGGATATCCGCTCCGTCGATGAACAGGATGCGAAGCCGTTTGAGCCTGAAGGTGTGGAAGTGGCCTCGCTGCCGTTCTACAAGCTGAGCACCAAATTTGGCGATCTCGACAAGAACAAAACCTATCTGCTGTGGTGTGAGCGCGGGGTGATGAGCCGTCTGCAGGCGCTCTATCTGCGTGAGCAGGGCTTTACTAATGTGAAGGTGTATCGCCCGTAGTGGTTGCGCCGGGTGGCGGCTTCGCCTTACCCGGCCTGCCTGAACCTTGCAGGCCCGACAAGCGTAGCGCCGCCGGGCATTACCTACGCGTCGTAATAGTTATAAATCCCCGCCGCCATCACCAGGGACGACGCGACTTCATAAGCTTTTTCGCGGCCAACCAGCAGCTCAATCATCTTTAGCGCAAAATCAATCGACGTGCCCGGCCCCTGGCTGGTTAACAGGTTCACGCGCGGATCCCAGACCATACGTTTGTCCACCCACTGCTCTTCGGGAATTTTATCTTTCAGCGTCGGGAAGCCGGTCATGTTGCCGATGGGGAAAATGTTGTGCGGAACGAGCACCGTGGCCGCTGCCGCGCAGATGGCCGCCACGATGCGCCCGGAATGGTGGAACTGTCTGACCGTCTCGACCAGCAGCGGACTGTCGCGGAAACACTCCGCGCCCTTAATGCCGCCGGGCAGGACGATAACGTCGTAATCGCCGTCGGCGACTTCAACCAGCGGCGCATCTGCCACGATCTTCACCCCACGCGAGCAGGTGATAACCAGGTTGCCATCGCTGGCGACGCTTGCTGTTGTAACGCTAATCCCGGCGCGAACCAGCAGATCGATGGTGGTGACCGCTTCGGTCTCTTCGCTACCAGGGGCGAGGCATACCAGTGCCGACGCGCTCATACTCACTCTCCTTACGTTTAACCTGTTCATACAGACGGACATTTTCAGGCACGTTAATACCGTGCGCCCGGGCGCGTTTTAGCAGGTAGCCGGTGATGTAGTCAATTTCGGTGTGGCGCAGCGCGCGGATGTCCTGCAGCATGGAGGAGATATTGTGCGCGGTGCTCTCAATGACCTCTTCAACGTAATAGCGGATATCATCTACCGAGGTGTGAATGCCTTCCCGTTCCACCACCGCAGCGACTTCGGCGCAGAGCGTCGCCACTTCCTCAGAATGGTTTTTAAGCTCGCCATTCGGGCAGTTCAGCAGGGCGGTGAGCGGGTTTATCACGCAGTTGACCGCCAGCTTGCGCCACATCTGGGGACGAATGTTATCGTGCCAGGCAACATCCGGCAGCACCTGCTGGAAGCGATCTGCCAGATAACTGTAGTCTCCCTCCTGATCACGGGCCGGGCCGATATGGGTCATACCGCTGGCGACATGAACAATCACATTGCCATCACGGCGTGCTGCGTGGGTGGTGATTGCCATCAGCAGCGGCTGGTGAACATGTCTGAGCTCTTCGATGGTGCCCATACCGTTGTGCAGCAACATAATCGGTGAAGTGCGGGGGAGGGTGGTTGCCAGCGTCCGGACGGCATCGGAAACCTGCCAGGCTTTCAGGGTGACCAGCAGCAGATCGCTTTGGGCGAGAAAATCAGGATCGTTAGCGATGAGAGATTCGTTAAAGATACTCCCGTCTTGTTCAATCAGGTTTACACTGCAATAGGGCTGTGGCACGCGCAGCCAGCCCTGTACTTCATGCCCATGTTTGCAAAGTGCGGTAAGCCAAAGTTGTCCCAATGCTCCGCATCCGAGCACGGTAATTTTCATCGTTCCTCCTCACCTGCAACTGCGCCAGGTGTTACAGCATTTAGTATAGCGTCGACAGCTAAGCTTCTGTTGAGTTATGCCCCGTAGCGGGTATTATGCAACGCAACAAAAGTGAAGGGAGAAGAAAAGATGCCATCTTTCGATATTGTTTCTGAAGTTGATATCCAGGAAGTACGTAACGGCGTGGATAACGCCAGCCGCGAGGTTGAGTCTCGCTTCGATTTTCGTGGCGTTGAGGCTTCATTTGAGCTGAATGACGCAAATAAGACCATTAAGGTGCTCAGCGAGTCGGATTTCCAGGTAAATCAGCTGCTGGATATCCTTCGCGCCAAGCTGCTGAAACGTGGCATTGAAGGCACCTCTCTTGATGTGCCGGAAGACTTTGTCCACAGCGGGAAAACCTGGTTTGTTGAAGCCAAACTGAAGCAGGGCATTGAGAGCGCGACGCAGAAGAAAATCGTTAAGCTCATCAAAGACAGTAAGCTGAAGGTCCAGGCGCAGATTCAGGGCGAAGAGATTCGTGTTACCGGAAAATCACGCGACGATTTGCAGGGCGTGATGGCGCTGGTGCGCGGCGGCGATCTCGGCCAGCCGTTCCAGTTCAAGAACTTCCGCGATTAAGAAAATGCCCGGCAGAGCCGGGCATTTTTTCAGGCTTTCAGCGCCTGCTCAACTTCGAAGCGGTTAGTTATTTTACTGTCGATTTTAACGTACAAACTGCGCTCTTCAGGCACCAGTAATACCTCGCTGATACCCTCTTTTGCTTCAAGACGCTGTTTTAGCAACTCGTTAACTTCAACATCATCGGGTATTTCCACCCGCAGGCTGCTGACGTACCGCGGCTCTTTCATGGTACTGGCGACCAGCAACCAGAGCGTTGCCAACAGGGCACCCGCCAGGAAAACGGTCTGAGAATCAAAAAATCCATCGACCCAGCCGCCCAGCGATCCGCCGATGGCCACGCCAATAAACTGGCTGGTGGAGTAGATCCCCATGGCCGTGCCTTTATAGCCCGCCGGCGACTCTTTACTGATCAGCGACGGCAGCAGGGCTTCCATCAGGTTGAAGGCAAGGAAAAACAGCTGTACGCCTGCGACCAGCTCCCAGAAGTGCGGGCCTGACCCCCACAATACGATTTCAGCAATCAACAACAGGGCGACGCAGGAGATGAAGACGCGCTTCATCCGGCGCTTCACTTCGGCATAGATAATAAACGGCACCACGGAGACAAACGAGATGAGCATGGTTACCAGGTAGATTTTCCAGTGCTCGGCCGCCGGAAAACCGGCCGCAGCAAGCTGGCCGGGCAGGGCGACAAACGTGGACATCAGCAAAATGTGCAGACACATAATGCCGAAGTTAAGCTTGAGCAGGCGCGGCTCAACCAGCACTTTGCTGAAGCAGCCTTTGACCATCCCCGACTCGCGGTTAAGCACATGGTTTTTGCTGTCCGGCACCACCCATATGGTCAGGGCGATACCTACAGTAGCCAGCACGGCGATCATCCAGAACAGGGCGTGGAGCCCAAGGGTATGGGTAACGATTGGCCCCAGCACCATCGCAATGGCAAAGGTCACGCCAAAGCTGACGCCAATAAAGGCCATCGCCTTAGTGCGATTTTGCTCGCGGGTCAGATCGGAGAGCAGCGCCATCACGGCGGCAGCGATAGCGCCAGAGCCCTGCAACGCGCGGCCGAGAATAATTCCCCAGATGGAGTGGGAGAGGGCGGCTATAACGCTACCGGCGACGAAGACCAGCAGCCCGCCGACGATTAAGGGTTTGCGACCCACGCGGTCGGAGAGCAGACCAAAAGGGATCTGGAATACTGCCTGCGCCAGGCCATAAATGCCGATGGCAAGACCAATCAGCGCCTCGCTTGCTCCCTGTAACGCCATGCCGTATGTCGTAAGTACCGGCAGGACCATGAACATGCCGAGCATACGTAACGAAAAAACCGTCCCCAAACCCCAGGTGGCACGAAGCTCGCCTGGCGTCATTTTATAATCGTTCATTACCACCTCTGTCTGAAAAGCGCGTCCAGTGTAGTGCGAGCGGGCGTTCGGGTAAACAAAGCGATGGTGAACAAATATAAATTACATGAATGATCTGTGCTATTAAGCAGAAAACAGCGAGGGGGGAAAGGGGGGAGGGATAATGGTGCTTATTAAAGGTTATCTCTTACTTAAATCAGGAACAGGTTGAATAACCTGTTCCTGAGACAAAACCTTTTTTACGCGCTGGCTTTTACCAGGAAATTATTCCAGTCGCCAGCCGCATTATCCACGAAGGTTGACCAGCTATTTCCCGCAGTCTGAACAAACCCGTTCCAGTTATTTGCACCGGTAGTCACGAAGGTTTCCCAGTTGGTGGCACCGACCACGAACGAGCCAAACGCGATGGCGCTGTCCACAACGAACTCAGCGAAGGCGTTACCAGAGGTCAGGACAAAGGAGCCAAAGCCAGCCCCGGAGTTACAGACAAAACGGGTAAAGCCGGTTGCAGCGCCCATCAGGTTAAAACCACCGGAGATATCGTGCATTTCATTCAGTGATAATTCTTTCACTTTTATTTCCTTATTAAATGAAAAAGTGTGAGCAAAATACTCACGCCGGAAGAGTAGCACTCCCGAATATCAACGAGACAGGCAAAGTTGAGCAAACTTGTTTATATGCGCTTTTTTTAACTTAATTAATATCTGATGGTGAACTGTGGAGTAGTAATAATAAATTTTCGATATGATATAAAAAAACAGCCCGCGACCATAAGGTGGCGGGCTGTTGGAATCACTTAATCTGAGACGTTACCAGACGTAAGTCAGCAGATTACTGGAGTCAGGCACCATAAAATCGACGGACATCATCACCGAAAGGGAAGTGATAGCGACAATTGAGAACACAAACAGCTTGCGTGCCCAGACCTTGTCATCTTCCACTTTATATCCCCGCAGCGCCATACCGAGCCACCAGACGCTAACCGCCGCAGCAACCACCAGATATTTATATCCTGCGTAACCGCCCAGCGACAGCATCAGGGTAGCAACCGCAAACGCAATGATGTAGAGCGTGATATGGTTCTTGGCCACTGAGATGCCTTTCACCACCGGCAGAACCGGAATGTTCGCTGCCTGATAATCCTTGAAGCGGAAAATCGCAATGGCGTAGGAGTGCGGCATCTGCCACAGGCTAAAGATAGCCAGCAGGATGAGCGCACCGCTGTCGAACTCGTTGGTGACCGCGCAGTAGCCAATCACCGGCGGCGCAGCGCCGGAGAGAGAACCAATCAGCGTGCCGTAGACGGAGTGACGTTTCATATACAGGCTATAGACGCCCACATACACCACGAAACCCATCACCCCCAGCCAGCAGGCCAGAGGGTTGGCGCCGAACCACAGCAGCATAAAGCCAGCAATACCCAGCAAGGTGGCGTACACCAGCGAGACGGCAGGGGACATCAGGCCTTTTACCAGCACCCGATTTTTGGTCCTTTCCATCTTCCTGTCGATATCCATGTCGATGTAGTTGTTAAACACACAACCGGACGCAACAACCAGTGACACCCCAATCAGCGTGTAGATAAAGAGGGGATAATCGATGCTGCCTTTGGAAGCCAGCAGGAACCCTCCGATCACCGAGATCAGGTTGCCAAAGATGATGCCTGGTTTTGTTACTTGCAGGTATTGCTTAAACATACTCGCCGCTCTTAGTGAACCATCATGTTGTAGTTGAGGTTCCACATAATCCAGATGGATCCGACTACCAGGATTGCGATGATAATCACGGTAAAGATGAATGCTGTCATATTCCAGCCTTCATCAGACTTGGTGTTCATGTGCAGGAAGCAAACCAGATGCACCAGAATCTGCACTACCGCGGTAACCAGGACAGTGCCCAGGATTGCCGCGTGAGAAGCAGTACCGCTCATCACCATCCAGAACGGAATGACCGTCAGGATGATCGACAGGATAAACCCTGTCATGTAGGTTTTTACGCTGCCGTGGGAAGCGCCATGATCGTTAGAATGACTCATTACATCGCCCCCATCAGATACACAACAGAGAACACACAGATCCAGACCACATCCAGGAAGTGCCAGAACAGGCTCAGGCACATGATACGGGTGCGGTTAGTGCTGGTCAGGCCGCGACGGGATACCTGGAACATCAGTACCGCCATCCAGATCAGACCGGAAGTCACGTGCAGACCGTGAGTCCCTACCAGCGCGAAGAACGCAGACAGGAAGCCACTGCGATCCGGGCCGAAGCCTTCCGCGATCAGGTGATGGAATTCATAGATTTCCATCCCGATAAATCCAGCACCGAACAACCAGGTCAACGCCAGCCAGGAAACGACCTGGCTCTTGTTGTTTTTGTACATGGCGATAGCCGCCATGCCATAGGTGATGGAGCTGAACAGCAGCAGTGCGGTTTCAACCAGAACGAACGGCAGCTCGAAAATGTCCTTGCCGGTCGGGCCGCCCGCTGTGCCGTTCACCAGAACGGCATAGGTCGCGAACAGACAGCAGAACAGAATGCAGTCGCTCATCAGGTAGATCCAGAAGCCGAAGACTTTCATCGGCCCTGTATCGTGGTGCCCGTGATCATGCGCATGGGCAGTCGCGTGGGTTAAAGTATCAGTTGCCATTTTTCAGCCCCGCTTTAGCAATCTCGTCGAAATGCTGTTTTTCCAGAATTTCAACTTCACGGACTGGTACGTAGTAGTCCACGTCCTCATCAAAGCTCTTCACAATCCAGCTAATCACGATGCCAGCGAAGCCGACAATCGCAAGCCACCAGATGTGCCAGATCATCGCGAAACCAAATACCGTTGCGAAGGCGGCGATAACAATGCCCGCACCGCTGTTTTTCGGCATGTGAATTTCTTCGTAATGCGCAGGCTGCTTGTACGCTTCGCCTTTCTCTTTCATTTCCCAGAATGCATCACGCTCATGAATGTGCGGCACAACGGCAAAGTTATAGAACGGCGGTGGAGAAGAGGTTGCCCACTCCAGCGTACGGCCACCCCACGGGTCACCGGTCAGGTCACGGTTCTGCTCGCGGTCGCGAATAGAGACGTAGAACTGAATCAGCTGAGACGCAATACCACAGGCAATCAGGACTGCGCCGCCCGCTGCAATCATCAGCATTGGGTGGAACTGCGGATCGATCTGCTGGCTCAGGCGACGGGTCATGCCCATGAAGCCCAGCACGTACAGCGGCATAAATGCCACGAAGAAGCCGATGATCCAGAACCAGAACGCGCGTTTACCCCAGGTTTCGTTCAGCGTGAAGCCGAACGCTTTTGGCCACCAGTAGGTTACGCCAGCGAAGCAGCCGAAGACGACGCCGCCGATGATAACGTTATGGAAGTGCGCAATCAGGAACAGACTGTTGTGCAGAACAAAGTCAGCACCTGGAACAGCCAGCAGTACGCCGGTCATCCCGCCTACGGAGAAGGTCACGATGAAGCCGATGGTCCACAGCATTGCTGAGTGGAACTGGATACGGCCCTGGTACATGGTGAACAGCCAGTTGAAGATCTTAACCCCGGTCGGGATTGCGATAATCATAGTGGTGATACCGAAGAAGGCGTTTACGTTCGCGCCCGCACCCATGGTGAAGAAGTGGTGCAGCCAAACGATGAACGACAGAACGGTAATACACACGGTTGCCCACACCAGCGAGGTGTAACCAAACAGACGTTTACGCGAGAAGGTTGCTGCGATTTCGGAGAACACACCGAAGACCGGCAGAACCAGGATGTACACTTCCGGGTGGCCCCAGGCCCAAATCAGGTTGATGTACATCATCATGTTGCCACCCATATCATTCGTGAAGAAATGGGTACCCAGGTAACGATCCAGGGTCAGCAGCGCGATGGTGACGGTCAGAATTGGGAACGACGCGATAATCAGGACGTTGGCGCACAGAGATGCCCAGGTAAATACTGGCATCTTGAACATCGTCATACCTGGTGCACGCATCTTCAGGATGGTCACGAAGAAGTTGATACCGGTCAGGGTAGTACCGACACCGGAGAGCTGCAGCGCCCAAATCCAGTAATCAACACCTACGCCAGGACTGTATTCAATCCCTGACAGCGGCGGATAAGCCAGCCAACCCGTCTGCGCGAACTCACCGACGCCCAGAGAGAGGTTAACCAGAATCACACCCACAACCGTGAACCAGAAGCTCAGGTTGTTCAGGAACGGGAACGCAACGTCACGCGCGCCGATCTGCAGCGGCACAACAACGTTCATCAGACCGATAACCAGCGGCATCGCCACGAAGAAGATCATGATCACGCCGTGCGCGGTAAAGATCTGGTCGTAGTGGTGCGGCGGCAGGAAGCCTGCTTCACCAGCGGAGGCAAGCGCCTGCTGGCTACGCATCATGATCGCATCCGCAAAGCCACGAATTAACATGACGATACCGACGATGCAGTACATGATACCGAGTTTTTTGTGGTCGACCGAAGTCAGCCACTCATTCCACAGGTAGCTCCACTTACCGAAGTAAGTGATCAGGCCAACTAAGGCCGCGCCACCAATGATAATTGCAGCAATCGTAACCATGATAATGGGTTCATGGTACGGCACTGAATCCAGTGTCAATTTTCCGAACATTTTCTTCCTCGGCCCCTTAGTGAGCGGTTTCCGCGTGGCTCATGTCCATGCCTTCCATACCTTCGTGCGCGTTGTGCTCGCCTTCAGGCTGGGTCACGTCCATGCTCTTGCCATGTCCCATAAATTTGCCAATAACGTCCTTGAACAAATTCGGTTTCACGTTAGAGAAGTACTCCACTTTGTTGTATTCGCTAGGCGTCGCCACTTTTTCGAACGCAGCCATGTCAGACATGGTGTTCGGAGACTGTTTCGCTTTAGCGACCCACTGGTCGAAAGCGGCACGGTCAGGCGTGGCAATGGCTTTGAACTTCATACCAGAGAAGCCCGGGCCACTGTAGCTGGCGGAGATACCGTCATAGGTGCCTGCTTCATTCGCGATCAGGTGCAGGTTAGTCTGCATACCGGCCATCGCGTAGATCTGGCTACCCAGACGCGGGATAAAGAAGGAGTTCATCACGGAGTTAGAGGTGACTTTGAACTCTACCGGAGTGTTCGCCGGGAAGGCGATTTCGTTCACGGTAGCAATGCCCTGTTCCGGATAGATGAAGAACCATTTCCAGTCCATGGAGACCACTTCGATGGTAATAGGTTTCTCATCGTGAACCAGCGGTTTGCTCGGCTCGAGCGCGTGAGTGGTTTTCCATGTCAGTACGGCCAGGAACAGGATGATCAGGATAGGCACCGTCCAGACCACAGCTTCCACTTTATTGGAGTGTGACCAGTTAGGGCTATACTTCGCATCTTTATTGCTCGCACGATACTTCCACGCAAAACCAACAGCCATCAAAATGGCAGGAATAACGACGATCATCATCAGGCCGAAAGCCGTCAGAATCAGGGAACGCTGTTCCAGTCCAATCTGTCCTTTGGGGTCCAGAAGCGCAGAATCACAGCCACTGAGTAAAACAGTGCCTGCAATTAACGACAACCAGCCCAAACCTTTATTGTATTTCCTAAGTGTCATTTAACGACCTCAATTCCACGGGGACCTTGGTGGCGTTTAAAGTGTGGGGGCATTTTACGGGAAGGTTACATTACTGTAAACATGATTAGGCCTGTGTCAGGAACGTGTTACCGGGTTCTGCCGGATAAGTCACACATGTTGCAAAACATGACCATTTCCAGATGGGAGTCCCGCCGCATGCGGCTTATAACGAATCCAGCCCTGTCTGGGGGGTAAAAAGGGTAATTGGTATAACCATTGTGAAAAAGATACAAATAATTAACAATTAATTATCAATAAAAAGACAAATAAAAAACGGAAAATTAATCTTTCGTTTGCTGAATCGGTTAAAGGAAATTAGTGTTTATTACCGCTTCCAATAATTTCCGGAATTCTAAGACGCACAAAACAACAAATATTATTTTTAACCGGACAGATTTATTTGCCGTTATAATTTCGCAGGGTGATTGCAACGGCAAATAACGTTTTTTATTTTAAGCCACCGGGTTTTTACGCATTGCCAGATAATCCAGCAGTGCCCCGGTCACAATCCCGACCAGCGCCAGCAGCGCACCAACATCAAGCAGCCACAGGGCAAAAGGCAGGTCGAGAGCGGTGGTGGCATTGATAATCAGTACAACAAGCCACAGCGCCAGCATCAGGCATCCCATCAGCAATACGCGTAAGGCGAAGCGATAGGCCGATGGGTAGAGCCTCCTTTCCATAAAGTGTTCGGTTTGCTGGGTATATTCCAGCGAACAACGGCAAATTAATAACAAAAGCAACCCAGGAATCGCCGCAAACACGGAAAACAGATAGAACTCTGCCCAGCCATGCGCTTCCACAAACCAGCCCGCAATAGGGCCGACGTAGACCCGACCCACGGCGGAGAGTGCAGAGAGTAGGGCGAACTGTGTAGCGGAGAAAGATTTATTGCACAGGGTCATCAGGAGCGCGACAAATGCGGCTGTCCCCATCCCACCACAGAGGTTCTCGAAGAACACCGCCGCCGCCATGCTGAGCATATGCTTATCGGTGACGGAGAGCAGCCAGTAACCCGCGTTGGATACCCCCTGAAGAATGCCGAAAATCAACAGGGCGCGGAACAGGCTTAAGCGCTGCATCAGCACGCCGCCGTACAGCGCGCCGATAATTGTGGCAACCAGCCCCAGGGTTTTGTTTACCACCCCCACCTCGCCGGCATCGAAGCCCACGCCGCGGATCAGGAAGGTAGTTGTCAGGCTCATCGCAAACGCATCGCCAAGTTTATACAACACAATCAGCAACAGAATGAGCCAGGCATTGTTGCGACCAAAAAAGTCGCGCAGCGGTTCAGCGACAGCCTGTTCAAGGGAGCGCGGAACGGGGATCACATTGCTCGGTTCCGGCGCGAGGAACGTGGCAATCATGCACGGGATAAGCAGGGCGGCCATCAGCCAGTACATTCCCTGCCAGCCGAGGTATCTGTCTGCCAGCCATAACGCCAGCCCGCCCGAGACCAGCATGCCCAGGCGGTAGCCCAGCACGCTGATCGCGGCACCAGCGCCACGTTCTTCAGCTGAGAGCACGTCCGTTTTCCAGGCATCAAAAACGATATCCTGCGATGCAGAGCAGAAGGCGATAACTACCGCCAGGGCGGCCATCCAGCGCAGTTGTGTCGCCGGTTCAAGGAAGCCCATGGCGGCAACCGCCAGCAGCAGCATCGCCTGGGTCATCAGCAGCCAGCCACGACGCCTGCCGAGGAAAGGCGGCGTGTAGCGGTCCATCATGGGTGACCACAAAAACTTGAACACATACGCCTGACCGACCAGGGAGAAAAAGCCGATGGTTTTAAGATCGATATTTTCGACGGTCATCCACGCCTGTAGCGTGCCGGAGGTCAGGGCAAGGGGTAAACCAGAGGCGAAGCCGAGGATCAGCAAGATAGCTGATTTAGGCTGCTGGAAAATGCGTAGATATTGACTGGGCATGGGCTAAAACTGACCCGACCGGAAGCCGGGTCAGCGGCAGAATTAACGTGCGTTCTGCTTGATGAACTCGTGGATGCTGGTGTCCTGCGCCATGTCGGCGATGGTGTCGGTCAGCACGCTGTTAACCGCGTTAGCAATGTTCTGGTTGGAAGCCTGGAACGCACCTTCAACAGAGTAACTTGCACGGTAGTTTTTGTTCATCTTATTGCCGTTCTTCGCGGTAGCGATGATGGCGATATCGGCTTTGGTAGCGATGTTATAGCGCACGTTGCCCTGAGAGACGTCAGCATACAGGTTGTTAACGATGATCTGCAGATCGACCGCGCCGCTTGGGCCAACCATATAGCCGCGAGAGGTCATCTGCTTCTCAAGCACTTCCTGGAGCAGGAAACGCAGATCGCGGGAAGCGGTCAGGGTGACCACCTGGTTGTCACGGGTGACTTTCGCCAGCGCCTGATCGCGACGCTGATCCGCCCCGTTGATGCTCACGGTCACGCCCATCAGGCTTGGATCCTGCTGCGGCAGAGTGATTTTCGGCGACACATCAATGGTGGTTGGTGGCGTTGCGCAGCCAGCCAGCATAAACAGGGCTACCATAGGGAAAAAGAGTTTTTTTAACATGTTCAGGCTCTCAACGAATCGTAAGCATATATAGAAAAAAATTGCCGCCATCATAACATCGCCAACGGCGAGGGGAAGTGGTCAACGCATGTAAATTCATCGCCTTGTCTGAAAACTGACCATCTGAAACGCTTTTCCGTTATTCGGACGACAAATCGGCTCTACCCTTATATGACTTCATACGGTTGAATGAGAAAATTAGACGAAAGCTAAATTTTTGTTGTCTTGTTGTTATGCAAGCGGTAAAAGCGGCTAACATTTAAAGGGATGGGTGACATCTCAGCGTTGTCGGAGGAGTAATTTCATGATGATACGTGAACAGATTGAAGATAAGTTAAGGGCGGCGTTTGAACCTGTGTTCCTTGAAGTCGTCGACGAAAGCTATCGTCATAACGTACCGGCAGGCTCTGAGAGCCACTTTAAGGTGGTGCTGGTCAGCGACCGTTTTGCTGGCGAGCGTTTTCTCAATCGTCACCGTATGATTTACGGAACCCTGACGGAAGAGCTCTCGACCACGGTCCACGCACTGGCGTTACACACTTATACGATCAAAGAGTGGAAGGGGTTACAGGATACAATTTTCGCGTCGCCACCGTGCCGGGGAGCCGGAACGATCGCATAATAAATCCTGTTTGCAACTGCGGGAGTTTTTCCAGTATGTTGCATAAAGAACACGTCAAAACGGCCTGCGGGCCGTTTTGTTTTGTCCGGGTTTTGAGCCGGTGGCGCGATTTTAAGGCCGAAAATAGCCTGAAATTGTGAAAAAAGCCGCAGCTACATGCGCCAACCGTTCTCGACTCACTAAAGTGATGCCGCTATAATGCCGCGTCTTAATGAATGTCTTCGGGATGATTCTGGCGACAGGGAATGTGAATCTGCTACAAGAGAGCATCCCGGTATTGCGAGGCAAATTCAGAGTTGACCGAGCACTGTGATTTTTTTGAGGTAACAAGATGCAAGTTTCAGTTGAAACCACTCAAGGCCTTGGCCGCCGTGTAACGATTACAATCGCTGCTGACAGCATCGAAAACGCTGTAAAAAGCGAGCTGGTCAACGTAGCGAAGAAAGTCCGTATTGACGGCTTCCGCAAGGGCAAAGTACCGATGAATGTTGTTGCTCAGCGTTATGGCGCTTCTGTTCGCCAGGACGTGCTGGGTGACCTGATGAGCCGTAACTTCGTTGACGCGATCATCAAAGAAAAAATCAACCCAGCCGGTTCCCCGACCTATGTTCCGGGCGAATACAAACTGGGCGAAGACTTCACCTACGCGGTAGAGTTCGAAGTTTATCCAGAAGTTGAGCTGAAAGGCCTGGACGCGATTGAAGTTGAAAAACCAATCGTCGAAGTGACTGAAGCTGACGTTGACGGCATGCTGGACACCCTGCGTAAGCAGCAGGCAACCTGGAAAGACAAAGACGGCGCTGCTGATGCAGAAGACCGTGTCACCATCGACTTCTCCGGCTCTGTAGACGGCGAAGAGTTCGAAGGCGGCAAAGCGTCTGACTTCGTGCTGGCAATGGGCCAGGGTCGTATGATCCCAGGCTTCGAAGAGGGTATCAAAGGCCACAGCGCTGGCGAAGAGTTCACCATCGACGTGACCTTCCCGGAAGAGTACCACGCTGAAAACCTGAAAGGTAAAGCGGCTAAATTCGCGATTACCCTGAAGAAAGTTGAAGACCGTGAACTGCCAGAACTGACTGCAGATTTCATCAAACGTTTCGGCGTGGAAGATGGTTCTGTTGAAGGCCTGCGTGCAGAAGTGCGTAAAAACATGGAACGCGAGCTGAAAGGCGCCGTGCGTAACCGCGTTAAGTCTCAGGCGATCGAAGGTCTGGTTAAAGCTAACGACATCGAGATCCCATCTGCCCTGATCGACAGCGAAATCGACGTTCTGCGCCGTCAGGCTGCACAGCGTTTCGGTGGCAACGAGAAACAGGCTCTGGAACTGCCACGTGAGCTGTTCGAAGAGCAGGCTAAACGCCGCGTTGTTGTTGGCCTGCTGCTGGGCGAAGTGATTCGTACCCACGAGCTGAAAGCTGACGAAGAGCGCGTTAAAGGTCTGATCGAAGAGATGGCTTCTGCCTATGAAGATCCGTCAGAAGTTGTTGCTTTCTACGGCAGCAACAAAGAGCTGATGGAAAACATGCGCAACGTCGCACTGGAAGAGCAGGCTGTTGAAGCCGTTCTGGCCAAAGCGAAAGTGTCCGAAAAAGCCACTTCCTTCAACGAACTGATGAACCAGCAGGCATAATTCTGCCCGCTTCGTTTAAAGTTTGAGCAAAAAACCCGTTGCCGTCTGGTGACGGGTTTTTTTTATCACAGTTATAAATCACGAAGCGTGATAAAACGCTTTTTCAGTGTTAGCGTTACAACAAAAGATTGTTATGCTTGAAATAGGGCTGAGCCGCCCCCATTAGTGGGGAAGCAGTATTAAAGAGACTGGCTGATAATCCGTCCGCAAGGTTACAATCAGTACAGCAGGTATTTTCATTTTTTATCCAGGAGACGGAAATGTCATACAGTGGCGAACGAGATAACTTTGCACCCCATATGGCGCTGGTGCCAATGGTTATTGAACAGACCTCTCGCGGTGAACGTTCTTTTGATATCTACTCCCGTCTGCTTAAAGAACGCGTTATCTTCATGACCGGCCAGGTGGAAGACCACATGGCGAATCTGATCGTCGCGCAGATGCTGTTTCTGGAAGCGGAAAACCCGGAAAAAGACATTTACCTGTACATCAACTCTCCGGGTGGCGTGATCACCGCCGGAATGTCCATTTACGACACCATGCAGTTCATCAAGCCTGATGTGAGCACCATTTGTATGGGCCAGGCAGCATCGATGGGCGCATTCCTGCTGACGGCAGGGGCGAAAGGCAAGCGTTTCTGCCTGCCAAACTCGCGCGTAATGATTCACCAGCCGCTGGGCGGGTACCAGGGCCAGGCAACAGATATTGAAATTCATGCCCGTGAAATTTTGAAAGTAAAAGGGCGCATGAATGAACTTATGGCTCACCACACGGGTCAATCACTTGAGCAGATCGAGCGCGATACCGAGCGCGATCGCTTCCTGTCCGCATCTGAGGCAGTTGAGTACGGCTTAGTCGACTCCATTTTGACCCATCGTAATTGATGCCCACGACGCGGGTGTGCCGCTATACTATGGTAGGGCGGCATTTTGCTTACGAGCAGCTTGCGTCTGAGAATGGCATTTGCGTCGTCATGTGCGGCACAAAGAACTTAAAAAGAGGTTTTGACTCATGACAGATAAACGCAAAGATGGATCGGGCAAACTGCTTTACTGCTCTTTTTGCGGCAAAAGCCAGCATGAAGTGCGCAAACTGATTGCCGGGCCATCCGTGTATATCTGCGACGAATGTGTCGACTTATGTAACGACATCATCCGCGAAGAGATTAAAGAAGTCGCGCCACACCGCGAGCGCAGCGCGTTACCGACCCCGCATGAGATTCGTCATCACCTTGACGACTACGTCATCGGTCAGGAACAGGCGAAAAAGGTGCTGGCAGTGGCGGTGTACAACCACTACAAACGTCTGCGTAACGGGGATAACAGCAACGGCGTTGAGCTGGGCAAAAGTAACATTTTGCTAATCGGCCCAACCGGTTCCGGTAAAACCCTGCTGGCAGAAACGCTGGCACGTCTGCTGGATGTTCCGTTCACCATGGCGGATGCCACCACCCTGACTGAAGCCGGTTACGTGGGTGAAGATGTGGAAAACATCATCCAGAAACTGCTGCAGAAGTGTGATTACGACGTGCAGAAAGCACAGCGCGGTATCGTGTATATCGATGAGATCGATAAAATCTCGCGTAAATCCGATAACCCGTCGATCACCCGTGACGTTTCCGGTGAAGGTGTGCAGCAGGCATTGCTGAAACTGATCGAAGGGACGGTTGCTGCTGTTCCACCACAGGGTGGGCGTAAACATCCTCAGCAGGAGTTCCTGCAGGTTGATACCTCCAAAATTCTGTTTATCTGTGGCGGCGCGTTTGCCGGTCTGGATAAAGTCATCGCTAACCGTGTTGAAACCGGCTCGGGTATTGGCTTTGGCGCGACGGTGAAAGCCAAGTCTGAAAAAGCGAAAGAAGGTGAACTGCTGATGCAGGTTGAGCCAGAAGATCTGATCAAATTTGGTCTGATCCCTGAGTTCATCGGCCGTCTGCCGGTTGTCGCCACGCTGACTGAGCTGAGCGAAGATGCCCTGATTCAGATCCTGAAAGAGCCGAAAAACGCCCTGACCAAACAGTACCAGGCGTTGTTCAATCTTGAAGGCGTTGAGCTGGAGTTCCGTGATGAAGCGCTGGATGCGATTGCCAAGAAAGCAATGGCACGTAAAACCGGTGCGCGTGGCCTGCGTTCAATTGTTGAAGCAGCCCTGCTCGATACCATGTACGACCTTCCTTCAATGGAAGAGGTCGAAAAAGTGGTTATCGACGAGTCCGTCATCGCCGGCCAAACCAAGCCGCTGCTGATTTACGGCACGCCGGAAGCGCAGCAGGCATCTGGCGAATAATTCACCAGACCATACAAGCAGTTAATCAAAAAGGGGGGATTTAATCCCCCCTTTTATTTTTCCGTAAACATGGCGTTGAATGTGTGGGAAACATCCCCATATACTGGATTACATGTTAATGGTTATGTGAAGCACAGTCTCATGACCAGCTTACCTGGCGGACACTAAACTAAGAGAGAGCTCTATGAATCCTGAGCGTTCTGAACGCATTGAAATCCCCGTATTGCCGTTGCGCGATGTGGTGGTTTATCCGCACATGGTCATACCCTTATTTGTAGGGCGGGAAAAATCTATCCGTTGCCTTGAAGCCGCCATGGATCATGATAAAAAAATCATGCTGGTTGCGCAGAAAGAAGCATCAACGGATGAGCCGGGTGTAAACGATCTTTTCACCGTCGGGACCGTGGCCTCTATTTTACAAATGCTGAAGCTGCCTGACGGCACCGTGAAGGTGCTGGTCGAGGGGCTGCAGCGTGCGCGTATTACCACGCTGTCGGATGATGGCGAACATTTTGCAGCAAAAGCGGAATATCTCGACTCGCCTCAGCTTGATGAGCGTGAGCAGGAGGTGCTGGTTCGCACCGCGATCAGTCAGTTTGAAGGCTACATCAAGCTGAACAAAAAAATCCCACCAGAAGTGCTGACGTCGCTGAACAGCATCGACGACCCTGCGCGTCTGGCAGACACCATCGCGGCGCACATGCCGCTGAAGCTGGCTGACAAACAGTCCGTGCTGGAGATGTCCGACGTTAACGAACGTCTGGAATATCTGATGGCGATGATGGAGTCTGAAATCGATCTGCTGCAGGTTGAGAAACGCATTCGCAACCGCGTTAAAAAGCAGATGGAAAAATCTCAGCGCGAGTACTATCTGAACGAGCAGATGAAGGCCATTCAGAAAGAGCTCGGCGAGATGGACGACGCGCCGGACGAAAACGAAGCGCTGAAACGTAAGATCGACGCGGCAAAAATGCCGAAAGAGGCCAAAGAGAAAGCGGAAGCCGAGCTGCAGAAGCTGAAAATGATGTCTCCGATGTCGGCTGAAGCCACCGTCGTGCGCGGCTATATCGAGTGGATGGTTCAGGTTCCGTGGAATGCCCGTAGCAAGGTCAAAAAAGACCTGCGTCAGGCCCAGGAGATCCTGGATACCGACCACTACGGTCTGGAACGTGTTAAAGACCGCATCCTTGAGTATCTCGCGGTTCAGAGCCGTGTTAACAAGCTCAAAGGGCCAATTCTGTGCCTGGTAGGGCCGCCGGGGGTGGGTAAAACTTCTCTGGGCCAGTCCATTGCCAAAGCCACCGGACGTAAATACATCCGTATGGCGCTGGGCGGCGTGCGTGACGAAGCGGAAATCCGTGGTCACCGTCGTACCTACATTGGTTCTATGCCGGGCAAACTGATCCAGAAAATGGCAAAAGTGGGCGTTAAAAACCCGCTGTTCCTGCTGGATGAGATTGACAAAATGTCGTCCGATATGCGTGGCGATCCGGCTTCAGCCCTGCTTGAAGTGCTGGATCCAGAGCAGAACGTGGCGTTCAGCGATCACTACCTGGAAGTGGACTACGACCTGAGCGACGTGATGTTCGTGGCGACCTCTAACTCCATGAACATCCCGGCACCGCTGCTGGATCGTATGGAAGTGATCCGTCTTTCTGGCTACACCGAAGACGAAAAACTGAACATTGCCCGTCGTCACCTGCTGTCGAAGCAGATTGAACGTAACGCCCTGAAAGAGAGCGAACTGACCGTCGATGACAGCGCGATTATCGGCATCATTCGTTACTACACCCGTGAAGCGGGCGTGCGTAGCCTGGAGCGTGAAATCTCCAAGCTGTGTCGTAAAGCGGTGAAACAGCTGCTGCTCGACAAGTCGTTGAAGCATATTGAGATCAATGGCGATAATCTGCACGAATATCTCGGTGTTCAGCGCTATGACTACGGTCGTGCGGACAGCGAAAACCGCGTAGGCCAGGTGACCGGTCTGGCGTGGACGGAAGTGGGCGGCGATCTGCTGACCATTGAAACCGCCTGCGTACCGGGTAAAGGCAAGCTGACCTATACCGGCTCGCTGGGTGAAGTGATGCAGGAATCTATTCAGGCTGCGCTGACCGTGGTGCGCGCGCGTGCGGAAAAACTGGGTATTAATCCGGACTTCTACGAAAAACGCGACATTCACGTTCACGTCCCGGAAGGGGCAACGCCGAAAGATGGCCCAAGTGCGGGTATCGCCATGTGTACCGCGCTGGTGTCTTGCCTGACCGGTAACCCGGTTCGTGCCGATGTGGCGATGACCGGCGAAATTACCCTGCGAGGTCAGGTATTGCCGATTGGCGGTTTGAAAGAAAAACTGCTGGCAGCCCATCGCGGTGGCATCAAAACTGTCCTCATCCCGCATGAGAACAAGCGCGATCTGGAGGAGATTCCGGACAACGTTATCGCCGATCTGGAGATCCATCCGGTGAAACGTATTGAGGAAGTTCTGACACTTGCGCTGCAGAATGAGCCTTCAGGAATGCAGGTTGTGACCGCAAAATAGTGACCTCGCGCAAAGAGCGTCAATAAAAACAAGGCTGGTGAGCTATTTCGGGCTTGCCAGCCTTTTTTTGTATAGCTAATTTAGATTGCTGATTAGGCCAGCCATCAACAACGGGTGTTGTAAGGTCATGGCAGGCCTGATATAACTGCTGCGCGGTCGCGTTGTGAAGGATTCAGACGCGATATAAATTATAAAGAGAGGAAGAGAAGAGTGAATAAATCTCAACTGATTGACAAAATTGCTGCGGGTGCTGATATCTCCAAAGCTGCGGCTGGACGTGCGTTAGATGCTTTGATTGCTTCTGTTACCGAATCTCTGCAGGCTGGGGACGACGTAGCGCTGGTAGGTTTTGGTACTTTTGCTGTTAAAGAGCGTGCTGCCCGTACTGGCCGCAACCCTCAGACCGGTAAAGAGATCACCATCGCTGCTGCTAAAGTTCCGGGCTTCCGTGCCGGCAAAGCGCTGAAAGACGCGGTAAACTGATCGCTTTCTTACTTCAGGGAAGTTGAAAAGTACAAGGGCGCATCATTTGATGTGCCTTTTTTGTTTGTCCAGTCCTGATTTATGTGAGTTTATGCGAGTTGTGGGCTGACAATAGCCCCGGTTTCTTGTCACAATACGTCTTTACGCGCTGCGGTCAGGATTCCGCCAGCGTCAGGTCACCAGTCACCTACAGCGGAGTGTGGTTACACCATGATGGACAGCTTACGCACGGCTGCTAACAGTCTCGTGCTCAAGATTATTTTCGGTATCATTATCGTGTCGTTCATTTTGACCGGCGTGAGCGGATACCTGATTGGCGGTAGTGCAAACTACGCCGCAAAAGTGAACGACCAGGAAATCAGCCGTGGGCAGTTTGAGAATGCATTTGCCGGTGAACGTAACCGCATGCAGCAACAGCTGGGCGACCAGTTCTCTGAACTGGCGGCGAATGAAGGGTACATGAAGAACCTGCGTCAGCAGACGCTGAACCGTCTTATCGACGAAGCACTGCTGGATCAGTACGCTCGCGATCTCGGTCTGAGCATCAGCGATGACCAGGTTAAGAAAGCGATTTTCGCGACACCTGCTTTCCAGAATGACGGCAAATTCGATAACACCCGTTATACCGCTATCGTTAATCAGATGGGGATGTCGCCGGATCAATACGCTCAGGCGCTGCGCAACCAGCTCACCACTCAGCAGCTTATTAACGCTGTTGTAGGTACCGACTTCATGCTCAAAGGCGAAGCGGATGAGCTGGCGACGCTGGTTTCTCAGCAGCGCGTCGTGCGCGAAGCCACTTTCGACGTCAATGCTCTGGCTGCTAAACAGCAGGCGAGCGACGACGAGGTGAAAAGCTACTACGAGCAGAACAAAAACAACTTCACCGCGCCGGAGCAGTTCCGCGTAAGCTACATCAAGCTGGATGCGGCTGCGATGCAGGAAAACGCCTCCGATGCGGAGATCCAGTCTTACTACGATCAGCATCAGGATCAGTTCACTCAGCCACAGCGTAATCGTTACAGCGTGATTCAGACCAAAACCGAAGCCGACGCTAAAGCGGCGCTGGATGAGCTGAACAAAGGCACCGATTTCGCTACCGTCGCAAAAGAGAAATCGACCGATATCATCTCTGCGAAAAATGGCGGTGATATGGGCTGGCTGGAAGACGCGACCACGCCGGACGAGCTGAAAAATGCCGGCCTGAAAGAGAAAGGCCAACTCTCTGGCGTCATCAAATCTTCCGTCGGCTTCCTGGTTGTGCGTCTGGATGATGTTACCCCTGCAACAACCAAACCGCTGGCTGATGTCCATAATGAGATCGCGGCAAAAGTGAAGCAGGAGAAAGCCCTGGATGCCTTCTATGCGTTACAGCAGAAGGTGAGCGACGCGGCCAGCAATGACAACGAATCCCTGGCGGGCGCTGAGCAGGCTGCAGGCGCGAAAGCGGTGACCACCGGTTGGTTCGGTCATGACAACCTGCCGGAAGAGCTGAACTTCAAGCCGGTAGCGGATGCCATCTTTAATGGCGGTCTGGTAGGCGAAAACGGCACCCCGGGCAGCAACTCCGACATCATCTCCGTTGACGGCGATCGCGCTTTCGTACTGCGCGTGAGCGAGCACAAGCCAGAAGCCATCAAGCCGCTGGACGAAGTGAAGGATCAGATTACGGCGCTGGTGAAACACAACAAAGCCGTGCAGCAGGCGAAGCTGGATGCTGAAAAGCTGCTGGCTGACCTGAAAGCCGGTAAAGGCGATGAGGCGCTCAAAGCGGCTGGCCTGAGCTTTGGCGAAGCGAAAACCCTGAGCCGTACCGGTCAGGATCCGATTAGCCAGGCGGCATTCAGCCTGAGCCAGCCGGCGAAAGACAAGCCGAGCTTCGGTATCGCTAACGACATGCAGGGCAACGTGGTCATTCTGGCGCTGGATGAAGTAAAAGCGGGCACCATGCCGGAAGCACAGAAGAAAGCGATGGTTCAGGGTATCACCCAGAACAATGCGCAAATTGCTTTCGAAGCGCTGATGAGCAACCTGCGTAAAGAAGCCAAAATCAAGCTGGGCGATATCATAACTCAGCAGTAATTACGGCGCTGCTCGCAAGATTAAGCAACGTAATGCAATACCAGAAGGCCGCTTTCGCGGCCTTTTCCATTTCTGCAATCTGCTGTTTGTTCCTGCAAAGGGGGCCGTCTAAGGTGAGAGGGCTGTCAACAAACAAGGAGAAAACAGCATGAAACATGGAATCAAAGCCCTCTTCGTCACGCTTGCCATCGTCACGGGCGGAGTGAGCCACAGCGCGCTGGCGGCGGCACCTGCGGCCAAAACGCAGGTAGCACATAAAGCCGATGCGCCATCCATAGCCACCTCTTCCCAGCAATCAAAAGCGGCGGAAGAGGAGAAGACGCGGATCAGCATCAATACTGCCTCGGCGGATGAGCTGGCAAAGGTGATGAATGGCGTGGGGTTGAAGAAGGCGCAGGCGATTGTCAGCTACCGCGAAGAGTACGGCCCGTTTAAAACGCTGGACGATCTCCGGCAGGTACCGGGTATGGGTGGGGCGCTGGTGGAGCGTAATCTTGCCCACCTGACGCTGTAATAACTTGCACAGTGGCAAAAATTTGCCAGGATAAAGAGGTCATACCAGTTATGACCTCTGAATCTTATAATTAACTACCCTGAAGGCTATTGCGCTATGCAGACCCAAATCAAAGTACGCGGTTACCACCTTGATGTTTACCAGCACGTGAATAACGCCCGCTATCTGGAATTCCTTGAAGAGGCGCGCTGGGACGGACTGGAAAACAGCGACAGTTTCCAGTGGATGACCGCACACCGCATCGCTTTTATCGTGGTGAACATCAATATCAACTATCGCCGCCCCGCGGTGCTCAGCGATTTACTGACCGTGACCAGCCAGTTGCAGCAACTTAACGGTAAAAGTGGGGTGTTGAGCCAAGTGATCACCCTGGAACCGGAAGGGCAGGTGGTGGCCGATGCGTTAATCACCTTTGTCTGCATCGATCTGAAGACACAGAAAGCGCTGCCGCTGGAGGGGGAATTACGTGAGAAGCTGGAGCTATTAATCAAATAACCCCGCCGTATGATGCCGGGCGAAGCATCGCTTTCGCCCGGCAGACGGGCGCTATTACTTTAGGCCGGTTTTCTTCTTCATGGCCGCCATCACCCCGGCTTTTTCCGCCAGATAGTGATTCAGACCGTTCGCGCGCAGATTACACGCCGCGCACTGTCCGCAGCCATCCCCTTTGATGCCGTTGTAGCAGGTCAGCGTTTCGCTACGCACCAGATCCAGCTTGCCCCAGTAATCGGCCAGGGCCCAGGTTTCGGCTTTATCCAGCCACATCAGCGGCGTCTCAAAGCGGATATCTTTGGCCATGCCGAGGTTCACGGCGTGGTTGAGGGCTTTCACAAACTCATCGCGACAGTCCGGATAGCCCGAGAAGTCGGTTTCACACACGCCGGTGATCACCGCCTCGGCTTTCACCTGGTACGCGTAGATTGCCGTCAGGGTCAGAAACAGGATATTGCGGCCCGGAACGAAGGTATTAGGGATCCCCTCTGCATCCGGCTCATAATCGGGTACCGGAATGCTGTCGCGGGTAAGGCTGCTCACTGCCAGTTCGTTGAGCAGGGTAACATCCAGAACTTTATGCGCCCGCGCACCGAGTTTAACGGCCAGTTTCTGCGCCACCTCGATCTCTTCGCTATGGCGCTGGCCATAGTCAAAAGTGACGCAATGGACTTCATCATATTGCTGCAGAGCCTGCACCAGACAGGTGGTGGAATCCTGGCCTCCACTGAACACGACAACAGCACGTTTCATAAGACTTCCCAACGTTGAAGATTAAAGACATATGGTAACGTCTGCCCGTGGTGGCGACCAGCTTCTTCACGTTTTCGGGGCTGGTAGCCAGGCCTCGGTAAAATCAAACCAGCCACGCGGATTCAGCCGGATACCGTTTACACCCGGCGGGGCGCTGATCTGGTACTGATAGTTAAACAGCGGGGTCACTACGGCATGTTCCATCAGGCGGGAGTAAACCTCTTTTAGCGCCAGATGGCGGGCAGAGGCGTCGGGCTGCGTCTGAACGGCATCCAGGGTGGCCATCAGGTGGGCAAACTGCGGGGCGCTGAGTAGCCAGGACCACAGCGTGTCGCAGCGCAACCACTGCTCAAGGGTGTACTCCGGCGCCTCGCCTATCAACCTGTCCCCCATCATGATATCGGCGTCTGCCAACGCGGTGCAGCCATCCCAGGTTTTCGCATCATGAAAATTCACCCTGAGATGACAGCCTTCCCGGGCCAGATAGCGCTTCAGCTGTTCCGCCATGGTATGCAACTCCACCGGCAGGTGGTAAAGCAGGGTAAGCGTCTTCGGCAGAGCGGTGTCCTGTTCCTGTGCCCACTGTGGGATCGACCAGCCAGGCAGCAACTCCTGGGTCGGGGTAATAAGATTCTCATCCAGCGGCAGGGTGTGCATAAGCGAGGTGTGATGAATGATATTAATCACCCTGCGAGCCTGCGCTTCGCTTAGCCGGTCGCTCTGCTTCAGGGTGAGATAGCAAAAACCGAGGCTGATGCTGTTACTGACCAGCCGCAGGCTGGCAAGCTCCTCCGGCTCGCCAATGGCGATCTGCACCGGATGACGACAGCTGGTGCCTAAATCCTGGTCAAAAAGCTGGGGCGTGATCCAGAATTCAATCGCTTTCAGCAGGGGATGACCAAGATGATACTGCTCGTGGCTCTCAAGGCGGACAAGATCCGGGTCGAAGATCGCCAGGCGAAACGGCCCGCTCCCGATCAGGGGCTGTTCAGGGTGGGCAAGGTGGCTGCAATAGCTTGCCAGGCGGTGCGCCAGCCAGTAGTCGGGGTGATGTAACACAAAGGTCAGGCACTGGGGATGCGTTACCTCTATCTGCTTCACGCTATTGAACAGTTTGCGCAGGGCAGGCAGGGTGAGCAGCGTCGTTAACTGACGCTGAAGCTGAGTGGCCTCGACGTTATCCCCGTTATGCCAGTGCAGGGTAGAGCGGAGGTAGAAGTGCCAGCGTAACCCGTCGGGAGCGATCTCCCAGTGATGGGCCAGATCGCCCGCAGGCGCGCTGCGGGTGTCGTTGAACCGCGTCAGGCCGGAAAAGATTTGCCCCACCAGATGCTGCTCAGCGCGGCCCGGTAAAAAGCCTGGCCGGAGCGGATCGAGTGAACGGTAATAAGGAATGCGCAGCGTCGGGGTGTCGTCTTGCCACTGTCCACCCAGAAAAGGATGAAGCAGCGCCCGCAGCGCCTGAGGGGCCAGCTGGGCCAGCGCCAGCGCGTTGTGCTGCTGACCGCTTTTCAGCGCCTCTTCCATCATCGCGTTACGTAGCGACTCCGGCGTCACGTGAAAGCGCAGCTCGCCGCGCTTTCCGCGTCCGGATTGCGCATGCCAGCTCAACCAGCCTGCCTCCTGGGCCTGCCGCAGCAGCGTACGCACATGCCGTTCACTGCAAAAGCAGCGGCTGGCCAGTTCGGCCACGCTCACCTGCTGTGGCGCACCGGCAGAGGGCTGCCACAGACGCTGGAACTGATTAAGTCGATTAAGCTGACGCATAGTAAACCCGGAACAATAATTTCCATCTATTCAGTATTACTTCCGTATATAACAGGCAATACTGATGCACAAGTTAATCCCCTTCACATTTTCGGAGTTCCCATGGCGCGGCTGGCTGCATTTGATATGGACGGCACCTTGTTAATGCCGGATCACCGATTAGGTGATAAAACGCTGAGCGTGCTTAAGCGGCTGCGTGAGCGCGACGTCACGCTCACCTTTGCCACGGGCCGACATGTGCTGGAGATGCGCCATTTAATGGGCGCGCTCTCCCTTGACGCCTTTTTGATTACCGGCAACGGGACGCGTATTCACTCCGTGGAGGGGGATGTGCTCTACCGCCAGGATCTCGCCCCTGATGTGGCAGAACAGGTGCTGCACAGCACCTGGGATACCCAGGCCAGTATCCACGTGTTTAACGACACCGGCTGGCTGACAGGCAGGGACATTCCGGCCATGCTGGAAGCGCACGTCTATAGCGGCTTTCAATATCAGCTGACCGATCTGCGCCGTATCCCGGCCCACGCGGTGACCAAAATCTGCTTCTGCGGCGATCATGACGATCTCTGCCGCCTGCGCATTCAGCTCAACGAGGCGCTGGGCAACCGCGCGCATCTCACCTTCTCGGCGATTGATTGTCTGGAGGTGCTGCCGGTGGGGTGCAACAAAGGTTCCGCGCTGGCGGTACTGAGCGAGCATCTGGGGCTGAGTCTGCAGGAGTGTATGGCGTTTGGCGATGCGATGAACGATCGCGAGATGCTGGGCAGCGTAGGGCGCGGCATGATTATGGGCAATGCGATGCCTCAGCTGATCGCCGAGCTCTCGCATTTACCCGTTATTGGACACTGCCGCAACGAGGCCGTGTCCCATTTCTTAACCCATTGGCTGGATACACCTGATCTTCCTTATTCCCCCGAATAGTGAGACCCTTCCAGCAAGCCAGACAAACGTCTGGCTTTTTTTATTTCACCAGCCGGGTAATCTCCGCCAGCCAGGGCGCCACATCGCCAATATTCGCTTTTACCCATTCGGCGTTGTAGTAGGTGTCCAGGTAGCGCTCGCCGCTGTCGCACAGCAGGGTAACGATAGAGCCGGTTTGTCCCGCCTCGCGCATCCGCGCGGCAAGCTGCAACGCCCCCCACATATTGGTCCCGGTGGATGCACCCACCTTGCGGCCGAGCTGGGTTTCCAGCCAGTGGGCAGTAGCCACGCTGGCGGCATCAGGTACGCGAAGCATTTCGTCCACTACGTCCGGGATAAACGACGGCTCGACGCGAGGGCGGCCAATGCCTTCAATTTTGCTGCCCACCGGACTGCGCAGGGCAGGATCGCGCTGCTGCCAGTAATCAAGAAACACCGAATTTTGCGGGTCCACCACCATCAGGCGGGTGTCGTAGCCCTGGCAGCGAATATAGCGGCCAATGGTGGCCGAGGTGCCGCCGGTGCCGGCGCTCATCACGATATGCGCCGGCACCGGGTGGGGTTCATTTTGCATCTGCCGGAAGATACTGTCGGCAATGTTGTTATTACCGCGCCAGTCGGTTGCCCGCTCCGCGAAAGTGAACTGGTCCATATAATGGCCGTTCAGCTCCCGGGCCAGCATCTCTGACGCGGCATAAATTTCACAGGCGCTTTCCACAAAGTGGCAGCGACCGCCGTAAAATTCGATCTGTTCAATTTTGCGTTTTGCCGTGCAGGAGGGCATAACGGCGATAAACGGCAGGCCGAGCAGGCGGGCAAAATAGGCCTCAGAGACGGCGGTTGAGCCGGAAGAGGATTCAATAATGGTGGTACCTTCATTGATCCAGCCGTTACACAGCCCGTACAGGAACAGCGAGCGCGCCAGACGGTGCTTCAGGCTGCCGGTCGGGTGAGTGCTTTCGTCTTTCAGATAGAGCTGAATACCCGAAAAACCGGGCAGGGCGAGGCGGATAAGGTGTGTATCCGCCGAGCGCTGATAATCGGCGTTAATTTCACTGATGGCGTTTTTAACCCAGGTGCTATTCATCGAAGTAATCCATTTGTCATTTTGTGCCCAGCATAGCGAAAAGCACAGAAAAAATTGTTGCTATCTGGCCTTTAAAATAGAATAAGAAGAGAAAAATTTTCTCTGAGGGGGTGGGTATGCTAGATAAAATTGACCGTAAGCTGCTGTCCTTACTGCAAAGCGACTGCACCCTCTCTTTGCAGGCGCTGGCGGATGCCGTTAATCTGACCACCACGCCCTGCTGGAAGCGCCTTAAACGACTCGAAGACGAAGGCATTTTGCTGGGGCGCGTGGCGCTGCTCGATCCCGAAAAACTGGGGCTAGGCCTGACCGCGTTTGTGCTGATAAAAACGCAGCACCACAGCAGCGACTGGTACTGCGGATTCGTCAGCGTGGTATCCCAGATGCCCGAAGTGCTGGGTTTCTGGCGCATGGCGGGCGAATACGACTACCTGATGCGCGTTCAGGTGGCGGACATGAAGCGCTATGATGATTTCTATAAACGGCTGGTCAACAGCGTGCCAGGTCTGTCGAATGTCACCTCCAGCTTTGCGATGGAACAGATAAAATACACCACCGCCTTACCCATTGAATAACTTCCCGGCGCAGCCGGAATACGATCCTCAGGAAAAGACCGCGTGCGATTATTTGCTCAGCTAAGCTGGTACTTTCGCCGGGAGTGGCAACGCTATCTCGGTGCAGTGGCCCTGCTTATTATCATTGCCATTCTGCAGCTCATCCCGCCGAAAGTGGTGGGCTACGTCGTGGACGGCGTTACGGAACAGCATTACACCAACGCACGGGTGATGATGTGGATCGGCACGCTGGTACTGACGGCGGTGGTGGTCTATCTGCTGCGCTATGTCTGGCGCGTGCTGCTGTTCGGCGCGTCATACCAGCTTGCCGTTGAGCTGCGGGAAGATTTTTACCGCCAGCTTAGCCGCCAGCATCCGGAATTTTACCTGCGTCACCGCACCGGGGACCTGATTGCCCGCGCCACCAACGATGTCGATCGCGTCGTCTTTGCCGCCGGGGAAGGGGTGCTGACCCTGGTCGACTCGCTGGTGATGGGCTGCGCGGTGCTGATCGTCATGTCGACGCAAATCAGCTGGCAACTCACGCTGCTGGCGCTGCTGCCGATGCCTCTGATGGCGCTGGCGATCAAGCGCTACGGCGACCAGCTGCACCAGCGCTTCAAGCTGGCGCAGGCGGCGTTTTCCTCCCTTAACGACCGCACCCAGGAGAGCCTGACCAGCATCCGGATGATCAAAGCCTTTGGCCTGGAAGACCGCCAGTCGTCTCTGTTCGCAGCCGATGCGGCGGACACCGGGGCCAAAAACCTGCGCGTTGCCCGGATCGACGCCCGTTTTGATCCCACGATTTACATCGCCATCGGCACCGCCAACCTGCTGGCCATTGGCGGCGGGAGCTGGATGGTGATTAACGGCTCGCTGACGCTGGGGCAACTGACCAGCTTCGCCATGTATCTGGGGCTAATGATCTGGCCGATGCTGGCTCTGGCCTGGATGTTCAACATCGTCGAGCGCGGCAGTGCGGCCTATAGCCGGATCCGCGCCATGCTCGCCGAAGCGCCGGTGGTCAACGATGGCAGCGAGCCGGTGCCGGATGGGCGCGGCGAGCTGACATTCTCAGTGCGGGCATTTGTTTACCCGCATACGGAAAAAACGACGCTTGAAAATGTCCACTTCACCCTGCAACCGGGGCAGATGCTGGGCATCTGCGGCCCGACCGGGGCGGGGAAAAGTACCGTGCTCTCCCTGATCCAGCGCCACTTTGACATTGACCAGGGCGAGATCCGCTTCCACGACATCCCGCTGCCGCAACTGCAGCTGGATAGCTGGCGCAGCCGCCTGGCGGTGGTCAGCCAGACGCCATTCCTCTTCTCTGACAGCGTCGCCAACAATATCGCGCTTGGTTGCCCGCACGCGACCCAGGAAGAGATTGAGCATGTCGCCCGTCTCGCCAGCGTCCATGACGATATCCTGCGCCTGCCGCAGGGGTATGAAACCGAAGTGGGCGAGCGCGGCGTGATGCTCTCTGGCGGGCAAAAACAGCGTATTTCCATCGCCCGCGCGCTGCTGCTGAATGCCGAGATCCTTATTCTCGACGATGCCCTCTCTGCCGTCGATGGCCGCACTGAACACCAGATCCTGCACAACCTGCGCCAGTGGGGAGAAGGGCGCACGGTGATCATCAGCGCCCATCGTTTGTCGGCCCTCACAGAAGCGAGCGAAATTCTGGTGATGCAGCACGGACACATTGCCCAGCGCGGACAGCATGAACAGCTGGCGGAACAGCCGGGCTGGTATCGCGATATGTATCGTTATCAACAACTGGAAGCGGCACTGGATGACGTGCCGGAAACCGACGAGGAGGCCGCCGATGCGTAGTTTTTCCCAGCTGTGGCCTACCCTGAAGCGCCTGCTGGCGTATGGCTCGCCGTGGCGCAAGCCGCTGACGCTGGCGGTAGTGCTGCTGTGGATTGCGGCGATTGCCGAAGTAACCGGCCCGCTGCTGATCAGCTATTTCATCGATAACATGGTGGCAAAAAATTACCTCCCGATCGGCTTAGTCACCGGGCTGGCGGTGGCCTACGTCGGCCTGCAGCTGCTGGCGGCGGGCTTACACTACGCCCAGTCGCTGCTATTTAACCAGGCCGCCGTCGGGGTAGTGCAGCAGTTGCGTACCGACGTGATGGATGCCGCCCTACGCCAGCCGCTGAGCGCGTTTGATACGCAGCCTGTCGGGCAGATCATCTCCCGCGTCACCAACGACACAGAAGTGATCCGCGACCTGTATGTCACGGTAGTGGCGACAGTACTGCGCAGCGCCGCCCTGGTGGGGGCCATGCTGGTGGCCATGTTCAGCCTCGAATGGCGCATGGCGCTGGTGGCGATGGCGATTTTCCCGGCGGTAATGATTGTGATGATCATCTACCAGCGCTACAGCACGCCCATTGTGCGCCGCGTGCGGGCCTATCTGGCGGATATCAACGATGGCTTCAACGAGGTCATCAACGGCATGAGCGTTATTCAGCAGTTCCGCCAGCAGGCACGTTTTGGCGAGCGAATGGGTGAGGCCAGCCGTTCACACTATATGGCCCGCATGCAGACCCTGCGTCTGGACGGTTTCCTGCTGCGCCCGCTGTTAAGCCTCTTTTCGGCGCTGGTGCTCTGCGGGTTGCTGATGCAGTTTGGCTTTGCCGCCCGCGGCACCATCGAAGTGGGAGTGCTGTACGCCTTTATCAGCTATCTGGGGCGTCTTAACGAGCCCCTGATTGAACTCACCACCCAACAGTCGATGCTGCAACAGGCAGTTGTTGCCGGTGAGCGGGTCTTTGAGCTGATGGATCGTCCCCGTCAGGCGTATGGCGATGACGAGCGTGAACTGCAAAGCGGAGCGATTGATTTTGACAACGTCTCCTTTGCCTATCGTGACGATCGTCTGGTACTGCAGGATATCAACCTGACGGTGCCGTCCCGCAGCTTTGTAGCGCTGGTGGGGCATACCGGTAGCGGTAAAAGCACGCTTGCCAGCCTGCTGATGGGCTATTACCCGCTCACCGAGGGTGAAATTCGCCTGGACGGCCGTCCGCTGTCGAGTCTGAGCCACGGGGCACTGCGTAAAGGGGTGGCGATGGTGCAGCAGGATCCGGTCGTGCTGGCCGATACCTTCTTCGCCAACGTGACGCTGGGCCGACCGTTCAGCGAGGAGCAGGTGTGGGACGTACTGGAGAAGGTGCAGCTGGCGGAACTGGCGCGTGGCCTGCACGACGGTATTCATACCCGGCTCGGCGAGCAGGGTAATAACCTGTCTGTCGGGCAAAAGCAGCTGCTGGCGCTGGCACGGGTGCTGATTGATACCCCGCAGGTTTTGATTCTGGATGAAGCGACCGCCAGTATTGATTCCGGCACCGAACAGGCTATTCAGCAGGCGCTGGCTGCGGTACGCGAACACACCACCCTGGTGGTGATTGCCCACCGTCTGTCGACCATCGTTGAGGCGGATACCATTCTGGTGCTTCATCGCGGCCAGGCGGTTGAGCGCGGCACCCATAAGCAACTGCTTGAGGCAAAAGGGCGTTACTGGCAAATGTATCAATTACAGCTGGCCGGTGAGGAGCTGGCTGCCAGCGCGCGGGAGGAGTCCCTTAGCGCCTGATGCACTAAAATTAAGCAACCTGCCGGCCGCTGAATCGGTTGGTGCAAAAATGAAACGCACCCTGCACTGTCATGGTGCGTTTTTTTTCGCGACAACGCTGCCGCGCCTCATATTCCCTCTCTTTTCACTTTTGGCACACCCCTTGCAATACCTCTTTCGTTGGCTCGCCAAAACCGAATTCTGACTGGAGGGATATATGAAGCTGGTTACCGTGGTAATCAAACCATTCAAACTCGAAGACGTGCGCGAAGCACTCTCTTCAATGGGTATTCAGGGGCTGACCGTTACCGAAGTGAAAGGCTTCGGTCGTCAGAAGGGGCATGCAGAGCTTTACCGTGGTGCGGAATACAGCGTCAACTTTCTGCCAAAAGTGAAGATTGACGTGGCGATTGCCGACGATCAGCTGGATGAAGTCATCGACATCATTAGCAAAGCGGCCTACACCGGCAAAATTGGCGACGGCAAAATTTTCGTTGCTGAGCTGCAACGCGTTATTCGCATTCGTACAGGCGAAGCCGACGAAGCGGCACTGTAAAACAGCAGGCACACAGTGATAGGGATCGAGAAAATGAACACAACAACACTTAAAGCAGGTCTGGGGTCTCTGGCGCTGTTGCCGGGCCTGGCAATGGCTGCACCCGCGGTAGCAGACAAAGCCGATAACGCCTTTATGATGATTTGCACCGCGCTGGTGCTGTTTATGACCATTCCGGGGATTGCGCTGTTTTACGGCGGCCTGATCCGCGGCAAAAACGTCCTTTCCATGCTCACTCAGGTGGCGGTGACCTTTGCGCTGGTGTGCGTGCTGTGGGTGGTCTATGGCTACTCGCTGGCCTTCGGGGAGGGCAACGCCTTCTTCGGCAGCTTTAACTGGGCAATGCTGAAAAATATTGAGCTGACCGCAGTGATGGGCAGCTTCTATCAGTATATCCACGTGGCGTTCCAGGGTTCATTCGCCTGTATCACCGTCGGGCTGATTGTCGGAGCGCTGGCTGAACGTATTCGCTTCTCCGCCGTGCTGATCTTCGTGGTGGTGTGGCTGACCCTCTCCTACGTGCCGGTGGCGCATATGGTCTGGGGCGGCGGCCTGCTGGCCTCTCATGGCGCGCTGGACTTTGCGGGCGGTACCGTTGTACACATCAACGCCGCGGTGGCGGGCCTGGTTGGGGCTTACCTGATTGGCAAACGCGTTGGTTTTGGTAAAGAAGCTTTCAAACCGCACAACCTGCCGATGGTCTTTACCGGTACGGCGATCCTCTACTTTGGCTGGTTTGGCTTCAACGCCGGTTCAGCCAGTGCGGCAAACGAAATTGCGGCCCTGGCCTTCGTGAACACCGTTGTTGCCACGGCGGGTGCCATTCTCTCCTGGATCTTCGGCGAGTGGGCGGTACGCGGTAAGCCTTCTCTGCTGGGCGCTTGTTCCGGTGCGATTGCGGGTCTGGTAGGTATCACCCCGGCCTGTGGTTTTGTCGGTGTCGGCGGTGCGCTGATCGTTGGTATCGTGGCGGGTCTGGCCGGTCTGTGGGGCGTGACGGCGCTGAAACGTGTGCTGCGCGTGGACGACCCTTGTGATGTGTTTGGCGTGCACGGCGTGTGCGGCATCGTTGGCTGCATCATGACCGGCATCTTTGCCTCAACCTCTCTGGGCGGCGTTGGCTTCGCTGAGGGCGTGACCATGGGTCACCAGGTTCTGGTGCAGCTGGAAAGTATCGCCATCACGGTGGTCTGGTCGGGCGTGGTTGCCTTTATCGGCTACAAACTGGCGGACATGACGGTTGGACTGCGCGTACCGGAAGAGCAGGAGCGCGAAGGTCTGGACGTCAACAGCCATGGCGAGAATGCGTATAACGCGTAAATAAAAGCAAACGGCAACCTCGGTTGCCGTTTTAGCTTTTGTAGGCCGGGTAAGGCGAAACCGCCACCCGGCTTTTTCACATCAGCCCCGGTTACGCATTACCCCTTCCTGTACGGTGGATGCCACCAGCACGCCATCCTGGGTATAGAACTCGCCGCGCACAAACCCACGCGCGCTGGACGCCGAGGTGCTTTCCACGCTGTAGAGCAGCCACTCATTCATATTAAACGGACGGTGGAACCACATTGAATGGTCGATGGTGGCAACCTGCATCCCTTTCTCAAGGAAACCCACACCGTGAGGCTGCAGGGCGACCGGCAGGAAGTTGAAGTCCGAGGCATACCCCAGCAGATACTGATGCACGCGGAAATCTTCCGGCATGGCGCCGTTGGCGCGGATCCAGACCTGGCGGGCAGGCTCTGCGATGTGTCCTTTCATCGGGTTATGAAACTCAACCGGGCGGATCTCCAGGGGCTTATCGCAGAGAAACTTCTCTTTAACCTGCGGGGGCAGCAGATGCGCCAGCGCGCGGGCAATGTCAGTCTCTGAACGCAACGTATCCGGCGCAGGCGCGGGCGGCATCGTTTTCTGATGCTCATAGCCCGGCTCCGGGGCCTGGAACGACGCCGTCATATAGAAAATCGGTTTGCCGTTCTGCACCGCCGCCACGCGGCGGGCGCTGAAGCTATTGCCGTCGCGCAGGACTTCAACGTCATACACGATGGGTTTCTGGCTGTCGCCCGGGCGCAAAAAGTAGCTGTGAAAGGAGTGCACAAAGCGCTCCGCAGGTACGGTCTCTTTAGCAGCGTAGAGGGCTTGTCCCACAACCTGGCCGCCGAAAACCTGGCGTAAACCCAGATCTTCGCTTTGTCCCCGAAAGAGTCCTTCTTCAATTTTTTCCAGGTTTAATAATGTCAGCAGATTGCTTAGTGCCTGACTCATAGTCGTCCTCAATTAACACGCCGTGGCGAAAGATACGCAGAGTATAACGCAGAATTGAAAGTGGTCCGATGGGTGCAATAATCTGAATAACAGGGGGATTCCAGGCATAAATAATTGATATGTGCCACACTTAGTCTCGTTATCTTTATGTTAACCACTCATCTGGCGGTATCGATCCCGCTGGTGCATTGATGATAAGGAGAACTCAATGAAACTCGTGCACATGTTAAGTGGTTTAGCGGTAGCGGTTGCTCTCTCTGCCTGCGCGGACAAAAGCGCAGACATCCAGACGCCAGCGCCAAACCCTAACACTGCTGGCGTAGCGACGCAGCCGACTATTCAGCAGCCAAATGTCTCAGGTACGATCTGGATCCGCCAGAAAGTTGCTTTACCGCCGGATGCGGTGTTAACCGTTACCCTGTCTGATGCCTCGCTGGCTGATTCGCCATCGAAAGTGCTGGCGCAGCGGGCGACGCGTACCGAGGGTAAACAGGCCCCATTCAAATTTGAATTGCCGTTTAACCCGTCGGATGTTCAGCCCAACGCCCGTATTCTGTTGAGTGCGGCGATCACCATTAACGATCGGGTTGTTCTGATGACCGATATCGTGAAGCCGGTGATCAACCAGGGCGGTACAAAAGCCGATCTGGTGCTGGTACCGGTGCAGCAGACCTCGCTGCCGTTGCAGCCTGGTGGCGGTGCACCGACCACGGTGCCGTCAACGTCACCAACCCAGGTTAGCCCGTCTACGGCGACCCCGGCGCCAACTCAGCTTTAACGATCTCTGCCCCTCTCGCCTGAGAGGGGCATTCAGTATCGCCAGCGATATCGCTGCATATCAATTTGCCCACCCCCTGACACCTGCACGCCTTCACTGAGCAATGCCTGACGCTGACGCTGTAAATCCGGCCCGGTTAAGGAGATCGCCCCATGGCGATTGACAACCCGATGCCAGGGCAGGGTACTGCCTTCCGGCAGCCGTCTGAGGACGCCGCCGACCTGCCGCGCAGCGCGGGGAGAACCCGCCAGTCGTGCCACCTCGCCATAGGTGGTGACAGTGCCTTCGGGAATAGAAGCGACTATCTGCCATACCCGCTGGGGAAAAGAGTCGTGCTCGTCCATATTTTTCTCCTGTGTTAGGGGCATGATAGAGATTAACGGCTAATACAGGAAGAAAGCGCCCACTCTGTAAACGCTTTGCGCAATAAACCATCACCCGGACGCGGTTAACTTGCAATTGCCATGCGGTACAGTGATAATGCGCCAGCGCGTTGGTTAACAACGCTCTCAATGGGGGCTCTGTTGGTTCTCCCGCAACGCTACTCTGTTCACCAGGTCAGGTCCGGAAGGAAGCAGCCAGGGCAGACGACGTGTGTGCCGGGATGTAGCTGGCAGGGCCCCCACCCATTTCTGCTCTCCGAACGTCTTTCTCATCCCCTCATTTCTGTTATCCCCATCAACAGTGCGCATATTTTATATTTTCATTCTGGCCTGTCTATTTCGCAAATTGTCATCATACTGAAACGTGGCTGTCATTATTCTGTCATAAATTTTCTGCAGGGTAAGTGTGACATTTTTATTATCTATAAGCAGGAAATATATATCTGGATAATAATGTTAACTTCGTGTATTAATTTAAGAAAATAGTGCCAGGGATGTTAAAACCATGACGACTGCTGTCCTGAATGTGAAAATTGACGAAGCGCTAAAAGAGAAGCTTCGTCACTATGCCGAAGTGAATAATGAGAATCTCAGCGTTACCACAGAGAAGCTGCTGCAGATGGCGTTTGCTGTAGCAGATGAGGCGGGAGTAACGGAGGAGGATATCGACAATCAGCATACGGAAGAAGAGAGTGTAGCTCCATTTACTCCTAAAGAAATCAAAGCATTAAGAAAAATTCTGAAGAAGAAAAAATGAAACAACATCAACAATCAACCGCCAGCAGCTACTCAGAGGCCTGCTCGCTTCTGCGCTCTGGCTATGTCAAACATGTCCGGCTGGGCTGGGACGTTGGCAGTGATGAGTTCTTTCGAATTGCGTCTGACTGGTGTGATACCGGCGCAAAAATAAAGAAAGAAGGCGATAGTTTTGTTATTTCCCTGAAAGGTTTTCCTATCCCGGCTCAGCACTGATCTCCCCATGCTGAAAATGTCTGACTGTAACCATTACAGTCAGACATTTTTAAATCCTGCATTAATAGCGGTTATTTGTGCGCCCGCTCACTTTTTTCCCGTAATAAATATCAGCGTTGCACTCGCGTATTGATTAAACGCGGTTACACCAGCGTGCGTTTGGCGCTGTGCCCGCCGTTACTCAATGCCCGCCACAGCGGCTTGATCCGCACCAGCGCGTTTTCCAGCTCCTCAGGCTCCATGGAAAAGGGCATACGCAGGTAGCGGTCAAAGGCCCCGGAAAGCCCAAAGCGCGTCCCGGTTCCCAGATGGATGCCCGCCGCTTCGGCGCGCGTGGCCAGCTGGGTTGCCAGCCTGTCCGGCAGCTCCACCCAGAAGGAGAGCCCCCCTTCCGGCATCCGGAAGCGCCAGTCCGGGAAATGTTCCCGCAGCAGCGCCGCACAGCCATCCCGTCGCTCGCGCAGCATCTCCCGGCGGGCAGGTAAAAATGTCTCGCCGTGTTCAATCAGCCACAGGGTTGCCAGCTGCTCCAGCAGCGGCGAGCCAAGATCGAGCGTATCGCGGGTCTGGGCAAGCGTGGCGATGGTGCGTGCCGGGGCGCGGACCCAGCCCATTCGCAGACCCCCCCAGAAACTTTTTCCTGCCGAGCCCAGCGTAATGACATTGCCATTCGGGCAGAAGGAGGCCAGCGGCGGCGGGGGAGGGGCATCGAACCACAGATCCACCATGGTTTCATCCACCACCAGCGTAGTGCGGGCCCGGGCAGCAACCGCAGCGATGGCTTGCCGGCTCTTCTCGTCCATGCAGCGGCCAGTAGGATTGTGAAAATCCGGCATCAGATAGGCCAGACGTGGTGCGGTCTGGGCGAGGGTGGCGGCAAAGCCGTCGATATCCCAGCCCGTATGCGGCAGCGATACGCCCACCGGCCGACAGGACGCCCCCTGAATCGCCGCGATAGCCAGCGGATAGGTGGGGTGATCCACCACCACCCGATCGCCCGGCCCGGTGAACATGCGCAGGACCAGCGCCAGCCCGCTCACCGCGCCGTTAACCACCATCACCTCTTCTGCCCGGGTTGGCAGGCCGCGAGCCGTATAGCGTGCAGCGATGGCTTCGCGCAGCGCCAGCAATCCCAGCTGATCGTAGCCGGTTTGCGTCAGATGCTGGGTAATGGCGGTCAGGGCATGCGTATAGGCCCGATGGATCTCCGGTCCCGCAGCCAGGGCGGCAGTCGAGAGATCCAGGGCCGCGCTGGCACTGGCGCGGGTCGGGGGCGTGCGGCTGTCGGGCAGGATCACCCGCGAGCCGCTGCCGTGTCGGCTTTCGAGGTAACCTTCATCCCGCAGATGCGCAAGGGCACTGCTGACGGTGGTCCGGCTGACCGCCAGGGTTAAGGCCAGCTCCCGCTCCCCTGGCAGGCGCGTATCCAGCGCCAGCCTGCCGTCGAGGATCAGGAGGCGCAAGGCATCGGCCAGCTGGCGCCACAAAGGGGTGCGGGAGGCACTCTCCTGCCAGTGACCCAGCAGGCGAACTAATGACTGACTTCCAAATCGACGTGATGACACAGGCAGTCCACTTTTTGAAAACTGGACATTAATCATAGGGCCATTTCAGGTGATGATGAAAGCAGAAACCATCGGAGAGAGATCATGTTGCGTCGATTACTTCAGCTTTACCTCGGATTAAGCCTCTATGGCCTGTCAACGGCGATGTTTGTGCGAGCGGATCTGGGAGCCGATCCGTGGAATGTCTTCCACCTGGGGGTAGCCAAACTGCTGGCAATGGATATTGGCACCGTCATGATCCTCACCGGGGCGCTGGTCCTGCTGTTCTGGATCCCGCTGCGCCAGCGTCCGGGCCTCGGTACGATAAGCAATGTGATTGTGATTGGTCTGGCCGCCGATGCGGCACTGGCGTTTATTCCGGCCATCGATTCCCTGATGGCCCGCAGCCTGTTGCTGGCAAGCGCAGTGATTGTCAATGCGCTGGCGACCGGGATGTACATTGGTGCCGGATTTGGCGCCGGGCCGCGCGACGGCCTGATGACCGGAATCAACGCCCGCACCGGCTGGTCGGTTCGTCGCGTACGCACGGCGATTGAAATTTCGGTTCTGCTGATTGGTTGTGTTCTCGGCGGTACCTTTGGTGTGGGAACCGTGCTTTATGCGTTGAGCATCGGTCCGCTGATCCAGATCTGCCTGCCGTGGTTTCGGCACAAACCGCGGATCCTTGTGCCAGAGCCAGGAAGCGTTGTCTGATTTTGCGAAGCGCTCACATGCTTTACGCCAGGCGTTATGACAGAATAGGCGCATCCGTCCCTGCAGCGTGAACCGCATGAAAGCCATAACCCTCTACGATGTCGCCCGCCTGGCGGGCGTCTCCTATCAAACCGTCTCGCGGGTCATTAATGACGCGGCCCATGTCTCTGCCCGTACCCGGGAGAAAGTGCTCCAGGCGATGGCCGAGCTGCACTATGTCCCTAACCGCGGTGCACAGCAGCTGGCAGGCAAACGCACCCTTACGCTGGGATTGATCACCACCGATCTGGCGCTGCATGCTCCCTCGCAGATTGCGTCGGCGGTGAAGACGCGGGCAGGGGAGCGCGGGGCGAGCGTGTTGATCTCGATGGTCGAAAATCCGCAGCAGTGCCTGGCGGCAGTCCAGGAGTTACTGGCCCAGCGCGTGGAAGGATTGCTGGTCAACGTCCCACTGGAAGATGAACTGGCAGAAAGCCTGCAGGCGCAGGCCGTTCCGGTGCCGGTATTATTTCTTGATGTCACACCTCATGCCCGGGTCCACAGCCTGGTGTTTGATGCAGAGCAGGGGGCTCACCTGGGGGCGCAACATTTGCTGGCGCTGGGCCATCAGCGGATCGCGCTGCTCGGCGGGCCGCAAAGTTCCGTCTCTGCCCGGGCGCGGCTAGCGGGCTGGTTATCATCTTTAGGCGAGGCGGGTCTGGAACCCTGCTCCGTCCTTCAGGGGGACTGGAGCGCGGCCTCGGGGTATGAAAAAGGCCATCAGCTGCTGGCCGGGGCTGTTCTCCCGCAGGCGATCCTGGTGGCTAACGATCAGATGGCCCTTGGCGTGATGCGTGCCTGCGCCGAAAAAGGGATTGCGGTGCCGGGTCAGATCTCGGTGGTGGGTTTTGACGATACCACCGACAGCGCATGGTTTACCCCGCCGCTGACCACGGTTCGCCAGGCGTTTCGTGAGGCAGGCCTGCGCAGCGTGGAGTGGCTGCTGGCGCAGCAGGGCAGCGCCGGAGAGACACCTTTGCAAACCCGGCTGCCGGTGACGCTGATCGAGCGTCATTCTACTGCCCGGGAAGGGATCCCACAGGGGAGCGACGATCTGGCTCAGCAGCTAAAATCGCTGGCGCTGCTGGCGGAACAGCTGGCCCGCCGATAATGCTTTTGTGATCGCCATCGCTTCATCAGGCTCTCCCGCTTTACCCTCTCTTCCTGACAGGGCATTGTAGATAAAATTGTGAGCGCTTCGCAAAGAGGTAAAATATGTCCCATTCCGCTCCGCTGACCCTCAGCACCCTGATCACTCGCCGCGACTGGGAAAACCCCGGCGTGACTCAATGGAATCGACTCCCTGCCCACGTGCCGTTGAGCAGCTGGCGTGACGAGCGCGCCGCGCGGGATGAGGGCCAGACACCCACCGTCCGATCGCTGAACGGGGACTGGCAATTCAGCTTCTTTACGGCTCCGGAGCAGGTTCCCGACAGCTGGACGCAACAGGATTGCGCGGATGTGGTGGTGATGCCCGTCCCCTCCAACTGGCAGATGCAGGGCTTTGATACCCCGATCTACACCAACGTCACCTACCCGATTGCGGTGAACCCACCGTATGTTCCGGCAGAGAATCCGACCGGTTGTTACTCGCTCACATTTGATATGGAAGAGCGCTGGCTGGAGAGCGGGCAGACCCGGCTGATTTTCGAGGGGGTCAACTCGGCCTTTTACCTGTGGTGCAACGGCCAGTGGGTGGGCTACTCCCAGGACAGCCGCCTGCCTGCGGAGTTTGATGTCTCTGCGTTCCTGCGTGCCGGCAGTAACCGCCTGGCGGTAATGGTGCTGCGCTGGTGCGACGGCAGCTATCTCGAAGATCAGGATATGTGGCGGATGAGCGGTATCTTCCGCGACGTCACTCTGCTGCACAAACCGGCCACCCATATCGCTGATTATCACGTCGTGACCGAGCTGAACGCCGATTATGATCGTGCCCGGCTTAAGCTCGGGCTGACCCTCGGCGGCAATGACTACGCCGATTGCGAAGTGAGCGTCAACCTGTGGCGGGAAGGGGAGCTTATCGCCAGCGCCACCGGCGTGCCTGGCTCGGACATTGTCGACGAGCGCGGCCACTGGCAGGAGAGGGTCAATGTTTCACTCCAGGTGGAACACCCGGCGTTGTGGAGCGCGGAAATCCCCGCCCTTTACCGGCTGACCCTTGCGCTACGGGATGCTCAGGGCCAGGTGCTGGACGTTGAAGCCTGCGACGTCGGATTCCGCCGGGTTGAAATCAGTAACGGGCTGCTGAAGCTCAACGGCAAGCCGCTGCTGATCCGCGGGGTGAATCGTCATGAGCATCATCCCGAGCGCGGGCAGGTGATGGACGAAGCGACCATGCGTCGCGACATTGAGCTGATGAAGCAGCACAATTTTAACGCCGTACGTTGCTCGCACTATCCTAACCATCCGCTGTGGTACCGTCTGTGCGATCGCTACGGGCTCTACGTGGTGGATGAGGCCAATATCGAAACTCACGGCATGGTGCCAATGAGCCGACTGGCCGACGATCCGCGCTGGCTGCCCGCCATGAGCGAGCGCGTTACCCGGATGGTGCAGCGCGACAGGAATCACCCGTCGATCGTTATCTGGTCCCTCGGCAACGAGTCCGGCCATGGCGCTAATCACGATGCCCTTTACCGCTGGGTGAAGTCGACCGATCCAACGCGGCCGGTCCAGTATGAAGGCGGTGGTGCCAATACCGCAGCAACCGACATTGTCTGTCCGATGTATGCCCGCGTCGATCAGGATCAGCCTTTCCCGGCAGTACCGAAATGGTCTCTTAAAAAGTGGATCGGCATGCCGGATGAGACCCGCCCGCTGATCCTCTGCGAGTACGCCCACGCCATGGGCAACAGCTTTGGTGGGTTTGCGAAATACTGGGAAGCCTTCCGCAAGCATCCTCGCCTGCAGGGCGGTTTCGTCTGGGACTGGGTTGACCAGGCGCTGACGAAATATGACGAGCAGGGGAACCCTTTCTGGGCCTACGGCGGTGATTTTGGCGATAAGCCCAACGACAGACAGTTCTGCCTGAACGGGCTGGTGTTCCCGGATCGCACCCCGCATCCGGCCCTGTACGAGGCCCAGCGCGCCCAGCAGTTCTTCACCTTTACCCTGCAAAGCCACTCCCCGCTGGTGGTGGAAGTGCAAAGCGACTATCTCTTCCGCACCACGGACAACGAGCAGCTGCGCTGGTCGGTGATGCGTGATGACGAAGTGCTGGCCACCGACGTTGTGGCTCTGAATATTGCTCCCCAGGGCACGCAACGCCTTGAGATTACCCTGCCGCAGTGGGCGGCAGCCCCGGGCGATGTGTGGCTGAACGTGGACGTGTTCCAGCCTGCGGCCACGCCGTGGTCCGGCGAAAACCACCTCTGCGCCTGGCAACAGTGGCCGCTGCCCGCGCCGTTATTTGTCGCAACGCCGAAAGCTGCCGGGGAAGCTCCGCTGCTGACCCGCGAGGATAACGCGCTGGTGATAACGCACCAGCAACAGCGCTGGCAATTTGACCTCACCAGCGGCGACCTGAGCCAGTGGTGGCGCGAGGAAGAGCCGACCCTGCTTTCACCGCTGACCGATAACTTCACCCGCGCCCCGCTGGATAACGATATTGGCGTCAGCGAAGCGACCCGTATCGATCCCAACGCCTGGGTGGAGCGCTGGAAAGCGGCGGGGATGTACAGCCTGACGCCGCGTCTGCTGCAGTGCGACAGCGAGCAGCTGGAGCAGGCGGTGACTATCACCACCCTGCATGCCTGGGAGCACGGTAAGCAGGTGCTGTTCCTGAGCCGTAAGTGCTGGCATATCGACAGCCAGGGCATGTTGCACGGCGATGTTGAGGTCCAGGTAGCGAGCGATATACCCGAGCCTGCGCGTATCGGGCTCTGCTGTCAGCTGGCCCTGACGCCACAAACCGTAAGCTGGCAGGGGCTCGGGCCTTATGAAAACTACCCGGATCGCAAGCTCGCCGCCCGCCAGGGGCGCTGGGAACTGCCGCTGGCTGAGCTGCATACGCCTTACATTTTCCCTGGCGACAACGGCCTGCGCTGCGATACGCGTCAGCTGAACCTGGGACAGCATCAGTTCGACGGCGATTTCCATTTCTCAGTAAGCCGCTACAGCCAGACGCAGCTGCGCGAGACGTCGCATCATCACCTGTTACGGGAAGAGCCCGGCTGCTGGCTGAACCTTGACGCTTTCCATATGGGCGTCGGCGGGGATGACTCCTGGAGCCCGAGCGTCTCTGCGGAATTTATCCTGCAGGAGAAAAAGGTGCGTTACGCCTTTAGCTGGCAACAGAACTAAACTTAATCGCTGATGCGGCTACACCGCGTGGCCGCACATTCACTTCGGAGGTTTATCTGATGAAGTATGTCGATGGTTTTGTGGTTGCCGTTCCCGCGGGCAATAAGGAGGCCTATCGCGAGATGGCGGCGAAAGCCGCGCCTTTGTTTAAGGAGTTTGGCGCGCTTCGCATCGTAGAGTGTTGGGCAGATGACGTGCCTGACGGCAAGTTAACCGACTTTCGCATGGCGGTGAAGGCGGAAGAGAACGAAGAGGTGGTCTTCAGCTGGATCGAATATCCTTCCAGAGCGGTTCGCGACGAAGCGAACCAGAAGATGATGAACGATCCCAGAATGAAAGCGTTTGGCGAGTCCATGCCCTTCGACGGTAAACGGATGATCTATGGAGGCTTCTCGCCTCTGCTGGACGAATAAACCTGCCGCCCGGCGGCGCCGTTCGCCGGGCGCTAAGCGTGAGACTCGGGGTCGAGATTGTTCTCCGCCCACTGAATAAATGCCTCTTTTGGCAGGGCTTTGCTGTAAAACCACCCCTGACCGTACTGCACTCCGTGGCTCCGTAGCCATGCCAGCTGGCCTTCGGTTTCAATCCCTTCTGCCACCATATCCAGGTTGAGTGATTTGGCCATCTCAATGATATGCGAGGTCACGTTTTTGTATTCCAGCGCGTCCACAAAGGACTTGTCTATTTTCAGCGTATCGACGTCCAGATCCTGGAGATAGCTGAGGCTGGAGTAGCCCGTTCCGAAGTCATCGATATAGACCGAGTGGCCTGCGCGCCTGAAGGCGGCAATGGCCGGGGCGCTGACGGCGGGATCGGCAAAGCCCCGCTCGGTCAGCTCCAGCGCAATCTGCGAGGGGGGAAGCTGCCACTGCTTCAGCAGGCGGCTCAGCAACGGCAGCACGGTTTTGGAAATCAAATCCTCCGGCGCCAGATTAATCGAGATATGGTGGCCCGGATGATGGCGCAGCCACTCGCCCATCTCCTCAAAGACTTTTTCGATGATAAGCGTTGTCAGCTGATTCGTCAGGCCCGTCTGCTCTGCCAGGGAGACGAAAATGTCCGGCGACAGGTAGCTGCCGTCCGGCTGCGGCCAGCGTGCAAGCGCTTCCGCACCCGTCAGCCTGCCGCTGTTTAACGCCACAATCGGCTGGAAATGAACCTGAAACTCCCGGGCATTAATGGCATCCAGTAAACGATGCCGGGGCGACTGCAGACGGCGTAACACGCGGTATATAAACCCGGCCGTCAGTAAACTGATCAGGATGCCAAAAGGCAGCCAGAAAATAAGCTGGTGGTGCCAGCTCTCTTTTAAGGGTTTCAGGGAAGACCACGCCACAATGGTGAACCCTAAGTCGGAGACATCGTGGCGGTTGTACATGACTCCATCATGCTGAAAATGTGCGCTGCCGCTGCGCTGCATTTCTCTGAATACCTGCATATCCAGGCTGTTACTGCTGGCAAAAACGATGTTGCGGCGCACGCCCACCAGCGCCACGTCGACCGACCAGGAGCCAAAGGGGATCACGTCGATCAGCGAGGCCGGATCGATCATGACAACATAGTGTTCGGTGCCAATCGCGGCCATATAGCGGTCAAGGCCCAGGTCGTTGTGCGAGGTGACCCAGGCCCGATAGCCGTCCGGGGTGATGCGCATGGCTGGTGGAAAAGGAGCAGCATGGCTCTCCTGCTCCAGCGATGAGCAGCGAGGTTTCAGATCCTCAACGTAAAGGACTTCCTGAATATAGCGCCAGGAGAAAGAGGCGCGGCGCATGGCCATCGCATGGTCGTAACTGCAGGGGATCCCTTTGAAAGCCTGCATTTCAGTCAGGGCAGATTTCGCCTGGTTAACCACCCTGTCGGTCCGGATTTGCACGCGTGCAGAGTAGTCGTTCAGATCCTCAACAAACTTATCTTCCGCATTGCGGTGCGCCAGCCAGACGCTCAGGCAGACAGGGGCAAGGACTGCAATAATGAGTACACAGATAACCGCACTGACCAGGTGTCGGGTTGTCATGCTCCTGTTTCCTTTTATAACGCCTGAGTGGGGCGCCCAGGCTTACGTACCATTTTAAGTGAATTATTCGCAAAGCGTAACGCGGTTATCACCCCAGACGCAGGTTGTTTTTCCATCGTGACTCGGATATGCTAATTGTTATGTTATAACAATTCATTTTTGAGGTAAGCATGCAGGTTCTGAATTCATTGCGCAGTGCCAAACAACGTCACCCAGATTGTCAGATCGTGAAACGAAAAGGGCGGCTGTATGTGATATGCAAATCTAATCCGCGCTTTAAGGCGGTGCAGGGACGTAAGAAGAGACGTTAAGCGGGTAGAGGTGCCTGCCGCTGAAAGCGAAGCTGACGGCGGCAGGTCAGAGCGGGATCAGGCTGTCGCGCGTGAAAGCGTAAAGACGTCGTAGAAGGAGAGCTCGCCTTTGGTGGCGATCATCTTCTGCAATTTCTCTTTTTGCTGTGACTCGACGTTGGGCGAGTGCAGAATGTTTTCGATCAGCTGACCAGGGACAAAGCGAGTGTTATACCACTCCCCGTTGTAGCAAACGCGAAAATCCAGTACATCAATATCTTCATAGCGGTAGCGCGGATTAACGTCGAAGAAGAAGAAGGCGTTAAAGACGATAAACAATACCACCAGCAACCAGACGGAACCGATCAGGGTTTCTGACTGCAGCATCACCACCAGCGTTGCCAGCCAGGCTGCGTACATAGCGATAAACAGACCGGGATGTTTGCGAATAAAACTGATGCTGAAACGCGGTTTGTTGTCACGCTTTTCACGAACATTGAGATCGTCAATGGTTTCGGTAAGCAGGCGTTGTATCTCGGTCATCTTCTGCCCTTTGTGAATTCGACTCAATACGAAGGATCCGTATATTTTAAGTGACCACAATGTGTGTGGAAAGTAACAGTTATGCTAAGAAAAATCATAACAGTTACCCGAAAAGGGCGGATGAGATAACAGGGTCTGTCTGTTCCGTACAACACAACCTCTCCATGGGCGATAGCGTCAGCCCAACCGGGTGAAGACTTGCCTGTAACGCAACGTATGAAGTACCTGAAAGGAGAGCGATTATCCCTGATAACTGTCAGACATAATCAGCGTACAAACTTCCATACCGCAGTAGGAATTTTATCATATAGCTTATTCATCGTCAGTTCGGCCAGACGATGATCCGCTGCTGAATAGAATACTGCCAGTTCATTATCAGAAAGCTCGTATTTATTTTTTTCAATCACGCGCTCAAGGGTGTCAATTGACTGACAACGTCGCAAACGCATCAAATAATCAGTCTTGGTTAATGGTTTATCAGACATAAATTCACCTAATTGTTTGTAATAATTTTAACTGGAGAAGCTAACGGATTAGCTCTGCTTGCCGTAACAAAACAACGAAAAAGCCGATTGCCCGATTTACGCCATTTTTGCAAATCCTGTGCGTTAATGCCGTAACTGCTGAATAACATAAAAGTGTCATCCAGGTATTCGTCAATTTGCTCAATCAACTTATTATCTTCGTTATACTTAATTTTATAATTAAGGGCGAAGGTAGCAATATGTTCAATCAACTCGTTTAGCTGCAAATTAATGGCAGACGTAGGATCGTTTACCCAGCCATGATTGCTCTCATCGAGATTGGTCAGGCAGTCATGGTACAGGGATTCACAAAGGAATTTCAACTGTGCAATATCTTGCCTTTTGGGCGAGTATTCGTCCATAGCGCATCCCCTTTTTGAGTGATTTTTTACTCACCGAACATCGTTGTCGGGAAGGGTACAACTGACTTAGCGTCAACGGCGACTGTTATGCCTCTTGCTTTAACTATAATCTACTCTAATCAGGATTTCACCGCGCTATTACGAAAAATTACAATTACGCAGCACTTTACCATCTGTGGCAGTCACTGTGTTATATATTGTTTTATCCTGACACGGAGCTTTACTTATCACCGGTCGTGATCTTTCAATCACTTCAAAAATGACGCGCAAGCCAGGTTAAAATCAAAAAACACCAGGAATACTCTTAATACCTAAGAAGCAACGCATAAAATTGAGAGTTTCTGTAAAAGAACCAGGCTAAATATGATAAGTCCTTTAAGCGTTACATTAAATATATAAACCCTCAATAAGCTAATTTTATGATTTTCAATTGCTAAAAAAAAGGCCGCATATGCGGCCTTTTTAACGGTTAACCCCGTATCGGTGTCATCACACCGGGTGATTGTGTTCGATATCGTCGCTCTTACGGCTGAAACGGCGGCGTACGACCACGAAGAACACCGGCACGAAGAAGATCGCCAGTACGGTTGCCGTCACCATCCCGCCCATTACGCCGGTACCTACGGCGTTTTGCGCGCCGGAACCTGCACCGGAGCTAATAACCAGCGGCATAACGCCGAGGATAAAGGCCAGGGAGGTCATCAGGATTGGACGCAGACGCATACGCACCGCTTCCAGCGTCGCTTCAATCAGGCCTTTGCCTTCTTTATCCATCAGATCTTTGGCGAATTCGACGATAAGTATCGCGTTCTTCGCCGACAAACCAATGGTTGTCAGCAGGCCCACCTGGAAGTAGACGTCATTGCCCAGGCCGCGGAACGTCGCCGCCAGCAGGGCACCAATGACCCCAAGGGGCACAACCAGCATAACCGAGAACGGAATCGACCAGCTCTCATACAGCGCCGCCAGACACAGGAACACGACAATCAGAGAGATGGCATACAGGGCAGGGGCCTGGTTACCGGACAGACGTTCCTGATAGGACATCCCCGTCCAGTCATAGCCGATACCTGCAGGCAGTTTACCCGCCAGCTCTTCCATCAGGTTCATGGCTTCACCGGTACTTCTGCCCGGTGCCGCCTGGCCCAGGATTTCCATGGATGGCAGACCGTTGTAACGTTCCAGACGCGGTGAACCATATTCCCAGTGTGAGGTTGAGAAGGCTGAGAACGGCACCATCTGTCCGTTGCTGCCGCGCACATACCAGTTATTGATATCGCTCGGCAACATACGGTACTGCGCTTCAGACATCACGTACACCTTCTTCACACGACCACGGTCGATGAAGTCGTTGACGTAGCTACCGCCCCAGGCTGCGCCCAGTGTGGTGTTGATGTCGCTGATAGATACGCCCAGCGCCTGGGCTTTTTCCTGATCGATATCCACTTTGAACTGCGGGGTATCTTCCAGGCCGTTCGGACGAACGCCAACCAGCAGATCGGGATGCTTCGCAACCTCGCCAAACAGCTGGTTACGCGCCTGAGTGAGTTTCTCGTGACCCAGACCGCCCTGGTCAATCAGCTGGAAGTCAAAGCCGGTTGCCGTACCCAGCTCAACGATCGCTGGCAGGTTAAAGGCAAAGACCATCGCATCTTTAATCTGCGAGAAGGTACCCATGGCGCGGCCAGTGATGGCTTCAACCTTATTCTCATCACCCGGACGGTCAGCCCAGTCTTTCAGAGAGACGAAGGCAATACCGGTGTTCTGACCACGGCCCGCAAAGCCAAAGCCGTTAACCGCAAACACCGATTCAACGTTGGCTTTCTCTTTGGTCAGGTAGTAATCCGTCACTTCATCCAGCACTTTCTGGGTACGCTCTTGCGATGCACCCGCAGGGAGCTGGGCCATCGTCAGGAACACGCCCTGGTCTTCATCCGGCAGGAAGGAGCTTGGCAGACGAACAAACAGGTAAGCCATGCCCACCACGATGATGATATAGAGCAGCAGATAACGACCCGTGCTGCGCAGGATGTTACCTATGCTGTCGGTGTAGTGATGCGTGCTCTTATCGAACATGCGGTTAAACCAGCCGAAGAAACCTTTTTTGTTTTCTCCGTGGTCGCCTTTAGCGACAGGTTTCAGCATGGTGGCACACAGCGCCGGGGTCAGGATCAACGCAACCAGAACCGACAGGGCCATCGCAGAAACGATGGTGATCGAGAACTGACGGTAGATCGCACCGGTAGAACCACCGAAGAAGGCCATCGGGATAAATACCGCCGACAGAACCATCGCGATACCCACCAGCGCGCCCTGGATCTGACCCATGGACTTACGGGTCGCTTCTTTCGGCGGCAGCCCCTCTTCGGACATCACGCGCTCGACGTTTTCGACCACCACGATGGCGTCATCCACGAGCAGGCCGATGGCCAGCACCATCCCGAACATTGTCAGGGTGTTTATCGAGAAACCGAAGGCCGCCAGGATAGCAAAGGTCCCGAGCAGAACCACCGGTACGGCGATAGTTGGAATCAGCGTCGCACGGAAGTTTTGCAGGAACAGATACATTACCAGGAAGACCAGGATGATCGCTTCTACCAGGGTTTTCACTACTTCGTGAATAGAGATTTTCACGAACGGGGTAGTGTCATACGGATACACGATCTTCAGGCCTGACGGGAAGAAAGGTTCCATTTTCTTCAGTTCAGCACGGATCGCGGTTGCGGTATCCAGGGCGTTAGCGCCGGTCGCCAGCTTAATACCCAGACCGGATGCCGGCTGGCCGTTAAACTTAGCGATAACGTCGTAGTTCTCACCACCCAGCTCCACCTTCGCCACGTCGCGCAGGCGAACCTGTGAACCGTCCGGATTCACCTTCAACAGAATCTTACTGAACTCATCAGCAGAGGTCAGACGGGTCTGGGCGATAATAGAGGCGTTCAGCTGCTGGCCTTTCACCGGCGGCGTACCGCCTAACTGACCGGCTGCCACCTGGGCGTTCTGCGCTTTAATGGCGTTGATCACGTCCACTGGCGTCAGCTGGAAGTTGTTCAGTTTGTTCGGGTCCATCCAGATACGCATTGCGTACTGCGAACCGAACAGCTGTACGTCACCCACGCCAGAAGTACGGCTGATGGCGTCCTTCATGTTAGCGCCCACGTAGTCGGAAATATCCTCCTGCGTCATGGTGCCGTTGGTGTTGATAACGCCGACAACCATCAGGAAGCTACTGGAGGATTTCTCCACGCTCACACCCTGCTGTTGGACTTCCTGCGGCAGCAACGGCATCGCCAGCTGCAGTTTGTTCTGCACCTGAACCTGAGCGATGTCCGCATCCGTACCGGATTCGAAGGTCAGCGTGATCTGCACCGTACCGGTGGAGTCACTGTTGGAGGACATGTACATCAGGTTATCGATACCGTTCATGTTCTGTTCGATAACCTGCGTTACGGTGTCCTGCACCGTTTTTGCATCAGCCCCTGGGTAGGTTGCGGAGATCGTTACCGCCGGTGGCGCAATGGTTGGATATTGCGCGACAGGCAGCTTCAGGATCGCAAGTCCCCCGGCCAGCATGATGATTATGGCGATCACCCACGCGAAAATGGGGCGATCGATAAAGAAATTAGGCATGTCTTAACGGCTCCTGTTTAAGTTAAGACTTAGGTTGTTCTGACTGACCGCCTGCTGAGGCTTGTTGTTGATTGTCAGACGTGACCTCTTGCGCTTTTACCTTGGCGCCTGGGCGAACTTTTTGTAATCCGGTAATAATGACGCGATCGCCATCTTTCAGACCTTCGGTCACCAGCCATTTATCACCAATGGCCTGGGTCGCCGTGATCTGACGAACTTCGACTTTGTCTTCAGCGCCAATCACCATCGCGCTGGCATCGCCGCGCGGTGTGCGGGTCACACCCTGCTGTGGAACCAGCAGTGCGGTTGGGTTAGTGCCTTCTTCCAGGCTTGCACGAACGAACATACCCGGTAACAGCGTATGGTTCGGGTTCGGGAAGATAGCGCGCAGGGTAATAGAACCGGTGGTCTGATCGACCGTTACGTCAGAGAACTCGAGGCTGCCGGCCTGCGGGAACTTAATGCCGTCGCTGGTAACCAGTTCAACTTTAGCTTTGCCGTTTTCCTGCTTCAGCGTGCCGTTCTCCAGCTCCTGTTTCAGGCGCAGGAAATCATTGCTCGACTGGGTAACATCGACATAGATCGGGTCAAGCTGCTGCACGGTTGCCAGCGCGTTAGTCTGGCCATTCTGCACCAGCGCACCTTCGGTCACGGATGATTTACCAATGCGGCCGCTGATAGGTGAGGTCACTTTGGTATAGGCCAGGTTGATGCGTGCAGTTTCAACGGCGGCTTTTGCCGCAAGAACGGCAGCATTAGCCTGCTGTGCGTCAGCCTGAGCGCTATCGTATTCCTGTTGGCTGATGTACTGAGTACCCAGCAGTTTCTGATAACGGTTGACGGTCAGCTGGGCAATTTTTGCAGCAGCCTGCGCTTTGGCCAGATCGCCTTTCGCGCTTTCGTAGTTAGCCTGATAGGTAGCGGGATCAATCTGATACAGAGAATCACCCGCTTTTACATCGCCACCTTCAGTAAAGTTACGTTTCAGGATGATGCCACTCACCTGTGGACGCACTTCCGCAATGCGGTAAGCACTGGTACGGCCGGGTAATTCAGTTGTTATCTGGAGAGGTTCGGTTTTGAGCGTCACGACGCCAACTTCTGGCACCTGCTGAGCTCCTTGTTGAGCCTGTTTTTCGTCACATCCTGTAAGCGCTAAGCTGCCTGAAAGCATCAGAACGATCGCCAGAGGCGTTAACCCTCTGTTTTTGTTCATATGTAAACCTCGAGTTTCCGATTTCAAATTGATCAATGGATCAAGCGTCCACAAACCCATTGCTGCGTTTATATTATCGTCGTGCTATGGTACATACATTCATAAATGTATGTAAATCTGACGCCTGTAAATTCACCTGCGCATGGCACGAAAAACCAAACAACAAGCACTTGCAACACGCCAACACATCCTTGATGTCGCTTTACGCTTGTTTTCGCAACAGGGGGTTTCATCCACCTCTCTGGCACAGATAGCTCAGGCGGCTGGGGTAACCCGGGGAGCGATTTACTGGCATTTCAAAAATAAGTCAGATTTATTTGGTGAAATTTGGGAGTTGTCAGAGTCCAGTATTGGAGATCTCGAGACTGAGTATCGGGCAAAATTCCCTGACGATCCACTCTCAGTTTTGAGAGAACTTCTGGTTTACATTCTTGAAGCAACAGTGACTGAAGAGCGTCGCCGTCTGATGATGGAAATTATCTTCCATAAATGTGAATTTGTTGGGGAAATGGCGATCGTGCAACAGGCGCAGCGCAGCCTCTGTCTGGCCAGTTACGATCGTATTGAACAGACGCTGATCCACTGTATCAAAGCGAAAATGCTTCCCGCCAATCTGCTGACCCGTCGCGCCGCCATTCTGATGCGCAGCTATATTTCCGGTCTGATGGAAAACTGGCTCTTTGCTCCGCAGTCTTTTGATCTGCAACGTGAAGCCCGTGATTATGTCGCCATTCTGCTGGAAATGTATCAGTTCTGCCCTACGCTCCGCGCCCAGCCTGAGACCCTGCGGGCCTGACCCCCAGGAATTATCCAGGAGCCCCCAGTTGACGCTATTTTGCTTTCAACTGGCGTGATATTCTTCACGCCGGTCTATTGGGTCATTCATCACACAAATTACACATATTATGTCGCACTACACACGCAAACAGCATTCTGTTTTTGCCTTTATCCTGGTTTTCTTTTTTGCCTTCCTGGCTTCGCCGGTTGCCTTTGCGCGTGGCGATAACACCAGTGACATGCCAACCCGGGCAGATGTTCAGAGTCAGCTCGATAGCCTGAGCAAACAAAAAGAGCTTACTCCTCAGGATAAGCTGGTGCAGAAGGACCTGACTGAAACCCTGGAAACAATCGATAAGATCGAGCGGGTCAAGGCCGAAACCACACAATTACGTCAGAAAGTGGCTCAGGCACCCGAAGCGATGCGCAAGGCGACCGAAAGCCTGAATGCGCTGAGCGATGTCGATAATGATGACGAAACCCGCAAAACGCTGGCGACGCTCTCATTGCGCCAGCTGGAACAGCGCGTGTCCCAGCTTCTGGACGACCTGCAAACAGCCCAGAGCGATCTCGCCACCTACAACAGCCAGCTGGTTTCCCTGCAAACCCAGCCCGAGCGTGTACAGAATGCGATGTATACGGCGTCTCAGGAACTGCAGCAGATCCGCAATCGCCTGAACGGTACCTCTGCGGGGGAGGCGGCGTTACGCCCCACGCAGCAGACGTTACTCCTGACGCAGCAGGTTCTGCTGAATGCCCAGATTGAACAGCAGCGTAAGAGCCTGGAAGGCAACACCGTTTTGCAGGATACCCTGCAAAAACAGCGCGACTATGTCACGGCCAACATCAACCGACTGGAACACCAGCTGCAGCTGCTGCAGGAGGCGGTGAACAGTAAGCGACTCACTCTGACCGAGAAAACCGCCCAGGAAGCCGTAAACCCGGACGAAAACGCCCGTATCCAGGAAAATCCGCTGGTGAAGCAAGAGCTGGATATTAACCATCAGCTTAGCCAGCGTTTGATCAAAGCGACCGAAAACGGCAACTCGCTGGTTCAGCAGAATATTAAAGTGAAAAACTGGCTGGATCGCGCCCTGCAGTCGGAACGTAATATCAAAGAGCAGATTGCCGTCCTTAAAGGCAGCCTGCTGCTGTCGCGTATCCTTTATCAGCAACAGCAGACCCTGCCTTCCGCCGATGAGCTGGAGGACATGACCAACCGCATCGCGGATCTGCGACTTGAGCAGTTTGAGGTCAACCAGCAGCGCGACGCTCTGTTCCAGACCGATGCCTTCGTCGCCAGACTGGAAGAAGGCCACAGCAGCGACGTCAATAGCGAGGTCCACGATGCGCTGCTGCAGGTGGTGGATATGCGCCGCGAGCTGCTGGACCAGATGAACAAACAGCTGGGCAATCAGCTGATGATGGCCATTAACCTGCAGATCAACCAGCAACAGCTGGTGAGCGTATCCAAAAGCCTGCAGGAGATCCTCACCCAGCAAATCTTCTGGGTAAACAGCAATAAACCCATGGACTGGGACTGGATTAAATCTTTCCCGGGCATGCTGAAAGACCAGATTAAGGCGATGAAAATCACCGTTAACTGGGAAAAAGCAGGCCCTGCAGTGGCGTTTGCTTTCCTGGCGGGTCTACCGCTGTTGCTGATTGCCGGCCTGATTCGCTGGCGTCTCGCCTGGCTGAAAAAATACCAGACGAAGCTGGCGCAGGAGGTGGGACAGCTGCGTAATGACAGCCAGCTTCACACCCCGAAAGCGATTCTTATCGATTTGATCCGTGCCCTGCCGGTCTGTCTGTTTATCCTTGCTGCTGGCCTGATCCTGCTGACCATGCAGCTCAACATCAGCGATCTGCTGTGGGCCTTCAGCAAAAAGCTGGCCCTCTTCTGGCTGGTCTTTGGCCTGTGCTGGAAAGTGCTTGAAAAAGACGGCGTGGCGGTAAACCACTTCAATATGCCTGCCCAGCTGACCAGTCACTGGCGCCGCCAGATTGTGCGCGTCAGCCTGGCGCTGTTGCCGCTGCACTTCTGGTCCGTGGTGGCGGAACTCTCTCCGCTGCATCTGATGGATGATGTGCTGGGGCAGTTTGTTATCCTGCTTAACCTGCTGCTGATTAGCGTGCTGATGTGGCCGATGTGCCGCGACAGCTGGCGCGACAAAGAGTCTCATGCCATCCGCCTTGTGACCGTCACCGTGCTCTCTGTCATTCCGGTGGCGCTAATGGTGCTGACGGCAACCGGCTATTTCTATACCACCCTGCGTCTTTCAGGCCGCTGGATTGAAACCGTCTATCTGGTGCTCATCTGGAACCTGCTCTATCAGACCGTGCTGCGCGGGCTCAGCGTTGCCGCGCGCCGTATTGCCTATCGTCGTGCTCTGGCGCGTCGACAGAATATGGTGAAAGAGGGGGCTGAAGGCGCCGAGCCGCAGGAAGAGCCGACCATCGCTCTGGAGCAGGTAAACCAGCAAACGCTGCGTATTACCATGCTGGTGATGATTGCTCTGTTCGGCGTGATGTTCTGGGCGATCTGGTCTGATTTAATCACCGTTTTTGCCTACCTCGACAGCATTACGCTGTGGCACTACAACGGTACCGAAGCGGGCGCGGCGGTAGTGAAAAACGTCACCATGGGCAGCCTGCTGTTTGCGCTGGTTTCGTCGGTGGTGGCCTGGGCCTTGATCCGCAACCTGCCCGGTCTGCTGGAAGTGCTGGTGCTCTCGCGCCTGAACATGCGCCAGGGGGCCTCCTACGCCATTACCACTATCCTGAACTACGTGATTCTGGTGGTTGGCGCCATGACCGTCTTCGGGTCGCTCGGCGTGTCGTGGGATAAGCTGCAGTGGCTGGCGGCGGCGTTGTCGGTCGGTCTTGGTTTTGGTTTGCAGGAGATCTTCGGTAACTTCGTCTCAGGTCTTATCATCCTGTTCGAACGTCCGGTGCGTATCGGCGATACGGTGACCATCGGCACCTTCTCGGGTACCGTCAGCAAGATCCGTATTCGCGCCACCACGATCACCGACTTCGATCGCAAAGAGGTGATCATCCCGAACAAAGCGTTCGTGACCGAGCGTCTGATCAACTGGTCGCTCTCGGACACCATTACCCGCGTGGTGATCCGCCTCGGCGTGGCTTATGGCTCCGATCTGGATGCGGTGAAAAACGTGCTGCTGAAAGCGGCGATGGATCACCCGAAAGTGATGCACGATCCTGAGCCGGCCGTCTTCTTTACCACCTTCGGGCCGAGCACCTTAGATCATGAATTGCGTCTGTACGTGCGTGAATTGCGTGACCGTAGCTACACGGTGGATGAGCTGAACCGCACCATCGAACGCCTTTGCCGCGAGAACAACATCAATATCGCGTTCAACCAGCTTGAAGTGCATCTGCGTAATGAGAAGGGCGACGAGCATACTGAAGTTAAACGTGAAATTAAGGGTGACGACCCGACGCCAGCGTGAAATGACCTTTACCCTCGCCCCAAAGGGGTGAGGGTATAGTTTGCTTCCTCTTACTCAGGGGAGAGGGGCGGGTTGAGGAGAGCTTTTCCCTTCATAATCCCGCTTCACAATCTCCAGCGCCTTCAGCACCGTCTCGGTCGGAATGGCATGATTCTCCAGCAACATAATCAGGTCGACGGCCAGCTTTACTTCATCGGGGGCGTTTTCCAGTGACACACACTACTCCTGTTAACGGGTCAGACGCGCGATCACGCGTTCAATATCATCCAGTGCCTTGCGGCAGCGCTCAAGCCGTCCTTCAAGTGCGGTGATTTCGCGCATCAGCATCTGCTGTTCTTCCAGCGTTTCGGCCTGATTCAGCCGGGTCTCGCGTTCAGACTTCATTTCACATAGCCGACGTTCAAACTCCTGGTGTTCCAGACGCTTGCGCTGCCATTTTGTGGTGCCCGCAGTGGCACCGTCCCAGATGCGTAACGGCCAGGCGGCGATCTCCCGATGCAGGGCGGCAATCTGTTCTGCCAGATGACCGGCCAGCCAGGCGACCTGCTCAGACTGCGCGTTGTCCACAGCGTGGCGCAACTCATCCAGATGATGCTGGGCTTCATCGAGATAATCTTTCATCAGGGTGCTGCGGGTGCGGAACAACTGCCGGTCAAAACGCGGCTTCAGGGTGGCGTGCTGCATCAGCGGCGCGGCCTGCTCGCGCAGGGTGGTCAATTGATTTTGCAACGTCTGTAAAAGCAAGGCTGTTTTCAATCCGCACTCCAGTGGTACAGTAGCCGTTCAGTTTGATAACGATTTGCATTATGCAGCGTACTATTCTAATCATCATTGGCTGGCTTGCGGTAGTGCTCGGCACGCTCGGCGTCGTTTTACCTCTATTACCAACCACGCCCTTTATATTGCTGGCGGCGTGGTGCTTTGCCCGTTCTTCGCCGCGTTTTCACCACTGGCTGCTTTACCGCTCCTGGTTTGGCGGCTATCTGCGTCACTGGCAACAGTACCGTGCGATGCCCCCCGGCGCTAAGCCACGGGCCATTGCGGTGATCCTCGTGACCTTTGCCCTTTCATTATGGATGGTAAAAATCATGTGGGTGCGGATCCTGCTGCTGGCGATCCTCACCTGCCTGCTGATTTTCATGTGGCGGATCCCCGTAGTTGATGGAAAGCAACAAAAGCAATAATCATCAGTATGGCTGTTGCAATTCTTGTGCGCAGCCAGTAAATTCGACCGTTTTCGAGCACGGGCAGAGCTGGTCAAAGGTTAAACAATTGTTACTTTGACCGACCATTAATCCGCTCCGTGAGTAACACCGTTTTCATCAGGCATCCATTTATGACCGCAACTGCGCAGCAGCTTGAATTTCTTAAAAACAGCATCAAAAGCATCCAGGATTATCCGAAGCCTGGCATTCTTTTCCGTGATGTCACCAGCTTGCTGGAAGACCCGAAAGCGTATGCTCTCAGCATTGAACTGCTGGTTGAGCGCTATAAAAACGCGGGGATCACCAAAGTTGTAGGAACCGAGGCCCGCGGCTTCCTGTTTGGCGCTCCGGTTGCGCTGGCAATGGGCGTGGGCTTTGTGCCGGTACGTAAGCCGCGCAAGCTGCCTCGCGAAACCATCGCCGAGAGCTACGAGCTGGAATACGGCACCGACCAGCTTGAGATCCACGTTGATGCGATCAAACCAGGCGACAAAGTCCTGGTAGTTGACGATCTGCTGGCAACCGGCGGCACCATTGAAGCCACCGTGAAGCTGATTCGTCGTCTGGGTGGTGAAGTCACCGATGCGGCCTTCATCATCAACCTGTTCGATCTGGGCGGTGAACAGCGCCTCGAAAAACAGGGCATCACCAGCTACAGCCTCGTGCCTTTCCCGGGACATTAATCCTCCCGCCCGCAACCTCGCCCAATGGGTGAGGTTGTGTTAGCATTACCCCCCTGAATATCCACCTTCCAGCGTTGCAGAGCCTGCCCATGAGTTATCAGGTGTTAGCCCGTAAATGGCGACCCCAAACCTTTGCTGACGTTGTCGGCCAGGAACATGTGCTGACCGCCCTGGCGAACAGCTTATCGCTAGGACGTATCCATCACGCCTGGCTTTTTTCCGGCACCCGTGGCGTCGGTAAAACCTCTATTGCCCGTTTGCTGGCGAAAGGCCTTAACTGCGAAAGCGGGATCACCGCGACGCCGTGCGGCGTCTGCGATAACTGCCGTGAAATCGAGCAGGGACGTTTTGTCGATCTGATTGAGATCGATGCCGCCTCGCGCACCAAAGTCGAAGATACCCGCGATCTGCTGGATAACGTCCAGTACGCTCCGGCGCGCGGCCGCTTCAAGGTCTATCTGATCGATGAAGTGCACATGCTGTCGCGCCACAGCTTTAACGCCCTGCTGAAAACGCTGGAAGAGCCGCCTGCACACGTTAAGTTCCTGCTGGCGACCACCGATCCGCAAAAGCTGCCGGTCACCATTTTATCCCGTTGCCTGCAGTTCCATCTGAAGGCGCTGGACGTCACGCAGATCCGCGATCGGCTCGAATATATTCTCAACGAAGAGCAGGTTGCCCATGAGCCGCGTGCATTGCAGCTGCTGGCGCGTGCTGCCGATGGCAGCCTGCGCGATGCCCTCAGCCTCACCGATCAGGCGATTGCCAGCGGTGATGGCAAGCTGACGACCCAGGCGGTGAGCACAATGCTCGGCACGCTGGATGACGATCAGGCGCTGTCGCTGATTGAAGCGGTTGTCGGGGCCAACGGCGAGCGGGTGATGGAGCTGGTCAATGCCTCTGCATCACGCGGCGTCGAGTGGGAAGCCCTGCTGGTTGAGATGCTCAGCCTGCTACACCGTATTGCGATGGTGCAGCTCTCCCCGGCGGCGCTGGGCCCGGATATGGTGGCCATCGAACAGCGGATGCGCGAGCTGGCGCGCACGATCCCGCCAACGGACATACAGCTCTACTATCAAACGCTGTTAATTGGCCGTAAGGAACTGCCGTTCGCCCCTGACAGACGTATGGGGGTTGAGATGACATTGCTGCGCGCGCTGGCGTTCCATCCGCGCATGCCGCTGCCGGAACCTGAGGTGCAGCCGCAGTCGTTCGCGCCGGCCGCGCCAACGGCAGTGCTCACGCCGCCGCAGGTGCCCGCGCAGCAGAGTGCGCCACCGCCGCGCCACGAGGTGCCGCTGTCGGATGCCACCAGTTCGGTGCTGGCTGCCCGTAGCCAGCTACAGCGTGCTCAGGGAGCAACCAAGCCAAAAAAGAGTGAACCGGCAGCGCCTGCAAGAGCGCGGCCGGTCAATAACGCCGCGCTTGAACGTCTGGCTTCGGTCACGGATCGCGTCCAGTCGCGTTCGACAACGGTGACGTCTGAGCCAAAGGCGCCGGTTAAGCAAGAAGCGTATCGCTGGAAAGCGACCACCGTCACCGAAGAGGTGAAGGTCGAAATAGCCACGCCGAAGGCGCTGAAAAAGGCGCTGGAGCATGAGAAAACGCCTGAACTCTCCGCCAAACTTGCCGAGGAGTCCCTCGCGCGCGATCCCTGGGCGGCAGAGGTCAGTAAACTTAAGCTGCCGAAGCTGGTGGAGCAGGTAGCGCTTAACGCCTGGCGCGAGCAGGACGGCAACCGAATCTGTCTGCATCTGCGCCCGGGCCAGCGTCACCTGAACTCGGCGAGCGCGCAGCAGGTCCTGACTGAGGCACTCTCCACATTACAGGGTGCCCCGGTTGAATTGACCATCATTGAAGATGATAATCCGGCGGTGCGAACGCCGCTGGAGTGGCGTCAGGCCATTTATGAAGAGAAACTCGCGCAGGCGCGTGAGTCGATTATCGCGGATAATAACATTCAGACCCTGCAGCGTTACTTTGATGCAGACCTGGATGAAGAGAGTATTCGACCCATTTGATCGTGAGTCTGACTTACGGTTGTTATCTTTAACGTGAAAGAAGAGAGAAGCCTATGTTTGGTGGTAAAGGCGGTCTGGGTGGTCTGATGAAGCAGGCCCAGCAGATGCAGGAAAAAATGCAGAAGATGCAGGAAGAGATCGCGCAGATGGAAGTCACTGGCGAATCTGGCGCAGGTCTGGTCAAAGTGACCATCAACGGCGCGCATAACTGCCGTCGCGTAGAGATCGACCCAAGCCTGCTCGAAGACGACAAAGAGATGCTGGAAGATCTGGTCGCCGCTGCATTTAACGATGCTGCGCGCCGTATCGACGAAACTCAGAAAGAAAAAATGGCTTCTGTATCCTCCGGAATGCAGCTGCCACCGGGCTTTAAGATGCCGTTCTGATGCAAACCAGTCCGCTGCTTACGCAGTTAATGGAAGCGCTGCGCTGCCTGCCGGGCGTCGGCCCGAAGTCGGCGCAGCGTATGGCGTTTACTCTGCTGCAACGCGATCGCAGCGGCGGAATGCGCCTGGCGCAGGCGCTGACCCGCGCCATGTCGGAAATTGGTCACTGTGCCGATTGCCGCACCTTTACCGAGCAGGACGTGTGTAACATCTGCGCCAACCCGCGTCGTCAGGAAAACGGTCAGATTTGCGTGGTGGAGAGTCCTGCGGACATCTACGCCATCGAACAGACCGGACAATTTTCTGGCCGCTACTTTGTGCTGATGGGCCACCTTTCACCCCTTGACGGTATTGGTCCGGATGATATCGGCCTTGACCGGCTGGAACAGCGCCTGAAATCGGAAACGATCGCTGAGGTGATCCTCGCTACCAACCCAACGGTGGAAGGGGAGGCGACAGCCAACTATATCGCCGAGCTGTGTGCCGAGTCGGGCGTCGACGCCAGTCGTATTGCCCACGGTGTTCCGGTTGGCGGTGAGCTGGAGATGGTCGACGGCACCACGCTGTCACACTCTCTGGCCGGTCGTCACAAGATTATTTTCTGACCAAACGGAGGCTGCAGACGCGGCCTCCGCTTGAAAAAATTCCCCCCTGGCCCCATCTCTCCCTCAACGCTTTTAAACCCCATTAAATGGCATTGTTGAGGTCGACTTAGTATGAAAGGACAAGAAACCCGTGGTTTCCAGTCAGAAGTAAAACAACTTCTGCACCTGATGATCCATTCTCTTTATTCCAATAAAGAAATTTTCCTGCGTGAGCTTATCTCTAACGCCTCTGATGCGGCAGACAAGCTGCGTTTTCGTGCGCTCTCGAAGCCAGAGCTGTATGAAGGTGACGGCGAACTGCGCGTACGCGTGTCGTTTGATAAAGAAAACCGCACCCTGACCATCGCGGATAACGGCATCGGGATGACCCGCGATGAAGCCATTGATCATCTTGGCACCATCGCTAAATCCGGCACCAAAGCGTTCCTGCAGTCAATGGGCTCCGATCAGGCTAAAGACAGCCAGCTGATCGGCCAGTTCGGCGTGGGCTTCTACTCCGCCTTCATCGTGGCGGATAAAGTCACCGTACGCACCCGTGCGGCTGGCGAAAGCGCGGAAAACGGCGTGTTCTGGGAATCCCACGGCGAAGGTGAATACACCGTTGCCGATATCACCAAAGCCGATCGCGGGACCGAGATCACGCTGCACCTGCGCGAAGGGGAAGATGATTTCCTCAACGACTGGCGCGTACGCTCCATCATCAGCAAATATTCCGACCATATCGCGCTGCCGGTAGAGATCGAAAAACGGGAAGAGCAGGACGGCGAAACCGTGATCTCCTGGGAGAAGATCAACAAGGCGCAGGCGCTGTGGACGCGTAACAAGTCTGAGATCAAAGACGAAGAGTACACCGAGTTCTACAAGCACATCGCCCATGACTTTACCGATCCGCTGACCTGGAGCCACAACCGCGTGGAAGGGAAGCAGGAGTACACCAGCCTGCTGTACATCCCGGCGCAGGCGCCGTGGGATATGTGGAACCGCGATCACAAGCACGGCCTGAAGCTGTACGTGCAGCGCGTGTTCATCATGGACGAAGCCGAGCAGTTCATGCCGAACTACCTGCGCTTTGTGCGTGGTCTGATTGATTCTAACGATCTGCCGCTGAACGTCTCCCGTGAGATCCTCCAGGACAGCACCGTGACCCGCAACCTGCGCAACGCGCTGAGCAAACGTGCGCTGCAGATGCTGGATAAGCTGGCGAAAGATGACGCGGAAAAATACCAGACCTTCTGGAAACAGTTCGGCCTGGTGCTGAAAGAGGGGCCGGCAGAAGATTCCTCTAACCTCGAAGCTATCGCCAAACTGCTGCGCTTCGCCTCCACGCACACCGACTCTTCCGAGCAGACCGTATCGCTGGAAGAGTACATCTCCCGCATGAAAGAAGGGCAGGAGAAGATCTACTACATCACCGCCGACAGCTATGCCGCGGCGAAGAGCAGCCCGCACCTGGAGCTGCTGCGTAAGAAAGGCATCGAAGTGCTGCTGCTTTCCGATCGCATCGATGAGTGGATGATGAACTACCTGACCGAGTTCAGCGGTAAAGCGTTCCAGTCCGTTGCTAAAGCCGATGAGTCCATCGACAAGCTGGCGGATGAAGTGGACGAAACCGCAAAAGAGGCGGAAAAAGCCCTGGAGCCGTTCGTTGAGCGCGTAAAAACCCATCTGGGCGATCGCGTCAAAGAGGTGCGTTTCACCCACCGTCTGACGGATACCCCGGCTATCGTCACCACCGACGCCGACGAGATGAGTACCCAGATGGCGAAGCTGTTCGCCGCTGCGGGCCAGAGCGTACCGGAAGTGAAGTACATCTTTGAACTGAACCCGGATCACGCCCTGGTGAAACGCGCAGCCGAAACGCAGGACGAAGCCCGCTTCGCCGAGTGGGTTGAACTGCTGCTGGATCAGTCCCTGCTGGCCGAACGCGGCACGCTGGAAGATCCGAACCAGTTCATCAAGCGCGTGAATGCGCTGCTGCTGGCGTAACTGACCAAGCCTCCCCTGGTCTTCTCCCTCTCCCCGTGGGAGAGGGCCGGGGTGAGGGCACCAGACCGCACTAAACCAAATAATCTCCCCTCATTAACCGTTTCAGCCCTCCCGCCTTCCTTGAGCGATACCCGTTCTGATGGTATTGTTTAGCGCTTTTTGAAAAATTGAATCGACTTTTGAGGGGATTTTCGCAATGCGTATTATTCTGCTTGGCGCTCCGGGCGCGGGTAAAGGAACTCAGGCTCAGTTCATCATGGAGAAATACGGTATTCCGCAAATCTCTACCGGTGACATGCTGCGTGCCGCTGTTAAATCTGGCTCCGAGCTGGGTAAACAGGCGAAAGACATTATGGATGCCGGCAAGCTGGTAACCGATGAGCTGGTTATCGCTCTGGTTAAAGAACGCATTTCTCAGGAAGACTGCCGTAACGGTTTCCTGCTGGACGGCTTCCCGCGTACCATTCCTCAGGCTGATGCCATGAAAGAAGCGGGCATCAATGTGGATTACGTGCTGGAATTCGACGTACCGGACGAACTGATCGTAGACCGTATCATCGGTCGTCGCGTACACGCTGCTTCCGGCCGCGTTTACCACGTGAAGTTCAACCCACCTCAGGTGGAAGGTAAAGACGACGTGACCGGCGAAGAGCTGACCACCCGTAAAGACGATCAGGAAGAGACCGTGCGTAAGCGCCTGGTGGAATACCATCAGATGACCGCGCCGCTGATCGGCTACTACACCAAAGAAGCGCAGGCGGGTAACACCAAATACGCGAAAGTTGACGGCACCAAAGCCGTTGCTGATGTTTGTGCAGAGCTGGAAAAGATCCTCGGCTAATCGCGCCACCACTAAATCATTCGGGCTGCATCGCGGCGGCAAGCACGCGAATCCCCAGGAACATAGATCACTATGTGACTGGGGTGAAAGTGCGCAGCCAACAAAGAGGCAGCCTGAAGGATGACGTGGTTCTCACCCGGGTCCCCGGGTGAGAAATATTCTCATCTTACCTATCACAGCAATGGGTTTCGTTTAAACGCATTTCCGCTACAATTGACAACCTATCAAATGGTTATGAGGCGTGAATGAGTCAGGCGAAAACCGGCATCCTGCTTGCCAATTTGGGTACCCCAGAAGCACCTACTCCAGCGGCGGTAAAACGCTACCTGCGACAATTTTTAAGCGACACTCGCGTCGTGGATACCCCAAGACTCCTGTGGTGGCCCCTGCTGCGCGGCATCATTCTGCCGATCCGTTCTCCGCGTGTGGCAAAGCTCTATCAGTCCGTCTGGATGGAGGAGGGCTCGCCGCTGATGGTCTACAGCCGTCGTCAGGAGAAAGCGCTGGCCGCCCGTCTGCCGGATATGCCGGTGGCGCTGGGCATGAGCTACGGAAAACCTTCCCTGAAAAGCGCCGTCGACGATCTGCTGGCCCAGGGCGTTGATCACATTGTGGTGCTGACGCTCTATCCGCAATACTCCTGCTCCACCGTGGCCGCAGTCTGGGATGAACTGGCGCGTATTCTGGCCACTCGCCGCCGCATTCCCGGCGTGACCTTTATTCGCGATTACGCGGATAACGAGCTGTACATCAACGCCCTTGCCAGCAGCGCCCGCGCGTCCTTTGAGAAACACGGCGAGCCGGACCTGCTGCTGCTCTCCTATCACGGTATTCCGCAGCGATTTGCCGACGAAGGGGATGATTACCCGCAGCGCTGTCGCGACACCACCCGGGAGCTGGTTTCTGCCCTCGGCCTGCCGCCGGAGAAGGTGATGATGACCTTCCAGTCGCGCTTTGGCCGCGAGCCGTGGCTGACCCCTTATACCGACGAGACCCTGAAAATGCTGGGCGAGAAGGGGGTGAAGCATATTCAGGTGATGTCGCCGGGCTTTGCGTCGGACTGTCTGGAAACCCTGGAAGAGATCGCGGTGCAAAACCGGGAATTCTTCCTCGAAGCGGGCGGCACAAAGTATGAGTATATTCCGGCGCTTAACGACGACCCTGAGCACATCGACATGATGGTGTCGCTGGTGACCCACAGCCGCTGATCGCACTCTGAGCCGGGTTTGTGCTACCATTCCCGGCCCATCCGTCACTCATAGCCCAGAACATGAAATTTCCCGGTAAACGTAAATCTAAACACTACTTTCCCGTTAACGCCCGCGATCCGCTGCTCCAGCAAATTCAGCCGGAAAATGAAACCAATGCCGCCTGGGTGGTGGGCATCGATCAGACGCTGGTGGATATTGAAGCTAAAGTGGACGATGCGTTTGTCGCGCGTTACGGCCTGAGTGCCGGGCACTCTCTGGTTATTGAAGACGATGTGGCGGAAGCGCTCTATCAGGAGCTGGTGCGGGATAACCTCATCACCCATCAGTTTGCCGGTGGCACCATCGGCAACACCATGCACAACTACTCCGTACTGGCGGACGATCGCTCCGTTCTGCTGGGCGTGATGTGCAGCAATATCGAAATTGGCAGCTACGCCTACCGCTACCTTTGCAATACTTCCAGCCGTACCGATCTCAACTATCTGCAGGGTGTGGACGGGGCGATTGGCCGCTGCTTCACGCTGATCGGGGAATCCGGCGAACGTACCTTCGCCATCAGCCCGGGGCACATGAACAAGCTGCGCGCCGAGAGCATCCCGGAAGCGGTGATTGCGGGTGCATCAGCGCTGGTGCTGACCTCCTATCTGGTGCGCTGCAAGCCGGGCGAGCCGATGCCGGATGCGACCATGAAGGCGGTGGAGTATGCGAAGAAATACAATGTGCCGGTCGTCCTGACCCTGGGAACCAAATTCGTTATCGCCGATAACCCCGAGTGGTGGCAGGCGTTCCTGAAAGAACACGTCTCGATTCTGGCAATGAATGAAGAAGAGGCCGAAGCCCTGACCGGGGAGAGCGATCCGCTGCTGGCCTCTGACAAGGCGCTGGACTGGGTCGATCTGGTGCTCTGCACCGCCGGGCCGGTAGGCTTGTATATGGCCGGTTTCACCGAAGAAGAGGCGAAACGCAAAACCCAGCATCCGCTGCTGCCGGGGGCCATCGCCGAGTTCAACCAGTTTGAATTCAGCCGTGCGATGCGCCATAAAGACTGCGTGAATCCGCTGCGTATCTTCTCCCATATCGCTCCGTATATGGGCGGCCCGGAGAAGATCATGAACACCAACGGGGCAGGCGACGGCGCGCTGGCTGCGCTGCTGCACGATATCACCGCCAACGCTTTCCACCGCACCAACGTGCCGAACTCCAGCAAACACAAGTTTAACTGGCTGACCTACTCGTCGCTGGCGCAGGTGTGTAAGTATGCGAACCGCGTAAGCTATCAGGTGCTGAACCAGCACTCACCGCGCTTAACGCGCGGCCTGCCGGAGCGGGAAGATAGCCTGGAAGAGTCGTACTGGGACAGGTAAAAGAAAACCCCCACCCTAACCCTCTCCCCACAGGGGAGAGGGAACGTGAACCCCCTCTCCCCGTGTGAGAGGGCCAGAGTGAGAGCATCAGGCCGCACAAGTTTTATCCCGTCACCGTCGCTTCAAGCGGCGGCTTCTCCAGCAGCGACAGCATGGTATTGGCAATCTCGCGCTCGCCCATTACCACCTGGTTCGCGCCGCGTTCCATAATGTATTCCACTTCGTCGTCGTAATGCGCCCGGGCGATAATCTCCAGCTGCGGACATTTTTCACGGGCAGATACCACAATCTCACCGGCCTCGTAACCGTTAGGGATGGTCAGCAGCAGCCAGCGGGCGCAGTCCAGATGCGCCAGATTCATGATCTCTTCGTTCGCCGCATTCCCCAGCACCGCACGGATCCCGCGCTCGCGTAGCTCGTCCACGCGGGTGCGGGACGTTTCTATCACCACCAGCGGAATGCCCTGGGCCATCAGCTTCTCACCCAGCAGGCTGCCGACGCGGCCAAAGCCGACCAGCAGGGCGTGGTTGCAGATATCCACCGGGATCTGCTTCTCCTCTTCGATAGCCTCTTCCAGCGTCTGCTCTTCGAGGGTTTCGGTTTTATCGAGGTATTTCTCCAGCAGGGCGAACAGCACCGGGTTCAGCATGATGGAGAGGATCGCCCCCGCCAGCACCAGGTTTTGCCCGGCCTGCGGCAGCAGATCCAGCGCCATGCCCAGGCCTGCGAGGATAAAGGCAAATTCACCGATCTGCGCGAGGCTGGCGGCGATGGTCAGCGCGGTGCGCGGCGAGTGACCAAACATGCGCACCAGGAAGAAAGCCGCTACCGACTTACCAAAGATAATGATCGCCAGGGTGCCAAGCACCGCCAGCGGCTGCTCAATCAGAATCATCGGGTTGAACAGCATCCCTACGGAGACGAAGAACAGCACCGCAAAGGCGTCGCGCAGGGGCAGGGTATCGTGAGCGGCACGGTGGCTCAGCTCCGATTCGTTCAGCACCATTCCGGCAAAGAAGGCGCCCAGCGCGAAGGAGACATCAAACAGCTCCACGGCACCGAAGGCAATGCCCAGCGCCAGCGCCAGTACGGCGAGAGTAAACAGCTCACGCGAGCCGGTCGCCGCGCTGCGGGAGAGGATCCAGGGCACCAGGCGGCGGCCAACCAGCATCATAATGGCGATAAAGGCCACCACCTTCCCGATGGTGATACTCATATCCAGCGCCAGCGAAGCCAGGCCAACGTTCTCTTTTTCGAGCATACCGGCGACCGCAGGCAGCAGCACCAGGGTTAAGACCATCACCAGATCTTCAACAATCAGCCAGCCAATGGCGATCTGCCCCCGCTGGCTGTCTATCAGCTGTCTCTCTTCAAGCGCGCGCAGCAGCACCACGGTACTGGCGGTGGAAAGACACAGACCAAACACGATGCCGGTCATCAGCGGCCAGCCCAGCATTGCTGAAAGCGCCATACCCAGCAACGTCGCCACGGCTATCTGGGCGATCGCGCCGGGAATGGCGATCGACTTTACCGCCATCAAATCCTTCAGGGAAAAATGCAAACCCACACCGAACATCAGCAGGATCACGCCAAGTTCCGCCAGCTCCGGGGCAAGTTTAGTATCAGCAACAAAACCAGGGGTAAACGGACCGGCTAACACGCCCGCCAGTAAATAGCCCACCAGGGGGGAAATACGCAGCTTGTTGGCAATCATGCCGAGGATAAAAGCGAGTACAAGACCACCAACAATGGTGGTGATAAGCGGTGTGGCGTGGTGCATTCCGTCTCCTTTCGTTGCTGTGTGACTCCATTTTTGGTCGTTAAACCAAAAAGCCGTGTAATAGTTTATGACAAAATTAATGATTATGTTTATGAATAATTCTTGAATTTTGATAAAAACAGCAATAAGGGTTAAACAGAAGCAGAACAGGACGATTTTTAAGAGGCAGTGTTAAGAAAGGCTTATGGCATCAGGAAAGGCTGCGGTCAAACCCGGAGTTTGACCGCAGATAAATCAGGCTTTATGCCGGTTATCAGGCAGGAATATAGTCAACATCCCAAGAAGAGGCAGGAAAGCGCAGATTTTATAGACCAGGAAGATACTGGTATGGTCTGCAATCAGCCCTAATACCGCTGCGCCAAGGCCGCCCATCCCGAAAGCAAAACCAAAAAACAGCCCGGAAACCATGCCGATACGCCCCGGAAGCAGCTCCTGGGCATAAACCAGAATGGCAGAAAAGGCAGAGGCAAGGATAAAGCCGATGATCACGGTTAAAACACCCGTCCACCACAGGCTTGCGTAGGGCAAAATAAGCGTGAAGGGGGCAACGCCGAGGATAGAGCCCCAAATTACATATTTACGCCCGATCTTGTCCCCCAGAGGCCCACCAATAAAGGTTCCGGCAGCAACCGCAAACAGGAAGGCGAAGAGGTGAAACTGGGCGTTCTGAACCGATAATCCGAATTTTTCCATCAGATAAAAGGTGTAATAGCTGCTGATACTCGCCATGTAGAAGTATTTGGAGAAAATCAGCATCAGCAGAATGCTGACTGCCAGAATCACCTTATTGCGCGGCAGGGGATTAATCACCGGTGCTTTTGGTTTGCCCTTATTGACCCGATGCTGGGCGGCATACCAGCGGCTGATTTGCGCCAGTACCACAATCGCCAGCAGCGCCGCCAGCACGAACCAGGCCACGTTCCCTTTGCCGTACGGAGCGATAATCACCGCCGCCAGCAGGGGGCCGAGGGAGCTACCGAAGTTGCCGCCCACCTGGAACAGCGACTGTGCCAGACCGTGACGGCCGCCGGAGGCCATGCGCGCCACGCGTGACGACTCTGGATGGAAGACCGACGAGCCGGTCCCCACCAGGGCGGCTGCCACCAGCACACCTTCAAAACTGCCCGCCATCGCCAGCAGGATCAGGCCGCTCAGGGTAAAGCACATGCCAATCGGCAGTGACCACGGCATCGGATATTTATCCGTCCAGTAACCTACCACCGGTTGCAGCAGCGACGACGCCAGCTGGAAGGTGAGGGTGATCATGCCGATCTGCACGAAGGTAAGAGAAAACTCGGACTGCAGTAACGGGTAGATCGCCAGAATAAGCGACTGGATCATATCGTTAAGCAGATGCGAAAGACTGATTGCGCCGAGAATGCCAAATGAGGTGCGGGCCTTAGCCGCCGACACCGGAGGAGTAGATTCGCTGATTGCCATAAATACCACGTCGATTGTTATTGGAAGTGCAGGGTGTAATTATTATCTGACTAACATACCTGTCCCTGACATTTGAGGAAAGTCGCAATTCTGAAAACATATTTGTCTATTCTGATGACTCATTGTAATTTTTGCGTTTGTCCGAAGATCAGGGAGTGAAGAAATGAAGTTAATGAAGCGAGGCCTCGCGCTGGCAATAATAGCCGCGTGCGGGCTGCTCAGCCTGCCAGCCCAGGCCTGGGAAAAAGATAAAACCTATAACATCACCATCCTGCATACCAACGATCATCACGGCCACTTCTGGCGCAGCGAATACGGCGAATATGGCCTTTCGGCGCAGAAAACGCTGGTGGACGGGATCCGTAAAGAGGTGGCGGCAAAAGGCGGCAGCGTGCTGCTGCTCTCCGGCGGTGACATTAATACCGGCGTGCCGGAGTCTGATTTGCAGGATGCTGAACCCGATTTTCGCGGCATGAATCTGATTGGTTACGATGCGATGGCCGTAGGTAACCATGAGTTTGATAATCCCATCGAAGTATTACGCCAGCAGGAGAAGTGGGCTAAATTCCCGTTCCTCTCCGCCAATATTTATCAAAAAAGCACCGGCGAGCGCTTATTTAAACCCTGGGCCATTTTCAAACGCCAGGATATTAAAATTGCGGTCGTGGGGCTGACCACCGATGACACGGCGAAAATCGGCAACCCGGAATATTTTACCGACATCGAATTCCGTAAACCGGCCGACGAAGCGAAGCTGGTGATCCAGGAGCTGCAGCAGAACGAAAAACCGGACGTGATTATCGCCACCACCCACATGGGGCACTACGACAACGGCGAGCACGGCTCGAACGCGGCGGGTGATGTTGAGATGGCGCGCAGCCTGCCGACGGGGTCGCTGGCGATGATTGTGGGCGGCCACTCCCAGGATCCGGTCTGCATGGCGTCGGAAAACAAAAAGCAGGTGGATTACGTGCCAGGCACGCCGTGCGCGCCGGACAAGCAGAACGGGATCTGGATTGTGCAGGCGCACGAGTGGGGCAAATACGTGGGCCGCGCCGATTTTGAATTCCGCAACGGCGAGATGAAGCTGGTGCACTACCAGCTGATCCCGGTCAACCTGAAGAAGAAGGTGACTTACGATAACGGTCAGAGCGAGCGTGTTCTCTATACGCCAGAAATTGCAGAAAACCCCCAGATGCTCTCCCTCCTGACGCCGTTCCAGAATAAGGGCAAGGCGCAGCTGGATGTGAAGATCGGCACGCTCAACGGCCGACTGGAAGGGGATCGCAGCAAGGTGCGCTTTGTGCAGACCAATATGGGGCATCTGATTCTGGCCGCGCAGATGGCGCGCACCGGAGCCGACTTTGCGGTGATGAGCGGCGGCGGGATCCGCGACTCCATCGAAGGCGGGGACATTACCTATAAAGATGTGCTGAAGGTGCAGCCGTTTGGCAACGTGCTGGTGTATGTCGATATGAGCGGCAAAGAGGTGACGGACTATCTGACCGCGGTAGCACAGATGAAGCCGGACTCCGGGGCCTACCCGCAGTTTGCCAACGTCAGCTTTGTGGCGAAGGGCGGCGTGCTCAGCGACCTGAAGATCAAGGGTGAACCGGTGGATCCAGCCAAAACCTACCGGATGGCAACCTTAAGCTTTAACGCTACCGGCGGCGATGGTTATCCGCATATCGATAATAAACCGGGCTATGTGAATACCGGCTTTATCGACGCCGAGGTGCTCAAGCAGTACATCCAGCAGAACTCTCCTCTGGATGTGAATGCCTATGAACCGAAAGGTGAAGTGAGCTGGCAGTAGTGTTGTGCGGCCTGATGCCCTCACCCCAACCCTCTCCCACCGGGAGAGGGCGCGAACACAAAAAACGGTAACGCCTGTTACCGTTTTGCTTTTACCTCGCAGCGCCACCCGGCGTTTTTTTAATCCCGGCGCGCAATATCCGCAAACTGCGCGTCCAGCATTTTCGCCAGATCGCCCGCCGCCAGTTCAATATCCAGCCCGCGCTTGCCGCCGGAGATGTAGATGGTGTCAAACCCCTGTGAAGGGGCATCTATGAGCGTTGGCAGGCGCTTCTTCTGCCCCAGCGGGCTGATCCCACCGACCAGATAACCCGTGGTGCGTTGCGCAACCATCGGGTCCGCCATATCCACTTTTTTCGCGCCCAGCGCCTTTGCGACTTTTTTCAGGTCCAGCTGGCTGGCAACCGGCGTCACCGCCACGGCGAGGTGTTTCATGTCGCCATTCACCGCGACCAGCAACGTTTTATAGACCTGGTCCGCATTCAGACCCAGTTTGCGCACCACTTCATCACCAAAATTGGTTTCAGCCGGATCGTGGTCGTAGCTGTGGATCCTGAACGCAATCTTGTTTTTTTCGAGTAATTTAACGGCGGGAGTCATAGCAATCCTTCCTGGCCTTGACAATAAATGCCTTAAGAATACGCCTCAAAAGAGGCTAAAAAATAGCACCATCTTGCGCATATAGTGTTGGCAGTGATGGTCACTTTGAGCGACAATCTTCTGAACCGGAGGTCTCCTCCGGCATAATAACAATGATGAAATTCCTCTTTGACGGGCCAATAGAAATATTGGCCACTTTTTTTATCTCAGCAACGACGGCAAATTTCCCTCGCCGTACAGATGTAACGCTCCAACCGCCACCACATACCGCCCGGCAGGCAGCGCGTGCAGCTTTTCGCACCAGGCCTGATTGCGCTCGTGCATCAGCACGTCATACAGCGATTCACTGAACGTGGCCGGCAGCGCCAGCCGGTCAACGGCAGGGGGCGAATCCAGCCACCAGCTCACCATGGTTTGCAGCAGTCGGGCATTGGTATGCCAGTGGGTGAGCGTGTCCTCCAGCAGCAGCAAACCGTCGTGGGGCATCTGGCGCAGCAGGGCAATCTGACTGGCGGCGCCTTCCAGTTCGATAACCGGCAATTGCTGCGCGCGTGCGGTATTCAGTAACTGGTAATCGATGCCGTAATCGCCCCGTAACCCCAGCCGCTGCGCCTGGGTGGCCTGCAATACCATCGCGATCTGCCAAAGCGGCTGGCTCTCAAGCATGGAGATCGATAAGCCAAGCTCGTCGGCAACCCGCTGCAGTTCAGCCAGCTGCGTGGCGCTAAGACGCTCTTCGAGCGGAGGCGGGATGGCAAGCCCGGCGAAAGGCGACTCATCCCCGGAGATATCCGCTTCGACGATCAGCGCATCGGCATGCCGCAGGCGGCTAATCAGTCCCTCGGGCAGGGGAGACATATCCCGCGTGCCCATATGGATGCTGCCGACTAAATGCAGATGCTGCCCGCCGGGAAGGGTGATATCGAGTCCAGGCCAGCGATAGCGGCGGGGGAAGAGGGCGCGAAACGATGCTTTCAGACGTTGAAACAGACCCATACGCGCTCCCTGAATGAAAAATTCATGCTAGCGCGTGGGGCAGGGCGGCGCAAGACGTCCTTGTCCTGCATCAGCCTCAGGCTTTAGGTTTAAAGCGCAACAGGCGGTTGGCGTTGCTCACCACGGTAATAGAGGAGAGGGCCATGGCGGCACCCGCCACCACCGGGTTCAGCAGCGTTCCGGTCAGCGGCCATAAGATCCCGGCGGCGATGGGAATACCGAAGGCGTTATAGATAAAGGCCCCCAGCAGATTTTGCTTCATGTTGCGCAACGTCGCTTTCGAGATGGCAAGCGCGTCGGCCACTCCGGTCAGGCTGTGGCGCATCAGGGTGATGGCCGCCGTTTCGATGGCGACATCGCTGCCGCCGCCCATGGCAATGCCCACATCCGCCTGGGCCAGCGCCGGGGCGTCGTTGATGCCGTCGCCTATCATCGCCACCTGGCGCCCCTGGCTCTGCAGTTTGATAATCGCATCCGCTTTGCCATCCGGCAGCACGCCCGCGATCACCTCATCAATTCCCGCCTCACGGGCGATAGCCTGGGCGGTGGTGGCGTTATCGCCGGTGAGCATCACCAGACGATAGCCTTCCCGGTGCAGGCGTTGCAGCGCGGCCACGCTGTCCGCGCGCAGCGGATCGCGAACGGCAAACAGCGCAGCGGCCTGCCCGTCGACCGCCAGTAGCACCGGAGTTGCCCCCTGTGAAGCCCAGGTTTGCAGCTGCTCGTCCAGCGCACGGGTATCAACGCCGTTTTCCGCCAGCAGCGCCTGGTTACCCAGCAGCAGGGTTCGGTTGTCCACCTCACCGCTGACGCCAAGCCCACGCAGGGTACGGAAGTTATTCACCTGCGGTAATGTGCTGCCCGCTTTCTCCAGTATCGCCCGGGCCAGCGGGTGGCTGGAGCCCTGCTCCAGTGCGCCCGCCAGGCTCAGGGCATCGGCTTCGCTCATCCCGGCCAGGGTATGGACGGCAACCACCTGCGGTTTACCCTCGGTCAGCGTCCCGGTTTTATCGAACACCAGGGTGTCTAAGGTACTGGCGCGCTGCAGGGCATCGGCATCACGTACCAGCACGCCCGATTCTGCGGCCCGCCCGACACCGGAGATAATCGACATCGGCGTGGCCAGGCCCAGGGCACAAGGGCAGGCGATTATCAGCACCGTGGTGGCGATCACCAGGGTGTAAACAATCTGCGGCGCGGGGCCGAAGAAGTACCAGATGGCGGCGCTGAAGAGGGCGATACCCACCACCACCGGCACAAAGATGGCAGAGATTTTATCGGCCAGCTTGCCGATCTCCGGTTTGCTGCTCTGGGCCTGGCGCACCATGCGGATAATGCGCGACAGCGTGGTGTGGCTGCCGACAGCACTGGCGCGGAACAGCACGCTGCCATCCTGCACGACGGTACCGGCGTGAACGCTCTCGCCGTCGCTTTTCTGCTGCGGCACCGGCTCGCCGGTGAGCATTGCCTCGTCAAACCAGGCTTCGCCCTGGGTGATCTCCCCGTCCACCGGCACGCGATCCCCGGTGGTCAGACGCAGGATCATGCCTTCCTGAACGTCCGCCAGCGGCACGCTCTGTTCGCCGTTTTCGGTCACGACCCGGGCGGTGGGCGGCGTTAGGTCGAGTAATCTTTCCAGCGCTTTCGACGAGCGCTGACGGGCCCGGGCTTCCAGCATATGGCCCAGGTTAATCAGGCCGATAATCATCGCGCTGGCTTCGTAATAGAGGTGGCGCGCTTCCATCGGGAACCACTGCGGCCAGAGGTTGACGCTCATGGAGTAGAGCCAGGCCGCGCCGGTACCCAGCGCCACCAGCGTGTCCATGGTGGCGGTGCGGTTTTTCAGGCTTTTCCACGCGCTGGTGTAAAAATGGCCGCCCGCGAAGATCATCACCCCAAGGGTGAGAACGCCTGTCGCCAGCCACAGCGTGCGGTTGTCGTCGGTGACCATCATGTTGTCGCCGAGCATTCCCCAGCCCATCACCGGGATGCCCACCAGCAGGGCGACAATCGCCTGCCAGCGAAAACGTTTCATGGTGGCGATGGCGGTCTCCTGCTGGCGCGCCCGGCGTTCGAGGTCATCCTCAATCGCCTCGGCGCCGTAGCCCGCTTTTTCAACCGCCTGCACTAAATCCGCGGCGGAGGCGCTGCCCATCACCAGCGCAGTGCGCTCCGCCAGATTGACCCGTGCCTGTGCCACACCCGGAACCGCCTGCAGGGCATCCTGGACGCGGGTGACGCAGCTGGCGCAGCTCATGCCATTGATCAACAGCTGCTGGCTGTCATCGCTATCGTGAGCTGCCGGAAGCTCAGAGGGGGCCGCTGTCAGTGCTTCCGACGGAGTTGTTGACGCTGTCAGCGGATCAGCCTTTGGGTGGCTTAATACCGCACCGTACCCGGCCTGTTTGATGGTGTCGATCAGGGCATCGGCGCTTGCGCTGCCGGTGACGGCCGCGTGGTCGATGGTCACGTCTGCACTCTCTACGTCCGGGCGTTGCTCCAGACTCTCTTTAACGCGTTTGACACAGTGGCCGCAAGAGAGGCCATCCAGTGTCAGATCGATGATATGAGACATAGGTATACTCCTTATAAATCTCCAGCCAGATATTGACCGGAGAGACACTTTCATCTAACTGTTATGAAGGTTAAACCTTCCATCAAGGGGAAGGTCAAGGGGGAAACGTGAATATCAGCGATGTTGCCAAAAAAACCGGCTTAACCAGCAAAGCAATTCGTTTTTACGAAGAGAAAGGGCTGGTGACGCCGCCGCTGCGCAGTGAGAACGGCTACCGGAGCTATACCCAAAAACACCTCGACGAACTGACGCTGCTGCGCCAGGCGCGGCAGGTTGGGTTCAATCTGGATGAGTGTGGCGACCTGGTGAACCTGTTCAACGATCCTGAGCGTCATAGCGCCGACGTCAAAAGCCGGACGCTGGAGAAGGTGGCCGAAATTGAACGCCATATTGTGGAGCTACAGGCGATGCGCGATCGGCTGCTGGCGCTGGCGGAGAGTTGTCCGGGCGATGACGGCGCCGACTGTCCGATCATGGATAATCTCTCCGGCTGCTGTCATCGCAAGGCGAAGGCTTAACCGCGGGCCGGGTTGAGCATAAACACCACCGTACCGCGATACCACGGGGATTTTTGCAGCTGCGCTTCGGCCTGCCGATCCCGCTGGCCGTTCTGAACCAGCCCGAGTTTGAACGGGATGCGCAGCCCGGTGAGCGCGGGCAAATAAGCCTGATAGTTGGTAACCGTGTGGCGGCCCTGATAGCTCTGGATCACCAGTTCATCTACCGCCAGCGCGTTCAGCGTGGCGACATCCCCGGTTTTTGCCCAGTCCAGCAGCCCGGTTACCCCCAGTGAAAATTCGGTCGGCAACTGCTGGCGCAATGCCTGCAAAAAGCGGGCGTAGTCCGCCAGCTGGTGGGTGGCCGCATCAAAATCAACCTGCAAACCCACCACCTGATTCCCTGCCGCCTGCCAGCGCTGCATCAGGCGGACAATTCTGGCAAGGATCTCAGGCGACACCTCAAGCGTGGTAAAGCGCACGGTCAGCCAGATTGAGGGAAAAGTGAGGCGGCTGACGGGCAGCCCGAGGCGCTGGAACACCACCCCGTTCGGGCGGGCCAGCACCTCTCCCTGATGCAGATAGACCGTTTGTGCCTCCTTCAACGCATCGCTGGCCTTTACCCCCGACCAGAGCCAGAAGGCCGTGTGCGCCTGCGCATTAACCCTCTCCTGCGCAGGCGCCTGTCCGGCCAGCAGCGCGGCTACCAGTAGTATTTGAGTTTTTGTGCCCACGGACTGCCCGGATACTGCGTTTTCAACTGCGAGAACCAGCCTTTGCGCTGGGCTTTGTCCACCCCGGCGCCGCCACATTCGTTATAGCCGGACGGGGCGTAACACATGATGGCCCGATAGAGCGCGTAGCTTTTATCTTCATGCTCGGCTTTTGGCGAGGTGATGATCTGCTGATAGTAACCCTGCCTGTCGAACTGGCCGTAAGGTTCTTCCCGGTGGATCGCCGTACCCAGCACGCCGTTGCCCGCGCTGTCTTTCCACAGATCGACATGGGTGTTGGTGGTGCGGAAGAACTCGCCCAGACAGTTCAGGGCATGGGCATCCGCGGCGTTCTGGCTGAGCACCGTGTTGTCCAGACTTCGACAGACGTAACCGGCTTCGGCGGCATTGCCGTCCCAGTCGAAGACGCTCAGGTTTACATCGTCAAATGCCTGGCCCACGACCGGCTGCGTGATGGCGCTGGCGAGCTTTCTGTCGGTTAACCAGTCGCTGAACCGGTTTTCGGTTAAATCACGCACTAACAGCGTGTGCAGGGCAATGGTGCGCTCCTCGTTGTTTGGCCCCTGGCTGGCCTGCTGGCGTAACCGCTCAGGCGAGGCCACCGCTTTCAGCACCTGTGAGCGAAGCCGCAGGTTGGTGATGGCGCTGTCCCGGGCGAAAATCGCGTCGGCGTTGCCGCTAAACACCAGCGTGGCCGCCAGTCTGGCCTGCACATACTGCTGCTGCTCGCCATCTTCGCTTAGCTTCAGCAACCTCAGCCAGAAATCACGTGCCGCCGGCCACTGCTTTTGCGCCATCAGCGCGTCGCCATACAGCACCTGTTCGCTGAAGGCGAGAATGTCATGCGCCGGGAGTTTTTCCGCTGGCTTAACGGCCTGCAAAATGGCGGCATCATTGTTAGTCGCCCGCCACAGGTTCAACTGCAGATTACGCCACAGCGCCAGCTTGCCGCTTTTTTCAAACACCGGTTTGCTGGCGTCGAGCGCCTGCTGCGTCAGCGTCGGTTTCTCTTCGCTGTTCAGGCGAAGGGCGCGAAGCATTTCGGTATAGCTCACCAGCGGCGCGTCGGGGAAGGCCTCCTGCACGGCGCTTCCAGAGAACTGCATGCCAAAGACATTATCGTATTCGATAACCAGCCCGCGCAGCGCCCGGGCGTCAGTGGCCTGCTGGAACCGCTGCTCATAAAGCCCCGCCAGCTGCGGCCAGGCCTGCAGATACCAGTTGATGCGACGCAGCATGCCGCGCGTGGAATCGGCATAGCGTCCCTCCGGCCAGCGTTGCAGATAAACCTGGGCGGCTTTCTGCGCCTGTTCGGCAGCGGGACGATTAACGCGCTGAATATCGAAATCGCCGTACTCGCCCGTGCTGAACTGGCTGCTTTTGTTCAGCGCCGTGCGCATCAGCATATATTGCGCGGTTTCTGCCAGCCATGGGCTATCGCGATTCACCAGAATAGTAAAATCGCGTTCTGCGCTGGCGTAATCCCCGGCATAGAAATGGGCTGCGCCCGTCAGATAGATTTTGTACAGCAAAGACATCGAATTGGCCGGGAGCGTCTGGAGGGCCTCGGCAATGTAGTCCCGGCCTGCGCCGGAGTAAAGCGCTATCCGCGCCTGTCCCAGCGCATGACGCTGTTCCGCCGTCAGGGCATTGTCGGCCAGCAGGGCGGAAAAAAATAGGCTCATATTGCCCGTGGTATTCGAGACGAAACGGTTCTCTTGTTCACCGGCATAGCGGGTGTCGGCTGGCTCAAGTTGCAGGGCCGCCATCTGTTGGCTGAAGAGGCTCTCTTCGCTCTGCTGCTCCGTGGGGGAGGTAACGTAATCACCCCACTCCGGGTGGTAAGCAAAATAGACGTCGCGAGAGCGGGTGATATCCGCAGGGATGGCCTGCACGGGCAGGGCGAAGGATTTTGCTTCGCTCAGCAGACGCAGCAGGTTATCCCGGGAATCATTGCCGGGGGTCAGAACCGGGTCGCCTTTCAGCAGGCAATAGTCATCGCTCCATTTACAGTCTTCCATATCAAACGAGGCGTATGCCGGTGCGGCACTCGCCAGTAATGCGCTAACGCTGAGTGCCAGCGTTGTCTTCCTGACCATCAGGCTATTCCTGTTGTTATCGGGAAAGGGCCCGGATGCGAAGGGTGATCCCCTCGACGGCCACGACCTCAACTTTAGTACCGGCGTTTAAATCCTCATCGGCAATCACCGGCCATGAACTGTCACCCACCCGCATATGGCCCCGCCCGTTCACCAGGGCGGTCTCCAGCGTAAACTGCATTCCCACCAGCTGTTGACCACGCTGGTTAAGCCGGGCATCGGCAGGTTTCTGCGCGCGCACCTGGCGTGACAGCCAGCGCCACCAGAGCCAGGCGGCAATAAGGGTCAGGACTGCAAACAGCACCCCCTGCCACGCCCAGTCGAAGGGTAAGATCCAGACCAGCAGGCCGGTGATAACGGCGGCCACGCCGCTCCACAGCAGGTAGCCGTTACCGCCGAGCATCTCTGCCGCCAACAGCAGGCCGCCGAGACTCAGCCAGAAGACGTGTGGATGTGCAGCAATCAGTTCGATCATAACTTGCGCTCGTTGCCGCTGTTTTTAATCAGCTCCGCGATCCCGCCGATCGAGCCCATCAGGCTGCTGGCATCCAGCGGCATCATCACCACCTTGCTGTTATCCGCCGAGCCGATGGCCTGCAGCGCTTCGGTGTATTTCTGCGCCACAAAGTAGTTAACCGCCTGGATATCCCCGGCAGCAATGGCCTCAGAGACCATTTTGGTGGCGCGGGCTTCTGCTTCCGCCGAACGTTCACGGGCTTCCGCCTGCAGGAAGGCAGACTGGCGTTCCCCTTCGGCTTTAAGGATCTGCGACTGTTTTTCCCCTTCCGCTTTGAGGATCTCCGCCTGGCGCACCCCTTCGGCCTCCAGAATATAGGCGCGCTTGGTTCGCTCAGCCTTCATCTGGGCGTTCATCGAGGTGATCAGCTCTGCTGGTGGACGCACGTCGCGGATCTCGATACGCGTAACTTTAATGCCCCAGGGGTTGGTGGCTTCATCGACGATGTGCAGCAGGCGGGTGTTGATGCTGTCGCGCTGGGAGAGCATTTCATCCAGCTCCATCGACCCCAGCACGGTTCGAATATTGGTCATCGTGAGGTTGATGATGGCTAGCTCGAGGTTGCTGACCTCGTAGGCCGCTTTCGGCGCGTCAATCACCTGAATAAAGCAGACCGCGTCGATGGTCACGTTGGCGTTATCCCGGGAGATAACCTCCTGCGACGGGATATCCAGCACCTGCTCCATCATGTTTATCTTGCGGCCAATGCGGTCCATAAAAGGCACGACCAGGCTTAAGCCCGGCTGCAGCGTTGTGGTGTAACGCCCAAAACGCTCAACCGTCCACTGGTAGCCCTGCGGAACTATTTTGACGCCAGCGGCGACAATCACCAGCGCCACGAAGATGAGAATAGGGATAACGATGAACATGTAAAACCTCCTGTTTTGTGTTCCATGTTGCGGTAACCATTGCTCGTTTGTTGTCCATTAGTATATCGGCAAACAGGGGGGAATTCGCGTTGAATCAACGAGCCGGGCGGGATTCAGACCTAAAAAAGCCCCGCTAAAAATAGCAGGGCGAGGGAGCATTTAACGGGCAGCGCCAGGTCAGGCGTGGGGATAGGTGTAGGTGAAGTCAGAGATATACTGCTCGCCTGCGTCGTTGATCGCCCGGGACAGCCCGGCATAGTATTTTTCCAGACCGATCGCTTCAATCTGCTGCAGCTGTTCCCGCACCGGGGCGCAGAACAGACCGGCATTACCGGCTTCGACGCGCTTATTGTTAGGCGGCAGATCGCCGGTGATCGCTTTAAACCAGGTGCGGATCCCTTGTTTAAGATTGTTTGGCGCTTTCGACAGATTGTCGATACCGGTCAGCACCTGCAAAGTCGGGAAGTGATCCTCTGCCACGGCGCTTTTCAGGCGGTCAAAGAACTGGCTGAACAGCTCATAGGAGCCCAGTTCGATGATTTTGGGTTTCGTTGTTTTACCGTTTTTATTACCGATCCTGCTTGCGGCAGGGGCGCTGGACGGCACGATACCTGTCTTATGCAAGTCTAATCCAAACAGCAGATTGCAGTGGGCGCGACGCTCTTTCAGCGGGTAAGACATCAGCACTTCAATAAACTTCGTCGCCATCACATCCGACAGCTTATGGTTGATCAGCCATTGCGAGCGGGAAAAGTCTGCCGGGGAGACAAACCACTCCGGCACCTCGTCGTACCGCTTCGATTTACCTTTCCCATCAAATTCAATGAAATGCGTGCCGTTGTCGAAGGCGAATTTGCAATTTTTAAAGCTGACAATGGTGGTATTAACGATCAAGGCTTTTTTTACGAAATCAACGACTTCCGGGCCAATAACAAAGCTGGTCTCTGCCGAGGTGTGGATGACTTGCATTAATGTTTCTACATTAGGAACACCCGGCTTAAGGGAGGTGAACTCATAAAAGATATGTGTCATGCCGCATACTTCCTATAGTTATTGGCGGGCCATTTTAATCGTGAAAAAGTTTAACATTTCCCGCAAGGTGAGGCCATTAGCACCGCGTGCGGGAGTTTTGCGCCGATCACAAATGGAAGATAAACGTTACTACAGGTGGGCTATTCGTTCAGAAGAGTGGACATCATAAAGACTCAATTTTATTTCTTTAAAGACTCATTAACCTTTTTTCAAAATTAAACATTAGAAAGTCTTAATAAACTCTACCTGCAGATATAAAAAAGCCGCCATAACGGCGGCTTTAAGATTGTCGGCTTAACGATCAGTACAGCAGAGCGTAAAGCTTACGGCGATAGGAAGAGGCAAGGGAATCTCCCGTGCCGAGTGCCGCCAGAATGTCCTGGAACGTTTTACGCGCCTTGCCGTCAGCCGCAGCCAGATCGGTTTTCAGGTGGCTGAACAGCAGTTCCAGCGCTTCTTCGTTACGGCCCACCTGATGCAGCTGCAGTGCCAGCTGGCTGGCCAGCGCGGCGTCGGCAGGGTTGTCGGCCACCTGCTGTTGCAGCTGCTGGATTTCCGGCGTATCCGCGGCTTTTTTCAGCAGTTCAATTTGCGCCACCAGCCCCTGATAGCGGGTGTCCTGATCCTGCAGGGGGATAGTTTTCAGCACCACTTCGGCGTCTTCAGAACGCTTTAAAACAATCAGCGTTTCTGCCAGCAGCAGGCCGGTTTCGCTGTTCTGACCGGAAAGCTGCCACGCCTCTTTCAGCAGCGGCAGAGCCTCGTCATGTTTGCCTTCAGCCATCAGGGCCGCCGCCTGCTGCGCTTTCAGCTCCTCTTCGCGGGGCAGCACTTTATCCAGCAGGGCGCGGATCGCCTCTTCCGGCTGCGGGCCCTGGAAGCCGTCCACCGGCTGACCGTTCTGGAACAGATAGACCGTGGGAATGGCGCGCAGGCCAAACTGGGAGGCGATCATCTGCTCGGCGTCGCAGTCCAGCTTTGCCAGAATAAACTGACCGTTGTACTGGGCCGCAAGCTTCTCAAGGACCGGGGTCAGTTCCAGGCAGTGCTGACTCCGTTCAGACCAGAAGTAGAACAGCACGGGTTTGGTCATCGACTGTTCAAGGGTCTGGTGCAGGTTTGCTTCGGTAATGTTGACAATATTCTGTACGGACATGCAGCATTCTCGGTTATGAGTTTTTATTTACATGGGGGCGTGGCACGTGGCTTCAACTCAGCCCTGTAAAATTTTGTCCATCATCCGGCCGGGCAGCAGGCGTTTCAGCACGCCGACGGCATGGGTCACCAGCGTGACCGGATAACGCATTTTTGGGTTTTTGCTCTCAAAAGCATGGCGCACTTTGGCGACTACCGCCTCCGGCCCCAGCGTAAAGCGTGCGGCAATGCCGGGATTTTCCACCGGCTTGTCGGCCTGGGTTTGATTCACGTTGTCGGTAAAGCGGGTGCGGATGGGGCCCGGTTCAATCAGGCTCACCTTAATACCGCTGTGGCGCAGCTCCATGCGCAGCGCATCTGACCAGGCTTCCAGCGCATATTTGCTGGCGGCGTAAGCCCCACGGCCGGGCGTGGAGATAAGCCCCATCACCGAGGAGGTCATCACAATGCGGCCCTCGCCGTGCGGCAGCATGGCGGGCAGCAGGCGCATGGTCAGCTGATGGACGCCAAAAAAATTGGCCGAGAACTGCTGTTCAAGCTGCTGGCGCGTAATGGACTGCAGCGGGCCGTACACGCCAAAACCGGCGTTATTGAACAGCCCATACAGGCGATTACCGGTCAGGGCGATCACTTCATCGGCGGCGCGTTCAATGCTTTCTGCACAATCCAGATCCAACAGCACGCCGGCAAAACCCATGTTGTTCATCCGTTCAACGTCTTCGGGTTTGCGGCAGGCGGCCAGCACCCAGAATCCCTGACGCTTCAGTTCAAGGGCGCTTTCGAGGCCAATTCCGCTGGAACATCCTGTTATTAAGACCGATTTTTGCATAACTTTACCTGTCAGGATCTCCGCTGAATTACGAGTCATGTTTAACTAAAGGAGCCAGCCGGGTCGCCATCCAGTCGGCGATAAACGGCTGGGCGTCCCGATTGGGGTGAATACCGTCGTCCTGCATCCACTGCGGCTTCAGGTAGACCTCTTCCATAAAAAAGGGCAGCAGCGGCACATCGAACTCTTTGGCAAGCTTCGGATAGATCGCGCTGAAGGCTTCATTATACCGTCGACCGTAGTTGGCAGGCAGGCGAATTTGCATCAGCAGCGGCTGGGCGTTCGCGGCGCGAATATCCTGCAAAATTTTGCGCAGGGTTTGCTCCGTCTGCTGCGGCTGGAAACCACGCAGGCCGTCGTTACCGCCAAGCTCCACCAGTACCCAGCGGGGCTGATGCTGTTTCAGCAGGGCAGGCAGGCGGGAAAGCCCCTGCTGCGAGGTGTCGCCGCTGATGCTGCCGTTAATAACCGTCGTTTTGCTCTGCCATTTATCGTTCAGCAGCGCAGGCCAGGCGGCACTGGCCGCCATCCGGTAGCCAGCGCTCAGACTGTCACCCAGAATTAATAGCGTGTCCGCCGCCGCGGCGCGAAATGAAAACAGAATCAGAAACAGGAAGGGCAAATGCCAGCGGAAAACATTGTTGAAGTTCATCATCTTAAGAAGTCCGTGGGTCAGGGTGAGCACGAGCTTTCCATCCTCACCGGAGTTGAACTCATTGTCAAACGCGGGCAGAGCATCGCCCTGATTGGTGAATCGGGCTCGGGTAAATCCACGCTGCTGGCGATCCTCGCCGGGCTGGATGACGGCAGCAGCGGCGAGGTCAACCTCGTGGGCCAGCCCCTGCATGCGCTGGATGAAGAGGCCCGGGCGGCACTGCGGGCAAAGCACATTGGCTTTGTTTTCCAGTCGTTTATGTTGATCCCAACCCTCAATGCGCTGGAGAACGTGGAGCTGCCGGGGCTGCTGCGCGGCGAGAACACCGCTCACAGCCGGGAAAGCGCCAGCGCGCTGCTGCAACAGCTGGGGCTGGGAAAACGCCTCGATCACCTTCCGGCGCAGCTCTCCGGCGGGGAACAGCAGCGGGTGGCGCTGGCCCGGGCATTTAACGGCCGCCCGGACGTGCTTTTTGCCGACGAACCCACCGGCAACCTCGATCGCCAGACCGGGGATAAAATTGCCGATCTGCTGTTCTCGCTGAACCGTGAGCACGGCACTACGCTCATCCTCGTCACCCACGATCCGCAACTGGCCGCCCGCTGCGACCGCCGCCTGCGCCTGGTGAATGGCGAACTTCAGGAGGAAGCATGATAACCCGCTGGTTCTGGCGCGAATGGCGCTCCCCCTCGCTGCTGATCGTCTGGCTGGCGTTGAGCCTGGCGGTCGCCTGCGTGCTGGCGCTCGGCAGCGTCAGCGATCGTATGGAAAAGGGGCTTAGCCAGCAAAGCCGTGAGTTTATGGCGGGGGACCGCACGCTGCGCAGCTCCCGCGAGGTGCCGCAGGCGTGGCTTGAGGAGGCGCGAAAAGAGGGGCTGAAAGTCAGCGAGCAGTTGAGCTTCCAGACCATGACCTTTGCCGCCGATACGCCGCAGCTGGCAAGCGTCAAGGCCGTCGATAATCTTTATCCGCTGTATGGCGAGCTGCAGACCAACCCGCCAGGGCTGAAGCCCGCGCCGGGGACGGTCCTGCTGGCCTCGCGCCTGATGGCGCTGCTGAATCTGAAAACCGGCGACAGCATTGACGTCGGGGATGCCACCCTGAAAATCGCCGGGGAGGTGGTTCAGGAGCCGGATTCCGGCTTTAACCCGTTCCAGATGGCGCCGCGTCTGCTGATGAACACGGCGGATGTCGCCAAAACCGCGGCGGTCCAGCCCGGGAGCCGCGTCACCTGGCGCATTAAGTTTGGCGGCACGCCCGCCCAGCTGAGCACCTACGAAAAATGGCTCCTGCCGCAGCTGAAGGCGGAGCACCGCTGGTCCGGGATGGAGCAGGAGGAGGGCGCGCTCGGCAGGTCGCTGGAGCGTTCCCAGCAGTTCCTGCTGCTTTCGGCGCTGCTCACGCTGCTGCTGGCGGTGGCGGCGGTGGCGGTAGCCATGGGCCACTACTGCCGCAGCCGCTACGACCTGGTGGCGATCCTGAAAACCCTCGGGGCGGGCAGGGCACAGCTGCGCAAGCTGATCGTCGGCCAGTGGCTGATGGTGCTTACTCTTTCTGCTGTCACCGGCGGGGCGATGGGGCTGCTGTTCGAAAAGGTCCTGATGGTGCTGCTTAAACCGGTGCTGCCCGCCGCGCTGCCGCCTGCCAGCCTGTGGCCGTGGCTGTGGGCGATCGGGGCCATGACCGTTATCTCGCTGCTGGTGGGGCTGCGTCCTTATCGCCTGCTGCTGGCGACGCAGCCGCTGCGCGTTCTGCGTCGCGACGTGGTGGCCAGCGTCTGGCCGCTGAAATATTACATTCCGACTATTGTGGTCGTGGTGGTGCTGCTTCTCGCCTGGCTGATGGGCGGCAGCATGCTGCTGTGGGCCGTGCTGGCCGGGGCCGTGGTGCTGGCGCTGCTCTGCGGCGTGCTGGGCTGGATGCTGCTCAGCGCACTTAAGGGGCTGACGGTGAAATCCCTGCCGGTGCGTCTGGCGGTGAACCGCCTGCTGCGCCAGCCGTGGTCAACGCTCAGCCAGCTGTCGGCCTTCTCACTGTCATTCATGCTGCTGGCTTTACTGCTGGTGCTGCGCGGCGACCTGCTGGATCGCTGGCAACAGCAGCTTCCGCCCGAGAGCCCGAACTACTTCCTGATCAATATCGCCCCGGAGCAGGTAACGCCGCTGAAGACGTTTCTCTCGGAGCACCAGATTGTCCCCGAATCCTACTATCCTGTCGTGCGGGCGCGTCTGACCCGAATTAACGGACAGTCTACCGAGGGCAATAAGGATGAATCTCTCAACCGCGAGCTGAACCTGACCTGGCAGGATAAACGCCCGGATCATAACCCCATCACCGCCGGCACCTGGCCGCCAGAAGCGGGGGAAGTGTCGATGGAAGAGGGGCTGGCAAAACGCCTGAATGTCGCTCTGGGGGATACGGTGACTTTCACCGGCGACACCCAGGACTTCAGCGCTAAAGTGACCAGCCTGCGCAAGGTCGACTGGGAGAGCCTGCGGCCGAACTTCTACTTTATCTTCCCTTCCGGGGCGCTGGACGGGCAGCCCCAGAGCTGGCTGACCAGTTTCCGCTGGGAAAAGGGTAACGGCATGCTCACCCAGCTCAACCGCGAGTTCCCGACCATCAGCCTGCTGGATATCGGCGCGATCCTGAAACAGGTCGGCCAGGTGCTGGAGCAGGTGAGTCGGGCGCTGGAGGTGATGGTGGTGCTGGTGACGATTTGCGGCGTGCTGCTTTTACTGGCCCAGGTGCAGGTCGGGATGCGTCAGCGCCATCAGGAGCTGGTGGTCTATCGCACCCTGGGCGCGGGTAAAAAACTGCTGCGCGCTACGCTCTGGAGCGAGTTCGCCCTGCTGGGGCTGGTGGCTGGCCTGGTGGCGGCCATCGGCGCCGAAACCGCGCTCGCGGTGCTGCAAACCCGGGTATTCGACTTCCCGTGGGAGCCTGACTGGCGACTCTGGGCAATCCTGCCGCTCAGCGGCGCGGTGATACTCTCGCTGTGCGGCGGCTGGCTGGGTGCCCGACTGCTGAAGGGCAAAGCCCTGTTCCGCCAGTTCTCCGGTTAGTGTATTCCCGCAATCATCACGTGCCGGTTTTTATTCCGGCACGTGATGCCTTAACAGCATAAAATGATAAATAATTGATTTTTAGCGGCACAAATCATTAAAAACCGGGCAACACGGACAGATAAATCCTGGTTAATATTCACCTGCTAAATAAATGGCAGTGTGTCTATCAAGGAAAAATAATGACCATAACTAAAAAAGCGCTGGCGGGAGCGATCGGCGCAGCAGTGGCATTGACGTCTTTTGCATCCCAGGCTGAAATCACCGTTCTGAAACGAGATCCGCAGGCGGGCAACCCGCTGAGCCGTCTCAACTTTACCGTTGGCGGCAGTATTCGTCCTCAGTTCCAGAATATGACCGGCGACGACGGCAAAAACAGCTACAAGCGTAACGGCTTTGACGGCGGCACCCGCTTCCGTTTTGCGGCAGATTACTACCTGTTCGATGACATCAGCTGGGTGAGCTATTACGAGCTGGGTGTGAACATTCCGGCTCAGTTCAACTGGGACAACCACCATGCAGACGGCGCGCGTGATACTTCCCGTCGCATGCTCTACACCGGCCTGAAGAGCGACACCTGGGGTACCCTGACCTTCGGTCAGCAGAACAGCGTTTACTATGATGTGGTTGGCGCGAAGACCGATATCTGGGACTACGACATGATCGGCCAGGCACCGGGGAACGGCATCAACGGCGACTACGACGGCTCTTACCGTTCACGCCAGATGCTGAAGTACAAGAAAACCCTCGGCGATGCCGACATCTATGCCTCTTACCTGTTCGAAGACAGCGAATACCTGCCCGGTAACGGCCTGCGCTACAAGCGTAAAGGCGGCGGCTCACTGGGGCTGGATTATCGCCTGACCACCGACCTGACCTGGGGCGCGGCGTGGAACTATACCCGTGCGGACATGCGTAACCCGGATAACGGCGACAGCAAAACCTGGGATCAGAACATCCTCGGCACCGCCCTGAGCTGGACCCCGGACAACTGGACTTTCTCCGCAGGCGGCGGCTGGTATCAGAACTTCATGACCAGCAAAAAAGTGTCGGTCAATGACTACTTCGCCGGTGACGCGTGGGGTATTGAGTACTTCGCCGGGTATAAATTCCCGATTGGTCAGTATGCGGTGAAATCCATCCAGCCTTACTTCATGGGCGATCGCATCGAGACCATGAATGGCCGTAACTACCAGCGCATCGACAACGGCGTGGGTATCAGCGTCCAGCTGGACTACGGTTTCCGCGTGGATTACGAGCACGTGTTCACCTCCAGCACCGACGATCTGGGCGATATGAACCTGGTGCGTCTGCGTTACGACTTCTAAGTCGTTTGTTCCCCGGTGGCGCTGCGCTTACCGGGGCTACAAGTTCGTGCCGAACCTCCAGGCCGGGTAAGCGTTAGCGCATCCGGCTTTTTTTTCAGCGACTTAGCCACTGTGCAACATCCTCATACGTCCCGCGATAAACAATCTTCTCCGCCTTCTTCTCCAGCTGAAAACGGTACATCGGGTCGTAATAGTCATTCAGCAGCGGCGCAAGCCAGCTGAAATGCGCTTCGGTGCTGCCGGTACGCTGCTGTTCCTCCAGGGCGCTATCCAGCAGGGCGGTAAATTCGGCGTAACGCTGCAGCCCCAGACGGCGGCGGATGGCAAACAGGCCGTGGTGCAGATAGTCGCTGTACTCTTTCCAGCCCCCGTCCTCGCCATAAGCGGCAGAAAAATCCGCCCACATCTGCTCGAAATACTCTTCGCGCAGGCGCTCAAGACGCACCTCAAACGGATCCTCGACTACCACAATCGGCGACTGCGCCATGCGATCGCGCAGGCACTCCGGCAGGTGGTTGGAGCCAATCATCCGGCCTTCATCTTCCAGCACCCAGCGCGAAGCCTCTTTTTTTAGCAGCTCAACCGCCAGGTGGTTTTCAAAACTCGCCTGCGAGAGCTGCGGGGACAGCGTGCGGCCAAAGGAGGAGCCACGATGGTGCGCCAGCCCTTCAAGATCCACGCCCTCAGGGTGCGCTTTCACCAGCAGCGTTTTGCCGCTGCCGGTGCAGCCGCCGATCAGCACGCTGGGTTTTTGCGCCTGCTCGACGGTCGCCTGCATCGCCGCCTGACGTAGCGCTTTATAGCCGCCGACGATCAGCGGGTAGTCTACGCCTGCCTCTTTCAGCCACGCCTGCACGATATGCGAGCGCTGTCCGCCCCGGGCGCAGCAAATGTAGCCCTGCGGTTGGGCAAGGCAGGCGGCGCGCCAGGCGTCCAGGCGCTGGTCTCGCGTCTCGCCGCTCACCAGACGGTGGCCGAGCGCGAGCGCGGCTTCCGGCCCCTGGCGCTTATAGCAGGTGCCGACGGCGGCGCGTTCGTCGTCGTTCATTAAAGGCAGGTTGCGTGCCGCAGGCATGGCGCCCTGAGCAAATTCCACGGGGGCGCGCACGTCAATTAATGGCGTGTCGGCAGTAAGAATGGCGCGATAGTCCGTCCCATCGTTCATAAGGATCCCTCAAAACAACAATGGGCAGGATTTTACGCCGGGGAAGGGGAAGGTCAACTCCCCGGCGGTAAGGCTTAGCTGAGTGCGGACTGCGCCCAGGCAATGCCGCTGGCGTACTCCGGCGGCAGCAGGGGCACGATTGCTTCCAGCGCGGCGCGCAGGCGGGCGGTATCAGTATCGTTCAGGTTCAGGTGGCCGACCTTGCGACCCGGGCGCACCGCTTTATCGTACCAGTGCAGATGTACCAGCGGCAGGTTCAGCCAGGCGTAGTTCAGATCGGTGCCGATCAGGTTGATCATTACCGACGGGCTGTTAACCACCGGCTTCGGCAGCGGCAGTCCGGTAATGGCGCGCAGATGCAGCTCAAACTGGCTGATGGAAGCCCCGTTTTGCGTCCAGTGACCGCTGTTGTGCACGCGCGGCGCCAGCTCGTTGATCAGCAGGCCTTCCGGCGTGACGAAACATTCCATCGCCATTACGCCCACGTAGCCCAGTTCCTGCATGATGGCAGAGAGCATGCCTTCCGCCTGCGCCTGTTGGGCGGCGTCAGCCTGCGGGAAGACCACGCTGGTGCGCAGAATGCCGTCCTGATGCAGGTTGTGGGTCAGGGGATAAAATACCGTGCTGCCGTCATGGGCGCGGGCGCCGACCAGCGACACTTCGCCGCTGAAATTGATGCCCTGCTCAACGATGCACTCGCCGTAGCACTCGTCCGGCAGCTGGTCTGTTTCGCCAGCGCGCAGACGCCACTGGCCGCGGCCGTCGTAGCCGCCCACGCGGCGCTTGACGATCGCCAGCTCGCCCAGCGAATCAAACACGCCTGGCCACTGGCCTTTTTCGCTCAGCAACTGCCACGGCGCGGTGGCGAGATGCAGATCGTCGAACAGCTGCTTTTGCGTCAGGCGATCGGCAATGATCGGGAAGACGTCGCGGTTCACGAAGGCGTTGTGACGCGCCAGCTCACGGGTTAACGCGGTTTCCGGCCAGCGCTCAATCTCCGCGGTGATGACGCTTTGCTGAAAGGGCACGGCTTCCGGTTCATCGTCCAGCCCCACCGGCCAGACGCTGATCCCCAGCGGTTCACCGGCCTGACGCAGCATACGGCCTAACTGACCGTTGCCCAGGACACAGACCTGCTTCATGCCGCACCTCGCGGGTCGGGATTGTCCAGCACTTCGTCGGTCTGGGCTTTACGCCAGTCCGCCAGACGCTGATGGAGCGCTTTATCGTGAGTTGCGAGGATCTGTGCCGCCAGCAGGGCGGCGTTGGCGGCACCCGCTTTACCGATGGCCAGCGTACCAACAGGAATGCCGCGCGGCATCTGCACGATGGAGTAGAGGCTGTCGACGCCGCTCAGGGCTGCGCTCTGAACCGGGACGCCGAGCACCGGCACCAGGGTTTTGGCAGCAATCATGCCGGGCAGATGCGCGGCACCGCCGGCACCGGCAATAATCACCTGATAGCCGTTCTCTTCTGCGCCTTCGGCGAAGCTGAACAGTTTATCGGGGGTGCGGTGTGCGGAGACCACTTCAACGTGGTGAGGAACGTTCAGGATGTCAAAGATTTCGGCGGCGAACTGCATGGTAGCCCAGTCGCTTTTGGACCCCATTACGATGGCGACACGCGCCGGATTATTGCTGGAAGACATGCGTCTTAAAACTCCTGTGGTGCACAACTCTCGGCTTTTGAGGTGACAGAGAATAGCACGATCCACAGGCAAGGAAAACGGTTGCGCGGCTAAAACTTCCGCTAACGTCGGCGGCTTTATACAATAAAAAAACCGCCAGAAGGCGGTCTTTTTATAGGCTCTTAAGCGGTTTACAGCAGATTGCCTGCGGTCAGGTCCTCTTTGTCGAAAGCATGGCTCACATCAATATGATTCTGCTGCACAGCCGTGTCGATATTCGAACCCGCCTCCGGGGTGGAGAAGGTATGTTCAGCAGCCATCGCGCCAGAGGTCAGGGAAGCGGCCAGCAGCAGGGCGCTGACGATACTGTTAGTTTTCATTCTTTTTTCCTTTCTCATCGTATTGTCGCTGTCGCTGGTCTCTTATCTGGCGGCACGGCAATTGGGCAAATTATTTAGTGAGTTCAGCGGTCATGTGCACGCGGTTGTCGAACTGGGCGCTGGTGATTTTGTAAGCCACACCTTCTTTAGCAGCCTGAGCGGCAATTTTCGCTTCCGCGCGGTCAAGCGTGGAGGCGGTAGCGCTCACGCTCTGGGCGAAAGAACCGAAAGAGATCAGAGAAAGAGCGGCAACTGCAACGAAAGTTTTGATGGATTTCATGGTCGTGTTCCTTAAGCTGTTTTGTTCGGAATAGGGCGTTGTTGCCCTGATGTGAATCATCATAGGCCGACCGAAGTGTGATTAAAATCAAAACAATTTGCGGAGAGAATTCAAAAAATTTGAATGATTTCTGGGCGGGATATCAGAACGGGAAGGCGATAAGCTCCACGCCTTCAGGCGTGACTTTGACCATCGACCCCTCGGTGTGCCATGCCCCTAACACCACGCGCTGAGCGGGTTCACCGTTTACGGTCAGGCTATGGACGTCCGGGCGATGGGTATGGCCGTGGATCAGCCACTGAACATGGTGTTTTTCCATCACGCCGATCACCGCCTGCGGGTTCACGTCCATGATGGTCATGGATTTGCTGCTGTTGGCGGCTTTACTGCCGGCACGCATTTTTGCCGCGATTCGGCTGCGGATAAACAGCGGCAGGGCGAGAAACAGGGTCTGGATCCAGGGAGTATGCACTTTGGCGCGAAACGCCAGATAGCCGGTATCGTCGGTGCAGAGCGTGTCGCCATGCATAATCAGCACGCGGCGGCCATAGAGATCGAGAACGGTCTCTTCCGCCAGCAGGGTCATGCCGCTTTCACGGGCGAAGCGCTTGCCCAGCAGAAAGTCGCGGTTACCGTGGATAAAAAAGCAGGGAACGCCAGAATCGACCAGCGCTTTAAGGGCACCCGCTATGTCGCGGTGCAGCGGGTTCGGATCGTCGTCGCCAATCCAGGCTTCAAACAGATCGCCCAGGATGTAAAGCGCGTCGGCGTGGCGGGCTTCACCCTGTAAAAAACGCAGAAAACCGGCGGTGATCGCCGGTTCTTCTGTTTGCAGATGCAGATCTGCAATAAAGAGTGTCGCCACGAATTATTCGCTGACGGTCACGCTTGTGATCACAACGTCTTCTTTTGGAACGTCCTGGTGCATGCCGCTGCGGCCGGTAGAAACGCCTTTGATCTTGTCAACCACGTCCATACCGTCAACCACTTCAGCAAACACGCAGTAGCCCCAACCCTGCAGGCTTTCGCCGGAGAAGTTCAGGAAGTCGTTGTCTGCTACGTTGATGAAGAACTGCGCGGTGGCAGAGTGTGGCGCCTGAGTACGGGCCATTGCCAGGGTACCGCGGGTGTTTTTCAGACCGTTGTTGGCTTCGTTTTTGATCGCCGCTTTGGTCTCTTTCTGGTTCATACCAGGTTCAAAACCGCCGCCCTGGATCATAAAGCCGTTAATGACACGGTGGAAAATGGTGTTGTCGTAGAAACCTTCGCGGCAGTAGTCCAGGAAGTTTTTAACTGTTTCAGGCGCTTTGTCATCAAAGGTTTTGATTACGATATCGCCATGATTAGTGTGGAAAGTAACCATTTTTGCATCCTGTTCCGTTTATAGTGGTGCTTCGACCCCGCCAGGGGCCACAATAAGCGCTTGTTATAGCATAACCGCAACGCGCGATCACCTTGCATTACTTGCTGCTTCAGGTTTGAATTACCATTAGAATATGCCGTTTTCACCCACACACGTCTCACATGGAATCTTCGATGTTAAAAATCTTCAACACACTGACGCGCCAAAAAGAGGAATTCAAACCTATTCATGCCGGGGAAGTCGGCATGTACGTGTGTGGTATTACCGTTTACGATCTCTGTCATATCGGCCATGGCCGCACCTTTGTCGCCTTCGATGTGGTTTCGCGCTACCTGCGTTTCCTCGGGTACAACCTTAAGTATGTACGCAATATCACCGATATCGACGACAAAATTATTAAGCGTGCTAACGAAAACGGGGAAAACTTCGTCGATTTGGTTGACCGCATGATCGGCGAAATGCACAGCGACTTCGACGCGCTGAATATCCTGCGTCCGGATCTGGAGCCGCGCGCAACGCACCATATTCCTGAGATCATTGAGATCACCGAACAGCTGATCGCCAAAGGCCACGCCTACGTGGCGGACAATGGCGACGTGATGTTCGACGTGCCGACCGACCCGCACTACGGCCAGCTCTCCCGCCAGGATCTGGATCAGCTCCAGGCCGGGGCGCGCGTGGACGTGGTTGACGTGAAGCGCAACCCGATGGACTTCGTGCTGTGGAAGATGTCCAAAGAGGGCGAGCCGAGCTGGCCATCGCCGTGGGGCGCGGGCCGTCCGGGGTGGCACATCGAATGTTCGGCCATGAACTGCAAACAGCTGGGCAACCACTTCGATATTCACGGCGGCGGTTCCGACCTGATGTTCCCGCACCATGAGAACGAAATCGCCCAGTCCACCTGCGCTCATGACGGCGAGTATGTGAACTACTGGATGCACTCCGGGATGGTGATGATCGACCGCGAGAAGATGTCCAAATCGCTGGGCAACTTCTTCACCGTGCGTGACGTGCTGAAGTATTACGATGCCGAAACCATCCGCTACTTCCTGATGTCCGGCCACTATCGCAGCCAGCTGAACTACAGCGAAGAGAACCTCAAACAGGCGCGCTCTGCCCTGGAGCGTCTGTACACCGCGCTGCGCGGCACCGACAGCTCCGTGCCAGCGGCGGGCGGCGAGGCGTTTGAGGCCCGCTTCATCGAGGCGATGAACGACGACTTCAACACCCCGGAAGCCTACTCTGTGCTGTTCGATATGGCCCGTGAAGTGAACCGCCTGAAGGGCGAAGATGCACAGGCCGCGAACGCGCTGGCTTCCCATATGCGCAAACTCTCTGGCGTGCTGGGCCTGCTGGAGCAGGAGCCAGAGGTGTTCCTGCAGAGCGGTGCGCAGGCGGATGACGGCGAAGTCGCGGAGATTGAAGCGTTAATCAAAGCGCGTCTGGAAGCGCGTCAGGCGAAAGACTGGGCCGCGGCCGATGCGGCGCGTAACCGTCTGACCGAGATGGGTATCATTCTGGAAGATGGCCCGCAGGGGACGACCTGGCGCCGTAAGTAAGTTTGTAACGCCCGGCGGCGCTTCGCTTGCCGGGCCTACAAGCCGGTTTTCTCCCTCTCCCTGTGGGAGAGGGGCGGGGTGAGGGCATCAGCGCGCACGCTTTCTCCACCACAATATCCCCATTACAATCACCCCCGGCAGCCACACCCACAGCAGCTCCGAAATAATCACCTGATGCCCGTACGGCGTGGTATAGCGTGAGAGGGCAAAGGGCGCGACCTTAATCACCTGCCACGGCGCGAAGAAGCGTTCATCCGACCACGGCCACAGCCAGCCGACCCCTTTTCCGCCCGTCGTCACCGAATCCAGCAGGCTGTGTGACAGCAGCGACACAGTTAAAAACAGCCAGCAGCGCATGAGCCCCGCCCGGAACCATCGTCGTCCTGCTAACACGCAGAGTAGCGGCACCACAAAAGCAAACAGCAGCGAGTGGGTAAACCCGCGATGACCAAAAATATTGCCGTAGGCGACGCCAAACCTGAATGACAGCACGTCGGCATCCGGCAGCATGGCGAGCACGATCCCGGCAAACAGCAGGCGAGGGGGGATGACCCGGCTGCCCAGCCCCAGACCTAAGCAGATCGGTACGGCGGCGTGGGTAATGATGGTTGGCATAGTGATAATCCATGGCAAATCATGGAAATATAGCAGAGCGCCGCGGATCGCAGGGCCGGGCGGAAATCTGAATTATGCCGATTCCCGCGCAACGAGCTGCCCGGAGAGGGTAATACGCTGGGTTTGCAGCTCAGGCTCTTTCAGCTGGCGGATCATCAGCCCCGCCGCCTGACGCCCGGTCTCTTCGCTGGCGGAGGAGACATAGGTAAACGACGGCGAGGTGAGATTAACGTGCAGCATATCCTCAAACCCCACCAGTGCCACCTGCTGGGTAAGAAAGACATCTTTCCCCACGGTGCGCCCGACATGGTGTATACCGGCGATAGAGCCAATCATCGCATCCGGAGAGTGGCAGAGCAGGGCGGTGATGGTGTTGTTTTTCTCCAGCAATTGCCGGGTCGCGAAGCTCACCGCCTGGGTATCGTCGCTGCAGGCGGGGGCGGATTCGTCGCGGAACACCAGCCCGTTTTGCGTCATCGCGCTGCGAAAACCCAGCAGGCGCTGCTCGCGGATCAGATCCCCCTCTCTGCCGCCAATATAGGCGATATTGCGATGGCCGCGCTCAATCAGATAGCGGGTGGCCAGATGCGCCGCCTGGCGGTTATCGCGCATCACCAGATTGCAGGTTTCGTTAAGCAGCGACTGCGACACCGCAACCAGCGGCAGCGGGCACTGGCGGATCAGCGCTGGCAGGGCGGCATGACGCGTATCGGACGCCAGGTAGATCACCCCGGCGACGCCCTGCTGTTTGAAAGAGAGCAGACAGCGTTCGAGGTGTTCGCCGTCGTTCAGCGGCTGGCCGAGAAAGACCATATAGCCCTGCTTCTCCAGCTCCTGGACGATACTGGCCATCACTTTTATGGAAAAGCTGTCGCTGAAATCGCGCAGGATCAGGCCGATCAGATTGGAGGTGTTGGCGCGAAGATTGGCGGCGGCCACGTTATGCACGTAGCCCAGGGCGGTGATGGCGGCGTGGACTTTTTCAATCGTCGCCTCTGAGATCTTTCCTTTCTGACGCAGCACCAGCGAGACGGTAGAAACCGAAACCCCTGCCTCTCTGGCGACATCTATGATGCTGACCTTCTTCACATCTTCTCCCTGAAATGCCTGATAAGACAACGCCTCCCGTAAGAGTACAGGAGACGTGTCGGTCAGGCAGCTTATTATTTACCGATCATGGTCGACATCGTCTGGGCGATAAACTGCGCCCGGGCGCCAAAGATAACCTGGATACCGGCGTCGCCCACAAAGACCACGCCGCGTGCGCCGAGGCCGTTCAGACCGTCCTTGTCCACCCTGTCGCTATTCGCCACTTCCAGACGCAGACGGGTGATGCAGGAGCCCACAGAGTGGATGTTCTGCGCTCCGCCCAGCAGGCCGATGATCTCGGTGGCGATTTCGCTGTCGGTTTTATCATTCGCGTTGGCCGTCACCTCGGTGCGGCCCGGCGTTTTCACGTCGAAACGACGGATCACGAAGCGGAAGGTGAAGTAGTAGATCAGCGCCATCGGAATACCGATGATAATGGCGTTGAGGAAGTTGGTCTGGTAGCCGTTAAACGACGGCAGGATCCCGAACGACAGGTAGTCGATAAAGCCTGCGGAGAACGATTTGGCGATATGCGCATGCAGCAGGTACATGGTCATGTAGGCCAGGCCCGCCATAATGGCGTTAAAGACATACAGGATGGGCGCCACAAAGATAAAGGTGAACTCGACCGGCTCGGTGATCCCCGTCAGGAAGCAGGTCAGGGCCGCAGAGAACAGGATACCGGCGGCAATCTTTTTGTTTTTGGTATGCGCTTCGTGGTACATCGCCAGACAGGCCGCAGGCAGCGCGAACAGCATCAGCGGGAATTCACCCTGCATGAACTTACCGGCGTTCTGGTAGGTGTCGCTGCTGAAGGATTTGACCCCTTCTTCCAGCATCTTGAACCAGATAGTCTGGTCGCCGTGGATCACCTGGCCCGCCTGGGTGGTGTAATCCCCGAACGAGTACCAGAAAGAGGGATACCAGATGTGGTGCAGACCCAGCGGGATCAGCGCGCGTTCCACCAGACCGAAGATAAAGGTCGAGGCGGCCTGGTTATCGCCGTTCACAATCACCGACAGCGCGTCGATACCGGCCTGGATATGCTGCCAGACGTAGGGCAGCAGCAGTCCCATCACAAACGACAGGAACGCCGTGGCAATCGCCACAAAACGCTTCCCGGAGAAGAAGCCGAGGAACTCCGGCAGCTGCATGGTGTGGAAACGGTTATAGCACCACGCGGCGAGGATCCCACACAGCAGGCCGCCAAAGACGCCCATCTGCAGCGTTGGAATGCCCACTACCATCGCATATTTACCGCCCTGGGAGGCCATCTCCGGCGTGATGCCGAGGACGGTGCCGATGGTAATGTTAGTGACAAACACCGCCACCGCCGCCGACAGCGCCGCGATACCCGATTCAGACGCCAGACCGACGGCAGAGCCGATGGCGAACAGCATCGGCAGGTTATCAAAAATAACGCCGCCCGCGTTCATCATCAGCGGCAGATGGAATTTATCGCCGAAAGCCAACAGCAGGCCCGCAGCGGGAAGCAGCGAGATTGGCAGCATTAATGCGCGACCAATCATCGACAGTTTTGACAGCGATTTAACAAACCCTGATATCAGACTCATGCTGATTTCCCCCGAGTGCGCTCTGTGAGCGCTGTTATAGTGAGTAGAACGTTTTAGTAGAACGTTCTACTTATCGTGAGGAAAGCCTGAAAATCGCGCAACTTAATTTTCACCTTTCAACAGATGAAATAGTGATTATTTGAAGTTGATCGATAATTAACCGTGATGGGAATGGGGATTTTTTATCCCCTCTCCCAGGGGGAGAGGGTTAGGGTGAGGGCATCAGACCGCTCAGGCCGTTACGGTAACGCTCTGACCTTCAAAGCTCACGGTCTGCCCGGCCACGATTTTGCAGCGCTTCCGGGTTTCTACTACGCCATCAACTTTCACTAAACCGTCGGCAATAACGATCTTCGCCTGGGCGCCGCTTTCGCTCCAGCCTTCGAGCTTGAGCAGATCGCACAGCTCAACGTGCGGGTGTTTACCTAATGAAAATGTTGCCATCTTACGCTTCCTCTACGTCGTGATACTCAACGCATGCCTGCAAAGTATTCTGAATCAGTGTTGCTACCGTCATCGGGCCTACGCCGCCCGGAACCGGAGTGATATAAGCGGCGCGGGCGGCGGCATCTTCATACACCACGTCGCCGACCACTTTGCCGCTCTCCAGACGGTTAATTCCCACGTCCACGACAATCGCGCCTTCTTTGATCCACTCGCCAGGGATAAAGCCCGGCTTACCGACCGCCACGATCAGCAGGTCGGCATTTTCGACGTGCTGGCGCAGGTTTTTGGTAAAGCGGTGGGTGACGGTGGTGGTGCAGCCTGCCAGCAGCAGCTCCATGCTCATCGGGCGACCGACGATATTGGAGGCGCCAATAACCACGGCGTTCAGGCCGTAGGTGTCAATGTTATAACGCTCGAGCAGGGTGACGATGCCGCGCGGCGTGCAGGGACGCAGGCGAGGCGCACGCTGGCACAAACGGCCAACGTTATACGGGTGGAAACCGTCCACGTCTTTGTCTGGCGCGATACGCTCCAGCACCTTCACGTTGTCGATGCCCGCAGGCAGCGGCAGTTGAACCAGAATGCCATCAATTTCTTTGTCGGCGTTCAGGGTATCAATCAGCTCAAGCAGTTCTGCTTCTGAGGTGGTTTCCGGCAGATCGTAAGAGCGAGAAAGGAAACCTACCTCTTCGCATGCTTTACGTTTGCTGCCGACATAAATTTGTGAAGCCGGGTTGCTGCCGACCAGCACAACGGCAAGCCCGGGGGCGCGTTTTCCAGCGGCCAGACGCGCTGCCACTTTTTCCGCAACCTCAGAGCGCACCTGCTGCGCAATCGTTTTACCGTCAATAATCTTTGCTGCCATCAGAGAGAAGATTCCGTCTGTAAGGAGTGAAAGGGGGGATGTGCATATTTTGTCAGAAGCGAGCGCTGCTGTCAGTCACACTTTGCGAGATTTCACCCCGCGACGGCCTCATACCCGCAATAACCCCTCTTTTGTAATGGGTAATTTCTTAGGCTTTTTTAGGATGCAACCCGGCTAACTGACAGTGTTTTGACATATTAAGCGATTAAATCCTGCGCTACTTTAGCCCTTGCGAAATAACCCATCAATCATGCCATTGATCGTATTTCTTAATTTCCTTTTGTCATCGGGAAAGGCTTTTTACATTTAAAGGAATAGATATGAACTTAAGTAAAATCGCGACTACTGTTGTTGCTACTCTGGCGCTGGTTTCAGGCGCCGCATATGCCGAAGATCCTGCACCAGCGGTTTCCGTTAATGGCGGTACCGTCCATTTTAAAGGGGAATTAGTCAATGCTGCCTGTGCAGTAAATACTGAATCCGCCGATCAGATTGTTAATCTGGGCCAGTATCGTACGGCGAAATTCAGCAATGTGGGTGACACCACCACAAATGTTCCGTTCACCATTCAGTTGAACGACTGCGATCCTTCCGTGGCGAAAACGGCATCCGTTGCCTTTTCCGGCCAGCTCGATGGCAGCGACAACACCCTGCTGGCGGTCTCTTCCGGCAGCAACGATAGCGCCGCTCAGGGTGTAGGCATCGAAATCCTCGACAGCAAATCCACCACGCTTGTTCCGGACGGTGCCAGCTTCTCTGCTGCGCAGACGCTGATCGAAGGCACCAACACCCTGAAATTTGCTGCACGCTATAAAGCGACCGCCACGACCACCAAACCCGGGCAGGCAAACGCCGACGCGACCTTCGTCATGAAGTACGAATAACGACGAGCCAGGTCTCAAGGATGAGACCCTTTACCGGTGTAGTGAGGGCGAAGGATGAAACGTACAAGGATCCTGTTTGTGCTGTGGTGTATGGGCGCATCTCCGGCGATAGCCCACAGCGTGGTGGTGGATGGCGGGAAAGTGCACATCAAAGGCGAACTGGTCAACGGCGGCTGCGCCGTGGCGCCCGACAGCCAGAGCCTGCGTGTGGATATGGGACAGTATCGGACCAATTCCTTTGACGGTATCGGCAGTTTTTCGACGGTAAGCGTGCCCTTTACCCTACGCCTGGTGGACTGCAGCGTGGATGTCTCGCGCACGGTAGGGGTGATGTTTCAGGGCGCTACACCCGCCGCCGATCCGCAGGTCTTCATGGCGTCCTCCCGGCCTGGCGAAAGCCCGGTGAGCAGTGGCGTTGGGCTGGCACTCTTTGACCCGCAGCAGAACCTGATTGTCCCCAATGCCCCGGCGAAAACCTGGTTACCTCTCACCACGCGTGAACTGGCTTTTCATTTTAGCGCCCGCTACCGGGTCATTTCTGAACATTTAGTACCAGGCAATATTCAGACGGATGTCTGGTTTACGTTGGTTTATCCCTGACGGCAAACACACCTGCGAATAGATAATTTAAGGTAAAGTCGTGATGAGCATTTTCTTTAAATCCGTGCCGATCGTTTCTTTTATTTTTCTGCTGTTCTCGGGCGTTGCATCTGCCTCGGGAGGAATTGCCCTCGGTGCCACCCGGGTTATATATCCCGCCGATGCAAAGCAGACTTCGCTGGCGATTGCCAATAGCAATAAACAAGAACGCTATTTAATTAATGCGTGGATTGAAAACGACCGCGGACAAAAGGAAAAAAACTTTGTCGTCACGCCGCCGCTATTTGTCAGCGAGCCGGGCAGTGAGAACACCTTACGCATTATTTACGCCGGACCACAGCTGCCTGCCGATCGCGAATCGATCTTCTATATGAACGTGAAGGCGATCCCGTCGGTGAGTAAATCCAGCCAGGAAGGCAAAAACGTCCTGCAACTGGCGATCCTGTCGCGCATCAAGCTTTTCGTGCGGCCAACTAAACTGGCGATGCCGCCGGAAGAGGCGCTGTCGCATCTGCGCTTTGAGCGCGTGGGCAACCACCTGAAGGTGAGCAATGCCTCGCCCTATTACGTCACGCTGGTGAATATTCAGCTCGGCGGAAAGAAGCTGGAGAACCTGATGATTGCGCCAAAAAATCACGCGCAACAGGCGATCCCGGCCGGGGCCAGCGGCACGCTCTCCTGGCAGAGCGTTAACGACTACGGCGCGGTTACGCCAGCGCGCAGTGCCAGCCTGTGAGCGGCGCCAGAATCATGACCAGACCACAGTGGCGTTACTGCCCGGTTGCAATAGCGCTGATGACCACGCTTTGGTCGCGGCTGGGCCTCAGTGAGAGCTACTTCAACCCGGCCTTTTTATCGGATGGCGCGGCGAGCGTCGCGGATCTGTCGCGCTTTGAACAGGGTCACCAGCAGGCGCCTGGCGTTTACCGTGTCGACGTCTGGCGTAATGACGAATTTATCGGCACCCTGGATGTGCCTTTTGAGATGGCGAAAGAGGACGTGGCGCCACCTGCCGGTGGGCTGACACCCTGTATCACCCGCGCGATGCTCGAGCGCATGGGCGTCAATCTTCCGGCCTTTCCGGCGCTGACAACTCTGGCGGCAGGGCAGTGCGCCCCGCTGAAAACGGCCATTCCGGGCAGTGAGATAGCCTTTAATTTTGCCTCGCTACACCTGAACATCAGCCTGCCCCAGATGGCGATGCAAAACAGCGCGCGTGGATACATTCCGCCGGACCAGTGGGATGAAGGCATTCCGGCGGCGCTGCTGAACTACAGCTTCAGCGGCAACCGGGGAAGTGACGACGACAGCTACTATCTGAACCTGCAAAGCGGGCTGAACTACGGAGCATGGCGGCTGCGCAACAACGGCACCTGGCGTTATACCAGCAGCAACGGCAGACGACACAGCGAATGGCAAAATATCGGCACCTGGCTGCAGCGCACGGTCGTCCCGCTGAAAAGCGAGCTGGTGATGGGCGACAGCAACACCGGAAACGATGTGTTCAACAGCGTGGGGTTTCGCGGTGGGCGGCTGTACTCCTCAGACAATATGTATCCCGACAGCATGCAGGGCTATGCGCCCACAGTGCGCGGCATCGCGCGCACGCCTGCCAAAGTGGTGATCCGCCAGAACGGCTATGTGATCTATCAACAGTACGTGCAGGCCGGCGGCTTTGCCATCACCGACCTCAACCCGACGTCATCCAGCGGTGACCTTGACGTCACGGTGGAAGAGAAAGATGGCAGCCAGCAGCGCTACGTCGTGCCGTACTCCACGGTTCCACTCCTGCAACGTGAAGGTCGGCTGAAATATGACCTGGTCGCCGGGGATTACCGCAGCGGTAACAGCGAGCAGGATACCCCCTTCTTTACCCAGGGAACCCTGATTGCCGGTCTGAAGAATGGCTACACGCTTTACGGCGGTACCCAGCTCGCCTCGCGCTATACGGCGCTGGCGCTGGGGGCCGGTAAAAATCTAGGCGAATGGGGCGCGGTTTCGCTCGATCTCACCCATGCCCGCAGTCAGCTGGCAGACGACAGCCGCCACGAAGGGCAATCCCTGCGTTTTCTGTACGCCAAATCCCTGAACCGCTTTGGCACCAACTTCCAGCTGCTGGGTTATCGCTACTCGACAAAAGGGTTTTACACCCTTGATGACGTGGCGTGGCGGAAGATGGAAGGTTACCAGTACAGCGATGACGACAGCGACAATGACGGCTTGCCGGACGTGCAGAGTTACCACAACCTGACGTGGAATAAAAAAGGGCGCCTGCAGGTCAATATTTCCCAGCAGTTGGGAGATTACGGCTCACTTTATCTTACCGGCAGCCAGCAAACCTACTGGGGAACCAGCGACGCCAGCACCTGGTATCAACTCGGCTATGCCGGCGGTTACAAGGGGGTGAGCTACTCCGTCTCCTGGTCGTGGAACCAGGCTGTGGGGATCAGCGGCACGGACAAAATCGCCTCCTTCAACGTGTCGGTGCCGTTCAGCCTCTTTAGCGGCCATGCCTATCGCCGCGACAACGCCTTTGACCGCGCCTATGCGACGGCCGCGGCTAATCGCAGTAGCGAAGGTGACAGTAGCTGGCAAACCGGCGTGAGCGGCACGCTGCTGGAGGACCGCAACCTGAGCTACAGCGTGACCCAGGGCCACAGCAACAGCGGCAGCAGCGGCAGCGCCAGTGCTAACTGGCAGGCGACCTACGGTACGCTGGGTGCCGGATACAACTACTCCGGCAGTCAACACGATCTCAACTGGCAGCTGTCGGGAGGCGTAGTGGGGCATGAGAATGGCGTCACCTTAAGCCAGCCGCTGGGCGATACCAACGTGCTGATTAAAGCGCCGGGTGCCTCCGGCGTCAGCATTGAAAACCAGACCGGCGTGAAAACAGACTGGCGCGGATACGCGGTGATGCCGTACGCCACGGTGTATCGCTACAACCGTGTTGCGCTGAATACCAACACCATGAGCAATAACACCGACGTTGAGAATAACGTCAGCAGCGTGGTGCCCACCAAAGGTGCGCTGGTTCGCGCCAGCTTTGATACCCGCATCGGCGTGCGCGCCTTGCTGACGGCGATGCACGCCAACCAGCCGGTACCTTTTGGCGCCGTGGTGCGCGAGGTTAACATTGGCGTCACCAGCATGGTGGGAGATGACGGGCAGATATACCTGAGCGGCCTGCCGCTGACGGGCGAGCTGTTGATCCAATGGGGCAACGGCAAAAATGCGCAGTGCCGCGCGCCGTACAGGCTGCCTGAAACAAGCCTGCAACAGGCGATCACGCTTAAGGAGATCCGCTGTGATTAATACCCGAGGTCTGGTAGTGCCCCTGCTGGCATTACTGCCCATCACACAGGCGCTGGCCACCGTATGTGCCAATGAAAATGGGGTGCCGACGGATATCTTTTACAATCTGACGGACACCTTTAACAGCGCCAACAACCACGTCGGGGAAATCGTCACCCTCAGCGATAAATCCCAGTGGGTGGGCGTCAATGCGATCTGTCCCAAAGGAACAACCGGGGACACCACGAAACGTAGCTATGTCACTGATTTTCCCATAACAGCGACCATTGATGACTACAAGTATCTGCGCCTGAATGATTATCTCGACGGCGCGATGAAAATCACCGACAGCCATGCCGGGGTCTTTTATCCCCCGGAGAACTATATCCAGATGGGCAGGCACCAGAATGTACCAAAGAACGAGCCCTTCCCGGTTAACGATTCTAATCTGGTATTCCGGCTGAAAGTGACAAAGCGGTTTATCAATATGGTGCCGATCCCACGTTCAACTATGTTCCGCGTCTACGTCACCACCACCTCGGCCGATCCGCTGATTACGCCGGTATATACCATCTCCTACAGCGGCACTATTCAGGTGCCTCAGAGCTGTGCAATCAACGCCGGGCAGATGGTGGAGTTCGATTTTGGCAATATTGGCGCCTCGCTGTTTAGCAAGGCCGGGGCTGGTAACCGGCCTGAAGGGGTCACAGCGCAGAGTAAAACCCTCGCCATCCGCTGTACCAACGTAGAGGCCAACGCCTACCTGACGATGCGTATTGAGGCAGAAAAAGCCTCCGGCAATGCGATGGTATCCGATAATCCGGACGTGGGGTTCGTGGTGGCGAACGCTTCCGGCACGCCGCTCACGCCCAATAATATCGGTAGCCTGATCCCGTTCAGGCTTGATGATGACGGCTCAGCGCAAATGGGGATTATGGCATGGCCGGTCAGTATCACCGGCAATAAACCCGCGGAAGGGCGCTTCACCTCGCGCGGCTATTTGCGCGTGGACTATCAATAGGGGGCTAAATGCGTATAAAAATCGCGGTGGCGCTGGCCACCGTCGCGCTGTGGCAGCCACTCAGTCGGGCGGATACGCCTCTCGGGCAAATTAACATTCAGCTCTACGTCAACATTGTTGATTACACCTGCGTGGCAGAAAGCAGCGACAGTAACAAAACGGTCGCGCTGGGCACCTGGCCGACCAAACAGCTCAGTACGACCGGCAGCCGGACACAGGCGATGCCTTTTACCCTGAAGCTGACGGGCTGCCCGCCGGGGTCGGCCTCGATCACCTTTACTGGCAACGCGGATGCAAAGGATAATCAACTGCTGGCCCTGAACGATGCCAGCCAGGCCAGTAATGTGGCGGTAGAAATCCTCGATGGGGATAAAACGCGCCTGCCGCTTCGGCAGGCCAGTCGCGAAGTCAGAGTGGATGCTGAAGGCAATGCGGAGCTGGCTTTTTATGCCAACTATATTGCGACGGCGAATAATCCCCAGCCCGGGCGGGCCGATGCCGATGCCACCTTTATGATTAATTATTATTAAGCCAAAGTGTGCTCCCTGAAACGTCAATGTGTGACAGGGAGTATTTTCAGTTAAAGCAGCTCATGATCTTTGGCATAATCAATGAGCTCAACGATCGTTTGCACCCCTAATTTCGTATAGATATTTGACTTGTGGGCGCTAATGGTTTTATTACTCAGCAATAACTGTCCGGCAATTTCTTTGTTCGATAAGCCATTTGCCAGATAACGCAGAACCGTTAACTCACGGTTCGACAGAGGCATATCCACCATCGCCCCTTTTCGCATCGTTAAATGGCTTATGGAACTCAGGGTGTCGGACGGAAAAAAAGAATACCCACCCAGCAACATCTCGACGGCATTATAGATATCACGCAGATCCTTTCGCTTACTGACAAAACCATTCGCACCGGCGCGCATTGCCCGCCCGGCATACAGAGATTCTGATTTCGATGACAGAAACAGTACTTTGATTTTATTATTTAATTGTTTGATTCTTTTGAGTAAAGAGAATCCATCCATGCCCGGGAGTTCGATATCCAGGATCACCATGTCCACCGGGTGGTTACGGATGTAATCGAGTGCTTCATGGGCGTCTCCCGATTTTAGTACGATCTGAATATTTTTATTTGTCTGTAGCAGGACTTCTATCGACATTCTGACGATAGGGTGTTCGTCCATAATGATTACGGATACCGGTTTCATTTTTATGCCTCAAATTGTTTAAACACTAATAAGGCGGAAGGATAATTCTTTTGATCCCTTAGGAGATAATTCCTGGAAAGAGCGAAAGCATCCTTGTTTACGTTATATCGAAAATATTGCCGCAGCGCGCAGGCTGGATAAGGTATTTCTGGCAATTGAATAAGTTTATCTTATTCACTACGGGAAAAATCCTATTATACCCTCTAACTGTTCTGCGAAAAGTCAGGAAATTATCCTTGCGCCCTGTCTCAATATGATGTTCTGGAGAGTTTAAGCGAATATTTTAAAAATGGTCAAAACATCCATTAATTTTCATTTGTATAAGTTATCCTGTGTTTGTAATCATAAAAAATAACACAACTTTCTGAATGTTAAGTTTATGTGATAATTAATGTCAGGATTTATCCCGTCTTCATACCCCGCTATTGACCGGTAAAAGCCTGTATTAACTGCATGATTCCTTCATTTGAAACCCTCAGGGGCGGCTGAGTATTTCCTTAATTCGGGATAGCAGGATCCGCTGTACGCTTTACAGCAGCGGTTCGCGTGAGGTGTCCGGGTGACTTGTTTTTTACATCATTATCAAAATATTAACTAAAAACCCCAATGCGTAACGACTGGATATAAATGCTGCAATTGGCTCTTTAACCAGTATTTCAGGTTACTGGAAAGTGAAAATTAGGAATAGTTGCGGTTGTTCCAGGATTGTTAAATTAGTGCATAAAATTAACAATAATGGTAAGTATTTTCCTGGAACCTATTAGGAATTAAGGCATTAACGCGCCATGCGTTATTCGTTACAGAGGCGATTTAACAGATGCAGCAGCGCCTGACGGTGAGCTAATCCGAGTTTGTTGACGATACGCCCCACGCGATAGACGATACGGCTGTAAGGACGTTCCTGCAGCCGCGCGATGGTGCGTAATGACTCCCCGGCCATCAAAAGGCGCAGAATGGCCCACTCGTCGCGCGAAAGCCACTCGCTGCCAGGGGCAAGGGGAGGCGGATCGTGGGTCAGTACCTGCTGAAGCAGTGTGGCCGGGGACTGGCGTTCAATGACGGTAAACGGCCCGGCCGCTTTGCAAAAGAGCCGTTGATCGTAGTCATCGGCACGCACCAGCATATTGACCGGTGTGTAAGGGGGATAGAGCCGCAGTCTGCGCAGGCTGTCGAGCGTTTCCGTCAGGGGCTGCGTCCGGCACGCCATATCAACCACCAGCCTGGCCGAAGGCCACTGCTGTAGGGCGCTCATCGCGGGCGGCAGGGTGTTGAAATCTTTACAGCAGTTCAAAGGGAAAGGGCTGGCCTGTATTCCGGTACGCAGAAAATGATCGTCCGTGACCAGTACTATCCACGGCGTGTCCGTTTTACGGCTCTGACTGATGGACTGGCTCAGGTAAATAAGACGGTCAAAAAAGGGGGCATTAAAATGAGTTTGCGCAAAGCCTAAAGAATCACTTCCTGTCCGACGCCGCCGGTAGCGGCGTACACTGATGCGCATATCATCCCTCTGCTGTTGAATTCCGGCTTAAAGCACCGGGCTACCCTGGAGTAGTGTGCGTGCAAACAGCAGGCGAAAATAGCAGGCGCAGCTTAATTTTGCCTAAGGCATTTCGCAGTAAAATACGGCAATAAACGTTGAAAAAACAGGCATCTTCGCCGGAAGTTAACCGACAACGGGCGATAAGAGGGGGGATTGCGCCAAAAGGCATTGACTCACCTGCCATTGACCGTATAATTTCACGCGCTTCACCACTGCGAAGTCTCTTCTTCTCCGTGCGCCCTTAGCTCAGTTGGATAGAGCAACGGCCTTCTAAGCCGTAGGTCAAAGGTTCGAATCCTTTAGGGCGTGCCATTCAAGCTTTGTTTTCTTCCCCTGACTTTTCACTTTTATTGATTCTGCGTCCAATACCTTTCGTCCCATTCTGCGATATAGTAGGGGCATTCTCGTCTCCTTCTGACAGGTAATACCGGCAATGGCTCTGATCCCAAAAAACTACGCGCGGCTGGAAAGCGGCTACCGTGAAAAAGCCCTTAAAATTTATCCATGGGTCTGCGGACGCTGCTCGCGGGAGTTTGTTTATTCAAACCTGCGCGAACTGACGGTCCACCATATCGATCATGACCATACCAACAACCCGGAAGATGGCAGTAACTGGGAGCTGTTGTGTCTGTTCTGTCATGACCACGAACACTCGAAGTACACCGAAGCCGACATCTACGGAACAACCGTGGTGGCGGGTGAAGATGCGCAAAAGGATGTGGGTGAAGCCACCTATAACCCCTTTGCCGATCTGAAATCGATGTTAAATAAGAAGAAATAAACCAGGCCGGACTGATAACGGGTAAGTATGTTGAGGGAATGATGTCCGGTATTGCGCATTACTACGTACAGCAGCAGAGCATGAACACGCAGCAAGTGGCGACGCTATCGGCTCAGGTCTCATCTTCCGGGGCGTCCCGGACCAGCGTTCCGGCCTCTTTTCAGCAAATGTCCAACGCCTCGCAACCCATCGTTACGCAGCCAGCGATCCCGACGCTGCACGCTGCCGATACCCGTCAGACCGCCGTCGCCGCGACGCCCGCCTCGTTTGGCCAGCTGGATCAGTACGCCCGTATGCAGGGCTGGAGCGAAAATCAACTCGCGCTGATGAACCGCCTGTCGCAGATTAAAAATGGCCGCTCCGGCCCGTCGTGGATGGCGCCAGCGGGCCGCGTTCGCGGTATTCGCAATAATAACCCGGGTAATCTCGAAGCCAGCTGGGCCTTCAGCTGGCAGGGGCAGAACGGCACTGACGGCCGTTTTGCCACCTTCGCCACGCCCGAACAAGGCATACGCGCCCTTGGCGTCAACCTGCTCTCCTACCAGCGACGTGGCCTGGATACCATCAGCAAAATTATCTCTCGCTGGGCGCCCCCGCAGGATAACAACGATACCACCGCCTATATTCAGAACGTCAGCCAGGCCCTCGGCGTCTCGCCAACGACCCGTCTCGATGTCACCTCCCCGGACGTTTTGCGCGCATTGAGCAAGGCAATCATCCGCCAGGAAAACGGGAACGTGCCTTTCACCGATGAGGTCATCAACAGCGGCGTCTTTTCCGCGCTGGGTATGGCGGAGCTCTCCGCCACGCAGCCCGCAGTCCTGAAAAGTGCCCCGGTCGATGAGGCTCCCTCTCCGTTTGTATTACAGGCCCGCAAAGATTAGCCCCCCCTCAACGCACCTTTAGCCGACGCGCGCTTTTAACGTTGTTTCGCCTGTTTACACTTGATTACAGATGGATAATGCGTATAGTTCTCATTCTCTTTAGTGTTTGTGGGCGCGTAAGGACTTCCCGCAGCAGCAGTGAATGCATTTTCACAAGGAACACTGAGCGTAACCGGGAGACGCTGCACTGGCCTGACGGCCTGACACCACAAACCTAATCGCAAAACATAAGCGACGCAGGCGTCCTCCTCACATTTTGCACGGTAAAGGATGTTCCTGATGACCAAAAAATTATCCGCCCTGGCGCTGCTTGTGGCCGTCTCACTCAGCGGCTGCGCCGCACAGCACACCGCCACAACTGCGCCTGCCGCTGAAGCCCCAAAACCTGCTGCCCCTGCCCAGACCAACGTCGTTAAACGCGATCTGGCTGACGGTCTGTACGAAATGGCCCTTAGCCCGAAAGGGGATGCGCTGTACGTTGCCAGTTCGGAAGGTTTTAAGGATGTGCAGGGTGGGGTGATCTATAAGCTCGACCCGGCGACCCTCAACACTACCGGTCGCAGCCATACCGATCTGAAAAACTTCGCCCTCGCGATCGCCCCGGATGGCAAAACCCTCTATGCCACCAACTCGCTGGACGGCGGCATCAGCGCCATCAGCACTGAAGACGGCAAAATCAAAAAACGCCTGCTGTTTACCGAGCGCAACAAAGAGGGCTACCCGTACGGCGCGCGTCAGGTGCTGCTACATAACGACGTCCTGTACATCGGCGGCGTGGCCGATCCGGCGGTGATCTGGGTGGTGGATGCCAACACCCTGACGCTGAAAAAAACCATCAAAAACGCGGGGCAGTGGGTCACCGGCCTGATGTGGTCTGAACAAACCCAGCGTATCTACGTTGCCAACGGCGGCGGTGAAATTCTGATCGTTGACCCACGCAGTAACCGCATCGAAAAACGCTGGAAGCCGCTCGGGGATAAACCGGCGCTGCTGCTGAACCTGGCGGAAGATCCTGCCACCGGTCGCCTGTTCGTCACCGACAATTCGAAAGCCAAAACCACGCTGGTGCTGGATATTCACACCGGCAAGCTCATTAAGCAGCTTGATGTGGGCGACTCGCTGGCGGTGAAATTTAACGCCAGACGCAACGAGCTGTACATCACCCAGCGTGAAAGCGGCAAGCTGCTGAGCCTCGATGCCACCACCTATGCGGTGAAGCAGAGCTGGGATCTGCCGCCGAATCCGAACAGCCTCCTGCTGTCGGCGGATGGTCAGACGCTGTACGTCACCGTGAAACAGGCGTTCAACAAAGATCACTCCACCAACGGGCCGGACAGCGTTGTCCGTATTGCCCTGAAATAGACGTTTTTCATAACAGTTAAGGCCCGGCAACGGGCCATTTTGCGCGCACTTTGAACGAGTTAATGATGAACAACACCAGAAAAATGAACAAAACGCTGCTGGCGCTCGCCATCGGCGCTATCGCTCATTCCGCCGTTGCGGCAGAGAGCAAAAAAGAAGAGACCATCGTGGTGCAGTCCGCTGCCAGCGACTTTAAACCCGGTGGCGACCAGCTGGTGCCCGCCTTCCTTGACGGACAGGTGGCGAACGGCGGGCGCATGGGGATGCTCGGTCAGCAAAATGCGATGGACGTGCCGTTTAACATCATCAGCTACACCTCCAAACTGGTGGAAGATCAGCAGGCCCGCACCATTGCTGACGTGGTCGCTAACGATGCGGGCGTGCAGTCCGTGCAGGGCTACGGCAACAGCGCGGAGAGCTATCGCATTCGCGGCCTGAAGTTCGACGGGGATGACATGACCTTCGGCGGACTCTCCGGCGTGCTGCCGCGTCAGGTGGTGGATGCCCAGATGGTGGATCGCATCGAGATCTTCAAAGGGGCTAACTCCCTGATGAACGGCGCGGCCAGCTCCGGCGTGGGCGGGATGATCAACCTTGAGCCGAAACATGCCGGCGCCACGCCGCAGGCGAAAGTGGGCGTGGACTACACCTCCGATTCGCAGATTGGCACCACCCTGGACGCCGGTCGTCGCTTTGGCGATAACGACCAGTTTGGCGCCCGCGTCAACGTGGTTCACCGTGAAGGTGAAGCCCCGGTAGCCAACGACCGCCGCCGCACCACGTTACTCTCTACCGGCCTGGACTATGCGGGGGACAATTTCCGCAGCTCCCTGGACCTGGGCTATCAGAAGAAAACCTTCCACGGCTCAGAAACCGGGGTCAATATCTCCGGCGTTGATTTCGTGCCGGAGCCGCCGAAAAACGATCGCAACTACTCCCAGAAATGGGCCTACAGCAATATCGAAAACGAATTCGGCATGTGGCGCAGCGAGTACGACATCACCGACAGCTGGACCGCCTATACCGGGCTGGGTGCCCAGCACGCCCATGAAGAGGGGCTCTACAGCGGGGCGAAGCTGGTGGACAAAAGCGGCAAAGCCACCGCGACCCGCCTGGATACCAACCGCATCAGCGACAGCGTGAGCGGCATGGCGGGCATTCGCGGTAACTTTGAGACCGGCTTCGTGACGCACAAGGTGAACGTCGGTTATTCGGCGATGACCAAAAACGAAAAAATCGCCTGGAAGATGTCGGCTGCGAAGGATAACCCGGTCACCAACATCTATCACAACACTGGCGTGGACGCGCCATCAAGCACCAACTTCAATGGCTCGGGCGGTAACTACAGCGATCCGCTCACCAGCGGCCGCACCCGCACCCAGGGCTGGCTGCTGAGCGACACCCTCGGCGTGCTGGATGATACCCTGCTGTTTACCGTCGGCGCCCGCCATCAGAAGGTGGTGATCCGCGGCTACAACAAAATCACCGGTGTGGAAAACGAGGCTGACAGCTTCGACGGCGACCGCTGGATGCCGACCTATGGCGTGGTCTACAAGCCGTGGGACACGGTCTCCCTGTACGCTAACCACACCGAGGCGCTGCAGCCGGGTAAAACCGCGCCAAATACTGCGATCAACTACGGTCAGAGCACCGGGATCGTCCACTCGAAGCAGAACGAAGTGGGCGTGAAGGCTGATTTCGGTCGCGTTGGCGGCTCGCTGGCGCTGTTTGAGATCAAAATGCCGTCTGCCATTCTCGACAGTCAGACCAAATACTACGGTCTGGACGCCGAGCAGCGTAACCGCGGCGTGGAGCTGAACGTCTTTGGCGAGCCGGTGCTGGGTCTGCGTCTGAATGCCAGCGCCACCTGGCTGCAGGCGGAGCTGACCAAAACCAACAACGGCGTCAACCAGGGCAACGACGCCATTGGCGTACCCAATTTCTACGCCGTGCTGGGGGCAGAGTATGACATCAAACCTGTCGAGGGTCTGACCGCCACCGCCCGCGTAAACCACTCCGGCTCGCAGTATGCGGATCTCGCCAACAGCAAGAAGCTGGACAGCTACACCACCCTGGATCTGGGCATGCGTTACCGCTTCGCGGTGAACAATAACCAGAACCAGATGACCGTTCGCGCCGGGATCGAAAACATTACCGACGAGAACTACTGGGCCAGCGTGGACGACAGCGGTACCTACCTGTTCCAGGGTGAGGCGCGTACCTTTAAGGTCTCGGTTGGCTACGAGTTCTGAGTTCGACCCTTGTTATCGGGGCAGGGATGCCCCCTTCCGACTGTTATAAAAATGTAATCAATTGTTCTTATAGTGTTCCCACTTTGTCATTTCTTAGCCTAAAGAAAGGAAGCCAACGTGGGTAAACCTCTTAAGTCCGTATTCAAAAAAGAACATCGCGACGATGTCAGCAATACCAGCGCTAACCCGGTATTTTCCAGCGTGCTCTCCCGTCGCCGTTTTCTGCAGATGGGTGCCGTTGCCGGTGCTGCCGCCTCTTTCCCGTTCCTGCTTAAGTCTGAAAACGCCCTGGCTGCGGTTTCCCGGCCTTCAGCCCTGAGCAAAGCGGTCGCGCTCGGCTTTACCAGCATTCCGGTGTCGACCGATGATACGGTCAGGGTGCCCGAGGGCTACGTGGCGCGTCCTTTCTACCGCTGGGGCGATGCCACCGGTATTAAGGGGGCTATGCCGGCATTCAAATTTGACGCCAGCAACACCCCCGACGAGCAGGCGGCGCAGGCGGGCATGCACCACGACGGCATGGCGTGGTTTAGCCTGCCGCAAGGAGAGGAGAACCCCGGCCACGGCCTGCTGGCGATGAACCATGAGTACATCGACAACGGTATGCTCTTTACCGACGGCACCGCCAACTGGAGCCTGGATAAGGCGCGCAAAGGACAGAACGCCATGGGCGTGTCGGTTATCGAGGTGAAAAAGCGCGGCAGCGACTGGGAAGTGGTGCGTCCTTCCGGCTTCGCCCGCCGCATTACGGTCAACACCCCCATGCAGCTCACCGGCCCGGCGCGCCAGCAGGACTTAATGAAAACCGCCGCCGATCCGCAGGGCGAGCGGGTGCTCGGCACCATGCAAAACTGCGCCAACGGCCACACGCCGTGGGGCACCTACCTGACCTGCGAAGAGAACTGGTCGGATATTTTCGTCAAGAAAGGCGAACGTAACGTGCTGGAGAAGCGCTACGGCATCAGCGACAGCGATGAGTCCTACCGCTGGAGCGAAGTGGACGACAGGTTCAGCGTCGATAAAACCCCTAACGAGCCGAACCGCTTTGGCTGGGTCGTCGAGATCGATCCCTACAACCCGGACTCCACGCCGCGCAAACACACCGCGCTGGGGCGTTTCAAGCATGAAGGTGCCGCCGTCACCCTGGCCGCCGATAAGCGTGTGGTCACCTACATGGGCGATGACCAGAAGTTTGAGTACATCTACAAATTTGTCTCCGACAATAAATACCATCCGGCGGATCGCGACGCCAACATGCAGCTCCTGACCGCCGGCACGCTCTACGTCGCCAGATTCAACGACGACGGCTCCGGCGAGTGGCTGCCGCTGGTCTTCGGCCAGAACGGCCTGGACAAGAGCAAAGGCTTCGAAAGTCAGGGCGACCTGCTGATTAAAACCCGCCTGGCGGCCGATGCGGTGGGGGCCACCAAAATGGACAGGCCGGAGTGGATTGCGGTCGATCCCCATGCCAGCGGCAGCGTTTACTGCACCCTGACCAACAACAGCGATCGCGGCAAAGAGGGCAAAGCGCCGGTGGACGCGGCCAACCCGCGGGCCAATAACGCCTTCGGCCACATCATGCACTGGCACGAAGAGGGCGAAGATCCGGCGGCATTACGCTTCAAATGGGACATACTGGTGCTGGCCGGGCGTACGGACACCGCGGATGAAAAGGCGAAGGGCAGCATGAAGGGGGCCGGGTTTGGCAGCCCGGACGGCCTGTCGTTCGACCATCAGGGCGTGCTCTGGATCCAGACCGACGTCTCTTCCAGCACCATTAACAAGAAAGCCTACGAGGGAATGGGCAACAACCAGATGGTGGCGACCATTCCGGGCACTAACGAATATCGCCGCTTCCTGACGGGCCCGCGCGGCTGCGAAATTACCGGTATCGCTTTCACCCCGGACAACCGCACGCTGTTTATCAATATTCAGCATCCGGGCGAGGGCGGGGACGACATTACCGACCCGGCAAACCCGCGCGCCGTCTCCAACTGGCCGGACAATAACCCGAACGGACGCCCCCGCGCCTCGACGGTGGTCATCACCAAAGCGGACGGCGGCATTATCGGGTCGTGATCCTCTTCCGCCGGGCAGCATCCGTTGCCCGGCGTTTAACTTGCTCCCGTCTGTCTGAAGTGTTAAAAGGTGCCCCTTCCATAAAAAGTGACAGGGCCAGGCCGTGAGAAACGCCTCATCCGCTTCAGATAAAAGTGTTGCTGAAGCCGCGTCGGAACAGACACCGACGCTCCACCGTGGTTTACAGAACCGCCATATTCAACTTATCGCCCTCGGCGGCGCAATTGGTACCGGGCTGTTCCTCGGTATCGGGCCTGCCATTCAGATGGCCGGCCCTGCCGTGCTGCTGGGTTATGCCATTGCGGGCATGATCGCGTTTTTGATCATGCGCCAGCTCGGTGAGATGGTGGTGGAAGAGCCGGTGTCAGGCTCCTTCGCCCACTTTGCTTACAAATACTGGGGCCCCTTTGCCGGGTTCCTCTCCGGCTGGAACTACTGGGTAATGTTTGTGCTGGTGGGGATGGCGGAGCTGACTGCCGCAGGCATCTACATGCAGTACTGGCTGCCGGACGTACCCACCTGGGTCTGGGCGGCGGTCTTCTTTATCATCATCAACGCCGTTAACCTGGTGAACGTGCGCCTGTACGGTGAGACGGAGTTCTGGTTTGCCCTGATCAAGGTGCTGGCGATCATCGGCATGATCGGCTTTGGCCTGTGGATGCTCTTCACCGGCCACGGCGGCGAGCGGGCGACCATCGACAACCTGTGGCAGCACGGCGGCTTCCTTGCCACCGGCTGGAAAGGGCTGGTGCTCTCCCTGGCGGTGATCATGTTCTCCTTTGGTGGGCTGGAGCTTATCGGCATTACCGCCGCCGAAGCGCAGGATCCGCATAAGAGCATCCCGAAAGCGGTCAACCAGGTGGTGTACCGTATTCTGCTGTTCTATATCGGCTCGCTGGTGGTTCTGCTGGCGCTCTACCCGTGGGTGGAGGTGAAGTCCGACAGCAGCCCGTTTGTGATGATTTTCCACGATCTGAACAGCAACCTGGTGGCGTCGGCGCTGAACTTTGTGATTCTGGTGGCTTCGCTGTCGGTCTATAACAGCGGCGTCTACTCCAACAGCCGGATGCTGTTTGGCCTCTCCGTGCAGGGCAACGCACCGAAGTTCTTAACCCGCGTCAGCCGTCGCGGCGTGCCGGTGAACTCGCTGCTGCTCTCCGGGGGCATTACCTCGCTGGTGGTGCTGATCAACTACCTGCTGCCGCACGAAGCCTTTGGCCTGCTGATGGCGCTGGTGGTGGCAACCTTGCTGCTGAACTGGATCATGATCTGCCTGGCGCACCTGCGTTTTCGCGCAGCGATGCGCCGCAAAGGGCGCGAGACGCAGTTCAAAGCGCTGCTCTACCCGGCGGGTAACTACCTCTGTATCGCTTTTCTGGCGATGATCCTGGTGCTGATGTGCACCATGGACGGCATGCGCACCTCGGCAATCCTGCTTCCGGTGTGGATTGTGTTCCTGTTTGCGGCGTTTAAGCTGTCGCGCAAAAAGTAGTGCGTTTTTTGCCCGGCGGCGCTGCGCTTGCCGGGCCTACAAAACCCGTAGGCCGGGTAAGCGCAGCGCCACCCGGCATAAATGCGAGCACAATGCCGCACATTGTTCAAAAATGAAACGCGACCCGCTTTCCTGTTGGGAGGATCACATCAATGCTTACTTCACCGCCTAAAGCCGTGACATAGCGCTTAAGGGTGGAGAGGCGCGGATCGTTATCCGTTTGCTCAATCTTCGCAATGGTAGGCTGTTTAACCCCCATCGCGGCGGCAAGCTCCGTTTGCGAAATGTTGAGCTCTTCGCGAAGTTGGTTCAGCGCGACAATAATACGCAGTTCCTCAACCTTTGCGACTATCCGCTCCTGACTTTCTTCACTCTGCCGGGCCATGAGTTCTTTTAACGTTGCCATTTGGCCTCCTGATTTGCCAGATATTTGCTGAATTCAGCGTCAGCTATGGCGATCATCTGTTTATAGAAACGCTTTTCAGCGGTTCCTGTCTTGTTGCCTGCGCATAAAATAATGGCTTTGCGCCCGGGATCAAACGCAAAAAAAGCGCGAACCGGATCCCCTGCATGCTGAATACGTAGTTCTTTCATGTTGGTAAATTGCGAGCCCTTAAGGGTATCGACAAAGGGGCGCCCAAGTTGTGGACCATATTCTGAAAGAATGTGCAGTGCTGCCAGTATGTCTTCCTTGAGGGCTTGTTTCTGATTATGAAACCATTCGTCAAACTTATCCGTTGTTTCGACTTCCCACATAATTATGTCCTTATAGCCTTTTGGCTATAAAATAATATAGCCAAAAGGCTATAACTGCAACCAACCCCGGCGGCGCTGCGCTTGCCGGGCCTACGATGTTGTAGGCCGGGTAAGGCGAAGCCGCCACCCGGCACCCCCTTCGCACCCAACTTCACCTTTATCGTGACTCCCCTCCCACTTCTTAATCGATCCACAGGATCTTTGTTTTGTAATCGATTACTTTTCATTTTACAGGTTTTGTAATCGATTACTTTTTGAGGGTGAGGCTTATCATGGTGTCGACAACTGAAAGTAGTGGAAAGGTAGCAGGGCAGTACCGGATGCTGGTCCCGCGTCTGTCGCTGATGATGTTTCTGCAGTTCTTTATCTGGGGTAGCTGGTCGGTCACCCTTGGTCTGGTGATGACCCAGCACAATATGTCCTTGCTGATTGGCGATGCGTTCTCCGCCGGGCCGATCGCCTCAATTTTATCGCCGTTTGTTCTCGGCATGCTGGTGGACCGCTTCTTTGCTTCGCAAAAAGTGATGGCGGTGATGCACTTGGCCGGGGCGGCGATCCTCTGGTTCGTGCCGGGCGCACTGATTGCTGAAAACGGCGCGCTGCTGATCGGCCTGCTGTTTGGCTACACCCTCTGCTACATGCCGACCCTGGCGCTGACCAACAATATCGCCTTCCACAGCCTGGCGAACGTCGACAAAACCTTCCCGGTGGTCCGCGTGTTCGGCACCATCGGCTGGATTGTGGCGGGGATCTTTATCGGCGTCACCGGCGTCGCCGCAAGCGTGACCATCTTCCAGGTGGCGGCGGCCAGTTCCGTCCTGCTGGCGCTTTATAGCCTGACGCTGCCCCACACGCCAGCCCCCGCCAAAGGCATGCCGGTGAAGATGCGCGATCTCTTCTGCGCCGACGCTTTTGCCCTGCTGAAAACCCGCCACTTCTTTATCTTCTGCCTGTGCGCGATGCTGATCTCCGTCCCGCTGGGCACCTACTACGCTTACACCGCCTCTTACCTGGCGGATGCCGGGATCGCGGATGTCAGTACCGCCATGTCCTTCGGCCAGATGTCTGAAATCTTCTTCATGCTGGTGATCCCGCTGCTGTTCCGCCGTCTGGGCGTGAAGTACATGCTGCTGATCGGCATGCTGGCGTGGTTTGTCCGATACGCGATGTTTGCCCTCGGCGTGAGCGAAGAGGGACGCATTCTGCTCTATCTCGGCATCCTGCTGCACGGCGTGTGCTATGACTTCTTCTTTGTGGTGGGCTTTATCTATACCGACCGCGTGGCGGGCGAAAAGGTCAAAGGCCAGGCGCAGAGCATGATCGTCATGTTCACCTACGGCATCGGCATGCTGCTGGGTTCACAGATTTCCGGCGCGCTGTACAACCGCCTGGTGGCGGGGCAGACCGTACCTCAGGCCTGGGTTACCTTCTGGTGGATCCCGGCGGTGGCGGCTGCGGTCATCGCGCTCGTTTTCCTTGTCTCGTTCAAATATGACGACGACAAGGCGTAATTACTGGAGGTGGTATGAGGACGATTAAAGGCCCGGGTATTTTTCTGTCGCAGTTTATCGGCGGGCAGCCGCCGTTCAACACCCTCGACGGACTGGCAGGCTGGGCGGCGGAAAAGGGCTATAAGGCGCTGCAAATTCCCTGTAACCATAAAGCGATTTTTGACGTGGAGCAGGCGGCAGAGAGCCAGACCTACTGCGACGAAATCAGCGGCAGGCTGGCGGAGAAGGGGCTGGTCATCAGCGAGCTCTCCACCCATCTGGAGGGGCAGCTGATCGCCGTCAATCCGGCCTACGACGAGGCGTTTGATAACTTCGCTCCCCAGGCGGTGCGCGGCAACGCCGCCGCCCGCCAGGCATGGGCCACCGGTATCGTCAAAAAGGCGGCGGTGGCCTCGGCCCGGCTTGGGCTCACCGCCCACGCCACCTTCTCCGGATCGCTGGCCTGGCCGTTTATGTACCCCTGGCCGCCCCATAACGAGGCGCGTTTCGAGGAGGCGTTCAGCGAACTGGCCCGCCGCTGGCGGCCGATTCTGGATGCCTTCGACGAGCAGGGGGTTAACGTCTGCTATGAGATCCACCCCGGGGAAGACCTGCACGACGGCGTCACCTTCGAGCGTTTCCTTGCACTGCTGGACAACCATCCGCGCTGTAACATGCTTTACGATCCGAGCCACCTGCTGTTACAGCAGATCGACTATCTGAGCTATATCGATCACTACCACACCCGCATCAAGGCGTTTCACGTGAAGGACGCCGAGTACCGCCCCAACGGGCGCAGCGGAGTGTATGGCGGGTATCAGAGCTGGATCAACCGCGCCGGACGCTTCCGTTCACCGGGCGACGGGCAGATCGACTTTAAGGGCATCTTCAGCAAGCTGACCCAGTACGACTACGACGGCTGGGCCGTGCTGGAGTGGGAGTGCTGTCTGAAGGATGGCGACACCGGGGCGCGGGAAGGGCGCGAGTTCATCTCCCGCCACATTATTCCGGTCTCCGATCGGGCGTTTGACGATTTCGCCGCAGGAGAACTTCATGATTAACGTCGGCATTATCGGCAGCGGCTTTATCGGCCCGGCACACATTGAAGCCCTGCGTCGTCTCGGCTTTGTCCAGGTAGTCGCCCTGTGCGACGGCTCGCCCGAACAGGCGCAAGAGAAGGCCCGGGCGCTGAACATTCCTCACGCCTACGGCAGCGTGGATGAACTGCTGGCGCACCCGGATCTGCACGTGGTGCATAACTGCACCCCCAACCATCTGCATGCCGGGATCAACCGCCAGATCCTGCGTGCCGGGAAGCATGTCTTCTCTGAAAAGCCGCTCTGCATGACCCCAGACGAGGCGCGGGAGCTGGTGGCGCTGGCGGAGCAGGCAGGCGTAGTACACGGCGTAAGCTTTGTTTATCGCCAGTTTGCAATGGTGCGCCAGGCGGCGAGCATGGTGGCAGCGGGCAGCCTCGGACGGCTGTTCGCCGCCCATGGCAGCTACCTGCAGGACTGGATGCTGCTGGAGACCGACTACAACTGGCGGGTCGACGCCGCACTCGGCGGGGCTTCCCGGGCGGTGGCCGATATCGGCTCCCACTGGTGCGACACTATCCAGTTTGTGACCGGGCGGCGCATCGTCGAGGTGATGGCCGATCTCTCCATCGTCTGGCCGACCCGCAAGGCCAACGTGGCCGGGAACCAGACCTTCAGCCAGGCGGGCGATGCGCTGTATGAAGACAAGCCTGTCACCACCGAGGATTTCGGCTCGGTGCTGTTCCGCTTTGAGGATGGCAGCAAAGGCAGCTTTAACGTCTCGCAGGTGAGCGCCGGACGAAAAAACCGCCTCAGCCTCGAGGTGAACGGCAGCGGATGTTCCCTGGCCTGGGATCAGGAGGTGCCGCAGCAGCTGTGGGTGGGCCATCGCGCCCAGGCCAATCAGACGCTGACGGACGATCCGGGCCTGATGAACCGGGATGTGGCGAACAGCGCCCACTTCCCCGGCGGGCACATCGAAGGCTGGCCTGACGCCTTTAAAAACATGATGGCGCAGTTTTATCAGGCGGTGCAGGCGGGCAGGATGCCGGAGAAGCCGGTGTTTGCCACCTTCCATGACGGGGCGAACGTGATGTACATCATTGATGCGATAGTCAAAAGCCATCAGCAGCAGCGCTGGGTCGCCGTGGCGCAGTAGCACCTTGCCCGGTGCGCCGGGCAACGCATTTATGGTAGCCTGCTGCTAACGCAAACTGCAGGATCACTCGTCGCTATGTCAATTCAGAAAATCGCCCAACTGGCGGGCGTCTCGGTGGCGACGGTATCGCGCGTACTGAATAACAGCGATACCGTCAAAGCCAAAAACCGCGATCGCGTCTTGCAGGCGATTAAAGAGGCTAACTATCAGCCCAATCTACTGGCCCGTCAGCTGCGAACGTCGCGCAGCTATATGATTCTGGTGATGGTCTCCAACATTGCCAACCCGTTCTGCGCCGAGGTGGTGAAGGGCATTGAGGAGCAGGCGGAAAAAAACGGCTACCGTATCCTGCTGTGTAACTCCGGCTCCGACATCGAACGCTCCCGCTCCGGGCTGAGCCTGCTCTCCGGCAAAATGGTCGACGGGATTATCACCATGGACGCCTTCTCCCGGCTTACCGAACTGGCGGCGCTGATTGGCGATGCCCCCTGGGTGCAGTGCGCCGAATACGCCGACGCGGGCGGCGTCTCGTGCGTCGGGATTAACGACGTCGATGCGTCCCAGCATGTGGTCAGCCACCTGGCGGACGGCGGGCGCCAGCGGATCGCACTGATTAACCATGACCTGAGCTATAAGTACGCCCGGCTGCGCGAGCGGGGATATAAAAGCGTGCTGCACCTGCGCGACCTGTCGTATCAGGCGGTGGAGTATGCCAGCGATCTCAGCGCCGCAGCAGGTAAAGCGGCGATGAGTAAACTGCTGGCCGCCGAGCCGCGCCCGGATGCGGTGTTTGCCGTCTCCGATACCCTGGCCGCGGGCGCCCTGCGCGCAATTGAGGAGGCGGGGCTGCGCGTGCCCCAGGATATCGCCGTGGCGGGGTTTGACGGCACGGAGCTTTCGGGGATGGTATCGCCGCCGCTCAGCACCATCGAGCAGCCGTCGCGGGATATCGGGCGTAAGGCGGTCGATCTGCTGCTGAATAAAATCGACAACCCCGACGCCCCTACCGAGCGGGTGATGATGAACTGGCGCTTTATTTCCCGCGCCAGCACCTGATTATTTCCCCAGCGCGTCTGCCAGGGAACGAATATCGTTCCCGGTTGGCGACTGGTGAATACGCAGGCCAAATTCATCGATCACCGCAAGTATATGGTCGAAGATATCGGCCTGAATCGCCTCATATTCCGCCCAGATTACCGTGTTGGTAAACGCATATATTTCTATTGGCAGACCGTTCGTGTCCGGGGCTAACTGGCGCACCATCAGGGTCATATCCTTGCGGATATTCGGATGGTTTCGCAGATATTCATTCAGGTAAGCGCGGAAGGTGCCAATATTGGTCATCCTGCGCAGGTTGAGTACCGATTGGCCTTCACCATTCTGCTGATTCCACAGCGCAATTTCCTCATGGCGGGTGGCCATATAAGGTTTGAGCAGCTTCGCCTGAATCAGCTGCTGCTGTTCCTGTTCGTTGAGAAAATGAACGCTGGTGGTGTCGATATTCAGGCTGCGCTTAATCCGTCGACCGCCGGAGGCCGACATCCCGCTCCAGTTGATAAAGGCATCGGACACCAGCGCCCAGGTGGGTATGGTGGTGATGGTATTATCAAAATTGCGCACCTTCACGGTGGTCAGGCCGATATCGGTTACCGTGCCGTTAGCGCCGTATTTCGGCATCTCCAGCCAGTCGCCGAGCTTGAGCATATCGTTCGCCGAGAGCTGTATACCGGCGACCAGCCCCAGAACCGGGTCTTTGAACACCAGCATTAACACAGCCGCCATCGCACCCAGGCCGCTAATCAGAATGGCGGGAGACTGGCCAATCAGCAGGGAGATAATCAGGATCCCGACCAGTATGGCGCTCACCAGCTTAATGCCCTGGAAGATCCCTTTCAGCGGCAATTGCGAGGCGGCGGCCATCTTTTGTGACAGATTGAAAATGACGTCCAGCAGCGAGAAAAAGGTGAGCAGGGCATACACCATCATCCACAGTTTCGCGCAGGTGGTTAACATCACTGCCGCGTCGCTGCCGCTTTGCAGCCACAGTTTCGCCTGGATGTTGACGATTATCCCCTGCAGGGTAAAGGCCAGACGGTAAAATAATTTATTCTGGGTAATGATCTGTAGCCATAAATGGCTACTGGCCCGGGCGCGTTTTTCAAATGCCCGCAAAACCACTTTGTGTAATATAAAATGAATAATGAGTGCAGTCAGAAAGATAAGTCCAAAAATAATCACCAGGCCAGTGGTGTGATTAATTTCAATACCTGTCTCTTCGACCAAGGAAATAAACTCCTGCATAACGTCTCCTGTATTAAAGCAGCCGCCATAATGGCGGCTGAGGCACGGTTATGCAAATTTGTGAGGCTTATTTAGCGGCCTGGCAGGCCTTCACCACCGGCAGGCACAGGCGATGGCGCAGCCGCAGGGTGGCCAGCGCCAGCACGATCATCATCCCCGTTTCCACCACCAGGAAGACGTTGATCGCCTCCGCGTAATCCCCGTGATGGCTGTGCAGGGCGTGGAGCAAAATTGCGCCGAAGATCGCCGGACCCAGGCCCAGCGCCGCCTGCTGTAGGGTGCTGAGGATGGCGCTGGCGGCCCCGGCGTCGTCGGGCTGAATATCACGCATGCCGATACGGTAGAAGCTGTTCACAATCAAAGCCTGACCGTAGCCGACCAGTCCGGTCGCAGGCGCCAGGGTCAGGGCCGTATTGTCCATTCCCCAGAGGCGGAAGGTGGCGATCAGCGCCAGCAGGCCGGTTATCTGGATAGCCAGCCCGGTCAGCAAAATCGTGCTGGTGCTGTAGCGGGCAATCAGGCGTGGGGCGAACCAGGCCGAGACGAAATAGGTCACGCCGAGGGCGATAAAGCTGTTCCCGGACTGCCACGGGGCCATCCCCAGCCCGGTCTGCATGGTGAGCGCCATGCAGAACATAAACCCGGACCAGACGCTGAAAAAGAGCATTGCAATCAGCACCCCGAAACGGATGCTGCCGAGCTGCATCAGGCGCGGCGGGATCAGCGGGTGGGCATCCTCCCGCTCTTTTTTCCGCGCATTCAGCGCCATTAACCAGGCCAGAGGGATGATGGCGATCAACGCCGCCTTCAGCGGCCAGGACCAGTGCCACTGCGGCCCCAGCGCCATCGGGAACAGCAGGCAGCAGAGGATCGCGGCGAGTAACGCGGTGCCCTGCCAGTCAATGCGCGACGGGGTATCGCGACGGGTCTCCGGAACAAAACGGCGGCTCAGGGCCAGCACCAGCAGGCAGATTGGCACGTTGATAAAGAAGGCGTTGCGCCAGCCCAGCCCGGCGATATCCGCCGATACCAGCCAGCCACCGCCCATCTGCCCGACGATAAACGCGATCCCGCCGATGCCGCCAAACAGGCTGATGGCTCTGGCATGGGCGGTGCCTTTCAGGGTGACATGAAGGGTGGCGAGAATTTGCGGCATAATCAGCGCCGCCCCGGCGCCCTGCACAATGCGCGCAGCCAGCAGCTGCTCGATGTTGCCCGCCATCCCGCACAGCAGCGAGGCCAGACCAAAGCTCGCCACGCCCCACATAAACAGACGACGGCGACCGAGGTTATCCCCCAGCTTGCTGCCGAGCGCCAGGCAGACGGCGAAGGCCACGCCATAAAGGGCTACAATCAGCTCCAGCTCGGTGGCGGTGGCATGCAGCGAGTGGGTGATGGCGTCCAGCGCCACGTTGGTGATCGAGGTATCAATCAGCGGCAGCATCTGGCCGGTTAACAGCAATATCAGGCCTGCGCGACCCGGTGAAACAACTGACGTATTCATGGTGACTCCATTGCGTCATTCAGCAGATGGTCGTAGCATCGACGATCTGATAAACGGGTACCAGTTCTTGCTTATACTGGTACTGGCACTACCATGCAGGGGGCAATATGGCGCTAATGTCTGACCCGGTCACCACGCTTCAGGATGACACCCGAAAACAGCTCGGGGCGTTTTTACGCGCCCGACGCGAAAGCCTGGACCCCCAGCGGCTTGGCCTGCCGCGCAGCGGCCGACGGCGCACCCCGGGCCTGCGCCGTGAGGAGGTGGCACTGCTGGCGGATGTCGGCGTGACCTGGTACACCTGGCTGGAGCAGGGCAGGGACGTGAATCCGTCCAGCGCGGTGATGGCTGCCGTGGCAAAGGCGCTGCAGTGTACACCGACCGAATCCCGCCACCTGTTCCTGCTGGCCGGGTTGCCGCCGGGCGAAGCGCCGCAGGGGGCGGTCTGCTGCGAGGGCATCAGCGAAGGCACCCGCCGTCTGCTGGATACCCTGATGCCAAAACCTGCCAGCATCCAGAAACCCAACTTCGATATCGTGGCGTGGAATGACAGCTTTGGCCATCTGATGGGGGTCGATTTCAACACCATCCCGCCGGAAGACCGCAACTGTATCTACCTCTTCCTCACCCATCCCGCCTGGCGCGCTCGCCTGGGCAAACGCGACGACGTGCTGCCGATTTTTGTCTCCTATTTTCGCGCGGCGATGGCCGAGCACCGGGGCGATCCGCAGTGGGAAGCGAAACTGGCGCGCTTCTTTGCCGTATCCGAAGAGTTTAAAGCCCTGTGGCATCAGCGCTACGACGTGCGCGGCGTGGAAAACCAGCTCAAGCTGTTCACCCATCCTGAACTGGGGGATTTTAATCTTCAGCAGATGTACTGGTACTCCGCCCCACGCAACGGCTCGCGACTGCTGGTCTATCTGCCGGTGGACGAGGCGGGGGAGAGGGTGATGGCGTGGCTGGCTGCAAAATAGCGTTCGCCTGGGGATACGATAGGGATGTGCATCCGCATCGTCGGTTGGTCATCGCTAAAACGTAAAGGGCCGCTGAGAGCGGCCCGTTTGCTTTAGCACTCAGTCACAATCGTGCTCAGCGGCAGACGTGATTTCGGCAGCGTGGCGTTAAAATCTTCCACGCTGTGATGCCCAACCGGCACCACCACCAGGCTGGTAAAGCCTTTCTCTTTCAGGCCGAACTCTTCGTCGAGGACAGCGGCGTCAAAGCCTTCAATCGGCACCGCATCCAGGCCCATCGCGCCCACGCCCAGCAGGAAGTTGCCGACGTTCAGGTAAACCTGTTTCGCCATCCACTGGTCGTCATCTTTCAGATCGACACGGTGCAGATCGGCGAAGAAGGTGCGGCCCTTGTGGTTAGCGGCTTTCGCTTCCGGGGTGGCGAAGCGGCCATCGGCCTCTTCCTGATCCACCACGCGGGTCAGCCAGGCGTCGTCCATCGCGGTTTTGGCGCAGAATACCACTACGTGAGAGGCATCCAGCATTTTGCGTTCGTTAAACACAAAGCCACCGGCTGCGGATTTGGCCACGCGGGCTTTACCTTCCTCGGTGCTGGCGACAATAAAGTGCCACGGCTGCGAGTTGGTGCTGGAGGGGCTGTACTGCAGCAACGTTTTAATCTGTTCCGCCTGGTCGGCAGTCAGTTTTTTGCTCGGGTCAAAGGCCTTCGTTGAGTGACGCTTTAAGGCAACAGAGATGATATCCATTACGACTCCTGGTATTAAGTGCAAAAGGGAAAAGGGTACAAGAGGAAAGGGGCAAAGATAAGGGCATTCCGGGCCTTTAAACGCCCGGACGCAGCCGTCGTTGTTCTTTTTTCGGCAGCTTATCCACCACCAGATGCCATGAATCTTTAACCAGGTCGGCCACCAGTTCAGGGGTGATATCGTCCACCCCGTACACTGAGATCCAGTGCTTTTTATTCAGATGATATCCGGGCTCGATCCCCCGGTAGATCTGCTGGTTAAGCAGCGATTTTTGCGGATCGGACTTCAGGCTGACGTGCAGGCGTCCGTGCGCCACGCCCATCAGCATAAAAATTTTGCCGCCCACTTTAAACACGTCGTATTCCGGGCCAAACGGCCAGCAGTGCTCGGTAAAGGGCAGATCCAGCGCCACCTGCTTTGCATGGGCCGCGAGCGTTTTACTGTCCATCGGAATCCTCTTCGGCCAGCGCGCGCCACATGGCCTCAAAACCCAGCGACTTAAATTCACCGGCGCGGGCCGGTTCCCGGGTAGCGAAAGCCATGGTGGTCTCCGCCAGCGACAGGAACAGCGCGTCGCCAAACAGACGAAATGCTTCAGACATAAACACCGGGCGAATCGAGCGACGGCACAGCTCGTGCAGCTCCGGGAACATCTCATGCACCGCCTGTTCGGTTTCCGCGTTGATTTTCTCGCTGACCCCAAGCTGGCGGATAGCGCCGTGGGCTACCGGGTTACGGATCCCCCAGTCAACGTAGCTGTTCCAGATATTGCGGGTATGCTCTTTCGGCTGGGTGAGGGCCCTGTCCATATTCGCCAGCATGGTCTGGCACAGATCCTGTTTAAGGTGCAGATAGAGGGCGTTAAGCAGGTCGTCTTTGGTAGCGAAATAGCGAAACAGGGTGCCTTCTGCCACCCCCGCGCTGCGGGCGATTAACGCGGTAGACGCCGCAATGCCTGACTGGGCAAAAGCGGTAGTTGCCGCGTCCAGCAACGCCAGTTTTTTATCTTCACTTTTCGGACGAGCCACTGCATTTCCTCCAGGTAACGTGCAAAAACCCTGATTGAATCATGCTCTTTAGGGGCCTGCAACGCGGAATGTCAAAGATCTTAAATCGTCTTGACGACTTTCACATCACTTCTATAATGAGTGCTTACTCACTCATAATCAAGTTTTGCCCGCGCAGGCCAGTGGATGGGGCGCGAAATCGGGTCGGGATATGAAAAAGCGTTTTATTGTTAGCCTGGTGGTGGTGATGATTATTGCATCTGCGGCAACCTTGCCGTTCGTACTGAATGCCGGATTCGGCCAGCCGCCGCAGGGCGAGCAGTTGAGTGAGTTTACCGCCTCGCCGCAGTATCGCGACGGCCAGTTCCATAACACCCTGCCGACCCCCGGCTTTACCGGCAACAAGAACATGCTGGCGGCGTGGTGGGATTTTCTGGTAACGAAGCGTGAGAACGCGCGTCCGGCACAGCCGCTGCCGCTGGTGAAGACCGATCTGGCAAAGCTACCCCTGGATCAGGAGACGCTGGTCTGGCTCGGCCACTCCTCGTGGTATCTGCAGCTGGCGGGTAAACGCATTCTGATCGACCCGGTGTTCAGCAGTTACGCTGCGCCGTTCTCCTTCCTCAACAAAGCCTTTGCCGGGGAGTATCCGTGGAGTGCGGAAGAGATGCCCGACATCGATCTGCTGATTATTTCGCACGATCACTACGATCACCTCGACTACGCCACCATCAAAGCGCTGCTGCCAAAAGTGAAACGGGTGGTCACGCCGCTTGGGGTGGGATCGCATCTGCGTTACTGGGGCATGGCGCCATCGATCGTTGAGGAGCGGGACTGGGACCAGTCGGTGCGTATCAGCGATGACCTGACCGTGCATGTCCTGCCGGCGCGCCACTTCTCCGGCCGCGGGCTGAAGCGCAACCAGACCCTGTGGGGCAGCTTTATGTTCGTCACCCCGCAGAGAAAGGTGTTCTACAGCGGTGACTCGGGCTACGGCCCGCACTTTAGCGCCATCGGGGAGCGGTTTGGCAACGTCGATCTGGCGATCATGGAGAACGGTCAGTACGACCAGGACTGGAAGTACATTCACATGCATCCTGCCGAAACGGCGCAGGCGGCTGCGGATCTGAATGCCAGCGCGGTCGTACCGGGCCACTCCGGGCGCTTTGTGCTGGCAAAACACACCTGGAACGACCCGCTGATCAAACTGGCAGAGGCCAGCAAGGATAAAAAATATCGCCTGCTGACCCCGGAGCTCGGGGAGCCGGTCCGGGTGGATGATGCCACGCAACAATTTCGCGCGTGGTGGGAATAATGTTAACTCGAAGAGCAGAGGGGGAGAGCAACGTGACTATTTCCGCTCAGGTTATCGACACTATCGTCGAATGGATTGACGACAACCTTCATCAGCCGTTGCGTATTGATGAGATTGCCCGACATGCGGGCTACTCTAAATGGCACCTGCAGCGGCTGTTTTTGCAGTACAAAGGGGAAAGCCTGGGGCGCTATATTCGAGAACGCAAGCTGAAGCTGGCGGCGCGGGATCTGCGTGAGTCAGATGAAAAGGTGTACGACATCTGCCTGCGCTACGGCTTCGACTCCCAGCAGACCTTTACCCGCGTCTTCACCCGCACCTTCAACCAGCCGCCCGGCGCGTATCGCAAGGATAACCACAGCCGGGCGCACTGAGCGCAACGAACCCGGCATTTTTTTGGCACGGTGCCGCTGCGCTTACCGGGCCTACAATTGGACTGGAAACGTAGGCCGGGTAAGGCGCAGCCGCCACCCGGCATTTTTTGCCAGGCACATTACCAGCGGTAATTCACCGTCGCCGTCATCGTACGACCAATGCCGTAGAAGCACGCCGTATCGCTTGCGCATGAGGCAACGTACTTCGTATCCGCCACGTTGTTGACGTTGAACTGCACGCTGGCCCCTTTCAGGCTCCTGTTCATCTCCCCCAGATCGTAGCTCAGCATAGCGTCATACAGATCGACCGATGGCACTTTGAAGCTGTTCTTCGCGTCGCCGTAGCTGGTGCCGATGTAGCGCATGCCCACGCCTGCGGTCAGGCTTTTCAGCGCGCCGCCGGGTAGGGTGTAGCTGGCGAAAGCCGACGCCATATGCGTCGGAATACGCGCAGGCGTTTTGCCTTCGGTTCCCGCCACCGTTGTGCTCTCGGTTTTCGCATCCGTGTAAGTGTAAGCGCCAATAAGGTTGATGTTGTCCATCAGCGTGGAGTGGATCTCCGCCTCAACGCCCTTCGAGCGCACCTTACCTGCGTTCTCGAACCAGCCTTCGGCGCTGTTGTAGGTCGCCACGTTATCCTGGGTTAAATCGTACAGCGCCAGAGTCATCAGGGTGGTATCGACCGGCTGATACTTCAGGCCGATTTCGGTTTGCTCCCCGGTGGTCGGTTTAAACGGCCCCACGCCCGGCGCCCGGTTGGTTTGCAGGTTCGGTTCAAACGAGGTGCTATAGCTGACGTAGGGCGAGAGACCAAAGTCGAACGCGTACAGCAGACCGGTACGCCAGGTGAGTTTACTGTCATTCTGCTGAGTGAAGCTGTTATCGGTGAAGTCGTTGGTGCGCACTTCGCTCCAGTCATAACGCCCGGAGACCAGCCACTCCCAGTTATGCCAGCTCATCTGGTCCTGCAGATACAGCCCCATCTGATCGAGATTTTGCTGCTCGTCGGTGGCAATCCTGAAGCTGCTTTCGTCCACATTCACCCCGTAAACTGGATTTTGCCAGTCGAGGTCATACTGCGAACCGCTTCCGCGCGCCAGGAGCTGTTTATCTTTGCTGGTTTTATAGTCGAAACCGCCGAGCAGGGTGTGGCTGATGGCACCGGTATTCGCCAGATACTCCAGCTGGTTATCAAGGCCAAATTCATTGGTGGTGCGCTCTTCATGCTGGGCGCGGCGGGTCAACAGAGAACTGTTGGCGGCGCTGGTGGCGTAGACCAGATAACGATACTTCTGCTTGATGGTGGCGTAACGCGCGTTCTGGCGGAAGGTAAGGTTATCAGCGAACTGATGCTCCAGCTCATAGCCGATCATCGTCTGCTCGCGCCAGGATTGGTCGTAGTCCGGATCGCTGACGTTAAAATCGCGCGGGATGTATTTACCGTCGACGCTCTTTACCGTGCCGTACGCGGGCAGGAAGTTGCGGTATCCCGCATCGGGATCTTTCTGGTAGCTGGTCAACAGCGTAAAGCGGGTCTGATCGTTCGGGTACCAGGCGATCGCTGGCGCAATCGCCATGCGCGTCTCTTTATAATCCTCCACCTGATTATGCTGGGTGCGGCCGATACCGTTCACGCGATAGAGCACGCGACCGTCATCGCTGAGCTTGCCACCAAAATCAAACGCCCCCTCCGCGAGATCGTTATTGCCGGTGCGGAACTGAACGTTGTGAATAGATTCAGCAGTAGGGCGCTTGCTGATCATGCTGATCAACCCACCCGGATTGACCTGGCCAAACAGGACCGAGGCCGGGCCACGCACCAGCTCCACCCGCTCCAGCAACCAGGGGTCAATCGTTCCTGTCTGTGACGAGGCGGTGGCACCGAAACTTAAGCCGTCGAGGAATTTCGGCACATAGCTAAAGCCACGCACAAACACTTCATCGTTACGGTTAGAGGATCCGCGGTACTCGGTAAACACGCCCGCCGAGTAGCGTAGCGCCTGCGATACGGACGTTACGTCCTGCATGTTCATCTGATCGCGGGTGATCACCGATACCGACTGCGGTGTCCTCACGATCTCCGCGCTGGTCTTGGTGGAGGAGAGGGTTTTGGTTGCCACAATTCCCGTCACCTGGGCAGTGGGGTCTTCACTCGTTCCCTGCGTTACCGTAATGGTTTCTTCTCTGTTTTCTGCCTGAGCCGCCACGCTAACCGTGGCCAGACTCAGCAGCCATGCCTGCATTATCTTATTATTTTTAAAAATTTTTATTTTACATCCTTGGTTGCTATCGCCATAAAAACACCGGTCAATCGGCTCAGATGATATTGCAAATTATTACCATTTGCATTAGCGTTGGTAACAAATTTCGTCGGGGAATACGCGGTCATGAAGAGAGCATGGAGTGGGTTGTTATTAGGGATCGGGGCACTGCCCGCCGTGGCGGCGACGTGCGAACAGTCCTCCCTGCAGGGAGACGTTCAGGGAAAGTTTGATGCCAGCGGTGAAGTCTGTTTTAGCCTGCCGGAGCTCGGTGAAAACTATGTTTCGGCCACGCTGAACGGTGTAACCGATGCCCGTCTGCTGGACAGCCAGAATCGCCGTCTTCGCACGCTGATCGAGAGCGGGCCTGCCGACGGTGAACACACCCTGCTGTTTGCCCTGCCGGTAAAGCAGAACAGCTCGCTGGTGCTGCATGGCGAAGCAGGCAAGCCCTGGCGTTTTCAGTGGCGGATGAAAGAGACCTCTGCGCTACCGCGTATGCAAATGCTGTCGCCTGAAAGCCCCACGCTACAGGGGCTGGCTAAAACGATTGCTGCCGGTGGGAGTACCGATGCGTTCTGGCAGGCGCAAATTCGGCAGGGAACGCCGATGGTGGAGCCGGTAGACGCGCGCCACAAGCGTGTCACCTTCCTGTGGCGCGGCGCGCGCGGCAACGTCTTTATTCTCGGTTCTCCGGCGGGGGATCACGATCCGCTGTTCCGCCTGGGGAAAAGTGACGTCTGGTTTCGCAGCTACGTCGTGCCCGCCGACACGGTGATGCAGTACAAGCTCGCCCCGGATGTGCCGACAATCGACGGCTCTCCCCGAGAACAGCGACGCGCGATCCTCGTCAGCGCCCAGGCCGATCCGCTAAACCCGAATACCTTTGGTGAACAGAAGACGGATCGCTGGAACCGCTATTCACTGCTCGATCTCACCCCGGCGCGCTATTGTTCCGTTCAGGCTACGGCGAAGCCACTGATACAAGGTTCGCTGAGCCGCCAGAGACTGACCAGCACTATTCTGGGTAATTCCCGCGAAGTGATGATCTACAAACCGCGCAGCGCGCAACCTGCACGCTGGACGTTAATCCTCTTTGACGGGCAGATCTATCAGGACGACTACCACTTCGCCAACGTGCTGGATGGCCTGATTGCCCGCCACCATCTCCCGCCGGTTAACGTGGTGTTTATCGACAGTCTCGATCACGCCAGGCGTAGTAAAGAGCTGCCGCCGAACGCGGATTTTGCCGACTTTATGGCCCATGAACTGCTGCCGTGGTTACGCGGGCAGGGGGTAGCCCTGCAGCGGCAGAAAACCGTGCTGGCGGGGTCAAGCTACGGCGGGATTGCCTCGTCATGGGTGGCGCTGCGCTATCCGCGTCTGTTTGGCAATGTGCTGAGCCTGTCCGGCTCGTACTGGTGGGCGCCAAAAGGAGAGAAGCCGGGCTGGCTGACGCGTCAGTACCAGCAGTCTCCACAGTATCCGGTACGCTTCTGGCTGCAGGCCGGGAAGTTCGAAACCACCGGGCCTGGCGGGGGGATCTATCGCACGACCCTGGATTTTGAACAGGTCTTGCGGCAGAAAGGCTACCGCGTCAGCTTCCATCCGTGGTCCAGCGGCCACGACTACGCGGCCTGGTGTGAAGCCCTGGTCCACGGCATGCGCGATTTTACCGGCTTACGACGCCCGTGAAAACCAGCGGCGCCAGATGAAACGCAGCACAAAAAATTCAATGGCGCCGAGCACCAAAAACCACAGGCAGAAGAGGAGGGTGTAAAGCTGGTTGAGATCCATCAGATGGAAGGTGCTCATCAGCTTTTGCGCCACCACCAGCCCAAGCGACGGAGCAGGCAACAGCAAAACGGAGAGAAAGGCCATCAGTAAGATGCCGCCTGCCGTTAACAGCGATTCTAACGGGTGCTTCATAATAATGTTAATCATCAGTTAAAAATAACATTGTCACGGATAGGCCTTCGTAAAGCAATATCAACCGTCAGAGGCGCGGATGATAAATAATCCGCCGCTAATTCAATGAATGATGCCTGCCAGGAGATAATTAACGCTATTAATCTCCATTAATGTAAATTACTGTCATCCTCCCGCGAGTAATTTTACAAAGGTATAGGTGCTGATTCCAATTAACGTCGCAATAACAATGGCAACGAAAATATATAACGCCAGACGTCGTCCCCGGTAAATACCAAACATGCTTCCCTCTCGTTTAATATCGGTTTAGAAATAATTTGTAAAAATCGCCCTATTGAAATGAAACGTTATCTGTTTAATGCCGTCGGTAGCAATAATAGTGCGTTAAATTAATTCCCGTGACAACCCATTATTGTCGACTCATTTATAAAAGCAGAAATGGAATTCAGGCTTTTGCTCACCGCAAACTGAAGGAGCTGATATATGACCAAAATGCATCATACCCAGACGCCGCCCACGCCGGGCACCACGCCGAACCTGGCCTACCAGCAGACGGTAGACCAGACGCTCGCCGCCCGGCAGAGCACCGCTGCGGGTTTAAGCCGTGCTGAGGCGCAGGCGCGCCTGCAGCAGCATGGCCCTAATGCCCTGCCGGAGAAAAAAGCCCGTCCGGCCTGGTTGCGTTTTCTGGCCCATTTTAATGATGTCTTAATTTATGTCCTGCTGGCCGCTGCGGTGTTAACCGCAATTATGGGTCACTGGGTCGATACCCTGGTTATTCTGGGCGTGGCGGTCATTAATGCCTTAATTGGTCATATTCAGGAAAGTAACGCCGAAAAATCACTGAGCAGTATCCGGAATATGCTCGCCAGCGATGCGCGGGTTATTCGTGACGGAAATCATGAAACAATACCCACAACTGAAATAGTCCCCGGGGATATTATTGTCCTGCGCGCCGGAGATCGTATTCCGGCAGATATGCGCTTAATTGAGGCGCATAATTTACGCGTGGAAGAGGCAATTCTGACCGGCGAATCCACGGTCGTGGATAAACACACCCAGCCGCTGAACGGGGAATTACCGCTCGGCGATCGCACCAATCTGGTTTTCTCCGGTACGACGGTGAGCGCAGGCGGTGGCGTCGGGGTGGTGATTGCCACTGGCCAGGAGACCGAACTGGGCCACATTAACCAGATGATGGCCGAGATCGAAAAACACCGCACGCCGCTGCTGGTGCAGATGGACAAGCTCGGCAAGGCCATCTTCGGGATCATCATGGCGATGATGGCCGCGCTGTTCGTCTTTAGCCTTTTGCTGCGCGACATGCCCATCGGCGAACTGCTGCTCTCCTTGATCAGCCTGGCGGTGGCGGCGGTGCCGGAAGGGCTGCCTGCCATTATCTCCATCATCCTCTCTCTGGGCGTGCAGGCGATGGCCCGTAAGCGCGCCATCATTCGTAAACTGCCCACCGTCGAAACCCTGGGGGCGATGACCGTGGTGTGCTCGGATAAAACCGGCACCCTGACCATGAACGAGATGACCGTTAAGGCGATCATCACCGCCGACAGCTGCTACCGCGTGGAGGGCGACAGCTACGCCCCGGAAGGCAACATCTGTCTGGAGGGCAGCGACGAGCCGGTGCAGATCCAGCCGGGTACCGTGCTGGAGCAGTATCTGCGCACCGTCGACCTGTGTAACGACAGCCAGATGATTCAGGACGAGCGCGGCCTGTGGGGCATCACCGGCGGGCCAACCGAAGGCGCCCTGAAGGTGCTGGCGGCCAAGGCCCACCTTGCGCCGATCATGACCACGCTTATCAACAAGATCCCGTTCGACTCGCAGTACAAATACATGAGCACTCACTACCAGATTGGCAGTGAGGAGCAGATTTTGATTACCGGCGCGCCGGACGTGATTTTCGCCCTCTGTGCACAGCAGCAGACCCGCAGCGGTGCCGAAGCCTTTAACCGCAGCTACTGGGAAGCCGAGATGGAGCGCTATGCCCGCCAGGGGCTGCGGATGGTGGCGGCAGCCTTCAAACCGGCGAACGGTGAGCAGACGTTAACCCATGACGACCTCAGCCACGGCCTGATCTTCCTCGGCATCGCCGGGATGATGGATCCGCCGCGTCCGGAGGCCATCGACGCCATTCACGCCTGCCAGCAGGCGGGGATCCGCGTGAAGATGATCACCGGGGATCACCCGCAGACGGCGATGAGCATCGGCCAGATGCTGGGGATCGCCAACAGCGCCCAGGCGGTGACCGGCTATCAGCTGGAGCACATGGATGATGCCGAGCTGGCAAAAGCGGCGGTGGAGTATGACATCTTCGCCCGCACCAGCCCGGAGCATAAGCTGCGCCTGGTGAAAGCCCTGCAGGAGAAAGGTGAAATTGTCGGCATGACCGGTGACGGCGTGAACGATGCCCCGGCGCTGCGCCAGGCGGACGTCGGGATCGCGATGGGCATCAAGGGCACCGAAGTGACCAAAGAGGCCGCCGACATGGTGCTGACGGACGACAACTTCGCCACCATCGCCAGCGCGGTGAAAGAGGGGCGTCGCGTCTACGACAACCTGAAGAAGACCATTCTGTTCATCATGCCGACCAACCTCGCGCAGGGTCTGCTGATTGTGATTGCCCTGCTGGCGGGGAACATCATTCCCCTGACGCCGGTGCTGATTTTGTGGATGAACATGGCGACCTCCGCCACGCTCTCCTTCGGTCTGGCGTTTGAAGCCGCCGAGCGCAATATCATGCGTCGCCCACCGCGTCAGACCGGGCAGCACGTGATGGACGCGTATGCCGTCTGGCGCGTGGCCTTCGTCGGCACCCTGATCGCCGTCGCCGCCTTTGCGCTGGAAGCCTGGCTGGCCCCGCGCGGCCACAGCGCCGAGTTTATCCGTACCGTGCTGCTGCAGATGCTGGTCTGCGCCCAGTGGGTCTACATGATTAACTGCCGCAACACCGAGGGCTTCTCCCTGAACCGCGGCCTGCTGGCGAACAAAGGGATCTGGCTGGTGACGGGCGTGCTGCTTCTGCTGCAGCTGGCGATTATCTACCTGCCGTTTATGCAGATGCTGTTCGGCACCGAAGCCCTGCCGCTGCGCTACTGGGGCGTAACCCTGGCGACCGCGGGCGCGATGTTCTTCGTCGTTGAGATCGAGAAACGCCTGACCCGCAGGTTCCGTAAGGCTGCATAACAAAAACTTAAAACCTTACCCCTCACCCTGACCCTCTCCCCAAAGGGGAGAGGGGACCGCCCGGTACTCTCCCTCGCCAACAGGAGAGAGGGGGGCGCCCGGTTTTCTCCCTCGCCCCTTTGGGGAGAGGGCCGGGGTGAGGGGATAAACACCGAGATACTCCCCATGAAATATCCACTCCTGTTCGCGCTCCTCGTCTGTACCCTGAATTCCGCCTTTGCCGCCCCCATTCCCGTGCGCGTTGCCACCGTGGAGCAGACCGCCCACGCGGCAGAGCGTCACATCCCGGGCCGTATCGAAGCCATCCACACCGTCGAACTGCGGGCCCGCACGGAAGGCGTCATCACCCGCACCCACTTTCGTGACGGGCAGTACGTGAAAAAAGGCGATGTGCTGTTTGAGCTGGACGATGCCGAGCCGCGTGCCGCCGTGCGCCTGGCGCAGGCCGAGGTGAAAAGCGCGGAAGCCACGCTGCGTCAGGCGCAGCAGCAGCTTTCACGCTTCGAAAGCCTGGGCAGCAACAACGCCATCAGCCGCCACGACGTGGACAACGCCCGCATGCAGCGCGATGTGGCCAGCGCCGCGCTGGAGCAGGCCCGAGCCCGGCTCGAGGCCCGCAACCTGACCCTGACTTACACCCGCATCATCTCCCCCATCGATGGCCGCGTGGGGCACAGCCCGTTCCACGTGGGTAGCCTGGTGAATCCGGCCAGCGGCGTGCTGGCGGAAGTGGTGCAGCTCGATCCCATCCGCATCGCCTTCGCGCTGGAAGAGGGGGCGTTTGCCACCAGGGCCGGACAGCATGCGGATATCCACGCCATGAAGCAGGCGTGGCAGGCGCTGATCGACAGTAACGGCCAGCGCGTGGCCGGGGAACTGACCTCGGTGGATAACCGCATCGACCCGCGCACCGCCAGCGTGATGCTGCGCGCCGAGTTCGCCAACCCGCGCCATCAGCTGCTGCCCGGCGGTAACCTGAATGTGTATCTGCGTCCGGCAAGCGAGCAGCCGGTGCTGACCCTGCCTGCCGCGGCGGTCCAGCAAAACAGCGACGGCTACTTCGCCTGGGTGGTTAACGCCGAGGGCAAAGCCGAACAACGCCCCCTTCACATTGCCGGGCAGATCGGCCAGCAGTTTCAGATTGCCTCCGGTGTGCAGGCCGGGGAGCGAGCCATCGCTGACGGCGCGCAGCGCGTGCAGCCGGGCGCTGCCGTCCAGATACTGAATTAAGGAGCCATCATGCTGACGTTTTTCATCAAACGCCCGCGCTTCGCGATGGTCATTGCGCTGGGGGTAGCGCTGCTGGGGGCGATCGCCCTGAAGATTATTCCGGTGGAGCAGTACCCGCAGATCACCCCGCCGGTTGTGAATGTGTCAGCCTCATGGCCGGGGGCCGGCTCGGCCGACGTGGCGGAGGCCATCGCCACGCCGCTGGAGACCCAGCTCAACGGCGTGGATCACATGCTTTACATGGAGTCCACCAGCTCCGACGAAGGCAGCTACAGCCTGAACATCACGTTTGCGGCAGGCACCGACCCGGACCTCGCCGCCATCGACGTGCAGAATCGCGTGGCCCAGGCCGTGGCGCAGTTGCCCACCGAAGCCCAGCAAAACGGCGTGCAGGTGCGCAAGCGTGCCACCAACCTGATGATGGGGGTAAGTCTTTACTCACCTAACAACACCCACACGCCGCTGTTCGTCAGCAACTACGCCAGCACCCAGGTACGCGAGGCGCTGGCGCGTTTACCGGGGGTCGGGCAGGTACAGATGTTTGGCGCGCGGGACTACAGCATGCGCATCTGGCTGCGACCGGATCGCATGAACGCTCTCAACGTCACCACCGACGACGTCGCCCAGGCACTGCGCGAGCAGAATGTGCAAGGGGCGGCGGGGCAGGTGGGCACGCCGCCGGTCTTTAACGGCCAGCAGCAGACCCTGACCATCAACGGGCTGGGACGCTTAAATCAGGCTGAAGACTTCGCCGGGATCATCCTTCGTGCAGGCGAGATGGGCCAGCTGGTGCGCCTGAAAGATGTCGCCACCCTCGAACTCGGCTCGCGCAGCTACAGCTCCGGCGCTCAGCTTAACGGTCATGACTCGGCTTATCTGGGGATCTACCCGACGCCGTCCGCCAATGCCCTGCGGGTGGCCGACGCGGTGCGCGCGGAGCTGGAGCGCCTTTCGACACGCTTCCCGGCCGATCTGAAATATGAGGTGAAGTTCGACACCACCACCTTTGTTGCGGCGACCATCAAGGAGACTGGCGTCTCGCTGGCGCTGACCCTGCTGGCGGTCGTGGTGGTGGTCTCCCTGTTCCTGCAGAGCTGGCGCGCCACGCTGATCGTCGCCCTCGCCATTCCGGTGTCGCTGCTGGGCACGTTCGCGGTGCTCTATACCCTGGGGTACTCCGCCAATACCCTGAGCCTGTTTGCCCTTATTCTGGCCCTGACCATGGTGGTGGATGACGCCATCGTGGTGGTGGAGAGCGTCGAAACCCTGATGGCGGAAGGGCAGAGCCGCACGGCGGCCACCGCCCAGGCGCTGCGCCAGATTGCCGGGCCGGTGATCGCCACCACCCTGGTGCTGCTGGCGGTGTTTGTGCCGGTGGCGCTGCTGCCGGGGATCGTCGGCGAGCTGTACCGCCAGTTCGCGGTGACGCTCTCGACGGCGGTTACCCTCTCAAGCCTGGTGGCGCTGACCCTGACGCCCGCCCTGTGCGCCCTGCTGCTGCGCCCGCGTCCTGCGCGCCCGGCGGCAATTTTCCGCGGCTTTAACCGCGGGCTGGACGCCATCCGCCACCTTTATACCCGCGTCGTCAGCCTGTTTAACCTGCGCCCGTGGCTGGCGCTGCTGGCCACCGCGGGGGCGGCGGCGGTGGTGGTGTTCAGCTTTATGTCGATGCCAAAGGGCTTCCTGCCCCAGGAGGATCAGGGCTACTTCTTCGCCAGCGTCCAGCTGCCGGAAGCGGCCTCGCTGGAGCGCACCGAAGCGGTGATGAAAACCGCCCGGGAGCTGATCGCGAAAAATCCGGCAGTCGAAGACGTGATTCAGGTCTCCGGATTTAACATTCTCAACGGCACCAGCGCCTCCAACGGCGGCTTTATCTCGGTGATGCTGAAAGACTGGCGCGAGCGCCCGGCGCTGGATGAGGTGATGGGGACGTTGCAGCGCCAGCTGCTGGCACTGCCGGAAGCCACCATCATGACCTTCGCGCCGCCGACGCTGCCGGGGCTGGGCAACGCCTCCGGCTTCGACCTGCGCATTCAGGCCCAGGCGGGGCAGAGTCCGGCGGAGCTGGAGCGCGTAACGCGTAACGTGTTAATCACCGCCAACCAGCATCCGCAGCTGAACCGGGTCTTCACCACCTGGAGCAGCAACGTGCCACAGCTGACGCTCACCGTCGACCGTGAGCGGGCCGCGCGTCTCGACGTGCCGGTCTCGCGGATCTTCACCAGCCTGCAGACCGCCTTTGGCGGCACCCGCGCCGGGGATTTCAGCATCAACAACCGCGTCTACCATGTGGTGATGCAAAACGAGATGCAGTGGCGCGAGCGTGCGGAGCAGATTAGCGAGCTGTTCGTGCGCAGCAACAACGGCGAGCGGGTGCGCCTGAGCAACCTCGTCACCATCACGCCCACCGTCGGCGCGCCGTTCCTGCAGCAGTACAACCAGTTCCCGTCCGTCTCCGTGAGCGGCTCCGCGGCAGCCGGGGTCAGCAGCAGTACGGCGATGGCGGCGATGGGGCAGCTTCTGGCGGAGCACCTGCCCGCCGGGTACGACTACGCCTGGAGCGGTATGTCGTATCAGGAGCAGCAGACCGGGAATCAGGCAGTCTGGATTGTGCTGGCGGCGGTGGTGATGGCGTGGCTGTTCCTCGTCGCCCAGTACGAAAGCTGGACGCTGCCGGCAAGCGTGATGCTCTCGGTGCTGTTCGCCATCGGCGGGGCGCTGGTGTGGCTCTGGGTAGCTGGCTACGCCAATGACGTTTACGTGCAGATTGGCCTGGTGCTGCTGATAGCCCTCGCCGCCAAAAACGCGATTCTGATCGTGGAGTTTGCCCGCGCGCGGCGCAATGCGGGGATGGCGATTGTCGATGCCGCCCGGGAAGCGGCCTCGCGCCGTTTCCGGGCGGTGATGATGACCGCCGTGTCGTTCATTATCGGCGTGTTACCGATGATGCTGGCGACCGGGGCGGGCGCCCAGAGCCGCCGTATCATCGGCACCACGGTGTTCAGCGGTATGCTGGTGGCCACCCTGGTGGGGATTGTCTTTATCCCGGCGCTGTTTGTGCTGTTCCAGCGTCTGCGCGAGTGGGGGCACCGCCTTACGGACTCGTCGCCCACAGATCGCAGTGTTTCTGCACCAGAGAAATAAGCGAGCCGCCGTCGGCGATAAAGTCCCGCATAAGCTGCGCCTCGCTCTTGCCCTGCTTTAACCGCAGGGCAATTTCCTGGATAGCGCTGCTGGCGCCCAGTTTTTCCGCCGACGGCGCGACGCGCTCCAGCAGCCAGGCGAGATCCTCGGCAATGGTTTTTTGCTCGCCGGTGTGGACGTCGGTCAGGATCCCCTCCAGCCCGTAGCGGCAGGCCTGAAAACGGTTGAAGCGATAGAGTAAAAAATCCCGCTCCTGATGCTTATAGGGCCGGGTGGTCAGCAGCCAGTGGGAAATGGCCTGGATCAGCCCGGCAATATTGATGGCATGGGCGAGGGTGAGCGGGGTATCCATCACCCGCACCTCTACGGTGCCGAAATGGGGGCTCGGACGAATATCCCAGTGCAGATCCTTAATGCTGTCGATCATGCTGGTGGAACTCAGGCGACGAAACAGCCCTTCGAACTCCTGCCAGCTGTTGACCCACGGCATCAGGCCGTTATCCGGGAACCCGGAGAAGATATTGAGCCGCGACGAGGAGAATTTGGTGTCGGTGCCCTGCATATAGGGCGAGGTGGCCGCCAGGGCGATAAAGTGCGGCACAAAGCGCGACAGCCCGTGCAGCAGGTAGATGGCGTCATCCCCGGTGCGACAGCCGACGTGCACGTGCTGACCAAACACCGTGGCCTGTAAAATCAGATAGCCAAAGCGCTCCAGCGTGGCGTTATAGCGCTCGTCCTCGCACACCTCCTGACGCTGCCACTTCTGGAACGGATGCGTACCGCCGCCGCAAATCTGGATGTGTTGCTCCGCCGCGGCCCGCAGAATGCTCTGCTGCATGGCGGAAAACTGCGCTGCCGCCTGGTCGATGTTCTGGCACACGCCGGTGGCGATCTCGAGCATGCTTTCGGTGATATCGTGCTTCACTTCCCCGCCTTTGATGTCGTCTTTGACGGCGGCGATAAGCGCGGAGGAGTCCTGACTCAGATCGTTGCCCGGCGGGTTAACCACCTGCAGTTCCAGTTCGATGCCAAGGGTGTAGGGTTCAGAGGATTTGAAGTCGGGTAAAGGCATAGCGCACTCCGTTGTCTGTTACAGGTTGAGTATAGACAACGGGGGAGGTTCTCCTTCAGTTCCCCACAAACGCACTTACCGGCAAATCAAAACGCTTCGCCAGCGCCCGCATATGGTCCAGCGTTAACGTGCGTTCTCCTTTCAGGATCCGGCTGACCAGCGACTTCTTACCAATCTCGTTCTCCAGATCGCTCTGCGTCAGGTGATACTGATCCATCAGTGTGCGTAGCAACGCAACGCCGGAAGGCGTACTGGCAATACGGCCGTTAAACCCGGCAAACTCTGGCGATTCATGCTCGTATTTATCGATTCTGGCGGTCAGCATATCAATCAGCGGGCTATCGGGCTGATGCTCGATCAGATATTCCACCAACGCCAACGCATCCTCGTAGTCTTTGCGAGACGGACGCGCTCCCAGAAAAGGCAGGACGTTTGCCAGATCGTTGGCTGCTTTGATAGCTTGTGCGTAATTCATTCTTTAGTTCTCCGGTAGACGTCCGTCAGCTTGTCATACTCTGCATGGGTACTGATATGTTTGATAAAAATCCTTCCCCGCTCAAAATCAGCAAAAAAGATCACGCGCAAGTGCCCGCCACCTACATCTATGACCCACCATTTTTCACGGTATTTCATTCTGTCCAGGCTGGGGAATCGCTTTCGCATCAGATCGGGTGACGGATAAATTTCCTTCTTCAAAACCCGGTAAAGGTCCTGCAGGGCTAGCGCCTGATTGGGAAATCGTCTGGTAGCGATATCAAATGGTGCTCTTGATACGACATGCATCCTTGCCCCTTGTTTCCATCCTGGAAACATTCTATGAAGTGGATAGTAAGTTGACAATATGGAAACTTCCATTTTCAGACTGGCCCATAAAGTCAACGTGTCAGGAGAACGGGCCATACTTTATGGCGGGCAAGAAATGAATCAAAGCGTCGGGCACAGGTAACTTTTTAATCTGCGTGGCGCATTCCGGAAATCCCTGACGACAGGCCACATCGCTCCCTTCAGGAAGGCAAAACGTCGTGAGAATGCTATTATCAGGCAGCAACCGACACCCTGAGGAGCAGATATGAGCAACGACGTACCGATTAAATTTTATGACATCGTGGATGAGTACACGACGGAAGCCGCCGAGCCGGTTAACGAGTCAGAGCGTGATTCCCTGGCGCTCTATTTCCAGCTGCTGATCACCCGCCTGATGAATAACGAAGAGATCAGCGAAGCGGCGCAGACCGAGATGGCGGTGGAAGCCGGTATCAGCACCCAGCGTATTGATGATATTGCTAATTTCCTCAACCAGTGGGGCAATGAGTAGTTTCTGCGTGAAAGACATGGTCTGCGCAGGCGTTGTGCTTTACACTGCGCGCGGCAAAAAATGCGTGAGTAACGATTAATTAGGCGGTAACAACGATGGCGATGAACGGAACAATCACAACCTGGTTTGCAGATAAGGGCTTTGGATTTATCAAAGATGAAAACGGCGATAACCGCTATTTTCATGTGATTAAGGTCGCCAATCCCGATCTGATTAAGAAAGATGCCGCGGTGACCTTTGAACCCACCACCAACAACAAGGGGTTGTCGGCTTATGCGGTGAAGGTGATCCCGGAGAGCAAGTACATCTTCCTCGACGGTGAGCGCCATAAAATCACCTCCATCAAGTCTTACCTGGTCTACAGCGAAGAAGAGCCTGCTGAAACCCGGATTGATAAAGAGAACGGCGTGCTGTCGGTGAAGAGCCTGATGGGCAATATCGCGCCGAAATCAACGGCGAAAGCAGGCGAGATGCGCACGGTGAGAAAACTGGCCATCACCACCTTCCAGGGCAAAACCTACATCTTCTCGGAAGATGAGATTGACCTGGACGCGACGGTGAAAATGCTTAAGAACCTGAAGTAATCTGCATTGCTCTGCCGGGTGGCGCTGACGCTTACCCGGCCTACACAACCTTTAGCTTGTAGGCCCGTGCAAGCGCCGCGCCGCCGGGCAACTCGACTATTTCATTCGATGTTCATCCGCGTTCAACGCCTGTCGGTCAAAGAACCGTTGGATCACACCCCCCGCCATAAACGCCGCCCGGTCTGACATATGGGCAATCACATCGGCATCATGACTCACCAGCAGATAGGTCATCCCGTGCTGCTGTTTCAGCCGGTTGAGCAAATTCAGGATCTCCGCCTGCACCGACATATCCAGCGCCGAGGTGGGCTCATCCAGCAGCAGAAGCTGCGGACGCAACAGCAGCGCCCGGGCAATCGCCACGCGCTGGCGCTGCCCGCCGCTGAGCTGGTGGGGATAGCGTTTACCCGCATCGGCAGAGAGCCCCACCTGCTGCAGGGCATCGTCCACTTTTTGAGAGATCTGCGTTTCACCGTGGATCCTGAGCGGCTCTGCTAACGTGCGCGAAATAGTATGGTTCGGATGCAGCGAGGCCCAGGGATCCTGAAACACCATCTGCACGTTGCGGCGCAGCGATCCGGTAAAACGCGCGCCGGGCTGGAGCCTGTCGCCCAGCACCTGAACGTTGCCGCGCCACTGGCGCTGTAGCCCGGCCAGCACCCGCAGGATGGTCGATTTCCCGCAGCCCGATTCGCCAATCAGGCTGAAGGTTTCGCCTCTCTCAATCGTAAAGCTGGCGGCGGAGACCGCGGTTTTTTCGCCAAACGTCACCTGCAGCCGATCCACATTAACGAGTGCCATCTGTCGCCTCCTTCCAGGGCTGAGTGCGGTCGAGCGTCGGCAGCATCTGCCCGAACGTGCTCGCATTGGGTCGGCAGGTCCACAGCGTCCGGGTATAGGGATGCGTGGCCTGAGGCAGCTGGCTGGCCGCCATCTCATCCACTTTCTCACCCTGATACATCACCAGCACGCGGTCGCAATGTTCGGCCACCAGGGGTAAATCGTGGCTGATCAGCAGCATCGCCATCTGGCGCTGTTCGCACTGCTCCACCAGCAGCTCGAGGATCTGGTTGCGCAGGCGGGCGTCCAGCGCCGAGGTTGGTTCATCGGCAATCAGTACCCGCGGGTTGTTGATCAGCGCAATGGCGATCATCACCCGCTGGCCCATGCCCCCAGAGAGCTCTCCCGGGTAACGGCTAAGCACCGCGTCGGTCAGGCCCACGGCGTTAACCAGCGCCCGGATGCGGTCCACTCTCTCTCTGCGCGGCAGCGACTGGTGGAGGGTTAACGCTTCGTCCAGCTGGGCCAGCACGTTTTTCACCGGATTCAGGGCGTAGCGCGGATCCTGGAGAATCATCGCGATCCCGTTACCGCGCAGCTGCCGCCAGCCGCGGGGCGACAGGCCAGTCAGATCGTGACCCAGCACGTTGAGCCGCTGGGCGCTGACCACCCCCGGCTTGCGCACCAGCCCCATCAGCGAGCGGGCGGTCATCGATTTGCCGGAACCCGACTCCCCCACCAGCGCCAGGCGTTCATTGCCCAGCGTAAAGCTCAGGTTGTTGACCACCCGCGCGGTGGGGTAATCCACGTTCAGGGCGTCGACAATAATGCGTTGTTCAGTCATGTTGTGGCTCCAGCACATCGCGCAGGCCGTCGCCCAGCAGGTTGAAGGCCAGGCTGGCAATCAGGATCGCCCCGCCCGGAATGGCGGCTATCCACCACTGATCGAATATCACCTGCATGCCGTCGGCGATCATCGCTCCCCATTCCGCCATGGGCGGTCGTGCGCCAAGGCCGAGGAAGCCGAGACCAGCGGCGGCCAGAATAATCCCCGCCAGATCGAGGGCCAGACGCACGATGGCCGACGGCAGGCACAGGGGCAAAATGTGTCCCAGCAGCAGGCGGATCCCGCGAATGCCCATCATCTCGGCGGCGGCGAGGTAGTCGCTGTGACGCAGGCGCTGGATTTCGCTGCGCGCCTGACGGGCATACGCCGGCCAGGTGGTTAGCGCCAGCGCCAGGGCACCGTTAACCAGCCCCGGCCCGAGCATGGCGACAAAGGCAAAGGCGAGGATCAGGCGCGGCATCGACATCACCACGTCGGTAAAGCGCATTAATACCCGCTCCAGCCAGCCGCCGTAGTAACCGGACAAAATCCCCACCAGCAGGCCCGCAGGGAGGGTGATCGCCGTCACCAGCGCCACCAGCCCCAGCGCCGGACGGCTGCCGTAGATAAGCCGCGAGAGCAGGTCCCGCCCGTAGCTGTCGGTGCCGAGCCAGTGCTGCGCATTGGGCGGCTGCAGGCGGGCAGCGGCGTCCTGCCAGTTCGGATCCAGCGGGGCCAGCCACGGGGCAAACAGCGCCACCAGCACCAACAGGGTAATGATGACCAGCCCGCAAAACGCCGCAGGCGAGCGGCGCAGACGGCGTAAAAAGAGATAAAACGGCATCAGCGCACCCTTGGGTCAGTGAACCGTACCAGCAGGTCGGTGAGGTTATTGATCAGCACGAAACAGACGCCGATGAGCAGCGTGCCGCCCATGATGGCGGTGGTGTCTCCGGCGAACAGGGCGGTGGTGAGGTAGCGGCCAATCCCCGGCCACGAGAAGACCGTTTCGGTTAATACTGCCCCCTCCAGCATGCTGGTGTAGGCCAGCGCAATGACGGTGAACAGCGTGCTGCGAATGTTGGGCAGCACGTGGCGCAGCAGGATGGTCATCTCCCCGGCGCCTTTGGCCCGGGCCAGCAGAATGTACTCTTTGTTCATCTCGCTCAGGCACGCCGAGCGGGTGAGGCGGGTGATGCTGGCCAGGGAGTAGTAGGCCAGCAGCAGCACCGGCAGCACCAGATGGCTGATGGCGTTTTTAAATGCCGCCATATCCCACGAAAGCCAGGTGTCGATCAGCGCAAATCCCGTGCGCGGTTCGACGGTGTACTGCCAGATATCATCCAGCCGACCGGGCCCGGCGCTCCACTGCAGCTTCGCGTAGAACAGGGCCAGCATCAGCAGCCCGAGCCAGAAAATGGGCACCGAGTTGCCGAGCAGGGTGAGGGTTCGGATGATCATATCCAGCGGCGACCCGGCATAGCGGGCGCACAGCACCCCGGCAGTCACCCCCAGCACGGCGCCGAGGATCAACGCCAGCGTGGCCAGCTCAAGGGTTGCCGGGAAGGCGTGGAGCAGATCCTGCAGCACCGGCTGCCCGGTGGCGCTGGCGGTACCCAGATCGCCCTGAACAAGGTTAACCAGATAGTGCCAGAACTGCACCGGCAGGGGCTGATCCAGGCCGAGCTGGTGGCGAACCTGATCGTAGGTGGACTGGCTGGCGTGATCGCCGACGATCTGCAAAACGCGATCGACCGGGGAGAGCGCGGAGAGCGCAAAGGTGACGAGCAAAAGCCCGAGCAGCGTGAGGAACAGGGTCAGCAGGCCCTGTAAAACGCGCGCCGCGTGGGTGGAAAGATGTGGCATGGTAAATCTCTTATTGCCGGATAGGAGCTTCGCCTTACCCGGCCTGAAAATCGTTATGTGCGGCCTGATGCCGGGTGGCGGCTACGCCTTACCCGGCCTACAACACCTGGGAACCTGGGCCCGGTAAGCGTAGCGCCACCGGGCAACGGCCGCAGGTGCGGTCTACAAATTACTTCGTGACTTTGTCGTACCAGACCATATCCGCGTTCAGCCCCTGCTGATAACCCTTCACGTTGTCGCGCACCACAATCTGGGTTTTGCCCTGATCGACAAACACGTACGGGGAGTTCTGCTGCAGCTGTTCCTGCATCTGCTTATACAGGTCGAGACGTTTGGCCGGGTCCGGCTCGGCAACCGCCGCCAGCGTGGCTTTGTTAAGCTCCGGGATCTGCCAGCCGTTAAGCCCGGCCACGGTGCTGGATTTGCCGTCATTCCACGCGAAGGCGCTGGCGTTGGAGTGAGCGTCGAAGTAGTCCGGGATCCACAGGCGAATAGCGGCCTGGTGCTGTTTGGCACGCACGCGGGCATACACCTGGCTGCCGGCTGCGGGCAGCAGGTCGACCTTCACGCCGCCCTGGGCAAAGCTCGCCTGCATCGACTGGGCGATGGTGATAAACGGCGGCTTGTTCTCCACGTCCAGCGTGAAGTGAGCATCCTTGATGCCGGCTTTGGCTAAAATCTCTTTCGCTTTGGCCGGGTCAAATTTGAACGGGTTGTTCTCAAGCGCCCCCGGCAGGCCCACCGGCAGGAAGCTCTGGTGGACAAAGTACTGGCCTTTGAGCAGATCTTTGGTGATGCCCTCGTAGTCCACCAGCCAGCGTGACGCTTCCCAGAAGGCAGGGTTATTCAGCAGCGGATTGGCGCTGTTGCCCGCGTTAAACACCAGATAGTTCTGCTCCGCAGAGGGGATGCTCAGCACCTTGATACCGGGCTTGCCGTTGAGGGCGCTGATCTGGTCCGCGCCGAGATCCCGGGCGACATCGGCATCACCCTGCTCGATCAGCAGGCGGCGGGAAGCGGGATCCGGCACGTTTTTGATAATGATGTTTTTCAGCTTCGGCGCGCCGCCAGGGGCGCTGTCGTTGGCTTCCAGCACGATGGCCTGATGCGGCTGGTAGACGCGCATTTTGTATGCGCCGCTGCCTGCCGAGTGCATTTTCAGCCACGCGTTGCCCCGATCGTCGCCCTTCACGTTGGCGGCCACCAGCTTCTCATCCACAATCGAGGCAATCGGCGTGGAGAGGATATTCAGCGCCACGGCCGGGCTGACGTCCGCCGTCCAGTGCAGTTGCAGGGTGTGGTCATCCACCTTTTTCAACTGGCTGGCGATATTGCCCGGCTCCCAGCCCAGCACGTTAAGAATAAAGGCCGGGGACTTGTTCAGGGTGACAGCACGGGTATACGAAAAAATGACATCTTCCGGGCGCAGCGGGTTACCGGAAGCAAACTTCGCGTCAGGTTTCAGCTTGATGGTCAGGGTTTTTGCTGCGGCATCCGCTTCCCAGCTTTCGGCCAGGATGGGGGTGATTTTTTCCGGATTATCGCGGTCCGGCTGCACCAGACGCTGATAGAGGCTCGGTACGGTCTGGATACTGGACAGCTCGTTGGCTTCTGCCGGATCGAGGCTCACGATGTCATCCAGACCCTGAGCGACAACCAGCGTATTCGGGGGCGTAGCGGCGTGCGCGGCAGCGGACAGCGCAGCCAGCACCAGTAATGGCAGCAGTTTTTTAGTCATAGCGATCCCTGAACATCTTGTTTTTGATTGTTTTATGCTCCGTTACGTTAGGGGGCCGAGCCGGATTTAGGAAAGTCTTAATTCTGCTTAGCTTATTCCCGAAGCGCATAACGAATTATTTATAGTTATTAGCCCACTCAGCGGTACTGTTATGCAGGCGATCCTGTATTGTGAAATAACAAACTGTTAACAAAAAGGGGTAGTGACGTGCCGGAAATCAATGAATGGGGACAGACGGTTAACGATCCTGTTCCCGGCTGGCAGGGGGCCAGCGTATTAGAGCGTGGGGTGCTGGAAGGGCGTTTTTGTCGCCTTGAGCCGCTGGATGCGCAGAAGCATTCGGACGATCTGTTCGAGGCCTATGCGCTGGGCGACGACAGCGACTGGACCTGGCTTGCCAGCAATCAGCCTGCAAGCGTAGAGGAGACCGCGCAGTGGGTTGAGGGCAAAGTGCAGGATGTGGGGCTGGTGCCGTTCGCGGTGATCGACGCCCGCAGCGAGCGGGCCGTCGGGCTGGTCTGCTATATGGCTATCGAACAACAGCTGGGCTCGGTGGAGATAGGGCATGTCACCTGGTCGCGCAAGATGAAAAACAGCCCGCTCGGCACAGAGGCTGTCTGGCTGCTGCTGAAATATGGCTTTGAGCGGGGCTACCGTCGCCTGGAGTGGAAGTGCGATTCGATGAACATTGCCTCTCGCCGGGCCGCTGAGCGGCTGGGTTTTACCTGGGAAGGGCGGCTGCGCCAGAAGCTGGTGCGCAAAGGCCGGAACCGCGACAGCGATATGCTGTCCATCATCGACAGCGAATGGCCGGAACGTGACGCGGCCCTGCGCGGCTGGCTGGCCGCGGATAATTTCGACAGCGACGGGCGGCAACGCAGGCGGCTTGAGGCATTCCGCGTGCGCACGGAAACGGCATAATAATTAGCAGGCCGCAGGAGAACCCCTGCGGCATTAACGCAGTCTGGCGCGCTCCTCGTTTCTGGCTGGTCTTCATTTGACTAATGTCAAACTTTAATGACTTAATTAATTGTCTTGATTATGTCACTGGATAGCTGTTTTTAAAAAATTGTTACTGTCAGTCTTAAATATTTACGCGTTTTTACTGCGCAGAACTGCCCGACACATCGCAGTACATAAAGCTTGTTATCTGTACCACTGGCCTGCACTCTCTTTTTTACACAGGCTCCGTCAGGTTACCTAATGCTCTGGTATAGCTGGAAATTTCAACTAGCCTGTCACATCACCTTCCCGCGTCGAACATTGAAGACTTTCCAGTAAAGACTAACTATAAACATGATTATTTATTTTAATGCTGTTCGTCATAAGTCATGACCATCACTTTCGACTGAAAAGTATATGACTCATGTGTCTTTATGATTTTACATTCCTTCAACATAATCTCCTCTTGTTCAGAATGTTGACATACTTAAGGCAGACTTTCATATTTCATGACATGAAATAACTGCATGCCTGAGTGAGAGGACGAGTGGAAAAAATCAGAAGCTATCCATCGAATCGAAGACCGCGTGGGGAAAGTAAAAATGCCCGGTTAACCATGCTGAGCGCGCGCATTGATGATGAACTTTGTGAATACGTGCAGGCCACCGCTTACGAAACGCGAAAAAGCAAACAGGACATCATCGCTGAAGCCTTAATGCTTCACCGACAGCACCGACAGGTTAATCCTGGGGGCTGAATAACATCAGAGAGCAGAACAGGGTTTGCCATCATGACGTTTTTTCGCGCGTGGCGTTTGCTGGTCTGGATAACTATCGCCACGTTGCTGTTAACGATGGTTGTCACCGCAGCATCGATTTTGACGCTGGGACTGGTTCAGTTCCTTTGCCCTGGTTCGCTGGCAACGTACATAAGATCGCTGATTCACGACTTACAGTTTGTGCTGCTGGCGATGCTGCATTCTACGCCCGGAATGGTAGCGGTTTAACGTACCGCGACTCAGGATCTAAACGTATTCTGAAAGAGAAATTAACCTGGTTAAATAACCAGTAAAAAGGCGGTTTTTTCACCCATGCGGGAGTAGTATGGCGGCGGGTGCCTGATGCTTTCTGAGCTCAGGCAGGTGCGGAGATGCAGAAAGCAAAAGCCCCGGAGATGTTTCCATCAACCGGGGCTACCACTCCAAACCCAAACATTTGGATGGTAGCCTCTTCTTAGCAAGGAGGCAATGACATGCTTAACAAGTACGCCTTTGCGGCGATCCTGGTACTGGGTTTAACTGTGCTGGGAGTCACGTTTCTGGTTCATGAGCAGTTATGCGAACTGAGCTTTAAGGAAGGTGGCAGAGAACTGAAAGCTGTTCTCGCTTGCGAAGCGAAGAAGTAGCGGTATGCGGGGAGCAATCCCCGCTTATCCAGTTGTCGGTTTGGTACAGGCACCCGTTTATTTGCCCCGTCTGGTTTCGCCAGGCGGGGCATTTTTACGCCCGTACTCGCTTAACCGTCTCCTGCCAGGCTTGCCAGCGGGTCTGCAACCGGGCGTGACGCGCCATGTCTGGCATAAAGGTGACATGTTCCGGCAGATACTGGCGCAGCTGGGCGGTAGTCAGGTTAAACAGCGCCTTCCGCGCCAGCAGTGCCGCGCCCATCGCCGAGAGTTCGGCCACGTCGCTGCGCATCACCGGGCAGCCGAGCAGATCTGCCTGGTACTGCATCAGCCAGTCGTTTTTCGTCGGCCCACCGTCGACCATCAGCGCGTTCAGGGTAAAGCCCGGATGGACGCGCATCGCCTCAACGACATCGGCAATCTGATAGGCGATCGACTCCAGCGCCGCGCGGATCAGATGCGCGCGCTTCACGCCGCGGCTCAGGCCGTGGATCATCCCGCGGGCATTCTCGTCCCACCAGGGGGCGCCAAGCCCGGTCAGGGCCGGGACAAAATAGACGCCGAGGGTCGAGTCCACCGAGCGGGGCAGGGTGTTCAGCTCATGGGTCAGCTCCGCCTGCGACAGCTCGCTTAACCCGGTGCTGTCCGCCATCCAGGCCACCGCGTCGCCGGTGTGGGGAATATTACCCTCCAGCCCGAAGACCAGCGAATCACCGTCATGCCATGCCACGGTCGTGGCGAGGGCGCTGACGTCACTGCGGGCGGAATCCACCGGCGCCATCACCGACGAGCCGGTGCCGTAGGTCGCTTTCACGCAGCCTTCGGCGCCCAGACCGTGGGCAAACAGCGCCGCGTGGGAGTCGCCGATCGTTGCCATCACCGGCAGTCCCTCAGGAATGAACGGGCAGCCACGGGTGTAACCGAACAGGCCGCTGGAGGGTCTGATATCAGGCAGCGCCGCGCGCGGAATGCCAAACAGCGCCAGCATCTGCGGGTCCCAGTCGGCGCTGTGCAGGCTCATCAGCTGGGTGCGGGCGGCGTTGGCGTAGTCGCAGCGAAACGCCTGGCCCTGCGTCAGGTGCCACAGCAGCCAGCTGTCCACGGTGCCGAGGCAGATCTCGCCCCGGGCGGCACGCCGTGCGCCGTCGGGGGTGTTATCCAGTAGCCAGCGCATTTTGGAGGCCGAGAACAGCGGCGCGATGGGCAGGCCCGTTGTCGCCTTGATCTGCGGGCCGTGGCCCTGCTCACGCAGCTGGTGACAAAAGGCCGCGGTGCGGGAACACTGCCAGCTCAGCGCCGGGGCGATGGGTTTGCCGGTCGCCCGATCCCAGCCCACCACGGTTTCACGCTGGTTGCTGATCGCCAGCGCGGCCACCCGCTCCACCCCGACGGTGGCGATGGCGCGGGCCACCACCTCAAGGGAGGCGTCCACCAGCAGCCCGGCGGACTGTTCAACCCAGCCTTCGTGCGGGGTCTGGATGGCCAGCGCCCGGGAGAAACTCGCCACCACATGCCCGTTCGCATCCAGCGCCACCGCTTTGGCATTGGTGGTGCCCTCATCGAGAGCGATGATGATGTCCTTGGTCACCGACATAGCGGCCTCCTGCCTTAGCGATGGAGATAGGTTGAGACGCCGAGGTAGCGGGTGAACGCCTCGTGCAGGATCTCCGCGCTGGCGGAGTGGTTCATCGCCACGTGATGCTCAAAGCCGTTGCGGCAGATCCAGTTCAGCAGGTTCTCCAGATGCGGCACCTGGATCACCGCCCGGCAGCCCACCGTATCCAGCGGATCGTCCACCGACTGGCCCTGGCCCACGTAGGCTTTAATTTCCCCGGTCAGATCGTCGGTGCTCAGGCGGAAATAGGTCAGCGGCCCGCTTTTCAGGCGACCGTGGACCGCGCCGCAGGTGTTCTCTTTCCCCACCGTGGTACCGATGATATCGGCGGTGCCCATGTGCGGCGATTCGAGGCTTGCGGCAGCGAAGTTACCGCAGTGGAACAGAACGCATTTGTCGCGATCGTCGCCGAAATTGTTGTTCCAGTCGGCAATGGATGCCGGATTCATATTGCTGCTCGCCAGGGCGAACATGGAAAGCGCCCCCATCACGTCCACTTCGCAGGCGCTCGGCATCAGCTGGCCGGACATCACGCTCATGATCGAGCAGACGTTAATCCCGAGGTTCTCCTGCAGCGAGGTCCAGCACTGGATCGCCGTGGTGTCGATGTCGTTGGCGACCACCCACTCGCTGATGACCACGAACAGCTTGGCCATGGTGATCAGCTTCTCCGGTGGAATGCGGCTGGCGTCGGCGTTGTCGATCAGGATCCGGCGCTTCTCATCCACGCGGATATCGTCATCGCGCAGGGTTTTGATCCGGGTAAAGACTTCAGACAGGTCGAGGGTTTCCACGGCAATGCCCAGGCGTTCCAGCAATTTTTCGCTGTAGCGCACGGTGTTAAAGCCCGCCGGACGGGCACCAATGGCCCCCACGCGCACGCCGCGCATGCTGCTCACCACGCGGCAGACCTGCTCGAAACGCCGCAGATCCTGCGCAAACACCTCGCCGTTGAGGGCGCAGACGTGCTGGGTGGTAAGGGTGAAGGGAATACCGTACTGGCGCAGGTTATTGCACAGGGAGATCTTGCCGCAGAAGCTGTCCCGACGGGTCGCCAGCCCCATTTTGTCGAGGTTGTCCTCCTCGGCCTGCACCAGCACGGGCACGTTCAGGCCGGAGAGACGCAGGGTCTCGGCGATGGCTTTTTCATCACCAAAGTTAGGCAGCACCACCACCACGCCGTGAATGCTGTCGCGATGGGCGCGAAACAGGTCGGCACAGGCTTTGGCGTCCTGGCGGGTTTCCACCCCGCCGAGTTCGGTCTGGCTGGGATCGAGCATAATGGTGTTGATACCCAGGCGGCCAAACAGGGCAATTGCCTGCTCGCGCGCTTCCGCCACCAGATAGCTCGGGAAAAATCCGCGGTTGCCGATGACCACGCCCATTGTCAGTTGTTGAGGAATTCGGGACATTGCTTCTCTCCAGTAAGATGTTGTTGTTATTTTCAGCAAACCTGTCGCGTCAGCATTTCCCGGGCGTGTTTCACTACCCCAGCGACATCAATTTCATGGCGTGCCCGCGTTGACGCTCTGTCGGCGGCAATCGCGTACTGCCCATCCGGGATCCCCAGACGTTTCAGCGGCACGGCGCAGCCCGCTTCGGCCAGCACTTCAGCCACCAGGCTGCCAACGCCGCCGTTGACGTTATGCTCCTCAACGCTCACCACCGCCCTGCACGGGGCGATGGCGGCCAGCAATTGTTGGGTATCACAGGGACGAATAGATGGAACGCTGATAACAGTGGCGTCAATACCTTCTTCCGCGAGTTGTGCGGCAGCTTGCACAATTTCATGCACCGTTGACCCCATCGCCACCAGGGCCACATCGTGACCTGCGCGCAGAACGTCGATTTTGCCTGGCGCAAAACGGTAGCTCTCATCATGCAGTTCCGGCAGGGCTTTGCCGTCGAGGCGGATATAGACCGGGCCCACGTGATCGAGGGCGTAGTCGATGATCTGGCGGCACTCGTTCGGGCTCGACGGGGCGTAAATTTCGATATTGCCGAAGCCGCGCATGATGGCAATGTCGTCGATGCTGTGGTGGGTGCTGGCGAGGGGGCCATAGCTGGCACCCGCGTTCAGGCCAAACAGCTTCACGTTGGTGTTGTTGTAGCAGATGTCGACTTTGATCTGCTCGTTAGCGCGGGAGATCAAAAACGGTGCCGCGTTACAGGTGACGGCAATCTTGCCGCCGATCGCCAGACCGGCCGCCGCGCCAACCAGCGTCTGCTCGGCGATGCCGACGTTCACCAGACGCCCCGGAAAACGCTGCATAAACGGGGAGATTTTTGCCGTGGAGGTGGAGTCCGCTACCACCGGCACCAGGTCGATGCCGCGTTCAACGGCATCGATAAAGGCATCAACCATCACCGTGGCGAGGTGTTCGCTATTACTCATCTTTCAGTTCCTCCAGCGCCAGTTCAACTTCTTCCCCTTTTGGCACCCGGTGGTGCCATTCAGGCCGTCCCTGAATAAAGGATATTCCCGCTCCCTTGGTGGTGTGGGCGATCACCACATGGGGCTTACCGTTGGGCTTCAACCCTTCCAGGGTGGCGACCACGTCAGCCATGTCGTTGCCGTTGCAGGCGGTCACTTCCAGTCCGAAGGCTTTCCACTTCTCATCCAGCGGATCGGTGTTGAGGATCTCTCTGGTGGAGCCCGCCAGCTGGAGGTTGTTTTTGTCGTTGATAATAAACAGGTTATCCAGCTGGTAGTGGGATGCCACCAGCGCGGCCTCCCAGTTACTGCCTTCCGCCAGTTCACCGTCGCCGGTCACCACAAACACCCGGCGCTTGCTGTTGTTGCGTTTTGCCGCCAGGGCGATCCCCACCGCTACCGGCAGGCCATGGCCCAGCGCCCCGGTGTTAAGCTCAATGCCCGGGGTTTTGTGTTTCACCGGATGGCCGGGCAGGTGAGAATCGGCGTGCTGATAGGTGGCGAGCCACTCCACCGGGATAAAACCGGCTTCGGCGAGCACGCAGTAGTACCCGCCTACCGCGTGGCCTTTCGACTGGATGTAGATATCGCGTTCATCGCTCTCCTGCAGTGCCGGGGAGCAGTTCAGAATGCGAAAGTAGAGGGCGGTGAGCAGTTCGACCTGGGACAGATCGGCCCCGGTATGGCCGCCCGCCGGGCTTTCGGCATTTAGCACGATGATCCGGCGACGAATCGAGCGTGCCCGGGTTTCGAGCTCCGTGATGGAGAGCGAAAACGGATTCATAACATACCTCCTGAATTTATAATCTGTTGTGAATAATTATTCCAGCCAGGTAAAAAAACGCTCTGCAATGAAGGATCCCAGCGGGTTTCATCCTCTAAAACAGCAGGTTTTTAACCTTCTTGAATATATATTCAATGCTGATTTATTATTCATGTAATGTAAGATATGCCCAGTCAGAGGGTTTGTCTACGGTTTGCGCGGGCATATTTCGAAGAAAGGAGAAAAGGATCACATTTGCCTGGCAGATCGAATGGGCGCTTTGAGGAGAACGTTATGTCGAAGCAGGGGCTCAGTCCGGAAGAAGACCCGATCATCGGCATGGCGCAGGCGCAAAATTTATCTTTGCAGGGTCGCCGGTCTACATAAGGGCTGTAAAAGGCTATAGAGAAAATGGTTTGGCAAGACCTGAGGCAATTGTAGTGATTTTTATTTGAAAGGGTTGCGAAGGCAGACTAATAAAACATGTTGACCTCAGTCATACCATTATTAATGGGCCGTTTAAATATCAATATGAATTGTTTAAATATTAGTTATGCTAACGAAAAGACAGAAAGGTGCTCTGTTTAGCGCTTAGCGATATGTAATATTATAAACGAAATCAATGCATTATCTATTTTTATTCAGAACATAAATAATTGTACAATTTTACGCCGATGATACGATAAATCCTTCTTACTGGAGGGATAAATGTTGAATGGAATAAATCGCGGAGGTCTGCGGTTATTGACCCTTGGTGAAATTAACCTGGCCCGCACGCTCTACGCTTTTAGTATTCGTTATAACGAAGTATGGATTCACCGCAGCAGCTATCTTCCTTTCAATATGCAGGCGAACAACGTCGCCATGGCGCCAAACGGCGAAATATATTTTCAGGAAGGGGTGTATGAGCCTGATTTTTCACAGCCACACGTCAAAAATGATCGCATAGGCGGTCAGCACCTATTTCTGCATGAAATGATGCATGTCTGGCAACACCAGCGCGGGATGATGGTAAGAACGCGTGGCGCATTCTCTTGGGCTGTTGATTACAACTATGAGCTCACTAAACCAAATTTGATGGACTACGGCATAGAAAATCAGGCATGTATCGTGAGTGATTACTGGTTGCTGAAAACCTATGGATTCGGTAATCGAAACGACCTGTATCGCCTCAAAAACTATGACCCGTCAGAGCCTGTCCTCAAACTCATGGCTCGATATCAGAAAGTGCTTGGGAGTTTCCCTCATTGAAACGCTACTTATCCTTAATTCTGTTATCTGTAACCCTTGTCGGATGTGGTAAAGGCGATCGAGCAGCCCCCTGGCGCTCGATCATCGTTGATAAGGGACATGTTTGCTTTTCGGTGGATAAAACCGATGTCCTGAGTCGCTATAACATTTCTTCAATGCAGGGCGGAGAATACACAGAATTTGCTACTAATGAGCACGTTGCTCTCTCCTATCCAGACTCCTGTTTAAATCTGATGCTTAGGCCAGGTTATACCTATGGCGTGTCGTACACGCTTAATGGATCAAATTATCGCTACGTGTTCTTTATCGACAATGACTGGAACGTCTCAAGTAATTAATCAGGGAAATAAAGATGTCATTACCAGCATATATGTATCTTTATGATGAAAATGGACAGATGATTAAAGGCAGTTGTATGGCGCTGGATCGTGAGGGTGCAATTGAAATTATGAACAGCAGTTACGGTGTCTTCCAGAGCACATGCCGCAACACCGGTAAACTTATGGGCGCGCGCGAACACAACGCTTTTACCCTGCACAAAGAGATTGATAAAACCTCGCCATATTTTGCGGTTGCAGTCTGCCAAAGTAAGCGGCTGCAAAAGGCAGTAATACACTATTACGACATCAACGAGGCTGGCATTGAATACGAGATTTACAGAATTACGCTTACCAGCATTGTGATCATGTCAGTTAATGCTTCTCATGCTTATATCCCGGGTTCTCGCACGCCAGGAATGATGGAGAATATCGCAATTTCCTATTCAGGAATTGAGTGGTTTTATATCGAAGGAAATATCAAGTATGACGATGACTGGAGCCGCCCAGTGGGTTACAACCAGCAGAAAAATTAGCAGGGAGTGCAGCGCCATAACCGGGGTTTGTCTACGGTTTGCGCGGTCATATTTCGAAGAAAGGAGAAAAGGATCACATTTGCCCGGCAGATCGTCACGGCCCTTGCTTGTTAAATATTCAGTGATGAATAAAAATAACGGCAGCCGATTAAGGGGAATGTTATGTCGAAACAGGATGAACAGCGCTTGCTGGTGAAGATCGCCACACTTTACTACAGCGAGAATAAAAAGCAGTCGGAGATTGCCTCCCTGCTGCACCTCTCGCAGTCCTTCGTGTCGCGGGCGCTGACCCGCTGCCAGAAAGAGGGGCTGGTGAAAATTACCGTCGTTCAGCCGACCAATATTTTCGTCTCGCTGGAAAAGGCGCTGGAAGAGCAGTATGGCATCCGCCAGGCCATCGTGGTGGACGTGGGGGAAGACCCGACTAACGCCCAGATCAAGCACGCCATCGGCAGCGCGGCGGCGCACTACGTTGAAACCCGCCTGCGCCCGGAAGACCTGGTGGGGATCTCCTCCTGGAGCAGCACTATCCGCTGCATGGTGGATGAGATGCACCCGCAGAATATCCGCGCCGCGGGGGTGATCCAGCTGCTGGGCGGCGTGGGCCCCAACGGCAACGTGCAGGCGACCATCCTTACCCAGCAGCTGGCGGCGCACCTCGGCTGCCCGGCTGGGCTACTGCCGTCCCAGAGCATTGAACACTCCGTTGAAGAGCGCGCCCGGCTGGTCAGCAGCCCGGACGTGGCGGCGGTGGTGGGTAAATTCGCCGAAGTGGACGTAGCCATTGTCGGCATCGGCGAGCTGGAGCCGTCGCAGCTGCTGAAAAACTCCGGCAACTACTACACCGAGGATATGCTCAAACTGCTGGCCGAACGCGGGGCAGTGGGGGATATCTGCCTGCATTATTACGACGCCAACGGCGAGCCGGTGCTGAGCGCCGAAGAAGATCCGGTGATTGGTATGGAGCTGGCGCAGATCCGCGCCTGCCCGCAGGTGATTGCCCTGGCGGGCGGAGAAGAGAAACGCAACGCCATCCGCGGGGCGCTGGAAGGGAAGTATATTGATGTGTTGATCACCGATTACCCGACGGCGCGGAGTTTATTGAAAGGGTAGTTTTGCCCGGTATGGGTGCGGCCTGATGCCCTCACCCCGACCCTCTCCCACAGGGAGAGGGAGCAAACACTAAAAACGGCAACGTGCGTTGCCGTTTTGCTTTTACCTTCCCTCCATCACCGCCTTTTGCGCCACCACCGCCGCTTTCTGCTGCATCCGGTTTTGCATCTGGTCAATAATCACCGCCACGATAATCACTATCCCTTTAATCACCATCTGCCAGAACTCGCTGACACCCATCATCACCAGCCCGTCGGCCAGAAAGCCGATAACAAAAGCCCCGATCAGCGTCCCGAGAATGGTGCCACGTCCGCCTGCCAGTGAGGTGCCGCCCAGCACCACCGCGGCGATGGCGTTCATCTCAAAGGCGGTGCCGTTCGCCGGATGGCTCGCCAGCAATTGCGCTGAGACGACAATCCCGGCGATGGCGGCGCAGAAGCCGGACAGGGTGTACACCAGCACCTTCACCTGCTTGACCCGCACCCCGGAGAGCTCTGCCGCGCGCTCGTTATCGCCGATGGCATAGACGTGGCGGCCAAAGGGCAGGCGACGGGCGATATAGGCGATCACCAGCGCCAGGACGATCATCATCCAGATGGCCCACGGAATGCCGAGCAGCGTTCCGGCCCCAATCTCATCGAAACCGGTATTCCCCAGCTGCGGGTTACCGGAGAGCCCCGGGAAGGTCTGCCCGTCGGAGGTCAGCATCGCCGCGCCGCGCAGCACGTACATGGTGCCGAGGGTGCAGATAAAGGGCGCCACGTTGTAGCGGGTGATGATCCAGCCGTTCATCGCCCCTATCAGCGCGCCAATCAGCAGCACAACGGGCACAATCACCCACACGCTCGGGAAGATGGCAATGCCAAACATCGGCAGCACAATGCCTTTGGTGATCATCCACCCGGCGATCATCCCGCATAGCCCAAGGGTTGCGCCAATGGAGAGATCAATCCCGGCGGTGATGATCACGAAGGTGATCCCCAGCGCCAGGAAGGCGTTGATGGCGATATGCTTAATCATGATCACCAGGCTGCCGGTGGAGAGAAAGCCCGGCACGGTCATGGTGAAGAAGCCGACAATCAGGAACAGCGCAATGAAGGTGCGCATTTTCAGCAGCAGCAGGAGGAGTTTTTCCCGGGAAGGCGCGGCCCCTTTTTGCGGCGTCAGCGCGACAGACTGTGTTGTTTTCATCTTAGAACCCCTGAGCACTTGCGGTTACCAGTGCCGACTCTTCGGCCCGATCGCGAACAATATCGGCAGTGAGTTTGCCGCCGGACATCACCAGAATGCGGTCAGATACCGCCATAATCTCTTTCAAATCCGAGGTGGAAAAGACCACCGCAATACCCTGCTGCGAGAGCTGCACCATCATGCGGAACACGTCCGCTTTGGCTCCCACGTCGATACCGCGCGTTGGCTCATCAAGGAACAGCACCTTGGGGTTGGTCAGCAGCGAGCGGCCAATCACCACCTTCTGCTGGTTCCCGCCGCTGAGCGCCTGGATCTCCACCTCCGGGGTCGAGACCTTAATCGACAGGTTGCCGATGGTGCTGGCCACCACCTCCTGCTCGGCCTTTTGCGCGATGGCAAAGCCGTGCTGCAGGCGACGCCAGAGGCTGGCGATGGTCAGGTTGCTGGCCACCGACGAGCCGGGAAAAATCCCGGTGCGCTTGCGGTCCTCCGGCACCAGGCTCATCCCCATGCGGATGCGCTCGGCGGTAGTCAGACGCTGGGGCACCGGTTTGCTGTCGAGCCACAGCTTGCCGAGATAGTTGCGCTCGGTGCCGAGCATGCACTCAAACAGCTCGGTGCGCCCGGCCCCCATCAGGCCGTAGATGCCGACGATCTCCCCGGCCTTCACCTGGAAACTGACGTCGTTCACCACCCTGTTCCCGGCGCCATTCACGCAGGTGATGTGTTCCGCCTCCAGCACCGGCGCGCCGAAGGTGCGGCCCGGCTCCAGGAAGTTGCTCACCGGATCGCTGCCGAGCATCTCGCGCACGATCCAGGGCACGTCGATCTCCTGTACCTTCGCCTCGGCCTGGAACCTGCCGTCGCGCAGAATGGTGATCACATCCCCTATCGCCATCAGCTCTTCCAGCCGGTGGGAGATATAGATGAGGGTGACCCCCTGGCGGGTCAGCTCGCGGATCACCCGGAACAGGATCTCCACTTCGGTTTTACTGAGTGCCGAGGTGGGCTCGTCGAGGATCAGGATGTCGGCATCCTCGGCCAGGGCTTTGGCGATCTCAATCAGCTGCTGCTGTCCCACCTTCAGGTTGCCCACCAGCTCGCGCGGAGAGATTGGCTGATCGAGGCGTTTCAGCAGCTCCGCGGTGCGGGCCTCCTGCCCGGCCTCGTTGATCGGCGTGACCCCTTTTTGCAGCTCGCGACCAAGAAAAACGTTCTCCGCCACGTTGAGGTTTTCAAACAGATTCAGCTCCTGATGCACCATGCCAATCCCGTGGCGGGCGGCATCCCGGGTGCTGGAAAACGTCACCTGCTGACCGTTGAGCCACATCTCGCCGAGGCTGGGCTGCTGGACGCCGGCAAGGATTTTCATCAGCGTCGACTTCCCGGCCCCGTTCTCGCCGATAATCACGTTCACTTTGCCGCGCCAGACGCGGTAATCGACCTTGTCCAGCGCCACGGTGCCGGGAAACAGCATCGAGATCCCGCGGGTGCTGAGGATAATGTCATCTGCCGGGCTCTCGCTCATCACGGCGTCTCCTGTTTCAGTTCCAGCGCCGTCGCATCCACCGCTTTGCCCGCGTTCAGGGTGGCGGCGAACAGGACGGTGGCATCTTTGCCGCTCCAGCTCTCGTCGATTTTCGGCAGATGCTTCACCGCCTCGCGGTTCAGGGCGCGGGAGAGCTGGGCATACTGCACCTGATTGGTAAACTCATCGAAGCGGAACCCGGCGGCGTCGCGGATGGCGTTGCCGCGCATTACCGGCCCGGTCTGAATGTCCACCGGCTGGCCGTTCACCGTCATCACCAGCTTCTGCTCGCGTTCGTTGCTGGCATCCACGCGCTCCACCTTGCCGGTAAGGCGCACGAAGACGCTCTGCGGTTTGGCTGCCGGCGTGTTCAGCTGGGTGGAGAGGGCGCTGGCGTCCAGGGCGTGATTTTTTGCGGCGTCGAGGATCCGCGGCTGCCAGGTTTGTTGCGCGATCTGCTGTGGAGTCTGGTTGTCAAAGCTCGCTTTGGCGTTGGGATCGGCAGGCATAATCGGCTTGCCGTTCTCATCCAGATCCACCACGGTGCAGGCCGTCAGCAACAGGGCGGCAGCGCCTGTCAGCGTGGCGCCCCATTGTGTTAAACGCATACTGCCTCCGCTTATTTGCTGAGGTTAAACAGGTTCAGCTTGCTGGCGTTGGACTCATCGATCAGCACGCAGTCCATCAGCTGCTTCTCGTCTTTTTGCGCTTTGCCGTTTTTCAGGTAGTAGTCGGCCTGCTCAACGGCCATCTGGGCCTGCTGCCAGCCTGGCTGCAGCACCGTGGCTTTAATGTTGCCCTTCTTCAGGATCGAGTCGCGGGTGTAGTCGCTGCCGTCAAAGCCAACCACGATCACGTCGTTCTTCCCGGCGGCCTTCAGCGCGGCTTCGGCGCCCAGCGCCATGGTGTCATTACCGGAGATCACGCCCACGATATCCGGGTTGGTCTGCAAAATGGCTTCCATACGGGTGAAGGCTTCGGTCTGGCTCCAGTTGGCGGTCTGCTGGGCCACCATCTTCATGTCCGGGTAGTCGTCGATCACGTCGTGGTAGCCCTGGGAGCGCACGCTGGCGTTGGTGTCCGACGGACGGCCCAGCAGCTCAACGTATTTACCTTTGCCGTCCAGCAGCTTGACGAACTTCTCTGCACCAAGCTGCGCGCCCTGATAGTTGTTCGAGACAATCTGCGCCACCGCCACGCCGGTTTTGTTGATTTCACGATCGATCAGGAAGGCAGGGACGCCTGCCGCTTTGGCCTTCTCCAGCGGACCGACGGTGGCATCTGCCCCGGCGTTGTCCAGAATGATCGCTTTCGCCTTGCGGGCAATAGCGGTCTCAATCAGCTGGTTCTGTTTGTTCACGTCATCGTCGTGGGAGGCGACAAGGGTGGTGTAACCCAGCTCTTTCGCCTTCGCCGCCGCGCCGTCGGCTTCAGCCTTGAAGAACGGGTTGTCGTGTGAGGGGGTAATAATCGCAATGAGTCCGTTATCGGCGGCAAACAGGGAGCCGGAAGCGGCGATCATTGAGGCCAGTAAAGCGGATTTAACAAAGGTCGTGTTCATTCTTTTTCTCCACATTGAATATTTATTCAATAATGATTTATTATTCAATGTAACGATAAGTCTGCCTGATTAAACTGTCTACGGTTCAGGCCGCTAATTTGTTTAAAAGGAGAAAAGGATCACGATCCTGAGCAATTATTCATCACAGATCAGGGTGACAACCCTGGTGTCCGAACGCAGCCAGTGCGCGGTAAATGCCTGATTTTGTGCAAAGGGGGGAAGGGGGCGAGTCAGGGTTAAGGTCAGAGTATCCTTGCTCAGCGTCGTGACGCGGGCGCACTCAAACCCCATCCAGGCCTGCACCTGAGGGAAGAGCGCTTTGAACAGGCTCTCTTTGGCGCTGAACGCCAGGGTAAAGGCCAGGGGGAAGGGAAGGCCGCATTCGGCCAGCACCCGGGCTTCCTGAACATCAATCACTCCGTCCTGAATCTCGCGGGCTTCGCTTTCAGCGACGATTGCCTCGCAATCGATACCTGTCATCCCCTTATCGCGGCAAATCGCCACGGCCTGGGTGCCGCTGTGGGAGAGGCTGCCGCTGACCCCCGCAGGCCACAGGGGTTCCCCGCTGGGGCCGATGGCGGGAACGGCCCGGCGGTTCAGAGCATGAAAGGCGGCGATGCGCCCGGCCAGATGGTCGGCTTTGCGCTTGCGCCCGGCGTCTGCGAGCTGGTGGTGGTGCGGGAGCCAGAGCAGATCGGCGTCGCTGAAGGTGGCCGGATCGAAGGTGATGCGGTGAACGGTCTGTCCGGCGAGAAGAAATGTGGCGTGGTGAGTGTGCATATTCTTCTCGCGGTGGACAAAAGGAGAGGTAGTTTAGCCTGGTGTGGCTCAGGAGAGGACGTTTTTGTCGATCCCCAGGCGTTTCATCCGCGACAGCAGGGTGGTGCGCTTGAGGCCCAGACGCTGGGCCGCGCCGCGTGGCCCGGCGATCACCCCGTTGGTCTCCTTCAGCACCCGCACGATGTGCTGGTACTCCTCTTCCCCTTCGCGGATGTCGCTGACGGGCATTTCCGGCGCGGCACTGCTGGCGCGGTGGAAATCTATGTCCGGCATCGAAAGCTGCAGCACGTTGCCGCGGGTGAGCAGCACCGCCCGCTCAATCACGTTCTCCAGCTCGCGCACGTTGCCCGGCCACTCCATCCGGCTGAGCTGGCGCAGGGTATCCGCCGGAATGCTGTCGATGTTGCGCCCCAGCCGGTGGGCAATCTTGAAGGTGAAGGATTTCACCAGCAGGGGAATATCTTCCGGGCGCTCGCGCAGCGGCGGGAGATAGATCGGGAAGACGTTCAGGCGGTAGTAGAGATCGCTGCGGAACTCGCGGTCGGCCACCATCTTCGTCAGGTCGCGGTTGGTGGCGGCAATCAGACGCACGTCGGTGTGGATGATGCGGTTGCTGCCGAGGCGCTCAAACTCCTGCTCCTGGAGCACGCGCAGCAGCTTGGGTTGAAGTTCAATGGGCATGTCCCCCACTTCGTCGAGGAACAGGGTGCTTTTGTCCGCCAGCTCAAAGCGGCCGATGCGCTGGGCGCTGGCGCCGGTAAAGGCCCCGCGCTCGTGGCCAAAGAGATCGCTCTCCAGCAGACCGGCGGGCATTGCCGCGCAGTTCATCTTCACCATCCGGCGGTCGCTGCGCCCGCTCAGGTTGTGGATGGCGCGGGCGATCAGCTCTTTGCCGGTGCCGGTCTCGCCGAGGATCAGCACGGTGCTGTTGCTCTGGGCCACCATCTCCACCTGCTTCATCACCGTCATCATGGCGCTGCTGCGGCCAATGATTTCGCCGAAGTCGGTGGCGACGTTGTTGATCTGCTCGGTCAGGGCCAGGTTTTCGTCGATCAGCCGCTCCTTGAGGTGACTGATTTCCCGGTAGGAGAGGGCATTATCCACGGCGATGGCGATACGTTCGGCGATCTGGTTCAGCAATTTCATGTTGCCGGGGGTAAACACCTGGGCCTTGCACTGGGCCAGCTTCAGGGTGCCGAGCACCCGGTCGCGGAACATCAGCGGGAACAGGCACAGGGTCTGATCCTGCTCGCCCCACATATCAAACAGCATGCGTTCGTAGGGGGCGTGCTGATCCCGGTGGTGCAGGTTAAGCATCAGCATCTGTTTGTTACGCATCACTTTTTCAGACAGTGTGCCCTTTTCATCCACCTCGCTCTGGTCGTGCAGGGGGGCATCTTTATCCAGATAGTGGGTGGAGTAGACGATAAGCTTCCCTTTGCGGTCGCTGCGCAGCACCATGCTGATGGAATCAATGCCGAAGTTGCGCTGGATCTCGCGGGACACTTCCATCACCAGTTCATCCAGGTCGAGCTTCGACAGCACGGCGTTGGTAATGGCCACCAGCAGGCGAAAATCGTTCCGCTCCCGCCACAGCAGATCGTAGTTATCGCTGTTGTGCAGCCGGGCCTGGATCTGCTCCAGCGCCAGCCCGGCCGCCTGGGTCAGGGTCTGCAGGCGGGAAAAATCGCCGTCGGTCCAGGGCTCATCCCGGGTGCGCAGAAACTCGCAGCCGCCCAGTATGCGGCCATCGGCGGCAATCGGCGTCAGGCAGTAGTGGGCGAACGCCGGGTAACGGTCGAGGGCGGCAAGCTGCGGCCAGGTCTCGTTAAATTTCGCCGCCGTGCAGTGCAGCACGTCCGGGCGCGAAAGCATGCGGCGGAACGGGCCGTTTGCCAGCATCGGCTCATCTTCATAGCGGATGTCGCAACCCTGGTCGTCGGTGCAGTAGAGATAAACCCGTCGCGACGCCGACTGCCAGAGCAAAATGTGGACGTTATCGGCGAGGTTTATCTGCCGGACGTGCTGGGTCAGCGCCTGCGCCAGGGCGCAAAGATCGGTCTGTTGCAGCAGGGTACGGGTAATATCGAACAGTCCTTGATCGACAGGATCGTTCGTGGGTGTATACGACATGCGTTATATCCAGAGTATCCAGAAAAATGAGCGGCGTATGCGCCGCCCGGATCAGCAAATTCGCGGCAGTGGCTCGCTGTGGGGCAAATTCAGGGTCCGTTTTACGCCATACAGCCCGGTGAGTCGCACCCCTTTGTGCGCAACCACCTCGCCAATAATGGCGGCGTTTGTTCCCAACGGATGTGCCCGCAGCCGCGCCAGCACCCGTTCGGCGGCCTGGCGTTCCACCACGATAGCCAGCTTGCCTTCGTTGGCAAAGTTGAGCGGGTCCAGGCCCAGCAGCTCGCACGCCCCGCGCACGGCGGGCCTCACCGGCAGGCTGCCTTCCTCTATTTCAATCCCGCAGCCGCTGCTGGCGGCAAACTCGTGGGCCACGGCATTTACGCCGCCACGGGTGGCATCCCGCAGGGCTTTGATGCCGGGCTCGCCGCGCAGGGCCTGAATCAGCGGGGTCAGCACCGCGCAGTCGCTTTGCAGATCCCCTTCCAGACCTAACCCCTCGCGCAGATTAAGAATGGTAGCACCGTGATCGCCGAGGGTACCGCTCACCAGCAGCACATCCCCGGCCTGAATCTGGCGCATTCCCCAGTTTACCCCCTCGGGAACGGAACCGATACCGGCGGTATTGATAAACACCTTATCCGCCGCGCCGCGCGGCACCACCTTGGTATCGCCGGTGACGATGCTGATGCCCGCCGCTGCCGCCGTATTCGCCATGCTGGTGACGATGCGCTCCAGGGTCGCCATCTCCAGCCCCTCTTCGAGAATAAACCCGCACGAAAGCCAGCGCGGAATAGCGCCGCTTACCGCCACGTCGTTGGCGGTGCCGCAGACCGCCAGCTTGCCGATATCGCCTCCGGGAAAGAACAGTGGGTCAATCACGTAGCTGTCGGTGGAGAAGGCCAGCCGGTCGCCGTGGGCGGTCAGCTCGTGCAGCGGAATGCGGGCCTGATCTTCCTGTTCATCCAGCAGCGGGTTGCTGAAGGCGCGCATAAAAAGCGTGCCGATCAGCTGCTGCATCGCCTGTCCGCCGCTGCCGTGGGCGAGGGTAATCTGTTTCAACTTTCACACTCCTGAGAACGGTACTGATACCAGGCGCTGCACGCCCCTTCCGATGAGACCATCAGCGCGCCAAAGGCGCTTTGCGGTGTACATTTCCCGCCAAACAGCGGGCACTGGGCCGGTTTGCAGCGTCCGGTCAACACCTCGCCGCAGCGCGCGTCGGGGTCGTCGCACACCGCCTGCGCCCGGGGGCGGAAGTGACGCTCGGCGTCAAACCGGCGATACCCTTCGGTAAGATGCACCCCGGAGAGGGCGATCACCCCCAGCCCGCGCCATTCGCTGTCGCCTTCCACGCCAAACACCTCGGCGATGGCGGCCTGGGCCACGGCGTTGCCCGCTTCCGGCACGATACGGCGGTACTGATTCTCCACCTGGCTGACGCCGGCGATCTTCTGCTCCACCAGCATCAGCACGCCCTGCAACAAATCTACCGGCTCAAAACCGGCCACCGCCAGCGGGCGCTGGTGATCGGCGGCGATAAAATCGTAGGCGTGGGTGCCAATCACCATGCTGACGTGGCCGGGGGCCAGGAAAGCGTCGATGCCGTTTTCCGGCTGCGCCAGCAGGCTTTTCAGCACCGGGATCAGCGTGATGTGCTGGCAGAAAAAGAAGAAGTTCTGCACGTTAAGCGCTTTTGCCTGGCGCAGGGTCAGGGCGGTGGCGGGCATGGTGGTTTCAAACCCCAGCCCGAAGAAGACCACTTTGCGATCCGGGTTCTGCCGGGCCAGCTTCAGGGCGTCGGCGGGGGAGTAGATGATCCGCACGTCCGCCCCGCGCATCCGGGCATCCAGCAGCGAACCGTGTTGCCCCGGCACCCGCATCGCGTCACCGAAGGTGCAGAAGATCACCTCCGGGTGGCTGGCGATTTCGATGCAGGTGTCGATCCGCCCCATCGGCAGGACGCACACCGGACAGCCGGGGCCGTGAATAAACTCGATGTTGTCGGGCAGGAGCTGGTCCAGCCCGAACTTAAAGATGGCGTGGGTGTGCCCGCCGCACACCTCCATAATGCGCAGCGGACGCGCGGCGGTGTAGCTCAGCAGTCCGGCCCGGGCCTTGAGGGCCGCGATCAGCTGCATCACCTTCTGCGGGTCGCGGTATTCATCAACAAAGCGCATCAGCGACGCTCCTCGCCAAACAGCAGCGACCCGACGTCCGGCTCCACCTCAAACATGTTTTGCAGGGCGGCGAGGGTGTCCAGCGCCTCCGCCTCGTCAATCACGCTCATGGCAAAGCCAACGTGGACCAGCACCCACTGCCCGAGGCGGCTGCGGCCGTTTTCGTCGCAATCGCCAACGAGGGTCAGATCCACGTCGCGCAGCACGCCGCAGACCTCGACGCTGGCCAGCATCCCATCATGAATGGCGCTGATTTTTCCTGGAACCCCTATGCACATCGTTGCGCCTCCAGCCAGGCAAGCCAGGCGTCCATCCCGTCGCCCCGGGTGGCGGAGACTAACAGAATCTCAATGTCCGGGTTCACTTCCCGGGCGGCGGCGAGGCATTTTTCCACGTCAAAGTTCAGGTAGGGCAGCAGGTCCACCTTGTTGAGCAGCATGACGGACGCGGCGGCGAACATATGCGGGTACTTGAGCGGTTTGTCCTCCCCCTCGGTGACGGAAAGCACCGCCACCTTATGGCGCTCGCCGAGATCGAAGCTGGCCGGGCAGACCAAATTGCCGACGTTCTCAATAAACATGATCCCGCCATCCGCCAGCGGCAGGCGCGTCATCGCATCCCCGATCATCTGCGCGTCGAGGTGACAGCCCTTGCCGGTGTTCACCTGGATGGCCGGGGTGCCGGTGGCGCGGATCCGCTCGGCGTCGTTGACGGTCTGCTGATCGCCTTCGATCACCGCGCAGGGCACGCGCTGCTGCAGGCGCTTTAGGGTCTCGGTCAGCAGGGTGGTTTTACCGGAGCCGGGGCTGGAGACCAGATTCAGCGCCAGCTGCCTGCGGGCGCTGAACAGGGTGCGGTTGCGCCGGGCAATACCATTATTTTTGCCCAGCACATCCATCTCGATTTCAACCATTTTGCGCTGGCTGAGGCCGGGGGCGTGGGTCCCCGCTTCGCCGTGGCCGTAATCCAGCTGGCCTGCCAGCGGCTCTGCCGGGGCAAAAGCCCGGGCGTCGACGCGGGTGATGCGCAGCGCCGGGCGCGTGGCTGGCGCAAAGGGCGCGCTGCGAAAAGCAGAGTGAGGGTTATGCTCGTCGCCTTCAATACAGAGGTTGCCCCGATCGCAACCGCAGGTGGTACACATGGTTTACTCCTGTTCAATTTCCAGACGCATGATATGCAGCCCGTCGTCGGCGACGATATTCAGGTTTGCCCCGCCGCACTGCGGGCAGAGGCGTACGCGGTGGGTCACCAGCTCGACGTACGCGTTGCAGTCCTGACACCAGCATTCCGCCTGCTGCTCGTCGAGATGCAGGGCGCAGCCTTCGGCAACCGTCTCCCGGCATACCAGCTCAAAACAAAACTGCAGGGCGCTGCTCTCCACGCAGGAGAACGCCCCGACGCGCAGCCAGACCCCCGTCACGCGTTTCGCCTGATGCTGATGGGCCTGTTTTTCGATCAATTCCAGCGCCTGCTGGCAGAGGGTGATTTCGTGCATTGTGCTGTTCCCGGTGAAGTCTGGCCGGATAAAGCAATATTGATGCCATGTTTTGGCGGCGAAGGACGAAAGCGGGCAGGGCGCGCGGTCAAAGATGACGAAATGACATGTCATTTATTGTGATTGTGGCGGCTTAAAAATTTATTTCTTTTAAAAATCAAATAATTAAAAAATGGCATGAAACGTGCTTAGGGAAGCCAACTCTTTACACATTACGCATCAGGTACGTCACATGACACTTTCCGAACTCAGTGAGAAAGCCAATATCATCGCCGGACAGCAGCGGGTACTTCGTTCCCACTGGAACCACTACGGCAATTCGTTGATTCAGGCCATCACCCTCTCTAAAGCCAGCCTGCACCTTACCGTGGGCTGCAACACCGACAGCGGGCTTGGCTTCTGGCTGTTCGACCACTTCCTTATCCGCGTCACGCCCGAGCAGGCGTTCAACGGCCATATCTTCAATTACACCGTCGAAGTGCGCGACAACCCCGAGAGCGTGCTGATTGGCCGCGCCCGTCTGAGCGACGACGGCATGCTGGACGAGGAGATCAACATCGACCAGCGCGAGGCGGTGCTGAACCATTTCCTGAATAAAATCAGCGGGGTTTACGCCGCGCTTTACCAGGCAACGCAACGCGGCGAATCCCTGACCCTCGCCGTACTCGCGCAGCACCATGCTGCGGTCTGAGCCGGGTGTCGACAGGTGTCGAAAATGACACTTCCGCCCGTTTTTCGTCAAAAATGACTATCACCAGAGGAAACCAGGTGAATCGTTTTGTAATTGCTGATCCCTCGCTCTGTATCGGCTGCCACACCTGTGAGGCGGCCTGTTCAGAAAACCATCGCCTGCATGGCCTGCAAAGCCAGCCGCGGCTGAAAGTGGTGCGTAACAGTAAAGACTCCGCGCCGCAGCTGTGTCATCACTGCGAAGACGCCCCCTGCGCCCAGGTCTGCCCGGTTAACGCCATCACCCGCGCCGACGGCGCTATCCAGCTGAATGAAAGCCTGTGCGTCAGCTGCAAGCTGTGCGGCATCGCCTGTCCGTTTGGCGCCATCGAGTTTGCCGGCAGTCGCCCGCTTGCGATCCCCGCCAACAGCAACACCAGCAAAGCGCCGATGGCCCCCCCGGCCCCGGCCCGCGTCAGCCCGTTCCTCGACTGGGTGCCGGGCGTGCGCGCTATCGCGGTGAAGTGCGACCTGTGCCACTTCGATCCGGACGGCCCGGCGTGCGTGCGCACCTGCCCGACCAAATCCCTGCGTCTGGTGAATAACCAGGACATCGCCCGCGCCAGCAAGCGCAAACGCGAGCTGACGATCAATACCAATCTGGGCGATCTGTCGTTGTTCCAGTCGCAACAAGGAGAGCGCTGATGACTGTCTTTTCGTTAATTAACCAGGCGCTGGAGTGGTATGTGGTTAGCGCCGTGCTGGCGCTGGTGTTCAGCGCCAGCCGCACCCTCAGCGGCGCCATCACCGGCTTTGGCGGGGCGATTGCCAGCGCCATGGCGGTGATGGCGGGGGCGATTTCGCTACTGGCCGCGCCGCAGCTTGCGGTGCAGCAGGGGGAGATGGCCTGGCTGCACATCGGCATGCAGATGAGCGGCATCCGTGCGGTCTGGCTTATCGCCATCGGCCTGCCGGCGTTTCTCATCAGCCTCTATACCGTCGCCTGGCTCCGCCATCCGCAGGCTAAAAGCAACGGCCTGCTGACCAACCTGCTGATGGCCACCGCCGTGGCGGCGATCATGGTCGATAACCTCGGCTGGCTGGTGGTGATGGCGGAGATCATGGCCCTGTGCGGCGCGTTTCTTACCGGCTGCGCCAGGTCCGGCAAGCTGTGGTTTGTGCTGGGGCGTCTGGGCACGCTGCTGCTGGCCTTCGCCTGCTGGCAGGCGTGGCGCTACTACGGCACCCTGGATTTCGCGGCGATGGGGGCGATGGCCTCTGCGCAGGCGCCGGGGGCCAGCGTCTGGCTGCCGGGGCTGGCGGGCTTTGGCCTGCTGGCGGGGGTGATTCCGCTGCACGGCTGGGCACCTCAGGCGCACGCTAACGCCAGCGCCCCGGCTGCGGCGCTCTTCTCCACGGTGGTGATGAAGGTGGGCCTCTACGGCATGCTGACCGTCGCCCTCAGCGGGGCGCTGCCGCCGCTGTGGCTCGGGGTGCTGCTGCTGGTGATGGGCATGATCACCGCCTTTGTCGGTGGCCTGTACGCCCTGATGGAGCACAACATCCAGCGCCTGCTGGCGTACCACACCCTGGAGAACATCGGCATCATCCTGCTCGGCCTGGGCGCGGGCGTCACCGGCATTGCGCTGCGCAGCCCGCTGCTGATGGCGCTGGGCTTTACCGGCGGGCTCTACCACCTGGTGAACCACGGCCTGTTTAAAACCACGCTGTTCCTCGGCGCGGGGGCGGTGAGGTATCGCACCGGCCATCGCGATATCGAGAAGCTGGGCGGCATCGGCAAAAAAATGCCGCTGATCTCGCTCTCGATGCTGGTCGGGCTGATGGCGATGGCGGCGCTGCCGCCGCTGAACGGCTTTGCCGGGGAGTGGGTGATCTACCAGTCCTTCTTTAACCTCGGCGGCCACGAGGCCTTTATCGCCCGCCTGCTGGGGCCGTTGCTGGCGACGGGCCTGGCGATCACCGGCGCGCTGGCGGTGATGTGTATGGCGAAAGTCTACGGCGTCACCTTCCTCGGCGCACCGCGCACCCCGGAGGCTGAAAACGCCCGCTGCGCCCCCGCGATGATGACCTTCAGCACCCTGCTGGCGGCGCTCTGCTGCGTGGCGGGGGGCGTGGCTGCGCCCTGGTTCCTGCCAATGATCAGCCGCCTGTTCCCGGTGAACGGCGGGGCGGTGAACACCGTCTCCCAGCCGATGATCACCCTCCTGCTGCTGGCGGGGCTGCTGCTGCCCTTTATCGTGCTGGTGCTGTTCAAAGGCAACCGCCTGCCGAACCGCTCCCGGGGCTTCGCCTGGGTGTGCGGGTACGATCACGAGCAGTCGATGGTGATCACCGCCCACGGTTTTGCCATGCCGGTTAAGGAGTCCTTCGCCCCGGTGCTGAAGCTGCGCAAATGGCTCAACCCGGTTCGCTTTATCCCCGGCTGGCAGTGCGACTGCACCGCCGTGCTGGTCCACCGTATCGCCCTGATTGAGCTGGCGGTGCTGGTGGTGGTTGTCATCTCCCGAGGAGCCTGAACATGACTTTGATATACGCCCTGATTCAGGCGCTGGTGCTGTTTGCCCTCGCGCCGCTGCTGGCTGGCATCACCCGCGTGGCCCGCGCCCGAATGCACACCCGTCGCGGGCCGGATATTTTCCAGGAGTACCGGGATCTCATCAAGCTGCTGGGCCGCCAGAGCGTGGCGCCTGCCGCCGCGGGCTGGGTGTTCCGCCTGATGCCCTTCGTGATGGTGGGGGTGATGTTTGCCATCGCCTCGGCGCTGCCGGTGATTACGCTGGCCTCGCCGCTGCCTGCTCTCGGGGATCTGATAACGCTTATCTACCTCTTCGCCATCGCGCGCTTCTTCTTTGCCATCGCCGGGCTGGATACCGGCAGCCCGTTCACCGGGATCGGCGCCAGCCGCGAAGCGATGCTCGGCGTGCTGGTGGAGCCGATCCTGCTGCTCGGCCTGTGGGTTGCCGCCCAGGTGGCGGGCACCACCCACATCAGCGCGGTAACGCAGACCATTTACCACTGGCCCGCAGCGCACAGCGTGACGCTGGTACTTGCTCTGTGCGCCTGCGCGTTCGCCACCTTTATCGAGATGGGCAAGCTGCCGTTTGACCTCGCCGAAGCGGAGCAGGAATTGCAGGAGGGGCCGCTGTCGGAGTACAGCGGGGCGGGCTTTGCCCTGCTCAAGTGGGGCATCAGCCTGAAACAGCTGGTGGTGCTGCAGATGTTCGTCGGGGTGTTTATCCCCTGGGGGCAGATGACGCAGTTCTCCATCGGCGGCCTGCTGCTGGCGGTGGTCATCGCCGTGGTCAAGCTGGTGGCGGGCGTGCTGGTGATCGCCCTGTTTGAAAACAGCATGGCGCGCCTGCGCTTTAACGCCACCTCACGGATTACCTGGACCGGTTTCGGTCTGGCATTTTTAGCTTTCGTCTCCTTGCTGGCGGCGTGACTGTAGAGAATACCCATGTCTGAAGAAAAAGTTGGTCAACACTATCTCGCCGCCCTGCATCAGGCCTTTCCTGGCGTGGTGCTGGATGAAGCCTGGCAGACCAAAGACCAGATCACCGTCACGGTGAAAATTAACTACCTGCCGGAAGTGGTGGAGTTTTTGTATTACCAGCAGGGCGGCTGGCTGTCGGTGCTGTTTGGTAACGACGAACGCCAGCTCTGCGGCAGCTACGCCGTCTACTACGTGCTGTCGATGGAGCAGGGAACCCGCTGCTGGCTCACCGTACGCGTGGAGGTGGACGCCGATAAGCCGGAGTTCCCGTCCGTCACCCCGCGCGTGCCTGCTGCCGTCTGGGGCGAGCGCGAAGTGCGCGACATGTACGGCCTGATCCCGGTCGGGCTGCCGGACGAGCGCCGCCTGGTGCTGCCGGACGACTGGCCGGACGAACTCTATCCGCTGCGTAAAGACAGCATGGATTACCGTCAGCGCCCGGCCCCGACCACCGACAAAGAGACCTACGCGTTCATCAACGAGCTCGGGGACAAGAAAAATAACGTGGTGCCCATTGGCCCGCTGCACGTCACCTCTGATGAACCGGGCCACTTCCGCCTGTTCGTCGACGGCGAGAACATCATCGACGCCGACTACCGCCTGTTCTACGTCCATCGCGGCATGGAGAAGCTGGCCGAAACCCGGATGGGCTACAACGAAGTAACCTTCCTCTCCGACCGCGTCTGCGGCATCTGCGGCTTCGCCCACAGCACCGCCTACACCACCTCGGTGGAGAACGCGATGGGGATTGTGGTGCCGGAGCGCGCCCAGATGATCCGCGCCATCCTGCTGGAGGTGGAGCGCCTGCACTCGCACCTGCTCAACCTCGGCCTGGCCTGCCACTTTGTCGGGTTTGACTCCGGCTTTATGCAGTTCTTCCGCGTGCGCGAAACCTCCATGAAGATGGCGGAGATCCTCACCGGGGCGCGTAAAACCTACGGCCTGAACCTGATCGGCGGCATCCGCCGCGACCTGCTGAAAGAGGACATGATCGCCACCCGCCTGCTGGCCCAGCAGATGCGCCGCGAGGTGCAGGATCTGGTGGATATTCTGATGAGCACCCCGAATATCGAACAGCGCACCGTCGGCATCGGCCGCCTCGACCCGCAGATCGCCCGGGACTTCAGCAACGTCGGCCCGATGGTGCGCGCCAGCGGCCACGCCCGCGACACCCGCGCCGATCACCCGTTTGTCGGTTACGGCCTGCTGCCGATGGAAGTCCACAGCGGGCAGGGCTGCGACGTGATTTCCCGCCTGAAGGTGCGCATCAACGAGGTCTTCACCGCCCTGAACATGATCGACTTCGGCCTGGATAACCTGCCGGGCGGCGCGCTGATGGTGGAGGGCTTCACCTACATCCCGAACCGCTTTGCGCTGGGCTTCAGCGAGGCGCCGCGCGGGGATGATATCCACTGGAGCATGACCGGCGACAACCAGAAGCTCTGGCGCTGGCGCTGCCGGGCGGCCACCTACGCCAACTGGCCGACCCTGCGCTACATGCTGCGCGGCAACACCGTCTCCGACGCGCCGCTGATTATCGGCAGCCTCGACCCGTGCTACTCCTGCACCGACCGCATGACGGTGGTGGACGTGCGCAAGAAGAAAAGCCAGGTGGTTCCGTACAAGGAGCTGGAGCGCTACAGCATTGAACGCAAGAACTCGCCGCTGAAATAAGGACTGGCCATGTTTACCTTTATCAAAAAAGCGATCAAAACCGGCACGGTCACGGAGTCGTATCCCCTTCAGCCCATTGCGGTGGATAAAAATCTGCGCGGCAAGCCGGAGCACGACCCGCAGCAGTGTATCGGCTGCGCGGCCTGCGTGAACGCCTGCCCGTCCAACGCCCTGACGGTGGAGACGGATCTGCAGTTCGGCCAGCTGACCTGGCAGTTCAACCTCGGGCGCTGCATCTTCTGCGGCCGCTGCGAAGAGGTGTGCCCGACCACCGCCATTAAGCTCTCTCAGGAGTACGAGCTGGCGGTGTGGAGCAAAGCGGATTTCCTGCAGCAGTCGCGCTTTGACATCTGCCACTGCCGGGTGTGCAAGCGCCCGTACGCGGTACAGAAAGAAATTGATTACGCGATTGCCCTGCTGCGCCACAACGGCGACCAGCGCGCCGAATCGCATCGCGAGAGTTTTGAAACCTGCCCGGACTGCAAGCGCCTGCAGGGGCTAACCCCGGCGGACAAAATCCAGCTGACCCGGGAAATGGAGGAAGCGACACGATGAGCGAACTGTTAGGGCCACGTAACGAGCAGGGGATGCCGGTCCCGGTGACGGTGGACGAGTCCATCGCCAGCATGAAGGCCTCGCTGCTGAAAAAAATCAAACGCTCCGCCTACGTCTACCGCGTGGACTGCGGCGGCTGCAACGGCTGCGAGATCGAGATCTTCGCCACCCTGTCGCCGATCTTCGACACCGAGCGCTTCGGCATCAAGGTGGTGCCATCCCCGCGCCACGCCGACATTCTGCTGTTCACCGGGGCGGTGACCCGCGCCATGCGCTCCCCGGCGCTGCGGGCGTGGGAGTCGGCCCCCGATCCGAAGATCTGCATCTCCTACGGGGCCTGCGGCAACTCCGGCGGCATCTTCCACGACCTGTACTGTGTCTGGGGCGGCACCGACAAAATCGTCCCGGTGGACGTCTACATCCCCGGCTGCCCGCCGTCGCCAGCCGCGACTCTGTACGGCTTTGCCATGGCGCTGGGGCTGCTGGAGCAAAAAATCCACGCCCGGGAGCCGGGGGCGCTGGACAACCAGCCCGCCGAACTCCTGCATCCGGAGATGGTGCAGCCGCTGCGGGTGCGCATCGACCGCGCCGCGCGCCGCCTGGCGGGCTACCGCTATGGCCGCCAGATCGCCGACGACTTTATGCGTCATCTGATCGAGGGCGACGAGAGCGTGGCCCGCTGGCTGGCGCACGAGAACGATCCGCGCCTGAACGAGATCGTCGCCAACCTCATTGAGGTGGTCGGGCAGGAGCGTGTGTGATGAGTGAGACGGTGGTATTTAGCCAGCTCAGCCGCAAGTTCATTGACCAGAATGACGACACTCCCGCCGATGCCCAGCAGGTGATCTACTACGGGCTGGCCATCGGCCACCATCTGGGGGTGATCGACTGCCTGGAGGCGGCGCTCACCTGCCCGTGGGACGCCTATCTGGACTGGATCGCCACTCTGGAAGCGGGGAGCGAGGCGCGGCGCAAAATGGAGGGCGTGCCGCGCTACGGGGAGCTCGTCATCGACAGTAATCATATCGTGATGCTGGCCAGCGCCTTCGATGCCGCAATCGCGCGCCAGACGGCACAGCAGCAGGCGTGGAGCGAGGCTTTACTCGTGATGCTCCACGCCATTCACCAGGAAAACGCCATCTACCTGATGGTGAGGAGGCAACGTGACTGATGTATTACTCTGCGTCGGCAACAGCATGATGGGCGACGACGGCGCTGGTCCGCTGCTGGCCGGGATGTGCCGGGAAGCGCCGCGCGGCGACTGGGTGGTGTTCGACGGCGGCAGCGCCCCGGAGAACGACATCGTGGCGATCCGCGAGCAGCGCCCGGCGCGACTGCTGATTGTGGATGCCACCGACATGGGGCTTAACCCCGGCGAAATCCGCCGCATCGACCCGGACGACATCGCCGAGATGTTTATGATGACGACCCACAATATGCCGCTGAACTATCTGGTGGATCAGCTGCGCGGGGATGTGGGGGAGGTGATTTTCTTAGGGATCCAGCCGGATATTGTGGGGTTTTATTATCCGATGACGGAGAAGGTGAAGGCGGCTGTTGAGAGGGTTTATGAGAGTCTGGTTGACCGGGATGGGGTTGGGGTGTTTGGGGAGTTGTAGCGCGTAACCACGAAGGAAAAATGCCCGGTGGCGGCTAGCGCCTGACCGGGCCTACTTATTGATAGAGCGGGTTTTGTAGGCCGTGCAAGGCGCCAGCCGCCGCCCGGCGGAAGCGAGCACAATATTTAAACCAGGTTGCTGATTGCGAGTACCTCTCTAAAATACCCGTAGGCGGCTTACGCCTTACCGTGCCTTGTTTTTTTATTTGTTCTGATTTTCGTGAAGTGGTAAACCGAAATTAATTTTGACGGGTATATGAGAATGGGAGTTAGGCGTGAGGTTGCGTGAAAGTGCAGGGAAGATATTTATGCTTGCCGTTGTGGTCAGCCTGGCGGCGGGTTGTGCGCCGTTACATCCTTCTGGCTGCCATAAAACCACAGCATTGGGCAGTTGCGGTTCTGGTCGCTGGGACGACCAGGATGAATGGGGCGAGCAGGCGCGGGGGATTAAGGCGGCGATTGAGGAACAAATCGCTGAACCAGAACGCTGGAAGGGCAAGAAATGTAGGTTGCATATGGAGTTTGCGAAGGATGGTAGGGCTTTGAAGGTATCAACCAGCAGAGGTAACAAAGAGTATTGTGAGGCGGTAAAAGTGGCAGCCCAAAAAGCGACGTTCCCGGCATTTACAAATCCGGAGGTGTATCGGGATTTTCAGAGATCCAGGTTTGATATGGAGGGGCAGGTGGAGGATTATCGTTAAGGGGCCGATTTGTGCCAGGAGCGGACGTTGCTAAGTCCGCACTACATTAATTAGAGGGGAGCTGGTAATGCTCATAGCTCGATTAGTATGATTTTAATGCATTATTGAAAATGTAAAATTTACAATCGCTCCAATCCCTCATCATTCCTGCTTTCACATTTATACATTGTTCTACATCAATAGAAATGAAAACTTGTTTAATGAAAAACACAATATAGTGCATATAAAATAAAATTTATCACCATATGTAGTGGGTTTGATGTCCTGTATGCATGCCCTTCATATGCTTTAGTTTTGTTTACATAGTACCAGAACAAGGAAAAAAACAGATGTCTTACCAGGTTAGTACTGCTTTTAATAGCCTCATGAACAACTTTGTTAATCTAGATGCAGATGAAACACGCAAGGGAAGAAGAAGTCGTGACTGGTTAGTCGATGAGCAGCTTACCAGTTTTCCAGATAAAGATGATAAATTCCCACTTTTAAGCAATACGCCTAAAATGTGGTTTGGTTCATTCTCAAGAAGGACAAAAATTCGTGAACTTGATGACATCGATATGATGATTGTCATGCATGCGGAAGGCAGTACTTACACTCAAAGCGGCAAAACCTTCTATATATCTCCAGGAACAAATTCCCGTTTCCAAAACTACCTGAACGAAACCGGTGAGTGGGTAAATTCACGCAGAATTGTCAATAAGTTTGTTTCATCGCTAAAATCTGTCCCGCAATACTCGGCCGCTGATAGCAAACGTCAAGGAGAAGCGGCAACTCTCAATCTAAAATCCTATACATGGAATTTTGATATTGTTCCAGCCTTCATCACCACACCAGATAGCTATGGAAACACATTTTACTTGATCCCAGACGGCAGCGGTAACTGGAAACAGACCGACCCGCGTATTGATAAAGACCGTGCAACTAGAGTGAACCAAAAGCATGATGGTAAGGTATTGAACGTAATTCGTTTAATTAAGTATTGGAAGCGTAAGCGTGGCGTACCTGCAATCGGTTCATATTTACTTGAAACTATTATGCTAAACCACTACGACGAACTTAACAAAGATTCAATGTCAAAATATCTCGATATCGAATTTGCAGATGCTTTGCAAGTCTTAGCGACTGCAATCGTCGGTTACGTTGGCGATCAAAAAAACTTTCAGGGTGATATAAATCATCTAAGTTCAGAAGAGCAGAAAAAGGTGCAAGAAATGGCCCTAGAAGATGCAAACAATGCAAAAGAGGCTCTTTCGATAGAATTTACTGATCCTGAGAAATCTGGAAAAATATGGCAGAAAGTGTTAGGTAAAGATTTTCCAGTAGGAAACGCATAATGAACGATTTCTTTGAAAAGCAAAATGAACCTCGTATGCTCAAACTTCTTGCTGGGCAGCGTCAGATCTATTGTGATGTAAAAGCTATCCTAATGAAAAGTTTTTTGATGGGGGTAGTTGTTCCATCAATACTATCATTAACTTTTTTTGTGATGAGTTTTTTTCCAGGTTATACGGTGCCTTGGATAAAAACGTTCCTTACGATCTACGGATTAGTATTCTTCATTATTAACCACTTCATAATGGAGCATGTCAGTAACTGTAAGAAAAAAGCAGCTCGTATTCAGGAGGAGTATGATACCAGTTTGTTTAACATGGAATGGAATGATATCGTTGCTGGTAAAAAAACATCTGTTTCTGAAAGTATAGAGTATGCCCAGAAACACTTAGCTAATGAAGGTGATCGTCGCCTCCGTAACTGGTACCTTAATGCTCCCATAAACGTTTCTGCTCCCTTAATGGTAATGCTCTGTCAAAGTAAGAACATGGGATGGGATGCAGGTTTAAAAAAGAAAACTTCAACATTTCTCAGTATTATTCTAGCACTGAACATAATTATGTTTGCTATAACATTTATTTTCACCAATCCGACGTATCAACAATTTATTGCATTTGTGGCAATATTGCTTCCGACTTACCAATTTTATTATCGGTACGTTAGTGAGAATAAAAAATCTGTCGCCCGCGCAGACGAACTTCGCATACTTGTTGAGAATACGCTAAGGCAAGTAGGAAAAGAGCAGTCTTACGACAAAAAAGCGTTAGAGAAGCAGTCACGTGTAGTTCAGGACCAAATTTTTAACTACAGGGCAACAGGGAATCCAGTACCTGATTTTATGCATAAACGGCATCGGGCTAAAGACGAAGAAAGATACGATCGGATTTTTGAAGAATATTCTTCACTATTAGAAGGGATTGCAGCACCGTCGTAGTAGTTCTTTAAACAATTATTTATATTTGATGGTTATAATGTGTAGGGACATTTTTTGAACCTGTCGTCAGAAGAGTGTTGGCTTAAGGCTAAAAACCCGCAAATCTCAAAAGTACGTGGAACGAAAATAGGTGTGCTTACACTTCCCATGGATTAACTCACCGTGATTTGAAGGATACTCAATCAGTGGTGAGAGTGACTATGGACGTACGCTCATCGCTTTTAATAGACATTTATTGTTCTTCATATGCAACAACCCATATTGCCAGTATATAAAAAATCGAACACCAGGCCCCCAACCCTAATCCCATCCTCAAACGCATTCAGGGGCCTGCCACAGCCCCTTATCACAACCTGAAATCAATCAGCTTTCACCAACTTCCAGCCGCACTCAATGCACCGTAATATACGGCTCCTTCACAAACTCATCCAACAACCAGACCAGATCATGCAGCAGCCCCGCCAGTTCTTTCTCGACGCTCGCGGGCAACGTGCCACCCAAGATTGCCTGCACTAAAGCCAGCGCATAATCCACCTGCGGCGCGGTTTCCTGCCAGCAGTCTGGCATACAGGAGGTAAGTGTTTCCCCCTGGATTAACTGCGCGACAAGGTGCGGCGGGAGTTCGGCATCACAGAGTTCACGCAGCTGGCTCAGGGCGTGCAGCAGACCTTCGCAGATCGCAGTGCGGGATGGTTTGTCATCCGTTTCGATTAATACGCTCACCAGAGCAGCGCAACGATCGGCGGTCTCAAAGAGATCCGCAGCAGCAGAAAGTGGCGTAGTCAGGGAAGGGGAAATAACCTGTTCGTCAGATTGCGGGTAAGCCAGGGTTGGGATAGTAGTCATCATGACATCCTCTACATGTAGTCCAATTAACTACCCTGTGAGTTCCTACGCTCGGGGGGTAGCGCTGACGGAGGTAGGAATACCGCCCACATAGAAAACGGCCAGCCTTTCGGCTGCTCCGCCAGCGCCACCGCGATTTTAGCGAGATAAGCACTGCCGCGACATATAAATATCGCTATGTAGAAGACGGGTTCCTACGCCCGGTTGCGGATGTGCCGCAACGCAGCCACTTTACGAGCCCGATTTCGGGAATAAAAGCCTTAGCCCTGTATTACATAAGGTTACTTTGAGGTTTGCGAGGCGCCTTCCAGAAAAGGCCATGCCGGGGGCGCTTCGCTTGCCCGGCCTACAAAGATGTATTAACTGTCATCGTCACTTCTGACGACGACACCAACGACCCACACTAAACCCCTTTAAATTCAATAACCTAATTTCTGGCGCGATTTATGCATACCCCCTCCAGCTTATTACCCAGCCGGAGTTAAAGGATGAATCGCTTTATCATTGCCGATGCCAGCAAATGCATCGGCTGTCGTACCTGTGAGGTAGCCTGCGTCGTTTCCCATCACGACACCCAGGACTGCGCGTCGCTGACCCCGCAGAACTTCCTGCCGCGCATTCACGTCATCAAAGGCGTTAACGTCTCCACCGCCACCATGTGCCGCCAGTGCGAAGACGCCCCCTGTGCCACCGTCTGCCCGAACGGGGCGATCGCCCGCGATAACGATTTTGTTCACGTCCATCAGGAGCGCTGCATCGGGTGCAAAACCTGCGTGGTTGCCTGCCCGTATGGCGCGATGGAAGTGGTCCTGCGCCCGGTTGTGCGCAGTATCGGCAGCGGGCTGAACGTGATGTCGGAGAAGGCCGAAGCCAATAAGTGCGATCTCTGCCATCACCAGCCGGACGGTCCGGCCTGCGTGCAGGCCTGTCCGACCAACGCCATCGTCTGCATCGACAGGCAAAAACTTGAGCAGCTGAGCCTGGAGAAACGCCGTCGGGCGGCTCTGGACAACGTCTCTTCCATGATGCTGTAAGCATTTCTCTTTTCACTTTTAGCAGGTCTGTTACTGATGAAAAAAATCACCAGCGTTTGCCCTTACTGCGGTGCGGGCTGCAAATTAAAACTCGTCGTTGAGAACAATAAAATCGTCCGTGCCGAAGCGGCAGAGGGCGTCACCAACCAGAACCAGCTGTGCCTGAAGGGCTATTACGGCTGGGACTTCCTCAACGACACCCGCATCCTGACGCCGCGCCTCACGCAGCCGATGATCCGCTACCAGAAGGGCGGCAAGTTTGAGCCGGTCTCCTGGGACGAGGCGATTCGCTACACCGCCCGGCGGCTGGGGGAGATCAGGGCGAAGTACGGCCCGCGCGCCATCATGACCACCGGTTCGTCGCGTGGAACGGGGAACGAGACCAACTACGTGATGCAGAAGTTTGCCCGCGGGGTGCTTAACACCAACAACGTCGACTGCTGCGCCCGGGTGTGTCACGGCCCGAGCGTGGCCGGGTTGCAGGAGACCCTCGGCAACGGGGCGATGAGCAACGCCATCAGCGATATCGAGCACTCAAAGTGCCTGCTGATCTTCGGCTACAACTGTGCCGACTCGCACCCCATCGTCGCCCGCCGGGTGATCAAGGCGAAGCAGAACGGCGCGAAGGTGATCGTCTGCGATCCGCGCAAAATCGAGACGGCGCGCATTGCCGACCGGCACCTGCAGATCAACAACGGCTGCAATATGGCGCTGGTGAATGCCTTCATCTATACGCTGCTGGAGGAGAACCTCTACAACAGCGACTACGTGGCGCGCTACACCGACGGGCTGGAAACCCTGCGTGAAACGGTGCGCGACTACGCTCCGGAAAATGTCGAAAACATCACCGGCGTCAGCGCCCGGCAGATCCGCGATGCGATGCGCATTTACGCCGCCGCGCCGTCCGCCACCGTAATGTGGGGGATGGGCGTCACCCAGTTCGGCCAGGCGGTGGACGTGGTGAAAGGGCTCTCGACCCTGGCGCTGCTCACCGGCAACCTCGGGCGCGAACACTGCGGCGTCGGCCCGGTGCGCGGCCAGAATAACGTCCAGGGGGCCTGCGACATGGGCGTCATCCCCAACCAGTTCCCCGGCTATCAGGACGTCACCGACCCCCAGGTGCGGGAGAAGTTCGCCCGGGCGTGGGGCGTCGATCCTCAGAAGATGGATGACCAGGTGGGGGTGCGCATCACCGAAGTGCCTCACCTCGCCCTGGAAGGGAAGGTGAAGGCCTATTACATCATGGGGGAGGATCCGCTCCAGACCGAAGCGGACCTGGGCCTGGTGCGCAAGGGTTTTGCGGCGCTGGATTTTGTGGTGGTGCAGGACATCTTCATGACCAAAACCGCCGAAGCGGCGGACGTGCTGCTGCCCGCCACCTCCTGGGGCGAGCACGGCGGGGTCTTTACCTGCGCCGACCGCGGCTTCCAGCGCTTTGAAAAAGCCGTCGAGCCGAAAGGCGACGTCAAACGCGACTGGGAGATCATCAGCCTGATCGCCACAGAGATGGGCTACCCGATGAGCTATCGCGACAACCAGCAGATCTGGGACGAAATGCGCGCGCTCTGCCCGCTGTTCTACGGCGTGACGTACGAAAAAATGGGCGAGATGGGTCACGTCCAGTGGCCGTGCCCGACGTTCGACCATCCCGGCACGCCGTGGCTCTATGCAGATAACCGCTTCGACACGCCGAACGGCAAGGGCCAGCTGTTTGCTGCCCCGTGGCGCAGGCCTGCGGAAGTGCCGGACGAAGAGTACCCGCTGGTGCTCTGCACCGTGCGCGAGGTGGGCCACTACTCCTGCCGCTCCATGACCGGCAACTGCGCCGCATTGCAGGCGCTGGCGGATGAACCGGGCTTCGTGCAGATAAACCCGCAGGATGCGGCGAAACGGGGGATTCAGGATCGCCAGCTGGTGTGGGTCAGCTCCCGTCGCGGGCGGGTGATCAGCCGGGCGGACGTCAACGAGCGCATCAATCAGGGCGCGGTGTACATGACCTATCAGTGGTGGATCGGGGCCTGTAACGAGCTGACCCAGGACAACCTTGACCCAATTTCGAAAACCCCGGAAACCAAATACTGCGCGGTCAAAATCGACGCCATCGCCGATCAGCCCTGGGCGGAAAGTTACGCCCAGACCACCTATCACGACATGAAAACCCGCCTGCGTGAGGCGGTGGAGAGTTAAATGAGCACAAAGGGCACGCAACTGCGCATTCGCGGCAAAGTCCAGGGGGTGGGGTTCCGCCCCTGGGTCTGGCAGGTGGCGCAGCGGCTGGGGCTGAAAGGCGACGTCTGCAACGACGGGGCAGGGGTGGAGGTGCGCCTCGTGGGTGGGGCGCAGGCCTTTATCCGCCAGCTTGCCGTCGGCTGTCCGCCGCTGGCGCGCATCGATGACATCAGCCAACAGCCCTGGCAGTGGGCGCAGCCCCCGGTGGATTTTACCATCCGGGCCAGCGCCCACGGCCAGATGAGCACCCAGGTGGTGCCGGATGCCGCCACCTGCCCGGCGTGTCTGGCGGAGATGAACGACCCCCGCCAGCGCCGCTACCGCTACCCCTTTATCAACTGCACCCACTGCGGGCCGCGCTTCACCATTATCCGGGCGATGCCCTACGACCGCCCGGCCACCACCATGGCGGGGTTTGCGCTCTGTCCGGCCTGCGAGGCGGAGTACCGCAACCCGGCGGACCGGCGATTTCACGCCCAGCCGGTGGCCTGCCCGGAGTGCGGGCCGCAGATTAGCTGGGTGAGCGGCGAGGTGCGTGAGGAGCGGGAGGCCGCCCTGAAGGCCGCCGTATTGATGTTAAAAACGGGCGGGATCGTGGCGATAAAGGGGCTGGGGGGCTTCCATCTGGCCTGCGATGCGCAAAACGTCGCGGCGGTAAACCTGCTACGGGAACGCAAGCGCCGCCCGACCAAACCGCTGGCGGTGATGATCCCCGAGCGTCTGGCGGCGTGGCTGCCTGCCGACGTGCAGGGGCTGCTGCGCTCCCCGGCCGCGCCGGTGGTGCTGGTGGCTAAACACACTTTGTTCTGTGAGGCCATCGCCCCCGGCCTTAACGAGGTGGGGGTGATGCTGGCCGCCAACCCGTTCCAGCACCTGCTGATGCAGGATCTCGACCGCCCCCTGGTGATGACCTCCGGCAATCTTAACGGCTGCCCGCCCGCGCTCACCAACGACAAAGCCCTGCGGGATCTGGCCGGAATTGCCGACGGCTGGCTGCTGCACAACCGCGATATCGTCCAGCGTATGGACGACTCGGTGATGCGCGCCAGCGGCGAAATGCTGCGCCGGGCCAGGGGCTTTGTGCCCGATGCGCTGCCCCTGCCGCCCGGTTTTGAACAGGCCCCGTCGCTGCTCTGCCTCGGGGCGGATCGCAAAAACACCTTCTGCCTGGTGCGCGGCGGCCAGGCGGTACTGAGCCAGCATCTGGGGGATCTGCATAATGACGATGCACAGGCCCAGTGGCAGCAGGCCCTGACGGCCATTCAGGACATCTGGCAGTTTACCGCTGAGCGGGTGGTGACCGACGCCCATCCCGGGTATCGCTCCACGCAGTTAGGGGAGGCGATGCCGTATCCGCAGCATCGCGTGCTGCATCACCACGCCCACGCCGCGGCCTGCATGGCGGAGCACGGCTGGCCGCGGGACGGCGGGGACGTGATAGCCCTGGTGCTGGACGGCATCGGCCAGGGCGAGAACGGCGCGCTGTGGGGCGGGGAGTGCCTGCGGGTGAACTACCGCGCCTGCGAGAAACTGGGGGGGCTACCGGCGGTGGCGCTGCCCGGGGGCGATCTGGCGGCGCGTCAGCCCTGGCGCAACCTGCTGGCCCAGTGGCAGGCGTTTGTCCCGGCGTGGCGGACGCTGCCCCAGGCCGCGTGGCTTGAGAGTAAACCCTGGCAGCCGCTGGCCCGGGCTATCGAACGCGGGATCAACGCGCCGCGGGCCTCCTCCGCCGGGCGGCTGTTCGACGCCATCGCCGCGGCGCTCAACTGCGCCCCGGAACAGATTACCTACGAAGGGGAGGCCGCCTGTCGGCTGGAGGCGCTGGCCCTGAGCGCCGCGCCGCAGGGCCACCCGGTCACGATGCCGGTGCGCGACGGCGAGCTGGATATGGCCACCTTCTGGCGGCAGTGGCTGGGCTGGCAGGCCCCGGACAACGCCCGGGCGTGGGCCTTCCACGACGCGCTGGCCAGAGGGCTGGCGACCCTTGCCACCAGTCATGCCCGGCGGCTGAAACTTTCTACCGTCGTGTGCAGCGGCGGCGTGCTGCACAACCGCCTGCTGCGGGAGCGTCTGCAGTTCTGGCTGAGCGATTTTACCGTGCTGTTTCCCGGGCGGCTTCCCGCCGGAGACGGGGCGGTGGCATTTGGGCAGGCAGTGATTGCCGCCGCGACTTTTCTTTAAATCTGGATCTGACTATGTACATGAAATATTTCAATAACCATCCCAAAGCCATGGCGCTGATGCTGGCGTTAATCGCCACCAACATTCTGGCCTGGGCGCTGGCGTTTTACCTCTTTCACGCCACGCCGTCGCTGCTGGCGGCCAGCCTGCTGGCCTGGTGCTACGGCCTGCGTCACGCGGTGGATGCCGACCACATCGCCGCCATCGACAACGTCACCCGCAAGATGATGCAGCAGGGCAAACGCCCCTGCGGCGTGGGGGCCTGGTTCTCGCTGGGGCACTCGACGATTGTGGTGCTGGCCTCCATTGCCATCGCCGCCACCGCCACGGCGTTCAGCCGTAATATGGAGTGGTTCCACGAAACCGGCGGCACCATCGGCACGGCGGTGTCTGCCTTCTTCCTGCTGGCGATGGCGCTGGTGAACCTGGTTATTCTGCGCGACGTCTGGGGCAGCTTTAACAAAATGAAGCGCGGCGAAAACGTGCCGGACGCGGTGTCCTTTGCCCGCGGGGGGGTGATGAACTGGCTGTTCCGCTCGGCGTTTCGCCTGGTGACCCGCAGCTGGCACATGTATCTGGTGGGCTTCCTGTTTGGCCTCGGGTTTGATACCGCCACCGAGATCGGGGTGCTGGGGATCTCTGCGGCGGGGGCCTCCAGCGGCATGTCGGTGTGGGCGATCATGGTCTTCCCGCTGCTGTTCACCAGCGGCATGGCGATGATCGACACCCTCGACAACCTGATTATGGTGGGCGCGTACGGCTGGGCGTTCAACAAGCCCCAGCGCAAGCTCTACTACAACATGACCATCACCGGCACGTCCGTGGTGGTGGCGCTGTTTATCGGCGGGCTGGAAGCGCTGGGCCTGCTTGCGGATAAGCTGGGCCTGACGGGCGGCCTGTGGAACGGCGTCGCGGCGCTGAACGATAACCTGGGCAACGCCGGGTTTATCGTGGTCGGGCTGTTTGTCGCCTGCTGGATCCTCTCGTTAATCAACTACCGCTTTAAAGGCTACGACGCCCTGGTCGTACGCTAACGTCATCCCTGTCCGTTCGTCATGACACTTTTGACGAACGGACCCCTCTCCGTCGTTTATCTTTATTCTTTTCAATGGCTTAATTTGAAATTTCAGGCTGGCATAGTTAATGCATACCGCTGGGGACATATTACCAACGGAGTAACACCGATGAAGAAAGTCGTCACGGTTTGCCCCTATTGCGCATCGGGTTGCAAAATCAACCTGGTGGTCAATAACGGCAAAGTCGTCAAGGCTGAGGCAGCCCAGGGTAAAACCAACCAGGGCGATCTCTGCCTGAAGGGGTATTACGGCTGGGATTTTATCAATGACACCAAAATCCTCACCCCGCGCCTGAAATCGCCGATGATCCGTCGCGAGCGCGGCGGCAAGCTGGAGGCCGTCTCCTGGGACGAAGCCCTGGACTACGTCGCCGGCAAGCTCAGTGCTATCAAGGCCGAGCACGGCCCGGACGCAATCATGACCACCGGGTCATCCCGCGGTACCGGGAATGAAACCAACTACATCATGCAAAAATTTGCCCGCGCGGCAGTCGGCACCAATAACGTCGACTGCTGCGCGCGCGTCTGACACGGCCCATCGGTTGCAGGTCTGCACCAGTCGGTCGGTAACGGCGCAATGAGTAACTCCATTGTCGGCATTGAAAAAGCGGACATGGTCTTTATTTTTGGCTACAACCCGGCGGATTCGCACCCTATCGTGGCGAACCGCGTGATCAAAGCCAAACGCAACGGGGCGAAGATTATCGTCTGCGATCCGCGCAAAATCGAAACCGCGCGCATCGCCGATATGCATCTGGCCCTGAAAAACGGCTCCAACATCGCGCTGCTGAACGCGATGGGGCACGTGATCATCGAAGAACAGCTCTACGACCGCGCCTTTGTGGCGGCACGTACCGAGGGCTTCGAGGAGTATCGCAAGATCGTCGAAGGCTACACGCCGGAATCGGTCGAGGAGATCACCGGCGTGAGCGCGGCGGAGATCCGCCAGGCGGCGCGGATGTACGCGGCGGCGGAAAACGCGGCGATCCTCTGGGGGATGGGCGTGACCCAGTTCTACCAGGGCGTTGAAACCGTGCGCTCCCTCACCAGCCTGGCGCTGCTGACGGGCAATCTCGGCAAGCCGTACGCGGGGGTAAACCCGGTGCGCGGGCAGAACAACGTCCAGGGCGCATGCGACATGGGTGCGCTGCCGGACACCTATCCGGGCTATCAGTACATCAACAACCCGGAAAACCGGGCCAAATTCGCCAAAGCCTGGGGCGTTGAGTCGCTGCCTGCCCATACCGGGTATCGCATCAGCGAGCTGCCACACCGGGTGGCCCACGGCGAAGTGCGCGCCGCGTACATCATGGGGGAAGATCCGCTCCAGACGGATGCCGAGCTCTCTGCGGTGCGTAAGGCGTTTGAGGAGCTGGAACTGGTCATCGTGCAGGACATCTTTATGACCAAAACCGCCGCCGCCGCGGATGTGATCCTGCCGTCCACCTCCTGGGGTGAGCATGAAGGGGTCTACACCGCCGCCGACCGTGGTTTCCAGCGCTTCTTTAAGGCGGTAGAACCGAAGTGGGATCTGAAAACCGACTGGCAGATCATCAGCGAGATTGCCACCCGGATGGGTTATCCGATGCACTATGACAATACCCAGCAGATCTGGGACGAACTGCGTCATCTGTGCCCGGATTTCTTTGGGGCCACCTACGAGAAGATGGGCGAGCTGGGCTATATCCAGTGGCCGTGTCGGGACGAGTCAGAGGCCGATCAGGGGACGGATTACCTGTTCGAGAAGACGTTCTCCACCCCGAACGGGCTGGGGCAGCTCTACACCTGCGACTGGGTCGCGCCCATCGACAAGCTGACGGAGGAGTATCCGCTGGTGCTCTCAACCGTGCGTGAAGTGGGGCACTACTCCTGCCGCTCCATGACCGGGAACTGTGCCGCGCTGGCGGCCCTGGCCGATGAGCCGGGCTATGCGCAGATCAACACGGCGGATGCCGCGCGTCTGGGCATTGAGGACGAAGCGCTGGTGTGGGTGACGTCGCGTAAAGGGAAGGTGATCACCCGCGCACAGGTGAGCGATCGTCCAAACAAAGGTGCGGTGTACATGACCTACCAGTGGTGGATTGGGGCCTGTAACGAGCTGGTGACGGAGAACCTGAGCCCGATTACCAAAACGCCGGAGTATAAGTATTGCGCCGTGCGCGTGGAGCCGATTGCCGACCAGCAGGCTGCGGAACAGTATGTGATTGATGAGTATCATAAGCTGAAGACGCATTTGCGGGAGATGGCGGTGGGTTGAGTTCTGATTCCCTCTCCCTTTTGGGGAGAGGGTCAGGGTGAGGGGAACACATTGCACCGCAATAACATCGCCTGGATTTATGGGTTTTGTAGGCCCGTGCAAGCGCAGCGCCGCCGGGCATTGCACGGTGGGAACATGCGGCGGTGGAGGTGATTCCGTTCACTTTACGTTTATTGCTGCTCTGTAAACCGCGTCACCGGTGAACGTGCCAGGGGGGCTCGCCGCCTCCCCCCTGGCAACCCCGGCTCCCGGCAAAGAAAATCGCCGCTACGCGGTCCCTTCGGCTTTCTCCCTCCGGCTATCGGGTCGGGGGCGATCCTACATCCCTGTAGGTCGCCCCCTCTCGGCGCGTCCCTGCGCCTCGCCCCGGCCTGCGGTCAACGCCTCAGCGATTTTCAGCCGGACTCTGGCGTCGCTGTAAGTTATTTATCTTATTGAACTTATTTCATCGCTGGTTTTGTGGGAGGTAGGCCCGTGCAAGCGAAGCGCCACCGGGCGGGGTTGATCCCCTCTCCCTTTGGGAGAGGGTTAGGGTGAGGGGAACACTTCGCACCGCAATAACAATGCCGGGCGGGGTTGATCCCCTCGCCCCTTTGGGGAGAGGGTCAGGGTGAGGGGAACATATCGCACCGCAATAACAATGCCGGGTGGCGGCTACGCCTTACCCGGCCTACTTTTGTAGGCCCGTGCAAGCGCAGCGCCGCCGGGCAATGCACGGTGGGATCATGCGGCTGTGGTGGTGGTTCCGTTCACTTTACGTTTATTGCTGCTCTGTAAACCACGTCGGCGGTGAACGTGTTAAGGGGGCTATCTGCACTGAACCCCGTTTCCTGGACACCTCTATTCTTTTGTTTTTTCTGCCTGAGTCCGGTACGTCACCGGGCTCAGGCCGCCAGTTTTCAGGCTAATTCGTTCGGTGTTGAAGTAACGAATATAAGCCCTGATATCCCGCTCCAGCTCCTTCACGGAACCATACTTCTTGCGGTAGTACATCTCCACTTTCAGATGACTGAAGAAGTTTTCCATTACTGCATTATCCAGGCAGTTTCCCTTTCGCGACATACTCTGGACTATCCCGGCTTTTTCCAGCATTAACCGCCATGCCGGCGTCCTGTAAGCCCAGCCCTGATCGCTGTGTAAGACCAGGCCTTCACTATGTCTTTTTGCTTTCAGGGCCTTATGTAGCATCCTGCAGACCAGAGGCTGTGACGGGCTGGTCGACATATTCCAGGCCACGATTTCGTTGTTGAACAGATCCTGCAGGGCTGACAGGTACAGTTTCTGTCCCCCGGCCCGGAACTCCGTCACATCCGTACACCACTTGATCCCGCTTCGTTCAGCGCTGAAGTCGCGGGCCAGCAGATTGGCGGATGCCAGCCCTGCATCCGGCATATACGAGCGGTATCTTTTCCGCCGCAGCTGACAGGTGAGGCCATGCTCTTTCATCAGCCTGCGCACTGTCTTGTGATTGAGCGTGAAGCCCTCATCCCGCAGTGCTCTCGTCATTCTCCGGTAGCCATAACGCTGCGCATGCCGCTGGCTGATGGCCTTCATTGCACTGACCGCATCCGCATAACGCTCAGTCCCGTGCTCAGGGTGCGAGACATGATAATAATATGTGCTGCGTGACAACCGCGCGGCATACAGCAGGCAGGGCAGCCTGTGTGCCGTCAGCAACGACTGCACTATTCTGGTTTTTTCTCCTGCTCCCTGAGCGCGTTTTCTTCTCTCAGGGCTTTCAGCTTTTTTAAGTAAGCATTTTCCGCACGCAGATATTCCAGCTCCCTCTGCAGTTCTTTGGGCGTCATTTCACTGAAGGGCTTAGCACCGGGGACATATTTTTTCTGTGACATAGCGGGTCCGGGTCTGGCAGTGTGAAGCGCCTTTGCCCCTCCCCTCCGGTAGCGCCTCATCCAGTTGAGAATAAGGGATTCATTGGGGATGGCGAAGCGCGATGAAGCCTCCGCATAGCTGCACCTGTTTTTTGCGACGTAACGGACAACGCGGAGCCTGAATTCTGCAGTATAGGTCCGCGCAGGACGGTCCTCCAGCCCGGCTTTACCCTGACGACGGTAAGCCCGTAGCCAGCGGGTCAGGGGTGATTTGCCGACACTGAACAGGCGGGCTGTTTCTTTAATGCCCGACTTTCCGGCCATGTAATGCTCTACAGCCGCAAGTCTGATATGGAAAGGATGTTTCATCGTTCTGAACCTCCAGATTTGGAATCTGGTGTCCAGGATCCGGGGTTCAGTGCAATCGCCGCCCCCTTAACAATCCCGGCTCCCGGCAAAGAAAATCGCCGCTTCGCGGTCCCTTCGGCTTTCTCCCTTCGGCTATCGGGTCGGGGGCGATCCTACATCCATGTAGGTCGCCCCCTCTCGGCGCGTCCCTGCGCCTCGCCCCGGCCTGCGGTAAACGCTTCGGCGATTTTCAGCCGGACTATGACTTCGCTGTAAGTCGTTTATTCTTATCAAGTTTCATTGTTGCTTTGATTTTTTGCGAGGCGGCTTCCGGGATGGGTTTTTGATGGTTGTCGCTTTAACATCCTCGCGGTATCTTCCTGTTGCGCCTGCAAAATCAGGCGTCGGGATTGACCTCCTGGTATGAGTTACAGGCGACATGGATTACTATGTCGTGCGCACGGCTACACCTCAATGGCGGGCCGGGCGGGGGCGTCGCAAGACGCGCCGGTTTCCTGTAACGCCGGTAAGGTCAACCTCGTCTGGTTCCGCCACCCGTGAGATTGACCTCTCCGATGGCGGATTTAAATACCGTTACAGGAGGTTGCCACTATGGCTACAACCCCAACCCAGACTCACCCATTATTTACCGTACCGTTCTCGCACAACACTGATTTCACCGTGCTGGCGAATCACTGCGAGCGGTTTGCTCAAAACCTGCTTGAAACCGACGAGCCCGCCGAAAAGCTGGCACTGTGCGCTCGCCTTTCAGCTTGTCTCGCGCTGTTACAGCCCACGCTCAACGAGCCCATCCCGGCGCACCTGGTGGAACATTTCACTCTTAGCGATCTGCCTTCCCGTCTGCCCGCATTCGAGCCGGAAAGCGATCAGCTGGGCATCTATTGCCAGACGGTCACGCAGCTTTTAATCAGCAACGTCCTGCCGCCCGAGATGGCGCGCGTGATGGAAGGGCTGCTGTATGACCTGGTGAGTTTTTACGCCGACACGCTCAACGCACCACGCTGGCTGCAAACGCCGGAGGGACGCGTGGCAATTGATGCGTTGATCAACTGATTTGTAGGCCGGGCAAACGCAGTGCCGCCCGGCACAACAACGCCGGGTGGCGGCTTCGCCTTACCCGGCCTACAAAACCAAAAACAAAAATCAGCGATGAAGAAATTAAAAACAAACAAAGGGTTTATAGCGGCTCCCAGGTCCGGCTGAAAATCGCCGAAGCGTTTCCGGAAGGCCGGGGCGAGGCGCATGGACGCGCCGAGAGGGCATAGCCTGCATGGATGCAGGCTGGTGCCCGACCCGAAAGCCTGGAGGAATAAGCTGAGGGCATCGCGAAGCGACGATTTTCTTGCCGGGAGCCCGGGTCGCCAGGGTGGTGGCGATTGAGCCACCCTGGCACGTTCACCGGTTGTGCAGTAACAGAGAAGCACGGCTCCGGAAGTGAACGGAACCCCCACCGCCGCCGCATATTCCCCTCAGGCCGAAGGTGCAAACCATCAGAACCGCGTATTCACACTCATAAACCAGGTCCGCCCCGGCTCATTATAGGTATACGCCCCCGCACCATACATATACGCCCCCGTCGTGGTATTCCCCGTCGTCTGGGCATTACCCGCACGCCACTGGCGTTTATCGAAGACGTTATCCACGCCGCCGGTCAGGCTCACGTATTTCGTCACGTCCCAGGTCGCGCTCAGGCCGACGATGCTGTATGGACTGACTTCGTCCAGCTCGGATCCGGTCGCCGGCTGACCTTTGTAGTTGTACTTCTTCGGCTGCTGCTTGCCGTACCAGGTAAAGGTCGACTGCAGCGACACATCCTGCTGCACCTGCCAGCTCAGGGTGGAGTTCAGCGTATACTCCGGGATGATCGACAGACGGTCGCCGGTCTCCTTGTTCTTGCTTTGCAGCATGTAAGTAATGTTGTTGGTCCAGTTGATGGTGTCGCTGACCGGCACGTTCAGGGTGCCTTCCAGCCCTTCAACGACCGCCTTCGGCACGTTTTCCCACTGATAAATATCCGTCTGTACCTTACCGGAAGAGGTATGGCCCACCGGGGCATAGCCCGCTTCAATCTTGTCGCGATAATCGTTGCGGAACCAGGTCACGCCTGCCAGCCAGCCGTCGCGTTTCCACTCCAGGCCAATCTCTTTGTTGATGCTGGTTTCGGCTTTCAGATCTTCGTTACCCAGCATGTAGCAGCCCACGCCGTCGGTGCTGGCATAGCAGCCCTGGCCCTTGCTGTAGAGCAGGTAGTTCGGGTTGGTCTGGTACAGGCTCGGCGCTTTATAGGCCCGGGCAATACCCATCTTCAGGGTGAAATCATCCCCCAGCCCCTGGGAGAGGTTCAGGGACGGGCTCCAGTTGTTGCCGACGATGGAGTGATGATCGAAACGCAGCGCCGGGGTCAGCATGGTGGTGTCGGTCAGCTCCATGTTGTTTTCGGCGAACAGGGAGAAGATCTCCGCATCGGAGTACGGACTGCGATTATCGCTCATCCCGGCAATGGCGCCGCCCTGCAGGGCCTGGCCGTTGGAGGACATATCCTTCATCCGCTGCTGATCCCACTCGGCACCCAGGGTCAGGTTCTGGTTGACGATAAAGTCGATGGGCAGGTTGATCTCGCTGTGCAGCATCACGTCGGAAAGATCGGTGTCGGTGAACTTATCGCTGTTAAACAGCCCCTCCAGGCCGCCCGCCAGCCCCTCGCCCAGACGGGAGTTGCGGGTGTGCTCGTACTGCGCCCAGTTGTTGGTGGTGATACCGTTATCCCAGCCGCCGGTCCAGGTCAGAGCGAAGTTCTGGCGATAGATCCGGTTGGTCTCTTTGCCGTAATTTTTCTTCACCAGCCCGTTGCTGCTGTTGTCATTGTTGGTGTTCTGGGTATCCCCGGCATAGAGGTTGTTCTGACGGCTGTAGCCCGCTTCGAACTGCAGGGCCTGCATCGGGGCAAACTCCCAGCGCAGCACGCCGTTTACGTCTTTATTCTCAACGCCTTCACGTCCGGCGGGCAGGGTGTCCGCATAGGCGCCGGTACGTTCAGACTGATGACCCTGGTTAATATCCCAGGCGTCGGCCTGGGTTTTATCCAGGTTGCCGTACAGGCGGAAGCTGAACGCGTCGCCCAGCGGGCCGCTGAGGCTGAAGTTGGTGCGTTTGGTGGAGCCTTCTTCATCATGCTCAGGCGCATTCAGGTAGGTATTCCAGGAGCCATGCCACTCGTTGCTCACCTTTTTGGTGATGATATTCACCACGCCGCCCGCCGCGCCGTTACCGTAGCGCGCCGCCGCCGGACCGCGGATCACTTCGATGCGCTCGATCATCTCTGGCGGCACCCAGCCGGTATCGCCGCGGGTGTCACGCTCGCCCCGCCAGCCCAGACGGATCGAGTTCCGGCTGGTCACCGGCTTGCCGTCAATCAGGATCAGGGTGTTTTCCGGGCCCATGCCGCGAATATCAATCTGGCGATTGTTGCCGCGCTGGCCGCTGGTGGAGTTACCGGTCAGGTTGACGCCCGGCATGGTGCGGATGATCTCGGATACGTCGCGCGCCGACGGGTTTTTACGGATCTCATCGGCGGTGATGGTGGACACGCCCGGCGCCTGCAGGTTCTGCTCGGCGGCGGTGATCACCATGGTGTCTTCGTGTCCGGCGGTTTCGGCTGCCATCGCAGGCAGTGCCACACCATAAATTCCCAGATTGACCAGTAAGGTCAGTGAGTGAAGCTTGTTATTCATTGTATGTCCTGCTTTTCGATGCCGCGTTCCCCATGGCTCCGTTCCCGAATGGGTGAGGAGGCGGCAGGATGTCGCCCGCAGTCTGCGAAAACCCCTCGATCCTGAGTCAGTACGCAGCGCATGGCATGGTTATTTACTGTTCGCGCTTCCCACAGCGCGCCCATACGCTATTGCAAATGAAAATAGTTATCAATAATATTATCGATATTGTTTATCTTTTATCAAAAAAACAGAACAGTTCATGGGGTTAAATCGGTGACGACGCTGGAGACGGGAAGTGATGCCTGGTGGCAGTCGAAACAGGGGCCTGAAAGGGTTCGGGAAGGGGACCATTACCGGGTGACATTCTGGTGGCGCGACCCGAACGGCACGGAACAGACCTCGCCGCTAAAAAGGGTCTGGCTCTATATTACGGGCGTGACCGATCACCACCACAACGCCCGCCCGCAGACGCTGGCGCGCATCCCTGGCACCGACGTCTGGCAATGGCAGGGCGAGTTCAGCCCAAACTGGCGCGGCAGCTACTGCTTTATCCCCTCTGAACACGACGACGACTTTGCTGAGGCGGTGTTTGCCACCGATCCGCCGGACCGCATGGCCCTGCGCGAAGGCTGGCGCAAACTGCTGCCAAAGGCCATCGCCGATCCGCGTAACCCCCAACACTGGCGCGGCGGACGCGGCCACCCGGTCTCGGCGCTGGAGATGCCCGACGCACCGCTCCAGCCCGGCTGGGATCGCCCCGATACCCCGTATCAACCGGCGCAGTGCATCACCTGGCAGAGCGCAAGGCTCGGCAACCGGCGCCGGGTGTGGATCTTCACCACCGGGGAACAGACCCCGCACGAACGCCCGCTGGCGGTGCTCCTCGACGGCCAGTTCTGGGCCGAAAGCATGCCGGTGTGGCCCGCGCTGACCGCGCTCACCCTTGATGGCCAGCTGCCGCCTGCGGTCTACGTGCTGATCGACGTCATTGATACCGCCCATCGCACCCGCGAGCTGCCCTGTAATCCCGATTTCTGGCTTGCCGTTCAGGAGGAGCTGCTGCCGCAGGTGCAGGCCCTGGCCCCGTTCAGCGAGCGGGCCGATCGCACCCTGGTCGCAGGGCAGAGCTTTGGCGGGCTTTCTGCGCTTTATGCCGGACTGCACTGGCCGGAGCGCTTTGGCTGCGTGCTCAGCCAGTCCGGGTCGTTCTGGTGGCCGCATCGCGGCGGCCAGCACGACGGCGTGATTATCGAACAACTCAAAAACCAACAACTTTCAACGCAGGGATTGCGCATCGTCCTTGAGGCGGGGCGACGGGAACCGCTGATATTTCGCGCCTGTCAGGCGCTTTATGCCGAACTACAGCAGACACAGCAGCCGGTTTTCTGGCGTCCGGTGGACGGCGGACATGATGCACTTTGCTGGCGGGGAGGGCTGACGCAGGGGCTGATGACTCTCTGGCAGCCGCTTATTCAATAACGGAGTCTGGTATGGAATTCAGTAACCCCTTCGACGATCCGCAGGGTCTGTTCACTATTGTACAAAACGCAGGGCAGCAGTACAGCCTGTGGCCGCAGCAGTACGCCTTGCCCGACGGCTGGCGCGTGGTGTGTGAGCCGCAGTCGCAGGAAGCCTGTCAGCAGTGGCTTGCCGCCCACTGGCAAACCCTGATCCCGGCCCATTTTGCACAGGTGAATTCATGAGCGCACATCTTCCTCTCGTGGCCGCCCAGCCGGGGATCTGGATGGCGGAACAGCTTTCCGACCTGCCTAACGCCTGGAGCGTGGCCCACTACGTCGAGCTGACCGGCCCGGTGGATGCGCCCCTGCTGGCGAAAGCGGTAGTGGCAGGCATGATGCAGGCCGACACCCTGCGTACCCGCTTTAGCGAAGACAACGGCGAGATCGCCCAGTGGGTGGACGACAGCCTTATCCTGCCGGAACCGCAGATTATCGACCTGCGCCACCACGCCGACCCGCATGATGCGGCGCTGGCGAAAATGCAGGCCGATCTCAACCAGAACCTGCGCGTCGACAGCGGCCAGCCGCTGGCCTTCCATCTGCTGATTCAGGTGGCGGACAACCGCTGGTACTGGTATCAGCGTTATCACCATCTGGTGGTGGATGGCTTCAGCTTCCCGGCCATTACCCGGCAGATCGCCGCCATTTATCGTGCCTGGCTGAAAGGCGATACCACGCCGGATTCGCCGTTTACGCCGTTTGCCGGGGTGGTGGAGGAGTATCAGCGCTACCGCGACAGCGAGGCGTATGTCCGCGACGGCGCCTTCTGGGCGGAGCAGCGCAAACAGCTCCCGCCGCCGGTGTCGCTCTCCAGCGCGCCGCTGCCGGGGCGCGCCGCCACGACGGACATTCTGCGCCTGAAGCTGACCGCCGATCGTCATGCCTTCAGCCAGCTTACTCACGCCAGCCAGTGCCAGCGCACCGACCTTGCCCTGGCGCTGGTGGCCCTGTGGCTGGCCCGCCTCACCGGGCGCATGCACTACGCCGCCGGGTTTATCTTTATGCGCCGGATGGGCTCCGCGGCGCTCACCGCCACCGGCCCGGTGCTGAACGTGCTGCCGCTGGCGGTAAACATTAATCCTCTGGAGACGCTGCCGGCGCTGGCCCAGCGCCTGGCCGGACAGATGAAAAAGATGCGCCGCCATCAGCGTTACGACGCTGAGCAGATCGTCCGCGACAGCGGGCGTGCCGCCAGCGACGAGGCCCTGTTTGGCCCGGTGTTTAACGTCAAGGTCTTCGACTATCAGCTGGATATCGACGGCGTGCAGGCGGTAACGCACACCCTCGCCACTGGCCCGGTGAACGACCTGGAGATGGCGCTGTTCCCGGACGAGCAGGGCGGTCTGAGCATTGAGATCCTCGCCAACAAGCAGCGTTACGATGAGGCCACTTTGACGCGCCACGTCGAGCGCCTGCACGGTCTGCTGGCGCAGTTTGCCGCCAACGCCGACCTGCGCTGCGGCGAGGCAGAGACGGTCTCTGACGGCGAATACCGCCTGCTGGAGAATATCAACCAGACGGCGGTTCCGCTGCCGCTTACCACCCTGAGCGCGCTGGTGGCGGAGCAGGCGGCAAAAACCCCGGATGCCCCGGCGCTGGCCGATGCCCATGTGGAGCTCACCTACCGCCAGATGCGCGAGCAGGTGGTGGCCCTGGCAAACCAGCTTCGCGCGCGTGGCGTGAAGCCCGGCGACAGCGTGGCGGTGGCACTGCCGCGCTCGGTATTTCTGACGTTAGCCCTGCACGCCATCGTCGAAGCGGGGGCCGCATGGCTGCCGCTGGACACCGGGTATCCCGACGATCGCCTGCATATGATGATTGAGGACGCGAAGCCGTCGCTGCTGATCACCACCGACGACCAGCGCCCGCGCTTTGAACATCTGCCGGTGGCGATGTTTAGTTACAACACACTATTGCCTGCTGCGGGCTCTGAACCTCTGCACCTGAGCAGGCCGGAACAGACCGCCTATATCATCTTCACCTCCGGCTCGACAGGGCGGCCAAAAGGGGTGATGGTCGGTCAGACCGCCATCGTGAACCGCCTGCTGTGGATGCAAAACCACTATCCGCTCACCGCCGAAGACGTGGTGGCGCAAAAAACGCCGTGCAGCTTTGACGTCTCGGTGTGGGAGTTCTGGTGGCCGTTTATCGCCGGGGCGAAGCTGGTGATGGCCGAGCCGGAGGCGCACCGCGACCCGCTGGCGATGCAGGCCTTCTTTGCGCAATACGGTGTCACTACCACCCACTTTGTGCCCTCGATGCTGGCGGCCTTTGTCGCCTCGCTGACCCCGGAAAACGTCGCCTGCTGCGCCAGCCTGAAACAGGTGTTCTGCAGCGGCGAGGCCCTGCCGACCGAACTGTGCCGGGAGTGGGAGCAGCTGACCCATGTGCCGCTGCATAACCTGTATGGCCCGACGGAGGCGGCGGTGGACGTCAGCTGGTATCCGGCGTATGGCCCGGAGCTGGCGGCAGTAGAGGGTAACAGCGTGCCGATTGGCTTCCCGGTGTGGAACACCGGCCTGCGCATTCTGGATGGGATGATGCGCCCGGTGCCGCCCGGCGTGGCGGGGGATCTCTACCTCACCGGCATCCAGCTGGCGCAGGGCTATCTGGGCCGTCCGGATCTGACCGCCAGCCGCTTTATCGCCGATCCCTTTGTTCCCGGCGAGCGTATGTACCGCACCGGGGACGTTGCCTGCTGGCTGGATAACGGCGCGGTGGAGTATCTGGGCCGCAGCGACGATCAGCTGAAAATTCGCGGCCAGCGCATCGAGCTGGGAGAGATCGACCGGGCGATGCTGGCCCTGCCGGACGTGGCTCAGGCGGTGACCCACGCCTGCGTCATCAACCAGGCGGCGGCCACCGGCGGCGATGCCCGTCAGCTGGTGGGGTATGTGGTGTCAGAGTCCGGCCTGCCGCTGGATCGCGACGCGCTTTTAAATGCCCTGAAAGCTCAGCTGCCGCCGCATATGGTGCCCGTCGTCGTGCTGCAACTGAGCGCATTGCCCCTCAGCGCCAACGGCAAACTGGATCGCAAGGCGCTGCCGCTGCCGGAGTTAACGGTTAAAGCCCAGGGGCGCCCGCCGGAAACCGACGCCGAATGGACCATTGCCGCAGCCTTTTCGGCCCTGCTGGGGTGTGAGATCAACGACGTCGAGGCGGATTTCTTCGCTCTCGGCGGCCATTCGCTGCTGGCGATGCGCCTTGCCGCCACGCTCAGCCGCCACTTTGACCGGCAGGTGACGCCGGGGCAGGTGATGGTGGCCCCGACGGTGGGCAAGCTGAGCGCGCTGCTCACCTCAGAGATGAGCGACGAGCAGGCACAGCGTCTGGGCTACGAGACGATATTACCCCTGCGTGAAAGCGACGGCCCGACGCTGTTCTGCTTCCATCCGGCCTCGGGTTTTGCCTGGCAGTTCAGCGTGCTGGCCCGCTACCTGAGTCCGCGCTGGTCGATCGTCGGCATTCAGTCGCCGCGACCGGGGCCGATGCAAAACTGCGCGACGCTGGACGAGGTGATCGCGCACCATCTGGCGACGCTCCGCGCGCAGCAGCCGCACGGGCCTTATTACCTGTTCGGCTATTCCCTCGGTGGCACCCTGGCGCAGGGCATCGCCGCGCGTCTGCGGGCGCAGGGGGAGGCGGTAGCGTTTCTCGGCCTGCTGGATACCTGGCCGCCGGAGACGCAAAACTGGTCCGAGAAAGAGGCCAAGGGTCTGGATCCTGAGGTCTTAGCGGAGATTGAACGCGAGCGTCAGGCGTTCCTCGCTGCCCAGCAGGGGCAGGCTTCCGGGGCGCTGTTCAGCGCCATCGAGGGCAATTACGCCGACGCGGTGCGGCTGCTGACCACGGCGCACAGTTCCTCGTTTGACGGCAAAGCGACGCTGTTTGTCGCCGAGCGCACGCGAACCATGGATCCGCACCAGGCCTGGGCGCCATGGGTGGGAGAGCTGGAGGTGTATGCTCAGGACTGCGCCCACGTGGACATCATCTCCCCGCAGGCGTTTGAGAAGATAGGGCCGGTGCTGCGGGAGATTCTGGGGTAGATTCCCCTCACCCCGGCCCTCTCCCCAAAGGGGCGAGGGTGAAAAGACGGCTCCGTGCGATCCCCTCTCCCCTATGGGGAGAGGGTTAGGGTGAGGGGATCAGACCGCTCGTTTCCCCAGCGGCACCACCAGCGGCGTGCCCGCCACCGGGTCGTCAATGATCATGCAGCGCATGCCGTAGATCCGCTCGATCAGTTCCGGGGTAACAATCGCTTTCGGCGCGCCTTCCGCCACAATCCTGCCATCTCGCAGGGCAATCAGATGGGTGGCATAGCGGCAGGCCTGGTTAAGGTCGTGCAGCACCGCCGCCAGGGTAAAGCCCTGGGTGCGGTTCAGATCGCTCAGCAGTTCCAGCAGGTCGATCTGATGGCTGATATCCAGCCAGGTGGTCGGCTCGTCCAGCAGCATGATCGACGTCTCCTGGGCCAGCACCATCGCAATCCACGCCCGCTGGCGCTGCCCGCCGGAGAGCGTGTCCACGCTCTGCGCCGCCAGGTCGGTGATGCCGGTGGCCTGCATCGCGCGGGTGACCGCCACCTCATCCTCTTTACGCCAGCGGGTAAACAGCGGCTGGTGCGGATAGCGCCCGCGCGCCACCAGTTCCTGAACGGTGATATCCCCCGGCGTGGTGGCGTTTTGCGCCAGCAGCCCAACCCGGCGCGCCACCTCTTTGCTGGCAAAGCGCTGGATCTGCTCCCCGTCGAGATACACGCTGCCGTGCAGCGGCGTCATCAGACGGCTCAGGGTGCGCAGCAGCGTCGATTTCCCGCAGCCGTTGGGGCCGATAATGGCGGTGAAGTGGCCGTCGGGGATCGCCACCTGCAAATTTTCAGCCACGATTTTTTTACCGTAGCCGAGGGTCAGATTGTCGCCGCGCAAGCGGGTTGCAGTCTCTGTCATTTCTTGCGGGACTCCTGAACAAGCAAGACGATGAGGTAGATCCCGCCAAGACTGACGGTTACCACCCCCACCGGAAGTTGATACGGCATAAACAGCTGCTGGGCGCAGAGATCTGCCGCCAGCAGCAGGAGCGATCCGCACAGCGCCGACTGGGTTAACCCCCAGCGGGCGGTGCCGCTCAGACGGCGGGCGATGTGCGGCGCCACCAGCGCAATAAAGGAGATCGGCCCGGCGATGGCGGTGGCCGCGGCGGTTAGCACCACCGCCACCAGCATCAGCAGCAGTCGCGAACGCTCGACGCTGACGCCCAGCGCACAGGCGCTGTCGTCGCCCATCTCCAGCAGGCGCATGCGCTTCATCATCAGCCACGCGCAGATAAACATCAGCACGATCAGCGGGGCGGCAGGCAGGGTTTTGGCCCAGGTCAGGCCGTTGAGCGACCCGGCGAACCACAGCCCGGCCGAGAGCGAGGTCTCCAGCGACGCCTGCAGCAGTAGCCAGGTATTAAAGGCCATCAGCATGGCGCGCATGCCGATACCGATGATGATCAGGCGGAAGGTTTCGATCCCGTCGCGCCAGGCCAGCAACCAGACGACGAGCGAGGTCAGAATACCGCCCGCCATCGCCGCCAGCGTGATGGCCGTCAGATGCTGACCAAACAGCACCATCGCCACCAGCACGCCGCTCCAGGCCCCGGTGTTAAAGCCCATCACGTCCGGACTGCCGAGCGGGTTGCGCATCAGCGACTGGAATATCGCGCCGCTGATCCCCAGCGCCGCGCCCACCAGCAGCGCCATCGTCACGCGCGGCAGCCGCCATTCGTTGACCACCATGGTGATATTGCGCGGGGCACTGCCGGTAAGGGCATCCAGAACCTGAGTGAAATCAAGTACCACCGCGCCGCTCTTAAGGCTGAACATCGCCACGCCGAGGCTGACCAGCACCAGCACCAGGCAGCTGAACACTAAACGTCGGGACGGGGCCATCACAGGGCACCTCCGCGCTGGCGGCGCACCAGGAAGATCAGCACCGGCGCGCCGATAAAGGCGCTGACCACCGAGACGCGCAGCTCCCCGGGCACCAGCAGACGCCCCAGAATATCGGCAAACAGCAGCAGGGCAGGGGTGGCGAGCAGGGTGACCGGCAGCGACCAGCGGTGATCCGCCCCCACCAGCCAGCGGGCCATGTGCGGCATCATCAGGCCGATAAAGGCGATGGGGCCGACCACCGCCGTGGCGCTTCCGCACAATACGGTGATGGTCAGTAACCCCAGCAGCTGGGTGCGCGCCACGCGGCTGCCCAGCGCGGTGGCGGTATCGCTGCCGAGGCTCAGGCTGTTCAGCGCCCGGCTCAACAGCAGGGCTACCGCGGCGGCAACCAGCACCGGCACGCTCACCACCTGTAATGTTTGCAGGGTACGGATATCCAGCGAGCCCGCCTGCCAGAAGCGCAGCTGGTCGTAGACGTCCGGGTTGAGCAGGGCGATGCCGTTGGAGAGGCCCTCCAGCACCGCGCCCAGCGCCACGCCCGCAAGCGTCAGGCGCACCGGGCTGAGCTGGCCCCCGCCCTGGCTGCCGGTGAAGGCCACCAGCAGGGAGGCGGCAAACGCGCCGCACAGGGCCATCACCAGCTGTTCACCGGGAGAGGAGAAACCAAACAGCGCCGCCCCCAGCACGATGGCGAAGCTCGCCCCGGCGTTAACGCCGAGAATGCCCGGATCGGCCAGCGGGTTGCGGGTCAGGGTTTGCATCAACGCCCCGGCGAGACCGAGGGCGGCACCGGCCAGCAGCCCGGCAAGGGTGCGCGGCAGGCGGGCATCCCGGACGATAGTGCAGTCGGCGCTTTGACAGGTAGCGGAGAAGGCATCGACCACCACCGAAAACGGCAGCGGTCTGGCACCCACCAACAGACTGAGGGCGATTGCCAGCGTGAGCAGTAACAGTAAGCCGGGCACGGCAACGGCGCGTGACGCGGAAAGGGAGTACGACATAGCTACATCCATGATTTGATAATGATAGTAATTATCGTTATCTATCTTATTTGGCTATGTTAGCATGTGCGGCCATGGAATTGGTACAAAAGAAACCATTAAGGCTTTGTAATGACCCGACAATCCTGGCTGCTCAACCTCAGCCTGCTGAAGACCCATCCGGCGTTTCGTGCTGTTTTTATTGCCCGTTTTATCTCCATTTTGTCCCTTGGCCTGCTCGGCGTAGCCGTACCTGTGCAAATCCAGATGATGACCCACTCCAGCTGGCTGGTGGGGCTCTCCGTCACCCTGACCGGCGGGGCGATGTTTATTGGCCTGATGGTGGGCGGGGTGCTGGCGGATCGCTACGAACGTAAGAAGCTGATTCTGCTGGCCCGCGGCACCTGCGGGGTGGGGTTTGTCGGCCTGTGTCTGAACGCCATGCTGCCGGAGCCGTCGTTGATTGCGATTTACGCCCTCGGCCTGTGGGACGGCTTTTTTGCCTCCCTTGGCGTAACCGCGCTGCTGGCGGCGACACCTGCGCTGGTGGGGCGCGAGAACCTGATGCAGGCGGGGGCCATCACCATGCTCACCGTGCGGCTGGGATCGGTGATCTCGCCGATGGTCGGGGGGCTGCTGCTCGGCACCGGGAACGTGGCCTGGAACTACGGCCTGGCGGCCGCGGGTACCTTTATCACCACCTTAACCCTGCTGCGGCTGCCTTTACTGCCGCCTCCGCCGCAGCCGCGCGAACATCCCCTGAAGTCCCTGCTGGCGGCAATCCGTTTTCTGTTCAGCAACCCGCTGATCGGCGGCATCGCCCTGCTGGGCGGGCTGCTGACGATGGCGAGCGCGGTGCGGGTGCTCTATCCGGCGCTGGCGTTGGAGTGGCAGATGAGCGTCTCGCAGATTGGCCTGCTGTATGCCGCCATCCCGCTGGGCGCGGCATTCGGGGCACTCACCAGCGGCAACCTGGCCCAGAGCGCGCGTCCGGGGCTGATTATGCTGCTGGCGACCCTGGCCTCGTTTATCGCTATCGGCTTCTTTAGCCTGATGCCGGTCTGGGCCCTGGGCGTGGTCTGTCTGGCGCTGTTCGGCTGGCTGAGCGCGGTGAGTTCGCTGTTGCAGTACACCCTGATCCAGACCCAGACCCCGGAGGCGATGCTCGGGCGAATCAACGGCCTGTGGACGGCGCAGAACGTCACGGGGGATGCCATCGGCGCGGCGATACTGGGTGGGCTGGGCGCGATAATGACCCCGGTGGCCTCGGCGAGCAGCAGCGGGTTTGTGCTGGCGATAGTAGGGGTGATGTTGCTGGTGGTGCTGGCGGAGTTACGCCGGTTCCGGCAGGAGGTTGCCACGGTTTAGCGGGGTGGAATATGCCGGGCGGCGGCTTCGCCTTGCCCGGCCTACGGTTTTCTCCCTCTCCCTGTGGGAGAGGGTCGGGGTGAGGGCATCAGGCCGCACGATTATTTAAACAACGTCTCTAACCGCTCTAACACCCGCGTCGCACTGAAATAATCCAGACGGAAGGTCTCCGTGCCCAGCGCCCAGACGCGTTTGTTTTGCACCGCCGGGAGGTGGGCCAGCAGCGGGTTGGCGTAAATCGCCGCCACGTCTTTCTGGTCGCCGGCAAACAGGAACAGCCCTTCGCCGTTCAGCCCGGCCGCCAGGTTTTCCCCCCCTAACTGCACGATGTCGTGGCGCTTGCCCTGACTCTGGGACGGGTTCAGCCCGGCGGGCAGGGCGGCAAGGGAGAAGCCTAACTGTTGCAGCAGCTTGCCCTGCGCCGATTCGGCGGTCCACAGGTTGGCGCTGTGGGCGGCGGCGGTATAGACAATGGCGTTAACCGGCTGCGGCGGCAGCGTCATCTGCTGCTTCACCCGGGCGAGCTGCTTATCAAATTCCGCAATCCGCGCCGCGGCCTGCTTCTCCTGGCCGGTAAGAGTGCCGAGCTGGGTCAGCAGCGCCTGCCAGCTTTTGTCGTCGTAATTAATGATAAGCGTCGGGGCGATGGCCGAGAGCTGATCGTAGAGCGCGACGGCGGAATCGCCCCCGGTGGCGCTGATCAGGATCAGATCCGGCATCTGGGCGGCAACGGCTTCGGCACTCGGCTCGCCGATATAGAGCCGCGCCAGCTTACGCTGTTTCGCGATGTCGCCCCACTGGCGCAGGAAGCCCTGATCGTCCGCGACGCGGTTGTTTGGCGTGGTGGCACCGCTGGCGACCACCGGGGCGTCAATGGCCAGCAGAGAGCCGGTAAGGGTCACGCTGGTGGAGACAATGCGCGTCGGTTTGCTCTCAAGGGTATGAGTGCCACGGCTGTCGGTTACCTGACGCGGCCAGTCGGCGGCGACGGCTGAGGTTAATCCTGAAATTAAAAGGCTGATGAAAAGCAGGGTGTTACGGCATGCGGCGGGCAGTTTCACTAAGGGGCATCCTGTTTTTGTTGAAGTTAATGCTTCTCATTTTCATGAATGAGGCCGGGGGATGCAAGCGATAGTCGCACAAGTTGCGCGCTCTGCGGTTGACACCATCGCGCTCTGGGATTAGGTTAGCCAGCGAAAATATAAATGATAATAATTCTTACTGCTTTTATCATTTCAGGAGGATGATATGGATACGTCACTGGCTGAGGATGTTCAGCACACCGCGACCCGGCTTTCAAAAGACAGCTTCTTTTTTATGTCGCCCTATCGCAGTTTTACCACCTCTGGCTGCTTTGCCCGTTTTTCCACTCCCGCCGTTGGCGGCGACGATCCGGCGAGCCCATTCCAGCAGCAGCTGCACCAGGCCTTTGCCAACGCCAAAGCCGCAGGCATCAGCAACCCGGTGATGGTAGGGGCTATCCCCTTCGATACCCGCCAGCCGTCGTCGCTGTTTATCCCGGAGCAGTGGCAACCTTTTGCCCGCCCGGCGCGCCAGCAGTCTGCCCGCTATGCCACCCATTCGGCACCGCTGACGGTGAAATCCCGCACCGAGATCCCGGCGCAGTTAGCGTTTGAAGAGATGGTGGCCCGCGCCGCCGCGCTCACCGCCACCCCGCGGGTCAACAAAGTGGTGCTCTCCAGGCTTATCGACATTGCCACCACAGAGAACATCGACAGCAGCGCCCTGCTGGAAAAACTGATTGCCCAGAACCCGGCCAGCTTTAACTTCCACGTTCCGCTGGAGGACGGCGGAGTGCTGCTGGGGGCAAGCCCGGAGCTGTTGCTGCGTAAAGAGGGGGCGCACTTCAGCTCCCTGCCGCTGGCCGGTTCCGCACGTCGCCAGCCGGATGACATTCTCGATCGCGAGGCGGGCAACAAGCTGCTGGCCTCGGAAAAAGATCGCCACGAACACGAGCTGGTCACCCAGGCGATGAAAGCGGTGCTGGCTCCGCGCAGCCATCAGTTGACCATGCCTGCCTCTCCGCAGCTGGTCACCACCCCGACCCTGTGGCACCTGGCTACCCCGGTGGAAGGCGAGGCGCGTGAGCATGAAAACGCCCTGACCCTGGCCTGCCTGCTGCACCCGACCCCGGCATTGAGCGGCTTCCCGCACCTGGCGGCGAAAGCGCTGATTGCCGAGCTGGAGCCGTTCGACCGCGAACTGTTCGGCGGCATCGTCGGCTGGTGCGACAGCGAGGGCAACGGCGAGTGGGTGGTCACTATCCGCTGCGCGCGCATTCAGGCCAACAGCGTGCGCCTGTTTGCCGGGGCCGGGATTGTTCCGGCCTCATCGCCGGTGGCCGAATGGCGCGAAACCGGCGTGAAACTGACCACCATGCTCAACGTTTTTGGCTTGCACTAAGGATTAAACATGACCCTTCCCTTTACCCGCTGGCCCGATGATTTTGCCCGCCGCTATCGTGAAAAAGGCTACTGGCAGGATCTGCCCCTGACGGACATTCTTACCCGTCACGCCGACAGCGACGCGCTGGCGATTATCGACGGCGAACGCCGCATCACGTACCGCCAGTTCCACCAGTCCGTCAACAACCTTGCCTCTGCGCTGCAGGCCAAAGGGATCAAGCGGGGCGAAACCGCCCTGGTGCAGCTGGGCAACGTCGCCGAGTTCTACATCACCTTTTTCGCGCTGTTGCAGGTGGGCGTGGCCCCGGTAAACGCGCTTTTCAGCCATCAGCGCAGCGAGCTGAACGCCTACGCTTTGCAGATCAAACCAGCGCTACTGATTGCCGACCGTGAACACGCCCTGTTTGCCGGGGATGATTTCCTGAATACCTTTGTCGATCAGCACCGCGCCGTGCGCGTGGTGCTGTTACGCGGTGATGAGGGGGAACACGCCCTGGAAGCGTCGATTGCCCGAAAGGCGGAGAACTTTATCGCCACCCCGACGCCGGCCGACGAAGTGGCCTTCTTCCAGCTTTCCGGGGGGAGCACCGGCACGCCGAAGCTGATCCCGCGTACCCACAACGACTACCTCTACAGCATTCGTCGCAGCAACGAGATATGCGGCATCACCGCCCAAACCCGTTACCTGAACGCGCTGCCTGCCGCGCATAACTTCGCCATGAGCTCGCCGGGCACGCTGGGGATCTTTATGGCCGGGGGCTGCGTGGTGCTGGCTCACGATCCGAGCGCCACGCTCTGCTTCCCGCTGATCGAGCAGCATCAGGTCACCGTTACCTCGCTGGTGCCGCCTGCGGTCAGCCTGTGGTTACAGGCTATTGCGGAGGGGGCAGGCAATGCCCAGCTGGCGTCGCTGAAACTGTTGCAGGTGGGCGGGGCACGCCTTTCCGCAACCCTTGCGACCCGCATTCCGGCGGAGATTGGCTGCCAGCTTCAGCAGGTATTTGGCATGGCCGAGGGGCTGGTGAACTACACCGCCCTGGACGATACGCCGGAGCGCATCATTAATACCCAGGGCCGCCCGATGTGTCCGGATGATGAAGTCTGGGTGGCCGATGAGCACGGTAATCCGCTGCCACACGGCGAGGTGGGGCGTCTGATGACCCGCGGGCCGTACACCTTCCGCGGCTATTTCAACAGCCCGGAGCACAACGCCAGCGCCTTCGATGAGAACGGCTTTTACTGCTCCGGGGATCTGATCGCCATTGACGAGCAGGGCTACATCACCGTGCAGGGGCGCGAGAAGGATCAGATCAACCGTGGCGGAGAGAAGATTGCCGCCGAAGAGGTGGAGAACCTGCTGCTGCGCCACGAGGCGGTGATCCACGCCGCGCTGGTGAGCATGGAGGACAGCCTGCTGGGCGAGAAGAGCTGCGCGTATCTGGTGGTGAAAAAGCCCCTGCGCGCGGTGGAGGTGCGCCGCTTCCTGCGCGAGCAGGGCGTGGCTGAATTCAAGCTGCCGGATCGCGTGGAGTGCCTGGAGGCACTGCCGCTGACGCCGGTGGGGAAAGTCGATAAAAAACAATTACGCCTGTGGCTGGCCGAACGGGCGCAGGGCTGAGGAGCAAGACGATGGCAATTCCAAAATTAACCGGTTACGCGCTGCCAGGGGCGGCCGATCTGCCGACCAACAAAGTGAGCTGGGCGATGGAGCCTTCCCGCGCCGCGCTGCTGATCCACGATATGCAGGAGTATTTCCTCAACTTCTGGGGCGATAACTGCCCGATGATGGCCCAGGTGGTGGCGAACATCGCCCGCCTGCGCGACTACTGCAAACAGCAGGGCATTCCGGTTTACTACACCGCCCAGCCAAAAGAGCAGAGCGATGAAGATCGCGCCCTGCTGAACGACATGTGGGGGCCGGGCCTGACCCGCTCGCCTGAGCAGCAGCGCATTGTCGCGGAACTGACGCCGGACGAGGCCGACACCGTGCTGGTGAAGTGGCGCTACAGCGCGTTTCACCGCTCGCCGCTGGAGCAGATGCTGAAAGAGACCGGCCGCGACCAGCTGATCATCACCGGCGTATACGCCCACATCGGCTGCATGACCACCGCCACCGACGCCTTTATGCGCGACATTCAGCCGTTCTTTGTCGCCGATGCGCTGGCAGATTTCACCCGTGACGAGCATCTGATGTCGCTCAAGTACGTGGCCGGTCGTTCCGGGCGCGTGGTGACCACCGACGAGCTGCTGCCCTCCATCCCTGCCTCGAAAGAGGCGCTGCGGGAACTGATCCTGCCGCTGCTGGATGAGTCCGACGAGCCGATGGATGATGAAAACCTGATCGACTACGGTCTGGATTCAGTACGCATGATGGCCCTGGCGGCGCGCTGGCGCAAAGTGCATGGCGACATCGACTTCGTGATGCTGGCGAAAAACCCAACCATTGACGCCTGGTGGGCGCTGCTCTCCCGCGAGGTGAAATGATGCTGGATTTCACCGGGAAAACCGTCTGGGTGACCGGGGCCGGAAAAGGCATCGGTTACGCCACCGCCCAGGCGTTTGCTGAGGCGGGGGCAAGGGTGACGGGCTTTGACGTCGCCTTCCCGCAGGCGAGCTATCCCTTTGCCACCGAAGTGCTGAACGTGGCTGACGCTGTTCAGGTAAACGAGGTTTGCGGGCGGCTGCTGGCGAACCTCGAACGCCTGGACGTGCTGGTTAACGCTGCCGGTATTCTGCGTATGGGGGCAACGGACCAGCTGTCGCAGGACGACTGGCAGCAGACCTTTGCGGTCAACGTGGGCGGGGCGTTTAACCTGTTCCAGCAGACGATGGGCCAGTTCCGTCGTCAGCAGGGCGGGGCGATTGTCACCGTGGCCTCCGACGCGGCCCACACCCCGCGCATCGGCATGAGCGCGTACGGCGCCTCGAAAGCGGCGCTGAAAAGCCTGGCCCTGACCGTTGGCCTTGAGCTGGCGGGCAGCGGTGTGCGCTGTAATCTGGTCTCGCCTGGATCCACCGATACCGACATGCAGCGCACCCTGTGGGTGAGCGACGATGCCGAGCAGCAGCGCATTCGCGGCTTCGGGGAGCAGTTCAAGCTGGGTATTCCGCTGGGCAAAATCGCCCGTCCGCAGGAGATCGCCAGCACGGTGCTGTTTCTCGCCTCTGACCACGCCAGCCACATCACGTTGCAGGATATCGTGGTGGACGGCGGCTCTACGCTGGGGGCCTAGATGATCTGGAAACGGCATTTATCGCTGGAGGCGCTGAACGCCACCAGCCCGAACACGATGGTGGCCCATCTGGGCATCTTTTATACCCGTCTTGGGGACGATACCCTGGAAGCCGAGATGCCGGTGGATGCCCGCACCCATCAGCCGTTTGGTTTATTGCACGGCGGCGCGTCGGCGGCGCTGGCGGAGACGCTCGGGTCGATGGCCGGTTTTCTGATGACCCGCGACGGGCAGAGCGTGGTGGGAACGGAGCTGAACGCCACCCACCACCGGGCCGTGGCGCAGGGTAAGGTGCGCGGAGTGTGTCATCCGCTGCATCTCGGGCGCACCAGCCAGAGCTGGGAGATTGTGGTCTATGACGAGCAGGGACGGCGGTGCTGTACCTGCCGGTTGAGTACGATGGTGTTGGGGTAGAGTGAGATTGTGCGTGCTGGCCCCTCACCCTAACCCTCTCCCCATAGGGGAGAGGGAACGATTACACCCTCTCCCCTATGGGGAGAGGGCCGGGGTGAGGGGTTTACAACATCGACACCACCCGCTTCAACAACCGGATGCGTGGCTCAATCGAGGCCGTATCCAGCCACTCCGCCGGGCTGTGGAAGCCGGCGCCGATGGGGCCAAAACCGTCTAACGTCGGGATACCCAGCGCGGCAGTATGGTTGGCATCGCTGCCGCCGCCCACCGCCTGCCAGCTAATGGCTATTCCTTCTTCGCGTCCGGCGTTTTCAACGACTTGCATTAAGGCCCGGGTGTCGTCGCTGGTGGCCATCGCCGGTTTATGAGTGACGCGGCTGAGGGTGGTAGTGACCCCATCGAGGAAGCCTTTCGCACATAACCCTTCCAGCGCCTGATGCACCCGGTCGTACTCGTCATTCTCCCAGAAACGCACGTCCAGTTCGGCATCTGCGCTGTCTGCCACCACGTTGCCCGCGCTGCCGCCCTGAATCACCCCGACGTTAAGCGTCGTGCCGCGATCCCGGTTGGTTAAGGCGTTAATGGCGATAACGGCGTTCGCCAGGGCTGTTATCGCCGAGCGGCCTTTCTCCGGGTCGTTACCCGCGTGCGCCGCCACGCCGCTGAAGTGCAGCTGGTAGCCCGCCATCCCCTTGCGGGCTTTCACCAGCGAGCCGTCGGCGCGTGCCGCTTCGCACACCAGCACGCAGCGGGAGCGTTTTGCCAGCTCGCCGATCCATTCGTGGGAGTGCACGGAGCCGGTCTCTTCGTCCGGGTTCATCGCCACCGCAATGGAGAGCCGCGCTTTGTCTGCCGCATCCAGCCCGCGCATCGCCCACAGAATATTCAGCAGGCCGCTTTTCATGTCCGAGACGCCGGGGCCATACAGGCGGGTGTCATCCTGACTCAGCGGACGCGCTGCCGCCGTGCCGGGCGCAAACACCGTATCGAGATGGCCCACCAGCAGTACGTCAAATTTCTCCGCCTTAGGTTTGTTGGTGACAAATACCCCGGGGCCGACCTGGTTGCCGAGATCCACCTGCTCCGTATGCCAGCCTTCGGCCTGCCACAGGCGCTGCATAATGCCCGCCACCGTGGCGACGCCGTCGAGGGTTCTGGTGCCGCAGTCGACGTTGACCAGGGTTTTCAGCTCTTCAATGTAATGTTCAAGGTTCATGTGAGGTCCTTTTCAGAGAATAATGCGCATCAGCAGCATGGCTAAGAAGGCGTTGATGACGGAGATACCGATCATCAGCGGAATACGGGTGGCGCGGGTGCCAATCACCCCCAGAATGCGCCCGAGGTACTGCACCTGGGAGCCCATCAGGTAGATGGCAGGCGCCAGGATCGCCAGGTGTTCGCCAGTGAGAATGCCTTTATCAAACAGGCCAATGGCGACGCCGATCCCGCCGCCCATCGACATCCAGCCGCCAATCAATACCGCAGCGGCTTCCCCCGGCAGGCCGAACAGCCCCATCAGCGGGGCGAAAACCATTCCCAGCCCTTTTAACGCCCCGGTGATCTCCAGGGCTTTGATGATGATAAAGGCCATTACCACGTTTGGCAGGGTGCTGCTGGTGGCGATGCCCCAGCCCTTGCGGGCCCCTTCGACGAAGACGTCGGTGATGACAGGATTTGAGTGTGGGGCGCTCATCAGGCTTCTCCTTGTGCCGGGGCAGAGACGGGGGCTTTATTCTGGAATCTGACGATCAGGCGCATCATGTTGGCGCCGACGATTTTCATGATGAACATCACCGCGATGCAGGCGCCGATGGAGGTCGGCACCGCTGCCGTCCCGTCGATGGCCACCAGGGTGAAAAGGATCGCGCCGGACGAAAAGAAGTTGGTGATCATCGCCCCGGCGGAGAACTGGAACATGGCGAAAACGTCTTTTTCGTTCTCGGTGATCTGCCCCTCATCGGCGAGGTTGCGGGTCAGGGAGGCACCCACGTCGGTGCTTTGCAGGCTGCCGATCAGCGCCAGACCGGTGGTGCCCGGGATGCCCAGCAGGGGGCGCAGTAATGGGGTCAGCAGTTTACGCGCGGCGCGCAGGGCGCCGTAGTGCTCCAGCACGTTGATCATCCCCAGCGCAAACATCACCGCCGGGATAAGCCCGAGGGCAAAGAGAAAACCATCCATCGCGCCGCTGCCGCCGGTGCCACGAAAGGCGCTGGTGGCGGTGGTTAAGGTGCCATCCTCAAGACTCGCTTTACTCACCACCTTGCCAAACGCGCCGTTGAGCGTGGTGAAATCAAACACGCCGTACCACTCCTTGCCGCCTAACAGGCCAGAGAAAAAAACGGCGGCAAACGCCAGAGCAAAATAGGCGCCGGGACCAACCTTGTACTCCTCAGGGTGTGAACTTTTCATTTCCTTATCCTTGTTAATGTGAGGTCTCGCCTGGCTATTCTGGTGAGAAAAGCCACAAAAAAACTGATGTAAATCATCCTGTAATTGCGGACAGGGGAAAATTTGCGCGAAGTGTGAAGTGGGTAATAAGCGGGGCGAAGGGGAGGCAAGGTGAAAGTGATCGGCTTAACAATGTTATGTAAATGACTGGTTGGAAGTCTGTTTTTACGTGTAGTTGAGTTGTTAAATCTTAAGCGAGTGTTATAGATACAAAATGTAACATCTCACTTCTGCGATGATGGAAACCATATCATGAATAACTCAGGGAAATACCTCATATGGGCAGGGCTCTCCGTGGTGGGGGCCTTTGCGTTGGGCTATATCGCCCTCAACCGCGGTGAACAGATTAATGCGCTGTGGATAGTCGTCGCAGCGGTCTGTATCTATCTGATTGCCTATCGTTTCTACGGCAAGTTTATTGCCCGCAACGTGCTCTCGGTTGACCCGACGCGCATGACCCCTGCGGTGCGCCACAACGACGGCCTGGACTATGTCCCGACCGATAAAAAAGTGCTGTTCGGTCACCATTTTGCCGCCATTGCCGGGGCCGGGCCGCTGGTGGGGCCGGTACTTGCCGCGCAGATGGGCTATCTGCCGGGGATGATCTGGATCCTCGCCGGGGTGGTGCTGGCAGGCGCAGTGCAGGACTTTATGGTGCTGTTCGTCTCCACCCGCCGCGACGGACGCTCGCTCGGCGAGCTGGTGAAAGAGGAGATGGGCCCGACCGCCGGGGTCATTGCCCTGATAGCAACCTTTATGATCATGGTGATTATCCTCGCAGTGCTGGCGATGATCGTGGTGAAAGCCCTGACCCACAGCCCGTGGGGGACGTATACCGTCGCCTTTACTATTCCGCTGGCGATCTTTATGGGCATCTACATTCGCTATCTGCGCCCCGGACGCATTGGCGAAGTGTCGGTGATTGGCCTGTTCTTCCTGGTGTTCGCCATTATCTCCGGCGGCTGGGTGGCCGAGAGCCCAACCTGGGCGCCGTACTTTGACTTTACCGGCGTGCAGCTGACCTGGATGCTGGTGGGCTACGGCTTTGTGGCGGCGGTGCTGCCGGTGTGGCTGCTGCTGGCCCCGCGCGATTACCTCTCTACCTTCCTGAAAATCGGCACCATTGTCGGGCTGGCGATTGGCATCCTGATCATGCGCCCGACCCTGACCATGCCTGCGGTGACCAAATTCATTGACGGCACCGGCCCGGTCTGGACCGGCAACATGTTCCCGTTCCTGTTTATCACCATTGCCTGCGGTGCGGTCTCTGGCTTCCACGCCCTGATCGCCTCCGGCACTACGCCGAAGATGCTGGCGAATGAAAGCCAGGCCTGTTTTATCGGCTACGGCGGCATGCTGATGGAGTCCTTCGTGGCCATTATGGCCCTGGTCTCGGCCTGCATCATCGATCCGGGCGTCTACTTTGCGATGAACAGCCCGATTGCGGTGCTGGCGCCTGCCGGTACGGCGGACGTGGTGGCCTCTGCGGCGCAGGTGGTGAGCGGCTGGGGCTTCAGTATTACCCCGGATACCCTGAGCCACATTGCTAACGAAGTGGGCGAGCAGTCCATTATCTCCCGAGCGGGCGGTGCGCCGACCCTGGCGGTGGGGATGGCCTACATTCTGCACGGCGCGCTGGGCGGCCTGATGGACGTGTCGTTCTGGTATCACTTTGCGATCCTGTTCGAAGCGCTGTTTATCCTGACGGCGGTGGATGCGGGAACGCGTGCGGCGCGCTTTATGCTGCAGGATCTGCTGGGGGTGATCTCCCCGGGCCTGAAACGCACCGAATCGCTGCCTGCTAACCTGCTGGCAACGGCGCTTTGCGTGCTGGCGTGGGGCTACTTCCTGCATCAGGGGGTGGTCGATCCGCTGGGCGGCATCAATACCCTGTGGCCGCTGTTTGGGATCGCTAACCAGATGCTGGCCGGTATGGCGCTGATGCTCTGCGCGGTGGTGCTGTTCAAGATGAAACGTCAGCGTTACGCCTGGGTAGCCCTGGTGCCAACGGCCTGGCTGTTGATCTGTACCCTGACCGCAGGCTGGCAGAAAGCCTTCAGCCCGGATGCAAAAGTGGGCTTCCTGGCTATTGCCAACAAGTTCCAGGCGATGATCGACAGCGGCAATATTCCGGCGCAGTACACCGAGTCGCAGCTTTCCCAGCTGGTGTTTAACAACCGTCTGGATGCCGGGCTGACCATCTTCTTTATGGTGGTGGTTGTGGTGCTGGCGCTGTATTCTCTGAAGACCGCGATGGCCGCCCTGAAACAGGACAAGCCAACGGCGAAAGAGACGCCGTATGAGCCGATGCCCGCTAACTATGAAGAGATTGTGACCCAGGCGAAAGGGGCGCATTAACCTGTGTGCCGGGTGGCGATGGCGCTTACCCGGCCTGTATTACTTGTGAGATAAAAGCGATGTTCGACACCCTATCCAAAGCAGGAAAGTACTTAGGCCAGGCCGCAAAGATGATGATTGGCGTGCCGGACTACGACAACTACGTCGAGCATATGCGCGTCAACCATCCCGACCAGACGCCAATGTCTTATGAAGAATTTTTCCGCGATCGCCAGGATGCGCGTTATGGCGGCAAAGGCGGGGCCAAGTGCTGTTAACCCTCTTTCGGTAAATACAAACTAATCTGCTCCTGTTTACAGCCATAAATGGCTGCCAGTTTTTCGCGGGTGCGTTTTTGCGGGCGGGAATCTACGGCTTCAAGTTGCGACACGGCGGACTGGCTGATGCCCAGTTTGTCGGCCACCTCCTGCTGGGATAAGCCGCGATAGATGCGCCATGCCGCCTGCAGGCTGACATTCTGCCAGGTCATGATGCTGCACACGTCGCCGGGCAACAAGACGTTATCGTATATATCGTGCTCGATCTCAATCTCTTCCAGATCATCATCCGTTTCATCGTCGATTTCTGCCATCTGCAAGCGCATCCAAAAGTATTCGTCATAAGGGATAACGGCATACTGTGGTTTCCCTTCATCGTCCTTAATGATCTGAACAGCCATAGGGCATATCCTCCTCATGCAGGTAGGTTGTTGTGGTTCTACGTTTGACGTCTAAAACAATACATTCTTGATGGTGATTATCCTGAAGGGTAATGAAGATTCGATAATCACCTACTCGCAGACGGAAACGGTTCTCAGAAGCCGATATTTTCTTGATATCGGGTTGGAGAGCCGAGCGGTCATTCAGTCGGGCAAGTTTTGCTTCTATTCGCTGCCGATACCGGCTGTCGATTTTAGCGAGTGCCTTCTTTGCAGTCCGTGACCAAAAAATCACCATCCGTACCTCCACTGTACGCCCACACGAAATATAAGGAAATAATAAGACTATTAGATAAATTCCGAATGTCTTATGGGGCACTGTAGGGCGAAGGGCAGAGTGCAAAAAGCGGCAAAAGAGAGAACTCGGGGGCGGATCGAAAACGCCTCTGCCGGGCGACAGAGGCTAACATCAAAACTGCGAGCGGGCGTCAGGCATTCAGCCCGCCGTCCACGTCCAGGCCGGTGCCGGAGATCTGCCCGGCGGCGGGGCTGGCAAGAAAGGTTACCGCGGCGGCGACATCATCCGGCTGGCCGTAATGTCCGAGGGCAATAAGCTGACGCTGGGAGGCGGCCTGCTCGCCGTCCTCCGGGTTCATGTCACTGTTGGTGGGGCCTGGGTGGACCAGGTTAACGGTGATCCCGCGCGGGCCGAGATCGCGCGCCAGCCCACGGGTCAGCGAGTTGAGCGCCGATTTGGTCATGGAGTAGACGGCAATACCCGGCTGGGCCACGCGGTTGGCCAGACAGCTGCCAATATTGATGATGCGTCCGCCGTCTGACATATGGACCAGCGCCTCCTGAATGGCGATCACCACCCCGCGAATGTTGACGTTGATAAGGGCATCAATGTCCGCCAGGGTCATGGATTCCAGCGGGCCGCCGCGGGCAATCCCGGCGTTGTTCACCAGGATATCCAGCCCGCCAAGGCTGCGCGCTGCCTGGGTGACGGCGTCCTGAATCGCCTCTGCGCTGGCGCTGTCCGCCTGGATCGCCTCGGCGTGCCGCCCCAGCGCCCGGATTTCATCCGCGACGGCCTGGGCTTTATCGGCGGATTTTTCATAGGTGATAACCACATCGGCACCCGCCCGGGCGAGCGACAGCGCGATGGCACGGCCTAACCCACGGCTGGCACCGGTGACCAGCGCCTTCTTACCAGTTAAATCGATCTGCATGATGACCTCGTTGCGAGAGTGGTGATGATCATCATTAGGTATAGAAGGCCCGTTCCCGGCGTCAATGCGCCGGGTGGCTGAGGTTTTCCACCTTTTCAAACGCCGCGCGCAGAACCTCAGGCGTCAGGGCGATCGGCAGGGCGTGAATCGACTCTACCGGGCGCAGGGTGTGGGCGATAACCTTGTCCAGCTCCTCGCGGTTATGGATGTCCACCTCCAGCTCGCGCAGGGTGGTGGGCAGGTTAAAGCGCTGGTAGGCCGTTACCAGTTCACGCAGCACGTCGTCCTGACCCAGCAGGGCGCTCTGCACCAGAATGCCGTAAGCCACCTTAGTGCCGTGGAGGAATGGCGCGGTCTGCGGCAGCACCGTTAAGCCGTTATGCACCGCATGCGCTGCCGCCACGCGGGTGTAGCGCTCGCCGAGCCCGCCGACCATCCCGCCGCCCGCGATAATGGCGTCCACCACATCATGAAATTCCCGGGTCACTTCGCGGCGCGTCTGATCCGCCAGCGCCTGTTCGCTGTGCTGGAGCAGCACGTCACGGATCGCCAGCGCCCCGTTGATGCCGAGCCGCACCGTGAGCGGCAGATGTTCGGGCTGCGGAGCGAGTACCACCGCTTCATACCATTTCGCCAGGGTATCGCCGATCCCGGCCAGCAGATATTCCGCCGGGGCGTTGAGGATAATTTCCGGCTCGACGAGCACCAGATAGTTGGCATCGTTGAAGATCTCAAAATGCAGCGCCTGCCCGGCATCGTTGTACCACACCGACAGCGGGGTCCACGCCGCGCAGGTGGCGGCAATGGTGGGAATAGCCACCAGCGGCAGACCCAGACGGCGAGCCACCGCTTTGGCGGTGTCCAGCAGCGCGCCGCCGCCAACCCCAATCACCACGCTGCGATCGTCCCCCGCGTCCTGCGCCAGCGCATTCACATCGTGCTCGCTGCAGTGGCCTTTAAACAGCAGCCGCGTTGCCCCCTGGGCGTTAAAGCTCTCCGGCAGAAACGGGCGGGCGCCAGCAATGGCGCGTTCACCGTAGATCCACACCGCCCGGGAGAGCTGAGCCGGGGTGAAAAAATCGTCCAGGCGGGCCAGGGCGCCGCGATGGGAGTAGTAGTTTGCCGGGCCGGGAACGACGCGGATGTCAGTGTTGCTCATGATGGTGTCCTTTTTGCGAAGCGCTAACCCGATGTTATGTCTGGACATCCGGATGGCTAATACTTTTTTGCTTTATCTTATGCTTTTTCCGTCGTTGCCAGCCAGACAATGCTGTGAAAAATTCTATAAATCAAAAGATTAATTACAGGAAGCAGCGGATGATAACCAGTCGCCTCGAGATGCGTGGCATCAGCCTGGCTTTTTCTGGCTTTCAGGCGTTGTCGCGCGTTGATTTCACGCTGACGGGCGGATCGGTGCACGCGCTCACGGGCGCGAACGGCGCCGGGAAGTCCACCCTGATGGCGGTGCTGTGCGGGACGCACGGGCGCTATGAGGGGGAGATTAGCATTAACAATCAGCCCGTCGCCATTCGCCAGCCGGGGGATGCCAAACGGCTGGGCATTCATCTGGTGCAGCAGGAAGTGGACGTGGCGCTGATCCCCGGCCTCAGCATTGCCGAAAATATCATGCTCGACCATCTGGCGCAGCCGGGTCACCGCTTCCGCTGGGGCAGGATGCGCGAGCAGGCCCGCCAGGCCCTGGCGCAGCTGGATGTCACTCTCGACGTCCGGCGCACCATCGACAGCTGCACCCTGGCGGAAAAGCAGCAGATTCTGCTGGCGCGGGCGCTCTCCCATCACTGCCGCTTCCTCATTCTGGATGAACCCACCGCGCCGCTGGATGCCCACGAAAGCGAGCGGCTGTTTGCCGTGGTGCGCCGCCTCCAGCAGCAGGGGATCGGGGTGGTGTTTATCTCCCACCGTATTCACGAGCTGAAGGCGATCTGCGACACCCTGACGGTGCTGCGCGACGGCAAGCTGATTGAGTCCGGCCCGATGGCGCATCTCAGCGGGGAAGCTATCGTCGGGAAGATGCTCGGCCATGAGCTGAGCGACATCTACCCGCCAGCGCGACCGCCGCACAGCCAGGAGACGCTGCTCCGCGTGGAGGGCCTGCACGACGAAGGGCTGCTGAAGGATATCTCCCTGCACCTGCGTAAGGGCGAGATTCTGGGCATCGCCGGGCTGGCAGGGGCCGGAAAAACCGAGCTCTGCAAGGCGCTGTTTGGTGCCAGCAAAAGCCGGGTGGCGAAGGGTGAGTTAAACCACCAGGCATGGAAGCCGCGCGATCCGGCGGATTCCGTCCTGCGCGGGCTGGCGCTGGTGCCGGAGGAGCGGCGCAAAGAGGGGATCTTTATCGACGAGCCGGTGAGCATGAACCTGGCGGTGTCAGCGGATAACACCTTTTCGCGCTGGAGCCTGTTTGATCATCGCCAGGCATGGCGCTGGGCGGAAGAGGTGATTGCCCGGGTAGGGGTGCGCGCTCGCGGGCCGGGGCAGGTGCTGCGTCGTCTGTCCGGCGGCAACCAGCAAAAGGTGGCCATCGGCAAATGGCTGCGCGGCAACGCTCAGGTGCTGATCTTCGATGAGCCCACCAAAGGGGTGGACGTGAAGGCCAAAACCGATCTGTTCCAGCTCATTGACGGCCTGGCGCGGGAAGGCAAAGGGGTGATTTACGCCTCGGGCGAGTTCGCCGAGCTGGTGGGCCTGTGCGACCGCATCTGCGTGTTGTGGGACGGGCGCATCGTGGCGGAAGTCGAGGGGGCAAGCGCCCGTGAAGAGACATTACTTTATTATTCAACCGGAGGAACGGCGTCGTGAGCAAGGCCCTTTCAGTGACGGCGGCGGCGTCTGGCCGTCAGCAAATTTTCGATTTTCTCTATAAATGGGGCATGTTGCTGACGGTGGTCGCGCTGGTGGCTATTTTCGGCGTGGCGTCAGAGAACTTCCTCGATCCGAACAACATCATCAACATTCTGCGCTCCATCGCCATTGTGACGGTGATTGCCGTCGGGGTTTCTGTCTCCCTGACCATCGGCGGGTTCGACCTCTCCGTGGGATCGACGGCCTCGCTGGCCAATGCGCTGGTGATCTCGCTGTTTGTCTGGCACGGCTTTGGCACCACCGAATCCATTCTGATCACCCTCGCGCTCTGCACCCTGGTGGGGCTGTTTAACGCCTTTTTGATCGTCATCCTGCGCATTCCCGACATGCTGGCGACCCTTGCCAGCCTGTTTGTGATCCAGGGCGTGGCGATGACCTACAGCTACGGCGGGTCGATCACCGAAAACATGGTGCTGCCGAGCGGGGATATGGCGGAAGGAACCATTCCGGCGGCGTTTGGCGCGCTGGGCCAGGTGCCGACCATCGTCATCATCATGCTGGCGGTGACGCTGCTGGCCCAGTTGGGGCTGTCGCTGACCACCCACGGCCGCCGGATGTACGCCATTGGCGGCAACCCCGAGGCGGCACGACTGTCCGGGATCCGCACCACCCGCTACAAGGTGGCGGCCTACGTGATTGCCTCCCTGCTGGCGGGCCTGGGCGGCATTCTGCTGGCCTCGCGCATTGGCTCCTCGCAGGTGAATGCGGGTGGCGGCTATCTGATGGATGCCGTGGCGGCGGCGTGGATCGGCTTCTCGCTGGCGGGCTCCGGCAAACCGAATGCGCTGGGTACCCTGGTGGGGGCGGTGATCCTCGGCGTGCTCTCGAACGGGCTGGTGATGCTCTCGGTGCCCTATTACGCGATGGACATTATAAAAGGGCTGGTGCTTGCAGTGGCACTGGCGATGACGTACGTACAAAAACGCTAACAACACAACGGGATAACAGAATGAAAAAAGTTGCACTCTCTTTGCTGACGCTGGGATTACTGAGTTCACTCCCGGGCCATGCGGCGACGCCTGCGCCGGTTCCGGCGGCCATTGCCAACCACGACGGTCAGATCCGCATCGCTGTCATTCGTAACCTTGGCTCTGACGACAACACCACCCAGTTTGTGGCCGGGGCGATCCAGGAAGGGAAGAAGCTCGGCTTTAAGGTCAGCACCTTTTTAAGCAACGGCGACGATGCCAAATTCCAGGATTTCGTTAACCAGGCGATCAGCCAGAAATATGACGGGATTATTCTCTCCCAGGGGCGCGATCCGTACTCCACCGCGCTGGTGAAAAAGGCGGTGGATGCCGGGATCAAGGTGGCGGTGTTTGATACCGCGGTGAGCGGTGAGATCCCGGGCGTGACCGTTACCCAGCAGGATGACGCCTCCCTGACCAACCTGTCGTTCGGCCAGCTGGTGAAAGATTTCAACGGCAAGGCCAACATCATTAAGCTGTGGGTAGCTGGCTTCCCGCCGATGGAGCGTCGTCAGACCGCCTATCAGGAACTGCTGAAGCAGAACCCGGGCATAAAGGAGCTGGAGTCCATCGGAGCAGTATCTTCCGACGTGCAGGGTGACACCGCCAACAAGGTGGGCGCGGTGCTGGCGAAATACCCGAAAGGCAAGATCGACGCCATCTGGGGCACCTGGGATGCCTTCAGCCAGGGTGCCTATAAGGCGCTGAAAGAGAACGGCCGCACCGAGATCAAACTCTACAGCATCGACATCTCTAATCAGGATCTGCAGCTGATGCGCGAAGCAGGCAGCCCGTGGGCGGTGAGCGTGGCGGTGGATCCGAAGCTGATTGGCGCGACCAACGTACGTCTGATCGCCAACAAAATTGCCGGGGAACCGACGCCTGCGACCTATGACTTTAAAGCCGCGGCCATTCCGCAGGCGTTGCTGTCGGCCCAGCCGGGTGCGGTGAACGTGGCGTCTCTGGGCAAGATCATTCCAGGCTGGGGCCAGACCGAAGACTTTATCGCCCCGTGGTTTGCAACTTTGGAAGCGAAGGCAAAATAATGCCCGGTGGCGCTTCGCTTACCGGGCCTACGGTGTTGTAGGCCGGGTAAGGCGCAGCCGCCACCCGGCGAACAGGAGTTGAAGTGACCCACTTACCCACCCCCGAATACAGCCGTAACATGCGCTTAATCGGCCACAGCGACCAGGGCGGACGCCCGGACGGCGTGCAGCTGATGGTGCACCGCGGTTATGCGTATATTGGCCATATGGTGTCGCAGGGCTTTTCAATCGTTGACGTCCGCGACCCGAAAAACCCGACTGCGGCAGGCTACGTGCCTGCGCCGCCCGGCACCTGGAACGTGCATCTCCAGGCCCACGACGACCTGCTGCTGGTGATCAACGCCCGGGATCTGTTTGCCGATGCCCGCTTTGCGGATGAAAAGGTCTACTACACCCGTCAGGTGGGGGAGACGGTCAGCGACGTGCAGGACAGGGGCTGGAGCGCCGGGCTGCGCGTCTTTGATATCTCCACGCCGGATAAGCCGCGGGAGATCGGTTTTCTGTCGCTGAGTGGGATCGGCATCCACCGTATCTGGTACGTGGGCGGACGCTGGGCCTACGTCTCGGCGCTGATCGACGGCTTTACCGACTATATCTTCCTGACCATCGATCTGGCGGATCCGCGCAATCCACAGGTTGCCGGGCGCTGGTGGCTGCCGGGAATGCACCAGGCCGAAGGCGAGCATCCGGACTGGCCGGAAGGCAAACGCTACGCGCTGCACCACGCGATTATCGCGGGCGATACCGCCTACGGCAGCTGGCGCGATGGCGGCCTGACGCTGCTGGATGTGAAAGATCGCTCCCAGCCGAAACTGATTAGCCATCGAAACTGGAGCCCGCCGTTTGGCGGCGGCACCCATACCGCGCTGCCGCTACCGGATCGTGACTTGTTAGTGGTGCTGGACGAAGCGGTGCTCGATAACCAGGAGGACGGCGAGAAGCTGATCTGGCTGTTTGATATTCGCGAGCCGTCGAACCCGGTCAGTATTTCCACCTTCCCGCAGCCCGACGAGCGGGATTACGTGGCGAAAGGGGCGCACTTCGGCCCGCACAATCTGCATGAAAACCGCCCCGGGAGCTTTATCAGCTCAACGCTGATTTTTGCCACCTGGCAGAATGCGGGCGTACGCGCCTACGACATCTCCAATCCGTATCGTCCGGTAGAAACCGGGGCGCTGGTGCCCGCCGCGCCGGAGAAGATGATGGATACGCGGCCCAACCGCCCACAGGTGATCCAGTCCTGCGACGTGTTTGTGGATGCCCAGGGAATTATCTACAGCACGGATTATAACGGCGGGTTATCGGTGATTGAGTATTCAGGATAAAACGCCTCTCCCTTCGGGAGAGGCGGTAAAATCAGCTGTACTGACGCACCCGCGCCACCAGATCGTCCACGCTGTCGATGCGATCGGCAATCACAATCAGGGCTTTGCCCAGGGTGATGGCGTGGCGCAGGCACGCGTGGCGCATCTCCTCATCCCGGATGGTGTCGATATCTGCCACGTGCGACAGGCCCACGCTGCGGCGGATCAGCTCGGTGCCGCAGAAGCCAATGGCGTCGTGCCAGACCTTCTTCAGAAACGCGCTGGCGTAGCCCGGCACGCTGAGCGCGGCATCGCGGGATTTTTCTGCGGCCAGGGCCTGGAAACGCTCTGCGAAGGTGGTCCACAGCTGCTGGATATCAATCAGGCGCTGTTCACGCCCGGCGGCTGCGTCGCGGATGCCCAGATGACCCGGCAGGCCGCAGAAGTTCAGCAGCAGGTTGCCGATGGCGGTGCCGAGATCAAAACCTACCGGGCCGAAATAACCGAACTCCGCGTCAATCGCCTTCAGGCTGCCGTCGGCGACAAAAATTGAGCCGCTGTGAATGTCGCCATGCAGCAGCGCTTCGGCCTGGGAGAAGAAGCGGTGCTTCAGGGCGGCCACGGCAATTTTCAGCTGATCGTCGTTGCGCAGGGCGGCGACGTCGTTTTCCAGCGCCGCCGGGTAGTTATTGCGCTCGTGAATCTGATACGGATCGTTGAAGAACAGATCTTCGGTGATCTCGCACATCTCCGGGTTGATGAACTTTGCCACCTGCGCTTTTTTGGCGTGCGGGTGCAGATAAAAATCGCTGGTGTGGAACAGGGCGTGGGCCAGATATTCCCCCAGCTGGCTTGCCGCCTGCGGGTAGTAGACGTTGTTGATGAGCTCGCCGCGCCAGATCTTATGGCTGGAGAGATCTTCCATCACCATCACCGCCAGCGCCGGGTCGAAGTGGTGGATTTTGACCGTATGCTGCGGGCTGTGCTGATAGTGTTCTACCAGGGTTTGCGCTTCGAGGCGAGCGCGATCCAGAGTCAGCGGCCAGGATTCGCCTACGCAGCGCACGTATGGCAGGGCCTGCTTAACGATGATGCGGCTGACACCCTGGTTATCGAAAATTTTAAACACCAGATTAAGGTTACCGTCGCCTACCTCCTGCGCCTCCACCAGCGAGGCGGGATCGTCGAGGCCACCAAACTGTTGGGCATAGGCTACGGCGTCCTGAGCGGTAAAGGTATGGTATTGCGACATTGCCTGTTCCTCATCTGTTCCGGTAATAAAGACATTTAGACGTCTATACATCTGAATTTTATCCTGACACAATGTGCTACAACAACGCAACAGAGAATTAACGACATGCAGAGATTACAGACGACCAGCCTGCGGGTGACGGAAAATCAGCTATTTATTCTCGACCAACAGGCGCTTCCGCAGGAGAAACGCTGGCTGGATGCGACAACGGTAGAGGCGCTGGTGGGCCATATTCACGCCCTGCGCGTGCGGGGCGCGCCGCTGATTGGGCTTTCCGCCAGCCTGCTGTTGGCCCTGCTGGCGGAAAATGGCTACAGCCGGGACGAACTGGCGGCGGCTCTGGAGACCCTGCGCGCCTCGCGCCCGACGGCGGTGAATCTGATGAACAATCTCGACCGCATGAAGCAGGCGTTGTGGCAGGAGGATTTTGTTCCGGCGCTGGTGGCGGAGGCGCTGCGCCTGATCGACGAAGATAAGCAGCTCTGCGACGCTATCGCCCGGGCGGGCAGTGAGCTGGTGACGCCGGGCAGCCGCCTGCTGACCCACTGCAACACCGGGGGGCTGGCGACGGCGGGCGTGGGTACCGCGCTGGGGGTAATTGCTCATGCGCATCAGCAGGGCAAGGTCAGCAGCGTCTGGGTGGATGAAACCCGTCCGCTGTTACAGGGCGGCAGGCTGACGGCCTGGGAGCTGGGTGAGCTGGGCGTGCCGTACCGGCTTATCACCGATTCGATGGCTGCCAGCCTGATGGCGAAAGGGGAGGTGGACGCGGTGTGGGTCGGGGCCGACCGTATCGCCGCCAACGGCGACGTGGCGAATAAAATCGGCACCTATTCCCTGGCGGTGCTGGCGAAATTTCACGGCATTCCGTTCTATGTTGCCGCCCCGCAAACGACGCTCGATCCGAATTGCCCGAACGGGGAGGCGATCCCCATTGAACAGCGTGACGCCCGGGAAGTGACCGGCGTGGCGGGGAGTTTCGGCGCGGTGCAGTGGGCGCCCACTGACGCGCAGGTCTATAACCCGGCGTTCGACGTGACGCCTGCGGCGCTGATTAGTGGCTGGGTGCTGGACAGCGGGGTGGTGTGGCCTGAGGACGTAGAGCGTGGGGTTTTTGGGGGATAGTGCGGTCTGATCCCCTCACCCTGGCCCTCTCCCACAGGGAGAGGGAACAAACACTAAAAACGGCAACTGGGTTGCCGTTTTGCGTTTACCTATGGCAATCGCGGATAGGCATCTGCAATTGCGTCGCCCGTGAACTGCGCCACCCAGCCTTCGGGGTTATCGAAGATACGAATGGCGGTAAAGTTCGGCTCGGAGCCCATATCAAACCAGTGCGGCGTTCCGGCGGGGACCGAAATCAGGTCGTTTTTCTCGCATAACACCTGATAAATCTGGTCATCAATGTGCAGGCAGAACAGCCCGGCACCCTCAACAAAGAAACGCACTTCATCTTCGCCATGGGTATGCTCATTAAGAAACTTCGCGCGCAGGGCCTCTTTTTGCGGGTTATCCGCGCGCAGGCTGATGACATCCCAGCTCTGATAGCCCTTTTCTGCCACCAGCTTATCGATGGCGTGCTGGTAAGCATCGATCACCGTCTCTGGTGCCGGATCTCGGCCTACATCACGATCGGCTTCCCAGCGCTCAAAGCGTACGCCACGGGCATTAAGCTGCTGTGCAATCGCCCCGGCGTCAGTGCTGTGCCAGTGCGGCTGCGTGGCGTCTTTATCGGAAAAAATGGTCAATGCGCTCATGAAGGGATCTGCTCCGGATTGATGTCGTCAAATTGATGCACCTGGTGATGGTGGCTGGCACCGTCATCATCGCCACGAATCAGCTGCAGGGTGCGAAAACCGGCCTGCTCAGCGGCGTCCAGCTCCTGGTGAATATCCGACAGGAACAGGATCTGCGAGGGCGCTACGTTAATCTGGGCCGCAATGTTCTGATAAGACTGCACCTCGCGCTTGGCACCCACGCGGGTATCAAAGTAGCCGCTGAACAGATGAGTAATATCACCTTCATCGCTGTAGCCAAATAACAGTTTCTGCGCAGCCACCGAGCCTGAGGAATAAACATAGAGATCAATACCCTGCGCTTTCCATTTCTCAAGGGAAGGCAGAACGTCCGGGTAGAGATGGCCGGTGAAGTCGCCGTTGAGGTAACCCTCCTGCCAGATGATCCCCTGCAGCGCTTTCAGCGCGGTGGATTTGCGATCCTGATCCATAAAGGCAAACAGGGTCTCAATCAGATCCTGGGTGCTGGCCTGCGGCCCGGCAATCTCTTCACGCAGATTGTCCAGAATGGTGTTGACCGGCTCGGCATATTGCTGGGCGCTGACAAAGGCGGCCAGCCGCTCGCGCGCGTAGGGGAACAGGACATTATGGACAAAACGAATATCGCTGGTGGTGCCTTCAATATCCGTCACAATCGCGCGAATCATACTCTCTCCAGTTGTCGTAAACGCATCTCGCACTCGAACAGGAATTCGAGGCCTTCAAGGTGGCGTCGGGCTTCTGCCACGTCGCGTCCCCAGCAGGTTAAGCCATGCCCGCGCAGAAGAAAACCACAATTCAGCGGCCGCTCCTGGGCGTAATGGGCGATACGTGACGCCAGCGCGTCGATATCCTGGTCGTTATCAAAGAGGGCAATCGGAACGGTATCCCGATGTGTGGTCTGTCCGCTGAGCGATTTTTGCATCTCAAAGCCGCTGATGTGCAGCTCCGGCTCTTTAACCAGCCGTGACAGTACCGTCGCGTTGACCGTGTGGACGTGCAGCACCGCGTTCGCGTCCGGGAAGAGGCGATAGACCAGGGTATGCAGACCGGTTTCGGCGGAAGGCTTGCGGCCGGAGGGGGCGCGATTGGTGGCAATTTCAACCTGCAGGAAATCAGCGGTCGTCAGGCTGCCTTTGTCTTTTCCGGATTCGCTGAGCCAGCACCAGGTCTCATCCTGGCGTACGGACATATTGCCGCCGGTAGCGGGTGCCCAGCCCTTTGCACCGATCCAGTGGCAGGCTTCGACCAGGGCGGTGAGTTGCAGGTTGTCTGTCATCTTCCTTCTTACCTCTTCGGCCAGGAATATCATTATGATTTAGACGTCTAAGCGTCTTGATTGCCAAATACTAGCATCGTGTTATAGTGGCGGCAACATTTGTATTACATACAGGTCCGCCGAAATGAGTAATAACCCCTTGATTCCAGAGAGCAAACTTCCCGGTCTTGGCACGACCATCTTCACTCAGATGAGCGCCCTGGCGCAGCAGTTTAACGCCATCAATCTGTCGCAAGGTTTTCCCGATTTCGACGGGCCAGCGTATATCCAGCAACGCCTGGCTTACCATGTGGCGAACGGCGCGAACCAGTATGCGCCGATGACCGGGGTACAACTTTTGCGCGAGGCGATAGCTGACAAAACCGCGGAACTGTATGGCTATAAACCGGATGCCAACAGCGACATCACCGTCACCGCCGGAGCGACCGAAGCCCTGTACGCCGCCATTACCGCCCTGGTGCGGGCGGGGGATGAGGTTATCTGCTTTGACCCAAGCTACGACAGCTATGCTCCGGCAATTGAACTGGCGGGTGGCGTGGTCAGGCGCGTGGCGCTGCAGCCGCCGCATTTCCGCCCGGACTGGCAGGCCTTTGCGTCACTGCTGAGTGAGAAAACCCGCCTGGTGATCCTCAACACTCCGCATAACCCGTCGGCGACCGTCTGGCAGCAGGCGGATTTCGCCGCCCTGTGGCAGGCGATTGCGGAGCGTGAGATTTATGTTCTGAGCGATGAGGTGTACGAGCACATCTGTTTTGCCGGGGCGGGGCATGCCAGCGTGCTGGCCCATCCGCAGCTGCGCGAGCGGGCCGTTGCCGTCTCATCCTTTGGCAAAACCTTCCATATGACCGGCTGGAAAGTGGGGTACTGCGTGGCGCCTGCGGCCATCAGCGCCGAGCTGCGCAAGGTGCATCAGTTCCTGACGTTCGCCGTCAACACCCCGGCTCAGCTGGCGATTGCCGATATGCTGCGCAACCAGCCGGAACACTACCGTGAATTGCCAGAATTTTATCGCGCCCGCCGGGACAGTTTCATCGAGGCGCTGGGGGAAAGCCGTCTGGAGATCCTGCCCTGCGAAGGCACCTATTTCCTGCTGGCGGACTACAGTGCGATCTCCGATCTGGATGATGTCAGTTTTTGCCAGTGGCTGACGAAAGAGGTGGGCGTCGCGGCGATTCCTCTTTCGGTGTTCTGCGCCGATCCGTTTCCGCATAAATTAATTCGCCTCTGTTTTGCGAAACAGGAAAGTACTCTCCTGGCCGCCGCAGAGCGCCTTTGCGCATTATAAATCATAAGCCTGCAAATTATATTTATACGGACTATGCCGGAGTAATAATCCGGCGTGGTAACAATGTTAGAGAGAATTATTGACAGTATCAGTCATAATTAAAACCATCGGTATTGACCTGATCAATAAAGCTTGAAAAAACTCTGCTGGTTGTAGCCGTCCGGTTATACATCATATAAATATTTATCTCAGGCAATGAAAAAGGAACATCGATTTTTTTCAGCATAAGGGTATCGCGGTACTGTTTATAGGCAATTTCCGGTATATAACCCAGCAGGTTGGAGGCACTTATCATGTTAATAAGCGAGAAGAAAGAATCACTGCGGAAGCCAAATTTTCTTTCCGGGATATATTGATCTGATGACGCACGTAAGTTCGTTACGTTAGCGTCATTGGTGATGTAGTAGGTGTATTTCTCTTCGTTTAACTGCTCAAGGGTAACGGAAGCGCCGATGCGGGGGTGTGCCTGTCGACAGACCAGCACAATGGGAACGCTCATAAAGTGATTGCAGACCACCGAGCGATTGTTCACCGGCGAAAATGAAAACACCAGATCGGCTTTGCGATAGGCCAGCAGGTCATCGGCGCTCTCTCTTGACAGCAGCAGATCGTGGTACTCAATCTCATAATTGTGTTCGCGAATCAGCAGTTTCATCGGCCCGAACAGCCGGTCAGGCGTCAGCACCTGTGGCGCGTACACCGTCAGGCTCTTTTCGAGCGAAGAGCTGTGCATGATGTTTATGGTCTGTTCGAGCTGGTTGAGGTTCTCTTCCAGATGTTTATGCAGATTAACGCCAACGGTGGTTGGGGTGATACCTTTACCCGCCCTGATAAAGAGGGGATCGTTCAGCTGGTTTCTCAGACGCTGCAAGGATTGACTGACGGCGGAGGGAGTGATAAAGAGCGTTTCTGCGGCCTTACTGATACTAAGGTGTTGATATATACACTCAAATATTACCAGAAGATTTAAGTCAAATTTTTTGAGGTCATAGAGATTAGCCATAATTCATCCTGATTAGCTGTTCTGCCATAATTGGCATAGATAAAATAACTATAGAAGTTAGCCAGGTATTCATCATCCATTTGAATGCCTGACTTAACGAATCTTGAACTTCTACTTAATATATCATGGTTGTAGATAAATTGAATAAACAAGCCAGTGCGTCAGAGGATAATTTTGGTCAAATAAATTTGGCAGAAGGATTGATATGCTGATTTGTGCCCTTTTCAGGAGGTGGCCATCATTAATTTGAGCTGTAGAGCATCCGGTAATCCTGCGACCTGCTGTCATTCATTCTCATTATTCATCTTATAGATAGCCGGCGTGGCAGCGGCGCCCGGCGAAGCCATCATCGCTTCGCGATCTATCAGGGCATTCATGCGCTGCCAGAGAGACAGGGGGCGTTTGAATATCTTAAATCCTTATAAAACAACGGCAAAGGTGCGATTAGATAAAACCTATCGCAGCCATAGATATTACAACGTCTTTGCCAATTGCCCTTTGGTGGGGTGGGTGGTGTAATCCACATCGCTGTTACGACCTTGCTAAAGGTAATGTAGAGCGCAACGCATCGCCAGCTCTGGCTGGCACTGACGTTACCTTCGGGTAATTCAGGTATCAGGGCCGCCGTCAAGGCGGCCTTTTTACTTTTTCAGTTCACGTAGTAACGCGTAACGGGTTGTTAGGTATCGCTGATTGATTTGATAATGCAAACGCATTAGCCCCCATCGGCAAAGTTGGTTACCTTACACCTCAACGAAAACACGGAGGAAGTACAGATGTCTTTAATCAACACCAAAATCAAACCTTTCAAAAACCAGGCGTTCAAAAACGGTGACTTCGTAGAAATCACTGAGAAAGACACCGAAGGCCGCTGGAGCGTGTTCTTCTTCTATCCGGCAGACTTCACTTTCGTTTGCCCGACCGAACTGGGTGACGTTGCAGATCACTACGAAGAACTGCAGAAGCTGGGCGTAGACGTTTACTCTGTCTCTACCGACACCCACTTCACCCACAAAGCATGGCACAGCAGCTCTGAAACCATCGCAAAAATCAAATATGCGATGATCGGTGACCCGACTGGCGCCCTGACCCGTAACTTTGAAAACATGCGTGAAGACGAAGGTCTGGCCGACCGTGGCACCTTTATTGTTGACCCGCAGGGCATCATCCAGGCCATCGAAGTTACCGCTGAAGGTATTGGCCGTGACGCATCCGACCTGCTGCGCAAAATCAAAGCGGCTCAGTACGTTGCTTCTCACCCAGGCGAAGTGTGCCCGGCGAAATGGAAAGAAGGCGACGCGACCCTGGCTCCTTCTTTAGATCTCGTAGGCAAAATCTAAGTCAGTAATGCCCGGTAGCACTTCGCTTACCCGGCAATCAATGGGCGCATCTGCGCCCATTTCATTCCAGCACCATGATGCAAGTTGCATTCAGGCAGCCCGGATAAGGCCGCTTGCATGATGATGTTTTTTAAGCAGGAGATGAACAATGCTCGACACAAATATGAAAACCCAGCTCAAAGCGTACCTTGAGAAGCTGACCAAACCTGTTGAGCTGATTGCCACGCTGGATGACAGCGCTAAATCGGCAGAAATCAAGGAACTGCTGGCGGAAATCGCCGAACTGTCCGAAAAGGTCACTTTCAAGGAAGATAACAGTCTTGCCGTGCGCAAGCCCTCTTTCCTGATCACTAACCCAGGCTCTGTTCAGGGTCCGCGCTTTGCCGGTTCCCCGCTGGGTCACGAATTTACCTCACTGGTTCTGGCCCTGCTGTGGACCGGTGGCCATCCGTCAAAAGAGGCGCAGGCGCTGCTGGAGCAGATCCGCGACCTGGACGGTGATTTTGAGTTTGAAACCTATTACTCGCTCTCATGCCATAACTGCCCGGACGTAGTGCAGGCGCTGAACCTGATGGCGGTGCTGAACCCGCGCATCAAACATACCGCTATCGACGGTGGCGTGTTCCAGAACGAAATCACCGATCGCAACGTGATGGGCGTTCCGGCGGTATTTGTGAACGGTAAAGAGTTTGGTCAGGGTCGTATGACGCTGGCAGAGATCGTTGCCAAAGTGGACACCGGCGCAGAAAAACGTGCCGCGGAAGAGCTGAACAAGCGTGATGCCTATGACGTGCTGATTGTCGGCTCCGGTCCTGCGGGTGCGGCGGCTGCGGTTTACTCCGCCCGTAAAGGTATTCGCACCGGTCTGATGGGCGAGCGCTTTGGCGGCCAGGTACTGGATACGGTGGACATTGAAAACTATATCTCCGTACCGAAAACCGAAGGTCAGAAACTGGCTGGCGCCCTGAAAGCGCACGTCAGCGAATATGAAGTGGATGTGATCGACAGCCAGAGTGCCAGCAAACTGGTGCCAGCGGCGCAGGAAGGCGGCTTCCATCAGATTGAAACCGCGTCTGGCGCAGTGCTGAAAGCGCGCAGCGTTATCATTGCGACCGGTGCCAAATGGCGCAACATGAACGTGCCTGGCGAAGACCAGTATCGCACCAAAGGGGTGACCTACTGCCCGCACTGCGACGGCCCGCTGTTTAAAGGCAAGCGCGTGGCGGTAATCGGTGGGGGTAACTCGGGTGTGGAAGCGGCTATCGACCTCGCCGGTATCGTCGAGCACGTCACGCTGCTGGAGTTCGCCCCAGAGATGAAGGCCGATCAGGTCCTGCAGGATAAAGTCCGCAGCCTGAAGAACGTCGATATCATCCTGAACGCACAGACCACCGAAGTGAAAGGCGACGGTAGCAAAGTGACCGGTCTTGAGTATCGCGACCGCGTGAGCGGAGATGTGCACAGCGTTATGCTTTCAGGCATCTTCGTACAGATTGGTCTGCTGCCAAACACCACCTGGCTGGAAGGCGCGATCGAGCGCAACCGCATGGGCGAGATCATTATTGATGCCAAATGTGAAACCAGCGTGAAGGGCGTATTTGCGGCGGGCGACTGCACCACCGTGCCGTACAAGCAGATCATCATCGCGACTGGCGAAGGGGCGAAAGCCTCCCTGAGCGCCTTTGATCATCTGATTCGTACCAAAACAGCATAAGAATGTAAGACAGCACCTGCAATGTGAAGAGGCTACCCTGGGGTAGCCTCTTTTTTTTATCTCACCACCAGCACCGGAATGAAGGCGTGGCGGATGACGTTAGAGGCGTTCGACCCCAGCAGATGGGTGGAGATGGACGGGTTACGCGACCCGATCACCACGATATCGGCTTTGAGCTCGCTGGCCACCTCGTTGACGACGTCCCGCACATTGCCAAAACAGACATGGGTTCGGATCCGGGAGGGATCGATGCTGAAATGGCTGACCATGGTTTGCAGCCGGGTCTTCGCTTCCTGCTCGATATGCTCTTCGAAGCGGCGCATATCGGCGGCGAAGCGATGCAACCCAAAGGTGGCAGAGCCCGGTAAAACATGCAGTAAGTGAATAATACCATCCTGCTGCGCGAGGAATTCAGCGTGGCGGATCGCCTTGTCGCTTAACTCCATCTCGAAAACATCCACCGGCATAATAATCGTCTGGTACATACCCGTTTCTCCCTGTTATTTACGCTTAATTCATTCAATCACAAAATATAAATAGATTCTGATAGCCCGGTGACACTTTTTAATATCGCCTCGTTTGTTGGCTTTTTGCCGCATCGCTTCCTTTCCAGGATTATTCCCAAAGCCGCCCATTTCCCCGGTATATCTCCGGCGATAGCTACCCTTTTAAGGTAAACCCGTCTTTTTTCTCTGAAACCGGAGGTCAAATGAAAGCATTGACGTATCACGGTCCACACAGCGTTAAAGTTGAAACGGTACCCGATCCGGCCATTGAACAGGCTGATGATATTATTCTGCGCATCACCGCAACCGCCATTTGCGGTTCTGACCTGCACCTCTATCGCGGGAAGATACCGAAGGTAAAACATGGCGATATCTTCGGACATGAGTTTATGGGCGAAGTGGTGGAGACCGGACGAGAGGTCAAAAATCTGAGCAAGGGCGACCGGGTGGTGATTCCCTTTGTGATTGCCTGCGGCGACTGTTTCTTCTGCCGCATGCAGCAGTATGCCGCCTGCGAAAGTACCAATACCGGACAGGGGGCAGCCCTGAATAAAAAACAGATCCCGGCCCCGGCAGCGCTGTTTGGCTACAGCCATCTCTATGGCGGGGTGCCTGGCGGCCAGGCGGAGTATGTCCGCGTGCCAAAAGGTAACGTTGGTCCCTTCAAGGTGCCGCCCCTGCTTTCAGACGATAAAGCGCTGTTCCTCTCCGATATCCTGCCCACCGCCTGGCAGGCCGCCAAAAATGCCCAGATTACCCGGGGCAGCAGCGTCGCGGTATTTGGCGCCGGGCCGGTGGGGCTGTTGACCCTCGCCTGCGCGCGCTACCTGGGGGCTGAGCAGCTGTTTATTGTCGATCACCACGACTACCGCCTGCGTTTCGCCGAGATGCGTTACGGGGCTATCCCCGTTAACTTTGACCGCGACGACGACCCCGCAGAGAAGATCATTGAGCAGACTGCCGGAAATCGCGGCGTGGATGCGGTGATCGACGCCGTGGGCTTTGAGGCGAAAGGGAGCACCACGGAAACGGTATTAACCAACCTGAAGCTCGAAGGCAGCAGCGGCAAGGCCCTGCGACAGTGTATCGCGGCGGTGCGGCGCGGCGGGATTGTCAGCGTGCCGGGCGTCTATGCCGGCTTTATTCACGGTTTTCTGTTTGGCGATGCCTTTGATAAAGGGCTGACCTTTAAGATGGGGCAGACCAACGTTCATGCCTGGCTGGGCGAACTGTTGCCGTTAATTGAGAAAGGGCTGCTGAAACCCGAAGAGATCGTCACCCACTATATGCCGTTTGAAGAGGCGGCCCGCGGCTACGAGATCTTTGAGAAACGTCAGGAGGATTGCCGGAAAATCATTCTGGTGCCCGGGGCGCAAAGCGCGGAAGCGGCAAAAGATCGGGTCACAGGACTGGTCAACCCCATGCCTGGGGACACGCTTTTGTAACGAAGGTGAACGGAAAGAGGATGCCCGGGCATCCTCTGGGTAAAGCGCTTTAACGCTTATTCAGATGGGATTAGCGCAGGTATTCGCCTGCCGCTTCAGGCTGCCAGAGCAGTTCCAGCACCTCCAGATGCGTGGCGGTACCGCCTGGCAGTTCCCAGTGGATAGTATCCCCGGTACGCAGACCAATCAGCGCGGCACCCACCGGCGCCAGCACCGACAGTTGCGTGCTGCTGTCGGTCATCTGCGCCGGGTAGACCAGCGTGCGGGTGCGCACGTCGCCGGTGGTCAGATCGCGAAACGTCACCTTGCTGTTCATGGTCACCACGTCGGACGGCATGTCCTGCGGCGCGCACATCTGGGCGCGATCCAGCTCTGCGTTCAGGGCATCCGCGATGGGCAGCGATGCAAAGGCCGGTTGCTCCAGCAGACGGTCGATACGTTCAGCATCGAGTTCGTTAATGATAATTGTGGGTCTGGACATTATTTACTCCATGTCGTTAATGCTGCGACAACCGCAGAAGAGATGCCAAAAGAAAACCCTCGCCATCCGGTAGCGAGGGTTTAACGCTGACTGATAATACTGAGTCTGCGCCCGGGTTTGAAGAGATGGCTGTCACATTCATGGCGTGGATGTAGTCCGGAAGCCTCAGCTGGGTCGATAGTATGAAATTTAAGCGAAAGAGATGATCCTTTTAAAATTTGGATTATCCTTCTAATGCGCAGGTTATGTAGCGTGACACACCCATAACAGCAGAACAACGAAGACTGTAGCACGTATTTCAGTCTTACTTTTCTACGGATTGCGTTACGCTGATCCTCCTGGGGCAGGGGGATGAGCGAAGCGTAATCCGTGCCTGCCGGTGTGAATCAACAATCTGACCTGAGAGCGCTATGTACTTCTACCAACCTTCGCAGGGGCACGGCCTGCCGCACGATCCCTTAAACGCCATTGTTGGCCCACGTCCGATTGGCTGGATCGCGTCGTGCGATCCTGAAGGACGCCCCAATCTGGCGCCTTACAGCTTCTTCAACTGTTTTAACTACCATCCGCCAGTCATTGGCTTTGCCAGCTCCGGCTGGAAAGACAGCGTGCGCAATATAGTCGAAACCAAAGAGTTTGTCTGGAATCTCACCACCTTTGATCTGGCCAGCGCCATGAATGAGACCTCCGCCAGCCTGCCGCACGGCGAAGATGAGTTTCTGCGTGCCGGGCTCACAAAAGCTGAGAGCCGGATAGTGAAGGTGCCGCGCGTCGCCGAAAGCCCGGTCAACTTTGAGTGCCGTCTGTCGCAGTGCATCCAGCTGACTTCCGCCAGCGGCGCCCCGGTCGATACCTGGCTGGTGCTGGGGGAAGTGGTAGGGATCCACATTGACGAAAGCCTGCTGCATGAGGGGATCTACCAGACGGCGAAAGCGCAGCCAGTGCTGCGCGCCGGTGGTCCGTCAGCCTACTTCGGCATCAGCGAGGAGCACCGCTTTGACCTGATCCGCCCGGACGCGCGAAAAGGGTAAGGGCTCAGTAGCCGATCTTGTCGATCACAAACTGTTTGCCACAGTTGCCCGGATGCGGCTGGGGTGCAAATGAGGCGGTGGTCAGTGGGGCATTGATGCTGGCTGCGGTAAGCGACAGCTGCATCTCCGTAAGATATGCCGGGTTGCCGCTGCAGCTGAGCTTAACGGCTTTCACCGTGGCTGGCCCCCAGCTTCTGGCGACCGCGGCATCGAAGGCGCTGCGGGTGACGGTTTTACCGTAGTTATCCGCAAGGAACCGCCCCAGCGGGCTGGTTTTGACTTCCTGGTTCATGCGTACCATGGTGCCGAAATACGCGTCAGGATCGAAGCCGAAGCAGACCCCGTGTTTGGCATATTCGTAACGCTCGAGGCAGGAGTTGCCGCCTGCGCCGGGCATCACCTCGTTCAGTTTTGCGGCCCCGGTCAGCGACAGGCCGGTCTCTGCGGCATCGCATTTACGGCTGGCTTTTGCCTCCGGCATATTCGGGATGGGACGGGTCGCACAGCCATAGCGCATCCAGCGACGTTCGTCGACGCCGCGGGCTGCGATGGATTTTGGCAGACCCGGCCACAGGCCATGCACGGTGAGAATAGTCGTTTTGTCGTCACGCTCTTTTTGCAGGCGGCACTCGTCTGGCGCCGCGCGGTTGCGGTCATGCAGGCTCTGGCAAAAACCCGACTGCCATGAGAGCGCCAGCACGTAGCGATCAAAATCCGCATATTGCGTCGCCTGAAGCGGGGCGGCCAGCGCCGGCAACGCGCACAGCGCAACTGCGGTTACGCTGACAGGCAAAACGAAATCCTTTCTGAACATGTCAATTCCTGGTGGTTGTAAGCAAAATATTGCTGGGAGTTATTAAAGCACAAAAAGCGCCCGCAGGCGCTTTATGCTGTGGGATGGCTTAACCCACGGCGGTGCCAGGCACCAGCACTTCAGTGGCAATAATGACGATGACCAGCCCAACCAGTACCGGAACGGAGGTGCGCTTCACCACTTCAAACGGCGAAATTTTTGCCATCCCGGCCACGGCTACCACCACGCCGGAAACCGGGGAGATGGTACGGCCCAGGTTGGAGGCCTGCAGCATCGGGATAGTGAGATAGGCCGGGTTGATGCCGGAGGAGTGCGCCAGCTTCGGGATCATCTCCACAAAGGCGTAGAACGGCGCGTTGCCTGAGCCGGTCGTCATCGCCGCCAGCATGGTCAGGACCACCAGCACCATCATCAGGATAATACTCGCCGAACCGAAGGAGGTGGCGATGGAGATCAGGCTCTGGATAAAGCCGATGGTGCTCAGCCCCTGGGCGAAGACCCCGGCCGCGACCAGCAGCATGACCACGCCGGCGAAGGCGTCCGCCATGCCGCGATAGGCCACTTCCAGGCCGCTAAAGACCTTCTGGGTATTAAAGCCGCGAACAAATTCCAGCACGGCGGCAATCAGCATGCAGAGCACCAGGATGGTGATGATATGCAGCTCCGGGCCCCATTTGCCGTCAAAAATCAGCACCCCGATGATAGGCGTGAACGGCAGAATGGCATAGAAGGAAGGGGCGGTAGTGGTGATTTCGCTGACGTCGAGACGCTCGTGAGAGATGTTCTCTTTTTTATCGAGGTAGCGCTGCCAGAAGAAGTGCGCAATCGCCATGCCGATAATGGCGGTGATGGAGATTGGCAGGGTGGTTTTAAAGGCGAAATCAATCAGCGGCATCTCGGCGGCTTTGGCGGCAAGCACCACGTCACCGGAAGTTGGCGAGAGAATAATGGCTGCCGGAGAGGCACAAATAGCCGCTGCTGCGCCGCGGCTGATCCCCACGTTGACCATTACCGGGAACAGGGTCGCCATCAGCAGTACGCCCAGGCCCGTCGCCGACGATACGGCCAGCGACATCAGACAGGCCACGAAATAGGCGGCAATCATCAGCAGGTAAGGGGAGTTGATATAGCTCAACGGCTTTGAGGCCAGCTTGACCACCATATCGTTGGCGCCGATATGGGTCATATAGGCGGCAAATCCGCAGAGCATCATGATCATCATCCCCAGATCGCCACCGCGGCTCATCAGCAGGATTTTGATGTATTCAATGATGTCAGTCGCCGTGTAACCGGTGCTGGTGGCGCTGGACGGCAGCACCTTGTGGCCCATCAGGGCGCTGACGATGAGCAGGGTAAGACCGCCGACAAACAGCACCCCGGTCGCGGAGTAACCTTTGATGATGTAGCGCGCGACCCCGACAATGACAATCACCCCAATCAGGAGCTCGATAAACGTTAGCATGGTTCCCTCTGTCTCCCGACGCCCCAGAGCGAAAGGATCAATAAGCAATGAAAATAAGGTGACAAAATGTGCCGAAATAATGGTCCAGGCTCGCTGACTAAAATCAATAAATCTACTACTAAAGGAGATATTGTTACGAATTTACTCATACTGCGCCCCTTACCTTCGCAGAGTGGGCCTGCTGGTACGCAAAATCACGAGGGCGGTACGAATTTTGAACAAGTTAAGGTTTTTGTCTGCGCTTTTTAAAAGACGCGTTGTAATAAATTTTAACGTCTGGTGTTTAGCGTACTCTCTGTCACCGGGGAATAATTTTTTTGTTTCGCGTATTTATTATATTTGAATTGTGATTGTAGGGTTTTAACAAGAGTTAAAGTAAGATTGAAAAATATTATCTGCTGTGGTTTTCCTTGGCAGAGCAGAAGTACCCTACGCGAGAAGACGATAGCGGTTTGGCTGCTCATGAAGGAGCCTGGCATTGCGCTGTTATGCGTGAGGCAGCGCTGCGGTGGCGGGGGGAGCGCCCCGTCATGCTGCCGGAGGTATTATCGGAATACTATTAGCCTTCCTTAATTGTGGATTCATTCATTTAAGGTTCAATCTATTATTAGACTATTTTTGTGTTATTTAAATCATTAATAAAGTAAAAGCCAATACCTCACGAATCCCATCCGACATATTCTGTGCGCAAATATGTGCCGTACAGGATGTAGGTAATAATATCGTGAGCGTTGTTAATAAATTTGTTTTAATTATTTTTGTTATTATGGCTGAGTTGACTTTTTCAACAATAGCAACAGCAAAAGACGTCCCCTCCTCTGACAATTGGTTGAATTCGTACACCCGTAATGTGAAACAAACCTGGCAACAGCCGCAGCATTACGATCTGTACGTGCCTGCTATTACCTGGCACGCGCGTTTTGCTTACGACAAAGAGAAGACCGATCGCCACAATGAGCATCCCTGGGGAGCCGGATTCGGACAGTCGCGCTGGGATGAAAAAGGGAACTGGCATGGTCTCTACCTGATGGCGTTTAAGGACTCCTTCAATAAGTGGGAGCCTGTGGCGGGTTACGGCTGGGAAAAAACCTGGCGTCCGCTGGCAAATGATCAATTCCATCTGGGGCTCGGCTACACCTCAGGCGTGACGGCACGCAACAACTGGAACTATATCCCCATTCCGGTGCTCCTCCCCCTGGCTTCGGTGGGGTACGGCCCTGCAACTTTCCAGATGACTTACATCCCCGGCACCTACAACACGGGCAACGTTTACTTCGCCTGGATGCGCTTCCAGTTTTAACTGAAAAAACTTTACGTTCTGGTGATTTAATAGCCAGTTGTTGAATCGTAAAGGATAAAAATGGGGACGTAAAAATTAACGCGACTTTTGTCACTTTTCTTCAAAAAGGCGCTGGACAAAACCGCTCACAATTGTTGTACTGATACCCGACACAGCATTTGTGTCCAATTTTCATGTAAAGGTAATTTTGATGTCTAAGATTAAAGGTAACGTTAAGTGGTTTAATGAGTCCAAAGGATTCGGTTTCATTACTCCGGAAGATGGCAGCAAAGACGTGTTCGTACACTTCTCTGCAATCCAGAGCAATGGTTTCAAAACCCTGGCTGAAGGTCAGCGCGTTGAGTTTGAAATCACTAACGGTGCCAAAGGCCCTTCTGCTGCTAACGTAATCGCTCTGTAATTCAGACGAGACAGCAAGAATTTCAAAACCCGCTCATTGAGCGGGTTTTTTTCGTTCTGAGCTAGCTGAACAAGTACAGTCTCAGAAAGCAGGCGACGATCGCCACGCTCAGCATGACCATCCCCGCGTTTGTAATTTTCTCTTTCATTGCGACACCCCTCAGTGTATGTGGTGACAGGGTGCCTGAGAAAAATTAAGCCAACATTAAGGTCCGCATCTTTAATGCGCATTAACCGCAGAAATTAACCAGAATGCGAGCGCGGTCATCATTAGCGACCCCAACAGGTTAACGGCAATATTCAGCAGCGCCCAGGCTGCCCGGCCATCCTGCAACAGAAACACCACTTCGGCTGAAAAGGTGGAGAATGTCGTCAGCCCGCCGCAGAATCCGGTGGTTATCAACACTTTCCAGACCGGGTCTATGTGGGTCATTCTGTTGAACCACGCCAGTCCCAGGCCAATGATAAATGCGCCAAGAAGATTGGCTGTCAGGGTGCCGAACGGGATCTGCTGATGGAGCGGATTAAAACGCATGCTTAAGAGCCAGCGCGCCACGCTTCCTGTGCCCCCACCGATAAAAACGGCTAAAAGTAGTTGAAACACGAACAATACCTGCTGTTTGATGTTTAAGGGCTATGAGTGTAACGCCGTTTAATGCAGGGGGAAAATATGTACGTAGCGGTCGGACAATTTGCAGTAACAGCGGACTGGCAAAAAAATGCCGGAACCTGCGTTTCACAGATGGCTCAGGCGGCAGAGCAGGGAGCATCGCTGCTGGTGCTGCCCGAAGCGCTGCTGGCGCGTGACGATAACGATCCCGACCTCTCCGTGAAGTCAGCCCAGCGGCTCGACGGCGGCTTTCTGACGCTGCTGCTGGCCGAGAGCGCACGTAACACCCTGACCACGGTTCTGACCGTCCATGTCCCTTCCACTGCCGGCAGAGCGGTTAACACCCTTGTCGCACTGCGCGGCGGCAGGATCGTTGAGCAGTACGCCAAGCTTCATCTGTATGATGCGTTCAGTATTCAGGAGTCCAGGCTGGTTGATGCAGGCTCGGTTGTACCGCCGCTGATTGAAATCGAGGGCATCCATCTTGGGCTGATGACCTGCTACGATCTGCGCTTCCCGGAGATGGCACTGAATCTGGCGCTGGCGGGGGCAGAAGTGCTGGTTCTGCCTGCGGCCTGGGTCAGAGGGCCTCTGAAGGAGCACCACTGGTCAACGTTGCTGGCTGCCCGGGCGCTGGACACCACCTGCTATGTGATAGCGGCGGGGGAGTGCGGCAATAAGAATATCGGCCAGAGCCGCATTATCGATCCCCTGGGCGTGACGATAGCGGCGGCGGCTGAGGGGCCTGCGCTGCTGCTGGCCGAGATTAGCCGGGAGCGTATTACCCAGGCGCGTCAGCAATTGCCGGTTTTGCGCAACCGACGCTTCGCGCCGCCGCAATTATTGTGACTTTTTTAAACAACGCTTGATTCACCTTGTTACAGATTGCTATTGTGTGCGGGCGTCAAATGACCGTTAATAAGGTCGGGTTTTTAAGGCGCGAAATGCAGCCTGTTTACGTCAAGAAGGTATCTATGGGTGAAATTAGTATTACCAAACTGCTGGTGGTAGCCGCACTGGTTGTCCTGCTGTTTGGTACCAAGAAATTACGTACGCTGGGCGGAGACCTGGGTGCTGCCATCAAAGGCTTCAAAAAGGCGATGAATGACGATGACGCAACGGTGCAAAAAACGGCCGACGCGGATATCGCTGCCGAGAAACTCTCTCACAAAGAGTAACGGCAAATGCCCTGTGGCTTTTGAAAGAAAAAAACCGGCCTGTAAGCCGGTTTTTTTATGGGTGAACTGTAAACGTTTGTGACGGGTTTACTTCACTTCTTCGCCTTTCGCCTGCATATCGGCGTGGTAAGACGAACGCACGAACGGACCGCAGGCTGCATGGGTAAAGCCCATCGCCATCGCTTCGGCTTTCATTTCATCAAACTCTTCAGGACTCACGTAGCGCTGCACCGGCAGGTGATGGCGGCTTGGCTGCAGATACTGGCCCAGGGTCAGCATGGTGACGCCATGGCGACGCAGGTCACGCATCACTTCAACAATCTCTTCATTCGTTTCACCGAGACCAACCATCAGACCTGATTTTGTCGGGATATCCGGATGGGCTTCTTTAAAGCGTTCCAGCAGCTTCAGCGACCAGTTGTAATCTGCACCCGGACGCACCTGACGATAGAGGCGCGGCACGTTTTCAAGGTTGTGGTTGAACACGTCTGGCGGGTTGGCATTGAGGATCTCCAGCGCACGGTCCATACGGCCACGGAAGTCAGGAACCAGCGTCTCGATCTTAATGGACGGGCTCTTTTCACGGATGGCAGTGATACAGTCAGCAAAGTGCTGAGCACCGCCGTCGCGCAGATCGTCGCGGTCGACAGAGGTGATAACCACATAGCGTAATGCCATGTCGGCGATAGTCTGGGCCAGTTTCTGCGGTTCATTCGCGTCCGGGGCGACAGGACGGCCATGTGCAACGTCACAGAACGGGCAACGGCGGGTACAGATAGCGCCGAGGATCATGAAGGTCGCGGTGCCGTGGTTGAAACATTCGGCCAGGTTCGGGCAAGAGGCCTCTTCACAAACGGAGTGAAGGCCGTTTTTGCGCATCGCCGCTTTGATTCCCTGAATACGCGAAGAGTCCGCCGGAAGTTTGATTTTCATCCAGGCCGGTTTTCTTAACAGCGCTTCGCGCTCCGTAGCCACGTTTTTAACCGGGATTAGGGCCATTTTATCGGCATCGCGGTATTTAACACCGCGTTCCATCACAATGGGTTTACTCATAGCGTGCGTCTTCCAGTTGCGAAAATCGAAGGAAAGCGTTTCAATTCAAGGGAATGTTGTATTTATCAACTATTTTTGAACGAACGACAGGCAGTATATCATTGATACGGACGATAAAGCAGCCTGCCCGGTCGCCAAATTGTAAAATAGTTGTTGTTTAGTGCCTTTTGAGAGATCAAGCGTGGTTCTGCGCAGGCTGCTCCCCATTAAAAGGCCTGGCGGATAACGTTAATCAGATTTTCCAGCACCGGATCGCGCAGGCTCAGCTTGTTGTAATACAGCGAGATTTCAACGGACTCGGCATTGAGCGGGGCAAAGGGGATCTGTTCCACCGGCCAGCAGTGGCGCACCATATTAAACAGGCGTTCCGGGATGATACCCAGCAGATCGCTGCTGCCAACCAGGGCGGCAATGGTAAAAATATTGTAACTGCTGAAATTCACCAGACGTTCCGGGAAAATATCCTGGACGCGCTGTCGCAGCCCGTTGAGGTTTTGCCCCTCCATCAGCAACAGCGTTTGCTCGTAGCGCTGCAGGTTCTCAACCGTGATAGCCTCCTGCAGCGCCGGATGGCCCTGGCGGCAGACCAGCAGTAGCTTATCCGCAAACAGCATGTTGCGGCTTAACGCCCGGGCATTCAGGGTGTTGCTGTCCACAATCAGGTCGGTCTGAAACTGGCCAAGCTGCGCCTCGGGGTCGTTAACCGAGATATTACGCAGCATCAGCTGCGGCGCATGCGTCTTCACGGCCTGGTAGATCACCGGCATCACCAGCGCGCCCACGGCTGGCGTAGTGCCAATGGTGATGATTCGTTGTTTGTCGTAGCTGCCGGTTAAATCCAGCGCGCCGAGGATAGATTCCAGCCCCTGGCTGATGTATTCGTGCAAATGCGTGGCGTAGGCGGTAGGGGTAACCCCCTGGCCTTTACGGATGAACAGCGGGTCGGGAAAGATGGTTCGTAATTTCTGGATAGACTGACTAATTGCTGAGGGAGTGAGATTCAGAATTTTCGCAGCGTTAACGATCCCTTTATGCACATATACGGCCTCAAAAATCGTCAATAAGTTAAGATCTATATTACGTAAAGTCCGAAAAATTTGTGGCTTTGCATCACTGCCAGGATCGCTTAAGCGCTTTTCTGGAAGATTATTATTATCCACGCTGTCCCTCCGAATGTATTCACAATATGAATAATAGTTGAAATTAAATAATGTGCTTATTGTTATGCGTAAACAGTTTCAGGGCGTTAATAATTTTGTGTTAACTCATTGGGTTGCATGATTTTTGCGCACGCGTAATTGCACCGGCCGGTTGACCCTGTCGGCGCTAAAAGCAGGAAAGCCTGTATTCGCAGCCATGTTGCGGATGTTTTGAAAATATAGAATCTGGGAATTAATGTAAAGGGTAAATGCGATGAAATAAGAATGGCTCATCAAATAAATGAGCCAAATGTGAAACCTGATTAAGCAGGAATATATTTATGCGGTGGATTGTTTAGCAGCGCTAAAAAAGAGTTAACCAGATATGGCCGTGCGATTTCAGGGGTAATATTCGCTACCCACTGGCGCATTTGTGCCATTTCCATGCCGGCGTAACCGCAAGGATTGATGCGCTGGAAAGGCGAAAGATCCATATTGATATTCAACGCCAGACCGTGAAAAGAACACCCTTTACGGATTCGCAGACCGAGTGAACATATTTTCATTTCGCCGACATAAACGCCCGGGGCGTCCGCACGCGGGTGCGCATCAATATCAAATTCAGCCAGCGTATTGACCACCGTCTGTTCAAGCAGCGTCACCAGTTCACGCACGCCGAGCTTCCTGCGCTTCAGGTTGAGCAGGACATACATCACCTGTTGCCCCGGCCCGTGATAGGTGATCTGCCCGCCACGATCGCTCTGGATAACGGGTATATCGCCAGGCATTAACAGATGCTCAGCTTTGCCCGCCTGGCCCTGGGTAAATACAGGGGGGTGCTCTACCAGCCAGATCTCATCCGGTGTGTTCTCGTCGCGTGTGTCGGTAAATTCATGCATGGCCTGGGAGACAGGCTCATAGGGCTGAAGCCCAAGCTGGCGAACGAGAATGGTGTCCTGATACAAAACGATCTCTCCGAACGAAGGAAAAAACTGTAGCGGGGAGTATATCACAGAGGGGAAAGAGGTTACCCGGCGATGCGGGTAACCCTAAAACGTTACAGCACCATACGTACGATATCGATATTGCCGAGCTCTTCGTACAGGGTCTCGACTTGCTCAATATGCGTCGCATTAATGGTGATAGAGACGGAATGGTAGTTACCTTTGCTGCTTGGTTTCACCGTCGGAGAGTAGTCACCTGGCGCATGGCGCTGTACCACCTCAACCACCTGATCAACCAGCTCAGGCAACGCCTGTCCCATTACTTTGTAAGTAAAAGGAGTAGGGAATTCAAGCAGTTCATTAAGTTTGGTTTTCATGGGAGCTCCGGCAGTGCGTCAAAAAAATAATAACTCCCACATCAGGTGGGAGTTATCAGGTTACATAGTATATGGGGACAGAAATCACACTTTCAAGTGTTCAATTCTTAACCAAACCAGTGATGGAACATCAGTTTAATGTAATCAATGATTTTGCCGAAGAAATTGCCTTCAGGGATTTCGTCCAGCACCACGAGCGGGCGCTGATCGATGGTTTTACCATCGAGCTGGAAGTTAATGGTGCCGACCACCTGGTTTTTCTTCAGCGGGGCGTGCAGCTCGCTGGAGGTCAACACATAGCTGGCCTTGAGATCCTTCATGCGTCCACGAGGAATGGTCAGGTAGAGATCTTTATCCACGCCCAGTGAGGCACGGTCGTTATTACCGAACCAGACCGGTTCAGAGGCGAACTCTTTACCTGCTTTCAGCGGGTTCACGGTTTCAAAGAAGCGGAAGCCCCAGGTCAGCAGTTTCTTGCTCTCGGCTTCACGACCTTTGAAGGTACGACCGCCCATTACGGCAGAGATCAGACGCATCTGGCCTTCTGTCGCCGAGGCGACCAGGTTGTAACCGGCTTTATCGGTGTGGCCAGTTTTGATGCCGTCAACGTTCAGGCTGTTATCCCACAGCAGGCCGTTGCGGTTGGTCTGACGGATGCCGTTAAAGGTGAACTCTTTCTCTTTGTAGATGGTGTATTCGTTCGGAACGTCACGGATCAGCGCCTGACCAATCAGCGCCATATCGCGCGCAGAGCTGTACTGACCCTCGGCATCCAGGCCGTGAACCGTCTGGAAGTGGCTGTTTTTCAGACCCAGCGCGCTCACGTAGCTGTTCATCAGGCCAACGAAGGCGTCCTGGCTACCGGCGGCAAAGTCGGCCATTGCCACACAGGCATCGTTACCGGACTGCAGGTTGATACCGCGGATCAGCTGAGAAACAGGAACCTGCATACCCGGTTTCAGGAACATCAGGGATGAGCCCTTGAATACCGGATTGCCGGTGGCCCACGCATCGTTACCGATGGTGACGAGGTCAGTCTCTTTGAATTTACCCGCTTTCATCGCCTGGCCGATGACATAGCTGGTCATCATTTTGGTCAGGCTGGCCGGATCGCGTCGTGCATCAGCGTTCTGTTCTGCCAGGACTTTGCCGGAGTTATAGTCGATCAGGATATAGGATTCCGCGTCGATCTGCGGAACGCCCGGGATCATGGTCTTGATATTCAGGTCATCGGCGTGAGCAACAGAGAGCGTGGCTGCGCAAAGCGCCGTAGTGAGCGCCATGCGCTGCATAAAACGAGCGGAGAAAGTGGTCTTCATGGTCAGAACAACGACATCCGTGATGGAATTAAAAAAGTGCCTTACTATAGCAAATGCTATACAGGCAGGCATCCGACTTTCAGCATGAGAGTGTGAATCAGACTTACAAATACTGACAATTCGGATACCGCTGATTAATCATTTCGCAACAGCGATAAACGACTGTAACTGCGCTTCATTCTGCAGGCGCTGCTGCAACGCAGCGGCCTCAGATTTGCTGGCGAACGGGCCCAGCTGAATACGCCAGACCGCGCCATTTTGCTCAACGCGACCCGGAACGCCAAACTGCTGGCCGAGACGCTGTTGATACTGCTGAGCACGCGTCTGGTCGCTCACTGCGCCAACCTGAACGACGTAGCCACCAGCCTGTGCAGGTGCGGAAACAGGGGCCGCAACCGGAGCCTGCGTCGGGGCAGAGACAGGGGCGGTGACCGGCGCCGTCTGGTTCACCGGGGCAGTAACAACCGGCTGTGGCGCTGGCGGTTCACTGCCTTCCAGTACGCCAGAGGCGAGGGTCGTCGGTGCGCCGAGGAAACCGCTGCTGTTCACCGGCGCGCCCATGCTGTCTTCGCTTTTCAGCGTGTCGTTGCTGATGGGATGGACGTCACCCTGTGCAGGCATCGGTTCGGAAGCGGACGATGCGCTACCCATACCGCCGCTCAGATCGGGACGGGCGGGCAGGGCATAAGTCTGTTTTGCAACAGTCGTACAGGCCATTCCCGGGCCGGACAGCGTACCGTCCTGGGCGACAATAATCGGGTCGATCCGCACTTTGGTGTTGTTTGAGGTGTTCAGACGATCGGCCGCGGCACGTGACAGTGAAATTACGCGGTCGTTGCCGTAAGGGCCGCGGTCGTTGATACGCACCACTATCATCCGGCCATTCGCCAGGTTGGTAATACGCGCATAGCTCGGGATTGGCAGAGTCGGGTGCGCAGCCGTGAGCTGCATCGGATCGAACGCTTCACCGGATGCGGTGAGGTTGCTTCCCGGCTCGGCATCATAAATCGCTGCCAGGCCTGCCTGACTGAATCGGGACAGATCCTGAACGATTTTATAGCTTTTACCGTCGCGTTCGTAATCCTGATTCGCGGTTGCGCTCAGCGGTTCAAAACGCGGATCGGCTCCGCTGATCTCAACCACCGGTCCATTACATACTGCCGGCTGCGGCGGTGCGACGGTCGCTTGCTGCTGACCATCGTCACTTGTACAGGCTGCCAGTAAACTCACTGCGATGCAGATCCCAGACCACTGCTTACGCATTGCGTGCCCCTTATACGCTTTTTGACAACATTTTTCTGTGTGTATGGATCGACATGACGATCCCGAACCCGGCCATCAATACAATCAGGGCCGAGCCTCCGTAACTCACCAGAGGAAGCGGTACGCCTACCACCGGCAGAATACCGCTCACCATACCAATATTTACGAAAACATAAACGAATAAAATCAACATCAAGCCACCGGCCATGACGCGGCCAAAGGTGGTTTGCGCGCGGGCGGCGATCCATAGGCCACGCATGATTAACAGCAGATACAGCGCCAGCAGAATCAAAATGCCGACCAGGCCTAGCTCTTCCGCCAGTACCGCGAAGATAAAGTCGGTGTGGCGTTCCGGCAGGAACTCGAGCTGCGACTGGGTGCCGTGCAGCCAGCCCTTACCGCGCAGACCGCCAGAGCCGATCGCAATCTTCGACTGTATAATATGATAGCCTGCTCCGAGCGGGTCGCTCTCCGGATCGAGCAACATCATTACGCGCTGCCGCTGATAATCGTGCATCAGGAAGAACCACAGAATCGGGATAAAGGCCGCGACCAGCACCACCGCAATCCCGATAAGCCGCCAGCTCAGCCCTGAGAGGAACAGGACAAACAGACCGGAAAGGGCGATGAGAATCGAGGTGCCGAGGTCCGGCTGGGCCGCAACCAGCAGGGTAGGCAGGAAGATCAGCACCAGCGCAATCGCCGTATTTTTCAACGACGGCGGACAGACATCGCGGTTGATGAAGCGTGCCACCATTAACGGCACGGCGATTTTCGCGATCTCTGAGGGCTGAAAACGTACGATCCCCAGGTCGAGCCAGCGCTGCGCGCCTTTCGAGATGGCCCCGAAGGCATCGACCGCCACCAGCAAAATAATACAGAAAATGTAGAGATAGGGCGCCCAGCCTTCGTAGACGCGCGGCGGTATCTGCGCCATCACCACCATGATCACCAGGCCCATAGTAATCTGGCCGATCTTACGTTCGGTCATCCCGAGATCCTGGCCACTGGCGCTCCAGATAACCAGGGCGCTGTAAACCAGCAGCGCCAGCAGAATCAGCAGCATGGCCGGGTCGATGTGGATCTTGTCCCACAGCGATTTTTTATTCGGATTATCCGTCACGATTATTGGTCCTCCGCGCCAGCGGCAGCCGGGCTCTCGCTCGGCAGGTCAGTGTTGTTGTCACCCAGCATAATGTGGTCAAGGATCTGGCGCATAATGGTGCCGACCGCCGGGCCGGCACCGCCGTTTTCCAGAATAATCGACACCGCAACCTGCGGGTTATCATAAGGAGCAAACGCAATCATCAGCTTGTGGTCACGCAGACGTTCAGCAATTTTGTGTGCGTTATAGGTTTCGTTCGCCTTCAGGCCGAAGACCTGCGCGGTACCGGATTTTGCCGCGATTTTATAGGGTGCCCCGGCAAAGTACTTGTGCGCCGTACCGTTCGCGCGGTTGGCAACGCCGTACATGCCGTCTTTAGCAATTTCCCAGTAGCCGGAGTGGATATCCCCCACCGGCGGCTCATGCGGCTGCGACCACGGCACTTTCTTGCCGTCTTCTACGGTGCTCATCAACAGGTGTGGCACTTTCACCACCCCATCGTTGATGAGGATCATCAGCGCTTTGTTCATCTGAATCGGCGTCGCGGTCCAGTAACCCTGGCCGATCCCCACCGGAATGGTGTCACCCTGATACCAGGGTTTTTTAAAGCGTTTCATCTTCCATTCACGGGTTGGCATATTGCCGGAGCGTTCTTCTGACAGGTCGATGCCGGTGTAATGGCCATAGCCAAATTTACCCATCCATTCGGAAAGACGATCGATACCCATGTCGTAGGCGACCTGGTAGAAGAAGGTATCCGCCGACTCTTCCAGCGATTTGGTCACGTTCAGGTGACCGTGCCCCCACTTTTTCCAGTCGCGGTAGCGCTTTTCAGAGCCCGGCAGCTGCCACCAGCCGGGGTCGAACAGGCTGGTATTGCGGGTAATTACCCCTGCGCTCAGGGCAGAGACCGCCACATAAGGTTTCACCGTTGACGCAGGCGGATAAACACCCTGAGTCGCACGGTTGACCAGCGGCGTATTCGGGTCGTTGAGCAGGCCAGAGTAGTCTTTGCTGGAGATACCATCGACGAACAGGTTCGGGTCATAACTTGGAGTCGACACCAGCGAAAGAATGCTGCCGGTGCGCGGGTCGGTAACAATGACCGCCGCACGGCTGCCTGCCAGCAGGGTTTCGATATACTGTTGAAGCTGGAGATCCAGCGTCAGGTAGATGTCATGCCCGGCCTGCGGCGGCATCTCTTTCAGCTGGCGGATCACGCGTCCCCGGTTGTTGACTTCAACTTCTTCATAGCCGGTCTGACCGTGAAGAACCTCTTCGTAATAGCGCTCAATACCCAGCTTACCGATATCATGCGTTGCCGCATAGTTGGCGAGTTTGCCGTCTTTATCCAGCCTGTCGACGTCTTTATCGTTGATTTTCGAGACATAGCCGATGACGTGCGTCAGCGCGGAACCGTACGGGTAGAAGCGGCGCTTGTAGCCTTTAACTTCCACGCCGGGAAAGCGGTACTGATTCACGGCAAAACGGGCAACCTGCACTTCGGTGAGGTTGGTTTTTACCGGGATCGACGTAAAGCGATGCGAGCGCGAGCGCTCTTTTTTGAAAGCAGCGATATCGTCATCGTTCAGATCCACCACGCTGCGCAATGCTTCCAGGGTCTGCTGCACGTTATCGACCTTCTCAGGCATCATTTCAATCTGGTAGATCGTGCGGTTCAGCGCCAGCGGCGTGCCGTTGCGGTCATAGATAATGCCGCGACTGGGGGCGATGGGGACGAGTTTAATGCGGTTTTCGTTGGAGCGGGTCTGGTAATCGGTAAAACGGACAATCTGCAGATTATAGAGGTTGGCGATCAGTACGCCAGTCAGCAGCAAAATCCCCAAAAAGGCGACCAGCGCCCGGCGCACAAACAGCGCGGACTCAGCCGTATAGTCGCGAAAAGAATTCTGTAGTTTCATCCGCTGCTTAATTTATCCAGGACTTGATCGTTACTCACGGTGATAAGGATGGTTGGTCGTGATGCTCCACGCGCGATAGAGGCTTTCAGCAACCAGGACCCGGACCAGCGGGTGGGGAAGCGTCAACGCGGAGAGAGACCAACTTTGTTCTGCTGCCGCTTTGCAGGCGGGGGATAATCCCTCCGGACCGCCAATTAACAGGCTGACGTCGCGACCGTCCTGCTTCCAGCGCTCCAGCTCGTGCGCCAGTTGCGGCGTATCCCAGGGTTTACCTGGAATATCGAGAGTGACGATGCGGTTTTTGCCTGCGGCAGCCAGCATCAGTTCACCCTCTTTATCGAGAATACGTTTAATATCCGCGTTTTTGCCGCGTTTGCCAGCGGGGATCTCCACCAGCTCAAACGGCATGTCTTTTGGAAAACGACGCAGATATTCAGTGAACCCCGTTTGTACCCAGTCGGGCATTTTTGTACCGACGGCTACCAGTTGCAGCTTCACGCATTAACCCCAGAGTTTTTCCAGCTCATACAGGCGACGGCTCTCTTCCTGCATGACGTGGACAATCACATCGCCAAGGTCAACGACAACCCAGTCAGCGGTGGCTTCGCCTTCAACGCCGAGCGGCAGCATGCCGGCAGCGCGAGACGCCTGAACCACATGGTCAGCGATAGATGCAACATGGCGAGTGGACGTGCCGGTGCAGATAATCATGCAATCGGTGATGCTTGATTTGCCCTGAACGTCGATGGCAATGATGTCCTGACCTTTCAGATCGTCAATTTTGTCGATAACAAAATCCTGGAGTGCTTTACCCTGCAAGTTTTCCCCCTGGGAGAGTGAGATTGAACAACTATAAATTCGTAGCCAGACAGTATACCTGAACTGGCTGCAGTGTCGGGACAAATGTCACCGGACGGGCATGTGAAGGCGGGTATCATCCCACCCTCTGCCGGAGATTGCATCGCCATTTTTGTAAAACAGTTTTTGTAAAACCGTGCTGGCGGGAAGTCTGGCAGCGGAGGATATCAGCCTGGACGGGGGTGTCAATGGCGAGAGCGCGAATGGCGCGCTTTTTCTCCCGCACGCCAGTCAGTTGCTGCTTTTCTGATACAGGCCCTGCTGCTGAATGTAACGTAACACCGGGACCGGTAACATCTCATCACAGGGGAGACCCTGCTGAAGACGCTGGCGGATAAGCGTGGCTGAGATATCAAACCAGGGGGTTTCCGCGAGGTAAATTTTGCCGGCAGGCCGGGTGTGCAGATCCTCAACCTGATACGTCCGATGCTGCTCCAGCCATAGCTGGTGCTGCTCCTCTTTCATCATCAGGGGATAACCCGGACGGCGGCAGACGATTAAGTGGCTGTTATCGAGGATCGTCTGGTACTGATACCAGGTGGGGAAATTGAGCAGCGAGTCCTGACCGATAATAAACGCCAGCGGTTTCTCCGGCCCTTGTTCGCTGCGCCACGCCTCTAGCGTCTGCGCCGTATACGACGGGCTGTCCCGGCGCAGCTCACGTTCATCAAGAACAAACAGCGGCTTATCGGCGATCGCAAGTTCAAGCATCGCTTTGCGCTGGGCGGGAGTCGCTTCCGGCTGCGGGCGATGCGGCGGTACGTTGTTGGGCATAATAGTGACGCGCTGCAGGCCGATCTGGTTGGCGAGGATCTCGACCGGTTTCAGATGCCCGTAGTGGACCGGGTCAAAGGTACCGCCATAGAGTGCCTGTAGAGAATGCATCTCAACCCTCAATAAAAATATCGGCCAGCGCCTTGTGGCACAGCAGCAGGGAGAGGCTTTCCAGCTCAGACCAGATCGACTGACCATAATCCTGCTTCAGGGTCAGCTCGGTACGTGTCAGAAGCTGAACGGCCTGGCGCAGCTGTTCCGGGCTCAGACGGTTCAACGCTTCGGTGGTCATGCCACGGCGGTTCTGCCAGACCCGGTGTTTATCAAACAGCGCGCGCAGGGGCGTGTGCGCTGACTGACGCTTCAGTGTGACCAGCAGCAGCAGTTCGCGCTGCAGGGTACGCAGCAGAATAACCGGTTCGCTGCCTTCAAGACGCAGCTGCTGCAGGATATGCAGTGCGCGCTTGCTCTTCGCGGAGAGCAGGGCATCGACCCAGTGGAAAGGGGTGAAGTGCGCCGCGTCGTTTACCGCCTGCTCAACGCGCGGTAAGGTCAGTTTGCCATCCGGCCAGAGCAGCGAAAGACGTTCCAGCGCCTGGGCAAGAGCCAGCAAATTACCTTCATAACAGTAACAAAGCAGCTGGTTCGCGGCGTCATCGAGCTGCAGATTCAGCTGCTTTGCCCGGGCCGCCACCCATTTAGGCAGATGGGCCTGTTCCGGAGTCTGGCAGCTCACCAGCACCGAATGGTTTGCCACTGCCGTAAACCAGGCGGCATTTTCCTGGGCCTTAGTCAATTTGTTGCCGCGAACAATCAGCAGCAGATCGCTGTGCAGCAGGCTCACCAGCGTGGCGAGTTGTTCGTTGATAGCCGCGTTAGGGCCGTTTTCCGGGAGCTGGATAAGCAGCGTTTGCCGGGCGGCAAACAGGCTCATCGCCTGACAGAGTGAGAAAATCTCCTGCCAGTCAGTGCTGTTATCCAGGGTGAAACTGTGGTGCTCATCAAAGCCCTGGGTGGCCGCAAACTGACGTACGGCGTCCTGGCTTTCCTGAAGCAGCAGCGGATCGTTTCCGAGCAGCAGATACGCCGCGCGCAGCCCTTCATTGAGCTGCGCGCGGAGTTGTTCAGGGTACAACCTGAGCATTACTGACCCAGCGTCGTGGAGACGCGAGATGAGGATGCCGCAGGTGTAGCGTCCTGGGCATTCTCTTTTTCAGCGGAATGGACGCTTGGCAGCTTACGAATAAGCTGTTCCGCTGCCTTGTCGTACATTTCGTTAATGATAATGGTCTGCTCAGCGTCTTTCGCAAGGGCTGTCTGCGGGTTATCGAAGAACGAACGATAGACCTTGGTACTGATTGGGTAAATATCGCTACCCGGGATCAGAACCGCCGCGTGCACTTCCATCACCATCTGGTATTCCGCAGTACGACCATCCTGGAAGATGGAGGCGGTGTCCTGGCTCAGGGTAGAGCTTAAGACGCGGAACGACGGGATATCCTGGCGCAGAGTACCTTTTTCGATCAGATCAACGCCGTTGAGACGCAGCTGATTACGAATGGCACGGCTAAGCGGACCATTTGGATCGCCCGAATCGAAAATCATCGTTTTCATCTGTTCCGGCACCTGTGTAGTGTTGCGCAGGTGCCAGCCACATCCGGCGGTGACCAACACCGCCAGTGATAACAGTAATGTTGCCAGTTGTCGCACGCTTCCTCCCGCGCTTAGCCAACGACCAGGTTCAGCAGTTTACCAGGTACGTAGATCACTTTACGTACGGTAACGCCCTCAAGATACTTCGCTACCAGATGCTCCTGGCCGGCACGCTCGCGGACCTGCTCTTCGGTCGCATCAACCGGAACAGTGATTTTACCGCGGACTTTACCGTTTACCTGCACGACTACCAGCGTGGTGTTTTCTACCATCGCGGCTTCATCAGCCACTGGCCACGGCGCATTGTCGATATCGCCTTCGCCGTTCAGCTCCTGCCACAGGATGAAGCTGGCGTGAGGGGTAAACGGGTTCAGCATACGTACAACTGCCAGCAGCGCTTCACGCATGATGGCACGATCCTGCTCGCCGTCCTGCGGGGCTTTCGCCAGCTTGTTCATCAGTTCCATAATAGCCGCAATTGCGGTATTGAAGGTCTGACGGCGACCAATATCATCGGTCACTTTGGCAATAGTTTTATGAACATCGCGGCGCAGCGCCTGCTGGTCTTCGGTCAGCGCAGCGATATCCAGCGCCGGAGCCTCACCCTGCGAGGTGTGCTCGTAAACCAGCTTCCAGACACGTTTCAGGAAGCGGTTAGCCCCTTCAACGCCAGACTCCTGCCATTCAAGGGTCATATCAGCCGGAGAGGCAAACATCATGAACAGACGCACGGTGTCGGCGCCATAACGCTCGACCATTTCCTGAGGGTCGATGCCGTTGTTCTTGGACTTCGACATCTTGCTCATGCCGGTGTAAACCAGTTCGTGGCCTGCGGCATCTTTCGCCTTAACGATACGGCCTTTCTCGTCGCGCTCAACGATAGCCTCTTTCGGAGAGACCCAGTTACGTTCGCCGTTCGCGCCCACGTAGTAGAAGGCGTCCGCCAGCACCATGCCCTGGCACAGCAGCTGTTTGGCTGGCTCGTCAGAATTGACCAGGCCTGCATCGCGCATCAGCTTGTGGAAGAAGCGGAAGTAGAGCAGGTGCATGATGGCGTGTTCGATTCCGCCAATGTAAATATCGACCGGCAGCCAGTAGTTAGCGGCTTTGGAATCCAGCATGCCTTCCTGATGCTGCGGGCAGGTGTAGCGCGCATAGTACCAGGAGGACTCCATAAAGGTATCGAAGGTGTCGGTTTCACGCAGCGCAGGCATGCCGTTAACCGTGGTCTTCGCCCACTCTGGATCGGCTTTGATCGGGCTGGTGATACCATCCATGACCACGTCTTCCGGCAGGATCACCGGGAGCTGATCTTCTGGCGTTGGCATGACGGTACCGTCTTCAAGGGTAACCATCGGGATTGGTGCGCCCCAGTAACGCTGACGGGAGACACCCCAGTCGCGCAGACGGAAGTTGACTTTGCGTTCGCCCACGCCCAGGGCCGCCAGTTTGTCGGCAATGGCGTTGAAGCCCTCTTCAAAGCTCAGGCCGCTAAATTCACCGGAGTTAAACAGGGTACCTTTTTCAGTCATTGCCTGTTCGGACAGGTCTGGCTCAGAGCCATCCGCAGCCAGAATAACCGGCTTGATCGCCAGGTTGTATTTGCTGGCAAATTCGTAGTCGCGCTGATCGTGACCTGGAACGGCCATAACTGCGCCCGTGCCATATTCCATCAGAACGAAGTTGGCTACCCAGACAGGGATCGCTTCGCCCGTCAGCGGGTGCTTCGCGTAGAAGCCGGTGGCAACGCCTTTTTTCTCCATCGTTGCCATATCGGCTTCGGCCACTTTAGTGTTGCGGCATTCATCGATGAAGGTGGCCAGTTCCGGATTGTTCTCTGCCGCTTTTTGCGCCAGCGGGTGACCTGCGGCAACGGCCAGATAGGTCGCCCCCATGAAGGTGTCCGGACGGGTGGTGTAAACGGTCAGGGTCCGATCGTAGTTCTCAACGTTGAAGGTGATCTCAACACCTTCAGAACGGCCGATCCAGTTGCGCTGCATGGTTTTCACGGTTTCTGGCCAGTGGTCCAGATTATCCAGATCGTTCAGCAGTTCGTCGGCGTAAGCGGTGATTTTGATAAACCACTGCGGGATCTCTTTCCGCTCAACCTTGGTGTCGCAGCGCCAGCAGCAGCCGTCGATAACCTGCTCGTTCGCGAGAACGGTCTGGTCGTTCGGGCACCAGTTAACGGCGGAGGTTTTCTTGTACACCAGCCCTTTTTTATACAGCTCGGTAAAGAACTTCTGTTCCCAACGGTAGTATTCCGGGGTGCAGGTCGCCAGCTCGCGGCTCCAGTCATAGCCAAAGCCCAGCATCTTGAGCTGGTTTTTCATGTAGGCGATGTTGTCGTAGGTCCATGGCGCAGGCGCAGTGTTGTTTTTCACCGCCGCGCCTTCAGCCGGCAGACCAAACGCATCCCAGCCGATAGGCTGCAGCACGTTTTTGCCCAGCATACGCTGATAACGGGCGATCACATCACCGATGGTGTAGTTACGCACGTGGCCCATGTGTAGTCGGCCAGAAGGATAGGGAAGCATCGACAGGCAGTAATACTTCTCTTTGCTCTCGTCTTCGGTGACTTCAAAAGTGCGCTTCTCGTCCCAGTGTTGCTGGACTTTAGATTCTATCTCTTCCGGGCGGTATTGCTCTTGCATGGCAGCCAGTGGTCCTGTGTTCAATACAGCTACAAACGTAGCCAATGGATGTGGTAATTCAGATCCGCATAGCATAGCCCAAACGTCCGCGTCAAAACAGCCTTAACCTCTAAAAGCGACTTGCAGGAATTTACGCAGAGTGTGGATGACCTGACAAAGCGGGGCGCAAATAAGGTCTATCATTAGAGAGGTTTACTTACCCGGGAGGCAAGATGATGAACAAGGTTGCTCAATTTTACCGTGAACTGGTCGCCACATTGACTGAGCGTCTGCGTAATGGTGAGCGTGATATTGACGCGCTTGTCGAGCAGGCGCGGCTGAGGGTGATGCAAACGGGTGAGTTAACACGTACCGAAGTGGAAGAGGTAACCCGTGCCGTGCGTCGCGATCTGGAAGAGTTCGCCCGCAGCTATGAAGAGAGTCAGGACGAGGTTGCCGACAGCGTCTTTATGCGAGTGATCAAAGAGAGCTTGTGGCAGGAGCTGGCGGATATCACCGACAAAACGCAGCTGGAGTGGCGTGAGGTGTTCCAGGATCTCAACCATCATGGGGTCTATCATAGTGGGGAGGTGGTAGGGCTGGGCAATCTGGTTTGCGAGAAGTGCCATTTTCATCTGGCGGTCTATACCCCGGATGTGCTGCCGGTGTGTCCTAAGTGTGGGCACGATCAGTTCCAGCGTCGGCCGTTTGAACCCTAATTGAGGTGGTAAAAAGCTGGCGCCTGGGCGCCAGCTTTTGCAGATAACAGTGTGTTTATTACATTGTTACCACTCGCCGTCTTATTTAACGATATTAATTTCTGCTTTTTTGTAGCTCTGAGTACCGCCTATGTTGGCCCCGTTAGCGGTGTTCAGCTTCAGGGTATCCGCGACAATATTACCGACACCGCATTTTGCCAGCTTGAATAAGCCGCAACCATAACCGCCGTTTTCAATCTGCTTAGCCGTCAGTGTCATGGTATCTTTCGCAATGATGTGGCCGCGGTTAACGATATTGCCCTGATTCTGGGTATTCAGAACCAAATCACTACCGGAGCGGATCATGCCTTCGTTATAAATGTTACCGGCGGTAACAACGTTAACTGACCCACCATCGATATGGCCGTAGTTATCCGTCTGAAGGTTTTGGACCATCACGTCTGCACCCAACCCCCCCAGAAAACCGGTATTACTCAACAGGCTGCTTACAGCAACCAGGCTGTTGTCAGCAATCATTTGACTGTCGGCAGCCTGTGCCAGCGTACCTTTAGTCTGGACATAAATATCGCCACCGTAAATTCTGCCACCGTTAGTGATATTACCGGAGGAAAGCTTCTTGTCTTTCGCGGACTGAATCAGCAGGGTTTCTGTACCAAAGATATAGCCGGTGACTTTCATATTGTCGCCACCGAAAGTAATAGCAGTATTTTTACCCTCCATTAAGCCATAGTTCTGAGTAATATCGCCCAATGCAGAGATGGCCAGTTGGTCTCCAGACTGAATATAAGCGGCCCCGGTATTTTCAAGGTTACCGTTAGTAGAAACCAACAGCTGCTCACCTGCTTTAATGGTGCCTTTGTTAACGATATTTCCCGCAGCTGAAACAGCCATCTGGCCAGCACCGCTAATAGTACCGGTGTTAGACAGGTTGTTATAGCTGGTGATCATGGCTAAGCTGCCATTGGAAATCGTGCCGGTGTTTTTCATTTCACCTGCAGAAGCCATCTGGGTCAGAAAACCGTTGTTAGTAATGGCACCCTCATTGATTAGCTCACCATTGCTGGACATGGAAAGGCCGTAGTTTGCAACAATCGCCCCTTTATTACGCACGCCAAAGCCGAGGTTATTACCTACCATGGTGATGGAGTTTGCTGTGACGCCGCCCAGGCTGCTGATGTCAATGCTGTAGGTAGGGGACAATTTATTGAAGATGCTCGTTCCCTTACCGGCAGATGTGACTATTCCGGTCGTATTATCCAGCGTGAAATTGCCCGCACTGAGCTGGGCACTGTTTGCATTGACCTTGCCAGTCAGGTTGATGACATCCGCCAGCAGAAGCGCATAGCTATCGGGCGCGTTCAGGCCGCCTTTTTCGATGTTAATGATGCCTGAGGAGACGGCATAGTTTTCGATAGCACCCGTCTCGGCCATATTCACCTTGCCGGTAGTCAAAATCGCTTGGTTTGTATTTACAAAGCTACAACCTGAGCAGGTGATACCATTAGGGTTAGCGATAACAACGTCCGCTTTTTGACCACCGACTTCAATAAAGCCATTCAGCGTACTTCTGTTTTTGGAGATCACTTCATTCAGGATGACCGTTGCGCTATCACCGGTCAGATTATTGTTTTTCCCAATATCACCCAGTGTGCTGTGGGTAAAGTCGCTTGCGCTGTTGTTCAGAATCAAACCGTTGCTGTCAACGTTAAATTGATTGTATTGGTTATGTGAAACCCCGGCTGCATTAGGGGCTTCAATATCGATGACTTTTGTTCCTGATGAAAGGTTATACGTTGCCGGATCGGCACAAACGTATGATGAACTGAGTGCCGCAGCGAGTGCAACATAAGAAAGCTTAAACTTAAACATTGTATTTAATCCTTTAAATAATAAAATTAGGTGATGATGAATAACTTTATGCAGCTTATTGTTTCAGTTAATACCTCCATTGCAGTGAAAATCCCATGTTGAGTGCTTGCGAATGAAAATTCGCAGGTTTATAGAGTGGTGTCCCAACAAAGAAATCATATTGCGTAGAGAATATTTCCCCCCGCAGGCCCGTCACCGCACCTGAAAGGACTTTTCCCTGGTGATATTGCTCGCTTCCGGTAAGTCTGCCTATATCGATGCCGGTATAAAATTGCTTACCGGGTGAGGGGATATCCCAGATGAAATCATTGCGCCAATACCAGCCCTGGTTACCGGATAATGTGCGCTCGCCATCAAAACCGCGAATTGACCAGCGGCTGCCAATGTTTATTCTGTTATCGCTTGATAATTGGTCTGGGCTCAATTGCAGACGTATTTGCGGAGCATATGTGAATTTATCGCCTGTTGCGGCAAACTTCATGTATGCCTGCACATCGGCATGAATAATTCGGGACGCATTATCATAAAGTCCTGCTTTTTCTTCCGGTGTCGGCATGGAGCTTAGCCAGGGCAGTCTGTTCTGCAATCCAACCGAAGCATCCACGATAGCCTTCGCAAAATAGTGTTGATGGCGGAGCGAGATATCCCAGGCAGGATTTTGTTTACGCATTACGCGAAGCTCCTCACCACCAAAGTAATACCGTGAGGTGCTTTTAAAAATTTTTACGTCCAGCGACGTCTTTTGTGTACGGGTGTGCGAAAGTAAGCGCCCAAGTGTTGCACTGTAATGGCGGTTTTTGCTCTCGTAATCGGTCGTAGACCAGCGGCCGTAGAACTGTTGAAGATACTGGCTATGCGCAGCATACAGGCTCATATTCCAGTAGCCAAAAGGAAGAGAGTAATAAACGCTGCTGTTCTTACTGCCCTTGTCATGGTTATCGAACTCAACGTCACCTCCGGCGGATACGTAGATAATGTCGTTGAGCGATGTCAGGTCATACAAATAAAGGGCACCACCGCCCTGATAGCGCCCGGTCGATCGGCTGCCTGCATCATCCAGCCAGGCGCCCACCTGCCACGATTTATCGAGCTTGCGGGTCAGAAGTACATCGGTTTCAGCGTGCTTCTGCCCTGGTTGTAACTTCATATGGGCGGAAGCGCCCGGAAGACGTTTCAGGTTAGCCATCCCTTGTTCGAGATCGGGCAGACGCAGGATCTCATTTTCAGAGAAGGGTAAGGCGTTCCACAGAAAAGATTTGCTCTGCGTTTCATCTTCTGCATAGGCGATATGCCCAATTTTACCGTAGGTCAGGCTCAGCCTTAAAATTCCACTTTCCAGTGACTGCGATGGCACATCGATTAAGGAGGTAATATACCCTTTAACAATCAGCTCGTTTTGCAAGCTCCGGGTCAGCAGGCGGATCCCCTCAATACCCAGGCAGCGGGATTTGGCCTGAAGGATTAATTTCCCTAACAGCTTTTGTGTGAGTTTATTATCCTCTGATTCGATATAAATCTCTTTAATATATTTGCAGTCCCTCTCTTTCGGGAATATTAATGTTTTTCCGGAGGAATTAATCTGTGAGGATTTATATTCTTGCGGTTGGGGAGTGAGTGCGGCTTCGCGGGCGCGATCCTGTTCTGACTGGCTTGTAGAGGGATTAGATGTGCTGGCGTCGGCATTATGGCAAAGTGCAAGCGCAATAATAAAACCGACAATAAAGCTCTTATTTTTTAGCATGAAGCAATATCCATTTTGTTTCATTGGGTGAAGAGTGGAGCCTGCTTAATAAATATTTGAGAATCCTTCTCAAAACGGTAGGGCCAGCAGGAGCGCAACGTTATCGCAACAGGGCTAAATTGAACAAATGAAAAGTCTCTTTAGAAAAAATAACTCTTATCATTATTTTTAAGGAAGGGTGATTTTAAATAAGGGGGGGATGTTAGCTCAAAAAAACGCGCTGTTCTACATTGTGTTGCTCATTTGAACATGAAGTCATATCTCATTTTAATGAAGTCTTCATGATGAAGGCGCTATCCGGCCCCGTGTCGTCATTGTGGGGACCGGACAGCTGCACATTCAGGCATAAAAACCTAAGCGTTCCGCCAGTAATTCAACAAAGGCTTCACGATCGATATCGGTCATTACAGTCGTATTTGGCGTATTGCCGGTCAGGAAATAATAATCGACCACCGTCATCCCCTGGGTATATTTCCCCTGCGTTTCGACCCCCACCCAGCGTTCAACAGTGGTGAAAATGTCTGGTTTCAGCAGCCAGGCGATGGTGCAGGGGTCATGCAGGGGCGCACCCTGGAAACCCCATTTTTCGGTTTTATGGTACTCCATAAAGAAGTCGAGCAGCTCCGCTACCGTGGTGGCTACCGGGTTGCCGATCCGGCGAAAACGTTCGATATCCTCTGCCAATATTTGCGCTTTGTGCGTCACATCAAGACCGGCCATCACCACCGGAATGCCGGACTGGAAGACAATTTCAGCCGCTTCAGGGTCGACAAAGATATTAAATTCAGCCGCAGGCGTCCAGTTACCCAGCGACATCGCCCCGCCCATGATGACAATGCGGGCGATTTTTGCGTGCAGTTCCGGATGGCTGTTTAACAGCAGTGCGACGTTAGTTTGCGGACCTGTCGCGACCAGGGTGACCGGCTCGGGGCTCTCGCGCAGCACCTTAGCCATCAGCTCGACGGCGGTGCAATTCTGCGGTGCAAAGCCCGGTTCGGGCAGGGCGGGGCCATCAAGGCCGCTTTCGCCATGGACATTATCGGCGATAATCAGGTCGCGCATCAGGGGTTTGACCGCCCCTCCGGCAACCGGAATATCGGTGCGATTTAGCAGGGTCAGCATTCTCAGGACATTGCGCAGGGTTTTGTCCGGGGTCTGGTTTCCGGCAGAAGAGGTTACCGCTTTGAGTTCCAGTTCAGGTGAGGCAAGGGCCAGGACGAGAGCGATCGCGTCATCATGACCCGGATCGCAATCCAGAATAACAGGTAGTGCCATAGCGTTCTCCATTCTCAGCATATGTGTGACAAGGTTAACGCTGTCGGTTTATATCGACGAGAGGAAGCGGCGTAAAACGTGAGCAGGTGCGCAATCTGAGCGATTGCGCACCGGGGGATTAATGCAGAATTTTGGCGAGGAAGTCTTTAGCGCGTTCTGACTGCGGATTGGCGAAGAAATCTTCTTTGGCCGAATCCTCAACGATTTTCCCTTCATCCATAAAGATCACGCGGTTCGCTACCTTGCGCGCAAAGCCCATTTCGTGGGTCACCACCATCATGGTCATCCCTTCATTGGCCAGCTCAACCATAACGTCCAGCACCTCGTTGATCATCTCGGGATCGAGTGCCGACGTCGGTTCATCAAACAGCATGGCGACCGGGTCCATACACAGCGCGCGGGCAATCGCCACGCGCTGCTGCTGGCCGCCGGAGAGCTGCGCCGGGAATTTATCGGCATGGGCAGAAAGACCTACGCGCTCCAGCAGTTTGAGCCCTTTCTCGCGGGCTGCCGTCTTGTCACGCTTCAGGACTTTCACCTGGGCCAGGGTCAGGTTCTCAATGATCGACAGATGCGGGAAGAGTTCAAAGTGCTGAAACACCATTCCGACGTTTGACCGCAGCTTAGCCAGATCGGTTTTCTTGTCATTCACTTTCGTGCCGTTGACGGTGATCTCGCCCTGTTGCACCGGCTCCAGGCCGTTCACGGTTTTGATCAGCGTGGATTTACCGGAACCGGAAGGCCCGCAAACCACCACCACCTCGCCCTTTTTCACTTCCGTGGAGCAGTCGGTCAGCACCTGAAAGTGCCCATACCATTTAGAAACATTTTTCAGGGAAATCATTACACTGTCCTTTTCTTCAGCCAGCTGACCAACAGCGACGCGCTTAAACTAATTGCAAAATAGACCGCACCTGCGAACAGGATCATCTCAACCTGAGTACCATCGCGCTCGCCGATGGTGGAGGCGGTACGGAAGAAGTCTGCCAGGCTCAGTACATACACCAGCGAGGTGTCCTGGAACAATACGATGCCCTGGGTCAGCAGCAGCGGAACCATGGCGCGGAACGCCTGCGGCAGAATGATGAGCTTCATCGACTGCCAGTGGGTCATGCCTAACGCCAGCGCGGCGCTGGATTGCCCGCGGGAGATGCTCTGGATCCCGGCTCGGATAATCTCCGAGTAGTACGCCGCCTCAAACATCGAGAAGGCCACCATCGCTGAAATCAGCCGGATGTCAGATTTCGGCGACAGGCCAAGCACGTCCTGCAGCAGACCGGGTACGATCAGATAGAACCACAGCAGCACCATCACCAGCGGGATGGAACGAAACACATTGACGTAGGCCGTCGCGAACCAGGCGACAGGCTTAAAGCTCGACAGGCGCATCACCGCCAGCAGCGTACCCCAGACAATCCCGACAACCACCGCCGTCAGGGTGATCTTCAGCGTGATGATCAGCCCGTCAATCAGGTAGGGCAGGGAAGGAATAATAGAACTCCAGTCAAACTCGTACATTATTTGCCCCCCAGGTTGCCCGGCAGGCGAACTTTACGTTCGACCAGGTTCATTACCAGCATAATGACAGCGTTAATCAGCACGTACGCCAGGGTAATGGCGGTAAAGGACTCCCAGGCGTGGGCGGAATAATCCAGCAGTTTACCCGCCTGCGCGGCCATATCCACCAGACCGATGGTGGAGGCGATGGCCGAGTTTTTCACCAGGTTCATCATCTCCGAGGTCATCGGCGGCACAATCACGCGATAGGCATTTGGCAGCAGAACATAGCGGTAAGCCTGCGGCAGGGTCAGACCCATTGCCAGCGCGGCATTTTTTTGTCCGCGTGGCAGCGACTGGATAGCCGCACGCACCTGCTCGCAAACGCGGGCAGCAGTGAACAGGCCTAAACAGAGCATGGAGGAGACAAAGAACTGAACGTTCGGATCCAGCTCTGATTTGAACCACATGCCGATATCTTCCGGCAACAGTTCAGGAATGACCAGATACCAGGTAAAGAACTGCACGATTAACGGAACGTTACGGAACAGTTCGACGTAGAGGGTTCCCAGCGATGAGAGAAAACGGTTAGGTACGGTACGTAAAATACCGAACAGCGAGCCGACGAGGAACGCGATAATCCAGGCGGTGATCGACAGTGCGACCGTGACCTGAAAACCGCTCCACAGCCAGCCAAGATAGGTGGTGTTGCCGAACGGGGCTTGCTGCAGGAAAATGCCCCAGTTCCAGTCAATTGACATAGTAAACTCCAGAAAAAAAAGGGTAGCAGCGCTACCCTCGAAGATTGGTGAGAAGCTTTAATGTTCGCGCTGAGTGGGGAACGACCACTCAACGTTTAGTCTGTCCGCGCTTCCCGACAATCGAGAGGGCAGGAGGTCCCGCCCCTTAGTGGTTCTAATTAGTTAAGTGCTTTGTCATTCGGTTCTTTAAACAGGGCTTTCATGTCGTCCGACAGTTCAAAGTTCATGTTCAGGTTCTTTGGTGGGATTGGGTTCTTGAACCACTTATCGAACCATTTCTCTGCGTCACCGGAAGTCTGAACCTGGGCAATGGTGTCATCGACCAGCTTTTTGAACTCCGGATCGTCTTTACGCATCATGCAGCCATAGGCTTCTTTTGACTGTGCAGTACCAACGATTTCCCAGTTATCCGGTTTTTTCGCTTTAGCACGTTCGCCAGCCAGCAGGGCATCATCCATCATAAACGCCACTGCGCGGCCGCTTTCCAGGGTACGGAAAGAGTCACCGTGGTCTTTGGCGCTGATGATGCGCATGTCCATTTTCTTCTCTTCATTCAGCTTATGCAGCAGCACCTCAGAGGTGGTACCAGAGGTCACAACCACTGCTTTGCCTTTCAGGTCGGCGAAGTCTTTAATCTCGCCGCCTTTTTTGGTCAGCAGACGGGTACCCACCACGAAGATAGTGTCGGAGAAGGCAGCCTGTTTCTGACGCTCAAGGTTGTTGGTGGTGGAACCACACTCAAAATCGAAGGTGCCGTTTTGCAGCAGCGGGATACGGTTTTGTGAAGTGATTGGGATCAGCTTCACTTCAAGATCCGGTTTGTTCAGCTTTTTCTTCACCGCGTCAACGATCGCGTTGGAATAAGCCTGTGAGTAACCCACGACTTTTTGCGTGTTGTCGTAGTATGAGAACGGAACAGAGGATTCACGGTGGCCGACCACAATCACGCCGTTTTTAGCGATTTTTTCCAGAGTGCCGCCTGCTGCCGGAGCAGCATCTTCAGCGTGAACCACGCTCGCGGACAATCCCATCACCAGCATTGCTGTGGCCAGTTTACGTAATTGCATATCCAACTCCTTTTTTATCAGCGCCAGAGACGCATTGATATTCGGTGTGATGTTGTTATAGCTCGCGCGATACGAGTGCAGTGTTATACATGTTTGTTAACATTTAGTTTGGCTTAATGTAAAGATTTTGCTGCGTTATTGTTTATTTTTGCGAAGCGCGCCGCACCATTCAGAGGCATAAATCTTTCGTTGCACCGTTTCGGTGCTACCGGTGAGCTACGCTGGTGCGACAAAGTTGCACATTAAGCTAAATCGCGTTTACGTAAATAGATAAAGCAAGAGGCGTGCCAGAATGGTGTCGCAGAGAGAATTGCCGGGTGGCGGCTTCGCCTTACCCGGCCTACAGGATCGTAGGCCCGGCAAGCGTAGCGCCGCCGGGCAAAGAGGGGGATACTACTTGCGGCGCTGGCGCAGACTCATCAGCACGGCGCCAAAACCGAACAGCGCGGTGAGGATCCACAGCGGCCAGTTGCCGGTGCGGGCATAAGGTGTCAGTCCCGTGGCTGGGGTGACTTTTGCCGTCAGCACGTCGCGGGTGAACTGCGGGAGCATGGCCTGAACTTCGCCCTGCGGGCCAATCACGGCGGTGATGCCGTTGTTGGTGCTGCGCAGCAGAGGACGCGCCAGTTCAAGGGAGCGCATCCGCGCCATCTGGAAGTGCTGCCACGGCCCAATCGACTTCCCGAACCAGGCATCATTGGAGATAGTCAGCAAATAGTCCGTGTCCGGACGGAAATTATCCCGCACCTGCTCACCCAGAATGATCTCGTAGCAGATGGCGGCGGTCAGCAGAAATCCGTGGGCACTCAGCTGAGGCTGAACGTACGACCCCCGGCTAAAGGAGGACATAGGCAGATCGAAGAACGGCGCCAGCGGACGCAGAATGGACTCCATCGGCACAAACTCACCAAAGGGCACAAGGTGATTCTTGTTGTAACGGTTAGTCGATGCGTAGCTGTACGGATTGTCTTTCCCCAGTGTGATAATGGTGTTGTAGGTGTCGTAACGGTTCTGCTTGTTCAGACGCGCGTCAACGATACCGGTAATCAGGGTGGAGTTTTGCGCCCGCAGCTGATCGTCCAGCGTGGCAAGAAAACGCTGCTGGTTGATCTCCAGATCCGGGATTGCCGACTCCGGCCAGATAATCAGTTGGGATTTGCCCATCTCTTTCCGGGTAGCATCCAGATAAATTTTCAGGGTGTTGATCAGCTGGCCTTCATCCCACTTCAGCGACTGGGGGATATCGCCCTGAACCATTGACACCTGGGTGGCGCGTTCCGGTTCAAGGGTGAACCACTGGATATAACGCAGCGGGAAAGGCAGGGCAAAGAGCACCAGAGCCATCACCAGCGGTCGCCAGTTGCGCTGCACCAGCGCCAGCACCAGCAGGCCACTCACCACCATCAGCAGGAAGTTGATCGCCTCGACGCCCATCACCGGCGCGAGCCCTTTCAGCGGGCCGTCGATCTGGCTGTAGCCGAACTGCAGCCATGGAAAGCCGGTCAGTACCCAGCCGCGCAGAAATTCTGTGATTTGCCAGACCACCGGGGCGGCAATCGCCACACGCAGCCAGCTGGTTTTTGGCCACAGGCGCGAGAGGATACCGGCGAACAGACCGGTATACAGCGAGAGGTACGCCGCCAGCAGGACGACGAGGAAGACATTCACCGGGCCAGGCATGCCGCCAAACTGGGCAATGCTGACGTAAACCCAGTTAATACCGGAACCAAACAGACCCAGCCCCCAGAAATAGCCAATCGCCGCCGCCTGAACAGGGCGTCGGTTAAGCGTCAGCCCCTGAAGTCCCATCAGGGAGAGGAGGGCGGCAGGCCAGATGTCGTAAGGGGAAAAAGCCAGCGTACCGCTGGCTCCGAGGATCAGCGCCAGCAGCAGACGTGTGCGCTGGCGTTCAAGCAAGGGGGCAAATGCCATTTAAATCAATCATCCAGTGTGGGTTGCGGAGCGTCGTCCGGCATTCTTACATGAACCTGAATAATACGTCGACTGTCGGCCATCGCCACCTTGAACTGGTAACCGTCTATTTCCACGGTTTCGCCACGCGCCGGCAGGTGACCAAACGCCTGCATCACCAGCCCGCCGATGGTATCCACCTCTTCATCACTGAAATGGGTGCCAAAGGTGTCATTGAAATCTTCGATTGGGGCGAGCGCGCGTACGGTCCAGGTGTGGCGGCTCAGCTGACGGAAGTCGATATCCTCTTCTTCGTCATATTCGTCTTCGATTTCACCCACGATCAGTTCAAGAATATCTTCAATGGTGACCAGGCCCGAAACACCGCCAAATTCATCGATAACAATCGCCATGTGGTAGCGCTGAGAACGGAACTCTTTCAGCATGCGGTCTACACGCTTGCTTTCCGGGACAACGACCGCCGGGCGTAACACTTTTTCCATGCTGAAGGCTTCGGCATCGCTGCGCATAAACGGCAGCAGATCTTTAGCCATCAAAATCCCTTCGATGTGATCTTTATCTTCGCTAATCACCGGGAAACGCGAGTGGGCAGATTCGATGATGACATCGAGGCACTCGTCCAGGGTCTGGTTGCGTTTCAGGGTAATCATCTGCGAGCGGGGGATCATGATATCGCGAACGCGCTGGTCGGCGATGTCCATTACCCCTTCGAGCATCTCGCGCGTATCTTCATCGATAAGCTCGTTCTGCCCGGAGTCACGGATGAGCTCCAGAAGGTCGTCACGGTTTTTAGGTTCACCGTGGAACAGCTGGCTCAGAAGGAGGGAGAAAAATCCTTTTTTGCTGCTTGGTGTGTCGCTACTGTGTGAATTGTCGTCGCTCATGGCGTTTGTTAAGGGTTCTCATGTTGGATTATTCATTGCCGTCGCGGACTTTTGTCATACGCAACGGCACATTATGCCGGTAAGGCGCAGGCGCGCCCTACAGACTACTCTTTCTCGGCAATGTACGGATCCTCATAGCCCAGAGCAAGCATTATCTCTGTCTCAAGGGATTCCATCTCTTCTGCTTCGTCATCTTCAATGTGGTCGTAGCCCAGCAGATGCAGGCTGCCGTGCACCACCATATGCGCCCAGTGGGCCTCAAGCGGCTTCTGCTGCTCCTGCGCTTCCTGCTCTACCACCTGCCGACAGATGATGAGATCACCCAGCAGCGGCAGTTCAATGCCCGGTGGGGCTTCGAACGGGAAAGAGAGGACGTTAGTCGGCTTATCTTTCCCGCGGTAGGTCAGGTTCAGCTCGTGGCTTTCTGCTTCATCCACCAGGCGAATCGTCACTTCTGACTCTTCCTGGAACTGGGGGATGACGGCATTCAGCCACGCCTGAAACTGGCGCTCTTCCGGCAGACCGGAAGCGTCTTCACATGCCAGCTGTAAATCGAGGATCACCTGACTCATTTCTGCTCTTGCTCCTGGGCTTCGCGTTTGCGCTCCGCTGCCTGTTCTGCTTTACGTTTTTGATCCGCGGCTTCCCACGCTTCATATGCCGTGACAATGCGGGCTACCACCGGGTGGCGCACCACGTCTTCACTGTGGAAGAAGTTAAAGCTGATTTCGTCCACTTCACTCAGCACTTCGATGGCATGGCGCAGACCGGATTTGGTGCTGCGCGGAAGGTCGATCTGGGTGATATCACCGGTGATCACCGCTTTGGAGTTAAAGCCAATACGGGTCAGGAACATCTTCATCTGTTCGATGGTGGTGTTCTGGCTCTCATCCAGAATAATGAACGCATCGTTCAGTGTGCGCCCGCGCATATAGGCCAGCGGAGCCACTTCGATCACGTTACGCTCAATCAGTTTTTCGACCTTCTCAAAGCCAAGCATCTCGAACAGCGCATCGTACAGCGGGCGCAGATACGGGTCGACTTTCTGGCTCAGATCGCCGGGTAAAAAGCCGAGCTTTTCGCCCGCTTCCACCGCAGGGCGGGTAAGCAGAATACGGCGGATCTCCTGGCGCTCCAGGGCATCCACGGCGGCAGCTACCGCGAGGTAGGTTTTACCGGTCCCCGCCGGACCTATGCCGAAGGTGATGTCGTGGTCGAGAATATTGGCGATGTACTGCGCCTGGTTTGGTGTGCGCGGCTTAATGACGCCACGCTTGGTCTGGATGTGGATAGCTTTGCCGAATTCCGGAACGCTCTCCGCGCTCTGCTCCAGCACACGCGATTCTTTGATCGCCAGGTGGATCTGTTCCGGCTCAATATCCTGAATTTCACCGCGCATCGGCGCGGTTTCAACGTACAGGCTACGGAGAATATCCGCAGCTGCGTTGACGCAAATTGCGCGTCCGGTGAGTTTGAACTGGTTATCGCGACGATTAATCTCGATACCCAGACGTCGCTCCAGATGTTTGATGTTGTCATCAAACGGCCCGCACAGGCTCAGCAGGCGAGCGTTGTCTGCTGGCTCAAGGGTAATTTCACGCGTATCTATATTCAAACCGTTCCTCTTAATGTCCAGGGTGTCGTAAGGCAGTGGGTCTGTCTTATGAAATTATTCACGCCATAGTTTAAAGGCGCAAGCATTGCGAAGGATATGGGGGAGTGCAGGAGGAAATACAAGGCCTGCCAGAATCGGCAGGCCAGAAGGACTACGGCTGATAAACGTTTACGCCGGAATCGTTTTCTTTACGGGTGCGGGCAATCACCGATTCTGGCGATTCAACCACGCGCAGGCCCATTTCATCTTCGGTGCGTACCAGTTTGCCACGCAGGGAGTTGGTCAGCACTTCGAGGATCTCGATATCAACAAACTTGCCTACCAGATCCGGCGTGCCTTCGAAGTTCACCACGCGGTTGTTCTCCGTACGGCCAGAGAGCTGCATGATACTCTTTCGTGAAGTGCCTTCTACCAGCACGCGCTGGACGGTGCCGAGCATCCGACGGCTCCAGGCGTTAGCCTGCTGGTTGATGCGATCCTGCAGAATATACAGACGCTGCTTTTTCACCTCATCCGGCACGTCGTCAATCATATCGGCGGCAGGCGTGCCCGGACGGGCAGAGAAGATGAAGCTGTAGCTCACGTCGAAATTCACATCACCAATAACCTTCATGGTGCGCTCAAAATCGTCGTCCGTTTCACCCGGGAAGCCAACGATAAAGTCAGAGCTGATCTGGATGTCCGGGCGCGCTTCACGCAGCTTGCGGATAATGGCTTTATATTCCAGCGCGGTGTGGGTACGGCCCATCAGGTTCAGCACACGGTCAGAACCACACTGGATCGGCAGATGCAGGAAGCTCACCAGCTCTGGCGTATCGCGGTAAACATCGATGATGTCATCGGTGAATTCGATCGGGTGGCTGGTGGTAAAGCGAATGCGGTCGATACCGTCGATCGCCGCGACCAGGCGCAGCAGTTCAGCAAAGGTGCCGGTGCTGCCGTCATAGTTCTCGCCGCGCCAGGCGTTCACGTTCTGCCCGAGCAGGTTAACTTCGCGTACGCCCTGTGCCGCCAGCTGGGCGATTTCAAACAGGATGTCGTCGCAGGGACGGCTGACTTCTTCACCGCGGGTATAAGGCACCACGCAGTAAGTGCAGTATTTATTGCAGCCTTCCATGATTGAGACGAAGGCGGTCGGGCCATCCGCGCGCGGCTCCGGCAGACGGTCGAATTTTTCGATTTCCGGGAAGCTGACGTCGATGATCGCCTTGCGCTGGCCGGTCCCGCGTACGGAGTTAATCATCTCCGGCAGGCGGTGCAGGGTCTGCGGGCCAAAAATAATGTCGACGTAGTGGGCGCGCTGACGAATGAGCTTGCCTTCCTGGGAGGCGACACAGCCACCGACGCCGATGATCACTTCCGGCCTTTTTTGTTTGATCAGCTTCCAGCGACCTAACTGGTGAAAGACTTTCTCCTGCGCCTTCTCACGGATCGAGCAGGTGTTCAGCAGTAACACGTCTGCCTCTTCCGCCACGTCGGTGAGTTGATACCCATGAGTGGCATCCAGCAGATCGGCCATCTTGGATGAATCGTATTCGTTCATCTGACAGCCCCAGGTTTTAATATGGAGTTTTTTTGTCATCGACTTGCTCGTGCTCAGGATTGCAGGGCGCGTATTGTAATGCTTTGGTGCGGTTGTGACCAGTATGAAGGTTGTCAGCCTCAAGGCCAGAAAAATCCGGTAAACTTAGGGGATTATCAAATAAGGACAAATGACCATGACTATCCAACAAACCGGGATCGCCGTTGTCGGCGGCGGTATGGTCGGCGGGGCGCTGGCGCTGGGGCTGGCGCAACACGGGTTCGACGTAACGGTTATCGAACAGGCGGTGCCGACTGCTTTTGACGCTTCACAGCAGCCGGATGTACGTATCTCTGCGATCAGCGCCGCATCGGTTGATCTGCTCCGCGGGCTGGGCGTCTGGGATGCGGTGCTGGCCATGCGCGCCCACCCGTATCGCCGCCTGGAGACCTGGGAGTGGGAAAATGCCCATGTGGTATTTGACGCCACCGAGCTCAGGCTCCCGCTGCTGGGCTACATGGTTGAAAACACGGTTCTGCAGCAGGCGCTCTGGCAGGCACTGGAGGCGCATCCGCAGGTCACGCTGCGCGTCCCCGCGTCGGTGAAAAATCTGCATCGCCACAACAACCAGCATCTGGTTGAGCTGGATAACGGTGAGCAACTGGCGGTGAAGCTGCTGATTGGTGCCGACGGTGCAAATTCCCGGGTACGCGAGCTGGCCGGGATCGGCATTCATGCCTGGCAATACCCCCAGTCCTGCATGCTGATCACCGTCAATTGTGAGAACGATCCCGGCGACAGCACCTGGCAGCACTTTACGCCGAACGGTCCGCACGCCTTTTTGCCCCTGTACGATCGCTGGGCATCTCTGGTGTGGTACGACACTCCGGCACGCATTCGCCAGCTGCAGGGGCTCCCGATGGAACAGCTCCAGCGCGAAATCGCCCGCCATTTCCCGGCGCGTCTGGGTAAGGTTACGCCGGTCGCCGTCGGAGCGTTCCCGCTGACGCGTCGTCATGCGCTGAAATATGCCCGCGAAGGGTTGGCGCTGGTCGGGGACGCGGCCCATACCATACATCCGCTGGCGGGGCAGGGGGTTAACCTGGGCTATCGTGACGTAGAAGCATTGCTGGATGTATTAACCCACGCCCGCAGCCACGGCGAAGCCTGGGCCAGTCATCAGGTGCTTAAGCGTTATCAGACCCGACGAATGGCGGATAACTTCATTATGCAGTCTGGAATGGATCTGTTTTACGCCGGATTCAGTAATGACCTTGGGCCGCTGCGTATACTGCGGAACATCGGGCTGATGGCGGCACAGCGGGCAGGCGGGTTGAAGCGTCAGGCGCTGAAGTACGCGTTAGGACTTTAAACCGCTTTCAGGCCGGGTAAGGCGCAGCCGCCCCCCGGCATTTAACATGCCGGAACGCAGAAAAGCAAAAAGCTCGCCGAAGCGAGCTTTTTTTGTGTGGCTGGGGTGCAGGGATTCGAACCCCGGAATGCTGGTATCAGAAACCAGAGCCTTACCGCTTGGCGACACCCCAATTGCGTTAAAGAGAGATTTTAACGACTTTTTAAATTGGCTGGGGTACGAGGATTCGAACCTCGGAATGCCGGAATCAGAATCCGGTGCCTTACCGCTTGGCGATACCCCAACAATTTTTTTGTTTTACCGACCGGAATCGATACAACCTGATATGGTGGCTACGACGGGATTCGAACCTGTGACCCCATCATTATGAGTGATGTGCTCTAACCAACTGAGCTACGTAGCCAGACTGCATTCTTCGATGGCTGGGGTACCTGGATTCGAACCAGGGAATGCCGGTATCAAAAACCGGTGCCTTACCGCTTGGCGATACCCCAATAACCGCGGAGAACCGCAAAATCGAAGAAATATGGCTGGGGTACCTGGATTCGAACCAGGGAATGCCGGTATCAAAAACCGGTGCCTTACCGCTTGGCGATACCCCATCCGTGCAACGCTTACCTGGGAATGGTGCGGGAGGCGAGACTTGAACTCGCACACCTTGCGGCGCCAGAACCTAAATCTGGTGCGTCTACCAATTTCGCCACTCCCGCAAAAAAGATGGTGGCTACGACGGGATTCGAACCTGTGACCCCATCATTATGAGTGATGTGCTCTAACCAACTGAGCTACGTAGCCATCTTTTTTTCGCGTTACCTTATCGGCGTTGCGGGGCGCATTATGCGTATAGACCCTTGCAGCGTCAACACCTTTTTCAACGAAAATGTCTGGAATGTGACTGTTTGGTTAGGTTGCGAACAGCATGGCCGAATATTCGGCAATTATTGGTTATTAATCGTTTTTGTCCAGCGAAACGCGGGGCAAAAAAAGAGGCCCCGAAGGGCCTCATGGCGATCGGATTGATTACTGATAAGCGGACTGATGCACACCGACGGCACGTCCTGACGGATCGTTCATGGTTTTAAATGCTTCATCCCACTCAATGGCTTTCGCAGAGGAGCAGGCGACGGAAGGACCGCCAGGGACACACTCTGCTGCGCTTGGCAGCGGGAACAGCTCTTCAAAGATCTCACGGTACAGATAGGCTTCTTTCGAACCCGGCGTGTTGTACGGGAAGCGGAAGCTGGCGGTTTCCAGTTGTTGATCGGAAATCTGCTTAGCGGCCACCTCTTTCAGGGTGTCGATCCAGCTGTAACCTACGCCGTCAGAGAACTGCTCTTTCTGACGCCACGCCACGCTTGCCGGCAGATAAGATTCGAAGCATTCACGCAGAACGTGTTTCTCCATTTTACCGTTGCCGCACATTTTGTCCTGCGGGTTGATACGCATTGCCACATCGAGGAATTTTTTATCCAGGAAAGGTACGCGCGCTTCAACACCCCAGGCAGACATCGCTTTGTTAGCACGAGCGCAGTCAAACATGTGCAGCGCCTGCAGCTTACGAACGGTCTCTTCATGCAGCTCTTTGGCATCCGGCGCTTTGTGGAAGTACAGGTAGCCGCCAAAGACTTCATCAGAACCTTCGCCGGAGAGCACCATCTTGATGCCCATCGCTTTGATTTTACGCGACATCAGATACATCGGCGTGGAGGCGCGGATGGTGGTCACATCATAGGTTTCAATGTGATAAATAACGTCGCGGATCGCATCCAGTCCTTCCTGCACGGTAAAGTGAATTTCATGGTGTACGGTGCCGAGATGGTTTGCCACCTCCTGCGCGGCTTTCAGGTCCGGGGAACCTTCCAGGCCGACGGCGAAGGAGTGCAGCTGCGGCCACCAGGCTTCGGAGCGCTCCTGATCTTCAACGCGACGTGCGGCGTATTTCTTGGTGATAGCCGAGATAACGGACGAGTCCAGACCGCCAGAGAGCAGCACGCCGTACGGCACGTCTGACATCAGATGGCTTTTTACGGAATCTTCCAGCGCCTGGCGCAGTTCGTTTTTATCGGTAACGTTGTCTTTAACGGCATCGTACTCGAACCAGTCGCGCTGATAGTACTGGCGAATTTCGCCATCCTGGCTCCACAGGTAGCTGCCCGCCGGGAACTCTTTAATGGTGCGGCAAACCGGCACCAGGGCTTTCATTTCAGAGGCGACATAGAGGTTGCCGTGCTCATCGTGGCCCATATACAGCGGGATAATCCCGATGTGGTCACGACCAATCAGATAAGCATCTTTTTCGCTGTCATACAGGGCGAAGGCGAACATACCCTGCAGATCGTCAAGGAATTCCGGGCCTTTCTCCTGGTACATCGCCAGGATCACTTCGCAGTCAGAACCGGTCTGGAAGGTATAGCGATCGCCGTACTCCGCACGCAGCGCCTGATGGTTGTAGATTTCACCGTTGACCGCCAGCGCATGGGTTTTTTTCTCGTTGTATAACGGCTGGGCACCGGCGTTGACGTCCACAATCGACAGACGCTCATGCGCCAGAATCGCTTTGTCGCTGGCGTATACACCGGACCAGTCCGGGCCGCGATGGCGCATCAGACGGGACAGTTCCAGTGCTTTTTTGCGCAGTTCGACTGCGTCAGTTTTAATATCCAGTACGCCGAAAATTGAACACATAACCTTCTCCATTAACCCTGTTGCAGTGTGATGTTGCTTGCTTATGAAAATGCCGCAAAAGGGGAAGGGCAGCAAGCGTTTTGCCGGGGAAAAAACAAAAAGTGCAATGTCGATTGCTGAATGTTGAAAAAAGCGTACGTATTGAGCTGGTTTATTGATGATTATTCAATGATTGGTGTTTTTTATTAGGTACAGATCTATTTTTGCGGGGATAAAATGAAAAAACCACGTCCGGGGACGTGGTTTCGGATTACAGAACATCAATTTCCGCGACGGAGGGATAAATCCAGCTCGGCCTGAACGGCATAGAGTCGATGTCGTCCAGCGTGGATACCCCCGACAGGACCAGAATGGTTTCCAGCCCGGCCTGGAAGCCCGCCAGAATATCGGTGCGCAGGTTGTCACCGACGATCACCGTATCTTCCGAGTGAGCCTGCATCTTGTTGAGCGCCGCACGGATGATCCACGGGCTGGGCTTACCGACATAAAACGGCAGGCGGCCGGTCATCTTCTCAATACCGGCGCAGAGCGCGCCGCAGGCCGGATAAAAGCCGCGGCCGTGGGTATCCGGGTTGGTGGCGATAAAGCGGGCGCCGTTCGCCACAAAGAAGGCGGCCTTGTGCATCATCTCCCAGTTATAGGAGCGCGTTTCGCCAACGATAACGAAGTCAGGATTAACGTCGGTGATAGTGAAGCCCGCTTTGTATAACTCATGGATCAGCGCGCCTTCACCGACCACATAGGCTTTTTTGCCTTCCTGACGTTTCAGAAAATCAGCGGTCGCCATGGCTGAGGTATAAAACACGCTGTCGGGCACATTGATACCGGCGGTGGCAAAACGGTTCGCCAGATCCTGCCCTGTCTGCGACGGGAAGTTGGTGAGCAGAACCAGCGGCATGCCTTTTTCCATGATGCCGTTAAGAAATTCCGCTGCGCCCGGTACGGCAACGTTGTCGTGCATCAGCACGCCGTCGATATCACAAATAACATTCTTAATAGTCATGAACTTCCCGGCATCCAAAAAAGAAGGCGACACTATAAAACGCTGTCAGCTTTCCAGCAAACGCTGCAACAGGATACCGTTAAGCATGGCGCGTTTTACCAGCGCAAAGGCACCGATCGCCGAGCGGTCGTTCAGGGCGGATCGAACGACAGGCAGATTCTGGCGAAACGCCTTCAGCGCCTGAGTATTGATGCACCCTTCGATAGCGGGCAGCAGCACCTTTTCGGCTTCGGTAATTTCACCGGCGATCACCACTTTTTGTGGGTTAAAAAGGTTGATGGCGATGGCAATGGTTTTGCCCAGATGACGGCCAACCTGTTCGATTACCTCACTGGCTAGCGCATCGCCTTTATTGGCAGCCCGGCAGATCGCGTTGATTTTGCAGTCATCGAGCGTGACCCGGCTCTGATAGCCCTGTTCCAGCAGGTGGCGGACGCGTTGCTCAATGGCGGCGTTCGCCGCCACGGTTTCCAGACAGCCAAAGTTGCCGCAGTGGCAGCGCTCACCCAAGGGATCAACCTGAATGTGGCCAATCTCACCGACGTTGCCGTTACGGCCAATAAAGATGCGCCCGTTGGAGATGATCCCGGCACCGGTCCCCCGGTGTACGCGCACCAGAATTGAGTCTTCACAATCCTGGCTCGCACCAAAGTAGTGCTCTGCCAGCGCCAGACTACGAATATCGTGACCCACAAAGCAGGTGACGGAGAAGCGTTTTTCCAGCGCGTCGATCAGCGCCCAGTTCTCTACCTGAATATGCGGCATATAACGGATCACGCCGCTTTCGGGGTCGACGAGCCCGGGCAGGATCACCGAAATGGCGATCAGCTCACGGATTTTACGCTGGCAGGATTCAATGAACAGCTCGATGGCGTTGAGCAGCGCATGTTCAAGCGTTTCCTGCGTGCGTTCCGGCAGCGCGTAGTGCTCTTCAGCAATCGCCTTACTGCTCAGATCGTACAGGGTCAGGGTGGCATCATGACGGCCAAGGCGTACGCCGACGGCGTGGAAATGACGGGTTTCGGTAACAATCGAGATAGCGCGACGGCCCCCGGTGGAGGCCTGCTGATCCACTTCTTTGATCAGCCCGCGCTCAATGAGCTGACGGGTAATTTTCGTTACGCTGGCGGGGGCAAGCTGGCTCTGTTCTGCAATCTGGATCCGTGAGATGGGGCCGTGCTGGTCGATCAGTCGATATACCGCCGCACTGTTCAGCTGCTTTACCAGATCAACGTTGCCAATTTGAGCTTGTCCGCCAGGTGTCATACTTTTGTTTACTCTGTAACGACCTCGTTACCATTAACGATGGTCTTGATGATTTTATAATCCTGTGTGAATGCGGTGAGATTAGCGACCATTCCAGGGGCAATACTGCCCAGCTGTTTGTCTACGCCAATCGCCCGTGCCGGATAGAGCGTTGCCATACGCAGCACTTCATCAAGGGCAATACTGCAATGTTCAACCAGATTGCGCACGCCTTCGATCATGGTCAGAGCCGAACCGCTTAACGTTCCGTTCTCATCCACACAGAGTCCATTCCGGTAGTATATTGTTTTACCAGCAAAAATGAACTGTTCAATATTTGCCCCCGCTGGCGCCGTTGCGTCGGTCACCAGGCACAGCTTGTCGCCCTTCAGGCGTTTGGCGTTACGCACGTTGGCGTAATCAACGTGTAAGCCGTCGACAATAATGCCGCAGTAAACGTCTGGCTCATCGAAGATCGCCCCGGCCAGACCCGGCTCACGCCCGGTAATATATGGCATGGCGTTATAGAGATGCGTCGCGAAGGTGATACCCGCGCGGAAGCCCACTTTGGCCTCTTTCAGCGTAGCGTTGGAGTGACCTGCAGAGACCACAATGCCTGCGCCCGCCAGCTTGCGGATCACGTCCGGGTCGACCATTTCTGGTGCCAGGGTCACTTTGGTGATCACATCCGCATTCGCGCACAGGAAATCAACCAGCTCGTTATCAGGCTGGCGGACATAGTCCGGATTATGGGTGCCTTTCTTAACGATATTCAGCCACGGACCTTCAAGGTGCAGGCCCAGCGCCTGGTGCGGATATTTCGCCAGGTATTCACGCATCACGCGAACGCCCTGTTTCATCAGATCGTCGCTGGTGGTGATCAGCGTCGGCAGGTAGCTGGTGCAGCCCGATCTTTCATTGGCGCGCTGCATGATTTCCAGCGTTTCAACGGTAACGGCGTCTGCGGTATCGTTGAACTGCACGCCGCCGCAGCCGTTAAGCTGTACGTCGATAAAACCGGGGGAGATGATTGCTCCATTGAGCGAGCGTTGTTCTATATCCGCTGGCAGTTCGGCCAGTGGGCAGACACGTTCAATCAGGCCATTCGCGACAACAATCGCATGGTCATCCAGAATTTCATGGCCGGTATAAATCCGACCGTGGGTTAAAGCGTACATAACGACCCCCGGTTTAAAAATAGCATCCCGTCTCTGCAGGCAGAGACGGCGTCACATTACAGACCTTTAATGTTTTCTGCTTCTAATTCGTTGAAGTATTTCAACGTCTTCACTTTCAGTTCCATGGTAGAAGGTTCGTCGCATACGACAACCGCTTTCGGGTGCAGCTGCAGACAGCTGATGGTCCACATGTGGTTGACGTTGCCTTCTACCGCTGCCTGAAGCGCCTGCGCTTTCACGCTGCCCAGCACCAGAATCATCACCTCTTCCGCGTCCAGCAGGGTACCCACGCCAACGGTCAGCGCGTATTTTGGCACCTGGTTAACGTCACCATCAAAGAAACGGGAGTTTGCCACACGCGTGTCATGGGTCAGTGTTTTGATGCGGGTACGGGAGGCCAGAGAAGAGGCGGGTTCGTTAAACGCGATATGACCATCGTTACCTACGCCACCCATGAACAGGTGGATTTTACCGTAAGCGCGGATTTTTTCTTCATAATGACGGCATTCGGCGTCAATATCCGGTGCATTACCATCCAGCAGGTTAATATTTCCCGGTTTAATATCAATGTGATCAAAGAAGTTACGGTGCATGAAGCTATGGTAGCTTTCCGGATGCTCTTTTGGCAGACCAACGTACTCGTCCATGTTGAAGGTGACAACATGCTCGAAGCTAACCTGGCCCGCTTTATGCATCTCAACCAAGGCTTTATAGGCGGTAAGAGGTGTGCCACCGGTAGGCAGGCCGAGTACAAAAGGACGATCGGCAGTCGGTTTGAATGCGTTAATACGATTTACGATATGGCGGGCAGCCCATTTGCCGACTTGTTCTGCGGTTGCCAGGGGGATCAGTCTCATTATTCACCTCTGAAGTTTAGTAAGAGTTGGCGGATTGCTTGTCGGGGCATGATCTAAGCCTAACCTGGTTCACACCGAGAGGGGGCAATTCGTCTTGATTTTTCGTATCATAAAATAAGTTTTCACTGTTTGCCAGTCCGGGGGAGGGGTAGAAACAATATTTGGTGACAAAACTCACAAAAAGTACGCGTTTAATTTGCGATACGAATTAATTTTCCACACACTCAATCAGCCAGTGAATCATCAACTGTAGTTATAAGTTAGTGACACAATAAAAACACAGCTGAGAATACACCGTTAACGGGGTCTCATAGGGGGAACAAATTGAGCATTTTAGGTTACTTACAAAAGGTAGGCCGCGCCTTAATGGTGCCGGTCGCCACGCTGCCAGCGGCAGCGATTCTGATGGGTGTCGGTTACTGGATTGACCCGGTGGGTTGGGGTGGGGACAACGCATTAGCGGCGTTCTTTATTAAATCCGGTGCTGCCATTATCGATAACATGTCCGTGCTGTTTGCCATTGGTGTGGCTTATGGTATGTCCAAAGATAAAGACGGTGCTGCGGCATTGACCGGTTTTGTGGGCTTCCTTGTGCTGACCACACTCTGTTCCCCGGCTGCGGTTTCAATGATCCAGAAGATCCCTGCGGACCAGGTTCCGGCGGCGTTCGGTAAGATCAATAACCAGTTCGTTGGTATCCTGGTAGGTATCATCTCCGCTGAACTTTATAACCGCTTCAGCGGCGTTGAGCTGCCAAAAGCGCTCTCCTTCTTCAGCGGCCGTCGTCTGGTGCCGATCCTGACCTCTTTCGTGATGATCGCTGTGGCGTTCATTCTGATGTACATCTGGCCGGTGATCTTCGACGGTCTGGTGAACTTCGGTGAACACATTCAGAAACTGGGTTCTGTCGGTGCGGGCGTGTATGCGTTCTTCAACCGTCTGCTGATCCCGGTCGGTCTGCACCACGCGCTGAACTCCGTATTCTGGTTTGACGTTGCGGGTATTAACGATATTCCTAACTTCCTCGGCGGCGCACAGTCCATCGAAGCAGGTAAAGCGGTTGTGGGTATCACCGGTCGTTATCAGGCGGGCTTCTTCCCGATTATGATGTTCGGTCTGCCGGGTGCAGCGCTGGCTATCTATCACTGTGCACGTCCAGAGAACAAAGCGAAGGTGCTGGGTATTATGATGGCGGGCGCATTCGCGGCCTTCTTCACCGGTATCACCGAGCCGCTGGAATTCTCCTTCATGTTTGTGGCGCCTGTACTGTACGTGATCCACGCTGTACTGACCGGTATCTCTGTGTTTATCGCGGCCTCCATGCAGTGGATTGCGGGCTTCGGCTTCAGCGCCGGCCTGGTGGATATGGTGCTCTCTTCCCGTAACCCGCTGGCGGTTCACTGGTACATGCTGATCCTGCAGGGTCTGGTGTTCTTCGTGATCTACTATGTGGTGTTCCGCTTCACCATCACCAAATTCAACCTGATGACGCCGGGTCGTGAGCTGGCGGTTGCCGGTAGCGAAGCAGATGGTCAGGACGTGAATGTGAGTGCTGCCACCTCTGAAGACGTTTCTGGTCTGGCGCGTCAGTACATTGCTGCGGTTGGTGGTTCAGACAACCTGACCGGTATTGATGCCTGCATCACCCGTCTGCGTCTGAACGTGAAGGACTCTTCTCTGGTCAACGAAGCGATGGCGAAGCGTCTGGGTGCGTCTGGCGTTATCCGCCTGAACAAAACCAGCGTGCAGATCATCGTTGGCTTCGTGGCTGAGAAAATCGCCAATGCAATGAAAACCACCGGTCCCGTTGCCGCCGCAGCAGCATCTCCAGCGCCAGCTGCCGCACCTGTTGCCGCTAAGCCACAGGCTGTTGCCAACGTTACCACCATCGCAGCACTGGTTTCGCCGGTGACCGGTGAAGTGGTTGCTCTGGACCAGGTACCTGATGAGGCCTTCGCCAGCAAAGCCGTAGGTGATGGCGTAGCGGTTAAACCAACGGATAAAACCGTCGTTTCTCCTGCGGCCGGTACCATCGTTAAAATCTTTAACACCAACCACGCATTCTGCCTGGAAACAGACAAAGGCGCGGAGATCGTTGTCCACATGGGTATCGATACCGTTGCACTGGGTGGCCAGGGCTTTAAGCGCCTGGTCGAAGAGGGTGCAGAAGTGGTGGCAGGCCAGCCGGTTCTGGAGATGGATCTCGACTTCCTTAACGCCAATGCGCGCTCCATGATAAGCCCGGTTGTCTGCAGCAATATCGACGACTTCAGCGGCCTGGTTATCAAGGCGCAGGGTCAGGTGGTTGCTGGTCAGACACCGCTGTATGAAATTAAAGGCAAATAAGTGCTCCTGAGTAAGCGTTAGTGCCTGAGCGGCGGGGATATCCCCGCCGCTTTTTTTTGCAGCAATCGCCCCCATAATTCTCTCCAGAGACCTTTTTTTGCGTAACTAAAGGTTGTCACTACGGCCGGCTTATAAGATCATATGCCGTTATACGTCGTTTACGCTTTGAGGAATCCACGATGAGTGAGGCTGAAGCCCGCCCGAGCAACTTTATCCGTCAGATCATTGATGAAGATCTGGCCACTGGTAAGCACACCACAGTTCATACCCGTTTTCCGCCGGAGCCGAACGGCTACCTGCATATTGGTCATGCGAAATCGATCTGCCTGAACTTCGGCATCGCGCAGGACTACCAGGGTCAATGCAACCTGCGTTTCGATGACACCAACCCGGTGAAAGAAGATATCGAATACGTAGAGTCCATTAAGAACGACGTGCAATGGTTGGGCTTCAACTGGTCTGGCGACATCTGCTACTCCTCTGACTATTTTGACCAGCTGTACGCCTATGCCGTAGAGCTGATCAACAAAGGGCTGGCCTACGTTGACGAGCTTTCCGCTGATGAGATCCGCGAATACCGCGGTTCCCTGACCGCGCCGGGCAAAAACAGCCCGTACCGCGATCGCAGCGTGGAAGAGAACCTGGCGCTGTTTGAAAAAATGCGTGCCGGTGGCTTCGAAGAGGGTAAAGCCTGTCTGCGTGCCAAAATCGACATGGCGTCGCCGTTTATCGTGATGCGCGATCCGGTGCTGTACCGCATTAAGTTTGCCGATCATCACCAGACCGGCAGCAAGTGGTGCATCTATCCGATGTACGACTTCACCCACTGCATCAGCGATGCGCTGGAAGGCATTACGCACTCCTTATGCACGCTGGAGTTCCAGGACAACCGTCGCCTGTACGACTGGGTGCTGGATAACATCTCCATCCCGGTTCATCCGCGTCAGTACGAGTTCTCTCGTCTGAATCTGGAATATACCGTGATGTCCAAGCGTAAGCTGAACCTGCTGGTTACCGACAAGCACGTTGAAGGCTGGGATGACCCGCGTATGCCGACCATCTCTGGCCTGCGTCGTCGTGGCTATACCGCTGCCTCCATCCGTGAGTTCTGCAAACGCATTGGCGTGACCAAGCAGGACAACACCATCGAGATGGCGTCGCTGGAATCCTGTATTCGCGAAGATCTGAACGACAATGCGCCGCGCGCTATGGCCGTTATCGATCCGGTAAAACTGGTTATCGAGAACTACCCGCAGGGTGAAAGCGAGTTGGTGACCATGCCAAATCATCCGAGCAAGCCGGAGATGGGCAGCCGTGACGTACCGTTCAGCGCCGAAATCTGGATCGATCGCGCTGACTTCCGCGAAGAAGCGAACAAGCAGTACAAACGTCTGGTGATGGGCAAAGAAGTGCGTCTGCGTAATGCCTATGTGATTAAAGCAGAGCGCGTCGAAAAAGACGCAGAAGGCAATATCACCACCATTTTCTGCACCTACGATGCCGAAACCCTGAGCAAAGATCCTGCCGATGGTCGCAAGGTGAAGGGCGTGATCCACTGGGTGAGCGCAGCACATGCGCTGCCGGTTGAAATCCGTCTGTACGATCGTCTGTTCAGCGTGCCAAACCCGGGTGCCGTAGAGGACTTCCTGGAAGTCATTAACCAGGATTCGCTGGTAATCAAACAGGGCTTTGCTGAGCCATCCCTGAAAGACGCCGTCGCCGGTAATGCGTACCAGTTTGAGCGTGAAGGTTACTTCTGCCTCGACAGCCGCTACGCCACTGCGGATAAACTGGTATTTAACCGTACCGTTGGTCTGCGTGATACCTGGGCGAAAGTCGGTGAATAACTGATAAGTACCTGAAAACGCCGCGCACTGCGGCGTTTTTTTTGCATAGCGATCAGGCTTTCAATCAGCGATATGTTCGCGATGCGAATTAATTCCATTTCTCAAAACTATTCGCTTTCTCTTCCTTTTGGCAAATCCTCAGAAATAGCGTCCGGATAAGCTGTCAGCAATCTGCCTGTAAAAAATAAATAGCTTATTCAGAGCATTATTTTAATTAAATATTCTCTCTCATTAGCTTTGTTACAAATAGCAATCAAATATGTGCGCTTTGTCATAATCCTGACTTTTGATCGCTGAAAAGCATTGATAATTCGCGTCGCGAAAAATAGTCTAAAGGCAGGAGATGTAAGCGGGTATTTCCGGTTACCTCCACTTTTAACTTTTTGTTTTTCGCCGTTTAAGGCGCTTTTAATACGTCAAAGAGGATTAATTATGCGTGCGTTTAGTGGCAAACGTAGTGCGCTTGCGCTGGCTATTGCCGGTGTTACAGCAATGTCAGGCTGGATGGTTTCTCCGAAAGCCCAGGCCGAAGGTTTCATTGATGATTCAACCCTCACGGGCGGTGTCTATTACTGGCAGCGTGAACGTGACCGCAAAGATGTCGAGGCGGATAAATACAAAACCAACCTGGCGCACTCCACCTGGAACGCCAATCTTGATTTCCAGTCCGGCTATGCCGCCGACATGTTCGGTCTTGATTTAGCGGCCTTTACCGCCATTGAAATGGCGGAAAACGGCGACAGCGGCCACCCGAACGAAATTGCCTTCTCCTCCAGCAACAAAGCCTACAAAGAAGACTGGTCCGGCGATAAGAGCGGAATCAGCCTGTATAAAGCGGCTGCAAAATTCAAATACGGTCCGGTGTGGGCGCGCGGCGGCTGGCTGCAACCAACCGGCCAGACCCTGATAGCACCGCACTGGAGCTTTATGCCGGGTACATACCAGGGCGCGGAAGCCGGGGTGAACTTTGACTACGGTGACAGCGGGGCGCTGAGCTTCTCGTATATGTGGACCAACGAGTACAAAGCGCCATGGCACCTCGAGATGGATAAGTTCTATCAGAATGACAGAAAGACCCGCGTCGATTATCTCCACTCCTTTGGGGCGAAGTACGATTTCAAAAATAACCTGATTCTGGAAGCCGCTTTTGGTCAGGCTGAAGGCTTTATCGATCAGTACTTTGCCAAAGCCAGCTACAAGTTCGACATTGTGGGTGGGCCACTCTCTACCAGCTATCAGTTCTACGGCACACGTGATAAAGCCGACAGCGGCACTGTGAATGATATCTACGACGGCACGGCATGGCTGCAGGCGCTGACTCTGGGTTACAAAGTCGGTCAGGTCGATTTACGTCTGGAAGGGACTTACGTGAAAGCGGAAGGCCAGCAGGGCTATTTCCTGCAGCGTATGACTCCAACCTACGCGTCCTCCAACGGTCGTCTGGACGTGTGGTGGGATAACCGCTCCGACTTCAACGCCAATGACGAAAAAGCGGTCTTCTTCGGGGCGATGTACGACCTGAGTAACTGGAACCTGGCAGGCTGGAGCGTCGGTGCCTCTTATGTCTATGCATGGGACGCAAAACCAGCAGACTGGCTGATCAACAGCGCTGGCCAGCGTGAAAATATCGCCTCTAACAAGATCAAAGAGTCGGCCTACAGTCTGGATGCGATCTATACCCTGCAGGAGGGTCGCGCGAAGGGAACCATGTTCAAACTGCACTTCACGCAGTATGACAACCACTCCGACATCCCGAGCTACGGCGGCGGTTACGGCAACATCTTCCAGGATGAGCGTGACGTGAAGTTTATGGTTATCGCCCCGTTCACCATCTTCTGATGACTAACCCGGCGGGGGATAACCCCGCCGACTGGAGACCGCCATGTTGAAAAAAATCGTACTGGTCGCGCTGTTGGCATCAGGACTGACCGCCTGCGCACAACCGCAGACCCAGAAAGAAGACACCCGTCTTAAAGAGGCCTACAGCGCCTGTATCAATACCGCCGAAGGCTCGCCAGAAAAAATCGAAGCCTGCCAGAGCGTGCTGAACGTGCTGCGCCAGGAGAAAGCGCACGAACAGTTTGCGACCCAGGAGACCGTGAGAGTGGCCGATTACCAGGCCTGTATAATGGCGCGCAAAACAGGTAACAATCAGGCCGTCACCAAAAACTGCGACAAGATCTGGCAAGAAATCCGCAGCAACAACGCGAAGTAATCCGCTGTTTACCACGCCCGGTAACGCTATGCGTACCGGGCTTTTTTACGTTATTACAGGCAAAAAAAAGCCAACCCTCAGGTTGGCTCAGTGTGTGCAGATGAATTATTTCGCGTCGTGCGCGTGGTCATCTTCGCGGCAGTCACCTTCGGCGCAGTGGCCATACAGGTACAGGCTGTGGTTGGTCAAACGAATGCCATGACGAGCGGCAATTTCACGCTGACGTGATTCGATAGAGTCGTCGCTGAATTCGATCACTTTGCCGCAGTCCAGGCAAATCAGGTGATCGTGGTGATGCTGCTGCGTCAGTTCAAATACGGATTTACCGCCTTCGAAATTATGACGCGTAACGATGCCTGCATCGTCGAACTGGTTCAGTACACGGTAAACGGTAGCCAGACCAATCTCTTCGCCCATGTCGATCAGACGCTTGTATAAGTCTTCCGCACTGACATGATGGTTATCCGGACCCTGAAGCACTTCCAGGATTTTTAACCGTGGAAGCGTGACTTTCAGTCCGGCCTTCTTTAATGCGGTGTTGTTGTCAGTCATGCGGAATCTGTCCTGTTGCTAAACGATTCACTTCTAAAGAAGAAGTGACAGAAAATGCACCTGGGATAATGCGTCTCATTATAGAACTGCCATGTCGTAATGAAAACTGCAAGTCTCAAGTAAAGTATGCTTATAAAAACGTGGTACCGCCAACAAACTTGTTACAGGGTGACCCGTTTGAACCTGGATCATTGTACAGGTATGACAGCAAAAGTTAAAAATTTGTAGCAATTATTTTGATTGCTTATACCTATCAATGCGGCGCAACTTAAGCATTGCGCCGCAACGTCATCAGGCATTAAGAATATCGTCGAGGTGTAACTCTTCGCGGACCTGCTTCACCCATTTCTCTACACGCTCAGCGGTCAGTTCCGGCTGGCGATCTTCGTCGATAGCAAGACCAACAAAGTTGTTATCATCGGCCAGCCCTTTGGAGGCTTCGAAGTGGTAACCGGCAGTTGGCCAGTGGCCGACGATGACGGCGCCGCGTGGCTCAATGATATCGCGGATGGTGCCCAGCGCATCGCAGAAGTACTCTGCGTAGTCTTCCTGATCGCCACAACCGAATAGGGCAACCAGTTTACCGTTGAAGTCAATCTCTTCCAGAGACGGGAAGAAGTCGTCCCAGTCGCACTGCGCTTCACCGTAGTACCAGGTAGGGATGCCCAGCAGCAGGATATCGTAACCTTCGATATCTTCTTTGCTGCTTTTCGCAATGTCATGCACATCGGCAACGTCTTTACCTAGCTGTTTTTGAATGTTTTTTGCGATATTTTCGGTGTTACCCGTGTCGCTGCCGAAAAAAATGCCGATGATTGCCATGAGTAAAATAACCTCTTGAAACTTAATGGTATGGTGGCGCAATTTAGCCACGGATAAGGGCAATCATAGCAGAACAGAGAAGCCTGCGGAAACTGCTATCACCCAGGACTGCACTCTGTGCTACATGAAAGCAACAAGAAGGGGAGTTTTCTGACTTACGCTTTACCGTGCCATTTCTCGAGCTGCAAAATCAGCATCTCTTCAATAAGCTCACTGCGGCTGATATCACGGGCGTTCGCCAGCTCGTTCAGCGCATCGACGGCTTCAGCATTCAGTTTCAGCTCGACGCGTTTAAGCCCGCGGCTTTTATCGCGTTTAAGCTGATTGCGCTTATTAATGCGCAGCTGTTCATCACGCGAAAGCGGATTGGTTTTCGGTCGTCCCGGGCGACGCTCATTCGCGAACAGATCTATTGTCGTGCGGTCCGTGTGTTCTTTGGCCATGATTTTGAGACTTCGGGGGAAACAAGACACCCTGCTAATGCCCGGGCGATAAGCGCGCCATCATACATCACCGAAAACGGCACGCCAACGACTGGAGGCCTGCTGGCGACCAGTCGCTCTCTTTTTAATCAATTTTCGATATCTGCGAGGTAGCGACGGATGGCGCGCAGCACCGCGTCCGGTTTTTCGGCATGAACCCAGTGTCCGGCTCCGGCAATCACGTGCGCACGCGCCTGGGGGAATTGCGCCAGCAGGGCGTCACGATACGCTTCGGTCACATAAGGCGAGTTGCCGCCGGTGATAAAGAGGGTCGGGTGCGGCCACGCCGGCACCGTCTCCCAGCCGACGATATGGTCATACTGATCCCACAGCACCGGCACGTTGAAGCGCCATTCGCCATCAACAAAGGATTTCAGCAGGAACTGCACCACGCCTTCTTCGTGCAGATGCTCACGCATCAGCGCCGCCGCCTGCTGGCGGGTACTGACGCCAGCGTCCGTCACGGCGTTAATGGCGGCGAAGATCTCATCGTGGCGGCGCACGTCATAATTCACGGGCGCCACGTCGATGACTACCAGGCCGGCAATACGCTCTGGCGCCAGGGCCGTCAGGGCCATCACCGCTTTGCCGCCCATTGAGTGGCCGATCAGGATCGCTTTTTCGATGTTGTGTTCATTCAGCGTGTCCAGCAGATCCTGCGCCATGTCGGCATAGGTCATCTGCGCCGAGCGCGTCGACAGGCCGTGGTTGCGCATATCAACCTGCAGCAGCGCGTGATCGGTTACCAGATCTCTTGCCAGCACGCCAAGGTTATCCAGGCTTCCAAACAAGCCATGCACCAGGACGATGGGAGAATTATTGTGCGGCGATTGTGCAGATTGCGCTCGGGTATTCAATTTCATGGCAAAGTTCTTTTTTTACGTATGTCAGGTTAGGGTATCATGTTGACCATTCTGCCGCCCGGCTGCAAGGAGACAGTTAATTCTGACTTTTGCCGCCATTCTGGCTTGACGCTATCCGCTGTTGGGTTTTGAACTTATACTCCCAACGACTTGTATTCAGATAAGATATCGCACTGGATTAAGATGAAAACAATCGAAGTTGATGACGAACTCTATCAGTATATCGCCAGCCAGACGCGGCATATCGGTGAGAGCGCGTCCGACATTTTACGGCGCATGCTGAAAATTGCCGCCGCCTCGCAGTCTGCCGCTCCAGCCATCAAAGAGACGCGCCAGCCTGTTGCTGTCGCGCAGGAAAAGCCGCTGTCGCCTGTAAAAGACAAAGTGCGTGCGATGCGCGAATTGCTGCTTTCTGACGAATACGCTGAGCAGAAGAAAGCAGTTAACCGCTTTATGCTGGTGCTGACTACACTCTATTCACTGGATAACAACGCGTTTGCCGATGCGACGGAATCCCTGCATGGCCGTACCCGCGTCTATTTCGCGGGTGACGAGCAGACGCTGTTACAGAATGGCAATCAAACTAAACCCAAGCACCTGCCTGGTACGCCGTACTGGGTGATCACCAATACCAATACCGGACGTAAGCGCAGCATGATCGAACACATCATGCAGTCGATGCAGTTCCCGGTGGAATTGATTGATAAGGTTTGCGGTACTATCTAACCCTTGCATCAGAAGGACCAGGCAATGGCAAATCACAATCGTGCGGGACAACCTGCACAACAGAGCGATTTGATTAACGTCGCTCAGCTTACCGCGCAGTACTATGTGCTGAAGCCGGAAGTGGGTAACGCAGAACACGCAGTTAAGTTTGGAACATCCGGCCACCGCGGCAGTGCGGTTCGCCACAGCTTTAACGAGCCGCATATTCTGGCCATTGCCCAGGCCATCGCGGAAGAGCGCGCCAAAAATGGCGTCACCGGTCCGTGCTACGTGGGTAAAGATACCCACGCCCTGTCAGAGCCTGCTTTTATTTCCGTCCTGGAAGTGCTGGCCGCTAACGGCGTGGACGTCGTGATTCAGGAAAACAACGGCTATACGCCGACCCCTGCCGTTTCTAACGCCATTCTGGTGCATAACCAGAAGGGCGGAGCGCAGGCTGACGGCATTGTCATTACGCCGTCCCACAACCCGCCTGAAGATGGCGGCATCAAATACAATCCACCGAATGGCGGCCCGGCTGACACCAACGTCACCAAAGTGGTAGAAGATCGTGCCAATGCCCTGCTGGCCGACGGCCTGAAAGGCGTGAAGCGTATCTCCCTGGATGAAGCGATGGCCTCCGGCCACGTGAAAGAGCAGGATCTGGTGCAGCCGTTCGTGGAAGGGCTGGCGGATATCGTCGATATGGCGGCAATCCAGAAAGCCGGGCTTAAACTGGGTGTCGACCCGCTCGGCGGTTCCGGTATCGAATACTGGAAACGTATTGCGGAGCACTACAAGCTGGATCTGACCATCGTTAACGATCACGTCGATCAGACCTTCCGCTTTATGCACCTGGATAAAGACGGCGCAATCCGTATGGACTGCTCCTCCGAGTGCGCGATGGCCGGTCTGCTGGCGCTGCGCGACAAGTTCGACCTCGCGTTTGCCAACGACCCGGATTATGACCGTCACGGCATCGTGACCCCTGCGGGTCTGATGAACCCGAACCACTATCTGGCCGTAGCGATCAACTACCTGTTCCAGCATCGTCCACAGTGGGGCGCAGAGGTTGCCGTAGGTAAGACGCTGGTCTCTTCCGCGATGATCGACCGCGTGGTTAACGACCTCGGCCGCAAGCTGGTGGAAGTGCCGGTTGGCTTCAAGTGGTTTGTTGACGGTCTGTTCGACGGCAGCTTCGGCTTTGGCGGCGAAGAGAGCGCCGGGGCTTCCTTCCTGCGCTTCAACGGCACCCCGTGGTCCACCGATAAAGACGGCATCATCATGTGCCTGCTGGCGGCGGAAATCACCGCCGTCACCGGGAAGAATCCGCAGGAGCACTACGACGATCTGGCCGCCCGTTTCGGTGCCCCGAGCTACAACCGTCTGCAGGCTTCTGCCACATCCGCCCAGAAAGCGGCCCTGTCTAAGCTTTCACCGGAAATGGTCAGCGCCAGCACCCTGGCAGGTGATCCGATCACCGCGCGTCTGACCGCTGCTCCGGGTAACGGCGCATCAATTGGCGGCCTGAAGGTGATGACCGAGAACGGCTGGTTCGCGGCGCGCCCATCCGGTACGGAAGATGCGTACAAAATCTACTGCGAAAGCTTCCTTGGCGCAGAACACCGCCAGCAGATTGAGAAAGAAGCGGTAGAGATTGTCAGCGAAGTGCTGAAGAACGCGTAAGTGCGGTTACGGTGCGGGCTGATGCCCTCACCCCGACCCTCTCCCACAGGGAGAGGGAGCACAGACTAAAAACGGCAACCCCAGGGTTGCCGTTTTGCTTTTACCTTGCCACCGGGCTTTTTTATGCTCAAAGCATAAAGCGGTAGCCAATCCCTGTTTCGGTTAGCAGGTGTTGTGGGCGCGCGGGATCGGTCTCCAGCTTCTGACGAAGATGCCCCATATAGATGCGCAGGTAGTGACTGTGCTCCACCGCATTCGGTCCCCACACCTGGCTTAACAGCTGGCGTTGGGTGAGGACTTTACCGTGATTGTTGAGCAGCACCGCCAGCAGGCGAAATTCAATGGGCGTCAGATGGATTTCCGCCTCACCCCGCTGGATACGCCGTGAGGCCAGATCGACGCGAATATCGGAAAAGGTATACACCGGGTCGACGGGGGCGGTTGTTGCGTGGCGGCGCAGGGCGACGCGCAGACGTGCCTGCAGCTCGCCAATGCCAAACGGCTTGCTGAGGTAGTCGTCGGCACCGGCATCAAGGGCGGCAATTTTGTCGGTCTCTTCCAGACGGGCGGAGAGCACGATGATCGGCATCTGGCTCCACTGGCGCACTTCGCGGATGAAATCGAGGCCGTCTCCGTCCGGCAGACCGAGATCGAGGATCACCAGATCCGGCTTGCGGGTGGCGGCTTCAATCAGGCCCCGCTGCAGCGTCCCGGCATCGTGGACGCGCAACCCTTCACCCTCCAGCGCGGCGCGCAGAAAACGGCTGATGGCGAGTTCATCTTCAACAATCAGGACGTTAATCACAAATCCTCTGGGAATGCATTCAGTTCGGGAGGCGTATCAAGCGGCAGTGTAACACAAAAAACGGCGCCGCCTTCGGGGCGGTTATGGGCCGAGAGGGTGCCGCCGTGTACCTCAACAATCGCCTGGCAGATAGCCAGCCCCAGACCCACGCCGGGAATGGCAGACTCCTTATTACCCCGGGCGAACTTATCAAAGATAGCCTGCTCCTGGCCCGCCGGAATACCCGGACCGCTATCCCACACCTCCAGCTGTAACGTATCGGGGGTGACGTGGGCCAGAATGCCAATTTGCGCTTTGCTGCCCGCGTATTTCGCGGCGTTTTCCAGCAGGTTGATCAGCACCCGCTCGAACAGCGGCCCGTCAACGTGGATCAATGCCAGCGGGGCCGACATCTCCAGCGCGATGTGCCGCCCCCCGAGCCCCGGCTCCAGCATTTTTAGCGCGCTGCCAATGACCTCTTCCAGCGTCAGCCACTCTTTCTTGAGATTAAATCCGCCGGACTGGATCCGCGCCATATCCAGCAGGTTGTTCACCAGCCGGGTGGTGTTCAGCACGTGCTGGCGGATCTCACTGGCCTGCATGGCGTGGCGGGAACCCTCAGCCGCCAGATCGAGGGTCAGGATCTCCGACTGGCCGAACAGCACCGTCAGGGGGGTACGCAGGTCGTGGGAGAGGGCCGCCAGCAGCGAGTTACGAATGCTCTCCCGCTCGCTGGCTAACCGGGCCTGCTCTTCGCTGGCGGTGAGCGCCAGCCGCTCCAGCGCGCTTGCTACCAGCAGGGTGAAGGTCTCCAGCAGGCGCTGCTGCTCGGGGATCATCAGCTGGCGCAGATTGGATGGCTCCACAATTACCACCCCCTGGTTCTGCAACGGCAGGATCTGCCAGGGCACGCCCGGCAGGGTGTCGGTGCCCGCGCCCGCAGGCTGGCCCTTATCAAAGCTCCAGCGGGCAATGGCCTCATCCCACGGCGTCATGCCCGAGGCTGGCGTGAGCGGACTCAGTTTGCCCTCAGGATCCGGGAGCAGGATCAGGCTGCGGGCATTGAAGGTGGAGTGAATGAACTGCTGGCTGGTCTGGACGATATCCTGCGGCGTACGGCCCACCGCCAGCGCTTTCGACATCTCATACAGATGGCGGGTGCGCTGCTCGCGATAGCGGGCGATGCGCGCCTGGTAGCGTACCCCCGCCGTCAGGTTACCGATCAGCAGACCCACTGCCAGCATCACGGCGAAGGTGAGGAGGTACTGGACATCCGACACGGCCAGGGTGCCGCGGGGAGCGATGAAGAAGATATCGAAGCTGATGACGTTGATTACCGTCGCCAGCACCGAAGGCCAGCGGCCATAAAATAGCGCCACCACCACCACCCCCAGCAGATAGATCATCACCAGGTTGGCGGCATCGAAACCGGGTAGCCACTGGCTGGCGACAAAGGTAATCAGGGCGCAGAGCAGCACCGCCACCAGACAGCCGCGCAGCTGGATCCGCCATTTGTCGCTGAACGCCCGGTTATCCGGGGTTCTGGCGGGCAGGGCGGCCGGTTTGTCGTCGAGGGCGACAATCAGCAGATCGAGGTCGGGGGCGCGCCGGGCCAGCTTGTCGGCGAAGCTCTCGTGGCTGAACCCGCGGCGACGGGCGCGTCTGCCGATGACAATCTTGCCGAGGTTGTGCTCCCGGGCGTAGCGCAGAATGGCTTTCTCTTCCGCCTGCTCGGCCAGCGTGGCGGTTTCTGCGCCCAACTCCTGGGCCAGCCGCAGGGCAGCAAGAATGGCGCGGCGCTGGTTCTCCGGCAGGCGGTGCAGCTGCGGCGTCTCGACATAGACGGCGTGCCACACGCTGCCAAATTTGGCCGCCAGTCGGGCGGCGGTGCGTACCAGTTTTTCATTGCCGCTGCCGTGACCGATGCAAAGCAGGATGGCATCGCGGGTATGCCACACTTTCTCCTGACCCTGGCGGTCGCGCCAGGCCCGCATCTGATCGTCCACGCGGTCAGCGGTGCGGCGCAGCGCCAGTTCGCGCAGGGCGATCAAATTGCCTTTACGGAAGAAGTGCTCGATGGCCCGCTCGGCCTGCCCGGCGATGTAGACCTTGCCCTCATGCAGGCGCTGGCGCAGATCGTCCGGGGGCAGATCCACCAGCACCACCTCATCCGCCGCGTCGAAGAAGGGGTCCGGGACGGTCTCCCGCACCTGAATGCCGGTGACGCCGCTCACCACGTCGTTAAGACTCTCCAGATGCTGGACGTTGACGGTGGTGAAGACATCAATGCCCGCCTCCAGCAGCTCCTCGACGTCCTGCCAGCGCTTGGGATGGCGCGAGCCGGGGGCATTCGTATGCGCCAGTTCGTCCATCAGGATCAGCGCCGGACGGCGGGCGAGGGCGGCGTCGAGATCGAACTCCGTTACCAGACGCCCACGATGATGGATGCGCCGGGGCGGCTGGGTGGTCAGCCCGGCCAGCAGGGCGGCGGTCTCCTGACGTCCGTGAGTTTCCGCGACGCCGACCAAAATATCGAGCCCCTGAGCGCGCAGACGCTGGGCTTCGCTCAGCATGGCGAAGGTCTTCCCGACGCCCGCACAGGCGCCGAAGAAGATTTTCAGCTTGCCGCGATGGGGCGTGGCGGCCTGCTCCAGCAGTTTATCCGGGTCCGGGCGCAGAGGCTCGTCGATCATTTACTCTTTCCTTAGCGCGTCCAGCGCCAGATTTAATTCAACGATATTCACCACTGGATTACCCATCGCGCTGAAGAACGGTTTTTGCGTATGGGCGGCCACCAGCTGGCTGAGCTGTTCAGTGCTGAGCTGACGCGCCTGGGCTACGCGCGGGATCTGCCAGGCCACGGCCTGCGGCGTCAGGCTGTAGTCCAGCCCGCTACCGGAGGCGGTCACCAGTTCAACCGGCACCGCCGGGCTGGCCTGGGGATTGGCTGCGCGCAATTGTGCCACCCGCGCGCGAACGGCATTATCCAGTTCAGGATTGCTGCCCGCCAGGTTGCTGCCCCCCGAAGCAAGAGGATTATACGGGGTCTCGGCCGTAGCGGAAGGACGCCCGTGAAAGTAACCCGCGGCGGTAAAGTTCTGTCCAGTCAGGCGGGAACCGCGGATCTCCCCCTGCTGGCGGATAAGCGAGCCGTTGGCCTGGTCGGGAAACCACCACTGGCCCAGCGCGGTGGTCACCAGCGGATAGAGCCCGCCGGTGATCAGCGCCAGCAGAATAAACAACAGTATAGCGGGACGTAACATAGCCATTTGATTTTCCTCTTAAACCAGCCCAAACAGGGTGAGCACGACATCTATCGCTTTGATGCCGATAAAGGGCACTACCAGCCCACCCAGGCCGTAAATCCACAGGTTGCGGCGCAGCATGGCGGCGGCAGTGAGCGGCTTGTAGCTCACGCCTTTCAGTGCCAGCGGGATCAGGAAGATAATGATCAGCGCGTTGAAGATCACCGCGCTCAGAATTGCCGAGGCGGGGGAGTGGAGATGCATCACGTTCAGGGCGTTCAGCTGCGGGTAAGTCGCTGCAAAGGCCGCCGGGATAATGGCGAAATATTTCGCCACGTCGTTGGCGATACTGAAGGTGGTGAGCGAGCCCCGGGTCATCAGCATCTGTTTACCGATGTGTACCACCTCGATCAGCTTGGTGGGGTTCGAGTCGAGATCGACCATATTCCCGGCCTCTTTTGCCGCCTGGGTACCGGAGTTCATCGCTACCGCCACGTCCGCCTGGGCCAGCGCCGGGGCGTCGTTAGTGCCGTCACCGGTCATCGCCACCAGCCGACCTTCTCCCTGGTACTGGCGGATTAACGCCAGCTTGGCTTCCGGCGTTGCTTCGGACAGGAAATCATCCACACCCGCTTCGGCAGCAATGGCGGCGGCGGTCAGTCGGTTGTCCCCCGTGATCATCACCGTTTTGATGCCCATTTTACGCAGCTGGGCAAAGCGCTCCTTGATGCCCCCTTTGACGATATCCTTCAGGGCGATCACCCCCAGCACGGTAGCGCCTTCCGCTACCACCAGCGGCGTGGCCCCCTGTCGGGCGACGCTTTCCACCAGGGCATCTACCTGTGGCGGGAAGTGGCCGTTGTTGGCCGCGATATGACGGCGAATGGCATCCACTGAGCCTTTGCGGATCAGGCGATCCTGAATGTTAATCCCGCTCATCCGGGTTTGCGCCGTGAAGGGGACAAAGGTGGCATGCAGGCTCTGAACGTCGCGCTGACGCAGGTTGAAGCGCTGCTTGGCGAGAACCACGATGCTGCGGCCTTCCGGCGTTTCGTCGGCCAGTGAAGCGAGCTGTGCGGCGTCGGCCAGCGCTTTTTCATCCACGCCCGGCGCGGGAAGAAACTCAGAGGCCTGACGGTTCCCCAGCGTAATGGTGCCGGTTTTATCCAGCAGCAGCACGTCGACGTCCCCTGCCGCCTCGACGGCCCGCCCGCTGGTGGCAATGACGTTGGCCGCCAGCATCCGGCTCATGCCCGCCACGCCGATGGCGGACAGCAGGCCCCCGATGGTGGTGGGGATCAAACAGACCAGCAGGGCCACCAGCACGGTGACGCTCACCGCCGTCCCGCCATAGGACGAGAAGGGCCACAGGGTTGCCGTCGCCAGCAGGAAGACGATGGTCAGCGCCACCAGCAGAATGGTCAGGGCAATTTCATTTGGGGTTTTACGCCGCTGGGCACCTTCCACCATGGCGATCATCCTGTCGAGGAAGGTTTCACCTGGATTGACGCTGCACTGGATCACCAGCCAGTCGGAAAGAATACGCGTCCCGCCGGTGACCGAGGCGAAGTCGCCCCCGGACTCACGGATGACCGGTGCGGACTCCCCGGTAATGGCGCTCTCATCCACCGAGGCTCCCCCTTCGATGACCTCCCCGTCGCAGGGGATGATGTCTCCGGCCTCGACCAGTACGACGTCGCCTTTGCGCAGCGCATCCGCCGGCACCCTGTCGGTTTCCGCACCGTATTTCGCTTCGCGCAGCCTGCGGGCGAATGCCGTCTTCTGCACCCCTTTAAGGCTGTTGGCCTGGGCTTTACTGCGTCCTTCCGCCAGCGCTTCGGCAACGTTGGCAAACAGCACGGTGAACCACAGCCACAGGCTGATTGCTGCGGTGAAGGTGGCGCTCCCGGCCAGTAACCCGCCCGCCATGGCTATGGCAAGCAGGGTGGTTAAAAAGCTCCCCAGCCAGACGATAAACATCACCGGATTGCGCCACTGTACGCGCGGATCTAATTTTTTTATCGCATCCATCAGCGCCTGGCGAACAAGAGAAGGTTCGAGCAGGGCCAGTTGCTTACGACTCATGACGAATACTCCATAAAATCAGCGTAAAGAGAGATGTTCCGCAACCGGGCCTAATGCGAGGGCGGGAATAAAGGTAAGGGCACCGACCAGCAGGACGGTGCCGATCAGCAGACCGACAAACAGCGCGCCGTGGGTTGGCAGGGTGCCGCCAGAGGCGGGCTGGCGGGTCTTATTGACCAGCGAGCCGGCAATAGCCATCACCGGCACAATCACGCCAAAGCGGCCGATCAACATGCAGAACGCCAGCAGGCAGTTCCAGAACGGCGAGTTGGCGCTCAGGCCCGCAAAGGCGCTGCCGTTGTTGTTGGCCGCCGACGACACGGCGTAGAGCACCTCGCTGAAGCCGTGGATCCCGGGGTTGAAGATGCCACTGCGTCCGGCGTCGGTCATCAGCGCCAGCGCGGTACCGGGCAGCACCAGCGCCGGGGTGACGAGGATCGCCAGGGCGGTCAGCTTCATTTCGCGCACGTCGATTTTCTTGCCCAGATATTCCGGGGTGCGGCCAATCATCAGTCCGGCAATAAACACCGCCAGCAGCACAAACAGCAGCATGCCGTACAGGCCGGAGCCGACGCCGCCAAACACCACTTCCCCAATCTGCATCAGCCACAGCGGGATCATCCCGCCTAAGGCAGTGAAGGAGTCGTGCATGCTGTTGACTGCCCCACATGAGGCAGCGGTTGTGATCACTGCATACAGGCTGCTGGCGAGAATGCCAAAGCGGCTCTCTTTACCTTCCATATTGCTGTTGCTGTCCGCACCCAGCAGCATGAAGTGGCTATTGCCCTGCCACTCCGCCCACATCACCAGCGCCGCGCAGACCACAAAGATGGCGGACATGGTCCAGAGGATCGCATGTCCCTCGCGGCGATCGCTGACCGCCTCGCCAAAAGCAAAACAGAGCGCGGTGGGGATCAGGAAGATCGCCAGCATCTGTACGGCGTTTGTCAGCGCGGTCGGGTTCTCGAACGGATGGGCAGAGTTCGCATTAAAGAAGCCACCTCCGTTGGTACCGAGCATTTTGATCGCCTCCTGAGAAGCCACCGGCCCCATAGGCAGTAGCTGTTTTGCCCCCTCAAGCGAGGTGAACGGCTGGTACGGCAACAGGTTTTGCAACACACCTTGCTGGATAAACAGCAGCGCGATGAGCAGCGACAGCGGTAGCAATATCCACAGGGTAATGCGGGTCAGGTCAACCCAGGCATTGCCTAGCGTAGTGACATTCTGACGAGCAAAGGCGCGGGTCAGGGCGAAGATCACCGCGATGCCGCTCGCCGCAGAAAGGAAGTTTTGCACCGTCAGCCCCACCATCTGGCTGAAATAGCTCAGGGTGGTTTCACCGGCATAGGACTGCCAGTTAGTGTTAGTGACAAAACTGACGGCGGTATTGAGCGCCAGATGCCAGGAGAGCCCGGGGAGTTGCTGCGGGTTGAGCGGCAGCGAGCCCTGAAGCATCAGTATGGCGAAAAGGACGACCAGTCCTACTCCGTTCAGCAGCAGGATAGCGAGCAGGTAGTGCCGCCAGTCCATTTCATCGGTGCGGATCCCTGACAGGCGCAGTAGCCCCGCATCAATGGTCTGTACCCCTGGCAGCGGCAGGCCGTTAATCATACGTGCCAGCCACATCCCCAGCGGTCGGGCGAGCACCATCAGCACCAGCAGGAAGCTGGCGATAAGCAGAAATCCCTGAGCGGCCATCAGAACGCCTCCGCATGAAGCAGGGCATAAATCAGATACCCCAGTAACAGAAACACCAGCGCAATGCCCGCAATGATACCTGCACTCACAATTCACCTCCGGGTGACATTAGTCGTGGTGCAAACGGTAAATTTTCTGGCGCAAAGATTTCGCAAAAATCAGAGGAGGCGGTGTAAAAAAAGTATAAAAATGGCTAAGACCATAATTTAACTAATGGTTAGTATTAATTTAACTTTTATGTAACTAAATTACGGGGTGAAGTGTAAATATTCACTAAATGAATAAAAAAGAGTGGTCGGATGAGTAGTAAAATTACAGCCAAAGCGTTACTATTTTCATCAGTTAATCAATTTTACTTTTCCGGAGAGGGTTTCCGGCCAGAGAAAGGGGAGAAAATGATGGAATTTTACAAAGCGTATCCGGCACATATCGTTTTTATTCGCCGCACTTTCGCTGTGTTAGCGGGTGTTCTGGCGTTACCAGTCATGCTTTTCTGGAAAGATCGTGCTCGTTTTTACAGCTATCTACATCGCGTCTGGGCTAAAACCAGCGATAAACCGGTGTGGATGGATCAGGCTGAAAAAGCCGTTTGTGATTTTTACTAAGAAAGACTACACACAGCCATTGCAGTAATAAAAAAACCGCCACAGCAATGTGGCGGTTTTTTTATCCCTCGGGATTCGCGGTCCGTTGGGATAAGCTACCAGGCTCTTCCAGAGGACAACATCATATCCTTAACCACTCTCAGGCGAAATGTGCGCAATCTAAATGAATTCTGAAAGGGCTGTGGCGGTCTGCCTGTAACCCATGATGTTGACTATGATGTGTCGTCCCTTTCCGCCATCTCGCAAATGGGCACCGGTCCCGGGGAAGGTGTATTCACAGCCGTAAATCAGGTTCTTCCAGAACTTGTGTCTGCCGGATTATCACCGGTGGTGAACGGTGGAGCGGTGAGTTTGCAGGGACCGCATAATGAATCGCTATCTGTGTATCGCGTTCATTGTCGCCAGCGTTTTTGTGGTCAGAAGTGACGATCCAACGGTGCTCGTTGCCATGACTTCAATCACGCAGGACAAGTAGCGTTAAGGCCGCCATCAGGGCGGCCTTTTTTATTTCAGTATGGCTACACTTGTTAAAGCAAAGTATCCTCGGTGACTTGTAGATGTTACAGACGATAATAATGGAGTGTTATGGCCACCCATCTGGTCTGGTTTCGCGCCGATCTGCGCATCCACGATAACCTGGCGCTTGCCGCCGCCTGTCGCGACAAAAATGCCCGCGTGCTGGCGCTATTCATCGCCACGCCACAACAGTGGCAGCAGCATGCTATGGCCCCACGCCAGGCCGCGTTTATTCATGCCCATCTCAACGATTTGCAACAGCAGCTGGCCGATAAAGGCATTCCGCTGCTGTATGAGCAGGTGGCTGATTTCGCCGCCCAGGGTGAGAAAGTCGCCCAACTTTGCGACACGCATAATGTCACCCATCTCTTTTATAACTACCAGTACGAACTCAACGAGCAGCAGCGGGATCGCCACCTGGAGCGCACGCTGGAGGGCATAACCTGTCAGGGCTTTGACGACAGCGTGATCCTCCCCCCAGGGAGCGTGATGACCGGCAATCACGAGATGTACAAGGTCTTTACGCCGTTTAAAAATGCCTGGCTGCGGCGGCTGAAAGAGGGGCTGCCCGAATGTGCGGCGGCGCCTGCCGCCCGGGAAGGCGAAAAGATTACCCCGACGGCACTGGATTTCGACTATCCAAAAAAGGCATTCGACACCGATCTCTTTCCGGCGAACGAGAAAGAAGCCATTGCCCGCCTGCGTCAGTTCTGCCAACAGGGGGCAGGGGAGTATGAGGCGCAGCGTGATTTTCCGGCCATCGAGGGCACCAGCCGTCTCTCCGCCTGTCTGGCGCTGGGGGTGCTATCTCCCCGCCAGTGCCTGCACAGATTGCTGGCAGAACAGCCGCAGGCGCTGGAGGGGGGGCCGGGTTCCGTATGGCTTAATGAGCTTATCTGGCGAGAGTTTTACCGTCACCTGATGACGTATCACCCTGATTTATGTAAATATCGGCCGTTCATCCGCTGGACAGATAACGTGAAGTGGCAGGCTGAGGATGCGTCGCTGAAGGCGTGGCAATCTGGCCAGACCGGCTATCCCATCGTCGATGCCGCCATGCGCCAGCTCAATGAAACCGGCTGGATGCACAACCGCCTGCGCATGATCACCGCCAGCTTTCTGGTCAAAGATCTGCTTATCGACTGGCGTGCCGGGGAACGTTACTTTATGTCGCAGCTGATCGATGGCGACCTGGCCGCCAATAACGGTGGCTGGCAGTGGGCAGCCTCCACCGGAACCGATGCAGCACCCTATTTTCGTATTTTTAACCCGACAACCCAGGGGCAGAAGTTTGATGCCGACGGCGTGTTTATCCGCCGCTGGCTGCCGGAGCTGGCCACCGTATCGGACAAGGCCATCCACGATCCCTGGACCTGGGCGGACAAACAGGGCGTGACCCTCGATTATCCGCGCCCGGTTGTCGACCATAAACAGGCGCGCGTTGCCACGCTGGCAGCGTATGAAGCCGCCCGTAAAGCTTAAGAGAATCATAATGAAAAACAGTGAACTGGAAAGACTGATTAACGACAAACTCAACAGCGCCAGCTTTAGCGATTACGCCCCGAACGGCCTGCAGGTGGAAGGACGTGAGAAGGTGCAGAAGATTGTCACCGGCGTAACGGCAAGCCAGGCGCTGATTGATGAGGCGGTGCGCCAGAGTGCCGATGCGGTCATCGTTCACCACGGCTATTTCTGGAAAGGGGAATCCCCGGTTATTCGCGGCATGAAGCGTAATCGCCTGAAGACCCTGCTGGAAAACGACATCAACCTTTATGGCTGGCATCTGCCGCTGGACGCGCACCCGGAACTGGGGAACAACGCCCAGCTGGCGGCGCTGCTCGGCATTACCATCATGGGTGAAATCGAACCGCTGGTGCCCTGGGGTGAGCTCTCCATGCCGGTACCGGGTCTGGAACTGGCGTCCTGGATCGAAGCACGCCTGGGGCGTCGTCCGCTGTGGAGCGGCGATACCGGGCCGGATACGGTTAAACGCGTAGCCTGGTGTACCGGCGGCGGACAGAGCTTCATTGACAGCGCGGCGCGTTTTGGCGTCGATGCGTTCATCACCGGCGAAGTGTCCGAGCAGACCATTCACTCCGCCCGTGAGCAGGCGCTTCATTTCTATGCAGCAGGCCACCACGCCACGGAACGCGGCGGTATTCGCGCCCTCAGCGAATGGCTGACAGAAACCACCGACCTGGATGTCACCTTTGTGGATATCCCTAATCCAGCCTGATGAGAGGTATTAAGTGCAGCGAGCACGTTGTTATCTGCTAGGCGAAACCGCCGTCGTACTGGAGCTGGAGCCGCCGGTAACCCTGGCGACGCAAAAACGGATCTGGCGCCTGACCCAGCGACTGGGTGAAATCCCTGAAGTGGTGGAAGCCATTCCGGGGATGAATAACATTACCGTGGTGCTGCGTAATCCCCACTCCGTGGCGCTGGATGCTATCGAGCGGCTGCAGCGCTGGTGGGAAGAGAGCGAGGCGCTAGAGCCTGACTCCCGCGCCATCGACATCCCCGTCGTGTACGGTACGGCCGCGGGCCCCGATCTTGGCGAAGTGGCCCGGCATGCCGGGCTATCGGAGAAACAGGTCGTGGAGCTCCATTCATCCGTGGATTATGTGGTCTGGTTCTTAGGTTTTCAGCCGGGTTTCCCTTACCTGGGCGGGCTGCCTGAGCAGCTGGCTACCCCACGCCGCGCCGAACCCCGCTTGCAGGTTCCTGCGGGTTCAGTGGGCATTGGCGGGGCGCAGACCGGGATCTATCCCTTAGCCACGCCTGGCGGCTGGCAGCTGATCGGGCACACCTCTCTGCCGCTGTTCGATCCCCGTCGCGACGAGCCGGTGCTGCTGCGTCCGGGGGATACCGTGCGGTTTATCCCGCAGAAGGAGGGGGTATGCTAAAAATTATTCGCGCCGGGCTCTATACCTCGGTGCAGGACGGCGGACGCATCGGTTTTCGCCAGTCGGGCATCAGCTATTGCGGTGCGCTGGATAAACCGGCATTGCAGATTGGTAATCTGCTGGTGGGCAATGATCCGGACGATGCCGCGCTGGAGATCACGCTTGGACAATGTACTTTCGAATTTGAACGAGACGGCTGGTTTGCCCTGACCGGGGCAGGCTGCGATGCCCGCCTTGATGGGGCCGCGGTCTGGACCGGCTGGCGGCTGCCGGCAAAAGCAGGGCAGCAGCTCACCCTAAATCGCCCTCGCCGCGGCATGCGTAGCTATCTGGCGATCGCGGGCGGCATCGACGTGCCGCAGGTGATGAACTCCCTGAGCACGGACCTGAAGGTGGGGCTCGGCGGACATGAAGGGCGCCTGCTGAAAGATGGCGACCGCCTGCAGGTCCGTACCGGAGGCCGCGACTTCCGTGAAGCTCAGGGCGTGAAACAGCTCCTGTGGGATAACCGCGTGCGCGCCTTGCCAGGGCCCGAATACCACGAATTCGATCAGGCCTCGCAGGATGCGCTCTGGCGACTGCCCTGGCAGCTTAGCCCGCAAAGTAACCGGATGGGCTACCGTCTGCAGGGGCAAAAACTGGCGCGCACCACCGAGCGTGAAATGCTGTCCCATGGCCTGCTGCCGGGCGTCATTCAGGTGCCGCATAACGGTCAGCCTATTATTCTGATGAACGATGCCCAGACCACCGGAGGCTATCCGCGTATCGCCTGCATCATTGAGGCGGATATGTATCACCTGGCCCAGGCTCCGCTCGGACAACCGATCCACTTTGTCCCCTGTACCCTAGAAGAGGCCCTGGAGGCGCGACGCATCCAGAAGCAATACATCGAACAGCTGGCGTGGAGGTTGCATGATCGCGGTTGATTTAAATGCAGATTTGGGTGAAGGGTGCGGCAGCGATGCCGCGCTTTTACAGCTGGTATCCTCAGCCAATATTGCCTGCGGGTTTCATGCCGGTGATGCCGAAACCATGCTTGCCTGCGTGCGCGAGGCGCTGAAAAACGGGGTGGCCATCGGGGCCCACCCCAGCTTCCCGGATCGGGAGAACTTCGGCCGCACGGCGATGAACCTGCCGCCGGAAACGGTGTACGCACAAATGCTGTATCAGATTGGCGCCCTGGCGGCGATCGTTCGCGCCGAGGGCGGGCAGCTGCGTCACGTGAAACCCCACGGCATGCTCTATAACCAGGCGGCGAAAGATCCTGAGCTCGCCAATGCGATCGCCCGCGCCGTCTCGACCGTCGATCCGGATCTGATCCTGGTCGGGCTGGCCGGGAGCGAACTGATCCGCGCCGGGACGCGCTATGGCCTGATCACCCGGGAAGAGGTGTTTGCCGATCGCGGTTATCAGGCGAATGGTAGTCTCGTGCCGCGGACCCAGGCCGGCGCGCTGATCGCCGATGAAGAGCAGTCTCTGGCGCAAACTATGGAGATGATCCAGCGGGGGCGGGTGAAAAGTATCACCGGTGAATGGGCTACCGTGCATGCGCAGACGGTGTGCATCCACGGTGACGGGGAACATGCGCTCGACTTTGCACGTCGCCTGCGCCAGGAATTTGCAGCAAATAATATAAAAATCAGTGCGTAACGCACGGCAAAAAACACAACACAAAACAACACAACAGGAAAGAGAACATGGCAGAGACGCTTTCCCTCTGGCCACTCATCGGTATCGCGGTGATTGTGGTCGGGTTTCTTTTACGCTTTAACCCGGTGCTGGTGGTCATAGTCGCCGGGATCGTCACCGGCCTGGCAGCGCATATGCCCATCGCCACTATTCTGGAAAAACTGGGTGAAGGGTTCCTGAACACCCGCAACCTGCCTTATATCCTGCTGATCCCGCTGGCGGTTATCGGTCTGCTGGAGCGCCATGGCCTGAAAGAGCGGGCTCAGGCGTGGATCGCGAAGATCCACAGCGCCACCGCCGGACGTCTGCTGATCGTCTATCTGTTCGTCCGCGAAGCCTCGGCGGCGATGGGGCTGACCAGCCTCGGTGGACATCCGCAGATGGTACGTCCGCTGCTGGCACCGATGGCAGAAGGGGCGGCCGAGAAGCGATATGGCGAGCTGCCGGGCGCAGTACGCTATCGCCTGCGGGCCATGTCGGCGGCCACCGATAACGTCGGGCTGTTCTTTGGCGAAGACATCTTCGTTGCCTTTGGCGCCATCATCTTTATGCATAACTTCATGCTGGAATCCGGCGGCATCCAGACCGAGCCGCTGCACATTGCCCTGTGGGGGATCCCGACCGCGCTCTGCGCCTTTGCGATCCACGCCACCCGACTCTACCGCCTGGATAAGCACCTGGAGCGCGAACTGGCGAAAGTGCAGGGAGAGGTGAAATGAATTTCCAGCAAAGCTATCTCTACTGGCTGGCGGGCCTGATCCTGCTCATCGTGGCGCTGATGTCGTTTCGCGATAAAGCCAACCCGCGGCGCATCACCACCGGTCTGTTCTGGGGCATTTACGGCCTGCTGTTCCTGCTCGGTAACTGGACATACGATCTGGTGGGCGATAAGCGCACCGTTCATATCGGGGTGGGTGTGGCGGTGGTTGTCCTTGCGCTGATCGCCGGTTTTGGCGGCGTGCGGCTCGGGAGCTACCACCAGCGCACGGCAGAAGAACGCGAGAGCAGCGCGAAGCGTCTGGGCAATCGCCTCTTCTTACCGGCGCTGGCCATTCCGGTGGTGACGGTGGTGGGCGTGCTGATGTTTAACCACATTCCGGGCCTGCAGGAGACGCTGTTCGGGCCGGGCAACCACTCGACGCTGGTGACGCTGTTCTCAATGACCGTCGGCTCGCTCATTGGCCTGGCGATGGCGGTCAAAATGACCCATGAGAAAGTGCATCAGCCTGTACAGGAGGCGCGCCGTCTGCTCGACTCTATCGGCTGGGCCTTTATTCTGCCGCAAATTCTCGCCACTCTTGGCCTGCTGTTTACCGCCGCTGGCGTCGGGGAGGGCATTTCTTACCTCACCCAGACGTATCTGGCAGTCGACAGCCGGTTTATCGCGGTGGCGGTCTATGCCGTGGGGATGGCGCTGTTAACAATGGTCATGGGTAACGCTTTTGCCGCGTTCCCGATAGTGACCGCGGGGATCGGCATCCCGATTCTGGTGCTGCAGCACGGCGGGAATCCGGCGGTAATGGCGGCGATTGGTATGTTCTCGGGCTACTGTGGCACGCTGATGACGCCGATGGCGGCCAACTTCAACATCGTGCCCGCCGCGCTGCTGGAGCTGCCCGATAAAAATGCGGTAATCAAGGCGCAGGTGCCGACCGGGGTACTGCTGCTGATCGCCAACGTCTTCCTGCTCTACTTCCTGATGTTCCTGTAAGGAGAAATGATGCGAACCGTTTTAATCACCGGCTTTGAGCCCTTTGGCGGCGAGACCGTTAACCCGTCCTGGGAAGTGGTGAAACAGCTTGATGGTACGATTATTGACGATTGTCGCGTAGTGGCGCGGCAACTGCCCTGCGTATTTGGCGAGTCGTTAGAGGTGCTGAACGCGGCCATTGATGCGCTGCAGCCCTCGGTTGTGCTGGCGATTGGCCAGGCCGGGGGCCGGGTGGATGTGACCGTTGAGCGGGTGGCGATAAACGTTGATGACGCCCGTATCCCGGATAACCGCGGGCAACAGCCGGTGGATGTCGCCATTGTCGATGGCGGCCCGGCGGCCTGGTTCAGCACCCTGCCGATCAAGGCGATGGTGACGGCGCTGCGTGAAGCCGGTATTCCTACTTCTGTTTCCCAGACGGCGGGGACATTCGTCTGCAACCATGTGATGTACGGCGTGCTGCACAAGCTGGCCAACAGCCCGGACGTTAAGGGCGGGTTTATCCATATTCCTTATCTGCCCGAGCAGGCGGCAGCGCACCCGGGCGCCCCGAGCATGGCAACGCAAACCGTGAAGCAGGCCCTGGAAATCGCCATTGCGGTGGCGCTGCATCAGGAGCATGACATCAAAGTGGCAGGCGGCGCGACGCATTAGAAAGGAGACACAATGCCAGAAGGCCCAGAGATCCGCCGGGCGGCGGATAGCCTGGAGGCGGCGATAAAAGGCAAACCCCTTACCGACGTATGGTTTGCTTTTCCTCAGTTAAAACCCTTTGAGTCCCGGCTTATTGGCGAGACGGTTACGCATCTGGAGACGCGCGGTAAAGCGCTGCTCACCCACTTCTCCAATGCGCTGACGCTCTACAGCCATAACCAGCTGTATGGCGTCTGGCGGGTGGTGGATACCGGTAAAATACCGGAGACAACCCGGGTGCTGCGCGTCAGGCTGGAGACGGCGGATAAAACCATTCTGCTTTACAGCGCCTCGGATATTGAGATGCTGCAGCCAGAACAACTCACCACCCATCCCTTCCTGCAGCGGGTGGGGCCGGACGTGCTGGATTTACGCCTGACGGCAAAGGATGTGAAAGCGCGGCTGCTATCGGCAAAATTCCGCAATCGCCAGTTTTCCGGGCTGCTGCTGGACCAGTCGTTTCTGGCCGGGCTGGGCAACTATCTGCGGGTCGAGATCCTGTGGGAGGTGGGGCTGGCTCCGCAGCACAAGGCGTCACAGCTATCTGAAGAGCAACTTGATGCACTTGCCGGGGCGCTGCTGGGGATCCCCAGACTGTCGTACAACACGCGCGGCGTAGTGAATGACAAAAAGCATCACGGGGCACTGTTTCGTTTTAAGGTGTTTCATCGCGCGGGGAAAAAGTGTGAGCGCTGCGGTGGGGTGATTGAGAAAACGACGCTGTCGTCGCGCCCGTTTTACTGGTGCCCGCAATGTCAGACATAAAAAAAGCCGGGTGGCGGAGGTAAAAGCAAAACGGTAACCCAAGGGTTACCGTTTTTTATGTATGCACCCTCTCCCGTGGGAGAGGGCCGGGGTGAGGGCATCAGGCTGCCCTGCTGTTAGCGTTTGGACACGTCAGACTCGAAATTACGCTGCTCGTAGCCGGTATACAGCTGGCGAGGACGCGCAATTTTCATGCCTTCGGTGTGCATTTCGTTCCAGTGTGCAATCCAGCCCACGGTACGCGCCATCGCGAAGATAACGGTGAACATGGAAGACGGAATGCCCATCGCTTTCAGGATGATACCGGAGTAGAAATCGACGTTCGGGTAAAGTTTCTTCTCGATGAAGTACGGGTCGTTCAGCGCGATGTGTTCCAGCTCCATCGCCACCTGCAGCAGGTCATCTTTGGTGCCCAGCTCTTTCAGTACTTCATGGCAGGTTTCACGCATGACGGTTGCGCGCGGATCGTAGTTTTTGTAAACACGGTGACCGAAGCCCATCAGGCGGAAGGAGTCATTCTTATCCTTCGCACGGCGTACGAATTCCGGAATGTGTTCAACAGAGCTGATCTCTTCCAGCATCTTCAGTGCCGCTTCGTTCGCGCCGCCGTGCGCCGGTCCCCACAGGGAGGCAATACCTGCTGCGATACAGGCAAACGGGTTCGCACCGGAGGAGCCAGCGGTACGCACGGTAGAGGTAGATGCGTTCTGCTCGTGGTCAGCGTGCAGGATCAGGATACGATCCATGGCGCGTTCCAGAACCGGGTTAACTTCGTACTCTTCGCACGGCGTGGCGAACATCATACGCAGGAAGTTACCTGAGTAGGAGAGGTCGTTACGTGGATAAACAAACGGCTGTCCGATGGAGTATTTGTAACACATCGCTGCCATGGTTGGCATTTTGGACAGCAGGCGGAACGCGGCGATATCGCGGTGACGCTGGTTATTCACGTCCAGCGAGTCATGGTAGAACGCCGCCAGCGCGCCGGTGATCCCGCACATTACCGCCATTGGATGTGAATCGCGGCGGAAGGCATGGAACAGACGGGTAATCTGCTCATGGATCATGGTGTGACGGGTAACGGTGGTTTTGAACTCATCGTACTGTTCCTGCGTCGGCTTTTCGCCGTTCAGCAGGATGTAGCACACTTCCAGGTAATTGGAGTGAGTCGCTAACTGGTCGATGGGGAAACCGCGGTGCAGCAGGATACCTTCGTCACCGTCAATGTAGGTGATTTTGGACTCGCAAGATGCGGTGGAGGTAAAACCAGGGTCAAAGGTAAACATACCTTTAGAACCAAGACTACGGATATCAATAACATCCTGACCGAGCGTGCCTTTTAGCACATCCAGTTCGATAGCAGCGTCACCATTTAGGGTGAGTTTTGCCTTAGTATCAGCCATTTACGGTCTCCTTAGCGCCTTATTGCTTAAGACTGCCCATAACCGGATTTGCATTCAGCTGACTTATCATTGTTACCAGTTTGTTATTTGGCTCGCCGCTCAGCTCACGAGGAGAAACCAGGGTACAGAGCAATGGCGCTAGCAGGTAAACAAATGAGAAATCAGAGAAATAACAGCAAATCAGTGTCTGCGCAGTCCGAATTATTCAAACCTGTATATCACTAATAACTGTCCTGATAACTTCGGTCAATACCATCACACTGTTACATAACTTATTCTCAGGTGAAAGAGAGACCTCATAACTTTTGCGCATTATATGCCTTTTCTGGTGATGTTTGTAACAATAATGTTTAACATTTGTCAAATCAGATGATTAAAAATTAAAAAGATGTTGTTATCGTGACCCTGATCACTGTTCCGTATAAAACCCGACAAACTGTATGTAGGTTAATTGTAATGATTTTGTGAACGGCCTATACTGCCGCCAGGTCTCCGGAAAACCCTGCAATCCCGAGCCAACCAGCGTTGTAACGTGTCATTTGAGCATCTGGAAGCAATGTTTTGCATGACGCACAGTTATATAAAAGGCACGCTGTCTGACCCGCATCGCAGTCCGGAGGAAGGAAACAATAAGAACAGCATGTGGGCGTTATTCATGATAAGAAATGTGAAAAAACAAAGACCTGTCAATCTGGATCTGAAAACGATCCGATTCCCCGTAACGGCAATAGCGTCCATCCTTCATCGTGTATCCGGTGTGATCACGTTTGTCGCGGTGGGTATCCTGTTATGGTTGCTGGGTACCAGTCTCTCGTCTCCGGAAGGATTCCAGCAGGCCTCCGACATCATGAATGGTTTCTTCGTGAAATTTATCATGTGGGGCATCCTGACCGCGCTGGCTTATCACGTCGTCGGCGGCGTTCGTCATATGCTGATGGACTTCGGCTATCTGGAAGAGACCTTCGAAACCGGCAAGCGTACCGCTAACATCTCCTTTGTTATCACTGTCGTGCTTTCACTTCTCGCAGGAGTTCTCGTATGGTAAGCAACGCCTCCGCATTAGGACGCAACGGCGTACATGACTTCATTCTGGTCCGTGCTACCGCTATCGTTCTCACCCTCTACATCATCTACATGATCGGCTTCTTTGCCACCAGCGGCGATCTGACCTGGGAAATCTGGACCGGCTTCTTCGGTTCTGCTTTCACCAGGGTATTTACCCTGCTGGCGCTGTTCTCCATCCTGATCCACGCGTGGATTGGCATGTGGCAGGTACTGACCGACTACGTTAAACCGATGGCAATTCGTCTCGCATTGCAGCTGGCTATCGTCGTTGCACTGGTGGTTTACGTAATTTATGGATTTGTTGTGGTGTGGGGTGTGTGATGAAACTTCCAGTCAGAGAATTTGACGCTGTAGTGATTGGAGCCGGCGGCGCAGGTATGCGCGCGGCGCTGCAAATTTCCCAGAGCGGCCAGACCTGTGCGCTGCTCTCTAAAGTATTCCCGACCCGTTCCCATACCGTATCCGCGCAGGGTGGCATCACCGTTGCGCTCGGTAATACCCATGATGATAACTGGGAATGGCATATGTACGACACGGTGAAAGGCTCCGACTACATCGGTGACCAGGACGCCATTGAATATATGTGTAAGACCGGCCCGGAAGCGATTCTGGAGCTGGACCATATGGGTCTGCCATTCTCCCGCCTGGAGAACGGTACCATTTATCAACGTCCGTTTGGCGGCCAGTCGAAAGACTTCGGCGGCGAGCAGGCGGCACGTACAGCGGCAGCGGCAGACCGTACCGGTCACGCCCTGCTGCACACGCTGTATCAGCAGAACCTGAAGAACAAAACCACTATCTTCTCCGAGTGGTATGCGCTGGATCTGGTTAAAAACGAAGATGGCGCAGTGGTCGGTTGTACCGCCCTGTGCATCGAAACCGGTGAAGTGGTCTACTTCAAAGCCCGCGCAACCGTGCTGGCAACCGGCGGTGCAGGCCGCATTTACCAGTCCACCACTAACGCCCATATCAACACCGGTGACGGCGTAGGTATGGCTATCCGTGCGGGCGTCCCGGTGCAGGATATGGAGATGTGGCAGTTCCACCCTACCGGCATCGCCGGTGCGGGCGTTCTGGTGACAGAAGGCTGCCGTGGTGAAGGTGGTTACCTGCTGAACAAACACGGCGAACGCTTCATGGAGCGTTATGCACCGAATGCGAAAGACCTGGCGGGTCGTGACGTGGTGGCGCGTTCCATCATGATCGAAATCCGTGAAGGTCGCGGCTGTGACGGCCCGTGGGGTCCACACGCCAAGCTGAAACTTGACCATCTGGGTAAAGAGGTTCTGGAATCCCGTCTGCCGGGTATCCTGGAGCTGTCCCGCACCTTCGCTCACGTCGACCCGGTTAAAGAGCCGATTCCGGTTATCCCAACCTGCCACTACATGATGGGCGGTATTCCGACCAAAGTGACCGGCCAGGCGCTGACCGTGAACGAGCAGGGCGAAGATGTGGTGATCCCGGGCCTGTTCGCGGTAGGCGAAATCGCCTGCGTATCCGTACACGGTGCGAACCGTCTGGGCGGCAACTCGCTGCTCGACCTGGTGGTGTTTGGCCGTGCGGTGGGTCTGCACCTGCAGGAGTCCATTGCCGAGCAAGGTCCGCTGCGTGATGCTACCGAAGCGAATATCGACGCCTCTCTGGAACGTCTCAACCGCTGGAACGGCAACCGCAACGGCGAAGATCCGGTGGAAATCCGTAAAGCGCTGCAGGAGTGCATGCAGCACAACTTCTCGGTGTTCCGTGAAGGCGACGCGATGGCAAAAGGGCTTGAGCAGCTGAAAGCGATCCGCGAGCGTCTGAAAAATGCCCGTCTGGACGACACGTCCAGCGAGTTCAACACCCAGCGCGTCGAGTGTCTGGAACTGGACAACCTGATGGAAACCGCGTACGCGACGGCGGTCTCTGCAAACTTCCGTACCGAAAGCCGTGGCGCCCATAGCCGCTTCGACTTCCCGGATCGTGACGACGAAAACTGGCTGTGCCATTCCCTGTACCTGCCAGAGTCGGAATCCATGACACGTCGTAGCGTCAATATGGAACCGAAACTGCGTCCGGCGTTCCCGCCGAAGATTCGTACTTATTAATGCGGAGACAGGACAATGAAACTCGAATTCTCAGTTTATCGTTATAACCCGGATGTAGATGACGCTCCGCACATGCAGGATTACACCCTGGAAGCGGAAGAAGGCCGTGACATGATGCTGCTGGATGCCTTAATGCAGCTGAAAGAAAAGGATCCGACACTGTCATTCCGTCGTTCCTGCCGTGAAGGGGTGTGTGGCTCTGACGGTCTGAACATGAATGGCAAAAACGGTCTGGCCTGTATCACGCCGATCTCTGCGCTCAACCGTCCAGGACAGAAGATCGTGATCCGACCTCTGCCTGGTCTGCCGGTTGTCCGCGATTTGGTGGTGGACATGGGGCAATTCTATGCACAATATGAGAAGATTAAGCCTTACTTGTTGAATAATGGGCAAAATCCACCCGCTCGCGAGCATTTACAGTCGCCAGAGCAGCGTGAAAAACTCGATGGCCTGTATGAGTGTATTCTTTGTGCATGTTGCTCGACCTCATGCCCGTCGTTCTGGTGGAACCCGGACAAGTTCATCGGCCCGGCTGGCCTGCTGGCAGCGTATCGCTTCCTGATTGACAGCCGCGATACCGAAACCGACAACCGCCTGGAAGGGCTGAGCGATGCTTTCAGTGTATTCCGCTGCCACAGCATCATGAACTGCGTCAGTGTATGTCCTAAGGGGCTGAACCCGACGCGCGCTATCGGCCACATTAAGTCGATGCTGCTGCAGCGCAGTGCGTAAGTAACAAGAGGGGGCGCTGTTCCCCTCACCCTGGCCCTCTCCCCAAAGGGGAGAGGGGATAGATTGCAGAAACCTTTAAAAACTGCCCTGAAGTCTAGACAGTTTCTAAAGGTTCCTTCGCGGGCCAAACTACAAGAGCTCGCAGGTGAACCCCGGCACGTACACGTGGTGTGCGTGGTAGTTTCTACGGCGAAATAAGCATAAAAATGCTTAAGGGATCACGATGCAGAACGGCGCAATGAAAGCCTGGCTGGACTCTTCATTCCTCTCTGGTGCAAACCAAAGCTGGATTGAACAGCTCTATGAAGACTTCTTAACCGACCCTGACTCAGTGGACGCTAACTGGCGTTCTATGTTCCAGGAGTTACCTGGAACGGGTGTCAAACCGGATCAATTTCATTCCAAAACACGTGATTATTTCCGTCGTCTGGCGAAGGATGCCTCACGTTACTCTTCCGCTGTCTCCGACCCTGACACCAATGCGAAGCAGGTTAAAGTCCTGCAGCTGATTAACGCCTACCGTTTCCGTGGCCACCAGCATGCGAATCTGGATCCGCTGGGACTGTGGCAGCAAGAGCGTGTGGCCGATCTCGACCCGGCTTATCACGACCTGACCGAAGCAGATTTCCAGGAAACCTTCAACGTAGGCTCTTTCGCTATCGGCAAAGACACGATGAAGCTCGGCGATCTGCTGGAGGCGCTGAAGCAAACTTATTGCGGCTCCATCGGCGCGGAATACATGCACATCACCTCAACCGAAGAGAAACGCTGGATCCAGCAGCGTATTGAATCCGTTGCCGGTAAATCCACTTTCAATGCCGACGAGAAAAAGCGCTTCCTGAGCGAACTGACCGCAGCGGAAGGTCTGGAGCGTTATCTCGGTGCTAAATTCCCGGGTGCAAAACGCTTCTCGCTGGAAGGCGGCGATGCGCTGGTGCCGATGCTGAAAGAGCTGATCCGCCACGCGGGCAACAGCGGAACCCGTGAAGTGGTTCTGGGCATGGCGCACCGTGGTCGTCTGAACGTGCTTGTCAACGTGCTGGGCAAAAAGCCGCAGGATCTGTTCGACGAATTCGCAGGCAAACATAAAGAACATCTCGGAACCGGTGATGTGAAGTACCACATGGGCTTCTCATCGGATATCGAAACCCAGGGCGGCCTGGTTCACATGGCGCTGGCGTTTAACCCGTCGCACCTTGAGATCGTCAGCCCGGTGGTTATCGGCTCCGTGCGTGCGCGTCTGGACAGACTGGACGAGCCGAGCAGCAACAAAGTTCTGCCAATCACCATTCATGGCGATGCGGCGGTAACCGGGCAGGGCGTGGTTCAGGAAACCCTGAACATGTCCAAAGCGCGGGGTTACGAAGTGGGCGGCACCGTTCGCATCGTGATCAACAACCAGGTCGGCTTCACCACCTCTAACCCGCTGGATGCGCGTTCCACCCCATACTGCACCGATATCGGTAAGATGGTTCAGGCGCCTATTTTCCACGTTAATGCCGATGACCCGGAAGCGGTCGCCTTTGTTACCCGCCTGGCGCTGGACTTCCGTAACACCTTTAAACGCGATGTGTTCATCGACCTCTTCTGCTATCGCCGTCATGGTCATAACGAAGCGGACGAGCCGAGTGCAACCCAGCCGCTGATGTACCAGAAAATCAAAAAGCATCCTACCCCGCGCAAAATCTATGCTGACAAGCTGGAAGCGGAGAAGGTTGTTGCCCTGGAAGACGCGACCGAGATGGTCAACCTTTACCGCGACGCACTGGATGCCGGTGAATGCGTGGTGAAAGAGCTGCGTCCGATGAACATGCACTCCTTTACCTGGTCGCCGTACCTCAACCACGAGTGGGATGAGAGCTACCCGAACAAGGTTGAGATGAAGCGTCTGCAGGAGCTGGCAAAACGCATCAGCACCGTACCAGAAGCGATCGAGATGCAGTCCCGCGTGCAGAAAATCTACGCTGACCGTCAGGCGATGGCAGCAGGCGAAAAACTGTTCGACTGGGGCGGCGCAGAAAACCTGGCCTACGCAACGCTGGTTGATGAAGGCATTCCGGTACGTCTGTCCGGTGAAGATGCGGGTCGTGGCACCTTCTTCCACCGTCATGCGGTGATCCATAACCAGACCAACGGTTCGACCTACACCCCGCTGCAGCACGTGCATAACGGCCAGGGCCAGTTTAAGGTCTGGGACTCCGTGCTGTCAGAAGAAGCGGTACTGGCGTTTGAATACGGCTATGCCACTGCAGAACCACGTACCCTGACCATCTGGGAAGCGCAGTTCGGCGACTTCGCCAACGGTGCTCAGGTCGTTATCGACCAGTTCATCTCCTCTGGCGAGCAGAAGTGGGGCCGTATGTGTGGCCTGGTCATGCTGCTGCCACACGGTTACGAAGGGCAGGGCCCGGAGCACTCCTCCGCGCGTCTGGAGCGTTATCTGCAACTCTGCGCCGAGCAGAACATGCAGGTTTGCGTCCCGTCTACCCCGGCACAGGTTTATCACATGCTGCGTCGTCAGGCGCTGCGCGGGATGCGCCGTCCGCTGGTGGTCATGTCACCGAAATCGCTGCTGCGCCACCCGCTGGCTGTCTCCACCCTGGATGAACTGGCGAACGGTACCTTCCTGCCGGCGATTGGTGAAATTGATGAGCTGGATCCGCAGGCGGTTAAACGCGTGGTGATGTGTTCTGGTAAGGTTTATTACGACCTGCTGGAACAGCGCCGTAAGAACGACCAGAAAGATGTCGCTATCGTGCGTATCGAACAGCTTTATCCGTTCCCGCATCAGGCGATGCAGGAAGTGCTGAAACAATATTCTCACGTACATGATTTTGTCTGGTGCCAGGAAGAGCCGCTTAACCAGGGCGCATGGTACTGCAGCCAGCATCATTTCCGTGAAGTGATTCCATTTGGGTCTGCCCTGCGTTACGCAGGTCGCCCGGCCTCCGCCTCTCCGGCGGTAGGGTATATGTCCGTTCACCAGAAGCAGCAACAAGATCTGGTCAATGACGCGCTGAACGTCGATTAATTAAAGGATACATAATGAGTAGCGTAGATATTCTTGTTCCCGACCTGCCTGAGTCTGTAGCAGATGCGACCGTCGCCACCTGGCACAAAAAACCGGGCGATGCCGTTAAGCGCGACGAAGTGCTGGTAGAAATCGAAACTGACAAAGTGGTACTGGAAGTACCGGCTTCGGCGGATGGTGTTCTTGATGCCGTACTGGAAGATGAAGGGACAACCGTAACGTCTCGCCAGATCCTGGGCCGCCTGCGTGAAGGCAACAGCGCAGGTAAAGAGTCCAGCGCGAAAACTGAAGAGAAAGCTTCTACCCCAGCGCAGCGCCAGCAGGCCTCCCTGGAAGAGCAGACTAACGACGCGCTCAGCCCGGCGATCCGTCGTCTGCTGGCCGAGCACAGCCTCGACCCGGCTGCCATTAAAGGCACCGGCGTGGGTGGCCGTCTGACTCGCGAAGATATCGACAAGCATCTGGCTAAAGGGCCTTCTGAAGCGAAAGCAGAAGCCAAAGCCCCTGCGGCGACAGCAGCACAGCCAGCGCCAGCGCTGGGCGCCCGCAGCGAAAAACGCGTGCCGATGACCCGTCTGCGTAAGCGTGTGGCCGAGCGTCTGCTGGAAGCGAAAAACTCTACCGCGATGCTGACCACCTTCAACGAAGTCAACATGAAGCCAATCATGGACCTGCGTAAGCAGTACGGTGACGCGTTTGAAAAACGTCACGGTATCCGTCTGGGCTTTATGTCCTTCTACGTGAAAGCGGTTGTTGAAGCGCTGAAACGCTACCCGGAAGTGAACGCCTCCATCGATGGCGATGACGTGGTTTATCACAACTACTTCGACGTGAGCATGGCCGTTTCTACCCCACGTGGCCTGGTGACCCCGGTTCTGCGTGATGTGGATACCCTGGGCATGGCTGACATCGAGAAGAACATCAAAGAGCTGGCAGTAAAAGGCCGTGACGGCAAGCTGACCGTAGACGACCTGACCGGCGGTAACTTCACCATTACCAACGGTGGCGTATTCGGTTCGCTGATGTCTACTCCAATCATCAACCCACCGCAGAGCGCGATCCTTGGCATGCACGCCATCAAAGATCGTCCTATGGCGGTTGACGGTAAAGTCGAGATCCTGCCGATGATGTATCTGGCGCTCTCCTACGATCACCGTCTGATCGACGGCCGCGAGTCTGTGGGCTTCCTGGTAGCCATTAAAGAGCTGCTGGAAGATCCAACGCGTCTGCTGCTGGACGTCTAGTTTTTAGCGGTACTGCCCGGCGGCGTTTTGTCTGCCGGGCCTACAAAAGCATGACCTAACGATTACCCTGAAGGATGGATAGAACACATGAACTTACATGAATATCAGGCAAAACAGCTGTTTGCCCGGTATGGCTTACCGGCTCCGGTGGGTTATGCCTGCAATACCCCTCGTGAAGCAGAAGAAGCCGCCTCTAAAATCGGTGCGGGTCCTTGGGTAGTAAAATGTCAGGTTCACGCTGGCGGCCGCGGTAAAGCGGGCGGTGTGAAGGTTGTTAACAGCAAAGAAGAGATCCGCGCCTTTGCAGAACATTGGCTCGGTAAGCGTCTGGTGACCTATCAGACAGACGCAGGCGGCCAGCCGGTTAACCAGATCCTGGTTGAAGCGGCAACCGATATTGCAAAAGAACTCTACCTTGGCGCAGTCGTAGATCGTAGCTCCCGTCGCGTGGTGTTTATGGCCTCTACCGAAGGCGGCGTGGAAATCGAAAAAGTGGCGGAAGAGACCCCACACCTGATCCACAAAGTCGCTATCGATCCGCTGGCAGGCCCAATGCCTTACCAGGGTCGTGAGCTGGCATTCAAACTGGGTCTGGAAGGCAAACTGGTGCAGCAATTCACCAAGATCTTCATGGGCCTGGCCACTATCTTCCTCGAGCGCGACCTGGCGCTGATCGAAATCAACCCGCTGGTTATCACTAAGCAGGGCGATCTGATCTGCCTCGACGGCAAACTGGGCGCTGACGGCAACGCGCTGTTCCGCCAGGCAGACCTGCGCGAAATGCGCGACCAGTCCCAGGAAGACCCACGTGAAGCGCAGGCTGCACAGTGGGAGCTGAACTACGTAGCACTCGATGGCAACATCGGCTGCATGGTTAACGGTGCGGGCCTGGCAATGGGCACCATGGACATCGTTAAGCTGCACGGCGGCGAGCCGGCAAACTTCCTGGATGTGGGCGGCGGTGCAACCAAAGAGCGCGTGACCGAAGCATTCAAAATCATCCTCTCCGATGACAATGTAAAAGCGGTTCTGGTTAACATCTTCGGCGGTATCGTACGTTGCGACCTGATCGCTGACGGTATCATCGGCGCGGTAGAAGAAGTGGGCGTAAACGTCCCGGTTGTTGTCCGTCTGGAAGGTAACAACGCTGAACTCGGCGCGAAAAAACTGGCTGACAGCGGCCTGAATATTATTGCAGCGAAAAGTCTGACGGATGCAGCTCAGCAGGTTGTTGCCGCAGTGGAGGGGAAATAATGTCCGTTTTAATTAATAAAGATACCAAGGTTATCTGCCAGGGCTTCACCGGTAGCCAGGGTTCATTCCACTCTGAGCAGGCGATTGCTTACGGTACGCAGATGGTTGGCGGCGTAACGCCAGGCAAAGGCGGCACCACGCATCTGGGCCTGCCGGTGTTCAACACCGTGCGTGAAGCGGTAGAAGCGACTGGCGCAACCGCCACCGTGATCTACGTTCCGGCGCCATTCTGCAAAGACTCCATTCTGGAAGCTATCGACGCAGGTATCAAACTGATCATCACCATTACCGAAGGTATCCCGACGCTGGATATGCTGACCGTGAAGGTGAAGCTGGACGAAGCGGGTGTACGCATGATCGGGCCAAACTGCCCGGGCGTCATCACCCCAGGCGAATGCAAAATCGGCATCATGCCGGGCCACATTCACAAGCCGGGCAAAGTGGGCATCGTCTCCCGTTCCGGTACCTTGACCTATGAAGCGGTTAAGCAGACCACCGACTACGGTTTCGGCCAGTCCACCTGTGTGGGCATCGGCGGCGACCCAATCCCGGGCTCTAACTTCATCGACATCCTGAAGCTGTTCCAGGAAGACCCGCAGACTGAAGCGATCGTCATGATCGGTGAGATCGGCGGTAGCGCGGAAGAAGAAGCGGCTGCTTACATTAAAGACCATGTGACTAAGCCAGTCGTTGGCTACATCGCGGGTGTGACTGCGCCGAAAGGCAAGCGTATGGGCCACGCAGGCGCCATCATCGCGGGCGGTAAAGGTACTGCGGACGAGAAATTCGCAGCGCTGGAAGCCGCTGGCGTGAAAACCGTTCGCAGCCTGGCTGACATCGGTGAAGCACTGAAATCCATCATTAAGTAAATCCTCTCTGCTCCCCGTGCGGGGAGCTTTGACATAATAAATGTCCGTTTCGACATGGTTGGCCATCGTAAGATGGCCTTTTTTTTGGCCGCGATTTGCCCCATGCCGCAAAAGGGAAGGGCGAATAAAATCTCAGCAGAGGCGTCAGGTAAAGGAGGGGGGGATACGATCAGAAACAAAATGGTAACAGCGCGGTGTTAATTTATGGATTGTTAAAAGTAAAATATTTGTGATAACTATTTTGAATAAAAAACGGCGTGGAAAATTACTGTGAAGCATCTAACATTAACTGTTCGGCACTATTAAAAACCTGCGCCGCTTTTTGCGTTAATTTAAATCACCTTTATTTATATTTTTCCCTTTATTTGATAACTACCACGTCGATCGGCAAACATACTGTTAACATTATTTTCATTGTATTTACCATGCAGAAACACCCTTAACACACCTGGGCGATATTGATTTATATCAATATTTAATACCTGGAAAAGAGCGCCAAAAGGCGTTAAATTGTTCCCGATCAAACTGGTCGAAAAGGGGTAAATTCGCTATATATTGATCGCTGTCGTAAAACATAAAACGCTTTCAATAAAAACCTGTTTATTGTAAGGGTTTTGCAGCGTAATATATTTGCGGGATCAATTTCTGTTTTTATTAACGCATCTGCAACCTTTCATCATGGCTTTTTCCTCCTGCGAAGATTAAGTAACGAAGAAAGGATGCTGATAACTTTTTTTTGGGGCATGTGTGTGGATCCTTTCTAACGGGGTTCACTCTCGGAGTCTTCATGCGATGAGCAAGGAGTCATGATGTTAGATATAGTCGAACTGTCGCGCTTACAGTTTGCCTTGACCGCGATGTACCACTTCCTTTTTGTGCCACTGACGCTCGGTATGGCGTTCCTGCTGGCCATTATGGAAACGGTCTACGTCCTTTCCGGCAAACAGATTTATAAAGATATGACCAAGTTCTGGGGCAAGTTGTTTGGTATCAACTTTGCCCTGGGCGTGGCAACCGGTCTGACCATGGAGTTCCAGTTCGGGACTAACTGGTCTTACTATTCCCACTATGTCGGGGATATCTTCGGTGCGCCGCTGGCCATTGAAGGTCTGATGGCCTTCTTCCTCGAATCCACCTTTGTAGGTCTGTTCTTCTTTGGCTGGGATCGCCTGGGTAAAGTACAGCACATGTGCGTCACCTGGCTGGTCGCTCTGGGCTCTAACCTGTCCGCGCTGTGGATCCTGGTGGCCAACGGCTGGATGCAGAACCCTATCGCGTCTGATTTCAACTTCGAAACCATGCGTATGGAGATGGTCAGCTTCTCCGAGCTGGTGCTGAACCCGGTGGCGCAGGTGAAATTCGTTCACACTGTGGCATCCGGCTATGTCTGCGGCGCGATGTTCGTGCTGGGCATCAGCGCCTACTACATGCTGCGTGGTCGTGACTTCGCCTTTGCCAAGCGCTCTTTCGCCATCGCGGCAAGCTTCGGTATGGCCGCTATCCTCTCCGTTATTGTGCTGGGTGATGAATCCGGTTACGAGATGGGCGACGTGCAGAAAACCAAACTGGCCGCGATCGAAGCAGAGTGGGAAACCCAGCCTGCGCCAGCCGCCTTCACCCTGTTTGGTATTCCCGATCAGGACGCGCAGGAAAACCACTTCGCTATTCAGATCCCTTATGCGCTCGGTATCATTGCCACCCGCTCTGTGGATACGCCGGTTATCGGCCTGAAAGACCTGCTGGTGCAGCATGAAGAGCGTATCCGTAACGGGATGAAAGCCTACTCCCTGCTGGAGCAACTGCGTGACGGTTCTACCGATCAGACCGTTCGCGATGAGTTTAACAACGTGAAGAAAGACCTGGGTTACGGTCTGCTGCTGAAGCGCTATACCCCGAACGTCTCTGACGCGACGGAAGAGCAGATCCAGCTGGCGACGAAAGACTCCATTCCACGTGTCGCGCCGCTGTACTTCGCGTTCCGTATCATGGTTGGCTGCGGCATCATCATGCTGTTGATCATCGGCGCTTCTTTCTGGTCGGTTATCCGCAACCGTATCGGCGAGAAAAAATGGCTGCTGCGCACGGCGCTGTATGGTATCCCACTGCCGTGGATCGCCATCGAATCCGGCTGGTTTGTTGCCGAGTATGGCCGTCAGCCGTGGGCTATCGGTGAGGTACTGCCAACTGCCGTGGCGAACTCATCCCTGACCGCCGGGGATCTGATCTTCTCCATGCTGCTGATTTGTGGTCTGTACACCCTGTTCCTGGTGGCTGAACTGTTCCTGATGTTCAAGTTTGCGCGCCTTGGCCCAAGCAGCCTGAAAACCGGTCGCTACCACTACGAGCAGTCCACCGTGGCTACTCAGCCGGCACGCTAAGACAGGAGTCGTCAAATGATCGATTATGAAGTATTGCGTTTTATCTGGTGGCTGCTGGTCGGGATCTTACTGATTGGTTTCGCGGTCACTGACGGGTTCGACATGGGGGTGGGCATGCTCACCCGCTTCCTCGGTCGTAATGATACCGAGCGTCGAATTATGATTAACTCCATCGCCCCTCACTGGGACGGTAACCAGGTGTGGCTCATCACCGCAGGTGGTGCGCTGTTTGCTGCCTGGCCGATGGTCTACGCCGCGGCGTTCTCCGGCTTCTATGTGGCGATGATCCTGGTGCTGGCGTCGTTGTTCTTCCGTCCGGTGGGTTTTGATTACCGCTCGAAGATCGAAGATACCCGCTGGCGCAACATGTGGGACTGGGGCATCTTCATCGGTAGCTTCGTGCCACCTTTGGTAATCGGCGTCGCGTTCGGCAACCTGCTGCAGGGCGTGCCGTTCCACCTCGATGAATACATGCGCCTGTACTACACCGGCAACTTCTTCCAGCTGCTGAACCCGTTCGGCCTGCTGGCGGGCGTGGTCAGCGTGGCGATGATCCTCACCCAGGGGGCAACCTATCTGCAAATGCGTACCGTGGGTGAACTGCATCTGCGCTCTCGTGCGGTATCGCAGATTGCGGCTCTGGTGACGCTGGTTGGCTTCGCGCTGGCAGGCGTATGGGTCATGTTTGGTATCGACGGTTACGTGGTGACCTCAGCGATTAACCATACTGCGCCATCGAACCCGCTGACTAAAGAAGTGGCTCGTCAGGCAGGCGCCTGGCTGGTGAACTTCAATAATACCCCGATTCTGTGGGCGATTCCGGCGCTGGGCGTGGTGCTTCCGCTGCTGACACTGCTGACGTCTCGCATGGAAAAAGGCGCTCTGGCGTTTATCTTCTCTTCACTGACCCTGGCGTGCATTATCCTGACTGCCGGTATCGCGATGTTCCCGTTCGTGATGCCGTCCAGCACCATGCTGAATGCGAGTCTGACCATGTGGGATGCCACCTCCAGTCAGATGACGCTGAATCTGATGACGTTTGTGGCTGCCGTGTTCGTACCGATCATTCTGGCTTACACCGCCTGGTGTTACTGGAAAATGTACGGTCGTATCACGAAAGAACATATCGAAAGCAATACTCACTCTATGTATTAAGGAAGGAGCTGAATATGTGGTATTTCGCATGGATTTTAGGAACGCTTCTGGCCTGTGCATTTGGTGTGATTACCGCCCTGGCGCTTGAGCATGTTGAAGCGACCAAAGCCGGTGAAGAAAAACACTGATGATCACGTATCTCTACGCGATCATGGACAAGCGCCCGTTAAGGGCGCTTTCCTTAGTGATGGCCTTACTGCTGGCGGGCTGCATCTTCTGGGACCCGTCGCGCTTTGCGGCGAAGACCAGCGAGCTCGAAATCTGGCACGGTTTTCTCATGATGTGGGCAGTATGCGCTGGTGTGATCCACGGCGTTGGCTTTCGTCCAAAAGCGGTACACTGGCAGGGCATTTTTTGCCCGCTGATCGCGGATGTGGTCCTGCTGATTGGGCTGATTTTCTTTTTCAGCTGAATAAGAATTATCCGTTAAAATTATGGGTCTACCCAGGCCCATAAAAATTTACTCTCTGTTTACTTTCCCCCATTCCAAACCACCATTCCCGCGCGTATAGTAGCGAAGTTCAAAAGCTCTAAACCTTTTTGCATTACCGGGATGTAAAGTGAATACAACGCTATTTCGATGGCCGGTTCGTGTCTACTATGAAGACACTGACGCCGGTGGTGTGGTTTACCACGCCAGCTACGTTGCCTTTTATGAACGAGCACGCACTGAAATGCTGCGCCATCATCACTTTAGCCAGCAGGTTCTGTTGGCGGAGCGAGTTGCCTTCGTGGTACGCAAGATGACGCTGGAGTATTTTGCGCCTGCCAGACTCGACGATATGCTCGAAGTCCAAACGGAAATAACATCAATGCGCGGAACCTCGATGGTTTTCACGCAGCGGATCGTCAATGGAGAGAACCAGGTACTGAACGAAGCTGAAGTCCTGATTGTCTGTGTTGATCCACTCATCATGAAGCCTCGTGCGCTTCCTAAGTCTATTGTCGCGGAGTTTAAGCAGTGACTGACATGAATATCCTTGATTTGTTCCTGAAGGCGAGCCTTCTGGTTAAACTTATCATGTTGATTTTGATTGGTTTTTCAATCGCATCCTGGGCCATCATTATCCAGAGAACCCGTATCCTCAACGCCGCAGGCCGCGAAGCGGAAGCTTTTGAAGACAAGTTCTGGTCCGGTATCGAACTTTCTCGTTTGTATCAGGAGAGCCAGGGCCGTCGTGAAAACCTCTCCGGCTCCGAGCAAATCTTCTATAGCGGATTTAAAGAGTTCGCGCGCCTGCACCGGGCTAACAACCATGCGCCGGAAGCGGTCGTTGAAGGCGCATCCCGTGCGATGCGTATTTCGATGAACCGTGAACTGGAGACGCTGGAAACGCATATCCCGTTCCTGGGTACCGTCGGCTCCATCAGCCCTTATATCGGTCTGTTTGGTACGGTCTGGGGGATCATGCACGCCTTTATCGCCCTGGGGGCGGTAAAACAGGCGACGCTGCAAATGGTTGCACCAGGTATCGCAGAAGCGCTGATCGCGACCGCTATCGGTCTGTTCGCGGCGATTCCAGCGGTTATGGCCTATAACCGTCTGAACCAGCGTGTGAACAAACTGGAACTGAACTACGACAACTTCATGGAAGAGTTCACTGCGATTCTGCACCGCCAGGCGTTTACCAGCACCGAGAGCAACAAGGGGTAAACCATGGCCAGACAGCGTGGACGGGGTCGTCGCGAATTGAAGTCCGAAATCAACATTGTACCGCTGCTGGATGTGCTGCTGGTGCTGCTGCTGATCTTTATGGCGACAGCACCCATCATTACCCAGAGCGTTGAGGTTGATCTGCCGGACGCGACAGAATCTCAGGCTGTAAGCACCAATGACGATCCTCCGGTCATCATTGAGGTATCCGGGGTTGGACAGTACAGCGTGGTAGTGGAAAAAGATCGTATGGATCAGCTACCGCCGGAGCAGGTCATTGCGGAAGCGCAACGACGTCTGCAATCCAATCCGAAAACAGTCTTCTTAATCGGGGGTGCGAAAGACGTGCCTTACGATGAAATAATTAAAGCGCTGAACCTGTTGCATAGCGCGGGCGTTAAGTCAGTCGGCTTGATGACGCAGCCTATTTGATCATCTGCGTACACAACAGAGTTTTTGGGAACCAATAGTGTCAAAGGCAACCGAACAAAACGATAAGCTTAAACGGGCGATAATTATCTCGGCGGTGCTGCATGTCATTCTTTTTGCAGCACTGATCTGGAGTTCGTTCGATGAGCATCTGGATGCCGCTGCCGGCGGGGGTGGAGGTTCATCCATCGATGCTGTCATGGTCGATCCCGGCGCGGTGGTGCAGAACTATAACCGCCAGCAACAGCAGCAAGCGAGTGCGAAACGTGCTGAAGAGCAACGCGAAAAACAGGCGCAACAGCAGGCGGAGGAGCTGCGTGAAAAGCAGGCTGCCGAGCAGGAACGCCTGAAGCAGCTTGAGAAAGAACGCTTGCAGGCGCAGGAAGCGGCAAAAGAGCAGGCGGAGCAGCAGAAACAGGCTGAAGCCGCAGCGAAGAAAGCCCAGGAGCAGCAGAAGCAGGCCGAAGAGGCCGCGGCGAAAGCCGCAGCAGAGGCTAAAGCGAAAGCGGATGCCCAGGCAAAACAAGCCGCAGAAGCCGCCGCCGCAGCAGCGAAAAAAGCCGCTGCCGATGCGCAGAAACAGGCTGAAGCCGAAGCAGCAAAAGCCGCTGCTGACGCGAAGAAAAAGGTAGAAGCAGAGGCGGCTAAGAAAGCCGCGGCAGAAGCCCAGAAGAAAGCCGAAGCAGAAGCCGCTAAGCAGGCTGCCCAGGAAGCCGAGAAGAAAGCGGCTGCTGAAGCCGCTAAAAAAGCCGCTGCGGCAGAGAAAGCCGCGGCAGCTGAAAAGGCGGCTGCAGAAAAAGCCGCAGCTGATAAGAAAGCCGCTGCGGCAGAAAAAGCAGCCGCAGATAAAAAAGCCGCTGCAGAGAAGAAAGCCGCTGCCGATAAAGCTGCTGCTGACAAAGCCGCCGCCGCGAAAGCCGCTGCTGCGAAAAAAGCTGCAGCAGAAAAAGCGGCTGCATCGGATGTAGACGACCTGTTCGGTGATTTGAGCTCAGGTAAGAATGCGCCGAAATCGGGTGGGGCAAAAGGTAACGGTCAACCAGCAAAAGATAGCGGGACAAGTGGGGCAAACGGCGGCGCGTCCGGCGCTGATATTAGTGCCTATGCCACGCAAATTCGTAACGCAATTCAGAGCCGTCTCTATGGCGCCGATCTGTATGCTGGTAAATCCTGTGTGCTGCATATCAAGCTGGCACCAGACGGGCTGCTGCTGAATGTCACCGAAGAAGGCGGCGATCCTGCGTTATGTCAGGCAGCGCTCACTGCAGCAAAAACTGCCAGAATTCCTAAACCGCCTAGCCAGGCTGTTTATGAAAAAGTAAAAGATGCCAAACTTGATTTCAAACTGTAGCGTTTTTCCCACTAAAGTTGGCAAAACAGTCTACGTTTGAGGCTGTGAGTTGGTAGTTTTGTTTATTTGGGTTTGTTAACATTCTGCTAAATTATGCGGGTAAGGTTACCCGGATATGGGAGATATGATGAAGCAGGCATTACGTGTTGCAATGAGTTTTTTAATGCTGTGGGCAGCGGTGCTGCACGCAGAAGTGCGTATCGAAATCACCCAGGGGGTGGATTCGGCACGTCCAATTGGTGTGGTTCCGTTCCAGTGGAAAGGGCCTGGTGCCGCGCCGGAAGATGTGGGTGGCATTGTTGCTGCTGACCTGCGCAATAGCGGTAAATTCAATCCGTTAGATCGTTCTCGTCTGCCACAGCAGCCGGGCACTGCCGCAGAACTGCAACCGGCGGCATGGTCTGCGCTGGGTATTGATGCGGTAGTGGTGGGGCAGGTTACCCCTAACCCGGACGGCGGTTACACCGTGGCCTATCAGCTGGTGGATACCGGTGGCGCACCGGGTACCGTGCTGGCACAGAACAGCTATAAAGTGAACAAACAGTGGCTGCGTTATGCGGGCCATACGGCGAGTGATGAAGTCTTTGAGAAGCTGACCAGCATTAAAGGCGCATTCCGCACCCGTATCGCTTACGTTGTGCAGACCAACGGCGGCCAGTTCCCATATGAGCTGCGCGTTTCTGACTACGATGGCTACAACCAGTTCACCGTTCACCGTTCACCACAGCCGCTGATGTCCCCGGCCTGGTCACCGGACGGTTCTAAGCTGGCGTATGTGACCTTCGAAAGTGGCCGTTCAGCGCTGGTTATCCAGACGCTGTCTAACGGTGCGGTACGTCAGGTTGCCTCTTTCCCACGTCATAACGGCGCACCTGCGTTCTCGCCTGACGGTACTAAACTGGCGTTTGCCCTGTCTAAAACCGGTAGCCTGAACCTGTACGTGATGGACATCGGCTCTGGCCAGATCCGTCAGGTCACCGACGGTCGCAGCAACAACACCGAACCAACCTGGTTCCCGGACAGCCAGAACCTGGCCTTTACCTCTGACCAGGCGGGTCGTCCACAGGTTTATAAAGTCAATATTAACGGCGGTGCACCGCAGCGTATCACCTGGGAAGGTTCTCAGAACCAGGACGCAGACGTGAGCGCTGACGGTAAGTTCATGGTAATGGTTAGCTCGGCCGGTGGTCAGCAGCACATTGCTAAACAAGATCTGGGCGGGGGCGGCGTACAAGTTCTGTCGTCGACTTTCCTGGACGAAACGCCAAGTCTGGCACCTAACGGCACTATGGTTATCTACAGCTCTTCTCAGGGGATGGGATCCGTGCTGAATCTGGTTTCTACCGATGGGCGTTTCAAAGCGCGTATTCCGGCAACTGATGGACAGGTAAAATCACCTGCCTGGTCGCCGTACCTGTAATAATAATTAATTGAATAATATAGGAATCATAGAAATGCAACTGAACAAAGTGCTGAAAGGGCTGATGATCGCTCTGCCTGTTATGGCAATCGCAGCGTGTTCTTCTAACAAGAACGCCAGCAACGACCAGAGCGGCGAAGGCATGATGGGTGCCGGCACCGGTATGGACGCAAACGGCAACGGCAATATGTCTTCTGAAGAGCAAGCGCGTCTTCAGATGCAGCAGCTGCAGCAGAACAACATTGTTTACTTCGATCTGGACAAGTTCGACATCCGTTCTGACTTCGCTGCGATGCTGGATGCGCACGCTAACTTCCTGCGTAGCAACCCGTCTTACAAAGTCACCGTAGAAGGTCACGCGGACGAACGTGGTACGCCTGAGTACAACATCTCCCTGGGTGAGCGTCGTGCTAACGCCGTTAAAATGTACCTGCAGGGTAAAGGCGTTTCTGCTGACCAGATCTCCATCGTTTCTTACGGTAAAGAAAAACCTGCAGTACTGGGCCACGACGAAGCGGCTTACTCCAAAAACCGTCGTGCCGTACTGGTTTACTAAGAGAATTGCATGAGCAGTAACTTCAGACATCATCTGTTGAGTCTGTCGTTACTGGTTGGTATAGCGGCCCCCTGGGCCGCTTTTGCTCAGGCACCAATCAGTAGTGTCGGCTCAGGCTCGGTAGAAGACCGGGTCACCCAACTCGAGCGTATTTCTAATGCTCACAGCCAGCTTTTAACCCAACTTCAGCAGCAGCTCTCTGACAACCAAACCGATATTGACTCACTGCGCGGACAGATCCAGGAAAGCCAGTACCAGCTCAATCAGGTTGTGGAGCGCCAGAAGCAGATCCTGTTGCAGATTGATAGCCTGAATAACGGCGGCGCAGCAGCGCAACCGGCGACAGGGGATCAGGGTGCTGGTGCGGCGGCAACGCCTCAGGCTGATACGTCAGCCTCAACGGCTGCGCCTGTGCAGAGCGGTGATGCGAACACTGATTACAACGCGGCAATCGCCCTGGTGCAAGACAACTCGCGTCAGGACGAGGCTATGGCGGCGTTTCAGAACTTCGTCAAGAAATACCCGGATTCCACCTATCAGCCAAACGCTAACTACTGGCTGGGTCAGTTGAATTACAACAAAGGTAAAAAAGACGATGCGGCATTCTATTTTGCCTCTGTCGTTAAAAATTACCCTAAATCACCGAAAGCACCTGACGCGATGTACAAGGTCGGTGTGATCATGCAGGACAAAGGCGACACCGCGAAAGCGAAAGCCGTGTTCCAGCAGGTGGTTGCTAAATTCCCGGGTACCGAAGGTGCAAAACAGGCGCAAAAACGTCTTGCTGCGATGGGTTGATTGCCGTATGACCAGAAATCGCGTTTTTTCTGGTCTTGCCGCATAATTCATAAGCAGTTAAGTGATATTCATCAAAATTTTAGTTGCGCAGAATTCTGAAATCAGTAATATATGCCGCCGTTGCCAAGGGATATCAAACAGCCCAAAAGCAGCCAAAATAGTGGGTCGTTAGCTCAGTTGGTAGAGCAGTTGACTTTTAATCAATTGGTCGCAGGTTCGAATCCTGCACGACCCACCACTAATTAAGTGGAAAGCAGTAGGTTAGCGTGAAGGATAACGTTGCGTCAGCAACGGCCCGTAGGGCGAGGCGAAGCCGAGTCATCCTGCACGACCCACCACTTAAAGTAGTATCCAGCGTAGTATCGGGTGATTAGCTCAGCTGGGAGAGCACCTCCCTTACAAGGAGGGGGTCGGCGGTTCGATCCCGTCATCACCCACCACTCGGGTCGTTAGCTCAGTTGGTAGAGCAGTTGACTTTTAATCAATTGGTCGCAGGTTCGAATCCTGCACGACCCACCAATTTTAATATCTGACTCGGATATTAAACGTGAAGGATAACGTTGCTTTAGCAACGGCCCGAAGGGCGAGGCGAAGCCGAGTCATCCTGCACGGCCCACCAATTTTAAATTGGTACCGAGTAAAAATCTTCGAAGTCAGCACCCGAATGGGTCGTTAGCTCAGTTGGTAGAGCAGTTGACTTTTAATCAATTGGTCGCAGGTTCGAATCCTGCACGACCCACCACTTCGAAGAAAGCAGTACATCCCGCAAGGGGTCGTTAGCTCAGTTGGTAGAGCAGTTGACTTTTAATCAATTGGTCGCAGGTTCGAATCCTGCACGACCCACCAATGTAAAAAGGCGCCCTAAAGGCGCCTTTTTGCTATCTGCGATCCAGACGATTCGAACCTGCAGCAGGTTCGGGCCGAACGCAGTGAGGCAACGGAGCCGCTGGCGGCGACGGCCCGAAGGGCAAGCGAAGCGAGTCATCCTGCACGACCCACCAATGTAAAAAGGCGCCCTAAAGGCGCCTTTTTGCTATCTGCGATCCGGACGATTCGAACCTGCAGCAGGTTCGGGCCGAACGCAGTGAGGCAACGGAGCCGCTGGCGGCGACGGCCCGAAGGGCGAGCGAAGCGAGTCATCCTGCACGACCCACCAATGTAAAAAGGCGCCCTAAAGGCGCTTTTTTGCTATCTGTTATTCCTGCGCATGAAACACATGCCTGATGGCGCTGCGCTTATCAGGCCTACATTCACGTAACTCATCGATCAAATGCTACCGGCTCCCTTTTGAAGTGACTTTTCACCTTAAATTCGCTATCTTGTTTAGTATACAAAACACAATTGCCGTCACTTTGGTTATCATCGCTAAAGCATGGCAAATTTGTTAAGCCAGTAAAACGAGAAGCCAAAATGAGTGTGATGTTTGATCCTGAAGCCGCTATCTATCCCTTCCCGCCAAAACCTGTTCCGCTGAGCCTGGACGAAAAGCAGTTTTACCGTGAAAAAATTAAGCGTCTGCTCAAAGAGCGTGATGCGGTCATGGTGGCGCATTACTACACCGACCCTGAAATTCAGCAGTTGGCAGAAGAGACGGGCGGCTGCATTTCGGACTCCCTGGAGATGGCGCGCTTTGGCGCAAAACATCCTGCTTCCACGTTGCTGGTAGCCGGGGTCCGTTTTATGGGTGAGACGGCAAAAATCCTCAGTCCGGAAAAGACTATCCTGATGCCGACCCTGAATGCGGAATGCTCCCTCGATCTGGGCTGCCCGATCGATGAATTTACCGCCTTCTGCGACGCGCATCCTGACAGAACGGTAGTGGTTTACGCCAACACCTCAGCGGCGGTCAAGGCGCGTGCCGACTGGGTCGTTACCTCCAGCATTGCCGTAGAACTCATTGAGCACCTCGACAGCCTGGGCGAGAAAATTATCTGGGCACCGGACAAACACCTGGGTAACTACGTTCAGAAGCAGACCGGGGCGGATATTCTGTGCTGGCAGGGGGCCTGTATCGTGCATGACGAATTCAAAACCCAGGCGCTGGCACGCATGAAAGGTCTTTATCCGGATGCGGCTATTCTGGTCCATCCGGAATCACCGCAGGCTATCGTCGACATGGCGGATGCCGTTGGCTCTACCAGCCAGCTGATCAATGCCGCTAAAACGTTGCCGCACAGTCAGCTTATTGTGGCGACCGATCGTGGCATCTTCTACAAAATGCAGCAGGCGGTGCCTGGCAAAGAGCTGCTGGAGGCGCCAACAGCAGGTGAGGGGGCAACCTGTCGCAGCTGCGCGCACTGTCCGTGGATGGCCATGAACGGGCTGAAGGCGATTGCAGACGGGCTGGAGTCGGGTGGGTCAGCCCATGAGATCCATGTCGATGCTGCGCTGCGGGAAGGGGCCTTAATTCCGCTTAACCGCATGCTGGATTTTGCGGCTACACTACGTCCTTAAACCACGTAAACGTAACGCTCAGGGGAAAAGATGGATTTTTTTAGCACGCAAAACATTCTGGTACATATACCGATTGGCGCTGGCGGCTATGACTTGTCATGGATTGAAGCCGTAGGGACAATTGCAGGCCTGCTCTGTATCTGGCTCGCCAGTCTGGAGAAGATTGTCAATTACGCGTTTGGCCTGGTGAACGTCACGCTTTTTGCCATTATCTTCTTTCAGATCCAGCTGTATGCCAGCCTGCTGCTGCAGCTGTTCTTCTTTGCCGCCAATATCTATGGCTGGTACGCATGGTCGCGGCAGAACAGCCAGCAGGAGGCAGAATTGCAGATCCGCTGGCTGCCGTTGCCGAAGGCCATCGGCTGGCTCGCAGCCTGCGTGGTGGCGATTGGCCTGATGACGGTCTATATCGACCCGGTGTTTGCCTTCCTGACCCGCGTGGCCGTCTCGGTGATGAATGCCCTCGGCATGAACGTGACGATGCCGGAACTGCAGCCTGACGCCTTCCCGTTCTGGGATTCATGCATGATGGTGCTCTCCATTGCCGCCATGATCCTGATGACCCGTAAATATGTCGAAAACTGGCTGCTGTGGGTGATCATTAACGTCATCAGCGTGGCGATCTTCGCTCTGCAGGGGGTCTATGCCATGTCGCTGGAGTATATGATCCTTACCTTCATCGCCCTGAACGGCAGCAGGATGTGGATTAACAGCGCGCGCGAGCGAGGCTCTCACGCGTTGTCGCGCTAGTGGTGGTGATGATGTGTATGGCCGGGCTCAATCTCGTTGAGATGGCAATCCGGTCCATTACAGGGGGTGTATTCCATCTGGATGGTGCTGTGCGCAATGGCGTAATGGTGCTCCAGGAAGTGCTGAATACGCCCCAGTAACGCATCGTGATCGTGGGGAGGGATCACCTGGACGTGCAGCGTCATCAGGGGTTTTTCGCCCACCATCCAGACATGAATATGATGAACATCGCGCACTTCCGGAATGGAGCGCGTTAAGTTTCGCTTCAGCGCCGGAATATCCAGCGTGGCCGGCGCGCCTTCCAGTAGCTCATTCACACTCTCGTGCAACAGACGCCAGGCGCTGCGTAGCACCAGACACGAAACCAGAATCGAGAGTATCGGGTCGACCGGCGTCCAGCCTGTCCAGAGGATCACCAGCGCCGCGACGATGGCACCTACCGAGCCCAGCAGATCCCCCAGCACATGTAGCGCAGCGGCGCGGACGTTGAGGTTTTTCTCTTCGCTACCGCGATGCAAAAGCCAGAAGGCCAGAATATTGGCCACAAGCCCGGCGACGGCAACCACCATCATGGTGACACCCGCGACAGGCTGCGGATAGCGGAAGCGCTGAATGGCTTCCCAGACAATCAGGACAGTGATCAACACCAGTGCAAGAGCATTGACGAAGGCGGCGAGAGTGGTGAGACGCAGCCAGCCAAAGGTGCGTCCACTGCTGGGAGGGCGTCGGGCAAACACCACCGCGAGCAGGGCAAAGAGCAGGGCCGCCGCATCCGTCAGCATATGGCCCGCGTCGGCCAGCAGCGCCAGCGAGCCTGAAATCAGCCCGCCTGTAACTTCGATGACCATAAAGGTCGCGGTGACGCCAAACGCCAGCATTAAGCGTTTAGCATTTTGATCCTGAGAAGAAGGGGCGTGTGAATGGGTGTGCGCCATTAATAATTTCCCGGTTAATTATTATTTTAAGTGTAGAGTTTTTAACATTTTGCACAAAAAATAAAGGAGAGCCTGAGCTCTCCTTCATCATAACCGCGTTACGGTGAATTACTGGGTAGTACCGTCGGTTTTACGTTCTTCCATGGTACGTTCATTATCGACTTTACCGCTTTGCTCCGGGCACTTACCGTCTTTACACATAGAGTTTTTATGCTGCTCGTCCTTGCTCATGCCAGAGCCATTCATCTTGCTCGGGTCATCGTTACCCATTACGGAGTTAGTACCGCCCGTGGTTGAGCTATTGCCGGTACCGTTGGTCACCCCGGTGCTGCTGGAATTGGTCCCGTCCGGGTTCAGCATGGTGCCGCCTGTACCCGTTGTGCCGGTAGTGCCTGATCCGGTATTGATCTGGCTGTTGCCGGTATTATTTGGTGCAATATTTTGACGTGCATCAGGTGCAACTGCCCCTGCATCAGCGGCGGCATTCGCCTGGCCGTTATTGCTGTCAGAGCCCGCGGCGGAATCAGCGGCCAGCGCAGCACCACTTGCCATGGTAAGGGAAGCGGTCAGGAAAAGGGTTGCGAGTTTAGTCATTTTCATCATGCTGCTCCTGTTCTGGTCGTTATGTTCTGGATAACTTCTTTCCACAGTGCATATGCGAAATCGATATACCGCTCAGTGGTTAAAGATGCCATGATCCCTACTTAGGTCAGTATGGAATCGCGATAAAATAAATAATTGCAGTGCATACAGTTAAAAAGTTTAGGGTGTATCTCGTTTTTCGCTACTTTGTGGCGTTTTTTAAGCGAATTCCAGGATTTATCTGTGCGTAGTGTAAAAGCGAGTTTACACTTCCTGACTGACAAGATAGATTGGAGGGATTGCATTCATTTATAAAAGTATGGCAACGCTGGAACGAACATGAATTATCAGAATGACGATTTACGTATTAAAGAGATCAACGAGTTATTACCTCCTGTAGCACTCCTTGAGAAGTTTCCTGCCACTGAAAACGCCGCCAACACCGTTTCTCATGCCCGTAAAGCGATCCACAAGATCCTGAAAGGCAATGACGATCGTCTTCTGGTGGTTATCGGTCCATGTTCCATTCACGATCCTGCGGCGGCGAAAGAGTATGCGGCACGTCTGCTGACGCTGCGTGAAGCGCTGAAGGATGAGCTGGAAATCGTCATGCGCGTCTATTTTGAGAAGCCGCGCACCACAGTGGGCTGGAAAGGGCTGATCAACGATCCGCATATGGATGGCAGCTTCCAGATCAACGACGGCCTGCGCATCGCCCGTAAGCTGCTGCTGGACATCAACGACAGCGGCCTGCCGGCAGCAGGTGAATTCCTCGACATGATCACTCCACAGTACCTTGCAGACCTGATGAGCTGGGGCGCCATTGGTGCGCGTACGACCGAATCTCAGGTTCACCGCGAGCTGGCGTCAGGGCTCTCCTGCCCGGTTGGCTTCAAAAACGGCACCGATGGCACCATCAAAGTGGCTATCGACGCCATCAACGCTGCCGGCGCGCCGCACTGCTTCCTCTCCGTCACCAAGTGGGGCCACTCCGCAATTGTGAATACCAGCGGGAATGGCGACTGCCATATCATTCTGCGTGGCGGTAAAGAACCTAACTACAGCGCGGCACACGTGGCCGAAGTGAAATCGGGCCTGGAAAAAGCCGGTCTGGCGGCGCAGGTGATGATTGACTTCAGCCACGCCAACTCCAGCAAGCAGTTCAAAAAGCAGATGGATGTCGGCACCGACGTCTGCCAGCAGATTGCTGGTGGTGAAAAGGCGATTATTGGGGTGATGATTGAAAGCCACCTGGTGGAAGGCAATCAGAATCTGGAAGGCAGCGAGCCGCTGGTTTACGGTAAGAGCGTGACCGATGCCTGCATCGGCTGGGACGATACCGAAACCGTGCTGCGCCAGCTGGCGAACGCGGTGAAAGCCCGTCGCGGATAAAAAAATGCCGGATAGTCATCCGGCATACAGTCTTTAAGGCCCGGTCATCACGACCGGGCTTTTTTATTACTTCGCTTTACCCTGGTTCGCAACCGCAGCAGCTTTTGCCGCGATCTCGTCTGCGTTACCCAGATAGTAGTGCTTAACAGGTTTGAAGTTCTCGTCGAACTCGTATACCAGCGGTACGCCAGTTGGGATGTTCAGCTCGAGGATCTCGTCTTCGCCCATGTTGTCCAGGTACTTCACCAGCGCACGCAGGGAGTTACCGTGAGCGGCGATGATCACGCGCTCGCCGCTTTTCAGGCGTGGCAGAATGGTTTCGTTCCAGTAAGGCACAACGCGATCGATAGTCAGCGCCAGGCTTTCGGTGGTTGGCAGCTCAGCGTCAGTCAGTGATGCGTAACGCGGATCGTGGCCCGGGTAACGCTCGTCATCTTTGGTCAGCTCTGGTGGAGTAACAGCAAAACCGCGACGCCACTGTTTAACCTGCTCGTCACCGTATTTCTCTGCGGTTTCGGCTTTGTTCAGACCCTGCAGCGCACCGTAATGACGCTCGTTCAGCTTCCAGGATTTCTCAACCGGCAGCCAGGCCTGATCCAGTTCGTCCAGCACGTTCCACAGGGTGTGGATGGCACGTTTCAGCACGGAGGTATAAGCAAAATCAAAGCTGAAGCCTTCCTCTTTCAGCAGTTTACCTGCTGCTTTCGCTTCGCCTACGCCTTTCTCGGACAGGTCAACATCATACCAACCGGTAAAACGGTTTTCGTTGTTCCACTGGCTTTCGCCGTGACGTACCAGAACCAGCTTAGTTACAGCCATATTATACTCCTCCAGAACAAGCATTATTTGAATGATAACAATTCTCATTATATTGCCGCAGTTATCCCGCGGGCAACGCTTAACCCTAACCATAGCGAAAATAGCGTCGGAGTGTAAGATGCTTGTGAATGAGGGGTTGTCATTTTGTCGGTGACTGGCGCTATTTTCAGCAAGATGGGTAAAAAAAAGCCCTCCAGCAGGAGGGCCCAATTTTATTGTGCGATAAAGTGATATTCCGTGACGCTGATGTACTCCTCGCCCGGGCGCAGCACGCAGTCGGGCTGCGGCCATTCCGCATGGTTCGGGCTGTCGGGCAGGAACTCGCTTTCCAGCGCCAGGCCTTGCCAGACACGGTACTCCCCGTCTTCGCGCGCCGGGGTGCCCTCAAGGAAGTTGCCGGAATAGAACTGCAGGGCAGGGGCAGTGGTATAGACCGTCATCTGCAGCTTTTCATCGGCAGACCAGAGCTGTGCCGCGGGTTTGCTCAGATCGCCCTGAGCATCCAGCAGGAAAGCATGATCGTAACCGTTCACCTTGCGCTGATCGTCGTCCGCCAGGAAGTCCTGAGCGATGGCTTTAGTGGTGCGGAAATCAAAGCTGGTTCCGGCTACCGCTTTTAATCCCTCGTGCGGGATCCCCATCTCATCCACAGGCAGATAGCTCTGCGCCAGCAGTTGCAGGCGGTGCTGGCGGACGTCGCTGCAGTTACCGTCGAGGTTGAAATAGGCGTGGTTGGTCAGGTTGACAGGGCAAGGCTTATCGACGGTGGCGCGGTACTCAATGGCGATACGGTTGTCAGCCGTTAAGCGGTAATGCACGGTCGCCGCACAGTTGCCCGGAAAACCCTGATCGCCGTCCGGCGAGTCGAGGGCCAGCAGCGCTTCGCCATCGTTTTGCTGCAGGATGCGCCAGCGACGTTTATCAAATCCGTCCGGGCCGCCGTGCAGCTGGTTTTCGCCCTGGCTTGGCAGCAGATCATAGCGCACGCCGTCCAGCTCAAAGCGGCTTTTGGCGATACGGTTGGCATAGCGGCCTACCGAGGCGCCAAGAAAGGCGGTTTGCTCAACGTACTGTTCAGGCGACGCGCAGCCGAGCAGGGTTTCTCGCACGCTGCCGTCGGCCATCGGGACGCGGGCGGAGAGCAGCGTCGCGCCCCAGTCCATCAGGGTAACGACCATCCCTGCATCGTTGCGCAGGGTGATCAGGCGATACGGCAGACCGTCAGGGGCAAGAACAGGGGTTTCATTTAGCACTGGCCAGCTCCTTGTGAGGCATTGCAAACATAGAAGGTCTCTTTGATGCCGGTTTTGGCTTCATACTGTTGCTCAACGGCTTGCTGAACCACTGGCACCAGGTCCTCTGGCACCAGCGCCACCACGCAGCCGCCGAAGCCGCCGCCGGTCATACGCACGCCACCCTGCTCGCCAATAGCCGCTTTCACAATCTCCACCAGAGTGTCGATCTGCGGCACGGTGATTTCGAAATCATCGCGCATGGAGGCATGAGACTGCGCCATCAGCTCACCCATACGCAGCAGATCGCCTTTCTCCAGCGCTGACGCCGCTTCGACGGTGCGGGCATTTTCGGTCAGGACGTGACGAACGCGTTTTGCCACCACCGGATCCAGTTCGTGCGCCACTTTATTGAACTCGGTCAGCGAGACATCGCGCAGGGCGGACTGCTGGAAGAAACGCGCCCCGGTTTCGCACTGCTCGCGGCGGGTGTTGTACTCGCTGCCGACCAGGGTGCGTTTGAAGTTACTGTTGATAATAATTACCGCCACGCCTTTCGGCAGGGTGACCGCTTTGGTGCCCAGTGAGCGGCAGTCGATCAGCAGCGCGTGGCCTTTTTTGCCCAGCGCCGAAATCAGCTGATCCATGATCCCGCAGTTACAGCCGACGAACTGGTTCTCTGCTTCCTGCCCGTTAAGGGCGATCTGCGCGCCATCCAGCGGCAGATGATAAAGCTGCTGGAAGACGGTGCCGACGGCTACTTCCAGCGAAGCGGACGAACTCAGGCCCGCGCCCTGGGGAACGTTGCCGCTGATCACCAGATCCGCGCCGCCGAAATTTTTGTCGCGCTTCTGCAGATGCTTCACCACGCCGCGAACGTAGTTTGACCACTGCTGGCTGTCATGCACGACAATCGGCGCATCGAGAGAAAATTCGTCGATCTGGTTGTCGTAATCGGCGGCCATCACGCGCACCTTGCGGTCGTCGCGTTTCGCGCAGCTAATCACCGTCTGGTAATCAATGGCGCAGGGAAGGACAAAACCGTCGTTGTAGTCGGTGTGTTCGCCGATCAGGTTAACGCGGCCTGGCGCCTGAATGGCGTGCGTGGCGGGATAGCCAAATTTTTCAGCAAACAGGGCGTGGGTTTTATCTTTCAGACTCATTGTTATTCTCCGGATTCGCGAAAGTGGACATCACTCACTGCACGCAGACGCTCTGCGGCCTGTTCAGCCGTCAGGTCACGCTGGGTTTCTGCCAGCATTTCGTAGCCGACCATAAACTTACGCACGGTGGCGGAACGCAGCAGCGGCGGATAGAAGTGGGCGTGCAGCTGCCAGTGCGGATTCTCTTCGCCGTTAAAGGGCGCGCCGTGCCAGCCCATGGAATACGGGAAGGAGCACTGGAACAGATTGTCATAACGGCTGGTCAGTTTTTTCAGCGCCAGGGCCAGATCGCTGCGCTGGGCTTCGCTCAGATCGGTTAACCGCAGCACATGAGTTTTCGGCAGCAGCAGGGTCTCGAACGGCCAGGCTGCCCAGTAAGGCACCACCGCTAACCAGTGTTCGGTCTCCACCACGGTGCGGCTGCCATCAGCCAGCTCGCGCTGGACATAGTCCAGCAGCATCGGCGACTGCTGCTCAGCGAAATAGGTTTTTTGCAGGCGATCTTCCCGCTCCACTTCGTTCGGCATGAAGCTGTTGGCCCACACCTGTCCATGAGGATGCGGGTTGGAGCAGCCCATCGCCGCCCCCTTGTTCTCAAAGACCTGTACCCACGGATAGCGCTGTCCCAGCTCGGCGGTCTGCTCCTGCCAGGTTTTCACCACCTCGGTCAGGGCTTCGACGCTCAGCTCCGGCAGGGTTTTGCTGTGATCCGGCGAGAAGCAGATCACCCGGCTGGTGCCGCGCGCGCTTTCGCAGCGCAGCAGCGGGTCGTTGCTCTGCGGGGCATCCGGCGTGTCGGTCATCAGGGCGGCAAAATCGTTGGTAAAGACGAAGGTGCCTTTGTAGTCAGGATTGATATCACCCGTGACGCGGGTGTTGCCCGGACAGAGGAAGCAGTCCGGGTCGTGCTGAGGCAGCGTCTCCTGGGATGGGGTCTCCTGCGCGCCCTGCCAGGGGCGCTTGGCGCGATGCGGGGAGACAAGGATCCACTGTCCGGTTAATGGATTGAAGCGACGATGCGGGTGATCGACGGGGTTAAATTGGGTCATGACAGATCCTTAGTCCGGATAACCCTGCGGGTGGCGAGACTGCCAGCGCCAGGTATCCTGTGCCATTTCGTCAAGCGTGCGGGAAACACGCCAGTTGAGCTCTTTATCAGCTTTAGAGGCATCTGCCCAATAGGCAGGCAGATCGCCGTCGCGACGCGGGGCGAAGTGATAGCTCACAGGCTTGCCGCAGGCCGCGCTGAAGGCATTGACCACATCCAGCACGCTGTTACCGACGCCTGCGCCGAGGTTGTAGATATGGACGCCCGGTTTATCCGCCAGCTGCTGCATGGCGGCGACGTGTCCGTCGGCAAGATCCATCACGTGAATGTAGTCGCGAACGCCAGTGCCGTCCGGGGTAGGGTAGTCGTTGCCGAATACCGCCAGCGAATCACGACGACCGACTGCAACCTGAGCGATATAGGGCATCAGGTTGTTCGGAATGCCCTGCGGATCTTCACCCATATCTCCTGACGGATGGGCGCCAACCGGGTTGAAATAGCGCAGCAGGGCGATGCTCCACTCCGGCTGGGCTTTTTGCAGGTCGGTCAGGATCTGTTCCACCATCAGCTTGCTCTTGCCGTACGGGCTTTGTGGCGTCCCGGTCGGGAAACTTTCAGCGTAAGGGATTTGCGGCTGGTCGCCATAGACGGTGGCGGAGGAGCTGAAAATCAGGTTTTTGACGCCCGCCGCGCGCATGGCAGAGACCAGACGCAGCGTGCCGTTGACGTTGTTATCGTAATATTCCAGCGGCTTCGCCACGGATTCGCCCACGGCTTTCAGCCCGGCGAAGTGGATTACGGTATCAATGGCGTGATCGTGGAGGATCTCGGTCATCAGCGCTTCGTTACGAATATCGCCTTCGACAAAGGCAGGCTGTTTACCGGCCAGGCGTTCCATGACCGGCAGCACGCTGCGTTTACTGTTGCACAGGTTATCAAGGATGATGACGTCGTGGCCATTTTGCAGCAGTTGCACACAGGTATGGCTTCCTATGTAACCGCTACCACCTGTTACCAGAACTCGCATATTTCGCTCCATTAGGCTTATGGTATGAGATAATCCTAGCATAACAGAGAGCAGTAAACTGTGACATGGGATAAAATAGTGGAATCGTTTACACTGCCTGTCACGCTGCCACTGTTGAGCTAAAAAAGGATTGTAAATCAAAGTGTGAGGGGTGGGGTGTTGCAGGTTGTCCGAAAAAGCGCGGGGGCATAGCCCCCGACGGGTTTCAGATGGGGCCGGTCTGGTAACGATAGCTGTCGCCCCCGGCGACAAATTCCAGGCGATGGGTGATACAGGCGGGAGCATCTTCCGCATGGTGAGAGACGAACAGCAGCTGCGTTTCACCTTCGCTGATGAGAACATCAACAAACCGGCGAATCAGCTGGCGGTTCAGCGGATCCAGCCCCTGCAACGGCTCGTCGAGGATCAGTAGCGTCGGGTGTTTCACCAGCGCACGCACAATCAGCGCCAGCCGCTGCTGGCCCCATGAAAGACTGCTGAATGGCGCGTCGGCGACCCGGTTATCCATCCCGAGAATATCCAGCCACTGCTGCGCCAGCTTGTGCTGCCGGTCAGACACCGCCTGATAAATACCGATAGAGTCGAAATAACCGGAGAGGATCACATTGCGAACCGTGGTGCTCACGCGGTAATCAAGATGCAGGCTGCTGCTGACATAACCAATATGTTTTTTGATATCCCAGATGGTTTCACCGCTGCCGCGACGGCGCCCAAAGAGGGTTAAATCGTTGCTGTAGCCCTGAGGATGATCCCCGGTAATAAGGCTCAGCAGGGTGGATTTACCCGCGCCGTTGGGGCCGACAATCTGCCAGTGTTCCCCGGGATTTACCGTCCAGCTTAAGTGGTTGAGGATCGGGCGGTCGTTATAGGAGACCACGCCGTCATTAAGCTTAATCCGCGCCTCGCCATCGGGTAAGCCGTGACGCGCCGACGGGGCATCCGGTTCGGGCAGAGTGACGCCGTTAAGTTTTTCACTGTGCGCCAGCTGGGCGATCAGGGCCTGGTTCAGGAGAGCGGCTTTTTCACCCACCGCCGTCAGGGTGCAGTCGGCCAGCACGCCGGCGTGCTGCACAAAATCGGGGATCTCGTCAAAACGGTTGAGCACCAGCACCAGGGTGTAACCCTGCTGATTGAGCGAGGCCAGCAGTTCCGCCAGCTGGCCGCGGGATTTCACGTCGAGGCCGTCAAAAGGTTCATCGAGGATCAGCAGGTCAGGCTCGGCCATCAACGCCTGGCACAGCAGCGTTTTGCGGGTTTCCCCGGTGGAAAGGTATTTAAAGCGGCGGTCCAGCAGGTGAGTAATGCCAAACTGTTCTGCCAGCTGGCGGCAGCGGACGTCATCTTTCACCTCATCCTGGATGATTTCAGCAGCCGTTCGGCCGGTATCGTCTTCATCGGGGCTGAGCATATCGGTGTTGTTACGCTGCCACTCGTCGCTGACCAGTTTCTGCAATTGTTCAAAGGAGAGGCGGGTCACGCGGGTGAAAGCGCTCTGGCGTTCCCCTTTCAGCAGCGTCAGCTCCCCGGCCAGTGCCCGGGCGAGAGCCGATTTGCCGCTGCCGTTACTGCCCACGAAAGCCCAGCTTTCACCGGCATTCAACGTAAAATCAGCGAGGTTAAGCGTACGCGTGTCGCTAAGACGAAACGTGCCTTGCGAAATTTGCAATGATGACATGATTTATCCCATTTTTTGCAGCAATATGCATCAGGGATAACCCACTGTCGGCACGCATGTCAATGCGCTTAGCACAACGTGGCGATAATCACCCGGTCGGCATTAAAATATGCGGTCGCCTCAGCACCTTCTTCTAAATCGCGACTTTCGGCCAGCGGCACGGTGGCGCAGAGAGTCTGACCGTCCGGCAGCGTCATCAGCACTTCACACTGCTCCTCGCCGCGATCGATATGGTTGATAACCCCCTGAAGCTGGTTATCCGCCGCTTTCGCGGCCTCAGGATCCCGGGTGATGTTGACCCACGGCGCTTTCAGCAGGACCAGCACCTCTTTGCCCTCGTCCAGCCCCAGGCGCTTGCCGCTCTGGGCGGTGATGGCCACTTTCAGGCGGGTAGTGCCGTCGGCGAGCAAGATGTCCACATGCTGCTGCACCTGGTCATTATCCCGGGCGGTAACCGTGCCAAACCACTGGTTGCGGGCGCTGGTTTGCAGTGAGAAACGGGAGATAGCCCCGAGCAGGCTGTCCAGCGGCAGGGCATCATCGTCGCTTAACACATCGAAGGCTTTCTGCTGGATCTGCGCCAGCAGGTCATAAAGCTGGATCAGGCGTTGCCCATAGCGTGTCAGGATCGCGCCGCCGCCGCCTTTGCCGCCAGTGGCACGATCGACCAGGGTCTGTTCGCTCAGCGTGTTCATCTCGTTGATGGCATCCCACGCGCTTTTATAGCTGATACCGGCATTCTTTGCCCCCTGGCTGATGGAGCCGGTTTGCTCAATCTGTTTGAGCAGGGCAATGCGGCGGGGATCGGCGAACAGCTTTTGCGAGAGACGTAGGGTGAGGAGAATTTCGGCCTGCATAACAATGTCCTGGCAAAAGGGTTATTGTGACGTAATTCGTTACAGGCGCAAACTGTACCGCACAAAAGGGGATGTAATTCTCGCTTTTCCGGTTAGAATAAGGCATTCACATTGTCTGGAGAAAACCATGTTAGAGTTGCTGAAAAGTCTGGTATTCGCCGTGATCATGGTCCCAGTGGTGATGGCTATCATCCTCGGTGCCATCTACGGCCTGGGTGAGGTGTTCAACATCTTTTCCAATATCGGCCACAGAAAACAGCCGAAAAAGCAGCATTAATTTTCTTTTAAACGCCCGGTTCCGCCGGGCGTTTTGCCCTCAAGTTTCCCCCTCCCTCGCCGATATTAATTTCGGTACAAAATTGATTTACTCCCCGATCGGTACGATTTAACGCTGGGAAAACCCTGGGGTTATCGTTATATTTTATTTTATATAACGACACTCACAGGAGTTAACGATGACACGTACAGGCTTACGCTTTATTGCCGGGGCAACGCTGACCCTCACCCTGACCGGGCATGCGCTGGCAGATGAAGGCAAAATCACGGTATTCGCCGCAGCGTCTCTGACGAACGCGATGCAGGACATTGCCACAGCGTATAAAAAAGAGAAAAACGTCGACGTGGTGTCGTCCTTTGCCTCTTCTTCCACTCTGGCGCGCCAGATTGAAGCCGGGGCACCTGCCGACCTGTTTATCTCTGCCGATCAGAAGTGGATGGACTATGCGGTTGATAAAAAAGCGGTTGATACCGCGAGCCGCACAACCCTGCTGGGTAATAGCCTGGTGGTGGTGGCACCTAAAGCCAGCGCGCAGGGCGGGGTCGCTATCAATAAAGAGACCAACTGGAACAGCCTGCTGAAAGGCGGGCGGCTGGCCGTGGGCGATCCGGAGCACGTTCCGGCGGGTATTTACGCCAAAGAGGCGCTGCAGACGCTGGGAGCCTGGAATACGCTCTCACCGAAACTGGCCCCGGCAGAGGATGTGCGCGGCGCCCTGGCGCTGGTGGCGCGTAATGAAGCACCGCTCGGGATCGTCTACGGTTCCGATGCGGTTGCCGAAAAAGGGGTGAAAGTGGTGGGTACCTTCCCTGAAGACTCGCATAAGAAAGTGGAATATCCTGTGGCCATCATTGATGGACATAAAAACGCAACCGTCAGCGCCTTTTACGATTATCTGAAGGGGCCGCAGGCGTCTGCCATCTTTAAACGTTACGGATTTACGACTCACGAATGATACTGACCGATCCCGAATGGCAGGCCGTGCTGCTGAGCCTGAAAGTCTCTTCCCTCGCGGTTGCCTTTAGTTTGCCCTTTGGGATCTTCTTCGCCTGGCTGCTGGTCCGCTGCAAGTTTCCAGGCAAAGCGCTCCTCGACAGTATTTTGCACCTGCCGCTGGTGCTCCCCCCGGTGGTGGTCGGCTATTTGCTGCTGATTGCCATGGGGCGACGCGGGTTTATCGGCGAGCGGCTGTATGAGTGGTTTGGTCTCAGCTTCGCCTTCAGCTGGCGCGGGGCGGTACTGGCAGCGGCGGTGATGTCGTTCCCGCTGATGGTGCGGGCGATCCGCCTGGCGCTTGAAGGGGTCGATCTTAAACTCGAGCAGGCAGCCCGCACGCTGGGCGCCGGGCGCTGGCGGGTCTTTTTCACCATCACGCTTCCCCTCACGCTGCCGGGCATCATTGTCGGCACCGTGCTGGCGTTTGCCCGCTCGCTGGGTGAGTTTGGTGCCACCATCACTTTTGTGTCCAACATTCCGGGCGAAACCCGCACCATACCGTCAGCCATGTACACCCTGATCCAGACTCCGGGTGGCGAAGGGGCCGCCGCGCGGCTTTGCATTATCTCCATCGTGCTGGCGCTGGTCTCGCTGCTGGTGTCGGAGTGGCTGGCGCGGCTTAGCCGTGAACGGATGGGGAAATAATCATGCTGGAACTCAATTTTACCCAGACGCTGGGCGAGCACTGCCTGACCCTCAATGAAACCCTGCCCGCCAGCGGTATCACCGCCATTTTTGGCGTCTCCGGGGCGGGCAAAACCTCGCTTATCAATGCGATTAGCGGCCTGACCCGGCCCCAGTCCGGGCGGATCGTCCTTAACGACCGGGTGCTGAACGACGTTGAAAAACGCATTTATCTGGCGCCGGAAAAGCGCCGGATTGGCTACGTTTTCCAGGATGCGCGGCTGTTTCCGCACTACAAAGTGCTGGGCAATCTGCGTTACGGCATGGCGAAAAGCATGGCCGGACAGTTTGATAAGCTGGTGGCCCTGCTGGGGATTGAGCACCTGCTTGATCGGCTGCCATCGTCGCTCTCGGGCGGGGAAAAACAGCGCGTGGCGATAGGCCGGGCATTGCTGACCGCACCGGAACTGCTGCTGCTGGACGAGCCGCTGGCCTCCCTCGACATTCCCCGCAAGCGAGAGCTGCTGCCGTACCTGCAGCGTCTGGCGCGCGAAATTAATATTCCGATGCTGTACGTCAGCCATTCACTCGATGAGATCCTGCACCTGGCCGACAAGGTGCTGGTGCTGGAAAATGGCAGCGTAAAAGCGTTCGGGAATCTGGAAGAGGTGTGGGGCAGCAGCGTGATGCATCCGTGGCTGCCGCCGGAGCAGCAGAGCAGCATTCTGAAGGTAAGCGTGCTGGAGCACCATCCCCACTATGCGATGACGGCTCTGGCCATTGGCGATCAGCACGTCTGGGTCAACAGACTGGATAAACCGCTGCATACTAACCTGCGCATTCGCATTCAGGCGTCCGATGTCTCGCTGGTGCTGCAGCCGCCGCTGCAGAGCAGTATCCGTAATATTCTGCGGGCGAAAGTGGCCCAGTGCTTCGACGATAATGGTCAGGTGGAGGTGCAGCTGGAAATTGGCAGCCGCACGCTGTGGGCCCGCATCAGCCCGTGGGCCAGGGATGAACTGGGGATCAAACCTGGCCTCTGGCTCTACGCGCAGATCAAAAGCGTGTCGATCACCACCTGATCACAGCAGATGGGTATAGATGAACTCGGCGATGCTGTTGGTGGTGTTATCGCCGATCACCACGTTGGCGCGCGCTTTGACGGCGTCGTCCGCATTACCCATCGCCACCCCGGTGCCTGCCGCTTCCAGCATGCTGATGTCGTTGTAGTTATCGCCAAACGCAATGACGTCTTTCATTGACCCGCCGATGGATTCCACATACTGCGTCAGGCGTTTGCCCTTGCTGTTGCCTTTGCGGGCAATATCCACCTGATCGTGCCAGGACCATTCGCACTCCAGCCCCAGCGTCTGCTCGACATGTTTTGCGAAGTCGTTCAGTTTTACGGTGTCTTGGTCGGTCAGGGCAAATTTCCAGATAGCGTTAACCTCCCGGGCCGCCTGCGCCAGGGAAGGTACCTGAGTGAATACCGGGCGCTGGGCTTCGGGCAGCGACTGCGCCCAGTTGCTGGTGCGGATGACGTGGCCGGTAGGGCGCTCATACACCATCGCGTTGTCGACATACATCAGACCGTGTACGGCATGTTCATCGAGCAGATCGATGAGTTGCAGCGCCTGCGGGACCGGCAGCGGATCGGATTGTAGAACCTTTTTTGCTTGATAATCATACAAATAGGTTCCGTTGCAGCAAATTGCAGGTGTATCCAACGCCAGTGCCTGATAAAAAGGATGAATAGCAACGTGATGACGACCCGTCACGATGAGGAGCTGGTATCCCACCTCCTGGGCACGCTTCAGTGCTTCAAGTGAAGAGGGGAGCAGGGTTTTTTGCGGGGTTAACAGCGTACCGTCTAAATCCAGTGCAATCACACGCGAGGTCATTTGATATTCCGGGTTAATGTTGAAACAGGAGGATGTGCAGATGGTACACCGCGTAACTAACGCTGCAAAATTCCTGGTTAAAATTCAGCATTCACCGTTAAAAAAGACTATCCTGGTACATTACTTTTACGCGCAGTGAGGAAAGGAGCATTCATGAAACAAACCGTTTATACCGCCAGTCCTGAAAGCCAGCAGATCCATGTCTGGCGTCTGAATCCCGAAGGTACGCTCACTCTGGTTCAGGTTGTCGATGTTCCCGGCCAGGTTCAGCCGATGGTGATCAGCCCGGATAAACGTTTCCTGTATGTGGGTGTTCGTCCGGAGTTCCGCGTACTCGCGTACCGTATCTCTCCAGAAGATGGCGCCCTGACGTACACTGCCGAAGCCGCGCTGCCGGGCAGCCCGACGCATATCTCCACCGATCTGCAGGGGCGCTTTATCTTTAGCGGTTCCTACAATGCCGGATGCGTCAGCGTGACCCGCCTTGACGACGGTATTCCCGGTGAGACCGTTGAGGTGGTTGAAGGGCTGGAAGGGTGCCACTCGGCCAATATCTCCCCGGATAACCGCACCCTCTGGGTGCCGGCCCTGAAGCAGGATCGTATCTGCCTGTTTACCCTGGGTGATGACGGCAAACTGACCGCACAAACGCCAGCAGAAGTGACCACCGTTGAAGGCGCTGGTCCGCGTCATATGGCCTTCCATCCGAATCAGAAGTACGCCTACGTGGTGAACGAACTGAACTGCTCGGTAGACGTCTGGGCGCTGAGCGATCCGCACGGCAATATCGAGTGTGTGCAGACCCTGGATATGATGCCGGCAGATTTCACCGATACCCGCTGGGGGGCAGATATTCATATCACCCCTGACGGACGTCACCTCTATACCTGCGATCGTACTTCCAGCCTGATCACTATCTTTAGCGTTTCTGAAGATGGTAGCGTGCTGGCTATCGAAGGCTTCCAGCCGACCGAAACGCAGCCGCGCGGCTTCAACGTCGATCACAGCGGTAAGTTCCTGATTGCGGCAGGGCAAAAATCGCACCACATCGCGCTGTATGAGATTCAGGGCGAGCAGGGTCTGCTGGAAGAGAAGGGGCGTTACGCCGTCGGCCAGGGGCCAATGTGGGTGGTTGTTAACGCTTTCTAAGACGAATGAAATAAAAAACCTCGCAAATGCGAGGTTTTTTTATGCCGGGTGACGCTGCGCTTACCCGGCCTACGAGACAAATCGTAGGCCCGTGCAAGCAAAGCGCCGCCGGGCATTGTTTTGCTACAGTCTTACTGCTTCGGTTCCGCCATCACCTGGCTGCCCACACCGCGGTTGTTGTATTCCCACATGCGGTTGAAGTTAGCGTCGTTGAGGTTGCGCTGCACGTTGCCTTTATCATCTACCGCACCGGTGTTACCCGCATACGGACGCTGAGAAATGGCGGCGTTGGCCCATGGTTTTGCCATGTTAAAGCCTTCGTTGATCACGCTGTCGCGGATCACCACCTGACCGTTAGTGCCTGAATCAACATCCAGCGAGCGGCCCAGCTGGGCCACGCCGTCACCTGCGGCGGTGAAGCGGCTGTTTACGGCCAGGAAGCCGTAGAACAGGTTGGACTGCGTCGCTGGCGCGAAGACGTAGCCTTCCTGCTGGGTACGGGTATTCATGACGCGGAAATCGGTATTATCAAACACCACCGCGCCGCGACCGGAGACAATATCCACATCCCCTTCGATGTAGCTGTTGGTCACCAGCGTACGGGTGATACGGTTGTTTTTCAGGGTGTTCTCAACGCCGCTGTTGGTGACGAAGAAGGTGTTCTGACGACCCAGGATATTCACCTTGTCGATTTGCACCCGATCGCCATCGCTGCGCAGCGCCACAGCCTGGTGGTTACCGGCATCAACGCTGTCGCCCAGATTGTTTTCAATCGTCAGGTTTTGCAGCTGCAGGCCGTTGTTCTGCGACCAGAAGACCGCGGAACACATCAGGCCAACAGTGGCGCTGTGCTTGCTCTGGCAACGGTCGAACATATACCAGGCTGGTTTACCCGGCATGTATTTACCCCCCGGATTGACCAGATGACGCCAGGTAGTGGTGTCCATCTCAGAGTCGATTGCCAGACCAATTTTGACATCGATTGGCTTTTCACCCGTGCCGTACAGGGTCACGCTACCCGGTGCGGCAGGTACGTACACCGTACCCTGGTACTCGCCCGGTAAAATGGCGATGTACTGGCGGGAGCTGCTGTGCTTAGCAATGGCTGCATCCACTGCTGCCTGGATAGTGGTATGGGTAACACCCTGGGTTCCCGCCGGGCCAACCACAAAGTCAGGCTGTGCAGGCAGGCGGATGGCATAAGGACTCCACGGCGCCGCGTTTGGATCCATGGCCGTAAAGTAGCGAGCCTGCTGGAAGTTTTTCGCTTCATCAGCGGAGAGGATCGGACGGGAAGCCGTGCCCGGCGCAACCTGCTCTGATGGCAGTTGATCCGGCGGGGTAGAGCTGCACGCCGACAACGTCACGCCAAATGCGAGTGCCAGCGCCAGACGAGAAATCCTGGAAATGTTCAAGGGAAGCTCCTGCAAAGCATATCAATAGGGGGATAACCGAAATAGCCTGCTTTTTTATACTAAGTTGAGCGAAACGGGAAGATTAAAAGGCATAAAATTGACTTTTTATTCCCACGCTTAGCGGGAAAGTTGTCACAAATAAATAACATTTTCGGTAAAGGCGATTGACAGGGCGACGGGAATGAAAATAAATGTCTATACAACCCATGACAAGTAGAAGCCCGATGCTGCAACTTCATCCCGACGATCGAATCTGGCGTAACCTGCGCCTCGCGACCCTGGATCCTGACCACGGCACGCCTTATGGTCTGCTGGAGAACATGGCGTTAATCGTGCGCGCAGAGACCATTCTGGCGATTGTTCCCGAATCTGACCTGCCCCGGGAGCTGCCCAACAGCGTCGATTTACAGGGGCGGCTGGTGACGCCAGGCCTGATCGACTGCCACACGCACCTGGTGTTTGGCGGCGATCGCGCCGCCGAGTGGGAGCAGCGGCTGAACGGCGTCTCCTACCAGACCATCAGCGCCCAGGGCGGTGGGATCAATGCCACCGTGACCGCTACCCGGGAGAGCCCGGCTGAGCATCTTCAACAGCTGGCGCAGCAGCGTTTGAACCGGTTGATGCGTGAAGGCGTCACCACCGTTGAAATTAAGTCGGGTTACGGCCTGAACGACGAAGCGGAAGAGAAAATGCTGCGCGTGGCTCAGCGTCTGGCCCAAACCAATCCCGTCGAGATCAGCCCGACGCTGCTGGCCGCGCACGCCGTGCCGAAGGAGTATCGCCAGGATCCGGATGCGTACATCGCCCATGTTTGCCAGCACACGCTGCCTGCCCTGTGGGAAAAAGGGCTCTACGAAGCCGTAGATGTGTTCTGCGAAAATGTCGGGTTTACGCCAGCGCAGAGCGAGCGGGTGTTTCAGGCGGCACAAAAGCTTGGCATCCCCCTGAAAGGCCACGTGGAGCAGCTCTCTAATCTCGGCGGTACCGCCCTGGTCAGCCGCTACCGTGGCCTGTCAGCCGATCATATTGAATATCTTGATGAGACGGGCGTCGACGCGATGGCGCAGAGCGGCACCGTGGCGGTATTACTCCCCGGCGCGTTCTACTTTTTACAGGAGCGCCAGCGCCCGCCGGTTCAGCTTCTGCGCCAGCGGGGCGTGCCGATGGCGGTCGCCACGGATTACAACCCCGGGACCAGCCCCTTCGCCAGCCTGCATCTGGCGATGAACATGGCCTGCGTCCAGTTTGGCCTGACCCCGGAAGAGGCGTGGGCGGGGGTAACGCGCCACGCCGCGCAGGCGCTGGGCCGGGGTGAGACTCACGGCCAGCTCAAGGCCGGGTTTGTCGCCGACTTCGCGATATGGGATGCAAACAATCCGGTTGAGATGGTTTACGAGCCGGGACGTAATCCGCTTTATCAGCGCGTATTCAGAGGAAAAACAGCATGAGTGTGTGGCAGCCGGTTTCACCTGACGTCTGGCAGGGGCGGGATGACAGCAGCGAGGCCAGCAACGCGCTGCGCCTGTTTCAGACCGTAAAACAACGCGACACGCCGCACCCCTCCGGCGACGGCATTGCCTTGCTGGGGTTCGCCTGTGACGAAGGGGTAAGACGCAATCAGGGCCGCCCCGGCGCCGCTCAGGCACCGGATGTACTTCGCCGCGCCCTGGCGAATATGGCGAGCCACCGGGGGCACGATCGGCTGGTGGACATGGGCACCTTTGGCGTCGAGGGAGAGGCGCTGGAGGCGGCCCAGCAGGCGCTGAGCGAAACCGTTACCGCCTGCCAGCAGGCGGGCATGCGCACGCTGGTGTTTGGCGGCGGACACGAAACCGCCTGGGCGCACGGTCGCGGCGTGCTGGATGCCTTTCCCGGCGAGCGGGTCGTCATTATCAACCTCGATGCCCATCTCGATCTGCGTCATGCCAGCCAGGCCACCTCCGGCACCCCGTTCCGCCAGCTGGCGCTATACTGCGCCGCGCAGCAGCGTGAGTTTCATTATGCCTGTCTGGGCGTTAGCCGGGCGGCGAATACTCAGGCGCTGTGGGATGAGGCGGCGCGTCTTAACGTCACCCTGGTGGAAGATCTCGATTTTCAGCAGCAGGCGCTGTCCGTCCTGACAACGCTCCTTGACCAGGCAGACCGGGTTTACCTGACTATCGATCTCGACGTTATGCCTGCCGGTGAGATGCCTGCCGTGTCGGCACCCGCCGCGCTCGGCGTTCCGGCCCGGGATCTGCTTCCGGTCATAGAAAAAATCTGTCGCAGCGGCAAACTGCAGGCGGCCGATCTGGTGGAGTTCAGCCCCGGCTTCGATCGCGACGGCCAGGGGGCGAAGCTCGCCGCACGGCTGGCGTGGCAAATTGCTCACTGGTGGGTCTGATCCCTGTATATACTCGACTTTTTATCACGGCTTAAGGAATTGCTATGTTCTCTCGCGCCCCGCAGCAGCAGGCCAGTGCCCCCGCCCCTTTCTATGAAAAGGTTAAACAGGCGATCAGCCATCAGATAGCCACCGGCGTATGGCGTCCGCACGATCGCATCCCTTCCGAAGCTGAGCTGGTGGCCCAGTTCGGCTTCAGCCGGATGACCATTAACCGTGCGCTGCGGGAGCTGACCGACGAAGGGCTGCTGGTGCGCCTGCAGGGGGTAGGGACCTTCGTTGCCGAGCCTAAGGGGCAGTCGGCACTGTTTGAAATTCGCAGCATTGCCGACGAAATTGCCTCCCGCAACCATCAGCACCGGTGTGAGGTGCTGTTCCTGGAGGAGACGCAGGCCAGCGCCGCCCAGGCCACGGCGCTCAACGTCAAAGAGGGAACGCGCATTTTTCACTCCCTGATGCTGCATTATGAAAATGACATCCCGGTACAGATTGAGGATCGTAGCGTTAACGCTGCCCTGGTGCCGGACTATCTGCAGCAGGATTACACCACCACCACGCCCCATGCTTATCTGTCGCTGATCGCCCCCCTGACGGAAGGGGAGCACATCGTTGAGGCGGTGCGCGCCACGCCGAAGGAGTGCGAACTGCTGCGCATCAAGGAGCACGATCCCTGCCTGCTGATCCATCGCCGGACCTGGTCGGCATCACACATTGTCTCCCATGCCCGGCTGCTCTTCCCCGGCAACCGCTACCGGCTGCAGGGTCATTTCATGTCATAAGCCGAAAAGCGTGATTGCTGACGCAATATAACAAAAATGTATCTTAATTGTTAAAACTGGCCTTGTGCGCACTTGTCTATACAAGTATATCTTAGTGTATATTCTGTCCCCAATGAGGAGCACACAATGTCGTCAGGTAAGTATCGCCAGCAAGAGATCCGCGCCCCACGTGGCACCCGGCTGAATGCCAAAAGCTGGCTCACCGAAGCCCCGCTGCGCATGTTAATGAACAACCTCGATCCTGACGTGGCGGAGAATCCTCACGAGCTGGTGGTGTATGGCGGTATTGGCCGCGCCGCGCGCAACTGGGAGTGCTATGACGCCATTGTCGCCGCGCTCACCGAACTGGAAAACGACGAAACCCTGCTGGTGCAATCCGGCAAGCCGGTTGGCGTGTTCAAAACCCACAAAAATGCCCCCCGCGTGCTGATCGCCAACTCGAACCTGGTGCCGCACTGGGCCACCTGGGAACACTTCAACGAGCTGGATGCGAAAGGGCTGGCGATGTATGGCCAGATGACCGCCGGCAGCTGGATCTACATCGGCAGCCAGGGCATTGTCCAGGGCACCTACGAAACCTTCGTTGAAGCGGGCCGCCAGCACTATAACGGCTCCCTGAAAGGGCGCTGGGTACTCACCGCGGGCCTGGGCGGCATGGGCGGCGCACAGCCGCTGGCGGCGACCCTCGCCGGTGCCTGCTCCCTGAACATCGAGTGCCAGCAGAGCCGCATCGATTTCCGTCTGCGTACCCGTTACGTTGACGAGCAGGCGGAATCGCTTGATGACGCTCTGGCGCGCATCAAAAAATACACTGCCGAAGGCCGGGCGGTTTCCATTGCCCTGTGCGGCAATGCCGCCGATATCGTCCCGGAACTGGTGGCGCGCGGTGTTCGCCCGGATCTGGTCACCGACCAGACCAGCGCTCACGATCCGCTCCACGGCTACCTGCCAAAAGGCTGGAGCTGGGAAGAGTATCAGCAGAAAGCGCAGCAGGATCCCGAAGGCACCGTGCTGGCGGCGAAGCGTTCCATGGCCGATCACGTCAACGCGATGCTGGCCTTCAGCCAGCAGGGCATACCGACGTTCGACTACGGCAACAACATTCGCCAGATGGCGAAAGAGATGGGCGTGAGCAACGCCTTTGACTTCCCGGGCTTCGTCCCCGCCTACATCCGTCCGCTGTTCTGCCGCGGCATCGGCCCGTTCCGCTGGGTGGCCCTCTCCGGCGACCCGGAAGATATCTACAAAACCGACGCCAAAGTGAAAGAGATTATCGCCGATGATGAGCACCTTCATCACTGGCTGGATATGGCCCGGGAGCGCATTAACTTCCAGGGCCTGCCGGCGCGTATCTGCTGGGTCGGGCTGGAGTGGCGCCAGAAGCTGGGCCTGGCCTTCAACGAAATGGTTCGCAGCGGGGAAGTCTCTGCACCGATCGTCATTGGCCGTGACCATCTCGACTCCGGCTCGGTCGCCAGCCCGAACCGCGAAACCGAAGCGATGCAGGACGGCTCTGACGCAGTCTCCGACTGGCCGCTGCTGAATGCGCTGCTCAACACCGCCAGCGGCGCGACCTGGGTCTCGCTGCACCACGGCGGCGGCGTGGGCATGGGCTTCTCCCAGCATGCCGGGATGGTGATCGTCTGCGACGGCACCGATGAAGCCGCGGCGCGTATTGCCCGCGTCCTGCATAACGACCCGGCTACAGGCGTTATGCGCCATGCGGATGCCGGATATGACATTGCCATTGCCTGCGCAAAAGAGCAGGGGCTGAACCTGCCGATGATTACTGCCAATCAAGGAAAGTACTGATGAATGCCTTAACACTGACGCCCGGCTCTCTGACCCTTGCGCAGCTTCGCCAGGTCTGGCAGCAGCCGCTCCAGTTAACTCTCGACGAAGCCGCCCATAAAGCGATTAACGACAGCGTCGCCTGCGTGGAAGCTATTGTCGCCGAAGGGCGCACCGCCTACGGCATCAATACCGGCTTTGGCCTGCTGGCCCAGACGCGCATCGCCACGCAGGATCTGGAAAACCTGCAACGTTCGCTGGTGCTCTCCCACGCCGCGGGCGTCGGCGAGCCGCTGGATGATGACATTGTGCGTCTCATGATGGTGCTGAAAATTAACAGCCTGGCGCGCGGTTTCTCCGGCATCCGCCTGAGCGTTGTCCAGGCGCTGATTGCGCTGGTCAATGCGGGCGTCTATCCGTGGGTCCCGGCGAAAGGTTCCGTGGGCGCATCCGGCGATCTGGCCCCGCTGGCGCACATGTCCCTGACCCTGCTCGGCGAAGGTAAAGCCCGCTACCGTGGCGAGTGGTTGCCGGCCGCAACCGCCCTGCAAAAAGCGGGACTGGCCCCGGTAACGCTGGCGGCAAAAGAGGGGCTGGCGCTGCTGAACGGCACTCAGGCGTCTACCGCCTTCGCCCTGCGCGGCCTGTTTGAAGCCGAAGATCTGTTTGCCTCGGCGGTGGTCTGCGGGGCGCTGACCACCGAAGCGGTGCTCGGCTCCCGTCGTCCATTCGATGCCCGCATCCACGAGGTGCGCGGCCAGCGCGGGCAGATCGACGCCGCGGCGCTGTTCCGTCATGTTCTGACCGACACCAGCGCCATTGCCGAGTCGCATCACAACTGCGACAAGGTGCAGGATCCCTACTCCCTGCGCTGCCAGCCCCAGGTGATGGGTGCCTGCCTGACCCAGCTGCGCCAGGCGGCAGAGGTGCTGCTGGTGGAATCTAATGCCGTGTCCGACAACCCGCTGGTGTTCGCGGCGGAAAACGAGGTGGTCTCTGGCGGTAACTTCCACGCCGAACCGGTGGCGATGGCGGCAGATAATCTGGCCCTGGCGATTGCCGAGATTGGCGCGCTCTCCGAGCGCCGTATTGCCCTGATGATGGATAAACACATGTCCCAGCTGCCGCCGTTCCTGGTGCGCAACGGTGGGGTGAACTCCGGGTTTATGATTGCCCAGGTGACCGCCGCCGCGCTGGCGAGCGAGAACAAGGCGCTGTCGCACCCCCACAGCGTCGACAGCCTGCCGACTTCCGCCAACCAGGAAGATCATGTTTCGATGGCGCCTGCGGCAGGTCGTCGTTTATGGGAGATGACCGGCAACACCCGCGGCGTGCTGGCGGTGGAGTGGCTGGCGGCCGCTCAGGGTTGCGATCTGCGCGATGGCCTGACCTCCAGCCCGCTGCTGGAGCAGGCGCGGCATATTCTGCGGGAGCAGGTGGCGCATTATGATGATGACCGCTTCTTCGCCCCGGATATTGATGCGGCGATGACGTTGCTGAGCAAAGGGAGCCTGGTGGGATTGTTGCCGGGATTCCTGTAAAAACACGTATGCAAAACCGTAGGCCGGGTCAGGCGAAGCCGCCACCCGGCAAATGCCCGGTGGCGCTGCGCTTGCACGGGCCTACGGTTTCACCCGGCTATTTTTACGAATACATCGCCGTAATCGACGCGCTGCCCAGGGTGTGGAAGTGAACGTTAAAGCCCACCATCGCACCGCTGGCCTCTTCATCCACCTCGATTTTTTCCACGTTCAGCGCGTGCACCGTGAAAATATAGCGGTGGGTTTCGCCTTTAGGCGGTGCCGCGCCGCCGTAGCCCGCTTTGCCAAAATCGGTGCGGCACTGCACCGCCCCTTCCGGCAGGGCGACCAGCGAGGAGCCGGAACCCTGCGGCAGCACGCGGGTGTCGGCCGGGAGATTAGCCACAACCCAGTGCCACCAGCCGGAGCCGGTCGGCGCATCCGGATCGTAGCAGGTGACGACAAAGCTTTTAGTGCCAGACGGCACCTCGTCCCAGGCCAGTTGTGGAGAGATGTTATCCCCCTCATAACCCATGCCGTTAAACACGTGGCGCAGCGGGAGTTTATCTCCGTCGCGCAGATCCTGACTGATAAGTTTCATGCTGTTCCTCCGTAATGAGCTCTGCCAGAAGTGTAACGCATAAACTAGAGTGTAAAGTGCGCTGGCACCTGAACGGCATCCACCACGGCGCAGGTCAGCTTGCTGAGCTGGTCGCGGCTAATCACGTACGGCGGCATCAGATAGATTAACTTCCCGAACGGACGCACCCAGACGCCGCGGGCCACAAAGAAGCGCTGCAGCGCCGCCATGTTCACCGGATGGGTGGTCTCGACGACCCCGATAGCCCCCAGCACCCGCACATCCGCCACATACTCAGACTCGCGCGCTGCCGCCAGTTCGTCTTTCAGCTGGATTTCGATAGTCGCTACCTGGGTCTGCCACTCGCCGCTCTCCAGCAGGGCCAGGCTTTCGCTGGCGACGGCGCAGGCCAGCGGGTTACCCATAAAGGTCGGGCCGTGCATAAAGCAGCCCGCTTCGCCGTTGCTGATGGTGTCGGCCACCTGACGGGTGGTGAGGGTAGCGGAGAGGGTCATGGTCCCGCCGGTCAGGGCTTTGCCAAGGCACAGGATATCCGGCGTAATGCCCGCGTGCTCGCAGGCAAAGAGCTTGCCGGTACGCCCGAAGCCGGTGGCGATCTCGTCGGCAATCAGCAGAATGCCTTCCCGGTCGCACATCCTGCGAATGCGCTTCAGCCACTCGGGATGGTACATGCGCATCCCGCCTGCGCCCTGCACGATGGGCTCGAGGATCACTGCGGCAATCTCCTGGCGATGGGCGGCCATCAGGCGGGCAAAACCGACCATGTCCGTTTCATCCCAGGCACCATCAAAGCGGCTTTGCGGCGCCGGGGCAAACAGGTTTTCCGGCAGATAGCCCTTCCACAGGCTGTGCATCGAGTTGTCCGGATCGCAGGCGGACATCGCCCCGAAGGTGTCGCCGTGGTAGCCGTTGCGGAAGGTGAGGAACCGCTGGCGGGATTCGCCCTTCGCGTGCCAGTACTGCAGCGCCATCTTCATCGCCACTTCCACCGCCACCGAGCCTGAATCGGCAAGGAATACGCACTCCAGCGCCTTGGGGGTCATCGCCACCAGCCGACGACAGAGATCCACCGCGGGCGGATGGGTGATGCCGCCGAACATTACGTGCGACATACGGTCAATCTGCGCCTTCATCGCCGCGTTAAGTCGCGGGTGGTTGTAGCCGTGAATGGCCGCCCACCAGGAGGACATCCCGTCTACCAGCTGCTCGCCGCTGGCCAGGGTCAGCTTGCAGCCGTGGGCTTCCGTCACCGGATAAACCGGCAGGGGCTGGGTCATGGAGGTGTAGGGATGCCAGATATGGCGCTGATCGAAAGCGAGATCGTCCGTTGTCATAATCGACTTGTAAACCATTTTGAAAACAATTAGGTTTACAAGCATAAACCGAAACCATCCTGAACTAAACCCCTTTGGAGATGCCCCATGGCTCACCAGACTCGCTGGACACTGTCGCAAGTCACTGCTTTATTTGAAAAACCCCTTCTCGAACTGCTGTTTGAAGCGCAGCAGATCCACCGTCAACACTTCGATCCCCGGCAGGTTCAGGTCAGTACGCTGCTGTCGATCAAAACCGGCGCCTGCCCGGAAGACTGCAAATACTGCCCGCAAAGCGCGCGCTATAAAACCGGGCTCGAATCCGAGCGGCTAATGGAGGTGGAGCAGGTGCTGGAGTCGGCCCGCCAGGCAAAAAATGCCGGTTCAACCCGCTTCTGCATGGGCGCGGCGTGGAAAAACCCCCACGAGCGCGACATGCCGTATCTCGAGCAGATGGTGCAGGGGGTGAAGGCGATGGGCCTCGAAGCCTGCATGACCCTCGGCACCCTGGACGACAATCAGGCCCGGCGCCTGGCCTCGGCGGGGCTGGATTACTACAACCACAACCTCGACACCTCCCCGGAGTTCTACGGCAATATCATCACCACCCGCACCTATCAGGAGCGCCTGGACACCCTGGACAAAGTGCGCGACGCGGGCATTAAGGTCTGCTCGGGCGGTATCGTGGGCCTGGGTGAAACGGTGACCGACCGTGCCGGCCTGCTGCTCCAGCTGGCTAATCTCCCGACCCCGCCGGAGAGCGTGCCGATCAACATGCTGGTGAAGGTGAAGGGCACGCCGCTGGCGGATAACGACGACGTGGACGCCTTTGACTTCATCCGCACCATCGCTGTCGCGCGGGTGATGATGCCGACGTCCTACGTGCGCCTCTCGGCGGGCCGCGAGCAGATGAACGAGCAGACCCAGGCGATGTGCTTTATGGCCGGGGCCAACTCCATTTTCTACGGCTGCAAGCTGCTGACCACCCCGAACCCGGAAGAGGACAAAGACGTCCAGCTCTTCCGCAAGCTGGGGCTCAATCCGCAGCAGACTGCCGTTCTTACAGGGGATAACGAGCAGCAGCGCCAGCTGGAACAGCAGCTTTTCAACGCCGATACCGACCAGTTCTATAACGCGGCAACGGTATGACCTGGCAACAACGTATTGATGCCGCCCTCGACGCACGTCGGGCGGCAGACGCCCTGCGCGTGCGTACAACGGTGGAGAATGGCGCAGGCCGTTTTCTCACCCGCGACCAGCGGCGCTACTGCAACTTCTCCAGCAACGACTATCTCGGCCTGAGCCAGCACCCGGCCATTATCCGCGCCTGGCAGCAGGGGGCGGAGCAGTACGGGGTGGGCAGCGGCGGCTCCGGCCATGTCAGCGGCCACACCACCGCGCATCAGGCGCTGGAGGAGCATCTCGCCGACTGGCTTGGCTATCCCCGCGCGCTGCTGTTTATCTCCGGCTTTGCCGCCAACCAGGCGCTGATTGCGGCGCTTACCGATAAAACCGACCGCATCGTCGCCGACCGCCTGAGCCACGCCTCCCTGCTGGAGGCAGCCAGCCACAGCCCGGCCCGGCTTCGCCGTTTTGCCCATAACGATGTCGCTCAGCTGGACTCGCTGCTGGATAAACCCTGCGACGGCCAGCAGCTGGTGATCACCGAAGGCATTTTCAGCATGGACGGTGACAGCGCTCCGCTGGCCGATATCCATGCTGCGGCGCGGCGTCACGGCAGCTGGCTGCTGGTGGACGATGCCCACGGGATTGGCGTGACCGGTCCCGAGGGGCGGGGCAGTGCGGCAAGCCTGGGCGTCAAACCCGAGCTGCTGGTGGTGACCTTTGGCAAAGGCGTCGGGGTGAGCGGCGCGGCGGTGCTGTGCAGCGACCCGGTAGCCGACTATCTGCTGCAGTTTGCCCGGCATCTCATCTACAGCACCAGCATGCCGCCTGCCCAGGCGGTGGCGCTGCTGGCGGCGTTCAATCTGATTCGCAGCGATGACGGGGAGACGCGTCGGCAGCGTCTGGCGGCGCATATCCGCCAGTTCCGCGCTGGCGTGCGCGACCTCCCGGTTGCGATCACTGCCTCCCGGAGCGCCATTCAGCCGCTGATTGTGGGTGAAAATGACCGCGCCCTGCACCTGGCGCAGACTCTCAGAGAGCAGGGGATCTGGGTGACGGCCATTCGTCCCCCCACCGTACCGGCGGGGACGGCGCGCCTGCGCCTGACCCTGACGGCGGCGCATGACGCGTCAGATATCACCGCGTTACTGGAGGCGCTGCATGACGCAAGTGAATAAACAGGCGATTGCCGCTGCCTTTGGCCGGGCGGCGCAGAGCTACTCCCGCCATGACGCGCTCCAGCGGCAAAGCGCTGAGGGGCTGAGGGCGCTGCTCGCCGACACCTCCTTTGCCAGCGTGCTGGACGCCGGATGCGGGCCGGGCAGCAACAGCCTGGCCTGGCGCAGCAGCGGAAGCCTGGTGACGGCGATGGATCTCAGCGCCCCCATGCTGGACGAAGCCCGCCGCAACCAGGCGGCTGACCACTATTTGCAGGCCGATATCGAAGCCATTCCGCTGGCGGACGGGCAGTTCAGCCTGGTCTGGAGCCATCTGGCGGTGCAGTGGTGCACCAGCCTGCCGCAGGCGCTGGCCGAGCTGTGGCGGGTGGCGAAACCCGGGGGCAGGGTGGCCTTTACTACCCTCCTGAAGGACTCCCTGCCGGAGCTGAACCAGGCCTGGCTGGCGGTGGACACGCAGCCGCACGCCAACCGCTTTCTGACCGGGGAACAGGTTACCGGGGCGTTATCCGGCTGGCGGCACCGCTACGCGATCCAGACCGTCACCCTGCTGTTTGACGATGCCCTCAGCGCCATGCACTCCCTGAAGGGGATCGGCGCCACCCATCTGCATGCCGGGCGGGCCGGGAAGCCCTTAACCCGCGGGCAACTGCAGACCCTGGCCCTGGCGTGGCCGCAGCGTGAGGGAAAATTCCCGCTCTCTTATCAACTTTTTCATGGAATTATCGAACGTGACTGAACGCTATTTTGTTACCGGCACCGACACCGAAGTGGGGAAAACCGTGGCCAGCACCGCACTGCTGCAGGCAGCCCGGGCCCTGGGCCACAAGACCGCTGGCTATAAGCCGGTCGCCTCGGGCAGCGAGATGACCGCCGACGGCCTGCGAAACAGCGACGCGCTGGCGCTACAGCACAACAGCAGCGTGGCGCTCAGCTACCCGGCGGTAAACCCTTACACCTTCGCGGAGCCTACTTCACCGCATATCATCAGCGCGGACGAGCAGCGCCCCATCGAATTTAGCGCGCTCTCCGCCGGATTACGGGCGCTGGAGAGCCAGGCCGACTGGGTGCTGGTGGAAGGGGCAGGCGGCTGGTTCACGCCGCTTTCAGCGACGCAGACCTTTGCCGACTGGGCGATTGCCGAGCGTCTGCCGGTGATCCTGGTGGTAGGGGTGAAGCTGGGCTGCATCAATCACGCCATGCTCACCGCCCAGGCGATCCGTCAGGCGGGGCTGCATTTTGCGGGGTGGGTGGCCAACGTGGTGGTGGCCCCCGGCAAACGCCATGCGGAATACATGGCGACGCTCGAACGTATGCTGCCTGCGCCGCTGCTGGGAGAAATCCCCTGGCTTGGCGATATGGCCGACACCAGGGATATCGGGGGCTACCTCTCTCTTAAGGCGCTGACGCCGTCGGCCCCATCCAGTGGGCGATGAGCGGAGCATCAAGTTCGCTGACGCGGCCCTGGGCCACGTTGCGCCCGCGATAGAGCAGGCAAAAGCGATCTGCCACCCGGCGGATCAGCGACAGGTGCTGCTCCGCCAGCAGCACCGAAAGCCCCAGCTCGCGGTTAAGCCTGAGCAGCAGCTGCGCCAGCTTGACGCTAAACTGCTGGCTGGCGCCGCGGCTGGGCTCGTCGAGGATCAGCAGGCGAGGGCGGGTCACCAGCGCGTTTGCCAGCGCCAGCTGGTACTGCTGGTCGTCGTTAAGCCCTGACGCCCGCAGCTGGCGCAGCGGGTAAAGCTCCGGAAAGAACTCAAAAATATCGCTGCTCACCGGCCCGCCTTCGCTCCCCTTCGCCATCCGCGCGATATGCAGATTCTCCTCTACCGTCAGTTGCGAAAAGATCCGCCTCTCCTGCGGGACAAAACCAATTCCTGATCCGGGTTGCCATTCGCAGGGGGAGACCCCGGCGTCATGCCAGACCATCGAGCCGCTGGCGATGGGCAGCAGGCCGGCAATACAGCTCACGAGGGTCGTTTTCCCCATTCCGGGCAGCCCGACCACCCCGGTGCAGATGCCGGGGGGCAGATCCAGGTCAACGTTCCACAGGGTGTGGCGATCTCCGTAATACTGGTTGACGGCACGCAGGCTCAACATGGTGTTTCTCCTTAACAGGCGTTGATGACCTCTGATACTCTGCAAGACTCTTGCCACCGCTCGTAAAAAGACGATTAAACATCTCTTTTTAGGAATACACCCAGAAAGTAGCCTCAACAGGGCAGGCGCCTGCACTACCTCAGTGCCCCGCAGACGAGGTCTGGTGCAGCGCCCATTTGAACGAAATGTGAGCTATCTCTCATCAATTCGTTATCTGATTTTCGGCATCGGATCGCCAAAATTGGGCGATAAAAATTTTTTACCGTCCCGCTGTGGGCAAAAACCGGGAATTAGCCGAGTCACGCTCCGTATGGGCTGGAAGCAGTTATCCACTATTCCTGTGGATAACCATGTGTATTAGAGTTAGAAAACGCAAGGTAAGCGAGAGAATACGCGGCCTGCGCCTGAATTGATGCGAAACGCGTCTTTTTGTAAATTAATAATGAAATCAAAGCGTTAAATAAAATCAATCTCTGTCATTAAACTGTCAACCTAATGCGCTAAAGTCCGGCGCCTCGCCTTGACAAATGTTAAAAAATGAAAAGTTCTGGGGATAACCGAGTGTTGTTGGAATTTTATCCCGTCACAGCCGAAATTTTGTTCAGCTTCGTTTGATTCCAGACCGGAGTGGCACAAAAAAACGTGGTTGCCACTGGGTTTATATCCAGTATAATTTACTGGCAAAAATAGCCATCCAGAGTAAAATTACTCACCTGCCGTATTAACCATCATCAGGTCGCCGTTCATGAGTAAACCGTTCAAACTGAATTCCGCTTTCCGTCCTTCTGGCGATCAGCCTGAAGCGATTCGCCGTCTGAAAGAGGGGCTGGAGGATGGGCTTGCGCACCAGACGCTGCTGGGGGTGACCGGGTCGGGTAAAACCTTCACCGTTGCCAACGTGATCGCCGATCTGCAGCGTCCTACCATGGTGCTGGCCCCCAACAAAACTCTGGCGGCGCAGCTCTACGGCGAGATGAAGGAGTTCTTCCCCGAGAATGCGGTGGAGTACTTCGTCTCTTACTACGACTACTACCAGCCGGAAGCCTACGTCCCGAGCTCCGACACTTTTATCGAAAAAGATGCCTCGGTGAACGAACATATCGAGCAGATGCGTCTGTCCGCTACGAAAGCGCTGCTTGAGCGCCGTGACGTGGTGGTGGTGGCCTCGGTATCGGCAATCTACGGTCTGGGCGATCCGGACCTCTACCTGAAGATGATGCTGCACCTGACCGTGGGGATGATTATCGATCAGCGCGCCATTTTGCGCCGCCTGGCCGAGCTGCAGTACACCCGTAACGATCAGGCGTTCCAGCGCGGTACCTTCCGCGTGCGCGGCGAAGTGATCGATATCTTCCCTGCGGAGTCGGACGACTTCGCGCTGCGCGTGGAGCTGTTCGATGAAGAGGTGGAGCGGCTGTCGCTGTTCGACCCGCTGACCGGTCATGTTGAATCCACCATTCAGCGCTTCACCGTTTATCCGAAAACGCACTACGTCACTCCGCGTGAGCGCATCGTGCAGGCGATGGAAGACATCAAGGTTGAGCTGGCGGATCGCCGTAAAACCTTGCTGGAGAACAACAAGCTGCTCGAAGAGCAGCGTATCAGCCAGCGTACCCAGTTCGATCTCGAGATGATGAACGAGCTGGGCTACTGCTCCGGTATCGAAAACTACTCGCGCTATCTCTCCGGCCGCGGGCCGGGCGAAGCGCCGCCAACCCTGTTTGACTACCTGCCGGCGGATGGCCTGCTGGTGGTGGATGAATCCCACGTTACCATTCCGCAGATTGGCGGCATGTACCGCGGCGACCGGGCGCGTAAAGAGACGCTGGTGGAGTACGGCTTCCGCCTGCCGTCGGCGCTGGATAACCGTCCAATGAAGTTTGAAGAGTTCGAGGCGCTGGCACCGCAAACCATTTACGTGTCGGCCACGCCGGGCAACTACGAGCTGGAGAAATCCGGCGACGAAGTGGTGGATCAGGTGGTGCGTCCCACCGGCCTGCTGGATCCGATTATCGAAGTGCGTCCGGTTGCCACCCAGGTGGATGACCTGCTCTCGGAGATCCGCGCCCGGTCGGCCATTAACGAGCGCGTGCTGGTCACTACCCTGACCAAACGGATGGCGGAAGATCTGACCGAATACCTTGAAGAACACGGCGAGAAGGTGCGCTATCTGCACTCGGATATCGACACCGTAGAGCGTATGGAGATCATCCGCGATCTGCGCCTCGGCGAGTTCGACGTGCTGGTGGGGATCAACCTGCTGCGTGAGGGGCTGGATATGCCAGAAGTGTCGCTGGTGGCGATTCTGGACGCCGATAAAGAAGGCTTCCTGCGTTCCGAGCGCTCGCTGATCCAGACCATTGGCCGTGCGGCGCGAAACGTCAACGGCAAAGCGATTCTGTACGGGGATAAGATCACCCCGTCCATGGCGAAAGCGATCGGGGAAACCGAGCGCCGCCGCGAGAAGCAGCAGCGCTATAACGAAGAGCACGGGATCGTCCCGCAGGGGCTGAACAAGAAAGTGGTGGATATCCTGCAGCTTGGCCAGAACATCGCCAAAACCAAGACCAAGGGACGCGGCAAGTCGCGCTCACCGGTTGAGGCCGATACCGTGGCACTGACGCCGAAAGCGCTGCAGCAGAAAATTCACGAGCTGGAAGGGCAGATGATGCAGCACGCGCAGAACCTGGAGTTTGAGGAGGCTGCGCAGATCCGCGACCAGCTGCATCAGCTGCGGGATCTGTTTATTGCGGCATCGTAGGTAAAAGCAAAACGGCAGCCTTCGGCTGCCATTTTTAGGGTTTGCACCTTCTCCCTGTGGGAGAATGCCGGGATGAGGGCACCAGCCTGTAGGCCCGGTAAGCGCAGCGCCACCGGGCGATACAGACCGCACACTAACCCAACGCCTGCACCGCCTTCTCCAGCGCCGCGCGCAACAGATGCCTGTCATGCCGGTACTTAATGTCGCTTGCCTCAAGCGGCTCCTGCACCACCACCCGGCCTTCCATTCCTGAGACATCCTCTTTCGGCCCGACAACCACCGCATCGACGATCTTTTTCCCTACGTACTGCTCCATCAGCGCCAGCTTATCGGACAGCGAAAGTCCCGCGGCGGCCGGGCTGAGCTCGCGGCCCAGATTACCGATATAGACCACCGGGGCAGGCGTGCGCCGCATTGCCTGGGCCAGCTCCTTAATCAGCAGCAACGGCATCAGGCTGGTGTAAAAACTGCCGGGACCGATGAGGATCAGATCCGCTTCACCTATCGCCTCTACCGCTTCGCGGGTCGCCGGAACGGAGGGGTAGAGCATCAGCTCTTTTGGCGGGGTAGGAAGCTGATCGATATTCACTTCGCCATACACTTCATGGTCGTTACAGTCGATTGCCATCAAATCCACCGGAAGTTCGGACATTGGAATCAAAAAGGCGTCCACTTTAAGCAGATTGCGAATTAAATTGATCGCCTCCAGCGGCCGCACGCTGAGATGGTCCAGCGCCTTTAACATCAGATTTCCGAGGTTATGGCCAGAAAGTTCGCCGTTCCCGCCAAAACGATACTCAAACATCGCCGACGCCACGCTCGGTTCGGTGATAAGCTGATTTAAACAGTTGCGCATATCCCCCCAGGCGATACCCCCTTCGGAGCGGCGGATGCGTCCGGTTGACCCGCCGTTATCGGTGGTCGTGACGATCCCGGTAAGGCGTGAGCCGAGCGAAGACAACGAGGACATCACCCGGCCCAGTCCGTGGCCTCCGCCGAGAGCAACGACGCGGTCAAGATCCGCAAAAGTGCGATTGCGCATAAAAATTCCTTATTAAGACGAACGCGTTAACAGTAACTCAACTACCCCTAAATGACGATGCTGCGGCCCGCGCAAAATGACGTATATCAATGCAAAAGTATGATAATTGCGTATTCTGAATCGAAATTGCACGATTCGCTCGCTATATACAAGTTTATACAGCGAAAGCCGAAGATAGCGAAACTCTGTTTAACACGCTAATATCGGCATAACCACGTTTTCATTACTGAAAACATACACTCTAGCCCTGGCACCTGTGTCGACAGATATGGTGCCCTGGCCGTGGCGGTTTCGCCACCAGGGTTCAGGAAGAAATGACTGTGCCTCCCGTATCAGGAAAGGTGTACATGGCTTCACAACTTACCGATGCATTCGCGCGTAAGTTTTTTTACCTGCGTTTGTCGATTACCGATGTGTGCAACTTCCGTTGCACCTACTGCCTGCCGGATGGCTACAAACCCGGCGGCGTCACCAATAACGGCTTTCTCTCCGTGGATGAAGTGCGCCGCGTCACGCGCGCATTTGCCGCCATGGGAACCGAGAAGGTCCGGCTTACCGGCGGCGAACCCTCGCTGCGCCGGGACTTCACCGATATCGTCGCGGCGGTACGTGAAAACAACGCCATCCGCCAGATTGCCGTCACCACCAATGGTTATCGTCTGGCGCGCGATGTCGCGCAGTGGCGTGAGGCGGGCCTGACGGCCATTAACGTCAGCGTCGACAGCCTGGACGCCCGTCAGTTTTATGCCATCACCGGGCAGGATAAATTCCACCAGGTGATGGACGGCATCGATGCGGCCTTTGCGGCCGGCTTCGACAAGGTGAAGGTCAACACCGTGCTGATGCGCGATGTGAACCATCATCAGCTGGATACCTTCCTGGCGTGGATCAAACCCCGCCGCATTCAACTGCGCTTCATTGAGCTGATGGAGACGGGCGAGGGCAGCGATCTCTTCTCCCGCCATCACATCTCCGGCATGGTGCTGCGCGATGAACTGCTCCGGCGCGGCTGGATCCATCAGCTTCGCCAGCGCAGCGACGGCCCGGCGCAGGTCTTCTGTCACCCCGACTACGAAGGGGAGATCGGCCTTATCATGCCTTATGAAAAAGACTTCTGCGCCAGCTGTAACCGCCTTCGCGTCTCGTCGGTGGGCAAGCTGCATCTGTGCCTTTTTGGCGACGGCGGCGTCGATCTGCGTGACCTGCTGGCCGATGATGCGCAGCAGGCGGCGCTGGAAGAGCGCATTTCTGACGCGCTGATGCACAAAAAACAGACCCACTTCCTGCATCAGGGCAACACCGGGATCACCCAGAACCTGTCATACATTGGCGGGTAATCGCTACAAGGAACCAGAAGATGAGTCAGGTAAGCGCTGAATTTATCCCGACGCGTATTGCTGTTCTTACCGTTTCCGGGCGCCGCAGCGAAGAGGATGACACCTCCGGCCACTGGCTGCGCGATGCGGCCCACGAGGCAGGGCATCACGTTGTCGACAAGGCGATCGTGAAAGAGAACCGCTACGCCATTCGCGCGGAAGTATCGCGCTGGGTCGCCAGTGACGACGTCCAGGTGGTGCTGATCACCGGCGGCACCGGTTTTACCCCAGGCGATCAGGCGCCGGAAGCGCTGCTCCCGCTGTTCGATCGCGAGATCGAAGGTTTTGGGGAAGTGTTCCGCATGCTCTCGTTTGAAGAGATCGGCACCTCCACCCTTCAGTCGCGCGCCGTCGCGGGGATCGCCAACAACACGCTGATTTTTGCCATGCCGGGCTCCACCAAAGCGTGCCGCACCGCCTGGGACAATATTATTGCCCCGCAGCTGGATGCCCGCACGCGTCCGTGTAATTTCCATCCTCATCTGAAGAAGTAAGCTATGTCGCAACTGACCCACATTAACGCCGCTGGCGAAGCGCATATGGTGGATGTCTCCGCCAAGGCCGAGACCGTGCGTGAAGCCCGCGCGGAAGCCTTCGTCACCATGCTCCCGGAAACCCTGGCGATGATTATCGACGGGAGCCACCATAAAGGGGACGTCTTCGCCACCGCGCGGATCGCCGGGATCCAGGCGGCAAAACGCACCTGGGAACTGATCCCGCTGTGCCATCCGCTGATGCTGAGCAAAGTAGAGGTCAACCTGCGCGCCGAGCCGGAGCAAAACCGCGTGCGCATTGAGTCCTTGTGCCGCCTGACCGGGAAAACCGGGGTAGAGATGGAAGCCTTAACCGCTGCCTCCGTGGCGGCGCTGACCATCTACGACATGTGCAAAGCGGTGCAGAAGGATATGGTCATCGGCCCGGTTCGCCTGCTGGCGAAAAGCGGGGGTAAATCGGGCGATTTCAGGGCACAAGAGAATGATTAAAGTACTGTTTTTTGCGCAGGTGCGTGAGCTGGTGAATACCGACAGCCTGACGCTGGATATTCAGGTCGATACCGTGGAAGCGCTGCGGGCGCATCTGGCGGCGCAAAGCGATCGCTGGGCGCTGGCGCTGGACGCCGAAAAACTGCTGGCGGCGGTCAACCAGACGCTGGTGGAGTTCACGCATCCGGTGAAGCCTGGCGATGAGGTGGCTTTCTTTCCACCGGTTACCGGGGGCTGAGATGGCAGAGACCAAAATTGTTGTCGAGCCGGCGCGTTTTAACGTTGGCAGCGAGTACAGCTGGCTGGCGGAGCGTGACGAAGACGGCGCGGTGGTGACCTTCACCGGCAAAGTGCGTAACCACAATCTGGGCGACAGCGTGAAAGCGCTGACCCTCGAGCACTATCCCGGCATGACCGAAAAGGCGCTGACGGAGATCGTCGTCCAGGCGCGCGAGCGCTGGCCGCTCGGCCGCGTAACGGTGATCCACCGTATCGGTGAGATGTGGCCGGGAGAGGAGATTGTCTTTGTCGGCGTGACCAGCGCCCATCGCGGCAGCGCGTTCGCGGCGGGCGAGTTCATTATGGATTATCTGAAAACCCGCGCCCCGTTCTGGAAGCGCGAAGCCACCCCGGAAGGGGATCGCTGGGTCGAGTCCCGGGACAGCGACAAGGAAGCCGCCAGCCGCTGGTAGCCGGATTGCCGGGATGTGTTAGGCTTTAACTGTGTGTCCACTTAAAAAGGAGTGCGTTATGGACAGATTTCCCCGTTCCGATTCCATCGTTCAGCAGAGCCGTACCGGGCTGCAAACCTACATGGCCCAGGTCTACGGCTGGATGACCTGCGGCCTGCTGCTCACCGCGTTTGTCGCCTGGTTTTCCGCCAATACCCCGGCGGTGATGATGTTTGTCTTCTCCAGCAAAATCACCTTCTTTGGCCTGATTATCGCCCAGCTGGCGCTGGTGTTTGTCCTCTCCGGGCTGGTGCATAAGCTCAGCGCAGGGATGGCCACCACGCTGTTTATGCTCTATTCAGCGCTGACCGGCCTGACGCTCTCCAGTATCTTTATCGTCTATACCTACTCCTCCATCGCCAGCACCTTTGTGGTGGCGGGCGGGATGTTCGGCGCGATGAGTCTCTACGGCTACACCACCAAACGCGACCTGAGCGGGTTTGGCAATATGCTGTTTATGGCGCTGATTGGGATTGTGCTGGCGTCGCTGGTGAACTTCTGGCTGAAGAGTGAAGCGCTGATGTGGGCTGTGACCTATATCGGGGTGATTGTCTTCGTCGGCCTGACGGCGTACGACACCCAGAAGCTGAAAAACATCGGTGAGAATATCGACGTGCGTGACAGTTCAAACCTGCGCAAGTACTCCATTCTCGGGGCGCTGACGCTCTATCTGGACTTTATCAACCTGTTCCTGATGCTGCTGCGTATTTTCGGCAATCGCCGCTAGGTGAGATGCCCGGCGGCGCGATGCTTGCCGGGCCTACACAATCCCCAGGCCGGGTAAGCGCAGCGCCACCCGGCTTATTCCACCTTACTTCGCCATCTGCTGCTCGTTTTTGGCCCGCAGCTTCTTCGCCCGGCTCTCCAGCACCAGATAACAGACCGTTGCCAGCCCCAGCGGCAGGAAGTAATAGAGCATACGGTAGGCCAGCAGGGCGGCGATGATGGTGCCGTGGGACACATGCTCCCCCGCCAACAGGGCGATAAACACCGCTTCCAGCACGCCGATCCCGGCCGGGATATGAACAATTACCCCAGCGATACTGCTCACCAGCAGCACCCCCAGCACAAAGAAGTAGTTCACATCTTCGCCCATCAGCAGCCAGATAATAGCCCCCATCGCCATCCAGTTGGCGGCTGAAATCCCCATCTGCGCCAGCGCAAAACGCCAGGAGGGCAGCACCAGCTTCTGCCCTTTGATGGTCATATGGCGCCGCTTAGCAAAGGCGCAGGCCCAAAGGTAGAAAGCGATCATCAGCAGCAGGACGATGCCGATGATGCGCAGCGTCGACTGATCGATATACCACTGATCGGGCAGCTGTACCACGCCTGCGGTGAAGATCACCCCGCCCAGCAGGATATAGCCCAGCCAGTTGGTGGTGATACTCAGGGAGAAAATGCGGGTGATGGTGCCGCTCGGCAGCCCCAGCCGGGAATAGAGCCGGTAGCGCATGCCGATGCCGCCAACCCAGGTACTTAAGGTCAGGTTAAAGGCGTAGCAGATAAACGACACCAGCATGACCTGGCGTTTAGCCAGCTTATGCCCGCAGTAGACCCGCCCAAGCAGGTCGTAACAGCCATACAGCAGGAAGCTCAGCACCACCAGCGCCACCGCGCCCATCAGCGACATGCGGTCGTAGTCGCGGATAACCTTCCATACCTCGGCCCAGTCGACCTTTTTGGCGTATATGACCAGCAGCACCGCAACGGCAATAAAGAAGACCCAGGTGAGGATCTTCTTTGCCAGACGCCAGCGCGAATGTTTTTTGCTCATCAGGGTTTTACCCCCGTATTGCTTGCCTCGACGCGATCCTGCGTCTCCATCTCAGGCTGGACCGGCGGCGGCACCTGTGCCAGTTTGGGCGTATGGGCAGGCAACCAGCCGACCAGCGCCGGGAAGTGGCGCAGGAAGTGGAACACCACCACGCTCTTGCCCAGATTCCACCAGGTGCGTTTCGGCACCATCGACTCGTCCACCCGCACGCAATCTTCGGCGATGATGGTGGTGAGATTGTCGCGCAGGGTCTGGTTAAACTCGCGATCGTGGATGATCAGGTTGGCCTCCAGATTCAGCGACAGGCTGAGGGGATCCAGGTTGCTGGAGCCGACGGTCACCCAGTGATCGTCCATCAGCGCCACTTTGCCATGCAGGGGACGACGGCGATATTCGTAAATCTCGACCCCCCCTTTCACCAGATAGTTGTAGAGCAGACGCGCACCCACCGTGACAATGGGCATGTCCGGCTCGCCCTGCACAATCAGCCTGACCCGCACCCCGCGCCGTGCCGCGTTGCGCATGGCGTGCAGCAGGCGATAGCCCGGGAAGAAGTAGGCGTTGGCGATGATCACTTCGCGTCGGGCGTTAGCCAGCATCTTCAGATAATGGCGCTCAATATCATCCCGGTGCTCTTCGTTATCGCGCCAGATAAACAGGGCCTGGGCTTCACCCGGTTTGGTGTTCTCTTCGGCGCGATGACGCCGCTTCCACCAGCGACGCACAGCGGCTTTGCCGGGCAGGTTTTCCACCACAAACTGCAAAATATCCTGCACCACCGGCCCTTCGACCTGAACGGCATAGTCCTGCTTGGCCTCCGGGCCATAGTCCGACATATGTTCTGCGGAGTAGTTAATCCCGCCAACAAACGCCACCTGCTCATCCACCACCACGATTTTACGGTGCATGCGGCGGAAGACGTTGGTACGCATACCGAAAAGCGGCGGGCGCGGATCGTAGTAGCGGAAGACCACCCCTGCCGAGGTGAGCTCCCCGACGAACTCGTCGCTGAGGTCGGGGGAGCCGTAGCCGTCGAGCAGCACTTCGATATGCACCCCGCGCTGCGCCGCACGCAGCAGAACCGCATGCAGTTTTCGGCCTACGTTATCTTCAAACCAGATAAAGGTCTCAAGGAGCACCCGGCTCTGGGCTTTATCGATGGCGGCAAATACCGCCGGATAATATTGATCGCCATTCTCCAGCAGCTTTATTCGGTTGCCGCTTTGCCATGAACATTTCATAGATGAATCTCCGCACTTAACGGCGCATGGTCGGAAAGGTGACGCCAGTTGCTCAGGGCCAGCGCGGTGGGGCTGCTGGCATGCGCATTCTTGACATAAATCCTGTCCAGACGCAGCAGAGGGAATCTCACCGGGAAGGTGCGGGCTGGCCTGCCATGGGCGAGGGTAAAGATCTCCTCTAACCCGGCCTGGGCTTTCAGCGGATGGTTGGCGCGCTGACGCCAGTCATTAAAATCACCGGCAACGACCACAGGTTCGCCTTCGGGCAAACCGTTGACCCATTCACTCATCATCTGCAATTGCGCCTGGCGGTGCGCTTCGCGCAGCCCAAGGTGAACCGACGCCACGTGCAGCGGCCTGTTCAGTTCGGGTAGGCCAATCCGGCAGTAGAGCAGCCCGCGCTTTTCGCTCTCGCCCACCGACACATCATGATTTTCATAGTGTTCGATAGGGTAGCGGGAGAGAACGGCGTTACCGTGATGCCCCTCGGGATAGACGGCGTTGCGCCCGTAGGCGTAGTCGCTCCACATTGTGTCAGCGAGAAATTCATAGTGGCTGGTATCGGGCCAGTTTTCCACATGCAGCGGATGCACTTCGTGGGCGCCCATCACCTCCTGCAGGCAGACAATATCTGCACTGACGGTGCGTACGGCGTCGCGCAGTTCGGGCAGAATGAAACGGCGGTTAAAAGCCGCAAATCCTTTATGAATGTTGATCGTTAACACTTTAAGCGAAAAATGCCGGGTTTGTTGGGCCATACACTCCTTCCCGCGTCACTATCCTGATGAAAATAAAGTGTAGTCGTCGTCACAAAAAGGTGCTGTGTTACGGAATTTTCCGTAAAGTGCGATAGTCTGAACAGGCAGAGTAAAATCCTTCAGGAGAGTGCCATGAAGTGGCAACAACGCATACGCGTCGCAACCGGCCTGAGTTGCTGGCAGATTATGTTGCATTTATTGGTCGTTGCCGTGCTGGTAATGGCCTGGATGAGCGGGAACCTGGTGCGGGTCGGCTTAGGATTATGCGTGGTGTATGGCGTGACCGTCCTGCTGATGCTCTTTTTGCAGCGTCACCATGAGGAGCGCTGGCGCGAAGTGGCGGATGTGCTCGAAGAGCTCACCACCACCTGGTATTTTGGTGCGGCACTGATTGTGCTGTGGCTGCTGTCCCGCGTGCTGCAAAACAACCTGCTGCTGGCCCTGGCAGGACTGGCTATTCTTGCAGGACCGGCAGTCGTGTCGCTGTTAACGAAAGACAAAAAGCTACGCGATATTGCGTCTAAACATCGCGTACGCCACTGAGCCCGTCACGGCCGCTATCACCAGTAGCGGCCACAAACTCCCCCACACGATATCCAGACTCGCATCCTTCAGATAGATCTGCTTGGTAATATCGGTAAAGTGCCGGATCGGGTTTACCCAGGTTAAATTTTGCAGCCACACCGGCATGTTCTCCACCGGCGAGACATAGCCCGAGAGCAAAATAGCGGGCATCATAAAGACAAACACCCCGATAAAGGCCTGCTGCTGGGTCGAGCAGAGCGCCGAGATCAGCAGCCCAAACCCCACCAGCGACAGTCCGTATATCACCATCGTGAAGTAGAACAGCAGCAGCGATCCGGCAAAGGGTATGTGATACGCCCAGATGCCAATGGCCAGTACAATGCTGGCCTGGAAGGTGGCGACAATCAGCGCCGGCACCGCCTTGCCGACAAAGATTTGCCAGGTGGAAAGTGGGGAGACCAGCAGCTGATCGAAAGTGCCCTGTTCGCGCTCGCGGGCCACCGACAGCGAGGTGACGATCATCACCCCGATGGTGGTGATCATGGCGATCAGCGACGGCACCACAAACCATTTGTAGTCGAGGTTCGGGTTATACCAGTTGCGCACCACCAGCTCGCTGTTGTTCGGTTTCGGTTTGCCCTCCATCAATTCCTGCTGATAATCCTTCACCACCTGTTGCAGGTAGTTGGCGGCAATCTGCGCGCTGTTGGAGTTACGCCCGTCGAGGATCAGCTGCATTGGGGCGGTTTGCAGGCTGTCGAGATTGCGCGAAAAATCGGCCGGGAAGCGCACCAGCAGCAGCGCCTTTTGCGTGTCGATGGTGGGCTGGATCTCCTGCGGACTCCTGAGGATCAGCACGTGGGTAAAGGCTTTGGCACGGGCAAAGCGCTGGGTCAGCTCCACCGAATGTTTGCCATTATCTTCGTTATAGATGGCGATGGTGGCGTTAGTCACCTCCAGCGTGGCCGCCCAGGGGAACAGCAGCACCTGGATCAGCACTGGCAGAATCAAAATCGCCCGGGTCTGCGGCTCACGCAGCAGCGACTGCAGCTCTTTGCGGATCAATGTCCATAAACGGTGAAACATAGTTGCTCCTCAAAACGCCGGGCGGCACTGCGTTTGCCCGGCCTACAAAACCCCCAGGCCCGGTAAGCGCAGCGCCACCGGGCGAAACCTAATCTAATCGCCGTTTGGTTTTCATCCACGTCAGCCCAATAAACATCACCGCTGACGCAATCAAAAACAGCAGGTTCACAATCAGCACCACCGGGATATTGCCCGCCAGGAAGAGGCTTTGCAGGGTGCTGACGAAATAGCGCGCCGGGATGATGTAGGTCACCGCGCGGATCACCGCAGGCATACTGTCGATCTGGAAAATAAAACCGGACAGCATAATCGACGGCAGAAACGCGGCGTTCAGCGCCACCTGGGCGGCATTGAACTGGTTGCGGGTGATGGTGGAGATAAGCAGCCCCATCCCCAGGGTGCTGAGTAGAAACAGGCTGGTGATCACGAACAGCACCAGCAGCGAGCCACGATAGGGCACGCCGAGAATAAAAACTGAAACCAGCATGCAGAGCAGCATTGCCAGCATCCCGAGGAAGTAGTAGGGGATCAGCTTGCACAGCAGCAGCTCCGTGCGCGTGACTTCGGTAGAGAGCAGCGCCTCCATGGTGCCGCGCTCCCACTCGCGGGCGATCACCAGCGACGTCAGAATGGCGCCGATCACCGTCATGATAATGGTCACCGCACCGGGAATGATAAAGTGCTGGCTGATGGCCGCCGGGTTAAACCAGTACCGGGTCTGGACGTCGATAAGCGGCTCAAATTTCTCACCGCGATCCTCCGCCCGCTGCATCTGCCACAGCTGCCAGATCCCCTCCGTATAGCCCTGCACAAAGTTGGCGGTGTTGGGCTCGCTACCGTCGGTGATCACCTGGATGGGGGCGGTATCGCCGGGAAGCGCCATGCGGGCCGCGAAATCCACCGGGATGACAATCAGGCCGCGAATGCGACCGGCCTGCATCATCTGGGTCAGCTGCTGGCGGTTGTCGCTGATGGTGGCGTCGATATAGGGCGAGCCGGTCAGGGTATGGGTAAAGTCGAGCGCCTCTTCGCTGTGCTGCTCCAGCAGAATGCCCACCCGCAGCTTGCTGGAGTCGAGGTTAATTCCGTAGCCAAAAATAAACAGCAGCAGCAGGGGGATCACCACCGCTATCAGCCAGCTGCTCGGATCGCGCACAATCTGCCGCGTCTCTTTGATGCACAGGGCGCGAACCCGACGCCAGGAGAGGGCATTCTCAGACATGGCCGTGCTCCTTATCCCAGTCGTTGATGAGGGTGATAAACGCCTGTTCCATGGTGGGATCCGGCTGCTGCTCGTCCGCCACCTGGGCCTTAAGATCGTCCGGCGTGCCGTGGGCAATCAGCTTGCCGCGGTAGACCAGCCCAATCCGGTCGCAATACTCCGCCTCATCCATAAAGTGGGTGGTGACCATCACCGTCACCCCTTTTTCCACCATGCTGTTGATATGCAGCCAGAACTCCCGGCGGGTGAGGGGGTCGACGCCGGAGGTGGGTTCGTCGAGAAACAGAATGTCCGGCTCATGCATCAGGGAGCAGGCCAGCGCCAGCCGCTGCTTAAACCCGAGGGGCAGCGCGTCGGTGGCCTGGCTGGCCACCTGGCGCAGGCCAAACGCCTCGCTCATGCGGGCGATTTTTTCACTCTGCGCCCGCCCGCGTAGACCGTAAACGCCGGAGAAAAAGCGCAGGTTCTGTTCTACCGTGAGGTTGCCGTACAGGGAGAATTTTTGCGCCATATAGCCCAGGTGCTGGCGCGCCTTGCCGGAGCTGACTTTCAGGTCCATATCCAGCACCAGCGCTTTTCCGGCGGTGGGAACCAGCAGGCCGCACATCATTTTAAAGGTGGTGGATTTCCCCGCGCCGTTGGGCCCCAGCAGGCCGAAGATTTCGCCGCGTTTCACCGCAAAGTTCACGTCATCGGTGGCGGCAAAATCACCGAACTTTTTGGTCAGGGATTTCGCCTCAATCACCGTCTCGCCGGGGGTGCCTTCCACGGTATGCAGGATCGCCCCCAGCGGAGATTCGGCGGTGCCTGCGCCGCCAAGCAGATCGATAAAGGCATCTTCGAAGCGCGGAGCAGTCTCCTCAATGGCCAGATCCGGCAGATCCGCGTGATGGCGCAGGTCGTCCGTGCTGGCCTCTTTTTTCAGGATCACCCGCACCGATTTTCCCTGGATCATGCCGTCGCTCACCTGGGGCAGCTTCAGAACCCGCTGCAGCAGGCGGCGGTTGTTCTCGTGAGGGGAGTGCAGAAGCACGCTGCGCCCGGTCATTCTCCGCGTGAGTTCGGTCGGGTCGCCCTGGTAGAGCAGCTCCCCTTCGTTCATCAGCAGCACATCCCGGCACTGCTCCGCTTCGTCGAGATAGGAGGTGCTCCAGAGGATTAACATCCCGTCGCCCGCCAGCTCGTGCACCATCTGCCACAGCTCGCGGCGGGAGATAGGATCGACGCCGACGCCGGGTTCATCCAGCAGCAACACCTTTGGCTCTCCGACCAGAGTACAGGCCAGCCCCAGCTTCTGCTTCATGCCGCCGGAGAGCTTGCCCGCCAGCCGCCCGGTGAACGGGCCCAGCGACGTAAATTCGAGCAGGCGCTGAAAGGTTTTTTCCCGCGTTTCACCGGTGACGCTGCGCAGATCGGCGTAGAGGGTCAGGTTCTCCATTACCGTCAGATCTTCATACAGGCCAAACTTCTGCGGCATATAGCCCAGCATGGCGTGCAGGGCGCGATCGTCCTGGACCGGATCCAGCCCCAGCACGCTGGCGCTGCCTTCGTCGGGTTTCAGCAGCCCGGCCAGCATCCGCATCAGGGTGGTTTTTCCCGCGCCGTCCGGGCCGACCAGCCCGGTGACGTAGCCTTTATGCAGCGTACAGTCGAGGGGCGCGACGGCGGGTTTGTCCATTCCGGCAAAGCGTTTGACCAGGCCGGCAAGCTGGATCACCGCATCACTCATGGGCTTGCCCATTGTCAAAGCTGACGGTCACCGGCATCCCCTGACGCAGCGCGTCGTCGGCATCGGTGACGATAATGCGCAGGCGATAGACCAGATCGGTGCGCAGGTCCGGGGTTTCTACGGTTTTGGGCGTAAATTCGGCGGTAGGGGAGACGAAGCCGATTTTTCCATGGTACGGCTTGTCCGGACGGCCATCGGTGTACAGCAGCACCTCGCGTCCCGGTTTAGCCTCCCCGAGGCTGGCTTCGTTGACGTAGGCCCGCACCCACACCGGGCGGGTGAGCGACAGGGTCAGCACCGTGCTGCCGGCGTTCAGCATGCTGCCGGGCTCCACGGCGCGGGTCATCAGCGTGCCGTCAGCCGGGGCGACCAGCGTGGTGTCGTGCAGATCCAGCTCTGCCTGGGCCAGCTGGGCCTGAGCCTGTTCGAGGCTGGCTTTGGCCTGGGCGATATCCTGCTCGCGATTACCGGAGCGGTACTGACGCAGCTTGTCCTGGGACGATTTCAGGGTCGCCAGAGCCTGATCCCGCGAGGAGCGGGCGTTCTCCAGATCGTTGGCCGACACGGTGCGGCTTTTCCACAGCCCCTGCTGGCGATTGAAGAAGTTCTGCGCGTAGTTATAGGCGGCCTGCGCCTGTTTAACCGCGGCGGCGGCCTGGGCCACCTCTTCGTCACGGTAGCCCGCCTGCATCAAGTCGTATTGCGCCTGAGCCACGGCAACGCCTGCCCGGGCCTGCAACAGGGCGTTCTGGTAGGGGGCTTTATCCAGCTCGCCGAGCGTCTGCCCGGCGGTGATAGCATCGCCTTCATCCACATTCAGACCCGCCAGCCGTCCGCCAACGCGAAAGCTCATGTTGACGGTGCGGATATCGACGTTCCCGTACAGGGTCAGGGTGTTATCCTGCTTGCTCTGATACCACAGCCAGCCGCCGATACCGGCTGCCAGCACAACCACCACGGCCACAATAATGGCGACAGGTTTCTTCATGACTCCAGGCTCCTTTGCGTTAAGCCCTGCAGGATCAAATCGACGTGACAGGTGATGACCTGGCTAATCTGCAGCGCTTTATCCTCATCAAATTCGGTCCAGCCGGTGCGTAACAGAATGGTTTCCCGCCCCAGGCGAAAGGCGAGCACTTCGCCCAGCAGGGCATGGGTATGCAAAATGGTCTGCGTATCGAGAGCGTCACGGCCGGTATAGGCTGCCACCAGCCGGGTCAGGTGGGAGTGCATCGGGGCGATCACCTGATCGTGCACCAGCTGATAGGCGGCGGAAGGCGAGAGCTGCTCCCGTGAGATAAACTTACTCAGGTTCAGCGTATCGTCATGGGTCAGCAGCTGAATCATATTGTTGCAGGCGTTGAGGATCAGCCCCCGGATGGCGGCGCGATCCGGTGCAGGCTCCGCCAGCAACGCGGTGGCCTCCTCCACGTGCGGGCGAAAGTGGCTGCCAATGAAGTCGGCGATCCACTGGGCGCAGGCGAGGTAGAGATCCTCTTTCGAGCCAAAGTAGTAGGTGATGGCAGCGATATTCTGCCCCGCCTGGGCGGCGATATCGCGGGTAGTAGCATGCAGCCCATATTCGCCAAACTGCGCCAGCGCAGCGGCGATTAACTGGCTTTTGGCCTGCTCGCCTTTAGTGGTGGTCGGGATCGGATTCATAGTGGCTTTGAAAATTAATCAATCGATTGATTAAGATTATGACTGTTTTTTGAGCTTGTCCAGTTATGTTGTCTGGTGAAATCGCCTCCGGCGGGATAATTTATGCGCCATGTCACAAAAGCTGCTACACTCCGCTGCTTCGCGACACCGTGGTTTTTGTCCTTCTTTTTGTCACTATCTCCCTGAAAACTACACCTGAAAATGGTCGGGGCGGTTCGGAGTTGTTATGTCTTTTGATACCCTTGGCCTGAACCCGGAAATTCTGCGCGCTGTCGCTGAACAGGGTTACCGCGAACCTACCCCTATTCAACAGCAGGCCATTCCCGCCGTGCTGGCAGGCCGCGACCTGATGGCCAGCGCCCAGACCGGGACTGGTAAAACCGCTGGCTTTACCCTGCCGCTGCTGCAACGTCTGATCTCCAGCGAACCGCACGCGAAAGGCCGTCGCCCGGTGCGCGCCCTGATCCTGACCCCAACCCGTGAACTGGCCGCCCAGGTGGGTGAGAACGTGCGTGAGTACAGCCGCTATCTCAACATCCGCTCGCTGGTGGTGTTTGGCGGGGTGAGCATCAACCCGCAGATGATGAAACTGCGCGGTGGCGTGGACGTGCTGATCGCCACCCCGGGCCGTCTGCTGGATCTGGAACACCAGAACGCGGTTAAGCTCGATGGCGTGGAGATCCTGGTGCTCGATGAAGCCGACCGCATGCTCGACATGGGCTTTATCCACGATATTCGCCGCGTGCTGGCAAAACTGCCGGCCCGCCGCCAGAACCTGCTCTTCTCCGCCACCTTCTCCGACGAGATCAAAGGCCTGGCGGAAAAACTGCTGCACAACCCGCTGGAAGTCGAGGTGGCGCGCCGCAACACCGCCTCCGAGCAGGTGACCCAGCATGTCCATATGGTGGACAAAAAGCGCAAGCGCGAACTGCTCTCCCAGATGATTGGCGAAGGTAACTGGCAGCAGGTGCTGGTCTTTACCCGCACCAAACACGGTGCGAACCACCTCGCAGAACAGCTGAATAAAGACGGGATCCGCAGCGCGGCCATCCACGGCAACAAGAGCCAGGGGGCCCGTACCCGCGCGCTGGCCGACTTTAAATCCGGCGATATCCGCGTGCTGGTGGCAACCGACATCGCCGCCCGCGGCCTGGATATTGAAGAGCTGCCGCACGTGGTGAACTACGAGCTGCCAAACGTTCCGGAAGATTACGTTCACCGTATCGGCCGTACCGGTCGCGCGGCGGCCACGGGCGAAGCGCTGTCCCTGGTCTGCGTCGATGAACTCAAACTGCTGCGCGACATCGAACGTCTGCTGAAAAAAGAGATCCCGCGTATTGCCCTCGACGGCTATGACGTAGATCCGTCCATCAAAGCCGAGCCGATCCAGAACGGTCGTCAGGGCGGTCGTGGCCAGGGCGGTGGACGCGGGCAGGGCGGCGGCGGTCGCGGTCAGCAGCAGCCACGCCGTAGCGAAGGCGGCGCGCCGAAGGCCAGCAAGCCACCGCGTCGCGATGGTGACGCGAAACCGGCAGGTGAAGGCCAGCGCCGACGCCGTCCGCGCAAACCTGCCAGCGCGCAGTAATCTGGAAGCCCGGTCGTAAAGCCGGGCTTTTCTTTTGCGGCTCGCTGAAGAAAGTGCCACAATAGTGGCTGTTTATACAGTATTTCAGGTTCATCATGGCTTTAACCGCCGCGCTGAAAGCGCAAATTGCCGCCTGGTATAAGGCGCTGCAACAGCAGATCCCCGACTTCATTCCCCGCGCACCGCAACGGCAGATGATTGCCGATGTGGCAAAAACGCTGGCCGGTGACGAGGGTCGACATCTGGCAATTGAAGCCCCGACCGGGGTGGGTAAAACCCTCTCCTACCTGATCCCCGGCATCGCCATCGCCCGGGAGGAACAAAAGACGCTGGTGGTGAGCACCGCTAACGTCGCCCTGCAGGACCAGATCTACAGCAAAGACCTGCCCCTGCTGCGCAAGATTATCCCCGAGCTGCGCTTTACCGCTGCCTTCGGGCGCGGGCGCTACGTCTGCCCGCGCAACCTCGCCGCCCTCGCCAGCACCGAACCCACCCAGCAGGATCTGCTGGCATTTCTTGATGACGAACTGACCCCGAACAACAAGGCCGAGCAGGAGCAGTGCGCCCGGCTGAAGGCCGATCTCGACGGCTATAAATGGGATGGCCTTCGCGATCATACCGATCAGGCTATCAGCGACGATCTGTGGCGCCGGCTCAGCACCGACAAGGCCAGCTGTCTGAACCGCAACTGCCACTACTATCGTGAATGCCCGTTCTTTGTTGCCCGCCGCGAGATCCAGGAAGCGGAAGTGGTGGTCGCCAACCACGCCTTGGTGATGGCGGCGATGGAGAGTGAAGCCGTACTCCCGGACCCGAAAAACCTGCTGCTGGTGCTGGATGAAGGCCATCACCTGCCGGACGTCGCCCGCGATGCGCTGGAGATGAGCGCCGAAATCACCGCGCCCTGGTTCCGCCTGCAGCTGGATCTGTTCTGCAAGCTGGTGGCCACCTGCATGGATCAGTTCCGCCCGAAGACCATTCCGCCGCTGGCGATCCCGGAGCGGCTGAGCGAGCACTGCGAAACCATTTACACCCACATCGCCTCGCTGAATAACATTCTTAATCTCTATCTTCCTTCCGGTCAGGAGGCGGAGCACCGCTTTGAGATGGGCGAGCTGCCGGATGAGATCATGTCGCTCTGCCGCGAGCTGGCGCAGCTTATCGAAAAACTGCGTGGGCTGGCGGAGCTGTTTTTGAACGATCTCAGCGAGAAAACCGGCACGCATGACGTGGTGCGGGTCCACCGGGTGCTGCTGCAGATGAACCGCGCCCTGGGCATGTTTGAAGGGCAGAGTAAGCTGTGGCGGCTGGCGTCCATGGCCCAGGCGTCCGGCGCGCCGGTCACCAAGTGGGTAACGCGGGAAGTGAGGGAGGGGCAGGTGCACCTCTTCTTCCACTGCGCCGGGATCCGCGTCAGCGATCAGCTGGAGAAGCTGCTCTGGCGCAGCGTCCCGCATGTGGTGGTCACCTCCGCCACGCTGCGTTCGCTGAACAGCTTCTCGCGACTGCAGGAGATGAGCGGCCTGAAAGAGAAAGCGGGCGATCGCTTTGTGGCGCTTGATTCCCCGTTCAACCACTGCGAGCAGGGCAAGCTGGTGATCCCCCGGATGCAGTATGAGCCGCTGATCGACAACGAGGAGCAGCACCTGGCCGAAATGGCCGCCTACTTTCGCGAACAGCTCGAGAGCAAAAAATATCCCGGCATGCTGGTGCTGTTCGCCAGCGCCCGGGCGATGAATCTGTTTTTAACCTTCGTCACCGACCTGCGCCTGCTCCTGCTGGTGCAGGGGGATCAGCCCCGCTACCGGCTGGTGGAGCTACACCGTAAACGCATTGAGGCCGGGGAGCGCAGCGTGCTGGTGGGGCTCCAGTCCTTTGCCGAAGGGCTGGATCTGAAGGGGGATTTCCTGACTCAGGTGCATATCCACAAGATCGCTTTTCCGCCAATCGACAGCCCGGTGGTGCTCACCGAGGGCGAGTGGCTGAAAAGCCTCAACCGCTTCCCGTTTGAAGTGCAGAGCCTGCCCGCGGCATCATTCAACCTGATCCAGCAGGTCGGGCGCCTTATCCGCAGCCACAGCTGCTGGGGCGAAGTGGTGATCTACGACAAACGTCTGCTGACCAAAAATTACGGTAAACGGCTGTTGAACGCGCTGCCGGTTTTCCCCATCGAACAGCCGGAGGTTCCCGAAGTGAAAAAAAGCCCGGCTAAACTGGCCGCCGGGCGCAAGAAAAGCATCCATGCTAAGAGGCGCGGTCCTAATGGTAAGTGAAGGTAATCTGCACCACGCTGGTAAACTGCCCCGCGCTGACGGGGGTTTGCGACACGTAGTAGCGCGCCGCCATCGGGAAATCTGCGGTATGGGTTACGGGGTCGATCACCGCATTAAAGCGCGCTTCCGGGGCCAGGATGATGGAGTCGGTGCGATCCGCCAGCTCCAGGGCCAGTCCTTTTGCCGTACCGGTATTGGCAAATTTGAACGGGTGAATTTTGTCGCGCTGGCCTTCCACCTGGATGGTCGCCATGGCCAGGCTTGTCGGGCAATTCGACAGGGTGATATCAAATTTTTTCCACACCCCGACGTCGCCCACGCTCTTAAAATCGCTGCTGACGGCCTGACCCAGATCGATCATTTTGTTCTGGCTGGCGCTGTCCAGCTGGCAGGCAGTGTCGTAAATATTACCCTCAATACTGAGCGACACATCGGTGGCGAGGGCAGGGACGCTGGCGAGCAGCATTAACAGGGCGACGTATTTCATCGGAGTCCTCTTCAACGGTATTCGATGTCGATGGTGGCGACGACGTTGGCTTTGCCGGCTGTGACTTGATCGCTGAACTGGTAATACTGCACCAGGAAAGGCAGGCTGAATGGCTGATTGGGCGTGGTCTGATCCCCGAACGGGATCGGATAGTTGTAGCGCAATGCCACGCCGCCCACCTCCATTCTAACACCCACCCCGGTGGCGCTGTCGCTGCCGGGAACCAGGTTCAGCGCATCGTCACCCATGCCAATGTTCGTTGCCCCATTGGGGCTGGTGATTTGGGCGGTCATCGTTACCGTGTCGTTACAGGTGGCGTTCAGACTGAAGGTTTTCCAGCCGGTGGAACTCCCCACATGGGTGAACTGACTCACCGGGAAGTCGCCCAGGGTAACGAGCAGGCTGGATTGATCCACCGAGCAGGTTGTCGCCTTAAGCGCCAGATTGCCGCCATAGCGCACGGCATTCAGATGGCCCAGCTGTTCATCGGGATAGATCCCCAGAGACCAGATACCGTTGCGTATTGTCATCGTCTGCTGGCTGGCGGTGTTCGCCGTTTTGACCAGTTGCAGGATCAGGGGCACATCAAAGCTGCCGGAGCCGTCATTGCTGACGTAGCCCAGGGGCGTACTTCTGCTGTCGCAGTGGGCGGCGCGGCCGCGCACCGGCTGCCCGGCGCTATTCAGCAGTTCGATGCCAATCCCCTCCACGCCGGTACGGTACACCCCCGGCATGCCCGGCACCTCTTCCCCTTCACCCAGATGGCAGGCGGTGATAGGTTTCCCGCTGTCGGCAGCGTCGCAGGTGCCTTTCACCCTGTGCGAGCGGGCAGAGCCGGGGATCGCATTGCCGACGGCCAGGGTGTCAGGCACCGTCAGCGTGCCCGGCGTAGCGTTCCAGGGCAGATCTGCTGTGGTACAGGCCGCTTTCGCCTGTGGCATAAACAGCCACAGCGCGATGAACAGGGCCAGCACACCGCTATAACGCAGTGGTTTCATCTTCTCTCCTCGCCGTCATTCAGACACATTGTGCGGTGGCATTTACCACCGGATCGCGGGTATGGGACGGCAACTGATAATGGGCAGAGCAGTGGGCGCTGGCGCCTTTGCCCCAGCTGACGTTAACCGTGCCGCGGTTGTGCATCCCGGTCAGGTAGACCTGCCCGCCGTCGCCGACAATAAACTCACCGCTGTCATGCGCCTGGGCGGCGGTGGCGCCAAACGGCACCGGACGCCCATCGGGCCGGGTAAGGGTCAGCAGCACCCGGCTGCCAACGCGGGTATCAAAGCTGGCACGCACCACCGCGCCCCGGGTGGGGGTCACCACTTTCGTTGCCTGACTGACGTCCGCCCCTGTGGGCAGGCTTTCAGTATCCAGCGTGACGGTATTGTGATGGTAGGGCGTGACGTAAGGCACGATGGCGTAGCCGCGATAGTCGGTGTTGACCCCGGTCTCGTTGTCGACCCCGGTTCCGCTGGCCCCCGGAGCCTCCACCAGCGCGACGGTATCGCCCATGGGCTGGCCGAAGGTGACGCCGTGCGCATGGGCTATCACGCTGCCCTGCACGCCGACATTGAGCTGGTGCTGCTGGTTATCCTGGGAATACCCCGCCGTCATCTCGCCGTAGGTGGCTTTATAGTCGGTGGTCAGGTTGCTGCTGTAACCGCTGGACTGGCTGTGGCCCTGCTGCACGCCCCAGCTAAGGTTGTTATGGGCAAGCGCGGTGCCGTTCAGGCCGACGCTCTGGGTGGTGTCATGTTTGCTGCTGTTCAGGGTGTAATTCACCCAGGTATTTTTCAGCCAGCGATCCAGCGGCACCGAGACGTTCAGGCCGATAGTCTGTTCGTTTTGCCGCTCGTCGTCGTCCTCGTTGTCCTGGGTATTCTTGCTCAGGCCGTAATTAAGGCCATAGCTGATGCCGTGCCAGCTGCCGTTGTAACCCAGGGTGAGGGAGGTCATGCCCTGGTCGCTGTGCCAGTAGTTTTCTTTCACCAGACTCAGCGTCAGCGAGCCCAGCGACCCGCCCAGGGACTGATCGAGGGTGGCCTCCTGACGACTGCGCCGCCCGTCGGGAGGCGTCCAGTCATCATCCCGGGTGTGGGAGTTCATGACATCCGACATCGTGGCAAACCCGTCGCTGCTGTAGCGATAACCGGCCAGCGATAAGTGGGTGCCGGTGGTGACAACGTCTTTGCTGTAGCGCACCCGCCAGGCGCGGCCATGGGTAGTTTTTTCGCCCTGCAGGCGCGATTTCGCTGCGGTCACATCCACCGAAAATGCGCCAAGGTCGCCGATGTTTTTTCCGGAGCCGAGCGCCAGGGCATCGTAATACTGGCTGGTCTGGATGCCGCCATAGAGGGTGATATCGTGCGGCAGGCCGTAGATCCCGGTGCCCTGCAGGAACGGCGTTTTCTCCACGCTGTCGTCATAGCTGCGATAGCGCCCGCCGGTCAGGCTGTATTTGAACCGTCCTTCACGCTGCAACACCGGCACCGAGGCGTAAGGCACGATAAAGTGCTGCTCGCTGCCGTCGGTCTCTTTCACCGTAACGTTCAGATCCCCGCTGCCCCCGGTGGGGTAGAGATCGTTAATCTCAAAGGCGCCGGGGGCGACATAGTTCTGATAGATCACGTATCCGTTCTGGCGAACCACCACCTGCGCATTGCTGTGCGCCACGCCGCGAACGCGCGGCGCAAAGCCTTTCATGCTGTCCGGTAACATGTCGTCATCCGACGCAATCTGCGCCCCGGTGAACGACAGGCTGTCGAACACGTCTGAGGGGGTGGAGCTTTGCCCAAGGGTCACGACGCTGCCCAGCGACAGGATGTTGCGCTGCGCATAGCTGTACACCGACGAGAAATCCCGCTGCGTCGAGTCATCGTCCCGGGTCTGGCTCCAGGTGGAGTAGTTGCGCAGCCGCCAGGCCCCCAGATTCACCCCCGGGCGCAGGTTCAGGTATTCGTTACGCTGATGGCCCCCGCCATCACCCCGGCTGTGCGTATCCCCGGCGGAGTAGCTGTAGTTCAGCAGAAACGCGTTAATCCCATTGTCCATCTCTTCCGGTGGCACATACCCATGAGGAACCGGGATGATGGCCGCCTGCGGAATGCTCAGCAGCAGCTGCTGGTGGCCGGGGCGGAAAGTGGCGCTGGCGTCAGGTAACCCAGAGAGATCGACACAGTCATCACCTTTGGGGGCGCTGAATTTATCGCTCTGGATACCCAGGCTTTTGAGGGAGTCTACGGACAGACAGGGCTGGAGGATGTCCTCATTTTTGGCCGACTTTTGCAGCTTAAAGGCGATGTTTTTATTGGCAACCTTGTTGTTATTGACATAGACATCCACCTGATAGTCCCCCGGCGCGATACCCGGGCCAGACTCGTACAGCGAGAGGTCGGGTTTACCCTGATCGGGGGCGTCGATGTCGAGCATCGCCGGGTTAAAGTAATCCTCCGCCAGCACCTGCTGCACCCCGAAGGCCAGCGCCACGCAGCCCAGCGCAATACGCAGGCCGCGGGCGTAGTTACGTGGCGCTTTGGTTGTATAGTCCCAGGGCATGGCGGTTCCGGCGGTTACTGCAGGCTGGCAGACCAGGCGCGGCTCACCGCACCATAATCGTTAATGATTTTCCAGCTGACGCGGGTGCCGTTGATCCCACCCGGCACGGCGAAATGCGCGTCGCTGTCGGGCGCAACCCAGCTGATGTCGTCGATGTCTTTACCGCCAACGGTGATCTGCTGGAAGTTCATATAAAACGGCGTCGGGTTGCTCACCACCAGACTGTTGCCCTCTTTGTGCCAGCGCAGTTTATCCGCAACCTCTTCTGGTTTACCGGATATCCCCGCCGGGCGGTAGATCAGCTTGATGCGCGTTTTGATGGCGATTTGCAGGGTGTTGGTGTTCTCGTGATGCGCGGTAGAGGGAATCGATTTGATATTCAGCCAGTAGAGCGATTCGCGATCGCCCGGCAGATTGCCGCCGGTGTGCACCACGCGCAGGACATTGTCCTGGCGGCCATCCAGACGGAACAGCGGCGGGGTGATCAGAAACGGCGCTTTTTCCCGGGTATGATCCTGGCTCTCTACCCAGGATTGCACCAGGTAGTCGAGGTTATCGGGGTTGGAAATGCCCAGCGACGCTTCTTTTTTATCTCCCTGATAAATTAAACGGGTTCCTTCGATAATGACCCCGGCGTGAGCGGCGGAAGTCATTAACAACAGGGAGGCGATCAAAACAGATTTACGCATGAGGGGACTCTGAAGTAAACAGCACGGCGCCTGGCCGCATGACCAGGCGCGGGTGGATTAGTTGTACATAACGGTAAAGGTGGAGACGGCATTCGCCGGGCCAGCGGTGATGGTGCTGCCGGTCTGGATATAGCGTGCGCCAAATACCAGATCGTTGGTGGTGGTGCCCGACTGCAGCGTATAGCTGGTGGATGGGCTGTATAAGCTCAGTGGGCTTTCGGTTTTATCCAGCAGCTGGACGCCAACACCGGTTGCCGCGCCCGTACCCGGCGTCACGGCCAGTACGTTGGCATTGGAGCTGTCAGCAGAGCCGCCAAAGGTGATGGCGGCGCTGGTGATGGTTTCCGGGCAGTCTTTCAGTTGAATATCGAAACGGGTGACAGAGGTCGTAGAGCCTGAGCCGGTGAAGGCCGTTTGCGACACTTTGCCCAGTGAAACATCCAGCGGGCTGCTGACGCCGTTGACCACCTGACACGCGGTATCAATGATTTCGCCGGAGAAGTTAATTTGCCCCTCGCCGCTGTTTGCAGCCCAGGCAGAGACAGAACAACATAACGCAGTGGCAATAAACGTGCCGGTAACGATTTTACGCATAACAATTCCTGAATAAATGCCGGTGTTAATAACATCCGTTGTGATTAATGGATAAATAAAGGGGCGATACGTTATCGGGGGCTAATTTACGTAATATATGGCGGGCGATTAACTATAGGCCGGGTCAATAGTAATTTGATTAATGATTGAATTATTATTTTTTCTTTGATTACAAAGAGATGGGTTGATTCTGGCGGGGCGGCTGGCGCGAAACCGATAAGAGAAATGTCTGTCCGCCGTCACCTTATCGACGCTATAGTGTTAACAAGATGTCGCAAGGAGAGTTGTCGTGGATTATCGCAAAATTATCAAAGAGGTTGGGCGAGGGAAAAATCACGCCCGCGACCTGGATCAGGAGACCGCCCGGGCCCTTTATACCCAAATGTTGAACGGCGACGTGCCGGAGCTGGAAATGGGCGGCATTTTGATTGCGCTGCGCATTAAAGGCGAAGGCGAAGCCGAAATGCGCGGCTTTTATGAGGCGATGCAGGCGCAAACCCTGCGCCTGACGCCCCCCGTCGCGAAGCCGATGCCGGTGGTGATCCCCAGCTATAACGGCGCGCGCAAGCAGGCCAACCTGACTCCGCTGCTGGCGATCCTGCTGCACAAGCTCGGCTTCCCGGTGGTGGTTCACGGCGTGAGTGAAGATCCGACCCGCGTGCTGAGCGAAACCATCTTTACCCTGCTGGGCATTGAGCCGACCCGTCACGGCGGCCAGGCACAGGCGAAGCTGGACGGGCATCACCCGGTCTATATTCCGGTGAGCACCCTGTGCCCGCCGCTGGAAAAACAGCTGGCGATGCGCTGGCGCATGGGGGTGCGTAACAGCGCCCACACCCTGGCGAAGCTGGCGACGCCGTTTGCCGAAGATGCCGCGTTGCGCCTTTCCAGCGTTTCGCACCCGGAATATGTCACCCGCGTGGCGACCTTTTTTGCCGACATCGGTGGCCGCGGGCTGCTGATGCACGGCACGGAAGGGGAAGTGTATGCCAACCCGCAGCGCTGTCCGCAGCAAACGCTGATTGATGCGGCAGGTACCCGGGTGGTGCTGGAGCGTGGCGACGAGAACACTAATCTGTCTTTGCCGCAGGCGAAAGATGCCGAAACCACGGCGCGCTGGATTGAGAGCTGCCTTGCCGGGCGCGAAGCGGTGCCGCACTCCCTGAAGCTGCAGATGGCCTGTTGCCTGCTGGCGACCGGCCAGGTGGAGACGGTGGATGCCGGGCTGGCGCGGGTTAACCAGAGTTTTTAACGAAAAAAAGCCCGTCCAGCGATGGACGGGCCAAAAAACAACAAAGGGTCAATGAGGGTTGGATCAGCCCGCCAGCGAACCGGCGAGCAGGGCAGAGATAAGGGTCAGGTTATTTGTAGATAACCGCGGTGCCGCTCAGTTTGTTGTTGGTGTTGGCGGAGGTAATGGTGTAACCGGTCGCGCCAGCCGCTTCTGCTTTGGCAGCCAGACGAGCTTCCAGACCGTCCAGCGTGGTCGCGCCTTCAGCACTTACCACACCGATTTTGTTCATGCCGTTTGCCTGGGCCGCAGTGACAGATTCCGCCGCGAAAGCACCGAAGGAGAGGGTGGTCAGGGCAACAGCAGCAACAGCATATTTGATGGTTTTCATGGTTAATTTCTCGCAGGTTATTCTGTTAAGGGGACGTTGTTCCGTCGATGTGATAAGTATCACGCTTTTTTGCGAGAGATAAAATCGAAGAGAATTGACGTCATTATTCGAAAAATTTGAATGACAAATAAGTTATTGAATATTAATAAATTCAATGAATGGATTTACGTTTCTTGCCGTTGCGCTTTACAGACGAGACGATGAGGGCACATTTCGACAAACCAGGGGCTAAAAAGCGTGCTCAAAAAAGTAAACGCTTGCGCGGCTTTGCAGCCGCCAGCCCAGTCATCGCAGCTGGCTGTCTTTAGATCCCCTGCGATTATATCCTGCATGTGATGCATTATGTGAATCTTTCTCCTGCTGGCAGGCGATGCACAGCCGCACGCCGGGCACGGCCTTACGGCGCGCTTCGGGGATCGGCTCCTCACACTCTTCGCAGAATTTCAGGCTTTCGCCCCGCGGGATTTCGCCCCGCGCCCGGGCTACGGCATCTTCAATGGTACTGTTGATCTGTTCATTAACGGCGTCATCATTCGCCCAACCGGAAGCCATAAACCCCTCCTGACAGATATTGCGCTGTACAGTAAATATGGGGTCAAAAAACGAACAATCAAGGCAGGTGACTAGATTTCAGACCATTCGCGCAGCAGGTTGTGATAGAGATTCAGCAGGGAGAGCACCTCATCACTTTCGCCGTGTCGGGCGCGCAGAGTCTGGATATTGCGATCCAGGTCGAACAGCATGCCGCGCTTTTTATCGTCGCGGATCATCGACTGGATCCACATAAAGGAGGCCACCCGTACTCCCGCAGTCACCGGCGTCACGCAGTGCAGGCTGCTGGAGGGATAGAGCACCAGATCCCCCGCCGGGAGCTTCACGCTGTGCTGCCCGTAGGTGTCGTTCACCACCAGCTCGCCCCCCTCGTAACTGTCGGGATCGCTTAAAAAGAGGGTGGCGGAGAGATCGGTCCGCATCCAGCCGCTTTGCGGGTGGCTGCGCACGGCGCCGTCAACGTGAAAGCCGTAGGTCTCCTGCTGCTGGTAGCGGTTAAACAGCGGGCTGGAGATCTGGCGCGGCAGGGCGGCTGCAAAAAAGAGCGGGTGCTGATTCACCGCCTGCAACACCCTGGCCTGCAAGGTGGTGTACAGCGGGCTTTGGGTGTCGACCTGCTGGTTGTTTTTCACCTGTGCGCCCTGGTTCCCCACCGTGGCGCGCCCGTCAATCCACGGCGCCTGCTCCAGCTGAGCGCGAAACTGCGCCACCTCATCGGCATTCAGCACGCCTGGAATGTGATACATCATAAAAGTTCTCCGAATCAGAAGAGCACCGAAGCGTGGGGGAGCAAAGCTCCCCCACCTGTTATCAGAAGTGCATGTTCGCCGTTAACATAAAGGTACGCGGTTCGCCCGGATGGTAGCGGTAGCCGCTCTTGTTGATGGAGGCGACATAGTCCTCATCAAACAGGTTGTAGACGTTGAGCTGCATATCGAGGTTGCGGTTGACGCGATAGCCCAGTTTGGCATCGGCCACCCAGTAACCTTCTGTAAACGACGGGGTACCCACCGCGCCGTCAGAGCCACGGTGCATGCTGCCAATATAGCGGGCACCCGCGCCAACGGAGATATCGTCCGTTGCCTGGTACTGGCTCCACAGGGTGAAGGCGTGTTCCGGGGTATAGGGAAGGGAAGAGGTGCCATCCTGCGCCACGTTGTTGCCGGTGCGCACGCTGGCGCGCTGCTGGGTATACCCGCCGATCACCTGCCAGGCCGGCGTGATGTTACCCGCGACGGACAGTTCATAACCCTCGACGCGTTTTTTACCGTACTGCGAGTAGGTGCCGTCATCGTTCTGCTCGACTTCGTTTTCGATGTCAGTGCGGAACACCGCCGCGGTCAGCAGGAGACGTTTATCCAGCACTTCCCACTTGGTGCCCAGCTCGCTGGTTTTGGCCTTCTGCGGTTTAAAGTCGGTGCGGTTGGCGCTGCTGCCGGTGCCACCCTGCGCCAGGGCGAAGTTGTTGCCGCCCGGCGGCTGCTGGGAGATGGCATAGTTCACATAGATGTTGCCGTGCCCGGTCAGATGATAAAGCGCCCCGGCTTTCCAGTTCACCAGGTTGCCCGAGGTGGCGGTATCCACGGTGGTGACCGGGGAACCTTTCGGGGTTCCGGCCGGGCAGGCGACTGCCCCACGACCGGTGCCGCCGCAGACGCTGGCGCTGTCATATTCGGTGTGGTACGTATCGAGACGAATGCCGCCGTTCAGCTCGATATCACGGGTGATCTGCAGCGTATCAAAGGCGTAAATCCCGAAGGTGTCGGTCCGGCCATTGGCATTGGCGCCGTTATTGTTCAGGCCGCCAATATCAACGTTGCTGTTCGGGTGATAGATATTGACCGGCGGCGGGGTGATGGCATCCACGCCGTAGTTGGTCTGGGTTTCACGGGTGAACTCCACCCCGGTGCTGATATCGTGGCCGACGCTGCCTGTGAAGAATTTGGTCGTCAGGTTGGTCTGGTTAGTCAGGATCTTGTTGCTGACATCTTTGGTGTTGGCGAGACGCGACCAGGTCCAGGTATCCACGTTATTGCGGTCAGGCTGGGTGATGTTGCTGGCGCCACCCATTACGGCGGTCATCAGATAATCCTGCTTCACCCGCGACCAGCGCGTGGTGTTACGCACGGTGGTGTTGTCATTGAAGTCGTGTTCAAAGCGCATCGTGGCAGTGTCGGAGGTGGAGTCGTCGTAATCGGAATCGGTGCCGTAGAAGTTGCTGGTGTCCACCTTGCCGGAGTGATTCAGCGCCGCGGTGCCCGCCGACGGTGCGGAGTAGCCCGGCAGCCCGATAGTCGGGATCCCGCCGTCCGGGGTATTGTGCTGGGTCACGTGCAGGTAGTTCAGATAGAGACGGTTTTCCGTTCCCAGACCAAAGGCGAGGGAAGGGGCCACGCCGTAACGTTCGTTTTTAACGTTATCGCGGCCTTCATCATGGGTCTTTTCACCCATCAGGTTCAGACGAAACGCCGAGGTATCACCCATCACCTGGTTAATGTCGACCGTGCCGCGGCGCATCCAGGCGCTGCCGATGCTGGCGGAGGCATCAATGCCCGAATCCAGACGCGGCTGTTTGCTGATCATGTTGATCGAGCCGCTCGGGGCGCTGCGTCCGTAATCGCTCCCGGATGGCCCTTTGATCACTTCCACCTGTTCGGTGTTGAAGGTGTCGCGAGTGGTGCTGCTGATATCGCGAATACCGTCAACGTAAATGCTGTTCGAGGTATCCACGCCGCGCATGTACACCGCATCGCCGGTGGTGGAGTTACCGTTTTCACCGGCGAAGAACGCGCCGACCCCGGGGACGTTTTTCAGGGCGTCGGTCAGGTTGGTCGTGCCCTGGTCCTTCAGCACCTGCTCTGAGATCACGGTCATGGTGCGGGTGGTATCGGCCACCGGACGGCTGAATTTTGCGTCGGCGGACTTCTGCGGAGCATACAGTGAAGGCTGTGCCGCTTCGACGATCAGGGTGTCGTCACTCTTCTTGTCGTTATTCTCCGCCGCGACAGCAGTAGCCACGGGGGTAAGACCGATACACAGACCCGCAAAAAAGGTCAGCGAGTTGAAGCTGTTCGGAACGTTGCGATTTTTATCCATATTGTTTAGCGACTTATAATTTTTAGTATTGAGTTTCCATTACGTTTCAGGCAGGTCTGAGCCTGTTCCTGTGCCACGTGAATATCCGTAATGAACCTACAAATGATAATAATTGTGATAAACATTATCATTTGGCGTGACTTTTTATCACTCTCGCCAACAAAATGAAATACGTAAATTTACATTGGCTGCTAAAAATCTTCACAAAGTGGAGGTCGGGCAAAAAATGAACTGCACCCCGGAGGATGCAGTATGCAGTGCAGAGAGGGGAACTATTTGTAGATGGTGGCAGTACCAAACATATTGGTGTCGCCGCTGGCAGAGTTAACGATATAGCCTTTGGCACCTTGTTCACGTGCTTTTTCAGCCAGTTTATCTTCCAAATCGTCGAGGTTTCTTGCGCCCGAGACCTGCACCGTTCCGGCAGGCCTCAGCTGACTGGTAACGCCGTTGCTGAGTGATTCGATCGACCATGCAGCAAACGACGCACCTGCCAGTGAAGCGGCAGCCAGCATTACCAGATATTTTTTCATAATCACATCCTCTGATTGACAACGGGTGATGCACACTAAGTGTAGAACGGGTCAGAGTGTGATTTAGTGCAAAAAATTGATGATGATCTGCTTATTTTTTGAACGACATATTTTGACAATTCCATGACAAATCAAATACATACAGGTGACTGATTTTTGGCGTTTTATTCTGGCGCGCAGAGAAATATTTACCGTTGCGCCCGCAACGGGTATCTTACGCCGCTGTTTACAGGAGAACGCCATGACACCCGAGAAGCCGGGGTTGCACCCACGCAACCGCCACCGTAGCCGTTACGACATGAATGCCTTGTGCGAAAGCTGTCCGGCGCTGCGCGAATTTATCACCCAGACGCCAGCAGGCGAGCCAACGGTAAATTTCGCCGACCCGCAGGCGGTAAAGACGCTGAATAAAGCGCTGCTGATGCATTTCTACGGTGTGGCCCAGTGGGATATTCCGGACGGCTATCTCTGCCCGCCGGTTCCGGGGCGTGCCGACTATATTCACCATCTCGCCGATCTGCTGGCGGAAGGCAATAACGGTGAGGTGCCCGCGCAGGCGACTATCCTCGATATCGGCACCGGCTCGAATCTGATTTACCCCCTTATCGGCGTGCATGAATACGGCTGGCGCTTTACCGGCAGCGAAGTGGACACCCAGGCCTTCGCCAACGCCACCGCCATCATTAACGGTAACCCCGGCATGAGCCGCGCCATTCGTCTGCGTCGTCAGAAAGAGGCCTCGGCGATCTTCGCGGGCGTTATCCATAAAAACGAACAGTATGACGCCACGCTCTGCAACCCGCCGTTCCATGATTCAGCGGAAACCGCCCGGGCAGGCAGCGAGCGTAAGCGCCGCAACCTCGGCCAGGCGGCCGACGGCGCGCTGAACTTCGGCGGCCAGCAGCAGGAGCTGTGGTGCGAAGGGGGCGAAGTGGCGTTTATCACGAAGATGATTGCCGAGAGCGCCCAGTTTGCCCGTCAGGTGAAGTGGTTTACTACCCTGGTCTCCCGCAGCGAGAACCTGCCGCCGCTCTACCGCGCCCTGACCGACGTCGGGGCGGTAAAAGTGGTGAAAAAAGAGATGGCCCAGGGTCAGAAGCAGAGCCGCTTTATCGCCTGGACCTTTATGGACAACGCCAGACGCCGCCAGCGTTAAGTGCTTAACCCTCTCCCCACAGGGGAGAGGGGACAGTCAGGTGCGGTGCCTGGCGAGATCTACAGGGTAGGTTCCTGCGGGGTAGGTGGGGCCGATCCCGGCGGCGGCAGCAGCTGATACATCTGCACCGGCATCCGCACGTTCGCCAGATCGAAGTGCTTTTTCACCATGCTGTCGAGGGCGAAGCGCACCGTCCACTGCTTCAGCGGCTGGGTGGTGAACGACACGCGCAGGGTAAAGGCGGTGCTGGTCAGGCCGACAATCCCGGCGAATGACGGGTCACCGATAATCAGCCCGCGAATATCTTCCCTTTCCAGCAGCTCATCCACCGCTGCTTTCAGCGCGTCTTTCGCTTTCTCCGCATCTTCATGCCTGTCCACGTCGTAGTTAGCCACCACCGACCCGATGCCGCGCACGAAGTTGGCGAAGGTGGTGATCGAAGACCACGGAATAATGTGGTACGCCCCGGTATCCTGCCGCACCCCTACGGAACGAATCGACATCCGCTCTACCGTGCCGGTCAGCGGCCCGATGGTCACCAGATCTCCGGTATTCATCCCGTTTTCAAACTGAATAAAGATCCCGGTAATGATGTCTTTGACCAGCGTCTGGGAGCCAAAGGAGATCGCCAGCCCCAGGGCCCCGGCACCCGCCAGCAGCGGGGCGATATTGACGCCAATTTCTGACAGCACAATCATGATGGTAATGGTGCTGATGATCACCGCCAGCGCGTTGCGAAACAGCGTCAGCAGGGTACGGGCGCGGGCGCTCGGCAACGGGCGGCCATGGATATCCGATGACAGCCGGTTCTCAATCAGGCTCGCCAGGAGGGTCCAGCCGATGGCGGAGAAGAAGAGGATCAGCGCAATGCGGATCAGAATATCCACCGTCTTCTCACCGGCGCCGTTGTGCAGCCAGTTCCAGAAGTCGAACAGTCCCCAGGCGCTGAGCAGCAGCATGATGGCGACGCAGACCGTCAGGATCCGCGCCACCTTGAGCGACACGCCGATCCAACCGTTGAGCCGCTTTTGCAGTTCGGGATAACTGCGCTGCACGTGCGGCGACAGGGTGATGGTTTTCGCCAGCCAGCGCGAGAGCAGCCCCGAAACGAAGGCGGCAACGCCGACGATCGCCAGGCTGCGGAAGGTCGCCCCCATCATAAATTTCAGGCTGTTGCCCGGATCGAACAGGGAGAAGAAACAGAGCACGATAAAATAGGCGCTCGCCAGCCAGTGCCACACCAGGGCGAAGGCGCGAATAAACAGGCTGAAGAAAGCGAGGGAACGGTCGGCAAGGTGGAGTAACCCCTCGGTAATGGCGCGCTTGTTGTGAAAGATCAGATACAGCGCCCAGACGGTGATACAGAGCATAATCAGCACGTTTGCCAGGGCACCAATCTGCACGTTGACCTGATTAGAGATAATCGGCACCGCCACCAGCAGGCCGTAGCCGATGATGCCGCTCAGGATGCTGAGGCGCAGCGACCAGTAATGCGCGGCGCGGTCGTTAATGCCGAAGGGACGCAGGTCGGGCACCCGGGGGCAAAATATCAGGCGCAGAATCGCTTTAAAGAACTCAATCAGCGCGAAGGCATTGAGAAACAGCGCCTGCTGGAACGCAATGGTGGGGTTGCCGGTATTGAGATGCTCGCTCAGGATCTGGCCGACAGAGAGGGTCAACGCCAGCAGCAGCAGGTCGATAATAAAAGCGACGGCGATGGACAGGGGGAGGTGAATCCAGCTGCTGGATTCCCGGTTCTTTTTACGCCCCCAGCTGCCCATCTTGCGGTACAGCGGCCAGGCGCACAGCCTCAGCAGCCAGTAAAACGCAAAGACCAATCCGGCCAGGATCAGAAACTGCTCCGCGGCGGCGGTAAAAGTTTGCGGGTTAAAGGGCTTATGCGGGGAGCCAATCAGGTTGCGGTAGAGCTGGGCGAAGCGCGTGGCCAGAGCATCGCCGTAATGGCGGCTGATATCGGTGACGTTCTCCAGCACCGTTTTCTCGTCGGCAATCTCCGGCGGGGTGATTTTGGGCACCGGCTCCTGAGGCGGAGTGGCGGCCACGCTGCGCAGCTGGCTTATCAGCTCCTTGCGCGAGGCGTCGTTTTCCAGCACATCGGCCAGGGCAGAGTAAGCCGCCTTTTTCTGCTCAACGTCCGGCTCTGCAGGTGGGGGTGTTTCTGCGGTCGCGGCAGGCACGCCCGGCAGGCTGACGGCCTGGGCAGGCAGGCAAAACAGGCTTATCAAAAGCAGCAGGATCCAGGGCACGGTGTCCTCCGGTGACAAAAATGTGCAAAGTGATAAGTATAGAAGGCGCGTGGAGGTGGGGGGCTTTTGAGAAGATTCCGGGGGAAACGTAGGCCGGGCAAGCGTCTGCGCCGCCCGGCGTAAAATTACGAAACGTGCTGGAGGAATTCCTGCAAACGCTGGCTCGGCGGGTTCTCAATCAACGTCTGCGGATTGCCATCTTCGGCAATACGGCCTTTGTCGATAAAGATCAGGCGCGAGGCCACTTTTTCGGCAAAGCCGATTTCGTGGGTCACGATCACCATCGTCATGCCTTCTTCTGCCAGGTCCTGCATCACCTTCAGCACTTCGTGGCGCAGCTCCGGGTCGAGGGCCGAGGTTGGCTCATCGAACAGCATCATTTTCGGCTTAACCGCCAGCGCACGGGCAATCGCCACGCGCTGCTGCTGCCCACCGGAGAGCTCAGACGGATAATGATGACCGCGCTCCGCCAGACCGACTTTCGCCAGCAGCTCTTTTGCAAGCTGCTCGGCTGCCGCTTTGTTGGCACCGCGCACGCGCAGAGGGCCAAACATCACGTTTTCCAGCGCCGTCAGGTGCGGGAAAAGGTAAAACTGCTGGAACACCATGCCCGCTTCCTGGCGGATCAGGCGCTCGTCCACTTTCGGATCGTTAACCTTAAGGCCATCAACAATCAGATCGCCGCTGGTTATCTCTTCCAGCTTGTTGATGCAGCGCAGCAGGGTGGATTTACCGGAACCGGACGGCCCGATAATTACCACCACTTCTCCGGTCTGGATAGTCAGGTCGATGTTGTGCAGCACCTGGGTCTGACCGAAGTGCTTGGAGACGTTTTTAAATTCAATCACAGGATTTTCATCCTTCTTTCAAGACGACGCAGCACGAAGCTCAGCGCCAGCGTAATAATCAGATAGACCACGGCCACGGCGCTCCAGATCTCCAGCGCGCGGAAGTTACCGGCAATGATCTCCTGGCCCTGACGGGTCAGTTCAGCCACGCCGATAACGATGAACAGCGAGGTGTCTTTAATGCTGATGATCCACTGGTTACCCAGCGGTGGCAGCATGCGGCGCAGCGCCAGAGGCAGGATCACGTGGCGGATGGTTTCGCGACGGGAAAGACCCAGCGCCAGACCGGCCTCGCTGAAGCCTTTGTGAATCGACAACACCGCACCGCGGGTGATCTCGGCGATATAGGCGCCGGAGTTGATCATGATGGTGACCACCGCCGCGCTGAACGGATCGATGCGCAGGTCGGTAAAGGCCATCGGCAGGGCGAAGTAGATAAACATCACCTGCACCACAATTGGCGTGCCGCGGATAACTTCGATGAAGACCAGTGCTACGTGATTGGCTATCCAGCCGCCGTAGGTGCGGGCGAAACCGGCGACGAGGCCGATAATCAACCCGCCAATCAGACCGAGGACCGAAATCCACAGGGTCATTTTGGCGCCTTCAAGCAAGAGAGGAATGGCAGGCCAGATGGCGCTCCAGTCAAACTGCATGATGTATTCCTGTATACCGTGGTGAAAACAAAAAATGAGTCATGAGGATGACTCAAATTGTATGCCCGGCAAACGCAAGCGCCACCGGGCGGTACAGTTCCTGCTTAACAGGCTGTTTTATTTAGGCTCAGTACCGAACCATTTTTTATAGATTTCGTTGTAGGTGCCGTTCTCTTTCAGGGTTTTCAGCGCGCCGTTCACTTTAGTACGCAGCTCGTCGCTGCCTTTCGGGAAGGCGATACCGTATTCCTGTGCTTCCAGAGACTCACCCACCGCTTTGAACTTGCCGTTACCTGCGGTTTTGATGAAGTAAAGGATGTTTGGCGTATCGTGCAGAACCGCGTCAGCGCGGTTGGTGCCCAATTCCATGTACGCGTTGTCGATGTTCGGGAACTGGCGCAGGTCTTTGGTTTTGATGTTTGCTTTGGCGTAATCAACAGAACCGGTGCCGCTCTTCACTGCCAGCACTTTTCCGTCGAGATCTTTCGCGCTTTTCACGTCGTTGTTGTCCGCTTTTACCATCACCAGCAGACCGCTTTTGTAGTAGCCGTCAGAGAAGTCGATGGCTTTTTTACGTGCGTCAGTAATGGTGATACCGGCCAGCGCCAGGTCAACGTTTTTGGTCTGCAGTGCCGGAACGATACCGCTGAAGTCCATCGGCTTCAGGGTGTAATCCAGCTTCAGCTCTTTAGCGATAGCCGCCCACAGATCCACGTCAAAACCAACGTACTGGTCGCCCTGTTTAAATTCGAACGGTACGAAGGCGGTGTCGGTGGCAACAATCAGTTTCTTATCAGCAGCCTGAGAAGAGACCGCAAAAGCCAGGGTAAGTGCAGCCAGTGAAACTTTTAATACAGACTTCATAGCATTTCCTTTTATATCCACGGGGCGATCCCCTGCGAGAACGAACGGCTCTATGAAAAAAACGTGCCAACTTTACAAGGTATTGTTTTTGCAAGGCCAGTTCGGATTTCATTGCACAAAAATGGTCGCAACGGCAGCACATTGCACCATAACGAAGCACGGTTTTGGTGCAGCGGGAAGCCATCACTGACGGTTATGCTATTTAGCGCAAATATTGACGGGAAAACAATCTTTCGTTAACGATTGTGTGAGGTGATTATTACAAACGCTTTACGTTTGCCGGGTGGGAGGCAAAAAGTCTGCACCATGAAAGTGCAAAACCCCCGCCGAAGGCGAGGGTGTGATAGCAAAATGCTATGGATTACTCGATGTTAGATTCGATGAACCACAGGAACTGATCCAGGTCGCGGGAAGCCGCGGTCAGGATATCGGCGGTATCTTCGTCTTTCGCCTCACCGATGGCTTTACGCACATCGTTAGCGACGACGGCATAACGGTCCGCCAGCTCTTTCAGGTGATCCTGAACGCTGTGGATATCCAGCGGGTAGCTCTTCAGGGGTGTTTTGCTGTTAATAACCTGGGTGGTACCCAGCGCCACGCCACCCAGCTGTACGGCACGCTCTGCCATGGTATCCAGGTGAGTGGTCAGTGCGGTGCGGAAGCCATCCAGCATCTCATGCACAGCAATAAAGTTGGCACCGCGCATATTCCAGTGAGCCTGTTTAGTAATCAGGGACAGGTCAATGAACTGGATCACCTGGCGATTCAGCAGCTCAATCGTCGCTTTCTTATCGCTGTCTGACACATCGTTACGGGTATACAGCAGATTAGGTGCTTTTGTTTTTACCAGTTTAGCGGTAGGCATAATCTCATTTCCTCTTGATGTTGGCGTCCAAAGTTATTTCGAAATCAAGTATAGCACCGGCTATAGATAGCGCGACCGGGTGCTGCCTATCGGTTTAATAGTGAAAGATGGGTTGTGATATTTAACTTACTGAAAATAAAGAAATAGCTATATTGGCGTGTAAATTAATCTTATTTTTTAACGGCCTGGAGGGGAGAGAAGCGATATTTCAGAATAATGACGGCTATTGCGAATGGGAATATTTCGCCGGAAACCGATTCCCGGCGAAATAACGCCTGTTAGCGGATATCCACCTCTTCGACTTTACTCTCCCGGCGCAGGGTGAGGGTCGACCCCATCGAGGCGGCAATGATGGAGCAGAGCGCCAGCGTCTGGGTAAAGGTCAGGGATTCGCCAAGGAACACCATCCCGGACATCGCCGCCAGGGCAGGCTCCATACTCATCAGGGTGCCGAAAATGCGCGTCGGCAGACGCGTCAGGGCGATCATTTCCAGCGAGTAGGGGAGCGCGGTAGAGAGCACCGCCACCGCCAGCCCCACCGGCAGAATCGACCACTGCCAGATGGATTCAGTGGCCTGGGCCATCCCCAGCGGAACGAAGACGATGGCGGCGATAAGCGATCCGAGCGCCACGGTAGCCGGGCCATGCTCCTCGCCGGCACGCTGTCCGGTCAGAATGTAGATAGCCCAGCAGGCACCCGCTCCCAGCGCCAGCGCCGCGCCGGTAAGGTCAACGTGCGAAACGTCCTGCCCCAACGGCAGCAGGAACCACAGGCCGAGAACCGCCAGCACCACCCAGATAAAGTCCACCGGCCGGCGCGAGGAAAACAGGGCCACCGCCAGCGGGCCGGTGAACTCCAGGGCCACGGCGATCCCCAGCGGCACCGTCTGAATTGACAGGTAGAAGAGGTAGTTCATCGCCCCCAGCGACAGCCCGTAAAACAGCAGGGGCAGGCGTTGCTCTTTTTTAAAGCGCAACCGCCAGGGTTTAAAAATCACCACCAGGATCAGAGTGCCAAGCGCAATACGCAGCGCCGTCACGCCAGGGGCACCCACTAGCGGAAAGAGCGATTTCGCCAGCGAGGCGCCGCTCTGAATGGAGAGCATGGCAATGAGAATGACGATTACGGGCAACCAGACTGGCGCCCTGCGAGACAACCCAGGCATCCTTTCTCCTGTCAGTTTGTGTCAAAGGAAGTAAAGAGGGGGAGTGTAAAGGAAATAACGTCGGACGGTTGAGACTTTGTTGAAAAAAAGTCGCCGCAAATCCGTAAAATGGCGGTCACACGACAGGCTTATTTCTGTAACAGATTAGGAATTGTCTGGATGAATGTATCGTGACTGGCGCGCACTATTAGTCAAATGAAACACAAATGTGGTTTTTTTTGAATAAGATAGCTGCTGGCGGAAATGTTTAGTTACATGAAAAGCCGCGTTAGACATCACGAATCACAAAGAGTTTCACAAGTTTTTTTGATATATTTAAAACTTACGGATTTACTTGAAGCACATTTGAGGTGGTTATGAAAAAAATTGCATGTCTTTCAGCACTGGCAGCTGTTCTGGCTGTTTCCGCAGGTTCCGCTGTAGCAGCGACCTCTACCGTGACTGGCGGTTACGCTCAGAGCGATATGCAGGGCGTGATGAACAAAACTAACGGTTTCAACCTGAAATATCGCTACGAGCAGGATAACGAGCCACTGGGCGTTATCGGTTCCTTCACTTACACTGAGAAAGACCGTTCCGATAACGGCGCTTACAACAAAGCTCAGTACTACGGCATCACCGCAGGTCCAGCTTTACGTCTGAACGACTGGGCAAGCATCTATGGTGTTGTGGGTGTTGGCTACGGTAAATTCCAGCAGACTGAAAACCAGGGCTTCAACCGCTCTGCAAGCAACAGCGACTACGGCTTCTCCTATGGCGCAGGTATGCAGTTCAACCCAATGGAAAACGTTGCGCTGGATGTCTCCTATGAGCAGAGCCGCATCCGTAACGTTGACGTTGGCACCTGGATCGCGGGCGTAGGTTACCGCTTCTAATCACTTCGGTGAGCCAGTAAAAAAACCCGCTTCGGCGGGTTTTTTTGTGGTCCTGAAAGCGATACAGAAATATTCAAAAGAGTATAAGGCTTGCAGCGACTCCCTGGTCCGGCTGAAAATCGCCGAGGCGTTTCCGTAAGGCCGGGGCGAGGCGCATGGACGCGCCGAGAGGGCATAGCCTGCATGGATGCAGGCTGGTGCCCGACCCGAAAGCCTGAAGGAATAAGCTGAGGGAACCGCGAAGCGGCGATTTTCTTTGCCGGGAGCCGGGATTGTTAAGGGGGCGGCGGCAGCCCCCTTAACACGTTCACGAGTAACGTAGCTTACAGAGAAACACAGAACGTAAAGTGAACGGAACTACCTCAGGTGCCGCATGCTCCCCCTCACCCCAGCCCTCTCCCTCAAGGGAGAGGGGGCGTACTGTGCCAATCTTCTGGCTGCGTGAAAATGGGATACAGGAAATATTTACCGACTCTTCGTCTCAAACAGGTCCGTCCCCAGATGGTTATAATCCACTTTCTGCAGCTTGAAGTTGGTCACATACACCGGCGGCGCCTTGTCGTTCGACAGGAAGCGGTACTTATTCATAATCTCTTTGGCACTGATCCCCGTCCACTGCGAGAAGAAGCTTAAGAAATCATTCGCCGAGCGGCGCGCTTTAATGATGCGATGGGCCTTATCATCGCTCGACAACACCATAAACGGCACCTGGAAGTTCTGCTGGAAGGTATCGTCGTGCGCCAGGTACTGCACCTCTTTCCCGCGCTCCTTAAATGCCAGCCCGTGATCGGAGAAATAGACCATCGAGAAGCTCTCCCCGGTGTTTTGCAGCTGAGCATACAGCTTGCTGAGCAGGTCATCCGTCTGGGTCATGGTATAGAGGTAGCACGAGGTCTCTTTGGACTGCACAAACTCGGCGTATTTCCCCTGGGTGCGATCGCAGGCCTGCGGGTGGGAACCCATCAGATGCAGCACGATCAGCTGCGGCTGGGTGCGATGGCTGCTGAAGACCTGTTCGGTCATCTTCAGCAACGCCTCATCCCGGGTATTTTTATCCGCCTCAAAATCGCCGCTTTTCAGGAAATGCACTTCGTCCGCGCGTTTGGCGATGCTGGCGATGGCCGTATCATACTCGCCAATCTGCCCCTGGTTGGAAAACCACCAGCTCTGGAAGCCCGCGCGGTTCGCCAGGGTAACGAAGTTATCCTGATACTGCGGCTTATTGTCCACGACCCGGTTAAGGGTCAGCCCGAGGGACTTCTGCGTTGAACCGCTGGCGGCGATATAGTCGGTAAACAGGGTGCCGTTAACCTTGCTGGCAAACGGGGTGTTATCCCAGTGGCCGCCAAAGGCACCCAGCGCGTCGCGACGGGCGCTTTCACCGATCACCACCATATAGATGTGATATTTCGGCTTCACCGCCAGCACGTTCCAGGTGTCCTTCATCTGCGACAGCTGTGCCATCCGGGTCTGCTCTTCAACCACTTCCTGGTTGTTAACCACCACATCTTTGACAAAGCGAAACACCGGATAGCCGGTATCCTTCAGCTTGAAGACGCCGCCCCAGGCCAGGTTCTGCACCGGGGCGACAAAGAAGGCTACCACGCTGAACACCAGACACAGGCTGTCGATCTTGCCCCATGCGTTTTTAGGCTGCGGTTTACGCCGCACGGCAATCACGCCGAGCGCAAAGATAAACAGGGCGACGATATAGCTGTACCACGGGAAGATGGTGAGGATCTCCGTCGACTCCTCCATATTGGTGGAGTGCATCGCCAGCAGGGTATTAAAGTTTGGCGCGCCGTAAGCCTGACCGAAGGGGAAATACATCGCCGCCACCAGCGAGCAGATCCCGACCACGCCTTTTTGCAGGCGCGGTGCAGAGAGCCAGAGCAGATGCAGGACACAGGTGAAGGCGACGGCATACAGCAGGCTGAATTCGTAGCCCAACGCAAAGTTAATGAGCAGCGACTGTAAAAAATAGAATCCCGTCCACGGGCTTAAGGCCCGGCTGCGGGTAATGAGCGTGTCTTTCAGGGTTAAATTCATAGGTCACTATCGCGAAAACGCCATGTGCTCACCCTGGCGCCAAGGGTCAAAACCTGCCTGAGAATGCGTAGAAGGGGGATTGAGGTCCGCATCTGCGAGCCGCAAAAAGTGCAGGGCTGCAAGAAGATAGAGCCAGTGAGGTATAACGTCAACAGATATAAAGGGGATGTTTTGCGAAGGGGACTGCAATTCCGTAAAAAATTCGGGGAATAACCTTCCGCCGGAAAGTATAGCGGCGATAAATGACAAAAAAATGAAGCGGCGTACCGCGACGCCGCTTAGTGGGAAGGTTTGTTCTGCTCTGGCTTGCCGTTAATGATGTCGCAAATCATATTCAGCAGCATTAAGCGTACTTTGAAGGGGGAGTGGCTAAACACGCGCATACACCTCTTGAATTCGTTCATGATGACCTCCTGCGGGTTGATCCCTTCGATCCGTGAAGGGTGACTGCATTACATACAGATATAGCACAGGCTATGTTATATGGCTATGGCTATGTCGTTAATTTTTTGTGCTTGTGTAGCGATGGTTTACAATGGCCGCTTATGCACTGATACGCTTGATGTGTCACCGGATTGAGGAAGCACAATGAACCGCCGTGCAGGTAAACCAACAACAAAAAAAATGACGCAACTGGTCAATGTCGAAGAGCATGTCGAAGGATTTCGCCAGGTTCGTGAGGCGCATCGTCGCGAACTGATTGATGATTATGTGGAGCTGATCTCGGATCTGATCCGCGAAGTCGGGGAAGCCCGTCAGGTGGACATGGCTGCGCGTCTTGGCGTCTCCCAGCCAACGGTGGCAAAAATGCTCAAGCGCCTGGCCACGGTGGGCCTGATCGAAATGATCCCCTGGCGCGGCGTGTTTCTCACCCCGGAAGGGGAAAAGCTGGCGCAGGCGAGCCGCGAGCGCCATCAGATTGTCGAAAACTTCCTGCTGGTTCTGGGCGTCAGCCCTGAGATAGCCCGCCGGGACGCAGAAGGGATGGAACATCACGTCAGCGAAGAGACGCTGCAACAGTTCCAGGCCTTTACGCTCAAATACGGATCCTCCGCAGAATGACCTTCCCAGGCCTGCGGGCGCTGGCCCGCGATCGCTTCTTCCATTTACTGCTGATTGTTGGGGTAGGGCTCAGTTTTCTGGTGCCTTTCGCGCCTGAGCGCTGGCCTGCCGCCATCGACTGGCACACCATTATTACCCTCGCCGGGCTGATGATGCTGACGAAAGGGGTAGAGCAGAGCGGTTTTTTTGACGTGCTGGGGCGCAAGATGGTGCGCCGTTTCGCCACCGAGCGGCGGTTAGCGCTCTTTATGGTCTTCTCAGCCGCGCTGCTGTCGACCTTTCTGACCAATGACGTGGCGCTGTTTATCGTGGTGCCGCTCACGCTTACGCTGCGCAAGCTTTGCGAGATCCCGGTCAACCGGCTGATCATCTTTGAAGCTCTGGCGGTAAACGCCGGGTCGCTGCTGACCCCGATTGGTAACCCGCAAAATATCCTGCTGTGGGGCCGCTCCGGGCTGTCGTTTGCCGCCTTTACCTGGCAGATGGCACCCCTGGCGCTGGTGATGATGCTGACCCTGGCGCTGCTGTGCTGGTTCGCTTTCCCGGCGGCGCCGCTGCGCTATCACAGCGGCAGCGCCCTGGCCCAGTCGAAACCGCGGCTGGCGTGGAGTTGTCTGGCGCTCTATCTGGTGTTTCTGGTGGCTCTCGATCTGAAGCAGGAGCTGTGGGGCGTGCTGCTGGTGGCGGGGGGCTTCCTGCTGCTGGCGCGTCGGGTGCTGGTCAGCGTCGACTGGACCCTGCTGCTGGTGTTCATGGCGATGTTTATCGATGTGCATCTGCTGATTCAGGTCCCGGCCCTGCACGGCGTGCTGCAGAACGTGACTCATCTGTCGCAGCCGGGACTGTGGCTGACGGCCATCGGCCTGTCGCAGTTTATCAGCAACGTGCCTTCCACCATTCTGCTGCTTAACTACGTCCCGCCGACGGCACTGCTGGCCTGGGCGGTGAACGTCGGGGGCTTTGGTCTGCTGCCCGGCTCCCTCGCAAACCTGATTGCCCTGCGGATGGCAAACGATCGCCGGATCTGGTGGCGTTTCCATCTCTGGTCGCTGCCGATGCTGGTCTGGGCCGCGCTGGTCGGTTTCGGATTATTCCTTCTCATATAGTGCCATATTTGTCAGTTTTTCCTGGCAAATGTATAGCAACGTCCTAACTTTAGTTAGCGGTATAAATTGTGATACCGCTCACTAACAGGACGGATGCTGTTCTATGGCAGAAGAAAATCACTCCTCTGAAAACACCGATAATAAAGAGACTGAACGTAAACGCCCCGGCAAAAAGCCGCTGATTATTCTGGGCATCGTGGTGATCGTGATGGTTATCGTGGCGCTGGTATGGTGGTTTATGACCCGCAACCAGGAGACTACTGACGACGCCTTCACGGAAGGTGACGCCGTCACCATTGCGCCAAAAACCTCAGGCTATGTCACCGAACTGCGGGTGCGGGATAACCAGCGGGTGAAAAAGGGCGATCTGCTGGTGACCATCGATCCCCGGGACACCGCCGCCCAGCGCGATCAGGCCAAAGCCCAGCTTGGCCTTGCCGAGGCCCAGCTGCATCAGGCCCAGGCGCAACTCGCGCTCTCTAAGGTGCAATATCCTGCCCAGCGCGACGAAGCTAACGCCAACGTGATTAAAGCCCAGGCGGATCTGGCCAACGCCCAGGCAGAATACCGCCGCCAGCGCGGGGTCGATCCCCGCGCCACCACGCAACAGAGCATCGACGCGGCCAACGCCCAGCTGCGCAGCGCGCAGGCCCAGCTTGCCAGCGCCAAAGCCCAGCTTGAGGTCGCCTCCCAGGTGCAGCTGCAAATTCGCCAGCAGGAGACCAACGTCGAAGCCCGGGAACGTCAGGTGGAGCAGGCCCGCGCCCAGCTGGAAACTGCCGAGCTGAACCTCTCTTACACCGAGGTGCGCGCTCCCTTTGACGGGTATGTCACCAAACGCAACGTCCAGACCGGCACCCTGGTGCAGGCGGGCACCGCGCTCTTCTCCCTGGTCTCAACCGATATCTGGGTGGTCGCCAACTTTAAAGAGTCCCAGCTGGAGCGGATGCGCCCTGGCAATAAGGTGACGCTGAGCGTGGACGCCTGGCCGGATCTGGAGCTGGAAGGGCATATCGACTCCATCCAGCAGGGGAGCGGCTCACGCTTCGCCGCCTTCCCGTCGGAGAATGCTACCGGCAACTTCGTGAAGATCGTCCAGCGCGTGCCGGTGAAAATCGTTATCGATAAAGGGCTGGATCCAAACATGCCGCTGCCGCTCGGTCTGTCGGTTGAACCTAAGGTCACCGTGGAATGACCGATCACAGCCACGAAAACTGGCGGCCCGCCAGCAACCCGTGGGCGGTGGCGATCGTCGTCACCCTCGCGGTGTTTATGGAGATCCTCGACACCACCATCGTCAACGTGGCGCTGCCCCACGTGGCGGGCTCGCTATCGGCCAGCTACGATGAATCCACCTGGGTGCTCACCAGCTACCTGGTGGCCAACGGCATCGTGCTGCCCATCTCGGCGTTTCTCAGCCGGGTTTTTGGCCGCAAACAGTTCTTTTTAATCTGTATTGTGATGTTCACCGTCTGCTCCTTCCTGTGCGGGATCGCCACCGAGCTGTGGCAGATCATTCTTTTCCGCATCATGCAGGGCTTCTTCGGCGGCGGGCTCCAGCCTACCCAGCAGTCGGTGCTGCTGGACTACTTCAAGCCGGAAGATCGCGGCAAAGCCTTTGGCCTGTCCTCCATCGCCATCATCGTCGCCCCGGTACTGGGGCCGACGCTCGGGGGCTGGATCACCGATAACTACTCCTGGCGCTGGGTGTTCTTTATCAACATCCCGGTGGGCATTGTGACCGTGCTGGCCATCTACCAACTGCTGGAAGATCCGCCCTGGGAGAGCAAATCAAAAGAGAAGATCCCCATCGACTGGACCGGGATCGGGCTTATCGCGCTCGGGCTGGGCTGCCTGCAGGTGATGCTTGACCGCGGCGAGGACGAAGACTGGTTTAACTCGAACTTTACCCGCACCTTTGCCGTGCTGACGCTGATCGGCATTATCGGCGCCATCTACTGGCTGCTGTATGCCAAAAAGCCGGTGGTGGATCTGCACTGCATGAAGGATAAAAACTTCGCCGTCTCCAGCCTGCTGATGGCCGGTATGGCGATGATCCTCTACGGCAGTTCGGTGGTGATCCCCCAGCTGGCACAGCAGGATCTGGGCTATACCGCGACCTGGTCGGGGCTGGTGCTTTCGCCCGGCGCGATCCTCATCGTCCTGACTATTCCGCTGGTGCTGAAGCTAATGCCCATCGTGCAGACGCGCTGGATCATCGCCTTCGGCTTTAGCTGTCTGGCGGTGGCGTTCTTCTGGTCGCGCACGCTGACGCCGGATATCGATTTCGAGACCCTGGTGCTGTTCCGCAGCGCCCAGTCGATCGGGCTGGGGTTCCTGTTTGTGCCCCTGACCACCATCGCCTTTATCTCGATCCCCCGGCAATTAAACGCCGACGCCGCGGCGCTCTTTACCATGTTCCGCAACGTGGCGGGATCGGTGGGCATTTCGCTCTCGACGGCGGCCATTACCGAGCGCTCGCAGGCCCACAGCGCCCATCTGGCTACCCATACCTCGGCGTTTGATGAGCCATTCCAGCAGACTCTGCGCGAGATGGCGCAGGCGGTGCAGAACTTCACCACCCAGGTGGGCGACCCCGCCGGTATCGCCACCGGACGCATGTACCAGGTGATGATCGAGCAGTCGCGTTTCCTGGCCTACGTGGACGTCTTTACCATTCTGAGCGCCGTGGCTCTTTTATTGATCCCGTTTTGTTTGTTGCTCTCGCCGGTTAAGAGCGAGGGGAGTGCAGGAGCACACTGATGATTCGACGTTTAAGTCCCCTGATGTTAATGCTGATGCTGGCGGGCTGCGCCGTGGGGCCTGATTATCAGCAGCCCGTCCCGCAGACCCCGACCCACTGGAACGATCCCGGTGACCGGGGCGTGAAATCCCAGGCCGCATCAAGCGCGACGAATCCCCGCTGGTGGAAGACCTTCGCCGATCCGCAACTGGACAGCCTGATTGAGCGCGCCATCGCCGGCAACCTGTCGCTGCAGCAAACCGTGCTGCGCATCGCCGGGGCGAGGGAGCAGATCAACCAGGCGGGCGGGGCTTTCTTCCCGGCGGTGAACGGCAATCTGCAGGCCACCCGGCAGCAGCTGGGGCTGGAGGGCGAGCTGAAATCCCACGGCGTCTACGACCAGCTGGACGATGTCGATCCTGAACTGCGTGGGGCGCTGGGCCCCCTGACCCAGCCGATCAACCTTTACCAGGGCAGCTTTGACGCCCAGTGGGAGCTGGATCTGTGGGGCAAGGTGCGTCGTCAGGTTGAGGCCGCCAACGCCCAGCAGCAGGCGGCCATCGAGCAGCGCAACGATGCGCTGGTGTCGCTGGAAGCGGAAGTCGCCCGCGCCTGGCTCCAGCTGCGCGGCGCGCAGAGCAGCATCGCTACCCTTAATACCCAGATCGAAAGCGCACAGCAGACCCTGGAGCTGACCGACAGCCGCCAGCGCGGCGGCCTGTCGCCGCAGATGGACGTGGAGAACGCCCGCGCCCAGCTTGGCAACCTGGAGGCGCAGCTTCCGCAGTATGAAGCCCAGGCGCGGCAGGCGATGAACGGCCTGGCGATCCTGCTAGGCAAACCGCCGGGGGCGCTGGACGGTGAACTTCAGGCCAGCAAACCGCTGCCCGCGCTGCCGGAGATTGTCCCTACCGGCATTCCTTCCACCCTGGCGCGACGCCGTCCGGACGTGCGGGAAGCCGAGGCGAATCTGCATGCGGCCACCGCGCAGATCGGCGTCTCGGTGGCGCAGCTGTTCCCCAGCGTCTCCCTCAGCGGCCAGTTTGGCCTGCGTAACAGCGAAGCCAGCTGGCTCACCGACTGGAGTAGCCACTTCTACAGCGTGGGGCCGCAGGTCTCTATTCCCATCTTTCAGGGCGGCCGGCTGGTCTCCAGCGTGAAGGTGGCCCGCGCCCAGCAGGGTGCCGCCGTGCTGGAGTATCGTCAGACGGTGCTCACCGCGCTGGGGGATGTGGAAAACGCGCTGGTCAGCTACCGCACCGACCAGAAGCGGGAGGCGGGATTAAGCAAAACTATTGATGCGCTGCAAAATGCTTTCGATCTGGCGAGCAGCAGCTACCGGCAGGGGATCGCGACCTTTATCGACGTGCTGGATGCCCAGCGCCAGCTGGCCCAGGCGCAGCAGCAGCGGGATCAGGCCCGGGTGCAGAGCGCGCTGGATCTGGTGGCGCTTTATAAAGCCCTGGGTGGGGGATGGGAGCCGTATCAGGAGGTGCGGTTGCCGGATTATGCGGTGTTTGGGGATGCGCCGAGGGGATGATTCAGTGGTATGTTCCGTTCACTTTATGATCGGAACATAATGGTATTCCTGCACATGTGAACGGGAAAAGGGGGCCACCGCGGCCCCCTTTTCAATCCCCGCGGCCCCGCAAGAAATCGGTGCTGCGCACTACGCTCACCTCCCGACCTGCTGCCTGCGGTCGGCTCAACTCGTGATTACTCGTCCCGTCCCTGGGACTCGCCCCTTCGGGGCCAACGCAAGCGTTGTTCAAAATTGCTCCAAGCAATTTTGTCTGTCTCGATTCGCCTCTGGCCGCTATCCCTGGCGTCCAGCCCTTGTCATCCGGTCTCCGGTTCGCCGATTTCAGCGGGAACTCAACCCCCGTGCCACATTCAGGCAATGAACCAGGGCCTTAAGTAATGACTTAAAATGATTCATTCAAAAGATTAAGAAGGTGGAGGGAGCGTAGGTCCGGCTGAAAATCGCCGAAGCGTTTCCTGTAGGCCGGGGCGAGGCGCAGGGATGCGCCGAGAGGGCGTGACCTACATGGATGTAGGATCACGCCCGACCCGAAAGCCGGAAGGAATAAGCTGAGGGAACCGCGAAGCGGCGATTTTCTTTGCCGGGAGCCGGGATAGTTAAGGGGGCGGCGATAGCCCCCTTAACACGTTCACCGCAGCGGGGTGAACATAATGCAGAAATGCTTTAGTGAACGGAACAATTCCACCGTCACGACAGAACTCTTCCGCTTAAAACAACTATCAGTTCAAACGAACCGGCATCCCGGAACGATTCTGAATCGCCTGATCCACAATAGTGGCATCCACATCCGGCTGCCCGGTGACGGCCTGCACGCTGCTGGTCAGGGTTACTGGCACAGTCACGTTATTGTCAATCTGCTCTTCGCTGGTGGACAGCGGGTTATGCACTTCGAGATAACGGCTACCATCCGGCTCGGTGGTCGCTTTTACAGGCTCATTAATGAACTGCACGCGCGTACCAACCGGCACGTTTTCGAACAGGAATTTGATGTCATCGTTACGCAGACGCACGCAGCCGTGGCTCACGCGTAAACCGATACCGAAGTTGGCGTTGGTGCCGTGGATCGCATACAGACGGCCGATGTACAGGGCATACAGACCCATCGGGTTATCCGGGCCAGCAGGAACAACGGCTGGCAGCGGCTCGCCCGCGGCGATGTATTCAGCATGCATTTTCGCCGTCGGGGTCCAGGTTGGGCCCGCTTTTTTACGCTCAACTTTGGTGGTCCAGTTCATCGGGGTATCTTTACCCAGCTGGCCGATACCGATTGGCAGCACGATGACGGTGTTGGTGCCTTTCGGGTAGTAGTACAGACGCATTTCGGCGCTGTTGATGACGATGCCTTCATGCACGGTATCCGGCAGGATCAGCTGCTGAGGAATGTTCAGCACGGTACCGCCTTTCGGCAGGTAAGGGTCAACACCCGGGTTCGCTTCCAGCATGTTGGAGAGGCCGAGCTGATATTCTGCTGCGAAATATTCCAGCGGCTGGCTGTTGCCTTCTTCAATGGTCACAACCTGGTTCTGACCCACCAGACGGCTACCGTCGGTTGGCAGAGGATAGGTGACAGCAGAAGCGGTCTTGCAAAACCCTACTACGGCAAACGCCGCCGCAAAAAGCGAAGTTAATTTCATATTCATGGTGTGCGAGGTATCTGTGCCACTTGGCAGGTTGTTTAAAAGTCAGAACGGTTCAGGGAGCGCATTATATGTGCATTCCCCCCCGCATGGAATTCGGATGTGTACTAAATCACACTTTTTTCCGTTTCGTTAAAGTTTAGCGTTATGTTGTTACGCGGGATCTCAATTCGGAATTGTGGCATAATGCCGGGTTTATCACACTTCTCGCAGGAATCTCCCGTGTTAGTTACCAGCAACGTCACTATGCAGTTTGGCAGTAAGCCGCTGTTCGAAAACATTTCCGTCAAATTTGGCGGCGGCAACCGTTACGGCCTGATTGGTGCCAACGGTAGCGGAAAATCCACCTTCATGAAGATCCTCGGCGGCGATTTAGAGCCGACCCTGGGTAACGTTTCTCTCGATCCAAACGAGCGCATCGGTAAGCTGCGTCAGGATCAGTTCGCCTTCGAAGCGTTCACCGTGCTTGATACGGTGATTATGGGACACGTAGAGCTGTGGGAAGTGAAGCAGGAGCGCGACCGCATCTACGCGCTTGCCGAAATGAGCGAAGAAGACGGCTATAAAGTGGCCGACCTCGAAACCCAGTACGGCGAAATGGACGGCTACTCTGCCGAATCCCGCGCCGGTGAACTGCTGCTCGGCGTAGGCATCCCGGTTGAACAGCATTACGGTCTGATGAGCGAAGTCGCGCCAGGCTGGAAGCTGCGTGTTCTGCTGGCGCAGGCGCTGTTCTCCAACCCGGACATCCTGCTGCTCGACGAACCGACGAACAACCTGGACATCGACACCATTCGCTGGCTGGAGCAGACGCTGAACGAGCGTAACAGCACCATGATCATCATCTCGCACGACCGTCACTTCCTGAACATGGTCTGCACCCACATGGCCGATCTGGACTACGGCGAGCTGCGCGTTTACCCGGGCAACTACGACGAGTACATGACCGCCGCGACCCAGGCGCGCGAGCGTCTGCTGGCCGACAACGCCAAGAAAAAGGCGCAGATCGCCGATCTGCAATCCTTCGTCAGCCGCTTTAGCGCCAACGCCTCTAAATCGCGTCAGGCGACGTCCCGTGCCCGTCAGATCGACAAGATCAAGCTGGAAGAGGTTAAAGCCTCCAGCCGTCAGAACCCGTTCATCCGCTTCGAGCAGGACAAGAAGCTGTTCCGTAACGCGCTGGAAGTGGAAGCCCTCACCAAAGGCTTTGATGAAGGTCCGCTGTTTAAAAACTTCAACCTGCTGCTGGAAGTGGGCGAGAAGATTGCCATTATCGGCGCCAACGGCGTGGGTAAATCCACCATGCTGAAGACCCTGGTGGGTGAGCTTCAGCCTGACAACGGCACCGTGAAATGGTCCGAGAATGCGCAGATTGGTTACTACGCCCAGGATCACGCCGAAGATTTCGACAACGACCTGACCGTTTTCGACTGGATGAGCCAGTGGAAATCCGAAGGCGACGACGAGCAGGTGGTGCGCAGCTTCCTGGGCCGTCTGCTGTTCAGCCAGGACGACATCAAAAAGCCGGCCAAAGTGCTCTCCGGTGGTGAGAAGGGCCGTATGCTGTTCGGCAAGCTGATGATGCAGAAACCCAATATTCTGGTTATGGACGAACCCACCAACCACCTGGATATGGAATCGATCGAATCGCTGAACATGGCGCTGGAGATGTATCAGGGCACCCTGATCTTCGTCTCGCACGACCGTGAGTTCGTGAGCTCCCTGGCGACCCGCGTGATTGAAATTACGCCGGAGCGCGTGGTGGACTTCAGCGGTAACTATGAAGATTATCTGCGCAGCAAAGGCATCGACAACTAATTTCCCATCGTCTTTCACGCTGCAGATGCGTTGGCTTCACCTGTTCACCCCGGTCACTTACTTATGTAAGCTCCCGGGGATTCACAGGCTTGCCGCCTTCCTGCAGCGCGAAATACTTAGGGAAAGGCTCGTGCTTTTATTCCCTCTCCCTGTGGGAGAGGGTTAGGGTGAGGGCATCAGGCCGCACTATACCACCCACTCATCCCCTTCAACCCCATTCACCCGCAGCGTACGTTTTTCCCCTGCCGGTAACGATACCTTGAGCGCTTTCCACGCCGGACGATAGTCCCCGCGCCCGTTGATTTGCAGGTTAATGGTTGCCCCGTCGCAGACCATCTCCCACTCCATCCACAGCGCATTGCCGCTCTGGTAGCCCCAGCTTTCGCCGTCGTCTTCAAACAGCAGGCCCGATGTCGTCCCCACGCCTTTCAGCGGGAACAGTCTCAGCTCGCGGCTCGTGTCTTTGTCAGCGCTCACATGGGTGATGCGCTCGCTGAGCGGCAGACCGGCACCGGCACGTACCAGCAGCGGCAGTTTTTCCAGCGGCGCGTCGAGAACAATCGACTGGCCGCCCGCATACCACGCGTGGGTGTAAAAATCGTACCAGCCGGTTTCGTTATCCGGCAGCCAGACCCGGCGCTCGCGCTGCCCGGCTTCGACCACGCTTGCCACCAGCAGGTCGCGGCCCAGCAGGAAATCGTCGCACTCCTCAAAGGTCTGCGCATCGTGCTCGTGGTCGAGGAAGGTGGGGCGCAGCATAGGTTCATCATCGGCATGCGCCTGCCACAGCAGGGTGTAGAGATACGGCAGCAGGCGATAGCGCAGCTCAATGGCACTGCGAATGGCCGGGGTGACGCCCGGATACATCCACGGCTCGTTAACGGTCGCATCGTCATTCCACGAGTGAATGGTAAAGCGCGGATGCATCACGCCGTTTTGCACCCAGCGGACGAACAGCTCCGCGTCCGGCTTGTCGCCGGAGAACCCGCCCACGTCATGACCGACGTTAAACAGTCCCGATAAGCTCATGCCCACACCCATGCGGGTGTTGTAGCGCAGGGTGTCCCAGTTGGTGCGGTTATCGCCGCTCCAGGTTTGGACGTAGCGCTGCATCCCGGCGCAGCCGGAGCGGGAGATCAGGTACGGGCGCTTTTCCGGCGCGAAGCGCTGCTGGGCTTCCATTGAGGCGCGCATCATCAGCAGGGGCATCACCGGACGAATGTGCTTGATGGCGATCTCCTTGCCGAAGCCGTGACAGCGCGCTTCGCCGTCCCACACCTCGAACTCGTTGTTGTCGTTCCAGGTGGAGTCGATGCCCATCTCCAGCAGCTGGGTGGTGACGCCGTTCTGCCACCATTGCACGGTCTGCGGGTTAGTAAAGTCGAGGTGCGAGCCTTCGTCATCCCAGAAGCTGGAACGTTCTGGCGCATCGGTTTCTGAATCACGGATGAACAAGCCGCTTTCCGCCACGTCGTTATAGCGCGGGTGATCCTGAAGCAGGCACGGCTTGATGTTGGCGGCCAGCCGCAGTCCGGCATCGTGGAACGCCTGGCTCATCACCGTCGGCTGCGGCACTTTGTCGTAGTTCCAGTTAAAGACGTAGCGCTTGCCGTTGATGGAGGTATAGCCGGACGAGAGCTGGAACGAATCGCACGGAATGGCGTGCTCTTCGCACAGGCGGATAAAGTTCATCAGCTGATTTTGCGCGTCCGGGGCGTCGGTGTAGTGCATGGTCGACCCGCTGTAGCCCAGGCTCCACTTCGGCCCGAACAGCGTCTTTCCGGTGAGGCGCACAAAGGCTTTGGTGACGTCCAGCACCCGTTTGCCGGTAAAAATGTAGTAATCGATGTCGCCCGCCTCCGCCTGCCAGCGGCGGTAGGCGGTGTGGTAGTTGTCGATCTCGTTGCCCAGATCCAGCCAGCAGCTGCTCAGGTTGTCGTAAAACAGACCGTAGCTCACGTCGTCGCGGCGGGTGATGGTGAAGGGGATGTGCTTGTACAGCGGGTCGGTGCTGGCGGCGTTATAGCCCATCGCGTCCAGATTACGCATCTCGTAGCGCTTACCGTTGCGCTGCAGATCGCCCGCTTTTTCCCCCAGACCATAGAAACGCTCATCCTTGCGGCGGCTCAGGTAGTGCGCCGCGCCGTCGCCGTGGGCATTTAACAGGTACGCGCTGGTCGGACGGTCATTCACCAGCGGCTGCCACTCGCCCGCCTCATTGCGGTAGTGCCACTCCAGCCACAGCGGCTGGTGGACGGTGACGCGGAGCTGTTCGCTGGCAACGGTCAGCACACCGTCCTGCTGCGTCAGCGTCCAGGCAGGGCAGGTGAAGCCGCTCAGATCGTCGCGGCGGCGGCCTTCCCACGGCACGTCCTGCTCCGGGGCGATGCTCCAGGTGCGGTCCAGCGCCAGTTTGCCTTTGCGTTTAATCAGCACCCGGAACAGATTTTGCTCCAGCACGTACAGGCACAGGCGGTGCTGCTCATCAACCAGCAGTTCCAGATGGTTCGCAGACTGTTTCTCGACGGTCCAGTTCTTGAGGGTTTTCATATGCAATACATCCACTATCAGGCGCGCTTGGCGCGACGTTCAGCAATAAATGCCACCAGGAAAACAGCGCCAATCAGGTCGAAGAACCCCATGGCAATAAAGAGCGGGTTAAAGCCGATCTTGTCGGCGGTCACACCAATCAAAAGAGAGAAGAGGAAGCTGGCGATCCACGCCGCCGAACCGCGCATGCCGTTGACGGTGGCCATCTGGCCTTTATCGAACGACTCAACCACCAGGGCGCTCAGCATGCAGGAGATGATCTGATGCCCGAAACCGCCGATGGAGATCAGCACGATGGTGATGTACGGGTCGCGGGTAATGGCGACGACGGCCAGAGAGATCATCAGGAACGCGCCGGTCACCGAGCTTGCCACCACCGAGTTAACGCGGGAGCAGCCGAACAGGCGGGTGTAGAGACGGGTCAGGTAACCACTCGCCACGCTGCCGAGATCGGCGGCCAGAAACGGCAGCCAGGCAAACATCGCGATCTGCTTCAGATCCATGCCGTGCTCTTTGGCGAGATAGAGCGGCACCCAGAAGCTCAGCACCGCCCAGGCCGGTTCCGCCATAAAGGCCGGAATGGCGATACCGTAGAAGCGCTTGTTTTTGGAGACGGTTTTCAGCGCGGTCAGGAAGGGCAGTTTGACCGCAGGCGGTTCGTTATCCTGCTTGATAAAGGCCAGTTCATCCTTGCTCAGGTTCGGGTGCTGCTCCGGGTTGTGGTAGAACGCCCACCACAGGATCACCCACAGCAAGGCCAGCACGCCGGTAAACATAAACGCACCCTGCCAGCCAAAGGAGGCGTGGGCGAAGTAGATGATAGGCGGGGCCAGCATCGCGCCGATAGAGAAGCCCACGCCTGCCCAGCCAGCAGCCACAGGACGTTCCGATTTCGGGAACCACTCGCCGATGGTTTTGGCGTTCGCCGGGGTGGCAGCCGCTTCAGACGCGCCCATAAAGAAGCGCAGGATCACCAGATGCAGCCAGCTTCCGGCACCCGCGTGGAAGATACACATCAGCGCCCAGATCCCGGCGCAGACCATAAAGCCAATCTTCAGGCCGATGACGTCAATCAGCCAGCCGCACAGAGGCTGGAAAATGGTGTAGGCAATCTGGAACGCGCCGACGATCCAGGAGTATTGCTCGGTGGTGATCCCGAGGCTCTCTTTAAGCTCAGGCGCGAGAATACCTAGCGAATTTCGGGTGATGTAGTTAACGGTCACACCCATTAAGAACAGAACCAGCACATACCAGCGCAGGTTTTTGATGACGCGACGGGTTTTACTGGTCGCAACGGGGTTATTGATGCCCTGACTCATTTTACTCTCCACAAGATGGACGGTAGGGGGACGGAGGTTCAGGTGTCACACAGATTTTTTATCTCTTTGATTGTTATCTGTTTTAATGCTTAGTCTGGTATATAACTAGTATGGAAGTTGTGTGACAGGTTCACCATAAGAGAGAATTCAGGCGGGCAAAAGTGCATTTTGTGCAACTTTTCTCATAATTCGCGTCAATTATTTGGCATTCTTGCGGCAACCCCAGTAACCGTCTGTTAACTACGCTATGAGAATTTTTTCATTTCGCAAATGGAGCCAGATCACAAAATGGACAAAAGGCTAAGAATCGCTGAAATTGCCCGTCGGACCGCACTCTCGGTCAGCACCGTTTCACGGGTGTTAGCGGGGAAGGCAAACACCAGTGAAAAGGCACGTACCCGGGTGCTGGAAGCCGCGCGGGAGCTGGGCGTGTTGGACGGAATGGCGGCGGGGCGACTGTTGCTCAACAGCCTGGTGGTTTTTGCGCCCCAGCGTGCCTTTGACGAGCGGTCCGACATCTTTTATTACCGGGTGATCCAGAGCGTGAGTAAAGGCCTTGCCTCCCATGATGTGCGCCTTCGCTACTGCGCCCTGGAAGAGAATGACAGTGATGCGCAGCTGTTTCTCGCGCGCATGAACGAGCCGGACACCCAGGCCGCAATCCTGCTGGGTATCGACGATCCGCATATCCACGATCTGGCTGTCGATCTGGGTAAACCCTGCATGCTGATTAACTGTCGCGACCGGCATATGCGCCTGCCTGCGGTTACGCCCGATCACCGCGCCATTGGTGAACGCGCGGCGGACTACCTGTTCGAGATGGGGCATCGCGAAGTGTTGAACGTGCTGTGCCTGCGCCGCTATACCATGGAGCTGCGCCTGGCAGGGATCCGCGACGCCTGGCAGGCGCACAATATGAAATTCAGCGACAAGCGCGACCTGCTGGTGGCCCCGAGCTTCAGCGCCCGGGAAACCGAACAGCTGGTCAGCGACTGGCTCAGGGAACGCCAGGGAAAAGATCTCCCCACGGCATTTTTAGTCGGGGGGGATTTTATGGCGGCAGGCACCATCAACGCGTTACAAAAGCAGGGATTGCGTGTACCGCAGGATGTGTCGGTGATGAGCATTGACGGGTTCAATCTGGCGGCGATTCAGGATGTGCCGTTAACCGCGGTGCATGTTCCCCGGGATGAACTGGGTACCGAAGCGGTGCATATGCTCCAGCAACGGCTGATGCGCCCGGACGCGCCGGTGGGAACGTTGCTGCTGAATGGCACGTTAACCGTGCGGGAGTCGGTACGGCGGATACGTCAGGGAAAAAGACGCACCGCCGTGGAACGGGAAGGGTTATACGACAGTTAAGCCATACCCAGCGCGCGCTTGCCGTGAATGTTCAGGTCATCAAGGGTAAAGCGCGACTGCCAGTCAGACTCATAATCCTCGCGCGGGAAATCGCCCGGCGAGGCGCCGGTTTCCAGCGCCGCTTTCACCTTCTTCGCGTAGGCGAGGTTTTTTTCGCACATAGGGGCCGCCGGAATGTACATCACGTTGCCCCAGCCCTGCTGGTTTTCAACCGGTGCCACCGAGTGGATCACGTCGCAGTGCCACCACACGGAATCACCCGCTTCCAGCGCCGGAATGCTGGTCAGGGCTTCGATTAACAGCGGGTGCCACTTCTCGGAAATCGGCAGTACGCGCCCGGGGGCCACGCCGCAGAGTTCATCTTCCGGCACATCATCCAGCAGCGGACGCAGCAGAATGTAAGCCATCGCCTCCGGGATCGGCACCACGTGCAGCAGCCCCTGATCCGGGATCATGTCGGACAGCGCCGTCCAGCCCTGGAAGGTGCGGAACACCGAGCACTTGGTAGTATTGTCCACGGTGTACTCCTCCACTTCGGTGCGGTGGGCGGCATTCCACGGATCGTACTGCTCAATGTTGCCGTCGAAGACGCGGGCAAAGACCTGCTGATAGGCCGGGAGCAGCCAGCGCTCCAGCGCCCCGGAATCGGTATGCGCGCCAAGGCCTTTAGAGGTGGTTCCCGGCGGACGGCGGCGAATGCGATCCGGGTAGATCACGCTGACGTCCGGGTTGAACCACTGCTTGCCGTTGCTCTCGAAGGTCCATAAACGGTTCAGGAACGACTGCACCTGAGCCATCTCTTCGCTCTGGCGGGCCTCCATCTGGGCGTGTGACCAGTAGATCGGATAGATCTCCGGGCGGGAGGCGGTAAGGGAGCCAAAGAAGTTATCCCCCGGGCCTTTGTAGACGTCGTCAAAACGGTTGAGATCCAGATAGTCGAGCATCGCGTTATCCCACGCCAACGCCTTCTCACGCGGGAAATGACCTTTGATCACCGCGCAGCCGCGGCGTTTGACCGCCTCGCGCTGCTCCGGGCTGATATTGCCGCTCTGCACGTCCGCAAACGGGATCACCGGCCACACAGGATCGCCATTGCGCTTCAGGGTGTTAATTTCCGCCACACGGCTGGCGATTCTGGCACTCAGGCGATCGAACACGCCCTGCACGTCGCCAATCTGCGCCCGCAGCTCACGTTTCATCTGGCGGATGGCCGCTTTGTGGTCAGAGGGCAAAGTTTCACTGGTAAAGGTTAAGGTCATAACAGCCTCTCTATCTTTCATTCGAAAGTAAAATTAATTACAAGTGATACTTTAGGTTAAAAATAAGTTAAAGCAAGTTAAATAACTTGATGGAGTGCACAACCCGGAGAGAAAGGAGAGGTTCGCCGGAGAAGTCTCCGGCGAGAGATCAGCGGCTGAAGGGCGGGGTATTATCGAGGACGGCCTGAATCACGTTCAGTGCGCCCTGGTGGTTGTTGTCGTCGGCCTGGTAGCGGGTGATGGCTTTGATGCTTTCTCCCGCGTTCCCCATGGCGAAGGAGTAGTTCACAAACTTCAGCATTTCGGCGTCGTTACCGCTGTCGCCGATGGCCACGCACTCCTGCGGAGAGATGTGCCAGCGCTTCAGCAGGCGGCTGAGGCCGCTGGCTTTATGCAGGCCGGGAATAATGAGATCGACAAAGCCAAATCCGCTGGTCACCGGCTTCATAATGCCGTCCAGGGAGACATGCAGGGCGTCGACCAGGTTCGGGATATCGCTGTCGGGCAGGTTCAGGGAGAACTTGAACAGCACGTCGTCGATGTCGCGATAATCGCTGATGCGCGCTAAGCGGTGATAGTGTTTTGACATCAGCGCAACGAAGGCTTCGGGTGCCTTGTCGCTGACGTAGGCGCTCTCCAGACCGCAGGCAACGAAGTTCAGGGATTTATCCTTCAGCAGTTCGCCGATGACAATCTGCGACTCGTGCTTCGTCAGTTCGCCGTGGAAAATCTGCTCGCCGTGATCGAACACCAGCGCGCCGTTTTCCGCCACGAAGGAGATCTGCGATTTCAGTTCCGGGAAGAAAGAGATGAGCTGGTAATACTGGTTGCCGCTGGCGACAACGAATTCAATATTACGGGCCTGAAGTTGCTGGAACTGCGCCTGAAAGCGGTCTTGATCGTACTGCTTGGCGTCATCAAGAAAAGTTCCGTCCATATCGGTGACGATAACTTTAACGGTCATACATTGCGCTCCTGGATGTTACTGCGACCAGAAACATTCTAATAACAATGTGACCGAAACCACAAATTTAATTTCGAATGAAAGTCACGAAGCCGGGTGGCAAAGGTAAATGCAAAACGGCAACCAGAGTTGCCGTTTTTGGTGTTTTCTCCCTCTCCCTGTGGGAGAGGGCCGGGGTGAGGGCAACAGCGCGCGCTATCCCCCTCACCCTAACCCTCTCCCTCGAGGGAGAGGGGATCTCATTACAGCGTATGCTCAGTACGCGCAATAATGTCGTCCTGCGCATCCGGGGACAGGGCGGTAAAGAACGCCGAGTAACCCGCCACGCGCACGACCAGGTCACGATACTGGTCCGGGTGTTTCTTCGCCTCCAGCAGCGTTTCGCGGGACACGATGTTGTACTGGATATGCCAGCCCTTATGCACCTCAAAGAAGGTGCGCAGCAGTACCATCAGCTTCTGGCGGTCGCTGTCGTTATCCAGCGTTGCCGGGTTGAGCTTCTGGTTCAGCAGCACGCCGCCGAGGATGGCGTCGGTCGGCAGTTTGCCTACGGAGCCGATCACTGCCGTTGGGCCCAGGTGGTCAGTACCGGAAGACGGGCTTGCCCCTTCGGCCAGCGGAGTATGCGCCTTACGACCGTCCGGCGTCGCCATGGTTGCCGCACCAAAAGGTACGTTGGCGGAGATAGACGAGGTTCCGGCATAGTAGTTGCCGCCAATCGGGCCGCGGCCATAGCGCGGGTTGTGGTACTGCTTCAGCTCTTCGATGTAGGTCTGATAAGCCCGGGCCAGCAGCAGATCCACGCTGTCATCGTCGTTACCGTACTTCGGCGCGCCGTTGATCAGACGCTGGCGCAGCTGTTCGTGGGTCAGCCCCTCAAAGTCATCCGCCAGCGCCGCCGCCAGTTGCTGCTGACCGATTGCACCCTGTTCGAACACCAGCTTCTTCACCGCCGCCAGGCTGTTGCCGAGGTTGGCGATCCCCACCTGCAGGCCGGAGACCCAGTCGTACTTCGCGCCGCCCTGTTTGATGCTCTTCGCGCGCTCAATGCAGTCATCCACCAGCGCCGAGCAGAGAATGTCGTGGACGTTCTCTTCCAGCATGGTGTCCACCACGTACTCGATCTCGATGGATTTGCGGGTGTAGTACTTAATCTGGCGATCCCAGGCGGCCATCACTTCATCGAAGTTGTTGAAGTTACCGGCTGAGAGCGCTTTAACCTGCGGCAGGAATACCTTGCCGCTGGTGGCGTCGCGGCCGCCTTCCAGCGCCGCCAGCATCACGCGGGCGAAGTTGATAAAGCTCATGCCGGTGCAGCGGTAGCCCCACTTGCCGCCGACGGCGGTTTCGATGCAGCCGATGGCAGCGTAGTCGTAGGCGTCGGCCTCTTCGATACCGAGCTTGATGAACTCAGGGATAACGATCTCATCGTTGTTGAAGGCCGGCATCCCGAAGCCGCAGCGGATCACCTGCACGCAGGCGTCAAGGAAGTCGTTGCTCATGCCCGCATGGTAGCGCACGCTCAGGTTCGGCTGGGTGGAGCGCAGACGGCCGCAGGATTCCAGAATGGCGTAAGAGAGCGGGTTCACCGCATCCATCGGCTCACCGTTGACCAGCTTCTGGCCGCCGATGGTGACGTTCTGGTACAGCGGGCTCCCGGCAGAGGCTTTGGAGTGCGAGCCGGAGCGGATCTTGTTCACTTCCAGCAGCTTCAGCCAGCAGCTGTGCAGCAGCTCGATGGCGTGCTCACGATCCAGAGACTGATTCAGCTCCACGTCGCGGCGGTAGTACGGATAGAGATACTGGTCCATACGGGCAAAGGAGACGGAGTGGCCGTTGGACTCAATCTGCAGGATCAACTGGATGAAGTAGCACAGCTGCAGCGCCTGCCAGAAGGTTTTTGGCGGTTCGTGAGCGATGATGTCGCAGTTTTCCGCCATGGCCAGCAGCTCGTCGCGGCGGTTTTCGCGGGTTTCGGCTGCGGCCATCTCACGCGCCAGATCGGCAAAGCGCTCGATATGCAGGCTCACCGCTTCCAGCACGATATCGATCGCTTTCAGGAACTGGTCGCCGTGCAGGTCTTCCAGGCAGGTGAGGTTGATGCGCGAGCGGCGCTCGTCCACTTTGTGGCGCAGGCCGTCGAGCCCTTTTTCCAGCACTAACGGGAAGTTTACCGCCAGGTGCGCGTCGCCGGAGGTCATGTTGCCTTCGGCTTTGATGATGCCGGTTTCCAGCAGGCCTTTCTGCTCGTCGGTGAACATGCCGTAGCAGCGATCCTGTACCGTCTGGCCGCGCCACCACGGGCAGAGCTCATGCAGGACGCGTTTGTTCTCTTCGCTGACCGCAAAGCCCGCGCCCGGACGGTCGGCGAGATCGTCGATCTCTTTTTCAATCCACGAGACGGTGTATTCCGGGAAGATCGGCGCGGCGCGCACTTCGCTTGCCTGGTTACCAATAATCAGCTCGTCATGTTTGATCCAGATTGTGCGCTTCGCCAGGTGATGGGCCAGCGCCAGCGCGCGGCGAACCGGGATCGGCTTATCCATATGCTGCTGGTACATTTCGGTGTAGTGCTGGGCGCGTTCGGTACAGACCGGCGGCTTAACAATATGCACCAGGGCAGTTTTATGCGCCTTAATGCGCTCGCTCAGGGTATTAAGATTCAGCTGTGTCATAACATTATCCTCGTAAGGTCGCGGTTAACCCTTTCTGGGCGGCGTACTGCCGGGCAAAGTCCAGTAATGCAGGATTATCGAGCGGTTTATCAGGGGCAGAGTAGGGTTGGCCGAGCAGGCTGTACTTGTTCATGCCCAGCGTGTGGTACGGCAAAAAATGGATGTCGTGGACGTTCAGTTCGTCGGCGGCAAAATTGGTAATAGCGGTAATAGAGGCTTCATCGGCGTTAAAACCCTGGATCAGCGGCACGCGAATGGTGAGCTGCTTTCCGGCGGCGGCCAGACGCTTAAGGTTATCAAGCACCCGTTTTGCCGAGCCCCCGGTCCACTGCTTAAAGATCGCGCCATCGACGTGCTTCAGGTCAGCGAGAAACAGATCGATGTACGGTAACGACGGTTCGATATAGTGCCACGGCACGTGCAGGCAGGTTTCCACCGCTGTATGAATACCCTGGTCGTGGCTGGCCTGGAACAGCTGGCGGGCAAGATCCGGGTTCATAAAGGGTTCGCCACCGGAAAGGGTAACGCCGCCGCCACTGCGATCGTAGAACGGTTTATCCCGCAGGACGGTCGCCATGATCTCCTCCACCTGCTTCTCCTCGCCGCAGACGGTCAGGGCCTGGGTCGGGCAGCAGTCGGTGAGGGCATCAAGGTGCGTATCGTTGAGTTTTTCGCGGTGGATCACCAGGCCATTCAGCGTGCGTTGGATGACCGCGGGCGCCACCTGCTGACAGAGGTTACACCCCTCCAGGCACAGGCGAGCGTCGAACAGCAGATCCCGCGAGCGTTCGCGGCTTTCCGGGTTCTGACACCAGCGGCAGCCCAGGGAGCAGCCTTTCATAAAGACCACCGTCCGAATGCCGGGGCCGTCGTGTGTCGAATAACGCTGAATGTTGAAGATCATAATGTCGCCTCTTGTTGCGTATGAAGATTAAATTACTTTCGAATGAAAGTTATCTTGACGCAAATCAACCCAGAAGCAGGTTTTGCCGTGGTAGGGTTACGGCATAGTCATTTTTGAGGACCCCATCATGGAATTGTATCTCGACACATCCGACGTCATCGCCGTTAAAAAGCTGGCCCGTGTTTTTCCGCTGGCAGGCGTTACCACAAACCCAAGCATCGTCGCCGCAGGCAAAACGCCGATTGAGGTGTTGCTCCCTCAGCTCCAGGAGGCGATGGGCGGCCAGGGGCGTCTGTTTGCCCAGGTTATGGCGACTACCGCAGAAGGTATGGTGGAAGATGCGCTGAAACTGCGAGCCATCGTCGCCGATCTGGTGGTGAAAGTGCCTGTCACGGCAGAAGGACTGGCGGCAATTAAAATGCTGAAAGCCCAGGGCGTGCCGACCCTGGGTACGGCGGTATACAGCGCGGCGCAGGGAATGATGGCGGCGCTGGCGGGGGCGGAGTATGTTGCCCCCTATGTGAACCGCGTGGATGCGCAGGGCGGGGACGGGATCCAGACGGTGGCGGAGCTGCAGCAGCTGCTGACGCTCCACGCGCCGCAGTCAAAAGTGCTGGCGGCGAGCTTCAAAACCCCGCGTCAGGCGCTGGACTGCCTGCTGGCAGGCTGCGAGTCCATCACCCTGCCGCTGGACGTGGCCCAGCAGTTGATCGCCTCTCCGGCAGTGGATGCGGCGATTGCGAAGTTTGAGCAGGACTGGCAGAACGCCTTTGGGCGGACGTCGATCTAGGGGTATTGCCGGGCGGCGCTGCGCTTGCCCGGCCTACGGTTCGAGGTTTTTGTAGGCCGGGTAAGGCGAAGCCGCCACCCGGCATGTTTTTAACCTCCGCACACCTCGCACCCCGGATGACGCATCAGCTTCATCTCGCGGAACTGGCAGGTCATCGCGTCGTACATCACGATTTTCCCCGCCGCTGGCGTGCCGTACCGGGTCAGCACTTTGATGGCCTCCATCGCCTGCATCGAACCGATCACCCCTACCAGCGGGGCCATTACGCCAGCTTCCACACAGGTCAGGGCATTTTCGCCAAACAGACGGCTCAGGCAGCGGTAGCAGGGCTCGCCCTGTGCATACGTAAAGACGCTGATCTGGCCTTCCATGCGGATTGCCGCCCCGGAAACCAGCGGCGTTTTATGGGCGAAACAGCCCGCGTTGAGCTGATTGCGGATGGTAACGTTATCGGTGCAGTCGAGAACCAGATCGTGCCGGGCAATCTGATCGAACAGCGCGGCTTCATCCAGCAGGGCATCGAGCAGGGTGAACTGCACGTTGGGGTTGATGCGCGACAGCGACGCCCGGGCCGACACCACTTTGGGCTCGCCGAGGGTGGCATCGCTGTGCAGGGTCTGACGTTGCAGGTTGGAGAGCGACACGGTGTCGAAATCGAGCAGCGTCATGCGCCCGACGCCAGCCGCAGCCAGATACTGCGCCGCGGCGCAGCCCAGTCCGCCAAGGCCGACCACCAGTACGTTCGCGGCTTTTAACGCCTCCTGACCCTCGAAATCAAAGCCGCGCAGCACAATCTGGCGATTGTAGCGCAGCATCTCGTTGTCGCTCAGCTCCATGCTCAGCCTCCAAACAGGGCGTTAAACGGCTCAACCTCAACCCATTCGCCTGCTTCCACGTTGCCGCGCTCGCGTTCAAGCACGATAAAGCAGTTGCCCTGGCTGAAGGAGCTGAAAATATGCGAGCCCTGATGTCCGGTTGTGCGCACCTCCAGCTCACCGTCGGCGTTACGCGCCAGAATGCCGCGCTGGAAGTCGAGACGGCCCGGTGATTTTTTCAGACGGGTGGCGGCGCGGACACGCTGGCGGGCAGGCAGGCTGGGCGCCCGGTTGCCGGAAAGCTTCGCCAGCAGCGGCTGCACCAGCTGATAGAAGGTGAGGGCCGCTGAGACCGGGTTGCCCGGCAGGCCGCAGAACCAGCTGTTCGGCAGCGTGCCGAAGGCGAAGGGTTTGCCCGGCTTGATAGCCAGCTTCCAGAAGCCAATCTCGCCCAGTTCGTCGAGGATGGTTTTGGTGTAATCCGCTTCCCCCACCGACACACCGCCGGAGCTCAGCACCACGTCGGCCACGCGATCCGCTTCAATAAAGGCGGCGCGCAGCCGATCCGGATCGTCAGGAATAATGCCGAGGTTGATCACCTCGCAGCCCAGCTGCTCCAGCATCAGATGCACTGCCAGCCGGTTAGTGTCGTAGATCTGCCCCTCGGCCAGCGGCTGGCCCGGCAACTGAAGCTCATCCCCGGTAGAGAACACCGCCACGCGCACCTGGCGCACCACGGCAATGTCTGCGATACCCAGCGACGCCAGGACCGGCAGCTCGGCGACGGTCAGTCTGGTGCCCGCCGGGAAGACGGTTGCGCCCAGGGTGATGTCTTCCCCGCTGCGACGGATATTCTGTCCAGGCTTAACGCTGGCGGTAAAACGCACGCCGTCGTCGGTCTGCTCTGTCTCCTCCTGCATCACCACCGCATCGCAGCCTGGCGGCACCGGCGCGCCGGTCATAATGCGGATGCAGCTTCCCGCAGGCCATTCACCCTGGAAAGGCTGGCCGGCAAAGGCTTTACCCGCCACCGGCAGCGCAGTGCCTGCCGCCAGATCCGCCAGACGCACGGCATAGCCATCCATCGCTGAGTTATCAAAGCCCGGCACGTTGAGGGGCGAAACGATGTCGGCGGCGGTCACGCGGCCAAAACAGCGCAGCAGGGGCAGGGTTTCCTGCTCTGACAGCGGAGAAAGTCGATCGAGCATCTGCGTGAGGGCCGTCTCAAGCGGCATCAGTCCGGCGGTAAAATCCATGGGTCACTCCAGCGAGAGAATAACGAAGGCGGCCATTATGGCAGAAAAGTGCCGTTAACTGTATGACACCATGGGCTTACCCTTTACATCACAGTGACGTCTTTCTATATTCAAAAATTATATGAACCATCAGCCACGATAATGATATTTATAAAAAAAGCGGCAATAACCTGCCCAAAGGTGAAGTAAATGGGTAATGCAGTCATCGCAATCCACGGCGGCGCCGGGGCAATTACCCGGACGCAGCTCAGTCAGGAGCAGGAGAGGCGCTACATCGAGGCGCTCTCATCGATAGTGGAAACCGGCCAGCGTATGCTCGAGGCGGGCGAGAGCGCGCTGGATGTGGTCACCGAGGCGGTGCGCCTGCTGGAGGAGTGTCCGCTGTTTAACGCCGGGATTGGCTCGGTGTTCACCCGGGACGAAACCCACGAGCTGGATGCCTGCGTGATGGACGGCATTACCCTGAAGGCAGGTGCCGTCGCCGGAGTCAGCCATCTGCGCAACCCGGTGCTGGCCGCCCGTCTGGTGATGGAGCAGAGCCCGCACGTGCTGCTGGTGGGCGAGGGGGCCGAGAAATTCGCCTTCGAACAGGGCATGGAGGCGGTCTCGCCAGAGATCTTCTCCACGCCCGAGCGTTATCAGCAGCTGCTGGCAGCGCGCAGCGCCGGAGAGACCCGTCTCGACCACGCCGCCCCGCTGGATGAGTCCACCAAAACGGGCACCGTGGGCGCCGTGGCGCTGGATAAGGCGGGGAATCTGGCCGCCGCCACCTCTACCGGCGGAATGACCAATAAATTGCCCGGTCGGGTGGGCGACAGCCCGCTGCCCGGCGCGGGCTGCTATGCCAATAACGCCAGCGTGGCGGTCTCCTGTACCGGCACCGGGGAGGTGTTTATTCGCACCCTCGCCGCCTATGACATCGCCGCGCTGATGGATTATGGCGGCTTAAGCCTGGCCGAAGCCTGCGAGCGGGTGGTGATGGAAAAACTCCCGGCGCTGGAAGGCTGCGGCGGGCTCATTGCCGTCGATCGTGAGGGTAACGTGGCCTTACCGTTTAACAGTGAAGGCATGTACCGTGCCTGGGGATACGCAGGCGATACGCCGAGCACCGGAATTTACCGTGAATAAGGGGGAGAGGGATGCCGCACAGCGATGAACTGGACAGTCAGCAGGTGCTGGCGGTGCACAACCTGAACGTCGCCTTTCCCGACGAGAGGCAGAGGATCCCGGCGGTAAAACAGCTCTCTTTTTCGCTGAAACGCGGTGAAACCCTGGCGATTGTCGGCGAATCCGGCTCGGGTAAGTCGGTTACCGCGCTGTCGCTGATGCGCCTGATTGAACAGTCCGGCGGGCTGGTCGAGTGCGACAGCCTGCTGCTGCGCCGTCGCAACGGGCAGGTAAGCGATCTCACCACTCTGAATCCGTCCCAGATGCGCAGCGTGCGCGGCGCCGATATCGCCATGATTTTCCAGGAGCCAATGACCTCCCTCAATCCGGTCTTCCCGGTGGGAGAGCAGATCGCCGAGTCGATTCGTCTGCATCAGGGGCTGAGCCGTGAGAATGCGCTGATCGAAGCCCGGCACATGCTGGAGCAGGTGCGCATTCCCGAGGCGGACACTATTCTGTCGCGCTATCCGCATCAGCTCTCCGGCGGCATGCGCCAGCGGGTGATGATCGCCATGGCGCTCTCCTGTCGCCCGGCAGTGCTGATTGCCGATGAACCCACTACCGCGCTGGACGTCACCGTTCAGGCGCAGATCCTCCAGCTCATTAAAGTGTTGCAGGAGGAGATGGAGATGGGGGTGATCTTTATCACCCACGACATGGGCGTGGTGGCAGATATCGCCGACCGGGTCCTGGTGATGTACCAGGGCGAGGCGGTGGAAACCGGCACCGTAGAGCAGATTTTCCACGCCCCTGAACACCCTTACACGAAGGCGCTGCTGGCGGCAGTACCGCGGCTGGGGGCGATGAACGGCAGCGATTTGCCGCGGCGTTTTCCGCTCATCTCCCTTGCCAACCCCGGCCATCAGGAGGCCGAAACCGAGCAGGATACCGTGGTGCAGGGCGAGCCGATTTTGCAGGTGCGCGATCTGGTGACGCGCTTCCCGCTGCGCAGCGGGCTGTTGAACCGCGTCAGGCGCGAAGTCCACGCGGTGGAGAACGTCAGCTTCGATTTATGGCCCGGTGAAACGCTGTCCCTGGTGGGCGAATCCGGCAGCGGAAAATCGACCACCGGACGGGCGCTGCTGCGGCTGGTGGAGTCCCAGGAAGGCACCATCACCTTTAACGGCGAGCGTATCGACACCCTGCCTGCCGGGAAGCTGCAACCCCTGCGGCGGGATATTCAGTTTATTTTCCAGGATCCCTATGCCTCCCTCGATCCCCGCCAGACGGTGGGCTATTCGATTATGGAGCCGCTGCGGGTGCATAACCTGCTGGACGGCGAAGCCGCGCAGCGGCGGGTGGCGTGGCTGCTGGAGCGCGTGGGGCTGAAGCCCGAACACGCCTGGCGCTACCCCCATGAATTTTCCGGCGGCCAGCGGCAGCGGATCTGTATTGCCCGCGCCCTGGCGCTGAACCCGAAGGTGGTGATTGCCGATGAGTCCGTCTCGGCGCTGGACGTCTCCATCCGGGCGCAGATCATCAACCTGCTCCTCGATTTGCAGCGGGAGATGGGCATCGCGTTTCTGTTTATTTCGCACGATATGGCGGTGGTGGAGCGCATCAGCCACCGCGTGGCGGTGATGTATCTCGGCCAGATTGTCGAGATTGGCCCGCGTCGGGCGGTATTTGAAAACCCGCAGCATCCCTACACCCGCAAGCTGATGGCGGCGGTGCCGGTGGCGGATCCGGCCCATCGTCAGGCCCGGCGGGTGCTGTTGCAGGATGAACTACCGGGCAACATTCGCAAGCGAGGCGAGTTCACCGAGCGCGTGGAGTTGCGGGAGGTCAGTCCCGGCCATTTCGTTGCGCCGCCGCGGCAGGATAATGCTTTTTCGCGTTTATAACTCAGACAGCAGGGAACAACAGGAGAGTACAATGACAACATTTGTTGCTCGCAGATGGCTGTTAGCCGCGAGCGTAACGGCAGCCCTGGCGGCCACGCCGGCCTTCGCAGCAAAAGACGTGGTGGTGGCGGTGGCCTCGAATTTCACCACCCTCGATCCCTATGATGCCAACGACACGCTCTCCCAGCAGGTGGCGAAGTCCTTTTATCAGGGGCTGTTTGGCCTTGATAAAGAGATGCAGCTGAAAAACGTGCTGGCCGAAAGCTACAAGGTGTCTGACGACGGGCTGGTCTACACCATCAAGCTGCGCAGCGGCGTTAAGTTCCAGGACGGGACCGACTTCAACGCTGAGGCGGTGAAGGTCAACCTCGATCGCGCCAGCAACCCGGAAAACAGCCTCAAGCGTTATAACCTGTATAAAAACATCGCCAGTACCGAGGTCGTCGATCCCACGACGGTAAAAATCACCCTTAAAGAGCCGTTCTCCGCCTTTATTAACATTCTGGCGCACCCGGCCACGGCGATGATCTCCCCCGCAGCGCTGAAAAAGTACGGCAAAGAGATTGGTTTCCATCCGGTGGGCACCGGGCCGTATGAGCTGGTGACCTGGAACCAGACCGACTTTGTGAAGGTGAAGAAGTTCGCCGGATACTGGCAGCAGGGGCTGCCGAAGCTGGACACCATCACCTGGCGTCCGGTGGTGGATAACAACACCCGCGCGGCGATGCTACAGACCGGCGAAGCGCAGTTTGCCTTCCCGATCCCCTACGAGCAGGCGGCGCTGCTGGGCAAAAACAGCAAGCTGGAGCTGGTGGCCAGCCCGTCGATCATGCAGCGTTACATCAGCATGAACGTCACGCAAAAGCCGTTCGATAACCCGAAAGTGCGCGAGGCGATCAACTACGCCATCAACCGCGACGCGCTGGTGAAGGTAGCCTTTGCCGGTTATGCCACCCCGGCGACCGGGGTCGTGCCGCCCTCCATCGCTTACTCGCAGCAGTATCATCCGTGGGAATACAACCCGACCAAAGCGCGGGCGCTGCTGAAAGAGGCGGGCTTCCCGAACGGCTTCAGCACCACGCTGTGGTCGTCGCACAATCACAGTACCGCCCAGAAGGTGCTGCAGTTTACCCAGCAGCAGCTGGCGCAGGTGGGCATTAAGGTGCAGGTAACGGCGATGGATGCCGGACAGCGCGCCGCGGAAGTGGAAGGCAAAGGGCAGAAAGAGAGCGGGGTGAGGATGTTCTATACCGGCTGGTCGGCCTCTACCGGTGAAGCGGACTGGGCACTGTCGCCGCTGTTTGCCTCGCAAAACTGGCCGCCAACCCTGTTTAACACCGCCTTCTACAGCAACCCGCAGGTGGATAAAGATCTGACGGATGCGCTGAAAACCACCCAGCCGGAAGAGAAAGCGAAGCTGTACAAGGATGCGCAGGATACCATCTGGAAGGAGTCGCCATGGGTGCCGCTGGTGGTTGAGAAGCTGGTTTCGGCGCACAACAAGGCGCTGACCGGGTTCTACATCATGCCGGATACCGGCTTTAGCTTTGACGACGCGGATCTGAAATAGAGCACTCATTCCCGCAGGTATCCGCCTGCGGGATGAGAGGAATGTGCATGCTGAACTATGTGATTAAACGCCTGCTGGGCCTGATCCCGACGCTGCTGATTGTCGCGGTGCTGGTCTTTTTATTTGTGCATATGCTGCCAGGCGATCCGGCGCGGCTGATTGCCGGTCCGGAGGCGGATGCCACGGTGATTGAGCTGGTGCGTAAGCAGCTGGGGCTCGATCAACCGCTGTACCGGCAGTTCTGGCACTACATCACCAGTGTCCTGCAGGGGGATTTTGGCACCTCGATGGTCTCCCGGCGGCCCGTTTCTGAGGAGATTGCCAGCCGCTTTATGCCGACGTTCTGGCTGACCCTCGCCAGCATGGCTTGGGCGGTGCTGTTTGGCCTGATGGCCGGGATTGTGGCGGCCGTGTGGCGCAACCGCTGGCCGGACAGGCTGGGGATGGCGCTGGCCGTCACCGGGATCTCCTTCCCGGCCTTTGCGCTGGGCATGCTGCTGATGCAGGTCTTCTCCGTAGAGCTGGGCTGGCTGCCCACCGTGGGGGCGGACAGCTGGCGGCACTACATCCTGCCTTCGCTGACGCTGGGCGCGGCGGTGGCGGCGGTAATGGCGCGCTTTACCCGCGCCTCGTTCGTGGACGTACTGAACGAAGACTATATGCGCACCGCCCGGGCGAAGGGGGTCAGCGAGAAGTGGGTGATCCTCAAGCACGGCCTGCGCAACGCAATGATCCCGGTGGTGACCATGATGGGGCTGCAGTTCGGCTTTCTGCTTGGCGGCTCAATCGTGGTGGAAAAGGTCTTCAACTGGCCGGGACTCGGGCGTTTGCTGGTCGATTCCGTCGACATGCGCGACTACCCGGTGATCCAGGCAGAAGTGCTGCTCTTTTCGCTGGAATTTATTCTTATCAACTTAGTGGTGGATGTCCTGTATGCCGCCATTAATCCGGCTATCAGGTACAAGTAAGATGCGACTGTTAAACTGGCGTCGGCAGGCGATGTTAAAGGCCATGCCGGGGCTCAAACCGGACCGGATCCGCACCCCATGGCATGAGTTCTGGCGACGCTTTCGCAAGCAGCCGGTGGCGGTGACCGCCGGGCTGTTTGTGATGCTGCTGATCCTGGTGGCGATCCTGGCCCCGTGGATTGTGCCTTTTGACGCGGAGAACTACTTCGATTACGACCGCCTCAACGAAGGCCCGTCGATGGTGCACTGGTTCGGGGTGGACTCTTTAGGGCGCGACATCTTCAGCCGGGTGCTGATGGGGGCGCAGATCTCGCTGGCCGCAGGGGTGTTTGCGGTCCTGATTGGCGCGGCTATCGGCACGGTGCTGGGCCTGCTGGCGGGCTACTATGAGGGCTGGTGGGACAGGATCATCATGCGCATTTGCGACGTGCTGTTTGCCTTCCCCGGCATTCTGCTGGCCATCGCGGTGGTGGCGGTGATGGGTAACGGCATGGCCAACGTGATTATCGCCGTGGCGATCTTCTCCATCCCGGCCTTTGCCCGCCTGGTGCGGGGCAATACCCTGGTACTGAAGCAGCAGACCTTTATCGAATCGGCGCGCAGCATTGGCGCCAGTGACGCGACGATCCTGTTTAATCACATCCTGCCGGGCACCGTCTCTTCTATTGTGGTCTATTTCACCATGCGTATCGGGGTGTCGATTATCTCCGCCGCCAGCCTGTCGTTCTTAGGACTTGGCGCACAGCCGCCGACCCCGGAGTGGGGGGCAATGCTCAACGAGGCGCGGGCGGATATGGTCATCGCCCCGCACGTGGCGCTGTTCCCGAGCATGGCGATCTTCCTCACCGTGCTGGCGTTTAACCTGCTGGGAGATGGACTGCGGGATGCGCTTGATCCGCGCATTAAGGGGTGATTGTTTTGCCGGGTGGCGGCTTCGCCTTACCCGGCCTACAAAACATGCGATCCCGCAGGCCCGCGCAAGCGCAGCGCCGCCGGGCAATGTGCCGGGTGGCGGCTTCGCCTTACCCGGCCTGTAAAACATGCGATCCCGTGGGCCCGCGCAAGCGCAGCGCCGCCGGGCAATGTGCCGGGTGGCGGCTTCGCTTACCCGGCCTGTAAAACATGCGATCCCGTAGGCCCGCGCAAGCGCAGCGCCGCCGGGCAATGTGCCGGGTGGCGGCTTCGCCTTACCCGGCCTACAAAACATGCAATCCCGTAGGCCCGCGCAAGCGCAGCGCCGCCGGGCAATGTGCCGGGTGGCGGCTTCGCCTTACCCGGCCTACAAAACATGCGATCCCGTAGGCCCGCGCAAGCGCAGCGCCGCCGGGCAATGTGCCGGGTGGCGCTACGCTTACCCGGCCTGTAAAACATACGAGCCCGTAGGCCCGTGCAAGCGAAGCGCCGCCGGGCAATGTGCCGGGTGGCGGCTTCGCCTTACCCGGCCTACAAAACATGCAATCCCGTAGGCCCGCGCAAGTGCAGCGCCGCCGGGCAATGTGCCGGGTGGCGGCTTCGCCTTACCCGGCCTACAAAACATGCGATCCCGTAGGCCCGCGCAAGCGCAGCGCCGCCGGGCAATGTGCCGGGTGGCGGCTTCGCCTTACCCGGCCTGTAAAACATGCGATCCCGTAGGCCCGCGCAAGCGCAGCGCCGCCGGGCAATGCTGAATTACTTATCCACTCCGAAGCCCTGCTTCAGAATGGCTGGCAGCACATCCGGGAAATAGATGTGCTTGTAATACCCGCTCACGCTTTCGCTCCAGGTATCACCGTCGGTGCGGTTAATGGCCTGCCAGTGCTCGGTCATCTGCTGATTGTAGCGGGTGATTTTCGCTTCCAGTCCCTCGGTGACGTAGGCTTCGTCGTGGCGGAAGGTCTCCAGCGGAAGGCGCGGTTTGTGGTGGGACGGCACATCAACATGGCCAATCACCACGCCCGCTACCGGGAAAGTGTGCTCCGGCAGCCCAAGCAGCTCGATCAGCTCCAGCGGCTTCAGACGGATACCGCCAATCGGCACGATCCCCAGCCCTTCGGAGCGGGCCGCGGCCATCACCGAACCCAGGGCGATGCCCACGTCGGTAGCACCTGCCACCAGGCTCTCGATGCTCTGGTGCGCCACCTGCTCGTGCCCCGCCAGCTTCATCCCAACCTGCGTTTTATACATATCCAGCACAAAGGTGATAAACACCGGGGCTTTGGCAATCCACGGCTGGCCGCCAGCGATCTGCGAGATTCTTGCCCGCTTTTCGGCATCGCGTGTGACGATCACCGACACCTGCTGGGAGTGGACGGAAGTAGGGGCGCGATACGCCGTGCTGATAATGCGTTCGAGCGTGGCGTCATCAATGGCTTGATCGGTAAAGCTGCGCTCGCTTTTGTGGTCGTTAAACAGGTCAATAATGGTGTTCATAGGTCCTCCTGTGTGAAGCGCAAAAGCCTAACAGCCTGAAACCGTTTTGCATTTAACACTCTATGCGGTGCACGCAGGAGAAAAACCCGGCCAGCGGCCGGGCGGGGGAGATTAACGCAGGGTCGCGACCAGCGCTTTTGCCGCGTCTTCGGAGCTGGCCGGGTTCTGCCCGGTAATCAGCTTGCCGTCCTGGACAATAAAGGAACCCCAGTTCGGGCCTTTCTCGTAGTGCGCCCCGAGGGCGCTCAATTCATCTTCAACCAGGAACGGGACGATATCGGTCAACTCAACGTCGGCCTCTTCGCCGTTGGTAAAGCCCGTTACCTTGCGGCCCTTGACCAGCGGCTCGCCGGATTCATTTTTAACATGGCGCAGCACGCCCGGCGCATGGCAGACAAAGCCGGTGGGTTTACCCGCGCGGGTGAAGGCTTCAATCAGGGCGATGGAGGTCGGTGACTCGGCCAGATCCCACAGCGGGCCATGGCCGCCAGGGTAGAAGACGGTGTCAAAATCGTCCTGACGAACGCTGTCGAGCTTCAGGGTGTTGGCAAGCGCCTGCTGTGCCGCCGGATCGGCTTTGAAGCGCGCGGTCATGTCGGTCTGGAAGTCGGGCTGATCGCTTTTGGGATCTAAAGGAGGCTGACCACCTGCGGGGGATGCCAGCACCACGTCGGCGCCCGCATCTTTGAAGACGTAGTATGGGGCAGCAAACTCCTCCAGCCAGAAGCCGGTTTTCTTGCCGGTATTGCCCAGTTCGCTGTGAGAGGTGAGAACCATTAATACTTTCATTGCTATCTCCGGTGATGTGGATAGCTATAAAGGTAGCCTGGTTCAGCGGAGCCATCCCCGGAGGGAGGGCTGTTTCGGAATGATTACGGCAGCTTACAGGCAATCACGTCGTCACCGCCATCCGGCGGATGACACGCGCCCACATCCCAGACAGCCCATAGGGCGGTACCCGCCAGAACCACAAAATATTTACCAGAAATAGCTTTATTCTCCTGTCCGGGAGGGAGGACAATCCCGGTATATCTCATACGCATCAAGGAATAACGCGATGGTTAAAGTACGTGAAGCGCAGGCGGACGATTTCGACGCATGGTTACGGCTGTGGAATGGCTATCTCGGTTTTTACGGCACCAGACTGGATGAAGCGGTGACGCTGGCGACCTGGCGTCGGGTGCTCTCTCCCGATTCTGGGCTGTTTTGCCGACTGGCAGAAACCGGGCAGGGCGTGGTGGGCTTCGCCATCTGCGTGCTGCATGAAGGCACCTGGGTGACGCAGCCGCTCTGCTATCTGGAAGATCTGTTTGTGGATGACGCGGCGCGGGGCAGGGGCGCGGGCAGGGCGCTGATTGAGGCCATTATTCATGAGGCCCGGGAGAAAGGGTGGTCGAAGGTCTACTGGGTCACCCGGGAGGGCAATCCGGCCCGGGCGCTGTATGACAAGCTGGCAACGGTGGACGATTATGTTCGCTACAGGATTACGGTTTAATAATCACCCTGGTTTAAGCTCGATAGCGGAATCTTAATGGGGGGTGTTCAGAACCCGCAAAATATTCCCGGCCGCGACGGTGCCCATTTTGATATACGAGGCTTCACTCACGCCGCCAATATGAGGGGAAACAATCACATCTTCTCGCCCTTGCCAGATATGGGGTGCCGCCAGCGGCTCGACGGTAAAGCTGTCCAGTGCGGCGCTTCGCAGGATCCCCTCATCCAGGGCGTGAATCAGGGCGTTATCATCAATCAACCCGCCGCGTGCGGTGTTAACCAGAATAGCGCCTTGCTTACAGCGGCTGAGGGTTTCAGCGTTAATCATACCGCGATTCTCCGCGGTTAAAGGGCAGTGCAGGGAGATCACATCCGCGCGGGACAGCAGGTCATTCAGCGTTTCTGCACGCTCGCAGGAGGGCGGCAGGGTTTTAGCAAAGGGATCGTAGGCCAGCACGCGCATGCCAAATGCGTTACCCACCGTGGCGACCCGGGAGCCAATTGCCCCCAGGCCAATCAGGCCCAGGGTGAGGCCTTCCAGCTCCAGCGATTTATGCGTGGATTTATCCCAGTGCCCATCGCGCAGACGTTTATCCAGGATGACAACAGACTTGGCGCAGGCAAGGATCATGGCCCAGGTGTGTTCCGCCACGGCGGCGGCGTTGGCGCCGGGCGCAGAGCAGACGGCGATATTCCGCTCAGCCGCTGCCGTCTGATCGATGACATCGATGCCGCTGCCGTGCTTGGATATAACCTGCAACCCCGGAGCTGCATCCATAATCCTGGCCGTGATCTTGCCGTAACGCACCAGTATTCCCGCAGGGTTGTGCTGTTCGCAGAGCGCTATCAGCTGATCTTCCGTGGGCTGGCGACCGGCATACACCACATCATAGTCGCGCAGCATCGCGATGGCCTGTTCAGCCAGATCGCTCCCGGTAACCAGAATCACACTTTTACCCCCCATTACAGCGTCTCCCCGTCGGTTAACATTCCTGCTTTGCGCAGCGCATCATTGAGCCAGTGCGGGCGCAGATCGCCTTTGCGGATGGCCTCGAGGCGGCGGGTTTCGGTTTCCAGCTTCTCTTTGGCCTGGGCGATAACCTGCTGAACTTCGTCGCGTGGAATGACCACTACCCCGTCGATATCCGCCACCACCAGATCCCCTGGGCGCACGGTCGCACCGGCAACGGAGATGGCATGGTTTACCCGGCCCGGGATCGATTTTGTGGGGCCGCACGGGTTAAGGCCTGCGGAAAATACAGGGTAATTTCCCTTACTCAGGGTGTCGGCATCACGTACGGCACCGTCAATGATGATCCCGGCAATACCGCTGGCCTGGGCCTGGGTCGCCATGATTTCACCCAGCAATGCGCAGCTGATGTCGCCCTTGCCATCCACTACCAGCACATCGCCGGGTTGGGCAACCGCCATCGCAGCATGAATCGCCAGGTTGTCACCCGGGCGCACTTCCACGGTAATGGCCGGGCCGGCAACGGCCATATGCGCTGCCAGCGGTTTGATACGACCGTGCAGCGTTCCACGACGCCCGGCAACGTCTGCAAGGATGGCGGCCTGATACTCGGCGGCCTGGCGGACCTCTTCTTCGGACACGCGATCGTACTCGCGGTTAATCATCGATTTCTCTGTAACGGACATGAATGCCTCCATATTGTTTTACTGTGTACAATGCAGGTGTACAATACAAAACAACTATAGCGGTGTTGATTTGCTTTTAGCCAGAGCTACGTTGGCGTTTGTGATGTAAACACGAAGTGACTCACAAAATTGCGGTACACTCTTTGCCGACCAGAACAGGAGAAAATGATGGGTAATGAAGGCGTTGTGGCGGTTGAAAAGGCACTGGCATTACTGGATTGCTTCCGTCCCGGAGACGAAAGCCTGACGCTGACCGCGCTGGCACAGTTGTCGGGATACCATAAAACCACTGTCTACCGGTTGATGAACTCCCTGGAGCGCATGAATTACGTCGTCAGACATGATGATGGCAACTATGCCCTGGGTCCGCGTCTGCTTTATCTGGGTAAGCTCTACGAGCAGTCGTTCCACCTCTCACGCGTGGTGCAGCCTGAGTTACAGGCCTTGTCCCTGGCGTCACAGGAGAGCGCAAGCTGGTATGTGCTTGAAGGTGGGCAGCGTCTTTGTCTTTTTCGTGCCGAAGCCTCCCACGGGCTGCGCCACAGCAATCTGCCCGGCTCTCAGTTCCCGCTGGATAACTCCGCTATCAGCAAGGTGCTCCGCCACTGGGGGCTAAATGAAGCCTTGCCAGAAGGTGAGCCGTCGTTGCCGCTTTATACCTCAGGTGCGCGCGATCCCCACACTTCCGCTTTCGCGATGCCGGTGTTTGGGGTGCATGACAAACTTATTGCTGCCCTGGCCCTGACCGGGCCATCTTCAAGGCTGACTGAAGATCGTCGAGAGCGGGGAGTAAGCCAGCTGATGAAGGCCACCGCCAGCCGTCTTTCGCTGAAGATGGGGGCCAGCAAGCCATTTTGCCTTGAGTTCTACGGCGAAACAGAGGAGCTGGAGAGCTGATGCCTCTACGCGGGACAGCAGTCCCGCGTGCTCATCTTAATGGGTCAGCTGGTTTTCCTGGCTCACGTGGCGGCGGGCCTGACGTCCCATCACCAGTACAGCAATGCCCCCGGCAATACACAGACCTGCCAGTGGAAGCATCGCCAGCGTATGGCTGCCGGTGCGTTCATTGATGATGCCGTAAGCGTTCACCATCACCACACCGCCAATCAGGTTAGCAATGGCCCCGATGGCGGCCAGCCCCGCGGCTGCCGAGGTGCTGTTCATCCAGCCCGACGCCAGCGCCCAGAATGGACCTTTCATCGAGTAGACCCCAATCAGCATTACGCTGAGGATCGCAATAGTTACGGGGAGAGAGATGCTCACAAACGCTGCGAACACGCCTGCTGCAATCAGGAACAAGGTCAGCGCGGTATGCCAGCGGCGCTCGTTGCTGCGGTCTGAGCTGCGGCCCCAGACGATCATCAGCACCGATGCCAGTCCGTAAGGGATGGCGTTGAGCAGGCCGGTGGTCAAGTTATCGAGGTGGAACGATTTCAGAAGCTGCGGTGACCAGACGCTGATGGTGGTACCTGCCGAGGACGCGCCGGTGTAGATCAGCGCCATCAGCCAGATATGACGGTGTTTCAGCAACTGCCATGTCGTCTGGTGGTCGATATTTTTTGACTGCTGACGTTCACTCTCCAGGGTCGATTCCAGCCACTCTTTTTGTTCACTGCTCAGCCAGCTGGCCTGATGAGGGCGGTCGCGGAGAATAAACCAGGCCAAAATCCCCAGCAGCACGGCAGGTAACCCTTCAATGAGGAACAGCAGATGCCAGCCGCGCAGGCCCATCCAGCCGTCCAGCGTCAGGATCAGGCCTGAGAGGGGAGAGCCGATAAAGTTGGCCAGCGGGATCGCCACCATAAACGAGGCGATAATCCGTGCACGGTAGCGGGACGGGATCCACCAGGTGAGATACAGCACCACGCCCGGGAAAAAGCCTGCCTCTGCTGCACCGAGCAGAAAACGCACGATATAGAGTGACGTCGTGCTCTCAACCAGCGACATGCACATCGATACTACGCCCCAGCTGATCATAATGCGCGGGATCCACAGGCGCGCGCCGACCTTCTGCATTGCCAGGTTACTCGGTACTTCAAAGAGGAAATAGGCAACAAAGTAGAGGCTGCTGGCGAAACCAAATGCGGCTTTGCTGAGGCCGAGATCTTCATTCATCTGCAGCGAGGCCATGCCAATGTTTCCGCGATCGATAATCGAGACCAGATAGCTGACGATCAGAAACGGGAGGATGCGCCAGATAACCTTGCGCATGGTCTCTCTTTCTATGGCTTCGGTGGCCGTAACGGGGTTACGAGTGTGCTCTGTCATTATTTCCTCGCAGGGTTTCATTATGTTTATCAGGAAATTCTCAGCAAAGTAAGCAGCCCTTCTTGTTGTTAACCGGCTTGACCGCCAAATTGCAGCTTATCTTCTGTTGTACTCTGTACAACGTGGTTTTATCAAACAAAACCACTATAGCGAGGATGCATTCTTTTTATCCAGTTAATGGAAGGTTTAAATGATGTAAATAAGAGGTGACTCACAGATGAGGCGTTGCAGGCATGTAACGAAATGAAGAGGTATGAGGAGCGGAAGATGAGTCAGATAGTGGATTAAATGCGTGTCAGTTCAGGGAGTAGGCAATAAAAAAGGGGACATAAGTCCCCTTAGTAAGCTGATAAGCGCAGCGCCATCAGGCGTTAAGCGAAATTAAACCCGACTACCCCACAGGTCATACTCGTCGGCGTTCTCGACCTTCACGCGCACGATATCACCCGGCTTCACCTTCGTTTCACCGTTCAGGTAGACCGCGCCGTCGATTTCCGGGGCATCGGCCATGCTGCGGCCAATCGCGCCTTCTTCGTCCACTTCGTCGATGATGACCATGATTTCGCGGCCCACTTTCTCCTGCAGGCGTTCAGCGGAGATCTGCTGTTGCAGCTGCATGAAGCGGTTCCAGCGCTCTTCTTTCACCTCTTCCGGCACCTGATCCGCCAGTTCGTTAGCGGTCGCGCCTTCAACCGGGCTGTACTTGAAGCAGCCCACGCGATCCAGACGGGCTTCTTTCAGGAAGTCGAGCAGCATCTGGAAGTCTTCTTCGGTTTCACCCGGGAAGCCAACGATAAAGGTGGAGCGCAGAGTCAGATCCGGGCAGATTTCACGCCACTGTTTGATGCGCGCCAGCTGGCGGTCAACGGAGCCAGGACGCTTCATCAGCTTCAGAATACGCGGGCTGGCGTGCTGCAGCGGGATATCCAGATACGGCAGGATTTTGCCTTCCGCCATCAGCGGGATCACGTCGTCCACGTGCGGATACGGGTAGACGTAGTGCAGACGGGTCCAGATGCCGAGCTTAGCGAGCTGTTCGCACAGGCCGACCATGCTGGTTTTCACCGGCTCGCCGTTGTGGAAGCCGGAGCGGTGCTTCACATCCACGCCGTAGGCGGAGGTGTCCTGAGAGATCACCAGCAGCTCTTTGACGCCCGCATCGGCCAGACGTTTGGCTTCAGCCAGCACTTCGCCAATCGGACGGCTCACCAGATCGCCACGCATGGACGGGATAATGCAGAAGGTGCAGCGATGGTTGCAGCCTTCGGAAATTTTTAAGTAGGCGTAGTGACGCGGGGTCAGCTTCACGCCCTGTTCCGGCACCAGGCTCAGGAACGGGTTGTGCTTTGGTTTTGGCACATAGTGATGCACATGTTCCAGCACCTGCTCGTAGCTGTGCGGGCCGGTGATCTCCAGCACCTTAGGATGCACTTCGCGGATTTGGTCCACTTTGGCGCCCAGACAACCGGTGACAATCACCTTGCCGTTCTCGGTGAGTGCTTCACCGATGGCTTCCAGAGACTCCTGTACGGCGCTGTCGATAAAGCCGCAGGTGTTAACGATCACCATATCGGCGTTGTCGTAGCTTGGCACCACGTCATAGCCTTCGGTGCGAAGTTCGGTCAGGATACGTTCGGAATCCACCAGGTTTTTCGGGCAGCCCAGGGAGACGAAGCCGATTTTCGGCTGGTGGGTAACATTGCTCATAGATTAAAAAGTAGTCAGTTATGGAGTTATCAGGGCAGGGATTGTACAGATTTCTGCGCAGGAATTACAGGGGAGATATGTGCGCATCCGCGAACATCTGCGGGAGAAATTTCTGCCTATTCTGGCGGCCATTTTCGCGGTTGAATTTGTATTATAAAACCCCAGGGTTTTGCTTAAAGTTCTCATTTTCTAAGCCGATAACTCATCAAATCAACGATCTATTCAATTTTGCATTCCGGGATATCTATGGCAGTTAACGGCGATATAAAGGTACTTGAAGAGGCTTTATCAGACTTTTTTGCTCATAAAAATACGAAGGAAAAGCTCTCGCATATCCTCGATAAAAAGGCGAATGACTGGGAAAAATGGCTGCAGATAGAGTTTGAGTATTTTCTGGAGCATTATTTAGACTTTTCAGCAAAGCGGGAGTTACGCGCCAACACCGACAAAAGACATCAAAGTGGCCGACAGCATGTGATTGTCGATCTCATTTTCAGGAAAAAGCGCACGCGTCTGGACCGGTTTATTTATGTTGAATTCAAGCTTGCCCGCCGCGCAACCGAGCTGGTTGAAAGCATCGCGACAGATTTGATTAAGAATTATGAGGTGGTGAATTCCCATTTTACGAAAGCCAAACAAAAGCGCCGCTCGATTTGGGGTGTCGGCTTTTACCGGGATTTTTCACCGCTGACGGTAAATCGGGCCGATGAACGGTTGAACGGGTTGAAAGAAAATGGCTTCAGCTTCCGGCATGACCCGGTCTATATCTGTAAATGCAGGGGCAGCAAGCACAAAGACGACTGCCACACTATTGGGATGGTGATTGTGGGGGCTGGCGCAGACTAATTATATTGTTGTGCCTGAATCAACGGCTGGTCATCCCCGGGCCAGCCCGCAACACAATACCCTTTACCCTGCCTGTCTGACTCCCGCTATTTAACATTGTAAATTCTGCAAAGCAGTCACGGATTATTGACCTGACGCATTAAATTGTACAAAAAACAGCCATAATCTAAAGGTGTTCTAAGGCTGACAAGGGAGGTAAAAAGCATGTCCGTTGACAGACTAAAACGCGATCTTCTGAACAAGATGATCAACGCCCGGATTGATCTCGCGGCCTATCTGCAGTTGAGGAAAGCGAAGGGGTACATGTCAGTCAGCGAAAGCGACCATCTGCGTGACAACTTCTTTGAACTTTGTACTTATATGCGTGAAAAAGCGCCTGAACTGAGAGCGTACTGTAATCCCGAGGAGCAGGCTATGCTCTATCGCGCCGCCGGTTCGCTCACTACCGCAGGCGTCTGTATGATGACCGGCAACCATGATTGCCCGACATTTATCGCCGTCAACGCAGAGAAGCTGGAAAACTGTCTGAACGATCTCACTCTCTGCATCCAGTATCTGAAATCGCATGCACCGCTGATTCGGAGCTGATCCCGGGGGAGGCAACTCCCCCAACTGCTTAAGCTTTTGTAAAAGTAATAATGCCCCTGCGCTGAGTGTCTACCTTTAAGGCATATGTCGAAAAGGAGTGCATTATGCGTCGATCCTCGCTTATTTCCCTGCCATTGTTGCTGATATCCGCTTCACTGTGTGCGGCCCCCGCCGAGGTGAAGGTCGAAGTGCTGCAGAATAAACTCGATCACCCCTGGTCGCTGGCATTCCTGCCACAAAATCAGGGCATGCTGATCACCCTGAAAGGCGGTCAGCTTAAGCGCTGGCAGACGGGGAAAGGGCTCTCCGATCCCATCGTCGGTGTGCCCAAAGTCTGGGCTAACGGCCAGGGCGGATTGCTTGACGTGGTGCTGGCACCCGACTTCGAAACCTCGCGCCGGGTCTGGCTGAGCTATGCCGAAGCGGGGGATGACGGGAAAGCGGGCACGGCGGTGGGGTATGGCCGTCTGAGTGACGACAATTCCCGGTTGGAGGCCTTTAAGGTTGTCTTCCGCCAGCAGCCAAAACTCTCTACCGGCAATCACTTTGGCGGTCGGCTGGTGTTCGACGGCAAAGGCTATCTCTATATCGCGCTGGGCGAAAATAACCAGCGGCCTACCGCCCAGGATCTCGACAAGCTGCAGGGCAAGGTGGTGCGCCTGACCGATCAGGGCGCTGTCCCGGACGATAACCCGTTTGTGAACCGCAATGACGCGCGGCCGGAGATCTGGTCTTACGGCATCCGTAATCCGCAGGGAATGGCGATGAATCCGTGGAGCGATACCCTGTGGCTGAACGAGCACGGCCCGCGCGGCGGAGATGAAATCAATATTCCGGAGAAAGGCAAAAACTATGGCTGGCCGCTGGCGACCCACGGCATCAACTACAGCGGATTGCCGATCCCGGAGGCCAAAGGTGAGCACGTTGAAGGCACCGAGCCGCCGCTGTTTGTCTGGAAGCAGTCTCCGGCCCTTAGCGGGATGGCCTTCTATAACAGCGACGTCTTCCCGCAGTGGAAAAACAAACTCTTTATCGGCGCGCTGAAAGACAAGGATGTGATTGTGCTGAACGTCAACGGCAACCGCGTTACGGAAGAGGGGCGCATTCTGGGGGATCGTAATCAACGGGTCCGGGATGTACGGGTCGGGCCGGACGGCTATTTATACGTGCTGACCGATGAGTCGGACGGGCAGCTGTTAAAAGTCAGCCCGTCCGGAACATAACTCAGGTGACCGGGATCATCACCACGTTGCGATAGGCCGGACGCTCGCTCAGCTTAGCCATCCAGCGCTCAAGATGCGGACGCGAAGTCCATTCCAGACCAACGTTGGTGAGGTTCCAGACAAAGGGCGCGACGGCGATGTCGCCCACGCCAAAGTCGTCTCCCGACAGCCACGGCTGCGTCGCAAGCGCCTCATCCAGCATAGCGAGCAGGGATTCGCAGCTCTGTTTTGCGGCATTAATGGCCGGGTAGTCACGCTCGGCTTCCGGGGTTCTCACCAGTCCCATCAGGATCACCCGGTGGACAGGCGAGAGCGTCTGGTTGGCCCATTCCATCCATTTTTCGCCAACGGCACGCTTCGCGGGGGCATCGATCCACAGACGGTTCTGGCCGTACTGCGCGGCGAGGTAGCGTACGATGGCGTTGGATTCCCACAGCGTCAGGTCAGTTTCGTCATCCCGCAGCAGCGGGACCAGGCCATTGGGGTTCATCGCCAGATACTCTGCGTCTTTATTCACCCCGTACTCCAGTCCCGCCATGATCTGATTAAAGGGTAAATCGAGCTCTTCCAGCGTCCAGAGCACCTTTTTGACGTTGGTCGAATTGTTCCTGCCCCACAGCGTAATCATAATAACCCCTTATAATTAAAGCCGATATCAAGATGACATCCGCGTGTCTGGCTTCACATGGTGAGATAAACCCAACAAATACGCAACAGAGGCGAAAAAAATCGATGCGGTCAAAGCGTATCGGGTTGTTATTGCTTAAACTTTAAAAACTTTACGAGGATTGGGTTTTTTTTAAGGCTTTAGTACGTTATTACTCATCGCTTCTTACGGCACGGTAGTGTGACGTGATTTTTGGAATGGACATTCGGGTGGCAACATGATGCGAAAAACTTCTTCTTTACGCGGTCTGGTGGCGGGTTCTGCGCTGCTGGTCCTTTTTGCACCTTCGCTGTACGCAGCGGAACAGGCGGCCCCCGAGGCTCCGCCGGTTGATGCGCGCGCCTGGATCCTGATGGACTACGCCAGCGGCAAAGTGCTGGCCGAAGGCAATGCGGACGAGAAACTCGACCCTGCAAGCCTGACAAAAATCATGACCAGCTACGTGGTAGGGCAGGCGCTCAAAGCGGGAAAAATCAAGCTCACCGACATGGTGACCATCGGTAAAGACGCCTGGGCGACCGGCAACCCGGCGCTGCGCGGCTCCTCGGTGATGTTCCTCAAGCCCGGCGATCAGGTGGCGGTTTCCGACCTGAACAAAGGGGTAATCATTCAGTCGGGAAATGATGCCTGCATCGCGCTGGCCGATTATGTGGCCGGCAGTCAGGATTCCTTTATTGGTCTGATGAATGGATATGCGCAAAAATTAGGCCTCACCAACACCACCTTTAAAACGGTTCACGGCCTGGATGCGCCGGGCCAGTTCAGTACCGCCCGCGATATGGCGCTGCTTGGTAAGGCGCTGATTCATGACGTGCCGGAAGAGTATGCGATCCATAAAGAGAAAGAGTTCACCTTCAATAAGATCCGCCAGCCGAACCGTAACCGTCTGCTCTGGAGCAGCAACGTTAACGTCGACGGCATGAAAACCGGGACCACGGCGGGAGCAGGGTATAACCTCGTGGCCTCGGCGACCCAGGGCGATATGCGTCTGATCTCGGTGGTGCTGGGCACCAAAACCGACCGCATCCGCTTTAACGAGTCGGAAAAACTGCTGACCTGGGGCTTCCGCTTCTTCGAAACCGTCACGCCGATTAAGCCGGATGCGACCTTTGTCAGCCAGCGCGTCTGGTTTGGCGACAAGAGCGAAGTTAATCTCGGCGCCGGGGAGAGCGGCTCTGTCACCATTCCGCGCGGCCAGCTTAAAAACCTGAAAGCCAGCTACACGCTTACCGACAAACAGCTCACTGCTCCGCTGAAAAAAGGCCAGGTGGTGGGCACCATCGACTTCCAGCTGAACGGCAAATCCATCGAGCAGCGTCCGCTGGTGGTGATGGAAGCGGTGGAAGAGGGCGGCTTCTTCGGCCGGATGTGGGATTACGTAATGATGAAATTCCACGAATGGTTTGGCGGCTGGTTTAAGTAGTTGAAAACATCGCCGGGTGGCGGCTTCGCCTTACCCGGCCTACAAAACCGTGCGCCGGCCAATAAACCGCACGATATCGTAGGCCCGTGCAAGCGCAGCGCCGCCGGGCACTAACCGCACTCAGTACATCAGTTTAATCTGCTGCGCCTTCGCGTAAGCTACCATTTCCTCATCCGGACGGCAGTTGCTCACGAGGGCATCAAAGCAGGTCAGTTCGCCCATCCGTGCCGGGCGCACTTTGCCAATCTTGCTATGATCCACCACCAGCACATGGTACTGGGCCATGTTCATCGCCCACTGTTTTACCGGCAGCTCGTCCAGATTAAAGCAGGTCGCTCCCTGACGGACATGCACGCCCGCCGCGGAGTAAAAAGCGATATCCGGGCACAGATTATTCAGCGTGTCCTGCAGATTCAGCGGTTTGAAAATCGCATTGCTGGCGTGGAATTCGCCGCCGCAGAGGATCACCCGGCACGCGGGTTTTTCCTGTAAGGCAAGAAAGGTGTTCAGGGAGTAGCAGACGCCGGTAAAGGGCAGGTCGTTATCAATGGCTTCGATGATCCAGGGCGTGGTGGTGCCGCAATCGAAAAACAGCGTCTGGTGAGGTTGCACCAGCGAGGCGGCCAGACGCGCGGCTTTGCGCTTCTCTTCCACCAGGCGGGTTTTTTGATCGCTCAGCAAATAGTGGCTGGCGCTGCGGGGCTCGAGGACGATATAGCCGCCCAGCAGCACCACAGGGCCACTTTCGCTATTGAGATCGCGACGAATGGTCATCTCGGAGACACCCAGCAGCGCGGCGGCTTCTTTCAGGTGCAATTTGTCGCTGCGCTTGAGCGCATTAATCAGTTGAGCCAGCCGTTCGTCACGTCGTGTTTCCATAGGTCCTCGGAGCCAAAAATTAACCCCCGTTACGCCGGGGGCTCAAGTTTAACTCGCTAAACCCGAATTAGTCACGTATCCAGCCTTTGCGGATCGGCAGGGCAAAGCAGAACCGGTGCAGCCGTGAGAGGCGTTGATAGATAACGTCACCGCAGAGACTCCACAGGATCTGCGCGCTCAGGCAGCCCAGCATGCCGACCATCAGCCCGCCCAGCATGTCCATCGGCCAGTGCACGCCAAGGTAGACGCGGGACCAGGCGATGGCGCAGGCCACCATCATCAGGACGATGCCGGACCAGACGCGATGCCAGAACAGGAACGCCAGCGCAAAGGTGAAGATGACGGTGCCGTGGTCGCTCGGGAAGGAGTCGTCAGCGGCATGATGCAGGAAGTTATAGCCGACACGATCGACAAAGGGGCGGTCATGCGGGAAGAGGTGTCCCAGCAGCCACGACGCCGCCAGGCTAATCAGCAGCGCCATAGCGATTTTAATCACCAGCTGACGCTGGGCACCCACCTGCCTGCGCGGCCCCCACAGCCAGAGGATGGCAATCAGCGCCGGCACGATGCTAATCAGATCTTTCGCCACAAAGGTGGCGAGCTTGATGCTCCACGCCGGTGAAGCAGGTGTGGCGTTAATCAGTTCAAACAGTCCGTAGTTCAGATTTTCTAACATACCCTCGTCACTCTTTTGCAAACCAGGCGGAAACAAGCCCGTAGGCCACCACCTGTGAAAACCACACCCACCAGCCTGCCCACAGGTTATGGGAGAAGAAATGTGCGCCGCGCATCACCTGGCCATAGCCCATGGCCAGCCCGAGCAGAATACCCGCTGCCACCATCGCCCATGCCAGTCGTGGCCGCTCGTGCCAGAAGGTAAAGAACAGCCCCATCACCATAAAGCCGCTTGAGGCATGTCCGCCCGGAAAACAGCGCCCAGGACCACTGCCGACGGGGGCAGTACCAAACAGGGGATACGACAGCGCTTTGCCGCCGTACTCCACCAGATCCCAGGGACAGCTGTGATGGCTGATGGCTTTCATTATGCCAACCACCGCCGTGCCCAGCCCCATCAGCAATGCCCCCGTCACCCATTGGGCGTTGCGCCGGTACGCACCGTAAAGGAGGGTCACCGCCGCCAGGGCAATGGTCAGGTATTTCGCCAGTCGATGATTAAGCAGGTCCAGCAGCGCATTCTGCTGCAGCGGAAAGTGCTGAGTCGCCGCGTCATACCAGTAGCCCGTCAGCATCCGGTCGAGGGTCTCAGCCCGCGAAAGCCAGGTAAAAACCCCGGCCAGAACCAGCAGCACAATAAGCTGATAACCATAAAAACGTACCGGCAAGCGGTAAAGGGGTTTTGTCTTAGAACTCTTTAACTTAGACAATTCTGAAGCGGAGGAAATCTGTGTCATAATTAGGGTCAATGACTGGAAAAGTGCAAGCATACGGATGCCAACTTAAGGAAACCTTAAACGACGGCGATTTGTGCCTTATTTCTGAGTTGCTGCGTGAATCTGCTATCTCTGACGCGGCCATTTCATTACACTCTGCGCGATTTTTTATCGGATATTGAGACTCCATGTTAAACCGTTCTTCTTCTGGCACTCGCCTGGGGCGTCAGGCGTTGTTGTTCCCCCTGTGTCTGGTGCTTTACGAATTCTCCACCTATATCGGAAACGATATGATCCAGCCCGGCATGCTGGCGGTGGTGGAGCAGTACAACGCCGGGATCGAGTGGGTTCCCACCTCCATGACAGCCTATCTGGCGGGGGGGATGTTTTTACAGTGGCTGCTCGGGCCGCTGTCGGATCGTATTGGCCGTCGTCCGGTGATGCTCACCGGGGTGGCGTGGTTTATCGTCACCTGCCTGGCGACCCTGCTGGCGCAAACCATCGAGCAGTTTATGGTGCTGCGGTTTTTGCAGGGGGTCAGCCTGTGCTTTATTGGCGCGGTCGGGTATGCCGCCATCCAGGAGTCGTTTGAGGAGGCGGTGTGCATCAAAATCACCGCCCTGATGGCTAACGTGGCGCTGATTGCACCCCTGCTGGGCCCGCTGGTGGGAGCGGCCTGGGTACACGTCGCCCCCTGGGAGGGGATGTTTGTGCTGTTTGCGGCGCTGGCGGCCATCTCTTTTTACGGCCTGCACCGGGCGATGCCGGAAACCGCCACCCGTATCGGCGAGAAGCTCTCATTGCAGGAGCTGGGGCGTGACTATAAAGACGTGCTGAAAAATGTCCGCTTCGTGGCGGGATCGCTGGCAATTGGCTTTGTCTGCCTGCCGCTTCTGGCGTGGATCGCCCAGTCGCCGGTGATCATCATTAGCGGGGAACATCTCAGCAGCTACGAGTATGGCCTGCTGCAGGTGCCGATTTTTGGCGCGCTGATTGTGGGTAACATCGTGCTGGCCCGCCTGACCTCGCGTCGTACCGTGCGCTCGCTGATCATCATGGGCGGCTGGCCCATCGTCATTGGGCTGGTGGTGGCCGCGGTGGCGACGGTGGTGTCTTCGCACGCGTATCTGTGGATGACCGCCGGGCTGAGCATCTACGCGTTTGGCATTGGGCTGGCGAATGCCGGGCTGGTGCGCCTGACGCTGTTCGCCAGCGAGGTGAGCAAAGGGACGGTATCGGCGGCGATGGGCATGCTGCAGATGCTGATCTTCACCGTGGGTATCGAAGTGAGCAAGCACGCCTTCAGCAGCGGCGGCAACGGGCTGTTCAGCCTGTTTAACCTGGCAAACGGCCTGCTGTGGCTGGCGCTGATGTTTGTGTTCCTGAAAGATAAGCGGGTGGGAAGTTCGTTACAGCCGGAGTAAGCGGGCAGGGTGCCCGCTTTTGCCGGGTGGCGCTTCGCTTACCCGGCCTGGAAAACCCTAGGCCCGCGCAAGCGCAGCGCCGCCGGGCATGACCTTAGTTGAACGGCGCCTCGCGGTTCAGGACGCGGTCGATAACCTCCAGCACCCCTTCCTCGTTATTGTGCGGCGCTTCATAGCGGGCGACCGCTTTGATGTGCTCCCGGGCGTTGGCCATGGCAAAGCCGAATCCGGCCTGGCTCAGCATCTCCACGTCGTTACCGCTGTCGCCAAAGGCGACCACTTCGCTGTCGTCAATGCCCCACAGCTCCTGAAGCAGACGCAGGCCGTTGGCCTTGTGAATACCCGGCAGGATCAGGTCGATGTTGCCGTGCCCGGTGGTGACCGGCACCATAATATCGCTCAGCTTCTGGTGGATCATTTCCTGAATACGCGGGATCTCTTCGTCCGGCAGATTGAGCCCGAACTTAAAGAAGATGTCGTTGAAATTGTCGAAGTTATCCACCTTTTCCAGACGGTGATAATACTTCGCAGCCATATCGTGAAAATCTTCGCCATAGTGCTTGAGGGTATAGGCGCTGCCTTTGCCGCAGGCGATCACTTCCACTTCGGGGATGGAGCAGAGAAACTCCGCCACGGTGGCGAACTGCGCCTGGGTTAACTCGCCGTTGTAGACATCTTCCCCGGCGTTCACTACCCAGCCGCCGTTTTCGGCGACAAAGGCGATCTCATCGGCTATCTCCGGGAAAAAGGAGATCAGCTGGTAATACTGGTTGCCGCTGGCAACCACAAACCGAATACCCTGTTCCTTCATCTGCGCATACTGGCGCAGAAAGCGCGGGCGATTGTACTCCTTCGCATCGCTCAGGAAGGTGCCATCCATATCAACCGCAATCATTTTAACGCTCATATCCATTCTCCATGACAGATCCAGCCTGTGCTGCCGGTTTGGCGACCGCCCGGGCAACCAGGGCGGCAATCATCACTAATCCCAGTACCACCATCATCGCGCTGCGCAAGCCATAGTGTTCGCCGAGGAAGCCCAGCAGCGGCGGGCCCACCAGGAAGGCGAGATAGCCGGTGGTGGCGACCACGCTGACGCGGGTCGGGGCATCCGGGCCGGTATCGCTGGCCGCCGAAATGGTGAGCGGGAAGCCGAGCGAGGCGCCAAGCCCCCACAGGATCACCGACACCCCCGCAATCCAGTCGACATCGACAAAAATAATTAACGCAATGCCCAGCCCGCCGAGCAGGGCGCTGGCGCGCACCACCGTCACGCGGCTGTAACGATCGATAAACCAGCCGCCGGTAAAGCGGCCGACGGTCATGCCCAGGGTAAACCCGGCGTAAATCAGTGAGCCGGAGGTGGGGCTGAATCCGTGACCGTCCACCATCAGCAGCGGCAGCCAGTCGTTTGCGGACCCCTCAGCAAAGGCCATCGCCAGCACCACCACGCCTATCAGCATCAGCTGCATATCGCGATAAAACGGCAGCCCCTTCTCACCGCTTTTGCTCTCGCCCGCCTGGTTTTTGCCGTTGCCGTCCGGGATGGCGGTGATCCCCAGCAGAACCGGGGCGATACAGACCAGCGCCGCCAGCAAAATATGCAGATTCGCGGCGATGCCGGAGGCGGTCAGCGCCATGCCGACGCCTGCGCCAGCCAGCGTGCCGAGGCTGTAAAAACCGTGCATCATTGGCAGCACGGTTTTATTCATCTCGCGCTCAATGGTGGCGCCTTCAACGTTAATCGCCACCTCTGCTGCGCCAAAGCTGCCGCCGAAGACGGTGAGCCCGAGAGCAAACGCCAGCGGCGAGGCGAACCACAGCGCAACGCTGAGCATCATCATACCGACAATCGCGCAGCACATGGTGGTGCGGATCACTGTTCGCGTGCCGAAGCGCTTAACCAGCCAGGCGGAACAGAGGATGCCGCTCATCGAGCCTATCGACAGGCCAAATAATACGATGCCCATTTCCGCCGTTGAGACCGACAAAATGTCGCGGATAGCGGGGGTGCGCGTGGCCCAGGAGGCCATTAACAGGCCGGGAATAAAGAAGAACATAAACAGCGCCCACAGGCGGCGTTGCAGAATTTTGCGCGATGAGATGACGGTCATGATTTCTGTACCAGAGGGACAACACAGGAGACAACACTAGCAAGTTTGTGTACATTTGTACATAAATTCGCTGAGGTAAAAATGAACAGACGACCCAACGATCCGCAACGGCGGGAGAGGATCCTGCAGGCCACCCTGGACACCATAGCCGAACACGGCCTGAACGCCGTCACCCACCGCAAAATCGCCAGCTGCGCCGGGGTGCCGCTGGGGTCGATGACCTACTATTTTGCCGGCATGGAGGCGCTGCTCGAAGAGGCCTTCACCTGGTTCACGCAGCAGATGTCGGTGCAGTACCGCGAGTTTTTTGCCGGCGTAACGGGCCCGGAAATGGCCTGTGATTCCATCACCACGCTGATTTACAGCTCTGAAGTCACCACGCCGCACAATATGGAGCTTATGTACCAGCTGTACGCCTTTATGAACCGCAGCCCGTCGTTAAAAACCGTGATGCAGGACTGGATGAAGACCAGCCAGACCGTGCTGGAGCAGTGGTTCGATCCGGTGACCGCCCGCGCGCTGGATGCCTTTATCGAAGGAATGACGCTTCATTTTGTGACTGACAGACAGCCATTATCGCGGGAAGAGCTAAGAGCAATGGTAGGAAGGATCGCAGGGGAGAGTGCAGTCTGAAAGCGCCGTCATGTACCCTGCCAGGGTACATGACGGGCCTGATTTATTTAATGAGGAACGGACCGCGGATAATGTCCGACAGCCATACGCCAATTTTATGCGCGACGTAGATGCAGATGCAGGTATAAATAACAGCCGCCAGCGGGTTTGGAATAGTAAATTGCAGTCCCAGTAAGCCGATGAATAAAGGAATCAGCGATTTAACTATATATTCGAGGCCGCAAATGTTTAACGTATTTTTCCCGACGTTAATAACATACTTTGATTCACAAATCGCTTTTGCAACAAACACGCAGGTCAGTATTAAACACAGCGTTGTGAAGATGTTATTAAACATGCCAACAGCCGCATAACCTGCAAGCGAAGGCTGAATTTTCTGTAAAACAGCTAAGAGCAGTGAACTTGAATTGAACAATTGATACGCAGTGATCAACCCCAAAACGGCAAATAAGACCGCACCGGGAACGGATTTGGAAAATGCCTTACTGTTCTGCAGCGTGCTGAACAAGCATCTCCCGGCGGCAAGTGACCACCAGTACGCTAACGCGGAGTCAACGTTAAAAATCCATTTGGGATCAACCAAAGGGTTATGCCCTAATACAGTTTGTGATAACACATAGGCAATCAACGACAGGATGAGCAGCACGACAGGGTTTGTCGTGATTCTCGAAAAGATAAAGTCGATGATAAAAATAGTGAACAGACAATTAATAAACCAAAGGCTGCCGACCGCGGGGGCGTTTCGGATGCCAAAGATAATCTCAATGACGCTTCCTTTTAATCCTTCAATACCACTGCCCGATCCCAACCCGGTTATCAGCAATGTCATAAAGGCAAAAGCAAAGTAGGGCAGGAGCAGTCGCCTGGCTTTATTGATCGTAAACTGGACGAAATTTGATTTCGCTTTATGGGCTGCAAAGAATCCGGCCGCGAAGAAAAACAGTGGCACATGAAAACTAAAGACAAAAGGATAAAGTTTTCCTGCGTAAGTCCCTAAATGCCCTAAATATATTGCCGATATCCCTAAGAACTTCATGGCATCTACCCAGTCATATCTGGGTTTAATAGTAGACAAATTCATTTATCAGCCTTGAATAAAAACAGTATCGTGAATGGCAGGATTTATATGAAACTTATAAGTTAACTGCATCGTAAGTCTATCATTCATCCTGAATACCGGGAATGGAAAAGTTCTTTTGATATGTGCAGTTAAAATCATTTTAGTTGCGGGGAGCTCCCCGCCCTGACCTTACTCTTCCCCCCTGGTATAACCGAAATCAAACCCCCACAGCACGTTTTCTCGCAGGAACTGATTCATCGGATAGCTATAGCTTTGTCCGATGCTGACCGCGTGAACAATGCGCAACACCGTCCCTGCGCTCAGGTGCAGAGGTTCATCGGTAATCGAAATCCTGGCCCCTGCTAATCCGTCTTTTAAGTTTTGGTAAGCCTGAGATTGTGTGATGTCGTTATTAATGACGCTGAACGTCACCAGCAGGACGGCAATCAACCCCACCGGGAATACCAGAGGATGATGATTGATAAAGAACAGGGTGCGCGAGGGGCGCCGGGTCAATATCGCCGCCGTCAGGGGGACCAACAGTAAATAGAGTAGTTTTGCCAGATGGGTAAGGGCGCCCACCAGAGAGAAAATCAGCGCAACTGGCGGCACAATCACCGCACGGGCTGCATCTTCCCCCAGCTTTTCATTTGCGCCACCCGGGCTGTAGCTTGTTGCCGCCGCGCGCAGCTCAGGTAGCTGTTGCTTTACGGCCTCATTGAGATGAGGGGCATGCAGCTCAAGGGCAAAACGCTTGAGCTTATCGTTAAGCGGGTACTCCTCGCGAACCAGGGTCCCGTCCGGGAGCAGCAATTTCTGGCGTAACTCTTTCTGCACCATGTCCAGGCGGAAAAAGACGCCCCAGTTGAGGCGCTTAGGAATGGTCACACCTTTATAGACTACGGTCCGCTGAGCGAGATATTTCTGCCTGGCGGCTTTCGCCACGGCGGCGTTAAAACCGGCACGATCGGACGGCATCCAGTCACCGCTCACCGGCACACCCTGGCCGCGAACCTGCTTGCGGACGCTGGCGTAGTAACGGCGTGGGACGTTCCAGGTTTTCAGCCGCTTCGCCTCAAGCGATCGCTCATAGCGTTGCCAGGCTCTGGCCTGCTCCTGGCGCACCGTTTCGCTGATGTCCATTTCGTCGTTGTAATAGGCCGTGAACTGGTTGTACACCTCCTGACGCGCGTGCTGCCAGGCTTTGTAATAGCCAAGAATGCCGCCCTCGCGGGCGCTGATGTTGTCGCGTAAATTCTGCTCCATACCGCTTTCCAGCAAACTACGGTAGCGATCGGAGGCACTCAACAGGATCGGCAGCGTTGCCAGAAATGCCTTTCCTGAAGGGCTGGTCCAGGTTTGCACCTGGCTGCCTGTACTGTCCAGAGGAACACCCTGCAGCGTCTGCTGCCCTTCAATTAACGCATGCTGGTAGAGCTGCGCCAGGAGCGACATCTGACGAAATTCCCCCGTGCTCCTGGATACCTGACGCTCAATCACCCATTCCACGGCATGCCAGGTGAGGGTACCGGTCACCAGGCAGATCAGCAGCACCGCGCCGGTACTGGCTTTTGCGCTCAGCTGGCTGCCTTTTTTCTTCAGCCGGACAAGGCCCATAAGCGAGAACTGTAACGCCAGCAGCGCGGCGGCTATGGCGGTTAAGGTCCGGCCGTAGCGTTCCATATTATGAACTTCTTCAGCGGTTGAGACGCTGCCGACCAGGTCCAGAAGGCGGGAGTTGAACGCCAGTTCACAGATGAGATAGGTGAGGGTAATGCCCGTTACCAGCCAGTTTTGCCAGCAGGGGAGGGGTGAACGCTTGATCCCGCCCTGCGGCCAGGTCTTTTCCAGAACCTGCCCGGTCATGATTTAAGCTCCAGGCTGGTCTGACGGGTTGTCGTCGGGGCATAGATCTCAGTGGGCACAGAATTGTCCAGCTCTGGCTGAGCAACTTTCGGCGGGAGGGGTTCCACCGTTTTTGTGGGCGTACGTTTTACCGGCTTCGCCACGGGCTGCGCTTTAGCTTTGTGGGTCGTTTTAGCCTGCCCGCGGGTGTTGCTCTGCACCGTTTTTGCTTTCTGGATCGGCAGGCGGCGATGGTAGACCTCGCCATGCTGCCAGCTGAACTGTTCGATACGGTTGTCGGCGGGGAAATTGAGCTGCAGTTTGTCCGCGCTGGCGGTAATGTCCGGCCCTGCATCGCACACGCCCGTGAAGGCCCACTCCTGGGAACGGGTATTTTGCAGGTCGACCAGACGATACTGCGCCGGGCAGGTCGGCGTCGCTACTTTCAGCAGCAGCAACGTATGCCCTTCGATGTGATACTGATTGATAATCCTCGCCCAGCTTACGCCCTCCAGCGGGCGCTCAATCATCAGGTTGCTCCATTTCAGGCTGTAGCGACCGTTCAGTTCCCTCAACGTCCCCGTTGAACCCTCTGCCAGGGTGAACTTGCCAACTTCGTTACCCAGTACGCTCGCCAGATCGGTATTGAACAGAATTTTGCCGTTTTTATCGTAACGGACGGAGCAGCCGCTTAACCCGATGATGACGGCCAGCACCAGCAAGCTACGTAGGGTGAGGTTGTGGGGTAACATACGCATCAACTATTTCCGTTATGTTCGTTATTGTATTAATGGGCAAGGTAACCGGTTGGGCACGGATAATTTGCCACGGAGGGTTTCGGCGACCGCTTTATAGATTTCTCTTAAGGGCAGATAAGCCAGGAAAACGCATTCTGATGGAGGAAAAAAGGGCCGTGCGCAGCGCCAGATATCACCTGGTGCTCGTCCATGAGAAAAACGTCAAAAAATTTAACATGTTAAATGAGTGCGTCAATCTCCAATTCTGGTAGCTTCCGGCGAGATCGTTCGGCCTGAAATAAAAGAACGGGCGAGTATTTGTACACCGAAATTTTATTTCAGGTAATTGGGAGTTCCATCAGCGCTATTATTTTCCAGGTGCGTTAGCCTTAACTTTTCAGCCCATCCTCGTTATTTATTAACCAAATTTAACTGCCTTGCTCTTCCTATCATGACAGCGTGGAACGGTATTTTATCCGGGTAAAATTGACGGGCGGTAAATCTCGCTATACACTTTATTTTTTTTACCCGGATAAAAAGGTGAGACATGCCTACCCTTACCCTGACCGCCTTCTGGCGGAACCAGCAAATCGCGCACGGTAGCCTGAGCGAACTGTTGCATCAGATACAATCCGCTAACATCGGGAGTGAAACCGTTTTCATCTTTAACGATCGCAGCGGAAAGCGCCTCGATATTCACGTTAACGGAGATATTGCCAGCGCCCTGGCGGCTTACCCGGAACTGGCGGAAAGCAACCCCGTTAAATCCCGGGGGCGGCCAAAACTGGGCGTGTCGGCGAAAGAGGTGACTTTGTTACCCCGTCACTGGGAGTGGCTGGCCACCCAGCCGGGTGGGGCCTCTGCCACGCTGCGCAGGCTTATCGATCAGGCAAGAAAAACCGGTAAACCGGTGGATAACACGCGCCAGCGGCACGATCGCGCCTATCACTTTATGTATGAGATTGCGGGGGATCTGCCTGGCTATGAGGCCAGCATGCGCGCGCTGTTTGCGGACGATGAAGCGGCGTTTACGGCATGTGTTGCCGGATGGCCACAGGATCTTCGCCAGTACGCGCTGCGGTTAGCCTTTGGGAAAGAAGAGGAGGGGCCGGGCGCTTAAAATCTCTACAAATGTAAATTTCTGTGCAATTTAACACCTGTTTATATTTATATCTTATTGATTTTTAGGTGATAAAAATTCATAGGTGGTTTCTCTTGTTCCGGCAGGCAACAAAACGCAGAAGGATACGCTACGCTTTGTAAACCAACCTGCGGCAAGCGTTTTTTACCTCTTCTGCGGACGTCGCCACTAAACACCGGGGAAGCCACTATGACCCTTAGTCATGAAGATGATGTAAAAATGCTGTTGTCCGCGTTTGAGCAACGTCTTGAACAACTTCTGCCTGCGGGAGAGCAGGACGGGCAGGTCTATGCCGCCATGCGTGATGCCACCCTGGTCGCGGGCAAGCGTATGCGCCCTCTGTTGCTGCTGCTGGCGGCGCGGGACATGGGCGATAAAACCGACTTAACGGGCCTTCTCGACCTGGCCTGCGCCATTGAGATGGTCCACGTCGCCTCCCTGATCCTCGATGATATGCCCTGCATGGATAACGCCACGCTTCGACGCGGGCGGCCGACGATTCACTACCAGTATGGTGAACACGTGGCGATCCTGGCGGCGGTGGCGCTGCTCAGCCACGCTTTTTGCGTCATCGCGCGCTCGCCATCGCTGACGCATGAGGTCAAAGCCCGGGCGACAGCCGAGCTTTCATCGTCGGTTGGGCATATGGGGCTGGTGCAGGGCCAGTTTCGCGATCTGAATGAGGGACGTCAGAGCCGAAACGCCGATGAGATCCTCCTGACCAACGAGCTGAAAACCAGCAGTCTGTTCAATGCCACCCTCCAGCTGGCGGCCATTGCTGCCGACGCCCCGCCTTCGGTCAGCGAACGCCTGCGCTTTTTCGCCCGCGATCTTGGCCAGGCTTTCCAGCTGATTGATGACCTGACGGACGGCTCAAACGCCAACGGCAAAGATCCCCATCAGGATAAAGATAAATCGACGCTGGTCGCTGTGCTCGGCGCCGAAAGCGTGTTCCTGCGCCTGCGTGAGCATGTCCGCAGCGCCGATCAGCACATCGCGACCGCCTGTCAGCCGGGAAACACCACCCGGTACTATGTTCACGTCTGGTTTGAAAAACAGCTGATGCTGATCGGCCAGAGCCTGTCGTTATCCCTTCCGGAGTGTCAATGAGCAGCCTGTCGCAACGTAAAAGCGATCATCTTGATATCGTACTGAACAGTACGCCCGGCGCAAAAAAGTGTACCAGCGGCTTTGAAAAATGGCGCTTCGGGCACTGCGCACTGCCTGAACTGCATCTGGATGAAATTGACCTCTCGACCTCGCTGTTCGGCCGCACCCTGAACGCACCGCTGCTGATAAGCTCCATGACCGGCGGCACCCGCCGGGCAAGCCAGATCAACCAGCATCTTGCCACCGCCGCGCAGGCCCTGGGTTTAGCGATGGGGGTTGGTTCCCAACGCGTGGCGCTTGAGAGCGAGGCCAGGCACGGCCTGACGCGGGAACTGCGCGCCTTTGCTCCGGACATCGTGCTGATGGCTAACCTTGGCGCGGCGCAAATTGCCGGGCGACAAGGCCTCGACTATGCCCAACGCGCCGTCGAAACCCTGGCGGCGGATGCGCTGATTATCCACCTCAACCCGCTGCAGGAGGCGTTGCAGCACGGTGGGGATCGCAACTGGTGCGGCGTTATCGACGCCATCCATCGCATCGTGGAGGCGCTGCATGTGCCGGTAGTGGTCAAAGAGGTGGGCAACGGGATTTCGGTGCCGGTGGCCCGCAGGCTGGCTGCGGCAGGCGTGGCAATGCTGGACGTTGCCGGTGCGGGCGGTACCAGCTGGGCGGCAGTCGAAGGTGAACGCGCCGTCACCGCCCACGACCGGGAAGTGGCGATGGCTTTTGCCGACTGGGGCATTCCAACCGCGACGGCGTTGCAGGATCTGCATCAGGCGCTGCCCGACATGCCGCTGGTGGCCTCGGGCGGAATTGCCAATGGCATTGAGGCGGCCAAAGCGATCCGCCTGGGCGCAAGCGTCGTGGGCCAGGCGGCCGGCGTCCTGCACAGCGCGTTAACCTCCAGCGAGGCGGTAATCGACCATTTTCAGGTGATTATCGACCAGCTCCGCGTCGCCTGTTTCTGCACCGGGAGCGCAAACCTGGCGCAGCTGCGTCAGGCCACGCTGGTGGCGCAAATCTGATGGCACCCGCGTGGGACATTATTCTGGCGGGGGGCGGGCTGGCAAACGGGCTGATTGCCTTACGTTTGCAGCAGCTGCGCCCCGTGCTGCGCGTACTGCTCCTCGAGGCCGACAGCTGGCCTGGGGGAAATCACACCTGGTCATTTCATGAGGGCGACCTCACTCCGGAACAGCATCAGTGGCTGGCCCCGCTGGTGGCTCATCGCTGGGAGGGGTACGACGTCCGCTTTCCCCGCCTCAACCGCACTCTTGCCGGGGAGTATCTCAGTATCACCTCCGCGCGTTTTGCCGATGTCCTGGCCGGGATCTGTGGCGAAAACCTGCTCACCCGGACCCATATCACCGGCGTTACCCCGACGTCGGTGACGCTGGCCGACGGCACAACATTGCAGGCCCGGGCGGTCATTGATGGCCGGGGCTACAGGCCGGAAAAACATCTTCATACCGGCAGCCAGTCCTTCCTCGGACAAGAGTGGCGTCTGAGTCAGCCTCACGGCCTGACGCGCCCGATCCTGATGGACGCCACGGTCAACCAGCAGGGCGGGTATCGCTTTGTCTACACGCTGCCGCTTTCCGCCACTGAACTCTTAATCGAGGACACCCACTACGTTGATGCCGCCCGTCTGGATCTGGACGTCGCCCGGCAAAACATCGCCGACTATGCCCGTCAGCAGGGGTGGGTGCTGGAGCGCCTCAACCGTGAAGAGCAGGGCCATCTGCCGATTATGCTGGCGGGGGATTTCCCGGCCTGGTGGCATGCTAAAGATAAGCAGCCGTGCAGCGGCCTGCGCGCCGGGCTGTTTCATGCCACCACCGGCTATTCACTGCCCCATGCGGTGGCGCTGGCGGAGGCCATTGCCGCAAGCGAGGCGATCGACGCGGCGACACTTTTTTCCGTTATCCATCGCTACGCCCTGCGCCAGTGGCGCGAGCAGCGCTTTTTCCGCTCCCTTAACCGCATGCTGTTCCTGGCGGGGGATGCCGACAAGCGCTGGCAGGTGATGCAGCGGTTTTACTCTCTTAACGAGGGGCTGATTGCCCGCTTTTACGCCCGGAACATAACCCTGGCCGACAAAGCGCGGATCCTGGCAGGTAAGCCCCCGGTTCCCGTCGGCGAGGCTATGCTCGCCATACTGAAACTCACTCCCCGGATGCGAGCGTTTCACCATGAATAAAACAGTGATTATTGGCGCCGGTTTTGGCGGATTAGCGCTGGCCATTCGGCTACAGGCGCAGGGCATCAGCACACTCCTGCTGGAGCAGCGGGATAAGCCCGGCGGGCGTGCCTACGTTTATCACGATAACGGCTTCACCTTTGACGCCGGACCGACGGTCATAACCGATCCCAGCGCCATCGAAGAGTTATTCACCCTGGCCGGCAGACGCATGGCGGATTACGTCGAGCTGCTGCCGGTAACGCCTTTCTATCGCCTGTGCTGGGAGACGGGCGGGGTGTTTGATTACGACAACGTTCAGACGCGGCTGGAAGAGCAGATCCGTCGTTTCAATCCGCGCGACGTGGAGGGCTACCGCAAGTTTCATGCCTACTCCCGGGAGGTGTTTAACGAGGGATATCTCAAACTCGGCACGGTGCCGTTCCTCTCATTTCGCGATATGCTCCGCGCCGGGCCGCAGCTTACCCGCCTGCAGGCCTGGCGCAGCGTCTACAGCATGGTCTCCCGTTTTATCGAGAACGAACAGCTGCGCCAGGCGTTTTCCTTCCATTCGCTGCTGGTGGGGGGCAATCCCTTTGCCACCTCGTCGATTTATACCCTGATCCACGCCCTGGAGCGTGAGTGGGGCGTCTGGTTTGCCCGCGGCGGGACCGGGGCGCTGGTGCAGGGGATGGTGAAGCTCTATCAGGATCTGGGCGGCGAACTGCAGCTGAATGCAGAGGTCACCCGGCTGGAGGCGGCAGGGGATCGCATTAGCGCCGTGACGCTAAAAGATGGCCGGACGATCCCGGTCGCGGCGGTGGCTTCCAATGCCGACGTGGTGCATACCTATGAGAAGCTGCTGGGGCACCACCCGACGGGGGCGGCGCGCGCGGCCTCGCTTAAGCGCAAACGCATGAGTAACTCCCTGTTTGTGCTCTATTTTGGCCTGAACAAGCAGCACGATCTGGCTCATCACACGGTCTGTTTCGGGCCGCGCTATAAAGAACTTATCGACGAAATTTTCAATAAAAACGCCCTGGCGGAAGATTTTTCCCTCTACCTGCACGCCCCCTGCGTCACCGATCCCTCCCTGGCGCCGCCGGGCTGCGGTAGCTATTACGTCTTAGCGCCGGTGCCCCATTTAGGCACGGCGGATCTCGACTGGGCCGTTGAGGGGCCGCGCCTGCGCGACCGGATTTTTGACTATCTCGAAGCCCACTACATGCCGGGGCTGCGCAGCCAACTGGTGACCCACCGCATGTTCACCCCATTTGATTTTCGCGACCAGCTGGGCGCCCATCTGGGTTCCGCCTTTTCCGTCGAACCGATCCTGCGCCAGAGCGCCTGGTTCCGGCCGCACAATCGCGACAGCCAGATCCCCAATCTGTACCTGGTGGGGGCCGGTACGCATCCGGGCGCCGGGATCCCCGGGGTGATCGGCTCGGCAAAAGCGACGGCAGGACTGATGCTGGAGGCGCTCTCCCGATGAACACCACCCTGATGGAGCATGCCACCGACACCATCGCCGTGGGCTCGAAAAGTTTTGCCACCGCGGCGAAGCTGTTTGATCCGGCCACCCGTCGCAGCGTGCTGATGCTCTATGCCTGGTGCCGGTACTGCGACGACGTGATTGACGGGCAGGAGCTGGGGTTTAACGCCGCGCCTGTCGACAGGGCCCAGGCAGAAGAGCGCATGGAGATGCTCAAAAACCAGACCCGACGCGCCTGGGAAGGGGGCGAGATGCATGAGCCCGCCTTTGCTGCCTTTCAGGAGGTGGCGCTGGGCCATAACATCCCGCTCCAGCTGGCTTACGATCATCTCGACGGCTTTGCCATGGACGTGCGGGAGACGCATTACGAGACGTTCGACGACACCCTGCAATACTGCTATCGCGTAGCAGGCGTGGTTGGGCTGATGATGGCGAGGGTGATGGGCGTGCGCGACGAAGCGGTACTCGATCGCGCCTGTGATTTAGGCCTGGCGTTTCAGCTGACCAATATCGCCAGGGATATTGTCGAGGATGCCCGGGTTGGCCGCTGTTATCTGCCTGCCCAGTGGCTGGCCGAGGCAGACATCGATCCGCAGTCAATCGCCTCACCACAGATGCGCATGCCGCTTGTGGGAATTGCCCAACGGCTGGTGGCAGAAGCCGAGCCTTACTATGCCTCTGCCCGGCAAGGGCTGGCCGGGCTGCCCCTGCGATCCGCGTGGGCGATTGCCTCGGCGCACGGGGTGTACCGTGAAATTGGCGTGAAGGTAAGCGCGGCGGGTGCCCGTGCCTGGGATACCCGGCAGGGGACCCGCGACGTTGAGAAAGCAGTCTTACTGCTGAAAGGCGCCGGGCTGGCCCTTACTTCTCGTTTTGCGACGCCGACGCCGCGCCCGGCCGGGCTCTGGCAGCGTCCTCGTTAGCCGCACGACGCGCCTTGCGCTGGCGTAACGTCGCCTGCAATTTTTCTACCGGCGGGGCATAGAGAAAGCCAAAGGAGACGCAGTCCTCTTTGCCCCGTACCGCGTGGTGCAGACGGTGCGCCAGATACAGGCGCTTAAGATAGCCCTTGCGCGGGATATAGCGAAACGGCCAGCGCTGATGCACCAGCCCATCATGCACCATGAAATAGATCGCGCCGTAAGCCGTCATCCCGGCACCAATCCACTGCAGCGGCCACAGACCCCAGGTTCCCAGCGCAATCAGCACAATCGCCAGCGCGGCAAACACCACGGCGTAAAGGTCGTTAACCTCAAACCAGCCCGTGCGCGGCTCGTGATGCGATTCATGCCATCTCCAGCCCCAGCCGTGCATGATGTACTTGTGGGCAAAGGCAGCGACTAACTCCATGGCGGCAACGGTTAAAAGCACGATCACTGTGTTGTACAACGCGAGCATTGGGGCTCCTTGGGCTCGGGGAGAATTTTGCTGACAGTTAAGCGTAACACCTAATTGGAGAAAGGGTGGGAAGGCAAGCGGGAAGGGACGTTGGGAATGTTGATGTAGTGGATTTCAGGCAACAAAAAACCCATCAACCTTGAACCAAAACGGCGGGGTTGATGGGCTCCACAAATTGGGGACATCAAAGAAAAGCAGTGGCAATAGTTATGACTGACGTCTGGCAGAAAAGTTCTGCGCATGGCGAAAATTTTTCGCGATTGCGCAAATTTTTTTTATCCCAGCCCTGGCCAGATGATGATGATCAATGTCCCCGCAAGGGTTAACAAGACGTTAGCGATGGCATAGGTGCCCGCATACCCCAGCGCCGGAATGTTGCTTCGCGCGGTATCGCTGATGATCTCCATCGCCGGGGCGCAGGTGCGGGCCCCCATCATCGCGCCAAACAGCATGGCGCGGTTCATACGCAGCACGTACGCGCCAAACAGGAAACAGATCACCACCGGCGCCAGGCTGACGATCAATCCGGCCACCAGCATCTGCCAGCCTACCGCGCCCAGGCTGTGGCTAATGCCGCTGCCCGCGCTTAAGCCAACGCCCGCCATAAACACCATCAGGCCGAACTCTTTCACCATGTTCAGCGCACCCTGGGGGATATAGCCGAAGGTCGGGTGGTTGGCTCGCAGGAAGCCGAGCATGATCCCGGCGAACAGCAGACCTGCCGCGTTGCCGATACCAAAGCTGAAGTTGCTGAACTGGAAGGTGATCATCCCAATCATCAGGCCGACGATAAAGAAGGCGCAGAAGGCGAGCAGATCGGTCACCTGGCTGTGAATGGAGATAAACCCGATGCGGTCGGCAACGGTCTTCACGCGCCGCGTGTCGCCGCTCACCTGCAGCACGTCGCCCTTGTTCAGGACGATGTTGTCATCGATAGGCATCTCAATCTGGCTGCGGATGACCCGGTTAAGGAAGCAGCCGTGGTCGGTCAGTTTAAGCTGCGCCAGACGGCGGCCCACGGCGTTGTGGTTTTTCACCACGATCTCTTCGGTGACGATACGCATGTCGAGCAGGTCGCGGTCGAACACCTCTTTACCGTTACGGAAGCTGGGATCGAGACGGGCGTGGGCATCCGGGTAGCCGACCAGGGCGATGTCATCCCCCATCTGCAGTACCGCGTCGCCGTCCGGGTTTGCCAGAATGCCGTTACGGCGGATACGTTCGATGTAGCAGCCGGTCTGACGATAAATGCCCAGCTCGCGCAGGTTTTTACCGTCCGCCCAGGCCACCAGCTCCGGGCCGACGCGGTAGGCGCGGATCACCGGCAGGTAAACTTTGCGTTTGCTGTCGGTATCCAGACCGCGCTCGCGGGCAATTTGCTGGGCGCTGGTCTGCAGATCCTGGTGCTGCAGTTTAGGAAGATAGCGTGCGCCGACGATCAGGCTCACCAGACCGATCAGATAGGTGAGGGCATAGCCGAGGCTGAGGTGGTCTAATGCCAGCGAGAGCTGGGCGTTATCCAGACCGAGATGGCGCAAGGTATCCCCCGCGCCCACTAGCACCGGCGTGGAGGTCATCGAGCCCGCCAGCATCCCCGCCGTCAGTCCGATATCCCAGCCAAACAGTTTGCCTAACCCTAACGCGATCAGCAGGGCGCTGCCGACCATCACCAGCGCCAGCATCAGGTAATTTTTGCCGTCGCGGAAGAAAATAGAAAAAAAGTTGGGTCCGGCTTCAACACCGACGCAAAAAATAAACAGCATGAAGCCCAAATTAAGCGCATCAGTGTTAATACTGAAATGCTGCTGGCCTAATAATAATGAGACGACTAAAACGCCAATAGAATTACCAAGTTGGATTGATCCCAGTCGTAATTTACCCAGACAGAGGCCCAGCGCCAGCACCACAAATAATAGCAGGATGTAATTCCCGTTTAACAATTCTGCGACGTTTATGTTCACGAAGGATAACTTCTTGTTTACCAGTAAGTGGTTGAAGGGAAAGGTGATTTAGGCTACTGTTTGCCCAGCATTGAGGAGCGGAGTGGCTCCTGGCCGCACACTATAATATATATCTCAAAATAATACCAAACTATTACTTTATTTATAACAGACAGCAACATCTGAGAGCGGTTGCGTCACCACGCGCCGTTCAGGCATGGAATGCCATATAACGCATTTGACTGTATGTCCATCGGACGATAAATGAATTTGCCCGCGAAGCAGGGGGACGATTTGAATATTAAAGGTAATTGGTTTGGGGTGGCCTGCTGTTTTTTGCTTTTTACCGGGGTATGCGTCTGCCTGAAGTTTAACGTCAGAGGGGCATTTATTGCCGCCGGACGTCCCGAGCTGGGATTATTGTTCTTTACCCTGCCGGGGGCTGCCGCCAGTTTTCTTTCCCGTGGCGGAGAGGTCATCAGGCCGCTGGTGGGGGCGATGCTTGCCGCGCCACTCTGTCTGGTGGTGATGCGCCTGCTGTTTATCCCGTCGCGCACGCTGGTGCAGGAGATGGCCTGGCTGTTGAGTGGGATCTTCTGGTGTGCGTTGGGGGCGCTGTTCTTTATGTTTGTGCGCCGGGCAGTAGAGAACCGCCGCGCGCGAGTAAAAACGCCCTCAGAGCGAGGGCGTTAATGTCTTACTGGGCAGCGAACAGGCCCAGGTGCTCTTTAGCGTAGGCTTCAAAATCGGTAAAGCCGCCGATGTGGTTCTGATCGAGGAAGATCTGCGGAACGGTTTCAACCGGCTTACCGACGGTTTTTTCCAGATCGGCCTTGGTGATGCCTTCCGCATGGATATCCACGTAACGGTAGTTAAAGTCTTCACGCTCTGCGGTCAGTTTTTCTGCCAGATCCTTTGCGCGCACGCAGTATGGGCAACCCGGACGTCCGAAAATTACTGCAAACATGTTCTCTCTCCTGAAACGAAGCCTGACGGCGAATGACGCTATATTGCCGATAACTATCGGTAATGAAAAGCAGGTTCTGCCTGTTGCATTGATATCTTCAGGCTATGTTTGGCCAATTACAGGCTTCTGTTCTTTGCCTATACTGGCGATATTGTCAGTCACACCCGTACAGAGAGACCGCATGACGCCCGTAATTGATCTTCTACGTTCCCACCGTTCCATTCGCCATTTTACCGATCAACCCATCAGCGATGCCCAGCGCGAGGCCATTATTGCCGGCGCGCAGGGCACCTCCAGCTCCAGCTTCCTGCAGTGCAGTTCCATCATCCGTATTACCGATCCGGCGATGCGCGAACAGCTGGTGACCCTTACCGGCGGGCAGAAGCACGTAGCCCAGGCGGCGGAGTTCTGGGTGTTCTGCGCCGACTTCAACCGCCATCTGCAAATTTGCCCTGAGGCGCAGCTCGGCCTTGCTGAGCAGCTGCTGCTGGGCGTAGTGGATACCGCCATGCTGGCGCAAAATGCCATGACGGCGGCAGAGTCGCTGGGGCTGGGTGGGGTTTACATCGGCGGCATCCGCAACAGCATTGAGGCGGTGACTGAACTGCTGCAGCTGCCGAAGCACGTTCTGCCGCTGTTTGGCCTGTGCCTGGGCTGGCCTGCGGATAATCCGGACGTCAAACCGCGCCTGCCTGCGGCGATGGTGGTGCATGAAAACCACTACCAGCCGGTGGATCCAGCGGTGCTGGCGGAGTACGACGAAGAGCTGGCGAATTACTACCTCAGCCGTGCCACTAACAACCGCCGTGACACCTGGAGCGACCATATCCGTCGCACCATCATCAAAGAAAATCGTCCGTTTATTCTCGACTATTTGCACAAACAGGGCTGGGCTACGCGATAAGTCCATTCATCCTGCGCCTGCCTGCGTGTATGATACGCAGGCTTTTACCAGGTAATGTCTGAGAGGTGCAGGGTGAAAATTGCCATATTGTCCCGGGATGGAACGCTCTGGTCGTGTAAACGCCTGCGTGAAGCGGCGCAGCAGCGCGGCCATCTGGTGGAAATCCTCGATCCGCTGTCGTGCTATATGAATATCAGCCCGGCGGCATCCTCTATTCACTATAAAGGACGCCAGCTGCCGCACTTCGACGCGGTCATTCCGCGCATTGGCTCGGCGATCACCTTTTACGGTACCGCCTCGCTGCGCCAGTTTGAGCTGCTCGGCAGTTATCCGCTGAATGAATCCGTGGCGATCACCCGGGCGCGCGACAAACTGCGCTCCCTGCAGCTGCTGGCTCGCCAGGGGATCGACCTGCCGATCACCGGCATTGCCCATTCGCCTGACGACACCCACGATCTGATCGAGATGGTCGGCGGCGCGCCGCTGGTGGTCAAGCTGGTTGAGGGCACCCAGGGGATTGGCGTGGTGCTGGCCGAAACCCGCCAGGCGGCAGAGAGCGTGGTGGATGCGTTTCGCGGCCTGAATGCGCACATTCTGGTGCAGGAGTACATTCAGGAGGCGAAAGGGCGCGATATTCGCTGCCTTGTTGTCGGCGATGAAGTGGTCGCAGCCATCGAACGTCAGGCCAAAGAGGGCGATTTTCGCTCAAACCTGCATCGGGGCGGCGTTGCCCGGGTGGCGCAGATCACCGCGCGCGAGCGGGAGATCGCCCTGCTGGCCGCCAGAACGCTGGGGCTCGACGTTGCCGGGGTTGATATTCTGCGCGCCGAGCGCGGGCCGCTGGTGATGGAAGTGAACGCCTCGCCAGGGCTCGAAGGCATTGAGAAAACCACCGGGATTGATATCGCCGGGAAGATGATCGGCTGGATTGAACGCCATGCCACGCCGGAGTTTTGCCTGAAAACGGGCGGATAACTGGCCGCCGCGCATTTATGCCTGGGCCAGGCACTATTTTTTTGAAGGGGTTCCACCGTTATGGATGCACTTGTAGTACCGACACTTGATACGTTACGCCACTGGCTGGATAACATGGGCGTGAGTTTCTTTGAATGCGACACCTGCCAGGCGCTACATCTGCCGCATATGCAAAATTTTGACGGCGTGTTCGATGCCAAGCTCGATCTGATCAACGACGTGATTCTTTTTTCCGCGCTGGCAGAGGTAAAACCCTCGGCGCTGCTGGCCTTAGCATCGGATTTATCCGCCATCAATGCCAGTTCTTTGACGGTGAAGGCATTTCTCGATATTCAGGATGATAATCTGCCGAAACTGGTGGTTTGCCAGTCTTTCTCCGCGTCCGTGGGGCTGACCTTCCCGCAGTTTGCGGCGTTTATCCAGCAGAGCGAAGAGCAGATATCGATGGTGATGCTTGAGGCCAGCGCCCATCATCTGCTGTACAACGCTGAAGAGGGCGCAGAGCAGCCTGATTCCGCGGGCAATTTTCTGCACTAAACCTGTCTGACATTTAGGCAGTCGCTGTCGTGGCGGCTGCATAACACCCTCTTTTCTGCTGGCTTTAACCTTTCTTTAAAGAATTATTCACCGCTATCCCGTCAATTCGGCTTATCACATAGATACTTCTTGCATAAAAAATTGTTAAAAGGCGTTTTTTAATCTGAGCTATAGCTACAGGGACAAGCTACAGTTTATTCTTGCGATGCCGTTAAACGCGAGCAGATACAGCCACCTGAGTAACATCTTCTGCTGCAGGCGGAGTGATAAATCATGCACGTTTCTTGCATAGACTAAGAGTGTTCATTTTTAGTGCGTTTGTTAACGTGCTTTCAGAAGGATTAACGCTATGATCGCTTTAAATAAAAAATGGTTATCGGGTCTGGTTGCGGGCGCGCTGATGGCGGTCTCCGCAGGCACGCTGGCGGCAGAGCAAAAAACGCTGCATATCTACAACTGGTCTGATTATATTGCCCCGGACACGGTGGCAAATTTTGAAAAAGAGACCGGGATTAAAGTCGTCTATGACGTCTTCGATTCTAACGAAGTTCTGGAAGGCAAGCTGATGGCGGGCAGTACCGGCTTTGACCTGGTGGTGCCCTCAGCCAGCTTCCTGGAACGTCAACTCTCTGCCGGCGTGTTCCAGCCGCTGGATAAAAGCAAACTGCCTGGATGGAAAAACCTCGATCCTGAGCTGCTGAAGCTTATCGCTAAACACGATCCGGACAACAAATACGCCATGCCGTATATGTGGGCCACCACCGGCATCGGTTATAACGTCGAGAAAGTAAAACAGGTGCTGGGTGCCGATGCGCCGGTCAACAGCTGGGATCTGGTGCTGAAGCCAGAGAACCTCGAAAAGCTGAAAAGCTGCGGCGTGTCGTTCCTCGATGCCCCGGAAGAGATTTTTGCCACCGTGCTGAACTACCTCGGCAAAGATCCGAACAGCACCAAAGCGGATGATTACACCGGCCCGGCGACCGATCTGCTGCTGAAGCTGCGGCCAAATATCCGTTACTTCCACTCTTCCCAGTACATCAACGATCTGGCGAACGGCGACATCTGCGTCGCTATCGGCTGGGCAGGGGACGTGTGGCAGGCGGCTAACCGCGCGAAAGAAGCGAAAAACGGCGTGAATATCGCTTATTCAATCCCGAAAGAGGGGGCGATGGCCTTCTTTGACGTTTTCGCAATGCCTGCTGATGCGAAAAACAAAGACGAAGCCTACCAGTTCCTGAACTATCTGCTGCGCCCTGAGGTTATCGCCCACATCTCTGACCACGTCTTCTATGCCAACGGCAACAAAGAAGCCACTAAACTGGTCAGCGCCGAAGTGCGTGATAACCCTGGCATCTATCCACCGGCTGACGTGCGCGCCAAGATGTTTACCCTGAGCGTGCAGGAGCCGAAGATCGACCGCGTGCGCACCCGTGCGTGGACCAAAGTGAAAAGCGGTAAATAACCGTTCGTCCCAGGCCGGGCAAGCGTAGCGCCCCCGGCAACAGGCGCACCGTTCTGGTGCGCCTGCACCATTTTGATTGATGCCGGAGAGCACCCCGTGAACGACGCGATCCCCCGCCCGCAGGCGAAAACCCGTAAAGCGCTGACCCCGCTGCTGGAAATCCGTAACCTGACCAAATCTTTCGATGGTCAGAACGCCGTGGATGATGTCAGCCTGACTATCTACAAAGGCGAAATTTTTGCTCTGCTTGGCGCATCTGGCTGCGGGAAATCGACGTTGCTGCGCATGCTCGCAGGGTTCGAACAGCCCAGCGCCGGGCAGATTGTGCTGGACGGCGTTGACCTCTCCCGGGTGCCGCCGTATCAGCGCCCGATCAATATGATGTTCCAGTCTTACGCCCTGTTTCCGCACATGACCGTGGAGCAGAACATCGCCTTTGGCCTGAAGCAGGACAAACTGCCAAAAGCCGAAATTACCGCCCGGGTGGCCGAAATGCTGAGCCTGGTGCACATGCAGGAGTTTGCGAAGCGTAAGCCGCATCAGCTCTCTGGCGGCCAGCGTCAGCGTGTGGCCCTGGCCCGCAGCCTGGCGAAGCGGCCAAAACTGCTGCTGCTCGATGAGCCGATGGGGGCGCTGGATAAAAAACTGCGTGACCGCATGCAGCTGGAAGTGGTGGATATCCTTGAGCGCGTGGGGGTGACCTGCGTGATGGTGACCCACGACCAGGAAGAGGCGATGACCATGGCCGGTCGTATTGCCATCATGAACCGCGGCAAGTTTGTGCAAATTGGCGAGCCGGAAGAGATCTACGAGCACCCGACCACCCGCTACAGCGCCGAATTTATCGGCTCGATGAACGTCTTTGAAGGGCTGTTGAAAACCCGTGAGGAAGATGGGCTGGTGATTGACTCCCCGGGGCTGATCCACCCGCTGAAAGTGGCAGTGGACAACTCGGTGGTGGATAACGTGCCGGTTTACGTGGCGCTGCGTCCGGAAAAAATCACCCTGTGCGATGCTCCGCCCGCCGATGGCTATAACTTTGCCGTGGGTGAGGTGGTGCATATCGCCTATCTCGGCGATCTCTCCATCTACCACGTTCGCCTGAAGAGCGGACAGATGATCAGCGCCCAGCTGCAGAACACGTATCGCTACCGCAAAGGGCTGCCGACCTGGGGTGACGAAGTGCGTCTGTGCTGGGAAGCCGATAGCTGCGTTGTGCTGACGGTATAAGGAAGGGCCATGAATAAACCTGAACCTGCGACCCGCGCTGCGGCGGGCATGGATACCCGCTGGCTGACCCGCCTGCAGATGGCCCACGGCCGCAAGCTGGTTATCGCCTTGCCGTATCTGTGGCTGATCCTGCTGTTCCTGCTGCCGTTTCTGATTGTGTTCAAAATCAGCCTGGCGGAGATGGCGCGGGCGATCCCGCCTTACAGCGACCTGGTGGAGTGGGCGGACAGCCAGCTGTCGATCACCCTCAACCTGGGCAACTTCCTGCAGTTGACCGACGATCAGCTCTACTTTGATGCCTATCTGCAGTCGTTGCAGGTGGCGGCCATCTCGACACTCTGCTGTCTGCTGCTGGCCTATCCGCTGGCGTGGGCGGTGGCGCACAGCAAACCCTCGACGCGTAACATCCTGCTGCTGCTGGTGATTTTACCCTCCTGGACCTCGTTCCTGATCCGCGTCTACGCGTGGATGGGGATCCTGAAAAATAACGGCGTGCTGAATAACGTCCTGATGTGGCTGGGGGTTATCGATCAGCCGCTGACCATCCTGCACACCAATCTGGCGGTCTACATCGGCATTGTGTACGCCTATCTGCCGTTTATGGTACTGCCGATCTACACCGCCCTGACGCGCATCGACTACTCGCTGGTGGAAGCCGCGCTGGATCTCGGCGCCCGTCCGATGAAAACCTTCTTCAGCGTCATTGTGCCGCTGACCAAAGGCGGGATTATCGCCGGGTCGATGCTGGTGTTCATTCCGGCGGTAGGGGAGTTCGTGATCCCGGAACTGCTCGGCGGCCCGGACAGCATCATGATTGGCCGCGTGCTGTGGCAGGAGTTCTTTAACAACCGCGACTGGCCGGTGGCCTCTGCGGTGGCGATTGTGATGCTGCTGCTGCTGATCGTGCCGATCATGTGGTTCCACAAGTATCAGCAGAAACAGATGGGAGGGAACGGATGAACAACTTACCGGTAGTGCGCTCTGGGTGGCGGATCCTGATCCTGGTGCTCGGCTTTACGTTCCTGTATGCCCCGATGCTGATGCTGGTGATCTACTCCTTTAACAGCTCGAAGCTGGTAACGGTGTGGGCGGGCTGGTCTACGCGCTGGTACGGCGAGCTGTTTCACGACCAGGCGATGATGAGCGCCGTGGGGTTAAGTCTGACCATCGCCGCCTGCGCGGCGACGATGGCGGCCATTCTCGGCACCATAGCCGCGGTGGTGATGGTGCGTTTCGGTCGTTTTCGCGGAGCGAATGGCTTTGCCTTTATGATCACCGCGCCGCTGGTGATGCCCGATGTGATCACCGGCCTGTCGCTGCTGCTGCTGTTTGTGGCGATGGGGCACGCCATTGGCTGGCCGTCCGATCGCGGCATGCTCACCATCTGGCTGGCCCACGTCACCTTCTGTACTGCCTATGTGGCGGTGGTGATCTCCTCTCGCCTGCGCGAGCTGGATCACTCCATTGAAGAGGCGGCGATGGATCTCGGGGCCACGCCGCTGAAGGTGTTTTTCATCATCACCCTGCCGATGATCATGCCGGCGGTGATCTCCGGCTGGCTGCTGGCCTTTACCCTGTCGCTGGACGATCTGGTGATCGCCAGCTTCGTCTCCGGGCCGGGGGCAACCACGCTGCCGATGCTGGTCTTCTCCAGCGTGCGCATGGGGGTCAACCCGGAGATCAACGCCCTGGCGACGCTGATTCTGGGCGTGGTCGGGATTATCGGTTTGATCGCCTGGTATCTGATGGCGCGGTCTGAAAAACAGCGTCAGCGCGATATCCAGCGTGCAAGACGTGGCTGAAGCTCCTAAAATCTTCAAAGAAGCGTAATTGAGATGCCGCGTGATCGCGGCATCGTTTCATGGAAGACATCACGTTGGGATTTTTCACTAAAACAAGCCGGTCACATGCCCGTCTGAACGTTCCTGCCCTGGTGCAGGTGGCGGCGCTCGCCATTATCATGATCCGCTGCCTTGATGTATTTATGGTTTTCAATACCCTGGGCGTGCGCGGGCTGAGCGAGTTTATCCACCGCAGCGTGCAGACGTGGAACCTGACCCTCGTCTTTTTCGCCAGCCTGATGCTAGTGTTTGTTGAAATTTACTGCGCCTTTTCGCTGGTGAAAGGGCGTAACTGGGCGCGGATTATCTACCTGCTGACCCAGATCACCGCCACCGGCTACCTGTGGGCCGCCTCGCTCGGTTACGGTTATCCTGAGCTGTTCAGCATTCCCGGCGAGTCCCGAGGCGAGATCTTCCGCACCCTGGTGATGCAAAAACTGCCCGACCTGCTGGTGCTCGGCCTGCTGTTTGTGCCTGCGGCCAGCCGACGGTTTTTCCAGCTGCAATAACGTGTATAATCGCTGCCCCCAGACGTATTAAGGTTTCGTTATGCAGTGCGCACTCTATGACGCCGGTCGCTGCCGCTCCTGTCAGTGGATTGAACAGCCGGTCTCTTCTCAGCTTTCCGCCAAAATGGCCGACCTCCAGACGTTGCTGGCCGGAAAGCCGGTGGCGGAGTGGTGCGCACCGGTCAGCGGGCCGGAGCAGGCGTTTCGCAATAAAGCCAAAATGGTGGTCAGCGGCAGCGTCGAAAAACCGCTGTTCGGCATGCTGCACCGGGACGGCACTCCTGTCGATCTGACCGACTGCCCGCTCTATCCGGCCTCGTTTGCCCCGATTTTTGCCGCCCTGAAACCCTTTATCGCCCGCGCGGGCCTCACGCCGTACAACGTCGAACGCAAGCGCGGCGAGCTGAAATACCTTCTGCTCACCGAAAGCCAGCTTGATGGCGGCATGATGCTGCGCTTTGTTTTGCGCTCAGACGCCAAACTGCCCCAGCTGCGCGCGGCGCTGCCGTGGCTGCAACAGCAGCTGCCCCAGCTGAAGGTGATTACCGCCAACATCCAGCCGGTACATATGGCGATTATGGAGGGCGAGGAGGAGATCTTCTTCACCCACGATCAGGCGCTGGCGGAGCGTTTTAACGACGTGCCGCTGTGGATCCGCCCGAAGAGCTTCTTCCAGACCAACCCGACCGTCGCCAGCCAGCTGTACGCCACCGCGCGCGACTGGGTGCGTCAGTTACCGGTTAATCATATGTGGGATCTGTTCTGCGGCGTCGGCGGTTTTGGCCTGCACTGCGCCACTCCGCAGATGCGGCTTACCGGCATCGAAATCTCCGCTGAGGCGATCGCCTGCGCCACCCAGTCCGCCGCCGGGCTGGGGTTAACGAATTTGCACTTCCAGGCGCTCGATTCCACGCAGTTCGCCACTGGCCAGGGCAGCGTACCGGAGCTGGTGCTGGTGAATCCGCCGCGTCGCGGGATCGGTAAGGCGCTGTGCGACTACCTGAGCCAGATGGCGCCGCAGTTTATTATCTACTCCAGCTGCAACGCCCAGACGATGGCGAAAGACATTGGCGATCTGCCTGGCTACCGGGTTGAACGGGTGCAACTGTTCGATATGTTCCCGCATACAGCCCACTACGAAGTGCTGACGCTGCTGGTTAAGTCCTGAGCACGGGCCGGCGGTTTATTCCCTCTCCCCTATGGGGAGAGGGTTAGGGTGAGGGGCCCCACCCGCACAATCTTAAACAAAATGTGAACGTTTCCCGCCCCGGAAATCAGGTAAGCTTTAACTGTTAAGATTTTATAAGGCTGACCGATGAAGCAGATCCTGCTGGTAGAAGATGACGGCGATATCGCCGCGTTGCTGCGTCTCAATTTAGAAGACGAAGGTTACGTGATTACCCACGAGGCGGACGGGGGCAGGGCGCAGCACCTGCTCGGACAATCCCACTGGGATGCGGTGATCCTCGATCTGATGCTGCCCAACGTTGACGGACTGACCCTCTGCCGGGCGATCCGCGCCCGGGACCACTACCTGCCGGTGATTATCATCAGCGCCCGCAGCAGCGAAACCGAGCGTATTCTGGGTCTCGAAACCGGGGCCGATGACTATCTGGCTAAACCCTTCTCGGTGCAGGAGCTGGTGGCGCGCATCCGGGCGCTGTTCCGCCGTCAGCAGGCCATGGGGCAGCAAACTTCCGGACTTATCAACGCGCACGGCCTGACCATCGACCCGCTGGCCCGCAGCGTGCAGCAGCACGGCCAGGTGGTTGACCTGACGCCGCGCGAGTTCGATCTGCTCTACTTTTTTGCCCGCCATCCCGGGGAGGTCTTCTCCCGTCTGGCCCTGCTCGAACAGGTGTGGGGTTATCAGCACGAAGGCTACGAGCATACCGTTAACACCCACATCAATCGCCTGCGGGTAAAAATTGAAAAAGACGCCGCCGAGCCGGAGATCATCCGCACCGTCTGGGGCAAAGGCTATCTCTTTGCGGAACGCCCGCTATGATCCGCCGTCTCACCCTGCTGTTTATCCTGTTACTGATGGGCTGTGCGGCGGTGGCCTGCGCCGTGCAGCTCTGGACCAGCATGCAGTACGGCAACGCCATGGTGCAGCGCCTCTCCGGCGGGCTGGCGCAGCACATCGCCCAGCGGGAAACCCTGCTGGACGCCAACGGCCAGGTCGATCGCACCCGGCTTAAGCCGCTGTTTGACCGCCTGATGACGTATAACCCCAGCGTTGAGCTGTACGTCCTCTCCCCGGACGGACAGATCCTCGCCGATGCCGCGCCGCCGGGGCATATCAAACGCCAGCACCTCTCCGTCGCCCCGGTACAACAGTTTCTGAGCGGCGGGATGATGCCGGTCTACGGGGACGATCCGCGTAGCCTGACCGGAGAGAAGGTCTTCAGCGCCGTGCCGCTGCATCAGGACGGCGTCCTGCGCGGCTATCTGTACATCGTTTTGCAGGGGGAAGAGCTGAACGCCCTGGCGGAGCAGGCGTGGCAGAAAACGCTCTGGAGCACGGTGCTCTGGTCGCTGCTGCTGGTGGCGATCTTTGGCGCGCTGGCGGGCGGCCTGGTCTGGTACTGGGTCACCCGGCCTGTGAAGCAGCTAACCGACGAGGTGAGTGGCCTGGATCGCGAAAGCATGCACGTCATCAAGCAGCTCGCCACCCAGCCTCTGCAGGCCGCCCCGTCTGATGAGGTGGCTCTGCTGCGCAATACCTTTATCGAGCTGGCGCAGCAGATTGCCAGCCAGTGGGATCAGCTGGCCGACAGCGACCGGCAGCGCCGGGAGTTTATCGCCAACATCTCCCACGATCTGCGCACGCCCCTGACCGCGCTGCTGGGGTATCTGGAAACGCTGTCGCTGAAATCCGGCACGCTTTCGGCGCAGGAGACGCAGCACTATCTCTCTATTGCCCTGCGTCAGGGGCATAAGGTTCGCCATCTGTCGCAGCAGCTGTTTGAGCTGGCGCGCCTGGAGCACGGCAGCATTAAGCCCCAGCGCGAGCGCTTTGCCATCGGGGAGCTCATCTCCGACGTGGCGCAAAAGTTTGATCTGGCGGTGGAGACGCGCCAGCTTCGGCTGCATATCGACGTGCCGCGCCAGCTGCCGATGATCAACGCCGATCTGTCGATGATCGAGCGGGTGGTCACCAATCTGCTGGATAACGCGATTCGCCATACGCCGCCGGGGGGCGAGATTGGGCTTAAGGTGTGGCTGGAGGGGGAACAGCTCCAGTTTGAGGTCAACGACAGCGGACCGGGGGTGGATGAACATCTGCGCGATGGGCTCTTTATGCGGCCGTCAGCGCTCAGCCAGCAGGCGTCGCGGGATAATCGCGGCGGGCTGGGTTTGTTGATTGTCAAAAGAATGCTGGAGCTGCACGGCGGGGGGATCAGGCTGATGGAGGCGGCGAAAGGGGCGCGTTTTCGTTTCTATGTGCCGTTATAAAAACGCCGGGTGGCGCTAACGCTTACCCGGCCTACAAAACCACAAACCGCACCATCGTAGGCCCGGTAAGGCGAAGCCGCCACCGGGCATCAGACCGCACCATTCGCAGGCCGGGTAAGCGCAGCGCCACCCGGCAAAACATGCTTACTGCGGGAACCACTGGTCACTGATTTTCTGATACGTGCCGTCGGCTTTAATCGCTTTCAGGGCGCCGTTCAGTTTCTCCACCAGGGCTTTGTTATCCGGACGAACCGCGATGCCCAGACCGGTGCCGAAGTACTGAGGATCGGTCACTTTATCGGTGGCGGTACCCAGCTGCGGGTTGGTTTTTAGCCACTCGTTTACCACGGCGGTGTCGCCAAACACGCCATCAATACGGCCATTTTTCAGGTCGATAATCGCGTTCTGGTAGCTGTCGTAGGCTACGGTTTTCACTTCCGGGTGCTTATCCTGCAGGTATTTCTGGTGCGTGGTGCCGTTTTCCATGCCGATGCGCTTGCCTTTCAGCTGCTCAAAGGAGGTGTACTGGCCTTTTTTGGCGATCACCACCGCTGAGTTGGCGTAGTACGGCTCGGTAAAGGCAACCTGCTTGCTACGCTCCGGGGTGATGTCCATGCCGGAGATCACCGCGTCATATTTTTTGAATTTCAGGGACGGGATCAGGCTGTCAAAGGCGTGGTTAGTAAAGGTGCACTCGGCCTGCATCTGGGTACAGAGCGCTTTGGCCAGGTCGATATCAAACCCGACGATCTGGTTGCTGGCATCCAGCGATTCGAACGGTGGATAGGTCGCAGAAACACCGAAGTTGATTTTATCGGCGGCAGAGGCGCCCGCGGCGAAGGTTGCGAGTAAAGCGGCCAGAACTAACTTTTTCATGATGAAGCTCCCGTCTGTCAATCTTGTCATTATATGCCGTGTCTGCGGCTGAACGTCACAATGCCACTTAATGAATTTATATGCAATAAAAATGATTAATTATTTTTTAATTTATAAAAAAAGACGGGCAGTGGTTAGACTTGCCCATCTTTTTTAAATCAAACTTATGCAGTTTTAATTACGGCGTTCGAAGGCCAGCGCTCTGCGTTCCACTAAACGCATCAGCAGGGTCAGCAGGCCATTGACGATAAGGTAGATGATGCCGGCAGCGCCAAACACCATCACATCGTAAGTGCGTCCATACAGCAGCTGCCCGTGGCCCATCACTTCCATCAGGGTGATGGTATACGCCAGCGACGTACTCTTGAACACCAGCACCACTTCGTTGGAGTACGACGAGAGCGCGCGTTTGAACGCGTACGGCAGCAGGATCGCCAGCGTGTCTTTCTTGCTCATCCCCAGCGCGCCGCAGGACTGCCACTGCCCGTCCGGAATGGCGCGGATGGCGCCGTAGAACAACTGCGTGGTATAGGCGGCACTGTTCAGTGACAGGGCGAGCAGGGCGCACAGCCACGGCTCAGAGAGCAGATGCCACAGCACCGGGTATTCCTGCAGGGTCGGGAACTGGCCCGGGCCGTAGTAAATCAGGAAGATCTGCACCAGCAGCGGCGTGCCGGTAAACAGGGTGATATAGCCGCGCACGATCCACACCAGCACCGGCGTTTTCAGCGTCAGGATGATGGTGAAAATCAGCGCCAGGATCAGCGCCACGATAATCGAGGCCACCGTCAGCGTCAGGCTGGTGTGCAGCCCTTTCATCAGTTCGGGTAAATACTCAAGCATCAGCCTGGTCTCCGTTCAAAACGCGTCGCACGCAGGTCAATACGCTTGAGGATGTACTGACTGAGCAACGTGATCACCAGGTAGATGGCCGCCGCCACGATGTACCAGGTAAAGGGCTCCTGGGTACGGGTGGCAATGCTTTTGGTCTGCAGCATCAGGTCGTTAACGCTGATTAAGCTCACCAGCGCGGTATCTTTCAGCAACACCAGCCACTGGTTGCCGAGCCCCGGCAGGGCATGGCGCCACATCTGCGGCATCACCAGACGGAAGAAAATGGCGGTTTTCGACAGACCCAGCGCCTGACCGGACTCCCACTGCCCAACCGGCACCGCCTTCAGCGCACCGCGCAGGGTTTGCGAGGCGTAGGCGGAATAGAGCAGGGAGAGGGCAATCACGCCGCACAGGAACGGGCTGACGTCGAAGTTTTCAATCTGCATCTGAATCGGGATCTGCACCACGCCCAGGTTGAGCGTAAAGCCGTCCGACAGCATCAGCAGCAGCTGCGAAGAACCAAAGTAGATAAACAGCACCACCAGGATTTCCGGCAGGCCGCGCAGCAGGGTCACCAGTGCCGAGCCGATCCAGGCGACAGGTCGCCACTTAGCCGACTCCCACACGGCAAAGATCATCGCCAGCACCAGGCCGATGATCAGCGCACAAACGGCAAGGCCGACGGTCATCCCGGCGGCGCTTGCTAATGGAAAAATTTCGTTCATCAGATCTTACTTCTGGAACCATTTGTTGTAGATGGAATCGTAGGTTCCATCTTTCTTCACTTTTTCCAGCGCAGTGTTGAATTTCTGCTGCAGCTCGGTGTTGCCCTGACGGACAGCAATGCCCAGGCCGGTGCCGAAGTAGTCTTTATCCGTTACTTTATCGCCCACCGCGGCCAGCTTATCGTTCGCTTTCAGCCATTCGGTTACTACCGCGTTGTCACCAAAGACGGCATCGATACGGCCGTTCTGCAGATCCAGACGGGCGTTCTGATAGCTGTCGTAAGGCACGGTAGTGATTTCCGGGTGCTTATCCATAATGAATTTCTGGTGCGTGGTGCCGTTCTGCACGCCCACTTTTTTTCCTTTCAGCGCGTCGATAGAGGCGTATTTACCTTTCTGGCCGATGAACAGGGCGGAGTTTTCATAGTACGGGGTGCTGAACAGAACCTGCTTTTCACGTTCCGGGGTGATGTCCATACCGGCCATAACCGCGTCGATACGGCGGAATTTCAGGCTTGGGATCAGGCTGTCGAAAGACTGGTTAGCGAAGGTACAGGTGGCGTCGATCTCTTTACACAGGGCGTTAGCCAGATCCACGTCGAAGCCGACAATCTTGTTATTCGCATCCATCGACTCAAACGGAGGGTATGAGGCTTCGGTGGCAAAACGAATGGTCTGAGCTGCGGTGGCAGAGAGGCTAACGCTTGCAAGCAGCGCGGCAATCACTATTTTTTTCATTGTCGTTCTCTCGATTCGATTAGTGAGACAGATAATTTCTGAATGCGTCGGTCTGCGGCTCGGCAAAGCAGCGCGCATCCCCTTGCTCCACGATATGACCGTTTTCCATATAGACCACACGGCTGGCGGTTTTACGCGCCACTTCCACTTCGTGGGTCACGATCACCTGGGTAATGTTGGTCTCCGCCAGTTCGCGAATGATGCTGACGATCTGGGCCGTGATTTCCGGGTCCAGCGCGGCAGTCGGTTCGTCAAACAGCAACACGGCGGGCTCCATCATCAGGGCGCGGGCGATGGCCACACGCTGCTGTTGACCGCCGGAAAGGTGCAGCGGATAACGGTCGCTGTACGGCTTCAGGCGCAGGCGTTCAAGCAGTTTCTCAGCTCGCGCCAGCGCCTGCTCTTTGGAGAGGCCCAGCACGCGGCACGGCGCCTCGATCAGATTCTGCTGCACGGTGAGGTGCGGCCAGAGATTATATTGCTGGAACACCATGCCGACGTTCTGACGCAGATCGCGGATCGCTTTCTCAGAAGGCGCTTTGGCAAAATTGAAGTGATTACCCGCGATATCCAGCGTGCCGGAGCGGGGCATTTCAAGCAGATTGAGGACGCGAAGCAGCGAGCTTTTACCCGCACCGCTTGGGCCTAACAGGACCAGCGTCTCGCCCTCAGGGCAATTCAGTGTGATGTCGAACAGCGCCTGGTGTGCGCCGTAAAAGCAGTTAATGCCGTTTAGTTGAATACTCATCGGGGCAGTCTTTACTCATCCAGGCAATCTATAGCAATTGAGGCCGCAAATAGTACCGTTGACAGAATAGTTATGCAATATAACTGCGTTAAAAGTTAAATATAAACCGTATCTATACCTAAACATAGCACAAAATAGCGGAAGGTAATGTCGACGAGAATAAATGTCGGCATTCCTCACGAAATGCCAGACATTTTACGGGGTTTTCCCTGCTTAACGGCCTGAAGCGCGCCTGTTTAGCGGTTTTCAATCGACTGGCGCAGCGTGCCGGCCGGGGCGTGGACGCTGCCGCCAAGGTAGCGTACGTCGTCGATGGCCCAGCACTGGCCTTCACGGATCATCAGCACCTCATCCTGCCAGGTCTGGCTGCCCTGGGTCAGCTTGACGCGCAGCGGAATATTTCGCGCATCGGTATTCGGGATGGTGGAGGCGCTGGAGACTTCGGCCTTTTCAGGGGCGGTGGTGCGGCTGGAGAACGGATCGTCTTTCAGCAGGTTACTGTGCTGGGGATCGCGGCTGGCATCGCTCAGCAGCTGGGCCAGATTGTCGCTCAGATAAGGGCGCAGGGCGGTGAAGTCGTTGCTGCGGTGCGTAATGCGGTAGTCATAAAATTGTTGAGCCACGGCATCCGGCCCGCCGGTAACGCAGCTGCCGCTGCGGGTACCGATGTCCTTAAAGGCCGGGGTGACTGGCGTCGTGCAGGCGCTGAGCAGCAGCGCGCAAGGCACTAAAAGCGTCAAAGCAGAATAGCGCATGATGATTTCCTTATTAGGCTGCAATAATTAACTAACCTTTAAATGATAGCGTAACGAGCAGATAATGGTTTTGTTCTTAAACGGTTAGGTATGTTACACGGAGACGAAGATGCAATTTTCAACGACCCCCACTCTGGAAGGACAACCCATCAGCGAATACTGCGGCGTGGTGACCGGTGAAGCGATTCTCGGTGCCAATGTTTTCCGCGACTTTTTTGCCGGTATCCGCGATATCGTCGGCGGCCGCTCCGGCGCCTATGAAAAAGAGCTGCGTAAAGCCCGTGAAATCGCCTTTAAGGAGATGGGTGAGCAGGCGAAAGCCATGGGCGCAGACGCCGTGGTGGGCATCGATATTGACTACGAAACCGTCGGCAAAGACGCCAGCATGCTGATGGTCAGCGTCAGCGGTACGGCGGTGAAAACGCGCCGATGAAGCCGTTATTTGCGCCCGTCTTGCTGGCGTTACTGCTGGCAGGCTGTGCGGCAGAAAAAGGGGTTGTCGAGAAAACGGCCTATGAGCTGGATACCCGGCGGCAGGCCCAGGCGGCTTACCCGCGTATCAAGGTGCTGGTGATCCACTACACCGCCGACGATTTTGACAGTTCCCTGGCGACCCTGACCGATAAAAACGTCAGCTCCCACTATTTGATCCCGGCGATCCCGCCCCGGCACAACGGCAAGCCGCGGATCTGGCAACTGGTGCCGGAGCGCGATCTGGCCTGGCACGCCGGGGTGAGCTTCTGGCGGGGCGCCACGCGTATTAATGACACTTCTATTGGCATTGAGCTGGAGAACCGCGGCTGGCAAAAAACAGACGGCCAGAAACGCTTTGTGCCGTTCGAACCGGCGCAAATCGCCGCCCTGATCCCGCTGGCGAAGGACATTATCCAGCGCTACGACATCAAACCGCAAAACGTGGTGGCCCACGCGGACATCGCCCCGCAGCGCAAGGACGATCCCGGGCCTCTGTTCCCCTGGCAGGCGCTGGCGCAGCAGGGGATCGGTGCCTGGCCGGATCCCGCCCGGGTCGCGTTTTATCTTAACGGACACCCGCCGTATCAGCCGGTAGAGACGTCAGCCTTGCTCGATCTGCTGGCCCGCTACGGTTATCAGGTGCCTGAAGATATCTCTCCGGCACAGCAGAAAAGAGTCATCATGGCGTTTCAGATGCATTTTCGTCCGCAGCGGTGGAATGGTATTGCTGACAGAGAAACGATGGCTATCGCCGAAGCGTTGTTAGAGAAGTACGGCGCGGGATGATCCTGAAACGCAACCTTTATGTGCGCTCCCTTATAATCATTGAGATTAATCTTAGGTACATAGGTAATTAACTTATAGTTAATTGACTTAAATTTACCCAGAATTACTATGTACCCATAGCTTGCTAAGCAATTTGGCAAATAAAAAATGCATTGAGACTCACTCTCAATTAATAAACAACTTTTTCATTTAAACTCGGTCGTTTTATCTGCTGCGACAGGATCGTCGCACGGACACCTTTTAATAAAAAAAACCTAAACAGGCATATTATGTTAAGCATTTACAGTAAAAACAGCCGCCCGCAACAGGCGATGGAAGCGATTGTTGCAGCAACTGCAGGTTGCCCGGAAAAAACATTAAAGAAATGGCAGAAAATTGTTACAGCCGACCCTGACCATATTCACATTGTTGTCAGCGGTGAAGTAGAAATCCGCCGTAACTCTGATGAGTTAAGCATGTTTATCATGCGCCAGTCGGGTTTTTTAGGGGTCTCCGCTATCTACAGCAATGCGTGCCATATGTACGGTCTGGCCCGTACCACCACGGTTATCCGTACCATTAAAAAAACGGAATTTGAACGTCTGATTACCGAAAATAACCTCTGGGCAGAATTTACTCAGGTGCTGGTCTGGTATATTAGTATCCTCAGTAAACGTGACGATGTTCTGGTTGCCCGCAGCGCCTATTCCGTGGTGCGCGAATTCCTGCTTGAAATTAACGACCTTATTGTTCAGCATAAACGAGATGTTAATGTTTATGACTATATTCAGGAATACACTAACCTGGCCCGCAGTACGATAATTAAAATTCTTTCCGACCTGAAAAAAGGTCATTACATTGTCGTCGAAAAAGGAAAGCTGGTTTCCATCAATACCCTTCCAGAACGCTACTGAAATTCCCGTCTGTCATCTCCTCCGGTTATTGCCGGGGGGGATTTTTGTGCGTCCTGCCCTCTATTCAGAACCTCATCTTCCGGCTGTGGCGGAATTTTTCCTTGAGAATAGTCCAATTGCTGCTCTTTCACGGCCTGCATAAAACGTTCCTGCAACGAAGGCGTATGCACTTCTTCATGCCTGTCGGACAGAGGCTGCTCGAGGGGTATCCCGTCCGGCGCCTGTTGCCAGTCGGCGTCGTTGTCCATGATCGGGCTCTCTTCCGGCGCCGGAAGCGGCGCCACCGGCAGCGGTTTTGGCTTCGGCTGCGGGAAGGGTTTAGACACATAGACGTAGTGCATGTCCGAAAGCTGTGTTTCCGGTTTAACCACCTTCACCGGTTTGGCGGCGGGAGCCGGATGACGCAGATCCCGCAGCAGATGGGCATATACCCCAACCGCGAGCATGGCGCACAGGCAAATCAGGCTGGCCAGCAGCCCGTTCAGCACCTTTTTCATTGAGGGCAGGCGGTAGGAGAACCAGACCGCCTCCCCGGTGGTGTAACTGCGCTGGGCAGCCAGACATATTGTAGACATCAGTGCGTTTCTCCCTGCGTCAGCGGTGTCACAATGGCGGGGGTGGTATTGTTAACGCGCATCAACTGCATCAGGGTCTCTTTCCCCGGCAGACCGTCGACGTGCAAATGCATTTTTTGCTGAAATTCCCGGGTACGGTTCACCAGGGTCTGGGTCCATGTATGGGCGTGCGTTTCCGGTTGATGCAGCGCCAGGCTCAGTTGAGTATCGACCCAGTCGAGATCCTGTTTATCACTGCCCGCGCCTACGGCCTCTTTTCCACCAGGCGTCAGGCGGTGCAGCAGGGTATAGTTGCCGGTAGCATGCTGAGTAAACCAGTTCCGGCTCACCTGCCAGGTACGGTTGTTCATCAGCAGATCGAGAGAGTCTTTCCCCACCCGCGCCACCACGGCATAGTTCAGATGATCCCCGGTCTTCAGCTCGCTGATCCACGGATAGCCTTCCTGCTCCAGCGTCATTAACGGCGCGCTGCCCTGTTTGCACTGCAAATTGACCCGGCCAGCGTTCTGGCAAAGCGCTTCATCGGCAGAGGTATCGTATCCCCACATGGTATACAGCTGGTGCATGGCATCCGGTTGATTCACCACCTCGCGCTCGATCGCGGGCTGTACCGGCATCTCAGTTTTCTTCACGGAAGGGATCCAGCGGGCCGGCACCGGCGGTTTGAATGGCAGCGCCGCAGTGATGGCAGGAGAGAAGTGCCAGCCGCAGGCAGCAAATACCACGCAGGCGAACAGCCCCACGGCCGCCAGACGCTTATTGCTGCGTTTGACCGGTAACACTTCACCTGCCGCCAGGCGCAAATGGCGCGTCCCCACCAGCCCGGCACGTTCAGTCCATGCGGCCAGCAGCGCCAGGTGCGCCAGCGCGTTCAGCTGGCTGACGGAACCTTTTGTCAGGGCCTGCATCCGGCGAATGCGGGCGGGGGTAAACGGCGAGACGTCCGCGCCCTGGTGGGCAATATGCGCCTGAATATAGTCAGAACACTCGCGGCCGGTGAGGGCGCGCAGCGTATGGCGCGTATGCACCCGGGAGCCGAGGCCGGAGTGGGCCATCAGACGCGCCTCCTGATCCGGGGTGCCGGTCAGCAGGATGGTCAGCGGCAAATCACACTCCTGGGCGCGGGTCAGCAGCATGCCCAGTATCTCCCAGCCGTTGTCGCGCATCGCCTGGATTGCAGAAATATTCAGCACCAGCCCCTGGGTGCGGCAGCGCGGAAATACCTCATGCCATTGGCGCAGCACTGCATCAATGGCATGAAGTCTGTTTTTGGCATCGGTGTTCTTCGGGTTGAGCTTATAGAGCAGGGCGCTGGCGCTCAGTTTCGGAAATGCATTGAGGGTCATTCCGGCAGGCGTCTGCGCCAGCAGTTCACTGCTGAACTGGCTGAGCAGGGATTCGTCATCGGAAAACAGCCCCATAATCCCCGGCGTCCGCGATTTATCCTTCAGCATGCCGAACACATCCTGATGGTAGGGCACGAAAAATTTCCCCGCAGCGTGCGTCACCTTGCTGAAAGGCTGACCTGCGAATTTAAAATGGCTGAGATACATAACGACACACCCTGGGATGACAGAAACAGATATTCGCTGCTGAAAGTACGGGAGAGTGCAAGGAGGGTCAATTTACAGTCTGGAGAAAAATATCCTGAATATCAGGCCTAACATCCCCCCTGGTGAGGGTCAATATTTTTCTGCATTAAAGTTAATGGCAAAGCTAATGGAGCGACAGGCCAGGCATTATTAAGATGAACGGAAATTTGGTGCAGCGTCAGGCTGCGTATTTCTGCATTTTAAAAGGCCCGTTAAATAATGAAGATGCAGCGCTTATATGGACTGATCACGCCCTGCGTAATGTTTATTCTGCTGATTTTTAGTGGACAGCAGGGATATGTCGTCTTCAAACAGTACAAAAAAATCAGTGAAAAGCTCGCGGATCCTGATTATGCGATGAGCAGCGAGCCGGTTAAGGTGCAGGAATTTGCCCTGTTTCAGCCTGCCGTCTATCAGGACACCCCGCAGCGCACGCCGGTGAAATCGCCGCTCGGCGCCGAGGTGGAGGGCATTATCAACAGTGACGAAGCGTGGATGTCATTTGCCGTCATTAAAACCCCCTCCGGGCAGCAGAGCTACCGGGAAGGCGAGAGCCTGACGGGCTACAGCGATGCCTGGATTGAAGAGATCAACCCCGACAGCGTAGTAATCAACTACCAGGGAAGCCCTCAGACGTTAACCCTGAAAAAGCCGGACTATTTTAAAGGCGACACCACGACTGTGCCCGTCCGGCGGCCAATGACCGATGCCGGGCTGGATAATTTACATCTCAACGACTATTTCGTGCTGAAGCCGCGGTTCGATCATGGGCAGCTCGAGGGCTATCAAATTAAGCCGAAAAATGCCTCCGCCTTTTTCAGCCATAGCGGACTGCAAAAAGGCGATGTGGTTGTGAAAGTGAATTCTGTCGATATGACGAAAGAAGAACAGGCGAAAAATATTATCGCCAGCTGGTCGAAGATGAGAGAAGCGGAAGTCGTCGTCAGACGTCGCGCCCACCTTGAAAATATTCGGGTTAATGTTTTAAACAATTAACAAGTGTAAAGCCATGAAGAAAATGCCTTGGGCGTGTCTGGTATTGACCGCCGCCTCGCTCTATTCCAGTTCATTGCTGGCAGCCAATTTTAGCGCCAGCTTTAAAAATACCGATATTCGCGAATTTATCGATACCGTAAGCCGCAACCTGAATAAGACGATTCTTGTCGATCCGTCCGTACAGGGTACGGTTTCTGTCCGCACCTATAACGTGCTGACCGAGGATGAGTACTATCAGTTTTTCCTCAGCGTGCTGGACGTATACGGCCTGTCGGTGATCCCGATGGATAACGGTATGGTGAAAGTGGTGCGCTCAAGCGTGGCGCGAACCGCCGGGGTGCCGGTGGCCGACAGCAAAAATCCGGGTAAAGGTGATGAGATCATCACCCGGGTAGTGCGCATGGAAAACGTGCCGGTGCGCGAGCTGGCTCCGCTGCTGCGTCAGCTGAATGATGCCTCCGGCGTCGGTAACGTGGTCCATTTTGAGCCATCCAACGTGCTGCTGCTCACCGGTAAAGCCTCGGTGGTCAACCGGCTGGTGGATCTGGTGGAGCGCGTCGATCGCTCCGGGGTGCAGCGCCGGGAGATTGTCCCGCTGCGCTATGCCTCTGCGAAAGAACTCTCCGATATGTTGAACAACCTCAATAACGAGGAGCAGAAAGGGCAGAACGCCCCACAGCTGGCGACCAAAGTGGTGGCCGACGATGAAACCAACAGCCTGATTATCAGCGGCCCGCAAGAAGCCCGGGCGCGCACCCGGGCGCTGGTGAGCCAGCTGGATCGCGAGCAGAACAACGAAGGCAACACCCGCGTCTTCTATCTGAAATTTGCCAGCGCCAGCAAGGTGGTACCGGTGCTCACCGGTATCGGCGAGCAGCTGAAAGACAAGGCCGGGGCGGCGAAAAGCAAAACCTCGACGGCCAGTAACGATCTGAACATTACCGCCGATGAAGCCACCAACTCACTGGTGATCACCGCTCAGCCTAACGTGATGAACTCGCTGGAAAAGGTGATCGACAAGCTCGATATTCGCCGTCCACAGGTGCTGGTGGAGGCGATCATTGCTGAGGTGCAGGACGGGAGCGGTCTTGATCTTGGCGTGCAGTGGACCGGCAAACATGGCGGGGTGCAGTTTGGCGCCACCGGCCTGCCGATCAGCCAGATTAAGAACGGCACGATGAAGGGCACCAGCTTCACCGGCCTGGCAACCGGCTTCTTTAACGGCGACTTTGGCGCTCTGATGACCGCGCTCTCCACCGACGGTAAAAACGACATTCTCTCGACCCCGAGCGTTGTCACCCTCGATAACAAAGAGGCCTCATTCAACGTCGGCCAGGATGTACCTGTGCTGTCCGGCTCGCAGACCACCAGCGGCGACAACGTCTTCAACTCGGTTGAGCGTAAAACCGTGGGTACCAAGCTGAAAATTGTGCCGCAGATTAACGACGGCGACATCATTCACCTCAAGATTGAGCAGGAAGTCTCCAGCGTCGACGCCAGCGCCACCGAAGATGCGAGCCTCGGCCCGACCTTCAACACCCGCACCATCAATAACGAAGTGATGGTGCACAGCGGGCAGACCGTGGTCCTCGGCGGACTGATGGAGAACGTCACCAAGCAGAACGTCTCGAAGGTGCCGCTGCTGGGCGATATCCCGCTGGTAGGGCAGCTGTTCCGCTATACCTCCCAGGACACCACGAAGCGTAACCTGATGGTCTTTATTCATACCACCGTCCTGCGTGACGACGACACCTACAGCGCGTCGTCGAAAGAGAAATACGACCAGATCCGTGCCCGCCAGCAGCAGCGTCTTGAGGAGAGAAAGCTCGGCATTATCGCGCCTGAAGACAATGCCGTGCTGCCCGCTTACCCGACTGCCGCCAGCAAGACGAAGAGCGTGGTCAGCACCACGTCAGCCAGCCGCAACCCGTTTAAAGAGTAAGGACGAGACGCAACATGGATGGATTGAGTCAAGAGCTATGCACCAGCAACTACGCGAAAACCCACGGGATCCTTTTCTATCAGGATCGGGTCTGGGTACGTGATGATGCCCCGGCGTTTGCCCTGCTGGAGATGCGCCGGGTGCTGGGACGATCCTTCACCCCGACCCTTCTCACGGCCGAGGCGTTTGACGAGTTGCTGGCGAAAGTCTGGCAGCAGAACAGCGGCGTCTCCCAGCAGCTCGTGGACGATATGGACGCCGATATTGACCTGATGGCGCTCACCGAGGAGATCCCGGACAACGAGGATCTGCTGGATAACGACGAAAACTCGCCGGTGATCCGCCTGATCAACGCCATTCTTGGCGAAGCGGTGAAGGACAGTGCCTCGGATATTCATATCGAAACCTTCGAGCGCACCCTGAGCATCCGTTTTCGCGTCGACGGCGTGCTGCGCCCTGTGCTGCAACCGGCGCGCAAGCTGGCACCGCTGCTGGTGTCGCGCATCAAGGTAATGTCGAAGCTCGATATCGCTGAAAAACGCCTGCCGCAGGATGGCCGTATCTCCCTGCGCATTGGCCGTAAGGCCATCGACGTGCGTGTTTCCACCATTCCGTCCCAGTACGGCGAGCGGGTGGTTATGCGTCTGCTGGATAAAAGTAATCTCAAGCCGGACATTAACAAGCTGGGGCTTATCGATGAAGAGCTGTCGCAGCTGAAGGGACTGATTGGCCGTCCGCACGGCATTATCCTGGTCACCGGCCCGACCGGTTCCGGGAAAAGTACCACCCTGTACGCCATTCTTTCGGCGCTGAACGGCCATGAACGCAACATTCTGACCGTTGAAGACCCGATCGAATACGAGCTGGAAGGGGTCGGACAGACCCAGGTTAACCCGCGCGTGGACATGACCTTTGCCCGCGGGCTGCGCGCCATTCTGCGCCAGGACCCGGACGTGGTGATGATCGGTGAGATCCGTGACGGCGAAACCGCGCAAATCGCGGTGCAGGCGTCGCTGACCGGTCACCTGGTGATGTCCACGCTGCACACCAACAGCGCCGCCGGGGCCATTACCCGTCTGCGGGATATGGGGCTGGAATCCTTCTTAATCGGTTCATCGTTGCTCGGCGTCATTGCCCAGCGTCTGGTGCGTCGGCTGTGTACCCACTGCCGGACCACCAGTCCGCTGGACGACAATGAAAAAGTGCTGTTCAGCTTTATGGATACCCCGCCAAAAGCGATCTACCGCGCGGTGGGCTGCGAGCACTGCCGCCAGAGCGGCTATCAGGGGCGAGCCGGCATTCATGAGTTTCTGGTGGTGGACAGCGCGATGCGCCGTGCCATTCATGAAGATAAAGATGAAATGTCCATCGAAACTGAGCTCTTCAAACAGGCCTACAGCCTGCGTGAGAACGGCCTGCTGAAGGTCATCAGCGGTGTCACCTCGCTGGAAGAGGTGATGCGCGTGACCGCCGAGCGGGGAGGGGATGCGTAATGGCCTTCTACGCATGGACGGCCACCGACGCGGCGGGCAAAACCCGCCGCGGAACGCTGCAGGCCGAAGGGCAAAAGCAGGTGCGCCAGATGCTGCGGGATCAAAAGCTGATGCCGGTCAGCATCACCGAAACCCGCGAGAAGGCAACGGCCGGTAAAGCGGCAACCGGAGCGAAGCTCTCGACGCCGGTGCTGTCGATGTTTACCCGCCAGCTGTCGACCCTGGTGAACGCCGCGCTGCCGCTGGAGAGCGCCCTGAAGGCGATCTCGAAGCAAACGGAAGATAAAAAGCTGGCGGCGATGGTGGTGGAGATCCGTGAAAAAGTGGTGGAGGGGCACACCCTGTTCGACGCCTTCAGCCAGTTTCCACGCACCTTCGACAAACTGTATTGCACCCTGGTGATGGCCGGGGAAAAAACCGGTCATCTGGGCGACGTGCTGGAGAAGCTGGCGGAATACAACGAGCAGCGCCAGAAGATGAAAAGCAAGCTCACCCAGGCGATGGTCTACCCGATCACCCTGACGGTGGTGGCCATCGCGGTGATCAGCATCCTGCTGGTGGCGGTGGTGCCGCAGGTGATCGAGCAGTTCACCCACATGAAGCAGCAGCTGCCGATCACCACCCGCACCCTGATTGCGGTGAGCGATTTCCTGCAGGCTTACGGGATCTATATCGCCGGAGGGCTGGCGGGGGCGATGGTGGGCTTCAAAACCTGGGTCAGAAACAGCAAAAACCGCTTCAGGTGGCACAGCTGGCTGGTCAACGCATCGCCGATTAAAAAGCTGGTCTGCGCCATTAACAGCGCCCGCTACATCCGCACCCTGAGTATTCTGCAGGCCAGTAGCGTACCGCTGCTGGAGGGGATGTATATCGCCATGGACGGGATCGAAAACCTCTATGCCCGGCAGGTGCTGGAGCAGGCGGCAGATACCGTGCGTCAGGGGGCGTCGCTCTATAACGCCCTGGATCAGGCGAAATTATTCCCGCCCACCATGCTGTACATGATTGCCTCCGGCGAAGAGAGCGGTGAACTGGGCAATTTAATGGACCGCGCGGCGGAAAACCAGGAATCAGCTTTGCAACATCGCATCACCTTAACGCTGTCGGTCTTTGAACCGGCGCTGGTGGTGTCGATGGCAACCATTGTTCTGTTTATCGTGCTGTCAATATTACAGCCACTTCTGCAACTTAATAACATGGTAGGTTAATCATGGCGATGAAACGTAAAAACCTGACCCGTCAGGCGGGCTTCACCTTGCTCGAATTAATGGTGGTCATTGTTATTCTCGGGGTACTGGCCAGTATGGTGGTGCCAAATTTAATGGGTAATAAAGAGAAGGCCGATACCCAGAAAGCCACCAGCGATATTGTTGCGCTGGAAGGCTCGCTGGATATGTACAAGCTCGACAACCACCGTTATCCCACCACCGATCAGGGCCTGCAGGCGCTGGTCACCAAACCGGAAATCGCGCCAATCCCGAACGGCTACCGCGCTGACGGCTATATCCGCCGCCTGCCGCAGGATCCGTGGGGCAACGACTATCTGCTGGTGAGCCCGGGCGAACACGGCGCGATTGATGTCTTCTCTGCCGGTCCGGACGGCGAAGCCAATACTGCCGACGATATTACTAACTGGTCGCTCGCGAAAAAATAATGAGTAAGCAACGCGGCTTTACCCTGCTGGAAATTATTCTCGCGCTGGTGATATTTGCCAGCTGCGCGATGATGGTGGTGTCGACTATTCCATCGCGCAGCGGCGCGGATATATTTGGCCAGCAGTTAAAAGCCCTTGTGGAATATGGATCCGATCGCGCGGTGATGGACGGGAATATTATTGGCCTGACCATCACTACCGATAAATATCAGCTGGTGACCTTCGAAGAGAAGAACGGTAAACGGGGCTGGGTGCCCTTAAGCGCCGGGCGGATCACCACCCGGGGGGATTTCCCGGAGGCCATGCACGTGTCGCTGTCACCCCAGCGGCTGGCGGCCACGGCGGATGCCGACCCGCAGATCCTCTTTTTGCCGGACGGCGAAATCAGCCGTTTCACTCTGTCGCTGCAAAGTGATGACAAACAGCACCGCTTTCGCGTGATCTCCCAGGGCGCGGCCCCGGTAACGGTAGAAAACGATGGCTAAGGCCAAACAACAGGGCATGACGCTGCTGGAGGTGATGGTCGCCCTGGTGATCTTCTCCACCGCCGCGCTGGCGCTGATGAACTCGGTGTCGCTTAACGTCCGCTTCACCTACGGGCTGGCGGATACGTTACAGGCGAGCTGGGTGGCGGAAAATCAGCTGGCGGAAGCCCACCTGAGGCAGAGCGACTTCCCCGACACCGAGGAGGAGGGGCGCGAAACCCAGGGCGGGCGCAGCTGGATCTGGCGCAAACAGCGGGTGAAAAGCAGCGAACATGGCCTGGTGGATGAGATCCGCGTCTGGGCCGACGGTGACGACAGCCAGCCGGTTATCACCCTGGATATCATCCCGCCAGGAGAGAAAAAGTGAAACAGACACGGCGCCAGCAGGGGTTCACCCTGCTGGAGATCATGATTGCGCTGACCATCTTCGCGGTGATCAGCACCCTGGCGTGGCAAATTCTGGATGGCGCGATGCGTACCAGCTCCGCCACCGATGCCAGCGCGGCGAAGCTCAACCAGCTGCAACGCGCCTGGAGCCTGCTGGAGCGCGATTTTTTTCAACTGCAGGGGCGCGCGCCGCGTAACGGAACGGGAGCGTTTCGCCTGAAAAACAATGCCCTGGAGATGACGACCCTCAACGGCGTCAGCGGCCAGGTACAGCTTGAGCGCGTGCGCTGGCGGCTGGAGGGCGGCCGCCTGTGGCGCGACGTCTGGCCGACCCTTGACGGCCCGGCCAACAGCAAACCGGACGAAGTGCCGATCGTCAGTGAGGTGAAAGCCGTGCAGTGGCGATTCTGGCAGGCGGACTGGCAAAAAACCTGGCGCGACATCGACCATCAGCCGGAAGGCGTGGAGCTGACGTTAACCATGGACAACGGCGACCGCTGGCGCTGGGTCTTTACCACCCCAGGAGATCTGCCCCCGGAAGCGGAAAAACCGGCGGAGCCGGAGGCGGAAAAACCGGTCCAGACGCCGTCGGACATCGCGCCGGACATCGCGCCAGAAGCCGCACCACTCTCCCCTGAAACGCCGCCCGCAGCGGAGGCCTTACGATGAATCGGGTACGCAAACAGCAGGGTGTCGCCCTGCTGGTGGTGCTGATCCTGCTGGTAATGATGTCGGCGCTGGCGGCGAAAATCAGCCAGCAGTTCTGCCGCAACCTGCAGAAAACCCACTACCAGGTGAGCCAGCAGCAGCTGCGCTGGGCGATGCAGCGTCAGGAGGAAGAGGTCAAACACCGGCTGCTGATGGCCATCAGCGGCGAGAACAGCGTCCTCACCCTGCAGGGCGAATGGCATGAGCCGCTGGAGACCCAGGGGGAGTACTACACGGTGGTCAGCCAGGTCGAGGATGCCCAGGACTGCTTTAATGTTAACAATCTGCTGGCGGTGCCAGCCACCGCCGGAAAGGACGAGACCCCGGCGCCAGTGGTAACGGAAAAGCCGCGCCAGCAGCAGATCGTGGAGCAGCTGCTCACCGACAGCGGCGTCAACACCCTTACGGCCGAGGAGATTTATCACCAGCTGGTGGATTACCTCGATGCGGACAGCCTGACCGCCAGAGCAGGGCAGGAGGATGATGCCTGGGCCGGGCTTGAGCCCGCGCGCCTGCCGGCGAACCGGATGATGCTCAGCCTGAACGAACTCAAGCTGCTGCCCGCGTTTCCGGCAGCGGCGTGGCCGAAGGTGAGCAAGCTGTTCTGCGCGCTGCCCACCACCACCAGCCGAATTGACGTCAACACCCTGACGGCGCAGCAGGCGGGCCTGCTGGCGGCGCAGTTCCCCGGCAAGCTGACCGCAGATGAGGCGAAGCGGGTGATCGATGCCCGCCCGGACGACGGCTGGGAGAGCGTTAAGGCGTTCAGCGAGCTGCTGGAGCGTAACGCCCCGCAGCTGAAGGACGATCTGAAACAGGCCGCCAGCCAGTTTGATGTCAACAGCCGCTTTTTCCGCGTGGATTACACCGGCAATACCGACGAGTTAACCCTGCGCGTGGTCAGCCAGCTGCGGGCGGAGCGCGACACGGGCGAGGTCAGAACCTGGCAGCGCCGTTACCGAATGATTGAATAATAAAAGTCTGAGTCTATGAAACAGGTAATTTTTGTGCGTCCCGACAGTCACGAGGACGCAAAGGTATGGTGGTGCGAATCGGGCAGTGAGCAGGTGATGGCGTTGAACGGGCATCAGGCGCTCAGCGAGCTGGCGTCACATCCGCTGGCGTCGAGCGTCTGTCTGCTGTTACCGGCGAGCGAGATGATTTTCCGTCACTTTACGCTGGCGAAAAAGACACTGTCCGCGCAGAACACGCCCTTTTCGTGGATGGCGGAAGAGACGCTGATCGGCGATGTCGACACGCTCCACTGGACGGTGCTGAACAAAGCCGGACGCGAGGTGGATGCGGTGGCCATCGACGCCCCGCGCCTGCATTGGTGGCTGGCTCTCTTCCATGACGCCGGGCTGAAGGTGGTGCAGGTGCTGCCGGATGCCTGGCTGCTGCCGGGCGAGGCAACCAGCAACACTCTGGTACCGCTGGAAGATCAGGTCTGGCTGCGCTGCGGCCAGACGAGTGCCTGCGAGGTGGATACTGCCCTGCTACCGCTGCTGCTGGCGAAAACCGCCGGGGAGATCGTCTGTTATGGTGAGGCCCCGGCGGGAGTGGCATGCAGTGAAACCCTGCCGGGGCAGCATCCGCTGGTGTTGATCCAGGCGCGCTGGAAACACTGCCGCATTAACCTGCTGCACGGTGAGTTCGACCGGCGGGTGGATGACAAAGGGGCGGCGAAAAAGCGCCGCCTTGCGACCGCGGCGATGGCGCTGCTGTGCGTCGGGTTACTGATCGGGCCACGGGCCGCCACGGCGTGGCTGCTGGTACAGGAGGAGAACCATCTCCAGCAGGAGATGGTGCAGCTTTATCAGCACCATTTCCCCAGCCTGCGCCAGCAGACCAATATCAAATACCATTTTGGTCAGAATATTAAAAAACAGAAGAAAGGGATCTTCCAGCAGCTGGAGGCGCTGGAGCAAATTAAACGCCGGGTGCCGGGTATGGAAATAGAAGGTATCGAATACGACAACGCGCAAAATAATCTCACGCTCAGCGTAAAAGCACAAAACCCGCAGCAGTTTCAGGAGTTTGTTCAGCAGGCGAGCGCGAATTTTGCCTTTTCCTTACAGCCTGTTTCCACGGCAGCACCTTATACCGCGATAGTGACAGGGAAATATAAATGAAAACGAAAATAGCGCAGTTAAAAAGCCGCTATCAGCAGTACAGCCTTCGCGAGCGCAACCTTATTAAGGTAGGGGCGGCAGCGCTGTGCTGTGCGGCGGTGTATTACGGCGGAATGGTACCGCTGGACACGATGATCGGCCGCAGCCAGGCGACGCTGCACCGACAGCAGGAGACATTGCGCTGGATGCGCGACGAAATTACCAAAAATCACCTACAGGTTCAGCAGTTGAAAACCAATAATCCACGCATCGCGGTAGAAAACAGCGCCCATGAGATCAACCTGACGCTCAGCGACGTGCATCAGGACGGACAATCCATGACCTTCGCCATTAACCGGGTGAACGTCTACGTGTTGAAAAACTGGCTGCGGGAGATGAACCTCGCCACCGGCATACAGCTGGAGAAGATGAGCCTGACCCCGGTGGATCACCTTAGCGACGTGAAAGCGGATATTCAGCTCATCTGGAAAAAACACGCATGACGGGGCCAGGATTCTGGGCCGCCAGCGGCGTGCTGGGGGCGATCCTCGGCAGCTTTCTTGGCGTGGTGGTGGAGCGCCTGCCGGGGTGGATGCGGGAAGAGGAGGGGGCGGGCAATCTGCTCTATCCCCCCTCGCACTGCCCGGCGTGCCAGCACCGGCTGAGCGCGTGGGAAAATATTCCGCTGGTCAGTTGGCTGATGCTGCGCGGACGCTGCCGCTGCTGCCGCTCGCCGATCCCCCTGCGGGTGCTGATGGTGGAGCTGCTCAGCGCGCTCTTTTTCGCTCTCAGCGCCTGGCTGATACCCGACTTAACGGTCCTGCTGGCGTTGTGGCTGCTGTGGTGCGGCCTGCTGCCGCTGGCGATGATCGACCTGCGGGAGCGGCTGCTACCGGACTGCCTGACCCAACCGCTCCTGTGGGCCGGGCTGCTGGTACATCTGCATGCGCACCTGCTGCCGCTGACCGATGCGTTATACGGCGCGGTGGCAGGCTATCTGGCGCTGTGGCTGGTTTATCACGGACATCGGCTGGTGACCGGGCGGGAAGGGCTGGGCTATGGCGACTTTAAGCTGCTGGCGGCGCTAGGCGCCTGGTGCGGCTGGCAGGCGTTACCCTCGATCCTGATGCTGGCGGCGCTGGGGGGGATCCTCGGCTGGGCTCTCTGTTTCCGCCATCAGGAGAATGGCAACGTTATTCCGTTCGGTCCTTTTCTGGCCCTTGCCGGACTGGTGATATTTATTCTGCAGCACGCCCTATTCATCATTTAATTCCTCTGGTCAAGTTTTTCCTCAGATTTTTTCATGAAAGCGAAGACGCGAAAAATAATGCGCCGGACGATATCGTAACAGCGGATTAATTAATCCTTTTACCATGCAGAATGGATCGCATGGGCTATTTAAGTTCACGTACATCAACAGGAATGAATAATGAAAATCATGCAGCCTAAATATCTGGCTTTATTTGTCGCTGCGGCGGTCAGTCCGGTATTCGCAGCAGTGCCGGGTAAACCGTCGCTGAGTAGCGGGAATGACAAATTTGCCATTGTTGAGGTGGACCAGGCAGCGCAGGTCTATAACTCGCTGATTAAGGTCAAGGACGGTGCTGATGTGACCGTTGAATGGAACACTTACAGCGGCGATGCTCCGACATCTGCCAAAGTGCTGTTGGACGGCCAGGAAGTCTGGAGCGGCGCGGGCAGCGCCTCCGGCAAAGCCACCTTCAAGGTGAAAAAAGGCGGTCGCTATCAGGAGCAGGTCCAGCTGTGTAACGCCAGCGGCTGCAGCACCAGCGACAGCAAGCTGGTCATCGTGGCAGATACCGACGGTAGCCATCTGCTGCCGCTGAACGCCCCGCTGCGGGAAAACAATAAATCCTTCGCTCAACACTCCGACAAAGTCGTCGCGGCCTATTATCCTGAATGGGGCGTCTACGACCGTAACTTCAGCATTGATAAAGTCCCTGCTGCCAACGTAAACCACATTATTTACGGCTTCATTCCGATCTGCGGTGACAACATTAACGCCAGCGCTGGTAACGCGCTGCAGGCGCTGAAAAAAGCCTGTGAGGGCCGCCCGGATTACACCGTGGCGATCCACGATCCCTGGGCCGCGCTGCAGATGCCGCAGGCCGGCGTTTCCAACTGGGACGACCCTTACAAAGGCACCTACGGCCAGATGATGGCGCTGAAAAAAGCGCATCCGGGCCTGAAAATTCTGCCATCCATCGGCGGCTGGACCCTCTCCGATCCGTTCTTCCAGATGCACGACAGCGCCATCCGCGCCCGCTTTGTCTCCTCGGTGAAAGAGTTCCTGCAAACCTGGAAATTCTATGACGGCGTGGACATCGACTGGGAGTTCCCGGGCGGCGGCGGTGAGAACCCGGCCCTCGGCAACCCGCAGGTGGATAAAGAGACTTACACCCTGCTGATGCGCGATCTGCGCGCGATGCTCAACGAGCTCTCCGCCCAGACCGGCCGTACCTATGAGCTGACCTCCGCCATTGGCGCAGGCACCTCGAAAATCGCCAACGTTGACTACAACGCGGCCCAGAAGTACATGGACTACATCTTCCTGATGAGCTACGACTTCTACGGCTCCTGGAGCATGACCGACCTCGGCCACCAGACTGCGCTGCACGCGCCAACCTGGAAACCGAATAGCGTGACCACCGAAGGCAGCGTGAATGCGATGCTGGCCCAGGGCGTTCAGCCGGGTAAAATCGTGGTCGGCGCGGCGATGTACGGTCGCGGCTGGACCGGCGTTCACGGCTATACCGGCGACAATCCGTTTACCGGCACCGCCACCGGCGCGATCCCTGGCTCCTGGGAGCCGGGCATTGTCGATTACCGTGACATTGTTAACAAGTACAAAGACAAAGCGGGCTGGGAATACAAATATGACGCCACCGCTGAAGCGCCATACCTGTTCAACAAGAGCACCGGCACGCTGATCACCTATGACGACGCCCGCTCCGTACAGGCGAAAGGCAAGTTCGTCCTGAACAAAAATCTGGGCGGTCTGTTTGCCTGGTCTATGGAATCCGATAACGGCGACATCCTCAACGCGATGAACGAAAGCCTGCTGAGCGGCACCTCCGGCAACGATGAACCGGTAGTGACCAACCATGCGCCTGTGGCGTCGGCAAGCGACCTGACCGTGAATGGCCCGGCGACCGTCACGCTGGATGGCTCTGCCTCTTCTGACCAGGACGGCGATGCGCTGACCTACAAATGGACGCAGATCTCCGGTACGCCGGTAACGCTGACCAACAGCACCAGCGCCAAAGCCACCTTCCAGGTCGCCGCGGTAACCAGCAACCAGACCCTGGTCTTCCGTCTGACCGTCACCGACAGCAAGGGCCTGAGCAGCACCGCCGACGTGCAGGTGGTGAACAAAGCGGCGAAAGCCAACCAGGCACCTGTCCTCAATGCGATGGAGCCGGTTGTTGTTGAAGCAGGCCAGACGGTCTCCTTACACGCGCAGGCTGTCGATCCTGATGGCGACGCGATGACCTACACCTGGAGCGTACCGGGCAACCTGAATGCCACAGGGACCGACACTGCAAACCTGAGCATCACCGCACCGGAAGTCAGCAGCGAAACCGCTTACAACCTGAGCGTACTGGTCAGCGACGGTAAAACCAGCGTACAGGGTAACGTTGGCGTTACCGTAACGCCGAAAGCCGCCGAAGAAGAGACCACCCCGGCTGAGGATACCACTCCGGCTGAGGACACTACGCCTCCTGCGGATGACAGCAGCTGCGCAAGCGCTGCGGATCCTGCTGCCAGCAACTATGCAGCATGGAGCGCCAGCACCGTTTACACCAGCGGCAACATGGTCAGCTTCAACAACCTGGTCTGGAAAGCGAAGTACTGGACCAAAAATAACCAGCCGGGCCTCGGCTCAGATGCCTGGGAGCTGGTGAGCCAGGTGAAATTCGACTGGCGTCCTGAGATGGTCTACAACGGTGGCGACACCACGACCTTTGAAGGCAACGTCTACCGTGCGAAATGGTGGACGAGAGGGGACAAACCAGGCCAGAACGACGTCTGGGTGAAAGAGGGCGCGGCACCAGATTGCCATTAATCGTCCGCAGCTGATATGACGGGGGCTTGCCCCCGTCTTTTTGCGTCTGGTGGGTAAGGAAATGAAACGTCTTATACTTCTCTGGCTGCTGCTCAGCCAGAGCGCCCTGGCTAACTGCTGGGATAGCGCAGGATACCGCTATCATGTCGATCCTTATTTGCTGTTTGCCATTGCGAACGTGGAGTCGGGGATGAACCCCTATGCGGTGGGATGGAACCATGACGGCACGCGGGATGTCGGACTGATGCAAATTAACAGTTCACACTTCCCGGAACTGCAACGCGCCGGCATTGATGAAAACCGTCTGATCACTGAGCCCTGTACCTCTGTCATGGTCGGGGCCTCAATCTTATCAGGGATGATCAAAGTGTATGGCTACAACTGGGAAGCGGTAGGGGCTTATAACGCCGGGTTAAAAAAAGAGAACTATCCGCAGCGCATGCTCTACGCCCGCAAGGTCTGGCAGAAATACCAGCAGCTCAAATCCCCCGGCAGACGCTAATCAACGATGTAGCTTACCGTGATCCCGCAGCCAGGCGGCGGTGCGCTCAATGCCTTCATCCAGCGTCACCAGCGGCTTATAGCCGAGCTCGCTCTCGGCGCGTTGCGTGTCGAGGGTAAAATCAAAGTTCAGTTTCGACACCCCGTAGTGGGTCAGCGCAGGCTCTTTGGCGGCTTTATTCCCCAGCCGCTCCATGCTGCGGGCAATAATATCCAGCATCGGGTAGGGCACAGAGCGGATCCGGCAGTGAATATTCAGCTCGTCGATCAGCTTTTGCACAATGCTGCGCAGGGAGCGCGGTTCACCGTTGGTGATGTTGTAGGCCCGGCCGGACGGCAGACCGTCGCAGGCGCTCTGGCTCGCCAGCCACATGGCGTGAATGGCGTTGTCGAAATAGGTCATGTCCACCAGCGCATCCCCGCCGCGCGGCAGCAGCACGCTGCCGTAGTGGTGCATCATCTGCGCCAGGCGCGGAATAAACACTTTATCGTGCGGGCCAAACAGGCTCTGTGGACGCAGAATGGTAAAGCGGGTGTGCGGGTTCGACTGCGCCAGGAGATCGATCACCTCTTCGCTGGCGGCCTTGCTGCGGGCAAATTCGCAGGCGAAGCGGGCCGGGCGGAAATCTTCCTGGATATCGCGATGGTGGTGATAGTCAAAATAGAGCGACGGGGAGGAGATATGCACGAAGTTGCGCACGCCCCAGGCCACGGCCCACTCGCCGAGACGGCGGGTAGCCCGCACGTTTGCCAGATCGAACGCTTCCTGGGTTCCCCAGGGTGAGGTAAAGCTGGAGCAGTGCCACAGCGTATCGATCCCGGCCAGCATCACTTTTGCCTGAGAAGAGACCAGTTCCGTCAGGTCGGCATGGACAAACTCTGCGCCCATTTTTTGCAGCAATTTACCCATCGCTTCATTACGACCGGTGGCCCGGACGCTGACGCCTTTATTGCGCAAAAACTCCACCGCATTGCGGCCTAAGCCGCTGGTGGCGCCGGTAACCAGTACCTTCATATCGATCCACTGTTTTGAAAGAATTTCGTGCGCATTCTTCCGTGAATTACGCCTGTATGCAATGGGAAACGTGAAAGATTCGGAGTTTTAATTAGTCCTTTTCTGGGTTTTGTTCTGCCAGAAAGGCAATGCGCCGCGCCATCCCCCGGAAGATAAACAGGTGCGCCGGGATCATCAGCAGCCAGTAGAACAGACCCGGCATGCCGTGCGGATGCCACCAGGCGCGCACGTCCAGCTCACGGCAATCACCTTTATCCTTCAGGGTAAAACAGAGCCGTCCGAGGCCGGGGGCTTTCATGCCAAACAGCAGCGCCAGCTGCTTCTCTGGCTCAACGATGATCACCTTCCAGCTGTCAACGGTATCGCCGGTTTGCAGGTACGGTGCGGCCGGGCGGCCTTTCGCCAGCGTATGCCCGACAAGCCGATCCATCATCGCCCGGGTTTGCCACAGGGCGTTGCCGAAGAAGTAGCGCTCTTTGCCGCCGATCTGGTTCACCACCTGCCACAGGGCACGCAGGCTGGCGGCGGTTTTCACCGTGCATCCGGCCTGTTTCGGGTAGTACCCGTATTCCGGACGCCAGCGGGCGAAGGCCTGGGGGTCGTAGCCCCAGTCGCTGGAGTTCACCAGCTTCTCCTCTTCCTTCAGCGTGTTGCGAACCGCCTCATCAAAGGGGATCAGCGTTTGCGGGATCAGGGCGCGCAGTTCGCGATCGTCCGCCAGCAGATCGTGCTTCAGGCCCTGGATTAGCGCTTTGGCGACGGTCGGCGGGACGGAGGTGATGACGTTTAAAAACCACACCGAGATCCAGCGGGTCGGGAAGGGGATGGGGATCAGCGGACGACGACGGCCGCTCACCCGCATAAAGTGTTCGAACTGCTGCTGATAGCTCAGTACTTCGGGCCCGGCGGCCTCCAGCACCCTGTGCGCTGTTGTGGGATGATTCAGCAGCTCAAACAGGTAGTGCAGCAGGTTCTCCAGCGCAATCGGCGTGGTGCGCGAGCGCACCCAGCGCGGCGGGGTCAGTACCGGCAGGTTGTAGACCATATCGCGCATCACTTCGAAGGCCGCCGAACCCGCGCCGACGATGATCCCGGCCCGCAGCTCGGTGAGCGGTATTCCCGCGCTGCGCAGGATATCGGCGGTCACTTGCCGGGCGCGCAGGTGGTCGGACTGCTCATGCGCCGGGGCCTGCAAGGAGCTGAGAAAGAGTATCTGCTTAACGGGATGTTCCAGCAGCACGTCGCGGACGTTCATCGCCACCTGGCGTTCGTGGGCAATAAAATCGCCCCCTTCGCCCATGCTGTGGACCAGATAGTAAAGGGTGTCGACCCCCTCCAGCAGCGACGCCAGCGTCTGCGGCCAGTTGAGGTCGACAGTATGGCAGGTCACGCCCGGCAGGTTCTGCTTTTGCAGACGCTCAATACTGCGTGCCGCCGCCCGTACCTGATGCCCGCGTGCGCTCAGGGCGGTAACCAGATGTTGACCGATATACCCGCTGGCACCCAGGACCAGAATACGTTGCGTCACGTGTGTTCCTTAGCGCTGCAAAAACGCCTGCCAGTGGGCAACCACGTCTGCCAGTTGCTGGCGGTTGACATCGAGATGCATCACCAGACGCACCACCGGCGAGGCGTTAATCAGCACGCCGCGCGCCTTCATAAACTCACCCAGCGCCGCCGCGTGCTCATCCCCGACGCGGATAAACAGCATGTTGGTGTCGTGACGCATCACGTCAGCGCCGATCTCGCGCAGCTGCGTGGCCATCCACGCCGCGTTATCGTGATCGTCCTTCAGACGGGTAACGTTATTTTTCAGAGCAAACAGACCCGCTGCGGCGAGGATCCCGGCCTGGCGCATGCCGCCGCCGGTCATTTTACGCCAGCGATTTGCGCGCTTGATGTAGTCGGCATTGCCCACCAGCAGGGAGCCCACCGGCGTGCCCAGCCCTTTGGAGAGACAAATGGTGAACGAGTCGCAATATTGCGTTATTTCTTTCAGCTCGCAGCCATACTCCACCACGGCGTTAAAGATGCGCGCGCCATCAACGTGCAGACCCAGTCCGCGCTCGCGGGTAAATTCCCATGCCGCCTTCAGGTACTCACGCGGCAGCACTTTGCCGTTATGGGTGTTTTCAAGGCTGAGCAATTTTGTGCGGGCGAAGTGGATGTCGTCGGCTTTGATTTTGGCCGCGACCTTGTCCAGCGGCAGGGAGCCGTCTGCGGCGGCATCAATGGGCTGGGGCTGAATGCTGCCGAGCACCGCTGCACCGCCGGCTTCGTACAGGTAGTTATGCGCACCCTGGCCGACGATATACTCTTCGCCGCGCTCGCAGTGGCTGAGCAGAGCCACCAGGTTTGCCTGGGTGCCGGTCGGCAGGAACAGAGCGGCCTCGTGGCCGCTCAGCCCGGCGGCATAGCGCTGAAGCTCATTAACGGTCGGGTCATCGCCGTAGACGTCATCCCCGACCGGCGCGGCCAGCATCTCTTCCAGCATGGCTCGGCTCGGTCGGGTGACGGTATCACTGCGTAAATCAATCATGGCATTTCCTTATTATTTTAAAGGCGATGCCGATTGTTTTACCTGAGCCAGTTGGTTTTGGCTAGCTCCAAAACTTCGTCGCCACGGCCGCTGATAATGGCGCGCAGCATGTACAGGCTAAAGCCCTTTGCCTGCTCCAGTTTGATCTGCGGCGGAATGGCCAGCTCCTCTTTGGCGACCACCACATCCACCAGCACCGGCCCCTCGGTGGCAAAGGCGCGCTGGAGGGCGTCATCCACTTCCGAGGCCTTCTCGACGCGGATACCGGTGATGCCGCAGGCTTCGGCGATGGCGGCGAAGTTGGTGTCGTGCAGATCCGTACCGTCGGTCAGATAGCCGCCCGCTTTCATCTCCATTGCCACAAAGCCCAGCACGCTGTTGTTAAAGACGACGATCTTGATCGGCAGCTTCATCTGCGCCACGGAGAGAAAATCCCCCATCAGCATACTGAACCCGCCGTCGCCGCACATCGCCACCACCTGTCGCTCCGGCGCGGTGGCTTTCGCCCCCAGCGCCTGCGGCATGGCGTTGGCCATCGAGCCGTGGTTAAACGAACCCAGCAGACGGCGCTTGCCGTTCATTTTCAGATAGCGCGCCGCCCAGACGGTGGGAGTGCCCACGTCACAGGTGAAGATGGCATCGTCGTCGGCATAGTGGCTGATCTGCTGCGCCAGATACTGCGGATGCAGCGCCTTATCGCCGGGCTTCGCCAGATCGTCCAGCCCTTTGCGGGCATCGCGATAATCGCTCAGGGCCTTATCCAGGAAGGTGCGATCGGTTTTCTCCTCCAGCAGCGGCATGAGTGCGGCGAGGGTGGCCTTGATGTCGCCCACCAGCGCCATGTCCACCTTGCTGTGCGCCCCGATGCTGGCAGGGTTGATGTCAATCTGAATGATTTTGGCGTCTGTGGGGTAAAACGCGCGATAGGGGAACTGGGTGCCGAGCAGCACCAGGGTATCGGCGTTCATCATGGTGTGGAACCCGGAAGAGAAGCCGATCAGCCCGGTCATCCCCACATCGTACGGGTTATCGTACTCCACGTGCTCTTTTCCACGCAGGGCGTGCACAATCGGTGCTTTAAGGGTGCCGGCAAATTCCAGCAGCTCCTCATGCGCGCCGGCGCAGCCGCTGCCGCACATCAGGGCGATATTGCTGGAATAACGCAGCAGCTGGGCCAGTTTTTTCAGCTCGGCATGGGCAGGGGTGACCATCGGCTGCGGTGCCGGATACCAGTGGGTGCTGGCCTGTTCCGGCGCCGGTTTCAGCGCCACGTCACCGGGCAGCACAATGACAGAGACGCCGCGCTTGAGGATGGCGTTGCGCAGCGCCAGCGCCAGCACCTGAGGGATCTGCTCCGGGGATGAGACCAGTTCACAGTAGTGGCTGCATTCGCGGAACAGCTCCTGAGGATGCGTCTCCTGAAAATAGCCGCTGCCGATTTCGCTCGACGGAATGTGCGCGGCAATGGCGAGTACCGGGACATGGTTGCGATGACAGTCAAACAGGCCGTTGATCAGGTGCAGGTTACCCGGCCCGCAGGATCCAGCGCAGACCGCCAGCTCACCGGTAAGCTGCGCCTCGGCCCCGGCGGCAAACGCGGCGACCTCCTCATGGCGGGTCGGCATCCATTCGATAGTGCCCATCCGGTTCAGGCTGTCGCTCAGACCGTTGAGGGAATCACCGGTAACGCCCCAGATCCGTTTGACCCCGACCTGTTCCAGCATTTTCGCAATATAGTTCGCCACGGTTTGTTTCATGGTAGTCCGTCTCCTGAATGTGATAACGCTTTCAAGCTTAGATGAAACTGACCGGCGTGCCCGCGAATTCCCCCTGATTAATCGTTGCTTTCAATGTGCAACATTTCGTCATATTCTGGTGGCTATAACTTTAAAAAATGGAGTAAATTCAGGTGGTTAAATCATTGTTAATGGCTGTTAATAAAACGCTAACGCGCGACGATGCCGGCAAACTGTTGTTGCGTCTGGCGGTAGGGGGCTTGATGCTGTTTCACGGGATGCATAAGGCCATCGATGGGGTGGGGGGCATTGCAGGCATGCTGGTGGCAAAAGGGCTGCCAGGCTTTATCGCCTATGGCGTTTTGATTGGCGAAGTGGTGGCGCCGATCCTGATTATTCTTGGCATTCTCACCCGTCCGTCGGCACTGGTTCTGGCCTTTACCATGGTGGTGGCGTGGCTGATGGTGGGTACCGGCAAAACCTTTGCGCTGGACGCGGTAGGGGCCTGGGCGATTGAAAGTCTGGTCTATTTCTTCGTTGGTGCGCTGGCCGTGGCATTTTTAGGGGCAGGGCGGTATTCGGTGGTGAGCGATCCCGTCTGGAAGTAACGCCGGGCGGCACTGCGTTTGCCCGGCCTACAAAACCCGTAGGCCCGGTAAGCGCCAGCGCCACCGGGCGTTACATCACGCCAGAACCAAATCCCCCTGCGGATGACAGGAGCAGGCCAGCACATAGCCTTCTGCCACTTCGGCATCCGTCAGCGTCATGGTGCTGGTGACGGTATAATTTCCGTCCATCACCTTCGTTTTACAGCATCCGCAGACGCCCGCCCGACAGGCGGCAACAACCGGTACGTTATTGCTCTCCAGCGCTTCCAGCAGCGTGCTGCCCACGCGGCCAAAGAAGGTTTTTGCGGGCTCCAGTTTGGTAAACTTCAGCCCACTGGTGGCGGCTTCGGCCACTGGCGTGAAGAACTGCTCTTTGAAGAAGCGGGTGACGCCCAGGGCCTTCACCTCTTCTTCAACGATGTCCATATAGGGCGCCGGACCACAGGTCATCACGGTCCGGGAGGCGATATCCGGCACGCTTTGCAGCAGCTCGCGGCTCAGGCGACCGGCGACAAACCCCTCGGTGGCGTTATTTTCCGCCACCAGGGTCACCGGATAATTCCGCCATTCTTCAGCAAAAATCACATCCTGCGGCGAGCGCACGCTGAAGATCACCGCCACGTCAGCCTGCGGACGGTATTTCGCCAGCCAGCGACGCATGGACATCACCGGCGTCACGCCGCAACCGGCGGCCAGCAGCAGGAATTTATCGTCCGGCTTGTCGTCACAGGTAAAATCACCCTGCGCGTCAGAAAGCCAGATGTAATCCCCACGTTTGACATCGTGCGTCAGCCACTGAGAGCCTGCCCCCTCATCAATGCGGCGGACGGTCAGCGTAATGTACTCGCTGATGCCAGGCGTCGAGGAGATCGTGTACGCCCGCAGCGTATCCGCTGAGTGACGCACGCTGACCAGCGCATACTGCCCGGCACGGTATGGATAGTAGTCGTGGCACAGCAACGAAATTGTCCAGACATCCGGCGTTTCCTGATGGATGTGGTGAACCTGCATCCGCCATGGGCACTGATGGGTTGGCATAGTCATTCTTTTACTCCTTACGCGCTCAGCAGTTGCTTCATGTCTTCTTCAACGGTGGTCACGGAACGCAGACCAAACTTCTCGTTGAGCACCGCCAGCAGATCCGGGGTAAAGAAGCCCGGTGCGGTCGGGCCGGTGACGATGTTTTTTACGCCCAGCGACAGCAGGGTCAGCAGGATCACAATCGCTTTCTGTTCGAACCAGGAGAGTACCAGCGACAGCGGCAGGTCGTTCACGCCACAGCCCAGTTTTTCTGCCAGGGTGACCGCCAGGATAATGGCAGAGTAGGCATCGTTACACTGACCGGCATCGATCAGGCGCGGCAGGCCTTCGATATCGCCGAACTCCAGCTTATTGAAGCGGTATTTACCGCACGCCAGGGTCAGGATCAGGCAGTCGTCCGGGACGCTGGTGGCAAAGTCGGTGAAGTAGTTACGTTCGCTGCGCGCGCCGTCACAGCCGCCCACCAGGAAGATGTGACGCAATTTTTCGCGGCTCACCAGGTCGATCAGGGAATCGGCAGCGCCCAGCAGGGTCTGACGACCGAAACCGACGGTGATCAGGTGAGGAATTTCGCTGTAGGGGAAGCCCGCCATCTGCTGCGCCTGGGCAATCACCGGACCAAAGTCGTCCCCTTCGAGGTGGCTTACGCCCGGCCAGCCGACGATGCTGCGGGTCCAGATGCGATCGTCGTAGGCGCCCACGGTTGGGTCGATGATGCAGTTAGAGGTCATCACGATGGGGCCAGGGAAGCGGGCGAATTCCACCTGCTGGTTCTGCCAGCCGCTGCCGTAGTTACCGATCAGATGTTTGAATTTACGCAGCTCCGGATAGCCGTGGGCGGGCAGCATTTCGCCGTGGGTGTAGACGTTGACGCCGGTGCCGTCGGTCTGCTCCAGCAGGTTATAGAGATCTTTCAGGTCGTGACCGGAGATCAGGATGCACTTGCCTTCGGTCGCCTTAACGTTGACCTGAGTTGGGGTTGGGTGGCCATATTTGCTGGTTTCACCGGCGTCCAGAATGCTCATCACTTTGAAGTTCATCTGGCCGATTTCCATGGCGCACTCCAGCAGCGCGTTCATGTCCGCAGGCCAGGTGCCCAGCCACGCCATGATGTTGTGGTACTGGGCGTAGATGGCGTTGTCGTACTGATCCAGCACGTGGGCGTGTTCCATATAGGCCGCGGCACCTTTCAGGCCGTACAGGCAGAGCAGGCGCAGGCCGAGGATGTTCTCGCCAATCGCGGCTTTGTCTTTGTTCGGGGTAAATTCTGCCGCCTGGCGCTGCAGGTCACCGAGGTCGTCGCTTACCAGCTGCAGGTCGGCCATCGGGTTATCGACGCGGGCGCTGGCATCGGCATTCAGGCACTGCGCTTTAAGGGCTTCACGCAGGGCAATGGCTTCCCGGGCGTAGCCCACGATGCGCGGGGAATCGAAGTTAACGTTGGTCAGGGTTGAGAAAAACGCGCGCGGGGCGAAGTTATCGACATAGTGGTCGATAATGCCATATTCCCGGGCCTTAAATGCCCAGGCGGATAAACCCTGCAGGGCGGCAATCAGTAAATCCTGCAGATCGGAGGTTTCGGCGGTTTTACCGCACATGCCCTGTGCGTAAGAGCAGCCGTTGCCGGCTGGGGTACGGATGGTTTGTTCACATTGCACACAAAACATAATCACACCTGTTAAAGTTATATTTGATATACATGTTTAAGGTTATGCCTGTGTCGGTACGCTGAAAAGGGCTTTCTACGACAAAATAGAGGGAGATTGATTTAGCGCAATTTTGGCGGCAGCAGGCTACCGCCAAAGAAGTATCAGGCTGAGAAGAAGGCCATCATGACGGGCACCAGCAGGCTTAAAATAAAGCCATGCACGATGGCAGCAGGCACCATCTCCAGCCCGCCTGAACGTTGCAGAACCGGCAGGGTAAAGTCCATTGAGGTGGCGCCGCACAGCCCCAGCGCCGTGGAGCGGCTGCGGCGAACCAGACCCGGGATCAGCATAATGGCGATAAGCTCGCGGGCGAGATCGTTAAAGAAGGCGGCGCTGCCAATCACCGGACCAAAGGATTCGGTTAACAGAATGCCGGAAAGGGAATACCAGCCAAAGCCGGAGGCCATCGCCAGGGCAGTATTGAGCGGCAGGTCGAGAATAAAGGCATTAATTACGCCCCCCACCAGCGAACTGCCCACCACGACGACCGCCACCATCATGCCGCGACGGTTAAGAACGATCTGCTTCAGGGTCATGCCATTATTTCGCAGCTGAATACCAATAAGGAACAGCAGGAAGATCAGCGTATATTCGCTGGCCTCGGTGGCGTGCTGTAAAAAAGCGTAGCCCGTCAGCCCCAGCAGAAAACCGAGGACTAGCACGCCGCATAATTTTAATGACTCCAGCGCCATCGCAATACGTGAGGGTAATTTTTCCTGATGATGGTGGTTTTTCCATGGAATGGCGCGCTCCAGCCAGAAAAGAGCCGCAATATTGCACGCGAGGATAACCACCATCGTAATAATGGAGTAGTGAAGAATAGAGAGCAGATTGGTGGCCAGATTATCGAGGAAGGCGAGGCTGATCCCCATAAAAAAGAGAATGACGTAGACAATCCAGCTCAGTAAACGGTTGATCAGTTTTAACGCTGACACTTGATGAAGCGGAATGAGATAGCCCACGATCAGCGGGAGGAGAATGATTAAGAGTCCTGAAAACATGAACAACCGGTCCTTTATTTGAGTGGCGCTGAGACACTACCCAATAAAGGCTGTTCAGTAAAGGTAGAAAATGGGGGCGGTGCGGTTTAATGCCGGGCGGCGCTGGCGCTTGCCCGGCCTGCGAAATGCCCTGTCTGTAGGCCGGGTAAGGCGAAGCCGCCACCCGGCACCACAACGCGTGCAATCTTAATCGCGTTTTTCCAGCAGGGTACGATACAGCACGCCGCCAAGGATACCGCCAATAATCGGCATCACCCAGAACAGCCACAGCTGCTGAAGCGCCCAGCCACCCTGGAAGATAGCTACCGCGGTGCTGCGAGCTGGGTTAACGGAGGTATTGGTCACCGGAATGCTGATCAGGTGGATCAGCGTCAGCGCCAGGCCAATTGCAATCGGTGCGAAACCGGCCGGAGCGTGTTTGTCGGTTGCACCGTGGATCACCAGCAGGAAGCCAGCCGTCAGCACAATTTCAATCACAATGGCAGAGAGCATGGAGAAGCCGCCCGGGGAGTGCTCGCCAAAGCCGTTTGAGGCAAAACCGCTGGCCGCAGCGTCAAAGCCCGCTTTACCGCTGGCAACGACATACAGAATAGCGGCAGCGATAATTCCGCCAATCACCTGGGCAATAATATAGCCAATAACGTCTTTCGCCGGAAAACGACCGCCAGCCCACAAGCCTAATGTTACCGCCGGGTTAAAGTGACCACCGGAAATATGCCCTACGGCATAGGCCATGGTTAATACCGTTAAGCCGAAGGCCAGTGAAACACCAACAAAACCGATTCCCAGCTCCGGGAAACCTGCTGCCAGTACTGCGCTGCCGCAGCCACCAAATACCAACCAGAATGTACCAAAACATTCTGCTGCTAATTTTCTGAACATAACCACCTCAAAGAAAAATGAGCGCAATCCTGCGCCATTATTATTTATCGCCAAAATTAGCGATGATTTAAAACGCCACTATTCTAAAAATGAATATTCCCCCTCACCAGTTAAATAAATACGGTAAGTTTGATGTAGGGCAATGTGTTGCGCTTCCTTGCTAAATTAAGGCGCTGCAAAGCAGAGTTGCATTTTCGGCCGCTAGAATATTCGGCAGGAATTGTTATTTCAAATGAAAGTTGCTGGTTAAATTCTTAATTTTCGATCCTGCCGCCCTTTATTCCGCCGACGATTGGGTGTCCGTCCGGGCCCGCTGGCGTTATACTCCTGATAACTTAAAGGAAAAAGTTCATCTCTCCCGGAGGGTACATGTTGCTTGAACGTGTGGAAATCGTGGGGTTTCGCGGCATCAACAGGCTGTCGCTGATGCTTGAGAACAACAACGTACTGATCGGGGAAAATGCCTGGGGTAAATCCAGTCTGTTGGATGCCCTGACGCTGCTGCTGTCACCGGAAACGGACCTGTATCATTTTGTCCGGGAAGATTTCTGGTTCCCGCCCGGGGATGTACTGGGGCGCGAACACCATCTGCATATCATCCTCACCTTTCGTGAAAGCGAGCCTGGTCGCCATCGCGTCCGCCGTTACCGTCCCCTGGCCGACTGCTGGGTGCCCTGTGATGACGGCTACCAGCGCATTTTTTATCGTCTGGAGGGCGAGCTGGCCGACGATGAGAGCGTCCTGACGCTGCGCGGTTTTCTCGATACCGACGGCCATGTCCTGCCGCTTGAGGACATCGACGAACGGGCACGCCATCTGGTACGCCTGATGCCGGTGCTGCGCCTGCGCGACGCCCGCTTTATGCGCCGCATTCGCAACGGTACGGTTCCGGATATGCCTGATGTGGAGGTCACCGCCCGGGAGCTGGACTATCTGGCCCGGGAGCTGGTGGCCCGCCCGCAAAACCTGACCGACGGCCAGATCCGCCAGGGACTGTCGGCGATGGTGCAGCTGCTGGAACACTACTTCTCCGAGCAGGGCACCTCGCCGGGACGTAACCGGCTGATGCGGCGACGCTCCCATGACGAGCAGCGCAGCTGGCGATATCTCGACATCATCAACCGGATGATTGACCGGCCCGGCGGCCGTTCGCACCGGATGATCCTGCTTGGGCTGTTCTCTACGTTGTTGCAGGCGAAAGGCACCGTCCGGTTGGATCGGGACGCCCGCCCGCTGCTGCTGGTGGAAGATCCCGAGACGCGCCTGCACCCCATTATGCTCTCGGTGGCGTGGCACCTGCTGAACCTGCTGCCGCTGCAGCGCATCGCCACCACCAACTCAGGGGAGCTGCTGTCGTTAACGCCGGTGGAACATGTCTGTCGCCTGGTGCGTGAGTCGTCGCGCGTCACGGCTTATCGCCTCGGACCGGGCGGCATGAACGCCGAAGACAGCCGTCGTATTGCCTTTCATATTCGCTTCAACCGGGCCTCCTCGCTGTTTGCCCGCTGCTGGCTGCTGGTGGAAGGGGAGACCGAAACCTGGGTCATTAACGAGCTGGCCCGTCAGTGCGGCCACCATTTCGATGCCGAGGGCATCAAGGTGATTGAGTTTGCCCAGTCGGGTTTAAAACCGCTGATTAAATTTGCCCGACGGATGGGCATTGAATGGCACGTGCTGGTGGACGGTGACGAGGCGGGCAAGAAGTATGCAGCGACCGTGCGCGGGCTCATCAATAACGACAGGGAGGAGGAGCGCGAACACCTGACGGCGCTGCCAGCCATGGACATGGAGCATTTCATGTACCGTCAGGGGTTTTCTGACGTCTTTCACCGGGTGGCGATGATCCCCGACGATATCCCGATGAACATGCGGCGGGTGATCATGAAGGCCATTCACCGTTCGTCGAAGCCCGATCTGGCAATAGAGGTGGCGATGGAGGCGGGACGACGCGGCGTCGAGGCGGTTCCCACGCTGCTGAGGAAAATGTTTTCCCGCGTGCTGTGGCTGGCGCGCGGGAGAGCGGATTAACGGCGGGTTGCCTGGTTGACTTGTTCAACCAGGCTGTCCAGCAGGGCAAAGCGGCGGCGATATTCGGCGCGTTTTTTGCTGGCGATCTCCTCCATCGGTTTGCGCGGCATGGCGAGTGGCAGCCTGAAGTTGCCCGCGCTGTCGCGCTCCCCGCCAAGGGAGAGCCAGAAGCTGTCGTAGTCGGCCAGCAGTTTGCCCTCTTTTTTCTTGCGATAGCGCCAGCTGCGATAAATATGGGTGCTGTTGCTCACGGCAATAATGTGATCCACGGCCAGGGCGCTGCCCAGCGTCATGGCGGCCTCCACCAGCAGGCGTTTCGGGAACAGACCGTGGCAGGCTTTGGTAGCGCTCTGGATCGCCTCGTGCGGCACGAAGGCTTTTGCCCCCTGCATTCCGCCGATAAACAGCGTGGAGGTGCCGTTAATCTGGCACAGGGTAAAGGTCATCTCCGCCAGCACCGTCTGCTGCGCGTCGCAAAACGCCAGCGTCGCTTCGCCCTCTTTATCGAGAAACGCATCGGCGCACAGGCGCACGGTAAAAAGCTGCTCGTCTTTGCCGATGAGGGTCAGTAACGTGATCCCCTCCCTGGAGAGATAACCGTTCATCAGCGCGGCCGGGAGCTGGCGCTGCAGGGTCTGATAGTGCCAGTTCAGCGCCTGCAGCGTCTGCTGGCGGTTCATCGCCACCGAAAGCCACGGACGATGCAGGCGGCAGGGCAGGCCAGGCTGAGCCTGTAACATCTGCATTAACTGCGGCTGCTTTGCCAGATTGGCGAGCAGACGCCCGGTGCTGAATGGCGTCATCAGCGATCGCAGCATAAACTTGCGGCGATAGGCCGGGTTGCGCCAGGCGAGGCCGGGGGTTAATGTCCCGGATGCCAGATGCTGAAACAGCTGCCAGGCGGATTTTGGCTGCGGCTGATGTGAATAAGATGACTCTGCGATGGATGACATGATAAATCCCGGTCTTGTTGCCAGGGCTTTATTTCAGCAGGGGAATTATCAACCTCTCCTCAACGATTTTCATCCATCCGGAACTGCAGGGGTTTCGTTGAGGAGCGGTTTAGTTAGAATCAACAGTTATGTAAGCCGGAATAGCTATTTGGAATATTTATGAACTTAAAGGGAAAGCGCAGGAAGCTGTTTCTGCTGCTGGTGCTGATTGTACTGGTGGGTGGATTCTGGCTGTGGCGGGTGCTTAACGCGCCGGTGCCGCAATATCAGACACTGATTGTCCGTCCGGGCGAGCTGCAGCAAAGCGTGCTGGCTACCGGCAAGCTGGACGCGCTGCGCAAGGTTGACGTGGGCGCCCAGGTCAGCGGCCAGCTGAAGACGCTGTCGGTGGAAATTGGCGACAAGGTGAAAAAAGGGCAACTGCTGGGGGTTATCGACCCGGAGCAGGCCGAAAACCAGATTAAAGAGGTGGAAGCGACGCTGATGGAGCTGCGCGCCCAGCGTAGCCAGGCGGAAGCGGAGCGCAAGCTGGCCCAGGTCACCCTCAATCGCCAGCGCCAGCTGGCCACGACCCAGGCCATCTCGCAGCAGGATCTGGATACGTCGACGACCGAGCTGGCGGTGAAGCAGGCGCAGATTGGCACCATCGATGCGCAGATCAAACGCAACCAGGCCTCGCTGGACAGCGCGAAGACCAACCTTGATTACACCCGTATCGTCGCGCCGATGGCCGGGGAAGTGACGCAAATCACCACCCTGCAGGGGCAGACGGTGATTGCCGCTCAGCAGGCGCCGAATATCCTGACCCTTGCGGATATGAGCACCATGCTGGTGAAGGCTCAGGTATCTGAAGCGGATGTGATCCACCTTAAGCCGGGGCAAAAGGCCTGGTTTACCGTGCTGGGCGATCCGCAAACCCGCTATGAAGGGGTGCTGAAAGATATTCTCCCGACCCCGGAGAAAGTCAACGACGCCATCTTCTATCACGCCCGCTTTGAAGTGCCTAACCCGCAGGGGGTGCTGCGCCTGGACATGACCGCCCAGGTGCATATCCAGCTGTCCGGCGTGAAAAACGTACTGACCATTCCGCTGGCGGCGTTAGGCGCGCCGGTGGGGGATAACCGCTATAACGTGAAGGTGCTGCGTAACGGCGAAACGCGGGAGCGTGAGGTGAGCCTCGGCTCGCGTAACGACACCGATGTGGTGGTGGTTAAAGGTCTGGAAGAGGGGGAAGAGGTGGTCATCAGCGAGAGCCAGCCGGGGGCGGCTAAATGACGGCCCTGCTGGAACTGAATGATATCCGCCGCAGCTACCCGTCCGGCGACGGGCCGGTAGAGGTGCTGAAGGGCATTACGCTGCGGGTGGAGGCCGGGGAGATGGTGGCGATTGTCGGGGCCTCGGGTTCCGGTAAATCGACGCTGATGAATATTCTCGGTTGCCTCGATAAACCCACCAGCGGCACCTACCGGGTGGCAGGCACCGATGTCTCAACTCTGGATAGCGACGCGCTGGCCAAACTGCGCCGGGAGCATTTCGGCTTTATCTTCCAGCGCTACCATCTGCTCTCGCACCTGAGCGCGGCGCAGAACGTCGAAGTGCCGGCGGTCTATGCGGGCGTAGAGCGTAAGAAACGTCTGGAGCGGGCCCAGGCGCTGCTCACCCGTCTCGGGCTGGGGGAGCGGGTGGATTATCAGCCTTCGCAGCTCTCCGGCGGCCAGCAGCAGCGGGTCAGTATCGCCCGGGCGCTGATGAATGGCGGGCAGGTGATCCTCGCTGATGAACCCACCGGGGCGCTGGACAGCCACTCCGGGGAGGAGGTTATGGCGATCCTGCATCAGCTGCGGGATCAGGGGCATACGGTGATCATCGTGACTCACGACCCGCAGGTGGCCTCCCAGGCTGGGCGCATCGTCGAGATCCGCGATGGCGAACTGGTCAGCAATCCACCCCCCAGCCTCAACGCCACCCGGCGTCAGGAGGTGGCGCTCCCGCCGCCGTCCGGCTGGCGGCAGTTTGCCAGCAGTTTTCGCGAAGCCTTGACGATGGCCTGGTTGGCGATGGCTGCAAACAAAATGCGCACCCTGCTGACCATGCTCGGGATCATCATCGGTATCGCCTCGGTGGTATCCATTGTGGTGGTAGGCGATGCCGCCAAACAGCTGGTGCTCTCGGATATCCGCTCCATCGGCACCAACACCATTGACGTCTATCCCGGCAAAGACTTCGGTGATGATGAGCCACAGTACCAGCAGGCGCTGAAATATGACGATCTCGCGGCGATCCAGAAGCAGCCGTGGGTTAACTCTGCCACCCCGGCGGTATCGCAGAACCTGCGTCTGCGCTACGGCAACATCGACGTGGCCGCCAGCGCCAACGGCGTCAGCGGGGATTACTTTAACGTCTACGGCATGACCTTCAGCGAAGGGGGCACCTTCAATGGAGAGCAGCTCGCAGGGCGGGCCCAGGTGGTCGTGCTGGATGCCAACTCCCGGCGACAGCTGTTCCCTGATAAAGCCAGGGTTGTGGGCGAGATCGTGCTGGTGGGCAATATGCCCGCGACGGTGATCGGCGTGGCGGAGGAGAAGCAGTCAATGTTTGGCAGCAGCAAGATTTTGCGCGTCTGGCTGCCTTACACCACCATCTCCGGTCGCATTATGGGGCAGTCCTGGCTCAACTCGATCACCGTGCGGGTGAAAGATGGCTACGACAGCGCCCAGGCGGAGCAGCAGCTTGAGCGCCTGCTGTCCCTGCGCCACGGGAAGAAAGATTTCTTCACCTGGAACATGGACGGGCTCTTGAAAACGGCTGAAAAGACCACACGTACTTTACAGCTCTTTCTCACCCTGGTGGCCATCATCTCTTTGCTGGTAGGGGGAATTGGGGTGATGAACATTATGCTGGTGTCGGTAACGGAGCGTACCCGGGAAATCGGCATTCGCATGGCGGTGGGGGCCCGGGCCAGCGACGTACTGCAACAGTTTTTAATTGAGGCGGTGCTGGTCTGTCTGGTTGGCGGGGCGCTGGGGATTGCGCTCTCGTTGTTAATCGCCTTTACCCTGCAGCTGTTTTTACCCGGCTGGGAAATTGGTTTTTCACCGATGGCGCTGCTAACCGCCTTTCTTTGTTCTACCTTTACCGGGGTGCTGTTTGGCTGGCTACCGGCAAGAAACGCCGCGCGGCTGGATCCGGTGGATGCGTTAGCCCGGGAGTAAGTGCGTTGGCACACAAGAATTTGTAGGCCAGTGCAAGCGTAGCGCCGCCGGGCATCAGGCCGCACAACCGCACACAAATAAAAATGCCAGCGCATCGGGCTGGCATTTTGAGAGCGGGGTGTACACAATGAAACAGAGGGCTATGCCACCACTTCTGCTTCGATGGGCACAATAACGCTGGCATGATTGCCTTTTGGCCCAAGGTGTACATCGAACCGGACGGCCTGCCCGGCTTTCAGCGTTCTGTAACCATCCATCTGAATGGTGGAGTAATGCGCGAAGATGTCTTCGCCGCCGCCTTCAGGGCAGATAAAACCAAACCCTTTGGCGTTGTTGAACCACTTAACTGTACCCGTTTCCATGCTTCGACATCCTTCGTAAATCTTATTGAGTTAGATGTAATGAACCGGTGGTGAAGTGGGGGCTGTTCAAAACCTCGCCAACTCACGCTTGTACAATTTAGATAAACCAAAGGCAGCGTCAAGCGTTTGGCGGGGAAGAGAGAGGAAAAATGCGTCAAAATTTGAAGCAGTTAACGCTATTGCCAGGTATTGTGACAGACATCGCGGATGGTAATAATAGGTGTGAGTTATCTGACATCTGAGGTAGATTCAGGTTATGTATAGCCTCCCGTCAGCATCAGAAAGACGCGACCGGAGACCGTAAACGAAGATGACGGCTGATAATGGGTAAGACGAACGACTGGCTCGATTTTGACAAGCTGGCGGAAGATAAAGTGCGCGACGCGCTAAAACCGCCATCTATGTATAAAGTTATGTTAATGAACGATGATTACACGCCGATGGAATTTGTTATTGACGTGCTACAAAAGTTCTTTTCTTATGATGTAGAACGTGCAACGCAACTGATGCTTACGGTTCACTATCATGGCAAAGCCATCTGCGGTGTTTTTACTGCTGAAGTCGCCGAAACAAAGGTGGCAATGGTGAACCAGTATGCGAGGGAGAACGAGCATCCGTTGCTGTGTACGCTGGAAAAAGCCTGAATAAGGCAATGAAAATTGGGGGAGGTGCCTATGCTCAATCAAGAACTGGAACTCAGTTTAAACATGGCTTTCGCCAGAGCGCGTGAGCACCGACATGAGTTTATGACGGTCGAGCACCTGCTGCTTGCACTGCTCAGTAACCCATCCGCCCGCGAAGCACTTGAAGCCTGCTCCGTGGACCTGGTGGCGCTGCGTCAGGAACTTGAAGCCTTCATCGAACAGACCACACCTGTGCTGCCCGTCAGTGAAGAGGAGCGCGATACACAACCCACGCTCAGCTTCCAGCGTGTACTCCAGCGTGCGGTGTTTCACGTCCAGTCCTCCGGACGTAGCGAAGTTACCGGTGCAAACGTACTGGTTGCCATCTTCAGCGAGCAGGAGTCGCAAGCCGCCTACCTGCTGCGCAAACACGAAGTCAGCCGCCTTGATGTGGTGAACTTCATCTCTCACGGAACGCGAAAAGACGAGCCGAATCAGGCGTCGGATTCCAGCAATCAGGTCAACAGCGAAGAGCAAGCAGGCGGGGAGGAACGTATGGAAAACTTCACCACCAATCTTAACCAGCTTGCCCGCGTCGGCGGTATCGACCCGCTGATAGGCCGCGACAAAGAGCTGGAAAGGGCGATTCAGGTGCTTTGCCGCCGCCGCAAGAACAACCCGCTGCTGGTGGGGGAATCTGGCGTGGGTAAAACCGCCATCGCCGAAGGGCTCGCCTGGCGCATTGTGCAGGGCGACGTCCCGGAAGTGATCGCCGACTGCACCATCTATTCGCTGGATATCGGTTCCCTGCTGGCCGGCACTAAGTACCGCGGTGATTTTGAAAAACGTTTCAAAGCGCTGCTGAAACAGCTGGAGCAGGATACCAACAGCATTCTGTTTATCGACGAGATCCATACCATCATCGGTGCCGGTGCGGCTTCCGGTGGCCAGGTAGATGCCGCCAACCTGATTAAACCGCTGCTCTCCAGCGGCAAGATCCGCGTGATTGGCTCAACCACCTACCAGGAGTTCAGCAATATTTTCGAAAAAGATCGCGCCCTGGCGCGTCGCTTCCAGAAAATCGACATTACTGAACCGTCGGTTGAAGAAACGGTGCAGATCATCAACGGCCTGAAGCCGAAGTACGAAGCGCACCACGATGTGCGTTATACCGCGAAAGCGGTGCGTGCGGCGGTGGAGCTGGCGGTGAAATACATCAACGACCGTCATCTGCCGGATAAAGCGATCGACGTGATCGACGAAGCGGGCGCGCGTGCCCGTCTGATGCCGGTCAGCAAGCGTAAGAAAACGGTCAACGTGGCGGATATTGAATCCGTGGTGGCCCGCATCGCGCGTATCCCTGAGAAGAGCGTGTCTCAGAGCGACCGCGACACGCTGAAAAACCTCGGCGATCGCCTGAAAATGCTGGTCTTTGGTCAGGATAAAGCCATTGAGGCCTTAACCGAGGCCATCAAGATGGCCCGCGCCGGACTGGGGCATGAACATAAGCCTGTAGGTTCCTTCCTGTTCGCCGGTCCGACCGGGGTGGGGAAAACCGAGGTGACGGTGCAGCTCTCTAAAGCGCTGGGTATTGAGCTGCTGCGCTTTGATATGTCCGAGTATATGGAGCGTCACACCGTTAGCCGTCTGATCGGTGCGCCTCCGGGCTATGTGGGCTTTGACCAGGGCGGCCTGCTCACCGATGCGGTGATCAAGCATCCGCATGCGGTTCTGCTGCTCGATGAGATCGAGAAAGCGCACCCTGACGTCTTTAACCTGCTGCTGCAGGTGATGGACAACGGCACGCTGACCGACAACAACGGGCGCAAGGCGGACTTCCGTAACGTGGTGATGGTGATGACCACCAACGCCGGTGTGCGTGAGACCGAGCGTAAGTCCATCGGCCTGATCCACCAGGATAACAGCACCGATGCGATGGAAGAGATCAAGAAGGTCTTTACGCCGGAGTTTCGTAACCGTCTGGATAACATTATCTGGTTCGATCATCTGTCTACCGAGGTGATCCATCAGGTGGTGGATAAGTTCATCGTCGAGCTGCAGGTTCAGCTGGATCAGAAAGGGGTCTCCCTGGAAGTGAGTCAGGAAGCCCGCAACTGGCTGGCGGAGAAAGGCTACGATCGTGCGATGGGTGCCCGTCCGATGGCGCGTGTGATTCAGGACAACCTGAAGAAACCGTTGGCTAACGAGCTGCTGTTTGGAACGCTTGTGGACGGCGGGCAGGTGACGGTGGCCCTGGATCAGGCGAAGAACGAGCTGACGTATGATTTCCAGAGTGCGGCGAAGCATAAGCCGGAAGCGGCTCACTAACGCTGTTATGTGATGATAAAAACCGGGTGAAAGCCCGGTTTTTTTTATGTTTGAGTTTGGGCGGGCGTTGTAGGCCCGTGCAAGCGCAGCGCCGCCGGGCAATGCACGGTGGTGACATGTGGCAGCTGTGGTGGTTCCGTTCACCATACTTTCCTTGCTTCTCTGTCAATCACGTCACCCGTGAACGTGCCAGGGGGGCTCGCCTGCACTGAACCCCGGATCCTGGACACCAGATTCCAAATCTGGAGGTTCAGAACGATGAAACATCCTTTCCATATCAGACTTGCGGCTGTAGAGCATTACATGGCCGGAAAGTCGGGCATTAAAGAAACAGCCCGCCTGTTCAGTGTCGGCAAATCACCCCTGACCCGCTGGCTACGGGCTTACCGTCGTCAGGGTAAAGCCGGGCTGGAGGACCGTCCTGCGCGGACCTATACTGCAGAATTCAGGCTCCGCGTTGTCCGTTACGTCGCAAAAAACAGGTGCAGCTATGCGGAGGCTTCATCGCGCTTCGCCATCCCCAATGAATCCCTTATTCTCAACTGGATGAGGCGCTACCGGAGGGGAGGGGCAAAGGCGCTTCACACTGCCAGACCCGGACCCGCTATGTCACAGAAAAAATATGTCCCCGGTGCTAAGCCCTTCAGTGAAATGACGCCCAAAGAACTGCAGAGGGAGCTGGAATATCTGCGTGCGGAAAATGCTTACTTAAAAAAGCTGAAAGCCCTGAGAGAAGAAAACGCGCTCAGGGAGCAGGAGAAAAAACCAGAATAGTGCAGTCGTTGCTGACGGCACACAGGCTGCCCTGCCTGCTGTATGCCGCGCGGTTGTCACGCAGCACATATTATTATCATGTCTCGCACCCTGAGCACGGGACTGAGCGTTATGCGGATGCGGTCAGTGCAATGAAGGCCATCAGCCAGCGGCATGCGCAGCGTTATGGCTACCGGAGAATGACGAGAGCACTGCGGGATGAGGGCTTCACGCTCAATCACAAGACAGTGCGCAGGCTGATGAAAGAGCATGGCCTCACCTGTCAGCTGCGGCGGAAAAGATACCGCTCGTATATGCCGGATGCAGGGCTGGCATCCGCCAATCTGCTGGCCCGCGACTTCAGCGCTGAACGAAGCGGGATCAAGTGGTGTACGGATGTGACGGAGTTCCGGGCCGGGGGACAGAAACTGTACCTGTCAGCCCTGCAGGATCTGTTCAACAACGAAATCGTGGCCTGGAATATGTCGACCAGCCCGTCACAGCCTCTGGTCTGCAGGATGCTACATAAGGCCCTGAAAGCAAAAAGACATAGTGAAGGCCTGGTCTTACACAGCGATCAGGGCTGGGCTTACAGGACGCCGGCATGGCGGTTAATGCTGGAAAAAGCCGGGATAGTCCAGAGTATGTCGCGAAAGGGAAACTGCCTGGATAATGCAGTAATGGAAAACTTCTTCAGTCATCTGAAAGTGGAGATGTACTACCGCAAGAAGTATGGTTCCGTGAAGGAGCTGGAGCGGGATATCAGGGCTTATATTCGTTACTTCAACACCGAACGAATTAGCCTGAAAACTGGCGGCCTGAGCCCGGTGACGTACCGGACTCAGGCAGAAAAAACAAAAGAATAGAGGTGTCCAGGAAACGGGGTTCAGTGCACCGCCTCCCCCCTGGCAACCCCGGCTCCCGGCAAAGAAAATCGCCGCTTTGCGGTTCCTTCGGCTTATTCCCTTCGGCTTTCGGGTCGGGGGCGATCCTACATCCATGTAGGTCGCCCCCTCTCGGCGCGTCCATGCGCCTCGCCCCGGCCTGCGTTCAACGCCTCAGCGATTTTCAGCCGGACCAGGTCGTCGCTATAGTTGCCAAATCAAACTTGCGCTCTGGCATCGCTGCATGCTCGATCGGTTCCCTCTCCCTGAGGGTTAGGGTTAGGGTGAGGGGGAGGCCGCGTGAACCCTAATCAATAATTTTGCGAGGCGTTATCCAGAATTGAAACAGGGATATTGCTGGATAAAACCACAGTAATAAAATGGTGATGCCCTGCAAAATCAGGTGCCGGGATTGGCGTCCTGAATTGTGTGCACAGATATGTTCCCGTGCATAAAGGATTGATTTATGACTAACGAAAATAATGTTGCCCAGCTTTACAGCGAACTCGAACACAGCACCCCCGATCTATCCACTCTCGCCGCGCGCTGCAACCTGCTCACCGAAATCCTCGTCGATTGCGACTCCCTACCGCAAACGCAGCCCGTCTGCCGCTGTCTTGCGGCATACCTGAACGCATTTAAAAGCGAGCTGGAAAAATCGATGACCGATTTTCGCGTGCTGGATGAGACGGAGCTTCCGCCCACGCACAAACAGGAGTGGCTGCTGGACAGCACCGAAGCCCAGTGCGATTACTGCCGGGCCTTAAACCATGTGCTGCTGGTGTCGCATTTTGACCGCGAAATGCTCCCATATCTCACCGGGCTGCTGCACGAGATTTCCCATGCGATGCTGGCCGATCTGACCGTGGTGCATATCCACTGATACACGACGGGCATAAAAAAAGGCCGGGATTACCCGGCCTTTATTATTCTCACTACGCCATTCGCGGCGAAAAACTCTTAGCGACTACGGAAGACAATGCGGCCTTTGCTCAGGTCGTACGGGGTCAGCTCAACAGTCACTTTGTCGCCCGTCAGAATACGGATATAGTTCTTACGCATTTTACCGGAGATATGCGCGGTAACAACGTGACCGTTTTCCAGTTCTACGCGAAACATGGTGTTAGGCAACGTTTCGAGAACGGTACCCTGCATTTCAATATTGTCTTCTTTGGCCATCTAATCCTCTGGGGTATCACTACCAAGTTTTGAACCGGCAAGATAATGCCGAAATTCATCAATTAAGTAAAGATTTGCGCGTTTAAAACGCAGCAAAGCAGTTTCAGCGTATTACCCGGACGTCACGGATGAACCGTACGAAAAGCGCATACGTAAAGGGGAGATGGCAGGATAAACGATAGGGCGTTATCGGATGCGAACTATTCCCAAACGGCGGCGGGGCAACAGGCAGAACCTACTCTGCGGCAGAATTATAGCACTTTGAGGAAAAATATGCGGAAAACATTTATCTCTGGGGCATAAATAACGTCGTTGGCACCCAGAAGTTCTGCGGTAATTTTTGCATGCGCAGGGTTGCCAGCTGTGCGAGATATTCATGGCGGGAGATCTCAACCGCGCCCAGGGAGGCGGTGTGTTCGTTCAGCACCTGGCAATCAACTAATTTCCCGCCGCTGCGGGCAAAACGCTCGCAGAAGACCAGCAGCGCGGTTTTCGAGGCGTTAATCGCCCGGCTGAACATCGATTCGCCGCAAAACAGCGTGCCCTGCGCCACGCCGTACATCCCGCCTACCAGCTCGTTTTTATCGTCCCATACCTCAATGGAATGGGCGTAACCCAGTTCGTGCAGGCGATGGTAGGCGGCGATCACCTCGGGGGTGATCCAGGTCCCTTCAAAACGATCGCTGGCGCACCCCTGGATCACCTGGCCAAAGGCGTGGTTAAGGGTGACGCGGTAGGGGGAGCGGACGTGAAAGCGCTTCATGCTGCGGCTGATATGAAACTCTGCGGGCCACAGAATGGCGCGGGGATCCGGTGACCACCATAAGATCGGATCGCCAGGGGAAAACCACGGAAAAATCCCGCGCTGGTACGCCATCAATAAACGCGACGGGCTCAGATCGCCGCCCAGGGCCAGCAAACCATTAGGTTCGCGTAGCGCCCCTTCCGGAGAAGGGAACGCAAGAGAATGACGAGAGAGCTGGACCAGGCGCATGACAACAAAACTCCAGTACGCAAAGTGGGGATCGGTTCAAATATAGACTACAGACGTTGTTTAAACTGGTAGTAGCGGCCCTGTTTTGCCAACAGTTCAGCGTGATTACCTTGCTCAATAATTTGTCCGTTGTCCATCACAATAATTTGATCGAAATCCGCCAGGCCGCGCAGACGGTGCGTCACCATTAGCACCGTTTTGCCCTGCATCTCTTTTTTCAGTAAATCAAGGATTTGACGCTCCGTGGTGGCGTCCAGTCCCTCGGTAGGTTCATCCAGCAACATCAGTGGCGCATCGTGCAGCAGCGCGCGGGCAATCGCCAGACGGCGCAGCTCGCCGCCGGAAAGCTGACGCCCGCCTTCACCGAGCCAGCTGTTGAGCCCGTCGTCTTCCAGCAGCTTGTGCAGACCCACTTTCTCCAGCATCGCACCTAATACCTCGTCGGCGGTGCCGGGGGCAGCCAGCAGCAGGTTGTCGCGCAGGGTAGCGCTGAAAAGATGGACCCGCTGGGGCACCACGCTTACCGTTTTGCGCAGCGCGGGCTCACTCATCTGCATCAGGGGCATATCGTTGAACAGGATCTCTCCCTGGGCCGGATCCCAGGCTCGGGTCAGGAGCTGCAGCAGCGTGGATTTACCGCAACCCGTACGTCCCAGCACCGCAACCTGTGCGCCTGCGGGGATCGTCAGAGTAATGTGGTCCAGCGCGGGTTGGGCCTGGCCGTCGTAGGAAAAACTCACATCCACAAGACGCAGCGCCAGTTGCTCAGGTACTTCAGAGGCGGTGGTGCTGAACCGTACCTCAGGCTCCTGGCCGGTAATTTGCGTGATGCGCAGCGCCGAGGCTACCACCTGACCCAGATGCTGAAACGCACCGGTCACCGGAGCAAGGGCTTCGAACGCTGCCAGCGCACAGAAGACAAACAGCGCGATGAGCGGACCCGGCTGGGTATTATCGCCCACGCCGCCGGAGGCCAGCCACAGCATCGCCATGACTGCGCCTGCGCCAATCAACAGCATCAACGCCTGAGACAGGGCCGTCAGCTCAGACTGCTTGCGCTGGGCTTCGTGCCAGTTCAGCTCGGTATTTTCCATCTGCGCGCGATAGCGACGGCTGGCACCAAAGATTGTCAGCTCAGCCTGACCCTGCAGCCAGCCCGTCAGCTGCTGGCGATACTCCCCGCGCAGGCGGGTCAGGTTTTCACCGGTCGGTTTTCCGGCGCGGTAAAACAGCGGCGGCAATAAAAAGAGCGTCGCGAGCATGATGCCGCCGAGCACCAGGGCAATGTGAACATCCAGCAGGCACAGCCCGAGGGTGACAACCACAATCACCACCAGCGCCCCCACCAGTGGAGAGATCACGCGCAGGTAAAGGTGATCGAGGGTATCCACGTCGGCGACGACGCGGTTAAGCAGTTCACCCTGACGATAGCGCGCCAGCCCGGCAGGGGAGAGGGGTAATAGCTTGCTGAAGGTGGTCACGCGCAGGTGTTGCAGCACGCGGAAGGTCGCATCGTGGCTGACCAGACGTTCAAAGTAGCGCCCGGCGGTACGGGTGATCGCCGTGCCGCGCACCCCGGCGGCAGGCAGCATATAGTTGAAGCTGTACAGTCCGGCAAACCCGGCTACCGCCGAGGCAGAGAGGAACCAACCGGAGAGCGTTAACAGGCCGATACTGGCCAGCAGGGTGACAATCGCCAGCACCACCCCCAGCGTCAGCAACCACTTGTGACGCATATACAGCGCCAGATAAGGCAGTAAAGCGCGCATCAGATCTCCTCCTGACGGTTTGCCAGCAGGGCCGCAAACGGACCCTGTGCCGCCGCGAGCGTAGCGTAATCGCCCTGCTCAACAAGCTGGCCGTTTTCCATGACCCAAATCTGATCCCACTGAGCAATGCCCTCCAGCTGGTGGGTCACCATCAGTGTGGTCTGCTGCTGCGATGCGGCATCCAGGGCCAGCATTACGCGCTGTTCACTGTGCGCATCCAGGCTGGCGGCGGGCTCATCCAGCAGTAAAAGCTGGCACGGGTTAAGCAGGGCGCGGGCCACGGCAATACGCTGCGCCTGGCCGACGGAGAGCCCCGCCGACTGATCGCCCACCACTGTGTCCACACCGTTCGGCAGCAGAGGCAGAAACTCGCTGACCCACGCACGATCGAGCACCGACTGCAGCTCTTCTTCGCTGGCGTCCGGGCGCGCCAGGAGCACGTTTTCCCGCAGCGTAGGCGCTGGCAGCTGCGGGTTCTGACCCACCCAGCTCAGGTGGGTGCGCCACTCATCAGGATCGAGCGCAGAGAGCTCTGCCTGATTGATCCGCAGCGAGCCGCTGTAGGCCATAAAGCCGGACAATGCATTCAGCAGCGAGCTTTTGCCGGAGCCGCTGGTACCCACCAGCACCACCCGCTGACCAGCCGCCAGGGTGAAGTTTAATGGCCCTGCCAGCACTTTGCCCTCTGGCGAGAGCACGCAAAAATCTTCGGCCTCCACGCTGACCGGTTTGGTGGTGCTCAGGGTGACGTCGCCGCGCTGCGGATGGGCCAGCGGGGTTTCTAGGAAGGTTTTCAGGCTGTCGGCTGCGCCCACTGCCTGAGCCTTCGCATGGTAAAAGGTGCCCAGATCGCGCAGCGGCTGGAAAAACTCTGGCGCCAGAATCAGGGCCAGGAAGCCTGCGGAGAGGGTCACAGCGGTACCGTAGTGACCAAAATCGAGGGCACCCAGATAGGAGAAACCAAAATAGACGGCAACCAGCGCAATCGACAGCGAGGTGAAAAACTCCAGTACGCCGGAGGAGAGAAACGCCAGGCGTAACACTTCCATGGTGCGCTGGCGGAAATCCTGCGAGGCGTGGCGGATGTTTTCGGTTTCAGCTTCACCGCGACCAAAAATACGCAGCGTTTCCATGCCACGCAGGCGGTCAAGGAAATGGCCGCTGAGACGCCCGAGCGCCAGGAAGTTGCGGCGGTTGGCATCGGCCGCGCCCATGCCGACCATCGCCATAAACAGCGGGATCAGCGGGGCGGTACCCAGCAGGATCAGCGCCGCGACCCAGTTGTAGGGGAAAATAGCGAGCACAATCAGGAGGGGAACAAAAGCGGCCAGCGCCATCTGGGGCAGATAGCGGGCATAGTAGTCGTGCATATCATCGATTTGCTCGAGGATCAGCGTCGCCCAGCTTCCGGCAGGCTTGCCCTGGATCCACGCGGGTCCGGCCTCCTGCAATCTGTCGAGCACCTGGCGGCGAATTTCATAGCGAATGTTCTGCCCGGCGTGAAAACCCACGCGCTCACGCAGCCAGGCCACCCAGGCACGCAGGATAAACACAAGGATCAGCACAATGAAAGGCAGTAACAGCGCCTCCCGCGGGATATTTTCCATGATCATATGGTTAAGAATGCGGGCCAGCAGCCATGCCTGGCCAACAATCAACAGCCCGCTGATAAACCCTAAAAGACGGGAAATATTCAGCCAGCGGCGGGAAAGAACGCTTTGCTGTTTAAGCCAGCGTGTTAACTCTTGTTGACGGGTTTTTTCCATTGCGTGCTTTGCAGGTGAAGTTATTAGGTATTGGGCACGGCAATGTTACAACGCAGGGACAATAAAGGCGACTTATCGTCGCCTTTTTTACGTTTGTTGCTGATTTGTAAAAATTATTTACTCTGATCGGCCAGTCCGTCGAGATATCGTTCTGCATCCAGCGCGGCCATACAACCGGTGCCTGCAGAGGTGATCGCCTGACGATAAATGTGGTCCATTACGTCGCCCGCAGCGAATACGCCAGGGATGCTGGTCTGGGTCGCATTGCCATGAATACCGGACTGCACTTTGATGTAGCCGTTCTCCAGCTCCAGCTGACCGTCGAAGATCGCCGTGTTCGGACTGTGGCCGATGGCAACAAACAGACCCGCCACTTCCAGCGTTTCGACGTTGTCGGTGTTCTGCGTATCACGAATGCGCAGACCTGCAACGCCCATCTGATCGCCGGTCACCTCTTCCAGGGTGCGGTGGGTGTGCAGCACGATGTTGCCGCTGGCCACTTTATCCATCAGACGCTTGATCAGGATCTTTTCCGCGCGGAAAGTATCACGGCGGTGAATAAGATGAACTTCAGAGGCGATATTCGCCAGGTAGAGAGCCTCTTCAACCGCGGTGTTGCCGCCGCCGATGACCGCGACCTTCTGGTTGCGATAGAAGAAACCGTCGCAGGTTGCGCAGGCGGAAACGCCGCGGCCTTTAAACGCCTCTTCAGACGGCAGACCCAGATAGCGGGCAGAGGCGCCGGTAGCGATGATCAGCGCGTCGCAGGTGTATTCCGCGTTGTCGCCGGTCAGGCGGAACGGACGGTTTTGCAGATCGACCTGGTTGATGTGGTCAAAAATGATTTCGGTATCAAATTTGGTGGCATGCTCATGCATGCGCTCCATCAGCAGCGGCCCGGTCAGGCCTTCAGGATCGCCTGGCCAGTTTTCTACTTCAGTGGTGGTGGTCAGCTGACCGCCTTTTTCCATGCCCGTGATCAGTACCGGTTGCAGGTTAGCGCGTGCCGCGTAGACCGCTGCGGTGTATCCCGCAGGTCCAGAACCAAGAATTAGCAGCTTACTGTGTTTGGCCGTGCCCATGAGATCCCCATTGTTGTTGGCAGACATTTTCCCGGATTGTAGGGAATTTACTGCCGTAAAAAAAGGGCGCAGCGATTTTGTTAACGATGTGTGTAATAGAAAGCGCCAATCAACCGCGGTGCAGAAAAGGTGATTTTATAACAATATTTGTAGGCAATCGGTCGAAACTGCGGCGGTAACATGAGGATTAATCGCCGGACGTAATGAATATCCGGCATGTTGTACTAAAAATCGATGTTTTGCTTTGACAATCCCCTGCGCTTTTGCGAAAACATTCAAGGAAGAAAAAAATCGGTCTTTGTGTTTCGCATAGTCATGCACAAAATCACCATTTTTACCGGGTCAGCGAAATCTACGCATGGTGTGGACAGATGCCATTCGTGATGTTGATGGCCGCCTCTGGGCAACGGTCTTCATACCACATAACCCCAATCGGTATCGCGTAAACTAAAAAACAGGCGATGCGGTTAACCGGGGGAAAGACTCTGAACAGTGAAGTGCACAGGGTCCTGGCAGGAGTTAGGGAAGGAATACAGAGAGACAATAATAATGGTAGATAGCAAGAAGCGCCCTGGCAAAGATCTCGACCGTATCGATCGTAACATTCTTAATGAATTGCAAAAGGATGGGCGTATTTCCAACGTCGAGCTTTCAAAACGTGTGGGACTTTCCCCGACGCCATGCCTTGAGCGTGTGCGCCGACTGGAAAGACAGGGTTTTATTCAGGGCTATACAGCGCTGCTGAACCCGCATTATCTGGATGCCTCACTTCTGGTATTTGTTGAGATTACTCTGAATCGTGGTGCGCCGGATGTGTTTGAGCAATTCAATGCCGCCGTACAAAAACTTGAAGAAATTCAAGAGTGTCATCTGGTTTCCGGTGATTTCGACTACCTGTTGAAAACCCGCGTACCTGATATGTCCGCATACCGTAAGCTGCTGGGTGAAACCCTGCTGCGACTGCCTGGTGTGAACGACACCCGTACCTATGTGGTAATGGAAGAAGTCAAACAGAGCAATCGTCTGGTTATTAAGACGCGCTAACACGGAACAGGTGCATTATCAGCGTACTTTGATTACACTCCTGGTAATCCATACAGCAACAGTGTCGGGCTTCCCGGCACTGTTGTCCGTTTAGCACTCAGGCAGGAATTGCCTGATACCTGGAGAGCCTGTTTTGAGCCAGGAATATACCGAAGACAAAGAAGTCAATTTAACCAAGCTCAGCAGTGGGCGCCGACTCCTTGAGGCGTTACTGATCCTTGTTGCTCTTTTTGCCGTCTGGTTGATGGCAGCCTTACTCAGTTTTAATCCCTCCGATCCCAGCTGGTCACAAACCGCGTGGCACGAGCCTATTCATAATTTAGGCGGCGTACCGGGCGCATGGCTGGCGGATACGCTGTTCTTTATCTTTGGCGTGATGGCGTACACCCTTCCCGTGATTATTATTGGCGGCTGCTGGTTCGCCTGGCGCCATCGCCAGAACGATGACTACATCGACTATTTTGCCGTTTCGCTGCGCCTCATTGGCGCGCTGGCGCTGATCCTCACCTCCTGTGGTCTGGCGGCGATTAACGCTGATGACATCTGGTATTTTGCCTCCGGCGGCGTGATTGGCAGCCTGCTGAGTACTGCACTGCAGCCGATGCTGCACAGCAGCGGCGGCACGCTTGCGCTGCTCTGCGTCTGGGGCGCGGGGCTGACGCTCTTTACCGGCTGGTCCTGGGTGAGCATTGCCGAGAAAATCGGCAGTGTGATCCTCAATCTCCTGACCTTTGCCAGCAACCGCACCCGTCGCGACGACACCTGGGAGAACGACGAGGAGTATGAAGACGACTACGAAGATGCCGAGCCGAGCCCCGAGCGTCGTGAGTCCCGTCGGGCCCGCATTATGCGCGGGGCGCTGGCGCGTCGTAAGCGTGTGGCAGAGAAGTTCGCCAACCCATTAGGCCGCAAAACCGACGCGGCGTTGTTCTCCGGCAAACGGATGGACGACGACGAAGAGGTGGCTTACAGCGCCCGTGGCGTAGCCGCCGATCCGGATGATGTGCTGTTCTCCGGCAATCGTGCGCTGGCATCCGATTATGATGAATACGATCCGCTGCTCAACGGGCACTCAGCGGCTGAGCCGCTTGCCGCCGCCGCGGCTGCAACTACGGCAACCCAGGCTTTCGCTGCACCCGTTGATCCGGTGATCCCGACTCCTTCGGTACCGGAGATGCCGCTGCAGCCTCCTGCCGTTGACTGGCAGGCTGAGCCTGTTGCGCCAGCAGCCCCGGCGTATATCCCTGAGCCAGAACCTTACACCGCCCCTGCCTCACAGGAGCAGTGGCAACCGCCTTATCAACCTGAGCCGGTCTTTGCGCAGCCGCAGTACGAGCCACAGCAGCCCGTTTATCAGCCAGAACCCGTTTATCAGTCTGAACCTGTCTATCAGCCAGAGCCGGTTATTGCTCAACCGGTTGTTGAAGAGCCGCCGGTTGAAGAGGTGAAACCGTCCCGTCCACCGCTTTACTATTTCGAAGAGGTGGAAGAAAAACGTGCCCGTGAACGTGAGCAGCTCGCAGCCTGGTATCAGCCGGTACCTGAGGCGGCACAAGAGCCAGCCCCTGTTAAAGCCGCTGAAACCCCGACTATTCCGGTTCCCGCTGTGGAACCCGCCTCCGTCGTCGCGCCTGTTGCCGCCAGCGTACAGCAGGCAACAAGTGCAGGTGCCGCTGCGGCCAGCGCTGGAGCACCGTTATTCAGCCTCGCGACCAGTGGCGCTCCGCGTCCGCAGGTGAAAGAGGGCATTGGCCCACAGCTGCCGCGCCCTAACCGCGTGCGCGTTCCTACCCGCCGTGAGCTTGCCTCCTATGGCATCAAGCTGCCTTCTCAGCGGATGGCGGAAGAGAAAGCGCGTGAAGCCGGACGCCAGCAGTACGAGGATGAACACTACGATGACGATGCCGATGAAATGCAGCAGGAGGAGCTGGCCCGCCAGTTCGCTCAGCAGCAACATCAGCGGTATGGTGGCGATGAGTATCAGGCCGAGCCGCCGCAGTTCGTCACTCAGGATGACGAAGACGATGCCGCAGAGGCGGAGCTGGCGCGCCAGTTCGCCGCCACGCAGCAGCAGCGTTATTCCGGAGAGCAGCCGACGGGCGCTAACCCGTTCTCGCTGGCGGACTTCGAATTCTCGCCTATGAAAGATCTGGTGGATGATACGCCGAGTGAACCCCTGTTCACGCCAGGCGTGATGCCGGAAGCCGAGCCGCCGCGCCAGGCGGTTACGCCACAGCAGCCACAGCAGTATGCCCAGCCGCAACAGCCTGTTCAGCAGCCGCCGCAGCAGTATGCCCAGCCGCAACAGCCTGTGCAGCAGCCGCCTCAGCAGTATGCCCAGCCGCAACAGCCTGTTCAGCAGCCGCCGCAGCAGTATGCCCAACCTCAGCAACCTGTGCAGCAGCCAGCGCTTCAGTCTCAACAGAGCCTGATCCATCCGCTGCTGATGCGTAACGGTGACAGTCGGCCGCTGCAAAGACCGACCACGCCGCTGCCGTCATTTGATCTGTTGACACCGCCGCCAACCGAAGTTGAACCCGTCGATACCTTCGCCCTCGATCAGATGGCGCGCCTGGTTGAACTGCGTCTGGCCGATTTCCGTATCAAAGCGGATGTGGTGAACTATTCACCTGGTCCGGTAATCACGCGTTTCGAGCTGAACCTGGCGCCGGGCGTAAAAGCCGCGCGTATTTCCAACCTCTCTCGTGACCTGGCGCGTTCGCTGTCGACCGTGGCCGTGCGTGTGGTTGAGGTGATCCCGGGTAAACCATACGTTGGCCTGGAACTGCCGAACAAAAAACGTCAGACCGTTTATCTGCGCGAAGTGCTGGATAACGCCAAATTCCGTGATAACCCGTCGCCGCTGAGTGTGGTGCTGGGTAAAGACATTGCCGGCGAGCCGGTGGTGGCCGATCTGGCCAAAATGCCACACCTGCTGGTAGCGGGTACGACCGGTTCCGGTAAGTCTGTCGGCGTGAACGCCATGATCCTCAGCATTCTGTATAAGGCGCAGCCGGAAGACGTGCGTTTCATCATGATCGACCCGAAAATGCTCGAGCTGTCGGTCTATGAAGGAATACCGCATCTGCTGACCGAAGTTGTCACCGACATGAAAGATGCTGCCAACGCCCTGCGCTGGAGCGTCAACGAGATGGAGCGTCGCTACAAGCTGATGTCTGCGCTGGGCGTGCGTAACCTCGCCGGTTATAACGAGATCATCGCCGAAGCGGCGAAGATGGGACGCCCAATTCCGGATCCGTACTGGAAGCCGGGCGACAGTATGGATGCCGAACATCCGGTGCTGGAAAAACTGCCTTACATCGTGGTGCTGGTGGATGAATTTGCTGACCTGATGATGACCGTCGGCAAGAAAGTGGAAGAGCTGATCGCCCGCCTGGCGCAGAAAGCGCGTGCGGCAGGTATTCACCTGGTGCTGGCGACCCAGCGTCCGTCGGTGGATGTTATCACCGGGCTGATTAAGGCGAACATTCCGACCCGTATCGCCTTTACCGTGTCGAGCAAAATTGACTCCCGTACCATTCTCGACCAGGGCGGCGCGGAATCGCTGCTCGGTATGGGGGATATGCTCTACTCCGGGCCTAACTCGACCTCGCCGGTGCGTGTCCACGGCGCGTTTGTCCGTGACCAGGAAGTGCATGCTGTGGTTCAGGACTGGAAGGCGCGCGGTCGTCCGCAATATATCGAAGGCATCACCTCTGACAGCGAAAGCGAAGGCGGCGGCGGTGGCGGCTTTGACGGCGGCGAAGAGCTGGATCCGCTCTTCGATCAGGCCGTTAATTTCGTCACTGAAAAACGCAAAGCCTCTATTTCCGGGGTTCAGCGCCAGTTCCGTATCGGCTACAACCGGGCGGCACGCATCATCGAGCAGATGGAAGCCCAGGGCATCGTGAGCGAACAGGGCCACAACGGCAACCGTGAAGTACTGGCACCGCCGCCGTTCGAGTGATGTTTTGATTGCAAAGATGGGTAAAGCAGCAAAATTTAAGCATTTTCTTCTGTCGCCTGCCTGCGGGCAGGTCCAGAATAGTGACAGAACCCCCCATTTCGGGAAGACGCTTTGTAAGGATGAACAATGAAAAAAATCGCAATCACCTGTGCATTACTGACTGGCTTTGTGGCAAGCAGCGTCTGGGCTGATGCCGCCAGCGACCTGAAAAGCCGCCTGGATAAAGTGAGCAGCTTCCACGCCAGCTTCACGCAGAAAGTGACCGATGGCAGCGGCAACGCGGTGCAGGAAGGTCAGGGTGACTTGTGGGTTAAACGTCCGAATCTGTTCAACTGGCATATGACCCAGCCGGACGAAAGCATCCTTGTCTCCGACGGTAAAACCCTGTGGTTCTTTAACCCGTTTGTTGAGCAGGCCACTGCCACCTGGCTGAAGGATGCCGCCAGCAACACGCCGTTTATGCTGATTGCCCGTAACCAGGCCAGCGACTGGCAGCAGTACAATATCAAACAGACCGGGGATGACTTTGTCCTGACGCCAAAAGGCGGTAGCGGCAATCTGAAGCAGTTCACCATTAACGTGAGCAGCAACGGCACCATCAATCAGTTCGGTGCGGTTGAGCAGGACGATCAGCGCAGCAGTTATCAGCTGAAATCCCAGCAGAACGGTGCGGTCGATGCATCGAAATTCACCTTTACCCCGCCGAAGGGCGTAACGGTGGACGATCAACGTAATAAGTAAGAGGCGTGAGTGAGCAATCTGTCGCTCGATTTTTCAGATAATGCGTTTCAACCTCTGGCCGCCCGTATGCGGCCAGAAAATTTAGCGCAGTATATCGGCCAGCAGCATCTGCTGGCTGCGGGCAAACCCTTGCCGCGCGCTATTGAAGCCGGGCATCTGCATTCGATGATCCTCTGGGGGCCGCCCGGCACCGGTAAAACGACGCTGGCAGAAGTGATTGCCCGCTATGCTGATGCCGACGTCGAGCGCATTTCCGCCGTCACCTCCGGCGTGAAAGAAATCCGCGAAGCCATCGAACGGGCGCGACAGAACCGCAATGCCGGGCGCCGCACCATTTTGTTTGTCGATGAGGTTCATCGTTTCAACAAAAGCCAGCAGGATGCCTTCCTGCCGCACATCGAAGACGGCACCATCACCTTTATCGGTGCCACGACCGAAAATCCCTCGTTCGAGCTGAACTCGGCCCTGTTGTCCCGCGCCCGCGTTTATCTACTAAAGTCGTTAACCACCGAAGACATCGAGCAGGTGCTGACCCAGGCAATGACCGATAAGGCCCGGGGCTACGGCGGCCAGGATATCGTGTTGCCGGACGAAACCCGTCTGGCCATTGCTGAGCTGGTGAATGGCGACGCGCGCCGGGCGCTGAATACGCTCGAGATGATGGCCGATATGGCGGAAGCCGACGACAGCGGTAAGCGGGTTCTGCTCCCGGCGCTGCTGACGGAAATCGCCGGTGAACGCAGCGCGCGTTTCGATAACAAAGGCGATCGTTTCTACGACCTGATCTCCGCGCTGCACAAATCGGTACGCGGCAGCGCGCCCGATGCCGCGCTGTACTGGTATGCGCGCATTATTACCGCCGGGGGCGATCCGCTCTATGTGGCCCGCCGCTGTCTGGCCATTGCCTCGGAAGATGTGGGTAACGCCGATCCGCGCGCGATGCAGGTGGCGCTCTCTGCCTGGGATTGCTTCACCCGGGTTGGGCCTGCCGAAGGCGAACGCGCCATCGCGCAGGCGATTGTCTATCTGGCCTGTGCGCCGAAAAGCAATGCCGTCTATACCGCCTTCAAAGCCGCGATGTCCGATGCCCGCGAGCGTCCGGACTACGATGTCCCGGTCCATCTGCGTAACGCCCCGACCAAACTGATGAAAGAGATGGGTTACGGTCAGGCGTATCGCTATGCGCACGACGAGCCGAACGCCTATGCCGCCGGGGAGGAGTATTTCCCGCAGGAAATGGCACAAACACGCTACTATCACCCGACAAACAGAGGCCTTGAGGGCAAGATCGGCGAAAAGCTCGCCTGGCTTACCGGACAGGATCAAAATAGCCCTATAAAACGCTACCGTTAGCGCTATCGTTGCGGTAATGTTGACGCTGTATCTGATGACCGCAGGCTGCGGTCATTTCCTCCTATTTTTTAATTCGATAAGCACAGGATAAGCATGCTCGATCCCAATCTGCTGCGTAACGAGCCAGACGCAGTCGCTGAAAAACTGGCACGCCGGGGCTTTAAACTGGATGTAGATAAGCTGCGCGCTCTTGAAGAGCGTCGTAAAGTTCTGCAGGTACAAACAGAAAACTTGCAGGCAGAGCGTAATTCTCGATCGAAATCCATCGGCCAGGCGAAAGCGCGCGGGGAAGACATCGAGCCATTACGCCTGGAAGTGAACAAACTGGGCGAAGAACTGGATCAGGCGAAAGCGGAGCTGGACGTTCTTCAGGCCGAAATTCGTGACATCGCCCTGGCGATCCCGAACACTCCCGACGACAGCGTACCTGTCGGTAAAGACGAAAACGACAACGTTGAAGTGAAACGCTGGGGCACGCCTCGCGAGTTCGACTTCGAGGTTCGCGATCACGTGACGCTGGGTGAAATGCACGCGGGCCTGGACTTTGCCGCCGCGGTTAAGCTGACCGGTTCCCGTTTTGTGGTGATGAAAGGGCAGATTGCTCATCTGCATCGTGCGCTGGCCCAGTTTATGCTGGATCTGCACACCGAGCAGCACGGCTACAGTGAAACCTACGTACCCTATCTGGTTAACCACGATACGCTGTACGGCACGGGCCAGCTGCCGAAATTTGCCGGCGATCTGTTCCATACCCGTCCCCTGGACGAAGAAGCAGACAGCAGCAACTATGCGCTGATCCCAACGGCAGAAGTGCCGCTGACCAACCTCGTACGCGATGAAATCATCGACGAAGATGACCTGCCGATCAAACTGACCGCACACTCTCCGTGCTTCCGTTCTGAAGCGGGCTCCTATGGTCGTGACACCCGCGGTCTGATCCGTATGCACCAGTTCGACAAAGTTGAGATGGTGCAGATCGTGCGTCCGGAAGAGTCTATGGCGGCGCTGGAAGAGATGACCGGCCACGCGGAAAAAGTGCTGGAGCTGCTGGGTCTGCCGTACCGTCGTATGGCGCTGTGTACCGGTGATATGGGCTTTGGTGCCTGCAAAACCTTTGACCTCGAAGTGTGGGTTCCGGCGCAGAATACCTACCGCGAAATCTCCTCTTGCTCCAACGTAGGTGATTTCCAGGCTCGCCGTATGCAGGCTCGTTGCCGCACTAAATCCGACAAGAAAACCCGTCTGGTGCACACCCTGAACGGTTCCGGTCTGGCAGTGGGTCGTACCCTGGTGGCGGTGCTGGAAAACTACCAGCAGGCTGACGGTCGTATCGAAATCCCTGAAGTGCTGCGTCCGTATATGAAAGGCCAGCAGTACATCGGTTAATGTGTTTTAAGTAAAAAAGCGCCTCAGGGCGCTTTTTTTATGTCCCGCTTTTGATGTCAGGCAATATCCCCTCCCTCTAAAGTAGTAATACTTGCCAAACAGTTGGTTAGCGAAAACATCTGCTAACGCATGCTTTCCTTATATAAAAAACTATATAGCGACTATGTCGCACCTTTGGACTTTGTGAGTAATCAAAGTGAGAGTCTATGAAAATGAAAACGCCTGAAGCTCTGCTGGCTGCTGAGGTAAGTCGACGTGGGTTGATGAAAACCACGGCGATTGGCGGCCTGGCTGTTGCCAGTAGCGCATTCACATTGCCTTTTTCACGTCTGGCATCGGCGGCTGAAGCCGCAACTGCAGTAAAACCCGATGAGAAAGTAGTCTGGAGCGCCTGTACGGTGAACTGTGGCAGCCGCTGCCCATTGCGTATGCACGTTGTCGACGGTGAAATCAAATATGTTGAGACCGACAATACCGGGGATGATAACTACGAGGGATTACATCAGGTTCGCGCCTGTCTGCGCGGTCGCTCGATGCGCAGACGCGTCTATAACCCGGATCGTTTGAAACAACCCATGAAGCGCGTGGGTAAACGCGGCGAAGGCAAATTCGAACCCATCAGTTGGGAAGAGGCCTTTGACACTATCGCCGGTACGATGCAGCGTCTGATTAAGGATTACGGTAACGAATCCATCTATCTGAACTACGGCACCGGCACCCTCGGCGGTACCATGACCCGCTCCTGGCCGCCGGGAAAAACCCTCATCGCACGTCTGATGAACTGCTGCGGAGGTTATCTCAATCATTACGGTGACTACTCCACCGCACAGATTGCCGCTGGCCTGAACTACACCTACGGCGGCTGGGCCGATGGCAACAGCCCGTCGGATATTGAGAACAGCCAGCTTGTTGTGCTGTTCGGCAATAACCCTGGCGAAACGCGTATGAGTGGCGGCGGGGTAACTTACTACATCGAACAGGCGCGGCAAAAATCTAACGCCCGGATGATTATCATCGACCCACGCTATACCGATACCGGGGCAGGGCGCGAAGATGAGTGGATCCCGATCCGTCCGGGCACGGATGCGGCGCTTATCTCCGCCCTGGCGTGGGTGATGATCAACGAGAACCTCGTCGACCAGCCTTTCCTCGATAAATACTGCGTTGGCTACGACGAGAAAACGCTGCCGGAGGGGGCGCCAGCAAACGGTCATTACAAAGCCTATATTCTCGGCCAGGGCAATGACGGCGTTGCTAAAACCCCGGCCTGGGCCGCAGCCATCACCGGCATTCCCGAAGCGCGCATCGTCAGGCTGGCGCGTGAAATCGCCACCGCGAAGCCCGCGTTTATCTCCCAGGGCTGGGGCCCACAGCGTCATGCTAATGGCGAACTGGTCTCCCGCGCTATCGCTATGCTGGCCATTTTAACCGGCAACGTGGGGATCAACGGCGGCAACAGCGGCGCACGTGAAGGCTCGTATTCGCTGCCGTTTGTGCGCATGCCGACGCTGGAAAATCCGGTTCAGACCAGCATCTCAATGTTTATGTGGACCGATGCCATAGCGCGTGGCCCGGAGATGACTGCCACCCGCGACGGGGTGCGCGGCAAAGATAAACTCGACGTGCCGATCAAGATGGTCTGGAACTATGCCGGTAACTGTCTGGTCAACCAGCACTCGCAGATCAACCGCACCCACGAGATCCTGCAGGACGATAAGAAGTGTGAGCTGATTGTGGTGGTGGATTGCCATATGACCTCTTCGGCGATGTATGCCGATATTCTGCTGCCGGACTGCACCGCCTCTGAACAGATGGACTTCGCCCTGGATGCCTCCTGCGGCAACATGTCTTACGTGATTTTTGCCGACCAGGCGATCAAACCGCGCTTCGGCTGCAAAACGATCTATGAGATGACCACCGAGCTGGCGAAGCGCATGGGCGTCGAGCAGCAGTTTACCGAAGGACGCACCCAGGAAGAGTGGATGCGCCACCTGTATGATCAGTCCCGCGAGGCCATTCCGGAACTGCCGTCGTTTGATGAATTCCGTCAGCAAGGCATGTTCAAAAAGCGTGACCCGGAAGGGCACCATGTGGCTTATAAAGCCTTCCGCGCCGATCCTGTCGCCAATCCGCTTACCACGCCGTCAGGTAAAATTGAGATCTACTCCGCCCAGCTGGCGCAGATCGCCGCAACCTGGGAGCTGGCGAAAGACGATGTGATCGATCCGCTGCCGGTTTACAGCCCTGGTTTTGAAAACTACGACGATCCGCAGAGCAAAGAGTTCCCGCTGCAACTGACCGGCTTCCACTACAAAGCGCGTACCCACTCTACCTACGGTAACGTTGACGTCCTGAAGGCGGCCTGTCGACAGGAGATGTGGATCAATCCCCTGGATGCAAAATCGCGCGGGATCGCCAACGGCGATCGGGTGCGGATCTTCAACGGGCGCGGCGAAGTGCATATCGAAGCCAAAGTGACGCCGCGTATCCTGCCGGGCGTCGTCGCGTTAGGCGAGGGTGCCTGGTACAACCCGGACGCCAACCGCGTCGATCAGGCTGGGTGCATTAATGTGCTCACCACGCAACGCCCGTCGCCGCTGGCGAAAGGTAATCCGTCTCACAGTAACCTCGTTCAGGTTGAAAAGGCGTAAGGAGTAGCCGATGACCACTCAGTATGGATTTTTTATTGATTCCAGCCGCTGCACCGGGTGTAAAACCTGCGAGCTGGCCTGCAAGGACTATAAGGATTTGACGCCGGATGTCAGCTTCCGCCGTATCTATGAATACGCGGGCGGCGACTGGCAGGAGGACAACGGCGTCTGGCACCAGAACGTCTTTGCCTACTATCTGTCCATTGCCTGTAACCACTGCGAAGATCCTGCCTGCACTAAAGTGTGCCCGAGCGGCGCGATGCACAAGCGCGACGATGGCTTTGTGGTAGTGAATGAAGATGTCTGCATTGGCTGCCGCTACTGCCATATGGCCTGCCCGTACGGTGCGCCGCAGTACAATGCTGCCAAAGGGCATATGACCAAGTGCGACGGTTGCCACGATCGTGTCGCCGAAGGCCAGAAGCCGATTTGCGTTGAATCCTGCCCGCTGCGTGCGCTGGATTTCGGTCCTATTGCCGAACTGCGGCAGAAATACGGCAAGCTGGCTGCCGTCGCGCCGCTGCCGTCGGCCCACTTCACGAAGCCGAGTATCGTCATTAAACCCAATGCCAACAGCCGACCTACGGGTGATACCACCGGCTATCTGGCCAATCCAAAGGAGGTGTGAGATGGGAAACGGATGGCATGAATGGCCGTTAATGATTTTTACCGTCTTCGGACAGTGCGTGGCGGGCGGTTTTATTGTGCTCGCGCTGGCACTGTTAAAAGGCAATCTGAATGCCGGACAACAGCAGCGCCTGGTGCTGAGCATGTTTGGCCTGTGGGTGCTGATGGGGATCGGTTTTATCGCTTCTACGCTGCACCTCGGTTCACCGTTGCGCGCGTTCAACTCACTGAACCGTGTGGGAGCGTCTTCCCTCAGCAATGAGATCGCCAGCGGGGCAATCTTCTTTGCTGTCGGTGGTCTGGGCTGGCTGCTGGCGGTGCTGAAAAAGCTGCCTGCCGGGCTGCGTACTGTGTGGCTGATTGTCACTATGGTGCTGGGCGTGGTGTTCGTCTGGATGATGGTTCGGGTCTATAACACTATCGATACGGTCCCCACCTGGTACAGCGTCTGGACGCCGATGAGCTTCTTCCTGACGATGTTTATCGGCGGACCGCTGCTGGGCTTCCTGTTGCTGCGCGTAGCCGGTGTGGACGGTTGGGCAATGCATTTACTGCCCGTCGTGTCGCTGCTGGCGCTGGTGGTGAGCGCCATCGTTGCCCTGATGCAGGGCGCAGAACTGGCAACAATCAGCAGTTCCATTCAGCAGGCCTCTGCCCTGGTGCCGGATTACGGTTCGCTAATGGCCTGGCGCGTAGTGCTCCTGGCGGCGGCGCTGGTCTGCTGGATTGTGCCGCAGCTCAAAGGTTATCAGCCTGCAATCCCGCTGCTGTCTCTGGCTTTTGTGCTGGTCCTGGCAGGTGAACTGCTTGGCCGTGGGGTGTTCTATGGACTGCACATGACCGTTGGAATGGCCATCGCCAGTTAACGCTCATGTTCGCGATATAAAGCCGGGCCTGAGTGCCCGGTTTTTTTATTTTTCGATCATGAAATTTTTCAACTGTCGTTTGGTTTCGGTTTTAGTCAGATACAAATAAAAACAAACACATAATTAATATTGCCAGCAGGCTTTTCATTAGCAGGATGAGTTTTTTCAATCGACAAAGAGCATATCGTGCGTGCGGCCCAAACGGGTGGATTGACTTTGTTTTTGCCAGTGGCATGATGCGCACGAAATCTGAACTTCCTCACGGTTTTTAATCCATGTCGACCTATACCCGGCCAGTGCTTCTGTTGCTCTGTGGCCTGCTTTTGCTGACCCTGGCGATCGCGGTGTTAAATACGCTCGTCCCGCTGTGGCTCGCCCATGAAAACTTACCGACCTGGCAGGTGGGTATGGTCAGCTCGTCCTTTTTTACCGGCAACCTGCTGGGAACATTGCTGACGGGAAGCCTGATCAAACGCTTTGGTTTTAACCGCAGCTATTATCTGGCATCGCTTATTTTTGCCGTCGGATGTGCCGGGCTGGGACTGATGGTTGGCTTCTGGAGCTGGATGGTCTGGCGCTTTATTGCCGGCGTCGGCTGCGCCATGATCTGGGTGGTGGTGGAAAGCGCCCTGATGTGCAGCGGCACCTCCCGCAACCGCGGTCGCCTGCTGGCGGCCTATATGATGGTCTATTACGTCGGCACGGTTCTGGGCCAGCTGATGGTCAGCAAACTCCCGACCGACCTGATGAGCGTACTGCCGTGGGTAACAAGTATGGTGCTGGCGGCGATTCTGCCGCTGCTCTTTACGCGCATTGTGAACCAGAATAGCGAGCATCAGGAAGCGACACACGTCTGGCCCATGCTGAGATTGCGTCAGGCGCGTCTGGGTGTTAATGGCTGCATCATCTCCGGGATTGTGCTGGGCTCACTGTATGGCCTGATGCCGCTTTACCTGAACCATCAAGGAGTGAGCGATTCCGGAATTGGTTTCTGGATGGCGGTGATGGTCAGTGCGGGGATTGTCGGGCAGTGGCCGGTTGGGCGTCTTGCCGACCGTTTCGGGCGTCTGCTGGTGCTGCGCGTACAGGTCTTCGTGGTGATCATGGGCTGTCTTGCCATGCTCAGTAATGCCGCTATGGCTCCCGCTCTGTTTATTCTGGGGGCGGCTGGCTTCACGCTCTATCCGGTTGCGATGGCCTGGGCCTGTGAGAAAGTGGAGCATCATCAGCTGGTGGCCATGAACCAGGCGCTGCTGCTGAGCTATACCATAGGTAGCTTACTGGGGCCGACCTTTACCGCCATGCTGATGCAGAACTATTCCGACAATCTGCTGTTTATCATGATCGCCAGCGTGTCGTTTATTTACCTCTTAATGTTGCTGCGTAAAGTGGGTGAACATCCAACCCCAGTGGCACATGCCTGAATAAATAAAAGCCTGTCGATGACAGGCTTTTTTGTCTTTGTCACATCTAAGAGTTTTACGCATTGTTTGTTTATCGCGCCAGGCGATAATTCAGATGCGTTCTACCACTAAAAGGCAGCGATCATGTCTACTCGTCGTTTTACCACTACCGCGCTCGCCGTAGTGTTATCTTTATCATTTGCAACTGCACCTGTTATGGCTAATCCAGGCAACGGGAATGGAAATGGCCACGGCAATGGCGGTGGGCAAGGTAATAGTGGCAATCATGGTAACGGAAACTCGGGTAAAGGGAATTCCGATAATCATGGGAATAAACAGAATAACGGCAACCAGAATCCGGGCAAATCCAGTAAGAGCGTCAGTGACGATGTGAATGCGCGCGTCAGTTACGATCACGCTCGCCATCTGGCACTGAACTATGGCTTAACGGGCTATGATTCACTGCCTCCGGGTATTGCGAAAAACCTCGCACTCGGTAAGCCGCTGCCTCCGGGTATTGCGAAAAAGACCGTGCCAGCGTCAATGTTGGGTCAATTGCCTTCTTATCCGGGCTATGAATGGCGGGTAGTTGGAAAGGATCTGGTATTAATAGCGCTGAGTACTGCGATTGTGACGACCATTATTAATGGTGTCTTTGACTAATAAAAAAAACGCCCGGTTATACCGGGCGTTTTTTTAATACATCACCTTGTGACCGTACTGCTCAAGAATGCCTTTTACACGTTCCATGGTCTCTTTCTTCGGCGGCTTCACGCCATCAAGCTTGTATTCTTCGCCCATCGCTACCCATTTATGTTTGCCCAGCTCGTGATAAGGCAGTAATTCAATTTTCTCGACGTTACCCATATCACGCGTGAACTCACCCAGGCGGTGGGCCGAGTCGTCATCATCTGACCAGCCCGGCACCACGACATAACGAATCCAGGTTTTGATGCCTTTGGCAGAAATGTATTTCGCGAACTCTAACGTGCGGTGGTTAGAGACGCCCACCAGGTTCTGGTGGATCTCGTCATTCATCTGCTTGAGATCGAGCATAACCAGATCGGTTACTTCCAGCAGTTCGTCGATTACCGGATCGTAGCGGCGAACAAAGCCGTTGGTATCCAGACAGGTGTGAATGCTCTCTTTATGGCAGGCACGGAACCAGTCACGCACAAACTCAGCCTGCAGGATGGCTTCTCCACCGGATGCGGTCACGCCGCCGCCGGAAGCATTCATGAAGTGGCGATAGGTCACCACCTCTTTCATTAACTCTTCAACGGTGACTTCTTTGCCGCCGTGGGTATCCCATGTATCACGGTTATGGCAATACATGCAGCGCATCAGACAGCCCTGGAAAAAGGTGATAAAGCGGATGCCCGGGCCATCGACGGTGCCACAGGACTCAAAGGAGTGAATGCGACCAATAGTTGACATTGCGGTGATATCTCCAGATTCGGCCCGTCCAGGGCCTGTGTATATGCACAGCTCAGGCGGCTGTGTCGAGTCTGTTTTGGCTGTTATCCATTTATTATAGATAGCGGGCAAAAGAGACTGCGGAGTAGGGAGGTGTTAAAAAGGCCCCACTTGCGTGGAGCCTTTATTGTACGCCTTTTACTGCGCGATTTCAGTCAAAACCACTTACATGGACTGAGTGAAAGTACGGGTAATAACGTCTTTCTGCTGCTCTTTAGTCAGTGAGTTGAAACGCACTGCATAGCCAGATACACGGATGGTCAGCTGAGGATATTTCTCAGGGTGTTCCATCGCGTCGAGCAGCATTTCACGGTTCATTACGTTCACGTTCAGGTGCTGACCACCTTCGATGGACGCTTCGTGGTGGAAGTAACCATCCATCAGACCCGCGAGGTTAGTTTTACGCACTTCGTCGTCTTTACCCAGCGCATTTGGAACGATAGAGAAGGTGTAGGAGATACCATCTTTAGCGTAAGCAAACGGCAGTTTCGCAACGGAGGTCAGAGAGGCCACTGCACCTTTCTGGTCACGACCGTGCATTGGGTTAGCACCTGGTCCGAATGGCGCGCCAGCACGACGACCGTCTGGGGTGTTACCGGTTTTCTTACCATACACAACGTTAGAGGTGATGGTCAGAACAGACTGAGTCGGGATAGCATTACGATAAGTAGTCAGTTTCTGAATTTTCTTCATGAAACGTTCTACCAGGTCAACCGCCATGTCATCAACGCGAGCGTCGTTGTTACCAAACTGCGGATATTCGCCTTCGATTTCGAAGTCAACAGCCAGACCGTCTTCGTCACGAATTGGTTTAACTTTCGCATATTTGATTGCAGACAGGGAGTCAGCAGCAACGGACAGACCTGCGATACCACATGCCATGGTGCGAACCACGTCACGGTCGTGCAGTGCCATCAGAGAAGCTTCATAGCTGTACTTGTCGTGCATGTAGTGAATGACGTTCAGTGCGGTGACGTACTGTTTAGCCAGCCAGTCCATGAAGTGATCCATACGATCCATGACTTCGTCATAGTTCAGCACGTCGCCTTTGATCGGCTCAGACTTAGGACCAACCTGCATTTTCAGTTTTTCATCAACGCCGCCGTTGATTGCGTACAGCATGGTTTTCGCCAGGTTTGCACGCGCACCGAAGAACTGCATTTGTTTACCAACAACCATTGGGCTTACGCAGCAAGCGATAGCGTAGTCATCGTTGTTGAAGTCAGGACGCATCAGGTCATCGTTCTCGTACTGCAGAGAAGAGGTGTCGATGGACACTTTAGCGGCAAATTTTTTGAAGTTCAGTGGCAGTTTTTCAGACCACAGAACGGTGATGTTCGGCTCCGGAGATGGCCCCATGGTGTACAGGGTGTTCAGGAAGCGGAAGCTGTTTTTGGTCACCAGGGTACGGCCATCAACGCCCATACCGGCGATGGATTCAGTTGCCCAGATTGGGTCACCAGAGAACAGTTCATCATACTCAGGGGTACGCAGGAAGCGAACCATACGCAGTTTCATGACCAGGTGGTCAATCATTTCCTGAGCATCTTGTTCAGTGATTTTGCCTGCTTTCAGGTCACGTTCGATGTACGCATCCAGGAAGGTGGATACGCGGCCGAAGGACATTGCTGCACCGTTCTGAGACTTAACCGCGGCCAGGTAACCGAAGTAGGTCCACTGGATAGCTTCCTGAGCGTTGGTCGCAGGACCAGAGATATCGCAACCGTATTTCGCTGCCATCTCTTTGATCTGACCCAGCGCACGGTGCTGTTCAGCGATTTCTTCACGCAGACGGATAGTCGCTTCCAGATTTACGCCATTTTCCAGATCGGACTGCAGTGACAGGAACTGGGAATATTTGTCTTTCAGCAGGAAGTCGATACCGTACAGCGCAACGCGACGGTAGTCACCGATGATACGGCCACGGCCATACGCATCTGGCAGACCGGTCAGAACGCCAGATTTACGGCAGTTCAGGATGTCTTTGGTATAAACATCGAATACACCCTGGTTATGGGTTTTACGGTATTCGGTGAAGATTTTTTTCAGCATTGGGTCCAGCTCGCGATTGTACGCTTTGCAGGAACCTTCAACCATTTTGATACCACCGAACGGGATAATTGCACGTTTCAGTGGCGCTTCAGTTTGCAGACCAACGATCTTCTCGAGGGACTTGTTGATATAGCCCGCGTCATGTGAAGTGATAGTGGACGCGATGGAGGTGTCGAAATCAACAGGCGCGTGAGTGCGGTTTTCCTGCTTAACGCCTTCCATAACGCTGTCCCACAGGGCAGTGGTCGCGTCGGTAGCACCGGCCAGGAAGGATTCGTCACCTTCATATGGGGTGTAGTTCTTCTGGATGAAGTCACGAACGTTGACTTCATTTTGCCAATCACCTTTGGCAAAACCTTCCCAGGCTGTGGCTAACTTTTCATTAAGTTCGGACATGTAACACCTACCTTCTTAAGTGGATTTTTTATTTACTGCCTGAGAGAACCATTAATGGTGGTTATCGCCACGCAGGTAAATGACCCAGTATGTCAACCCAACCAGCAGACCACCGCCGATAATGTTCCCGATTGTGACTGGGATCAGGTTATCAGTAATGAAGTTCATAACGGTCAGGTGAGAGAAATTTTCCGGGCTTGAACCGATGGCGGTCCAGAACTCCGGGCTGGCAAAGTCACGGATTACGATTCCGAAAGGGATCATAAACATGTTTGCAATGCTGTGTTCAAAGCCGCTGGCGACAAACATCGCGACAGGCAGAACCATAATCATGGCTTTGTCCATCAGGCTGCGTCCGGAGTAGCTCATCCAGACCGCCAGGCAGACCATCAGGTTTGCGAGGATGCCAAGAGCAACGGCTTCAATAAATGTATGGTGTACTTTGTGGTCGGCGGTTTGCAGGACGTTTAGTCCCCATGCGCCGTTGGCGGTCATATATTCACCCGACAACCACATCAACAGAACAAAGAGCAGACAGCCAACCAGGTTGCCAACGTAAACGTTGAGCCAGTTTTTGGCCAGTTGGCCCCAGGTGATCCTGCCGCTGGCTTTCGCTACGACAATAAGAACCGTGGACGTAAAGAGGTCGGCGCCGCAAATCACGCACAGAATCAGACCCAGTGAGAAACAGATGCCGCCAATCAGCTTAGCAATACCGAAAGGCATCCCCGCTGTACCGGTGGTTGCAGTGATATAGAAAACAAAGGCAATGGAGATGAACACCCCGGCAGTAATCGCCAGGAAGAACGTCGTCAGCGGTTGTTTCGTTGCTTTATAGACACCCGCTTCTTCGGCAACTTTTGCCATCGCAGCTGGGAGTAATAGATCAAAAGGGTTGTCAGCTTTCACACTAACTCTCTCTTTATTAAGTCGGCGACGAGATACTAACAAAGCATTATAGAAGAGAAATTGATGTAGATCATATCTCGCCTGGCTTATAGGCCCGCAAAGTGCGTGGTTTTACAGCAAATGCGGAGTAAGTATTTGATTATCCAAATAAAAATAAATTTTAAAAGTTACAAAATGATTTGATTTTTTTCTCCCGACCTTTTTGCGACAGTTAATTAGAATTGAGTATTCCATATAAAAATTAACAATAACCGTCTGGCAGCTATTATTATAGCTACCAATATTTAACTTAATTATTACAATTAAAAATTTATCGCCGGACAAATAAAAACGGGGCAATAAAATTGCCCCGTAATATAACGTAGGTGATTGTATTCGCCTACTGTTTGTAATGTTATGTAACCTTATTTACCCCAGTACGCATCTTTGGCCTTCTGCAATTTCTCGTAGGCTTTCAGCAACGACTGATGCGCAGGGAAGGCTTTCAGATCGCTGTCTACTGCCTGCAGGCCATAGAATGGCGCTTCGCCGCTCAGGGCTGCACTGGCGTTCTCTACCGCTTCGGCACCGTACATGCGGGTAAAGGCGTTCAGGTACTGCAGCGGCTGACGATCTTCTTCCTGCGCCAGCAACAGCAGGGTCTGCAGACAACGGTAGTAGTTCGCACGCTCTGCGCTGAACACCGAGGCGTTGAACTCGATGGTCCATTCTGTCCAGATCAGCGCCTGTTCGAGATCGCCGCCCGCCAGGGCCAGCATCGCTTTCAGTTCGCCAATACGCAGGGTGTACCAGCCATTGTCTTTGCCCGTTGCCAGACCCAGTAATTCACGTACGCGGGTAAAGTCGTCGTGACCTTCGTCGTCCAGTTGGGTAATAAGGTTCAGATAGTCCTCTTTCTCCCACGCGCTCTCAGGCAGGGCCAGCAGGGTTTCGCGCAGGTGCGCACCCATGCTGTTGTTCGCCAGCCACAGATCTTCCACCGGATAGATGTCAGACATGCCTGGCACCAGAATACGGCAGGCGTAAACGCCCAGGTGCTCGTAATCGGCGATATACACTTCCTGATCTTCGGCATTAAAGATTGCCATCAACGTGGCGAACTCTTCTTCTGTCGTGCCTGAGAAGCTCCAGTCAACAAACGGATAATCCGCGTCCTGCTTGAACATATCCCAGGAGATAGAACCGCTGGAGTCGATGAAATGTGTTTCCAGGTTGGCATGTTCAGCCACTTCTTCGTCATCGAACGTCGGCGGTGTGAACACGTCGAGATCTTTCAGGCTACGGCCCTGCAGCAGTTCGGTAACGGTACGCTCCAGCGCTACGCCGAAGTCAGGGTGTGCCCCGAAGGAGGCGAAGCAGGTGCCGTTCGCCGGGTTGAACAGCACCACGCAGATGACCGGATACTTACCGCCCAGGGAGCCGTCGTAAGCGAAGATTGGGAAGCCTTCGTCTTCCAGTTTGGCGATGGACTCCACCACGCCCGGGTAGCGGGCCAGCACGTCAGCCGGGATCTCCGGCAGGCTGATGGATTCCGCGATAATACGGTTTTTGATATGACGCTCAAACACCTCGGACAGACCCTGTACGCGCGCTTCGTTGCGGGTGTTACCGGCGGACATACCGTTAGAAACATACAGGTTACCGACGATGTTCATCGGAATATAGACGGTTTGCTCGTCAGACTGGCGGGTAAACGGCAGGGCGCAGATACCGCGATCTTCATTACCTGACTGCAGATCGACCAGCATGCTGGCGGTCAGCTGATTGTCCAGATCGTAGAAGGCGCGCAGCCGATCGTCGAGGATCCCTTCCGGCAGTTCGTCATCTTCGGTCAGCGGGAACCATTTTTCATTCGGGTAGTGAACAAACGGGCCATTCGCCACGGTGTCGCCCAGCCAGAAATCGGCAAAGAAATAGTTGGTGGACAGACGCTCAAAATACTCACCCAGCGCAGAGGCCAGCGCCGCTTTTTTGGTCGCGCCTTTGCCGTTGGTAAAGCACAGCGCACACTCTTTATCGCGAATATGCACAGACCAGACGTGGGGAACCGGATTAAGCCAGGAGGCCTCTTCGATGTTAAAGCCCAAATCGGTCAGTTTTTGCTGGAAGCGAGCGATGGAATCTTCCAGAGCGGCGTCTTTGCCGGGGATAAACGTTTGAGTCATGGCGATCACTTATATCGTACGGAAAGCGCGCAATGATACGGGTTTTGCATGGCAGGCGCTATCTTCCGGGCGCTTTCGGCGAAAATAAATGGCTGAGCTATGCTTGTACTCAGTAACTCACTGTAAAGGAATATAAAAATGAAAGCATTCGATCTTCAACGAATGGCCTTCGATAAAGTACCCGTTGAGTTTTTAGGCGAGGTCGCGCTGCGAAGTCTCTACACCTTTATACTGGTTTTTCTGTTTCTTAAACTTACCGGGCGGCGCGGTGTGCGCCAGATGTCGCTCTTTGAAGTGTTAATCATTCTGACGCTGGGGTCGGCGGCCGGGGACGTGGCGTTTTATGACGATGTGCCGATGGTACCGGTGTTCGTCGTTTTTATTTCGCTGGCCGTGCTCTACCGGCTGGTCATGTGGCTCATGTCCAAAAGCGAAAAGCTGGAGGATTTGCTGGAAGGTAAGCCTGTCGTCATCATCGAAGAGGGCAAACTGGCCTGGGATAAGGTCAAAGGCGCCAATATGACCGAATTTGAGTTTTTTATGGAGCTTCGCAACAGCAGCGTTGAACATCTCGGGCAGATTCGGCTGGCCATTATGGAAACGAATGGCCAGATCAGTATTTATTACTATGCCAATGAAGACGTAAAGCCTGGATTATGTATCCTGCCGGCTGAATACGTTGAGCGGTACACCCATGTTCCTTCGTCACAGGAATACGCCTGCGTACGCTGTGGTCACATTGAGGCCATGGCCGCCGGAGATCATAAATTGTGCCCACGCTGCGCGAATCCAGAATGGTCGAAGGTTAGCCGGGCCAAACGCATTGCCTGACAGCCATTTTGTCGGTTTTGTGACAGCTCGCTGGCAGAATCTATTGTGTGACGGCGGGCACATTTCCTGGGTCATAAGTTTTAGACATTGCGGCGCGTGTCACTGAATGATAAAACCGATATCCACAGTTATAACTTATGGCTTTTAGCGTGGTGAGGGGAAATGGCTCAGGTCTATAATTTTAGTTCAGGTCCGGCAATGTTACCGGCGGATGTGCTCAAACAGGCTCAACAGGAGCTGTGTGACTGGAACGGTCTTGGCACGTCAGTGATGGAAGTCAGCCATCGTGGTAAAGAGTTTATTCAGGTAGCGGAAGAGGCTGAAGCAGATTTTCGTTTCCTGCTGAACATCCCCTCAAACTACAAAGTATTATTCTGCCATGGCGGTGGCCGCGGTCAGTTTGCGGGCATCCCGCTGAACCTGCTGGGCGACAAAACTACGGCGGACTATGTTGATGCCGGTTACTGGGCGGCGAGCGCGGTAAAAGAAGCGCATAAATACTGCACCCCGAACGTCATCGATGCCAAAGTCACCGTTGACGGTTTGCGTGCCGTGAAACCGATGAGCGAATGGCAGCTCTCCGGGGATGCGGCCTACCTGCACTACTGCCCGAATGAAACCATCGACGGTATTGCCATCCACGAAGAGCCAGCCTTTGGCGATGAAGTGGTTGTGACCGCGGACTTCTCCTCTACCATTCTCTCTTCCCCGCTGGATGTCAGCCGTTACGGCGTGATCTACGCAGGTGCACAGAAAAATATCGGCCCGGCCGGCCTGACGATTGTTATCGTACGTGAAGATTTACTGGGTAAAGCCCACAAAGCCTGTCCGTCGATTCTGGATTACAGCGTGCTGAACGATAACGACTCAATGTTCAACACCCCGCCAACCTTCGCATGGTATCTCTCTGGCCTGGTCTTCAAGTGGCTCAGAAACAACGGCGGTGTGGCGCAAATGGACAAGATCAACCAGCAGAAGTCTGAGCTACTCTACAGCGTGATCGACGGCAGCGACTTCTACCGCAATGACGTCGCCAAAGCGAACCGTTCCCGCATGAACGTGCCGTTCCAGCTGGCCGACAGCAATCTCGATAAGCTGTTCCTGGAAGAGTCTTTCGCTGCGGGTCTGCATGCCCTGAAGGGCCACCGTGTGGTCGGCGGAATGCGTGCGTCTATCTATAATGCCATGCCGTTCGAAGGCGTTAAGGCTCTGACCGACTTCATGACCGACTTCGAACGTCGTCACGGTTAATCGCGCCCGTGTTCACCCCCGCGGCCTGGCTGCGGGGTTTTTATTATGTTGAATTGAGAATTAAATTTCATGGAATCCCTGACGTTACAACCTATTGCGCGGGTGGATGGCACCATTAATCTGCCTGGTTCAAAAAGTGTCTCGAACCGCGCCTTGCTGCTGGCAGCGCTGGCAAACGGCACCACTGTTCTCACTAACCTGCTGGACAGCGATGACGTTCGCCATATGCTCAATGCGCTGAAAGCGTTGGGAGTCCACTATACCTTGTCCGCCGATCGTACCCGTTGCGAAGTCACCGGCAACGCCGGTGCGCTGCACTCCGCTGACGCGCTGGAGCTGTTCCTTGGCAATGCCGGTACGGCGATGCGCCCGCTGGCAGCGGCCCTGTGTCTGGGCAGCAATGACATCGTGCTGACCGGCGAACCGCGCATGAAAGAGCGCCCGATTGGCCATCTGGTGGATGCGCTGCGTCAGGGCGGCGCGCAGATCGATTATCTGGAACAGGAAAACTATCCGCCGCTGCGTCTGCGCGGTGGCTTTAGCGGCGGCGAAGTGGCGGTAGACGGCAGCGTATCCAGCCAGTTTCTGACCGCACTGCTGATGACCGCGCCGCTGGCACCTCAGGATACCATTATCACCATTAAGGGTGACCTGGTTTCCAGACCGTACATTGATATCACGCTGCACCTGATGAAAACCTTCGGCGTTGAGGTCGACAACCAGAACTACCAGCGTTTTGTGGTGCACGGGGGCCAGCAGTACCAGACGCCGGGTAATTACCTGGTAGAAGGTGATGCCTCATCGGCCTCCTACTTCCTGGCGGCGGGTGCCATTAAAGGCGGCACGGTAAAAGTGACCGGTATTGGCCGTAACAGCGTGCAGGGGGATATCCGCTTTGCCGATGTGCTCGAGAAAATGGGGGCCATCGTGACCTGGGGTGATGACTTTATCTCCTGTACTCACGGCGAGCTGAATGCCATTGATATGGACATGAACCATATCCCCGATGCGGCGATGACCATTGCCACCGCGGCGCTGTTTGCCAAAGGCACCACCACGCTGCGTAATATCTACAACTGGCGCGTGAAAGAGACCGATCGCCTGTTCGCTATGGCGACCGAGCTGCGTAAAGTCGGCGCCGAAGTGGAAGAGGGCGAAGATTACATTCGCGTAACCCCTCCGGCGAAACTGCAGGTTGCGGAGATTGGCACCTATAACGATCACCGCATGGCAATGTGCTTCTCGCTGGTGGCGCTGTCGGATACGCCGGTCACCATTCTGGATCCGAAATGTACCGCGAAAACCTTCCCGGACTATTTCGACCAGCTGGCGCGCATCAGTACCCTGGCCTGATAAACCCATGCCGCACCGCCCGGTGCGGCATTTACTTACGCTTCCTGACGTTGCCGTCGTCCATTTCTTCTACACTCAGCTTCAATCATTCCGTAATTTGCACGCAAAGGTAACAGTTGTGCACGTTGGCGCGTATAATGCGCGGCGTTCACACAACGGTATGCCTAATTTAAGGAGAAAAAGATGACGGCAATTGCCCCGGTTATCACCATTGACGGGCCAAGTGGCGCAGGTAAAGGCACGCTGTGCAAAGCGATGGCGGAAGCACTGCAATGGCATCTTTTAGATTCGGGCGCAATCTATCGTGTGCTGGCGCTGGCTGCATTGCACCATCATGTTGATGTCGCCTCTGAAGAGGCGCTGGTACCGCTGGCCGCCCATCTGGATGTGCGTTTTGTCTCCACCAACGGCAATCTGGAAGTGATCCTCGAAGGGGAAGATGTGAGCGGTGAGATCCGCACCCAGGAAGTGGCGAACGCCGCCTCTCAGGTTGCCGCTTTTCCGCGCGTTCGCGAGGCGCTTTTACGCCGCCAGCGCGCTTTCCGCGATGCACCCGGCCTGATCGCCGACGGACGCGACATGGGAACCGTAGTTTTCCCTGATGCGCCGGTGAAAATTTTCCTTGACGCTTCCTCGGAAGAGCGCGCGCAGCGCCGCATGCTACAGTTGCAGGAAAAGGGCTTTAGTGTTAACTTTGAACGTCTTTTGTCTGAGATAAAAGAGCGCGACGATCGCGACCGTAATCGCGCCGTTGCACCGCTTGTTCCCGCAGATGATGCATTAGTTCTGGATTCTACCAGTTTAACTATTGAGCAAGTGATTGAAAAAGCGCTACAATATGCGCGCCAAAAACTGGCAATCGCGTAACCGCGACAGATTTAGCAGTACCCCCGCTGCAATGGATTGACGGCGGGTATGTGAAACAACCCCATCCGGCACGGAGCCAGGTGGACGTTAATATTAACCTGAAGATTAAACATGACTGAATCTTTTGCTCAACTGTTTGAAGAATCCTTAAAAGAAATCGAAACCCGTCCGGGTTCCATCGTTCGTGGTGTTGTTGTTGCTATCGACAAAGATATTGTACTGGTTGACGCCGGTCTGAAATCTGAGTCTGCCATTCCGGCAGAGCAGTTCAAAAACGCCCAGGGCGAGCTGGAAATCCAGGTTGGTGACGAAGTTGACGTTGCTCTGGATGCAGTAGAAGACGGCTTCGGTGAAACCCTGCTGTCCCGTGAGAAAGCTAAACGTCACGAAGCTTGGATCACGCTGGAAAAAGCTTACGAAGAAGCTGAAACTGTGGTCGGTGTTATCAACGGCAAAGTTAAAGGCGGCTTCACTGTTGAGCTGAATGGTATTCGTGCGTTCCTGCCAGGTTCACTGGTAGACGTTCGTCCAGTTCGTGACACCCTGCACCTGGAAGGCAAAGAGCTTGAGTTCAAAGTAATCAAGCTGGACCAGAAGCGTAACAACGTTGTTGTTTCCCGTCGTGCCGTTATCGAATCCGAAAACAGCGCAGAACGCGATCAGCTGCTGGAAAACCTGCAGGAAGGCATGGAAGTCAAAGGTATCGTTAAAAACCTCACTGACTACGGCGCATTCGTTGACCTGGGCGGCGTTGATGGCCTGCTGCATATCACCGACATGGCGTGGAAACGCGTTAAGCACCCAAGCGAAATCGTGAACGTGGGCGACGAAATCACTGTTAAAGTGCTGAAGTTCGACCGCGAGCGTACTCGTGTATCCCTCGGCCTGAAACAGCTGGGCGAAGATCCATGGGTTGCTATCGCTAAACGTTACCCAGAAGGTACTAAACTGACTGGTCGCGTTACCAACCTGACCGACTACGGCTGCTTCGTTGAAATCGAAGAAGGCGTTGAAGGCCTGGTTCACGTTTCCGAAATGGACTGGACCAACAAAAACATCCACCCATCCAAAGTTGTTAACGTTGGTGATGTAGTGGAAGTTATGGTTCTGGATATCGACGAAGAACGTCGTCGTATCTCCCTGGGCCTGAAGCAGTGCAAAAACAACCCATGGCAGCAGTTCGCGGAAACCCACAACAAGGGCGACCGTGTTGAAGGTAAAATCAAGTCTATCACTGACTTCGGTATCTTCATCGGCCTGGACGGCGGCATCGACGGCCTGGTTCACCTGTCTGACATCTCCTGGAACGTTGCAGGCGAAGAAGCAGTACGTGAATACAAAAAAGGCGACGAAATCGCAGCAGTTGTTCTGCAGGTTGACGCAGAGCGTGAGCGTATCTCCCTGGGCGTTAAACAGCTCGCAGAAGATCCGTTCAACAACTGGGTTGCACTGAACAAGAAAGGCGCAATCGTAAACGGTAAAGTGACTGCAGTTGACGCGAAAGGCGCAACCGTAGAACTGGCTGACGGCGTTGAAGGTTACCTGCGCGCTTCTGAAGCTTCACGTGACCGCGTTGAAGATGCAACTCTGGTTCTGAGCGTAGGCGACGACGTTGAAGCTAAATTCACCGGCGTTGATCGTAAGAACCGTGCAATCAGCCTGTCTGTTCGTGCTAAAGACGAAGCTGATGAGAAAGATGCAATCGCAACTGTTAACAAACAGGAAGATGCAAACTTCTCTAACAACGCAATGGCTGAAGCTTTCAAAGCAGCTAAAGGCGAATAAGTTACTCGTAGAGTGACTTGACAGATTGCAGGATTCGTCCTGTAATCAATAACAAAGGGCGGCTACGGCCGCCCTTGTTTAAGCTGTTTAGCTAATTGGTTTGAAGGAACCGGAGGAATCATGACCAAGTCAGAATTGATTGAAAGACTTGCCAGCCAGCAATCGCATATACCTGCGAAAGCAGTGGAAGACGCTGTAAAAGAGATGCTGGAGCATATGGCTACCACTCTTGCACAGGGCGAGCGCATTGAAATCCGCGGTTTCGGTAGTTTTTCTCTGCACTATCGTGCACCACGCACCGGGCGTAACCCGAAGACTGGCGACAAAGTAGAGCTGGAAGGTAAATACGTTCCGCACTTCAAGCCAGGTAAAGAACTGCGCGATCGCGCCAATATTTACGGCAACTGAGTTTGGCCTGCGGGCGAAACTGAGTGACCATCAGAAAAGCACCTGCGGGTGCTTTTTTTGTTTCTCCACTTCTGCTCCGGAATCCGCGCCGCAAATTTCACGGCCTTTTGCTGCACGCCGTCGATTTATGCCAGCCTGCGTCGCAACCGCCTGATTTCACACCTGACAGACGTAACGTCTGACCGCACACTGCCCTGACACAGGGAGGTGTAAATGCGTTTAACGTCGTTAGCGACATGTCTGATCCTGGCTATCCTGCCGCTGCTCTGGCTACCCGCGCTGCCTGCACTGCCGGTTATCCAGGCCATAGTGGGTGCCGGATTTCTCCTCGCCTTCATTCGCCATAATATTGCCCGCTACAGCGGCTTCTGGCTGCTTTTCTTCGCCTGGGGAACGTTGGCTGCCCAAAGTGCGGTCTGGCCAATGCAGAATCTGACCCGAGGTCCGCAGAAAGCCGGGGTCGAAATCGTCGCGGTTGAGAACGATACGACGTATAGGGCCCGCATTATCGAGCTTGATGGGAGAGCGGTGGTGCCTGCTGTGGGCGTCGCGCTGTATGGCAACACGTTGCCGCAACCGGGTTGCGCCGGGCAGCGCTGGTCGATGACCTTATCGCTAAGGGCCGTTCACGGACAACTCAACGATGGCGGATTTGATTCCCAGCGCTATGCCCTGGCGCAGCATCAACCTCTGACCGGGCGGTTTACCCACGCCGAGGTGACGGATGCCCGCTGTAGCCTGCGCGCCCGCTATCTCGCCTCGCTGACAAGCACGCTCTCTGGTTATTCCTGGGGGCCGGTTCTGCTGGGACTGGGCATGGGGGAGCGGCTGGCAGTCACGGCAGACGTCAAAGATCTGATGCGGGAAACCGGTACCGCGCATCTCATGGCGATTTCGGGTCTGCACATTGCGCTGGCGGCGTCGGTTATCTGGCTCCTGGTGCGGGGCATACAATTTTTTATCCCGGGGCGTTGGGTGAGCTGGCGAGCCCCGCTGGTTGCGGGGTTCTGCTTCGCCGCCTTTTATGCCTGGCTTACCGGCATGCAGCCCCCCGCGTTGCGCACCGTCTTATCGCTGGGAGCCTGTCTGGCATTGCAACTGAGCGGCCGCCTCTGGTCCCCCTGGCAGATATGGCGAGTCTGCATCGCCGCCATTTTGCTGGCCGATCCGCTGGCCGTACTGTCGCACAGCCTGTTGCTGTCTGCCTTTGCGGTAGCGGCGCTGATTTTCTGGTATCAGTGGGTGCCCGCACCACGTTTGTCCGCTCCCCGGGCATTCAGAGCCGTGGTTAACCTGCTGCACCTGCAGCTCGGCATGCTTTTACTGTTGCTGCCGGTGCAGATTATTGTCTTTCATGGTTTTAGCCTGTCGTCGCTGGTCGCGAACCTGGTGGCGGTGCCGCTGGTGACCTTCATCTCTGTGCCGCTTATTTTGCTGGGGATGGGGCTGCATCTGCTGGCGTGGTCACTGGCAGAAAACAGGGTCTGGGCTCTGGCGGATGGCTCACTGTCGCTGCTATTTGGATTTTTAACCACGCTGCCCGACGGCTGGATCACGGTCGATAAACGCTGGATGTGGCTGACCCTGTTGCCCTGGGGAGCAATCATTGCCTGGCGGCTGCGCGGCGCGCGTGCCTGGCCGGTGGTCTGTGTAGTGATACTGGTGCTGGCAACCAGTCCGCTGTGGCGAGAAAACAAAACAGAGGGCTGGGCGGTGCATATGCTGGATGTCGGGCAGGGATTGGCAATGGCAATCGAGCGTCAGGGGAGGGTGATTCTCTATGACACCGGTCCGGCATGGCCAGGCGGAGACAGCGCGCAACAGCTGATTATTCCCTGGCTACGGTGGCACCATTTACGCCCGGAAGGGGTCATAGTCAGCCATGAGCACCTCGACCACATCGGAGGCCTGGTCTCGCTACGCAAGGCGTGGCCTGAAATGTGGATAAGAAGCCCGCTGGGCTGGGCCGGGCATGACCCCTGCGTGCGCGGGGAGCGCTGGCATTGGCGGGGCCTGACCTTCAGCGCGCATTGGCCTCTTGCCATTCCATCGCAACAGGGCAATAACGGTTCCTGCGTGGTTAAAATTGAGGACGGCAGCCATAGCGTGTTGTTAACAGGAGATATTGAGGCGCAGGGAGAAAAAGCGATGCTCAGTCGTCACTGGCAATATCTTGCGTCTACACTTATCCAGGTGCCGCACCATGGCAGTAATACTTCATCGTCACTTCCGCTGGTGCAGCGCGTGGGTGGGCGTATCGCCCTGGTGTCTGCATCCCGCTATAACGCGTGGCGACTGCCCTCGGTCAAAGTGGCTCGACGTTACACAAAGGAGGGGTATCTCTGGTTAACAACCCCCCGTTCTGGACAACTTACCGTCTCGTTTTCACAACATGGCTGGCAAATCCATAGCTTACGGGATCAAATTTTGCCCCGTTGGTATCATCAGTGGTTTGGCGCGCCCGTAGATAACGGGTAGAATATGCGGCTATTTCAACAAATGCTGGTTTTTTGAATGCATAACGACAAAGATCTCTCCACGTGGCAGACCTTCCGCCGACTCTGGCCGGTGATTGCACCCTTCAGAACGGGCCTTATCGTGGCGGGCGTAGCGTTAATCCTCAACGCAGCCAGCGATACCTTCATGTTATCGCTCCTCAAACCGTTACTGGACGACGGTTTTGGTAAAACGGATCGCTCAGTGTTGCTATGGATGCCGCTGGTGGTTATCGGCCTGATGATTTTACGCGGCATCACCAGCTATATTTCCAGCTACTGCCTCTCCTGGGTATCGGGCAAAGTGGTGATGACCATGCGTCGCCGCCTGTTCAGCCATATGATGGGCATGCCGGTCGCATTCTTTGACAAGCAGTCTACCGGTACCCTGCTGTCGCGTATCACCTACGACTCCGAGCAGGTGGCTTCCTCCTCCTCCAGCGCCCTGATTACCGTGGTGCGTGAAGGGGCGTCGATCATTGGCCTGTTCGCCCTGATGTTCTGGTACAGCTGGCAGCTGTCGCTGATCCTTATCGTGCTGGCGCCCATTGTGTCGATTGCCATCCGCGTCGTCTCGAAGCGTTTTCGCAGCATCAGTAAGAACATGCAAAACACGATGGGGCAGGTGACCACCAGCGCAGAGCAGATGCTGAAAGGTCATAAAGAAGTACTGATTTTTGGTGGCCAGGAAGTTGAAACCAAACGCTTTGATAAGGTCAGCAATAAGATGCGTCTGCAGGGGATGAAGATGGTGTCCGCCTCTTCCATTTCCGATCCGATCATTCAGCTGATTGCCTCCCTGGCGCTGGCGTTCGTACTGTATGCCGCCAGCTTCCCGAGCGTAATGGAAACCCTGACCGCCGGTACCATTACCGTGGTCTTCTCGTCGATGATTGCCCTGATGCGCCCGCTGAAATCGTTAACTAACGTTAACGCCCAGTTCCAGCGCGGGATGGCAGCCTGTCAGACGCTGTTCGCCATCCTCGATTCCGAACAGGAAAAAGACGAAGGCAAACGCGTGATCGAACGTTCAACCGGCGATGTGGAATTCCGCAACGTGACCTTTACCTATCCGGGTCGCGACACGCCTGCGCTGCGCAACATCAACCTGAAAATTCCGGCGGGCAAGACCGTGGCGCTGGTAGGCCGCTCTGGCTCGGGTAAATCAACCATCGCCAGCCTGATCACCCGTTTCTACGATATTGATGAAGGTGAGATCCTGATTGACGGCCACGATCTGCGCGAATACACCCTGCGGTCGCTACGTAATCAGGTGGCCCTGGTCTCGCAGAATGTGCATCTGTTCAACGACACCGTAGCCAATAACATCGCCTATGCCCGCAATGAAGAGTACAGCCGTGAGCAGATTGAAGCGGCAGCGCGGATGGCCTATGCCATGGACTTTATCAATAAGATGGATAACGGTCTGGATACCATTATCGGGGAAAACGGGGTGCTGCTCTCCGGCGGTCAGCGCCAGCGTATCGCCATTGCGCGCGCGCTGCTGCGTGACAGCCCGATCCTGATCCTTGATGAAGCCACCTCGGCGCTGGATACCGAGTCCGAACGCGCCATCCAGTCTGCGCTTGATGAGTTGCAGAAGAACCGTACCTCGCTGGTGATCGCCCATCGCCTGTCGACCATCGAAAAAGCCGATGAAATCGTGGTAGTGGAAGATGGCTACATCGTCGAGCGGGGCAGCCATGCCGACCTGCTGGCCCATCAGGGTGTGTATGCTCAGCTTCATAAGATGCAGTTTGGCGCATGATTGCCCGCATCTGGTCCGGTGAGTCCCGGCTCTGGCTGCTGTTGCTGCCGCTCTCCTGGCTGTATGGCCTGGTCAGCGGCCTCATCCGCCTGAGTTATAAAGTCGGGCTTAAACGGGCCTGGCGTGCGCCGGTGCCGGTAGTGGTGGTCGGTAATCTCACCGCCGGTGGCAACGGTAAAACGCCGGTAGTCATCTGGCTGGTGGAGCAGCTGTCAAAACGGGGTATTCGCGCGGGGGTTGTCTCCCGGGGATACGGCGGCAAGGCGGAGCGTTATCCGCTACTGCTTACTGCGCAAACCACCACGGCGCAAGCGGGCGATGAGCCGGTGCTGATCTTTCAGCGCACCGGCGCACCCGTGGCGGTCTCGCCGGTGCGCAGCGAAGCGGTGCAGGCGTTGCTTACCCATGAAAATATCCAGATTGTTATCACCGATGATGGTCTGCAGCACTACGCGCTGGCCCGGGATAAAGAGATTGTGGTGATCGATGGTGTTCGCCGCTTCGGTAACGGCTGGTGGTTGCCTGCCGGGCCGATGCGCGAGCGCGCGTCGCGTTTACACTCTGTGGATGCGGTTATCGTTAACGGCGGCTCGGCGCAGACGGGTGAGATACCCATGCAGCTGCGCCCTGGACTTGCCGTAAACCTGCTAACCGGCGAGCGGCGTGACGTCGCTGAGCTTATTAATCTGGTGGCAATGGCCGGTATCGGTCACCCCCCACGGTTTTTCTCAACCCTGGAAGCCTGTGGTGCAAAGCTTCAGAATACTGTGCCGCTGGCAGACCATCAGGCGCTGAGTCTGGAGCAGGTTGCGGCCTTTACCGCGCCCGGCCAGACGCTGATCATGACCGAAAAAGATGCGGTGAAATGCCGCGCTTTTGCCCGGGATAACTGGTGGTATCTACCGGTTGACGCGGAACTGCAGGGTGAACAGCCTGAACGACTGCTTCAGGAACTGATTGCCCTCGCAGGGCAGACAAATGAGGTTTCGTCCGCGCACTAACTGACAGGAAAAAGCATGACTTTACCGCAACTCACGCTTTCAGCCGCACGTCATCTCCACCTTGCCGCCCAGGGGCTTTTGAAAAAGCCCCGTCGCCGTGCCCGGCCCGCCGATATTCTTACTACCATTCAGCGCATGTCGCTGCTGCAAATTGACACGATCAATATCGTCGCCCGCAGCCCTTATCTGGTGCTGTTCAGCCGTCTCGGCCCTTATCAGCCAGACTGGCTGGATAACGCCCTGCGCCAGGGAGAGCTGATGGAGTACTGGGCGCATGAGGCGTGCTTTATGCCGCGCAGCGATTTTGCGCTGGTGCGTCACAGAATGCTCGCCCCCGATAAAATGGGCTGGAAATACCGCCAGGCCTGGATGCAGGAACATGCGGAAGAGATAGAGGACCTGATCGCGCATATTCAGGAGAAGGGCCCGGTCCGTTCTGCCGATTTTGAACATCCCCGCAAAGGAGCGAGTGGATGGTGGGAGTGGAAACCGCACAAGCGCCACCTGGAAGGGCTGTTTACTGCCGGAAAGGTGATGGTGGTCGAAAGGCGCAACTTCCAGCGCGTTTACGATCTCACGCACCGGGTGATGCCGCAGTGGGAGGACAGCCGGGATATGCTGACCCAGGCAGCGGCGGAAGCCGTGATGCTGGAAAACAGCGCCCGCAGCCTGGGTATCTTCCGCGCTCAGTGGTTAGCCGACTACTACCGCCTGCGCCAGCCGTTGCTGGCGCCGCTGCTTGAGCGCTGGCAGGCGCAGGAGCAGGCCGTTCGCGTCGAGGTTGAGACGCTGGGCGAGATGTGGCTGCATGCCGATCTGCTGCCGCTGCTTCCCCTCGCCCTGGAGGGGAAGCTCACCGCGACCCGCAGCGCTGTCCTGTCGCCTTTTGATCCGGTGGTCTGGGATCGCAAGCGCGCGGAGCAGCTCTTTAATTTCAGCTATCGGCTGGAGTGTTACACCCCGGCACCGAAACGTCAGTACGGCTATTTCGTCCTGCCGCTGCTGCATAAAGGGCAACTGGTGGGGCGGATGGATGCCAAAATGCACCGCAAAACCGGCGAGCTTGAGGTAATCGCGCTTTATCTGGAAGAGGGCGTCCGGATTAGCCCTGGGCTGGAAAAGGGACTCGCCACGGCAATCAGTGATTTTGCGGGCTGGCAGGGGGCGACACGCATCGTGACAGGCCATCTCCCTGACGGCCTCTTTCAGGCCTGTCGAAGTGGCTGGGAAATAGACAGGGTCTGAAAAAGGAATATGGTAAGCTTTACCGATTATTGATACGGAGGAACTATGGATCACCGTTTACTGGAAATTATTGCCTGCCCGGTGTGCAACGGCAAACTCTACTACAGCCAGGATAAGCAGGAGTTAATCTGCAAGCTGGATAGCCTGGCCTTCCCTCTGCGCGACGGCATTCCCGTCCTGCTGGAAACCGAAGCCCGTTCGCTGGCGGCGGAAGAGAGCAAACCATGAGTTTTGTTGTCATTATCCCGGCGCGTTTTGCCTCCACGCGTCTGCCGGGTAAACCGCTGGTCGATATCAACGGCAAGCCGATGATCGTGCATGTCCTGGAGCGTGCGCGAGAGTCCGGCGCTGAGCGGATCATCGTTGCCACCGATCATGAAGACGTAGCCCGTGCGGTTGAAGCCGCGGGCGGGGAAGTGTGTATGACCCGTGCCGATCACCAGTCCGGTACCGAGCGTCTGGCTGAAGTGGTTGAAAAATGCGGTTTCAGCGACGACACGGTGATTGTTAACGTGCAGGGCGATGAGCCGATGATCCCGGCGGTCATTATTCGTCAGGTGGCTGAAAACCTGGCCCAGCGTCAGGTGGGTATGGCGACGCTGGCCGTGCCGGTACACACCGCGGAAGAAGCATTTAACCCGAACGCCGTGAAGGTGGTGCTGGACGCCGAAGGCTATGCGCTCTATTTCTCCCGCGCGACCATTCCCTGGGATCGCGATCGCTTTGCTGAATCACGGGATAACATTGGCGACACTATCCTGCGTCATCTGGGCATTTATGGCTACCGCGCAGGCTTTATCCGCCGTTACGTGACCTGGCAACCGAGCCCGCTGGAAAACATCGAAATGCTCGAGCAGCTGCGTGTGCTGTGGTACGGCGAGAAGATCCATGTCGCTGTCGCGCATGAGGTTCCGGGCACTGGCGTTGATACGCCCGAGGATCTGGCCCGCGTTCGCGCTGAACTTCGTTAATTCCCGCCATCCCCTCTCCGGAGGGGATTTTTATGCCTCTTTTTTTTGATTATCTGCTACAGAATCATTCCATAAGGGTGACATCCGCCCGTCAGGCGCTCATTATAAAAGCAGTAGTCTTAATGGGGGTAATCTCAAATGGAACAGCTGCGAGCCGAACTCAGCCATCTGCTGGGTGAAAAACTGAGCCGTGTGGAATGCGTGCATGAAAAGGCGGATACCACGTTGTGGGCGTTGTACGACAGCCAGGGAAACCCCATGCCGCTTCTGGCGCGAAGCTTCTCTTCTCCGGACGTTGCCCGCCAGCTGGCATGGAAAATCTCCATGCTGGCCCGCAGCGGCACGGTAAGAATGCCTACCGTATATGGTGTGATGACCCATGATGAACATCCCGGTCCTGATGTCCTGCTGATTGAACGCCTGCGCGGCGTTCCGGTAGAAGCACCCGCGCGCACGCCGCAGCGCTGGGAACAGCTTAAAGATCAGATTGTCGAAGCGCTGCTTGCCTGGCACCGGATGGACAGCGGTGGGCTGGTGGGCGCGGTGGACAGTACCCAGGAAAACCTCTGGCCGCTCTGGTATCGCCAGCGGGTTGAGGTGCTGTGGGGAACGTTAAACCAGTACCCTAACACCGGCCTGACCATGCAGGATAAACGGATCCTGTTTCGCACCCGGGAGTGCCTGCCCGCCCTGTTTAAAGGGTTTAACGACAACGGCGTGCTGATTCACGGCAACTTTACCCTGCGCAGCATGCTCAAGGATCCGCGCAGCGATCAGCTGCTGGCGATGGTCGGCCCCGGCGTGATGCTGTGGGCGCCCCGGGAGTATGAGCTGTTTCGCCTGAGCGAGAGCGGGCAGGCGGAAGATTTACTCTGGCACTACCTGCAGCGCGCGCCGGTTTCCGAGGCGTTTGTCTGGCGGCGCTGGCTGTATATGCTGTGGGACGAAGTGGCGCAGCTGGTGAACACCGGACGCTTCAGCCGCGCCAACTTCGACCTGGCCTCCAAATCACTGCTCCCCTGGCTCGCCTGACGCGCCTTTCAGCCACTGCCAGACGCGTCCGAGAGTCTCATAGCCCACGCGATCGCTGTGCATCAACCATACCGGGGACGGAATAATCCGTTCCCACGGGTTAAGCGGGGCGCTAATGGCCAGCTGATTCGCGGGCGCGGGCAGCGGATGCAATCCCTGACGCTCAAAGAAGATCATCGCCCGCGGCAGATGGGAGGCCGACGTCACCAGCAGGAACGGGGCATCGCCTATCGCTTGCTTCACCGCCGCGGCCTCCTCTTCGGTATCTTTCGGGCTGTCGAGGGTGATAATCGCCTCGCGCGGCACGCCCAGCGACTGCGCCACGCGCGCTCCTGCTTCGGCGGTACTCACCGGGTTGCTCTGCGCCGCTGCCCCGGTGAAGATCATCTTCGACCCTGGATTAGCCAGCCACAGCCGCATCCCCTCGTTGAGGCGCGGCAGGCTGTTGTTGATAAGATTTGAGCTAGGGGCCCAGTCAGGATCCCAGGTATAGCCCCCGCCGAGCACCACAATGTACTCAACCTTTTGATTTCCCTGCCATGTAGGATACTTGTCTTCCACCGGGCGTAACAGCCCGTCAGCCACCGGCTGCAGGCTCAGCAGCGTCAGCACCAGCCAGCCTGCCGTAATCAAAATCTTGCCGGTTTTCTGAAAGCGGCTGAACCACAGCAACCCCAGGCCCAGCGCGATGCACAGCAGAAGAAGAGGGAGGGGAAGCATCATCCCGCCAATATATTTTTTTAGGGTAAAAAGCATCCTTTCTGGCTCCTTTTTTGACCATACAGCCGATGATTGTCAGCGATATTACACCAGAGAGGTTCATTCTCCGCCCGGCTGTGACAAAATAGCGGTTTTGCAGTTAGCGGGTGGAGCTCTCCCAATGCGGGATCGCAATTTTGATGACATCGCGGAAAAGTTTGCCCGCAATATTTACGGCACAACCAAAGGCCGGCTGCGGCAGACGATCCTCTGGCAGGATCTGGACATTCTGCTGGCCGGTTTCGGCGATAAAAAACTGCGTGTCCTCGACGCTGGCGGCGGTGAAGGCCAGACGGCAATCAAGATGGCTGAACGTGGACATCACGTCATCCTGTGCGATCTGTCGGCAGAGATGATCGCCCGCGCTGAAAGTGCCGCGGTGGAAAAAGGTGTGAGCGATAACATGCAATTTATACATTGCGCCGCTCAGGACATCGCACAACATTTGGAAAGCCCGGTTGATCTGATATTGTCTCATGCGGTGCTGGAATGGGTCGCCGATCCCCAGGCACTGCTGAAGACGCTGTGGTCGATACTGCGTCCCGGCGGCGCGCTGTCGCTGATGTTCTACAACGCTAACGGCCTGTTGATGCGTAACGTGCTGGTGGGTAATTTCGGTTATGTGCAGCAGGGCATGTACAAAAAGAAACGCCGCACGCTGTCACCGGACTTTCCGCGCGACCCGCAGCAGGTTTATAGCTGGCTGGAAACCGCCGGCTGGCAGATAACCGGCAAAACCGGCATAAGGGTGTTTCATGACTATCTTCGCGATAAACAGAAGCAGCATGACTGTTTTGACGCCCTGACAGAATTAGAGACGCGGTACTGTCGCCAGGAGCCATACATTAGCCTTGGCCGTTATATACATGTCACCGCGCACAAGCCGCAGAGCAAGGATAACTTATGAGTGAATTTTCCCAGACAGTCCCCGAACTGGTTGCCTGGGCCCGAAAAAACGATTTCTCCCTCTCGCTGCCGGTAGACAGACTCTCTTTTCTGCTGGCGGTCGCCACGCTGAACAGCGAACGGCTGGATGGAGAAATGAGCGAGGGCGAACTGGTGGATGCGTTCCGCCATGTCAGTGATGCGTTTGAGCAAACCAGCGAAACCATTAATGTGCGTGCCAATAACGCGATTAACGATATGGTGCGTCAACGTCTGCTGAACCGCTTTACCAGCGAACTGGCGGAAGGAAATGCCATCTATCGCCTGACGCCTCTGGGCATCGGCATTACCGACTACTACATTCGCCAGCGCGAATTCTCGACCCTGCGCCTCTCGATGCAGCTCTCCATTGTGGCGGGCGAGCTGAAGCGTGCGGCCGATGCCGCAGACGAAGATGGCGACGAGTTCCACTGGCACCGCAACGTCTACGCGCCGCTGAAATATTCGGTGGCCGAGATTTTCGACAGCATCGATCTGACCCAGCGCATCATGGACGAGCAGCAGCAGCTGGTGAAGGACGATATCGCCCAGTTGCTGAACAAAGACTGGCGCGCGGCGATCTCCAGCTGTGAAATGCTGCTGTCAGAAACCTCCGGCACCCTGCGTGAACTGCAGGATACGCTGGAGGCGGCAGGCGACAAGCTGCAGGCGAACCTGCTGCGTATCCAGGATGCCACCCTGGCCCATGACAACCTGCACTTTGTCGACCGCCTGGTCTTCGACCTGCAAAGTAAACTGGACCGCATCATCAGCTGGGGCCAGCAGGCGATTGACCTGTGGATCGGCTATGACCGTCACGTGCATAAATTTATCCGTACCGCTATCGATATGGATAAAAACCGCGTGTTCGCCCAGCGTCTGCGTCAGTCGGTTCAGACTTATTTCGATGCGCCGTGGGCATTGACCTACGCCAGCGCTGACCGTCTGCTCGATATGCGTGACGAAGAGATGAACCTGCGCGACGAAGAGGTCACCGGCGAGCTGCCAGCGGATCTGGAATATGAAGAGTTCAACGAAATTCGCGAACAGCTTGCATTGATGATCGAGGAGCAGCTGGCGATCTTTAAAGCCAAAAACACACCGCTGGATCTCGGTCTTGTCGTGCGTGATTACCTCGCACAATACCCGCGTGCGCGGCATTTCGATATTGCCCGCATCGTGGTCGATCAGGCGGTACGCCTGGGCGTCGCGCAAGCAGATTTCACCGGCCTGCCGCCGAAGTGGCAGCCGATTAACGATTACGGAGCCAAGGTACAGGCGCATGTCATTGACAAATATTGAACACGTGATGCCAGTTAAGCTGGCCCAGGCGCTGGCAAATCCGATCTTTCCGGCGCTGGACAGCCAGCTGCGTGCCGGTCGTCACATTGGTCTCGACGAGCTGGATAATCACGCTTTTTTAATGGATTTTCAGGAATACCTGGAAGAGTTTTATGCCCGCTATAACGTGGAGCTGATCCGCGCGCCGGAAGGGTTCTTCTATCTGCGCCCGCGCTCCACTACGCTCATCCCGCGCTCGGTGCTTTCCGAGCTGGACATGATGGTCGGGAAGATCCTCTGCTACCTCTATCTCAGCCCGGAGCGTCTGGCTAACGAAGGCATCTTCACCCAGCAGGAGCTCTATGACGAGCTGTTGACCCTGGCTGACGAAGGCAAGCTGCTGAAGCTGGTCAACAACCGTTCCACCGGCTCTGACGTCGACCGTCAGAAATTACAGGAAAAAGTACGCTCTTCCCTCAACCGTCTGCGCCGTCTGGGGATGGTGTGGTTTATGGGCCATGACAGCAGCAAATTCCGCATCACCGAATCGGTGTTCCGCTTCGGTGCTGACGTACGTGCAGGCGATGACGCCCGCGAAGCCCAGCTGCGCATGATCCGTGATGGCGAAGCGATGCCGGTGGAAAACCATCTGCAGCTCAATGACGAGCATGAAGACACTCAGCCGGATAGCGGGGAGGAAGAGTAATGATTGAACGCGGTAAATTTCGCTCACTGACGCTGGTTAACTGGAACGGTTTCTTTGCCCGCACTTTTGACCTTGATGAGCTAGTGACCACGCTCTCGGGCGGTAACGGCGCAGGGAAATCCACCACCATGGCGGCGTTCGTCACGGCGCTGATCCCGGACTTAACCCTGCTGCACTTCCGTAACACCACCGAAGCCGGCGCGACCAGCGGTTCCCGTGATAAAGGTCTGCACGGTAAGCTGAAGGCAGGGGTCTGTTATTCCGTGCTGGACGTGATCAACTCCCGTCATCAGCGCGTAGTCGTTGGCGTCCGCTTACAGCAGGTCGCCGGTCGCGACCGTAAGGTGGATATCAAACCCTTCGCCATTCAGGGGCTGCCAACCTCCGTCCAGCCAACCGCGCTGCTGACGGAAACGCTCAATGAGCGTCAGGCACGCGTGCTGACGCTCCAGGAGCTGAAAGACAAGCTGGAAGCCATCGAGGGCGTGCAGTTCAAGCAGTTCAACTCCATTACCGAATACCACTCCCTGATGTTCGATCTGGGCGTGGTCGCGCGTCGTCTGCGCTCCGCATCGGACCGCAGCAAGTATTATCGTCTGATTGAAGCCTCGCTGTACGGCGGGATCTCCAGCGCCATTACCCGCTCCCTGCGTGACTACCTGTTACCGGAAAACAGCGGCGTGCGTAAAGCGTTCCAGGACATGGAAGCGGCGCTGCGTGAGAACCGCATGACGCTGGAAGCGATCCGCGTGACCCAGTCGGACCGCGATCTCTTCAAGCACCTGATCAGCGAAGCCACCAACTATGTGGCCGCCGACTATATGCGTCACGCCAACGAACGCCGTATTCATCTCGATCAGGCCCTTGAGTATCGTCGTGAGCTGTTTACCTCACGTCAGCAGCTGGCGTCCGAGCAGTATAAACACGTCGAGATGGCCCGTGAGCTTTCCGAGCATAACGGCGCGGAAGGGGATCTGGAGGCGGATTACCAGGCCGCCAGCGATCACCTGAACCTGGTCCAGACCGCGCTGCGTCAGCAGGAAAAAATCGAGCGCTATGAAGCGGATCTCGATGAACTGCAGATTCGTCTCGAAGAGCAGAACGAAGTGGTGGCGGAAGCTGCCGACAAGCAGGAAGAGAACGAAGGCCGGGCTGAAGCCGCCGAGCTGGAAGTGGATGAGCTGAAAAGCCAGCTCGCCGACTATCAGCAGGCGCTGGACGTCCAGCAAACCCGCGCCATTCAGTACAATCAGGCGCTGCAGGCGCTGGAACGTGCGAAAGCGCTCTGTCATCTGCCGGATCTGACGCCTGAGAGCGCGGATCAGTGGCTCGAAACTTTCCAGGCCAAAGAGCAGGAAGCCACTGAAAAGCTGCTGAATCTCGAACAGAAAATGAGCGTGGCGCAAACCGCGCACAGCCAGTTTGAACAGGCATACCAGCTGGTGGCGGCGATTAACGGCCCGCTGGCGCGCGCTGAGGCATGGGAAGTGGCACGCGAGCTGCTGCGTGATGGCGTGAACCAGCGTCACCTGGCTGAGCAGGTTCAGCCGCTGCGTATGCGTCTGAATGAGCTGGAACAACGCCTGCGTGAACAGCAGGAGGCGGAACGCCTGCTGGCCGAGTTCTGCAAGCGTCATGGCAAACGGGTCGATATTGACGATCTGGAAAGCCTGCATCAGGAGCTGGAAGCCCGCATCGCGTCGCTGTCCGACAGCGTTTCCAGCGCCAGCGAACAACGCATGACCCTGCGTCAGGAGCTGGAGCAGCTGCAGTCGCGTATTCAGACGTTGATGCAGCGCGCCCCAGTCTGGCTGGCGGCCCAGAGCAGCCTCAGCCAGCTGAGCGAGCAGTGCGGCGAGGAGTTCGAGTCCAGCCAGGACGTGACGGAATATCTTCAGCAGCTGCTGGAGCGCGAGCGTGAAGCCATTGTTGAACGAGATGAAGTGGGCGCGCGTAAACGCGCAGTCGACGAAGAGATCGAACGTTTAAGCCAGCCGGGGGGGGCAGAAGACGCCCGCCTGAACACCCTGGCGGAACGCTTTGGCGGCGTGCTGCTGTCAGAAATTTATGACGACGTCAGCCTGGAAGATGCGCCGTATTACTCCGCGCTCTACGGTCCGTCCCGCCACGCTATTGTGGTGCCGGATCTGTCGCTGATCGCCGACCAGCTCGAAGGGCTGGAGGATTGCCCGGAAGATCTCTATCTGATCGAAGGGGATCCACAGTCGTTCGATGACAGCGTCTTTAGCGTCGATGAGCTGGAAAAAGCGGTGGTGGTGAAGGTTGCCGATCGCCAGTGGCGTTATTCGCGCTTCCCGTCGCTGCCGCTGTTTGGCCGCGCCGCGCGTGAAAGCCGCATTGAGAGCCTGCATACCGAGCGCGAAGCGCTGTCTGAACGCTTTGCGACGCTCTCCTTTGACGTGCAGAAAACCCAGCGTCTGCACCAGGCGTTCAGCCGCTTTATCGGCAGCCATCTGGCCGTGGCCTTTGAGGCCGATCCTGAGGCGGAGATCCGCAAGTTCACTGCGCGTCGTAGCGAGCTTGAACGCGCGATTTCAGCCCACGAAAACGACAACCAGCAGAGCCGCATCCAGTTCGAGCAGGCCAAAGAGGGCGTTGCTGCCCTGAACCGTATTCTGCCGCGCCTTAATCTGCTGGCAGACGACACCCTTGCCGATCGCGTGGATGAGATCCAGGAGCGCCTTGACGAAGCTCAGGAAGCCGCACGCTTTGTGCAGCAGTACGGCAATCAGCTGGCGAAGCTCGAGCCGATGGTCTCCGTTCTGCAGAGCGACCCGGAACAGTTCGAACAGCTCAAAGAAGATTATGCCTGGTCACAGCAGGTTCAGCGCGAAGCCCGTCAGCAGGCGTTTGCCCTGACCGAAGTTTCCCAGCGCCGGGCGCACTTCAGCTACTCCGACTCGGCTGAGATGCTCAACGGCAACAGCGATCTGAACGAGAAGCTGCGCCAGCGTCTGGAGCAGGCCGAAACAGAACGTACACGCGCCCGTGAGGCGATGCGTAGCCATGCGGCCCAGTTGAGCCAGTACAATCAGGTGCTGGCGTCGTTGAAAAGCTCTTATGACACCAAGAAAGAGCTGCTGACCGACCTGCATAAAGAGCTGCAGGATATCGGCGTGCGTGCCGACAGCGGGGCAGAGGAGCGGGCGCGCATTCGTCGCGATGAACTGCATGCCCAGCTCAGCAACAACCGGGCGCGCCGCAATCAGCTGGAAAAAGCGCTCACCTTCTGCGAAGCGGAGATGGACAACCTGACCCGTCGTCTGCGTAAGCTGGAACGTGATTACCACGAGAAGCGCGAGCAGGTGGTGACCGCCAAAGCGGGCTGGTGCGCCGTGATGCGCATGGTGAAAGACAACGGAGTTGAACGGCGTCTGCACCGCCGCGAGCTGGCTTATCTCTCGGGCGATGAGCTGCGCTCCATGTCGGATAAAGCGCTCGGTGCGCTGCGTCTGGCGGTAGCGGACAACGAGCACCTGCGCGACGTGCTGCGCATGTCTGAAGATCCGAAACGCCCTGAACGTAAAATCCAGTTCTTCGTGGCGGTATATCAGCATCTGCGCGAGCGTATTCGCCAGGATATCATCCGCACCGACGATCCGGTTGAAGCCATTGAACAGATGGAGATCGAGCTGGGCCGTCTGACGGAAGAGCTGACCTCCCGCGAGCAGAAGCTGGCCATCAGCTCCCGCAGCGTGGCCAACATCATCCGTAAGACGATCCAGCGCGAACAGAACCGTATTCGCCAGCTCAACCAGGGCCTGCAGAGCGTATCGTTTGGCCAGGTCAACAGCGTGCGGCTGAACGTGAACGTGCGTGAAGCCCACGCCACGCTGCTGGATGTGCTTGCCGAGCAGCACGAGCAGCATCAGGATCTGTTCAACAGCAACCGCCTGACCTTCTCCGAAGCACTGGCGAAGCTGTACCAGCGTCTGAATCCGCAGATCGACATGGGCCAGCGCACGCCGCAAACCATCGGTGAAGAGCTGCTGGACTACCGCAACTATCTTGAGATGGAAGTGGAAGTTAACCGTGGCTCCGACGGCTGGCTGCGCGCGGAATCCGGTGCCCTGTCCACCGGTGAAGCGATCGGGACCGGGATGTCGATTCTGGTGATGGTGGTGCAGAGCTGGGAAGATGAATCCCGTCGTCTGCGCGGCAAGGATATTTCGCCATGCCGCCTGCTGTTCCTGGATGAGGCGGCGCGTCTGGATGCCCGCTCTATCGCCACGCTGTTTGAGCTGTGCGATCGTCTGGATATGCAGCTGATTATCGCGGCGCCGGAAAACATTAGCCCGGAAAAAGGGACCACCTATAAACTGGTGCGTAAGGTCTATCAGAACAGCGAACACGTGCACGTTGTGGGTCTGCGCGGTTTTGCTCCTCAGCCGCCGGAATCCCTTCCCGGCACGGCTGACGCCGTTTGAGGATTCTGAAAGTTAACCATGGCGGCCTCCGGGCCGCCTTTTTTTATTCCTTGAGCTTGTACTGGCGGCTGCGTTAACTTTAAACTTCTTTACATAAGGTAAGGCTGGTACCGGTCTGCCTTCCTATAATGAAGCAAAGCCCCGGTGTTGAGGGCGTGACGTACAGCAAACAGGGGGCAAGGGATGTTGCTGAATAAAATGTATGGTCGTCAGCTGTCGGCGCTGAGTTTGTGCCTGACGGTTTTAATGGCTCCACTGTTTAATGCCCGGGCCGATGAGCCCGAACTGGTTCCTGTGGACAGTTCCGCAACCATGGGCGCACAACCTACGTCGCTGTCGCAGCCGCTGGAACAGTCGCCTGCAACGGCCATAATGGCCGGTATCCAGCCGTTACCTGCGGATATCAATGCCGAACAGCGCCGTCAGGAGCTTCTCGCGGCGCTGCCTGCCGGGTACACCCCGGCGTATCTTAATCAACTTACGCTGCTGTATGCAGCACGCGACATGAAGCCCATGTGGGACGACCGTGATGCCGTGCGGGCGTTCCAGCAGCAGCTTGCCGAAGTCGCCATCGCCGGTTTTCAGCCGCAGTTTACCGCCTGGGTTGAGTTGCTGACACAGCCTGCCGTCACCGGGATGGCGCGTGACGTGGTGCTCTCCGATGCGATGATGGGCTACCTGCAGTTTGTGGCGGGGATCCCGGTCAACGGCAACCGCTGGCTCTACAGCAATAAACCTTACAAGCTGGCGACGCCGCCGCTGTCGGTGATTAACCAGTGGCAGCTGGCGCTGGATAACGGCACGGTGCCGCATTTCATTGCCGGGCTTGCGCCGTCGCACCCGCAGTATGCGGTGATGCACCAGTCGCTGCTGCAGCTGGTGGCGGACACTCAGCCCTGGCCGCAGATACAGAGCACTGCCAAACTGAGCCCCGGGCAGTGGAGCAGCGACGTGCCCGCGTTGCGTGAAATCCTTAAACGCTCCGGCGTGATTGACGGCGGGCCAAAAATTGCCCTGCCGGGTGACGATCCCCAGAGCGTGGTCGTCAGTCCGTCTGCCCCGGCGGTGGAAAAGAAAAAGAAACCCGTCTCCAGCAAGCCAGCCTCCTATGACCGGAGTCTGGTTGAGGCGGTAAAAGCCTTCCAGACCAGCCAGGGGCTGGCTGCCGATGGCGTGATTGGCCAGGGAACGCGTGATGCGCTGAATATGACTCCTGCACAGCGTGCCGGGGTGCTGGCGCTGAATATCCAGCGCCTGCGTCTGCTGCCGGGAACCTTGTCTACCGGCATCATGGTCAATATTCCGGCTTTTTCGCTGGTCTATTATCAGAACGGCAGCGAGGTGCTGGCCTCACGGGTAATTGTGGGTCGCCCGGATCGTAAAACGCCGATGATGAGCAGCGCCCTGAACAACGTGGTGGTCAACCCGCCGTGGAACGTGCCGCCTACGCTGGCGCGCAAAGACATTCTGCCGAAGGTGTGGAACGACCCGGGTTATCTGGAACGCCACAACTATACGGTGCTGCGCGGCTGGAACAGTAAAGAGGCGATTGATCCCTGGCGCGTAGACTGGGCGACCATCACCCCTGCTAATTTACCCTTCCGCTTCCAGCAGGCGCCGGGAGCGCATAACTCCCTGGGCCGGTATAAGTTCAACATGCCCAGCTCGGATGCAATCTATCTGCACGATACGCCTAACCACAACCTGTTCCAGAGGGATGTTCGCGCGCTGAGTTCCGGTTGCGTACGCGTCAATAAGGCGTCAGAGCTGGCAAATATGTTGTTACAGGATGCGGGCTGGAACGACACACGTATTTCCGACGCTCTGAAGCAGGGCGACACGCGATATGTGAATATCCGCCAAAATATTCCGGTTAATCTGTACTATCTGACCGCCTTCGTCGGCAAGGATGGTCGGACCCAGTATCGTACAGATATTTACAATTATGATGAGACTGCCCGGTCTAACACCCAGATTCTGGCCAAAGCCGAGCAATTAATTAGGTAAATGAAGAAGTTCGGAAAATTCTGGTAGTCCGGATGAGAAAATAAACGGGGCATTGCGGCTGCAAGCCCCGTATTTCCTGGATTGTGGTGCCTTGACGATGACAGGTTTGCCCGGTAATGTGCCCTTCGTGCGCTGTAAAGCATCTATACGATAACATTGACCTGTAGACCTGATTACCATGGACAAATTCGACGCAAATCGCCGTAAGTTATTGGCGTTAGGTGGCCTTGCGCTGGGCGCTGCCATCTTACCCACGCCATCATTTGCCACACTCTCTACTCCTCGACCACGTATTTTGACGCTTAATAACCTGCACACAGGTGAGTCAATCAAAGCTGAATTTTTTGATGGTCGGGGCTATATTCAGGATGAACTGGCCAAGCTGAATCATTTCTTCCGTGATTTCCGCGCTAATAAAGTCAAAGCCATCGATCCGGGGTTATTCGATCAGCTTTACCGCCTGCAGGGTTTGCTGGGCACCCGCAAACCGGTTCAGCTCATTTCCGGTTATCGCTCTCTTGATACCAATAATGAATTACGCGCCCATAGCCGCGGTGTAGCGAAAAAAAGCTATCACACCAAAGGTCAGGCGATGGATTTTCATATTGAAGGCGTTTCGTTAGCCAATGTTCGCAAAGCTGCGTTATCTATGCGCGCAGGTGGTGTAGGATATTACCCACGTAGCAACTTTGTGCATATTGATACCGGGCCATTGCGGCACTGGTAATAACAAATCAGGAGCAGTATGAACTATCGTATTATTCCGGTCACCGCGTTCTCCCAGAACTGTTCGCTTATCTGGTGTGAACAAACCAAACTGGCAGCCCTGGTCGATCCCGGTGGCGATGCAGAGAAGATCAAACAGGAAGTCGCTGCCGCTGGCGTGACCTTAATGCAGATCCTGCTGACCCATGGCCATCTCGATCACGTGGGGGCCGCGGCTGAGCTGGCGCAGCATTATGGCGTGCCGGTGATTGGCCCGGAAAAAGAAGATGAGTTCTGGCTGCAGGGGTTACCGGCCCAAAGCCGCATGTTTGGTCTTGATGAATGTCTGCCGCTCACCCCGGATCGCTGGCTGAATGAAGGTGAGAGCGTCAGCGTGGGTAATGTGACGCTACAGGTCTTACATTGCCCGGGGCATACGCCAGGCCATATCGTCTTCTTTGATAATCAGTCGCGTCTGCTGATTTCCGGCGACGTGATCTTCAAAGGCGGCGTAGGGCGCAGTGACTTCCCGCGTGGGGATCATGGTCAGCTGATTCGCTCGATCAAAGAGAAATTATTACCGCTGGGCGATGATGTGACCTTTATTTCCGGTCACGGTCCGATGTCGACGCTGGGATACGAACGGCTGCACAACCCGTTCCTGCAGGATGAAATGCCTGTCTGGTAAATAAGAATTGAAAAAGCCTGCTCAAGCAGGCTTTTTTTTGCCCGGTGGCGTTAACGCTTGCCCGGGTCTGCGGTGATAATTTTGTCGGCCGGGCAAACGCAGTGCCGCCCGGCTCAGGGCTTACAGCACAGCCACAATCGCTTCGCACAGTGGTGCCATGTTATCTGGCGTCATACCCGCCACGTTCACACGACCCGATGCTACTGCATACACGCCAAACTCTTCGCGCAGACGCAGAACCTGCTCTTTAGTCAGGCCGCTGAATGAGAACATGCCGTTCTGCTTGATGATAAAGCTGAAGTCGCGATCCGCGCCTTTTTCCGCCAGGGTGTTCACGAACAGCTGACGCATGCGCTGGATGCGCTGACGCATATCGTTCAATTCCTGTTCCCAGATGGCGCGCAGGGCGTCATTGCTGAGAATGGTGGCAACCACAGACGCACCGTGAGCCGGTGGGTTAGAGTAGTTTGCACGAATAACGGATTTCATCTGGCTGAACGCACGTTCAACGGTCTGCTCATCGGAAGCCACCAGCGTACAGGCGCCTACGCGCTCATTGTACAGACCGAAGTTCTTGGAATAGGAACTGGCAACAATCAGCTCTTTATGCACTGCTGCGAAAGCGCGCAGACCCTCCGCATCCTCTTCCAGACCACGGGCAAAGCCCTGGTAAGCGAAGTCGAACAGCGGCAGCCAGCCTTTTTCAACGGAGAGTTTCGCCAGTTGTTCCCACTGTTCCAGCGTCGGATCGATGCCGGTTGGGTTATGGCAGCAGCCGTGGAACAGAACCACATCGCCCGCCTGGGCTTGGCTCAGGCTGGACAGCAGGCCGTCGAAGTCCAGGGTGTGGTTCGCCGCGTCGTAATAAGCATATTCACGCACTTCCAGACCCGCAGAGTTGAAAACGCTCTTGTGGTTCGGCCAGCTCGGGTTGCTCACCCACACGGTTTTAACGCGGGTATTTTTAGCGAGGAAATCCGCCGCCACGCGCAGCGCGCCAGTACCGCCAGGGGTCTGCGCCGTACGGGCACGTTTATCGCTGACAATCGCGCTGCCTTTGCCGAACAGCAGTTCCTGCGTGCAACGGCCAAATTCCGGAATACCGTCGATGCCGAGGTAGTTTTTAGTATTTTCATTTTCCAGCAGATACTGCTCAGCTTTTTTAACGCTGGTCAGCACCGGGGTCTTGCCGGTCTCATCTTTATAGACACCAATACCCAGGTTAATTTTTCCAGGGCGGTCATCGGCACGAAACAGATCGGCCAGGCCCAGAATAGGGTCGGCAGGGGCGGCGGTAATGTTCTCAAACATGACGAAGTTCCATTGTGGTTACGGAAGTGAAATCCGCTATCAGGTTAACGATAGTTCTACAAAATGCCAACCGTTTGCTACAAAAAGCGTGCGGCTTTTCAAAAGTCGCCATTTTTTGCTTTAAGGCATAAAAAAACAGGGCCGAAGCCCTGTTTTTCAGACATATAACAAAGTGGTGTACTGATTAGAACTGGTAAACGATACCAACAGCTGCCTGGTCGTCGGTCGCCTGACCGGTTGCCGCAGCGTAGTTGTTGTCGTCCAGCAGGTTAAATTTGTACGCAGCGTAGACGTTCATGTTCTTGTTGAAGTAGTACCATGAACCCACTTCTACGTATTTAACCAGGTCAGCATCGCCGCCCGAGAAGCCAGGACGTGCCAGCAGGTCTTTACCTTTAGACTGGACGTAGCCCACGGATGGACGCAGACCGAAGTCGAACTGGTACTGAACTACAGCTTCGAAGTTCTGAGTTTTGTTCGCGAAGTTGCTGTCTGGTTCGCGAGTCATGTTGTAAGTCTGAGCATAAGAAACTGCTGCATAGATGTTGTTCGCATCGTATTTAGCCGCAGTAGCCCATGCTTCAGCGTGGTCACCGCCAGCACTCGCGCTGCCGCCAACGATAGTCTGTGGGTTAGTCTGAGCATCGGTACGGTCAGCAGATTCATAACCTGCAGAAATTGCGAAGCCTTCGCCGAAATCATACTGGACAGCGGTGCTGAAGCCGTCGCCGTTTGCTTTAGCGCCGTTACCGGTCAGGTTAACGGATACTGGCTGGCCGTTGTCAGTAGTTTCAACGGTCAGTGGGCTGTTACGATCGTTTTTGCCCTGATACTGCAGCGCGAAGCTCAGGCCATCAACCAGGCCGAAGAAGTTGCTGTTACGGTAGGTCAGCAGGCCAGTAGAACGACCGTTCATGAAGTTGTCGGTAGCAACCCAGGAGTCGCCGCCCCACTCAACGAACATATCGGTGTAAGCGCCGACGTCATAGATTGCGCCGTAGTTACGACCGTAGTCGATAGAACCCGCATCACCGAAGTTCAGACCAGCGAACGCCAGACGTGTTCTGGTGCCCTGAGAACCTTCAGTGCTGGATGCATCCATGTTGTATTCCCAGTGACCGTAACCAGTGATCTGGTCGTTGATCTGGGTTTCACCTTTAAAGCCGATACGGGCATAGGTGGTGTCTTCGTTACCGGTGTCACCGTTGGTGGTCCAGATGTGCTCACCTACAGCCTTACCATAGAAGTCCAGCTTGTTAGCGTTTTTGTTATAGATTTCTGCTGCGTTAGCTGCACCGGCTGCCAGCAGGGCAGGGATAACCACTGCCAGGATATTGCGCTTCATCATTATTTATTACCCTCATTGGTTTTTTTATGACACTCGCCACTGCCGTCAATAAATTCTGTCAATAAATATTTCCGGAACTATTGATGAGAGTTTGGTGTCTTTATGTATCTGACAGGCATCTTTCCATTCAAATAACCGTTTCGCTACTCTGAAAGTGCTACAAACCTCAAGAATCGGTTACAATAAGAAAATATGTGTAACTAAATGTGAATTTTAAGGAACTTTGTGAGGTACCTCAAAGTTCAGAGTTGAATGGCGAAAATTAATGCTTCCCTAATTCTATCTATATGAATTGCTTATCTTAATTGTAGATAATGACTTTTTTTATGACCCGAAGCATTAGCGCACTATTTTTCTTATCTTTGGAAATAGACATCTGGATAGCCGGGAATTTGCACAGAAAATGTGCTAATGCTTGAGATTTGTATTAGGCGCAATAAGAATAGGGTTTATTTTGTGTTCAGAGATGTTTCGTGGAAATAAAGCGTAACACTGGAGAGGATCTGACGGGGTTGCACTTTAATAATGCTGACTTTCAACTGACGTAAGTTGACACTGCAGGATAAAATAATGGCCAGCATAAGCTGGCCATTGAGTAGGAAGGGATTAGAACGTTGCGCTGCGTGGAGTACGCGGGAATGGAATTACATCACGCACGTTCTGAACGCCGGTAACATAGGCAATCAGACGCTCAAAGCCGAGCCCGAAACCGGAGTGTGGCACAGTGCCATAACGACGTAAGTCGCGATACCACCAGTAGTCCTCTTTATTGAGGCCCATTTCAGCCATGCGTGCATCCAGTACGTCCAGACGCTCTTCACGCTGAGAACCACCGATGATTTCACCGATGCCCGGGGCAAGCACGTCCATTGCAGCAACGGTTTTGCCGTCTTCATTAAGGCGCATGTAGAAGGCCTTAATGTCTTTCGGATAGTTTTTCACAACCACCGGTGCCTTGAAGTGCTTCTCGGCCAGGTAGCGTTCGTGCTCGGAGGAGAGGTCAACGCCCCAGTAAACCGGGTTCTCAAATTGCTGACCGCAGTTTTCGAGGATCGTCACCGCATCGGTGTAATCCACCTGAGCAAAATCAGCAGAGACGAAACGCTCCAGACGGGCGATGGCATCACTGTCGACGCGCTCGGCGAAGAATTTCATGTCGTCAGCGCGTTCGGTCAGTACGGCGTTAAAGACGTACTTCAGCATCGCTTCTGCCAGGCCAGCAACGTCATCAAGGTTGGCAAAGGCGACTTCCGGCTCCAGCATCCAGAATTCCGCCAGGTGGCGGCTGGTGTTGGAGTTTTCGGCGCGGAATGTCGGGCCAAAGGTGTAGATTTTGGACAGTGCACAGGCGTAAGTTTCGCCGTTCAGCTGGCCAGATACGGTCAGGAAGGACTCTTTACCAAAGAAATCTTTGTCGTAGTCCACTTTGCCTTCCGGCGTGCGCGGCAGGTTTTCCAGGTCCAGGGTAGAGACGCGGAACATCTCGCCAGCGCCTTCAGTATCGGAGGCGGTGATCAGCGGCGTGGAAACCCAGAAGTAACCCTGCTCGTTAAAGAAACGGTGCAGCGCCTGCGCAAGCGTGTGGCGGACACGGGCCACGGCACCAATCATGTTGGTACGCGGGCGCAGGTGAGCCACTTCACGCAGATACTCGATACTGTGGCGTTTTGCCGCCATCGGGTAGGTGTCCGGATCTTCAACCCAGCCGGTCACTTCAATTGAGGTGGCCTGCAGTTCATAGCTCTGACCCTGGCCCTGGGAGGCCACGATTTTACCGGTGACGACAACGGAGCAACCCGTGGTCAGACGCAGCACTTCCTGATTGTAATTGGGCAGAGAATTATTAATAACGGCCTGTACAGGATCAAAGCAGGAACCGTCATAGACGGCGAGGAATGAAAAGCCAGCTTTTGAATCTCGGCGGGTACGCACCCATCCACGCACGGTGACTTCGCTGTCAACGGTAACGCGGCCCTGGAGTACGTCGGCTACAGGCACAACGCTCATAATAGTCTCTCTATGTTGTCCAAAAATAAAATCTGTATCCCCTTCAATGGGGGGATATCTATGTTACCTGGCATCCGCCATCAGACAAGCAGATTTCGCAATGATAAGAGAAGAAATAGGAAATAAATGAGGGAAGGGAGCACGGCGGGCTCCCTGATGAGATTAACTGGCGATTTTAACCTGCGGCAGGTCGAACGCTTTGCGCAGCGCCCGGACGAAGGCTTTGTCATGGCAGATGGTTTTGCCCGGGCTGTCGGAGAGTTTTGCCACCGGCTTGCCGTTACATTCCACCAGTTTAATGACGATATTCAGCGGTTTTACCTGAGGAATGTCGCAGGTCAGACGGGTGCCGATCCCAAAGGCCAGGTTTACGCGCGAGGAGAAGTGCCGGTACAAGCCTACCGCTTTTGGCAGGTCGAGATTATCGGAGAAAACCAGCACTTTGCTCATGGGGTCGATGCCCAGCTTTTGATAATGGGCGATAGCTTTCTCACCCCACTCCAGCGGATCCCCGGAGTCATGGCGCAGCCCCTGATAGACGGATGCGAACTCCGGCCCGAAATCGCGCAGGAAAGCGTCCATGGTAATACAGTCGGTTAAGGCAATGCCAAGCTGGGTAGGGTACTCCGTGAGCCAGGCCGCCAGCGCCGCACGTTGGCTGGTCGCCAGCTCCGGGCTGATCTGCTGATGCGCCTGGAACCACTCGTGCGCCTGGGTTCCCATTGGCGTCAGGTTCAGGCGGCGGGCCAAATCGTAATTGCTGGTGCCGACAAACCACGGCTCCTGACGCAGACGCTCAACGATAGCCTGCTGTACTTCCCGGGAGAAACGACGACGGGTGCCGAAATCCATCAAACGAAAACGTGACATATCCAGCGAGTCGGTGAGTTCAGAGAACCCAACCAGCTTCTGCTCCAGCGTTGCCAGAGCCTGCTCAACGCTGGCCTCTGGTGAGCGATAGCGATGCACCAGCTCGCTGATCACGGCCAGCAGCGGCACTTCCCACATGATCACTTCCCGCCATGGACCTTCAAGGCGAATATGCAGCTTGCCGTTATCGTTACGGATGTTGACCTGTTTCGGATCGTAGCGGAAATTGCGCAGCCACTGGAGATAATCGTCTTTAAAGAAGGGCAGGCCGGAAAGCCACTGGAATTCATCATCCTGCAGACGAAGATGCTGCATGGCGTCGACTTGCTCACGGATGGCGTCAGCATAGATCCCCAGCAAATCGTCACCGCGGCAGCGGAATTCAGCCGCGACCTGTACGTCGTAGTATTGGTGGAAAACGGCTTGCTGCATATGCAGTTTGTACGCGTCGGTATCCAGCAGCGTATGCAGAACAGGTGAAGCGAATTGAGTCATAGGTGCGCAGTAGCATCCTCTCACGGGAGCGTTTAGTACAATAAACGACGAATGAAACCGCTGGAGTATACCTTGTTTAGCGATTTATTGAACCCCGATCACACCATAAGCCTGGTTCGGGGTCGAGTGCATTTCGTGCCGCATGTTATATAAATGTAGCAAATAGAGTGTTTGTGACTGAAAAGATGAACATTCTGCATAGCGCGATTTCCACAACAGGAATAGACTGACTCGTTATTCGACAAACGATGCAAAAGGTTTTCTATGACACAACAGCCTCAAGCCAAATACCGCCACGACTACCGTGCGCCGGATTACCTGATTAGCGATATCGATCTGACTTTTGACCTGGATGCCACAAAAACCGTTGTAACGGCGGTAAGCCAGGTCACGCGCCATAACGCCACGGCGGTGCCGCTGCGTCTTGATGGCGAAGACCTGACCTTAGTCTCGGTGCATGTGAACGACACCCCCTGGACCGACTATAAAGAAGAAGAAAGCCAGCTGGTGCTGGATAACCTGCCGGAGCGTTTTACCTTACGCATCGTGAATGAGATCAGCCCGGCGTCCAATACCGCGCTGGAAGGGCTATACCAGTCGGGCGTGGCCCTCTGTACCCAGTGCGAAGCAGAAGGTTTCCGTCACATCACCTGGTATCTCGACCGCCCGGACGTGCTGGCCCGCTTCACCACTAAAATCATCGCCGATAAGGCTACCTATCCGTTCCTGCTCTCCAACGGCAACCGCGTGGGCGGGGGCGATCTGGAGAATGGCCGTCACTGGGTGCAGTGGCAGGATCCGTTCCCGAAACCTTGCTACCTGTTTGCGCTGGTGGCGGGTGATTTTGACGTTCTGCGCGACACCTTCACGACCCGTTCAGGCCGCGAAGTGGCGCTGGAACTGTTTGTCGACCGCGGCAACCTCGACCGTGCCCCGTGGGCGATGACTTCGCTTATCAACTCCATGAAGTGGGATGAAGAGCGTTTTGGTCTCGAGTACGACCTCGACATCTATATGATCGTCGCCGTCGACTTCTTTAATATGGGCGCGATGGAGAACAAAGGCCTCAACGTCTTTAACTCCAAATACGTGCTGGCGCGTACCGATACCGCCACCGATAAAGACTACCTCGATATCGAGCGCGTCATCGGTCACGAATATTTCCATAACTGGACCGGTAACCGCGTGACCTGCCGCGACTGGTTCCAGTTAAGCCTGAAAGAGGGCCTGACCGTGTTCCGCGATCAGGAGTTCAGCTCCGACCTCGGCTCACGGGCGGTTAACCGCATCAACAACGTGCGCACCATGCGCGGCCTGCAGTTTGCCGAAGACGCCAGCCCGATGGCGCACCCGATCCGTCCGGACAAAGTGATCGAGATGAACAACTTCTACACCCTGACGGTGTATGAGAAGGGTTCCGAAATCATCCGTATGATCCACACCCTGCTGGGCGAAGTGAATTTCCAGAAAGGGATGCAGCTCTATTTCGAACGTCATGACGGCAGCGCCGCCACCTGTGACGATTTTGTCCAGGCGATGGAAGATGCCTCGAATGTCGATCTGTCCCATTTCCGCCGCTGGTACAGCCAGGCCGGTACGCCGGTTGTTACCGTCAAAGACGACTACAACCCGGAAACCGAGCAGTACACCCTGACCATCAGCCAGCGCACGCCGCCGACGGCGGAGCAGGAAGAGAAGCACCCGCTGCATATTCCGTTCGCCATTGAGCTGTATGACAACGAAGGCAAGGTGATCCCGCTGAAGAAAGGCGGCCATCCGGTGCACAACGTGCTCAACGTGACGCAGGCCGAGCAGACGTTTGTTTTCGATAACGTCTACTTCCAGCCGGTACCGGCGCTGCTGTGCGAGTTCTCCGCGCCGGTCAAACTCGAGTACAAATGGAGCGATCAGCAGCTGACCTTCCTGATGCGTCACGCGCGCAATGATTTCTCCCGCTGGGATGCGGCCCAGAGCCTGCTGGCCACCTACATCAAGCTGAACGTGAACCGTCATCAGCAGGGGCAGCCGCTGTCGTTGCCTGCGCATGTTGCCGACGCCTTCCGCGCGATCCTGCTGGATGAGAAGATCGACCCGGCCCTGGCGGCTGAAATCCTGACCCTGCCGTCGTTAACCGAAATTGCCGAGCTGTTCGAGATCATCGATCCAGTCGCTATCGCAACGGTGCGTGAAGCGCTGACCCGTACTCTGGCAGCAGAACTGGCGGATGAGTTCCTGGCGGTTTACCACTACCACAAACTGGATGCGTACCGCGTTGAGCATGCCGATATCGGTAAGCGTTCGCTGCGTAATACCTGCCTGCGCTACCTGGCGTTTGGGGAGACGACTCTCGCCGACGAGCTGGTGAGCAAGCAGTATCACACTGCGGACAACATGACCGACGCGCTGGCTGCGCTGGCCGCCAGCGTGGCCGCTGAACTGCCTTGCCGTGATGCCCTGATGCAGGAGTACGACGACAAGTGGCATCAGGACGGTCTGGTGATGGACAAGTGGTTTATCCTGCAGGCTACCAGCCCGGCAGCCGATGTGGTGAACAAGGTGCGTAGCCTGCTCAACCACCGTTCATTCACCATGAGCAACCCGAACCGCGTCCGGTCCCTGATTGGCGCCTTTGCCAGCAGCAACCCGGCCGCCTTCCATGCGGAAGATGGCAGCGGCTACCAGTTTATGGTGGAGATGCTGACCGAGCTTAACAGCCGTAACCCGCAGGTGGCGTCGCGTCTGATTGAGCCGCTGATCCGTCTGAAACGCTATGACGCTGCGCGCCAGGCGAAGATGCGTGCCGCGCTGGAGCAACTGAAAGGGCTGGAGAACCTGTCCGGGGATCTGTACGAGAAAATCAGTAAGGCGCTGGCCTGATAGTAAACGCCGGGTGGCAAGGTAAAAGCGAAAAGGCAACGTAAGTTGCCTTTTTTAATGTTTGTACCCTCTCCCTGTGGGAGAGGGCCAGGGTGAGGGCATCAGGCATTAGCCATCGCTAAATGCCGCTCTGCGACACCACGCCTCATCACCCGATCCAGCACCTCTGCTTCCAGCTCTGCCAGTCGCGCCGAGCCTACCCGGCGAGGACGAGGCAGATCCACCGTCAGATCCAGCCCAATCTTGCCATCCTCGATCAGCAGTACCCGGTCGGCCATGGCGACAGCTTCGCTTACATCATGGGTCACCAGCAGTACCGTAAAGCCATGTTCCTGCCATAAGGAGACAATCAGATCCTGCATCTCAATCCGCGTCAGCGCATCCAGCGCCCCCAGCGGCTCATCCAGCAGCAACAGTCCCGGACGGTGGATCAACGCTCTGGCCAGCGCCACGCGCTGTTTCTGTCCGCCGGACAGGGCGGCAGGCCACTCGTCGGCGCGATTGTCCAGCCCGACGGCGGCCAGCGCCTGCTGGGCTGACCCTTTCCAGCTGCCTTTCAGCCCCAGCCCGACATTATCTAACACCGTCTTCCACGGCAGCAGTCGCGCGTCCTGGAACATCATTCGCGTGTCATCCTGAATCTCAGCCAGAGGGGTATTTCCGGCCAACAGCTTGCCGCCGTTCGGGGCTTCCAGCCCGGCCAGCAGGCGCAGCAGGGTGCTTTTCCCGCCTCCGCTGCGGCCCACCACCGCCACGAATTGCCCGGCAGGGATATGCAGTTCCAGTTCCTTCAGAATGGTGTTATTGCCGTAGCGTTTGGTGACGCCAGTTAGCAGCAGCGGTGTCCCCTGATTTAAGCGAGCCGTGTTCATGCGTGTGCCTCCTTTTTAACGTAGGCCGGATTCCAGCGCAGCCAGCTTCGTTCGAGCCACTGGGCGCTGACATCTGCAAGTTTACCGAGCAGGGCATAGAGAATAATGGCCACCACAACAACGTCGGTTTGCAGGAATTCGCGGGCGTTCATCGCCAGATAACCGATGCCGGAGTTGGCGGAGATGGTTTCCGCCACGATCAGCGTCAGCCACATCAAACCCAGGGCAAAGCGCACGCCTACCATGATTGAGGGCAGGGCACCCGGCAGGATGACGTGGATAAACAGCGCCAAGCCGGACAAGCCGTAGCTGCGCGCCATCTCCACCAGCCCGCGGTCGATATTACGGATCCCGTGCCAGGTATTGATATAGATTGGGAACAGGGTGCCGAGGGCGACGAGAAATATCTTCGCCGTCTCATCGATGCCAAACCACAGGATCACCAGCGGGATCAGCGCCAGATGCGGCACGTTACGCAGCATCTGAATCGAAGTGTCCAGCAGACGCTCGCCCCAGCGGGAGAGGCCGCTTACCAGGCCGAGTGTCAGGCCAATCGTCCCGCCGATGGAAAAGCCAATCACCGCGCGCCAGGAGCTGATCGCCAGATGTTGCCACAGCTCACCGCTTGAACTCAGCGACCAGAAAGCCTCCACAACGCCCTCGGGTGAGGGCAGTATGCGGCTCGAGAGCCAGCCCATGGAGGACGCCAGCTGCCAGACAAGCACAATACCGACAGGGAGCAGCCAGGGGGCAATGCGCAGCAACCATTTTTGGGAAGGATTAGCCATAAATTCTCCTTAACTCTGGGCGACTTTACGCGGGATAAATTCGTTAGCAACCGCCTCGCCCTGCTGCAACAGCTGCTGCGGCTGCGGGATTTGCGGAATGGTCACATCCAGATGCGGGAACAGCAGCTCGCCTACCCTCCAGGCCTCTTCCAGATGCGGATAGCCGGAAAGAATAAAGCTGTCGATACCGAGGTCTGCATATTCATTAATACGTGCCGCTACCGTCGGGCCATCCCCCACCAGCGCGGTCCCCGCGCCGCCGCGCACCAGCCCCACGCCCGCCCACAGGTTCGGGCTGATCTCCAGATTCTCGCGTTTACCGTTATGCAGGGAGGCCATCCGGTGCTGCCCGACGGAATCGGTGCGGGCAAAGGCGGCCTGCGCTTTGGCAATGGTCGCGTCGTCCAGATGGGAGATCAGACGATCTGCGGCCTGCCACGCCTCTTCATTGGTTTCGCGGACAATCACGTGCAGACGGATCCCGAAGCGGACCTTGCGACCGTGGGCTGCGGCTTTGGCGCGCACCTGCTCAATCTTCTCTTTGACCAGCGCTGGCGGCTCCCCCCAGGTGAGGTAGAGATCCACCTGTTCGGCAGCCAGGTCCTGGGCAACGTCGGATGAACCACCAAAATAGAGCGGTGGGCGCGGCTGCTGAACGGGCGGAAAGAAGAGTTGGGCATCACGCACATGGATATGCTTGCCCTCGAAGGTGACGTTCTCGCCCTCCAGCAGACGACGCCAGACGTGGGTGAACTCAGAAGAGGCTTCATACCGCTCGGTGTGATCCAGGAAAACGCCGTCTCCTGCCAGCTCCTGCGGATCGCTGCCGGTTACCAGGTTAAACAGGGCTCGCCCGTTCGACAGACGATCCAGGGTCGCGGCCTGACGTGCGGCCACCGTCGGGGAGGTCACGCTCGGACGCAGGGCCACCAGAAACTTCAGGCGCTGGGTCACCGGGATCATCGACGCCGCCACCAGCCACGCATCCTCGCAGGAGCGCCCGGTGGGGATCAGCACTCCGGTAAAGCCAATCCTGTCTGCAGCCTGGGCGATCTGCTGAAGATAAGCATGATCCACCGGACGGGCGCCCTCTTCGGTGCCAAGATAATGACCATCGCCGTGGGTAGGTAAAAACCAGAACAGATTCAGACTCATGACTTGTCTCCTTTAGATGCGGTGGGGTGCCAGATGCGGTCGCGAATATCGATTTTTTTCGGTACCAGGCGGTTGTCGTAGAAAAGATCGGCGGTTTGCTGCTGTAAGACGGTGGTACTGGCATCCACCGGTTTAATGGAGGTTGGCGGGCGGTGGTCAAGGTAGGTAGCAATAACCGGCTCCGGGAGCCCCATGGTTTTGGCCAGCAGGGTGATACTGGCCTGACGCTGGCTCCGGGTGAGGGCATCCGCCTCGCTAAAGGTATTCAGCACGCCCTGAATAAATTCACCGTTTTTCTCCGCATAAGGGCGAGCGGCAAGGTAGAAAGAGCCGGTCTGTTTCAGGGTTTCACCGTCCTTCAACACCTTCACGCCTCCCTGCAGCAGGGCGGCAGAGTAGTAGGGATCCCAGATAGCCCAGGCATCGACGTTGTTTTGCTGGAAGGCGGCGCGGGCATCCGCCGGTGAAAGATAAACCGGCTGAATATCTTTAAAGGTCAGTCCCGCCTGCTGCAGAGCGCGCAATAAAAGATTGTGCGAGCTGGAACCCTTCTGGAAAGCCACTTTATGACCTTTAAGGTCCGCCACGGTTTTGATCGGGCTGTTTTCAGGGACCAGGATCACTTCGGCTTTGGGTTTTGGTGGCTCGACGCCGACGTAGACCAGATCCGCGCCGGCAGCCTGGGCGAAGATAGGCGGAATATCGCCGGTACTGCCGAGATCGATACTGCCCACGTTCAGCGCCTCGAGCATCTGCGGGCCTGCCGGGAATTCCACCCATGAGAATTTGGTGTCCGGGTAGCGTTTTTCCAGCAGCTGATGGCTTTTCGCCAGCACCATGCTGATGCTGCCTTTCTGGTAACCGATGCGCAGACTTTCAGGCGCGGGCTCTGCGGCGTGCGCCAGACCGGATAGAGCCACCAGGCCTGCAAGGCTGACACGGACAAGAGATTTAAACATGGGCGACTCCTTTCTGAAGGCCAAAGCCAGGCACCGCTACGTCGCGGCGATGCAGCGCCTGCCAGAAGGTCTCCAGCGCGCTGTCGAGGCGGGTTTGCAGGTTCGGGGTAAAGTGCGGCTTGTGCTGGTAGTCGATCACCTGAGAATCATCGGCAAACACGCCGTGGAGGATCTCCTGCGCTTTCAGGGCGTTGAGCACCGGTTTCAGGGCGTAATCCACCGCCAGCAGGTGGGCCAGGGTACCGCCCGTTGCCAGCGGCAGCACGATTTTGCCTGCCAGCGCGCGCTCCGGGAGCAGGTCCAGCAGGGTTTTCAGCGCCCCGGAAAACGAGGCTTTATAAACCGGGGTGGCAACGATTAGCCCATCGGCATCGGCCAACTGTTCATTGAGGGTCTTCAGCGCCGGGCTGTCGAAGCGGGCATAGAGCAGATCTTCCGGGGCAAAGTTATGCAGATTCCAGTGGAACACCTCCACATCCAGAGAGGTAAGCTGCTCCCGGGCGTACTCCAGCAGGGCGCTGGAGCGGGAAGGGAATCGCGGACTGCCAGCTAACGTAATGACGCGCATAAAGGCTCCTTATAACCAACTGTTTGCTTTTATCTAACATTGATAACATTTGTTGGCAGTGTGGCACCGCTGGCTTATTCCACTAAATGATTTATCCGCAAGTGAAATGCCAAAAAATGAATAAAGGAGGGATGAAAAGTAAACGATTGCGCGGCAGGCGGCTTTTTTTGCCTCAGGTCAATTCCCTTTCCCGCTGCGATCGCAGATAATACGCCCCCGGTTTGCACACCGGGAATCCAGGAGAGTTCATGTACTACCCCTTCGTTCGTAAAGCCCTTTTCCAGCTCGATCCTGAGCGCGCTCATGAATTTACATTCCAGCAATTACGCCGTATTACGGGAACCCCGCTCGAAGCGCTGGTGCGCCAGAAAGTGATGGATAAGCCAGTCACCTGCATGGGGTTAACCTTTAAAAACCCTCTGGGTCTGGCGGCAGGTCTGGACAAAAATGGCGAGTGCATTGATGCACTGGGTGCGATGGGCTTCGGCTCCATTGAAATTGGCACCGTTACGCCGCGTCCACAGCCGGGCAACGACAAGCCGCGCCTGTTCCGACTGGTCGAGGCCGAAGGGCTGATCAACCGCATGGGGTTCAATAATCTCGGCGTCGATCACCTGGTCGAAAATGTGAAGAAAGCCCATTTCGACGGCGTATTAGGCATTAATATCGGCAAAAATAAAGACACGCCGGTAGAGCAGGGCAAAGATGACTATCTGATCTGCATGGAGAAAGTCTACGCTTACGCCGGGTATATTGCGGTTAACATCTCCTCGCCTAACACCCCTGGCCTGCGCACCCTGCAATACGGTGAAGCGCTGGATGATTTATTGGTTGCCATCAAAAATAAGCAAAATGAACTCCAGGCGAAGCACCATAAATATGTGCCGGTGGCCGTTAAAATTGCGCCCGATCTGACAGAAGAAGAGCTGATTCAGGTCGCCGACAGTTTGGTTCGCCATAATATTGATGGCGTTATTGCCACCAATACCACTCTCGATCGATCCCTGGTTCAGGGAATGAAACACTGCGACGAAATGGGTGGGTTGAGCGGTCGGCCGGTGCAGTTAAAAAGCACCGAAATTATCCGCCGTCTGTCGCAGGAATTACAGGGCCGCCTGCCGATTATTGGCGTGGGCGGGATTGATTCAGTGATGGCTGCCCGCGAAAAAATGGCGGCTGGCGCTTCGCTTGTTCAGATATATTCAGGCTTTATTTTTAAAGGCCCGCCGCTGATTAAAGAAATCGTTAATCATATCTAATCTTTTATCTCTACTGGCAACCAGGGCTTTATTTCCAGCTCTGGTTGTTTTATATTCCCGGACTGTTGCTTTATTAGACATTGTGGTCTTTCATTATTGAAGTTAAAAAAACGAAGCGGCAATAAGGACTTTCTTACAACAGGACGTTTCGGGAACGGGAGAGACAGATGCGAATTAAACCTGACGATAACTGGCGCTGGTATTTCTGCGATGAGCACGATCGTATGATGCTCGATCTGGCTAATGGTATGCTGTTCCGCTCGCGTTTTGCCCGCCGGATGTTAACCCCGGATGCCTTTGCCGATACCGGTTTTTGCGTTGACGATGCTGCACTCTATTTCTCCTTTGAAGAGAAATGTCGGGATCTGGACCTGTCTAAAGAACAACGCGCCGAACTGGTGCTTAATGCGCTGGTGGCAATCCGCTTTCTTAAACCTCAGATGCCGAAAAGCTGGCACTTTCTGGCCCACGGCGGGCGCTGGACGCCGGTCACCGGTGATGCCGCGTGCGTCAGCCTGAGCGAGAATGGCGAGCAGGTGAATTTGCTGGTGGTGGAGCCGGGCGAAAACGCCGCACTCTGTTTACTGGCACAGCCGGCAGTAACTATCGCGGGGCGCACCATGCAGCTGGGGGATCCGATTAAAGTGATGAACGACAGGCTGAAACCGCAACCGGTCAGCTTCAGCCTCGAGCAGGCCGTTTAAGCTTCGAGCTGTAACGACGTTTTGGGTACGCAGCTGCAGCACAGAATGGTGCCGTCGTTGCCAATGGCCGATTTCTTCAGCGCACTCACTTCACCTTCTACCAGCGTGATGCGACAGCACCCGCAAATCCCCGCACGACAGGAATAGGGCACGCGAATACCGGCCTGTTCAAGCTGCTCCAGTAAAACCTGCTGATTGTTGCCGCGAATGGTCTGCCCTTGCCACTGGATAGTCACCGCCGTTGCAGGCTGGGTCTCCACTTCAGTTGTCTCTTCCTCGGAACCCGCCCCATAGATGCGGCCCGGCCCGGTGGAGAGGATCTCCACCTCATCACCCACGCGGATCACCCCGCTGGAGCGTGGGATCAGGTTCTGACCAAAATCGACATCGCCGTTGTGCTGCGCGGTGCGGAAGGATTGCAGGGTTTTAAGCGGCTCACCGGCCGGGTGCTTCTGCCCCTTTTCCGGGCTGACGGTGGTAAAGATGCAGCGGCTGCAGGGTTTGACCACATCGAAAATCACGTCGCCGATGCGGATCGTTTTCCAGGTATCTTCTTCCCACGCGGCCGCGCCGGTCACTACCAGGTTCGGGCGAAACTGCTCCATCTGCACGCTGGCCGGGCAGCGCTGCTGCAGATCGCGCAGCGAGGCCTCGTTGGTCAGCAGGAAGGGGAACCCGTCGGCGAACGACAGCGGCACTGCGGCAAACTTCTCCACGCGGCGCGTCAGCTCAGGCCCCACCCAGCGGAGCTGAACCGGGCGGGAAAAGAATTCGCTCAGCCAGCGGTTAACCGCATCCGGGGCGATGCGTGCGGTAAAGTGGTTGCCCCAGACTTCGGTGGGGGCGTCTGCTGGCGCAAAGTCGCTGAAGCGGACGATACTACTGGAACCATCCGGCGCGGTGAGGTGCAGACCATCATGAACCGGCACCGGGGTGAAGCGAACCATTTGCGGGAACTGGCGTGCGGTAATGAACGTGCCATCCGGTTCGGTAACCATAAATATGCGGTCAAAGGCAAAACCGCTCATGTCTGCAAGGGCGTGAGTGAGCCCAATACCCCGCATGGATTTAACCGGATGAATGAAAAGCCTGGATAACGTGGCCACGGCACCGTCCCCTTAAATGAAAATAAGCCCTCAACTTTATGACATAGAGCCCAGATTGGCTATAATGCGCAGCAATTTTCTTAGAGTAAAAGTGACGATATGAATTCTCTGTTTGCCAGTACGGCCCGTGGGCTGGAAGAGCTGTTAAAAACTGAACTGGAAAGCCTGGGGGCGCAAGAGTGCCAGGTGGTTCAGGGTGGTGTCCATTTTCAGGGCGACACGCGGCTTATTTACCAGAGCCTGATGTGGAGTCGCCTGGCCTCACGCATCATGTTGCCGATGAGAGAGTGCAAGGTTTACAGCGATCTCGATCTTTACCTGGGCGTGCAGACGATCGACTGGACAGAGATTTTTGCCCCGGGCGCCACTTTTGCCGTCCACTTCAGCGGCCTGAATGACGAGATCCGCAACAGCCAGTACGGTGCGTTGAAGGTTAAAGATGCCATCGTCGACTGCTTCACCCGCAAAAATCTGGAACGTCCGAACGTCGATCGTGAAAACCCGGATCTGCGTATCAACGTCCGCCTCAATAAAGAGATCGCCAGCATTGCGCTGGATCTCTGTGGCGAAGGTCTGCACCAGCGCGGCTACCGCGATCGTGCCGGTATCGCGCCAATAAAAGAGAACCTCGCGGCGGCCATCGTGATGCGTTCCGGATGGCAGCCGGGCACGCCGCTGCTGGATCCCATGTGCGGTTCCGGTACGCTGCTGATCGAAGCGGCGATGCTGGCGACTGACCGTGCGCCGGGTCTGCACCGCGGCGCGTGGGGCTTCAAAGGCTGGGCACAGCACGACGAAGCTGTCTGGCAGGAGGTAAAAGCCGAAGCCCAGACTCGCGCCCGTGCCGGGCTGGCGGCCTATGAATCCCGTTTCTACGGCTCTGACAGCGACGCCCGCGTGATTGAACGCGCGCGCAGCAACGCCCGTCGCGCCGGGATCGGCGAGCTGATCGCCTTCGAGGTAAAAGACGTTTCTCAGCTCACCAACCCGCTGCCAAAAGGCCCCTACGGCACGGTGATCAGCAACCCGCCTTACGGCGAACGTCTGGACAGCGAGCCGGCGCTGATTGCCCTGCACAGCCTGCTGGGGCGCACCATGAAGGATCTGTTTGGCGGCTGGAACCTCTCCCTGTTCAGCGCCTCGCCAGAGTTGCTGAGCTGCCTGCAACTGCGCGCCGAGCGTCAGTTCAAAGCCAAAAACGGCCCCCTGGACTGCGTGCAGAAAAACTACCACCTGGCCGAGAAAGAGGCAGACAGCAAGCCATCCAGCATCGCGGAAGATTACGCTAACCGTCTGCGTAAAAACCTGAAGAAATTCGAAAAATGGGCGAAGCAGGAAGGCATTGAGTGCTATCGCCTCTATGATGCCGACCTGCCGGAGTACAACGTGGCGGTCGACCGTTACGGCGACTGGGTGGTGGTGCAGGAGTATGCGCCGCCAAAAACCGTCGATCCGCAGAAAGCCCGTCAGCGTATGCTGGATATTATCGCTGCGACCATCAGCGTGCTGAATATTGCTCCGAACAAGCTGATCCTCAAAACCCGTGAGCGTCAGAAAGGCAAAAACCAGTACGAGAAGATGAACAGCAAGGGCGAGTTTATCGAAGTGGGCGAATACAACGCCCGCCTGTGGGTGAACCTCACTGACTATCTCGATACCGGCCTGTTCCTCGACCACCGCATTGCCCGTCGTATGCTGGGCCAGATGAGCAAAGGTAAGGACTTCCTGAACCTCTTCTCCTATACCGGCAGCGCCAGCGTCCATGCCGGGCTGGGCGGCGCGCGTACCACCACCACCGTGGACATGTCCCGCACCTATCTGGAGTGGGCAGAGCGCAACCTGCGCCTGAACGGCCTGACCGGCCGCGCGCACCGTCTGCTGCAGGCCGACGTGCTGGGCTGGCTGCGTGAATCGGAGGAGCAGTTCGATCTGATCTTTATCGATCCGCCAACCTTCTCCAACTCCAAACGCATGGAAGAGTCTTTTGATGTTCAGCGCGACCACCTAGCGTTGATGAAAGATCTGAAACGTATGCTGCGTAAAGGCGGCACCATCATGTTCTCGAACAACAAACGCGGCTTCCGCATGGATCACGAAGGGCTGGAGAAACTGGGGCTGAAAGCACAAGAGATCAGTCAAAAAACCCTGTCCCAGGATTTTGCCCGTAACCGTCAGATCCACAACTGCTGGCTGATTACCGCGGCCTGAAAGGAAAAGTAAATGTCATTAATTAGTATGCATGGGGCGTGGCTGTCGTTCAGCGACGCGCCGCTTCTCGATAATGCCGAGCTGCATATCGAAGATAACGAACGTGTCTGTCTGGTCGGCCGTAACGGCGCCGGTAAATCGACGCTGATGAAGATCCTGAACCGCGAGCAGGGGCTGGATGACGGACGCATTATCTACGAACAGGATCTGATTGTGGCGCGTCTGCAACAGGATCCGCCGCGTAACGTCCAGGGCAGCGTCTACGATTTTGTTGCCGAAGGGATTGAAGAGCAGGCGGAGTACCTGAAGAGCTATCACGAGATCTCGCATCTGGTAATGACCGACCCGAGCACCAAAAACCTCAATGAGATGGCGCGCCTGCAGGAGCTGCTGGATCATCATGGCCTGTGGCAGCTGGAAAACCGCATCAATGAAGTGCTGGCCCAGTTAGGTCTGGAAGCGGACATGCCGCTGGCTTCATTGTCTGGCGGCTGGCTGCGTAAAGCCGCGCTGGGCCGGGCGCTGGTCAGCGGGCCGAAAGTGCTGCTGCTCGATGAGCCGACGAACCACCTGGATATCGAAACCATCGACTGGCTGGAAGGCTTCCTGAAAACCTTCAACGGCACCATCATCTTTATCTCCCACGACCGTTCGTTCATTCGCAACATGGCGACCCGCATTGTCGATCTCGATCGCGGCAAGCTGGTGACCTATCCCGGCGACTACGACACCTATCTGCTGGAGAAAGAGGAAAATCTGCGCGTTGAGGAGCTGCAAAACGCAGAGTTCGACCGCAAACTCGCCCAGGAGGAGGTGTGGATCCGCCAGGGCATTAAAGCGCGTCGTACCCGTAACGAAGGTCGCGTTCGCGCCCTGAAAGCGATGCGCCGCGAGCGTAGCGAACGCCGCGAGGTGATGGGCAGCGCGAAGATGCAGGTCGAGGAGGCGAGCCGTTCAGGCAAAATCGTCTTTGAGATGGAAAACGTCAACTACCAGGTCAATGGCAAAGTGCTGGTGAAGGACTTCTCCGCCCAGGTGCAGCGCGGGGACAAAATCGCCCTGATCGGACCGAACGGCTGCGGTAAAACCACGCTGCTGAAGCTGATGCTGGATCAGCTTAAGGCCGACAGCGGTCGTATACATTGCGGTACCAAGCTGGAAGTGGCCTACTTCGACCAGCACCGTGCGGAACTGGACCCGGATAAAACGGTGATGGACAACCTCGCCGAAGGTAAGCAGGAAGTGATGGTGAACGGCAAGCCGCGCCATGTACTGGGCTATCTGCAGGACTTCCTGTTCCATCCTAAACGCGCGATGACCCCGGTGCGCGCACTCTCCGGTGGGGAGCGTAACCGCCTGTTACTGGCGCGTTTATTCCTGAAACCCAGCAATCTTCTTATTCTTGATGAACCCACCAACGATCTTGATGTTGAAACGCTGGAACTTCTTGAAGAACTGATTGATAGTTATCAGGGTACCGTAATGCTGGTCAGCCACGATCGTCAGTTCGTGGATAACACCGTTACCGAATGCTGGATCTTTGAAGGTCAGGGCCGGATTGGTCAGTATGTGGGCGGCTACCATGATGCCCGCGGACAGCAGGCGCAATCGCTGGCGACAAAACAGTCAAAAGCAAAGGTTGAAGCGGAAGTTCCTGTTACAAAAGCAGAAAACATCAAACGCGGCAGCAATAAATTAAGCTATAACCTTCAGCGCGAACTGGAGGGCTTGCCGCAGCGTCTTGAAGAGCTCGAAGCCAGTCTGGAAAGTTTGCAGGCTCAGGTGGCCGACGCGTCATTCTTCAGCCAGCCGCATGACTATACTCAAAAAGTCCTGGCCGATATGGCCCAGGCTGAGCAGGCGCTGGAAGAAGCATTTGAACGCTGGGAATATCTTGAGGCTCTGAAAAACGGCGCATAAGTTAACCCTGGAGCCAGTATGTGTGAACATCACCATGCCGATCGGCATATTTTATGCTCACAGTGCGATATGCTCGTGGCGCTTCCGGTGCTCGAGCATGGACACAAAGCGGCATGCCCGCGCTGCGGGACAACGCTGACAACAGAGTGGGACGCGCCCCGGCAGCGTCCCACCGCGTATGCTTTTGCTGCGCTGTTCATGCTTTTACTCTCCAATCTCTTCCCCTTCATTTATATGAAGGTGGGGGGCATCACCAGCCAGGTCCATTTACTGGAAATACCTGGCGTCATGTTCTCAGAAAATTACGTCAGTCTGGGCACGTTCTTTATGCTTTTCGTCCAGATTGTGCCGGCGTTTTGTCTGGTGGTGATCCTGCTGCTTGTGAACCGCGTAATGATGCCCCTGGCGCTGAAAATCAGGCTGGCGCGGATCCTCTTTCAGTTAAAAAGCTGGGGCATGGCGGAGATCTTCCTCGCCGGTATCCTGGTGAGCTTTGTGAAGCTAATGGCCTACGGGGATGTGGGCATTGGCCTTAGCTTTATTCCCTGGTGCCTGTATTGCATCCTTCAGCTTCGTGCGTTTCAGTGTGTGGATCGCCGCTGGGCATGGGACGACATCGCCCCTGCACCCGCGCTGCCCCAGACGCTGAAAGCGGGCGTGCCGGGCATTAATCAAAATTTGCGCCTGTGTCCCTGCTGCACGGCTATTCTGCCCGCCGATCGGGAAATCTGCCCGCGTTGCGAAACCAAAGGTCACGTGCGGCGTAAAAACAGCCTGCAGTGGACAATGGCGCTGCTTATTACGTCAATCATTCTTTATCTTCCGGCCAACATACTGCCCATCATGATCACCGATCTGCTGGGGGACAAGATGCCCTCGACCATCATGGCCGGGGTGGTGTTGCTGTGGGGGGAAGGCTCCTACCCGGTGGCGCTGGTGATTTTCATCGCCAGTATTATGGTGCCGACGCTCAAAATGATTGCCATTGCCTGGCTCTGCTGGGATGCCAAAGGGCACGGCAAGCGTGACAGCGAGCGCATGCATCTGATTTACGAGGTGGTGGAGTTTGTCGGACGCTGGTCAATGATTGACGTGTTTGTGATTGCCGTACTCTCTGCGCTGGTGCGTATGGGAGGTTTAATGAGCATCTATCCCGCCATCGGAGCGGTGATGTTTGCATTGGTCGTTATTATGACCATGTTTGCGGCCATGACCTTCGATCCGCGTTTGTCGTGGGATCGTGAGTCAGAGTCGAGCCATGAGGATGAGTAAAAGCATGGAAAATAAGAGTGGAGAGGCGAAAGTGCAGAAGGTCAGAAACTGGTCGCCGGTGTGGATCTTCCCCATCGTGACCGCGCTGATTGGTGCATGGATCCTGTTTTATCATTACAGCCATCAGGGCCCGGAAGTCACGCTGATCACCACCAACGCCGAGGGCATTGAGGGCGGTAAAACGACCATCAAGAGCCGCAGCGTGGACGTGGGTGTGGTAGAGAGCGCGACCCTGACCGACGACCTGACGCACGTGGAAATTAAAGCCCGTCTCAACGCTGGCATGGAGAAGCTGCTCCATGGCGATTCGGTATTTTGGGTGGTTAAACCCCAGGTAGGCCGTGAAGGCATCAGTGGTCTGGGTACCCTGTTATCCGGGGCTTATATCGAACTGCAGCCGGGGAATAAGGGCTCGCAGCCGGCGCAGTACCAGCTGCTGGACTCTCCACCGCTGGCACCGCCGGATGCGAAGGGTATCCGGGTCATCCTCGACAGTAAAAAAGCGGGTCAGCTTAGCCCGGGCGACCCGGTGCTGTTCCGTGGCTACCGCGTCGGCTCGGTTGAAACCAGCACCTTTGACGCGCAAAAACGCACCATCAGCTATCAGCTGTTTATCAATGCGCCAAACGATCGCCTGGTTACCGGCAATGTGCGTTTCTGGAAAGACAGCGGCATTGCCGTCGACTTAACCTCGGCCGGTATGCGCGTCGAGATGGGCTCTCTTTCCACGCTGTTCGGCGGTGGGGTGAGCTTTGACGTGCCGGAAGGCATGGATCAGGGGCAGCCGGTGGCGCAGCATACGGCGTTCAGACTCTACAACGACCAGAAAAGCATTCAGGATTCACTCTATACCGACCATATCGACTACCTGATGTTCTTCAAGGATTCGGTTCGCGGCCTGCAGCCGGGCGCGCCGGTTGAATTCCGTGGCATCCGTCTCGGAACCGTTGGCAAAGTCCCGTTCTTTGCGCCGGGCATGCGTCAGGTGCTGGATGACGATTACCGTATTCCGGTGCTGATCCGTATTGAGCCAGAGCGACTGATAAATCAGGTGGGCGATACGCCGGATATCGCTGAGCATATCGACGGGTTGATGAAGCGTGGCCTGCGCGGCTCGCTCAAAACCGGTAACCTGGTGACCGGGGCGCTGTACGTGGATATGGACTTCTTCCCGAAAGAGCCACCGGTGAAAGAGATCCGCGAATTTGGCGGGTATAAAATTATCCCGACCGTCAGCGGGGGCCTGGCGCAGATCCAACAGCGCCTGATGGAAACTCTGGATAAGATCAACAACCTGCCGCTTACACCTATGGTTCAACAGGCGACGAACACGCTTCATGAGAGCCAGGCGACGATGCGCCGTCTGCAGACCACGCTGGATAACCTGAACAAGCTGACCGCCAGTCAGTCGGTGCAGCAGCTGCCGCAGGACATGCAGAAAACCCTGCGTGAGCTGAACCGCAGCATGCAGGGCTTCCAGCCGGGATCCGCAGCCTATAACAAGATGGTGGCGGATATGCAGCGCCTCGATCAGGTTCTGCGTGAACTCCAGCCGGTACTGAAAACGCTGAATACGAAGAGCAATGCACTGGTATTCGAAGCTAAAGACAAAAAGGACCCTGAGCCGAAGGGGGCTAAATAATGAAAAAATGGCTAATTATCACCGCCGTGGCGCTACTCTCTGCCTGTAGCTCGACCGAGAACAAGAGCTACTATCAGCTGCCGGTGGCAGCGCAGGGGGGCGGGCAGAGTACCGCCAGCCAGGGTAACCGCCTGCTGTGGGTAGAGCAGGTGGCCGTGCCTGACTACCTGGCCGGCAATGGCGTGGTCTATCAAACCAGCGATGTGCAGTATGTCATCGCCAACAACAACCTGTGGGCCAGTCCGCTGGATCAGCAGCTGCGCAACACCCTGGTCGCCAATCTGGGTAGCCAGTTACCGGGATGGGTGGTAGCGTCGCAGCCGCTGGGCAGCGACCAGGATACGCTCAACGTCAACGTGACCAATTTCCACGGCCGTTATGATGGCAGAGTTATCATCAGCGGGGAGTGGCTGCTGAATCATCAGGGGCAGCTGATCAAACGCCCTTTCCACCTGGAACTGGTACAGCAGAAAGATGGATATGATGAGATGGTGAAAGTTCTGGCACAGGGCTGGGCGCAGGAGTCCGCCAGTATTGCCAGGGAGATTTCCCGTCAGCCATAAGTAAAATTCATCGCAACGGGCCGCATTTAGCTTCCGCTAATTGCGGCTTTTTTTTCGTTTGAAGGTCAGGCGGTTACTTGTGCCGTATCACAAATTTTGTACAAATGAACTTTTGTGTAGCTCACATTTATGACACTGGCGTGAATTTTGCGCATTGACGCTAAGCGGGATTCGCGGTATTCGTTAGTCGTGATTGCATGTTTTGTAATCACTGTTTTCTTTTCCACCAGATCAAATAATGAGGGAAACGAGGCATGAAGAGACAGAAACGAGATCGCCTTGAAAGGGCTCATCAACGTGGTTATCAGGCTGGCATCGCCGGACGTTCAAAAGAAATGTGTCCCTATCAGACCATCAATCAAAGGTCGCAATGGTTAGGGGGCTGGCGAGAAGCCATCGGAGACAGGGCAGTACTTGCTTGATAGCGTCTCTTTAAAAAAGAAACCTCCGCAGTGCGGAGGTTTCGCCTTTTTATGCTTTGCTAAAAGCAAAAATCAGAATGCGGAAGTATCCTGGAACAGACCCACTTTCAGGTCAGTTGCGGAGTAGATGAGACGACCGTCAACCAGCACTTCGCCATCCGCCAGGCCCATGATCAGGCGACGGTTAACAATACGTTTGAAGTGAATGCGGTAGGTGACTTTCTTCGCGGTCGGCAGAACCTGACCGGTAAATTTCACTTCGCCCACGCCCAGCGCGCGGCCTTTGCCTTCGCCACCGAGCCAGCCGAGGTAGAAACCAACCAGCTGCCACATCGCGTCCAGACCCAGACATCCTGGCATCACGGGATCGCCAATAAAGTGGCAACCAAAGAACCACAGGTCCGGATTGATATCGAGCTCTGCTTCTACGTAACCCTTATCGAAGTTGCCGCCGGTTTCCGTCATCTTCACGACACGGTCCATCATCAGCATGTTCGGGGCCGGTAACTGTGGGCCTTTAGCGCCAAACAGTTCACCGCGACCAGAGGCAAGAAGATCTTCTTTTGTATAGGATTCGCGTTTATCTACCATGTTCTCAGTATGCCTTATTTTAGTGAAGGACGCAGGATAGCTAACACGTGTACGCTGAACAAGTCCGATCAGTTAGGGGTGAACCAGTTCAACCAGCGTAACGGCCAGGGATAACGATGGCGTGCTTCCTGTTGCGTGGCCTGCGCAATGCGTTCCTGGATAGTCTGCATCAGCGATGTCTGCCCTTCCGCATCCCACACCAGGTTTGTCAGTAAGGGTAGCGCATCCGCAATATCTTCGATGGCCCAGAGGCTGAATTGTTCCTCTTCTACCGCTTTCAGCAGCGCCTGACTCAGACTAAGGTGACGCACGTTCGCCAGTGGAATGATCACGCCCTGTTTTCCGCTCAGCCCACGCTGCTGGCAAATGTTAAAGAAGCCTTCGATCTTCTCATTCAGGCCGCCGACAGGCTGCGCGCGGCCAAACTGGTCTACAGAGCCGGTAATAGCAATACTCTGATTCACCGGTACATCAGCCAGCGCGCTGATGAGCGCGCACAGTTCCGCCATCGAGGCACTGTCGCCATCCACTTCGCTGTAAGACTGTTCAAAGGTCAGCGAGGCGGTGAAGGGGATCTGCTGCTCGAGCTGCAGCTCCGACATTAAGAAAGCCTGCATGATCATCATGCCCTTGGCGTGAATGTTTCCGCCCAGCTCCGCTTTACGTTCGACATCGATAAATTCACCGTCACCGATATGCACCACGCAGCTGATACGCGATGGCTCGCCAAAGGCACGCGGATGGCCAGGGAATTCAATCACCGAAAGGGCGTTAATCTGTCCGACACATTCGCCTTCGGTTTCGACCAGGATCTGCTCAAGCAGGATCTCATCCTGCATACGATCCGCGAGATAGCCTTCGCGCCACTCACGCTGCAGCAGCATCTGAGAGAGCTGCTCGCCGGTCACCGTATCGTCTTCTGTCATGGCTGCGGCTTCGCGCAGCTGCTTGCCAAGCCAGAGAGGGCAAAGCGGCAGTGTTTCCTGATCGCCGGTATAGCGGACCGCTTCGCGAATCAGTACAGGCCATGCATCAGCAGCAGGTGTTGGCAACTGAGCGCGTTGACAGACGGTGTAAACCCATTGCAGCCATTGCTGCATATCTTCGGCATCCGCAATCTGGGTGCTGTCTTCAAACTCGCTGTAGACCACCTGGCCGGCCAGCTCGGGTTCCATTTCCTGGAAATCGGCCAGGGCTTCGCGATCGCCCGTCAGGATGACTTTCAGGGAGAGTGGCATGGAGGGTACGGCGACCGGAAGCGGGCGCGACTCATCCCAGCCAACCCAGTCAAAGCGCTGCTGGCTAACGATATTTTTCAGGCGCATCCACAGCAAAGGCTGTGCCAGCAGCGTACGCAGGGAGACAATCAGCACGCCGCCGTTGGCCTGATGGACCAGACCCGGATGCAGGGTCAACTCCCCATTAAACTGGCGCAGGCAGCCAAAAAGCTGCTCTGCTTCAGTCCAGCCCGCCGGGATGACGTTGCCGGTGACCGCAAAACGGCCATCGGGTACGGTGGCGGATGCAAAGGTAACGGTGCGCCCGTTGATGCTGTATTCACCCCCAAAGACCGTTCCGGCTTCTGGTTGCAGCTGCCGTACGGCGTCCGTCAGAAGACTCAGATACTCCGCTTCGTCTGGCGCTTTCAACAACATGAATGGCGAGGTAGTCCATGGGCTTAGCACCTGCTCCAGCGCGTAATGCAAACGGGGCTGGGTGTCGCTGAGGATGTATTCGTGTTCTTTCGCGAGATCTGGCTGTGCAAAGAGTTCCTGATAGCTGTTTGTATCCGGAACAAGGTCACGCCATGCAAGTTTCGTAATGGTCAAAGTTGATGTTTTTTAGTCAGATGTAAAAGGATGGAGTATACCGTAAGGCGCAGGCTCTGCACATGAGGGAATGGGTGTTTCCGGGCATGAATGCGTTACCGCGCGTCACAGGATATGATTTCTTTTCAGCAGATTGCCAAAAAACTGATATTCTGAACAGAGTTACACGGTCACACTGAGATCGCAATGAAATACCAACAACTGGAAAATCTCGAAAGCGGCTGGAAATGGAAGTATCTGGTCAAAAAACACCGTGAAGGGGAGTTGATCACGTGCTACCTCGAAGCCAGTGCTGCAAAAGAAGCTGTAGATTTATTGCTGACCCTCGAAAATGAACCCATCCTGGTCAACGGCTGGATAGATAAACACATCAATCCGTCGCTGCTGAACCGCATGAAGCAGACCATTCGCGCGCGGCGAAAGCGGCATTTTAACGCCGAGCACCAGCATACCCGGAAGAAGTCCATCGATCTGGAGTTTATGGTCTGGCAACGTCTGGCTGGTCTTGCCCAGCGCCGCGGCAAAACGTTGTCAGAAACTATCGTGCAGCTGATAGAAGATGCCGAGCATAAAGAGAAGTACGCCAGTCAGATGTCGACCCTGAAAACCGATCTCCAGGCGCTGCTGGCCGGGAAGAAGTAGCGTTCTGTCTTTTTTCAGGCAATAAAAAACCCCGCAACATGGCGGGGTTTTTTGTCAGACGATAACTTATGCCGCTGGCTGAGTTACAACGTCTTTGATGCCTTTAACTTCGATCTCTACGCGACGATCTGGAGCCAGGCAGTCGATCAGTGCAGCGCGAGCTTTCACGTTGTCACAGGTAGAACCGGTAACTGGGTTAGATTCGCCCATACCACGTGGGGAGATCTTGTTAGCCGGGATACCTTTAGAGATCAGGTAATCAACAACGGACTGAGCACGTTTCTCAGACAGACCCTGGTTGTAAGCGTCAGAACCGATACGGTCGGTGAAGCCCAGAACCACTACGGAACCGTCTTTCGGATCCAGGTTGCTCAGCTGGGTGTACAGCTGATCCAGTGCCTGCTGGCCTTCTGGTTTCAGGGTTGCTTTGTTGAAGTTGAACAGAACGTCAGACTTCAGAGTGAAGTGCTTGGTCTGTACTTCTGGAGCCGGTGCTGGAGCTGGAGCAACTACTGGAGCTGGCTCTGCCTGACCGAAGCGGTAGGAAACACCTACGCTCAGCATGCCGTTGTCTGGACGAACACCAACGGTGTTGCCGTCGCCGATGTTGTTAACCCACTGGTATTCCAGACGAGTAGCGATGTCACGGGTCATAGCCCACTCAACACCACCTGCGAATACTGGGGATACGCCAGTGTCGTGGTCGTCGCCAGCGATGCTGTTGCTGGAGTCTGCACGCCATACCATGCCGCCCAGACGGGTGTAGATGTCTACAGCGTCATTTACTGGGTAGCCCAGTTTAGCAGTCAGCTGTACGCCTTGAGCTTTGAATGCGCCGTTAACGTTGTCGCCTTTGTAAGGCATACGGCCCAGCCAGTCGTAACCCATTTCGAAACCAACGTACGGGTTAACCTGATAACCACCGAACGCACCTGCGCCCAGCTGGCTTTCGTGAGTTGGACCGTCGTTGTTCAGGGTGTCGTTATACCAGCCGGTGTCGTGGAACTGAGACCAGCCCAGTTTACCACCTGCGTACCAGGTATTATCTTTTGGAGCGGCCTGCGCTACGGTAGCGAAACCTGCCAGTGCCACTGCAATCGCGATAGCTGTCTTTTTCATTTTTTGCGCCTCGTTATCATCCAAAAATCGCCATGAGAATCTCAATGAGAGTCACGGTTAAATCCTTCACCGGGGGGCGGGGACAAAGATTAAAACTTACCGATATCTTCGGTTTAGGCCGAGCACCCCTGGCGATGTAAAGTCTACAACGTACCTGAAAACTTACAAGTGTGAACTCCGTCAGGCATATGAAAAAAAAAGTTTTGTATACACAATATTTAACATTTATTGCGCAATTTGAGGCGTGCTAAAATGAAGAAAGCCGCGGCACACAAGACTTGTCGCGGCTTTTACAAGTGGAACCAACGGCGTACAGAACCGGCAAAAAAAATTCCAGGAAAACTCTTATTTTGACTTAATGATACAAATTTGAGTGAATTTTTAGCCCAGAAAGGTGTCCGTTGCCCAGAGCGTTCATGCGAATGGGACGCATAATGAAGCCGAGTGCATTCCCTTCTTCGGCAGCTTCAGCCAGACGGTGTTGTTCAGATTCCGTCAACTCGTGCGTAAACCAGCCAATCACTACGCTGTAATTTCCGGTACGCAGCGCCCTCGCCATTGAATCTACAGTATGGCAGGGATCCATCTGACTAATCTGCATCACTTTCGTCAGCGGCAAGCCTGCGGATTGCACCCATTCCCGACTTAATTTCTGCTGTGGCGTGAGCCACAACTGCCAGCGAGACTGCTGACCAAGCTGTTGTAACAGTGGCAGCAATAACAGCTGTGTCATCATGGGCTGGTCTTCACGGTAGAGCACTTCACTAATCAGCCCGGTGGACATATGCGCAGCGGAACTCATCGCGCTTTTGCCGGCGGAAGAAGAGAAAGTTGTTGAACGGTTTGCATAGCCTGAAGAGTACATAATCAATCCAGCCCTGTAGTTACTGTATGGATATACAGTAACCCCTGTGCGACTAAAGATCAACCTCATTTTCTGAAAGCGCCTCGCAAATTTGGTTGGTAATTCAGGCGTATTGAAAAATCATCTTGCCGTTAAATCATAAGTTACCTATTTTTTGGCTAACGGATCCGTTAACAAACAACGTCACCATTACCGCATGATTTAAAAGGGAAATATCATGAAAAAGCTATCCTACGAACGGATCTATCAATCAGCAAAATATCTTTCACCCCTCGGGGAAGTTCACTATCGCGCCCTGTTCGGCGGATACACCCTGGCGGTTGATGACACGGTGTTTGCCATGGTGTCGGAGGGGGAGCTGTATCTGCGCGCCTGCGAAGAGAGTGCGCCTTACTGTGTAAAGCATGCCTCTTCTTTCCTGTCGCTGGTCAAGCGGGGGCGGCCCGTGTTGTTGAATTACTATCGCGTCGATGAGGGGCTCTGGCAGGATCGCGAGAAACTGCTGCAACTCTCTTCGTTTGCGCTGGAAGCTGCGCGGCGGGAACGCTGTGAACGCTACAAGCGCGAGAGGCTAAAGGATTTACCTAATCTCACCTTTCAGCTCGAAATCCTGCTGTTTGAGGCGGGTATCACCACCGAGGAGGCATTACGCACGCTGGGGGCTGAGCAGTGCTGGCTGAAGATCAGGGCGCTGAACAAGCACCTTAGTTACAAGGTGCTGTTTGCACTGGAGGGGGCAATCACCGGGCTACACGTCGCGGCGCTCCCGGAGATCAGGCGCCGGGAGCTGGTGGAGTGGTACAAAAAGCTATCGGTGGAGAACAGCACTCACTCAGGAAGCTGATTAACGTGCTGCTGTAATCGACAAATTTCTGGCAGCAACGCGATAAGCAGACCAATTTGCTGCAGAACCAGAGGCGCTTTGCTCTCGGCTCCCGGCTCAATATGCGAAATGCGTTGCGCCAGTTCGGTTAATGCCTGCTGAACGCGAGGCTCATCCGCCGGACGTTGATGAAGCGCATCATCAACGTAACACACCGCATCGTCGAGCAATCCGAGGATTGCGGGGCTGGTGAGCCGCTCGCGGTGTGCACCCAGTGCCGCGATATAGCTGGTAAAAGTATGATTCAGGCACAGCAGACGGAACGCGACTTCACGGGTTTCCGCGGTTGCCCCCGGCTCCGTAGACATATTCGACACCACAGACGCCAGCTCCGCGTCGCGGTTATAGGCATCACGTCGGGCAATACGGTACGCCAGGCGGTTATCGCGCCCCTGATGATACTGCTCCAGGATGGCGTCAAGATAACGGCAGTTGGCGTTCATGGCCTGATCCAGCACACGGGGCAGGTTACGGAACCGCCAGTCCGGCCAGATGAAGCTCACCGCCGCCCAGGCGATAGCGCAGCCAATCAGGGTATCAATGATGCGCGGCAGGGCCACTTCAAAGCCTTCCCCGAGCAGATTGAAACAGAGCAGCACCAGCAGGGTAATAAACATCGTGGCGTGCGCATACTGAACGTTGCGAAAGGCAAAGAACAGCACGCCGGTGATCACAATCAGAATCAGCTGCCCTTCCAGCGAGGGGACGAAGTAAAGGATGGGTAACCCGATGGCGACCCCAACCAGAGTGCCAAGAATACGCAGCGCCAGACGGTGGCGAGTGGCGTTGTAGTTGGGCTGACAAACAAACAAGCTGGTAAGTAAGATCCAGTAGCCATGGTTAAGGCCGGTTATCTGAATAAAGGCGTAGCCAATACAGAGCACCACCGACATCCTCACCGCATGGCGAAACAGCGCCGATTCCGGTGAAAAGTTGCGGCTTAAACGCAGCCACATATCGCTGAAACCATGCAGGCTGTCGTCCGCAAGCTGGTTTTCCACATCATTGCCCGGCGTTGCCAGCGCCTGTTCGGATTCGATGGTGGCAAGCTGGGCATCAATAGCGCGTAAATTGCTTAATAAAAACCCCAGCGCTTTCATCTGATCGGCGGAGGTACCGCTGGCCTGAACGCGATCGAGGGCCGCATCAAGATGGGTAAATGCCCGTTCAAATCGCGGATCGTGCTGATAGGGGGTGCGCAGCAGGATCGATCGCGAGAGCTGCTGGCAGGCCTGCGACTGCATGGATAACAGGCGCTGGAAGCGGAACATCACGTCGCTGTAGCGAAACTTCTCGCGAAGAGCGGCGTACTGAATATGCGATGAGCTGGCGCGCTCATGGATATCCTGCGCCACAAAGTAATAGTGCAGGGTCCGACGGGTGCCGCGTTGACCGCGATCGCCGCGTAAACGGGTAAGCAACGAGGCCTTCGTCTGGTTTAATGTTGCTACCAGTTGCCCGTTCGCCAGCGCCAGTTCGTACAGCGGCGCCTGGCCATCATCTTCGATATCCGGGTCGAACAGCCGGGACTTTAACTCCAGATAGTGGGCCAGTTGCTCATAGCTGCGGGCCAGATTGTCCTGCAGCGGGCGAATAGGAAAAATAAGATGTCCGGCCAGCGTCAGCAGGTTATACCAGACCGCGCCCAGTAACAGCAGCACCGGCTGTTGATACCACTGATCGTACAGCGATACCCCCAGCATGGTGTAGATGGCAATTAGCAGCGCGCCAAAAGCGATGGTGGCGTAGCGCTGGCCCAGCCCGCCGAGCAGGATAAACACGCTGGTGGAGAGCGTCAGTCCAGCCGCAAAAAGCCATGGCCATGGGAAGAGGAGCTCCACCGACGCCGAGGCGATAAAAAAGCAGATCAGGGTGATGACCAGATTGCGCAGCCGACCGGTGAGACGATCGTCCAGGTCGGCCAGCGCTCCGGCAACCACCCCCAGCGTCAGCGGGATGGTCAGCTTCACGTCGCCCAACCACCAGGGCAGGGCGGTACTGCCACACAGGGCTATAAAAATCCTGGCATTGTAGAGCCAGGCGCTGTTAAGGGTGTAGCGGCGAAGCAGTGGACTTAGCATGTGCGCGCGAGGTCCTTGTTACGGAAAACGACGGCGGGCGTTAGCTTCCCGCGCGGCGCGGGCCACTTCCACCGGGACAACCCGGCGTCCGACAGGCCACAGAGCGATGGCGGCAATTTTAAAATTGGCGATCCCGACGGGGATGCCGATAAGGGTCAGGCACTGGGCGATCCCCGCCGCAATGTGCATCAGACACAGCCACCAGCCGAAAAAGATCAGCCACAGAATATTGAGCAGCGTGCCGCCGGTGTTCATCAGCGTGCTTTTACTGCCTGGCTCCAGTTCGTCGACGTGAACCGCTTCGTTGCCGTAGGGCACCAGCGAGAGTTTGGTGATTTCCCAGCAGGAGCGCGTCAGTGGAAGGGTGAAGATCAGGACCACGCTGATCAGTGTTGCCAGCAGCCAGGAGAGGGTTGTGGCAAAACCACCCAGCACAAAATTCAAAATATTCAGAACGGTACGCATAAAACCTCAATTCTTTCCGTAATGTTGAAGCCCTGGTGATTGTAACGTTTTTTTGCGCTGGAGCACCTGAAAACTGGCAGTTAAACTGTTATGCAATTATTCACGTCGTGGATCAGGCTGGACATGGAACTGAAAGCAACATCGTTAGGCAAACGCCTGGCACAACATCCGTACGACAAAGTCGTTCTGCTTAACGCCGGGGTTAAAGTCTCAGGCGAACGTCACGAATACCTTATTCCCTTCAACCAGTTGCTGGCGATTCACTGTAAGCGCGGCCTGGTCTGGGGCGAGCTGGAGTTTGTTCTGCCCGACGATAAAGTGGTGCGGCTGCACGGCACCGAGTGGGCAGAAACCCAGCGTTTTCATCGCCATCTGAACACGCTCTGGCAGCAATGGAGTGCTGAAATGAGTGAGGTTGCGGCGCAGGTGCTGCAAAACGCGCTGAATGAGATTGCCGCCACCAATGAGCAAAACAGCTGGCTGACGCGGGAAAAAACGCAGGGCCTTCAGCAAAAAATCCGCCAGGCGTTACAGGCCTTGCCCTTGTCCGTCTCGCGGCTCGACGAATTTGATAACTGCCGTGAAGCCTGGCGTCAGTGTCAGGCCTGGCTACAGGATATTGACCAGAGCAGGCTGGCGCACAATCAGGCATGGACTGACACCATGCTCAGCCAGTATGCCGATTTTTTTGCCGGAATTGAGTCATCCCCACTGAACCCGGCCCAGGCCCGGGCGGTGGTCAACGGCGAACAGTCGCTGCTGGTACTGGCGGGGGCCGGTAGCGGTAAAACCTCCGTGCTGGTGGCGCGGGCGGGCTGGCTGCTGACCCGCAATGAGGCCGCGGCCGATCAAATCTTGCTCCTGGCATTTGGGCGTAAGGCGGCGCAGGAGATGGATGAGCGAATCGAGACGCGACTGCACACCCGGGATATTACCGCCAGGACCTTCCACTCCCTGGCCCTGCATATTATCCAGCAGGGGAGCAAAAAAGTGCCGGTGGTGAGCGAGCTCGAAAACGACACCCTGGCGCGGCAGAAGATTTTCATTGAAGCCTGGCAGCAGCAGTGCAGCGAGAAAAAAGCCCAGGCCAAAGGCTGGCGGCAGTGGCTCGAAGAGGAGCTTAACTGGAGCGTGCCGGAGGGGAGTTTCTGGCAAAACGAGAAACTGACGCGCCGACTGGCGCCCCGGCTCGACCGCTGGGTAAGCCTGATGCGCATGCACGGCGGCGCTCAGGCCGAGATGATTGCCGGTGCGCCGGAAGAGGTGCGGGCGCTGTTCTCAAAGCGGGTGAAGTTAATGGCACCGCTGCTTAAGGCGTGGAAAGCCGCCCTCAAGGCGGAGAACGCCGTCGATTTTTCCGGGTTGATCCATCAGGCGATCGTGATCCTCGAGAAAGGTCGCTTTATCAGCCCGTGGAAACACATTCTGGTGGATGAGTTCCAGGATATCTCCCCCCAGCGCGCGGCGTTACTGGCGGCGCTGCGGGCGCAAAACAAATATACCGCTCTGTTTGCCGTAGGTGACGACTGGCAGGCGATCTACCGCTTCAGCGGGGCGCAGCTGTCGCTGACGACGGCCTTCCACCATTACTTTGGTGAAGGGGATCGCTGCGATCTGGACACCACCTACCGTTTCAATAACCGGATCGGCGAGAGCGCCAACCGGTTTATCCAGCAGAACCCGCATCAGCTGGCAAAACCGCTCAACAGCCTGTCGGCAGGGGACAAGAAAGCCGTCACGCTGCTGGCGGACGACCAGCTCGATGCCCTGCTGGATAAGCTGAGCGGTTACGTCCGGGCGGATGAACGCATTCTGGTGCTGGCGCGTTATCACCACCTCAAGCCCGCCAGCCTGGAGAAAGCCGCGACCCGCTGGCCGAAACTGCAGCTGGATTTTATGACCATCCACGCCAGTAAAGGCCAGCAGGCGGACTATGTCATCGTGGTGGGGTTGCAGGAAGGGAGCGATGGTTTCCCGGCGCCTGCGCGGGAATCGGTGATGGAACAGGCCCTGTTGCCTGTGGTGGAAGATTTTCCCGATGCCGAGGAGCGGCGTTTACTCTATGTGGCGATCACCCGCGCCCGCCACCGCGTCTGGTTGCTGTTCAACAAAGAGCAGCCGTCACGTTTTGTCGATATCCTCAAAGAGACAGGTGTGCCGGTAGCGCGCAAACCCTAGCGATGTTGTATCCGGCGGGCGCGGTTTCGGGTTTTGAAGGCCGGGCATGGCGAAGCCGCCACCCGGCGATACTCACCTTTACTTCAGGCGTTCAGCCAGATAGCGCTGATAATCCGGGATCAGGATCTCGACCGGGGAGTTGAACTGCGGGGATGCGATAATAAAGTCCGCCGTCGACAGGTTAGTCGCGACCGGAATATTCCACACCGTTGCCAGACGCAGCAGGGCTTTTACGTCCGGATCGTGCGGGACCGCATTCAGCGGATCCCAGAAGAAGATCAGCACATCAATCTTACCTTCCGAAATCTGCGCGCCCACCTGCTGATCGCCGCCCATCGGGCCGCTCAGCATGGCATTCACGTCAAGCCCGGTCTCGCGATGGATCAGGTTGCCGGTTGTGCCGGTGGCCGACAGCTGATGTTTTTCCAGCAGGGATTTATGACGCTGAACCCAGTTGAGCAGCATCTGTTTACAGTGATCGTGCGCCACCAGCGCGATATGTTTGCGTTCCGGCAGGGTGCGGGTTGTGAGTTCCATAATCTCTATCCGTTAGTTAACTGGTTACAGATTACTGGAAGCACCTGACGCTGCAAGAGAAAGGGATAAAAATTGCGGCTCAGGACGAGGGTTGCTGCTTCGCCCATTGCAGAAAACGGTTTCGGGTTTCGGGATCGGCCTGGGCAAACCAGTATTTGAGGCGCTGCTCCGTCATGCTCTGGGATTGCGGCGGCATATCCAGTTCAGACACGCCGGATAGCAGCGTACTGTCATCCGCCATAGTGGTGGAGAACTGCGGTAGCGAGGCGCTCTGTCCGGCTTTGTTATAGCGCTCGGTATCATATTCGTAATTCACGCCGTTCGGCGTATCGGTGATCGCCAGAATATCAAGCCTCACCGGAATAGGGGTCGCATCGCCATCCAGTAATTCGATTTGCGGTGATTTATCAAAAAGCTGTGACTCTTTTTCTGTTTCCAGCCGTGGAAGGCTAAAATTAACCTGACTGATCCGTTGGGTGTTAAAGCTGGCGACCAGGGGAGGGGAGATATAGACCCGTTCCTCGTGATTGCCAAGACGAATGGTTTTTTCTACCCGAAAGACGATTTGATGCGGGCCGTTGTCCAGTTCGATACTGTCCGCACCGCGCAGCAGGGAGCTGGAGACTTTTTTACCATCGAGCACCAGCAGGTCGATGTCTGTAGAGAGCCGCAGCGTTGTGGCAAAAACGCAAACCGGCATGAGCAGCGCAAACAGACTCCAGGCAATGCCGGTTTTCATAGAAGGCCCTCTTAAAAGACATGCGTCATGAAGAATGTATCAAAATTTTTCGACAATCATATTTACTAACATATAGACATATTATGGCAATTTGCCCTCATACAGACGTATGGGATGGCAGTTGCTGACACGGCCTTGATGCCCGGATTGAACGAGCCAGGAGAACACGAATGAAAGAGAACGATATCGCCGACATCCTTACCACCACCCGCACCATTGCCCTGGTCGGCGCAAGCGACAAGCCCGATCGCCCGAGCTACAGGGTGATGAAGTACCTGCTCGATCAGGGCTACCATGTGATCCCGGTTTCGCCAAAAGTGGCAGGTAAAACATTGCTGGGCCAGCAGGGATACGGCACCCTGGCGGAAGTGCCAGAAAAAATCGATATGGTGGACGTGTTCCGCAATTCCGAAGCGGCCTGGGGCGTGGCTCAGGAGGCGATTGCGGTCGGGGCGAAAACCCTGTGGTTACAGCTTGGGGTGATCAATGAACAGGCGGCGGTGCTGGCGCGCGATGCGGGCATGAATGTGGTGATGGATCGTTGTCCGGCAATTGAGATCCCCCGTCTGGGAATGGCCAGGTAATAAAAAACCCGGTCAGCCATGGGCTACCGGGTTTTCATTAGTTCCGCAGGCGCGGGGCCTGCAGCTGTTTGCGGATCGTTTGCGCCAGTTCATCCATCGATGGCTGTTCAGGATGTTCATCCTGCTGTTCGCTACTTAACTGGGCTTCGGCAAGATAGGTATGCACAGCCTGTCCATCGTCGTCTTCCATAACCACGTGGTACCAGGGCGCGGCGCGGAGTTCTGCGTTCACCGCCAGCTCATCCGCTGACGGTTCGTCGAGGGAATATTCCGGGTCGATATCCACGACCACGCCCAGATAACCTAACAGGGAGTGGCGGACCTGCTGGCCGATACCGAATTTGCTGGCAATCATAGTCACCTCCCGGGAAACGTTACTTACACTATAGGTGTGGGCAACCTTCCACTTTTCAAGTTACATGATGCGACAGGCAAATCCTTTCAGATACAGCCCTTCCGGATAGGTAGCGATCACCGGATGATCGGCCGCCTGACGGAACTGCTCTATAAATTGTACATCACGACCAGCATCTACAGCGGCATCTGCGATAATTTTCTGGAATAATTCGGTGGTCATCAGGCCGGAGCAGGAGAAGGTCAGCAGCACGCCACCTGGATTAAGCAGCTGGATCGCCAGCATATTAATGTCTTTATACCCACGGCAGGCACCCATCAGCTGGTTCTTGTTTTCCACGAACTTCGGCGGATCCATCACAATCACGTCAAACTTTTCGCCCTGGTCGCGGTATTTGCGCAGCAGCTTGAAGACGTCATCGCGAACAAATTCCGCTTTGCTCAGGTCCAGCTTGTTCAGCTCAACGTTCTGCTTCGCCACATCCAGTGCTTCCTGTGAGGTATCGACGCTCACCACCTGGCTGCAGCCGCCCATCAGGGCCGAAACCGCAAAGCCGCCGGTGTAGGAGAAGCAGTTCAGCACGCGTTTACCGGCAACGTACTGGCGGGTTGCCAGACGGCTGTCGCGCTGATCGAGGTAGTAACCGGTTTTATGGCCACCCTGAATATCCACCAGCAGCTTCATGCCGTGCTCTTCAATAGGCAGCAGGGCTGGCGGCAATTCGCCCGTTACCGGGCCCTGGGTCAGTTCCATACCCTCTTTTTTACGCACCGCAACGTCGCTGCGATCGTATATGGCGCATTCAGGGAACAGCGTCTGCAGGGCGCTGATCAATGCCGCACGCTGATATTCAGCGCCCGCGCTTAACAGCTGCAGCACCAGGAAGTTGCCGAAACGGTCGATAGTCACGCCCGGCAGGCCGTCGGATTCACCGGCGATCAGACGATAGCTGTCCAGCCCGTCGCGTTTTGCCAGCCAGTCGCGCCACTGCTGCGCCTGCTGCAGGCGGCGGACAAAGAAGTCGATATCGATGGATTCATCTTTATCAAACGTCCAGACGCGCGCCCGGATCTGCGAGGCAGGTGAGTACGCGCCGCGCGCTAACCATTTCCCCTGGTGGTCCACGATATCGATGGTTTCACCGAGGCTGGCTTTGCCTTCCATGCGGGCAACCGCACCAGAGAAGACCCAGGGATGGCGGCGCAGCAACGACTTCTCGCGCCCTTTGGCTAACACTAAACGTACACTCATAATTTTCTGTTCTGTCGATTCCAGGGAAATGGCGCGTAGAGTAGCACAGATGCCCAGGGGCAATCATCTGCGGACACTATTGAGCGTTTCGGCACATTTTAAAATCGATCGGGCACATTATGATTTCCCCGCGGGCTTTACAGTGTGGTTTCCGGTTCAGCAAAAGGAAACAACAATGAAAAATCATATTGCCATCCTCGTCAGCATCCTGGCGACAAGCCCTTTTACGGTTTCTGCGGCCCTGCCGTTTAGCCTCAGCAGCCAGGATATCGCCGACGGTCATCCCTTAACGCAACAGCAGGTCTTTGCCGGGTTCGGCTGCCAGGGGGGCAATACTTCGCCACAGTTGGCCTGGCAGCATCCGCCCGCAGGGACAAAAAGCTTCGCCATTACGGCGTACGATCCCGCCGCCCCCACCGGCAGCGGCTGGTGGCACTGGACGCTGGTCAATATTCCCGCTAAGACGCTGAGCCTGCCCGCCGGTGTCGGGAAAACCAACAGCGATAAATTACCGGCAGGCGCGGTGCAGGGGCGGAATGATTTCGGGTATGCTGGCTTTGGCGGGGCATGTCCGCCTGAAGGGGATAAACCGCACCCATATCAGTTCACCGTCTGGGCGCTGAATGTGGATAAACTGCCGCTCGACAGCAACGCCAGCGGCGCACTGGTTGGCTTTATGCTCAACAGCCACGTGCTGGCGAAAGCACAATTAACCGCAACATACTCACGATAAAGGTGGCCCGGTGCAGGAGTTTCATTTTCAACATAACCATCTGACAGCGGCTGAGGTCAATGCCAGTAAAATGCATCGCCTGCACCACGTTAAGCTCTTCTATCCGGCCATCTGCCACATTACGCGCGGCAGCAAGGTGATTATCCAGGATGAGAGGCGCTTAGTGGCAACGCCGGATGAGCTCATTATCATTCCGGCGAACACCCCGATGGAGATCATCAATCAGCCTGCGCAGGACGTGTTCCATTCGGATCTGCTGCTGTTATCGCCCGACCTCATCGCCGAGTTTAAAACGCGTTATCTCCAGTCCTGGCCGCGTTCAAAAACGGACTCACTGTGTGCCCCGCTCAGCGAAGGGCTCGCCTTTATGTGGGGCAACCTGCTGCACGCGGTGCGGCATAATTTTTCCGATGAGCTGCAAAAGCATCAGGCCTTCGGGCTCCTGCTGGCGTTGCTGCATGATGGAGTGGCCGGTCCGCTGCTGATTGAACGAAATATCCACCTTACCGAGCAGGTACGGCATTTCATTATGCAGGCGCCCGCGCGGGCATGGACGGCGCAGGACGTTGCCAGCCGTCTGGCTTTGAGCGTGCCGACCTTACGCCGACGCCTACGGGAAGAGTCGCAAAGCTTTCGCCAGATTGTGGAGGAGGTGCGTATGGCGGTGGCACTCTCACAGCTGCAGTCGACCCGCCTGCCCATTGGCGAGATCGCCATGCAGTGCGGGTATCTTTCCAGCTCCCGTTTTACGGCCCGTTTCCGTCAGCATTACGGCTGTTTACCCAAAACGCTGCGCTAATTCTCCGGCCATAATTTGCTATTCTTTGGGTTCAGAACCAGGCATGGATAAGGGGAGGGAGTATGGCACAGGTCTGCATTATCGCGTGGGTTCACGGCACGGTTCAGGGGGTCGGTTTTCGTTACAGCACGCAGCGTGAGGCCACAGAGCTGGGGCTGACGGGCTACGCACGCAATATGGATGACGGCAGCGTCGAGGTGGTGGCGTGCGGCGAGGCGGAGCAGGTTGATAAACTGCTCGACTGGCTTAAGGCGGGCGGGCCACGCATCGCGCGGGTTGAAAAGGTTCTGTCAGAACCGCATCAACCCGGCCGGGAATACGTGAATTTCGGTATTCGCTATTAAATGCACTTTACGGGCTTAGGCAGACCGGCGATTTTGGTCGCCTGTTTTGCCGGGCCTTTCGGGAACAGGCGGTACAGATAGCGGCTGTTGCCTTTCTCCTCGCCGTACTTATTAGCCATCGCTTTCACCAGCATGCGGATGGCGGGGGAGGTGTTGAATTCCAGATAGAAATCACGCACGAAGCGCACCACTTCCCAGTGCTCTGGCGTCAGGGCGATAGACTCTTTTTCGGCAATAACAGCCGCCAGCCCTTCGCTCCACTGGCCGGTCTCTTTCAGATAGCCTTCGCTATCGGTCTCAATCTCTTTACCTTCAAAGTTCAGCATAATCATCACGGGTATATCGAAAACCGCGGCAGTTTACCAAAAAAGAAAGCCCCGCATAAGCGGGGCTCGTTATACAGCACTGTCGGTTAATCGCGGCTGGCGAAGCCCAGGATGCTCAGCAGGCTGACGAAGATGTTGTACAGCGACACATACAGGCTCACGGTGGCGCGGATGTAATTGGTCTCGCCGCCATGAATGATGTTGCTGGTTTCCATCAGAATCGCCCCGGAGGAGATCAGGATGAACACTGCGCTGATAGCCAGATGCAGGGCCGGCAGCTGCAGGAAGATATTTGCAACCATACCGATCAGCACCACGACGATGCCTGCCATCAGCATACCGCCGAGGAAAGACATGTCTTTGCGGGTGGTCAGCACGTAGGCGGAACAGCAGAAGAACACCGCAGCCGTACCCCCCAGCGCCAGGCCGATCAGGTCACCCATACCGGCAGACAGATAGGTGTTAAGCATTGGCCCCAGAATGTAGCCCAGGAAACCGGTGAAAGCGAAGGCGGACAGAATACCGACCGGCTTATCAGCGGTTTTGTAGGTCAGGAACATCAGACCATACATGCCGACCAGAGTCAGGATAAGCCCCGGTGATGGCAGCATCAGCACGGTGCTGGCAGTTGCCGTCAGCGCGGAGAAGGCCAGCGTCAGGCTGAGCATAAAATACGTATTGCGCAGCACCTTGTGGGTGCTGAGTAGCGATGTGCGGTCGCGTGAAGAACTAATAATACGATCCATGAGTCACTCTCTTATGACAGATGTAATTAACGGCAAGAATAGAAAACGACGCGCCGGTTACAAAGTGGTTTTACCCATCTTTACTCAGCGTCTTAGGCCCCGGAATAGCATGATATGTTCCATAACGTCATGAACGCAGAACGAACCCCGGTTTGTCAGGATTAATCAGATCAAGCTCTTATAGGTCACTGAAATATATTGCCTTATTCCAGCCGCAGCGCTAAGAGTTATTTTGCATCGTCAAAACAACACTATAAGGCGAAGGAAATGAAACCCTCATCACAAGCAACATTTACCCTCTCTTTGCTGACAGCAGGCATCCTGTGCGCAAGCGCAACGGCGTTTGCGGCCAGCGTGCCGGCAGGAACGGAGCTGGCAGAGAAGCAGGAACTGGTCAGGAATAATGGCAATGAGCCGGCATCGCTCGATCCGCATAAAGTCGAAAGCGATGTCGAATTCAATATTATCAGCGATTTGTTCGATGGGCTGGTCAGCGTCTCGCCGCAAGGGGAGATCCAGCCGCGGCTGGCCGGGAAGTGGGACAACAAAGACAACACCGTCTGGACCTTCCATTTGCGTCCGGGCATTACCTGGAGTGACGGCACGGCCATTACCGCCCAGGACGTGGTCTGGAGCTGGCAGCGGCTGGTGGATCCGAAAACCGCCTCGCCGTACGCCAGCTATCCTGGCAACATGCACATCGTCAATGCCGCCGATATTGCCCAGGGCAAAAAAGCCCCCGATACCATGGGCGTAAAGGCGCTGAACGACACCACTCTCGAAGTGACGCTCAACCAGCCTAACGCGGCGTTCCTTGCCATGCTGGCGCACCCGTCGCTGGTGCCGGTGGATAAGGTGCTGATTGGCCGCTATGGCGATAAGTGGACCAAACCGGAGCACTTCGTCAGCAGCGGGGCTTACAGGCTCAGCCAGTGGGTGGTCAATGAGCGGATTATCGCCGAGCGCAACCCGCGCTACTGGGATAACGCCCATACCGTCATCAATAAAGTGACTTATCTGCCCATCACCTCGGAAGCCGCCGATGTGAACCGCTACAAGGCGGGCGAGATTGATATTGCCTACACTCTGCCAATCAACCAGTTCGCTCAGTTGCAAAAGACCCTGGGGAAAGAGGTGGATGTCTCTCCGCAGCTGGCGACCTACTACTACGAATTCAACACCACCCGTCCGCCGTTTAACGATCCGCGCGTGCGTAAGGCGCTGAACCTGGCGCTGGATAAGGACATTATCGCCGGGAAGGTGCTGGGGCAGGGGCAGCGTCCGGCGTGGGTCATCAGCCAGCCGGACATCGGCGGGGTCAAACTGAACAACCCGGATTACGCCAGCTGGCCAATGGATAAACGCATCGCTGAGGCGAAAAAGCTGCTGAACGAAGCAGGCTTCAACGAGGGACATCCGCTGAGCTTTAATCTGCTGTATAACACCTCGGAATCACACCAGCGTATTGCCATCGCCGTCAGCTCAATGTGGAAGAAAAACCTCGGGGTAGAGGCGAAGCTGCAAAACCAGGAGTGGAAGACGATGCTGGATACTATGCACACCCACAACTTTGATGCGGTGCGCTACGCCTGGATTGCCGATTACGACGATGCGGCGACCTTCCTGAACAACTTCCGTACCGGCGACAGCGAGAACACCAGCCAGTACAGTAATCCGGCCTATGACGAGGCGCTGGTCAACGCCGCGAAAGCCAAAACCACCGCCGAGCGTGGGGCATTCTACCAGCAGGCGGAAGATCTGCTGGCGCGGGATGTCCCGGCGATCCCGGTTTACCACTACGTGCGTACCCACCTGGTTAAGCCCTGGGTGGGCGGGTTTACGCCGGATAAGCTCGGGTACTATTTCACAAAGGATATGTACATCAAAAAGCACTGAAGGCCCTTGCTGAGAAAATAGCCAATACGTTGCCTATTCAACCGATTAAACCCGTTTTGGCTATTTTTAAGGCGAACGATTGTGTTCATACTTTACAGCGCACACGGAGGTGTTTATAGTTCGCCTCACTTAGGAAGCGTGGCCGAGCGGTTGAAGGCACCGGTCTTGAAAACCGGCGACCCGAAAGGGTTCTAGAGTTCGAATCTCTACGCTTCCGCCAAATCTGGAAAGCCCTGCGATAGCAATATCGCGGGGCTTTTTCTTTTATTGTTTTACCAAAAAATGACCTGACGTCAGTCAGATTCAGTCCCGCACTGAATAAATTAACCCCAGAAAACTCAGGAGCATAAAAACGTAACATTGCCATCATGAACTGCAAAAGCAGACTAATTTTGCTAACCTGAAAGAGATGATTCCTCTCATCCGGAGCGGTTTCAGTTTTAACGGAATAAATTACCTATGAGTGAAAATAATCCCATCCCAAAGCAGTCCAAAAGCAAGATTAACAAAGCGGTCTTCTATACATCTGCTTTGTTAATTTTCCTTCTCGTTGCATTTGCAGCGATTTTCCCCGACGTTGCCGACAAAAATTTTAAACTGCTGCAGCAGCAGATCTTCACCAACGCCAGCTGGTTCTATATCCTGGCGGTCGCGCTGATATTACTGAGCGTGACGTTTCTGGGTTTGTCTCGCTACGGCGATATCAAACTGGGCCCCGACCATGCCCAGCCCGATTTCAGTTACCACTCCTGGTTTGCCATGCTGTTTTCGGCAGGGATGGGGATCGGCCTGATGTTCTTCGGCGTAGCCGAGCCGGTCATGCACTATCTCTCTCCGCCGGTAGGCACCCCCGAGACCGTTGCCGCCGCCAAAGAAGCAATGCGGTTAACCTTCTTCCACTGGGGGCTTCACGCCTGGGCAATCTATGCCATTGTTGCGTTGATCCTTGCCTTTTTCAGCTACCGTCACGGTCTGCCGCTGACGTTGCGCTCGGCGCTCTATCCTATCATCGGTGACAAAATTTATGGGCCAATAGGACACGCCGTCGATATTTTTGCCGTTATCGGCACCGTGTTTGGGGTGGCGACCTCGCTGGGCTACGGCGTATTGCAGGTGAATGCCGGGCTTAATCATCTCTTCGGTGTGCCTATCAATGAAACGGTGCAGGTCATCCTGATAGTGGTGATCACCGGCCTGGCGACCATTTCCGTCGTCTCCGGCCTGGATAAAGGCATCCGCATTCTGTCCGAGCTTAATCTGGGGCTGGCCTTGCTGCTGCTGGTGCTGGTGCTGTGTCTGGGGCCTACCGTCCTGCTGCTGAAGTCTTTCGTTGAAAACACTGGCGGCTATCTCTCTGAACTGGTGAGTAAGACGTTCAACCTTTACGCCTACGAGCCAAAATCCAGCAACTGGCTGGGGGGCTGGACGCTGCTGTACTGGGGCTGGTGGCTCTCCTGGTCGCCTTTTGTCGGGATGTTCATCGCCCGCGTCTCACGCGGCAGAACCATTCGTGAATTCGTAACCGGTGTGCTCTTTGTCCCGGCCGGTTTCACCCTGATGTGGATGACCGTTTTCGGCAATAGCGCGATTTATCTCATTATGACCCAGGGGGCAACCGATCTGGCGAACACGGTACAGCAGGATGTGGCGCTGGCGCTGTTCAATTTCCTCGAGCATTTCCCGTTCTCATCCATACTGTCGTTTATTGCCATGGCGATGGTCATTGTCTTCTTTGTCACCTCAGCCGACTCGGGTGCCATGGTGGTGGACACGCTGGCATCCGGCGGCGAACCGAATACGCCGGTCTGGCAGCGCATTTTCTGGGCCGCGCTGATGGGGGTGGTAGCCATTGCGCTGCTTCTTGCCGGTGGGCTAAGCGCGCTGCAAACGGTCACTATTGCCAGCGCATTACCGTTTTCCGTCATCCTGCTTATCTCGATCTACGGCCTGCTGAAGGCGCTGCGTCGCGATTTAACCAAGCGCGAGAGCCTGAGCATGGCGACTATCGCCCCTACCGCGGCCCGCAATCCTATTCCGTGGCAGCGGCGTTTACGTAACATCGCCTATCTGCCGAAGCGCTCACTGGTGAAGCGCTTTATGGATGAGGTGATCCAGCCGGCGATGACGCTGGTTCAGGAGGAGCTGAGCAAACAGGGCACGGTGAGCCGAATCAGCGATGCGTCAGACGATCGACTTCGCTTTGAAGTTGACTTAGGCAATGAGCTGAACTTTCTCTATGAAGTCAGGCTGCGTGGCTATAACTCGCCGACTTTCGCCCTGGCGGCTATCGATAACGACGAACAGCAGGCGGAGCAGCACCGGTACTATCGTGCGGAAGTCTACCTCAAAGAGGGGGGACAGGATTACGACGTGATGAGCTGGACTCAGGAACAGCTTATCAACGACATTCTTGACCAGTACGAAAAGCATCTGCACTTCCTGCATCTGGTTCGTTAATCTCTCAATGCCGCCCTCTCTGGCGGCATTTTTTTATCCTGCAACTGACGAAAAGAGGTCCCTGATGATGTCGCGCTGGCGGTGGATACTGGCACAGGTCTTTAAAAAACTCTGGTTCAGGGCAACGCTGTTCGCCATTGCGGCCGTTATCACGGCGCTGATATCCATCTTTTTTAAATCGATGATCCCGGAGACCCTGTCGGTCAAGGTGGGGGCCGAAGCGGTCGACAACATCCTCAATATCCTCGCGTCAAGCATGCTGGCCGTGACCACCTTTTCCCTTAGCATCATGGTCTCCGCCTACGGCTCAGCGACGACGAACGTCACCCCCCGCGCCACGCGGCTGGTTGTGGAGGATGTCACCACCCAAAACGTGCTGGCCACCTTTATTGGCTCGTTTCTCTTTAGCCTGGTGGGGATCATCGCCCTGAATATGGGGGCATACGGGGAACGGGGACGGGTGATTTTATTTATCGTCACCCTGGTCGTCATTGCGCTGATTCTGTTTACGCTGCTGCGCTGGATCCAGCATCTGACCGCGCTCGGACGCGTCGGGGAGACCACCAGAAAAGTGGAGGATGCGGCGTTAGAAACCTTTCTTGAACGGGCTAAAAACCCTTACCTTGGCGGTTACCCCTGGCTTGAGAAGGGTGTTCAGCCAAAGGGAACAGTGGCGATCTATCCCCGCAGCATTGGCTATGTTGAGTATGTTGATATTGACAGGCTTCACGCCCTGCTATCCGGCAGTCCACTGCACGTTTACCTTGTGTCGCAGCCCGGCAGTTTCGTCCATCCTACCCAGCCTGTGATGTACGTAACGACCGGCGAAGCCAGCGCGTTGTATGAAGAGCTGTTGTCGACCATTCGCGTTTCTGACGTGCGTTCTTTTAATCAGGATCCCCGGTTTTGTCTCTGCGTGCTGGCTGAAATCGCCTGTCGCGCACTTTCGCCCGCCGTCAACGATCCCGGCACCGCGATTGATGTGATTGGCAGGGGGGTAAGGGTGTTGTCTGAGTATGCCTCGAAGATGAGCGACAACGCTGAAGTGCGATACCCTACCGTTCACGTGGCGCCTCTTCAGGCCAGCGACCTGATGGAAGATTTTTTTTCACCCATCGCGCGCGACGGTGCCGCGATGCGAGAAATACAGCTAAGAGTGCTGAAAAGCCTCAGCATGTTGAGCCGCGGCTGGCCCGCGGAGTTTGGCTTAGCCGCATCTACCCTGGCGGGTGAGGTTAAAGAGCATATTGAAAGCGCACACTATATCGATTCAGATAAGAGACGACTTCAGGCGGCCTGCACTGCTTTATTTCCGCAAAACGACGTGTCTCACACCGGGAAAGGCTGAAAGCGTGCTGCTTTCAGCCTGAGAGATCGTATAGCCTACAAAGGTTTGCACGCCCCCTTTAAATTCCTTCTTCTATACTCAGTTACGTTTAGTGAACTGTGTCGCTGTTTTACGCCCTGCTTCAGGCTTTATCAGCCGCACAAATCCACTGGTGTCTTGATTAATTTTATTTGATAGGGGACTTCCTGGTATGTTGCATTCTCATCCCTCTCGCACCGGCAGCATGTTGCTGTTGCTGGCTGCGGTCATTGGCTTTGCGGTGGCGTTATACGCCTGGCTGACGCCCCTTACCGGCGTCACCGGCACCATTGGTGCGCTGGGCGTTGCTATAGCCTGCGCCGTGCTGGCGGTACTGACCTTTATGCTACGGGGCGCGTCCGGTCGTGGCGCGCGTATCTTCCTGATTGTTGTCACGCTTGTGGTACTGGCGGGTATTGGTTTTGCGGCCGCCCTGCTGCACCAGTACATCATTACGGCAGCCATGGTGGTCGGCCTGATTGGTCTGATTATGCTGAGCAGCAATTCCGTTCATCACCATCCCCGCGTCAGAGCCTGAGGAGCCACCCGTGCATAACGATAAACACTACCCGTTAATAAAAGTCAGCATGACGGCTCTGGCACTGCTGGTTGCGCCACTCTCACTGCATGCGCAGGATAAAGCCGCTGAGGCCTCTCAGGGGACGCAGGAAGAGCTGAACGTGGATGCGGCCGACCAACAGGCGCCGGGCACCACCAAAACCACTGATGAAGCCTCAACCGGAAAAAGCGAGGGGCAGAAAGTGGCCACGGCAGCCCATCCGGGGACGCCGCTGGTGCCTTCCACCGCCACCTGGGACAGTTTTCACGGGCAACTTAATGCCCAGAAATACAGCCCGCTGACCCAGATCACCGCGGAGAACGTCGGGAAATTAAAAAAAGTCTGGGAGTTTCATACCGGCGATGTCTCGGATGGTAAGGGCGATACCCCGGCGACCGTCTGGTCAGCCACGCCCATCTTCGCCAACGACACGCTCTACATCGGCACCCCCTTCGATCGCCTGATTGCGATCGACCCGGGCACCGGGAAAGAGAAGTGGCACTACGACACCAAATCGCCGCGCAAGGCGCTGACCCAGCCGGTGCTGAAGAACCGCGGTGTCTCCTACTGGCAGGCCAAAAACCCGGTTGCCGGGGAAGCCTGCCAGAAGATCGTCTATATGGGCACGGTTGACGGCAAGCTCTACGCCCTTGACGCCGACTCCGGCAAGCCGTGCAGCAGCTTTGCCGACAACGGCGTGCTGAACGTAAACCAGTGGAACACGGTGAACGCCAAATTCCCGCTCTCCATTCTGCAGCCGCCAACGGTGGTGGGTAACCATCTGCTGATAGGCTGGGCCGGTAAAGACTGGGCCTACGCCGAAGCGCCTCCGGGCACCGTGTTTTCCATCAACGCCCAGACCGGCGAGCGGGAGTGGTCCTTCGAGGCGATTCCAGCCGACATCCGCCAACGCACGGGTACCGCTAACGTCTGGACGCACATGTCCGCCGACGAAGCCAACGGTCTGGTCTATCTCCCGGTCTCCTCCCCGTCGCCTAACTACTGGGGCGGGAACCGTGTCGACGCGATCCCGCTTGGCACCTCGACCACCGCGCTGGACATCAATACCGGTAAAGTGGTCTGGTCCCGCCAGTGGGTGCATCACGACGTGTGGGATTATGATATCAACTCCGCACCAACGCTGATGGATATCACCGTAGACGGCAAGCAGATCCCGGCGCTGATTCAGGCCACCAAGCAGGGCTTCCTGTTTGTGGTAAACCGCCTGACCGGGGAGGACGTCTGGCCTATCGAAGAGCGTCCGGTTCCGCAGGGCGACGGTTCGGTGCAGGGTGAAAAACTTTCCCCCACTCAGCCGTTCCCGACGAAGCCTGCGCCGCTGCTCGATCAGTCGAAAAAGCCGGAGATCTGGAAACTGGCCGATATGGTCGGGGCCGGCCAGTGCTCACGCCTGTGGGATAATCTGACCTATGAAGGCATGTACACGCCGCCAACCGCCAAAGGCGAGGGCGCGCTGACCTATCCGGACAGCGCCGGTGGCGTGCAGTGGGGCGGGGTAGCGTTCGATCCAAACAAGCAGATCGCTATCGTTAACACCTCACATATCGTGCAGTACGTGAAGCTCTACAGCCGCGAAGATTACGATAAAGCCGATAAAGACTCTGGCAACGAAAGCGGTTTTGCGCCGCAGGAAGGCGCGCCATACGGCATGCGTCTGCTGGTGGCCAATAACTGGCTGGGCATGCCGTGCTGGAAGCCACCGTTTGGTGAGATTGTCGCGCTGGATATGCATACCGGTGACGTGAAGTGGCGTCGTCCGGTGGGTGCTTCGCAGCAATACGGTTTCTTTATGCCGGAAAGCTGGGGCTCGCCAACCATTGGCGGCCCGGCCATCACTGCGGGTGGGGTGGTCTTTATCGGTGCCTCTATGGATGCCAAAGTTCGCGCCTACTCGGTGGAGAGCGGCGAAGAGCTGTGGTCCGATCAGGTTGAAGCGCCAGCGGTCGCCAACCCGTCGGTCTATGAATACAAAGGCCGTCAGTATGTGGCGTTTGTCGCGGGCGGGAACACTATCCTGAAGGATCAGGTGGGCGACCAGGTTGTGGTTTACGCGCTGCCTGAGTAATTTCCCGGCGTGCGATGTCAACAAAATGGGGCCCGCGGGCCCCATTTTATTTGCGAAAAACGGGCTTTAATTAAACCGCGACTCGCTTGCCTCCCGGCTATAGACGCCATTTGCAGTTAACCTGTCGCCAAGTTCCTGATAAACGAAATCATAAAAATCTGCGCTGGCATCGTAGCCCGAGTAATCGACAACCGCGAGGCCAACGAACGCGCCGGTAAAGAACCCGCCGTAGCTTTGCAGGACATAATCATCTGACAGGACCGCAGCATCCAGTTTGACAGGGATCTCTGTGAACGCGACACCATCAAAGCTGTATTCGTAGGAATAGGTTTCCTTCCGGACTTTCGTGCGGAACCAGACATACTCTGTTCCCTCCGGTATTTTGATGGCGTTATCTTTCAGGTAAGACGTATATTTCCCGCGGTTATTTTCACCTATTTCGATAACAGAACCCTTAACTTCATTCCAGGTAATGAAGACGAAGCTCCAGTGACGATCGTTGTAATAATTTGTCAGGCCCGCCATCTGTTGATAACTGAATGGATTGAATTTGATTTTAACCTGAGCATCAAAATAAAAGGCCTGCCAGCGGCGGGCAATTAGCGAAAGATCGTGGGTATTCGCTAAAGAACCTTGTCCCGTTAACGTCAACTTGCCGTCACCTGTGGTGCCCATTTTTTCGCTGAAGGGGACCCGAAGCGTATTCCAGTTAATATCGAGCGTCGCACTTTTGAAATCATCGCGCTGGCTGTGATCTTTTGCGCTTTCGGTGTCAATGGCGCCACTGGGGCCCTCGACAAAGGTTTTGCCACCATGGCCGCCTTCAATGCGCGGCCAGCCCTCTGCATCCCAGTACACTTTCTGGATAGCGGTTTCACGCCCCAGGGTTGACCAACCCCGGGGATCGTAGGCGGATTCACCCGGGCGGTTCCACGGACGTGCGCAGAGCGAGGCGTAATACCATTCGCCTTCAGGCGTCGATACTAACGCCCCATGCCCCTGTTTCTGAATATAGCTGTCCGGGGTATCGACGTTGGTCAGGAATACCTCGCCGGGCTGGGTTTCAAAGCTGTCGGCCTCTAAGGTTTTTGAGCGCGCAACAACCTCCTGATGGGTGAAAACTGTCCCGCCCTGGGCGGCGAAAAGATAGTAATAGCCGTTCAGTTTATACAGATGCGGCCCCTCAACAAGGGCGACGGCGGTGCCTCTGTAAATCGTACGCGCCGTCTCTGGTTTTAATTTTAATGTCTTTGTATCCAGCTCGGTTAAGGTAATGCCGTTGAAGGGATGATGGTATTCGCGATGGTCCCAGGTTTGTTGAACCAGATATTTACGCCCGTCTTCATCATGGAAGAGTGAGGCATCGAAACCAACGCCATTAAGCTTAATGGGATCGCTCCAGGGGCCACGAATATCTGTTGCGGTGGTCAGATAGTTTTTCATGTCCTTGAAGGCCCCTTCGGTGATTTTCACATCCGTGTAAACCAGCCAGAATTTGCCATCGGCGTAAGAGAGCGCAGGTGCCCAAATCCCGCCAGAAGAGGGATTTCCTTTCATATCTAAAAGCGCCGTTGTTGATAATGGGCTGGGCAGCAGAGTCCAGTTTTTCAGGTCTTTTGACTCATGCAGACGCACCCCCGGGAACCACTCAAACGTGGAGTTCGCGATGTAGTAGGTGTCGTCTACACGAATAATGCTGGGGTCCGGGTTAAAACCAGGGAGTACAGGGTTCTGGATAAGCCACATAACATTCTACCTTTTAACGTTTTTATGAATTTTTTATAAAGACTGTGGGTTCACATTTCAAATTAGACGCGGATCTCATCAAGCTGACGGTTAATATCGGTGACATGTTTATCGGAGATAGGATAAATATGAATCACGATCATTGAGATGACCGCTAACACTATAGGGATCCAGACTGCGGTGATAAGGATGCCGTCGATAGCACTCGCACTTTGCTGTGCCCCTGTTTCGCTAAATCCATAGGCTGCCAGTAACCACAGTGGGATCGCGCCGCCAATCGTAAAACCAATTTTGAAGAAGAGTCCCATAATGGCATTGATGATTGCAGCATTGCGCTTGCCAGATTTTAATTCCCCATAAGCAATCACTTCCGGCACCAGGGCCCACATAAATCCGGTCGCCGACGTTAATCCCCACTGCTTGATAAAGGTGGCGATATAAGCGAGCCAGAGTGCGTCATGCATCCCCTCGCGCGACCAAACGTATGTCAGTAATTCGCCAACAATAAACATGCCGAGGAAGACGTGGAAGAAGCCCTTTTTACCAAAAATTTTCTTCAGTCTGGGCCAGAAAACAGGGAACAGAATGCCGGGAACAGAGGCTACAAGGCCCACGGCGCCCATCCATTCGGAATGGCCGACAACAAACTGATTGAAAAAGCCGTTCACGGTGTTCATGAAGAACATAAAGGTAAAGGCGAGCATGAAAAATACCCCAAGAATAACCAGCGGGCGGTTATTTTTGAGTTCAAGGAAGAGGTCGGTCGTTTTAACGTTGGCCGTTTGCTCAGCTGAGGCAACAACCCGTTCTTTGGTAAATTTATAGCAAATGAACAGGGCAATCGCCCCGATAACCATATAGATCGAATATACGCCAAACCAGGCATAGTTTGCTGAGGGATCGGTATAGTTGCCCATATTGAGTTCAAGCCCAAAAAAACCGGTATCCTTGAGGCTCCGATCCTTAGGTGAGGCCATCTGGACAAACATAGGGAAGAGGGTATAGACCAGAAGGTTGGCGCTGTTGGCCAGCATCATTCGCGTGCTGGTCAATTTATCGATAGATTCAGGATCGCGGGTCAATGAGGCATTCAGCGAGCCATAGGGAATGTTTACAACGGAATAAACCAGATCAAGAGCCAAATAAACAATAAAGGCAAAGGGCACTGAACCTTTAACGCCAGGAATGGGCGCGAACAGTAACGCGGACAGAATAACCAGCGGGACGCCAGCCCTTAAAATCCACGGGCGATATTTCCCTGCTATTGAACTTCTTTTGTCAACATAGGTGCCTACCATCGGATCCCAAAAAACATTGATGATGCGCACGAACAGAAATATGAATCCCGCCGTGGCGGTACCGATTGTATTTACCGTCAACATGTGCAGCGCCAGAAAACCGCCAATCGTACCAAACACCAGGTTCTGCGCAAAGTCGCCCATCCCGTAGCCAATGCGCTCCCCGCGAGATAATTTATGATATTCATCATGCCGGCTTTGCATTATGTTTTTACTCATTCTAATCCGATCTCCGATTTGTTTTATGAATGTTAAGCTCTTTCTGACACAGGTGACCAGGGGGGATCCATTACGTTTTTAAATTAATTTATTATGTTTTTTTATTTCTGTGATCCTGGCGCGCAGGTTTATAAAGAACGGACAAATAGTTCAGGAAAAGAAGTTACAAGGTGCAGGGGATATAAAGGTTTTTTTGCGACGAGGTTCACGTTTGAGCATTATCTTAACCGGATAGTGAAATAACGTAATTGAGCATCAGGGCAGGAAAATAGAGGGTATGGCTCAGCCGGTTATTTGCCGCTTACTGCCAGCGATCACGTTTTAAAATCCAACGCACATAATAATTTCAGAGAAGGAGAAAGCCTTACGATAATTGTGTCAACCTCTGGCCCCATAAAATTTAAAATCAACTTGTTCTGATGATAGCGACATATTCTGTCAGTCCGGAACGGGGTGGTTATTGTCTGAATAAAATTTAACTATATATTGAGATAACCATGAATATGATTAAAAAGCTGCCATTAACAATGGCGGTTATCGCCGCGCTTTGCCCGATGTCTGTCCTCGCCCAGGAATTTACGCAGGAGCAAATCGACGCCATTGTGGCCAAAGCGGTGGATAAAGCCCTGGCCGAGCGCCAGGCAAAAATGGATGCCGCCGTGGCGAAAAAAGCCGACGTCATCAACGAGCCGCAAAGCGCGGCCCAGTCACCGGATATGGCGATCCCGTTCGGGATTAAGTTTACCGGTTATGCCCGCTACGGAGCGCACTTCCAGGCCGCGGATCAGAAATACGTCGCCGTGGACGGCTCCTACAACGGCGCCTCGGCGATTGGTCGTCTGGGTAACGAAAGCAACGGCGGCGAGTTCCAGCTCTCCAAAGCCTTTAAAGGCGAAAATGGCGCCATCTGGGACGTCAACGTGATGATTGACCACTGGGGCGACGAGGTTAACCTGAAAAAAGCCTACGCCGGAGTGACCAATATTCTGGCCTCCAACCCGAACGCTTATATCTGGGCGGGGCGTGACTTCCACCAGCGTCCGCAGCAGGGCATCAACGACTACTTCTGGATGAACCACGACGGCCAGGGCGCCGGGGTGAAGAACTTCGACATCGGCGGCGTGCAGTTTGACGTGGCCACCGTGGCGGCGGTCGAGTCCTGCAGCCCGGAAGTGATGGACGATGAGGCCAACCCGTCGCGCATCACCTGTACCGGCGGCTCCGGCACCGGCGACAAGGGCAACTACGCGGCCACCTCCAAAATTCACGGCATGAAGCTGGGGCCACTGGATCTGGAGATCTACGCCAACTACGGCTTTGACTCGAAGGCCATCGACACCGAAGAGCGCACCAACGCCTGGCAGGGCGGTGCGGTTATCAGCCACACCAACGACAGCGGCGTGAACAAGGTGATTGCCCGCTACTCTGATAACGCCGACAACAGCGTGTTCAACAAAACCGAGGATCTGACCACGGTGTACGCCAGCTTTGAAGGGCTGTACAAGTTCACCCAGGCGACGCAGGTGGAGTACATTCTGGCCTTCCACGACTATGACAACAGCCGTGACAACACCGACAACCGCAAGAACTACAACGCCATCGTGCGTCCGATGCACTGGTGGAACGACGTGCACTCCACCTGGCTGGAGGCGGGCTGGCAGCATGTTGATTACGACCAGGGCGGGGATAACAAGGGCTGGAAGCTGACCCTGTCGCAGAACATGTCCATCGCCATGGGGCCGGAATTCCGTCCGATGCTGCGCTTCTACGTCACCGGCGGCAAGGTGGATAACGAACGGACCGCCCGCGTGAACAACACGAAAGACGAAACCCTCGACGACTTCAACGTCGGTGCGATGTGGGAGGCGTGGTTCTGAGGTAAAAGCAAAACGGCAACGCGGGTTGCCGTTTTGAGTGCAGGCCCGCGCCGCCGGGCAATTGTATGCGGAACGCGCAAAAACCAGAACATTTTCAAATTCTTCAATTCACCCCCTTTACACAGGGCGCAGAGATGTTTATAGTGCGCCTCACTCTGGAAGCGTGGCCGAGCGGTTGAAGGCACCGGTCTTGAAAACCGGCGACCCGAAAGGGTTCTAGAGTTCGAATCTCTACGCTTCCGCCAAATTCTGCATAAAAGCCCGTGAAAACGGGCTTTTTTGTCTCTAAAATCTGTACCTTTCTCACTCAACATCTTTTCAGCTACTCATCTTTTCAGGTGAGGCCAAATCCCATCCAGGTTCTGCGAAGGAAGACTCTATGAGCAGAAAGCGTTTCACTGAGGAACACATTGCGGATTTTCTTCGGCAGGCTAAAGAAGGCACGCCTGATAACGCGTTGTGTGAGAAATATGGCTTCAGTATCAGCTCGTTCCGTCGCTGGAAAGCGCTGCACGAGGATGCCGTCAGAAACAAATTACGAAAAATGGAGTCGACCGCGGCAGTCGTCTATTTAGCTATCATCGCCGTTAGCGTGCTGCTTGCGCTTGTTTTTGATAAGAGGGTGGGCGTCCTGTTCTTATTCCTCATGCCGGGTTATTGCGTTTATTACATTGTTCAGTTTCGCAACGTCTCCAGGACCTTTATCTCAGACGAGAATATGTTTCTCTCCCGCAGAGGATTGGGGGCGAGTAATGCGTTTTATATGTTTAGCTGGATCGTTGTTATTTTATGTACCCTCTTCATCATTAGCTCGAGGGCAATGGCGGGAATGATGCCGCTCATCTATCCCGGGGGGAAGGCATAAAGAGTACCCGTGTACCACGGGTACTCTTCAGGGTCAGGACTTAAACAAATTCTTCAGCGTATGAGGCTGACAGCGCAGATACTGTTCCGGCGCATGCACCTGGGCCCCCAGTGCGGCAGCAGCATGCCATGGCCAGCGTGGGTTGTAGAGCGCACCCCGGGCGATAGCGATGATATCCGCATCCCCGCTCGCCACGATAGATTCCGCATGCTCGGGCTCGGTGATTAATCCCACCGCGACCACCGGAATGTTTACCGCTGCTTTAACCGCTCTCGCCAGCGGCACCTGATAGCCAGGATAAACATCAATTTTCTGAGCAGGGTGCAGGCCGCCGCTGGAGACGTGAATCACATCAACACCATGGGCTTCCAGCATCTCAGAGAAGGCTACCGCTTCCTCAAGGTTAAATCCGCCTTCCACCCAGTCTGTCGCAGAGATACGCACGCTGATGGCTTTATCCGCCGGGAAAGCTTCGCGCACCGCATCCACAATCTCCAGCGGGAAGCGGGCCCTGTTTTCCAGCGAACCGCCGTAGTTATCCGTACGCTGGTTAGAGAGCGGGGATAAAAATTGATGTAACAGGTAGCCGTGGGCGGCATGGATCTGAATCAGATCGAAATCCAGTCGGGCGGCACGCTTAGCGGACTCGACGAACTGGTTGCGGATTTCGGCTAAGCCATCGCTGTCGAGCGCGTCTGGCGGGACATAGCCCTCATTATAAGGCACTGCGGAAGGGGCTAAGGTTTGCCATCCCTTTGGCTGGTCGGGTGGGATCTGTTGACCTTTATTGTCCCAGGGTTTGTGCGTGGAGGCTTTTCTTCCCGCATGCGCCAGCTGGATCCCAACAGGAATATCTGACCACTTCCGAATAGTGTTAAGCACCTGGCCCATCGCTTCTTCGGTCTTGTCATCATAGAGACCGACGTCCGCGTAAGTAATGCGGCCTTCAGGGGAGACGGCTGCCGCCTCGATGGTCAGCAGGCCCGCGCCGGACAGCGCCAGTTGCCCCAGATGGAGAGTGTGCCAGTCATTCATACAGCCCTCTTCGGCGGAATACTGACACATGGGGGCGATCACGATGCGATTATCGAGTTCAAGATTGCGGATACGTAACGGTGTAAACAGCTTGGGTTGAGACATACATGTCACTCCAGATTGCAGCGTTAGAAACGGGGTGTTTAATGCTGGAATACTTAGCAATATAACGCACGGATACCGGCAGATGAATGTTCATTTTATGCTAAAAACCGGTCGGGTACCGACAACGACTTATCCGATACATACCAGAGTTAATAGGGACTTGATGCCCTGAGGCGTGAGCGACGATAAGGGTTTTCGGCAAATCAGTGAGTATTTACCGGGACAGCATCTGTCATGCAGATTAAGACCTGACGCCGTAGTCTCAGAGGAAAGCACCATCAGCATCACGCTGCTGGTGCTGGTTTTCAGACAGGGGTTATTTTTTTTCGTCAGCATAGCGACGGGCGTTGTCATACAGACCTGTACACATCTTTGACTCCTCATTTTAAATTACCCTCTGCCCGTCATGGGAAGAGGGTGACACAGCGCAAAATAGCCACTCAGCGCATTGGCTCTATCAATATCACATAATAATTTCGTAATCATTATACGGCGGGTGGATATTTTAATGTAAACATTAAAATGCCAGATTTATTTTAAATTGCCGCTTTAAGATTTGTCTTAATATTAATTTGGCTGCTATTTTTACTGTTGAGGATAATTTCTCAGGCAGCCATTTTCAGCACGTTAATGTTATATTTCTGTAGCCATGCCTCCCCATCATGGTGCAATCTGATACAAAAATAATAATACTCATCAATTAGATCAATGTTGACATGTATACATTAATTAGCGCGTGGTTTTAACTCACCGTGCAACGGTTGTAATTTATTGTTACGGGAAATATCATTTTTGCGTGCGTAAGCGTATTAAACGCATTTTATTGATTTCATAAAGGGCGATTAATCAGGGGAATAATGCACTCCGGTTAAGCAAAGAGGCATTTTAATTTAAAGGGAAACGCATAAGGGATGAATGTCACGACCGGAGGGCATCGGTCAACGTCATCATGAATAACAAATAACGTTGAGTGTAATAATGAAAAACCAATTTCGCGTCGCCGCAGCCCTGATGGGCATTCTGGCTTCTGGTGCGGCATTTTCTGGCAATGTAACCTTCAACCCGGGCGCTGCCGCAGGTACGCAAAGCGCCGGTGGGGTGGTTGAGTTCAGCGGGGAAATTGTCGATAACTCCTGCAATGTCACCGCCTCCAGTAAAGATGTGAAGGTGGATCTGGGTAAATGGGCCGCAAGCTATTTCACCGCAGCAAAAACCGAAACAACAAAAACCCCCTTCAAGATTCAGATAGATAGCTGTCCGACGTCGGTTAAGACGGTGGCCGTGCTGTTTGACGGGCAAAAAGATGCCACCGACGCCACGCTGCTGGCGGTAGCAGGCGGAGCGACCGGCGTAGGCATTAAATTGTATAACGGCGATGCATCCAACTCGCAGGTCAGCCTGGGGAGCGTGTCTGCCAGCGTTCCGGTGGCCGCGGGTAAAGCCACGGTGCCGTTTTTCGCTGACTACATCTCTACGGTGGCAACGGTCACCTCCGGGGCGGCCAACGGCGTGGCAAACTTCCTGATGGTTTACAACTGATCCCCGCATGAACAGGCTCCGCGCCTGTTCATCTCTTTGACTTCAATGGTAATTGCACGATGAAACAGCTTCTTGCCGCTGTCATGGCCTCTTTTCTGTTCTGCGCCAGCGCGCAGGCCGGCATCGTTATGGGGGGAACCCGCGTTATTTATCAGGAAGGTAAACGCGAAGCCGCCATTACGGTAACCAATATGGATACCAGCGTCCCGTACCTGGTGCAGTCATGGGTGGAGAACCTGACCGCAAAGGATAAGCGGCCGGTGCCTTTTGTGGTGACACCGCCGCTCTTTCGCCTCGATCCCGAGCAGGAGAACGTCCTGCGAATCGGCTTTACCGGCGGGACTCTGCCCGGTGACAGGGAATCCATCTTCTGGCTGTGCGTGAAAAATATCTCCCCGACGCAAAAAGGGGAGTCCAACAAGCTGCAGATCAACGTCAAATCCAAATTTAAGCTCTTCTGGCGCCCGAAAGGGCTGGGCGACTCAAAAGAGGCCTGGCAGAAGCTGACCTTCACCCGCAGCGGCAACCGGCTGGTGGCCCACAACCCGACACCCTTTTACGTCTCCTTTTACAGCCTGGCGGTGGGCGGAAAAGAGATCTTCGATCCGGGGATGATCGCCCCGATGAGCAGCCAGACGTGGACGGTTAACGGTACCGGGCAGGTGACATGGCGCGCCATTAATGATTCGGGCGGTATCACTGACACCGCGCGGCAGTAAACCGGGGAGCGAGGGTAAAAATGCACTCATCACGCCGTTACGGCGCGAACAGGGGAGCGTCCGGGGGCGCGTTGCTGCTGGCGACGGTTCCCACGGCGCTGTTTATGCTGTGCAAACCGGGAGTTGCCCGGGCTGAGGATTACTTCGATCCGGCGGCGCTGGAGCTGAGCTCTCCCCAGCAAAAAACCGCCGATCTGCACTATTTTGCCTCTGCGGGCGGGCAGCAGCCCGGCACCTGGCCGGTCAGCGTTTGGGTCAACGGCCAGCAGGTGAGCGAGAGCGACATCACCTTTGTGGAAGAGAATGACAAACTGACGCCGGTGCTGACGGTCTCGCAGCTGGCGGAATATGGCGTCAACGTCAGCGCGTTTTCGTCATTTGATCGACTGCATGAAGGTGAGCGCTTTACCCGCATCGGGCAATTCATCCCCGATGCCAGCAGCGAATTTGATTTTTCCACCCAGCGTCTGAATCTGAGCATTCCCCAGGCGGCAATGAACGTGCAGAGCCGCGGCTACGTCGATCCGGCCCGCTGGGATGAGGGGATTCCGGCCGCCTTTGTCGACTACACGCTCAGCGGATCGCAAACCGGGCAGTCCAGCCATGACGGGCGTTCAACCTTCCTGAGCCTGCGCAGCGGCGTGAACCTTGGGCCGTGGCGGTTACGCAATACCTCATCAATGCAGTATGACACCACCCGGCGCTGGCATTCGCTCAGCACCTGGCTGCAACGGGACGTCACGGCGCTGAAAAGCCAGCTGCGGATGGGGGATACCTGGACCAGCGGCGACGTATTCGACAGCGTGCAGTTTCGCGGGGTCCAGCTGATGTCGAATGAGGAGATGCTCCCGGACAGCCAGCGCGGTTTTGCCCCGGTGATCCGCGGCGTGGCCCACAGCAACGCCAAAGTCACCGTCTCCCAGCACGGCTATGTGATCTACGAAACCTATGTTTCACCCGGGGCGTTTGCCATCAAGGATCTCTACCCGACCGCGCAGAGCGGCGACCTCGAGGTCAACGTAAAAGAGAGCGACGGGTCAGAACGCACCTTCACCCAGCCGTTTTCCTCCGTGCCGTTCATGCTGCGCGAGGGCCGGGTTAAATACAGCTTTAGCGCAGGGCGCTTTCACGCCGGACAGGACGAGAGCCGCTCGCCGGTCTTTATCCAGGCCACGCTGTTCTACGGACTACCGGCCGCGTTCACGCTCTACGGCGGCACGCAGATGGCGGAAGATTATCACGCCCTGGCCCTCGGGTCAGGGCATGGCTTAGGCGAACTCGGATCCCTTGGCGCGGACGTGACGCTGGCAGGCGCCACCGCGCCGTCCGGCAAGCGCTACACCGGCCATTCCCTGCGGGCGCAGTATCAGAAAAGTTTCGCCGGGACCGGCACCACCTTCAGCCTTGCCAGCTACCGCTACTCCTCCAGCGGGTTTTATGATTTCAGTGAGGCGATGATGCTCGAACATCGTTACGGGCTGATTGACAACAAACGCAGCCGGGAAGAGATAGCCATCAGCCAGACCCTTGGCAATGTGGGTAATCTGTCGTTTTCCGCTTATTCCCAGGATTACTGGCACAGCCCGAACAGCGACAAAACGCTCCATGCCGGGTTTTACACCGCCTGGAAAGGCATCTCCTGGGGGCTCGGCTACTACTACACCCGGTCCACCGGTCACGATACTCCCGATCGCTCCTGGTCCTTTAACGTCAATATTCCGCTGGGCGGCGCGCTGGCCAACAGCGCCGTCAGCTACACATCCTCGTCGGATAACCGCGGTTACACCTCGCATCAGGTGGCGATGTACGGCTCGGTACCCAGGAACCCGAACCTTTACTACTCCGTGCAGCAGGGCTACGCCAGCCAGGGGCAGGGGAGTAACAGCGGCGCTTCGCTCGATTATCACGGCGGCTACGGCCAGGCGCAGCTCGGCTATCGACGCGACCGCGACAGCAGCCAGCTTACCTGGGGAGCGTCGGGCTCTATCGTTGCGCATCCGCACGGCATCACGCTGGGGCAAAATCTCGGCGACAGCTTTGCCATCGTGCGCGCGCCGGGGGCCGCTAACGTGGCAGTCCAGAACGGCAGCAACGTTCACACCGACTGGCGGGGCTACGCGGTGGTGCCCACCCTGACGGCGTATCACAAGAACGTTATCACCCTCGATACCGAATCGATGACCAGCGACACCGATGTCGATCAGTATGGCGCAACGGTGATCCCCGGCGGCGGGGCGGTGGTCGAGGCAAATTACCAGACCCATATCGGCCATCGCGTACTCTTTACCCTGCATGACAAGCAGGGCCCGGTGCCGTTTGGCGCCAGCGCGCGGCTGGCTGAGGATAACACCGCCGCCACCGGCATGGTCGCCGACGGCGGAGCGGTCTATCTGAGCGGCATGCCGGATAACGGCACCCTGGCGGTGAACTGGGATGACGACGGCGTGGCCCACCGCTGCACGCTGCCGTTCCACATTACCCCAGACCAACAGGAGGCGGTGACGCGTATTGATGCCGCCTGCTTATCACAATGAGGATTCTAATGATGCGCCTGAGACTCTGTTTTCTGCTGGCCATTGTCGGGCTGTTCAGCCCTGGCGCAGGGGCGGCTGCCTGCAATGGCGATACCGGCCAGATGACCATCAACTTCCAGAACATCAAATACCTGCCTTCGCTGCGCAATAACACCCAGATGACGAGCATCATGGCCGACAGCGGCAGCGGGTTTCGCTTTACCTGCGACCCGCAGGCGCAGCAGGCGAGTGCGATAGCCGTCCACTATGCCCAGACGCGCACTGAAAATGAGAGCTTCATCAACGGGCGGATGGTGTTTGAGTCGGCCATTCCCGGCATCGGTTACGCGCTGGGCTTTCAGTGTGACGGCGGGCCCATTCACTACCTGGACGGCTCAGGCGTGCATGACGAGGAAGTCTGTAACAGCAGCGAAAATCATGCCCTGTTGAAGCAGGAACATATCGTAGTGAAAGCGTTCATTACCTTCTATAAAACCGGCGACGTCCACCTGGCCAGCGGCAACCACACCAATGCGCTACCACTGGGGAACGTCGGCAAACTGTACGTTGAGATCCCCGGGGCAGGCACCACCAGCACACCCATTAGTGCCGACCTGACGGCAATGAACGTGGATATCGGCTCGGCGGGCAGCTGCAACGTGACCACCCCGAGCATTTTTGTCGATCTGGGCAAGGTTAACCGTGTCGATTTCAAAGGGGTGGGTCAAACGGCGGGCGCGGTGCAGACCCTGACCATACCGGTCTATTGCTCCCAGCCCGCGAATATCAAAATTGGCTTTTTCGGTAGCCCGGCCGCTACCGGGATGACCGATACCCTGGCCATCACGCAGAGCCCGTCGAGCGCCAGCGGCGTGGGGGTCAAACTGAGCTACGGCAATAATGGATCCAATGCCCCGGCAGCAGGCAGTAGCCTGCACATCAACGAAGCCGGAACCCTGCCGAGCCTCGGGCAGGTGACCGCGACGGATGCGGCCAACGCCCAGCCTTTCCACTTCGTTGCCCAACTGGTGCAAACCGAATCCACCGTGACGGCGGGCTGGGCAAACACCACCGCCACCTTTGCGCTGGAGTATAACTAGCTCTGTGGGCACGGGCGTCGATTCGCCCGCGCCCGTTTTACATCCTCCCGTCATGCCTGCAAAATAGCGCTCTCACTTTTTGCTGAAGATAATAACGATGAAAAAATCCCTGCTCTGTATGCTCCTCGCCTGCCTGTCCGGTTCCGCTCTGGCCGCCACCCCGGAGGAGGCGCAGGTCGCCGGGGCGGTTAAGCCCACCCTGACCGCGCTGATGAACGCCCAGGCGATCCCCGGGATGGCCGTCGCGGTTATCTATAAGGGTCAGACGTATTACTTTACGCAGGGGCTGGCGGATGTCGCCGGGAAAAAGCCCGTCACCCGGCAAACCCTGTTTGAGCTGGGCTCGGTGAGCAAAACCTTCACCGGGGTGCTCGGCGGCGATGCGGTGGCGAGGGGGGAGATTGCGCTGGACGATCCGGCCAGCAAATACTGGCCCGCGCTGTCAGGCAAGCAGTGGCAGGGCATCAGCCTTCTGCATCTGGCAACCTATACCGCAGGGGGGTTACCGCTGCAGGTGCCAGATGAGGTGACCGATGCCGCCTCGCTGCAAAAATACTACCAGACCTGGCAGCCGGAGTGGGCGCCGGGTACAAAACGCCTGTACGCCAACGCCAGCATCGGGCTGTTTGGCGCCCTGGCCGTTAAACCCTCGAAGATGAGCTTTGAGCAGGCGCTGACGAGTCGGGTGCTCAAACCCCTTAATCTTAACCACACCTGGGTAAAGGTTCCCGCCAGCGAGCAGGAGAACTATGCCTGGGGCTACCGGGACGGCAAGGCGGTACATGTTTCACCGGGCATGCTTGATGCCGAGGCCTACGGGGTGAAAACCTCCATCGTGGATATGGCGGGCTGGCTGCAGGCGAATCTGAAGCCGGAGAACATCAAGGACGCTTCGCTGCAAAAAGGGTTGGAAATCGCCCAGTCACGCTACTGGCAGGTAGGGGAGATGTATCAGGGGCTGGGCTGGGAGATGCTCAACTGGCCGGTCTCCTCAGTAACGCTGGAACAGGGCGCGGATAATAAATACGCCCTGGCCGCGCATAAGGCCACGGCAATTACCCCCGCCCGGGCTCCGGTGCAAGCCTCTTGGGTTCATAAAACCGGCTCTACCGGCGGGTTTGGCAGCTATATCGCCTTTATCCCTGAAAAGCAGCTTGGCATTGTGATGCTGGCGAATAAAAGTTATCCCAACCCCGAGCGGGTGAAAGCGGCGTACCGCATTCTGGAAGCGTTGCAGTAGATACGGGGTATTAGCAGGTAAACGCCTGCTCTTTTGCCAGCAGGAACGGACGCAGGTACGCCACGGTGTTTGACAGCGGGATCACCTCCTCCGCCAGCCTGATATTCAGCACCTCACGAATATAGGTCCGGCGGGTGGCGATCCGCGTCCACAGTTCCGGGTACATCGCCTGAATCTTCTCCTGCAACGCCCGGTCTGCCAGGGCAATGCTCTCCTCGGCGCTGACGCCGGTGTAGCCCGGCACTGAGGGGATAATATCGATTTGCAGGATCATCCCGCTTTTCAGCGTTTCGGCAGAACCCGGGTAAAGGGGGGAAGACATCCACTCTTCATCGGCGCTGAGGTGGCCCGGATTCAGATGCCAGCCATACTGCGCTTTATTCAGCACCTGTTCGATATGGGCATACATCTCGCCGCCCGGCATCCCGATGCGGATAGTCTCAAGCCAGCTGGCGACGGCGGCAAAGTAAGGTTTCGCTACCCGCTCGAGATATTCTTCCTGACCGTCCGGCAGCTCGCTCTCGTCGGCAATCACAAACCCGGTCCGGCTGGAAAGCCCGCCCTTAAACCCGGTGGTCATCGACAGCGGCTGACCGCGCTCCAGCTTTTTATACGTAGGGTAAAAGTTCGCTTTTTCAAAGCGCTGCCCGGCGGCGGCAATGGTCACCACCGTCGGATACTGACCCTCTGCCGCCAGCAGCGCTCCCAACTCGGTTTCGCGGATGCCCGGCGTCACCGCATCCATGGCTTTCAGGATGCAGGTCGAGGCCAGGTTGGCGCCATATTCATAGTGCGCAATTTCATTCGCGTTATTGGTGATACGCGCCCCGTTAGCGCCGCCGATAAACAGGTGGGTGGCGTTTTCCAGCGTTGCCGGAGTGCTGTTTTTCAGCGCCTCGACGATAAACCAGGGCAGATCGAAAAGCTGCTTATTGTCTGCCCCGGCGGCGGTAAACATCTTCCAGCCCACCACCCCGATTCGGTCATGCGCGGCCAGGCCTGCTTCGCCAAACAGCGTCTCCAGCGAGGCCTCATTGTCCATCGGCTGGTTTGGCAGCGAGAAAAACGGGCAGTGTTTAAGGCTAACCGGAATGCGCGAATGCCTGGCCATCTTCAGGTTTTCATTGCCCAGAATCACCGTCGCCGCGCCTGTTTTTTGCAGAATCAACAGCCCCTCCTCGAAGCGCGGCACAAACCCGGTCAGGTACTCAAAGTTGCTTCCGTGCTCCTTATCGGCATAAATCACCAGGGCGTCATAGCCCGCATCGTTGATGCGGGTCAGCAGCCTGTTTTTACGCTCAAGCATTGTGGCATCGGAGAGTAATACCGGGGGCACGTCGGGGAAGGTTTGGGGAGCAGGAATAGTCTGGAGCTGGATCATTATTTACCTCGTCGTCAGAGGGCGTGGGTGTCAGGATCGTTTTTGCGTATGTACCCGCACGGTGGAGGCAGGCGAGCTTACCAGCTTTGTCGCCGGGCGCACCGGGCGGCGCACCAGTTCTCCCTGGCAGTTGGGGCAACGGTGATTGAGATGCGTGTTGGCGCAGGCTGCGCAAAACGTGCACTCAAAGGAGCAGATCCGGGCGTCCAGGTCATCAGGAGGCAGGTCGCGGTCACACCGTTCGCAGTTCGGGCGAAGTTCGAGCATGGCTTTCATCCTGTTCAATGGGTATTAAATGGATAAAACACGAAACGTCGTTATTCACTTTTATTCAGCGACTGAAGCCTGCTGAAATCATCCGGCGTATCGATATCAAAAATGATTTCCGGGTGGTCAAGCGACACGCAGTGATGTTTACCCTGCATCAGCGCCTGGCGCATGCTGCGAATATCCGGCCGGGCGATAGCCTGCAGCAGGCTGCTTTTCTTCACCAGAACAGGGTGACCCGGCGTGCCGCGATAGTGCGGCAGGATCGCCCCCTCACTGCGTAACGCCCACAACTCGCGAAAGATACCCTCATGCAGGCAGGGCAGATCGCCCGGGGTAATAAAGCAGTAGTCGGTGTTCACCGCGCGGGCACCGGTAATCACCGAACCCGCCATCCCTTGCTGATAGTCGGCATTGTGTACCAGCGTGACGTTTTCCTGATGGCGATACCGTTCCTGTAACGCGTCTGCGTGATAACCGGTCACAACGATGGTGCGGGCGCAAAATTGCAGGGCGTTGTTAATGCTGGCATCCAGAATTGTCCCCTCTCGCCAGGGTAACATCATTTTCCACTTCCCCATCCGGGAGGAAAGCCCCGCGGCAGTAATAATACAGTCGACCGTCATTATCTGTCCTGTAATGAAAATGAGAGGGGAAGTAAAAATATACCGCAAATTTCAGCGCGTGAGATAGCGCGGCGCCGGCTCGCCGGTTCGGGCGCTGGTAAACAGCGCCAGCCGCGCCTCTTCATAGCGCGTCCACAGCGCCTCATCGTGCATCGGCGGAATGGTAATCAGCTCACCCCGATCGAGCCCCGCCAGGGCTGCATCCACCATGTTGTCAGTGGTCATCACCGACCCGGCGGGCAGATCGTCGGCGGTGATGCCGGACAGCGCCCAGATCTCCGTGGCCGTTGCCGCCGGTAATACCGCCTGAATGCGCACCTTGCTGTCGGCAAACTCCTCCTGCAATCCACGGGTAAAGTTCAGCACCCAGGCTTTGGTGGCGCTGTAGAGCGCGCTGCCCGCCCGGGCATGGATCGACAGCACCGAGGCGATGTTAATCAGCGTGCCGCGGTTATGTTGCGCCAGCCTCGGCAGCAGGGCATAGGTGAGGCGCATCAGGGCGGTGGTGTTGAGCATGTTAATGGCCTGATGCTGCGCCACGTCTCCCGCAAGGAAGGGAGCCATCTGCGCGGTACCGGCATTGTTAATCAGCGTGTCGATAGCGGTGTTGCTGCGCAGGACCTCCTCTACGGCGCGGATCCCGGTTTCATCGGTAAGATCCGCCGTCAGGGGGGCGACCTTCACCCCGTAGCGCTGCCCGAGCTGCTCCGCCAGCGCCAGCAGGCGCGCTTCCCGGCGGGCGACCAGCACCAGATCGTAACCGCGTGCGGCGAGACGATCGGCGTAGACCGCGCCGATCCCGGAAGATGCCCCTGTGATTAAAGCGGTGGAACCTTGCGTAGTCATCGTAATACCTCTGTGTTGAAGGATGATTGGTTTCAAAATGAAACTTAATTAAGGGTGAGGCAATTGGTTTTATAATGCAACCATCGTGCGCAGTTTTTTTGATCTTTGCGCGAGAGGGGGGAGACGAGGAAAAACGATCGGCCCGGTCGGTGCCCTCAGGAAATCGTCAGATAAAAAGTGAAACAGTCATTTGCGTGGTTTTGCATTACAGTAAATACAAAGATTAAACGCCAGTCGGCCAGGCTGGCGATCCTCTTCAGGAAGCGTATGAAAAAGCTGCTGCTGGTGCTTTTTGTATTAACTGCCTTTGCCGCAAACTCCATTCTCTGCCGCATCGCCCTGAAAAACGGCCACGCCGATCCGCAGACCTTCAGCATGCTGAGGCTGCTGGGTGGGGCGGGAGTGCTGTTTGCCTGGCATCTGGCGCGCGGGAAGCTGAAAGAGATACGCTGGAAAATCATCGACGCCGCGTTGCTGTGCGCCTACGTCCTCTTCTTCTCGTTGGCTTACGTTCAGCTCAATACGGCCACAGGTGCGTTGCTGCTGTTTGGCGCAGTCCAGGTCTGCATGATTGGCTGGGGCGTGGTAAAAGGCGAAAAGCTAAGCCGGTATAAGGCCTGCGGAATGCTTATTGCCGTGGGTGGGATCATCACCCTCCTGCTGCCTGGCGCCACTGCGCCTCCCCTGGTTGCGGCCATGACGATGGTGGCCTCAGGCCTGGCGTGGGGGGCGTATTCCGTGCGCGGAAAAAATATCATAGCCCCGGCAGGCACAACGGCGGGGAATTTTATCCTCGGTTTACCGGTCATTCTGGTCATCAGCCTGATAAGACAGGCACCTGTACAAACAGACGCCAGCGGCATTTTGCTTGCACTGCTGTCAGGCGGGCTGGCATCCGGCGTTGCCTATGTGCTGTGGTATGCCCTGGTCGTCACCCTCTCTTCAGCAACCGCCAGCACATTGCAACTGAGCGTGCCCTGTATTGCTGCCGCAGGCGGGGTGTTATTTCTTGGGGAAGTGCCGGATATAAGCATGCTGATGTGCTCGCTGGTGGTGCTGGCAGGAATAGCGATGGTAATTGCCGCCGATCGCAAACAACGGGAAAAATGATTCCGGAAAAGGCCGCCAGCCATCGACTCCCGCCACTACCCGGCAAAAATTAAACCTTTATATCGTTGTGTGTTTAATTGCATTAAATAAGCGGCTGGCTTATTTTTTGTACAGGGAGAATAAGATCTGGCATAACTCAAATAACATTACAGATTTTACTTAACCGTTTTAAAAAATATAAAAATTTAACCTATTGATTTTAATGGGTTATAATGTGAATGTTCTTAGTGCGTCAATAATAGCCAGAGCGCATATATAAATAGCATGTTAACTAAATTATAATTCCGTAAAATCCGGTAGAAAGGGGAGGTCAGTATGCGGTTAATTGTCATGTTGTTGAGCCTGGTGGTCGCCACCCAGGTCTGGGCGGGTGAACTTCCCAAACCTGAAGGTAAAGTCCTTTTAACCCTGTCCGGTAATATTCAGAATACGAATGCAGACGGGAAAGCCGTCTTTGATATCGCCAGCCTTGAGAAACTGGGCCTGGTCAGTTTCCAGACCACCTCTCCCTGGTACAATGGGCGTACAACCTTTACGGGTGTTCCCCTGCGAAAGCTCATGGAGTACGTTGGCGCCAAAGGTTCTATCGTTAAGGTTATTGCGCTCAATGACTACACGACCGTAATCCCTCTCAATGATTTTAATAAATACAATGTTATCCTTGCCTTAAAAGTTAACGGCGAATATATGCGTATTCGTGACAAAGGCCCGTTATTCATTGTGTATCCCTATGACAGCATGCCCGAGCTGAACAGTCAGATTTTTTATTCAAGATCCGCATGGCAGGTCAGCAAAATGAATATTGAGTAGGAGTTCAGACGCGCATCATGAACAGGATACTGGCGGGCATCATATTTTTCCTATTTATCTCTACTGGATACATATCTTTCCTTGTGCATGAAAGGCAGCAAGAGTTACAAAAACTGACTCACTATACGGACTCCTGGTCTGCGGCCCAGCTGGTATCGGAGTATTATCGTTTTGAATCAACGCTGGGCCTTTACGCAAATCAAAGCGAAGCATTGACGCTCGATGATGTGCGCCTGCGTCTCGACATTATGCTCAGCCAGAGCGATTTAATGAAAGAAGGGGATTTGGGGCGTTATATTAACAGCAATAAAGGGCACCACGAACTGGCTTTAAGTGTGGAAAACATACTCAAATATCTTGATGCAAATCTGGAGAGGATGGATCGTTCAGAGCTTATGGTCACTCTGGATAAAATGCATACGCTTGATGCCGCCCTTAGCCACCTGTCATCCAGTGCATTAGATAATGATATTAACTCCATTAACAGAGCTAATCTCAAAATCCAGACGCTGTACTATATATATTCGGCGGCTTCATTATTGCTGATAATATTAAGCGGCATCCTGGGCGTGATGATATTTTTCCAGAACCGGAATATTCTTAAAGCGCATCTTCAGGTCAAAAGCCTTGCTGAAGAGTTGCAGAAATCCAAAGAAAAACTGCAGATCCAGAATGCCCAGCTGGAATATGACGTCTACCATGACTCTCTGACGGGAATGAATAACCGCCAGCTTTTCTGGGAAAACATCAAAAAAGTTATCCAGACTGCCGAGAAAAACGATGAATCTGTGGCGGTGATGTTGTTCGACCTGGATCGCTTTAAAGAGATAAATGACACCTACGGTCATGATGTCGGCGATATGTTACTTCGTCAAATATCCGACCGACTGGTTTCAATGAGTCTGACCGCCGATACGCTCTATCGTTTAGGTGGGGATGAGTTTGCGTTTCTTTCAAGTGGCCTGACGGAGAGCAGTGCCGTTTCGCGGGCCCGACAAATCTGCGCCTCTATCAACCAGCCCTACACGATCTATAACACCATCATTAACATAGCTACCTGCGTGGGCGTTGTTGTCTCAGACACCGAGCGACGCTCCGATTATCTGTATAAATTTGCCGATCTGGCCCTTTATGAAGCCAAAAGTGAAGGCCCCGGTAAGATAAAAGTGTTCCGCCCCTATATGCTGCAAAAGCTGCAGGAAAGCCGAACCCTGGAGCACGATCTGGCTATGGCGTTAGCGAACAAAGAGTTCGTGGTTTACTACCAGCCTATCGTCGATTCGTTCACCCGGGAAATCTACAGCTATGAAGCCCTCATTCGCTGGATTCATCCCCTGAAAGGACTCCTGTCGCCGGATACTTTTGTTCCCGCGGCTGAAAAAACCGGGATGATTAACGAGATGGGGAAATATGTGCTTGAAATCGCCTGCCGGGAAGCGGCCACCTGGGCGGTTCCGGCCAAAATTTCAGTGAATGTCTCACCGATACAGCTCAGCAGTAAAGCCTTTGCCGGGATCGTGCTGTCTATTCTGGAAGAGAGTGGACTCCCGGCCAGTCGTCTTGAGCTGGAAGTGACGGAATCCTCTCTCTTTACCGAGAACGACACGCCGCTGAAGACGCTGAATAAGCTCAGAGCCCGCGGCGTGCAAATATCCATTGATGACTTTGGTACGGGATACTCTTCTCTTTCCCGGTTGAGTAAGCTGGCCTTCGATAAGATCAAAATAGACAAATCCTTCGTGCACTCGATATCGACCCAGGAGGATGCCCTGAATATCATCCGACTCATCACCGGCATGGCGAAGTCGCTCAATATGAAGGCGGTTGCAGAAGGGGTTGAAACGCAGGAGCAGCTGGAAAGGTTACAGGCTCTGGGGTGCGATCTCGCCCAGGGCTATCTGTTCGGTAAACCTCAGCCGGGTATCGCAGGAAGGATCAGAAACGGGTGAGCTTTGTTTTACACCTGAAAACATAAATGCCCTTGCGGGCATTTATGTTCAGGTTGTGGATATTAATGGAAGAACAGCGCAATCAGAATAATGATTGGGATAGGAACGCCTAAAAAGAACAGTAATAATGAGCGCATGTTAAACCTCCTGCTTAATTAAAAATTATAAGTCACGTTGACGGCCACCGAAGGTCGCACACAGGCTGGCGACGAAAGCACCTGCCAGCAGTGAAATGAATGTCCAGAGCATCAGGTAGCTCGTTGTTTTACGTGCAGTATCAGCAGCTTGCTGCGCTTTCTCCTTGGTTTCTTTTAATTTAGCCTGGGCTTTGTCATAGGTGGTCTGTACACGCTGTTCAGCCTCTTGCTGACTGATACCAGTCTTCTGCGCAATCAGTTGAGCGACATACTGACGATCTTCCGCAGGCAGAGCACCGGTGGTAATGCTGTTAGCAAAAATCCCGGTCACTTCGCTTACCTGGGCAGGGGTCAGGTCCTGGCCGGGAGCGGAAGGGGCTGCCGGAGCAGGAGCCGCCGCTGGCGCAGCAGGATCGGCTGTAGCCTCTGCCGGGGCAGCAGGGGCAGGAGCCGCATTCCCCCTGAACATCGAATTCACGAAATAGTCCATTGAGTTGCCGGGCATGCCAGACGATTCATTTGCCATGCCCGCCGCGCCAGCAGCCGTGGCTGTCGCAGCCCCTCCGGCAACGGTCCCCACAACTTTAGCCCCGCCGCCAATAATGGCACCCACGGTGCTGGTAAACAGCGCAGCCGAGACCAGCGCAGCCACAGCCCATGTCAAAAACCCGTGAGCGGTATCGCGGAAATAAACTTCATCGATATGGGTATCCACCCATTTGGTGCGCAGTCGTCCGGCTAAATATCCCCCCATGCCCGACGCCACGATCTGCGTAAACGTCAGCCAGGCGATGGCGGCGATACCCACCGTCCCGGCGTCTAGCCCGCGGCTCTCCCACGGGGAAATGGACGTCAGGCCCAAACCCGCGCCCAGCATAAGCAAAATCAGGGAAAGGGATGCGGCGGCTGCCGCCCCGGCGAAGATGGCACCCCATGATACGGCGCTGGTGCTCGCGGCAGGCACGGGCAGACGCGTATCAGGATACGTAGTGTTAACCGTAGCGTGTTCGTGAATGTGAGTCATAGCTGTTGCCCTTTAATTAATATGCGTTCGGAAACAGAAACGGATTGAAAAACAGGAAACATTATCAACTTCGACATTGAAGCCCTTTAAGAGCCAGATGATGTCTTTTTAACAAATTAGACTTTCATGCTTAAAGAAATAAAAAAACAAGAATCAACAATCTAATAATAGTTGATAATTATGCGCCGGACGGCTTTTGAACTTTTAAAATCCATTACCGCTTCGAATAATGGATTTTATAATAGGTTCTCAGGCCGTCAGGCAGATCATAAATAAGGACAACAGAATTACGCTACGCCGGTACCGCCGTCAGAGCACCAGACCTGGCCGGAGGCATAGGAACACTCTTCAGACGCCAGCAGAACATAAAGCGGCGCGATCTCCACGGGCTGACCGGGTCTGCCCAGCGGTGTGTCCTGACCGAACTGCTGCACCTTCTCCTGTGGCTGGCCACCGCTCGACTGCAGCGGAGTCCAGTAAGGGCCTGGCGCCACGGCGTTAACGCGAATGCCTTTCGGCCCAAGCTGTTTTGCCAGTGCTTTGGTAAAGGCCACGTTACAGGCTTTGGTCTGAGCGTAATCCAGCAGGATTTCGCTCGGCTTAAACGCCTGGACCGAGGAGGTATTGATAATGACAGCGCCTTCCGACAGATGACGCACGGCCGCGCGAGTGATCCAGAACGGCGCATACACATTGGTTTTGAAGGTCGCGTCGAAGGCGGCGGTCGTCAGATCTTCAATGGACTCGCAGAACTGCTGTCTGCCCGCGTTGTTGACTAAAATATCGAGGCCGCCCAGCTCACTGACCGCTCTTTCGACCAGCGTCTCACAGAAGGATTCCACGCGGATATCGCCCGGGATCGCCACGGCTTTGCGTCCTTCCGCCTGAATCAGCGCAATAACGGCTGCGGCGTCCGACTCTTCTTCCGGCAGATAGCCAATGGCTACATCAGCACCCTCGCGGGCATAGGCAATGGCAACAGCGCGGCCAATCCCGGAATCGCCACCGGTAATCAGTGCTTTCTTACCGGCAAGACGTCCCGAGCCGGTATAGCTTGTTTCGCCATGATCGGGAATTGGCTTCATCTCTGAGGCCAGTCCTGGCATTTGCTGGGGTTGTTCCACAAATGGGGGTTGTGGGTAGTTTTTTGAAGTGGTGTTTCCTGATGTCATCCCGACCTCCTTAGTCAATGAATTTAAAGCGTAGCCACTGTGACGCAACGCACCTTTCCACAGGACATAATTCGGAATATTCTTCTTCTGGATATATTTTTGCTTTTTTCTGAATATGTCATACGCACAGGCGCGATGTTATTTCCTCAAGGAGGACGCATAATCTGACCTGTAAAAAATGGTTATCCAATTTTCGGTTGTGGCTATTTCACGGGAGCTTCAGGATGAGCCTGTCCACCACAACAGGAAACCAAAATGAATTTCACTGAACTTCATCAGCAAAAAAGTCCTTTAATTATTGCGAATGTCTGGGATGCTGGTAGTGCGATTGCCGCGCAACAGGCGGGCTTTAAAGCGTTGGGAACGTCGAGCGCCGCGATTGCCGCGATGCTGGGTTATGAAGATGGCGAGGCGATCCCTTTTGATGAAATGTTTTATGTCATCACCCGGATTAAATCCGTCTGTCACGTCCCCTTAAGTGTCGATCTGGAAGCCGGATTTGGTAGCTCGGTAGACGAGGTGGCGACAAATCTCTCCCGCCTGGTGAGGCTGGGCATTAGCGGCATCAATCTGGAGGACAGTCGCGTCGTGAATGGCATCCGGCAGCTTCGTGATGCTGCGGCATTCGCCGACATGATAAAAGCGCTCCGCCAGGCGACGATCAGCGAAAGCCCGCTCTTTTTTAATATTCGTACCGATACCTATCTTCTGGGCCATGAGCAGGCGTTGCAGGAAACGCGCTTACGCGGACAACGGTATGCAGAGGCGGGCGCCGATGGATTTTTTGTTCCCTGCCTGACGCAGGAAAAGGAGATTGAAACCCTTGCCCGGGAGTGCACCTTGCCGCTGAACGTCATGTGCATGCCCGGTTTACCGTCATTCGACAGGCTGGAGGCGCTGGGTGTGAAACGCATTTCCATGGGTAACGTTGTCCATTCGGCAATGCAGGAGAAGCTGAAGGATGTACTCTGTACCATCCGGGCTCAACGGGCCTTTACTGGAGTTTTTACTGATGAACGTTCTTGATAAAACGCAGTGCGATATCTGGTATCAGGCCCTGATTGAGCGGGCTTCGGAGTATACGGGGGTCTTCTTCGTTGGCGTAAAAACGACCGGTGTGTTTTGCATTTCTGTCTGCAGGGCGCGAAAACCAAAGCGTGAAAACGTTGAGTTTTATAACGATTTTAAATCTGCGCTGGATGCAGGCTTCCGCCCCTGTAAAGTGTGCCGTCCCACGGAGAACGCCCACAGCGCACCGCCGTTGGTTGAGCAGGCGCTTGCCCTCGTGCGGGCTAATCCTAAAACGCGAATCAGCGATACGGAGTTGCGTCAACACAACATCAGCCCGGAGCGGGTTCGCCGGTGGTTTTTGCAAAACCATGGCATCACTTTTCAGGCCTTTCAGCGCATGCAACGGGTGAACGTCGCTTTGCAGGAACTGAAAGGGGGACGCAACGCCACCGATGTGGCGTTTGACAGCGGGTATGAATCATTAAGCGGCTTTGGCTATACCTGCAAACGGCTTACGGGCGGCAGTCCGACCGAACAGAGTCAGCTGATTATGATCCACCGCTTTACCACGCCCCTTGGACCTGTGTTTGTCTGCGCCACTGAGCGCGGCGTTTGTCTGCTGGAATTTACCGACCGGCGCATGCTGGAAACCGAATTTCGCGACCTTCAGCGTTTGTTCAGGGCACGCATTGTGGCCGGGGAAAACAGGCATACGCGACAGGCTGAAAAAGAGCTCACGGAGTATTTTTCAGGCACGCGTCAGCAGTTTGATATTGTGCTCGACACGCCCGGAAGTGAATTTCAGCGGAGCGTCTGGGAGGGGTTGCGGGCGGTGCCGTTTGGCGTCACTTCGCACTATCAGGCCGTCGCAGAGGGGATGGGTAAACCCAATGCCGTTCGCGCGGTCGCGGCAGCAAATGGCGCAAACCGCGTGGCTATCGTTATTCCCTGCCACCGAATCATCGGTAAAACGGGGGCGATGACCGGTTATGGCGGCGGCATCGCCCGTAAAGCCTGGCTTATTGCGCATGAACATAAATTTTCCACGAGTTAACCTGTGACCACACAAAAACAATTTAGCTTTGCTACCCGGCCGCTGGTGCCGTTTGCTCATGATTATACTCATGGTGCAACGGAACCGTGGCACAGCCACGACTGCGCGCAGCTTCTGCACACCCTGAGCGGCGTGGTGCGGGTGGAAACCGGGCAGGGGTTCTGGATAGTGCCGCCGGGGCGGGGCGTCTGGCTGCCTGCCGGAACCCGGCACCGTCTGCTTATCACCGGCAACGTGGCGGCGCGGACGCTGTTTATCGACCCCTTTGCCCGGGCAGACCTCCCTTCGGTGTGTCAGGTGGTGCAGATATCCACTCTGCTGCGTGAGCTGATCATCGCCTCGCTGCACCTGCCGGAGCGCTATGGCGCGGGCAGCAGGGCGGAGCGCATTTACGAGCTGATCCTCGATGAAATCAGGGGCATCAGCGTGCTGCCTTTTAACCTTCCGGAACCCCAGACCCCGGCGCTGGTCACGCTCTGCCGCCAGATCCAGGCGGAGCCGGGAACAAAGTGGACCACGATGCTGGCGGCAAAATCGCTTAACGTCAGCGAGCGCACCCTGCTGCGGCACTTTCGCCAGCAGACCGGCCTGGCGTTCAGCGAATGGTTGCGCAGGGCGCGGCTGATGGAGGCGCTGAACCGTCTGGCGCAGGGCCAGTCGGTTCTTCGGGTGGCACTGGACCTCGGTTACGAGAGCCACAGCGCCTTTAGCGCGATGTTCCGCCGCACGCTTGGCGTGGCGCCGAGCGACTACTTCCCGGCCGAGGCGCTCTCCGGTAACGCGTTTAACAGGGCCTGAAGCGACGCCCGGGAAACGTCATTGTCAATGCCCGTCCCCCAGCGGCTCGCCCCCTGCTTAAAGCTGCAGCGGATATAGGCCGCCGAGCGGCTTTCGCTGCACCTGCCGAGGGTGTGTTCGTGATAGTCCTCAATGGCGAAGGCCAGATTGAAACAGGTTTTGATCGCGCTGGCGGCGGCTGAGAGCAGGCCGTTGCCTTTCCCCTCCAGCGTCACAACGCCTTCCGCCGTCTGGACGCGGGCCCACAGCGCCAGCCCGCCGTCAGCCTGGCTCTCGGTGCGGTAATCCAGCAGCTGGCGCGGGGCAAGCTGATGCGGCCCATAAAGCTCGCGATACAGCTGCCACAGCGCGCTCAGCGTCATCTCGCTGCCCTCGCGATCGGTATGGGCCTGGACGTGGCGGCTAAAATCCTGCTGCAGGGCGCGAGGCAGCACCAGGCCATGATTTTGCTCCAGCATCCAGGCTGCACCGCTTTTACCGGACTGGCTGTTAACGCGGATCACCGCCTCATAGCTACAGCCGATATCCTCCGGGTCGACCGGAAGATAAGGCATCTCCCAGCGCGGAGACGTGGACTTTTCTCTGGCGTGAAAGCCCTTTTTGATGGCGTCCTGATGTGAGCCAGAGAAGGCGGTAAAAGCCAGCTTCCCGGCGTAAGGATGGCGGGGGTGCACCGGCAGCTGGTTGCACTGCTCCACCAGCTCCACCACCTGCTTCATGTCGCTGAAATCCAGCGCTGGCGGGACCCCCTGGCTGTAAAGGTTCATCGCCAGCGTCACCAGACAGACGTTCCCGGTGCGCTCGCCGTTGCCGAACAGGCAACCTTCCACCCGGTCAGCGCCTGCCAGCAGGGCCAGCTCGGCGCTGGCGACGCCGCTGCCGCGATCGTTATGGGGATGCACGCTGATGCAGACCTCTTCCCGGCGGGAAAAGTGACGGCAGAAATACTCGATCTGATCGGCATAAACGTTGGGGGTGTTGACCTCCACCGTGGCGGGCAGGTTGACGATCATCGGCCGTTCGGCACAGGGTTCCCAGACGTCCGCCACCGCTTCGCAGATTTGCAGGGCAAACTCCGGCTCGGTGAAGCAGAAGGTTTCCGGTGAGTATTCGTACGTCCAGCGCGTCTGCGGGTTGGCCTCGCACAGGGCGCGTATCTGGCGCGTGGCGCTGACCGCCAGCTGAACAATCTCCGCCTTGCTCTGACGAAAGACCAGCTCGCGGAACAGCGGTGCGGTGGCGTTATAGAGATGCACCGTGGCGCGTTTTACCCCGTCCAGCGAGGCAAAAGTGCGCTCGATCAGATCGCTGCGCGCCTGGGTGAGCACCTGAATGGTGACGTCATCCGGAATGCGTTGCTCCTCAATCAGCTGGCGCACAAACTGAAAATCCGTTTCGGAAGCGGAGGGGAAAGCCACCTCGATCTCCTTAAAGCCGCATATGAGCAGCTGCTCCCAGAAGCGCAGTTTGCGGGGAATATCCATCGGCTCGGCCAGCGCCTGGTTGCCATCGCGGAGATCGGTTGAAAGCCAGCGCGGGGCGTGGGTCAGGGTCTTATCCGGCCACTGGCGGTCGGGCAAGGACATCGGGGCGTACGCCGCATATTTTTGTGAGGGATTGCGCAACATAGGGTTTCTCCAGGTGATGTTGTGCTTTCATCCTGGCGAATAACGGGGGAGGGTACTGGCGCAAAACTGACAACCTGTGGCGAGGAACCGCCATTTACGCTACCCCGAGAAGAGACTGCTCCATCAACTGCGCCAGCAGCGTCTGCGCCCGCTGCGCTGACTCACTCCCGTGTTGCTGCTCAAGGGTAATGCCCAGTCTGCCCGGCGCGGGCAGCACGCTTCCCGCCACCTGCAGCCTGTCAGGCATCCCTATCCGGGTGCGTAGCGTTACGCCGAGCCCGGCCTGCACCGCCGCCCGGATCCCGCTCAGGCTGTGGCTGACAAACGCCACCCGCCAGGGAATGCCCGCCCGGTTCAGGCAGTCAATAGCATGGGAGCGCATCAGGCAGGGGCTGTCGAACATCACCAGCGGCAGAGGCTCGCCCCGGGCCAGCAGCGTACTGATATCCATCTCCGGGGGCTGGATCCACACCATCTGGCTCTGGCCGATGAGTCTGCCTTTGCGCGGTTCGCTCTCGTTCTGCCACAGCAGCACCATATCGAGGGCGTTGTCATCAAAGGCATTGAGCAGCGCCCGGTTACGATCCACCCGGGCGATGAGCCGCACCCCCGGATGGTGGCGTCTGAATTCTCCCAGGATCCCCGGCATCAGCGATTCGCCAAAATCCTCCTGCATGCCGATGCGGATCTCCTCCTGCAACAGTTCGCCCTTCAGCGCGAACTGCACCTCGTCATTCAGCGCCAGCATGCGGCGGGCGTACCCCATCACGATCTCGCCGTTACGGGTCAGTACCAGGCCGCGGCCTTTTTTCATCACCAGCGCTGCACCGCACTGCTGCTCCAGCTTTTTAAGCTGGGCGCTTACCGCCGAGGTGGAGCGGCAGAGGTGGATGGCGGCCAGCGCAAAGCTGCCGCACTCTATGCCAGTAACAAAACTGCGCAGCGCGTCGAGGTCGAGCGTCGGGGGAAGTTTGTCCATTATCGTCCTGAAATGCGGGATGATAGGCCGCATATAATTTGATTTTCAGGATCAAGATATGACGCCAGAATCGCCTTACTGTCAATACGGAGAGAACATGATGGCGAAATCACTCACTTCTGAAACCCTGACCCGCGTCGCGCCGAAACTGGCCGAGCTGAGCCAGACGGTGCTTTTCAATGATATCTGGAAACGTGACGCGCTCTCCCCGCGCGATCGCAGCCTGATAACGCTGGGTGCCCTGACGGCGCTGGGACGGGTGCAGCAGTTGCCCTGGCATATCAGCTTCGCCCAGCAAAATGGCCTGACCCGGGACGAAATCACCGAAGTCTTTACCCATCTGGCGTTCTACGCCGGCTGGCCTGCGGCGGTCTCCGCCCTCGGCTGCCTGGAGGAGGAGTAACCCCGATGCCTTTCACCCGTATTTCCCTGGGACCAGGGTATAGCGACGCGCAGATAGCGCAGATCTCCGATATCCTCCAGCAGAGCCTGGAGGCTGAATTCGCGGTTCCGCCGGGCGATCGCTTCCAGATTTTTGAGACCCTCCCGGCCACGCGCCACCTGTTTGACCGGCACTACAAAAGCGGCGGGCGCAGCGACAAATTTATTCAGTTTCACATACTGGCAGGCAAGCCCCGCTCGTCTGCGCAGAAGCAAAACCTCTGCCGCAGGCTGTGTGAAGAGCTGCGCCGGGCGCTGGATATTCATCCGGATGACGTGATGGTGATGATCCAGTTCAACACCGCCGACGAGTGGAGTTTCAGCCAGGGACGGATGCTGTCGGAGGAGGGGGGATGATTGTCATGCAGTGAAGCCGTTTTCACAGAGCCCGCCTGTTCCACGTCAAACAGCGCTTTAAACCGGTGCTATCTGAGGCACTGCGTTATTTTGACTGGTTCGGTAAGTCATTACACATCTCCTGTAACTCATTAAACAGTCTTGCCACATGGAAGCCGTCGCAGACGGCGTGGTGGATCTGAATGGCGAGGGGCAATAATACTTTTCCATCCTGGTTGTAATATTTTCCAAACGTAAACATGGGCGAGAAAAAGTTCTGCATTTTCGCAATGTTCATATTGAAGTTGGTAAAAGTTACCCAGGGAATAGAGGAGACAAAAAAGATATTTTCCGGAGACTCGCCCTTCGGCCAGTAAGCCAGGTTATCACCATAGCGGGCGACATCTTCTGAATAAGTCTCCTGGAAGTGCTGAAGGTTGCCATCATAGTGACTCCATAATGAGGAAAAGGTCTCCGTTTCATTATGGAAAATGGTATAGCTCGGATGAACCTCATTCCATGTGACCAGCTCGTTATTTTTCATCGCCATACGGAACTCCGCATGCCTGTTCACAATTTTAGCGAGGAGGGAAATAACGGTCGGGTAAAATTTCCAGCCAACCTCTTTGACATGTTTGAGCAGCGCGGTAATGTCCACCAGCACCGTCTGGTTAATTGAACATTCCGCAAACGACTGGAATACCGCAAAATGCTCCCTTCTTGCCCAGGCGGATAAATCAACAGGTGTATACTCTGGCGTTATTTTTTTCATTTTTAACCTTTGATCGGCAGTGATATAGCAGATGTTAGTCTGAGTGTTGTCGTGCTTTGGGCTGGTGTTTTCCGCAATATCTCACCTGCTCAGTGAGATCACTCCTTCAGCGCCGGATACTTCGCCACCACCTCATCTGGCGTCAGCTCCCGCCCGTCGCTCGCGATCATCCTGAGCCTTCGCAGGGGCTGACGATCCCGCGCGTCCACCAGCACGGTTCCCGTATCCCCCTCGGCGAACAGGTGCGCGTTGCCCCACTGGGAGAGCGCCAGCAGCACGGTTTGCAGATCGCGGCCTTTCGCGGTCAGTACATACTCCTGCCAGGCGCTGCCGTCGGAAGCGGGTTGCAGCACCAGGATGCCTTCGTCCACCAGCAGCTTCAGCCGGGTTGCCAGCATGTTCTTCGCAATGCCGAGGCTTTTCTGAAACTCGCCAAAACGCGTAATGCCGCTGAGGGCATCGCGCACAATCAGCAGGGACCACCAGTCGCCGATAATATCCAGCGAGCGGGCAACAGGGCAGGGACTCTCTTCCAGTCGGGTACGTTTCACGGTGTCTCCTTATCAGCGGTAAGTTTAATTATAAAACCAATATGCCCGCGCGTACAAAGCAAGCTGTCACTTTGCGGGCAGGCTCCAGGTAATTCGTCACAAATCTGTCACACTGTTTACAACAACAAACAGGTGAGGAATTAGGGATGAGAAAAGCACTACTCGCTGTCGCCGTGGCGGGCAGCATCGGATTGTCTTGTGGCGTTCAGGCGCAAACCGCGCCGGAAGGGTATCAGCTGGAACAGGTTCTGATCATGAGCCGCCATAACCTGCGTGCGCCGCTGGCGAATAACGGCAGCGTGCTTGAACAGTCGACCCCGGAAAAATGGCCGGAGTGGGATGTGCCTGGCGGGCAGCTCACCACCAAAGGGGGCGTACTGGAGGTCTATATGGGCCACTATATGCGCGAGTGGCTGGCAGAGCAGGGCCTGGTCACCGCCGGGGAGTGTCCGGCGGCGAACAGCGTTTATGCTTATGCCAACAGTCTCCAGCGTACGGTGGCGACCGCGCAGTTCTTCATTACCGGCGCCTTCCCGGGCTGCGATGTGCCGGTACACCATCAGGAACAGATGGGCACCATGGACCCAACCTTCAATCCGGTGATCACCGACAACTCTCCGGAATTCCGCGAGAAAGCCCTGCAGGCAATGAACAAAGAGCGTCAGGGGATGCAGCTGGATGAGAGCTACAAGCTGCTGGAGCAGATGACCGACTACGCTCAGTCCCCATCCTGCAAAGAGAAACAGGTCTGCTCCCTGACCGACGCGAAAGACACCTACAGCGCCGAATACCAGAAAGAGCCCGGCGTGTCCGGTCCACTGAAGGTGGGCAACTCGCTGGTGGATGCCTTCACGTTGCAGTATTACGAAGGCTTCCCGATGGATCAGGTGGCCTGGGGCGAGATCAAAACCGACCAGCAATGGCGGGTGCTCTCCCAGCTGAAAAACGGCTATCAGGATTCGCTGTTTACCTCCGCAGAGGTGGCGCGTAACGTGGCGAAACCGCTGGTGAAATACATCGACAACGCGCTGGTCACCGACCAGGCGAAAGCGCCGAAAATCACCGTGCTCGTCGGGCATGACTCCAACATCGCCTCCCTGCTGAAGGCGCTGGATTTTAAACCCTATCAGCTTCACGGCCAGTACGAGCGTACGCCGATTGGCGGCAAGATCGTCTTCCAGCGCTGGCACGACAAGACCGGCAACCGCGACTTGATGAAAATTGAGTACGTTTACCAGAGTAGCGAGCAGCTGCGAAATGCCCAGGTGCTGACCTTAGAAGCCCCGGCGCAGCGCGTCACGCTGGAGCTGAATGGCTGCCCGGTCGATGGGGATGGGTTCTGCCCGGTGGAGACGTTTAATACGGTGTTGAATACGGCGGCGAAGTAAGGGTATTTCCTCTCCCCCACGGGAGAGGAAACAAAGCGTCGGGTGGCGCGTCGCTTACCCGACCTAAAAGATCCCATCCTGTAGGCCTGATAAGCGTAGCGCCATCAGGCACCGCATGCTGTCAGACGTTTTTACGTTCGATGGTCTGCTCGCCCCAGAACAGCGAGTCTTTGTCGGTTTTTTCGAAGGCTAACATCAGCACCTCATCATTACCTTCTTCCCAGATTTTCTCTGCCAGTTTTTCGTCATATTTTGCGACTTCAAAAATCGCCTCGGCGATCTCCGGTGATGTATTACGTAAGCGCGCAAATTCCCCAACGCGATGTGCTTTAGCTTCTTGAGTTGGCATAGTAATCCTCCTGTTGAGCGTTAAGCTTTCAGTTTAGCAGCCAGACCGGCGACATATTCACCCTGATAGCGGGCGATGTTCAGTTCTGCTTCTGACGGCTGACGTGAGCCGTCGCCACCGGCAATAGTGGTCGCGCCGTAAGGTGTTCCGCCGCGAACCTGTGAAATATCAAACAGCTCCTGAGTACCGTAGCCAATAGGCACAATCACCATCCCATGGTGTGCAAGGGTGGTCCATGTGGAGGTAATGGTCTGCTCCTGTCCACCACCGGTGCCGGTGGAGCTGAACACGCTGGCAATCTTGCCGTGTAACGCATTCTTCGCCCACAGCCCGCCGGTCTGATCGAGGAAGGTACGCATCTGTCCGGCCATGTTGCCGAAGCGCGTCGGGGTGCCAAAGATGATCGCGTCATAATCGCCCAGCTCCTGGGGAGAGGCCTCCGGCGCGTCCTGCGCTTTGCCGCCTGCTCTGGCAAATGCTTCTGCCTGCATGGTTTCCGGCACGCGTTTGATCACCACCTCAACCCCCCCGACTTTCCTGGCGCCGTCCGCCACTGCATGAGCCATGGTTTCGATGTGTCCGTACATGGAATAGTAGAGCACCAGAATTCTCGTCATTTCTCCTCACTCCTCGCATGATTTTTTGGGCCAGCGGCATGCTGTCCTCTTTTAAAGATATGTCGTGACAGCGAGACTGCAAATCTGTAGGCCATTTATTTGATTTTAAACAATAAAGCGGGCGCACCTTTCTTCGTAGCAAAATGACACATTTTCATGATTGTGAATTTTCGGAATGATAAGAACGGCTTATGATTCCGTTTCGCCAGGCTTCATACAAAAGGCTGATATCCTATTGCAGAATATTACGATTGGCTGGCTGAATGCCCATGCTCCACTAAGCTTAGGTTCACGCGGCGCAGATAAAGCCACTTTTTTAGCGTCGTCAGGTGGAAGAAATCCCTTTCACTGAATGCAGAATGAAATCTTATGTGTCTAACTCTGGAGGTCCGACATGGCAAACCATCGTGGTGGGTCAGGTAATTTTGCAGAAGACCGTGAAAGAGCATCAGCAGCAGGACGTAAAGGTGGCCAGCAGAGCGGGGGTAATTTCAAGAATGACCCTCAGCGCGCATCCGAAGCTGGCAAAAAAGGGGGCAAAAATAGCCACGGCGGCAACAAGAGCAGTTAAGTTGCAGCCGCCTGCAGTAAAGGTCTCATGACCACAGGCACCCCCGCCGCCGGGATACCCGGCGGTTTTTTTATGCCTGTTATTGAAGTGTTACCAAATTCCTACCACACTAGCGGATTCATTTTTTACGCTGGTGCCTCATGTCCTCCTCTCGTTATGCCTTTTCGATCAAACCGCAGGAAGCGATCCTGATCCTTATCACCATGTTCTGGGGTGGGACCTTTCTTGCGGTGCAGTATGCCGTAACCCTCAGCGATCCCTTCTTTTTTGTCGGCCTGCGCTTCGCCACGGCGGCGCTGGCGGTGGCGCTTATCTCCCTGAAAACCCTGCGCGGGCTGACCCTGACCGAGCTGAAGGCGGGGCTGGCGATAGGCGTGGCAATTGCGATGGGCTACAGCCTGCAAACCTGGGGATTACAGACCATCCCCAGCAGCAAATCGGCCTTTATTACCGCCATGTATGTTCCGCTGGTGCCGCTGCTGCAGTGGCTCTGCCTGCGCCGCATGCCGGGAATGATGTCCTGCATCGGCATTGTGCTGGCCTTTATCGGGCTGATCCTGCTGGCAGGGCCGGAAGATAACCTCCTGGCGCTGGGGACAGGGGAGATAATCACGCTGGTGGGAGCGGTGGCGATTGCCGCGGAGATTATCCTCATCAGCGCCTGGGCCGGGAAGGTGGACGTCAAGCGCGTCACCGTTGTGCAGCTGGCCACCGCCTCGGTAGTGGCGTTTCTGACCATGATCCCCGCCGGAGAATCTGTTCCGCCGATGTCGACGGGGCTGTGGATCGTGGCGCTCGGGCTTGGGATTTTCAGCGCCATTATTCAGGTGACCATGAACTGGGCCCAGCGAAGCGTCTCTCCGACGCGGGCAACGGTTATCTATACCGGGGAGCCGGTGTGGGCGGGGATTTTTGGCCGTCTGGCCGGGGAGCGTCTGCCGCTACTGGCTCTGCTGGGGGCGGCCTTTATCATTGCGGGCGTGCTGGTGAGTGAGCTTAAGCTCAAAAGAAAGAACAAGGCGCTGGCGGAAGCCGACAGCGCCACGCTGGATCAGTCCTGAGGAACCACATCCCCCTGCGTCACCCCCGCCATCCGGCGGCTGAGCAGGGCGTTAAGGGCAATGGCGCCGAAGGTGGCCGTGCCGATCCCGCCCAGGGTGAAGCCGCCGAGCGAAAGGGCAAAATCACCCGCGCCCAGCACCAGGGTCACGGCGACCATAATCAGGTTGCCGTTCTGACTCAGATCGACATGGTTCTGCACCCAGATCCGCGCCCCGGCCACCGCGATTAACCCGAACACCACAATCGATGCCCCGCCAATCACCGGCGCGGGAATGGTGTGGATCAGCGCCCCAAACTTCGGTGAGAAGCCGAGCAGCACGGCAATCGCCGCCGCCGCCACGAACACCAGCGTCGAGTAGACTTTGGTCACCGCCATCACGCCGATATTCTCGGCATAGGTGGTAACCCCGCTGCCGCCCACCGAGCCCGACAGCATGGTCGCCAGCCCGTCGCCGACGAAGGCCCGGCCCATATACGGGTCCATATTGCGCCCGGTCATTCCGGCTACCGCCTTCAGGTGGCCAAGGTTTTCCGCCACCAGGATCACCGCTACCGGGGCAATCAGCATTATCGCCTGGCCATTAAAGGTGGGGGAGGTCAGCTGCGGCAGACCAAACCACGCCGCCTGCTGCACAAGAGCAAAATCCACCGGCTTGCCGAGCCCAAAAACGCTGGTCAGCAGGGCGTAGAGCAGGCAGGCGACGATCAGCCCCACCAGGATCAGCAGCCGCTGGACCATTCCCCGGGTAAACACCGCTACCAGACCGATGCACAGCACCGTCATCACCGCCATCCAGCTGTCAAAGGCCGAACCGGAGACGCCTTTCACGGCGATGGGGGCCAGGTTCAGGCCAATTGCCATCACCACCGCCCCGGTCACCACCGGCGGCATCAGCCGTTCGATCCAGCGGGTGCCCATCTTCATCACCACCAGGCCAATCGCGGTGTAGATCGCGCCGCAGGCGATGATCCCGCCCAGCGCCACGCTCAGCTGCGGGTTAACGCCCTGGCCGCTAAAGCCGGTGGCGGCGATCACCACCCCGACAAAGGCGGCGCTGGAGCCGAGGTAGCTCGGCACCCGTCCGCCAGTGATGAAAAAGAACAGCAGAGTGCCAATGCCCGACATCAGAATCGACAGGTTAGGATCCAGCCCCATCAGAATGGGCATCAGCACCGTGGCGCCAAACATCGCCACCGCGTGCTGCACCCCCATCACGGCGGTTTGCGCCAGCGGGAGACGTTCATCCGGCGCGACCACGCCGCTTTCTGAGGTCGATTTCAACTGCCAGTGAGGAAAACCGAATAGTGCCATCAGCTGCTCCTTAAGGAGGGTTAACAGGCGGGTCGCATCAGCGCGTGGTAGCCGCGGTCAAACCACACCAGGCCCTGGGGCACCGGGTGGCGGGTAATAGCAACGATCTCGCAAAACAGAATGTCGTGAGTGCCGACGCTCACCACCTGGCTAATCCGGCAGTCGAACGAGGCCAGCGCCTCGTCCAGCCGCGGGCAACCGGTGGCGCCCGTCTGCCAGCCGGCGGCGGCAAAGCGGTCGGCCATCGGGGTTTTTCCCCCGAACAGATTCGAGAGCGACTCCTGGCCCGCGCTCAGGGTATTGACGCACAGGGTGCGATTGTCGTTAAACACCGGCCACACCGACGCGCCGCGATTCAGGCACACCAGCAGGGTCGGCGGCGAGTCGGTCACGCTGCATACCGCGCTGGCGGTAAAGCCCGCCTGACCGGCCGGGCCGTCGGTGGTGATGATATTGACCGCCGCGCCAAGACAGGCCATGGCATCCCGAAACGTTTGTTTATCGATATTCATGGTGGCTCCTTATGCCAGCCCGCAGGCGTCTTCAAAGCTCAGGCGGGGCAGGCGCCCGTAGAGTTTGCTGGTGTCTCCGTAGCCGATATTGATCAGCAGGTTGCTTTTCAGGCTGCTGCCGGTGAAAAAGGTCGCGTCGACCTTCTCCCGGTCAAAGCCGGACATCGGCCCGGTATCCAGCCCCAGCGCCCGGCAGGCGACGATCAGGTAGGCCGCCTGCATCGTACTGTTGCGAAAGGCGGTCTCCTCGGCGAGCTGCGGGCTGGCGGTAAACCAGCTCCGGGCATCCCCGTGGGGGAACAGCTCCGGCAGACGCTCATAAAACACGCTGTCCCAGGCCACAATCGCTGTCACCGGGGCGGTGAGGGTCTTTTGCAGGTTGCCGCTGGAGAGCGCCGGGCGCAGCTTCTCTTTGCCTTCCGGGGTGCGGATAAACACCATCCGCGCCGGGGAGCAGTTGGCGGAGGTCGGGCCCCACTTCATCAGGTCGTAGATTTCCCGCAGCGTCTCGTCGCTGACCGGGCGATCCAGCCAGCCGTTATGGGTCCGCGCCTCGGTAAACAGCGCGTGCTGCGCCGTCGGGTTGATGGCTTCACTCATGACAACTCCTTCGATAAACGTTCGTGACGGTGCAGCAGGCTGGCAAGCCCGTTTTGCAGCAGGGCGTTAAATGCCTCCGGCTCGGTCACGTTGCAGGCGTGGCCGCCTCTGGGCATCAGGGTGAGGATGCTGTCGGGCAGGGCGGCATGTAGCTGCGACGAACAGACCGACGGCACCAGCAGATCGTCGGCTGAGCAGATAATCTGCACCGGGCAGCGGATATGAAGTACGAGGCGACTGTAGTCGGCCCGCTTCAGGGCGTTGAGCCTGCGCAGCAGAGTGGTTTTGCCCTGGAAGTGGGCGAGGGCCAGCGCCTCTTCGGCCTCCAGGCGCGGCTGGCGGGCTGCCATCCAGTCCGCCGGATAGAGAAACAGCGGCTGAGCTTCCACCCACGCCTGAGCGCCTCCGGCGTGCAGCAGCCGCTCGCGGATCTGAAAACAGCGCCGGGTGTGAGGATGCAGCGCCAGCCAGCCGTTGATGCATACCAGCGCGCTGAGTGCTGCGGGGTGATCCACCGCCAGATGCAGGCCGATCAGCGCCCCCAGGGCATGGCCCACCACGCTGAACTGCGCGATCCCTGCGCGCTCCAGGGCCTGCCACAGCTCGTCGGCCATCTGCGCCAGGCTGTACTCCTCCGGCAGCTCGCCGGGATTGTTGCCGGTGCCGCGCTGGTCATAGCAGACCACCTGATACCCCTGCTCCAGCTCGGCAAGCTGGGGCAGCCAGTAGCTGGCGCTGCCTCCTAATCCGGCAATCAGCACCACAACCGGCGCGCCGGGAAAGGGCGGCGGTGAAATGGACAGATTCATGGCAACCTCACGGCGTGATGTGGGCGATGGTGGCGATCTCCACCAGCGCGTCGGGTTTGACCAGCCCGCACTGAATGCAGAAGCGCGCCGGTTTATCGCCGGGGAAAAACTCGGCGTAGATTTCGTTAATCGCGGCGTAGTTTTTCCAGTCGGTGATAAAGATGCTGTTGAAGGTCACGTCCTCCATGGTGCCACCCGCCGTTTCGATTACGCGCTGGATGGTCTGCAGCACGTGGCGGGTTTGCGCCTTTGGGTCATCGGGGAAGACCACGTTGTTCTGCGCATCGAACGGCAGGGTGCCGGAGACGTAGACCACGCCGTCCGCCAGGGTGCCGGGAACGAAAGGGGCAATCGGGGTGCTGGTGCCCGGGGGAATAATCACAGATTTCGGCATTGGGTGGCTCCTCAGGCTATGCGGGCACAGGTGGCGGGAGAGAGGGCGTCGCAGAAGGTGGCGACATCGCTGACCCAGCCAAAAAAGGTTTCGATGTTGAACAGCGCGGCCTGCTGGGCAAATGCCGGCCCGGCCTGGTGGGTGGCGTCTTCCAGCACCACGCCGAAATACTCGAGGAAGAAGCCGTCGCGCAGGGTGGACTCCACGCAGACGTTGGTGGCAATGCCGGTGAAAATCAGATGGCGGATACCGCGGCTGCGCAGCAGGCTGTCCAGGGGCGTATTAAAGAAGCCGCTGTAGCGCGGTTTGGGCAGCACGATGTCGCCCGGCTCCGGCACCAGCTCGTTCACCAGCTGATAATCCCAGCCGCCTTTCGCCAGCAGCTTGCCCTGCAGCTCCGGGCGCTGGCGCATGGTTTTTAAGGCATTCGACTTATGGAAGTTGGGCGAGCCGGGGCCGCCTGCCTCCACGTACTGTTCATCCCAGCCGTTCTGGAACCAGATAATCAGTATCCCGGCGGCCCGCGCGGCAGCGACGGCGGTTTTGATGTTCTCAATCACCGGACGGGTGGCGGAGACGTCAAACCCGGCGAGATCGAGGTAACCGCCGGGGCTGGCGTAGGCGTTCTGCATATCCACCACGATCAGCGCGCTGTGGGCAGGATCAAAGCTAATGGCTTCCGGACGTGCGGGCAGGGTCGTCATTACGCCACCTCCTTCGTGATGGCTGGAATGTGGGTGCGGCACTGCATCAGCGGCTGGATGCGCTCGCCGAAGGCCTCAATCCCGGTGAGGAAATCATCAAAGGTCAGGAGCACGCCTTCCGCCCCCGGCACGCTGGCCACATCATCGAGCATCCGCGCCACGCTGGCGTAAGAGCCCACCAGCGTGCCCATGTTGATATTCACCGCCGAGGTCGGGTCGGCCATCTGGCGCACGTTGGTGTCCGAACCGGAGCGGGTATCTTTCTGGCTCTGCTCGCTGAGCCAGCTCAGGGCTTCCTCGTCGGCGCCGGCTTTGTAGTGCTCCCACTTCGCCCGCGCCGCCTCGTCGGTTTCGTCGGCGATCACCATAAACAGCACATAGGAGCCGACGTCGCGCCCGGTCTTTTCCGCAGCCGCCTTCATGCGGGCGGCAGTTGGCGCAAAGGCCGCCGGGGTGTTAACCCCTTTGCCGAAGCAGAAGTTGAAGTCGGCGTATTTCGCCGAAAAGTCCATTCCGGCATCGCTCTGCCCGGCGCAGATCACCTTCATCGGCACCGACGGCTGCGGGCTGACGCGGCAGTCGTCCATGGTGAAGAATTCGCCTTTGAAATCGCTCTTGCCGGTGCCCCACAGATCGCGCAGAACCTGGACATACTCGGTGAGGTAGTCGTAGCGCTTAGAGAAGTACTCATCCCCCGGCCAGAGTCCCATCTGCTCATACTCCGGTTTCTGCCAGCCGGTGACGAGGTTCACGCCAAAGCGTCCGCCGGAGATGGTGTCGATGGTCGAGGCCATCCGCGCCACGATGGCCGGAGGCAGGGTGAGGGTGGCGGCGGTCGCGTAGATCTGGATGCGGGAGGTGACCGCCGCCAGCCCCGCCATCAGGGTGAAGGACTCCAGGTTGTGATCCCAGAATTCGGTCTTACCGCCGAAGCCGCGGAGCTTAATCATCGACAGGGCAAAATCGAAGTGGTAGTGCTCTGCCTTTTGCACAATGGCTTTGTTCAGCTCAAAGGTCGGCATGTATTGCGGCGCGTGGGTAGAGATAAGCCAGCCGTTGTTGCCAATGGGAACGAATACGCCAATTTTCATCACGAACCTCTCTTCATCACAGATAAGTTGAAAGTCAGACGTGGCGCTGCATCCTGCATTTCCTGTTCAGCCGCGTATTTACGGTTTTGCAAAGGCGATGCCAGTTTTGAAATTGGTAGTGTTATTATGGTGTTAAAGAAAGGTTGATGATTTGCAGGCGTTAAAACTGGACTGTCTGGTCAAAATAGTTGCACACAAAGCAGGCAGTCGTGCGCGGTAGCGGTGCAGATTGTCGTGGCAGGCCTGGGGTTTTTGCTATGCTGGGGGCATATCAACAAGGAGCGAGCCCATGGCGCAAGGCGCAGTGAAAACAGGCGGTAAACGTTCGCAGGCAGTGAACGCGAAAAAACAGGCGATCCTCTCGGCGGCGCTGGAGACTTTCTCGCAGTTTGGCATTCACGGTACGCGCCTGGAGCAGGTGGCCGAGCTGGCGGGAGTGTCGAAAACCAATCTGCTCTACTACTTCCCCTCGAAAGAGGCGCTCTACATTGCCGTCCTGCAACAGATTCTGGATATCTGGCTGGCGCCGCTGAAGGCGTTTCGCGAGGAGCTCACTCCGCTGCTGGCGATCCAGCAGTACATCCGCCTGAAGCTGGAGGTCTCCCGGGACTATCCTCAGGCCTCAAGGCTGTTCTGTCTGGAGATGCTGCAGGGGGCTCCGCTGCTGAAGGCGGCGCTGAGCGGCGATCTGAAATCACTGGTGGATGAGAAGTCGGCGATCATTGCCGGTTGGGTCGCTACCGGTAAACTGGCACCGGTGGACCCGCACCATCTGATCTTTATGATCTGGGCGGCCACCCAGCACTACGCCGACTTTTCCGCCCAGGTGGAGGCGGTGACGGGCAAGACGCTCAAGGACGATGACTTCTTCCACAGCACGGTAGAAAACGTTGAGCGGATGATCATCGAAGGAGTCCGGGTGCGTTAATTTGCCGGGGGCAGCGGGCAGCTCAGGTCGCCCTCTTCACACTGCATCAGCGTGGCCAGCCAGGCTTCACGTTCGTTGGTTTTATCCGCCAGACACTGGTTCACAATCATCGGCTGAACGAAGCCGCCTTCGGTGCCGGAGCCGATAAAGGCGCAATCGGCATCACGCAGGGCGATCCACGCCTGCTGGGCCTTTTTTAGCAGCTCGCGCTGGGGCGCTTCGGCGCGTTTGATGGCTGCCTGGTAGGTCTGGTTCAGGGTTTTATCCGCGGTCTGATATTGTTGCGCGGTGCAGGTGTTCATCTCTGTCTGGGTGCTGGCGTTGGTGCACTCATCCGCCAGGACGCTGGCGCTCAGCAGTAGCGCGGCACCGGCAATAAAAGCTCGTTTCATGACTCCCTCCGAATAAAAAAGCCGGGTGGCGGCTTCGCCTTACCCGGCCTACAACATCAAAACCGTAGCCCCGGTAAGCGTAGCGCCACCGGGGAGAGATTGCACGCTTAACCGATGGTCATCAGGCTGGCGTTACCCCCTGCGGCGGCGGTGTTGACGCTGAGCGAACGCTCCACGTACAGGCGCTCCAGCTGCAGGTTGGTTTCACCCCGGGCGAAGCCCTGCACCGAGACAATCGCCCCGCTGCGGGCCGCGACCTGCTCGCACAGCTCGCGCAGCTGGTCAGAGTCGCCGTGATAGATCACCGCGTCAAACGGCTGGCTGGTCAGTACATCGGCTTTGGCAAAGCGAATGCGCGCGCTCACCGCCTTCGGCAGCTGTTTTGCCAGGTCGCGGTGCAGGCCATCGTCCGGCCACAGCACTTCGCACCCGGTTGCCAGCGCGGCCGCCAGCTGGATCAGCGCATCCTGCTCGTTATCCGCCACGCACAGTACGCGCTCGCGCGGCATCAGCGTCCAGGTGTTGCGCTCGCCCGTTGGGCCCGGCAGCACGCGCTGGGTACCGGCCTGCGCCAGCTCGCCATACTCCTGGCACAGCTCACGCAGTTCAGGGCGTTTTTCTGCCCAGGTTTTCAACGCTTCCAGCGGCTGGGTCAGCACCGTTTTCACCTGGGTGTCGACCGCGTATTGCGCATCCTGACGCGCCAGCGTCACGCCCAGCGCCTTCGCCGGACGGTTAGCCAGCAGGCGATAGAGGTACATTGGCCCCCCGGCTTTCGGACCGGTGCCCGACAGCCCTTCGCCGCCGAACGGCTGCACGCCCACCACGGCACCCACCATATTACGGTTCACGTACAGGTTGCCGACGTTGGCGCTGCCGGTCACCTGGGCGATGGTCTCGTCGATACGGGTGTGCACCCCCAGGGTCAGACCGTAGCCGGAGGCGTTGATCTGCTCGATAAGCTGGTCAAGATTGTTACGGTTGTAGCGCACCACGTGCAGGACCGGACCAAACACTTCCTTTTTCAGCTCGTCGAAGCTCGCCAGCTCAATCAGGGTTGGCGCCACGAAGGTGCCGCTGGTCCACTCACGGGCATCTTCGCTGTTCTCACGCACCGCCTGGTATACCGGACGGCCTTTGGCGCGCATCGCCTGGATGTGGTTTTCGATGTTGGCTTTCGCTTCTGCATCGATCACCGGGCCGATGTCGGTGGTCAGACGGCCAGGGTTGCCCATCCGGCATTCCGCCATCGCACCGCGCAGCATTTTCAGGGTGTGGTCGGCGACTTCATCCTGCACGCAGAGCACGCGCAGGGCAGAGCAGCGCTGTCCGGCGCTGTCGAAGGCCGAGGCGACCACGTCCACCACCACCTGTTCGGTCAGGGCGGAGGAGTCGACGATCATGGCGTTCATCCCGCCGGTCTCGGCGATCAGCGGCGTTGGACGGCCCTGCGCATCCAGACGGGTGGCGATGTTGCGTTGCAGCAGGGAGGCCACTTCGGTGGAGCCAGTGAACATCACGCCACGCACGCGGTTGTCGGCGGTGAGCTTCGCGCCAACGGTCTCGCCACGGCCCGGCAGCAGCTGCACCACGCCCGCCGGAACGCCCGCTTCCAGCAGGATATTGATCCCCTGGGCAGCAATCAGCGGCGTCTGCTCGGCCGGTTTGGCCAGCACGCTGTTACCGGCGGCAAGCGCGGCAGCAATCTGGCCGGTGAAGATGGCCAGCGGGAAGTTCCACGGGCTGATACAGACCACCGGACCCAGCGGGCGATGGGTTTCGTTGTCGAAATCGTCACGGACCTGGCCGGCATAGTAGTGCAGGAAGTCCACCGCCTCGCGCACTTCGGCGATGGCGTTGCTGAAGGTTTTACCCGCCTCGCGCACCAGAATGCCAATCAGCTGCTGCATCTGATCTTCCATCAGCACCGCGGCGCGTTCCAGAATGGCCGCGCGCTCCTGCGGTGGCGTGGCGAACCAGATCGGGGCGTTGTTCACCGCGCTGTCGAGGGCCAGGTCCACTTCCTGCTCGGTGGCTTCACGGACAAAACCAACGATGTCTTTTGGCTCGGCCGGGTTGACCACCGGCTGCATTTCACCTGCGCTGACCGGCTGCTCCAGAATCGGTTTCGCCTGCCATTTCTGCAGGGCGCTGTTGAGCAGCGACGAGGAGAGGGACGCCAGACGGTGTTCGTTCGCCAGATCGAGGCCTGCAGAGTTGATACGGCCGTTGCCGTACAGCTCGCGCGGCAGGGCAATCTTCGGATGCGGCAGACCGACCTGACCTTCCTGAACGGCCATCTTTTCCACCGCCTGCACCGGGTCTGCTACCAGCTCGTCCAGCGGCAGGGTGGCATCGGCGATGCGATTAACGAAGGAGGTGTTGGCGCCGTTTTCCAGCAGTCGACGCACCAGGTACGCCAGCAGCGTTTCGTGGGTGCCGACCGGGGCGTAAATACGGCACGGACGGTTCAGTTTGCCGTCCGCCACTTTGCCGGTGACCTGCTCGTACAGCGGTTCACCCATGCCGTGCAGGCACTGGAACTCGTACTGGCCCGGATAGTAGTTCTGCCCGGCCAGCTGGTAGATGGCCGCCAGGGTGTGGGCGTTGTGGGTGGCAAACTGCGGGTAGATCAGGTTCGGCACGCCGAGCAGCTTTTTGGCGCAGGCGAGGTAGGAGACGTCGGTGTAGACCTTGCGGGTGTAGACCGGATAGCCTTCCAGGCCGTCCATTTGGGCGCGTTTGATCTCGCTGTCCCAGTAGGCGCCCTTCACCAGACGGATCATCAGGCGGCGGCGGCTGCGGGTGGCGAGGTCAATCAGGTAATCAATCACGAACGGACAGCGCTTCTGGTAGGCCTGGATAACGAAGCCAATCCCGTTCCAGCCCGCCAGCTCTGGCTCGAAGCAGAGTTTTTCCAGCAGATCGAGGGAGATCTCCAGGCGGTCGGCCTCTTCGGCGTCGATGTTGATCCCGATGTCATACTGGCGCGCCAGCAGGGTCAGGGACTTCAGGCGCGGATAGAGCTCTTCCATCACGCGATCGTACTGGGCGCGGCTGTAGCGCGGGTGCAGGGCGGAGAGCTTGATGGAGATCCCCGGGCCTTCATAAATACCGCGACCGTTGGAGGCTTTACCGATGGCGTGGATCGCCTGCTGGTAGGAGACCAGGTAAGCCTGCGCGTCGGCGGCGGTCAGCGCCGCTTCGCCCAGCATGTCATAGGAGTAACGGAAGCCTTTGTCTTCCAGCTTGCGGGCGTTGGCCAGCGCTTCGGCGATGGTTTCCCCGGTCACGAACTGCTCGCCCATCAGGCGCATCGCCATGTCCACGCCTTTGCGGATCAGCGGCTCGCCGCTCTTGCCGATAATGCGGTTCAGGGAGCGGGAGAGGTTGGCTTCGTTATGGGTGGAGACCAACTTGCCGGTAAACAGCAGGCCCCAGGTGGCGGCGTTAACAAACAGCGACGGGCTGCGGCCAATGTGGGAGTGCCAGTTGCCGTTGCTGATCTTGTCGCGGATCAGGGCGTCGCGGGTGGCTTTATCCGGGATACGCAGCAGCGCCTCCGCCAGGCACATCAGGGCCACGCCCTCCTGAGAGGAGAGGGAGAACTCCTGCAGCAGGCTCTGCACCATCCCGGCGCGGCCTGAGGCGGTTTTCTGGTTACGCAGTTTTTCAGCAAGCTGATACGCCAGGCTGTGGGCCTGAGAGGCAACCGGCTCCGGCAGACGGGCCTGCTCCAGCAGCATCGGCACGGCATCGGTCTCTGCACGACGGTAAGCGGCGGTAATGGCCGCGCGGCTCACGGACTGCGGCAAAATCTGCTCGGCAAATTCGAGGAACGGCTGGTGGATCTCTTCGCTCGCCTCGGCGCTGTCGTCGCTCTCGTTGGCGGCACCGGCCAGCAGGGCAGGCAGTTCTGGCAGGGCGTCGTCGCTCTCCAGTTTTTCCAGATAGTTGAAGATTGCCTGCTTAATTAACCAGTGTGGCGTGCGGTCAATTCGGGTTGCGGCCGATTTAATCCGTTCGCGGGTCGCGTCATCCAGCTTAACCCCCATAGTGGTCATGCCCATGCCAAAAACTCCTGTGATTCAGTAGCGCTAGTGTAGTTAACGTGAAATATCCACTATGTTGCAACTTTGTGCAACCACGTTAAATGTGACCCGGTTTGCAAGCTGGAAAATGAATGGAATGTTACTGTGTGGTTAACCGTAAAATAAGTGTGGATTTTAAGGGTGAAGCCTGTTTTCATGCGGCGCTTAACACTTTTTAAAGGTGCAACCGCAAAAAACGTGAGCGAGTGCAACCTCCAGGAATCTGGTGTAAAACCGGGGATGAAATTGATGTAAATGCAGTGTTAAATCGTTTGTGTCATGGAGGCGCATACGGCAGGATACGCGCGGCCAACAGAAACACACATCATCACCCCCTCGTTCCGGGGGTGTAATAAAGACGGTCAGAAAGGCCGTCAAACATCTTTGCGGAGTATTTAAATGGCAATTAGCACACCGATGCTGGTGACATTTCTTATCTATATTTTTGGCATGATCCTGATAGGGTTCCTTGCATGGCGTTCTACCAAGAACTTTGACGACTACATTCTCGGCGGGCGTAGCCTTGGGCCGTTCGTAACCGCGCTCTCTGCGGGGGCATCGGATATGAGCGGCTGGCTGCTGATGGGGCTGCCGGGCGCCATCTTTATCTCCGGTATTTCAGAAAGCTGGATTGCCATCGGCCTGACGCTGGGAGCATGGGTTAACTGGAAGCTGGTGGCCGGGCGTCTGCGCGTTCACACCGAAGCCAACAATAACGCCCTGACCCTGCCGGACTACTTCACCGGCCGTTTCGAAGATAAGAGCCGCATACTGCGTATTATCTCGGCGGCGGTTATTCTGCTCTTCTTCACCATCTACTGTGCCTCCGGCATCGTTGCAGGGGCGCGTCTGTTCGAAAGCACCTTCGGCATGAGCTATGAAACCGCACTGTGGGCGGGCGCGGCAGCGACCATCCTCTACACCTTCGTGGGCGGATTCCTGGCGGTAAGCTGGACCGATACTGTGCAGGCCAGCCTGATGATTTTTGCCCTGATCCTGACCCCGGTCATTGTGATCCTCTCCGTGGGCGGCCTGGGTGATTCGCTGGCGGTTATCCAGCAGAAGAGCATCGAAAACGTCGATATGCTGAAAGGGCTGAACTTTGTTGCCATCGTGTCGCTGATGGGCTGGGGGCTGGGTTACTTCGGTCAGCCGCACATCCTGGCGCGCTTTATGGCGGCAGACTCTCACCACACCATCGTTCATGCCCGCCGTATCAGTATGGCGTGGATGATCCTCTGCCTGGGCGGCGCCTGTGCGGTAGGCTTCTTCGGTATCGCCTACTTCAATAACAATCCGTCGCTGGCGGGTGCGGTTAACCAGAACGCCGAGCGCGTGTTTATCGAGCTGGCGCAGGTGCTGTTTAACCCGTGGATCGCCGGTATTCTGCTCTCTGCCATCCTGGCGGCGGTAATGTCTACCCTGAGCTGCCAGCTGCTGGTCTGCTCCAGTGCTATCACAGAAGATCTCTACAAAGCCTTCCTGCGTAAAAACGCCAGCCAGAAAGAGCTGGTCTGGGTTGGTCGCCTGATGGTGCTGGTGGTGGCGCTGGTGGCTATCGCCCTGGCATCAAACCCGGAAAACCGCGTGCTGGGCCTGGTGAGCTACGCCTGGGCAGGCTTTGGTGCCGCCTTTGGTCCGGTGGTGCTGTTCTCGGTGATGTGGTCCCGCATGACCCGTAACGGTGCCCTGGCGGGGATGATTATCGGTGCGGTTACCGTAATCGTCTGGAAGCAGTTCGCCTGGCTGGGCCTGTACGAAATCATTCCGGGCTTTATCTTCGGCAGCATCGGGATTGTGGTCTTCAGCCTGCTGGGTAAAGCGCCATCTGCCACGATGCAAAAACGCTTTGCCGACGCCGATGCGCAGTACCACACCACAGCGCCGGTGAAGTTACAGGCTGAGTAAGTGACTGACACGCTATAAGCCGGGCTCGCCCGGCTTTTTTTATTGCTAATTTCCGTGATTTACGCTGATATCGCTGGGCAAATTACAATGAGGATAGCGAAGTATGACAATCAAAACAGGGCTGATGGCAGGCGCAATGCTACTGCTGGCAGGCTGCAACGCCCCCACCCACACCACTGCGGATAACCTCTGCCAGGCCGATAACCAGATGCAGCAGACCACGCTCTATTTCGGCCTGAACCGTCCGGCAGGGGAGGCGATTACCGGCCAGGAGTGGCAGCAGTTTGTCGATCAGGACGTCACCCCGCGTTTTCGCGATGGCTTGACGGTGTTTGATGCCCGCGGGCAGTGGCTGGGTAACGACGGGAAAGTAGCCCGCGAGTCGAGCAAGGCGCTGATGCTGATCCACGGTAAAGATGCCCGCAGCGAGAGCAATATCGAGGCGTTGCGTGGGATCTATAAACAGCGTTTCGCCCAGGAGTCGGTGATGCGCGTTGACCAGCCGGTGTGCGTGCAGTTTTAACCGTTTGTTCTGCCGGGTGGCGCTAACGCTTACCCGGCCTACGAAACACGTAGGCCCGTGCAAGCGCTAGCGCCGCCGGGCAACAACTACAACACTAATCCCGCAAAGCTCGCCGATAACAGACTCACCAGCGTTGCGCCATACACCAGACGCAAACCGAAGCGTGACACGACGTTACCCTGCTGCTCGTTCAGCCCCTTGATTGCCCCGGCCACAATGCCAATAGAGGCAAAGTTGGCGAAGGAGACGAGGAATACCGACAGAATACCCAGCCCGCGCGGCGTCATCTGGGCGGCAATTTTTTGCAGCTCAATCATCGCCACAAACTCGTTTGCCACCAGCTTGGTGGCCATAATACCGCCCGCGTGCAGGGCGTCGCTCAGCGGGATGCCTACCAGCCAGGCCAGCGGATAGAAAACATAGCCCAGGATCTGCTGGAAGCTCAGGCCAAACAGGCTGGAGAAGAGGGCATTGACCGCGCTTATCAGGGCGATAAAGCCAATCAGCATCGCCAGAATAATCATCGCCACTTTGAACCCGGCCAGAATATATTCCCCCAGCATCTCAAAGAAGCTCTGGGACTCATGCATCTTCTCCAGCTTAATTTCCGGCTCCGCTTCCGGGCGAGTCGGGTTAATCACCGTCAGGATGATAAAGGTGCTGAACATATTCAGGATCAGCGCCGCCACCACATATTTTGCCTCGAGCATCGTCATATAAGCGCCAACGATAGACAGCGACACGGTGGACATTGCGGTGGCCGCCATGGTGAACAGACGACGGGACGAAAGATCCCCCAGAACCCCTTTGTAAGCAATGAAGTTTTCAGACTGACCGAGCGTCAGGGAGCTGATGGCGTTGAAGGATTCCAGTTTGCCCATGCCGTTCACTTTCGACAGCAGGGTGCCAACTACGCGAATAATCACCGGCAGAATACGCCAGTGCTGCAGAATACCGATCAGCGCGGAAATAAAGATAATCGGGCACAGCACGCCGAGGAAAATAAACGCCAGCCCTTTATCGCCCATCCCGCCAAATACAAAGTTGGTCCCTTCAGCGGCATATTTCAGTAGCGACTCGAAGAAGCCTGAAACGTACTGAATAACAAACAGGCCGCTTTCGGCGTGGAGGAAAAAGAACGCCAGCGCAATCTCAATCACAATAAGTTGAATGACGTAGCGAATGCGGACGTTGCGGCGGTCGAAGCTGACCAGCCAGGCCAGCGCAAGGATGACCACCAGCGCCAGCAGGAAGTGCAGGAATTGATACATAGTTGATTTTCAGCAGATTAATGAGGCGCACATTTAGCCACAGCCTGTCGTAACCGTAAATGAACTTTTACGTCTTAACTTATAAACTTTTTAGTCACTTATGTGATTATTTTCCCGTTATGGTTTTACATCCTGTCATCAAAATGCAGCATATTTCGCTTGTATTTCTTATTGCCGTAATGATAATCACTATCACAAGAATTTACCTTTCTTTGCATCAGTTGACGGCGAAAAACATTCAGGGTGTCGCATGTTCGTTCCATTTCTCATTATGTTACGCGAAGGGCTCGAAGCGGCCTTAATTGTCAGCCTCATTGCCAGCTATCTGAAACGTACCCAGCGGGGCCGCTGGATCGGGGTAATGTGGATTGGCGTCTTCCTTGCCGCCGCGCTGTGCCTGGGGCTGGGCATTGCCATCAACGAAACCACCGGCGAATTCCCGCAAAAAGAGCAGGAGCTGTTCGAAGGGATCGTGGCGGTGATTGCGGTGGTGATCCTCACCTGGATGGTGTTCTGGATGCGTAAGGTGTCCCGTAACGTGAAGGTTCAGCTTGAACAGGCGGTGGACAGCGCCCTGGCGAAAGGCAACCACCACGGCTGGGCGCTGATTATGATGGTCTTTTTCGCCGTGGCGCGGGAAGGGCTGGAGTCGGTCTTCTTCCTGCTCGCCGCCTTCCAGCAGGATGTCGGGATCTGGCCGCCGCTGGGTGCGGTGCTGGGCCTGGCAACCGCGGTGGTGCTCGGCTTCCTGCTCTACTGGGGCGGCATCCGTCTTAACCTGAGCGTCTTCTTCAAATGGACCAGCCTGTTTATTCTGCTGGTGGCCGCCGGGCTGGCCGCTGGCGCGGTCCGCGCCTTCCACGAGGCGGGCCTGTGGAATCACTTCCAGGCGGTGGCGTTCGACCTCAGTAACGTTCTCTCTACCCATTCCCTGACCGGTACCCTGCTCGAAGGCATCTTCGGCTATCAGGAGACGCCGAGCGTCAGCGAAGTGGCGATGTATTTCATCTATCTCATTCCGGCGCTGGCGCTGTTCTTTATACCGTCGCGTGCTGGCACGCAGCCGTCGCAGTCTGCGCCCTGAAGGGCTCAATGTAGTTACAACATACTTTTTAAAGGGAAAGGTTATGGCTATTCAACTTCGTCGCACCGCTTTGCAGGTGGGTATTGCCGCGCTGCTTACCTCCGCGTGTTATGTTCAGGCGGCCGATGTTCCGCAGGTGAAAGTCACCGTCAATGATAAGCAGTGTGAGCCGATGACCATCACGGTCAACAGCGGTAAAACCCAGTTCATCATCCAGAACCACAGCCAGAAAGCGCTGGAGTGGGAGATCCTGAAGGGGGTAATGGTGGTGGAGGAGCGTGAAAACATCGCCCCGGGCTTTAGCCAGAAGATGACCGCCAACCTGCAGCCGGGCGAATATGACATGACCTGCGGTCTGCTCACCAACCCGAAAGGCAAGCTGATTGTTAAAGGTGCCGCCACCGCCGATGCCGCCAAAGGCGCGGGGCTGTTGAGCCTGGGCGACGCCATTACCGCTTATAATGCGTATGTAACCAAAGAGACCGCCGATCTGGTTGCGGGCACCAAAGCCTTTACCGACGCGGTAAAAGCTGGCGATATCGAAAAAGCTAAATCGCTGTATGCGCCAACCCGACAGCACTACGAGCGCATCGAGCCGATTGCCGAGCTGTTCTCCGACCTCGACGGCAGCATCGACGCCCGTGAAGATGACTACGAACAGAAAGCCGCCGATCCGAAATTCACCGGTTTCCACCGTCTGGAGAAAGCCCTGTTTGGCGACAACACCACTAAAGGCATGGAGCAGTATGCGGAGCAGCTGAACAGCGACGTGCTGGAGCTGCAAAAACGCATCAGCGAGCTGGCCTTCCCGCCGTCAAAAGTGGTGGGTGGCGCAGCTGGCCTGATTGAAGAAGTGGCCGCCAGCAAGATCAGCGGTGAAGAAGATCGCTACAGCCATACCGACCTGTGGGACTTCCAGGCCAACGTTGAAGGCGCCCAGAAGATTGTTGACCTGCTGCGTCCGCAGCTGCAGAAAGACAACGGCGAACTGCTGGCAAAAGTGGATGCGAACTTCAAGAAAGTGAACACCATTCTGGCGAAATATCGTACCAAAGATGGCTTTGAAACCTACGACAAACTGACCGATGCCGACCGTAATGCCCTGAAAGGGCCGATTACCACCCTGGCAGAAGATCTGGCTCAGCTGCGTGGCGTACTGGGCCTGGACTAAGTTGATGAACAAGTATGATGAGTACGACGTCGCTGAACCTTCACGGCGTCGGTTGTTAAAAGGGGTAGGGGCGCTTGGCGGCGCCCTGGCTCTGGCAGGTGGCTGTCCGGTGGCGCATGCGGCAAAACCGCAGAGCGCGCCGGGCACGCTCTCCCCGGATGCGCGGATGGAGACGCAGCCGTTTCATGGCCTGCATCAGGCCGGGATCTTAACCCCGCAGCAGGCATCAATGATGCTGGTGGCCTTTGACGTGCTGGCCAGCGATAAAAGCGAGCTGGAACGCCTGTTCCGCCTGCTGACCCAGCGCATCACCTTTCTGACCACCGGCGGCCCTGCCCCCGACACGCCAAACCCGCGCCTTCCGCCGATGGATTCCGGGATCCTTGGGGCCTTTATCGCCCCGGATAACCTCACCATGACGGTTTCGCTGGGCGCCTCGCTGTTTGACGATCGCTTCGGCCTGGCCGCGCTTAAACCCACATCGTTACAAAAAATGGTGCGTTTCCCGAATGATTCACTGGATGCGGCGCTGTGTCATGGCGATCTGCTGATCCAGATCTGCGCCAACACCCAGGACACGGTGATCCATGCCCTGCGTGACCTCATCAAGCACACCCCGGATCTGCTGAGCGTGCGCTGGAAACGGGAAGGATTTATCTCTGACCACGCCGCGCGCAGCAAAGGCAAAGAGACGCCGGTGAATCTGCTCGGCTTTAAGGATGGGACCGCCAATCCGAACAGCCAGGATGCGGCGTTAATGGACAGCGTGGTGTGGGTCACCGCCGATCAGGGCGAACCGGCCTGGGCGGTGGGCGGCAGCTATCAGGCGGTGCGCATTATCCAGTTCCGCGTGGAGTTCTGGGACCGGACGCCGCTCAAAGAGCAGCAGACCATTTTTGGTCGCGACAAGCAAAGCGGTGCGCCGCTGGGCATGAAGCACGAGCACGATGTACCGGATTATGCCAGCGACCCGGAGGGCAACGTTATCGCTCTCGACAGCCATATTCGTCTTGCGAACCCGCGTACAAAGGAGACTGAGCAAAACCTGATGATGCGCCGGGGATACAGCTACTCGCTGGGGGTGACCAACGCCGGCCAGCTGGATATGGGGCTGCTGTTTGTCTGCTTCCAGCACGATCTGGAGAAGGGGTTTTTGACCGTCCAGAAGCGCTTAAACGGCGAAGCGCTGGAGGAGTACGTTAAGCCGATTGGTGGCGGTTACTTCTTTGCCCTGCCGGGCGTGCAGGATAAAAATGGCTGGCTGGCTCAGGGGCTGCTCGAAGCCTGATTAGCGTCCCGCTTACCCCTTAAGCGGGATGATTTTTTTCCGTGCCTCTATCTCCTTGTTATAATTCTGTAATAGTCCCATAGCAGACTAAGTGAAACTGTAGGGCGAGTCTTAAAAGTTGCATTCAGGTAAAAATAATGTTGCATTCATGCTAAATCCTGATGTACTTACTTTAAGAAAGCGGTAAATCTTACAGTGAACATGAATCACTCTGGAGATCGCGGATGGTTGGGTCCTGTACTGGACAAGGTAAACGTAAAAACCGCAGCACCCGGCGCGGAGGCTCAAACTCCGGCAGCGATTTCTTCACCGAAAAATTCTCCCCCTCCACAGCAAATCCTGATTTTACCGACCCGTCGAACGGTGAGCATAGCGATCCGGCGGCGTCATTTAACCAAGCAAGCTATGGCTTAGAAGGAAGCCAACCCTCAGATGTTTGTTCGCCTAATCGCACTGATTCCAGTGCGAGTGATGAATACCAACAACTCAAGGTGCTATCCATGGGAAGACAAAAAGCAGTGATCAAAGCTCGTCGTGAAGCGAAACGTGTGCTGAGACGGGATTCACGCAGCCATAAACAGCGTGAAGAAGAGTCGGTCACCTCGCTTGTGCAGATGAGTGGCGTTGAAGCAATTGGCATGGCGCGGGACTGCCGTGATACAACCCCAATTGCAGCGCGCAATGACGCTCAGGCGCAGTACCTGAATGCTATTGAGAGTAAGTCGCTTATCTTCGCCACCGGCGAAGCCGGGTGTGGGAAAACGTGGATAAGTGCAGCCAAAGCGGCGGAGGCTCTGATTCATAAGGACGTTGACAAGATCATTGTTACCCGTCCGGTATTGCAGGCTGATGAAGATCTCGGCTTCTTGCCCGGCGATATTTCGGAGAAGTTTGCGCCTTATTTCCGGCCCGTGTATGACGTGCTGGTGAAGCGTCTGGGCGCATCTTTTATGCAGTACTGCCTGCGGCCAGAAATCGGTAAGGTAGAAATTGCGCCGTTCGCCTATATGCGCGGACGTACATTTGAAAATGCAGTTGTGATTCTCGACGAGGCTCAGAACGTAACTGCTGCGCAAATGAAGATGTTCTTAACGCGCCTCGGGGAAAACGTGACGGTAATCGTGAACGGTGACATCACCCAGTGCGATCTGCCGACCGGCGTCAAATCGGGTCTGAGCGATGCGCTGGCACGTTTCGAGGAAGATGAGATGGTGGGCATCGTACGTTTCGATAAAGACGACTGCGTGCGCTCGGCGCTGTGCCAGCGGACGCTGCAGGTCTACTCCCGGTCATAGCATAACCTTCTCGTTTTACTTGCTTCCTGTAACCTCTTCCCGGCGTAATGCCGGGAAGCTGCGTCTGACGCCTCGGTTGAAATGCACTTGCGGTTGTCTTTCACAAGATCATATTATGATGATGACATATTTATTTCATATACAAAATGCCGGGTATTACGCGGTGTTTTGCTGTATCTATAAGTCTTGTTGTTAACTCAATCGGTTTTTTAATAAAAATGGCAGAAGTGTGATATTAATTCGTAATACCCACAAAATATGTATGAAAACCATGATCAGGCTAATTATAAATAATCAATTAAACGTGAATGTTGTCACAATTCATTACTGCCAGGCGAATATTCAGTTGGTAACTTTCGGGCTATTATCTATGTTTCGTAGTCAATCAAACACAATTCTAAAAAGAAACTCCAGGGAAGACTTATCTCTGGACCATCACGCTGAGGGCCATACATGAACGAACTGGTTAGTGCAATTAATGGTGTTATCTGGAGCCCGGCGTTAATATTTTTATGCCTGGGTGTCGGTCTTTATTTCTCATTGCGTAGTCGCTTTTTACAATTACGCCATGTCAAACATATGGTGGCTCTGATGTTCCAGGGGCGTGCCACGGATGCAGGCGTATCGTCGTTTCAGGCACTGACAATGACGCTGGCGGGGCGCGTGGGGACCGGGAACATCGCGGGTGTGGCAACTGCCATTACCTTTGGCGGGCCAGGTGCGCTCTTCTGGATGTGGATGGTGGCGTTTTTGGGTGCCAGCTCCGCTTTTGTTGAATCCACTCTCGGTCAGGTTTATAAAGAAAAAATCAACGGCGAATATCGTGGCGGTCCTGCCTTCTATATTGAAAAAGGTTTGGGCGTGAAATGGTACGCATGGTTATTTGCTATTGTGACTATTTTCTCCTGCGGCTTATTACTTCCTGGTGTACAGGCAAACTCAATTGGCGCCAGCCTGGATATTGCCTTTGGTCTCGATCCAAATGTCACCGCCGCATTATTGGCTATATTATTAAGTTTTATTATTTTTGGTGGTGTGAAAAGGATCGCCAGCTTTAGCAGCATGGTGGTTCCTTTTATGGCGCTCGGCTATATTATTGTCGCCTGCGTTATTATCGCCATTAATATTGAGCAACTTCCTTCTGTTATTCTGCTGATCTGGAAAAGCGCATTTGGCCTTGAAGCAGGCTTTGGTGCTGTTCTGGGGCAGGCAATAATGTGGGGCGTTAAGCGCGGGGTTTATTCCAACGAAGCGGCGCAGGGTACAGGGCCACATGCTTCCTCAGCGGCCGAAGTGAGCCATCCGGCGAAACAGGGTCTGGTGCAGGCCTTCTCAGTCTATATCGATACGCTGTTCGTCTGCTCCGCGACCGGGTTCATGCTGTTGATTACCGGGTTGTATAACGTTCAGGGCGTCGACGGCGCGGCAATCTATACAGGGATTGCAGGCGTGGCGGCAGGCCCTGGTTATGTGCAGACCGCCATGGAAAGCATGATGCCTGGCTTTGGTAATTACTTTGTTGCCATTGCGCTGTTCTTCTTTGCTTTCACCACTATTATTGCCTACTACTATATTGCTGAAACAAATATTGCCTTTATTAACCGCAAAATTAACCGCCCATGGCTGACCTTTTTGCTGAAAATATTTCTGTTAACGTCCACGGTATATGGCACCGTGCGTACGGCGGATCTGGCATGGGGGTTGGGTGATATTGGGGTCGGCCTGATGGCATGGCTTAACATTATTGCAATTGTTCTTTTACATAAAAAAGCATTTGCCAGTCTTAAAGATTATGAAACCCAGAAGTCGCAAGGTATCGATCCGCAATTTGATCCGATTCGACTTGGGATTAAAAATGCCGATCACTGGGTTAAAGACCGTAAAGATGAAAACCTGGCGAACGCAGGTCAGACATCGCCTCTACCGGGAGGTCGTACAATAAGCTGATGGTGTGAAAATAGCCCGTACGAAAGTGCGGGCTTTTTTATATGGCGGAGAAAAGGTCAGGGTTTTGGATTGCGTGAACATGCCTGATGGCGCTTCGCTTATCAGGCCTACGGGATTGAAGCCGGTTGTGGGTCTGGTAGGTCGGGTAAGCGAAGCGCCACCCGACGCTTTGTTCCTGCATCCCTTTGGGAAAGGGGGGAGGGTTTTGGATTCGGTGCACATGCCTGATGGCGCTTCGCTTATCAGGCCTACGGGATTGAAGGCGGTTGTGGGTCTGGTAGGTCGGGTAAGCGAAGCGCCACCCGACGCTTTGTTCCCTCGCCCCTTTGGGGAGAGGGCTAGGGTGAAGGGCCTGGCGCGCACGGTGCCAAAACTGGCACCGGGGGGGATTGACTCGCTGGCGCTCGCCGTTACTCGGCCCATCCCTGGGCCTCGCCCCTTTGGGGCCAACGCAAGCGTTGTTCAAAAACGCTCCCGCCGTTTTTGTGCGGGCAGCCCACTCACTGCGTTCGCGGTCTGTCCAACTGGCTGCGCCAGTTGTCGAACCCCGGTCGGGGGTTCTCGTCCCCCCCGCAGGCGTGCAATAAGCGAAAAAAAAGCCCGCATTTTCATGCGAGCTCTTCTTTGAATATGGCGGTGAGGGGGGGATTGACTCGCTTCGCTCGCCCTGCGGGCAGCCTGTTCGCTGCACTCTCAGGCTGTCCAACTGGCTGCGCCAGTTGTCGAACCCCGGTCGGGGGTTCTCATCCCCCCCGCAGCGGAGAATATAAAAGAAAAAAGCCCGTACTTTCGTACGAGCTCTTATCTCGAAGATGGCGGTGAGGGGGGGATTCGAACCCCCGATACGTTGCCGTATACACACTTTCCAGGCGTGCTCCTTCAGCCACTCGGACACCTCACCATATTGTTTTGCTGCCTTTCCTCTCGGGGGCAACGGGGCGCTACTATAGGGAGTCAGGCTAAAACGGTCAAGCAGATTTTCTGCTTAACTGCGCATTCGGTTAAGCAATAAGCAGCTACACGGCTTTCAGGCCGTGTAGCTGGCATTTAGCGCTGTGAATCGAGGGCCTCACCGTTCTTCACCACCTCTTGCGCCTTCCCGTGACTTTCAATCAGCAACTGATAGGCCGGGAAAATGTGGGTGTAGACTTCCGCCCACGCTGCGGCATCCTCGCGATTCCAGGTGCGCTGGATCTCCGAGGCAACAGCGGCGGTATCCATCGGCACCACGCCAGCCTGTACGACACGCGCCAGGGTGATCTCCTGGGCCATTTTGCTGTAGGTGCCCGAGGCATCGATCACCGCAAACACTTTATAACCGTCGGCTACCGCGCTGATTGACGGAAAAGCCATGCAGAGGCTGGTGATCGTCCCGGCGATAATCAGTGTTTTGCGCCCGGTCGCCTTTACAGCGGCGACAAAATCCGGGTTATCCCAGGCGTTAATCTCTCCTTTACGCGCCACATACTGCGCATGCGGCGCATTGGCGTGGATCTCAGGGATCAGCGGCCCGTTTGGTCCTTGAGGCACGGAGGCCGTGGTGATCACCGGGATGTTCGCGAGGCTCGCGATTTTGGCCAGGGCTGCGGCGCGGGCGCGCAGCTCCGGCATCGGCATATCACCAACGGTCTGGAACAAGCCGCTCTGGTGATCGATAAGCAACATGACCGCGTCCTCGACATCAATAGCCGGACGTGCACCGTTAAAGTTAGCTGGGGTAGACATAGTTAACTCCTTTATTACATTCACATCTGACCGAAACGGCCGGAATTGAAATCGCGAATGGCTTCGGCGATTTCGCTTTTACTGTTCATCACAAACGGGCCATAGCCCACAATCGGCTCATTCAGGGGCTCTCCGGCCATCAGCAGCAATTTGGCATCGCTACTGGCTTCCAGATGCAGCTTCTCCCCCGCCTGACTCAGCACCACCATCTGGGCTTCACCTGCCTGTGCGGTACCGTTCACCGTCACATTACCCTCCAGCACCACCAGCGCGGTGCTCCAGCCTTCAGGCTGAGCGAGGGTGAGATGGCTGCCCTGACGCAGGGCAATATCCCAGACGTTCAGCGGCGAATATGTGTGCGCCGGACCGGTGGTCTCCTCGTAGCGACCGGCGATCACCCGCAGCGAACCGCTGTTGTCGGGCAGCGTTACTACCGGGATCTGATTTTTGGTGATGCTCTGATAGCCCGGCGTCGCCATCTTGTCCCTGGCGGGCAGGTTGACCCACAGCTGCATCATTTTTAGCTCGCCCCCTTTCTGCGCAAAGGCGCTGGAATGGAACTCCTCATGAAGAATGCCAGCGCCTGCCGTCATCCACTGCACGTCGCCCGGGCCAATCACGCCGCCTTTGCCGGTGGAGTCGCGATGTTCCACTTCGCCGGAATAGACGATGGTGACCGTTTCAAAGCCACGGTGGGGATGCTCGCCCACGCCGCGTTTTGCGCCATCCGCCGGGAAGGTATAAGGCCCGGCATAATCAAGCAGTAAAAACGGGCTCAGCGGTTCACCCTGTGTCTGGTAAGAAAACATCGAACGCACCGGGAAACCGTCGCCAACCCAGTGCTGACGGGGTGCGGTATAAATGCCTGTTACGTTTTTCATCGTGTTCTCCTGATGTTCGGTTGATGTAATTAGCTTATATTCAGGTTTAATACCCCGGTAGATAGTTAAAATGAGTTGCACTGTTCTGTTTATGGAACGATGAGGGCGTGATGCAGGATCTCAATGATTTCGTGTGGTTTGTTAAGGTGGTCGATCACGGTGGATTTGCGGCGGCAGGAAGGGCGCTGGATCTGCCAAAGTCCCGGCTAAGCCGACGGATTGCCCAGCTCGAGGCGCGTCTTGGCGTGCGTCTGATTCAGCGGACAACGCGGCAGTTTACGGTGACGGAGGTGGGGCAGACTTTTTATCAGCACTGCAAGGCGATGCTGGTGGAGGCCGAGGCGGCAGAAGAGGCGGTTGCCGCGTTGCAGGCTGAACCGCGCGGCATGGTGAGAGTTACCTGTCCGGTTACGCTGCTGCACGTTCATGTCGGACCGATGCTGGCAAAATTTATGGCGCGCTACCCCGGTATTAACCTGCAGCTTGAGGCAACAAACCGGCGGGTGGATCTGGTGGCGGAGGGCATTGACATCGCCATCCGGGTGCGTCCTCGCCCGTTTGATGACAGCGATCTGGTCCTGCGGGTGTTGGCCGACAGGGGGCATTGCCTGGTGGCGGCACCGCAGCTGATTCAGCGGCTGGGTGTGCCGACGATGCCATCGGAACTCAGTGCCTGGCCAGGCTTGAGTCTGGGGGAGGGCAGGCAGATCCATAGATGGACGTTAAGCGGGCCGGAAGGGGCAAAGGCGGAAGTCCATTTTCAGCCGCGCCTCATTACCACCGACATGCTGGCGCTGCGGGAAGCGGCAATGGCGGGAGTGGGGCTGGTGCAGTTACCCATTTTGATGGTTAAAGACCAACTGGCATCCGGGGAGTTAATAAAGATGCTGGAGGCATGGGAGCCACGACGAGAAGTGATCCATGCGGTTTATCCCTCCCGGCGCGGGCTGTTGCCCTCCGTCAGAACGCTGGTGGATTTTTTGACCGAGGAGTATGCGAGGATGGTGGAAGAATGATTGTGGGTATTATGTAGGTCGGGTAAGCGAAGCGCCACCCGACGCTTTGTTCCCTCGCCCCTTTGGGGAGAGGGTTAGGGTGAGGGGCCCGGCGTGCACGTTGCCAAAACTGGCACCGGGGGGGATTGACTCGCTGGCGCTCGCCGTTACTCGGCCCATCCCTGGGCCTCGCCCCTTCGGGGCCAACGCAAGCGTTGTTCAAAAACGCTCCCGGCGTTTTTGTGCGGGCAGCCCACTCACTGCGTTCGCGGTCTGTCCAACTGGCTGCGCCAGTTGTCGAACCCCGGTCGGGGGTTCTCATCCCCCCCGCAGCGAAGAATATAAAAGAAAAAAGCCCGTACTTTCGTACGAGCTCTTATCTCGAATATGGCGGTGAGGGGGGGATTGACTCGCTGGCGCTCGCCCTGCGGGCAGCCTGTTCGCTGCGCTCTCAGTCTGTCCAACTGGCTGCGCCAGTTGTCGAACCCCGGTCGGGGGTTCTCATCCCCCCCGCAGCGGAGAATATAAAAGAAAAAAGCCCGTACTTTCGTACGAGCTCTTATCTCGAATATGGCGGTGAGGGGGGGATTCGAACCCCCGATACGTTGCCGTATACACACTTTCCAGGCGTGCTCCTTCAGCCACTCGGACACCTCACCATATTGTTATCCCGTTGCTGCCGGGACGGGCGCTAATGTAAGGAAAAGCCTGACTGACGTCAATCAACTTTTTCAGTAAATTAGCGCGTTAAGACAAACTTCCACCAACCTGATTTTTAATTGCGCTGAAAGTGCCTTTTTTATCTACAACGACCCTGGCCGCAAATTTTGTTATGCTGCAATGCAGTTGAAAATGAACGTAAAACAGCGCAACAGAAGGCAATCGCAATGGACATTATTTTTTACCACCCAACATTTGATAACGCTTACTGGATAAAAACACTCTCGGCGGCGCTGCCGGGCGCGCGGGTGCGGGAGTGGAAGCGCGGCGATAACGAGCCGGCGGACTATGCCCTGGTGTGGCACCCGCCGGTTGAGATGCTGCAGGGCCGCAAGCTGAAAGCGGTATTTGCCCTCGGGGCAGGGGTGGACTCGATACTTAGCAAGCTCAAGGCACACCCGGAAATGCTGGCCGAGTCCATCCCGCTGTTTCGCCTCGAAGATACCGGCATGGGCCAGCAGATGCAGGAGTATGCGGTCAGCCAGGTGCTGCACTGGTTCCGCCGGTTCGACGACTACCAGGCGCTTAAACAGCAGGCCCGCTGGGAACCCCTGGCCGATTATCCGCGCGAAGAGTTTACCATTGGCATCCTCGGTGCCGGCGTATTGGGATCGAAAGTGGCCGAGGCGCTGGCACCCTGGGGCTTCCCGCTGCGCTGCTGGAGCCGTACCCGCAAGAGCTACCCTGGCGTCACCAGTTTTGCAGGGAAAGAGGAGCTGCCTCAGTTTTTACAGGGCACGCGAGTGCTGATTAACCTGCTGCCAAATACGGGTGAAACCGTTGGCATCATTAATAAGGACCTTATCAGCCAGCTGGCGGATAACAGCTATCTGATGAACCTGGCGCGCGGCGTACACGTGGTGGAAGCCGATCTGCTGGCGGCGCTTGAGAGCGGCAAGCTGAAAGGCGCGATGCTGGATGTCTACAGTAAAGAGCCGTTACCCGCTGACAACCCCCTGTGGGCGCACCCGCGCGTGGCCATGACGCCGCACATTGCGGCAGTGACCCGTCCGGCAGAAGCCATCGACTATATTGCCCGCACCATCTCCCAACTGGAGAAGGGCGAGCAGGTCACCGGGCAGGTCGACAGACAGCGCGGTTACTGAGTCAAACCCGGCGCTTGCCGGGTTTTTGCTAATAAACGCCCGTGATAACTGCTATCCTTTGGGAAACAAGAGAGGAGAGAACGATGTACCCCGTTGACCTGCATATGCACACCGTCGCCAGTACCCACGCCTACAGCAACCTTCATGACTACATCGCCCAGGCTAAACAAAAGAACATCAAGCTCTTTGCGATCACCGATCATGGCCCGGATATGGCAGATGCTCCACACTACTGGCACTTTGTGAATATGCGCATCTGGCCGCGGGTGGTGGACGGCGTCGGGATCCTGCGCGGGATTGAGGCCAATATCAAAAACACCCAGGGTGAAATTGACTGTACCGGCCCGATGCTTACCTCTCTTGATCTGATCCTCGCCGGTTTTCACGAGCCTGTTTTCGCCCCTCAGGATCGGGCGACCAACACCGAGGCGATGATCGCCACTATCGCCAGCGGTAACGTACATATCATCAGCCATCCGGGTAACCCGAAATACCCGATCGACATTCAGGCTGTCGCTCAGGCAGCGGCAGAGCATCGCGTGGCGCTGGAGATCAACAACTCCTCCTTTATTCACTCCCGCAAGGGCAGTGAAGCGAACTGCCTGGCAGTCGCGGCAGCGGTGAAGGAGGCCGGGGGCTACGTGGCGCTGGGCTCGGATTCTCACACTGCCTTCACCCTCGGCGATTTTAGCGAATGCCGCAAAATCCTCGACGAGGTGGACTTCCCGGAAGATCGCATCCTCAATGTCACTCCGCGCAGAATGCTGGATTTCCTCGAATCGCGCGGCATGGCGCCGATTACCGAATTTGCCGAATTTTAACTGTGTAATGGACTAAATAAATGAACGAGTTTTCCATCCTCTGTCGCGTACTGGGTTCTCTTTACTATCGCCAGCCGCAGGATCCGCTGCTGGTACCGCTGTTTACCTTGATCCGCGAAGGCAAGCTGGCCCAGAACTGGCCGCTTGAGCAGGATGAGCTGTTGCAGCGTCTGCAGAACAGCTGCGATATGCAGCAGGTGTCTGCCGATTACAATGCGCTGTTTGTGGGCGAAGAGTGTCGCGTATCGCCGTACCGCTCCGCCTGGGAAGAGGGCGCGACCGAAGCCGAAGTACGGGCGTTTCTCTCTGAACGCGGGATGCCGCTGACCGATACTCCAGCCGATCATCTCGGTACGCTGCTGCTGGCGGCTTCATGGATTGAAGATCACGCGGCGGAAGATGAAAACGAGGCGCTGGAAACCCTCTTCGGGGAGTTCATCCTGCCGTGGAGCGGGGCGTTTCTCGGCAAGGTTGAAGCCCATGCCACCTCCCCATTCTGGCGCACCATGGCCCCGTTGACCCGCGACGCCATTGCCGCCATGTGGGACGAACTGCAGGAAGAGAATGAAGAGTGATTTAGATCACTTTTTCAATGTAACAACAAATCTCTATTTGCATATTATGTGTTCCTGATCGCATTTCATGGCCGCGTATCTGCTAAGATGCGCGCCATGAACATACTACTCTCTATCGCAATCACGACAGGCATCCTCTCCGGGTTATGGGGCTGGGTTGCTGTCTCTCTCGGGCTGCTCAGCTGGGCGGGCTTTCTCGGCTGCACGGCCTATTTTGCCTGCCCACAGGGTGGCGTGAAGGGGCTGTTAATCTCGGCCTGTACCCTGATGAGCGGCGTGGCGTGGGCGATGATTATCATCCACGGCAGCGCGCTGGCACCTCAGCTGGACATCCTCGGCTACGTCATGACCGGCGTGGTGGCATTTCTGATGTGCATTCAGGCCAAACATCTGCTGCTGTCGTTTGTTCCTGGCACCTTTATGGGGGCCTGCGCCACCTTTGCAGGGCAGGGGGACTGGCGGCTGGTGGTGCCTTCGCTGTTACTGGGGCTGGTGTTTGGTTACGCAATGAAAAACAGCGGACTCTGGCTGGCGGCGCGACGAGAAAAAGCCCGCAACGTCACGGCGTTGAGCGAATAAAAAAGGCGAGACCCCGGTCTCGCCTTTTTAATGCGCTTTCTGTCAGGATTCCGGCGGCGAAGACATCTCGCGGTATTTCACCAGAACATCGTTTTTCACTTCGTTTTTGTTTTGCAGATCCCACAATCCGCGATCGATACCGTCGTTAATCAGGAAGATCACCCCGGTTTCGATTGCCGACATCAGGCAGAGCATGACCGGCTCATTAGAGGTATACCCGATTTCGCCTTCCAGCAGTCGCTGGTAGTCGATGAAGCGGAACACCCCGGCCTGCACTTCATACGAGAGAATAGTTTTGCTGGTGGTAACGGACGATAATATTTCGCCGGTACTGACGTTGACCACACGCAGGTTTACCGCAATCTGGTCAAGCTGGTACTGCGTATCGCCGCCGATACCGAAGTAACGGGCCCCCACACCGCCCGATTTCACATTACTTTCGTAGCCGATAATTGAACCTTCGACCATAACGTTTGCTGCCGTCAGCGAATGCAACGGAATGCGGTTGTTCATCGCAACCGTGCCGTTATCCTGCGCAGCACGAATGATCTTACGTTCGTTGAGCAGGTTTTGCAGCCCCTGACGTTCCAGAGGAATAAACCAGCGAGAATCTTTTAACGCAGTGACCAGCATGGCGGTGGCGCTTTGCGGGACAGCCGTTGAGAAGTTACTTGCCGGATACGGTTTAAACTGCCCGGTTTCATCCTGAATATTATAAACCGACACGTAGATCTTACCCGTTGGCAATGGCAATTTGGTTAAATCACGATAGCTCTGGGCGCGAGGCATTAATGTCGGTTTCGCCGCTTCTTTCGGAGGAGCAGTTAAACAACCGCTCAATAAGCACACTGCAACAAGGAGGAGAAAGCGCTGCATGATTATTGTCCTTATCTCGACATTTATTAAAAGTCGGTAGAATTGTTTTGCAAGCCCGCAACCTGAATGGTGGAGGTTCTCCCCGTTTTCCGGTCTGTCACGTTCAGCTGCATTTGACCGTCCGCGTTGGCGATGTCGACAATAAAGTCGCTGGTCACCATTCGGCCAGGTGTGCCGGTATTTATATTGGTCAGCAGTCCGCCCAGAACCTGGGCCTGGATCGCCTGGGTAAAGTTATCCAGCGCGCTCGGGGTTTCGATACCAAAATCATCCGAGTTTGGATCCGTATAGGAGTTTTGCGCCTGAGCCGAGTTTAAAAGGAATGAGCCGTTATTTGGGTTTCCACCGAAGTTTGGGTTGCGGAACTGGAAGGTCATATTTCCGGCCCAACTCAGAGATGGAATAAGCATTAAAGCAACAACTGCATGGACAACACGCATAAATGCCTCCGAATTAAAATTCGTCTTGCGCTAAATCGCCGGTACTCAGCAGAGCTTTATCAATCTGCAGACGATTTAATGCCTCTTCGGTTTGAGCCAGAGCAAAGACCACGTTTTTATCCAGGTCGGTTTTCGAGGGGTATAAGAAGGTCTGGAAAACAACGTCCTGATTAACAGTAATTGTGATCCAGCTCCCCCATCGTGCACTGGGTCGTTCATTGATCGTTAAGTTACCGGGATAGTCACTTTCCCATTTGTCGCTGAAGCCGCGATAAAAAGCGTGACCGACAGCCGAGACGGTGTGGTCAGTTAACAATCCCGGTATCTCTACTTCAACCGCATGCAGATTCCCGGCAGCAAGCCACAGGCCTGCTGCGGTTATCCAACTCATTGTGCGTTTCATACTGTTAACGCCTGAGGTTATCATTCGCCCATGAAACCGCCTGAGTCCGGTTTTTAACAGCTATCTTCTTGAAAAGGTTGTAAAGATGGGTCTTAACCGTATTTTCGCTGATAAATAACGAACGGGCGATTTCAATATTTGAAGCACCTATACGTAGTTTATTCAGAATCTCTTTTTCGCGATGGGTCAGCAAAGCGGACTCCGAACTGTTATAGCGATAATTTCCGGAATGCGTGATGAGGTAGCTGGCAAGTTTCTGCGAAAAATAGCATTCCCCACGCAGAACGCCCTGCAGGCCATCCACCACGCGCGCCTCGTCCTCGTTGACATAAAAGACACCGTTGATATGTGGCCAACTTTCAATATCCCTGAATGGGTATTCTTCGGGGGTATTTAACAACAACACACGGATATTGTTGTTTTTCCTGCTTAAAATATCTTGCCAGTATTGGATAAGTTTTTTATCCGCTTCCATCATATCGAAAAGAATAATAGTGCCAGGAGCAATGTCATCGAAAGAGCGTTGAATGCTATGCAATTTTCCGCTCAACGTTAAACTATGCTTTAAATGCTGTAGTAAAGCTGTCGCTTGTAAAGAAGGTTTGGTTACTAACAATAACGTCTGACCATGCAAGCTTTGGACTTCATTAAACATGATGAAACCCCTTTTTTGAAACATCTGGCAGCTGCCCCCAAAATATATTGGGGGCACCAGAAGTACTGACAGATGTTGCACTGCTGTGTGTAGAAGAAAGACCATATCCCTTACAAGGAAGGGAAAATAAATAAACAATGCCGAACTTCTGTTTTCAATCTAGCTATTACGATTTTTAAAGCAAGTGTTAAACGTGTAACAAGATGTAAAAATCAATATTACTTTGTAAAAATTGAGTTCATGAATTGCTTAGGAATCATCAAAAAGTTGTACATATTGATATTGGTGCACACATTTTAAAAATCATACAAATAACGCTATTGTTTTGATTTTTATAGGGTATTTTATTTTGTTAATATTAGCGACAAGGTATGAGCGTGTTCAAAACGCTAAGCCTATTTTTACAGTGTGTAAACGTCTTAAGAAATCACGGGGTTTGTCACGCAATCATGGATATATCCCGTTTTCCCTCTTCCGGGCCAGACGAAACGGCAAAACTTCCGCACCAACGTTTTTGAATACTGCAAACGTGAAATGGCGCTTTCTGAAGGCCTTTAAAATCGTTGTATCGCCACGGTATTTAATTTTATTTAATACTTTGGGGTGACCGAAAGAATAAAAATACAACTGGCGGGTGAGATATTAAAATTGTTTCGGCAGACATACTCTTCATCGTAACGCCGGGTTAACAAAATATTTGCTCTTGTTAACACAGTTATTATACCACCAGGTCCAGGGTGATAACATGAAGAACAAGTTGTTATTGATGTTGACATTACTGGGTGCACCTGGATTTGTTTTCGCGACGACTGATTTAGCAGCGTCAGAATATAATTTCGCGGTTAATGAGCTGAGTAAATCCTCATATAACCAGGCAGCTATCATTGGACAAACTGGCGTTAATAATAATGCCAACGTTCAACAGCACGGTCAGAAATTGTTGTCTGTCGTTTCTCAGGAGGGCGGAAATAATCGGGCGAACATTGATCAATCAGGCAGTTACAACTTTGCCTATATCGATCAAAAAGGGAACTCGAACAATGCGAGTATTAATCAAGGTGCATATGGTAATACCGCAATGATTATTCAGAAAGGTTCTGGTAATAAAGCGAATATTACGCAGTACGGTACGCAAAAAACGGCAGTTGTAGTGCAGAGACAGTCGCAGATGGCGATTCGCGTTATCCAACGCTAGCTATTGAGCGATAATTAATCAATCCGATGGGGGCTTTACAATGAAACTTTTAAAAGTGGCAGTAATTGCAGCAATCGTGGTTTCTGGCAGTGCTATGGCTGGTTCTATTCCACAGTGGGGTAATAACCATGGTGGTAATGGAAATAACAACGTCAGCCCAGAATCGCTGACCGTATATCAATATGGTGGCCGTAACAATGTAGACGCTTTGCAAAGCGATGCACGTGGGTCTGATATTACTGTTCGCCAGAATGGTTTCGGTAACGATGCTGACCTGTCTCAGGGCGCTGACAGCAGCGAAATCAGCCTGACCCAGCGTGGCCAGGGTAACGAAGCGACCATCAGCCAGTGGAGCGGTCGTGACCTCTCCGCGACTGTTAGCCAGTCTGGTGGCCGTAACGAAGTCGATCTTCGTCAAACTATGAACGGCGCTAACGCTAACATTACTCAGGTTGGCTTCGGCAACACCGTGACTGCTGGCCAGTACTAATACTGCCGCCGAACGTCGAAAAACAGGGCTGAGGCCCTGTTTTTTTTTGGGGAGATGATGATGAATACACTTTTATTACTTGCTGCGCTTACCAGCCAGATTACCTTTCAGACCTCCACCGAAGGTGAGATGGTCACTATTATTCCCCAGGTGACCCTCACGGAACCCTGCCTGTGCCAGGTGCAGATCTTAACCTCGCGCACCGGCCCCGGCGGGCAAAGCACCTCGCGTCAGCAAAACACCGTCTCGTTACCGGCCAACAAAACGGTCAACCTTTCCCGCATGACCCTCAATTCCGGGCCCAATGACAAGATTAATGTCGTTGTAACGGTGTCGGATGGTAAATCATTTCATTTATCGCAGCAGTGGCCGCCATCGAAGGCGTAATGCCAGAAACATTCATAAAATCAATGTATTGTTAAATGTGGCACCCTTGTTGTTTCGTTGTTATCCTTATGTTACTGGCATCTTCGATGCCAGTCGGCCGCTCCGCATAGGGCGTGTTGTTTAAGAATCAGGGACGATTGTCATTGAGGAGTATACCGATGGGCTCGTTCCGTAATACCTTTGCCGCAGCGTCTTTGTTTGCCGTAACGCTCGCGCCTGCGTTCGCCGGCAATGTCATTCATATCACCGGACGCATTGTTGAAGACCCCTGCAATATCTCCCCTGGCGCGCACAGGTTGTCTATTACCTGTCCGCAAAATAACACGATGGCTACCCAACAAGTGAGCTATCAGGATGTGCTCGCTGGCAATGTTCCCGCTTCAGACCGCGCGACCGTCAGCATGAAGTACATCAATCCGCAAAAGTCTCTCGCCATTGTTCAGGTTGATTACCGCTAAGGCGGGCCGTTTTCTGTCAACCTGGCTGCCACAACCCAACCTCTGCGATACACTTAAGAAAAAAGCGGTATCCAGAGGTTGATTATGTACTCCCGAATTGAAGTTTTTCATGGTGATATCACCACCCTGAATGTTGATGTGGTCGTCAATGCTGCCAATCCTTCCTTAATGGGCGGGGGCGGCGTCGATGGAGCCATTCACCGGGCGGCAGGGCCAGCATTGCTCGAGGCCTGCAAGCTGGTGCGCCAGCAGCAGGGCGAGTGCGCGCCGGGACACGCGGTGATTACCCTTGCCGGCGACCTGCCCGCTAAAGCGGTGATCCACACCGTTGGCCCCATCTGGCACGGTGGAGAGCAACATGAAGCGCGCATTCTGGAAGAGGCTTACCGCAACAGCCTGAATCTGGCCGCGGCCAACGGGTATCGTACCCTGGCTTTTCCGGCAATCAGCACCGGGATCTATGGTTATCCCCGTGCGGCAGCTGCAGAAATCGCCGTCAACACGGTTTCGGATTATCTCACCCGCAAGCCTCTACCGGAGCGGGTATACTTTGTCTGTTATGATGAAGAAAATGCCCGGCTATACCAGCGACTGCTTACCCAACGAGGACAGGAAACCGACACATAATACGCGACTGGGGCGTGCTATTGCGCCGGTCAGCTCGGCTCACCCTGGACTTTGCGGCCTTCTTCCCCTTGATAACAGTCTTGACGCCTTCGCCTGCCGCTACCGGCTGGCGGAGATGGCGGAAAAGACGTTAGATGTTCAGTACTACATCTGGGAAGACGACATGTCAGGACGGCTGTTGTTTTCCGTACTCTTGTCTGCCGCCATGCGCGGGGTACGCGTGCGCCTGTTGCTGGATGACAACAACACCCAGGGGCTGGACAGCATCCTGCGCCTGCTGGACGCGCACCCCAACTTCGATGTCCGCCTGTTCAATCCTTTCTCCTTTCGTTCCCTGCGCGCGCTGGGTTATCTCACCGATTTCGCCCGCCTCAACCGACGGATGCATAACAAGAGTTTTACCGTCGACGGTGAGGTCACGATTATTGGCGGGCGCAACATCGGCGATGCCTATTTCGGCGCTGGCGAAGAGCCGCTGTTCTCCGATCTGGACGTGATGGCGACCGGCCCGGTGGTGCAGGACGTGGCGGATGATTTTGAGCGTTACTGGAACTGCGCGTCGGTCTCAACGCTTCAGCAGGTTCTTGAACTCTCCGAGGCGGAAATCGAGGATAAAATTCATCCGCCTGAGGAGTGGTACCGGGACGATATCACCCGGCGCTATCTGGATAAACTGCAATCCAGCGACTTCATTACCAACCTGGAAGCAGGAAATTTACCCCTGATCTGGGCCAAAACCCGGCTGCTTAGCGACGATCCGCGCAAAGGGCAGGGCAGGGCGAAGCGCCACTCTCTGCTGCCGCAGCGCTTACTGGATGTGATGGGCTCACCGGTTGAGCAAATCACCATTATCTCAGCCTATTTCGTTCCGACCCGGGCCGGGGTCGCGCTGCTGCTGCAGATGGTACGCAAAGGGGTTAAGGTTGCCATCATGACCAATTCGCTGGCGGCCAACGACGTCTCAGTGGTTCATGCCGGCTACGCCCGCTGGCGCAAAAAATTACTGCGCCATGGCATCGAGCTCTTTGAGCTTAAGCCGACTCAGGATGGCGTCCCGCCAGCACACGATCGCGGGATTACCGGGAACTCCGGCTCCAGCCTGCATGCCAAAACGTTCAGCGTCGACGGCGAGAAAGTGTTTATTGGTTCGCTTAACTTTGATCCCCGCTCCACCATGCTCAATACCGAAATGGGTTTTGTCATCGAAAGCGAAAAGCTGGCGAGATTGATTCATACCCGGTTCGTGCGCAGCCAGTGTCACGAAGCCTGGCAAATTCGGCTGGATAAACGCGGGCGTCTGAACTGGATTGAGCGTAAGGACGGGGAGGAGATCGTTCATGCAAAGGAGCCAAAAACCCGCTTCTGGCAGCGGGTTTTAGTGCGTCTGGTTTACTGGCTGCCGGTGGAGTGGCTGCTGTGATGAAGCGCCGGTTCAGGGACTGGCGCACAACGGCTTAGCGGCTGGCCTGCGGGATGCTTTCCGCTTTCGCGGCCGGTTTGCCGGAAAACAGGAAGCGCAGCAGCGGAATACGCAGATGGATCTCATACAGCACTATCGCAATGCCCACCACAAAGACCAGACCACAGATAAAGCCAAGCAGGTTTGAGGCGATGTGCGGCGTGATGTACGCGCCAAAGAATAGCGTCAACGGATGGTGCACCAGATAAATGAACAGCGAGGCGTTAACGAAATAGGTAACGCGCGCGGATTTAAAGTTCAGCAGGCGATGACCCAGGGCAAAGACCACGTTCACCATCCACAGCCCCAGCAGCATGGTAATCACGCTTTCGGTTTCATACATCCACGCATCGCCGCTGCCATAACGCTGGTTGAGCAGATAGGCAATAAAGCCCAGAAGCGCTCCGAGCGTGCAGCCGCGGGACGGCGTCGTAAACAGGGCTTTGAGTTTAGGGTGCACAAAGGCCAGCGCGCCGATCAGAAAGAACGGCAGATAGAACAGGGTCTGCATCACCACAAAATTAAACAGGCCATCGCTGAGGATCGGCGAGCAGACGATTAACAGCGTCCGGCGCAGCGCGGCATAGGCGATACCCAGTACCAGAAACAGAATCGACAGTTTGCCCCAGGTGATATCCGCAAAAAACGCCTCCGAGCGGGTGCTCAGATGATGGCGCATACGGCTGAACAGCCACAGGCTGACGGTGGTCATTACCACCAGCACCAGCAGGAACCAGAGGTGCGAGATCAGTTCCCAGGCAAGGGTGTTGTACTTATCGTACAGCGACAGGGTGTGCCAGGTGTCCGCTTTGCCTTTGACGTATTGCAGCATGATAAATTGCGGCAGCGTCAGCAGGGGAATGGCGGTGAGCATCGGGATACCGACGCGCTCCACGCGCACTTTCCACCAGCGCTTAAGCGGATAGCGCAAAAAAAGCATATAAGAGAAGTAGCCCGAAATAACGAAAAAAACCTGCATCCGGAAGGAGTGGATAAAATCGTTAAAGAGCGTCAGCCACCACGACGATTCCGCACTATTGACGTGCCAGACGTGGCTCGAATAAATCAAGGAAATGTGAAACGGGATCCCCAGCAGCATGAGCCATGCCCGGATAGAATCAAGGAAATATTCGCGTTGTGCGGGTACGGTACTCATATAACGTTGCGCATTCTCAGACTTTTCGTCTTATCCCTAAGACCAATAGTGTTTACATTCGGTGCCAACCCTACACGAAGTCTGACACACTGTCTCCAGGATAAGCACGCAAAGTGAAAACGGGTTACTTTCACTTGCTTAATCCATGAGCCAGCACGCTGAACAAAGCGGTGATTATGTTGTCGGAATGCCTGATTTTCCATTAAAATGGATCGGATCGATATAAGCACACAAAGGGGGAAGTGCTTACTTATTATGAAACATAAACCACAAATGATGAAAATGCGTTGGTTAGGAGCGGCAGTCCTGTTGTCTCTGTATACCTCATCGGCCCTGGCCTTTACCATCGACGACGTCGCAAAACAGGCAAAATCGATGGCCGGTAAAGGGTACGAAGCGCCAAAAAGTAACTTACCCTCCGTTTTCCGCGATATGAAATATGCGGACTATCAGCAGATCCAGTTTAATCACGATAAAGCATACTGGAATAAAATTAAGACCCCATTCAAGCTCGAATTTTATCATCAGGGGATGTACTTCGACACGCCTGTCACCATTAATGAAGTGACGTCTAACGCGGTACGCAAAATCAAGTACAGCCCGGACTATTTTAATTTCGGCAACGTGCAACACGACAAAGACACCGTTAAAGATCTCGGCTTCGCGGGCTTTAAAGTGCTTTATCCCATCAACAGTAAAGATAAAAACGACGAAATTGTCAGCATGTTGGGGGCAAGCTATTTCCGTGTGATCGGCGGCGGCCAGGTTTATGGCCTCTCTGCGCGTGGTCTGGCCATTGATACCGCTCTGCCTTCCGGGGAAGAGTTCCCGCGTTTCCGCGAGTTCTGGATTGAGCGTCCAAAACCAACGGACAAACGCCTGACCATCTATGCGCTGCTGGACTCTCCGCGTGCAACCGGTGCCTATCGCTTTGTCATTATTCCGGGCCGCGATACCGTGGTCGACGTGCAGTCTAAAGTCTATCTGCGCGACAAGGTTGGTAAACTGGGCGTAGCGCCGCTGACCAGCATGTTCCTGTTCGGGCCAAACCAGCCGTCTTCTGTCAGCAACTTCCGTCCGGAACTGCACGATTCTAACGGTCTGTCGATCCTGGCCGGAAACGGCGAGTGGATCTGGCGTCCGCTGAACAACCCGAAACACCTGGCGGTAAGCAGCTTCAGCATGGAAAACCCGCAGGGGTTTGGTCTGCTGCAGCGCGGTCGTCAGTTCTCCCGCTTTGAAGATCTGGACGATCGGTACGATCTGCGCCCAAGCGCCTGGATCACCCCGAAAGGGGAGTGGGGCAAAGGTAAAGTTGAGCTGGTAGAGATCCCGACCAATGACGAAACCAACGATAACATCGTTGCGTACTGGACGCCGGACCAGCTGCCGGAAGCCGGCAAAGAGATGAACTTCAACTACAGCATCACCATGAGCCGCGATGAAGACAAGCTGCATGCGCCTGAAAGCGCGTATGTGTTGCAGACCCGCCGTTCAACAGGGGATGTGAAACAGTCCAATCTGATCCGCCAGCCTGATGGCACCATCGCATTTGTCGTCGATTTCACCGGACAGGATATGAAGAAACTGGCACCGGAAACCCCGGTCACCGCTCAGGCGAGCATTGGTGATAACGGCGAGATCGTTGAAAACAGCGTGCGTTATAACCCGGTCACCAAAGGCTGGCGTTTAACCCTGCGCATAAAAGTGAAAGATGCGAAACAGCCGACTGAGATGCGTGCCGCCCTGGTGAACGCAGACCAGCCGTTGAGTGAAACCTGGAGCTATCAGCTACCTGCCAATGAATAAGATAACTGAGTATATCGATGCCATGCCGCTGACCGATATCGAGAAGGCGGCACTGCCGAAGGGTGACATCAGCGCGGTTCACACCGCGCTGGATGCCGATCATCATACGTTTACCCGTGAAGATGATACCCCGCTTGGCTCGGTTAAAAGCCGTCTCGAGCAGGCCTGGCCCGACTCACTGGCCGAAGGCCAGCTGATTCGCGATGACGAAGGGCGCACCCAGCTTGAGGCGATGCCGAAAGCGACGCGTTCCTCGATGTTCCCGGATCCGTGGCGCACCAACCCGGTCGGCCGTTTCTGGGATCGCCTGCGTGGCCGCGACACCAATCCGCGCTACCTCTCTCGCCTCTCTAAAGAGCAGCAGGCCAGCGAAGAAAAATGGCGTACCGTCGGCAGCATTCGCCGCTACATCCTGCTGTTGCTGACCATCGCGCAGACCGTCGTCGCCACCTGGTACATGAAGACCATTCTGCCTTACCAGGGCTGGGCGCTGATCAATCCTGCCGATATGTTCGACCAGGATCTGCTGGTGTCCTTTATGCAGCTGCTGCCGTACATACTGCAAAGCGGCATCCTGCTGCTGTTCGCCGTTCTCTTCTGCTGGGTTTCAGCCGGTTTCTGGACCGCGCTGATGGGCTTCCTGCAGCTGCTGATAGGCCGGGATAAGTACAGCATTTCGCACTCGACGGTGGGGGATGAACCCCTCAATCCTGAACACCGTACCGCGCTTATCATGCCTATCTGTAACGAAGACGTGGATCGTGTCTTCGCCGGTCTGCGCGCCACCTGGGAGTCGGTGAAAGCCACCGGCAACGCCGAACACTTCGACGTTTACATCCTGAGTGACAGCTACAACCCGGACATCTGCGTGGCAGAACAGAAAGCGTGGATGGAGCTGATCGCCGAAGTGCAGGGCGAAGGGCAGATCTTCTACCGTCGCCGTCGCCGCCGCGTGAAGCGTAAAAGCGGCAACATCGATGACTTCTGCCGTCGCTGGGGCAATCAGTACAGCTACATGGTGGTGCTGGATGCCGACTCGGTGATGACCGGTGAATGTCTGACGGGCCTTGTGCGCCTGATGGAAGCTAACCCGAATGCCGGGATCATCCAGTCGTCGCCAAAAGCATCAGGCATGGACACGCTCTACGCGCGTTGCCAGCAGTTTGCTACCCGCGTGTACGGGCCGCTGTTTACCGCCGGCCTGCACTTCTGGCAGTTGGGTGAGTCGCACTACTGGGGTCATAACGCCATTATCCGCGTGCAGCCGTTCATTGAGCACTGTGCGCTGGCGCCGCTGCCGGGCGAAGGCTCCTTTGCGGGCTCGATCCTGTCTCATGACTTCGTGGAAGCAGCGCTGATGCGCCGTGCCGGTTGGGGCGTATGGATCGCCTATGACCTGCCGGGCTCCTATGAAGAGCTGCCGCCGAACCTGCTGGATGAACTCAAGCGTGACCGCCGCTGGTGTCACGGGAACCTGATGAACTTCCGTCTGTTCCTCGTGAAAGGGATGCACCCGGTACACCGCGCCGTGTTCCTGACCGGCGTGATGTCCTACCTCTCTGCGCCGCTGTGGTTTATGTTCCTGGCCCTGTCGACTGCTCTGCAGGTGGTTCACGCCCTGACCGAGCCACAGTACTTCCTGCAGCCGCGCCAGCTGTTCCCGGTGTGGCCGCAGTGGCGTCCTGAGCTGGCGATTGCGCTCTTTGCCTCGACGATGGTGCTGCTGTTCCTGCCGAAGCTGCTGAGTATTGTGCTCATCTGGTGCAAGGGGTCGAAAGAGTACGGCGGTTTCTTCCGCATAACGCTTTCCCTGCTGCTGGAAGTGCTGTTCTCCGTGCTGCTGGCGCCGGTGCGTATGCTGTTCCACACCGTCTTCGTGGTCAGCGCCTTCCTCGGCTGGGAAGTGGTGTGGAATTCGCCGCAGCGTGACGATGACTCCACCCCGTGGAGTGAAGCCTTTATGCGTCACGGCTCCCAGATGCTGCTGGGTCTGGTCTGGGCGGTAGGTATGGCGTGGCTGGATCTGCGCTTCCTGTTCTGGCTGGCGCCGATTGTCTTCTCGCTGATCCTGTCGCCGTTCGTGTCGGTGATCTCCAGCCGCTCGACGGTGGGTCTGCGCACCAAACGCTGGAAACTGTTCCTCATTCCGGAAGAGTATTCCCCGCCGCAGGTGCTGGTGGATACAGACCGTTATCTGGAGCTCAATCGCAGCCGTTCGCTGGAAGATGGTTTTATGCACGCGGTGTTTAACCCGTCATTCAACGCCCTGGCTATCGCGATGGCGACAGCCCGTCACCGTGCCAGCCGTATACTGGAGATCGCCCGCGATCGTCACGTTGAGCAGGCGCTGAACGAGACGCCTGAGAAGCTGAACCGCGATCGTCGCCTGGTGCTGCTGAGCGACCCTGTGACCATGGCGCGTATGCATCATCGCGTGTGGGCTGCCCCGGAGAAATACTCCTCCTGGGTGAACCATTACCAGACGCTGAAGCTGAATCCGCAGGCGTTGAAAGCGAAGTGATGCGCCTCCGGGCAAATAAATACCGGCTCAAGGGCCGGTATTTTTATCTTTAGAGGTAATGGATGAGAATTTTCATCGTCATCACAATGGCGCTGTTACTGAGCGGCTGCGGCAGTATTATCAGCCGGACGATCCCGGGACAGGGGCACGGCAATCAATATTACCCGGGCGTGCAATGGGATGTCCGCGACTCCGCATGGCGCTACCTGACGATACTGGATCTGCCGTTCTCGCTGGTCTTTGATACGTTACTGCTTCCCATCGACGCTCAGCATGGGCCTTATGAATAATTAACGCTCGTCCCACTCATCCGCTGCAGTTTGACCCTCTTCGGTGTCCAGCGGCGGCTCGAGCTGAAATTCACCCTCATCCCATTCATGGAGGGTGTTTTCTTCCAGCCACTCCTGACGCAGCTCAATCTCGTCATAATCGCCATCAAACACCGCCTGAGCCGCTTCGCCGCTCAGTACGGGCAGGCACTCGCCATCTTCACCGTCATCGGCAAAAAATTCGGCCTGCCACATAATGTCCCCATCCTGCATGACATATTTCTGGATATTGAGTTGCTCAATATTCGCGTCATCTTCCTCGATGCCTGGATTATCGGCGAGAAACTCTTCGCGCGCGGCATCAATCGCTTCCTCTAAAGTGGCGAACATAGTCATCGGCGTCTCCCTGTGAATTGACGTGGTATTCAGGGAAAGGATAGCTGATTCTCCATAATTGCAAGTATGAAAGCGGCAAAAGCCTTCACGCGGTTGTCTTATTCGGACAATGTGACCTTATCTGACTCAGAAATAACCGCTGGCCGACGCACCGCCCGCGACAAACTGAACCATGAGTACACCGCGTTAAACAACACCACGCAGGCGGTGGCGATAAACACCGCGCGGAAACCGTAGCTGGCAGCAATACCCGCCCCGAGCAGAGGGCCGGTGACGTTGCCGATATCGCGGAATGACTGGTTATAGCTGAAGATGCGGCCCGCAATCTGGTTGGTGGAGTTATAGACCAGCAGGGTCTGCACCGCAGGCAGCAGAGCGCCGTCGGCCGCCCCAAGTAAAAAGCGCAGCACGCCCAGCTGCCACGGTGAATGCACAAATGACATCGGAATCAGCAGCAGAACGGAGATCACCAGGGCGACAATCAGGATCCTTTCCGGGCCAATCCGATCCCCCAGTTTACCCAGGCGCGGGGCGCTGATCAGCGCCGCTACGCCGGGCACCGAGGCAATCATGCCGCTGATAAAGGCGATATTGCCGACGTGTCCGGCCAGGTCGCGCACGTAGAGCGTCAGGATCGGGGCGATAGAGCCGGTGGCCACCTGAATAATCATCGTGGTGACAAACAGGCTGATGACCAGACGGGGATTCTTCAGCGAGGCGAAGACCTGGCGGGCATGGAGCATCTCTTTTTTCGGCACCGGGGTGAAGTTCTCCCGGATGCAGAACAAAGTGACCAGGAAGCAGGCAAACAGCACGCCCGCGGTGATAAAGAATACCGGCCGCAGACCGTAGCTGTCCGCCAGTAATCCACCGGCCAGCGGGCCGAGCAGGGCGCCGCTCACCGCACCGGTGGAGAGGGTCCCCAGCGCCCAGCCGCTTTTATGGCGGGGGATTTGCGTGGCGATAAGCGCATTGGCATTGGGCACAAAGCCCCCCAGCAGCCCCAGCACCGCGCGCAAGATCAGAAACTGCCAGATATTTTGCGCCATCCCCATCAGCAGCATGATGATGGCCATCCCCAGCGCCGAGCGCAGCAGCATGATTTTGCGCCCTTTACGGTCGGCCAGCCCGCCCCAGAACGGTGAGGCGATGGCGGAGAAGAGAAACGTAATGCTGAACACCAGACCGGACCACATATTGAGCGCGCTGTGGCCGCTGACGCCGAGCTGCTCAACGTAGAGCGGCAGGAAAGGCATCACCAGGCTAAAGGCAGCACCCGTGAGAAAGCAGCCCAGCCAGGCAACCATGAGGTTCCGCTTCCAGTTTATTGGCGTTTCTGAGGGAGACATAGCTATCCGCGTTATAATGCGCGACGGCATCATTATAAAAGAAGGTAATAAGCCTGCTAATTATGCGCCTGGGTGATGATTGCCGCAATGGCGGAGAGCATTATAAGCTCAAAGGGGGACTGCGGCCGGGAAGGCCGCAGGGGGGATTAGTAGCGGGAAGGCACCCCTTCCGGGCGGGTTTTGAAGCGGCGATGCAGCCACATGTACTGTTCCGGGGCCAGCAGAATGCATTTTTCGACCACCTCATTCATCCACGCGGCCGTGGTTTTGGCATCGTCCAGCGGCGGATTGCACTCCGGCTCCAGCATCATCAGCTCATAACCTTTGCCGTTGGCTTTACGGCGCGGCACGAACGGCACAATCGCCGCGTTCGACAGACGGGCCAGGGTCCAGGTCCCGGTCGTGGTGGCCGCCTCGTCTACCGCAAAGAACGGCACAAAGACGCTGGCGGTTGGGCCGTAATCATGATCCGGGGCATACCAGATCACTTCCCCAGATTTGAGGGCGCGGATCATGCCCTTGAGATCTTTACGATCGATCATGCTCTTGTTAGAGCGCATCCGGCCCCAGGTTTGCAGCCAGTCGAGCACCGGGTTGTCGTTCGGACGATAGACGCCAATGCCGGGCGCCTGCATGCCAAACATTCGCGCGCCGATCTCAAGGGTCAGAAAATGGACGCCAATCAGCAGTACGCCGGTTTTTTGCGCCTGCAGCTGGTGCACGGGATCCATTCCGGTCCCGGTCACTTCCGTCCAGCGCGCCATGCGCTTATCAGACCAGAACCAGGCCATCCCGGTTTCCATCAGACCCATACCGACGGATTCAAAATTTTTGACTACCATGTTGTCACGCTCTTGCTCGCTCATTTCCGGAAAACAGAGTTCCAGATTACGGCGGGCAATACGGGCGCGGCGGGACATAAAGCGCATCGCCAGCCGACCCAGTCCGCAGCCAATGCGGTAGATCAGCGGGTAGGGCAACTGCACCAGTAACCACAATAAACCGATGCCAGCCCAGGTCAGCCAGTAACGAGGATGTAAAAGCGCACTGGAAAATTTAGGTAAATGAGTCATGTCGTTCCTGTATTTGATACGTCCTGATGCGCTAGTGTCGCATTTTTCCATAAATAACCAAAACTCATGCCAGTGGAGTGGTCATGATTACAGCAGATGTTACTTCCCGGATAATTTAACCTGAGAAATGTAGCGCAAAATGAAGGGATGTAAATTGCCAATGTTTGCTATATGATGCCGACCGATTTTCATTCTCAATACGATTGCAGGAACCGTACACCATGCCAGTGTTACACAACCTCATTTCGAACGAAGAGCTGAAAGCGCGCATGTTGGCTGAAACCGAGCCGCGCACGACGATCTCGTTCTACAAATATTTCACCATCGTTAACCCGCAGGCAACCCGCGACGCGCTCTACAAAGCCTTAACCGCGATGAATGTCTTTGGCCGAATCTATCTGGCCCATGAGGGTATCAACGCCCAAATCAGCGTTCCCGAAAGCAGGGTCGATGAGCTGCGTACCTTCCTGTACGGTTTCGATCCGGCGCTGGACGGCCTGCGCCTGAATATCGCCCTTGACGATGACGGCAAATCCTTCTGGGTGCTGCGTCTGAAAGTGCGCGAGCGCATTGTGGCGGACGGTATTGACGATCCAACCTTTGACGCCAGCAACGTGGGTGATTACCTGAAAGCGGCAGAAGTGAATGCGATGCTGGACGATCCTGACGCCGTCTTTATCGATATGCGTAACCACTACGAATATGAAGTGGGCCATTTTGAAAAGGCGCTTGAGATCCCGGCGGACACCTTCCGTGAACAGCTGCCGAAAGCCGTCGAGATGATGCAGGAGCACAAGGACAAGAAAATTGTCATGTACTGCACCGGCGGGATCCGCTGCGAGAAAGCCAGCGCATTTATGAAGCACAATGGCTTTAACAAAGTCTGGCATATCGAGGGTGGGATCATCGAATATGCCCGTCGCGCGCGCGAACAGGGGCTGCCGGTGCGCTTTATCGGCAAGAACTTTGTCTTTGACGAGCGCATGGGCGAGCGTATCTCTGATGACGTGATTGCCCATTGCCACCAGTGCGGCACCGCCTGCGACAGCCATACCAACTGCAAAAATGACGGTTGTCACCTGCTGTTTATTCAGTGTCCGGCCTGTGCTGAGAAGTTTAACGGCTGCTGTAGCGAGCTGTGCAGCGAGGAGAGCGTGTTGCCTGAAGAGGAGCAGCGCCGCCGTCGTGCCGGGCGCGAGAATGGCAATAAGATCTTTAACAAGTCGCGTGGCCGTCTGAACACCCGCCTGGGCATTCCCGACCCGGAATGAGCCTGAAACCTTGCCCGGTCGTCTGACCGGGCGAGGACATTACTTCTGCTGAACCCCTTCCACCGAAATGATCAGCTCAACGTCCTGCGACGCCGGGCCCAGATCGGTGGTGATATTGAAGTCTTTCAGGTGAATTTTGCCTGACGCCTCAAAACCTGCGCGTTTGCCGCCCCACGGATCGTCACCCTGACCAATCAGTTTTGCATCCAGCGTTACCGGCTTCGTCACGCCGTTCAGGGTCAGGTTGCCGGTAATATCCAGACCGTCGCCATCCTTTTTCACTTCGGTTGAGGTGAAGGTGGCCTGCGGGTATTTCGCCACGTTGAGGAAATCCGCGCTGCGCAGGTGTTTGTCGCGCTCGGCGTGGTTGGTATCAAGGCTGTTGGTGTTCAGGGTCACATTGACCTTGTCATTCGCCGGATTGCTCTCATCGAAAGTGAAAGAGCCATCGAAATCCTTAAAGGTGCCGTACAGCCAGCTGTAACCCAGATGCTGAATACGGAAGTTCACAAAGGCATGCTGACCTTGTTTATCAATTTTGTAGTCCGCTGCCACGGCGGTGCCGGTGGTGAACAGCAGAGACGCTAAGGTTAATCCCAGCAGGCTTTTCTTCATTTTACGCTCCAGAGTCAGGTGACGCTTTGCCCAACATACGTGTCAGGGTGGCATCTTTTTCGATAAAGTGATGTTTCATGGCGGCAAGGCCATGGAGTACGGAAAGGATCACGACGCCCCATGCCAGCCACAGGTGCACGGTGCCGGCCAGATCGGCCTGAGCGCCTGCATCGGCCAGCAGGGCAGGGACGTCAAACAGGCCAAAGACGCTGATCGGTTTTCCGTCGGCGGTGGAGATCAAGTAGCCGCTGATCAGAATGGCGAACAGTATTGCGTACAGCGCGATATGCGCGGCGGCAGCGCTAATACGCGTGAGGCGCGACTGGCTTTTCAGCGCAGGAGGAACAGGAGAGTAATGGCGCCACAACAGCCGCACCACCAGCGCCAGCATCAGCACAAACCCAATGCTTTTATGTAGCTCTGGTGCCTGGTGATACCAGCCGTCGTAATAGCTGAGGGTCACCATCCACAGGCCCAGGCCAAACATGCCATAAACCGCAATAGCCATCAGCCAGTGTAAACTCAGGGAAATAACGCCATAGCGTGTAGGGGAATTACGCACCTGCATTGTGAATACCGTTATTAATTAGCAAGCGCTAAAAATGGCGCGGTGGAAACATTAATGCAAATGATATTTACAGTTATTCATTATTAATTTTATTTGTTCAATTATTTTGATATAAATTAAGCTGTGATGGTCAGTAAGGTTGTAAATGAGTTGTGGTTCTGGCTGATATCTGGCGGGTTGTGACGATTTTATGATGTTCAAATAATTTATTGCGAAATTATAGTTATCTGTAGAAATGTCAATTTTTGTCAGTATTTTTCATCAGAAAAATACAATGTAAAGGATATCGAGGAGCGCCAGAAGCGACCAGAGCAAAATATAGAGCATCAGATGCTCACGAATATTATTGACCAGATAATTAACGATACGACGCATGAGAATACCGATTAGAGGATAGATAAAAGGCTTCGGAAATCCGAAGCCTGACAGCATTATCGGCTAAAGCGCGACAGGGAGAAAGGCGTGAGATCAAACGGCGGGTCGATCTGCAAAGAGAATTGCGCGGCAATCTCACCCAGCACGCTGGCGAATTTGAAGCCATGGCCGCTCAGGCCGGTGATCAGCAGGGTATTGTCATGGCCCGGCATCGTATCGATGATGAAATCTTCATCCGGGGTATTGTCATAGGTACAGGCTGCCCCGTGCAGCAGGCCGCCGATGCCGGGAAGGACGTTGCGCAGGAATTTAAAGGCTTCGGAGCCATCACCAGGGTAAGCGCCAAAGGGCTTGCGCTCTTCCGGCGCGTTGATGACCTGGCCGCCATTGTGTTTGCCAATCTTCAGGGCATCCTTCTCGGACGGGAAGCCGTAAAACTGATCCCCGTCCGGCAGTTCGCCGGTAAAGGCCGGGAAGCGGTTCTGGTGGCTGTAACGTCCGTCGGCCTGGAACCAGGAGAAGACTTTACGTACCGGCTGCACCGGCAGATCTGGCACCAGACGCGAAACCCAGGTTCCCGCGCTTACCAGCAGACGGCTTGCGCTATACGGGCCTTCAGGCGTTTCGACGTTGACACCGTCGTCATGATGGGTAATGGCGGTCACCGGGCAGTTAAACAGCTGGGCACAACCGGCGTCTTTCGCCAGCGCAATCCAGGTTTTAATCGCCAGCTCGCTGCGCAGTACGCCAGATTCGGCTTCAAACAAACCGATGTAGTCTGCAGGGACGTTAATTTCAGGCCAGCGCTTCATGATGGCGGCGGCGTCCAGGCGTTCGAGGTTGAGACTGAACTGACGGGCGCTCTGTTCCACTGTTGCCAGAAACTGGGAATCTGACGGCCCGAGGTTGACCACCCCCGTGCGTTCAAAGACCGGCTCACCGCTGATTTGCGCCAGTTCATTCCACAGCGCCTGGGCGCGTAAAACCAGCGGCACATAGCGCTCACCTTCACCGTACGCGTGGCGCATCAGACGGGTATCGCCGTGATGGCTGCCTTCGGTGTGGGGCGGCATATGGGCATCGATCATCAGCACCTTCTGGCCGGCCCGGGTTGCGTAATAACCTGCCGCTGAACCGACAGATCCGCTGCCAATAATAATAAGGTCGTATTTCATGGGGATCTCTTTACGCGTTTCGTTGGTTAGCAGGGTAATTAAGACGTGACGGTTATACAAGGGAGAAATAAATGAGGCACCGTCAGGTGCCTTTTGGGGTGAGGATCAACATTGTATTAATGCCGCTTATACTCATTTTCCTGGTAGTCGCTCGATTCTATTTTTGCAATACCGGCTTCTAAAATAGAAATAAACTGGCGTGCGACATCTGTGGTTAACCACAGCGTCTGCCCAACTTCCGCTTCTTCGGTGTCAGGGTGATTTGGGGTCTGGTAATGCAAACGCAGCATCAGCGCGTCGTAGCTATCTACAGTGCTAATATCCCAGCCAACAAGCGGATGGGTCTGGATGACTTCATTATTCTTTTCCATCATAACCCCCTGAATACGTGTTAAAAAGACAACGACTGTGAGGTTCAATGCGTGTTTTTCTGAAGCAATTTCAGTATATCAATAAATAAGGGTTCTGAAGGGAAAAAGAAACAGGGAGCACTACTTTTTTATCGCTTTTAGGATTGTTTGAACATTAAAACACCATCTTGCTGATGATTTTTGATGGACTCAAACAGATTATTTGCGTCTGGCTTGATGAGACGAAAAAAAGCCGGGGCGACCCGGCAAAAAAACACAATGAAGGAGAAAATTTAATCGGTAATAAACCAGTCGTCAGCGCTCTCCCAGGTCTCCTGTAAAATTTCGCTGATGCGCTCTTTATCTTCTTTTGCGCCGCCAATTACCGACAGATTGTTTGACCCCGCATAACGCACGGTGACAGCGCCATCGCGTTCGGGAAAGGAGTGGTTTATACGACGGGATAGTTCACCCGCCAGGGCGTCCAGCGCACCGGCAGGCAATGCAGTTGTTCTGGCAATGGTCACTTCGATACGCATAGTTGCCCCCTGTGTAATATACTGTTTATTTATACAGTTATATTGTGGAACTTACAACAGGGGACAAACAATTTTTAACGCTTCACCGTCCACTGAACGGTTTCACCTGCGAGGAACGGGATCAGCGTGTCGTCGGTCAGGGCGATCGACTCCATCACGTTGCTCTCTTCGCGCACCAGCTCAACGAAGGTTTCATTCACCGGCAGACCGTAGAAGCGCGGGCCGTTCAGGGAACAGAAGGCCTCAAAGTGCTGCAGGGCGTTCATCTCGTCGAACACCTGAGCATAGCTGGCAAGCGCCGTCGGGGCGTTAAAGCAGCCTGCACAGCCGCAGCTGGCCTCTTTACGATGACGGGCATGTGGCGCGGAGTCGGTACCGAGGAAAGCGCGCTCAAAGCCGCTGGCGACCAGCTCACGCAGTGCCTGCTGGTGGATGTTGCGCTTGAGGATAGGCAGACAATACAGGTGAGGGCGCACGCCGCCTACCAGCATGTGGTTGCGGTTAAACATCAGATGCTGCGGGGTGATGGTGGCCGCCAGCAACTCATTGCCATCGCGCACGTACTCCGCGGCATCTTTGGTGGTGATGTGCTCAAACACCACTTTCAGCCCCGGCAGACGCTGGCGCAGTGGCTCCATCACGGTGTCGATAAACCGCGCCTCACGGTCGAAAATGTCGATCTCGGCATGGGTCACTTCGCCGTGTACCAGCAGCGGCATCCCCAGTTTTTCCATACGCTCCAGTACCGGCATAATCGCATCAATGCTGGTCACACCGTGGCTGGAGTTGGTGGTGGCGTTGGCCGGGTAGAGTTTGGCGGCGGTAAAGACCCCTTCGTTAAAGCCGCGTTCAATCTCATTGGGATCGAGCGTATCGGTCAGATAACAGGTCATCAGCGGGGTAAAATCGTGGCCGGCTGGCACGGCATCAAGAATACGCTGGCGATAGGCCATCGCCGCGTCGACCGTGGTGACTGGCGGCACCAGGTTTGGCATGACAATCGCGCGGCCATAAATTTCACTGGTATACGGCACGACGGTTTTCAGCATATCGCCATCGCGAAGATGGATATGCCAGTCGTCTGGGCGGCGGATTTTCAAAACCTGGGATTGTACAGTCATGGATAGGCTCCGGCTGAGTGAGATGATTTTTGCCGGACACAAAGAATAGGGGGAAACGTTTTCGTTTGCACTCTTTTCCGTAAAAAAAAGGCGCCGAAGCGCCTCAGAGGTTAATCGACGAAGGGGATCACAATCTCCCCCGGCTTCACTTCGATGCCTTTTGCGTATTTTTTCGCCAGCGCTTCACCCTTGCTGTTATCTTCTTTCAGGACGTAAGCGGGCTGGTGATTAAAGTAGTTTTGCAGGGACTGGTTCAGGTACGGCATTAACGTCTGCAGGACAGGTTTCATTTTGTCCGGAGACACGACCGCGTCGGTGATCTCCATCTGCTGCAGATAGATAGCCCCCTGATCTTTATTGAAGACCGGCAGCGCTTTTAACTTCAGCTTGATATTGGCTTTCTGGCTGCCGAACAGGGAGGTCATGTCCAGACTGGCATCGCCGGAGAGCATCACTTTGTTCGGCTCTTCACGACCAATCTGGCTGGCAAGATTGGTCAGGACGATATGCGCATCGGCCACGCCCGGAACGCCAATATCTTTCGCAAAGTTATTGCGCTTCTGCAGGGCCTGGTTGATCTCCTGCTCACTGACCGTGTACTGGGTAAGCTGATTACAACCAACCAGCAGGCCGCTGATGATCAACGCAGTGGCAATAACAAATTTTTTCATGGTTTTCCTCGACATAATGTCAGCGCTTCAATCCTGACGCGCCAGTATGTCAGGGGACAGCCAGCCAGACCAGCAGAAAAAACTGATTACGCTGAAGAACAGGAATTATGCCTGAGGCTCAGTCAGGCTCCGGGCTCCAGCATTCCAGGGGCAGTGCGCCTGTGGCTGAACTGCCAGCCCAGCGCAAAGAAGGTCATCACCCCAATCAGAGCCAGCATTACCCAGGGTAACTCAGGCTGGTTGAAGGCCTTCCCGGCGTCGAATAACCAGCCGCCACCGGCATAGCCCAGCGCGCCGCCAATCGCCAGCCCGAGACGGCTAAAGCCCATATAGCTGCCTCGCGCACGGGCATCCGCCAGCTGCGCGCTCAGCGTTTCACGGGCGGGCTCTGCAATGACAGATCCAATGTAGAAGGTGCATATCAGGATAAACAGCTGCTGCAGCGAGCTGACCATCCCGATAGGCAGCATGCTCAGAGACATCACCAACAGACCGGCCATCAGGCGGTGTTCAAGGCGGAAGCGTTTTTCGCTCCAGCGGGCAATCGGGTAGAGCAGGGTGAGGGAGAGACAGGCCTCAATGGCGTACATCCACTTCACGGCCGTCGGCGAGCCAGCAACATCGTTGACCATGATCGGCAGCATCAGCATCACCTGGACTCCCAGCATGTAATAACCCGCCAGCGTCAGCACGTAGGTGATAAAGCGTTTGTCGCGCCAGACCCGGTCCAGCCCTTCCCGCACCGGCGCTTTGACGGTGGAGAGTTTCCAGGCGGGCAGGAGCCAGGCGTTAAAGGCCGCGCACAGGATAAACAGCACCGCGCCAGTGGCGCAGACCAGGCGGAAATCATACTGCAGCAGCCAGCTTCCCAGCAGCGCTCCCACCACCGCACCCGCACTGTCCTGCATCATCAGCAGCGAGAAAAAGCGCCCGCGATGCTGGGGGCGGATCAGTTTGACCACTAACGCCGTACGCGGCGGGTCGAAGAGGGTGCCGCCAAGCCCGGAGACAATACAGGAGACCCACAGCAGCCAGGGCTCGTGGGCGATCGCCATGGTGGCAAAACCCGCCGCCCGCAGCAGCATGCCGGTAACGATCATCGGTTTCGCGCCAAAGCGGTCGGCAATCGCGCCGCCGAACACCCCCAGCCCCTGCTGAACGAACTGGCGCAATCCCAGCGCAATGCCGACCATTAATGCCGCCCAGCCCATCTGATCGACAAAACGAATCGAAATGAGCGGGAAAACGACAAAAAAGCCGAGTACAACCAGCATGTTATCGACAAGCAGGAAATATTTACCCAGGCTCCGGGCCTGTGAGATATGGGACATTTCCCCTCCAGGGAAATAGACCCGTCATACTTCAGGTTGCCGGTGCGTTGGCATGACTCGGCCCATGGCCTCGCCCCTTTGGGGCCAGCGCAAGCGCTGTTCAAACTGGCTATGCCAGTTTGTCTGCGCTCACCCCTGTCACTTACCGGAGTAAGCTCCAGGGGATCCGCTGCGTCGCCGCCTTCCTGCAACTCGAATTATTTAGGGTATCAAGATAATGAGCGCGCTAATATTCTGCGATGTCGGCAGGTTTTTTCCCACCGCGCAGGCGACAATATTTTTTTATCAAAAGGGTACTTTGATAGAGGCTTTTCATCGAAAAATGTGAAAAGTCTTCAAAATGGTATGTCACTGTTTTCCCAGAAGGCAGCGGCGCAGGTATAGTAAAGCTAACGGGTCAAGGTTGTAACATGAAGGAGCTGTATCCATGTTTGGCTATCGCAGTAATGTGCCGAAAGTACGCCTGACGACCGACCGGCTGGTGGTTCGCCTCGTCCATGAGCGTGATGCCTGGCGTCTGGCGGACTACTACGCTGAAAATCGTCAGTTTTTAAAACCCTGGGAACCCGTGCGGGATGAGAGCCATTGCTATCCTTCCGGCTGGCAGGCCCGGCTGAGCATGATTGCCGAGTTTCACAAGCAGGGCTCGGCGTTCTATTTTGCCCTGCTGGATCCCGATGAAAAAGAGATCGTCGGCATCGCCAACTTCTCTAACGTGGTGCGGGGATCCTTTCACGCCTGCTATCTGGGGTACTCCATCGGACAAAAATGGCAGGGGCAGGGCCTGATGTTCGAGGCGCTGACCTCGGCGATCCGCTATATGCAGCGTACCCAACATATGCACCGCATTATGGCCAACTATATGCCGCACAACCAGCGCAGCGGCGACCTGCTGGCGCGCCTCGGATTTGAAAAAGAGGGCTACGCCAAAGACTACCTGCTGATTGACGGCGAATGGCGCGATCATGTCCTGACGGCGCTGACAACCAAAGAGTGGAGCGCGGCGCGCTAAGGAACAGAGATGAAATATCAATTAACCGCCACAGAAGCGCGCGTCATCGGCTGCCTGCTGGAAAAGCAGGTCACCACCCCGGAACAGTATCCGCTCTCGGTGAATGCCGTCACCCTGGCCTGCAACCAGAAAACCAACCGTGAACCGGTGATGAACCTTGCCGAACATGAGGTACAGGAGCAGCTTGATGCGCTCGTCAAACGCCACTACCTGCGCACCGTCAGCGGTTTCGGCAATCGGGTCACCAAATATGAGCAGCGTTTTTGCAACTCTGAGTTTGGTGCCCTGAAGCTGAGCGCCGCAGAAGTGGCCATCGTCGCTACCCTGCTGCTGCGGGGGGCACAGACGCCAGGCGAGCTGCGCACCCGTGCCGCGCGCATGCATGAGTTCGCCGATATGCAGGAAGTGGAGCAGACCCTTGAAGGGCTGGCCGCCCGGGAAGATGGTCCCTTTGTCCTGCGTCTGGCGCGCGAGCCCGGCAAGCGTGAAAGCCGCTATATGCATCTGTTCAGCGGTGAGGTTGAAACCGTTGTCGCTGCGGTGGAAGCCGTGGCGCCGGCGACGGACGAGACCTTACTGGCCCGCGTTGAAGCGCTGGAAAACGAAGTCGAAGAACTCAAGCAGCGCCTCGATTCGCTGCTGGCACATCTGGGGGATTAACGGTGACAAAATTACGTGTGGGCGTAGTAGGGCTGGGCGGTATTGCCCAGAAAGCCTGGCTGCCGGTACTGAGCGCCGCGTCAGACTGGACGTTGCAGGGCGCCTGGTCGCCGTCGCGGGATAAGGCGCTCAGGATCTGCGAGTCGGTACGCATGCCTTACTTCGAATCGTTGCAGGATCTGGCCCGCGCCTGTGATGCGGTCTTTGTCCACACCTCTACCGCCACCCACTATCAGGTGGTCAGCGAGCTGCTGCATGCCGGGGTGCATGTCTGTGTCGATAAACCCCTGGCGGACAATCTGGCCGACGCCGAGCGGCTGATTGACCTTGCCGCGCAGAAGAAACTGACCCTGATGGTTGGCTTTAACCGTCGCTTTGCGCCGCTCTATCAGCAGCTGAAAAGCGGGCTGGTGGGGGCGGCATCACTGCGGATGGACAAGCATCGCGCCGACAGTGTCGGGCCTGGCGATCTGCGTTTTACCCTGCTCGATGATTATCTGCATGTGGTGGACACTGCACTTTGGCTGGCCGGGGATGACGCCCAGCTGACCGGCGGCACGCTGCAGACCAATGAGCAGGGGGCGATGGTCTATGCCGAGCACCATTTCAGCGCGGGCACGCTGCAGGTGACCACCTCCATGCACCGTCGGGCGGGCAGCCAGCGGGAGTGGGTTCAGGCGGTCACTGACGGCGCGCTGCTGGATGTGACCGACATGCGCGAATGGCGCGAGGAGCGGGGGGCGGGTATTGTCACGCCAGCGATACCGGGCTGGCAAAGCACCCTGGAGCAGCGCGGTTTCGCGGGCTGCGCGCGTCACTTTATCGAATGCGTGCAAAATCAGACGGTTCCTGAAACCTCGGGCGAACAGGCGATCCGCGCCCAGCGCATCGTGGAAAAGCTCTGGCGCGATGCCATGAGTGAATAACCCGCTGTAACATCTGCCCATAGCAATTCCTGTTTTTACGAGTAGACTAGGCGCGTTTTGCGTTTTCCAGGCCGGGTAAGCACCGCGCTACCCGGCGAAATTACGCCTGCTTTGCAGGCGTTTTGTTTCAGGTAGTGGAAGCTCACGTTAATGAACCTATTAAAATCGCTGGCCGCCGTCAGCTCGATGACCATGTTTTCGCGCGTGCTGGGTTTTGCGCGCGACGCCATTGTGGCGCGGGTCTTTGGCGCAGGGATGGCGACTGACGCCTTTTTTGTTGCTTTTAAACTGCCCAACCTGCTGCGCCGAATTTTTGCCGAAGGCGCGTTTTCGCAGGCCTTTGTGCCGATCCTGGCGGAATACAAAAGCAAGCAGGGCGAAGACGCCACCAGAGTGTTTGTCGCCTATGTGTCGGGACTGCTGACCCTCGCGCTGGCGATCGTCACGGTGATCGGGATGCTGGCAGCGCCCTGGGTGATCATGGTCACCGCGCCAGGGTTTGCCGATACCGCCGACAAGTTTGCCCTGACCTCGCAGCTGCTGCGTATCACCTTTCCTTATATTCTGCTGATCTCGCTGGCGTCGCTGGTCGGGGCCATCCTCAATACCTGGAACCGTTTTTCGGTCCCGGCGTTTGCGCCAACGTTTCTGAACGTCAGCATGATCGGCTTTGCGCTCTTTGCCGCCCCGCACTTCCATCCGCCGGTACTGGCGCTGGCCTGGGCGGTGACGGTGGGGGGCGTGCTGCAGCTGGCGTATCAGCTGCCGCACCTGAAGAAGATCGGCATGCTGGTGCTGCCGCGCATTAACCTGCGCGATGCCGGGGCGATGCGGGTGGTTAAGCAGATGGGGCCCGCGATCCTCGGCGTCTCGGTAAGCCAGATTTCGCTGATCATCAATACCATTTTTGCCTCGTTCCTTGTCTCCGGGTCGGTCTCGTGGATGTACTACGCTGACCGCCTGATGGAGTTCCCGTCCGGGGTGCTGGGCGTGGCGCTGGGCACTATTTTGCTGCCTTCGCTCTCCCGCAGTTTCGCCAGCGGCAACCACGATGAGTACTGTCGCCTGATGGACTGGGGATTACGCCTTTGCTTCCTGCTGGCGCTGCCAAGCGCGGTGGCGCTGGGGATCCTTGCGAAACCGCTCACCGTCTCCCTGTTCCAGTACGGTAAATTTACCGCTTTTGATGCCGCCATGACCCAGCGGGCGCTGGTCGCCTACTCGGTGGGGCTGATGGGACTTATCGTGGTGAAAGTGCTGGCGCCGGGCTTCTACTCGCGTCAGGACATCAAGACACCGGTGAAAATCGCCATCGTGACGCTGATCATGACCCAGATAATGAACCTGGCTTTTATCGGCCCGCTGAAGCATGCCGGTCTGTCGTTGTCCATCGGTCTGGCGGCCTGTCTCAATGCCGGGCTGCTCTACTGGCAGCTGCGCAAACAGCAGATCTTTACCCCGCAGCCGGGCTGGTCGAGCTTCCTGTTGCGTCTGGTCATTGCCGTGCTGGTCATGGCGGCGGCGCTGGTGGGGATGCTGTACGTCATGCCGGAGTGGTCGCTGGGCACCATGCCATATCGTCTCCTGCGCCTGATGGCCGTGGTGCTGGTGGGTGTGGTGGCTTACTTCGCCACGCTGGCGGTGCTGGGCTTTAAGGTCAAAGAGTTCGCCCGCCGTACGGCATAAAAAAAGGGAGCGCCTGTCGGTGCTCCCTTTTTTATCGCTATCGCCTGATTAAATCGAAAATTTCTTCCCGCCAGGGCGTGAGCTGGCCGTCTGGCCATCGGCGCCATACAGTCCCGTCTCCTGATGCGGCTTAAGTACCTCAAGCGCCTGCTGGTTACGAAGGATTTGCCCCTCCAGTAACCACCCGTTGTGCTGATTCAGATCGCGCAGATGCTGCGTTTTTTCAGTAATAGTTTGCCAGCGATCGACGACATCATCATTTGCACTGTGGCGCGCGGATTGCTCGCTGCGTCGCTGCTGTTCAAGGTAGTCCAGCGTCGCCAGCAGGGAGCTTTTGTCTTCTGTAATGCGCTGCAGCGCGCTGCCGTGAACATTTCCGGCAGAGAGCTGCTGTTGTTCGGCGTCCATCACCGTTTTCAGGTCGTTCAGCACGACCGTCATTTGATCCATTATTTCCGTCAGACGACTCATACGGTGATTACTCTAAGAAACTTTGCGCATCCTGGATCAGCGCATCAGCGATTTTACTGGTATCCATTTTCAGCTCGCCATTGCGGATGGCGGTTTTCAGCGCTTCAACACGTTCCATGTTGATATCGTTACTGCCAGGCTGCATCAGTTTCGCCTGGGCATCGCTCAGCGTGACGCTGGTGCTGTTGGCGGTCGCCGATTTCTGCGAGCGAGTCTTTGCAGGGGCAGTGTCATTCAGCTCGCGCGGTTGTACAGGGCTAACCGGCTTAAGGGGCGATGTACGATCAATGCTCATTATGTTGTCCTCATCGAGGGTTCGCGGCGTTGGCGCCTGACATCATCATTTGTTACTTGTTTATCGGCAGCCGCCGCACAATCTTTAAAAAGATTACAGGTTAATCAGAATATTCCCATCCGTATCGACCGTTCCGCTCACCACTTGGCCCGATGTCATCCTGACCCGTGCATTCTGCGCAACCGCTGCGTTATTCAGTGCCTGGCCTTCACCGTTGACGCTAAAGCCGTCGCCGCTGGCGATCACCATTACCCGCTGCCCGGCTTTGATTCGCCAGGACTGGCGCAGCATCGACAGCTGCAGCGGCTGCCCCGGCACCAGATCCCGCAGGGTGACGGCATTTTGCACCTGGTTAATATCCAGAATAGCCCGCGGCGGAAGCTGATCCAGCCTGCCGCGCTTCAGCGTCACGCTCCCCGGCTGCAGGGCGGCGCCCCGGGGGATACTCCGGGACGCGACAACATAATCGCCCGTCGCCTGAACTGCAACCTGAATAAACCGTTTTTCATTACCACATTGTGCCCTGACGCTGACGTTGCCCCACAACCTGGTGTTGCCGAGGACGCTGAATGCAGGCATCTCGCAGGAAGGACGCATGTTGGCTGGCGTGCGGACCTGGACCGAAACCTCATCGCTGAATCCCGCCAGCCGCTGGGCAAAGAAGGCCGTCAGCTGGGCGTCGAGATCCTGTGCCTGTGAGAGTGTGCTCCACAGGAGCAGGGTTGCGGTCAAACCACGTTTAAGTGCCATATCGCCCGTTACCGTCGGTTGAATGATGAGCAGAATTCTACCTGTAGCGGTTTGGCATCAACGCAATAAATAGCGACGCATTTTGCGCTTATTCCGTCGATGAAGGAGATGGGGTGAGATTTAAGCTATCTACTGAAATTTTGCCATCAGCGGAGGAGACATGCTCGATAAACTCGACGCCGCGCTACGTTTTCAGCAGGAAGCGCTCAACTTACGCGCCCAGCGTCAGGAGATTCTGGCCGCCAATATCGCAAACGCTGATACCCCCGGGTTTCAGGCGCGTGATATCGATTTTTCCAGTGAATTAAAGAAAGTGATGGAGCGCGGACGGGCCGAAAATAGCGGTGTCGCCCTCGCGCTGACCTCTGCACGCCACATTCCCGCAGAGACCGTGACCACCCCGAATATCGATTTACTTTATCGCGTTCCCGATCAGCCATCCCTGGACGGCAACACCGTCGACATGGACCGGGAGCGTACCCAGTTCGCCGATAACAGCCTGAAGTACCAGATGGGACTGACCGTTCTCGGCGGGCAGATTAAAGGCATGATGAATGTTCTGCAAGGAGGCAACCAGTAATGGCTTTGCTCAATATCTTTGATATCGCGGGTTCAGCGCTGACCGCGCAATCCAAACGTCTGAACGTTGCCGCCAGTAACCTGGCGAACGCCGACAGCGTGGCCGGCCCGGACGGGCAACCCTATCGCGCTAAGCAGGTTGTGTTCCAGGTGGATGCTGCACCGGGTGCGCAAACCGGCGGGGTAAAAGTCGCCAATGTGATTGAGAGCCAGGCACCGGACAAACTGGTGTATGAGCCGGGCAATCCGCTGGCTGACGCCAATGGCTACGTCAAGATGCCGAACGTGGATGTGGTCGGCGAGATGGTAAATACCATGTCAGCGTCCCGCAGCTACCAGGCCAACGTAGAAGTGCTGAACACCGTGAAGAGCATGATGCTTAAAACGCTCACTCTGGGCCAGTAAAGGAGAGATCAATGTCCATTGCCGTTAATGTAAATGACAGGTCGGCGACCACGGGCGTTTCCGGCGCCACGGGCAGCAGCTCCCTGACCGGAAGTAATGCTTCCGATCTGCAGAGCAGCTTCCTGACGCTGCTGGTCGCGCAGCTGAAAAACCAGGATCCAACCAACCCGATGCAGAACAACGAACTGACCACGCAGCTTGCGCAGATCAGTACGGTGAGCGGCATCGAGAAGCTCAACACCACCCTGGGTTCCATTTCCGGGCAGATCGACAGCAGCCAGTCGATGCAGGCCAGCACCCTGATTGGTCATGGCGTGATGATCCCAGGCTCCACCGTTCTGGCGGGCAGCAGCACCACCGACGGCACCAGCACCACTTCCACCACGCCGTTTGGCGTTGAGCTGCAGCAGAGCGCCGACAAAGTGACCGCCACCATCACCGATAAAAACGGTGCGGTGGTTCGCACCATTGATATCGGCGAACTGAAAGCCGGGGTTCACACCTTTACCTGGGATGGCACGATGACCGATGGCAGCAGTGCGCCAAACGGCTCTTATAACGTTGCCATTTCCGCCAGCAGTGGCAGCACGCAGCTGGTGGCCCAGCCACTGCAGTTCGCGATGGTGCAGGGCGTGATCCGCAGCAGCAGCGGTAACACGCTGGATCTGGGGACTTACGGTACGACTACGCTCGACGAAGTTCGGCAGATTATTTAAGCCTTAACCTTTAATCAGGAGTAACAAATGGCCTTTTCACAAGCGGTCAGCGGCCTGAATGCTGCAGCCACTAACCTCGACGTCATTGGTAACAACATTGCCAACTCCGCGACCTATGGCTTTAAGTCCGGTAGCGCGTCGTTTGCAGATATGTTCGCCGGCTCCAAGGTGGGTCTGGGCGTAAAAGTCGCTGGCATCACCCAGGACTTCGCTGACGGTACCACCACCAACACCGGTCGTGGTCTGGACGTAGCGATCAGCCAGAACGGTTTCTTCCGTATGCTCGACAGCAACGGTTCGGTCTACTACAGCCGTAACGGCCAGTTCAGCCTGGACGAAAACCGCAACCTGGTGAACATGCAGGGCCTGCAGGTAACGGGCTATCCGGCAGGCGGCACCCCGCCAACGGTACAGACCGGTGCGAACCCACAGCCGATCACCATTCCAAACAACCTGATGGCGGCAAAAGCGACCACCACCGCGGCCCAGCAGATCAACCTGAACTCTACGGACAGCGTGCCGACCATTCCGTTTGACGTAACAAACGCCAACCCGGATTCAGACAGCTTCAATAAAAAAGGCACCATCACCGTTTATGACAACCAGGGTAACGCCCACAACATGTATGTCTACTACGTGAAAACGGCAGACAACAAGTGGGATGTCTATTCACAGGATGGCAGCGTGGCGAACGGCAAGATCACCAAATCTGCCCAGATGAGCTTCGACAGCAACGGTAACCTGGAAGGCGTGTATAACTACACCGCCCTGGGCACCACGCCGGAAACCTGGACGATGAGCGCCACGGCAAATGCCAACCCGGCCATCAACGTGACCACCGATCCCCTGAGCGGTGCGCTACCGGTGACTTTCTCCCTGAGCTTCCTGAACTCCATGCAGCAGAACACCGGGGCGAATAACATCGTGGCGACTAACCAGAACGGCTACAAGCCGGGCGACCTGGTGAGCTATCAGATCAACGATGACGGCACCGTGGTGGGTAACTACTCCAACGAACAAAATCAGGTTCTGGGTCAGATCGTGCTGGCTAACTTCGCCAACAACGAAGGCCTGCAGTCCGAAGGTAACAACGTCTGGTCTGCCACCCAGTCATCAGGCGTGGCGCTGCTGGGCACTGCGGGTTCCGGTAACTTCGGTACCCTGACCAACGGCGCGCTGGAAGCCTCCAACGTCGATCTGAGTAAAGAACTGGTCAATATGATCGTCGCGCAGCGTAACTACCAGTCTAACGCGCAGACCATCAAAACCCAGGATCAGATCCTCAACACGCTGGTTAACCTCCGCTAAGTGGCTGACGGGATAGCTTAATGGATCACGCAATATATACCGCGATGGGCGCGGCCAGTCAGACGCTCAACCAGCAGGCCGTGACCGCCAGTAACCTGGCGAACGCCTCCACGCCGGGTTTTCGTGCGCAGCTTAATGCAATGCGCGCCGTGCCGGTGGAAGGGCTCTCCCTGCCAACGCGTACCCTGGTCACCGCATCCACCCCGGGCGCCGATATGACGCCGGGGCAGATGGATTACACCTCGCGCCCGCTCGACGTGGCGCTGCAGCAGGACGGCTGGCTGACGGTTGAGACCGCCGACGGCGGCGAAGGCTACACCCGTAACGGGAACATCCAGGTGGATTCGGTCGGGCAACTGACCATCCAGGGACGTCCGGTTATCGGTGAAGGCGGCCCGATCGTCGTGCCGGAAGGCTCGGAGATCACCATCGCGGCAGACGGTACTATCTCCGCCCTGAACCCGGGCGATCCGCCGAACACCGTGGCCCCGGTTGGCCGCCTGAAGCTGGTAAAAGCTGAAGGCTTCGAAGTGCAGCGTGGCGACGACGGCATGTTCCGTCTGACCCAGGCGGCGCAGGCTACCCGTGGCGCGACGTTACAGGCAGACCCCACCATTCGCGTGATGTCTGGCGTGCTGGAAGGCAGTAACGTTAAGCCGGTGACCGCGATGACCGACATGATCGCCAGCGCACGCCGTTTTGAAATGCAGATGAAGGTGATTTCCAGCGTTGATGAAAACGCCGGTCGCGCCAACCAACTGCTGTCAATGAGTTAACAGGACTTCATATGATCAGTTCTTTATGGATCGCGAAAACGGGTCTCGACGCGCAGCAAACCAATATGGATGTCATCGCCAACAACCTGGCGAACGTCAGCACCAACGGGTTTAAGCGCCAGCGTGCCGTTTTCGAAGATTTGCTTTATCAAACCATCCGCCAGCCAGGGGCGCAGTCGTCTGAACAGACTACGCTGCCTTCCGGCCTGCAGATAGGTACCGGTGTTCGCCCGGTGGCAACCGAGCGTCTGCACAGCCAGGGCAACCTGTCCCAGACCAACAACAGCAAAGACGTGGCGATCAAAGGCCAGGGCTTCTTCCAGGTTCAGCTCCCGGACGGCACCTCTGGCTACACCCGTGACGGTTCGTTCCAGGTGGATCAGAACGGCCAGCTGGTGACCGCAGGCGGTTTCCAGGTGCAACCGGCGATCACCATTCCGGCGAACGCCCTGAGCATCACCATCGGACGTGACGGGATCGTGAGCGTGACCCAGCAGGGCCAGGCCGCGCCGGTGCAGGTCGGCCAGCTTAACCTGACCACCTTCATGAACGACACCGGTCTGGAAAGCATCGGTGAGAACCTGTACATCGAAACGCAGTCCTCCGGTGCGCCGAACGAGAGCACGCCGGGCCTGAACGGTTCAGGTCTGCTGTATCAGGGGTATGTGGAAACCTCAAACGTCAACGTCGCGGAAGAGCTGGTGAACATGATCCAGGTGCAACGCGCGTACGAAATTAACAGTAAAGCAGTGTCAACGACCGACCAGATGCTGCAGAAACTGACGCAACTTTAAGGTGTAGTCCGGTGCGGTTCGCGCCGCACCGGCTCCCTGTTTTCGAAGATGAAGGCAATGCAAAAACACGCGGCGATTCGTTATCCGATAGTGACACTCCTGGCCGTGACCCTCAGCGGTTGCGCCTGGGTTCCGTCTCAACCCCTGGTGCAGGGTGCGACCTCCGCCCAACCCATTCCTGGCCCGACGCCGGTAGTGAATGGCTCCATTTTCCAGACCGCGCAGCCGATTAACTACGGTTATCAGCCGCTGTTTGAAGACCGTCGCCCACGTAATATCGGCGATACCCTGACCATCCAGCTACAGGAAAACGTCAGCGCCAGTAAAAGCTCGTCGGCGAATGCCAGCCGCGACGGGAAAACCAATTTTGGCTTCGACACTGTGCCACGCTATCTCGAAGGCCTCTTCGGTAATGCGCGAGCCGATGCCGAGGCGTCTGGCGGCAACTCCTTTAACGGTAAAGGCGGCGCCAATGCCAGCAACACCTTTAGCGGCACCCTGACGGTCACCGTCGACCAGGTGCTGGCGAACGGCAATTTACATGTCGTGGGTGAAAAACAGATCGCCATCAACCAGGGCACTGAATTCATTCGCTTCTCCGGTGTGGTTAACCCTCGCACCATCAGCGGCTCCAACACCGTACCGTCCACCCAGGTGGCCGATGCGCGCATTGAGTACGTCGGCAACGGCTACATCAACGAAGCGCAGAATATGGGCTGGTTGCAGCGTTTCTTCCTTAACCTATCACCGATGTAATCGAGGTGACCTATGTTTAAATCCCTCTTCGGATTCCTGCTGGTGCTGGTGGCAACCTGTGCCCAGGCCGACCGTATTCGCGATCTCACAAGCGTACAGGGCGTGCGGGAAAACTCACTGATCGGTTACGGTCTGGTCGTGGGACTGGACGGTACGGGTGACCAGACCACCCAGACGCCGTTCACCACCCAGAGCCTGAACAACATGCTCTCCCAGCTCGGCATTACCGTGCCGGCAGGGACTAACATGCAGCTGAAAAACGTGGCGGCGGTTATGGTCACCGCCTCTTTCCCGGCCTTCGCGCGCCAGGGACAAACCATCGACGTGGTGGTCTCCTCCATGGGTAACGCGAAAAGCCTGCGCGGTGGTACGCTGCTGATGACTCCGTTGAAAGGGGTCGACAGCCAGGTGTATGCCCTGGCGCAAGGGAACATCCTCGTCGGCGGGGCGGGTGCCTCCGCAGGCGGCAGCAGCGTGCAGGTTAACCAGCTTAACGGCGGGCGTATAACTAACGGGGCCGTCATCGAACGTGAGCTGCCGACCCAGTTTGGCACCGGCAACACCATCAACCTGCAGCTGAACCAGGACGACTTCACCATGGCGCAGCAGATTGCGGACACCATCAACCGCGGCCGCGGCTTTGGCAGCGCCACCGCGCTGGACGCCCGTACCGTGCAGATCCGCGTCTCCAGCGGTGGCAGCAACCAGGTGCGTCTGCTGGCGGACATCCAGAATATGGAAGTGAACGTCACGCCGCAGGACGCCAAAGTGATTATCAACTCCCGTACCGGCTCGGTGGTCATGAACCGTGAGGTGACCCTGGACAGCTGTGCCGTGGCGCAGGGCAACCTCTCTGTTACCGTCAACCGCTCGGCTAACGTCAGCCAGCCGGATACGCCGTTTGGCGGCGGTGAAACGGTGGTCACGCCGCAGACCCAGATTGATTTACGTCAGAGCGGCGGCTCGCTGCAGAGCGTGCGCTCCAGCGCCAACCTGAACAACGTGGTCCGTGCCCTCAATGCGCTGGGCGCCACCCCGATGGATCTGATGTCGATTCTGCAGTCCATGCAGAGCGCGGGCTGTCTGCGCGCCAAAGTGGAAATTATCTGATGCTGACCGATAGCAAACTGCTGAGCAGCGCGGCCTGGGATACCCAGTCGCTCAACGAACTGAAGTCTAAAGCGGGCAAAGATCCGGCGGGGAATATCCGCCCGGTGGCCCGCCAGGTGGAGGGGATGTTTGTCCAGATGATGCTGAAAAGCATGCGTGAAGCCCTGCCGAAAGACGGCATCTTCAGCAGCGACTCCACGCGTCTGTACACCAGCATGTATGACCAGCAGATTGCGCAGCAGATGACCGCCGGTAAAGGGCTGGGACTGGCGGATGTGATCGTTAAGCAGATGGCGGCCGCCCAGGGCGTGCCGCCGGAAGAGGCACCGCAGCAGGTACCGATGAAGTTCGATCTGGAAAGGGTGACCAGCTATCAAAACCAGGCCCTGACCCAGATGGTGCGTAAAGCGGTACCGAAGGTGCCTGAAAGTAACGATGAACCCCTCACCGGGGACAGCAAGGACTTCCTGGCGCAGCTTTCACTGCCGGCGCGTCTTGCCAGCCAGCAGAGCGGGGTTCCCCATCACCTGATCCTCGCCCAGGCGGCGCTGGAGTCGGGCTGGGGGCAACGTCAGATCCGCCGCGAGAACGGCGAGCCGAGCTTCAACATCTTCGGTGTTAAGGCATCGGGAAGCTGGAAAGGGCCAACCACCGAGATCACCACTACCGAATATGAAAATGGCGAGGCGAAAAAGGTCAAAGCCAAATTCCGCGTGTACAGCTCGTATCTGGAGGCGCTTTCAGACTATGTCGGCCTGCTGAGTCGTAACCCGCGCTATGCGGCAGTGACCCAGGCTGCGACGGCAGAGCAGGGGGCGCAGGCGTTGCAGAATGCCGGCTACGCCACCGACCCGCAGTATGCCCGCAAGCTGACCAGCATGATCCAGCAGCTGAAATCGATGGGTGAGAAAGTCAGCAAAGCCTACAGCAGCGATATCGAAAATCTGTTCTGAAAGTTCTCAAGTCCGGCTGGAGCCTGCCGATAATCTCCAGCAGGACTCGTGTCTGAAAGTATAAAAGGAACCCCCATGTCCAGTTTGATCAACAGCGCCATGAGTGGCCTCAGTGCGGCACAGGCTGCACTGAATACCGCCAGTAATAACATTTCAAGCTACAACGTGACGGGCTATACCCGTCAGACGACGGTGCTGAGTGCCTCAAACAGTACGCTGACGGGCGGCGGTTGGGTTGGCAACGGCGTGTATGTCTCCGGGGTCCAGCGCGAATATGATGCATTCATTACTAACCAGCTGCGCGCCGCGCAGAACCAGAGCAGCGCCCTGACCACCCGCTACCAGCAGATGTCCAAAATTGACGACATTCTGTCGGGCAGCACCAACAGCCTGGCGACCACCATGCAGGACTTCTTCAGCAGCCTGCAGACGCTGGTCAGCAATGCCGAAGATCCGGCCGCGCGCCAGACGGTACTGGGCAAAGCTGATGGCCTGGTGAATCAGTTCAAAGTGAACGATCAGTATCTGCGCGATCAGGATAAGCAGATCAACACCGCGATCGGCACCAGCGTTGAGCAGATCAACAACTACGCCAAACAAATTGCTAACCTGAACGATCAGATTTCCCGTCTGACCGGCGTGGGCGCGGGCGCGTCTCCGAACAACCTGCTCGATCAGCGTGACCAGCTGGTGAGCGAGCTGAACCAGATCGTGGGCGTTGAAGTCGCCGTTCAGGACAGCGGCACCTATAACGTCTCCTTCGGTAACGGCTACAACCTGGTTCAGGGCAGCACTGCCAACCAGCTGGCGGCGGTAAAATCCAGCGCCGATCCTTCCCGCACTACGGTGGCCTTTGTTGACGGCACCTCGGGCCCGGTTGAGATCCCGGAAAAACTGCTGACCAGCGGTTCCCTGGGCGGCATGTTGTCCTTCCGTACCGAAGAGCTCGATGCGGCACGCAACACCCTCAACCAGCTGGCGCTCACCTTCGCGAATGCGATGAATACCCAGCATGAAAAGGGCTATGACGTAGAAGGTAAACCCGGCGGTGAGTTATTTGATATCGGCGCGCCTGCAGTGTTGGCTAACAGCAAAAATACCGGTACGGCTGCCGTGTCAGCGACGGTTGATATGGACAACTTTGCCAAAGTGCAGGCGACGGATTACAAGATGGAGTTTGATGGCTCCAGCTGGAAAATCACCCGCCTGTCCGATAAAACGACGGTCACTGCCACCGATGACGGTAATGGAAATCTCTCCTTCGATGGCCTGAAGGTTAACGTCTCCGGCGCGGCAAAAAACAAAGACAGCTTTACCATCAAACCCGTCGCTAATGCCATCGTAAATATGGACGTGGCGATCAGCGAAGAGGGAAAACTGGCCCTGGCTTCTGACCCTGATGGCGGTGAAAGTGATAACCGCAACGGCCAGGCGCTGCTGGATCTACAGAACAGCAAAGTGGTCGGCGGCAACAAAAGCTTCAACGATGCCTATGCCTCGCTGGTCAGCACCGTCGGTAGCAAAACCGCGACGCTGAAATCCAGCAGCACTACCCAGGCAAACGTGACGACGCAGCTGAGCAACCAGCAGCAGTCGATCTCCGGCGTTAACCTCGACGAAGAGTACGGCAACCTGCAGCGCTTCCAGCAGTACTATCTGGCCAATGCCCAGGTGCTGCAAACCGCCAGCACGCTCTTCGACGCGTTAATTAACATTCGCTAAGGCTGAGGTGAACGATGCGTATTAGCACCCAGATGATGTACCAGCAGAACATGCGCGGGATCACCGATTCCCAGAGCAAGTGGATGGAGTACGGGGAACAGATGTCCACCGGCAAACGTGTAAACCGTCCTTCTGACGATCCGATTGCCGCTTCGCAGGCCGTGGTGGTGTCGCAGGCCCAGGCGCAGAACAGCCAGTACACGCTGGCCCGCTCTTTTGCCACACAGAAAGTATCGCTGGAAGAGAATATTTTGGGGCAGGTGACCACAGCGTTGCAGTCTGCCCAGGAAAAGATCGTCTATGCAGGTAACGGCACCCTGAGTGATAGCGATCGTAACTCTCTTGCCACCGATCTGCAGGGTATTCGCGATCAGCTGATGAACCTGGCAAATAGTACTGACGGTAACGGACGCTACATTTTTGCAGGTTATAAAACTGACGCCGCTGCATTTGATCAGGCTAGCGGGACATATACTGGGGGTTCCACGCCAATCAGTCAGCAGGTCGATTCCGCACGTACCATGCAGATCAGCCACACAGGCACCGAAGTGTTCGCCTCTTTCACCAGCAATGCGACGCCGGAACCTGCAGGCAGCACGCAGGAAAAGAATCTGTTCAAAATTTTCGATAGTGCGATTGCAGCCCTTAAAGTTCCTGTTGAAGGCGATCAGGCGAAAGCTGACCAGTTTGCTGCTGATATTGATAAAGCAAACCGGGGCTTACGTAACTCCCTTGATAACGTGCTTACCGTGCGCGCCGATCTGGGGACAAAACTGAAGGAACTCGAATCACTTGATACGCTGGGAAGCGATCGCGCCTTAGGACTGTCGACGCAAATGAGCGATCTTGTAGAAGTTGACTGGAACGCGGCGATTTCGTCCTACACCATGCAGCAGGCGGCGTTGCAGGCATCCTATAAAGCGTTCAGCGACATGCAGGGTATGTCTCTTTTCCAGCTTAATAAGTAACAGTCTTGACCTTTGGACATGACTTGAAACTGGTTATGTTCTGTGTGCCCAATCCGTTTTGCGGATTGGGCATTTTTTTCAGGAATTCTGCACGGCTGAGGATGTAGGGCGTGCGTTTTCGGTCATGCGGATAACCAGCGCCACGCCAGCTGTCATTGTCGCCAGTGCAATCACCCCTGGCCAACCGGCCATCGTATAAAGCTGACTCCCCAGGGCTGAACCCAGCGCCATCCCGATAAACACGCCGGTGAAGAGCAGGGCGTTCAGGCGCCCACGGGCCTGTGGCTCAAGGCTGTAAACCAGGTTCTGGTGGGCCACCAGGCTTGATTGCAGACCGAGATCAAAGCCGACGGCGGCGACGGCAATCAGGATCAGCTGGCCATGTACGCCCAAAGCAGGCATCAAAAACATCAGCGCGAAGGAGACGGTCACCAGTGCGGCACCCAGCTGGGTGACTTTACCCGCCCCCAGTTTATCGGCCAGACCACCCGCCAGCGGGGCTGCCAGGGCACCTGCGGCACCGGCAATACCGTATCCTCCGGCGACTGCGCTGCCAAGCCCGTAATGCTCCATCAGCATGACCGCCAGGGTCGACCAGAAGGCGCTAAAGGCAATGGAGAGGAAACCCTGCGCCAGCGCGGCGCGGCGCAGGGCCGGGTAGCGGCGCCACAGATGCGCCATGGAACGCATCAGCTCCGGATAACGCAGGTTCGACGGTACCGCGAAGCGGGGCAGAATGTACCACATCACGGCGGCGAGGATCGCAATGCTGCCTGCCGCCAGCTGATACATTACACGCCAGCCAAAGGCTTCCCCTACCACGCCGCTCACCGTACGGGAGAGCAGGATCCCCAGTAACAGGCCGGTCATCACTGTACCGACGGTTTTCCCCTGCTTGCCCTGAGGCGCAAGAATAGCCGCAGCGGGGACGATATCCTGTGCCATGGTGGCGGTCATACCAATCAGCAGGCTTACCAGCAACAGGGTGTGGATCTGCGCCGTCAGGCTACAGGCCAGAAGCAGCGACGCCAGGGCGACGCTTTTTACTACTATCAGGGTGCGACGGTCGTAGCGATCGCCCAGTGGCAGCAGGAACAGGATCCCCAGCGCATAACCTGCCTGGGTGAGGGTTGGCACCATTCCCATCCCTTCAACACTGAGATGCAAATCTGAGCCCATCAGCGGCAGCAGCGGCTGAGCATAGTAGATGGCGGCGACGCTAAATCCTGCGCCGATGGCGAGGATAAAAATGATCCAGCGGCTGACGGCTGGGGTTAAGGTGCTGGTGTTCATATGCGATTCCTCATTTCGGGTGTGTCGCTATTCTTAATCACCCCAGCTTGCGGTGGTAGCCAGCGCAGTGATAAAACACTTATACGCGTAACGTATAACAGGAATAAAAATGAAGCGCTCGGAACGTATAGACAGGGTGGAGTTAATGCGTACTTTTGTGCGCATCGTGGAGACCGGCTCGCTTTCCGCTGCCGCCGTACAGATGACAACCAGCCAGGCGACCGTCAGCCGCCGCTTGCAGTCTCTGGAGACGCTGCTCGGCGTGCGCCTGATCCTGCGAACAACCCATGCCATGAAGCTGACCGATGACGGCGAAAGGTGCTATCAACATGCCCGGCGGGTGATCGACAGCTGGTATGCGCTGGAAGATGAAGTGGGGCAGACGGAAGATGAACCTGTGGGGGTGCTGCGCGTACGTGCGCCGCATGCTTTCGGTCAGGAGCAGCTACTGGAGCCGCTAACGCAATTTCTGTTGCGCTATCCGCGGCTGAACGTGGAGTGGATGCTTAACGACCGCTCGGCTGATTTTTTGAGTGACAACATCGACTGCGCCATCCGGGTCGGCGCGGAGATCGACCCGGCGACGGTGTCGGTGCTGCTGGCCGAGGTGCCGCGCTGCGTCGTGGCATCCCCGGCACTGCTTGCGCGCTTCGCCCCTGTTGAGAAGCCCGAAGATCTCTCCGCGCTGCCCTGGGTGGCCCTCAATACGTTTTATCGTCAGCATGTTGAGTTGTTCCGCGAGGAGTTATCCCAACCGCAGCGGGTGGCTATCTCGCCGCGATTAAGTACGGATAGCCTGTACGTGGCCCGTAAAAGCGCACTTACGGGGCTCGGCGTTGCCGTGGTGTCAAGCTGGACGGTCGAGGCGGATATTCGCGAGGGAAGGCTGGTGCATCTCCTGCCTGACTGGCAGCCAGCCGCGTTGCCGGTTCATCTGGTCTACCCGTGGTCGCGCTATTATCCGGCGAGACTACGTCGTTTTCTGGAGATGATGAGAGAAGTGATGCCTGAAATTACGGGGATGCGCAGACCCGGGCAGATGCAATAAAAAAGCCGACCCGAGGGTCGGCTTTTACGCTTAAGCGGGCTTATTCAGCCGGCTGTGGGCGTGTGGCTGGCGCAGTGGCCTGATGCGTGGCGCTATGACCGCCTGCAGCGCCTTTACCGTCGAACTCAAATGCCGGACGTACCCAGTCGCTGTGGCGCGGCGCTTCTGCAACATATTCCGGTGCCGGAGCACGGGTCATTGGGGCAGTGGCGTGATGCGCTTCAGCGTGAGCTTTGACGGCTGGGGCTGGTTTCACCTCAGGTGCTGGCGTCACTTCAGGTGCTGGCTTCACTTCTGGCGCGTTGACGTCCACGGCGTCAGTGACTTCAGGTTCCGCTTCAGCAACCTCAACCGGTTCAACATCAATTTCGATTTCAGGTTGAACTTCAGTTTCCACTTCAACGTTCACGACCGGCTGCGGCTCGGCTGCAACGTCGGTGGTTTCAGCCGGTTCAGCAGCGACAGCTTCTTCCACGACCTGTTCTGCGACAACGGCGTCTTCAGGGGTGACGATCTGCGGTTGTTCAGCCACAGGTGCAGCAATCACTTCCGGATGTGAAGTTTCAACTTCAGCAACCTGCGGTTCAGGGATCACAACGGCAGCTGCCTCAGTGATAACCTCAGCGGCGGCTGGCGCAACAGGCGCTACAGGTTCAGCAGCAACGTTCTGCTCTTCAAACTGTGGCTCCTGAGGACGGGCAACCGGATAACGGATCCAGGCCTTACCTGATGCCATCTCTGGTGACGCACAGGCAATAGCCAGCGGCATTGGAGACTGCAGCGGATAACGCTCGTCACGATAGCGACGACGACGCTGACCGCTCACACGCAGGTGACGTGGGGAGCGACGTGAACGACGCGGCATGCCAGCGTTTTCACGGCCTTCCGCGTTCTCTTCCTGCTCAGGTGCGTTTTCGATAACGGCAGGCAGATCGACTTTAGCCACTTCGGTGCTCTGGGCTGGCGCAGCCTGAGGCGCGACTGCTTCAACCGCTGCCTCTTCGGTCTGAGACTCGAAGCGCACCTTCTGGCTTAGCTGACGCTGCTTACGGCGTGGCATAACCTGAACGCGCTCTTCCTGCTCAGCATCCTGCGCGGTCTCTTCTTCGCGATTCAGCGCTTTAACTTCCTGCTGTGCCTGGCGCTTGTCATCATTACGACGACGGTTACGCTCGCGGCGCGGCTGCTGCTCATCACGCTGTCTGCCTTTGTCAGACTCTTCGGTGACCGGCTGGCGAATTTCACGATCTTCTGCGTTCTGCTGCGGCTTTTCGCGGCGGTTGCGACGGTTATCGTCACGCCCTTCGCGGCGCTCACGACCCTCACGGTTGTCGCGATTGTCACGGCTATCGCTGCCCTCACGACCTTCGCTGCTGTCTGAACGGTTATCGCGGCGCTCGTTGCGGTCACGACGATTGTTCTGACGTTTACGACGATCCGGTGAACGCTCCTGTTTCTCTTCTTTCTTCTCAACCGGCGCCGGGGCTGGCTGCGGCTCTTCGCCTGCAAACATTTTCTTCAGCGCGCTGAAGAAGCGGCTCAGCAGGCCATGCTGCTCAGTCGGTTGGCTGGCTTCTGCTGCTGGTTTAGCCGCAACGGTCTCCTGCGCGGGGGCAGGTGGCGCTTCAGGCATTACGAACGCGGCGAGGGCAGGTTGCTCAGGCAGTTTACGCTCTGAGTACTCTTCCTCTGACGGCAGCGCCATCGCTTCTTCATGCAGCTTAGGCAGCATGTAGCTCAGGGTAGATGTCTCTTCACCTTTGCGCACGCGCAGCACGGAGTAGTGCGGGGTCTGCATCTGGTCGTTTGGCACGATCACGCAGCGTACGCCGCTCAGACGGGATTCAATTGCGCTTACCGCAGCACGTTTTTCGTTCAGCAGGTAGGAGGCAACCGGAACAGGTACAATGGCATGGACTTCTTTGGTGTTCTCTTTCAGCGCTTCTTCTTCGATGAGACGCAGAATAGAGAGCGACAGCGATTCATTGTCACGCACGGTGCCGGTGCCGCTACAGCGTGGGCAGACGTGGTGGCTGGATTCGCCCAGGGACGGGCTCAGACGCTGACGGGACATCTCCAGCAGGCCAAAACGGGAGATATGGCTGATCTGAATGCGCGCACGATCCTGACGCACCGCTTCACGCAGGCGGTTTTCCACCGCGCGCTGGTGACGTACTGGGGTCATGTCGATGAAGTCGATAACAATCAGGCCACCGAGGTCACGCAGACGCAGCTGACGTGCAATCTCGTCTGCCGCTTCCAGGTTGGTGTTGAACGCCGTCTCTTCGATATCGCCGCCGCGGGTTGCTCGGGCGGAGTTGATGTCGATGGCGGTCAGCGCTTCGGTGCTGTCGATAACGATCGACCCACCGGATGGCAGACGGACTTCACGCTGGAAGGCAGATTCAATCTGCGATTCAATCTGGTAGTGGCTGAACAGCGGGATCTCACCGGTGTACAGTTTAATTTTACTGGTGAAATCAGGACGCCCCAGGGCAGCGATGTGCTGGCGAGCCAGCTCAAGCACTTTCGGGTTATCAATCAGAATTTCGCCGATGTCCTGACGCAGATAGTCACGGAAGGCACGTACGATAACATTACTTTCCTGGTGGATCAGGAATGGAGCAGGGCGGCTTTCAGCAGCTTTCTGAATCGCTTCCCAGTGCTTCAGACGGAAGCTCAGGTCCCACTGCAGCGCTTCGGCGGATTTGCCAACGCCTGCGGTACGGACAATCAGCCCCATGCCGTCCGGCAGCTCAAGGCTTGCCAGCGCTTCTTTCAGCTCGGTACGGTCGTCGCCTTCGATGCGGCGAGAGATGCCACCCGCACGCGGGTTGTTTGGCATCAGAACGAGGTAGCTGCCAGCCAGGCTAATAAAGGTTGTCAGTGCCGCGCCTTTGTTGCCGCGCTCTTCTTTATCAATCTGGACAATAACTTCCTGACCTTCACGCAGAACATCTTTGATGTTTGGACGGCCATGGGCGTTATAGTTGGAAGGGAAGTACTCGCGAGCGATCTCTTTTAGCGGGAGGAAACCATGACGCTCGGCACCGTAATCGACAAATGCGGCTTCAAGGCTGGGTTCAATGCGGGTGATTTTGCCTTTGTAAATGTTCGCTTTTTTCTGTTCGTGTCCAGGACTTTCGATATCCAGATCGTACAGACGCTGCCCATCCACAAGGGCGACACGCAACTCTTCTTGCTGAGTTGCGTTGATTAACATTCTTTTCATCGTAACTTACTCATTATTCTTACATTGACGACTAAGCTGCGGGCAAGGTGACGCTTTCCGGGGTATGAACCGATGGCCTCGTGTCTATTCACGTCGCCAACCTCACGGTTGTCGCTCGCTTAAGAGGCGCAAAGTGTCGGTTGCCTGTATTTCATACGGAAATACAGCGCGATTATCAGGGGAATAGCCTAGGTAAAACTCTCCAGAGAAGATTCCATTTACCGGTAAGTACTGCAACCCGCAGCCCGCTAACTGTCTGAAAGATCAATACGTCTTACGCCATTGCTGCGTGGATGATCGGTCAGACAAAATTGGTCATTCCGTCGATATCCTTACTAAACCCGGATTTAACGCGGAAAACAGCAGCATTATTCCATTGCTGGCCGGGTTATAGCAAGATGACTTTTACCATTTATCACCCGGTTACTCACAGTTTCTTCACTTCTGTGATGTGATTGGTTTAATAACCACCAAATCGATTGCGTGAACGAAACACTGACCGGGTAAAGGTAAATATAAGCATAGAAAAATGAGTGGCGCTATTGGCTGGCGATAATTAGAATCGCCCCCCATGAAAACAGAGACTCCAGCCGTAAAAATGGTTGCCATTACCGATGATGAAGCGGGGCAACGCATCGACAACTTTTTGCGCACCCAGTTGAAGGGTGTGCCAAAGAGCATGATTTATCGCATCCTGCGTAAGGGTGAAGTGCGTGTGAATAAGAAACGCATCAAACCTGAATACAAACTTGAAGCGGGTGATGAAGTGCGCATTCCGCCCGTGCGCGTAGCCGAGCGGGAAGAAGAGGCGGTATCGCCGCATCTCAATAAAGTCGCCGCGCTGGCGGATGTGATTTTATATGAAGACGACCATATCCTGGTGCTTAACAAACCGTCCGGCACCGCCGTACACGGCGGCAGCGGATTGAGCTTCGGCGTCATTGAAGGCCTGCGTGCACTGCGTCCGGAAGCCCGCTTCCTTGAGCTGGTTCATCGCCTTGACCGCGATACCTCTGGCGTATTGCTGGTGGCGAAAAAGCGTTCGGCGCTGCGTTCACTGCATGAACAGCTGCGTGAGAAAGGGATGCAAAAGGACTACCTCGCGCTGGTACGCGGCCAGTGGCAATCGCATGTTAAAGTGGTGCAGGCGCCGTTACTGAAAAATATCCTGCAAAGCGGTGAACGTATTGTCCGCGTGAGTCAGGAAGGCAAACCGTCTGAAACGCGATTCAAAGTTGAAGAGCGTTATGAATTCGCTACCCTGGTACGCTGCAGCCCGGTGACCGGCCGTACTCACCAGATCCGTGTTCATACTCTGCATGCGGGGCACCCTATCGCCTTTGACGATCGCTATGGAGACCGTGAGTTTGATAAGCAGCTGGCCGGTACGGGCTTATCGCGTCTGTTCCTGCACGCCGCCGCGCTGAAGTTTACCCATCCGGGTACCGGCGAGGTAATACGTATTGAAGCCCCGATGGACGAACAGCTGAAACGCTGTCTTAAAGTTCTGCGCGGTTGATTGCCCGGCGGCGCTGCGCTTGCATGTCCTGCGGTTTTGCAGGCCGGGTAACGCAGCGCCACCCGGCGTAGCTCACGCCACCAGGGGATTAGAATGTTCGCGGCGGAGCATCTGGCACAGCGCAATCAGCGGTAATCCCACTAACGTGTTCGGGTCACGCCCGTCCAGCCTGTCGAACAACGCAATTCCCAATCCTTCACTCTTAAAGCTGCCCGCGCAGTTTAACGGACGCTCTTTGCGAACATAGTCCTCAATCTCCTGTTCGCTGAGATGGCGGAAGTGAACATCAAAGGGCTCGCATTCCGTCTGCAGATGACCCGTAGCGCTGTTATAGAGGGCGAGGCCGGTATAGAAGGTCACGATATTGCCGCGGGCTTTCAGCAGCTGCTGGCGCGCATTCTCTTCGGTGTGCGGTTTACCGGTGATGATTCCATCAAGGACGCAAACCTGATCGGAACCTATAATGAGATGGTCAGGAAATCGCGCTGCCAGACTTTTCGCTTTTTCCTGCGCCAGACGTACCACCAGATGCCGTGGCGACTCACCGGGGAGCGGACTTTCATCCACGTCCGGCGCGGCGCATTCTAAAGGTACGCCAAGTTTTTCCAGCAGCACGCGGCGGTAGGGCGAAGTCGAGGCGAGAATAAGATTTGGCATATTTTTTTCACCAGATATAGCGTATCGATGCCAGCCATTTTAAACTAGAGGCCGCAATGTGTGCGAATAATTGGCAAAAGGCAGCCTGAGGTTGCCTTTTTCTTTGACTCTATGACGTTACAAAGTTAATATGCGCGCCCTATGCAAAAGGTAAAATTACCCCTGACTCTTGATCCGGTTCGTACGGCTCAAAAACGCCTTGATTACGAAGGTATCTATACTCGTGACCAGGCTGAGCGTATCGCCGAATCCGTAGTCAGTGTGGACAGTGATGTGGAATGCTCCATGTCGTTCGAAATCGATCCCCAGCGCCTTGCCGTTATTACCGGTGATGCGAAGGTGTCGGTCACGCTCGAATGTCAGCGTTGCGGGAAACCGTTCCCACTTCATGTTCACACAACATATTGTTTTAGTCCGGTTCGTTCAGACGAACAGGCTGAAGCACTCCCGGAAGCGTATGAGCCGATTGAGGTTAACGAATTCGGTGAAATCGATCTGCTGGCGTTAGTTGAAGATGAAATCATCCTCACTTTGCCTGTAGTTCCGGTGCATGATTCTGAACACTGTGAAGTGTCCGAGGCGGACATGGTCTTTGGGGAACTGCCTGATGAAGCGCAAAAACCAAACCCATTTGCCGTATTAGCCAGCTTAAAGCGTAAGTAATTAAGGAGTAAGGTCCATGGCCGTACAACAGAATAAACCAACCCGTTCCAAACGTGGCATGCGTCGTTCCCATGACGCACTGACTGCAGTTACCAGCCTGTCTGTAGACAAGACTTCTGGTGAGAAACACCTGCGTCACCACATCACTGCTGACGGTTTCTACCGCGGCCGCAAGGTTATCACTAAGTAATCACGCATTTGCGTGATTAGGCTTAGTGAGGGTTTCCCCGTGCAAACGGGGATATACCGAACCAGGCTGCGACGATACCTTGACACGTCTAACCCTGGCGTTAGATGTCATGGGGGGCGATTTTGGCCCTTCCGTGACAGTGCCTGCAGCATTGCAGGCACTGAACTCTAATTCGCAACTCACTCTTCTTTTAGTCGGCAATCCCGACGCTATCACGCCATTACTCGCAAAAGCTGACTTCGAACAACGTTCACGTCTGCAGATTATTCCTGCCCAGTCAGTTATTGCCAGTGATGTCCGGGTCTCACAGGCGATCCGCAGCAGTCGCGGCAGCTCAATGCGCATCGCGCTGGAGCTGGTTAAAGAGGGACGCGCGCAGGCGTGCGTCAGCGCCGGAAATACCGGCGCGCTGATGGGACTGGCAAAATTACTGCTCAAACCGATTGAGGGTATTGAGCGCCCGGCGCTGGTAACCGTTCTGCCCCATCAGCAAAAGGGCAAAACGGTGGTGCTGGATTTAGGTGCCAACGTCGACTGCGACAGTGTTATGCTGGCGCAGTTTGCCGTCATGGGGTCAGTGCTGGCAGAAGAAGTGGTTGGGATTTCACATCCCCGTGTCGCCTTGCTGAATATTGGCGAGGAGGAGACTAAAGGTCTCGACAGCATCCGTGACGCTGCCGAGCGGCTAAAACACGAGCCATCCATCAACTATATTGGATATCTCGAAGCCAACGAATTATTGACCGGAAAAACGGATGTACTGGTGTGTGACGGGTTTACAGGAAACGTTACATTAAAAACCATGGAAGGGGTGGTGAGAATGTTTCTTTCTCTGCTTAAATCGCAGGGAGAGGGTAAAAAACGGTCATGGTGGCTGATTATATTGAAGCGTTGGTTACAAAAGAGCCTGGCGCGGCGATTCAGTCACCTCAACCCCGACCAGTATAATGGCGCCTGTCTGTTAGGATTGCGCGGCATTGTGATTAAGAGTCACGGTGCGGCCAATCAGCGAGCCTTTACCGTCGCGATTGAACAGGCAGTGCAGGCGGTGCAGCGACAAGTCCCACAGCGGATTGCCGCTCGCCTGGGATCTGTATTAGCAAAAAGTGACTGAGCGTACATGTATACGAAGATTTTAGGTACCGGCAGCTATCTGCCAAAGCAAGTGCGAACCAACGCCGATCTGGAAAAAATGGTCGATACGTCTGATGAGTGGATCGTCACACGTACAGGTATTCGCGAACGTCGTATTGCCGCGCCAGATGAAACAGTTTCCACCATGGGCTATGAAGCCGCCCAGCGCGCACTGGAAATGGCGGGTGTCGATAAAGACGACATTGGCCTGATTATCGTTGCGACCACCTCAGCCACGCATGCTTTCCCAAGCGCGGCGTGCCAGGTTCAGAACATGCTGGGGATCAAAGGTTGCCCGGCGTTTGACGTTGCAGCCGCGTGCGCAGGCTTTACCTATGCCCTGAGCATTGCCGATCAATACGTGAAATCGGGTGCCGTGAAGCATGCGCTGGTTATCGGTGCTGACGTGCTGGCTCGCACCTGCGATCCAAACGATCGCGGAACGATCATTATTTTTGGCGATGGTGCTGGAGCCGTCCTGTTAGGCCAATCTGAAGAGCCGGGCATCATTTCGACGCATCTGCATGCAGATGGCCGTTACGGGGAACTGTTAACGCTGCCAAACGCCGATCGTGTCAATCCGGACAGCGCAATCTACCTGACCATGGCCGGTAACGAAGTCTTTAAAGTGGCCGTGACCGAGCTGGCGCACATCGTTGACGAGACGCTGGAAGCCAATAATCTGGAGCGTTCAGCTCTCGACTGGCTGGTGCCGCATCAGGCTAACCTGCGCATTATCAGCGCCACAGCTAAGAAGCTCGGCATGTCTATGGATAACGTTGTGGTGACGCTGGACCGTCATGGCAATACGTCTGCAGCATCAGTACCCTGCGCGTTTGACGAAGCGGTGCGCGATGGACGAATTCAACGAGGCCAGCTGGTCTTGCTCGAAGCCTTCGGTGGCGGTTTCACCTGGGGTTCTGCACTGGTTCGTTTCTAGTAAAAGGATAAGAAAATGACCCAATTTGCTTTTGTGTTTCCCGGTCAGGGTTCTCAGGCTGTTGGAATGTTGTCTGGATTAGCGGAGCAGTATCCGGTCATCGAAGAGACATTTCGTGAAGCTTCTGATGCGCTGGGCTACGATCTTTGGGCGCTGACCCAGCAAGGGCCAGCTGAAGAGCTGAATAAAACCTGGCAGACGCAGCCGGCACTGCTGACCGCATCGGTCGCACTGTGGCGCGTATGGCAGCAGCAGGGCGGTAAAGCACCTGCGCTGTTGGCCGGTCACAGCCTGGGTGAATACTCTGCCCTGGTTTGCGCGGGCGTGATTGCGTTTGCTGATGCTGTACGTCTGGTTGAACTGCGCGGCAAATTCATGCAGGAAGCGGTGCCGGAAGGTACCGGCGGCATGTCAGCGATTATTGGTCTGGATGATGCTTCCATTGCAAAAGCCTGTGAAGAGTCCGCAGAAGGCCAGGTCGTTTCTCCGGTGAACTTCAACTCGCCGGGCCAGGTGGTTATCGCTGGCCATAAAGAAGCGGTTGAACGTGCGGGCGCAGCCTGTAAAGCCGCAGGCGCTAAACGCGCCCTGCCGCTGCCGGTGAGCGTTCCTTCTCACTGCGCGCTGATGAAACCGGCTGCAGACAAGCTCGCCGTTGAGCTGGATAAAATTACCTTCAGCGCACCGACCATTCCGGTCGTGAACAACGTTGATGTGCAGTGCGAAACCGCACCTGAGGCTATCCGCCATGCGCTGGTTCGCCAGCTGTACAGCCCGGTTCAGTGGACCAAAACCGTTGAATTTATGGCGGCGCAGGGCGTTGAGCACCTGTATGAAGTGGGCCCGGGTAAAGTCCTCACCGGTCTGACCAAACGTATTGTTGATACCCTGACCGCATCGGCGATTAACGAGCCTGAAGCCCTGTCAGCGGCACTTGCGCAGTAAGAAGAGGAATATCATGAGTTTTGAAGGAAAAATCGCACTGGTCACTGGCGCAAGTCGTGGTATTGGCCGTGCTATCGCTGAAACCCTCGTCGCGCGCGGCGCGACCGTAATCGGTACTGCCACCAGCGAAAACGGTGCGCAGGCCATCAGTGATTATCTGGGTGCGAACGGTAAGGGTCTGATGTTGAATGTGACCGATCCTGCATCTATCGAATCTGTTCTGGGAAATATTCGCGCAGAATTTGGCGAAGTGGATATTCTGGTCAATAATGCCGGAATCACTCGCGACAACTTACTGATGCGAATGAAAGATGATGAGTGGAACGATATTATCGAAACCAATCTGTCATCTGTGTTCCGTCTGTCAAAAGCGGTAATGCGAGCTATGATGAAGAAGCGTCATGGCCGTATTATCACTGTCGGTTCTGTGGTTGGTACCATGGGAAATGCTGGTCAGGCAAACTACGCTGCGGCGAAAGCAGGTCTGATCGGTTTCAGTAAGTCGCTGGCACGTGAAGTTGCGTCCCGCGGTATTACTGTAAACGTTGTTGCTCCGGGCTTTATTGAAACGGACATGACGCGTGCGCTGACCGATGAGCAGCGTGCGGGTACGCTGGCGGCAGTTCCAGCGGGTCGTTTAGGCGACCCTAAAGAAATCGCCAGCGCGGTTGCATTTTTAGCCTCTGACGAAGCGAGTTACATCACTGGTGAGACTCTCCACGTCAATGGCGGGATGTATATGGTTTAACCACGATAGAAAATATTTGCGTTATTAGGGCGAATGGCCTCAAAATAACGTAAAATCGTGGTAAGACCTGCCGGGATTTAGTTGCAAATTTTTCAACATTTTATACACTACGAAAACCATCGCGAAAGCGAGTTTTGATAGGAAATTTAAGAGTATGAGCACTATCGAAGAACGCGTTAAGAAAATTATCGGCGAACAGCTGGGCGTTAAGCAGGAAGAAGTGACCAACAATGCTTCTTTCGTTGAAGACCTGGGCGCAGATTCTCTTGACACCGTTGAGCTGGTAATGGCTCTGGAAGAAGAGTTTGATACTGAGATTCCGGACGAAGAAGCTGAGAAAATCACCACCGTTCAGGCTGCCATTGATTACATCAACGGTCACCAGGCGTAAGTGAACATCTCCAGGCGGTCATTCGACCGCCTGAGTTTTTTCTTTTGTAGTCCCTCGTTTTTCTATTTTTTTTATCCCTCCCTGGAGGACAAGCGTGTCTAAGCGTCGTGTAGTTGTGACCGGACTTGGCATGTTATCTCCTGTCGGCAATACCGTAGAGTCCACCTGGAAAGCTCTCCTTGCCGGTCAGAGTGGCATTAGCCTAATCGACCATTTCGATACTAGCGCCTATGCAACGAAATTTGCTGGCTTAGTAAAGGATTTTAACTGTGAAGAGATCATCTCGCGTAAAGAACAGCGCAAGATGGATGCCTTCATTCAATATGGAATTGTCGCTGGCGTTCAGGCCATGCAGGATTCTGGCCTTGAAATTACGGAAGAGAACGCAACCCGTATTGGCGCCGCTATTGGCTCCGGGATTGGCGGTCTTGGCTTAATCGAGGAAAACCATAGCTCTTTAGTGAATGGTGGCCCGCGTAAGATTAGCCCGTTCTTCGTTCCGTCAACGATTGTTAACATGGTGGCGGGTCATCTCACCATCATGTATGGCCTGCGTGGTCCAAGCATCTCCATCGCCACAGCCTGTACGTCTGGTGTGCACAACATCGGCCAGGCAGCGCGTATGATTGCCTATGGCGATGCTGACGCCATGGTTGCCGGTGGCGCTGAGAAAGCCAGCACCCCGTTGGGCGTAGGCGGTTTCGGCGCAGCGCGTGCCCTGTCTACTCGCAACGATAATCCTCAGGCGGCGAGCCGTCCGTGGGATAAAGACCGTGATGGTTTTGTGCTGGGTGACGGTGCAGGTATGGTCGTACTGGAAGAGTACGAACATGCGAAGAAACGCGGCGCGAAAATTTATGCTGAAGTCGTTGGCTTCGGTATGAGCAGCGATGCCTATCACATGACGTCTCCGCCGGAAAACGGCGCAGGTGCTGCGCTGGCGATGGTTAATGCTATCCGTGACGCGGGCATTGAGCCGGGTCAGATCGGCTATGTGAATGCGCACGGTACTTCTACCCCTGCGGGCGATATCGCAGAAGCGCAGGCCGTTAAGTCTGTGTTTGGCGATGCAGCCAGCCGTATCATGGTCAGCTCCACCAAATCCATGACCGGCCACCTGCTGGGTGCGGCGGGTGCAGTAGAGTCTATCTACTCCATCCTGGCACTGCGCGACCAGGCCGTTCCGCCAACCATCAACCTGGATAACCCGGATGAAGGTTGCGATCTGGACTTCGTTCCACACGAAGCACGTCAGGTCAGCGGAATGGAGTATACCCTGTGTAACTCCTTCGGCTTTGGCGGCACCAACGGCTCTCTGATCTTCAAAAAGGTCTGAGGCTAACGCCGGGGCGATACTCTTGCTTCCCGGCACACTGATAAAAAAGGTCCGCTTGTCGGGCCTTTTTTATTCGGTTTTCTTCCCTTGTCCCGGGCTCACCTTCCTGCCAGACTATTTGACCATCTTAAAGGAGCCACCATGTTCTTGATAAATGGCATAAAGCAGGCACAGCTTCCGGCTAATGACCGGGCTATCCAGTTTGGTGACGGATGCTTTACAACGGCCCGCATTGACGAAGGCAAAGTATGTTTGCTCCATGCGCATCTGCAACGTCTGAAGATGGCCTGTGAAAAACTGTTCATTCCCTTTGCCCAGTGGGCAGAGCTGGAAAATGAAATGACAGAGCTGGCGGTTGGCGTCGATCGCGGTGTGCTGAAAGTGATTATCAGCCGGGGAAGCGGCGGCAGGGGTTACAGCGCTGCGGGCTGTCTGCATCCGGCGCGTATTCTGTCGGTGTCAGCGTATCCGGCCCACTACGATTGCTGGCGGACTGAGGGGATCGCCCTGGCGTTAAGTCCGGTGCGTCTTGGCCGTAACCCACAGCTGGCAGGGATAAAACACCTTAACCGGCTTGAACAGGTGTTGATCCGCTCCCATCTTGAACAGACGGACGCCGACGAGGCTCTGGTTCTTGACAGCGAAGGGTTCATTACGGAATGCTGTGCGGCGAATTTATTCTGGCGGCAGGGTAAGGATGTGTTTACCCCCCGTCTGGATCAGGCGGGCGTCAATGGCCTGATGCGCCAGTTTTGTCTGCAACAACTGGCACACTCCGGCTTTTGCGTGGTTGAAGTGCAGTCCCACGAGGCTGCGCTGAAGGACGCCGACGAAATCGTCGTCTGCAATGCGCTGATGCCTGTGGTACCGGTGCGTAAGTATGGTTCTCACCTTTTTTCATCGCGTGAGTTGTACCTGTTTTTAGCCCCTCTGTGTGAGCAAACCAGATAGTCATGAAGAAAATGTTGCGCTTTATTCTCCTCGTTGTTGTCGTCCTGGGCATTGCCGCTGGCGTGGGGATGTGGAAGGTTCGCCAGCTGGCGGACAGCAAAATCCTCATCGCTGATGAGACGATCTTCACCCTGAAGCCAGGTACCGGACGGCTGGCGCTGGGCGAGCAGCTGTATGGCGATAAGATCATTAACCGCCCGCGCGTGTTCCAGTGGTTATTGCGCGTGCAGCCAGAGCTGTCGCATTTCAAAGCCGGTACTTACCGTTTTACGCCAGGCATGACCGTTAAGGAGATGCTGGAGCTGCTTGAGAGCGGTAAAGAGGCCCAGTTCCCGCTGCGTTTTGTTGAAGGGATGCGCCTGAGCGATTACCTGAAACAGTTGCGCGATGCGCCATACATCAAACACACCCTGCCGGACGACAGCTATGCCGCCGTCGCTGAAGCCCTGAAGTTTGAGCATCCTGAATGGGTGGAAGGCTGGTTCTGGCCGGACACCTGGATGTACACGGCGGGCACCACCGATGTGGCGCTGCTGCAGCGTGCCCATAAAAAGATGGTCGAGGCGGTGCAGAAAGCCTGGGAAGGGCGGATGGAGAACCTGCCGTACAAGGATCAAAACCAGTTCGTGACCATGGCGTCAATTGTCGAGAAAGAGACGGCGGTGGCCAGCGAGCGCGATCAGGTGGCGTCGGTATTCATTAACCGCCTGCGTATCGGCATGCGCCTGCAGACTGACCCGACGGTGATCTACGGGATGGGTGAAAACTACAAGGGCAAGATTTCGCGTAAAGACCTCGAAACCCCAACCGATTATAATACTTACGTCATTAGCGGATTACCCCCGGGGCCGATTGCCACGCCGGGCCAGGCATCGCTGAATGCCGCCGCGCATCCGGCAAAAACGCCGTATCTCTATTTCGTCGCTGACGGAAAGGGTGGACATACTTTTAACACCAATCTTGCCAGTCATAATCGTTCGGTTCAGGACTATCTGAAGGCACTTAAGGAAAAAAATGCGCAGTAACTACATCGTCATTGAGGGGCTGGAAGGCGCCGGGAAAACCACCGCACGCAATGCAGTGGTTGAGACGCTGAAACAGTGTGGCATCGAAGAGATGATCTTCACCCGTGAACCGGGCGGTACACAGCTGGCGGAAAAACTGCGCAGCCTGGTGCTGGACATTAAATCGGTTGGCGACGAAGTGATAACCGACAAAGCCGAAGTCATGATGTTTTACGCCGCTCGCGTCCAGCTGGTCGAAACCGTGATCAAACCTGCGCTGGCGCGCGGATGCTGGGTCATCGGCGACCGCCACGATCTCTCGACTCAGGCTTATCAGGGCGGTGGCCGCGGTATTGACCCGAATATGCTCGCCACGCTGCGCGATGCGGTGCTGGGTGATTTCCGCCCGAACCTGACCCTCTATTTAGACGTAACGCCGGAAGTGGGCCTGAAACGCGCTCGCGCCCGTGGGGAACTGGATCGTATTGAGCAGGAGTCGCTGGACTTTTTCAACCGTACCCGCGCCCGTTACTTAGAGCTGGCGGCTCAGGACAGTTCAATTCGCACCATTGATGCGACGCAGCCTCTGGAAACGGTGATGGAGGCTATTCGTGCCGCCGTCACTGGCTGGCTGAAGGAACAACAGGCATGAAATGGTATCCATGGTTGCGCCCGCACTTCGAACAGCTGGTGAACGGCTATCAGTCCGGTCGGGGGCATCATGCGTTACTCATCCAGTCGCTGCCGGGGATGGGTGATGATGCACTCATCTACGCTATCAGTCGTTATCTGATGTGCCAGCAGCCGCAGGGGCATAAAAGCTGCGGCCAGTGCCGTAGCTGTCAGCTGATGCAGGCGCAGACGCATCCCGATTATTACGCGCTGGAGCCCGAGAAGGGCAAAACGACGCTCGGCATTGATGCGGTGCGCGGGGTCAGCGAAAAGCTGTACGAGCACGCGCGGCTTGGCGGGGCAAAGGTTGTCTGGCTGAAAGATGCTGCCCAGCTGACTGAAGCCGCCGCCAACGCGCTGTTAAAAACGCTGGAAGAGCCGCCGGAAAACACCTGGTTTCTGATGGCCTGCCGTGAGCCTGGGCGACTGCTGCCGACGTTGCGCAGCCGCTGTCGTTTGCATCATCTCAGCGTTCCGCAGGAAAGCTGGGCTGTCAGCTGGCTTGCAAGAGAAGTGACAACGTCACAAGAGGCGGCGCTGAGTGCGCTGCGTCTGTGCGGCGGGGCACCCGCCGCGGCGCTGGCCTTATTACAGCCCAACGTCTGGGGACAGCGAGAACAGCTTTGCCAGTCTCTCGGCGCTGTGCTTGACAGCGCCGACTGGGTGAGCCTGCTCCCGGTGCTCAATCACGAGCAGGCGACCGATCGCCTGCACTGGCTGGCAACGCTGTTGCTGGATGCGCTTAAAATTCAGCAGGGGGCAACCCTGCTGAGCAATGCCGATGCCTGGCAACTCGTGAATAATCTCGCCCGCCGTCTGCCAGGCGTGGCGCTGCGGGCTATTCTTCATGACGTGTGCCAGTGTCGCGAACGATTACTCAGCGTAACGGGACTGAACCGGGAGCTTGTGCTGACCGACCTGTTACTCACTATCGAGCATTACCTGCAACCGGGCACAACGCTGCCTGTATCCCATCTCTGAGAGAGACATTATGTTTTTAGTCGACTCACACTGCCATCTCGATGGCCTGGATTATCAATCCCTGCATAAAAACGTCGATGACGTGCTGGAAAAAGCCGCCGCCCGCGATGTGAAATTTTGCCTGGCGGTCGCCACCACCTTACCCGGCTACCGCACCATGCGCGAGCTGGTGGGCGTGCGCGACAACGTGGTTTTCTCCTGCGGCGTGCATCCCCTGAACCAGGATGAAGCCTATGACGTTGAAGATTTACGCCGTCTGGCGGCAGAAGAGGGCGTGGTGGCGATGGGCGAAACCGGGCTGGATTATTTTTACACCCCGGAAACGAAAGCCCGCCAGCAGGCGTCCTTCCGCGACCATATCCGCATTGGGCGGGAGCTGAACAAGCCGGTGATCGTTCACACCCGTGATGCCCGGGCCGATACGCTGGCGATCCTGCAAGAAGAAAAGGTGACGGATTGTGGTGGCGTACTACACTGTTTCACAGAAGACAGAGAAACAGCGGGCAAGCTGCTGGATTTGGGTTTTTATATCTCGTTTTCCGGGATCGTGACGTTCCGTAACGCAGAGCAGCTTCGTGATGCTGCGCGATACGTTCCGCTCGATCGCCTGCTGGTGGAAACAGATTCCCCGTATCTGGCACCGGTACCGCATCGCGGTAAAGAAAACCAGCCCGCGATGGTACGGGATGTGGCCGAGTACATGGCCGTGTTGAAAGGCGTCGACGTTGAAGAACTGGCACGCATTACCACCCACAATTTCGCCAGTCTGTTTCACATCGATCCCTCCCGCCTGCAATCTGCATGATTAATCAGTTTTTTTTTGGCTCGTAATTAATAGCCAAAACGAGTACAGTTCACCGCCCAAACGGGGGCGGTGAATGCGTTTCTGGAAACATTTGGCAAACTATTTTGTAAAAATCTGAAAGTTTTTCAGCTGCTGAACGCTGAAACGTGATAGCCGTCAAACAAAGATCCGCAGATTTATTTTACTCTGCGTAATAAATAAAGGGCGCTTAGATGTCCTGTCCACGGCACGGTTCTCCCCCCGGGCCAATGCGTGAAAACGTAAAAAAAGCACAAATACTCAGGAGCACTCTCAATTATGTTTAAGAATGCATTTGCTAACCTGCAGAAGGTCGGTAAATCGCTGATGCTGCCGGTATCCGTACTGCCTATCGCAGGTATCCTGCTGGGCGTCGGTTCTGCAAACTTCAGCTGGCTGCCAGCCGTAGTTTCCCACGTGATGGCCGAAGCAGGCGGTTCTGTTTTCGGTAACATGCCACTGATCTTCGCTATCGGCGTTGCGCTTGGCTTCACCAATAACGACGGCGTATCTGCGCTGGCCTCTGTAGTTGCCTACGGCATCATGGTTAAAACCATGGCTGTGGTTGCACCTCTGGTGCTGCATTTACCACCGGAAGAGATCGCAGCAAAACACCTGGCTGACACCGGGGTTCTGGGCGGTATCATCTCGGGTGCTATTGCGGCGTATATGTTTAACCGCTTCTATCGCATCAAGCTCCCTGAGTATCTGGGCTTCTTCGCTGGTAAGCGTTTTGTTCCAATCATCTCTGGTCTGGCGGCGATCTTCACGGGTGTGATCCTCTCCTTCATCTGGCCACCGATTGGTTCCGCTATCCAGACCTTCTCTCAGTGGGCTGCTTACCAGAACCCGGTACTGGCGTTCGGTATCTATGGCTTCATCGAGCGTTGCCTGGTGCCGTTTGGTCTGCACCATATCTGGAACGTTCCTTTCCAGATGCAGATCGGCGAATTCACCAACGCTGCTGGCCAGGTATTCCACGGCGATATCCCACGTTACATGGCAGGCGACCCAACTGCAGGCAAACTGTCTGGCGGCTTCCTGTTCAAAATGTACGGTCTGCCGGCTGCTGCGATTGCCATCTGGCACTCTGCTAAACCAGAGAACCGTGCAAAAGTGGGCGGTATCATGATCTCCGCAGCGCTGACCTCGTTCCTGACCGGTATCACCGAGCCGATCGAGTTCTCCTTCATGTTCGTTGCGCCGATCCTGTACATTATCCACGCGATTCTGGCTGGCCTGGCGTTCCCAATCTGTATCCTGCTGGGTATGCGTGACGGTACGTCCTTCTCACACGGTCTGATCGACTTTATCGTTCTGTCCGGTAACAGCAGCAAGCTGTGGCTGTTCCCAATCGTGGGTGCGTGCTACGCCGTTGTTTACTACACCATCTTCCGCGTGCTGATCAAAGCACTGGACCTGAAAACACCTGGTCGTGAAGATGCAACAGAAGACAGCAAAGCGGGTGCGACCAGCGAAATGGCTCCAGCACTGGTTGCAGCCTTCGGCGGTAAAGAGAACATCACTAACCTGGACGCCTGTATCACTCGTCTGCGTGTTAGCGTTGCCGATGTCGCGAAAGTTGACCAGCCAGGTCTGAAAAAACTGGGCGCAGCTGGCGTAGTTGTCGCAGGTTCCGGTGTACAGGCAATCTTCGGTACTAAATCCGATAACCTGAAAACCGAAATGGATGAGTACATCCGCGCCAACTAAGTTGTGACCTGGGGAGACTAAGGCAGCCGAATGGCTGCCTTTTTTATTGGATGCGGTTTAGGACGCCGGGTGGCGGGTACGCCTTGCCAGGTAAATAGTGCGCACAAAAAAAGGAGCCATTCGGCTCCTTTATCACAACAGATTGCTTAGAAACTATAGGTTCCGCTTACCGAGAAATTACGCGGAGCGCCGTAAACGCCGTAAGTGCCCAGATAGTCATAATACTCTTCGTCAAAGACGTTATTCAGGTTGCCCTGTACCGCAAAGTTTTTGGTCACCTGATAGCGGGCAAAGAGATCGACAACAGTGTAACCATCCTGCGTGATCTTCGTGACGCCCTGAGGACCAGGTGTTTCAAAGTCATACCAGGTTTTGTTCTGCCAGCGTGCACCACCGCCCACTGCCAGTTCAGGCAACATTGGCAACTGATAGCGGGTAAACAGCTTGAGCGTGGTACGCGCCTGCTGTGGGTTTACCGCGTTACCGTCTTCATCTTCAGCAATGTAACGACTGCCGCCGAAGGTAAGCTGCCAGTTGTCGGTCAGCGCACCGTTCAGCTCGAACTCAATCCCTTTACTTACCGTGCCGTCAACCGACTTATACGCCGTCTGTCCACCCGAGCCTGGGATAGTGGTGCCTGTTGAGACTGCCACGTTGTCTTGTTCCAGGCGGAATACCGCGACGGAGGCGGTGAGTCGGGTATTGAACCAGTCGCCTTTCACACCCGCTTCATAGCTCTTACCGGTTGTCGGATCGATGAACTTGCTGTTCACATCACGCTGACCGCTTGGCTGGAAGATGGAGGTGTAGCTGGTGTAGACGGACCAGGTATCGTCAATATCGTAGATCAGCCCTGCGTACGGGGTCACATCGTGGAACTTGGCGTTACGGATTTCATCCGGCTTACGTTCAAGGTTATATTTCGCGCTCCATTCCGTGTAACGCGCGCCCAGAATCAGGTGCAGTGGATCGGCAAGAGAGAGTCGGGTCGCTGCATAAACTGATTTCTGGCGAATAACGTCGCGCTGGTAAAGTGCAAAATCAGACCAGGTTGGATCGGCCAGTTTACCGTTGTAATCGTAGATATTGCCTACGTCCATCAGGCCGTAATTATCATTGACCGGGTAAGAGTTGTCGTAGTTGTTACGCTGACGACTGTAACTTCCGCCCAGCATCAGCTCATGCTGGCGTCCGAGAAGATCGTACCCGCCGCGCACAAAGGCATCCACGGAGTCCTGCTTACGCTCCCCCCGGTTCCAGCCGCCCCATGCGCCCTGGAAGAGAGAGGCATCGTACAGGCCGGTTGTTTTGTCAGGATAACCATCGATGTACATGAGCTTGCTGTCGAAGTTCGTTTCAGCATGCATGGCATTCACTTTTGCTTCCCAGCCGTTATCAAAACGCTGCGTCAGGTTGGCAAAGACTTTCGTTGAGTCCTGGTTCGAGTATGTCCAGTCGGCAGCGGTGTTGAAGCCACGGCGGAAGTGAGTTTTGCTGGCGTCGCTAAACAGGGAAGGGAAGCCGCCCCAGGTTGGGCTGTCCTCTTCGCTTTCCTGATAGTCATAGCCCAGGGAAAGCGTGGTGGAGTCGGTCAGATCGGCATCGACAACGCCGTAAACGAATTTTTTGCGGTAGTGGTTACGCTCAACCCAGGAATCTTTATCTTCATAACCGGCGATTGCGCGACCGCGAACGTTGCCGGATTCAGTTAGCGGAGCCTGAACGTCCAGTACGTAGCGCTGCTTGTCCCAGCTACCGTAAGTGGCGGACACTGCACCTTTAAACTCTTTGCTGTCAGCGTGTTTACGCACCATGTTGACATAGGCAGATGGGTTGCCTGTACCGCTCATCAGCCCGGCTGCCCCACGCACCACTTCAATCTTATCGAAGATAGCCGTATCCCCTGCGGTATCACCAAAGTTCCAGCGGTTATCGAGGAAGGTCGGCATATCTTCATAAGCAAAATTGCTGATAAAGAAGCCGCGCGCATAGTAGTTGGTGCGGCTGGTATCGATGTGGGACGCGCTCACCCCAACCGTGTTATCCAGCACCTGGCCGATGGTGTTCAGCTCCTGATCCTGCATACGCTGCTGGCTGATCACGCTGACGGACTGCGGAATATCGCGCGGGACTAAAAGCAGCTTGGTCCCGGTGGTGGTGGTTTTAACGCTGTAGTCCTGCGCCTGGCCCTGCAGCGGATCTTGTGCGTTATCAAACCCGCCGTCAACGACAACGGTGTCTTCTGTTGAGGCAGTCTCGGCAAAACTTACGGTAGGCATCAGTGCCATAGCAATGCAGGCTGCCAGCAACGAAGGTGTTGCCACAGACTGAGATTGCCCTTCCCTGGATTGAATGGTGAAAGACATCATCAAACCCTTAATGAACGGTGAATGGTGTGCATCAGTCTCTTAATCGAGCTGAAATCATTTTCTAGGTATAAATTGCGCATGAAAATGCAAATGCGAAATATACGCATTCGAATTACCCATGTAAACAGATGTTGCAACGGTAACTGAAATAATGTTTCAGACCAGGTGGGGAAGAGATGGTCATTCAGCGAGCAGATCGGGGCATTCCAGCAAAGAAATCGTGGGATAAGGTTGAAAGGACTGGAGAAAGTCGCTCATACTCTTGAGTCGTATCACAAAATAATGTGCCCGCACCGGCAGGTTGTCTCCGGTTACGTCGCCAGATTAAATGAACAAGGAAAACCTCATGGCTGAAGAAACCATTTTCAGTAAAATTATCCGCCGCGAGATCCCGGCAGATATCATCTATCAGGATGAACTGGTTACCGCTTTTCGTGACATTTCCCCGCAGGCGCCTACCCATATCCTTATTATCCCCAATATTCTGATTCCTACGGTTAATGACGTGAAAACTGAGCATGAACTGGCATTAGGCCGTATGCTGACAGTAGCAGCGAAAATCGCTGAGCAGGAAGGGATTGCCGAGGAGGGTTACCGTTTGATCATGAACTGCAACCGCCACGGTGGGCAGGAAGTTTATCACATTCATATGCATCTGCTGGGCGGACGTCCGCTGGGCCCGATGCTGGCGCATAAAGGTCTTTAAGATGCAAAGAGGATGGATGGTGGCTCTGGTCGTGGCGATGGTGTTAGCGGGATGCAGCTCGCAACCCTCAATACCCGTTAATGACGATCAGACGCTGGTAATGGAGTCATCGGTACTGGCGGCAGGTATTACCGCCGATCAGCCTTCGCTTACCACTAGCGAAATTCAACCGTCCGCCTCCTCTGTGTTGTTTAATGAAAGAGATGAGCCGGTTACCGTTCACTACCGCTTTTTCTGGTATGACAACCGTGGCCTGGAGATGCATCCACTGGAAGCGCCGCGCAGCGTAACCATTCCGGCAAAATCGTCGGTTAAGCTTTACGGCAGCGCAAACTATCTGGGTGCGCATAAGGTCAGACTTTATTTATATCTCTGAGGGGTGAATTTTGATTAATAACATCAGTCGTTACGCGCTTGTCACGGCTTTTGCACTGTTCCTGTCGGGCTGTATTAGCCGCACTGAGCAACCGCCAGCACCGGTGGAAGAGGCCAAACCGGGCACCGGGCAGCCGGTTCAGCCAACCCAGCCCGTTCCAACCGTTCCAACCGTGCCGTCCGTACCGGAGCAGCCAGGCCCGATTGAACATCAGGAACAGCCCGCTCAGCCTACACCGCGTGAACGTCATTACGACTGGAACGGCGCAATGCAGCCGATGGTCGGCAAGATGCTGCAGGCGCAGGGCGTGACTGCGGGCAGCGTGCTGCTGGTGGACAGCGTCAACAACCGTACTAACGGCAGCCTGAATGCCAGTGAAGCCACCGAAACGCTGCGTAATGCCCTGGCGAACAACGGCAAGTTCACGCTGGTATCCGCGCAGCAGCTCGCAGTGGCCAAACAGCAACTGGGCCTCTCTCCGCAGGACAGCCTGGGCTCGCGCAGTAAAGCCATCGGCATTGCCCGTAACGTGGGTGCGCAGTACGTGCTGTATTCCAGCGCGACCGGTAACGTCAACTCCCCGGCGCTGCAGATGCAGCTGATGCTGGTTCAGACAGGTGAAATTATCTGGTCGGGTAAAGGTGCAGTTCAGCAACAGTAACCTGACGCGCGACACCCTGCTGTCGCGCTATTTCCCGCAGTATCGCATCATCGCGCCGCCAGCCCACGCCGGGTTGAGCGGCGCGAGCTGCATAATTGAGCATGCAGGGCACCGTCTGGTGCTGCGCCATAGCCATGATGCGCTGGCCACGCCCGCCCATTTTCGCCGTCAGTACCATGCCCTGCGCCATCTTCCCGCTGATATAGCCCCCCAGCCACGCTTTTACAGTCCTGGATGGATGGCGGTGGATTATCTGGCGGGGGATATCAAAACCGCGCTGCCCGCCGCACCTGCGCTTGCCGCAATGCTGTATCATCTCCATCAGCAGCCGACGTTTGGCTGGCGCATCACCCTGATGCCGCTACTGGAACAGTACTGGCTACAGGCTTCGCCCTCTCGCCGCACGACGTTATGGCTGCGATGGCACAAACGCCTGCTAAAACGGGGCGAGCCGCGCCCGCTGCGCCTGGCACCGCTGCATATGGACGTTCATGCGGGTAATATCGTGCATACGGACGTCGGCAGTCGATTGCTGGACTGGGAATACGCCGGTGACGGCGACGTGGCGCTGGAGCTTGCCAGCGTCTGGACCGACGATGACGCAGAGCGTCAGGCATTGCTCGCCGCTTATGCCCGGGTAGCACAGCTTAACCTGACGCAGCTACGGCGTCAGGTTAAGCGCTGGCGCCCCTGGGTGCTGATGCTGATGGCCGGCTGGTTTGAGCTGCGCTGGCAGCAATCACAAGACAAACAATTTATCACCCTGGCCGATGAAGTCTGGCGCCAGTTAGAAACGAGAGAATAAGAGAGGTTCGTGTGGGTCCGGTCATGTTGGATGTGGAAGGTTATGAGCTGGATGCGGAGGAGCGCGAGATTCTGGCGCATCCGCTGGTGGGTGGCCTGATCCTGTTTGCGCGTAATTATCACGATCCGGCGCAGCTTCGCGAGCTGGTACGCCAGATCCGCGACGCTTCCCATCACCGGCTGGTGGTGGCGGTGGATCAGGAGGGGGGCCGCGTACAGCGTTTTCGTGACGGGTTTACCCGTCTGCCTGCTGCCCAGTCGTTTGCGGCACTGCTCGGGCTGGAAGAGGGCGGCAAGCTGGCGCAGGAGGCGGGCTGGCTGATGGCCAGCGAGATGATCGCTATGGATATTGATATCAGCTTCGCCCCGGTGCTGGACGTGGGCCATATCAGCGCCGCCATCGGCGAGCGTTCTTATCATGATGAACCGCAAAAAGCGCTGCAGGTGGCGACCCGCTTTATCGACGGGATGCACGAAGCCGGGATGAAAACCACGGGTAAACACTTCCCGGGTCATGGTGCCGTCACGGCGGACTCTCATAAAGAGACCCCGCGCGACCTGCGGCCGCAGGCGGAGATCCGCGCCCGGGATATGTCGATTTTCAAATCACTTATCAGCGACAACAAGCTCGACGCCATCATGCCCGCACATGTCATCTACCCTGATGTCGATGACCGTCCGGCCAGCGGCTCTCCGCACTGGCTGAAAACCGTCCTGCGTCAGGAACTGGGGTTTAACGGGGTGATTTTTTCCGACGATCTGTCGATGGAAGGGGCGGCGATCATGGGCAGTTACGCCGAGCGGGGTCAGGCCTCGCTGGACGCAGGTTGCGATATGATCCTGGTCTGCAATAATCGTAAAGGCGCGGTGAGCGTGTTAGATAACCTGTCGCCGATCAAGGCTGAACGTGTTACACAATTGTATCATAAAGGTTCTTTTAGCCGTCAGGAGCTGAGGAGTTCCGCACGCTGGAAAACCGTGAACGCGCAGCTGGAAGCGCTTCATGAGCGCTGGGAAGCGCATAAAGCGGGGCAGTAATCCCTCCTGACAAGCGTAGTGTGGCGAGGATACGATGATCATCTATTTGCACGGTTTTGATTCGAACAGTCCCGGTAATCACGAGAAAGTACTGCAATTGCAGTTTATCGATCCGGATGTGCGTCTGATTAGTTACAGCACGCGCCATCCGAAGCATGATATGCAGCATCTGCTGAAAGAAGTGGACAAAATGCTGCAGCTGAATATTGACGACCGTCCGTTGATTTGTGGCGTCGGCCTGGGAGGTTACTGGGCCGAGCGCATTGGGTTCCTGTGTGATATTCGCCAGGTGGTGTTCAATCCTAACCTGTTTCCCAACGAGAACATGGAAGGCAAAATCGACAGGCCGGAAGAGTATGTTGATATCGCCACCAAGTGCGTGAGCAATTTCCGTGAGAAAAACCGCGATCGCTGTCTGGTGATCCTCTCCCGCAACGATGAGGCGCTGAACAGCCCCCGCACAGCGGAGTTGCTGCACCACTACTACGAAATTGTCTGGGACGAAGAGCAGACGCACAAGTTCAAAAATATTGCCCCCCATCTGCAGCGTATCAAAGCGTTCAAGACCTTAGGATAAGGCTCATTTTTTCCCCTAAGCCCGGCCACTTTCGTGAGCCGGGCTTTCTTTTTGCTAAGCTTGGGTGAATTTCAAGCGGCAAAACTTGATGCACATCAATTTTGGTATGACCAATGCACCGAACATGTTATTCTCATGACGGTTGAATGGTTTCAGTGCTGTAACCTGTTGTTAATTAAAGGTTATTTTAATAACTTTTAGTTAACAATTGGTTAATAATTTAGGGGGTCACGTTGACTACACCATTGAAAAAGATAGTGATTGTGGGCGGCGGCGCAGGCGGGCTCGAGCTGGCTACGCAGCTGGGTAAGAAGCTTGGCCGTGGCAAAAAAGCGAAAGTTACGCTCGTCGATCGCAACCACAGCCATCTCTGGAAACCGCTGCTGCACGAAGTCGCCACCGGCTCTCTGGACGAGGGCGTGGACGCGCTGAGCTATCTGGCGCATGCGCGCAACCACGGGTTCCAGTTCCAGCTGGGTTCAGTGGTCGATATCAACCGTGAAAGCAAAACCATTACGCTGGCAGAGCTGCGTGACGAGAAGGGCGAGCTACTGGTGCCGGAGCGCAAGCTGGCGTATGACACCCTGGTGATGGCCCTGGGCAGTACCTCTAACGACTTCAATACGCCGGGCGTGAAAGAGAACTGCATCTTCCTTGATAACCCGCACCAGGCGCGTCGTTTCCATCAGGAGATGCTGAACCTGTTCCTGAAGTATTCCAATAACCTCGGCGCAAGCGGCAAGGTGAATATCGCTATCGTCGGCGGTGGCGCAACGGGTGTTGAGCTCTCTGCTGAGCTGCACAATGCGGTTAAACAGCTGCACAGCTACGGCTACAAAGGCCTGACCAACGACGCGCTGAACGTGACGCTGGTGGAAGCGGGCGAACGCATCCTCCCTGCGCTGCCGCCGCGTATCTCCAGCGCCGCACACAGCGAACTGACCAAGCTGGGCGTGCGTGTTCTGACCCAGACGATGGTGACCAGTGCCGATGAGTATGGCCTGAACACCAAAGATGGCGAGCACATCAAAGCCGATCTGATGGTCTGGGCGGCAGGGATCAAAGCGCCTGATTTCATGAAAGAGATCGGCGGGCTGGAAACCAACCGTATCAACCAGCTGGTGGTTGAGCCAACGCTGCAAACCACCCGTGACCCGGACATTTACGCTATCGGTGACTGCGCATCCTGCGCCCGTCCGGAAGGCGGGTTTGTACCACCGCGTGCTCAGGCCGCCCACCAGATGGCCAGCCTGGCGCTGCATAACATCCTGGCCCAGGCGAAGGGCAAAACCCTGAAGAACTACGTCTATAAAGATCACGGTTCACTGGTCTCGCTCTCGAACTTCTCCACCGTGGGCAGCCTGATGGGGAACCTGATGCGCGGCTCAATGATGGTCGAGGGGCGTATCGCCCGCTTCGTCTACATCTCCCTGTACCGTATGCACCAGGTCGCGCTGCACGGCTACTTCAAAACCGGGCTGATGATGGTCGTTGGCAGCATCAACCGTGTGATCCGTCCGCGACTGAAACTGCACTAAGTCCTTTGCCCCTCCGCACCCGGCGGAGGGGCTTTTCAGCATATCGTTCTGTGAAATGCGCCCTGAGGGTCTAAGAGTTCTCCTAAACCCGCTTTTTTTGCGCTTGCCCCCACATTTTTAATCCTTTCTCTGATTTGCCTGCGCACACCTTTCGTTGCAAAATTGTTACTAATAGCAATAAGAAGGAGAACGTCACATGAATAAATCCATGATGGCAGGTATAGGGATTGGCGTGGTTGCCGCATTAGGTGTGGCGGCTGTTGCCAGTCTTAATGTATTCGAACGTGGCCCACAATATGCGCAGGTGGTTTCGGCTACACCTATTAAAGAGACGGTGAAAACACCGCGCCAGGAGTGCCGCAACGTCACTGTAACCCACCGCCGCCCTGTACAGGATGAAAACCGCATCGCCGGTTCTGTTCTCGGTGCAGTCGCCGGTGGGGTGATTGGACACCAGTTCGGTGGCGGCCGCGGTAAAGATGTGGCAACGGTCGTGGGGGCGTTAGGTGGCGGTTACGCCGGCAACCAGGCCCAGGGAGCCCTGCAGGAGCGCGATACCTATACCACGACGCAGCAGCGTTGTAAGACGGTCTATGACAAATCAGAAAAAATGCTCGGCTATGATGTGACCTACAAAATTGGCGATCAGCAGGGCAAGATCCGCATGGATAAAGATCCTGGCACCCAGATACCGCTTAACAGCGATGGCCAGCTGGTACTGAATAACAAAGCATAAAAAAATCTGTTCTCTGCATTTAGCTCCCCATTCGCTCAGGCTGGGGAGCTTTTTTTGCGCATAAAAAAGACCTTAACACCCGGCCAGTCACGCCAGGACTAAGGTCTTTCTCAGGGAGACAGCAGGGTAGCAGTGGTTAAAGGTCGAATTCGTGATACTGGCGTAGCAACAAAAATCCCGTTATCAGTACGGAAAGAAAGGCAAATAACACTGACCCACCACATAAAACCCAGAGACCGAATAACAATGTAATCACTATTAACACCTTGAACAAAGGTAATAGCAAAATCATTTATATTCTCCTTCTGAATGTGTATAGCCAGAACATCTTCGCTATAACGCATGCGCCTAATCATTAGCACATCAATAATCACACACTTAAGGATAGCAAACAGCAGAGCCAGGGGTGGAGTTTTTACCAGGCTTTGAAGAAGTATAGTGGAAGCAGCAGGGAGAAGAGGTGGGATCAGGGCGGCATGCCGCCCTGAAGTGGTCAGGCTTTCAGTAGTTCAGGCCACAGGCGCAGGGTAAGTTGTGTAATGGTCTGCAATTTTTCCAGGCTGGCGCCTTCCCGGGCGCTGATCGACATCCCCTGTAAAATGCAGCTCAGGTACTGGGCAAGCTTGTGGGGATCGCACCGGGCCGGGATCTCACCGCGCTGCTGACGCTGCTGTAAAAACCGGCTCAGCGTCTCCTCCTGCATGGCATGGCGCGACTTCACCGTGTGGGCAATCTCTTCTGAAGAGGCCGCAAGCGTCGCCGAGGTGTTAATCATAAAACAGCCCGCAGGCGTATCTTTGCTGGTAAAGCAGGTCGCCACCGCGGTGAAATAGTCTTCCAGCGCCTGTTCGACGCGCTTCTCTTCGCAAAACAGCTGCGCTTCATGGCGCGCGGCGAAACGGCTGATATAGCGATCCAGTACCGCGCGGAACAGCCCCTCTTTATTGGTAAATTCTGCATACAGCGTAGGCGCTTTCGCCCCCGTCGCGGCAACCAGGTCTGCCAGCGATGTGGCTTCATACCCATGCTGCCAGAACAGCGTCATGGCCTTATCCAGCGCCGCTTCCCTGTCGAACACTTTTGGTCGGCCACGGCTTTTCTTTTCGCAACGCGTGTCATCGGTTGTCATGAGCCGTTGTACCTCTGTTGGTTTGTTGAACGACCATTATAAAAATAATCCCTTTCTGCGACCAGCGCTGAATGGATAAAAATTTATTTACCATATCAATATGAATTTTAACGCTTTTAAAATTATTTTAATGATCGTTATAAAAATGCATTGACGTGTGATGCAGATCACATCTATCATTTTGTTATCGATCGTTAAGTTAATGCTTACGACATCCCGTTCACTTGCAAAAGGTCTCTATTATGAAAAACGTAAAAACACTGATCGCCGCCGCCGTACTAAGCTCACTCTCATTTGCCAGCGTTGCAGCAGTACAGGTCCAGTCTACCCCTGCCGATCAACATAAAGTGGGCACAATCGCCGCGAATGGTGGGACTAACCTGGGCTCTCTGGAAAGCCAGTTAGCGCAAAAAGCGGATGAAATGGGTGCAAAATCCTACCGTATTACTTCCGTCACCGGCCCGAACAACCTGCACGGTACTGCAGTAATCTACAAATAAGCATGGCTTAACCCTCATTAATGCCACTGCGAAAAAAAACGCTCTGCCTGTGCAGAGCGTTTTTGTTTATCCAGGTTACATTGCCTGGGCGGCGGGATGTGGCGTTACGTCCACGGGCATTCCCGAACGCGCTTCCATCGCGCGCTCCATCACCCCTTTATCGGCGCTGGCTTTAAAGCCCTGCTGGGCGGCATTGAGGACAATCGGCAGGGTCTGCGGATCGTCATTCAACTGCTTCGACAGCGGCTGATGCACCTCGACCAGACGCACGCCGCCAGGCTCTTCTGACACCTTAATCGGCGTATTCATAATATTGACCTTAGTGCCTGGCTGGATAACACGGAACAGCGTCTCGATGTCATTGTCCCGCAGGCGAATACAGCCGGAGCTCACGCGCATGCCGATACCAAAATCGGCATTCGTCCCGTGCAGTAAATACACCCCACCATAGGCCGCAAGGCGAATGGCATGATGCCCCATCGGGTTTTCCGGCCCGGCAGGCACCACCGCAGGCAGGTCGATGCCCTGAGCTTTATAGCGGGCGCGAATGTTGGCGGTCGGGGTCCAGGTGGGATTGGCGCGTTTGTCCGACACCGTGGTCACCATCGTTGGGGTCAGGGTATCGCCCCCTAGTTGCCCAATGCCGATAGGGTAAACCGTTACCTCATTTTTACCCGGCGGGTAATAGTAGAGCCGCAGTTCGGCAAGGTTGATCACGATCCCTTCCCGCGGCGCGTCGGGGAGCAGGGTTTGCAGTGGGATTGTCAGAACGCTGCCCGCGCGCGGAACGTAGGGATCAACGCCCGGATTTGCCTGCAGCAGGGCAAGGAAACCGACGTTATATTTTTTGGCAATGGCTTCCAGCGAGCCGCCATCGTCCTCCACCACGTGAAAACGATTTTCGCCCACCAGCCGACTCCCCGCCGGGGGCAGGGGCCAGGTATTCGCCCGGGCGGGCAGGGCAAGAGCCACAGTTGCGAGGAGCGCAACCAGCGATATCCAACGGGTAAAACGCGACGTTTTCATCATCACCAGAATCCATAGCAATAAAGATTATTATTATCTAAACGTTAATAGATAATTATGGCGAATGAGTCTGTCGGGAAGTCCAGGTGGATTGCAAAGAGTTGTAAATTGCAGGGGCGAATGAGGCCGGGCGATGCGCTCGCCCGGCCCTGGGTCAGGCTACGGCGTTCTCTTCAAGCTGGCGCATAAAGTTGCATACCCATTCCATACGGGTTTTCCGTTCCGCCAGATCCTGAGTGAACTTCAGGCGCGTCGGGCCATCAAGCCGGAAGTGCTGAGGCTGTTTCTGCAGCAGACCGATGAGCCACATCGGATCGACATGGTTCTTCTCGGCAAACTCAATTGTGCCACCTTTTTCATTCCCTTCCAGCTTGCGGATCCCCAGCTTCTGCGCCTGCTGGCGTAAACGGGCGATATCCAGCAGGTTACGCGCCGCATCCGGCAGCAGGCCAAAGCGGTCGATCAGCTCCACCTTAATTTCATCCAGGCTGGCTTCGTCTTTGGCGCTGGCTATACGCTTGTAGAACGACAGACGGGTATTGACGTCGGGAATAAAATCATCCGGCAGCAGGGCAGGCATGCGCAGCTCCACCTCCGTCTGCTGGCTGGTGAGATCTTCCAGCGACGGCTCGCGCCCCGCCTTCAGTGCATCGACGGCGTTTTCCAGCAGCTCCATGTAAAGTGAGAAACCGATGGTCTCCATCGAGCCGCTCTGATCTTCCCCGAGCAGCTCACCCGCGCCGCGTATCTCCAGGTCGTGGGTTGCCAGCGCAAAACCGGCGCCCAGATCTTCCAGCGAGGCGATCGCTTCGAGGCGCTTCTGCGCGTCGGTGGTCATCGCTTTCGGATGCGGCGTCATCAGCCAGGCATAGGCCTGGTGGTGGGAGCGTCCGACGCGACCGCGCAGCTGGTGGAGCTGCGCCAGACCGAAGTGATCTGCCCGCTCAATGATGATGGTGTTGGCGGTAGGGATGTCGATACCGGTTTCGATGATAGTGGTACAGACCAGCACGTTAAAACGCTGGTGGTGGAAGTCGTTCATCACCCGCTCCAGCTCGCGCTCGCGCATCTGACCGTGGCCGATAGCGATCCGCGCTTCCGGTACCAGTTCCGCCAGGCGGTCGGCCGCTTTCTGGATGTTTTCCACATCGTTGTAGAGATAGTAGACCTGGCCGCCGCGCAGCACTTCACGCAGAATGGCCTCCCGCACCACCAGATTGTCATATTCGCGGACAAAGGTTTTCACCGCCAGTCGACGGGCTGGCGGGGTGGCGATAATCGACAGATCGCGCATGCCGCTCATCGCCATGTTCAGCGTACGTGGGATCGGCGTGGCGGTGAGGGTCAGGATGTCCACGTCGGCGCGCATCGCTTTGATGCGCTCCTTGTGGCGCACGCCGAAGCGGTGCTCCTCATCGACAATCAGCAGGCCCAGATCTTTCCACTTCACATCACTTTGCAGCAGCTTATGGGTGCCGATCAGAATATCGATCTTGCCTTCGCTTGCCTGCTCCAGGATCTGCGCCTGCTCTTTGGCGCTGCGAAAACGTGACATCATCTCGATGCGCACCGGCCAGTTGGCGAAGCGATCGCGGAAGTTGTCGTAGTGCTGCTGCGCCAGCAGGGTGGTCGGTACCAGCACCGCGACCTGCTTGTTGTTTTCGACTGCCAGGAAGGTGGCGCGCATCGCCACTTCGGTTTTACCGAAGCCCACGTCGCCACAGACCAGGCGGTCCATTGCCAGGGGTTGACACATGTCGCTAAGCACGGCGTTAATCGCCTGAGCCTGGTCCGGGGTGGTTTCAAACGGGAAGCTGTCGCAGAACAGCTGATACTGCTCTTTATCGTGCTTAAAGGCGTAGCCTGCCTTCGCGGCACGCTGGGCGTAGATATCCAGCAGCTCCGCCGCCACGTCGCGCACTTTTTCCGCCGCTTTCTGCCGCGCTCTTGCCCACGCGTCTCCGCCCAGTTTATGCAGCGGGGCATTCTCTTCCGCGCCTCCCGCATAGCGGCTGATCAGGTGCAGGGAGGAGACTGGCACGTAAAGTTTGGCGTCGTTGGCATACAGCAGCATCAGGTATTCACCCTTGATGCCGCCCGCCTCCAGGGTGGTCATCCCCGCATAACGGCCTACGCCATGCTCCAGATGGACAATCGGCTGGCCGGTATGCAGCTCCGCCAGGTTGCGGATCAGGGTGTCCGGGTTGATGGTGCGGCGGCTGTCCTGACGGCGCCGCGCCACGCGCTCACCCAGCAGATCGCTTTCGCAAATCAGCGCCAGATTGTTGATGGTATCAATAAAGCCATGCTCGGCGGCGCCGATCATCAGATACCGCCCGTTGCCGCTGGCTTCGTCCAGACGCAGGATCCGCTTTGGCGCCACCTTAATGCGGCCGAGCAGCTCGCCCAGCGCCTCGCGACGGCCTTCGCTTTCAACAGAGAAGATCACCGGGCCGGTAAAGGACTCGAGGAATTTACGCAGGTTATCCAGCGGGGATTTGTTCTGCGCCTGCACCGCCAGATCCGGCAGTGCCTGGTAGGCCAGGTTGGTGTTGGCGGCTTTGTCCGGCAGGCTTTCGGTTTTGAGCTGCACGCGCGGCCAGCGTTTCAGCTCGCTGAACAGTTCGTCAGTGCGCAGCCACAGCAGTTCTGGCTCCAGCAGCGGACGCATTGGATCGACCCCGCGATTCTCAAAGCGGGCGCGGGTTTCGCTCTCAAAGCGGTTGGCGCTGGCCTCCAGATCGCCGGTGTTCAGTACCAGGGTATTCGCCGGGAAATAGCTGAACAGGGCGGGCAGCGGCTCGCTGAAGAACAGCGGCTGCCAGTATTCGATCCCCGACGGCAAAGTGCCTTTGCTCACCTGCTGGTAGATATGCTCGGCGTCACGCTTGACGTCAAACTTGTCCCGCCACTGGCTGCGGAACAGCTCAATAGCGGTTTTGTCAGTCGGGAATTCATGGGCCGGGAGCAGGTTGATGGATTCCACTTCCTCCAGCGTACGCTGGGTGTCGGCATCAAACAGACGCAGGCTGTCGATTTCATCATCGAAGAAGTCCAGACGGTAAGGCTGTGCGCTGCCCATCGGGTAGAGGTCGAGCAGCGCGCCGCGGGTGGCGTACTCCCCGTGCTCCATCACCTGGTCGACATGGCGATAGCCCGCGCTGTCGAGCTGCACCCGCAGGCCGTCCCGTGAGAGGCGCTGGCCTTTTTTCATCACCAGGGCGTGACCGTGCAGATAGCTGTGCGGACAGACGCGCTGCATCAGGGTATTGACTGGCACAATCAATACGCCCCGTTGCATGGTGGGCAGCTGATAAAGCGTGGAGAGGCGCGAGGAGATGATCTCCTGGTGCGGCGAGAAGCTGTCGTAAGGCAGGGTCTCCCAGTCGGCAAGGCTGGTGACCAGCTGATCGGTGAACTGGCGGATCTCATCATGCAGGCGCAGGGCATTTTGCATGTCCGGCGCGACCAGCACCACCGGGCCCTGATGACGCTCTGCGATTTCCGCAACCAGCGTGGCGCAGGCTGCCCCGGTCAGTTCACCCAACTGGCGTTGGTCGCCCGCTTTGCCGGGCAGGGAAAAACGATTTTGTTCAGGCATGGCTTTGTCAGGATCTCTTATGGGCATATCACTGATACACAATGTCTTTATTATCCTTGATCGTTTTACATTAGCAAACCGTAACCGCACACAGGAACAAGACGCCCCCTGAGGGGCGTTAGCGTGCAGCCTGAACCGGCGTCAGGCGGGCAGGCGGCGTAAAGAAAATATCTCCGGCCACCGCGCTGGAGAGCTTGCGGGCGGCGAGGCCCACCAGTGTACAGAGCAGCAGGCTGGCAAACGGGTAGAACAGCACCAGCGTTAGCTCCGCCCATACCGGCCAGGCGCCACCGTTCAGCGCGTGAATCAAAAACAGGCTCATCCCTTCGATCAGAATGCGGTGGGTGGTGTAGATCGCAATGGTATTTGAGCCAATCACGTTCAGCAGATTGTCAGGCCCCACGCGAAAGCGCTGCTCAAGGCGGGAGAACAGGGTCATGATCAGCAAAATTGACAGCAGCGACAGCGGCAGGGGAACGTTCGCGAACCAGAGCACAACGGAGACCACCCCAAAAGCCGTCACCGCCAGCCAGTCGCGCCGCCACACCCTGGCCTGCATCCAGGCCATCAGCTGCACGCCGTACCATGCGCCCAGGCTGTAATAGATCATATTGCGCACCACGCTGTTCATCCCCCACCACGGCAGCGGCATAAAGTTAATGGCGATGCTCGCCAGCGCCAGCAGCCCGACCAGCGGCAATTTCCAGCGGCTCAGCAGCTTGCAGAGGGTGAAATAGACCACCAGGGCGTAGAGATACCACAGGCTGGTGCTGGCGGTGAGCATGCCGGTGATAAAGCCGGTCAGCGAGTCCGCGTAGGCGGCGTTAGAGGTGGTGTTAAGTTCGCGCTCCGGTGCCAGCCAGGCGTTGAGATGGGTCAGCGCCTGCCACTGCAACACGCCCCATAGCATCAGAACCCAGACAATGCTCCAGAGTCGTTTATCGAGGCTGTTTTTCCAGTCCACTTCGTCGATATAGCGGCGGATTAAATAGCCTGAAATAAAGAAGAACACCGGCATGCGAAACGGGGCGAGATAGAGATTGAAATAGACCCAGCATTTGGCAAGCAGCGCCGAAAGCGGCGAGTGCAGCGCGTTCAGATGGGGATAAAAGGTGATCACCGAGTGGTATATCACCACCAGGCAGATGCACAGCCCCTTAATCTGGTTAATCCATAATGTTTTTTGTTTCATCGCTTACCGGGTCCTGTTGTTACCTTGTTCGAACGGGTAAGTGTGTTGGGCGGCGGGCAGGATGTAATGGGTAAGAGTCTGTATCCGTACGATTTTCAGAAAAGCTGCAAACAACCCCGGGCGCCAGGGGACATGGCAGATGCGGTTATTACGCTGATTTATCGTGCTTTTTCAGACAAATGGTAAGCAAAGCTTAGGGTTTCAGTCATTTACCCTTTGCGGATTCGCTTATATACTCGTGGGTCTGCTATCAGCAAACAGACGGATTTCATGTATCAACCTGTCGCACTATTCATAGGCCTGCGTTATATGCGCGGGCGCGCCGCGGACCGCTTCGGTCGCTTTGTCTCCTGGCTTTCAACCATTGGCATTACGCTTGGCGTGATGGCGCTGGTGACGGTTCTCTCCGTCATGAACGGCTTCGAGCGTGAGCTGCAAAATAACATCCTGGGGCTGATGCCGCAGGCAATCCTCTCATCCAGCAGCGGGTCGGTGAATCCCCAACAGCTGCCCGAAAGCGCCGTCAGGCTGCAGGGCGTAAGCCGCGTGGCGCCGATCACCTCCGGTGACGTGGTGCTGCAAAGTGCGCGCAGCGTGGCGGTAGGGGTAATGCTGGGCATCGATCCGGCGCAAAAAGATCCCCTGACACCCTGGCTGGTTAACGTCAAACAGTCCGATCTGGCTCCCGGCCAGTACAATGTGATCCTCGGCGAACAGCTTGCCGGGCAGTTGGGCGTTAATCGCGGCGATCAGCTCCGCGTGATGGTGCCGTCTGCCAGCCAGTTCACCCCGATGGGGCGTCTGCCGAGCCAGCGCCTGTTTAACGTGATCGGCACCTTCGCCGCCAACAGCGAAGTGGACGGCTATCAAATGCTGGTCAATATCCAGGACGCGTCGCGCCTGATGCGCTATCCGCTGGGCAATATCACCGGCTGGCGTCTGTGGCTTAACGAGCCGCTGAAGGTGGATGTGTTAAGCCAGCAGACGCTGCCGGAAGGGACCAAATGGCAGGACTGGCGCGAACGCAAGGGCGAGCTGTTCCAGGCCGTGCGGATGGAAAAAAACATGATGGGTCTCCTGCTGAGCCTGATCGTCGCGGTCGCCGCCTTTAACATCATTACCTCCCTTGGCCTGATGGTGATGGAGAAGCAGGGCGAAGTGGCGATCCTGCAAACTCAGGGGCTGACGCCGCGGCAGATCATGGCGGTCTTTATGGTGCAGGGCGCCAGCGCCGGTATCGTCGGGGCGCTGCTGGGCGCAGTGCTCGGCACGCTGCTTGCCAGCCAGCTGAACAATTTAATGCCGATTATCGGCGCGCTGCTCGACGGCGCGGCGCTGCCGGTGGCCATTGAGCCGCTGCAGGTAGTGGGCATTGCGCTGGCCGCGATGGCCATTGCCTTACTCTCCACGCTCTATCCTTCATGGCGCGCTGCCGCCACCCAACCCGCTGAGGCTTTACGTTATGAATAAGATCCTGTTGCAATGCGACAACCTGTGCAAACGCTATCAGGAAGGCACGGTGCAGACGGATGTCCTGCACAATGTCAGCTTCAACGTAGGCGTTGGGGAGATGATGGCGATCGTCGGCACCTCCGGCTCCGGGAAAAGTACGCTGCTGCACCTGCTCGGGGGGCTGGATACCCCCACCTCCGGCGACGTGATCTTCTCCGGTACGCCGCTGAGCACCATGTCCTCGAGCGCTAAAGCCGACCTGCGTAACCGCGAGCTGGGCTTTATCTACCAGTTCCACCACCTGCTGCCCGATTTCACGGCGCTGGAAAACGTGGCGATGCCGCTGCTGATCGGCAAAAAGAAACCGGCGGAAATTAACGCCCGCGCCAGCGATATGCTCAAAGCGGTCGGGCTGGGCCATCGCGGCAATCACCGTCCTTCCGAGCTTTCCGGCGGCGAGCGCCAGCGTGTGGCAATTGCCCGTGCGCTGGTCAACAACCCGCGCCTGGTGCTGGCAGATGAACCCACCGGTAACCTGGACGCCCGCAACGCCGACAGCATTTTCCAGCTTCTCGGCGAACTGAATGCCTCTCAGGGTACCGCGTTTCTGGTGGTGACCCACGATCTGCAGCTGGCGAAACGCATGTCCCGTCAGCTGGAGATGCGTGACGGGCATCTGAATACCGAGCTGACCCTGATGGGGGCTGATTGATGGCTTCACCATTATCGTTACTCATCGGTCTGCGCTTCAGCCGTGGCCGTCGCCGCAGCGGCATGGTGTCGCTGATCTCTGTTATCTCCACCATCGGCATTGCGCTGGGTGTGGCGGTGCTGATCGTTGGCCTCAGCGCCATGAATGGCTTCGAGCGTGAGCTGAACAACCGTATTCTGGCGGTGGTGCCGCACGGTGAAATCGAGCCGGTTAACCAGCCGTGGAACAACTGGAACGACGCCCTGAATAAGGTGGAAAAAGTGCCGGGCATTGCCGCGGCCGCCCCCTATATCAACTTCACCGGGCTGGTGGAGAGCGGCGCAAACCTGCGCGCCATCCAGGTGAAAGGGGTCAACCCGCGCCAGGAAGAGAAGCTCAGCGCGCTACCGCAGTTTATTCAGAAGGATGCCTGGGCGAACTTTAAGGCTGGCGACCAGCAGATCATTATCGGTAAAGGCGTGGCCGATGCGCTGAAGGTGAAGCAGGGCGACTGGGTGTCGATCATGATCCCGAACGCCAGCGCCGATCATAAGCTGCAGCAGCCGAAGCGCGTACGTCTGCATGTGACCGGCATTTTGCAGCTGAGCGGTCAGCTGGATCACAGCTTCGCCATGGTGCCGCTGGAGGATGCCCGCCAGTATCTGGATATGGGCAGCAGCGTCACCGGCATCGCCATCAAGGTGAACGACGTCTTTAACGCTAACAAACTGGTGCGCGACGCCGGAGAAGTGACCGACAGCTACGTCTACATCAAAAGCTGGATCGGCACTTACGTTTATATGTATCGTGATATCCAGATGATCCGCGCCATTATGTACCTGGCGATGGTGCTGGTGATTGGCGTGGCCTGCTTTAACATCGTCTCCACGCTGGTGATGGCGGTCAAAGACAAAAGCGGCGACATTGCGGTGCTGCGCACCCTTGGGGCAAAAGACGGTCTTATTCGTGCCATCTTCGTCTGGTATGGTCTGCTGGCGGGGCTGCTGGGCAGCCTGTGCGGTGTGGTCATCGGCGTGGTGGTTTCGCTGCAGCTGACGCCGATCATCAATGGTATTGAGGCCCTGATTGGCCATCAGTTCCTGTCGGGTGATATCTATTTTATTGACTTCCTGCCGTCTGAATTGCACTGGCTGGACGTTTTTTATGTGCTGGTAACGGCACTTTTACTGAGTCTGCTGGCAAGCTGGTATCCGGCGCGTCGCGCAAGCCGAATTGATCCGGCGAGGGTATTAAGTGGCCAGTAATTACGTCATGATCCGGTGAGCGTTGCTGCCGGGTCAAAAGAGGAATGCACTATGTATTACGGATTTGATATTGGCGGCACTAAAATCGCGCTGGGTGTATTTGATACCAACCTGAAGCTGCAGTGGGAAACCCGTGTTCCCACTCCCCGCGACAGCTACAATGAATTTTTAACTGCCATTGCCGCGCTGGTGGCCCAGGCCGATGAACGCTTCGGCGTGAAGGGCTCGGTGGGGATTGGGATTCCGGGGATGCCGGAAACCGACGACGGTACGCTGTATGCCGCCAACGTTCCTGCTGCCAGCGGCAGGCCGCTGCGCGCCGACCTGACCCGCCTTCTTGAGCGCGACGTACGCCTCGACAACGATGCCAACTGTTTTGCCCTCTCCGAAGCCTGGGACGATGAGTTCCAGCAGTATCCGCTGGTGATGGGCCTGATCCTCGGCACCGGTGTGGGCGGGGGGATTGTCGTCGACGGCAAACCGGTGACCGGACGCAGCTATATCACCGGCGAGTTTGGTCATATTCGTCTGCCGGTGGACGCCCTGGAGGTGGTCGGGCGCGATTTCCCGTTAATCCGCTGCGGCTGCGGCCAGCACGGCTGCATCGAAAATTACCTCTCCGGCCGTGGATTTGCATGGCTTTATGAACACTTCTATCATCAAAAACGTGAGGCACCGGAGATCATTGCGCTGTGGGAGCAGGGTGATGAACAGGCCCTTGAGCACGTCGAGCGCTATCTCGATCTGCTGGCCGTGTGTCTGGGGAACATCCTGACCATTGTCGATCCTGACCTGCTGGTGATCGGCGGGGGATTGTCGAACTTCACGGCTATCGCCGAGCGGTTGTCCGGCCGGTTGCCGCGTCATCTGTTGCCGGTTGCCCGCGTCCCGCGCATTGAGCGCGCGCGACATGGCGATGCCGGGGGAATGCGCGGCGCCGCGTTCCTCCATCTCACCCGTTAGCCATACGAGGTTTTTATGTTGTCGCGTCGGTCACTTCGACTCAGCCGTTTTCGCAAAAACAAACGCCGCTTGCGTGAGCGCTTACGCCAGCGAATCTTCTTCCAGGATGTGGCCATGCCAGAACTGATGGAAAAACCAAGAGTGTTGGTCCTGACCGGGGCGGGGATCTCCGCCGAGTCGGGCATTCGAACTTTTCGCGCGACGGATGGGTTGTGGGAAGAGCATCGGGTTGAAGACGTGGCGACGCCGGAAGGCTTTGCCCGCGATCCTGAGCTGGTGCAGGCGTTCTACAACGCCCGCCGGCGTCAGCTACAGTCGCCGGAGATCGCGCCTAACGCGGCGCATCTGGCGCTGGCGAAGCTGGAAGAGGCCCTGGGTGACCGCTTTCTGCTGGTAACGCAGAACATCGATAACCTGCATGAACGCGCGGGCAACCGCAACGTGATCCATATGCATGGCGAACTGCTTAAGGTGCGTTGTTCCAGCAGCGGCCAGGTCTTTAACTGGACCGGCGATGTGACCAGCGACGACAAATGCCACTGCTGCCAGTTCCCGTCCGCGCTGCGCCCGCACGTGGTCTGGTTTGGTGAAATGCCGCTGGGGATGGACGAAATCTACAGCGCGCTGGCGATGGCGGACGTGTTTATCGCCATCGGCACCTCCGGGCATGTCTATCCGGCGGCGGGATTTGTTCACGAAGCGAAGCTGCACGGTGCGCACACGGTGGAGCTGAACCTTGAGCCGAGCCAGGTTGGCAGCGAGTTTGAAGAGAAAACCTACGGTCTGGCAAGCGAAGTGGTGCCGGCGTTCGTGGATAAATTATTGAAGGGATTGTAACGCGGTGATATGCCGGGTGGCGCTTCGCTTACCCGGCCTGGGGTTTACGCCGTTGCAGGCCCGGTAAGCGAAGCGCCACCGGGCGTTGTTGCCGGACTTAACGCCCCGCCTTTAACTTCTGGTAATACTCTTCATACAGGCGGCTCGCGTCGCCTACATCGTTCTGCCATTCGCCTTTACTGATGGTTTGCGCATCCGGGTAGAGCGACTTGTCATTCGCCACTTCTGGACTCAGCAGCTTGCGGGCGGCGAGGTTTGGGGTTGGATAGCCGATAGTCTCTGCCACCTGTTTCGCCACTTCCGGGCGCAGCAGGAAGTTAATCAGCTTGAGCGCTCCGTCCACGTTTTTGGCATTGGCGGGAATTGCCAGGCTGTCCATCCAGAAGATCCCACCCTCGGCAGGCCACACTACGTCCAGCGGCGTGCCGGCCTGACGCGCCACCCAGGCCGAACCGTTCCACACCATTCCCAGGTTCACTTCCCCTTCCATATACGGGTTGGCCGGGTTATCAGAGTTGAAGGCGGCGACGTTAGGCATCAGTTTTTGCAGCTCGTGGTAAGCCGCTTCAATCTCTTTTGGATCGGTGGTGTTACCGGAGTACCCCAGCTTACGCAGCGCAATCTGGAACACTTCCCGGGCATCGTCGGTCAGCAGCAGTCCGCCTTTGTACTCCGGTTTCCACAGGTCGGCCCAGCTCGTTACCGATTTCGGATCCATCGCTTCGCTGTTGACCCCGATTGCCGTCGCACCCCAGATATAGGGAATGGAGTAATCATTATTCGGGTCAAACGGCTTGTTGAGCATCTCCGGATCGAGGTTTGAGAAATTGGTCAGCTTCGTTTTATCGATCTTCTGGATCATGCCCTCTTTGCGCATCTTGTCGACGAAATAGGTCGACGGGACCACCAGATCGTAGGCGCCATCTTTATAGGTTTTAAGCTTGGCATACATGGTTTCATTCGACTCGTAGGTTGAATAAATCACCTTGATGCCGGTCTCTTTGGTGAACTGCTCCAGCAGGCCTGGCGGCACATACTCGGTCCAGTTATAGAAGTAGAGCGTTTTACTGTCGTCCGCGTGCGCAGCGCTCATACCCATTGCCAGAGCGCCTGCCGCGAGCAGGTGGCGTGACCATTTTTTCATTTTAACGTCCCCTGAGATTTTGTTTTATCACGAGCAATAAGCTGGCTGGCGATAACCAGAACCAGCGATAACATCAACAGAATGGTCGCCAGCGCGTTCACCTCCGGTGAGACGCCGACTTTCACCATTGAATAGATCTTCAACGGCAGAATTTCATAGCTCGGCCCGGTGACAAACGACGAAACCACTACGTCATCCATCGACAGGGTAAAGCTGAGCAGCCATCCTGCCGCCACGGCGGGCATCGCCAGCGGCAGAATAATTTTGCGCAGGATGGTCATCTCGCTGGCACCCAGATCCTTTGCCGCCTCCAGCATCCGCACGTCAAAGCCCTTCAGACGGGAGTAGACCGTCACTACCACAAAAGGCAGGCAGAAGGTGATATGCGAGAAGAGCAGGGACCAGAAGCCCAGTTGCACCCCCAGCAGCATAAACAGCACCAGCAGCGAGATGGCCATCACGATGTCCGGAGACATCATCACCACGAAGAGCATGCCGCTGACGAAGGGCTTGCCGCGAAAACGGTAGCGGTAGAGCGCCACCGCGGTCAGCGAGCCAATCAGGGTGGCGAGGGTAGCCGAGAAGATCGCCATCGTCAGGGAGTGTTGCGCCGCCTGCAGCAGGCTGTCGTTGTTTACCAGCAGGCTGTACCACTGGGTGGTAAAACCCTGCCAGTTGATGCCAAAGCGCGAGCTGTTAAATGAATTCACGATCAAAATAATGATCGGAATGTAGAGATACGCATAAATGGCGGTCATAAAACCGCCGCGAAGCAGTCGACCGATCATTCAAGGTCACCTTTACTGTTAAGCAGGCGAGACGCGCGCCAGTAGATCAGCAGCATCAGGCCCATCACCAGCGTGAGGGTGATGCTGGTGGCGGAGCCGAACGGCCAGTCGCGAATATTCAGGAACTGACTCTTGATGACGTTGCCGATGAGCAGGTTTTTGGCGCCGCCCATCAGGTCGGAGACGTAGAACAACCCCATCGCCGGCAGCATCACCAGCAGGCAGCCAGCAATGATCCCCGGCATGGTCAGCGGGATGATGATACGGATAAAGGTCTGCATTTTGCTGGCACCCAGATCTCTTGCCGCCTCCAGCAGAGGCTTGTCCAGCTTCTCAATGCTGGAGTAGAGCGGCATCACCATAAAGGGCAGCAGGATATAGACCAGCCCTACGATCACCGCGCCGGGGGTGAACATAATGCGGATTGGGGTCTCAATGATTCCGAGCCACAGCAGGAATTCGTTCAGGTAGCCTTTGGTACTGAGGAAGATCTTCAGGCCGTAGATGCGGATCAGCGAGTTGGTCCAGAACGGCACTATCAGCAGGAACAGCAGCAGCGGGCGCACCTTCGTGGGCAGTTTCGCCAGAAACCAGGCGAAGGGATAGCCCAGTACCAGGCAGGCCAGGGTGGCCATCAGCGCCATATTAAGGGAATGCAGCAACACCTGGAAATAGAGCGGATCGAGCAGGCGCGCGTAGTTTTCCAGCGTAAAGACCAGCGAGACGAAATGCGCATCGTCACGGGTCAGGAAGCTGGTCGCGATAATCATCAGGTTGGGTAAAAAGACAAACAACACAAGCCAACCGACGATAGTGGCGATCACCACATTCTGGAATTTACTTGTGTTCTTCATCAGCCAGCACAACCTCCCAGCTCTCTACCCAGTTAATGACCATTTTTTGATTGAGCGAGTGGTCAAAATCAGGATCGTCTTCGTTAAAGAATTCACTGACCATCACCATCTTGCCGTTTTCCAGCTCAACGACCGACTCCAGCGTCATCCCTTTGTAGTTGCGCTCACGAATGTAGCCGATTAAACCTTCGACTTCGGTTTCGTCGTGGATCTCGTCGACGCGCAGATCTTCCGGACGCAGCAGGACGTTCAGCTGCTGTCCCGGCGCTACGGCAAAATTGACGAAGATATTGCAGGCGCGGCCTTCGACGTTGGCCAGTACCCGCTGGTCGTCAAGGCGTTCAATAACGGTAGCACTGAAGATGTTGATTTCGCCAATAAAGCTGGCAACAAACAGGTTTTTGGGCTCTTCGTAGATCTCGCGCGGCGTGCCGTCCTGCTCGATTTTGCCGTCGCGCATCACCACGATGCGATCGGACATGGTCAGGGCCTCTTCCTGGTCATGGGTGACAAAGACAAAGGTGATCCCGAGCTTACGCTGCAGCGCTTTTAATTCGTTCTGCATCTGCTTACGCAGCTTGTAGTCCAGCGCGGAGAGGGACTCATCCAGCAGCAGCAGGCGCGGCTTATTGACCACCGCGCGGGCGATGGCAACACGCTGTTGCTGTCCGCCCGACAGCTGGTGCGGTTTACGCTGGGTAAACGCTTCCAGCTGCACCATGCGCAGGGCATCAGTGACGCGTGGGGTGATTTCACTGATAGGGGTTTTTTGCATCCGCAGGCCAAAGGCGACGTTTTCAAAAACCGTCATGTGCGGAAAAAGAGCGTAACTTTGAAAGACGGTATTAACGTGGCGGTGTTCCGCAGGAACTTGGGTAATGTCCTGATTTTCCAGATGGATATGACCGCGGTCGACGTTTTCCAGCCCGGCGATAAGGCGAAGCACTGTCGTTTTACCACAGCCCGACGGGCCAAGTAGCGTAAGAAATTCGCCGTTGTTGATCGTTAAATCGAGGTCGGAAATGACGGTTTTTCCGTCAAAGCTCTTACGAATTCCGGCCAGTTGCACCAACGGTGACAGTGAAGCTGGTTGTGTATTCAATTTTTGATTCAGTCCCATATAGACGCTGCAAATACTTATCGCAGCGGGGTTTGTGGTTAACCACCTTGGTGAAACGTAATGAGGGCGGACATTCTACGGGAAACCTCTGCGATCGCCAATCCCTGTTACCCATTGATAAGCTACATTTATTAGCAAAGAGTGAGATAAACGGAAATATTCTCGTTTACGGGATAATAGTGACCTGACGCAATATTTGGGTTTTGATGCTTATTGATAATGTTGTCACAAAAAGTGAGGGTGACTGCATGGATAAATTACTTGAGCGTTTTTTACAGTACGTAGCGATGGATACCCAATCTAAGCCGGGTGTCCGCCAGGTGCCAAGCACCGAAGGCCAGTGGAAACTGTTACAGCTGTTAAAAAACCAGCTGGAGGAGATGGGGCTCATCAACGTGACCTTGAGCGAAAAGGGGACGGTAATGGGCACGCTACCTGCGAATGTCAGCGGAGATATTCCTGCCATCGGTTTTATTTCCCATGTCGATACCTCACCGGATTTTAGCGGTAAAAACGTCAATCCGCAGATTGTTGAGAATTATCGGGGCGGTGACATCGCTCTCGGCATCGGCGATGAAGTGCTTTCGCCGGTGATGTTCCCGGTTTTACACCAGCTGCTCGGCCAGACCCTGATCACCACCGACGGCAAAACGCTGCTGGGTGCCGATGATAAAGCGGGCGTGGCGGAGATCATGACCGCGCTGGCGGTGCTGAAAAATAATAACGTTCCCCACGGCGATATTCGCGTCGCCTTTACCCCTGATGAAGAGGTGGGCAAAGGGGCGAAGCATTTCGACGTCGAGGCATTTGATGCCCGCTGGGCCTATACCGTCGACGGCGGCGGCGTGGGCGAACTGGAGTTTGAAAATTTCAATGCCGCGTCGGTGAATATCCGTATCGTCGGCAATAACGTTCACCCGGGTACCGCGAAAGGGGTGATGGTCAACGCGTTGTCGCTGGCAGCCCGCATTCATGCCGACGTCCCGGCGGAGGAGAGCCCCGAGAAAACCGAAGGCTATGAAGGCTTTTACCATCTCACCAGCATCAAAGGAACGGTGGATCGCGCGGACATGCACTACATCATCCGTGACTTTACCCGCGAAGGCTTTGAAGCGCGTAAACGGAAGATGATGGACATTGCCAAAAAGGTGGGTAAAGGGCTACACCCGGACTGCTACATTGAGCTGGTCATTGAAGACAGCTATTACAATATGCATGAAAAGGTGATCGAGCATCCCTATATCCTCGAGGTGGCGCAGCAGGCGATGCGCGACTGCGACGTCGAACCCATTCTCAAACCGATCCGGGGCGGCACCGATGGCGCCCAGCTTTCGTTTATGGGCCTGCCGTGCCCGAACCTGTTTACCGGCGGCTATAACTATCACGGCAAGCATGAGTTTGTGACGCTTGAAGGAATGGAAAAAGCCGTGCAGGTAATAGTGCGGATTGCCGAGCTAACGGCGAAGCAGCAGTAGTCGTTTGAGGCCGGGTGGCGGCTGCTCGATCATTGTAGGCCGGGCAAACAACGTGCCGCCCGGCGTTTCCACAAATGAGGAAGGAACCTCACATGTCAAACTACCGACGTCACTACGTGCCGGGCGGGGCCTGGTTTTTCACCGTTAATCTGCAAAACCGTCACAGCGATCTGCTGACGCGCCATATCGATACGCTCCGTTTGGTCACGCAATGCGTTAAACGTGCAAAGCCTTTTCTGATCAATGCCTGGGTGGTTTTGCCCGAACACATGCACTGCATCTGGACGTTACCAGAAAACGACAGCGACTACTCAGGCCGCTGGCGGGACATAAAGAAAAACTTCACCCGAAAGCTGGGGATGTCAGGCATCTGGCAACCACGGTTCTGGGAACATACTATCCGGAATGAAAACGACCTGCGCAGACACACCGATTACATCTATATCAATCCGTTAAAGCATGGCTATGTGACGCGCGTTAAGGACTGGCCATATTCCACCTTTCATCGCGATGTGCGTGAAGGGATTTACCCGGAAGACTGGGGGGGAGAGGTGGAGGATTTTGACGCCGGAGAGCGCCGTTAAAAAAGCCGGGTGGCGGCTGCGCCTTACCCGGCCTACTCGAACGTTGTAGCTTTTGTAGGCCCGGTAAGCGAAGCGCCACCGGGCGTTGGGAATCAGTCCTCGAAGAACCAGTACCCGCTGTTGACCAGCGCTGCGAGCATGGCGAGGAAGGAGGGATCTTCCAGGGCATCACCGAAATGCCCGGCGTTCAGCACCATATGGCTGGCAAGGGCGTCCAACGCCGGGCGGTGCGGGGAATCCAGCTGTTCACCATTGACGAAAACAGCGTCGCCAATGCGCAACACGCGTAATCCGCCCAGACGCGCCAGCTTATCGCCCTGCTGCAACGCATCGTATATCTCATCCGGCTGATAAGGCGGCTCTGGCAGAGAGACGTCTAGTTCGTGGCGGGACTGGCTAATAAACTCCCCGAACCACTGGTTGAAATGCTCAGGCTTGTTAATCATATCCAGCATCATCCCGCGCAGCTGATCCAGCTCCTGGGGCAGAATATCGGCCGGATGTTCCCGGGCAGGAACCGCCGGATCGCTGAAACGATGGCTGCCCAGCTCGCGCTGCAGAACGTAATCGGCAAACCCGCTGATCATCTCGCGGCCGCTTGGCGCGCGGAAGCCCACCGAATAGTTCATCGAGTTCTCAAGGGAGTAACCCTCGTGCGGGAAGCCCGGCGGAATGTAGAGAATGTCGCCCGGCTCCAGCTCTTCGTCGATGATGCCGACAAAAGGATCGACCTGCAGCAGGTCAGGGTGCGGGCAGTGCTGTTTCATTGGCACCTTCTCACCCACGCGCCAGCGGCGGCGGCCGGTACCCTGGATAATGAAAACGTCGTACTGATCCAGATGCGGACCAACGCCGCCGCCGGGCACGGAGAAGGAGATCATCAGATCGTCCATCCGCCAGTCGGGCAGGGCACGGAACGGCAGCATCAGGGCTGCGGCGGGCTGATGCCAGTGGTTAACCGCCTGCACGAGTAATGACCAGTTGCTCTCGCCCAGATGGTCGTAGCTTTCAAACGGACCGTGGCTGACCTGCCATTTCCCGTCCTGATGGCTGACGAGACGGCTGTCAACTTCACTCTCCATGGCCAGACCGGCCAGTTCATCCGGAGAGATGGGATCGACGAAATTGGCGATGCCGCGTTTCAGAACAACCGGACGCTTTTGCCAGTAACGTTCGATAAAGTCGGGCCAGTTAAGGGCTAATTGATAATCCATATTTATATTCCGCAGGCTTTTACTAGCTCGGATTATAACGGAAGCACGGCCGCCTGCGTGTGAGAATCACGCTTTTTTCACCTGAGGGCTCAACTATCGTCGCTTGTCAGGTGCTGGCGGCCAAATATCGCCTCCATTCGGGCGCCGCCCAGCAGGCTGTCGCTGGTCTCGATCCGGCCGTCATACTGCTCCACAATGTCGCGGGCGACCGAGAGACCAACCCCCTGACCGGGGCGCAACGTATCGGCGCGCTGGCCGCGGTCGAAGACCTGGTCGCGTTTACCCTGCGGGATCCCGGGACCATCATCCTCAACAATAATGTACAGCCGATCTTCCCCCTGGCGGGCCGACACTTCGACAAACTCCAGGCAGTATTTACAGGCGTTATCGAGCAGGTTGCCCATCACTTCCATAAAATCGTTTTTCTCGCCCACGAAGCTGATTTCGGGCGAGATATCGAGGGTGATGTTCACCCCTTTGCGCTGATATACCTTATTCAGGGCAGAGGTCAGGCTGTCGAGCAGCGGGGCAACGGGATGCAGCTCCCGGCTCAGCAGCGTGCTGCCGGTTCGCATGCTGGCCCGGTGCAGGTAGTAACCGATCTGCTGGGAAATACGGCTGATCTGCTCCAGCATCACCGGCTCTGCTTCATCGGCGCTGAGCTTAGCGCTACGCAGGGATCGCATAGTGCTCTGCATCACCGCCAGCGGGGTTTTCAGGCTATGGGTCAGATCCGTGAGGGTGGTGCGGTACTTATCGTAACGTTCGCGCTCGCTTTTCAGCAGGCGGTTCAGGTTGCTCACCAGGCTGGTAAGCTCCCGGGTGGTGTTCGGGTCGAGTTTTTCCCGGTGATGTTCTTCCAGTTCACGCACCTCTTTCGCCAGCGACTCGATAGGGCGCAGGCTCCACCAGGCGGCCAGCCAGAGCAGGGGGATCACCAGCAGCAGGTTCGCGGCCAGCACGTACACGAACCAGTTCCACACCATATAAGAGCGTTTTAGCTCCACCGGAATAGTGTCGATGACCACAATCGTCAACTGGGGCATCTCTATCGTGGCGGGGTAGATGTTTACCGCCACCGAGTGGGTCAGCTCGCTGTCGTCATCATCCTCGCGGATCTCGGCCAGCTCCTGCTGCATATTGTGGTTGTCACCCACCAGCACGCTGGTGGCATCGACATTGGCCTCCAGTTCGTGAAAACCGTTGGTCCGTAGCCACTCGGGACGAATGCTTTTTATCAGCCAGGGGACGTCGCGCTGGGCCCACAGCAGTTTGCCTTTTTCATCGTAAATCAGGGACATGGTCGGGCTCTGGCGATCCAGATGCTCCGGCATATCAATGCTGATTTTACCGTCTTCCCATTTCGCGAGGGTATAGAACAGATTGCTCTCCCCGCGCAGCAGGCGGAAGGTGGTTTTGTCGAAGCTGACGCTGTAGCCCACCAGCGCCACCATCCCATAGGCCAGTGAAAGCACCAGCACCACGACCGCCGTCGCCAGCAGGAAACGAAACCGCAGCGACAGAGGCAGAATGTGACGCAGGAATTTTTTCATTTAGCGTAATTCGAAAAGGTAGCCCTGTCCGCGCACGGTGGTGATGACATCCTCCGGGTACTGGGCCTGAATTTTCTTGCGCAGACGTCCCATCAGAACGTCGATGGTGTGGCTTTCGCGCAGCTCCGCGTCAGGGTAGAGCTGGAGCATCAGGGAATCTTTGCTCACCACCTTGCCGCTGTTGCGGATCAGCGTCTCCATAATGGTGTACTCAAAGGCCGTCAGCCTGATCACTTCGTCATTGATCGAAAGTTCGCGACGGGAGAGATCGACCTGAAACGGCGGAATGGTGATCACCTGCGAGGCCAGACCGCTGTTGCGGCGCATCAACGCCTGCATGCGGGCGGCCACCTCTTCGATATGGAAAGGTTTCGTCACGTAGTCATCAGCACCGGCGCTGAGCACTTCTACCTTATCCTGCCAGCCTTCGCGGGCGGTTAAGACCAGCACTGGCAAAGAGACATCGTGGCTGCGCCAGCGGCGGATCAGCGACAGGCCATCTTCATCAGGCAGACCCAGGTCAACGATGGCGATATCGGGAAGGTGTTCATTGAGATAGTAATCGGCTTCTTTGGCATCTTCGGCATCATCCACCTGATGCCCCATTTCCTGAAGCTGAACTTTCAGGTGATGGCGTAGCAACGCATTATCCTCAACAACCAGAACGCGCATCATCGCTTCTCCCTAATATTAATGGTCAGAGTAGTTTAACGCTGATTATGTTGTGGCGGGGATAAACATTTCGTAAACCGGAGGGGAGGAACCCTCTTTCCGGGCGGAAAGAGGGTCAAAAGCGTTATTTCAGCTCATCAACCATCGTAATGGCGCGACCGATGTAGTTTGCAGGGGTCATCGCCTTCAGACGGGTTTTCTCTTCTTCTGGCAGGGCCAGACCGTCGATAAACTGCTTCATGCCTTCGGCGTCAACGCGTTTGCCGCGGGTCAGCTCTTTCAGTTTTTCGTACGGCTTTTCGATACCATAGCGGCGCATCACGGTCTGGATTGGCTCCGCCAGCACTTCCCAGTTGTGATCCAGCTCGTCAAGCAGACGCTCGCGGTTGACTTCCAGCTTGCTCACGCCTTTCAGGGTGGATTGATAGGCGATCAGCGCGTAGCCGATGCCCACGCCCAGGTTACGCAGCACGGTGGAGTCGGTCAGGTCACGCTGCCAGCGGGAAACCGGCAGTTTGCTGGCCATGTGTTGCAGCAGCGCGTTCGCCAGACCCAGGTTGCCTTCGGAGTTTTCGAAGTCGATTGGGTTGACCTTGTGCGGCATGGTGGACGAACCGATTTCGCCGGCGATGGTCTTCTGCTTGAAGTGGTTCAGGGCGATATAGCCCCACACATCGCGGTCGAAGTCGATCAGAATGGTGTTGAAACGCGCGATGCAGTCGAACAGCTCGGCAATATAGTCGTGCGGCTCGATCTGGGTGGTGTACGGGTTCCACTGAATACCCAGAGAGGTCACAAACTCCTCGCTGAACTGGTGCCAGTCCACTTCCGGGTAGGCGGCGATGTGCGCGTTGTAGTTACCTACGGCGCCGTTGATTTTACCGAGGATCTCCACCTGCTCCAGCTGGCGGTACTGACGCTCCATACGGTAAGCGACGTTAGCCATCTCTTTACCAATGGTGGACGGGGTCGCTGGCTGACCGTGGGTACGGGAGAGCAGCGGGATATCGCGATACTCCACCGCCAGGGCTTTCACCGCGTCGATGATTTTGCGCCAGTACGGCAGGACCACTTCTTCACGTGCGGTTGAGAGCATCAGCGCATGGGAAAGGTTATTGATATCTTCTGAGGTGCAGGCGAAGTGAATGAATTCAGACACCGCGTGCAGCGCCGGGATGCTGGCCACTTTCTCTTTCAGGAAATACTCAACGGCTTTAACGTCGTGGTTAGTGGTGCGCTCAATGGTTTTGATGCGCGCGGCATCTTCTTCATTGAATTCTGCGACGATTTTATCGAGGTAATCGTTTGCCTGGCTGTCAAAAGCAGGAACTTCCTTGATTGCTGCCTGCGCGGCCAGCTTTTGCAGCCAGCGTACTTCAACCTGTACACGGAATTTCAGCAGACCATATTCGCTGAAGATCCCGCGCAGCGCGCTGACTTTATCGCCGTAGCGTCCATCGACAGGGGAAACGGCGGTCAGTGAGGATAATTCCATAGTTCGCAACTCCGGGAGGTTAACAATGAGCAAGAATTTGTTTTGCCTGAGTCGTCAGGCGATTACGATAAAACATTAACTGCAAACGGCCACCGCCGACCTGCTGCCACAGCACCGCGGCACGAATACCGGCCAGCAGGGAGGCGCGCACTTTGGCCTGCACCTGTGGGCTTTGCAGAATGGCAGGGGAGCCTGTGACCTGGATACGCGGCCCCAGTGGACTGATAACATCCACATAAATGCCCGCCATGGCGCTGAGTAAGGTATCGGATTGCAGCTCAAAATGGTCGAGCTGGCGCTGCAGGCCGGTAATGCGATCGCCGAGGGTGTCCATCGCCCCTTTGGCGGCATTCAGCTTGCGCTCCAGCACCATCATGCTGAGGGTATAACGCGTCAGTTCGGCGTTCAGCCCCTGACGGCTGCTGGCATTTAACACGCCGAGCAAGGTTTCCAGGCCAAGGCGAAGATTCGCTTCGCTACCACCGAAAACGCCGAGGGTTGAACTGGGGTTCAGATCGACGACGCTGTTGAGCGAAACGTGCAGCGCGTCAGCATCACAGTGACCCTGATGTGCCAGCTGTTGCACCAGACGGGCAGACTGGCAAATTCCCGCCAGCGCCAGGGTGATGTCATAAAAGTTCTTCGCCACACTTGCTCCTTTCTGTGTGTTATCGCATTACACCGCGGTCAGCGGCAGGCGTTGTTCGATGATGCCGCCGCCAAGGCAGATCTCGCCGCTGTAAAAGACGGCTGACTGACCCGGGGTCACGGCGGCAACCGGCTCGTCAAAACGCACTTCGATGCGTTCGTCGTCCAGCGCGGTAACGGTGCAGGGAATATCAGTCTGACGGTAGCGGGTTTTCACCGTGCAACGCAGCGTGCCTTTCAGCGGCTCGCGATCGACCCAGTGCAGCTGTTGTGCGATCAGGCCGACGGACATCAGGCGTGGATGGTCATGCCCCTGCGCCACAATCAGAATATTGTTTTCAACATCTTTATCGACGACGTACCACGGATCTTCGCTACCCTCTTTGATGCCGCCGATACCCAGGCCCTTACGCTGGCCGAGAGTGTGATACATCAGACCCTGGTGCTCGCCGATGGCATCGCCATCCACAGTGATAATTTTACCCGGCTGGGCAGGGAGGTAGCGGCCAAGGAATTCACGGAATTTGCGCTCACCAATAAAGCAGATGCCGGTTGAGTCTTTTTTCTTCGCGGTGATCAGATCCAGCTCTTCGGCGATTTTACGCACTTCCGGTTTTTCCAGCTCGCCCACCGGGAACAGGCTTTGGGCAATCTGTTCGTGGCCGAGGGTATAGAGGAAGTAGCTCTGGTCTTTATTGCCATCGAGCCCGCGCAGCAGCTGGCTTTTGCCGTCGACATCCGCGCGGCGCACGTAATGGCCGGTGGCGATGTAGTCAGCATCCAGATCTTCAGCGGCGAATTCGAGGAAGGCTTTAAATTTGATCTCTTTGTTGCACAGAATATCCGGGTTCGGCGTGCGGCCGGCTTTGTATTCTTCGAGGAAATGCTCGAAGACGTTATCCCAGTACTCTGCGGCAAAATTGACGGTGTGCAGTTCAATGCCAAGTTTGTCGCAGACCGCCTGGGCATCAGCCAGATCCGCGGCAGCCGTGCAGTATTCCTCGCCATCGTCCTCTTCCCAGTTCTTCATGAACAGGCCTTCAACCTTATAGCCCTGTTGCAGCAACAGCCAGGCAGAGACGGAAGAATCGACGCCGCCGGACATGCCGACGATCACTTTTTTTTGGCTTTCAGACATTGGAATACTCACGACATTGAACTTCAAGGCGGCGTATTCTATCACGCGCCCCCGGCATTGACACCCTCTGTAAACGGCCAGTTAAATTCGCCGATGGTCTCCAGCGGCAGACGCTGGCCGGAAAGGTAGCTGCGGATACTCTCCGCCACCAGCGGCGAGCGCAGATTTGTCGCGGCCAGAATGGTGTCGGCATCTACCCACAGGCAACGGTCGATGTCGCTGTCATGGGGCTCGGTGGCGCACGTTTCGCTAAGCTCGATGGCAAACAGAAAACGGATAAACGGCGTTTTGTCCGGGGCAATCCACTGATGCACCCGGATGAAATGCTGGGGCTTAGCCTGAATGCCGGTCTCTTCCCACAGCTCGCGCTCTGCCGCCTGAACCAGGGTCTCATCGGCTTCAAGGTGACCAGCAGGCTGGTTCCACAGCGCTTTGCCGTTGATGGTCTCTTCCACCACCAGGAATTTGCCCCCGGCGTGAACGATGGTGGCCACGGTGACATGCGGCTTAAACATAAGGCTCTCCTTGTTAAGTAACGTCCCGCCACTCACCGTTGACGAGGCTATCCAGCGTATAACTGCCCATGGCGTAGCGGATCAGGCGCAGTGTCGGATGGCCGACATGGGCCGTCATGCGACGCACCTGGCGGTTGCGGCCTTCATAAAGGGTAACTTTGATCCACGAAACGGGAATAGATTTACGCTCGCGGATGGGCGGGTTGCGCGGCCAGAGCCACTCTGGTTCATTGACCAGCTCAATGCCTGCGGGCAGGGTAGGACCGTCGTTCAGCGTCACGCCATTACGCAACGCCGTCAGCGCCGCCTCGTCCGGCACGCCTTCAACCTGCACATAGTATATTTTGCCGGTGCGCTTACCGGGCTGGGTTAGCCTGGCCTGCAGTTCACCGTCATTGGTGAGCACCATCAGCCCTTCGCTGTCGCGATCGAGTCGGCCTGCGGCATAGACCCCTTCTACAGGGATGTAATCTTTCAACGTGCTGCGCCCGGCTTCGTCGGTAAACTGCGGCAGGACATCGTAGGGTTTATTGAACAGAATGACGCGTGTCGGCGCGCGTTGCTTGCGCGGTCTGGACGCTTGTCGTGTGCTGAATCGTTCAACCCGGTGATTTCTAAAAGAAGTTTTCTGCATGGTATTTTCAGACGTTATCAATTGCCGCATTATAGCCTAATAACGAATACCTTTCATGGCGCCAGACATTCAGGTACTATCGATAGGCTCATTACAAATTATTAACATAAGATCAGTAACAACCAGAAGCGCTCGAAGGAGAGGTTAATGGAAAGCAAAGTAGTAGTTCCGGCGGAAGGTAAAAAGATCACCCTGCAAGACGGTAAGCTGAACGTCCCACACAATCCGATTATCCCGTTCATTGAAGGCGACGGTATCGGTGTTGACGTAACCCCAGCGATGCTTAAAGTGGTGGATGCCGCCGTTGAGAAAGCCTATAAAGGCGAGCGTAAAATTTCCTGGATGGAAATTTACACCGGTGAAAAATCTACCCACGTTTACGGCCAGGACGTCTGGCTGCCAGCGGAGACGCTGGACCTGATTCGTGACTACCGCGTTGCCATTAAAGGCCCGCTGACTACCCCAGTCGGTGGCGGTATTCGCTCCCTGAACGTTGCTCTGCGTCAGGAACTCGATCTGTACGTTTGTCTGCGCCCGGTACGCTACTACCAGGGTACGCCGAGCCCGGTTAAACACCCTGAACTGACCGATATGGTTATCTTCCGTGAGAACTCCGAAGATATCTATGCCGGTATCGAGTGGAAAGCAGACTCCGCAGAAGCAGAGAAAGTGATCAAATTCCTGCGCGAAGAGATGGGCGTGAAGAAAATTCGCTTCCCTGAACATTGCGGTATCGGCATCAAGCCGTGCTCCGAAGAAGGCACCAAGCGTCTGGTTCGTGCAGCGATTGAGTACGCCATCACCAACGACCGTGACTCTGTGACTATCGTTCACAAAGGCAACATCATGAAGTTCACCGAAGGCTCGTTCAAAGACTGGGGTTACCAGTTGGCGGCAGAAGAGTTCGGTGGTGAACTGATCGACGGCGGCCCATGGCAGAAGATCAAGAACCCGAACACCGGCAAAGAGATCATCATTAAAGATGTGATCGCTGATGCGTTCCTGCAGCAGATCCTGCTGCGTCCGGCTGAATATGACGTTATCGCCTGTATGAACCTGAACGGTGACTACATCTCCGACGCCCTGGCAGCGCAGGTTGGTGGTATTGGTATCGCCCCTGGCGCGAACATCGGTGACGAGTGCGCGCTGTTCGAAGCGACCCACGGTACGGCGCCTAAGTACGCTGGCCAGGATAAAGTGAACCCAGGTTCTATCATCCTGTCCGCAGAAATGATGCTGCGTCACATGGAATGGTTCGAAGCCGCAGACCTGATCGTTAAAGGTATGGAAGGCGCGATCAACAACAAGACCGTGACCTATGACTTCGAACGTCTGATGGAAGGCGCTAAGCTGCTGAAATGTTCAGAGTTTGGTGACGCGATCATCGAAAACATGTAATCCAGATTCTGGGTTGTATGCGAACGGGAGCCTGTTGGTTCCCGTTTTTATTATTAGCTTTCGAACGGTTATCAAAAATTTATCAAAATTAGTTATCAAAATAATTGAACATCAGTGCTGTAGCACGCACAATGAGAAGACATAAGTTCTGAAATGGAATTTTCATTAAGGAAAGCTCATGCTATGAATACTAATGATATCCCACGTTTAAAAAAAATAAAAACCCCTGGTTCTACAGAACGCAAGCGCCTTAAAAACATAATATGGTTATTAACTTGTATTATTATTGGATTAATAATCTATACACTTTCTGATAAAATAGTGTTTAATAGTGAAGGTTTTTTGTTTTCAATTTTAGGGAACGTTAAATATGCAGTTGCTGTTAGCGCATTAGGAGTCATAGGTACAATTTTAATTACTTATGTTAATAAGGATATTGGCAGCGTCAGATCTGATATCGATAAATTAGACCAATTGTTTGACCTAAGAAATGAAGTGAATTCATTGAAATCGAAAGTTGATGAATTGGCACAGTTTGGTTCGAATGAAATTCAGAAGATTGATTTGGAACCTATTGAAAAAACTGAATTAATTGAAAGCGCAAAAAAGCGGATTATAGGGAATACGCTGTTATTAGCTGATGCTAGCCTAAAAGATGAAATAAACTCATTAAGACATCAAGTTGATATAAATCAGCATTACTCTGATATTGTATACCGGCTTGAAAATGAGATAGCACGCCTTAATCGTCGTGGTGGCGTTAACTTAGTAATTGGTGCAATTATTGCTTTAGTAGGTATTTTGTATTTGGGCTATACAGTAACTAATCAGGTGGCAATGAATGATAAACTAGATTACATACTTCATATGGCTCCAAGGTTATCATTTGTAATTGTAATAGAGTTATTTGCATATTTTTTCCTTAAGCTCTATAAAAATGGTTTTGATGAGGTTAAATATTTCCAAAATGAGTTGACCAACGTTGATTCTAAAGTGTTAGGAATTAAGTTTTTAAAAGATGTCAGAAACGAAGAGTTAATGAGTGAGGTAATTAAAAGTTTAATGGCCACTGAGAGGAATTTCATCTTGGAAAAAGGTCAGTCTACCGTGTCATTAGAGCAGCAAAAACTAAAAAGTGCGGAAGGGAAAAATGTATCTGAAGTCTTAAAGGAAATAACAAAAATTAGAAGGTAATTGGTTAACTTTTAAATCAAATGAAAGAAAGCATAGTGGGATATGCTTTCTTATAATCATTATGACAATGACTACTCTTGCTATGAGATATAGAGTTTAGAAAAATAATCATATAGCAATTGTCGTCCAGTCTTTACCCCGGTCATCATGATAGCGTGCAGTTTGGTTCGGAGATTTGTGGCCCAGCAGTTTTTGCGTATCGATTCCTTGAGCCTCATAAAGACGTTCTGCCAGTGATCTCTGTTCGTGAAACGTTGCAGGTGTGCCATCCCCCCATACTATTCCAGTCTTATCCCGCGCTTTGCTGAAATTCATCGTTATAGTATTCGATTTAACCTGCGCTCCTCGTTCAGATTGCGAATTTGCCCTGAAAAAATGAACCAAGTAAGGGCTGACTGCATAATCCCGACAGCGCGCTATAACATCTCGCAAACTCCAGTTTATTGCGTTCATACGAAGTGAAAGCGGTATCGCGATTTTGCTTCCGGTTTTCTCCTGAATTATGTGTAGGTGATCATCCCAGACATCGCTGAACTTCATATTGGAAATATCACCGAGGCGCTGGCCCGTTACCAATGCCAGCAGCATTGCATTCCCCATATATTGATGGGTGCTGTCTGCAATATCGAAAATCCTCTGCCATTCCTCTAGGCTAAGGCGCTGGCGGGTGATTTTTCGGCGGGGTTTTTTGGTCGCTGAGGCAGGATCGTAACCCGGAGGAACCTCACCCGCATGCTGCGCTTCTTTAAAAATATCAACCAAAACTGTCCGAACTACTTGTGCCATTCGCGGCTGGCCGGCTGTAACGTACTCATCGAGCAATTGGGCGATATCGCGGACATCAACTGATGGTAGCAACTTCATTCCGACACGCTCTCGCAACAACGAAACCGGCTTTCTTTTCTGTTTGAACGTGTTCAGCTTGATATCGCCCGTCGCCAGACGCTCTTCCTGAATCTTCCAGTAACGGTCGAGCCATGTTGAAACCGTGATCGCTTTGCCTTTGCTTGTGGCGATCCTGTCACTGATCGCCAAAATCTGCCGGGTTCTCTGTTCTGCCAGGCGCGCGTTTGCCTCAGTAGCAATCGCAATGGCCTCCATTTCGTCAGTGCCCAGCGCATGGAACTTGCCGGTGATTGGATGTTTATAGCGCCAGTAAACCTTATTCACCTTCCTGCTATAGAGAGGGTAAAGGTTCGGAACAGAAACATTGTTTTTACGTGGTCGAGCTGCCATCAGCTAGAATCCTCTGAAGTATTGGAGAGTCACTCTTTTGAATATTCGGCTTAGCCAATTCGCCTACAAGTTCTGCATCTTCCCTTACTCGCCACTTGCGACCCTGTTTCATGGCTGGTGGGGAAAAAAGATTTTGCTTAGCGTATCGGCGCAGAGTATTCAAAGCTGGCGGACTGCTCCGGTATTTCTCTGCTGCCCATTCCTCAAGCGTGAGCATTTGCTTCATGGCTTATTCTCCACTTTACCGGCTGCAACCGGTCACTCTTTAAAAATACAGGTCCCACAACCATTGCGGGCCCAGTTACAACAGTTAACATACAGATTTAATTATTTGGCTGAGAACCCTCTATCAGATAGGATGATGTGCCGTGAACAGAGCAGGAAATAATTACATTTCGGGCATGTTCCACATCACTATCGCCATATACGTTGTTTTTCAGCGCCGTATTCTCTGCAACCAACGCTTCGGCAATGTCACGAGTACGACGAAGTTCCATGACAGCTACCTGAACTGCATAAGCGAAGTTTGCAGAAGGGAAGTTGCGATCAACTTCAGCATCGCGCTGCATACGAACTGCAACTGCCATCAATTCATCCAACTGTTCACCGGTCATTGGTTTACTGCTAGTCATTATTCGCTTCCTGCTGAAGTTTATGCTGCTTAACGAAGTGGGCCACTGCTTTTGACTGGCTGGTAACCACACCGTTGAGGTTCACGTTCTTGCCGCGATAGATAGGGGCCGACCCGATCTCTTCACCACCGAGTGAAACGTGAAGGATTTTCCCGCGCACCTCAGCGGAAGGGATTGGCTGAGACAGTCGGTATGTTTCACGCGCTTCAGCAATCGCTTTGTGTTCGTCGATAATGGACAGCGCTTCAGCCAGCGCAGTACCCTGGATGGTAAATACCCCTTCGTCACTGATCTCAGCCTGGGCCATCAGTTCCACGAAACGACGCGCATTCTTGATGCTGAGTTCTGGAGCGATAGCGCTACGGGTAACTTTCGTTTTACCCTGGGCTGCTGCAACTGCTTTATCGTGCTGCAGAACCTCGCCAGCCTTTTCGCCGAACTCTCTTACTCGATCAACAGCAACATCGACGGATACCGCGCCGGATTTAACTTCCTGCTGAACGTCATAATTCGCGGTGCTGAGCGTCAGTAACTTTTCAACAGTACCGACTGACTTATTGACCAGCTTCGCAATCTCGCTAGTGGTCTGGTTGAAGGCGTTGTGCAGCTCCTGAATAACCGCAGCCTGCTCAATATCGGAAAGTGACAATTGGTTATTGCTGGTCATGATCCGCGCCAGGCGCTGAACATCGTTACCGTTAAACGGCATGATGTGAATGCGGTCTACTGGCTTGCCGGCTGCACGGCAGCGCTCATAACAGCGGCGGCGGCGGTGACCTTCAACGACCCAGACCCCACCTTCATCACGTGCGATAACTTCCAGTGGAGGAACCGAACCACCGTTCATCAGGTAGGTGAACAGTTCGTCATCAGCCTGGATGGTGCGTTCATCGTCGTCATGACGCTTGTTGAATCCTGCGCGAACGTGGATATCGTCGAGGCTGATGAACATGCCGGTATCAGTGCGCTTGATAGTCCCGTCGCGGGACATCTGCTTGAATGAGTTAGCCATTAGAGCGCCACCTCGTTATTGAGGCAAACGACCACCGAAGGCAATTCACGTAACTCACGCTGCGCTTCCAGTAAGTGCATATTGGTGGGCGTTTTGGTGTGGCGTTCTTCGATGCGGTCACACTCTTTGGCCCAGCTGGTTACGTCTTCACGAAGAGTAGCGTTCTGCGTGGCCAGCTCTTTACGCTGTGACATGGCTTCGCAAAGAGCGACGCTGGTATAGTCCAGACGGTTAGCCAGTTCAGTCATGATCCCGCGATAAGCCGGGGGAAGGAGAGGTGCCGCTTTACGGGCCGCGTCGATCAACTGCTCTCTGGTCATGCGTGGTTGTAACTCGTTGACGGTCTGTGCGTTCGTCATTGTTAGTTTCTCCGTTATATAAGCGTCCTGCACGACGCTGAATTTTGGTTGCACGAATCCCGCGCCTTACGGCGAGAAAAAAATTATTTGGGTTCGCTTTAATAAGCACCCAAGGTAGGGCGCTTAATGAAGCGGGCGACTGCCATCGCCGGTTAGTTCTCCACACAACTGGAAGCGCACTCCAGCGTTTTACACCTGTCACCCATAACTGGTTCGAAGGTATGCGTTACTATGTTGTGTTCATAACAATCTTTGATTTAATCTAAAATAACTTAGAAATCAGGTCAAGCAGAAAAGCTAAATTAATTTAGATTTTCTGTGGGGGAAGTGGCTACTTGCGGCGCATCATGCGTCGATGTTCAACAACTACTCCAATAACGTGAATCTTTTCTTTTGCAGAATTGCGAATGGCGTAGTCGTCATTGAGAGGCACGAGTTCAAAAATTTCATCGCCGGTTTCACTAACACCACGTGCTCGGTATTTTTTGAAGGTAGCTTCGTCACCGCCGTTTTTTGCGACAACGTAATCACCAGGTCCAGGATGCAGCTCAGGGTCAATGATGATTACATCGTCTTCGACAAACTCAGGTTCCATTGATTTTCCTTTAACCTTCAAGGCAAAAGTCGAATGAGAGTGAAACTCTGACGTCAAAATATATTCCACCGTTCCATCAAGATTCCTGGCATCGCACTCTGGTGACCAGGCCCCAGCCTGAACATAACTGATGATAGGGACTTGCTGAGCTGCTACTGGTGCAGCTCCCACGTTCGCTTCATCTTCCCGACCATATAAAAGAAACCCTTCGGTTACGCCGAGGTATTGAGCGAGCTTTGTAAGCGATTTCCCGCCCGGCACATTCAGATCTCTTTCCCAATATCCAATTGTCACATCAGAAACACCAAGCGCTTTGCCAAGTTGGCCTTGAGTTAGCTTTCTTTGTTTCCGTAATTCCTTTAACCGCGTGCCAAGTGTTCCCACGATTCAAACCCTTAGAAATGAAAACCTAAGTAATCTTAGTTTTTATTGACCTAAAAAAGATTAGATAATAATATCTAAATATTCTTAGGAGGACATCATGACTACGACTGAACTTGAGCAGTTTTTCGGTTCGCCAAACAAGGCGGCTGAATTTTTTGGGGTTTCGCCAGAAGCCTTCTATCAATGGCGTACTCGCCCAGGGCAACTAATTCCTAAAGGTCGCGCAGCAGAGGCGGCAGCACGCACTAAAGGAAAGCTTATGTTCGACGCTTCGCTTTACCAGAAGCGTAACGAGAAAGCGGCGTAGCGAAAACCACAGAATCAAGGAGTTAACCGTGGGTAATCAACACTGGCAAGTAGAGAAACAACCGGCCTGGCTGGTGGCAGCAATTAAGCGGACGATTTCCAGTCTTCCTGGTGGTTATTCAGAAGCAGCTGAATGGCTAGGAGTAACTGAAGACGCGTTGTTTAACCGCCTACGCAGTGGCGGAGATCAGATCTTCCCTATGGGGTGGGCAATGGTACTTCAGCAAGCCAGCGGAACTAAATACATTGCTGACGCAGTTTCTCGGCAGTCAAACAGCGTGAACGTCCCGCTGGTAGATGTTGATGACGTTGAGAACGCGGACATCAATCAACGCCTGATGGAGTCCATCGAATGGATTGGTAAGCATTCAACCTACATCCGTAAAGCAACCGCTGATGGTGTGATCGACGAGGCCGAGCGGGCGCAAATCGAAGAGAACAGTTATCAGGTCATGCAGAAGTGGCAGGAACATTTAACGCTGCTGTATCGCGTTTTCTGTGCGCCTGAAAAAAGTGACGCCCGCGAGTGTGCAGCTCCGGGCGTCTTGGCGTGTCGTATCAGTGGAGAAACTAACGCATGAGCAGTTTAACGGTAAATCACCGTCTGCCGCAACTACGTGGCGTTCCAGTCCATGGCGCCTCGTCGTTTCGGTATGAGCGCATGGTATCAGGCCGATGGGTTCCGTGTAACCACAGTCGGGCGATGGCAATCGTGGGGGTATGGCGTCGTAAAGCGGAGGTCTTATGCCAGAGCTTGATCGTAGATTCAGGGACCACTACGGCGTCCCGGTTCGGGTTATCCGGTGGGAGCCGGAGAGTCGACGCGTTATATACCTGCGCGAAGGCTACGACCATGAGTGCTTCAGCCCACTTGAGCAATTCCAGCGCAAATTTACAGATTTAAAGGACTGCCATGAGCCTGTTAATGCCATCCCGGCCAATAGTGATAAACCCTGACCTTGCGTACAGCATTGGCCTCAATGAGGCGATTGCGTTGCAGCAGGTAAACTACTGGCTGAAAGAGACAAACTCCGGCCTGGAGCGTGACGGCGTGCGCTGGATCTACAACACCAACGAGCAGTGGCTGGAGCAGTTCCCGTTCTGGTCTGAATCCACCCTGAAGCGCACCTTCACCCGCCTGAAGACTCTCGGCGTGCTCAAAATTGAGCAGCTGAACAAGTCCCAGCGCGACATGACGAACTACTACACGATCAACTACGAAAGCGAGCTTTTAGACGAGGTCAAAGTGACTAAATCCAGGAGTTCAAATTGCACTCGTCCATCAGGTCAAAATGAACCGATGGAACAGGTCATTGTGAAACGCTCCATCGGGTCAAAACGAACCGCTGTCATCAGGTCAAATTGCACTGATGTTCTTACAGAGAATACAACAGAGATTACTACAGAGAATAAAACCCCTTCTTGTCCGGTTGCGTCGCAACCCGACCGGGATGTGTTGATTACCGATCAGGCGAAACAGGTTTTGGTTCACCTGAACCAGGTGACCAACTCCCGTTATCAGGTTTCAACCACCTCGCTGCAGAACATCCGAGCCCGTATTGGCGAAGGGTTCACCGTGGAAGAACTGTCGCTGGTGGTGGACTACTGCAACGCCAAGTGGAGTGACGACCTGAAGATGTCCGACTATCTCCGCCCACAGACCCTGTTTCAGCCATCCAAGTTCCCTGGCTACCTGAAGTCGGCGAACAACTGGGATAACGCTGGCCGACCGCAGCGCATTAATGGCTCATGGGCTCGTGAAGATCCGATGTTCAAGTCAAGTTACCAAGACACTGATTACAGCGCGATTCCACATGGATTTCGGGGGTACAAGTCATGAGCCTTATGAAAACACTAGAAATGTTTATTGCCGATAACCCCGGCTTAACCAGCCGTGAGATTGCAGACGCTTTCGCAGATTACAGCATCGACTCTGTTCAGCGCACTGTATGCCGGCTGCATGATTTCAACTTCACCACCCGCGAATTGATTGGTTCTCAGTACCGCTACTACGCAGTGAATGCATCAGCTGGATGTGGTCAGCCCATTCAGCGCGTAGACACTGGGGCAGGCGATTTGATCAAGAACGCCAAAGCTCTACAGGAAAAGGGTCTGTACCGTCGCGCCGCCTCCCTCTGGTTTGAGGCATTCCAGCGTTCGGATGTAATCAACGAGCGTGAGCGTTGCCTGAAAGAGCGCCAGCGCTGTCTGCGTCAGGCCAAATCAACCTTAAAGCCAGAGGGCCAGTGGTTCCTGGCTGGTCAGTTCAATGGTGGCCACTGATGAAATATTCACTGATTTATGCCGATCCAGCCTGGGAATACGGGAACACCATCAGCAACGGCGCTGCCACTAATCACTACGGGACCATGAAGCTGATCGACATGAAACGACTTCCTGTCTGGGAGTTGGCTGCTGATGATGCTGTTCTGGCCATGTGGTTCACCGGCACCCATACCCGCGAGGCTATCGAACTGGCTGAGGCTTGGGGCTTTAAAGTCCGAACCATGAAGGGATTCACCTGGGTGAAGTTCAATCCTCTGGCAGAACAACACATCAACAAAGCACTTGCATCCGGCAATGTTGAGGACTTTTACGACTTCCTCGATCTGCTTAACGGTCAGACGAAGATGAACGGCGGCAACTACACCCGAGCCAACACCGAGGATCTTCTCATCGCCACCCGTGGTAAGGGGCTGGAAAGACTGAGCGCCAGCGTGAAGCAGGTTATCTACAGCCCATTGGGTGAGCATAGCGCGAAACCGGAAGAGGCCCGCTTCCGTCTGGAGAAGCTCTACGGTGACGTTCCACGCATTGAGCTTTTCAGTCGTTGCGGCGCACCTGGCTGGCACCACTGGGGAAATCAGGCCGAATCATCTGATGTTGAGCTTCTGCCTGGCTGGGTGGCGTCGATCAGCAAACCGGAGGAACGAGCAGCATGAAACTTTCAGCTGAGCAGGAGAATGCAGTACGCGATGTTGCGCGCCGCTGCTTCCGGGAGATAAGGGAAGTGCTGAAACAGAAGCCCAAACCAAGCTGGAACACTGCTGTTCCGCCGATCCTGAAAAAGTATCACGAACTGGTGAAGCCGATGGGCGTAACCCTGGTGAAGTTTAACAGTGAAATTGGTCGCCTGAACGGGCGCTATGGAGTGGAGTCATGATCGGATTAACACCACGTCAGAGTGAAGTGCTGGATGCCATCAACCTCTACAAAGAGCGTACAGGGTTCCCGCCAACGATATCAGAGCTTACCGGGCTGATTGGATGCTCATCTGGTAACACCGCCGCAGGCCATGTGAAATCACTTCAGAAAAAGGGCTACATCTCCGTTGCGCCTGGCGCGGCCCGAGGAATAACCGTCCTCAAATCTGAATGCGATATGGATGCTGCTTCGATCATCAGGGCGCTTGTTAACGGTGAACAAGGTGCCAGAGAAAGCGCTGTGGCCTGGCTGGAAGAGCGCGGGGTCAAGCCATGAAGCTAATCCTTCCTTTCCCACCAAGCGTTAACACGTACTGGCGAGCCCCGAATAGCGGCCCGCTTAAAGGTCGGCATCTGATCAGTGCGAAGGGCAGGGCATATCAGAGCGCAGCGTGTGCCGCCATCATTGAACAGCTTCGCCGCTTGCCTAAACCGTCAGCCGCAGCCGCAGCGGTAGAGATCGTCCTCTATCCGCCGGATTCCCGTCTCCGCGACATAGACAACTACAACAAGGCGCTATTCGACGCTCTCACTCATGCTGGCATCTGGGAGGACGACAGTCAGATAAAGCGAATGCTGGTGGAGTGGGGGCCTCAGGTGCCGGGTGGAAAGGTGGATATCACGATCACCAAACATGAACCATTGGCGGGTGCAGCCGCCTGATAAGTGGAGATACGTATGAACCAGACAAATGTATTCAACCTTTGCACTACACATCACGCGGCAGCCGCCAGCCAGATGATAACGATGTCCAGCCGGGACATCGCCGCGCTTGTCGGATCACGCCACTCTGATGTGTGCATTACGATTGAGCGACTGATGAGCAAAGGAGTCATTGGGAGGTATACGGCATTGCCGTACACCCATCCGCAGAACGGCCAGGAGTATCACCACTACCAGGTGAATAAGCGTGACAGTTATGTGATTGTTGCGCAGCTCTGCCCCGAATTTACTGCCCGCCTGGTTGACCGCTGGCAGGAACTGGAAAGCGGACAGCAGATGAGCGTTCCTCAGTCCTTGCCAGAGGCGCTGCGGCTTGCTGCCGACCTTGCCGAGCAGAAAGAGAGGTTGACGCTTGAACTCGCCGCAGCAGCACCAAAAGTCGAATTCGTAGATCGCTATTGCACCGCCAGCGGCTCACTCTCATTCCGCCAGGTGGCGAAACTGCTTAAAGCTAAAGAGACTGAGTTCCGCCTTTTCCTGATCGAGAACGAAATCATGTACCGTCTTGGCGGAACGCTGACGCCGCGGCATCAGCACATCGACGCTGGACGCTTTGAAGTTAAAACAGGAACATCAGTGGCTTCAAACCACGCATTCAGCCAGGCGCGATTTACCGCGAAGGGTGTGCGCTGGGTAGGCGGCCTGTGGGCTGAGCATATCGCTAAGGGGCAGATGGCGTGAGAGCATTACTGACACCAGAGATTGCACCTATTGCCGGGGTTGTGCTCTTCCGGCCCGGAAGCGAGTTGATGTGGCTGTTCCGTCAGGGGCGCGTTGTTATCGAAACTCCCGGCGAGCAGCTGGCGGATATGCCTTCCGGAGCCTTACCGAAATCCCATCTGCCCCTGGCCGAGGATGCCAGCTTGCTGCCTGTTTTCGAAAATCCCAGGGTGATCCAGCGTGCTGGTGGCCTGTCTGTTCTCGATGGCTGGCTGATGAAAAAACGAGAATGTCAGTGGCCTCATAACAACTGGCACGCAAGCGACTTCACCATCATGCGGCACGAACCCGGCAGCATTCTCCTTTGCTGGGGATGTGATAACCAGTTGCGTGATCAATCCACTGAAAGGCTGGCAGGCATTGCCCGCAAAAACCTGGTATCCTGGCTGCTGAAGACCGTTAGCGGTCAACTTGGCTTCAATGAAGACCATGTCCTTACGCTTCCAGAGTTCTGCTGGTGGCTTGTGAAGAACGACCTGGCAGATGTTATCCCGGAAAGCATGGCGATTAAGGCTCTGAGGCTACAGCCAGAACCCATGCAATCAGTAATGCGCGAAAGTGACATCACCCCCTCTTTACCAGCGGTTGAACTGCTGCAGGAGAAAGCAAAAAAGATAGTGGCGATGAAGGTTGATCCAGATACCCCGGAATCCTTCATGCTGAAACCCAAGCGCCGCCGCTGGGAAAATGAGAAGTATACGCGTTGGGTGAAAACTCAGCCGTGTGTCTGCTGTTCTAAACCGGCAGACGATCCCCACCACCTGATAGGCCACGGGCAGGGTGGAATGGGTACTAAGGCGCATGACCTGTTTGTGATACCTCTGTGCAGAGAGCATCACGACGAGTTGCACGCTGGCCCTATGGCATTTGAAGCGAAATACGGCAACCAGTTAACGCTGCTGTTTCGGTTTTTAGATCGTGCGCTGGCTATCGGCGTATTAGCATGAACAGTGGAGATAACATGCGCGATATGTATGAAGTTATGGATCTATGGGGTGCTTGGGCTGCTGCAGACAGTAGCGGTGTAGATTGGCAACCGATTGCCGCCGGGTTTAAAGGCCTGCTTCCACACGGAAAGAAATCACGGAATCAGTGTGATGAAGACACAGGCATTATGATCGATGGATGTGTCGCTCGTTTGCGTAAATATAAAACAGAAGAATATGAGCTTGTTATTGCTCATTTTGTGATTGGTATATCGTTAAGATCAATTGCTAAAAAGCGAAAGTGTTCAGACGGAACGATAAGGAAAGACCTACAAACAGCACTCGGGTTTGTCGAAGGATGTATGTCAATGTTAAAAGCCTAGAATGATCAATTAACTCGGGCTTTTTATGCCTAGGGAGCCCGAGGCGTAATCTTGGCGAAGAGTTGCTATTCTCATTTTTGTTTGCGAGTAGACCGCTTTTGCTTTCGCCTTTGTTTCCTCATCACAATGCACATCTTTAATGATTGCTAACTGTTCTTTTAAATCTTTTTTCAGAGCAGATCGCCAAGATACGACTGCTTGCGGCTCCATCCAGCGATTATAAGCATAGATACCTAGCCATGATATAAGCGAACTGATAAGGGGAACTAGAAGGGCGAAAATTTTACCCCAGTCCCCAGGCATGTAGCTGGATAATCCGATCAATATAGAACCTAGACTGGCTGTGGAACCTACAGCGGCTTTGACGCCTACAGCATTGTCATGAGGGACTGTGCTCATCGTGCTACCTTTTTGGCATCATTCAATTGCTGAACTAAAGGTGATTTTGAGTCCAGTTTGACCTCTGTCTCTTTAACTACCTTACCGTTTTCCATAAACTGAATGATTAGAGTCTCTCTCTTCTTGAGCTTTCCTGTGAGGTAGTATGACAAAGCACAGGCGAGGCGAAACACAAACGGAGAAAGGGTTAAAAGCCCCATCCATCCTATGAATTGTGCAATCGTTTGAATCGCCTCGGTTTCGTTCACTTTATAAAATCTTCCTTTCAGCTGATGCTCTGTGGCGTATGACCCGAGTAATAATATACTCAGTTTTTTGAGATCTGGCTGTTGTTTTCGAGACTATTGAAAGCGCCACCTCAAACATATCACCCTTAGTAAAGCTCTTTTCACTATCCTCTACTCTGGCCATGAATGAAGCATCATCCATACGTACGGCGATTTCCTTTCCATCGTAGAGCATCCTCCAGCCACGGCTTGAACCAAAGTTTACCTGAGTGAGGAGAACGTTCGTCGTGATGGCCTCCGTTTTCTCGCTAGAAAGTGATGCTTTTGGTAGTGGGGTGAAGTCTAAGACCTCTTCATCCTTAAACGATATTACTTCTTCGTCTTCAACTTTTATTTTAAACGATGGCTCTTCTTCGGAATTAAGAGGCTGAGTTATGATTTCATTCATGGCCTGACGGATCACAGGGTCTGACACCAAACGGGCTACGTGTTTATCAGCCGTTATTTCTTCACCATCTAAGAGTATCTTGGCTTTATCCGTTTTTGTATCAGTGTCAATGCCAAGAATTCTTTTGTCTTTCAGTTTCCTAACAATTCCGAACGCTGATCCCCCAACAATTGAGGCAGAAGCTGCGCTCAAACCGAGATATTTCATTACTTCTAGGGCGCCAGAGCTTTTGATAAGAAGTGCAAATTCAATAACCAAAGAACCTTCTTTGGCCGGAGCAGTCACCTCTAGTTCAAGAGTACTTTGGCTATTGATAATGTCATCTGCACGATTAACCATTTTGGCAAATTCAACAATCGACATACCGAGGTCATAAGCATTCATTTTATGCTTATCAAGGTCAGAACCTTTCGCAGCGCCATAGTGCACTGTAAAGCGTTTTACTTCTTGCTGTGCGGTCATTACCTTTTTCCTTTGGTAATAATATTATTGGTAAATCAACCAACAATCAGAACAATGTGGTTGATTTTCTGAAGAGTACAAAAAAGCTAACGCGTACGCAAAAACTATCGTAGTCTGTTAAGAGTGGTTTCTACGCCACGGACTTAAAACGATACACAAGCCTTGCTACGGCGGGATTTTTTATTATTAATAAATGGTAAATAAAATGTATCTTTTAAGATGTAGTCCACGTAGAGTGCCCGTGTGGTGAATCCCCCTCAGCGGTGGGGCGGCTAGGCAAAACGAGTCGGGTTTGTAAACGCGGTTCTGTGGTCTAGCACAGGGTCACCGGGAGGCACCCGGCACCACAACCTCAGTATCATCTATTTCCAGGGCTGTCGATTGGCGGCCTTTTTGTTTTACATGATTCTGGTCTTCATAGTACCGCCGATCTTTTTCGTTCTTACTGAATAAATAAACAGATAAAGTTAGCTTTATTGCAGGAAAGCGATTAGGCTGCGTCTGTGGTGAATCCCCCTAAGCGGTGGGGCGACTAGACTGGGAGGTGAATGACGCGATTCTGTGGTCTAGCATAGAGTCACCGGGAGGCACCCGGCATCACATCTTCAATATCATTTATTTCTAAGGCTGCCGATTGGCGGCCTTTTTGTTTTACATGACCCTGGCTAGCACAGCACTGTTGGTCTTTTTGTTCATACTGAATAAATATACAAATATAAATAGCTTTATGGCAGGAAGAAGACTAGGCTGTGCCTGTGATGAATCCCCCTATGCGGCGGGGCGACCAGACATGGCAGGTGTATAGAGCGCGGTTCTGTGGTCTGGCGCAGGATCACCGGGAGGCACCCGGCATCACAAATTCAGTATTAATTATTTCTAAGGCCGACTTTGGACGGCCTTAGAAATAGTGCCATTTTTATTAGCAATGCTATATTTGAATTAGCATTCGATAATGCTCTCACGAAATAACTAGAGTGACCTGGGCAACTGCCCACTATGTATACAACGGCGTTTCTGACCAGCATTCACTGCTGGTTTTTTTTACCGCCATTAGCTCAACCGGAGAAAGCACGGAGCTTCTACCTCTGTGGTTCGGGGTTCGAATCCTCGATGGCGGACCATTACATCGCTTCACTCATAATTAAGTATTTCTAACACCAGCCTGCAATCAGAATGGTTACTCTCTCTCCTCAGTGAGGGAGGGTGAGGTATGAGAGAAGGTTTTTACTGGATACAGCACAATGGCAGAGTTCAGGTTGCCTACTATACCCATGGAGAAACGGAAGACCTTGAAACGGGTAAGACCGTAACCGGTATCTGGCACCTGACGCAGGGGGATCCCATTTGTGATAATGGTGAAGCAGAAGTTCTGGAAGGTCCTCTTACACCATCATGAGATCGTTAGTCGTTTCGGAATTTGATGAAGGTAGTCGTTATTCGAATGCGTTCCCTGTAATTACAATTTAGGCGAATTTGGAATAACGCTCCTATTAACTGGCATCATCGCACTCCTGTAACCAGACTTAGTTTTCTGCTTACGACTGAAAGGAGCGAAATATGCCAATTAACCATGCTGAATGCATCGAGGCCTGCTACAAATGCGCGGCTGCCTGTGATTATTGTGCTGCTTCATGTCTGAAAGAAGAACAAGTGGATATGATGCGTGAGTGCATAAGACTCGATATGCAGTGCGCGAATATTTGTCGGCTCGCAGCGCAATTTATGACCTTTGATAGTGAATTTGCCAAATCGCTATGCCGGGTCTGCGCAGAAGCCTGTCAGAAATGCGGTGAAGAATGTGGGAAGCACGAAGCAGAACATTGTCAGAAATGCTCTGAAGCTTGTCTTCGTTGCGCAGAAGCGTGCCGCTCGATGGCTTAATGGAACTTGCTTCCAGTTTTCTGTTTGAGCATCGACACTTTAGAATTCTGACAAACTTTTGCTATTGTTAAGAGTCAGGTGAATCCCCCTGTGCGGCGGGGCAATCCAGTTAACTGCTAAGTGCAGATATGCTTGCGGCTCGTATAACTGTTAACGAGTCACCAGGAGGCATCCGGCACCTGTCTTATTCTCCATTTCTGAGTTAAATATCGCCTGCTAGTAAAGCAGGCTTTTTTGTATGCGCTTCGTTAGTAGTGCTATTATTTAATCGTGAGCCAAGCCAGAACCATTAACCGGACATCCTGACCGACCAGTAACGCTGCCCGACACAGCTGCTGTATGGATGATGGCGAGGTAAAATGCCTACCTACTTAGATTTCCAACTCAGTTAGGCCCGCTTAAAACGCGGGCCTTTTTTTATCTCAGGCTCCCGGAACCCCCATCAAGGTCCTGTCGTTAATTCATCCGGAGAGCCTGACCCCTTCCCATACGACACCCGCGAACAAGCGAGGTGAGAGACATGAAAATGAACAACGACCCTCACTCCTGGACGGAGTTAATTGATCTGCTCCATAGCTGGTGGCGTGGTGAAACACCCATTGGCGCCGTGCTGCTGTCAGTTGTGATGGCAGTGCTGAGAATTGCCTACGGTGGCGGTGGATGGAAAAAGATGCTGCTGGAAGGCCTGATGTGCGGCGCCATGACGTTAACGGCTGTATCTGCACTGGATTACGTCAACCTTCCTCAATCCCTCTCTATTGCGATCGGCGGGGCGCTCGGTTTTGTCGGTGTAGAGCAGGTCCGTTCGGTGGCAAACCGAGTTATCAACGTCCGCTTTGGTGGCGACACCAAGTAAGGAACCCTATGAATCAGGCACAATTTCAGAAGGCGGCTGGGCTAAGCGCTGGGTTAGCTGCGCGCTGGTATCCACACATCGACGCGGCAATGAAGGAGTTCGGCATCACCGCAGTTAACGATCAGGCCATGTTCATCGCGCAACTGGGCCACGAATCGGCAGGCTTTACGTCGATGGTGGAAAGCTTCAACTACTCGGTCGACGGCCTGAAGAAAACCTTCGGTAAACGCCTGACGCCGTACCAGTGCGAGATGCTGGGCCGGGTTGACGGTAAACAGACCGCCCACCAGCCGCAGATTGCCAACCTGGTATATGGCGATCGCATGGGTAATAACAGCCCGGGCGATGGCTGGAAGTATCGTGGCCGTGGTCTGCTGCAGATCACCGGACGCGAGAACTACACCAAATGCGGCGCGGCCCTCAAGCTGGATCTGGTGAGCACGCCTGAGCTGCTGGTGCAGGAACGACACGCTGCCCGTTCGGCGGCCTGGTTCTTCGCGTTACGCAGTTGTCTGCTGTATTCCGGCGATATTGTGCGTGTCACCCAGATCATCAACGGTGGGCAGAATGGGCTGGCTGACCGCAAGGTGCGTTACAACCGGGCGCAGGCGGCCCTGTCATGAAGCTGCGTTACGTTCTGCTGGCGCTGGTGGTCGCCATCTCTGTCACCGGTGCAATCGCCTGGCGTTCTGGCTGGAGCGCGCACGCTGATCATATCAACGCGCTGGCGGCGAAGAAGAAGGAAAAAGCCGAGAAGATTATTCAGCCGGTTGAAGAGAAAGCCGCCGCAGCCACCGCCGAGTCCAAAGTGATTTACCGAACCATTACCCGCAACGTGGTGAAATATGTTCAGTCTCCGGATCGTACTATGTGCCAGTTTGACGATGCTGCTGTGCAGCTGCGCCAGCGTGCCATCGACGCTGCCAACTCTATCAGCGGATTTGATGCAGGAGCCGTGCAGAGGAAGTAACGCTGGCACCAATAGCGATGACGATCTGCAGGCTGATATCGAAACTGCGGAATGCCTGCGCCAGCTGCGTTTAGATAAGTACCGCTGGCAGGCCTGGTATAACGCTGTAAAGTAAATGCCGAGCGAAGCTAAATTGCTGGTGGGCTTACTTGCTCTGAAAAATACCCCTTCCGAAATGAAATCCTGCAGTTCGGAAGGGAGACCAAGAGAGATCATCTTTACAAGGAGGATATGAATATAGCGCATGACTTATCAAAAATCTGAAGTATTAAAATAATAACGTAAATGACATTTTTTTCTGATTAGGCTAATACCTGCTTAATATTTATTAGCCCGACTCAGCAAAAAGTTTTATACAACTCACATTAAAAATTTTGGCATCAACTACATTCAAATTGCACGAGTGATTCGACATCTTTGCCATTTAAGCCAATCCCCCTAAGCGGTGGGGCAACCAGTAAAAGCTGGACGTATGCGAATTTGCTTACTGGAGTAAGTTCACCGGGAGGCACCCGGGGTTTGAGGGAAAGACTGAAGGAACAGGCATAACGTCGAACTTTGTGCAAAAGCTATCTACATTGCTGTATGACCCTGACCAGTTCTGTCCGAGCTGGTCTTTTTTTGGCAAAAAAAAAGCCCCCTGGAGAGAGGGCAAGACATGCTATGGACGGATGTTTCTGAGTGTACTCATGCGGGTCATGAGACAGTTCCATGGGATTCCCTGGTGCAGGTAGGAGCCTTGCAGGGAGTTATAAATATGGTCCGTGGTTCTGATTCAACAAGCGGAAGCGGTAACACCAGGATGATTCTTAATACATAAAAGTAAACGTCCTGATATAGGGTCATATGCTTCGTTAAAGTCTTAACCCTGAGGCCCGGACACCGTCTCCTCTGAACTTTAAGCATAGAAAATTCTTAGCCTCAAAATCGAGAGGCTTTTTAATCACCGAGGAATAAGCATGACAGTAGTTCTTACAGCAAAACAGATTGAGGACCTGGCAGCCTTCGCTAAAGAGGACGGCCAGGCACAATACACCATCACCACTGTGACAATCCCTGAGTTCGAAGCGGATGATGGTGAGGTTACCCCTGAGTATACCGGACTGATTGCTTACTCCGATTCACTTGAACATGGTGTGCTGCAACTCGACGACTAAGTAACCATTACAAAGCTCATCTGCTGGTGGGCTTGATAATGTTAATGAGAGTTTAACAAGGAAAAAAACCGGAAGATGAGACATCATCACCCCCGGCAACCTGACACATATTGTTGTATTTATTTCCCGAAGAAATCATGGCTTATTAAGTACATATGGGCAAGATTACAAAACATTAAATTAACTTAAGTGAAACATTTCATATTTATTTAATCGTGATTATCAACCCGAAATTGCGCGTGTGAGCATCTTCGTATGGGGATATGAAAATGAGACTGCCACCATAAGCGAGGAGGGTAATGCTGAAGTCTTTAAAAAAAGAAGCCTTCACCTGTAGGGCCACTGGAGTCTCAGTATCAATGCTCTTTTTATTGATGTTTCCCCGATGTTTCTCCGGAGTTGGCATTCTGCGCATTAGAGTCCTTTACAGCCTTGCACTGGGGCGAGTAACAACAAGCGTAAGCGTGAGATATTAAGAATTTCCTCAGGCATCATCATCATGACCAGACCCATCATCATGGCAATAACGGATAAATCGCAGATAAGCCTTTAGGGCATAAGCTGTGTTTATCGGTAGGCATGCACTCTTACCGGGCGATAATGCTTTACTAAATAGTTTTAAGATTTATCCTAATTGCTCTTTTTGAATGGAGTTAGGTCAATGAAATTCCTGTGGGCAATTTGTGTTGTATTCGGGGTAATTGGTTTTATAGAGGGTATCGTCAGCGTGTTTGGCGCTGTTAGCGCGCCTCAGCAGGCGGCTGGGGCAGCAATGGGCGTTGCATGGGCAGTAATTCCATACTGCATCTGCCGTGCTATCCAGCAGATGAGACCGCAGGAAGTTGTAATCAAAAAAGACGAATAGACTCAGACATTCCATAAAATATAGCCCCGCTTATACGGGGCTTTTTTATGTGCCTCATACGCGCTTCAGAGAGAGACTTTCAGTAGTGAGCATATTTATATTGTAAATGATAATCAATATCATTAGTGGGTCCTTTCCGGCATATCGGCCTGTTACGGGGCGGCGACCTCGCAGATTCTCGCTATTTATGAAAATTTTCGAGAATTTGCCGTTTCCGTTCTTCTTCTGACTATCTTACTGTTTTTACTGAAAACACCCCTTCAAAAGAAAGGAAATGATGAAGCCCAAGAAATGGTGATTTGGCATTTATCATTTCCTTTCTCTGTTTTATGCCAGGAGTGAGCAATGGAGGTTAATAAAAAACTCTTATCCGAGATTTTCGGCGTCAGCGTACGCACGATTCAGAACTGGCAGGATCAGGGGATGCCGGTAGCGCGTGGAGGCGGGAAGGGGAATGAGGTGCTGTATGAATCCGCCGCCATTATCGAATGGTATTCAGCGCGGGACGCTGCGATAGAAAATGAAAAATTACGGAAGGAGGTTGAAGACCTGCGGATTGCTTCAGAGTCAGACCTTCAGCCAGGCACGATTGAATATGAGCGGCACCGTCTCACCCGAGCCCAGGCTGACGCTCAGGAACTTAAAAATGCAAAAGAGTCCGCTGAGGTGGTGGAGACCGCATTCTGCACGTTCGTGCTGTCGCGGATAGCCGGAGAAATTGCCAGTATTCTCGATGGAGTACCTCTGTCGGTTCAGCGGCGCTTCCCGGAGCTGGAAAACCGACATATTGATTTCCTTAAGAAGGACGTCATTAAGGCCATGAACAAAGCAGCTGCGCTGGATGAAATGATACCGGGGTTGCTGAGTGAATATATCGAACAGTCAGGTTAAGGGGCTGCAGCACTCTGCGAACGCTGGGCTCCGTTCATTGTACCGTCCGGAGCCGCAGACAGCTGTTGAGTGGGCAGACGATAACTACTATCTTCCGAAAGAGTCTGCATACCAGGAGGGGCGCTGGGAGACGCTGCCATTCCAGCGTGCAATCATGAATGCCATGGGCAACGACTATGTTCGTGAAGTGAATGTCGTGAAATCTGCCCGAGTTGGCTATTCAAAAATGCTGCTCGGAGTTTACGCATATTTCATCCAGCATAAGCAGCGAAACTCCCTTATCTGGTTGCCGACTGACGGCGATGCCGAAAACTTTATGAAGTCGCATGTCGAGCCGACAATTCGTGATATTCCCTCGCTCCTGTCCCTTGCTCCCTGGTATGGCAAGAAACACCGTGATAACACACTCAGCATGAAGCGATTTTCCAATGGGCGTGGATTCTGGTGTCTAGGGGGGAAGGCCGCAAAAAACTATCGTGAGAAATCCGTCGATGTGGCGGGCTATGACGAGCTAGCCGCCTTTGATGAAGACATTGAGAAAGAAGGTTCTCCAACTTTTCTGGGCGATAAGCGAATTGAAGGCTCGGTCTGGCCCAAGTCCATCCGTGGATCCACGCCAAAAGTCAGGGGTACCTGCCAGATTGAGCGTGCCGCGAAAGAATCGCAGCACTTTTTGCGGTTCCACGTTCCTTGCCCGCATTGTGGTGAGGAGCAGTACCTTAAATTCGGCGATAAAGAGACACCGTTCGGGTTTAAATGGACGCCAGGTGAACCTGCCAGTGTGTTTTACCTTTGCGAGCATAATGCCTGCGTGATTAAGCAGCAGGAGCTTGATTTTTCGGAGGCCCGTTACATTTGCGAAGAGACGGGGATCTGGACGCGGGACGGTCTGTGCTGGTTTTCATCATCCGGTACCGAAATTGATCCGCCTGACAGCGTCACCTTTCATATCTGGACCGCTTATAGTCCCTTCACAACTTGGGTGCAAATCGTCAAAGACTGGGTCAAGACAAAAGGGGATACCGGCAAGCGTAAGACTTTCGTTAATACCACGCTTGGTGAGACATGGGAGCCGAAAATTGGTGACCGTCCTGATTCGGACGTTATGGCCGAACGTAAGGAGCACTTTGGCGCCGCGGTTCCGGAACGGGTGGCCTACCTCACAGCCGGTATAGACTCTCAGCTTGATCGTTATGAAATGCGGGTCTGGGGCTGGGGGCCGGGCGAAGAAAGCTGGCTTATCGACAGGCAGATCATCATGGGCCGTCATGACGATGAAGCCACTCTGCTCAGGGTCGATGAGGTCATCAACCGGATCTATACCCGGCAAAACGGGGTGGAAATGACGATTTCACGCATCTGCTGGGATATCGGGGGTATCGACCCGACCATCGTCTATAACCGTTCGAAAAAGCACGGGCTGTTCCGCCTGATACCCATTAAAGGGGCGTCTGTTTACGGTAAACCCGTTGCCAGCATGCCGCGCAAACGCAACAAAAACGGTGTTTATCTCACGGAAGTGGGGACCGACACTGCAAAAGAGCAAATCTATAACCGTTTCACCCTGGTGCCTAAGGCCGACGAACCTCTCGCTGGCGCGGTGCATTTCCCGAATGATCCTGAAATCTATGATTTAGCTGAAGCTCAACAGCTGACAGCTGAGGAGCAGGTCGAAAAGTGGGTAGACGGTAAAAAAAAGATCGTCTGGGACAGCAAAAAGCGACGAAATGAGGCGCTCGACTGTTTTGTCTACGCACTTGCGGCCCTACGGATCAGCATCTCGCGATGGCAGCTTAATCTCGATTCTCTTCTGGCAAGTCTGCTGGAGGAAGACAGCGGGCGTAAAAATAACAAAACCCTGGCGGATTACGCCCGGGCATTATCCGGAGAAGAATAATGGCGACACAGGCTGACCTGGAGACAGCACGCGCTGCATTACATGACCTCATGATGGGTAAGCGGGTTGCGACGGTACAGAAAGACGGCCGCAAAGTGGAATTTACCGCTACTTCTGTCTCTGACCTCAAAAAATACATAGCTGACCTTGAATCTCAGGTTGGTTCCACTTCACGACGCCGGGGGCCGGCAGGGTTTTACGTATGAGATTACCAGCTTTAGTAGGGCCGGACGGTAAAACATCCCTGCGGGACTATGCCGGTTATCACGGCGGTGGCGGGGGCTTTGGGGGCCAGTTACGGGCCTGGAATCCACCGAGTGAAAGCGCAGATGCCGCACTTCTTCCCAATTTTTCGCGCGGTAATGCCAGGGCTGATGATCTGGTCAGGAATAATGGCTATGCAGCTAATGCCGTACAGCTTCACCAGGATCACATCGTTGGGTCATTTTTCCGCTTAAGCCATCGCCCAAGCTGGCGTTTCCTCGGTATTGGTGAGGAGGAGGCGCGGGCGTTTTCACGGGAAGTCGAGGCAGCATGGAAAGAATTTGCTGAAGACGACTGCTGCTGCATTGATGCTGAACGCAAACGCACGTTTACCATGATGATCCGTGAAGGCGTTGCAATGCATGCTTTCAACGGTGAATTATGTGCTCAGGCAACCTGGGACAGCAGTGCCACGCGCCTTTTCCGCACGCAATTCAAGATGGTTAGCCCGAAGCGTGTCAGTAACCCGAATAATATGGGGGACAGCCGAAACTGCCGTGCCGGTGTGAGCATAAACGATGCTGGCGCAGCGCAGGGCTACTACGTCAGCGAGGACAATTATCCTGGCTGGATGGCGCAGAAATGGACGTATATTCCTCGCGAACTGCCCGGGGGCAGACCATCGTTTATCCATGTGTTCGAGCCGCTTGAAGATGGTCAAACCCGCGGTGCTAACTTGTTTTACAGCGTGATGGAGCAGATGAAAATGCTCGACACCCTGCAAAATACGCAGCTGCAGAGCGCGATCGTGAAAGCAATGTATGCAGCCACCATTGAAAGCGAACTGGATACGCAGACGGCAATGGACTTTATTCTCGGCTCTGACAGTAAAGACCAGCAAAGCAAAATGACAGGCTGGCTGGGTGAGATGGCATCGTATTACACCGCGGCGCCGGTTCGACTCGGTGGTGCCAAAGTCCCGCACCTGATGCCTGGTGATTCACTAAATCTGCAGTCAGCGCAGGATACGGATAACGGTTATTCAACCTTTGAACAGTCACTACTGCGCTATATCGCCGCCGGACTGGGGGTGTCATACGAGCAGCTCTCGCGTAACTATTCCCAGATGAGTTACTCCACCGCGCGGGCCAGCGCCAACGAGTCCTGGGCCTATTTCATGGGACGCCGCAAGTTTGTCGCATCACGCCAGGCCAGCCAGATGTTTCTTTGCTGGCTGGAGGAGGCAGTCGTTCGTCGGGTCGTCACTCTGCCTTCTAAAGCTCGCTTCAGTTTCCAGGAGGCGAGAAGTGCCTGGGGTAACTGCGACTGGATTGGATCAGGGCGAATGGCAATTGACGGACTGAAAGAAGTGCAGGAAGCCGCCATGCTGATTGAGGCGGGGCTCAGTACCTATGAGAAGGAGTGCGCCAAGCGAGGTGAAGACTACCAGGAGATATTTGCCCAGCAGGTGAGAGAAACAATGGAGCGCCGGGCTGCGGGTCTTACCCCTCCGGCATGGGCGGCATCCGCCTTTAAATCTGGTCTGAAGAAATCACATGAGGAGGAGAAAGATGACGCCAGAGCTGCGTAATCTCCCGCATATTGCCAGCATGGCCTTTAATGAGCCACTGATGCTTGAACCCGCCTATGCGCGGGTTTTCTTTTGCGCGCTGGCAGGTCAGCTGGGCATCACCCGTCTGACGGACACGGTGTCGGGCGCAACGCTTGGTGCTGAGCAGATTGCCGAACCGCTGGCGCTCTTTGGCGATGATGAGGAAGTGGGACCCCGGACAGCGCGCAGTTACCAGATAACGAACGGCATCGCGGTGCTGCCCGTTTCCGGCACGCTGGTCAGTAAAACCCGGTCGCTGCAGCCTTACTCCGGCATGACGGGATATAACGCCATTATTGCCCGCCTGCAGCAGGCCATGAGTGATCCCGGGGTCGACGGCATTCTCCTTGATATGGATACGCCTGGCGGGATGGTGGCTGGCGCATTCGACTGTGCCGACATTATTGCGCGTATGCGCGATATCAAACCCATCTGGGCGCTGGCAAACGATATGAACTGCAGTGCCGGGCAACTTATCGCAAGCGCCGCTTCCCGCCGGCTGGTCACCCAGACCGCGCGTACGGGCTCTATCGGCGTGATGATGGCGCATAGCAACTACGGTGCCGCCCTGAAAACGCAGGGCGTCGAGGTCACCCTGATTTACAGCGGGGATCACAAGGTTGATGGCAACCCCTACGAAAAACTACCGAAAGACGTTCGCGATGATTTTCAGACGCGAATCGACGCTACGCGCCGGATGTTTGCCGAAAAGGTTGCTTCTTATACGGGCATGTCCGTGCAGTCCGTGCTGGATACCGAGGCGGCTGTATTTTCCGGTCAGGAATCGGTGGATGCCGGTCTGGCTGAAGAGCTGGTTAATAACACTGACGCGCTGAACGTGATGCGCGAGTCACTTAACAAACGAAAAACGATCACCCCTGGAGGGAATATGGAAAAAGTAACCACCGCATCAGCCGCAGCTGCGAATGCAATTCAAGCCACCGCGCCAGCAGAACCGACTAATACTGTCGAATCCGTTGCTGCAGTTGTTGCTTCCCCGGCAGAGGTCAGTGCCCGGGTTGCCGCAGCGGTGAGTGCCGAAAATGGCCGAATTATGGGGATCCTGAACTGTGACGAGGCAAAGGGGCGCGAATCACAGGCGCGCGCACTGGCCGAAACCCCTGGCATGACGGTTGAGAGTGCGCAGCGCATTCTTGCCGCGGCACCGCAAAGCGCACAGGCGCGTTCCGATACGGCACTGGATCGCCTGATGGAAACAGCACCTGGTGCGCTATCGACAGGTAATGCATCTGCTGGAGCAGGTGACGATTTGTTAAATACCCCCGTTTAAGAGGCTCTTATGGCAACGACTGAAGTTTTTACCCATCTACAGCCGCTCGGCAACAGTGACCCGGCACATACTGCGTATGCACCCGGTGAACTGACTGCCTCCACGCCGGCCATGACACCACTCATGCTGGATGCCGATACGGGCAAGTTAACGGTCTGGGACGGCACTCACGCTGGCGCGGCATGCGGTATTCTGGCCGTAGCTGCAGACCAGAGCAGCGTGGAGCTGGCATTTTATAAATCCGGCTCATTCCGCATTGAAGATGTTCTCTGGCCTTCAACTGTGACCGATGAGCATATCAAGCGTAATGCGTTTACCGGCACGGCCGTCAGCATCATCTAAGCCCTTTATTAACACTCACTTTCATCCATAAAAGCCGCCTGTGCGGCTTTTTTTACGGGAAAAACCTATGTCGATTTATACCACTGCCCAGTTGCTGGCGGTCAATGAGAAGAAATTTAAGTTCGATCCGCTTTTCCTTCGCATTTTCTTCCGCGAAAGCTATCCCTTCAGCACTGAGAAGGTGTACCTGTCGCAAATCCCGGGCCTGGTTAACATGGCGCTCTATGTCTCGCCTGTTATTTCCGGCAAGGTCATCCGCTCCCGCGGCGGTACAACTTCAGAATTTACGCCTGGCTATGTCAAGCCGAAGCACTTAGCATGGCTTTCTGAGGCTTTCACGTAGTTGCTGTCCTTTGCATTTAATCTACTGATTATTAAGAATAAACCTTTCCTCCTCTTTCACTGGATTTTCCTCGTTATCTGTGCGTTGCAATCACCTCTGTATTGCAGCTTGTATTGCTTTTTGGGGGCTAAAAATGGCAGGCGAGAACAAACTGAGCGACAAAGCGCTCAAGGGGTATCTGGGTAAACCCAGAGAAAAACAGGTCACAGTTGCTGATGGGAAAGGGCTCTCTGTTCGGGTGAGTACGAAGGGGGCCGTTAGCTTTGTTTTCTTCTACAGATTGGCTGGTGGGCTGACTGCTCCTGTCTGGTTAACTCTCGGTAAGTACCCGGACATGTCCCTGAAACAAGCCAGAGAAAAGCGTGATGAATGCCGTGCATGGCTGGCTGACAAGCGTGATCCGCGTATTCAGATTAAGATTCAGGCTGAGGAACGTTTAAAGCCAGTAACCGTGGAAGATGCGCTTAACTACTGGTACGAAAATTACTGCAAGGTTCGCCGCAAAACCCACGCAGTAACGCTGGGCCGTTTTCGAAAGCATATCTTCCCTTATATCGGCCACCTACCCGTAAACGATACCCATCTGTATGAATGGTTGGATTGCTTTGACCGTATTAAGCGTACTGCGCCAGTCATGGCTGCTTATGTATTCTCTGATACTAAACTGGCACTGCGCTTTTGCAGGGTACGCCAGTACGCCACCTGTGATGCCCTTAAGGACCTGCGTATGACAGATGTAGGGCAGGTTGCAGGAAAGAGGGATCGCGTATTGAGTGAGAACGAATTAGGCCAGCTATGGAAAGCGATTTTTGTCGAGCCTGACATAAAGCTGATGTCTGAATACACCAGGAAGATGTTTGTACTGTGCACTATTTTTGGATGCAGAATGAGTGAGGCCCGCTTATCAGAATGGAACGAATGGGATCGTGAATGCTGGATATGGACAGTACCGAAAGAACATTCAAAAACGGGTGTGGAAATTATCAGGCCAGTTCCTGAGGTTTTACGGCAATGGATCACAGACATTCACGAGGAAACAAAGCATACCGGCTATGTGTTAGGTAGTCTGCGTATCAGGGAAAGCGTGAGTAAAATCGGCGGGAAAATCGGTAAGCGTCTGGGCCATGAAAAACAATGGTCGCTGCACGATTTGCGGCGAACTCTTTCAACACACCTCACGGATCTGGGTACTGAGTTTCATGTTGTGGAACAGCTGCTGGGCCATGCGTTGCCCGGAGTGGCTGGTGTATATAACAGAAGTAAATTCATGCTTAAAAAGTTAGAGGCGTTAGAACTCTGGTCAACTTATCTCAACAGCATTTCCGATGCTGATTCAAACGTGACAATTCTCAAACAAAAGGTTGGTTAACATGAAAAAAATCGCTGTTGTTGATAAAAAGGGTCTGGAGTACATTCCTAACATCGACCGTATGATCCGTGAGAAAGAATGTCGAGAACTTACTACCTTGGCGAACAGCACGCGCTGGAAGCTGGAGAAGGAAGGAAAGTTTCCCAAACGGATCAAAATTGGAGCCACTGCTGTGGCGTATCGACTTTCAGAGATTCAGGCATGGATACGCGGCGAGTGGCAGATTCAAATATGAAATAATAAGGATGATGAGATGGTAACGAGGAAAAAAACAAACCCACATACCAATGGTGTTTGTGAATTACTCATATCTAGGGAGGATATGAACGACAAAATTCAGGAAAGAATACAGAAAGGATTGTCGCTTTATCAAAAAAATATTAATACTAATCGTGCGTTAGAAGAATTTAATGCAGAATATAGGAAGTGGAGTGATTTTAATTCTGAGCTTTTAAAGAGGTGTTTCACAAATGAAGATTTTGAAAACGAATATGAGGGTAGTGGTTTCTCTGGTGTTTTCTTATTAGATCCATCGTTAAGTGAGCAAATAAAAGATTCAAAAGATAGTTTGCAAAGTAAAATAAGAAAGCTGGAATCTATAATGGAACGCCTTGAGTTGATTCCTATATCTTCTTCAATTGTTGAGGAAAATGCAGTAACTCAATCAACTTCAAGTACAGCTGTGAAGACGAAAAGAGTTTTTATCGTTCACGGGCGTGATGACATCTCAAAAACTAATTTAGAAGTCTTTCTAAGAGAAATAGGTTTAGAACCTATTGTGCTTCACAGGCAAGCAGATGTTGGTCAGACAGTTATTGAAAAATTTGAGGCTAACAGTGATGTAGGATTTGCTTTTATTCTTCTTACACCTGACGAAATTGCTTATTTGAGTCCTGATGATAGTTTGCCAGATTCTGAACGTAAAAAAGAATTAAGAGCTCGGCCCAATGTGATGTTTGAATTCGGATATTTTGTTGGGAAATTAGGGCGTTCTAAAGTATGCTGCTTATATACGGGTGATGTGGTAATCCCCAGTGATTTAAATGGTCTCATTTATAAAAAATATTCATCAACGATAGAAGAAGTTGCATATAGCATTTTGAAGGATTTAAGAGCTACGGGTTACGCAGTATAGGAATGTTTTTTTCTTAAATCTATAACTTATTAAAGAGCCATTGTCGATATAATGGCTCTTTAAGACAGGTATGAATCAACGTAACATTAATTTTTAACTTCAAGTCCACGCTGTAGTAATTCTTTTCGAATAATCCTTTTAATCCAAGCTGCTAAAGATTCATCTCCGTCTTCCTGCTGAGCAATTTCCATTAATTGCCTGAGTTCTGGATCTAACCGAAATTGAAATGGAGGATTACCACGTCTTTCGTTTTTGTGTGTTGACACGTCAATTACACCCGTTGTAATGTGTTTATGTGTAATGACACATTACATACAAGTTTTGTAAAATGCAACGCCTCGAAGTGCGGGAACACGAACGAGGCGTCTAACCAAACCGTTAACTGGAGTAACGACTATGGCTGGAACACAGCATACCCAAACTCATCCCAAATTTACATGGCTATTCCTGGCCACCCCAGAACTACATCCTGAATGCTCACCAGTAGTCCTGAGATGTGATGCAGATTCGGAAGAGGATGCGCGAGCAACCTTTCCTGAGTGGCAACTTACTTTTGCTGCAAAAATCCGCACTGAAAGTCCTTACTCGTTTACTTGGACAGATGCAAACCGAGCAACTCTCTGGTCAATCATGGGAGGAGAAATCAGCCTTCCACTGGAGGCTCGATATGTCTAAGTCAAAACTGCTGTATATCGCGGATCTTAAAAACCTGGAAGAGCATGAAGAAGAATTGCGCGTTGCCTCGCTGAGTGCAGAACAAGCAAAAATCGTAGCCACAATGCTCGTCTGTTATCCCAATGCAATGGAAGACAATGAAATAACCGCAATCGGTCAGTTATTTGAGTCACTGGCCACGAATGTGGATAACTTCCTGAAAGCAGAACGCGAGCGTTTTGAAAATAGTTCGGAGGTTCGACCATGATTAGCAACGTCAAATTCAACGAACTGGAAAAACGCGTGGATCTACTGGTAGAAAAGATTTTGCACCTTGAGGCTCAGGTTAAGTCGCTCGCCGATAGCCAGGGGGGAGAAATACCTCCGGGTATGACACCAGTAGCTACGCTAGCTGCTGAATATGGTATCTCTACTAAAAAAGCCGAGGAGCTGGCGAAAAACACGGGTGTAATGCTGGTTAAGCTGAAATCAGGCGGATTCGTTGTACCTGATGAAAAGTTCAGGGAAGCTGCGCGACTGGTGCTGCGAAGTGCTAAGCGCAAATATGGCTCAGCGTACTGGTTCCATCCTCTGATCGGCAAGTTCCAGATGAGCGGAGGTATTCCACAATGACTGTTCAACTGACGGCAGTAGAAGTGGTTTCCGATGCGCTGTTTGCCTGCTCGTATCTTTGGTCACATGGTCGCCCTTATAGTCGTAGCGATCTGGATAAAGCCATCCACCAGCATAAAGACACGAGTACGCGCTACGGCAAGCTGGTGGCAAAACTCACCCAGCTTCACGGCATGACCTATGAAGAGTTGTGTGATGCTGGTTATTTGGGCAACGATGCCGGGCAGGTTAACGAGCTGCGCCGCGAAGCGCTGGTGGAAGTGATAGGCGAAGAAGAGCTGAAAGCTTGGCTCACGGATGCGCAGCGTATACAGCGCGTGTTTCCTTCCACGGAAATACAGTCCCGGCGTACCCGGCTTCCGTTATCTCGTGGATCTGAGGGATACGATGCCCGACAGGATTTCGTGATCAAACATTTCTTACCGGCGCAGTCACTTTGCAGCATCTACGGCCCCAGCGGTTCGTATAAAAGCTTTCTGGCGGTTTCATGGGCCTGCCATATAGCGACAGGCCAGGTATGGGCTGGTAAGAAGGTGGCTCCTGGCGCCGTTCTGTATGTGGTTGGTGAGGGTGGTGTCGGCGTTCCTCGCCGTATCAGAGCATGGGAGCAAATAAAAGGTCTACAGGCCGATAATCTTTATCTGGTAAACCGGCCGGTATTTCCGGTTCGATCGTCAGAGGTCAATGAAGTGCTGCTGGCGGCGCGGCAGGTGGAGGCCGAATGTGGTCTGCCTGTTAGCCTAGTGGTGATCGATACGCTGGCGCGTTGCTTTGGTGGCAATGATGAAAACGATGCCCGGGATATGGGAGCGTTTATCGAAGGGTGCGACACTATCAAGCAGAAAACAGGAGCTACAGTGCTGGTGGTGCATCACTCTGGTAAGGATGAGGCAAAGGGTGCGCGCGGGTCCAGTTCGTTCCGGGCAGCGCTGGATGCAGAATTCAATGTTAAGCGTGAAGGGGAAGGTAAAGCGTTGATACTCTCATGCACAAAGATGAAGGATGCTGAGGAGCCGGAGCGTAAAGCATATGATCTACTCACAGCAGAACTCTACACAGACGAGGATGGTGAGCCTATATGCTCTTTGGTCGTCAGAGATGTGCCCAGAGAAACGAAAGAAATCGATCCGGAACTGGCGGGTGTAGCAAAACTAAGTGATAACCATACTGCGTTATGGCAGGCCATCAGAAGCAGAACGGCACGTGGGGATGTGTGCACCAGGGCAGTTATTCGGGATGATCTGAAAGCTATGGGGCTGGATGCCAGTAAGCACTTTTCACGCTGGCTACAAAAGCTGGCTGAGTCAGGGCTTGTTGCTCTGGATGGTGAGCATATTCATATTCAAAACCTACGCGATGTGGGAGAGTAAGTGGGTAGATGATGGGGGATGTGGGGAGAAGATATCCAAATTCCCCACATGAGTCATGTATACACGGGCAAAGTGGGGAGTTCGCCACAAACCCGCGTCATTACTGGTTGGAACACTCATCCTTATAATTGCTGGTGGGGAGCAAGTGGGGATTTCGTAAAGTGGGGAGCAAGTGGGGAATTATGAGCGGTAAAAGAAAATATTTGTCTGAATTTTCAGTCACAATAACCTCAGAACGCTGGCTAATGTTTACACCAGAGCAACTTCATGCAGAAGGGGTAATGAGAGCAGAACATAAAGATATTGCTGACAATTGCCATATTTATATGATTTGCAAGCGACCTAAAGCTACCTGTAGCTCTGAACCTCCAATTATAGATAACGGCATTATGACAGGCTTTTTGACTAGTCGCGTAGATGGAAAAGAACTCATTTCTTCATACAAACTTCCCTTTCAGTTTGAGGATGAAGAAGAAAAAATAGTTGTAGCTGAATATCCACATAGAAAAATCTATACAGTGAACAATCAAGGTGAAGGAGTAAGATACTGGCCTGGCGATTTTTTGGCGTTTCATACTGGAAATAGAATTTTTAAAGATCTTGAAGTGCTTTACATTGGGCAAGCTTATGCGGAAGGTAAACGAACAGCTCTCGATCGCTTGAGAAGTCATTCTACGTTGCAAAAAATCCTAGCGGATACAATGTATAATTTTCCAGATGACCAAGTTTTTATAATAGCGGTGGAATATGATGATTATTTTATAGCCTCTATGTTCAATAGGATGGAAGAAGGAGTTATAAGCGGCGAAGAAGATGATATTAGGTTAAAAAGCGTGTTTGAAAACCCTCTTTCACAGAAGGAAATAATTTGTTTGTCTGAGGCAGGGTTAATTAGATATTTCAAGCCTAAATATAATAAAATTTACAGGGATAATTTTCCTGCAGCAGATCAAAGTGTCTTGTCTGGTTGCTTTGATTTAGATTTCTCTGGCTTGTCGGTTGAAATAGAACTTTATGATACTGGGTTAAGGTTATTTTCAGATAGTGCAAGTGCTCAACATCATCATATTGCAATGTTCAACTTAGTTGATGAGACTGAACGGCTAGGTTTCTTTACATTTAGTGATGGGGTAAATGCACCGTTCACTGTGGATGGAACTATCCTTATGAAGAAGTAGTGTACTAAAGAAAAGCGGGCCCACCCAAGCCCGCTTTGACAATTACTGAAGTGTCATCTGGAGGAAATAACAGGAGCAACAATATCAAATATAAAGGACGGTGAATTACCTTAAACACACTTTATACATTATTGCATCCCATTACACACCGTTGCATACATTCAATATCGTTTTCGCAGTGATAGCATTATCCCTGCAACGAACTCTGTTCGCATTTTTAATGAGGTAATATATGCCAGGTTTACACACGCCAGCAGCACTTATCCGGGTTGTAAGTGCTGAGGATATCCAGAAACAACTCAAAACCCTTTTCACTGATTTATTCTTTACCCGTGCCGCAACGTTCGAAACCCGCGATATCATTCTGGACACTATCGACGACCCCAATATACCGATCGCTGCATTCTGTTCACCAATGGTGGGCAGTAAGGTGGCCCGTGACGAGGGGTATGAATCGAAATCCATCCGTCCGGGTTACATGAAGCCCAAGAGCAGCATAGACCCGAATAAGCTGGCTGTTCGTCCTGCAGGTGTTACACCGGAGCAATACAGCACGCTGGATACCCGCAACATCAAGGTTAAACAGGCCCTCCTTAAACAGTCTGTTGCTATCCGGGCTCGTATTGAATGGCTGGCAGTTCAGGCTGTAACGACAGGGAAAAATATCATCCAGGGGGAGGGCATTGAACGCTACGAACTGGACTGGAATATTAAATCCCAGAATATGATCACTCAGGCTGGTGGCGCTGCATGGTCAGGTAAGGACAAAGCGACATTTGATCCGAATGACGACATTGAAACCTACTCAGAACTGAGCGAAGGCGTTACCAACATCATCATTATGGGCGGGAACGTCTGGAAGAAATACCGCTCATTCAAAGCGATCAAGGACGTGCTCGATACACGCCGTGGCTCTAATGCTCAACTTGAGACAGCGTTAAAAGACCTGGGCGATTCAGTGAGCTTTAAGGGCTATATGGGTGATGTAGCAATCGTGGTTTACAGCGGCCGCTATACCGATGAAGACGGCACTGAAAAACATTTCCTCGATCCGGATTTGATGGTGCTGGGCAATACGGCCCTACAGGGCATTGTGGCTTACGGCGGTATTCAGGATCCGGAGCTTGTCCGCGACGGGATTACCAAAGCTGAGCTTGCACCGAAAAACTATATCGTACCGGGTGACCCGGCGATTGAGTATGTCCAGACCCATTCCGCGCCGCAGCCAATTCCTGCCCGTATTAACCGCTTTGTCACCGTTCGTGTGGCCTGAGGAGCAATCATGACTACAAATTACACTGAGCTGGTGGCCGGCACAGAGGCGCTGGTATCTACTCTGGGCATCTTTGCTGGTGGGAAGGGAGTAATCCCGGCGCTGACCCCGCTGATGCAGGACGCCACTAACGGCGCTCTTGTCGTATGGGACGGGGAACATGCAGGGCAGGCGGTCTATGTGTCGTGCTTCGCTGTTGATACTGCAAGCCAGACGCAGGCACAGGTCTACAAAGCGGGTGTACTCAATGTAGACGCACTCAACTGGCCGGACGCGGTGACAACGCTTTCCGCTAAGGTGGCCGCATTCGTTGGCTCAGGTATTTCAGTTCAGCCGCTGGCACGGGTATAAGGGGATCACAATGCAGAACAAAGATAACAGCCTGATGGCTACCGCTAATTCACTCTGGCCTGATCCAGAGGTGAAAGAGCTGCAGGAGCTGGCGGACAAGATGAATATGAGTGAGCGCCTGGTTGATATGAATCAGGTCATGGAACTCACCACACTGAGCCGTCGCACTCTGCTGAACCTCGAAGCACGTGGTGAATTCCCGGTTCGTGTGCAGGTCACTGAGGGCCGTAAAGCCTGGTATCTGAGCGAGGTAGTGGAGTGGATCAACAACATTCCCCGCAGCTCTGAAACCTGTCAGGTGCCCGTTCCTGCCAGTCCTGACACCGCGCTATGCCTCAAAGCTGAACGGGTACGCCGTCAGGCGCGGGCCGGAAAAAGCCAGCTGATCGGCTGACAGGACGAGCCCGGTAGACCCGCCAGCAGTGCGCGGGTCCTTCCGGGCGATCCGGCCTGTTACGGGGCGGCGACCTCGCAGATTCGCGCTATTTATGAAAATTTTCCAGCAAACATACCCCACCACCACTAGGTCAAAAAATGAACAAAAGGCAAAACTCATTGGACTTTATGACTCAGGCTGAACTTGCAGGCGCACTGGGTGTTGATCGAACCACTGTCGGTACATGGACCAAAAAAGGATTACCGTTTATCAAAGGCGATCAGGGAAAGCCCCATACATTTCATTTTCCGTGCAGTATGTGGTGGATGCTGGGTAAAGATTTTACCGAAAGAAGAGGGATTTCAGGGCTGACGGCCGTCCAGCAGATTATTTTCGCCAGAGCCATCGCTGATGAAATAGATCCCGGCGATGATATGGCAGGCGAAGAATGGATGATCCCCATGCTGGCAGAAATTGGCATTCCTGAAAGCACTGTTAAAAGTGAAATCGCGTATGTCAGGGGGTTAATGGCCGGGGTAAAAATATCTGGTCACAACAGGAAGAAACGCAAACGGAGCAAATGGCTTTCCCGTGATGAAATGAAGGAATAGATAATTCTGGTTGTTATATCGTGATGTTAAGGATCCCTTCTAAACCAGTTCATTCAGGGGGCGCAATGAAACATGAAACTATCGAGGCGACTAGTAGGTAAGGGTAGGCTTTTCAGTTAAATGTGATATGTAGCAGTAAATTAATGCTACATATCACATAGTTGAATTTTTTATAAGGTGGTTTTAGGCTTAAAAATTTCAAGGTGCTCGAGCATAGTCATTTTTTTGGCGATAGTCTTACTTCCTTTGAAAAGTTTAAAGTCTTTCTGATTTGTAAATATTTTCCCTCTATTGCTTAAAATACTATCTGTAATAGGATCTTTGAATTTGGGAATTGCTTGTATGCTCCCCTCAAGATTGTTGCTCACTAAAAAATAGCTTATCCATGATATCAGATACTTGTTTCTTTGTTCATCCAATGATAATTCCGTGAAATACTTACATAAGTAAGTCACAATTTCATTGTGTTTCTTTTTGCCATTACTGCTTTTCAAAATTGACTCAATGATTGCGATTATCTTTGGATAGGTTTTTACTCTTAGTCGCCCAAGCATTAACAACATACTAATGACTTTCTGTAGATTGTTTTTTTCTATTTTTACTTTTAGCTTCCCTTTCTCGGTGATTATGTCCGCCAAGAATCTATCGATTACCCCTGTACCTGGGATAAGTTTATCTATATCAACTACAGATAAGTAGAGTTCTCTGAATTCCTTCCATTTAAAATGAGCTTTTTTTCGCGGATAAACAGCGTGATATTTCGATGCCCATTCACGGAAGAGTCCGGATGGAAGAGGGTAAATATTAGTTTTATCGTCATTTAATTCTAAATTATATTCTTTTAATGAGCTTTGCAATGATTTGATAATGCGTTTAGCGTCTTCTTCAGATTTAACTAAAATCCTGTAATCATCTTTAAAGCGTACAGCGCGGCAATCAATATCATCTCGTTCTATGTCTTTTGTAAGCATGACATCAACGGCAGAAGCTATCACTTCCGAAATCAGGTCTGAAACGACAGGCCCTATAGGTAGGCCATTAGTGCAACCATCATTAGCATTTTGGAATAATTTATCTAATCGGTTGCCAAAAAAATTAAAGTTTTGTCTATTTTCGGGCTTTCTTATGACGTTTTTCCCATGTATTGCCCAAGAAATACTATGCGTATAGATTGAAGGGAAGAAGTTTTTTATGTCCGCTTTTAATATATAATTATATCTATATGCAACAGATGCTAGATCATCATCTGTCATTTCTATAAATTCATAAATCATTCTTCCACTACGTAAGTGACCAATCCTTCCTTTAGCCTTTTTATTTATTGGTATAGGGAAACTATAAGACGTAACTTTACTATCCTTTGGTATCGCCGCAGCGACAATTTTTTTCCAGTTTCTTGCGATATGATAAGAAATATCGTTATGTATTTTAGGATGGATAATGCCAAACGTGCGGTCGGTTAGGTCTGTCTTTGGGAAATGTACCTTAACTAACTCGCAAACTTCAGGGAAATATTTATTTTTTTTGACTTTGTAATACACAGTAGGTTTGCTAGGTATTCTGTCGACTCGAAAGCATGGGGGCAAAACGTAGCTTTCGGGGAAATAACCATTTTTGAGCAGCCAGTAAAATACTTCTACACGATTTAGCGATAGGGCCAATTTTCGAGTAATTCTACGATGTTCTTTGATGGGATCTGTTGTAGCCATAACTTGTCCTAATGATGCCTACTCAGCTGAAATTTGGCATGAGAAACTTTCCAACCTATCCGCCTATCTTTAGGGCAACTCTCATGAATTTAGTGGGGCCGGTAAGGTTCGCACTACCAATACAGCGAAGAAAAAGATAATTAGCTTCATCGAAGCTCAGCTCAATTAATCAAATGGTTAGGCTTTGTATTGCAGACTGTATTGCAGTAATACCTAATCCAAAACACTTTTAAACTTTTTTTCTTTCTTAGTCAATCGCATAGCATCGCACTTGACTCATGTAGCCGAAGCACGAAGTAAACCCGCAGATGACCCTGCGTCGCCTGCCGGATGAAGATCCACAGAACCTGGCTGATCCTGCCTATCGCCGCCGCCGTATCATTCTGCAGAACATGAAAGATGAAGAGCTGGCGATTGCGCAGGTTGAAGAAATGCAGGCCGTATCCGCCGTGCTTAGCGGTAAATATACCATGACCGGGGAGGCGTTCGAGCCGGTGGAGGTGGATATGCAGCGCAGCGCCAGGAACAACATTGTTCAGGCGGGTGCTGCAGCCTGGTCCGCCCGGGACAAAGAAACCTATGATCCGACCGATGACATCGAGACGTATGCGGTGAATGCCAGTGGCGTGGTCAACATCATCGTGTTCGATCCAAAGGGCTGGTCACTGTTCCGCTCCTTCAAGGCCGTCAAAGACAAGCTGGATACCCGCCGCGGCTCTAACTCTGAGCTGGAAACCGCACTCAAGGATCTCGGTCAGGCGGTTTCCTACAAGGGTATGTACGGCGATGTGGCAATCGTCGTGTATGCCGGACAGTACGTTGAAGGGGGTGTGCAGAAGAATTACCTGCCGGATAACACCATGGTACTGGGCAACACACAGGCGCGCGGTCTGCGGACCTATGGCTGTATCCAAGATGTGGACGCGCAACGCGAGGGCATTAATTCGTCCGCACGCTATCCGAAAAACTGGGTGCAGACCGGTGACCCGGCCCGTGAATTCACCATGATCCAGTCTGCGCCGCTGATGTTGCTGGCCGACGCGGACGAGTTTGTATCCGTCAAACTCGCGTAACTTCCACCCGGTGGCCCTTCGGGGCCAATTCTTCGGAGTAGCTTCCATGACTGAAAAAGAAACACTCATCGCCCGGCTGAAAGAGCTGGGCAAAATGCTTGGCCGCGACGTGAATACCAGCGGCACTATCCAGGAGCTGTCGATGCGTATTGCAGAGCTCGAAGAAGAACTGGATGAGGGGAGTGAAGTTGCTACGGGCGATAGCAACGGGCAGGGCGAAGCCGGTATTGTGGCTGGTGCGGGCGGAAATGTTCCCCCGGTAACAGCCGATACCACTGACGCAACCTTATCCGGTGATGGTGAGCTGGTGGCGGTTGAAACGCTGGTCACCCTGCATATTGACGCGTTGCACGCCGCGCGAAATGAGCCTGTATCAATTGTGGAGCCTGGCGTCACGATCCTCGTTACCGGGAATGAGGCAGGCTATCTGATTTCTCATGGACTGGTCCGCGACATCTGACAGGGGGGACAGTGGCTGATTTCGAAAATCTCTTTGATGCAGCTATGTCACGGGCGGATGACACGATTCGCGACGTCATGGGCGCTGATGTAATGATGACGTCCGGTGCATTGTCGGGCGTCACGATTCACGGTGTCTTCGATGATCCTGAGAATATTGGTTATGCCGGGGCAGGGGTCCGGATTGAAGGAACCAGCCCGTCTTTATTTGTGAAATCAACCACTGTTCAGCAGCTGGAACGCATGGACACCCTGATGATTAACGGGCGGGCATTCTGGGTTGATCGTCTTGGCCCTGACGATTGCGGCTCCTGTCATATCTGGCTGGGCAATGGGAGCCCGCCCGCCGGCACCCGCCGTCGTTAAGGAGGCTGCATGTCCATTAAAGGCCTTGAGCAGGCGGTAGAGAATCTCAACAGCATCAGTAAAACTGCGGTTCCGCGCGCGTCAGCGCAGGCTGTTAACCGTGTGGCAAACCGGGCCGTCAGCAGAAGCGTGACTGTTGTATCAAAAGCTACACGGGTCCCACGAAAGCTGGTGAAGCAGAGAGCCAGGGTGAGGCGGGCGACGGTCAAAAAGCCGCGAGCATTCATCCGCGTTAACCGCGGCAATTTACCGGCCATAAAACTCGGTACCGCCAGCGTGCGCCTCTCCCGCAGGAAGCGTGACCAGAAAGGGGCCAACAGCGTGCTGCGCATTGGTCCTTTCCGTTTCCCGGGCGGATTCATTCAGCAGCTTAAAAACGGCCGCTGGCATGTCATGAGGCGAACAGCAAAGCCCCGCTATCCGATCGAAGTAGTAAGCATTCCTCTGGCTGCCCCTTTAACCACAGCATTCAAGGTTGAGCTGCCGAAGCTCATGGACTCAGATATGCCCAAAGAGCTCCGGGCATCCCTTACAAACCAACTCAGGTTGATTCTGACAAAATGAAACACAGTGATATCCGACAGTTGATTCTTGACACGCTGGAAAACGCAATTGGTACTGACGCCATTTATTTTGACGGCAGGCCAGCAGTGCTCGAAGAGGGAAATTTCCCGGCCGTCGCCGTTTATCTCACCGACGCGGAGTACACCGGGGAAGAGCTGGATGCCGATATCTGGCAAGCCACTCTTCATGTTGAAGTCTTTCTTCCTGCCCAGGTGCCTGATTCGGAGCTGGATGAATGGATGGAAGCGCGTGTTTACCCGGTTCTGGCGGAGATCCCGGGGCTTGCATCCCTTATCACCAACATGGTGCAGCAGGGCTATGACTACCAGCGCGATGATGATATCGGACTCTGGAGTTCAGCCGATCTGAAATATTCCATCACCTACGAAATGTGAGGACGCTATGACCACACCTAACCCGCTGGCACCGACGAAAGGGGCCGGCACCACCCTCTGGATTTATACCGGAAGCGGCGATCCCTACGCCAGTCCCCTTTCGGATGTTAACTGGCTGCGTCTGGCAAAGATCAAGGATCTGCAGCCAGGCGAACTCACCGCCGAATCAGAGGACGACACCTATATCGATGACGACAACGCCGACTGGGCTTCATCCATGCAGGGGCAGAAATCAGCAGGCGACACGAGTTTTACTCTGGCATGGCTGCCGGGTGAAAGTGGTCAGCAGGACCTGGTAAACTGGTTCGATGACGGCACGGTTAAAGGATACAAAATCAAATACCCGAATGGCGCCGTCGATGTCTTTAAAGGCTGGGTGAGTAGCCTTGGGAAGACCGTTTCGGCTAAAGAAGTGATGACCCGAACGGCAAAGATCACCAATAACGGCAAACCCTCTCTGGCAGAAGACAGCGGTATTGCGGTAATTGGCGTGACGGATATCAGCCTGGATAAATCCACTGCAGCGGTCGCTGTCGGTGCGACCACGCAACTGGCAGTAACGGTCCTGCCAGCCAGCGCTTCAGATGCTTCCTTCCGCGTGGCGACTTCTGATCCGTCGAAAGCAACAGTGACGGTCAGTGGTTCAACGGTGACCGTCACCGGCGTGGCGGCGGGCTCCGTTGAAATTATTGTCATGACCAATAGCGGTAACTTTGCGGCAATCTGCAAGGTGACCGTTTCCTGAATCCCGGGGCGTGAGCCCCGTACTCCGGAGTAAATATGTTTCTTAAAACTGAACCGCTCGAGCATAACGGCAGCAGCGTGACGCTGTACCAGCTGTCCGCGCTGCAGCGCATTGAACATCTCGAATACCTGAAAAAGCTGGAAGCGGTTGAAGAAGATGATTTCCAGACCGCTATCACCCTCACCGTGAAAAATGGTGCTTACCTGGTGGCGTTGTCGCTCTGGCATGGTCATACGGTGAAAGGTACGCTTCCTGAGGGCGCGCCGGCGGAAGTGACGAAAATTCAGGATGAAGTCCTGCAGACCTGGCCGACGGAGCTTATTGCTGAAGCGGATTTTAAGGTGAAACTCCTCTCCGGCATGATTGAACCGCAGCTGGAGGATCCGCAGGTTGGCATCAGCGAACCTGCAGAACCTGTTACGGCGGAAAAGCCCTCGCCAGTGAGCTGACGTTTGTCCTGAAACTGGCGCGTGAGTTCGGTCGCCCTGACTGGCGCGCCATGCTTGCTGGCATGTCCTCTTCGGAGTATGGCGACTGGAAAATCTTCTACCGGGATAATTTCTTTCATGATGCGCAGCTGGACGCCCACTTCTCCGGCCTGCTCTACACCATTTCAACCCTGTTTTTTGCCGATCCGGAGCTGACGCCTGCCTGCTTCAGTATTCTTTCACCGGCATCTGAATCCATCGAGGTAGCAGAGCCGGACGACGATGCGCTGATGGCGAAGGCGGAAGGTATTTCTGGAGGTATGCGCTATGGCCCAGACGGCAGTCGGTGATCTGGTCGTTAATCTTGACGTCAACTCGACGAAATTTAACGAGCAGATCAACTACGTCAAAAAAGAATTCAGGCAAACGGGAGACGCGGCGAACGATTCAGCTTTGCGGATCCAGCAGTCATTCAGCCGTCAGGAGAGCGCTGCCCGCAAGGCAGGCATCTCTGTCGGTCAGTATACCGCGGCGATGCGCATGCTCCCGGCGCAGTTTACTGATGTGGCAACGCAGCTGGCAGGTGGTCAGAACCCCTGGCTTATTTTGCTCCAGCAGGGTGGGCAGGTAAAAGATTCCTTTGGCGGTGTTATTCCAACGTTTCGTGCGCTATTGGGATCTATCTCGCCGGTTATGCTTGGTATTGGTGCGCTCTCTTCAGCGACGGGGGCACTGTTATATACCTGGTACGCCGGGTCGTCCACATTATCCGATTTCAATAAAACGCTGGTGCTCTCCGGTAACACTGCGGGGCTGACTGCCGATCGGATGCTCACGCTGGCGCGAAGCGGCCAGTCCGCTGGACTGACGTTTAATCAGACGAGCAAGGCACTGACGGAGCTGATCAACGCTGGAGTGCGTGCCGGTGCCCATTTTGATGACATGAGTCAGGCCGTGGCCCGCTTCACCGAAGCATCGGGTGTACCAGTCGATAAGGTTGCCGCTGCGTATGGTAAGCTGACAACTGACCCGACATCCGGGCTCATTGCAATGGCCCAGCAATTTCACAACGTCACTGCCGAGCAAATCGCCCATGTTGCACAGTTGCAGCGCGCAGGCGATGAGGCCGCAGCACTTAAGGCGGCAAACGACGCGGCCACCGCCGGTTTCAACGATCAGACCAAATCCATACGGGAAAATATGGGGTCGATTGAAACTGCTGCCGATACGCTGAAACGCGCGTTTAAGTCAATGTGGGATGCGGCGCTTGACGTTGGTCGGCCTGATACTGTCCAAGAGATAGTCAGAAAGGCCGAAGCGGCATTTAAAAAAGCCAATGAGATATGGAACCTCCGGAAAGATGACCGTTATGTAAATGATGAAGCACGTGCGCGGTTCTGGAATGACCGCGAAACGGCCAGGCTGGCGCTGGACATGGCGCAACAGCAGGCGGGGATTTCCAAAGCGAATGAGGTGAATGCCTCCCGCGAAGCGACAGCGGAATCGGATCGTCAGAAGTATGCCGCGCAGGCGCAGGCAAACTATGCCAAAACCCAGACCGCGCTGGAAAAATACACGTTACGTCAGAATGAACTTAACAGGGCGCTGAAAGAGGGACGGATCCTTCAGGCTGACTACAACATCAACATGGCGGTGGCGAAAAAAGAGTATGAGGACTCGCTGAAGAAACCGACGAAAGGCAGGACGCCCGGAGGCGCAAAACTCACCGACAGCACCAGTGCGCAGACACTGGAGTTGCAGACGCAGATTGAGGTTTTGCGTCAGCACAGTGATATCAATGACACGATTAGCCAGCAGCGCCAGCAGTTGTGGAAAGAGCAGGCCAGATTTACGATCCTTGAGCAGGCTGCCAGAACCCGGGCACTGACGGAAGATGAAAAGTCCCTGCTCGCCAGCAAGGATAAGGTGCTCGCTCAGGCTGAAATCAATGCAAAACTGGGTGACCAGATCATCAAGCAGGAGCGCCTCAACCGTCTGCAGGACACATCGCAAAAATATGTTACCCAGATGGGTGAAAAAACCCGGGCGCTGGCGGAAAGCGCGGGGATGAGCAGTCGTGCGGCACAGCGGCGCAATGAGGAGGCTCAATTACTACAGGGCTGGAAAAATGGCGGCGGGTCTGAAAAAGATCAGGGCTACCAGAAGGAGCTGCAGGCGCTACAGGGATATTATCAGGAACAGGATAAAGTGCGCGGTGACTGGCTGTCTGGTGGGAAATCCGCCTGGGCTGATTACGCCGATTCTGCGGGTGACGCGTACGGCCAGATGAAAAATGTAGCAGCCAGCACCTTTGACGGAATGACGCAAAATCTTGCCGACATGCTTACCACCGGTAAAGCAAAGTGGGGTGACTTCACCCGCTCAACGCTTTCGATGCTGGCGCAAATCGCCCTTAAACAAGCGGGGGTAGGGATCGTGGGCGCTGTCAGTTCGGCTATCGGATTTGCCGGAGGCGGCTATACCGGATCGGGCGGTAAATATGAACCTGCCGGGGTGGTTCATCGCGGAGAGTTCGTTTTTACCAAAGAGGCGACCAGCCGGATCGGGGTGGGGAATCTGTACAGCATGATGCGCGGTTATGCGTCCGGCGGACTGGTGGGTGGCGGCAGTATGCCCGCTGCGGCCGCGGGGGGGATCAGCGTCTATGCGCCGGTCAGTATCAGTCAGGAGGGGGGTGGCGAGTCCAGCCAGGCGGACACCATCGGAACAGCGCGGCAGCTTCAGGGCATTGTTCAGCAGACCATCACCGACCGGCTTAAAAAGGAGATGGGGCCGGGTGGTGTACTTTACCCAAGGAGATAGCAGTGACAGACACATTCAGCTGGCGCACCCGTAAAACAGCCCGGGGAACGGAAAGCGCCCGTACGCTTCAGTCCCAGTTTGGCGACGGGTATAAACAGGTCGCCGGGATGGGGATCAATGACAGGTCTGAAGTCTGGGATCTTGACTGGACGGGAACACGAAGCGAGGCCGCAGTGCTGCGTGCGTTTCTTATGTCGCACATCACTAAATCGTTCTGGTGGACGAACCCCTGGGGGGAGAAGAAGCTCTACCGGATGAAGGCTGATTCCTTCAGTGTTTCGTTCCCCTCCGGGATAAAAGCGACAGTAGCGTTCACGTTCGAGCAGTCCTTTGCTCCCTGAATATCTTCAAATCCAGAATGACTGACCGCCTCCGGGCGGTTTTTTTATGGGGCGAATATGAGTTTCACGCAGGATATACAGCAGCTGGAACCGGGCCAGTTAGTCCAGCTGATCGAAATAGACGGCACCGAATTTGGCATGGATACCGTGCTGCGCTTTCATGCCCACAATATTGCTTCTGCAGGCTGGACTGCATACGCGGCTGACAACCTGCCTGCCATTATCTGGCAGGGTCAGCAGTACGACCCTTACCCTTACGAGCTGAAAGGCCTGGAGCTGTCCAGCACCGGGGCACAGCCCACACCCACGCTTTCCGTTTCGAACGTCGGCAACTACGTGACTGCGCTGTGTCTCGAGTACGACGACCTGGCGAGGGCAAAGGTGAAGATCCACACCACGCTGGCGAAGTACCTGGACGCGGCCAACTGGACAGCCGGCAACCCGAACGCCAGCCCGGCCGACGAGCGCGTACAGCTTTTTTACGTCAATGCCAAAACCGCTGAAACGCGGGTGCAGGTCGACTTTGAACTGTGCTCACCCTTTGACATCCAGAACCTGCAGTTACCCACCCGGCAGATCACGCCGGTCTGCACCTGGTGCACGCGCGGCTGGTACCGAACCGGTACCGGATGCGACTACAACGGGAACCGCTATTTTCTAAAGGACGGCACCCCCACGGATAACCCGGCGCTGGATATGTGCGGCGGCCAGATGCAGGACTGCGAAGCGCGGTTCGGGACCGGTAACCCGCTGCCGTTTGGCGGCTTCCCGGCGGCAAACCTTCAGGGTAAATGACCATGCGAAAAAAACTGATGGATGCGATCCGCGCTCATGTTGCCGCGGAATATCCGAACGAGGCCTGCGGCGTGGTGGTGCAGGCTGGACGGGCGCAGCAGTACATTCCGTGCCGGAATATTTCAGCAACGCCCACTGAGGCCTTCACGATCTCGCCGGAGGATAAGCTGGCAGCATCGGAGCAGGGCGAAATCATTATGGTTATCCACTCGCATCCTGATGTGGTGCAGCTTGTGCCGTCCGAAATGGACAGGGTGCAGTGCGACTGGTCCGGAATGGAATGGGGCATCATGAGCTGGCCGGACGGGGATTTCTGCACGCTTGCCCCACGCGAAGACCGGGACTACGCCGGGCGCCGCTGGGTGCTGGGCTTTGCCGACTGCTGGTCGCTGATCCGTGAGTGGTTCCAGCGTGAGCACGGCATTACCCTGGGTGATTACTCGGTACCGTACGAGTGGTGGGAGCAGGGGGAAAATCGCTACGACGATAACTGGGAGGCAGAAGGTTTTATTCAGGTGGACCCGGCTGATATGCGGCCCGGCGATATGATCATGATGCGCATACAGGCGCCGGTAACCAACCACGCGGCCGTTTACCTCGGTCACCACGAGCACCAGGACAATATTATGCTGCACCACAATTTCGGCAGCCTCTCTGCCCGGGTGCCGTACGGCAAGTATTACCGTGACCGCACCGTTCGGGTGGTCCGGCACAGGGAGCTGATGAATGCTGAAAACACTGATTCTTGAAGGTCGCATGGCTAAAAAGTTCGGGCGTGAACACAAATTTCACGTTGAGGATCTGCGCGAGATGTTGCGGGCCATGTGCAGCCAGGTTCCCGGTTTTAAACGCTACCTGTCAGAAGGACATATGCAGGGGATCCGCTTTGCCTTCTTCAATGGCAAAAACAACATCGGCCTTGACGAGTTTGACATGACCCGCGGCGGTACGGTGTACCGGATTTCGGCCATTACCGAGGGCTCAAAGCGCGGCGGCGTGCTGCAGATCGTTATCGGGGCAGTGGCTCTCGTGGCCGCGTATTTTACTGCTGGCGCCTCGCTGACAGCGATAGGTCTGAGCACAGCTGCCGCAACCGCGACAACAACGGCCCTGACTGGTCTCGGCCTGTCAATGATGCTGGGGGGCGTCGTTCAGCTGTTGACTCCCCAGCCAAAATACAATGTCGGCGCCTCATCCAGTACGGACAACAAACCCAACTACGCCTTTGGCGCGCCGGTGAACACCGTGGCTGTGGGTTATCCGGTCCCCGTGTTTTTTGGTGAGCGCGAGATCGGCGGGGCAGTCATCAGCGCGGGGATCTTCTCCAGCGACCAGCAGTAAATTTTATTGCAGCTACAGGCCACCTCCGGGTGGCTTTTTTTATGGGTGAAATATGCGACTTCTCGAAGATGAAACCCTTATTCAGGGACGTAAAGGCGGTAGCGCTAAACAGCATACCCCTGTTGAAGATCCGGATGACCTGCTGTCGACAGCAAAATTAAAAATGCTGCTGGCGATCGCTGAAGGTGAAATCCAGGGCGAGCTGACGGCACAGAACATCTTCCTTAACGACACCCCGCTGGCGAACGCCGACGGCAGCTACAACTTCACTGGCGTAAAATGGGATTTTCGCCCGGGCACTCAGGATCAGGATTATATTCAGGGGTTGCCGGAAGTCGACAACGAAATGTCGGCCAACTTGACAGTGACCACCACCGCGCCCTGGACACGCCAGTTCTCTAACCTGATGCTGGATGCCGTGCGTATTAAGCTGAGCCTGCCCGTACAGTACACCTATAAAGACAACGGCGATATGGTCGGGACGGTCACGGAGTACGCCGTTGACCTCTCGACTGATGGTGCTGCCTGGCAGACGGTGCTTAACGGCAAATTCGACGGAAAGACAACCACGGAATACCAGCGCGATATCCGCATTGATCTGCCAGCGGCCACTACCGGCTGGGCTGTGCGGGTACGTCGCATCACGCCTGATTCCACAGGCAACTCAAAACTGATAAACGCCTTCAAGGTGTTCTCGTTCGCTGAGGTGATCGACAGCAAGTTACGCTATCCCAATACCGCGCTGCTGTATATCGAGGTCGATGCCAGCCAGTTTACCAGTGGTGCGCCGAAGGTGACCTGCAGGCCGAAGGGCAAACTGGTACGTGTCCCGGACTCCTACGATCCAGTTACGCGTACCTACAGTGGCACCTGGTCGGGTGGCTTCAAAATGGCCTACACCAACAACCCGGCCTGGGTATTTTATGATCTGGTGCTGGATGAGATTTACGGCATGGGCACCCGCGTCGATGCAGGCATGATCGACAAATGGGAGCTGTACGCCATTGCGCAGTACTGCGATCAGAAGGTGTCAAACGGGGCGGGTGGTACCGAGCCGCGCTTTACCTGCAATGTTTACATCCAGAGCCAGCAGGACGCCTACACCGTTCTCAGCGATTTAGCGGCCATATTCCGGGGGATTACCTTCTGGGGCAACGACCAGATTTACGTGCGCGCGGATGTGCCGCAGGATGAAGTGGATTTTACCTATCATGCCTCGAACGTGTTCGACGGGTTGTTTACCTACGGCGGCGGCAGCTACAAAAACCGCTACTCGTCTGCTCTGGTGTCCTGGTCTGACCCTCAGAACCATTACAGCGACACCGTTGAGAGTGTCTACGATTCAGACCTGGTGAAGCGGTACAAGGTCAACCAGATGTCAATGACGGCGATTGGCTGCACATCCCAGAGTGAGGCGCACCGCCGGGGCCGCTGGGCACTGCTGTCTAATGCGCGCGACGGAACGGTGTCATTTGGCGTGGGGCTGGACGGTTATATTCCGCTGCCTGCGGAAATTATCGGTATCGCAGATCCATTCCGTGCCGGCAAACAGAACGGCGGGCGTATCCGGGCAGTCAGCGGGCGTAACATCACGCTTGATCGTCCTGCTGACTACGCCGCTGGCGACCGCCTGGTGGTCAACCTGCCGGACGGCAAGGCGCAGACGCGGACAATCGCGTCCATCAGCGCAGACAAACAGACGGTGACGGTCACCACCCCCTTCAGGCTGTCTCCTGAGTCCGGCGCAGTGTGGGCCATCGACAGCGACAACCTGGCTATCCAGTATTTTCGTGTGTCATCCATCCGTGCGAACGACGACAGCAACGGTGGCTTCACGATCACCGCAGTTCAGCATGACCCGAATAAATACCGCTATATCGATGACGGTGTGCGCATTACCCCGGCGCCAGTCACCGTCACGCCGGTAAGCGTTCTTCCGGCACCGAAAAACATCACCCTCACCGAAACCGACCACATAGAGCAGGGACTTACCGTTGCCACCATGAATGCTTCCTGGGATCGGGTGGATGGTGCTATCCGGTACCAGGCGCAATGGCGCAAGGATAATGGCGACTGGATAAACGTTCCGGTGAGCAGCGCCCAGGGATTTACGGTGCAGGGGATTTACACTGGGAGTTATGACGTGCGGGTGCGAGCGCTGAACGCTCCGGATTCAGGCTCGCCGTGGGGTTATGCTGACACCACCTATCTTACGGGCAAAAACGGCAGGCCTGGAACGCCGCAGGCACTGGCCGCCACGGATGATGTTGTCTGGGCTATCGACATCACCTGGGCTTTCCCGGATGGCTCTGGTGATACGGCATACACCGAAATTCAGCGCGCCACCACCGGAGACAAGGCTAACCCGCAATTACTGGCGCTGGTGCCGTATCCGGCCACGCATTACCAGCATGGCCCGATGCGGGCGGGCGTCAGTCAGTGGTACCGCGCCCGTCTGGTGGATCGTATCGGCAACACCGGTGACTGGACGGAGTGGGCGGCAGGACAGTCCAGCTCGAAAGCCGGTGATTATCTCGACATGATCGGCGACACGATTGAACAGACCGAGGGCTACAAAAACCTCGTGTCGGACATTGCCGATCTGGGTGAAGATATCCAGTCGGCGCGCGACGACATCACCGCAGTTACGACAGAGTCGGCGGCGACTAAAGCGGGCCTGGCGCAGGAGGTCACGGATCGTAAGAAAGCCATCACCGACGAGGCAACGGCGCGCGGGCAGGCGCTACTGACCGAGAAGAACGAGCGTCTGGCAGATATCAGCAACGTCAACCAGACGATTCAGACTACCTCTGACTCGTTGGCGCAGCAGATCGCGCAGATTTCGGCGGGTACCGGCTCGCAGTTCGACCCGGCGAAAATCTGGTACTTCGATTCGACGGTAGAGGGGTGGACCGGGAACGGAACTCCCACAATCGTTGACGGGTGGATTCGCCCGGCGAACCATGCCACCGATCCGTGGGTGGCATCGCCGGGATCACTGGCTATCAACTCCTCGTCCTATCGCTTCGTTAAACTCCGCATCAAAAAATTCGGTGCGCCGGGCTGGACGGGGCAGCTGCGGTGGCGTGGCACTGGTGGCTTCAACGACACCAACATGATCACCGTCGCCGAACCTGCCTATGACCCCAACGGTATCGCTACGGTGGAGTTCGACAATATCCCGTGGCTGACCGAAACCACGATGAACCAGTTCAGACTGGACCTGTCCACTAAACAGGATGCGACGAACTATTACCTGATTGACTGGGTGGCGGTCGGGCGGCCAACGCCGGGGGCCGGGATGGCGGCGCTGCAGCAGGAGACGACAGCCCGTGTCACTGGCGACCAGGCGGAAGCCACGGCGCGCGAGACGCTGGCGACTCAGATCCGGGGCGGCTATACCGGTGACGATCCGTCAAAACTGGCCTCGGGTCTGCTGTACACCGAACGCCAGGCGCGCATCACAGCGCAGGAAGCGGAGGTGACAGCGCGGACTCAACTGGAGTCGACCGTTAACGCCAACAAAGCCAGTGTGACGCAGGAGCTGGCAACGCTGACGACGGAGCAGGAGGCGCAGGCCACCACGCTTTCCAGTCTGCAGACGACGGTTGGCAAAAACACCGGTGACATTACACGCATCGATAAAACGGTCGCTGATAACAACAAGGCGCAGACCACCGCGCTGGCTGCGGTTAAGGCCACGACCGACAAGAACACGGCGGATATCAGCACGGAAACCACGGCCCGTACGGATGGTGACAGCGCGCTGGGCCGCCGTATCGACAGTCTGAAAGTTGACGTGGACGGTAACACTGCCAGCCGGGACGCCGGTATCGTCGGCAATGTCACCAACGCCCTCGCCAGCTTCATGGCGTTCTCGGATCAGCGTGTCACGTTCGCTGTTGGCGAAACGAAAACGATGGCCGAGATCACCGAAGCCCGGAAGACTGCAGCTGATGCCACAAGCGCCGTGGCGGAGCAGGTCACTTCGCTTAAGGCCACGGTTGAGCAGAACGGCCAGACCAACGCTGCAGCCATAACGCGCATTGATAAAGCCGTTACGGACCTGGAAAGCGCCACCGCGACCAGCATTGAGCAGGTGACGGCTGCGATCGGCGATACCAATGCCAACGTCCAGACGACCAGTAAAGCTGTTGCTGATATCAACGGCAAGCTGAGCGCGCAGTGGGGCGTTAAAGTTCAGGTGGAGGCGAACGGCATCAAACGTATCGCGGGTATCCAGCTGGGCATTGATGCCACAGGCTCCTCTAACTTCCTCGTCAGCGCCGACACGTTCGCGGTTTATAACCCAACGACCACCGGGCAGGAACTGGTGTTTGCCGCCACCGGCGGCCAGATGTTCTTGCGATCGGTGTTTATCCAGGATGGTTCCATTAATAACGCCAAGATTGGCTACCAGATAAGTTCTAATGACTGGAACGATATCGGCCCATGGGACCCGAATGGGCGCGGCTGGTGTATCCGCAAGGACGGATCGGCCTACTTCAATAGCGTGACAATTAGAGGGACTGTTTATGCAACTAACGGTGAATTCCGAGGGACTGTTTATGCAACCAACGGTGAATTCCGAGGTACGGTTTACGCCACTAATGGCGATTTTCAGGGAACCGTTTATGCGAATAAAATCGTAGGTAATATTTCAGAATCTAAAATGTATCCCGGCTTTTCACAGGCAAGGCCGAACAGTAATACTATGACTATTAATTATGCTGGAAACCCTCGTTTACCTGTCAGGGTATCTATTTTCTTTACTATTAATGGTTATTCGGCGGGGACAAGGTTCTGGGTTAACGGCGAAGAACAAACTGATCGTTCACCAGGTAAATCCTATGGATTTTCTTTCGATGTAGGAACTGGGGCTGGATTGACAATAACCTTAAGGGCTTCTGGTGAGGGATCAATTTCAACCAGCCCCATAATTGCAATCGTTACTCCTCAGGGAACTGGATTAAGTTAATTTTCGCTAAAACCTATCTCATACAAATAAACCCGGCTCCGGCTGGGTTTTCCATTTTAAGGACATCATGAATGGCCACACTTGATGACGATTTAGCAAAAGCTGTCACGGAAGGTTTTCGCCAGGCGCAAATTGATATCATCAACCAGGACCTGATTTTATCGGGCACAGGTGATGTCACGGTAACGCTGGCAGACGGCTCAAAAAAAACGGGGCCGAGCTGGTCGAAGCTGACAGCTGCTGCGATGGCTGCAGGAACCAGCGCCGCAGCGGCGGAAGCGTCAGCGAAGAACGCAAAAACATCAGAGACGAATGCAAATTCATCCAAAACTGCTGCGGCAACTTCTACGTCAAATGCCAAAACCTCAGAGACTAATGCGAAAACCTCAGAAACCAACGCCAAAACGTCTGAGACGAACGCGAAGTCTTCAGAAAATAACGCTAAAACCAGCGAAACGAACGCCGCAGCATCGCTGGCCGCCGCGCAGCTGCTGACGTCCGTGCCCTTCGAAACCGCGCCTTTCCCGGATGTTTGGCTGCCGTTTAATGACGATTTGCGCCTGCTGGCAGGGTTCGCACCTTATGACCGGCTGACTATTTCCGGGCAGGTGCTGGAGCTGGCAACAAAATCAGCGACCTTTACCCGGTCAACCAAAGCAACGTATATCGACAAATCCGGCGTATTGCAGACCGCAGATATTAACGAACCGCGCTTTGAAAAGGCTGGGTTATTACTGGAATCTCAGGCCACAAACTTATATACAAATTCCGAGCAATGGGGAGCAGGATCGAGAGTTACCACCACGAACAACAGTGGTGACTCACCTCGTGGCGATAAAACGATGGCGCTGATAATAGAGGATACAGCGGGGGCAGAACACTACACGCAGGATCGCAATATTGCTTTGGTAGCAGGAACAACTTATTGCTTTTCCGTTTTTGTTAAGGCTCACTCCAGCCCACGCAACTTATATTTGCGTGTTGCTTCTGGTAGCACATCTCAAACTTTCTTTGACCCGGTTACAGGGGCATGGTCTGGTAATGCGGGCGGAGCTGATTATATTGATCGCGGGTTCGAGGATTTGGGAAGCGGCATTTACCGGGTCTGGATGGCGTTCACAGCCGCCGCAAGCCAAAGCACAGTTATTCGCCTTCAATTAGCAAACGGCGTTTCATCAAACTACACCGGTGATGGCAAGTCAGGTTTATATGTATGGGGCGCGCAATTAGAGGACAGCCCTTTCCCTACTTCATATATCAAAACCGAGGCGTCTACCGTTGCGCGTACCGCAGACAGTTGGAGCATTCCTGTTGAAAATGCCGGATATAAAACTCTTGCCACTCTATTTAATAGGACCGTTGCAGCGGAGCTAACTGCCAAGTTTATGCCTGTGGGCGGCTATACTGAGGCTATATCTGTCCAGGGACCTAGATATGACATCGTTTGTCGACTCGATACGAATAAAATGATGCGTTCCTACCGCAGTAACCCGCTGGAGATTGCTCTAGAAAATGGGGCGTCAGGTATGTTCGCGTATACCATCACGGGCAATGCTGTATCTATGTCATTTATTGGAAAGACCACTTCAGGTACCCGAACCAATGCCGATGTTAATGCGATCACGAAATTCGGTAATGTAGCCCAGTCTACTGCAAGGTTCGTTTATTACCTTCGCAACTTCCGCATCTGGCACCGTGTCTTAACTCCCAACCAAATTAATGGACTCCGCTAATGAGAGATTTATATCTGCGCTTTAATGACGCCGACCAGATGCGCACGCAATTAATCGCGGCGGGGTTTGTGAATGATGAGGGGCAGGGTGGTTTATATCACCCTGATATCAGCCTGGGTATCGTCGGCGTTATCACCCTCCCTGCCGAAGTTATCAATCCCGGTGAAGAAAACGAAATCATCAAATACACCACCGAACCCGGCTATCACGTCAATTTACGGGTCATGAATGACTCGCTCGACTTATCCGGGCTGAACGACTTTGTAGTTACACCGAAAACACCGGCTCGTGTCTGGGCGTAAGGGGTTACATCATGGCATTGAGAAAAGACACTGCAGCCCTGGCTGCGGCAGACGTAAAGGCACTGAGTAGTGAGTCCGGCGGTGTCGTAAACGGCAACGTGCAGGTAACTGGCAAAATGACGGTAAATGCCGGAGGCAGCGTATTTACAGACATTCACACCAGTGCGGGAGGTGGCTGCGGGGTTAATGCGTGGCGGCCTGAATCCAATAACGGGATTGAGCTAAACAACGTCAAAAATGACACCGTAGAAGGAAATTTTGTAAATTACCTAACTGGCAGCTGGTACAACGGCGGCTGGTCGATTGGTGGCGTAAGAGGCTCCAGCACTAATATAGACAGGGTGCAAATTAACGCTAATGGTGGATCATCAAATTTAAACTCGTCTTTTATCTTTGGTGCTAACGGCAACGCAGGCGGCGGCACATGGAACAACCCATCAGATGAGCGACTGAAATACAATATTAAAACCATTGAAAATCCCATTGAGAAAATGAGGTCATTTCATGGGAAGACTTTTACTTATAAAAAAGGTGATGTTGATTCTGCAGGGTATATCGCTCAGGAAGTGAAAGAGGTTCTACCGGAGGTTGTCGGTGAGGATAATGACGGATTCCTGTCACTGAATGTCGCGGGTGTTGGAGCGCTTCACCATGAGGCAATCCTGGCACTCGTTGAGCGCGTTGAGTATCTGGAAGCTAAACTCGGTTTGCAGTCAGACGAAGAACCGGATGTTGAGCAGTAATTATCATTAGCCGCATTCTCGATCACTCTGAAGTAGAGAAAAAAAGCCCGTACGGGAACGGGCACAAATCCCTTAGTTTTGTTATCAACCCCGCGCTCATGACGCAGGTCGTTAACGTATCGGCAGCATGAGCCATAACTTTAGGTAGGGGGTATTAGCGCTTCGTTTAAAATCATCTACCTTTAATGAAGGTGAATCCCCCTGTGCGGCGGGGCAATCCAGTTAACTGCTGAGTGCAGATATGCTTGCGGCTCGTATGACTGGTAACGAGTCACCGGGAGACACCTGGCATCTGTATCAGGGTAAGCTATATGTTTGTGCTGATTTCATTTGCTTGCTTAATCGGCAGGCATTTTTTACAACTTTGAGAAGGAATCTCTGATGGCGGGAGTTGTTTTGTTAGCCGTTTTGTTTGTGCTTATCGTGTCGGGTCTTATCGGTCTTTCCCGGGCATTATTAAATATCTGGTGCGGTCCGGAGCAACATTAACTCGTTCAGGATGACGCGTGGCTCTACCATAAACTGCGAGCGCTGCTGGTTCATTGCATTTGGTCATGTTTGTTAGTCAGTGCTTTTAAGCCTGGCTACAAAAACATTAAGAAATGTTAATCATTGCACCTTTATTTATAACGAAACTGTGTATGATGTCAGTTCAGCCAACGGCGTGAGGGTCATACCTGTTATGAAATTTCTCTGTCCTGTATGCAGAAGTAACCGGTTCTTTTTCACCTCCTTCGATCCCATACAAAATCTGCCACACGGTGCGTTATGTTCTGTATGCGGAACCCGGCTCACCACGCGCTCCATCCTTCCTGCGCCACGCAGAAGACGATGGCCTAAACAAGTGGTATAAACAAGTTGCCACATCGATCAAAAAAATAGTTGAAGTTTCATCTGGGAAATATTTGTTTAGAAAGAATGTGAACTGAATAAGATGATTTCATTGAGAATTTTCCAGTATCATATTGTAATCATATTTTAATAACGGATAGCTGAGCATTGGCACCACACGGAAAAAACGACACAAGAATATCTCTTAAACTACTCTTGCTTCCGGGGTTTTCATTAATGTCCATGGGAGTTTTTCTCGAGCGCCTGCTTTCATTGCAATCCCCTGGTGATGGAGAAACGTCTCTCACCTTTGGCTGGGATTTAGTTGCGCCTGATAATGAGCCTGTAACCTCAGCCTGTGGTACGCAAGTTAAAACCAGCCTGACTCTGAAGTCACAGGAACTGGTGTCGGGTATTAACCATTACTTAATCATTTTCGGCAGCAGGTCCGGTCACGATAATGAACAGCCCGCGTTTTATCTGAAACCAGTTATCGATAAGGCACTCAAAAAGGGAATGGTCGTCGCAGGTATGGACCACGCCGCTTTTCACCTGGCAAAAAATGATTTCATCAGTGAACATACCCTGGCTGCTTTTAATGCTACCCGGCGTTCAGGTGAGCATTACTCTTCTGAATCCATTCCAGTTCATACCGGTGTTTTAACCAGAGGTGACATATGGCTGTGTACGGGAGGGCATGCTGCTTCAAAGATAGCCGGGCTCATTGGGCAAAAAAGACTGGAAAGAATCAGCGAAATAAAAAAATTAAGCACCGCGATAGTCAGTAAGGAGGCTAAATATAATTCGGACGGGGCCCTTACTTCGATGTCCACAGAGGTTGCATCAACACTTCAGTTTATAAAAAATAATCTGGCCACGCGCCTTGAGGCGGATGCCATCGCGTCGCGCTTCGGGTTAAAAAGGCGAGCACTTGATTTAATGATGACCCGCGAGACGGGCAGAACCGTCCAGCAGACCATCGTACATCTGAGAACAGACTATGCCTGCCACTTACTGGTACAGAAAACGAAATCACTGAAAGAGGTGGCTGAAGAGTGCGGTTTTGAAAACGTTAGCCAGTTCACCAGGCTCTTCAAAAAAAGAACGGGATTAACACCCGCAGCATGGCGTTACGATGCCTATCTCAACTCGCCCCGGCAAAAATAGTTTTGAGCGGGTAATGCACTTTTAGCCTTTAAAAGTGGTTATCAAAACTCTAAGCAATTATGGCAAAAACAAGGAGTTATAAAGCAGGTCAGACAAGCCATAAAATCTGTTTTTGTGTTACCATTCTTATAGAAAGTAATGGCTTACAATGATTGCGTGGAACTACTGCTGCGTCATATGGAATGGTTCGAAGCCGCAGACCTGATCGTTAAAGGTATGGAAGGCGCGATCAACAACAAGACCGTGACCTATGACTTCGAACGTCTGATGGAAGGCGCTAAGCTGCTGAAATGTAGCGAATTCGGCGACGCAATTATCGCGAACATGTAAAAATTTTTAAGCAACAAAAAGCCAACATAGATGTTAAATTTATGTTGGCTTTTATCTTCTCCTATCCTTTCCCCAAAACTCTTCCCCAAAACTGATTATAAAATCCACCATTCAGAGAGCGACAATGGTCCAGTCTTTGCCTCGGTCATCATGGTATTTTGCCGTCTGCTGAGGCGATTTATGGCCCAGCAATTTTTGCGTATTGATACCCTGCGCTTCATACAGGCGTTCGGACAATGAACGCTGCTCGTGAAATGTTGGTGCCTTCTTATCAGGCCATGAAAGCCCGGTACGGGGAAAAACCACCTGGCAGCGGCAATTGGAAATTACCTGATGCAGCGGAATTTAACCGTGCTGATCGTGACCGTCGCTGACCTGATGCTGCGGGTGCGAGCCTGCTATGACGGCGGCCAGTCTGAGTCCTCTCTGCTCGACAAACTGTGCCGTGTCGATCTGCTGGTGCTGGATGAGGTCGGGATCCAGAAGGACTCCAGGCACGAAAAAATAATCATCAATCAGATTATCGATCGCCGCCTTGCTTCCATGCGACCGGTTGGGGTGTTGACCAATCTCAACTACAACGACCTGGCGGCCACGCTTGGGGAACGAGTAGTGGATCGCCTGAAAATGGATTCAGGCATGTGGGTAACGTTTGACTGGGAGAGCTATCGCAAGAACGTGACGCACCTCAGGGTTGTTAAATAGGGAAGCTGCCATCGCGTCAGGATTCATGGATGATCCCGCATTCTAGTACTCCCCGGCGCGTGAATTCATATAAGACTGATCTCGCTCGTGAAATGCTGACGCAGCTGCTTGGCGATGTAGTACGAATTGAACTATTCGCCCGTAAGTCGCCCCACGGTTTAGATGTGTAGGGAAATCAGTGTGTCTCGCCAGCAATGGCATTGATTAAGCGCGGGTCATCGACATATGGATTAGGTTGCAAATCGTTAACTTTATGATTGCAGTCTCTTTTATTTAAAATTATTAAGAGTATTCTTAAATGTACTTAAGTGCATAAAAGGAACTTTCATGAGCCGTGTAGTGACCGTCGAAGAAAAACTAAAAGAAAGTATTAGTTCAACTCTATCAGATTATCGTCATGTGCCTCCTGGGGGAATGAATGCTGAGCATGTCTCACGCTGGATTGACCAATTTGACCCTGCGGATCGTAGATTTATTTTAGAGGAAACAGATCGTATATTGAGTCGAGGTTATATAGCAAAGAAAGATTATAAAAGGATTATCAGAGAACTGGTTGAAGATGAAAAAAATAAAGAGGTGTTTGATGATTCAGCCTTTCTTAATATTCAAGAGGATGGATTTAGCCAAAATGAGCTTATCGAAGAGCTGGGTGATAAATATCCAGATGAGCTTTATACAGTAACACGAGAATCATCTAGGCGTTGGGTAACCTCATTCAAAAGGTTTATTTACTTTGATGATGTTTGTTTCTCAGGAAGAAAAGCCTATGACGATCTATCATGGTTAATTTATAAGTTTGATTTAAAGGATGTTAAGATTTTATTGCATTTTCTATCAGGGCATACTTTTGCGAGTTGGAATATCAGGAAGGAAATTGAAAGTGCATTCCCCGGTCGAAACATCTCAATCATTGTAAATGAGGGTGAGTTTGGTGATGTTGAAAATCGATTAAAATATAATGCAAGCTCTGGCGTTTTTTGGCCTGTTGAGCAAAATGTAATAATTCCTAAATGGATTAATGAACCCAAGAAGTTCACTGGAGCGTGTCGTGATGGTTTTGTTTCAGGAGACGATTTTCCAGATGAGCGGAGACGCAATAAGTTTGAGTCTATTTTGACCGCTACCGGATTTGAAATACTCCGTCATAGCGATAATATTAAAAAAGGGATAAAGCCACTAGGATTCTCGACTTTTCCGGGAGTTGGCTTTGGTGGAACAACTTTTACATATAGAAATTGCCCGAACAATGTCCCCTTGGCATTTTGGTGGGGCAATTACGAGCGGTCAGGCGGTCGTGCATTGGCTTGTTGGTACCCACTTATGAAACGTATTGTGTATAATCGATAATCATGAGCTATAGACTTTATCCACAACAGAACGCAATACCTTTCAGGAAAACCACCGAAAAATGGGGGGGATTATCTAACATGGCTAAAGGGTACCCACTCTTTGTCAATGATATCCCTATTCAATCGAGTGAAATCCTTTATCAGGCATGTCGTTATCCTGACTATCCGGACATACAAAAGGCAATTATCACCCAAGGAAACCCGTACGAGGCAAAACAAACTGCCAGATCTTTTAAAGACAAAACTCGTGATGGCTGGGAAAAGAATCGAGTATCAATAATGAAGTGGTGTGTCTGCGTTAAACTTTGCCAGAACTGGGAGACGTTCTTTGCACTGTTGGATAGCACGGGCAATCATGACATCGTTGAGCATTCAGAAAAGGATCAGTTCTGGGGGGCCAGTAAAGATCCCGAAGGCAACTTCTATGGCATGAACGTCTTAGGACGTATCCTTATGGATGCGAGAGAAGTTGCCAGGAAGAGGGGAGCTGATGGATTTACAACTATACCTCCGTTGCCTTTGGTAAGCTTTCGCCTACTAGGCGAGGATATTCGTGAAGTGATTGCCACTAAGCCTGAGGCTGGCAAGGGACAGAATTTAGCTTTGTTTTAGCTGGAAATTTGAATACTACTGACTCACAAACCTGTTTACTAAAACCCGCTTTGGCGGGTTTTTCTTTACGGGTATTTAGCGCATAGTTGCAAAAAACCTTAAAACCAACCTCACTGATTTATTAGATAAATATTATATAAACAATTAATTATATTGAATTGGCATCAATGGGTTGAACAATCTCAGTTTGGTGATGCTGTATATAAACACAGTTATATTTTAAGGCGAGGGGATTGTGGTGCTTGTCCCGGCATCTGTTGCTTCTCGCAAGTGATATGTGAGTTTAAGTCTATGTTTCTTGAACCAAACAGACGTGCGCACGGGCACTTCACAACCGGAGAGTGCAATGGAGATACCCGACGATCTATTTCCAGGGGTGAGCCAGCATACTGGTGCTGTGCTTATTTATCTCGTGGATGGTGAAGCGAAGCGAGGGTTCGCTTTACGTGAAAATGAGTTCGTAACATCGTTGCCAGCCCTGAGTGAGGCGCTCAAAAAAGCAGGGTTTACCGCTTTAGAAGCCGAAAGGTTTTAGCTATACTCCATACAGGTCTGAACCGCCTGCTGAGTAACGCTGTGCCACGGAGAACAACCGATGGCGCAGATTTAACTGATAAAAACCTCGCAAAATACACTGACCCCGGCGACGCCCGAGGCCAGTGATTTAGTGCAGCGTGTCAAAATCGGCGTTTGGCTTAACTGCGACGTTAAGCAGGCGCGTAATTACCTCGTCCATAAACGCTTTTTTGCGCTGCTCAATATGGGGTTCGAATACTGGACGCCAGCAGGGGGAACCATCACCCCGGCAGAAAAGCAGTACCTCCACTCATACATCCGTTACCTGATATCTATCGTCGGCAATGACGTAATACTCCTGGAAACAGAAACGGCATTCACTGAACGCAGCGCGCAGCGCCGCGCGAACGGTCACGCGGTGGTTAAGTCATTCGAGGCTTTCCGCAAGTGGGCGACCATTGAAGCCGGTTTCTATGATGAATTTGTCCTCCCCGACAGCACCCGCCGCCGTGAGGCGCGCTCAATATCTTTCGCCAACATGAGCGAAGCCGAATTCCACGAAGTATACAAAGCAGTTTTTAACGTGCTTTGGAATACGATCCTTTTCCGCCGTTTTGCCAGTGAGAAGGAAGCCGAGAACGTTGCCATGCAACTGCTGGAGTACGCAGCGTGAAAAAAATCGATCTCACAAAGCAAGCGCGTGGGCGTGAGTGCACCGTGCGAATCCCTGGCATCTGCTGTTTCGACCCTGAGACCAGCGTTCTGGCGCATTACCGCCTGGCTGGTACGTGCGGCACCGGTTGCAAGCCTGATGACCTGCAGGGAGCAATTGCCTGCAATCGTTGTCATGACGCAATAGATGGACGCACCAAAACCGAATATTCCCGCGACGACCTCAAACTTATGCACGCCGAAGGGGTAATGAGAACGCTGGCAATCTGGCGCAAAAAGGGCTTTATCTGATGGATCAGCAAATACTCGAATACGCACGGATTGAGCTCACCCGCGCGCTGATGGATAACTCCGGAAAAACCAAAGGACAGCTTCAAGCTTTCAGCGAGAACCCGCCAGCGGATAAAGATCGCAACCCGCGAAAGCAGATTCATGTGGTGGAGCTGGATAACGGCAGAGGTGGAGTCTGTTATGTTAAGGCAGAAAATAGCGCGCTGTATGTAATGGAAACCCGCAGTCGCCCCAGACCAATGCCACCGATAACGGATCATGATTTTGCTACGGCACCGTGGCGACGCGCGGTCAACATGCTGCCGGAGCATGAACAAGCTTGGCTGCGTTACTGCTATGGATTTAATCTGGATTTTCAATATCAGACGCAAATATGTGAAGCGATCTGGAATGGCTACCAACGGCATCTGCCGGAAAGCCTGCTGAGGAAAACCAAAAAGCGGATCATTTCGCTGGTCTGGCTGGCTGTGCAGGAAGTTGCCGTAAAGCGTTTAAACGATACTTACAAGCAATACGCTGGCGCGTTACTAGCTTCTCAGCTTGTTGTATCACGTTCTACTTGGCACGAGATATATGCCCCTCACTGGCAATTGTTAAAGAAAGCAGTAGAGACTCTAGATTGTAATGCACTTCATAAAGCTCTGAAGCTCAAGGAGGGTGCAAGACAAACTAGCTTATGAAATCGCCCTCATCTTGAGACTGCATCTTCTAGGCGAAGCGATGTTACACACTGTAAAGCTTTAACTTTGTGTAACATCGTATCCTCCTTTAGAACCATATTTTATTAGACAATTCATTAATTTATGGCAATATTCAATCAAAGAATATTAGGGTTAGGGAATACATATGTCTAAAATAACAGTAAAGGCAGGAGCTGATCACCTTAAGTCACTTGCCTCAGCAAAACCCGTGCCAGCACTTTCTGAAATTATTTGGAATGGATTCGATGCCAAATCTAATAGAGTAAGTGTGTTTATTAAAAAAAATCCTATGTTTGATTTGATTGAATCTATTCTAATCAAAGACGAAGGTGTAGGTATTAATTATAAAAAAGTTGCTGACTATTTTGGTAATTTAGGGGAGTCATGGAAAAAATCAGCGAAAGCAAATGGGGATTGTTCCTTACACGGACAATATGGGCGAGGGCGATTTAAGTCTCTTTCTCTTGGCGAAAAAGTCATTTGGCGAACAACGTATGAGGAAAATGAAAGTTTTTACAGTTACACCATTTCTACGGATGCTAATAAAATCAATGATTTTACAATTAGTGAACCTGTTCTTGTTGAATCAAGTGCTTCTGGCACAGAAGTAGAAATTTTTAATGTCAATGATCACTGCTTTTCACTGCTGAATAATTCAGCATTGATTGATATAACAAATGAGTTTGCTTTATTTTTGACTGAATATCCAAACCGTATTCTTAAAGTTAATGAGCAAGTAATATCTCCTACTGATGCTTGGTTAGATAAATCAGATTATGATCTAGGAGACATACAACTGGAAGATGGGCGATCTGTCAAAGCAGCGCTTTCTATTATTGAATGGAAAGATAAGGTTCAACGAGAACTACATTATTGTGATTCATATGGTTTTTCGGTGCATAAGGAAAAATTAGGTCCAGTTATTAGAGCTCCTGGTTTTGATTTTACACTGTACGCAAAGTGCGATCATTTCAAAAAAATTAGTGAAAATAATCAAATTGGAGTGTTGGAACTTCTTCCTGAAGTGAAATCGCTTAAGGAAGCAATTATTCAAAGAGCAAGAACTCATTTTCTTGATAAAGCTTTTGAAGAAAAAGCAAAAATTATTGATCAGTGGAAAAGGCAAGATATCTACCCCTACACAGATAATATACCTTTAGACCCTACAGCTATTGCTGAACGGCAAGTATTTGATATTTTGGCAGTAAATGTTCAAAGCTATCTGAAGAATTTTGAAAAATCTGATAAGAAAACAAAAAAATTCACTTTTATGCTTTTATCTCAAGCTATAAAGCAAAATCCTGACTCTGTTCAGAAAATAATAACTGAAGTATTAGGCCTCAAAAAAAAGGAACAGGATGATCTGGCTGGGTTGTTAGAGAATACTACGCTGTCCTCGATAATAAGTGCTTCAAAAGTAGTTAGTGATAGACTTAATTTTATTGACGGCTTGGATAACCTCGTTCACGACGGGGATACAAAAAAATCCCTGCTAGAAAGAGATCAACTTCATAAAATACTAGAGAAGGAAGCTTGGATTTTTCGTGAAGACTTTTATTTGGCTGGTTCTGAGGACTGGCTTGAAACAGTACTTCAAAAACATATTAAACATCTTGGAAAAAGAGAAGATGTCGAAGATGATACCCCTGTTCTTTTACCCGGAGGGCATCGTGGTCGGGTTGATTTAATGTTTGCTAAAGCTCGGCAACCTTATGAAGGGTATACTGAATACTTAGTCGTGGAATTAAAACGACCTTCGCAAAAAATCGACCTTGATGTTTTAGGGCAAATTGAAAAGTATGCTATGGCCGTGAGTTCAGATGAGAGATTCGATCACACAAATTCAAAGTGGACTTTTATCGCTGTCTCAAACACCATGGATCAGTTTGCTACCCGGAAGGCACGCACACGAGGTTGGCCTAAAGGTAAGACATTAGATGATGGAGATTTGAATGTTGAAGTGTGGATAATGACTTGGGCAGAAATTATTCATGCAGCAAGAGCAAAGTTAAGTTTCTTTAACAAACAACTGAAGTATGAGGTAACACGTGGCACAGCTACCGCCTACCTTGAGAAAACACACAAAGAATACATACCCGTACTTGCACATGCTCAACCTGAAGCGGTCTCCCTCGCTGATGTTGCAGCTGACGACGAGAGTTAACAATTGTTCTGCTGAGGCAAACAAAAGATATTGCAAAACCGAACAAGATAGCCGATATTTAAGACTAATTTGTTATGTTGCCAAAATTATATAACCCGCTTAATGCGGGTTTTTCTTTGATATAACGCAATGTTTTTCAAAACATATCCACTTATGATTTTCGAAACCCCAAAACTACGGGGCGAAATGGAGGTCTGCTTTGGCAAACTTTTTGAACGCCCCCTTGTGCAATCCAGGAACGCCTTTTTTTGGAGCTTGAGCTAGGGGTTAGGGATAGCAAGACAGGCGGGTTTCCGCGCTCACTTTTAAGGCGAAAAGTAGCAGTCTAGTGAAAAGTAGGAATGCTCGAGCATAGCTGCAAGTTAACTGAATTGGAGAATCCCTTCAGCTTGTGGTAACAGCACATCTCCCTACCTGCCCAAACATAAACCTCGCTTCGGCGGGGTTTTTTGTTTCTGGCGCTTAAGAAAATTTCTGGCCTGGGTGTTCGCCTGGGCTTTCCATATTAAGGCCGCTGACAGGTCCATTTAGTGCAACGCCTTTCCCCATATCCGCTCCTGGAACTTCGGGGATTTTTTATTTAACATGCCCGCCTTGCGCGGGCTTTCTCATACCCGCAATCCGGGTAAGGCAAATCATGATCGAAAAAGAACCCGGCTTGCTTGGGTGGCTGACTGCAACCCTCGCTTGGCTGGCCAGTCATCCCTATGCCACATGGGGAAGTCTCACAGCTTTTCTGGCCGCGCTATGGTCATCATTGAAAGACGGCAAAGGCTGGGCGGCATCTTTTTTTGCTGGCCTGCTGGCGATCGCTATCACGCTCAGCGTATTGGCCGTCATGCGTAAAACAGGCCTCCATGAGGAATGGATGCCGATTGTTGGGATGCTGGTGGGGTTTATTGGTGCTGATCGTATTCGTGCCGCGGTGCTGGGCGCATGGGATGCACATAAAAATAATTTGGTAAGCAAAAATGATGAAAACAAGTAATAACGGGATCGGCTTTATCCGCTCTCATGAAGGTTGTGTATTAACGGCGTATCACGACGGTGGCGGCGTTTGGACAATCGGCGTTGGTCACACTAAAGGCGTGAAGGAAGGGCAGACCATCACCCAGGACCAGGCCGATCAGTTTCTTGCAGATGACCTTGTCCCGGTGGAAACCTGCATTAACGGCCATATCGCTGTGACGCTGAATCAAAACCAGTTCGATGCGCTGGCATCGTTTATTTTCAACCTGGGCGAATTCGCTTTTACTGGTTCCACTCTTCTGAAAAAGCTTAACGCTGGCGACTATACCGGCGCGGCCAATGAATTCCCCAAATGGGATCATGATAACGGCGAAGTAGTGCAGGGATTGCTTAACCGTCGGCTTGATGAGAAGGAGTTATTCCTCTCCTAATTAATATTCTATTGCTAACTATAAGAAGCCATTACAGAGCGCCATCTAATGGCGCTCGATAATGATTATCTTGTCGTTATTAAGCCATGCCCATTTTGTTAAGCGCCAAGGTAACGCCAGTAGCTAAAATTTGGTTGGCTATAATTTTAACTGCTGAGGCACTTCCGCTTTTTACGGCTTCGGTTAATTGTGTGCCATTTGATGGGTGCAGACTATCTGGCGTTTTTTTCAAGCATTCTAGGCCTTTTGCAGTTAGTACTGCACCTTTAATGCTACCGTCTGCCATCTTTTTACCTGAAATAAATCCAGACTCAACAAGCCAATAAAAAGAATCTGCCACAAAACTCAAACTTGCCTCTTCTTTAATAATGTCTTTCACAAAGTCGTTTGAATTTTCAATAGGAACGGTGTAATCCTCCGGTCTTAAGAAATAAAAGCAAGGAAAGTTATTATAAAGATCGGCGAAAACACGCCCGGTAATTTCGTCGAACATGTCGATATTGGACTGTGCCATAAGAACCCTTGAAACATAAAAATGAGTTCGTGAGGTTATCAAGGATCTGCTCTCGTAATTAGGCCGAAATTGCTAAAAAGGTGATGTTCAATAATTCTTTTTTGTTAACAAAGCCGCCGGTAGTTTCCCACCGCGCACCCTGCGCACGGCTGCCGGCGCTTTTTATTTGTGGTGGCTTATGACCGATAAACTGAAAATCATGTACCGCGCCCGACGGGAGCTGCTGCCCTATGCGCGCAACGCCATGTTGCACGATGATGCGCAGGTGGCGCAGCTGGTGGACAGCATCAAGGAGTTTGGCTGGACGAACCCTATTCTGATTGATGAAGCAGGGGAGATAATCGCCGGACATGGTCGTGTTCTGGCTGCCGAACAGCTGGGGATCGACCCGGTACCGACGATCACTCTATCGGGCCTTTCGGATTCGCAAAAACGCGCATATCGCCTTGCTGATAACCGTCTGCCGCGTAACGCCCAGTGGGATGAAAAGTTACTGAGCCTCGAGATTGTCGCGCTGAGTGAACTCGATTTTGATATCGAAAAAATTGGGTTTTCTGAAGCAGAGATCAGCAAACTTTTAAAAATAGAGCCCGATGATATTCAGGAGCACTGGGTAGGGATGCCGGATTTTAACCAGACGGATCAAAACGGGTGCAGGCAGTTAATAGTTCATTTTGAAACCGCGATTGATGTGCAGAATTTCGTGGTACTGCTCGGGCAGAAAATCACGGATAAAACCAAATATCTCTGGTATCCCGAACAGCGTCGGGATCTGGTATCTGATAAGGCATATATCAGCGATGAATCCTCAGTTTCCCCTGTACATAATCAGCAAAGGGAGGGCTGATTCGCGCCTGACCGCTCGATCCCTGGAGTTTATGCAGACCCCTTATTTTATCGTGATAGAGGAACAGGAATACGACGCGTACGCTTCTGTAATCGACCCGAAAAAAATACTGGTTCTGGATAAAAAATATCAGCGGGAATACGACACATTCGACGATCTCGGCCTGACGAAAAGCACAGTCCCCGGCCCGGCGCGCAATTTCGTCTGGGATCACTCGGTGGCCCATGGCTTTGCCTGGCACTGGGTGATGGACGACAACATCCGCAATTTTTATCGCCTCCACAACAACCGAAAGATCCGGGTGGCGGATGGCACTATCTTTCGTTGCATGGAAGATTTCGTGCTGCGGTATGAAAACGTCGGGCTGGCAGGGCCGAACTATTTCATGTTCGTACCGCGGCGGGAGAAGGTGCGCCCGTTTATGACCAACACCCGTATCTATTCCTGCAACCTCATCCGCAACGATCTGCCCTGGCGCTGGCGCGGCCGGTATAACGAAGATACCGATCTCTCGCTGCGCATGCTGAAAGCGGGCTGGTGCACCATCCAGTTCAATGCGTTCCTGCAGCAGAGGATATGGACGCAGCAGATAAAGGGCGGGAACACTGCCGAGTTCTACGCCAGGGAAGGCACCTACAACAAATCCAGCATGCTGGTGGCGATGCCAGTTATACACCGAAAGCCATGCAGGCGGCCTCCATGGGTGACGGTGAGGTTCCGGTTGATAACCGTTCCATGACAATCACTGTGAGCGCGGAAGGCCTAGCGGTTGGTGATGCGTTTACCATCGCTGGCGTGTATGCCGTTCATCAGGTGAAGAAAACGAAAACGCCACGTCTGAAAACCTTCCGTGTAGTGAATGTGAATGGCGCAACAGCAGAGATTACTCCACCAGTGATCCCGGCAGGCCCGTACCAGAACGTAAGCGCGAAGGGGGCCAGTGGTGCCGCCATTACGATCCTCAACACAACCGATGAATCACCAAGTATTTTCTGGCGTAAAAACTCCGTAGAAATTGTGAAAGGTAGTTTTGACGGGTTGCAGGGCCTGGCTGGTGGTGCTCGTTTCATGAAAGCCACCACCAAAAAACTGGGTTTCCCGATGGCGATGCTCTACTGGCTGGACGGTACCGGTACTGAATCCTTTTTAAATAAACAAATGGGCATGGCGATGCAGGGTTTTGGCCTGATGGCCTCCGCTGGCATGCTTTAAGGGTAAAAAATTATGGCGATTGGCAGCAGATATTCCGGCGGCGACCCGGATTATATCGGTATGGCTAAAGGTGCTGGCCAGGAAGGGCTAAATTGGATGTCATAGGCTCCATAGCTAAAAAAGCCTCCGATATCGCCGATCTTGCAGGTGCAATGCCCGATAAGCTCGCAATGAATGAGCGTTTTTTGAGTGAGTTTCATGCTGTTCGGGATGGGCTAAAGGCAAAAGAGAACGCGCTTTTTGGTGGAATAGCCAAAAAAATACCTGTTCGACAAAGGGTTGAAATGCCCGGCACGCTTCACTATTTGGCTGAAAAGGCTAAAGACCTTGGTGGTGTGGAGCATCTTTCTCCTGTCGAAAAACGGGTATTACACGCGATATCGAAAGACGAAGCTGGAGAGCTTCCAACATTCGCGCGAGTTGAGAACGAACGGAAAAAGGTGGGTGCGACGTTAAAAAACACGCTCTTCGGTTCTGCCGAAGAATATGATCTGGAAACGCTTTATGATCACCTGAAAAACGATAAGGGAAAAATCGCTCAGGATGTTGGTCTGGGTGATCAGCTCAAGCAGGCTAATGCACTTACCCGTCAACGAAAGACGCTTGAAGAAAGTGTGAAGCGCTTGCTTGGCAAGGATATGAGCGGTGATCTGATGTATCAGGCCCGAAAAGCCATGGATAGTCTGATGAAAGGTGACACGAAGACATTTCGTAAACTTCTGGCAGCTATTCCAGACAAGAAAATGCGGCGGGATATATTCGCCACAGCCCTGCGGGATGCATTCCGAACTGGTTCGAAAACGGAAGGAGAATTCAATCTGCCCGGATTTGTAAAATTCTTTTCGGGGTTGCAGCGAAACGGCACAATACGGCTTCTTGCTGAAGAGCTTGGACCGGATACCATGCGCCAGTTGGGGGATTTGTATGTGCTCAGTCAGGCTGTAAATAGTGCACGGAGATACCATGTCTCCACTGGGAAGCTGGCGACTTTTCTCGATAAGTTCGATAAGCCAGAGGGATTCGTTTATAAGCTGAAAAAGCATGGTAAAAGAACGGCTCTTGGTTATGCTGTTGCTCATATTCCGATTGTTGGCCCCGTGGTGGCACCTGCGGTTATAACTACTGCCGCGGCCAGGGATGCTGCTAAACCGACAGGGGCTGATGCTGTGGCGACGTTGATGAACTCCCCAATTTGGCGGCGGGCTGTTGAAGGCGCCAAAGCCCCGGAAGCAAACCAGGATGTGATTGTAAGGGATCTTGAACAGAAGGTGAGTAAGCTGGACGCCTGGAAAGAATTTTTTCGTGAATTACCTGCCGATGATAAGCGAGCCATTGCGCGTAGCGGGATAATTGCGTGGTTAAGTGGAGCCAGTGACGAAGAATAGCCCCGACAATGGTAGGGGCTGTACTATGTACTCAAGAACAACACTGTATCAGGCTATTCGCGTGTTTAAAGCTTCTAAACTCTTGCGGAGGGCTATAGCTCAATGCTGGATTGAGTATAAATATTGCATTAGAAAAGCTTCCAGGCAATTAGACCCAGAATTGCAATCTGAAGCCATTGATATGAAGTCGACGCAAGTATGTTATCAGCTGTTTTCTTAAGTGCCCATATACCATGATCCGCAGAATAAGCATGCTCTTTAATTTCTTTTGTTAATACTTCAATGTTAGATGGTTCCGTATCATTCTCATTATTATCACAATCGTCCTCATTGTTTTTATTGTTTGTTATTGCACTATTTAAATGTGTTGAGTAGTTTATTTCGCTCAATGTGGCGAATAAATTACTATGCAACCAAGATGAGTCAAGCACAAGAGTATCCTCAAAGGATTCATGTCTGAATAGCTTGGTAATGATGTTGATTTTAATATCTTTTGCTAAGTTAATGTCAGTTATCAATTGATTGAATAATTTGTTGGATACGTATAATTCAAAATTTACAGTGACAACATTATTTGTTTCGGAGTTTTCATCTAAATCAGTATGGTACCTCCCAAAAAAAACACCAGTATCTGTGCCGTCAAATGTCATCGTTCCTTTATCATCAGGAATGTTTTTTATTGTCACATAAACATTTTTAACCGGGAAGATATCTAAATTTTTATAGGAGCCTTTCTCATTGTCATAATGGTCGTTGTAATTATCGTCATCAAGGTTCGTTAGGGGATGGACAGCTTTAATTCTATCCCAATAAGACTGACTGTATAAGCCTCCCTTTATAATTATATCCGTACTTTCGCTTGAGTAATCAGACGTGATGTAGCTTTGTGCTATTTTTTTATGTGTGTAATGTGAGTTTAGTTCAGTGTTATCAATATCTTCATGGTTAAAATTTTGTGAGCAGATATGATTTCTTTTTCGCAAGAAAATTTCACCTGCTTCTACAGTTATGAGGCCTAGCGACGCTTTATATTTTCTGAAGTCTGTTTTTTCATTGATTGAGCTTAGAACTCCATTATGAATGATGTACTCACCATCTAATTTATCATTAATCATTTAATTATTTCCCTGTATATTCAGATATCATAGAGGATATATGTCAAGCCTAGTAACAAACCCCACCTCGCAGTTTATCAATCCGTTTTTCGGAATCGCAGCAGAAAATGCTAAAATATTCATTGGCAAGGCAAATACTGACGCCACTCTACCAGAAAATCGCCAGCAAGTTTATTTAATGCAGTGGACGGATGGAGCCACGGTTAACAAAGTCCCACTAACCCAACCGCTGGAGACTAACAGCGCAGGTGTCATCGTTTATCAGGGCCTGCCCGTTACCCCTTGGGTGGACGGGGCTTACTCCATAACAATTGTGGGATTCGATGGCGCGCAGCTGTATACATCGTTTTATATTGACGATCCAACCTACTGGTTACGCCTGGACCTGGCGACAGAACCGCTAAAAACAGCGGACGGACTGCATTATGATCCGGACGACGATCACGGCGTGAACATGGTGGCCGGTGCCGCACCGATTCTCAGCCCCTGCTTTGAGGGCGAGCCTACCGCGCCGACGCCGCCTACAGGTGACAGCAGCACCCGTATTGCAACCACAGAATTTGTGACCGAAGAAGTACAGAAGGTGGGCGACTCCGGGCCGCTGGGGACGCACAGCTGGTATGTGGGCGCCACCCCGCCGCCGTACGCCGTAATGATGGACGGATCACAACTCTCTAAAACGACATACGCGGCTCTGTACGCGATCATTGGTGACAGCGTAGCAACGGCCAACGGCCTGGTGCCGGACAGCGCCTCGTTTTATATCCCGGACCTGCGTTCCCGCTATGTGAGGGGCGCGGATAACGGGGCGTCACGCTCTAACTATGCGCTGATGCTTAAGTACTATTCTGACTTATTTAAGTCCCATACCCACGTTGTGACGAAATACACCCTGCGTAACCTGACCCAGGACGGCGATTCAGACGGCACATTCATCAAATTCAACGGGCCCGGTGATGCTGGCGCAGTACCGACTGATTTTATTGATTCCACTGGCGACAGCGAAACCATGCCTATGAGCGTGCCTATGCTGCCCATCCTGTGGGCCATTGGTGCATCAGCGACGGTCTCCGCTTCGGTGTATGCCTGGTATGAAAGGCCGGATTACGCCGCAGCGCGTCCGGCAATCCACCACTACCACGAATCAACCGGCGAATATCTTGCCAGTTCCCCGGCGCGCCCATCACCGCTGGAGCCCGGTGTATGGCTGACGCCTGCATATGCCACGCAAAAAACGCCGCCACCTCCCCGTACTGGTCATGTTCTTGCATTCCGGGAAGGAACCTGGATGCATGATGCGGAACTGTTCCAGCTGCGTGAACAGGCGAAGGAAGATGCGCGGCTGAGTCAGGAACGCCGGAACACCGTGCTGATGGAAAACGCCAGTAAGCGCAAGGCGATCAATGAATGGATGAAGCAATCTGGCGCGCCGTTCACGCTTGATGATCTGGAGGAGCTTTAATGCGTAACCGAAACCCGCAACCGGCGCCGCTCGACCTGCCGCCAGTTGCGATTACCCCGATCCGCATTTACGGCCAGTTGATCGGCCCGATGCAGCGCCCGGAAGCCTACGTAAAAATATTACTGAGGGCGATCACCACTACACAACAGATCGTGCAGGACACATGGTCTGAATGCATCGCCAATCAATCCGGCAATTATGATTTTTCGGTCAACCCTGGAAAATACGCGGTGTTTTTTGAACGTAGCGGCATCAAGACGCGCGTGAATAACATCATGGTCTATTCCGACAGCGCCCCCGGCCCACTGCAAACGTTTATGCTTTCCCCCGCGCCGGAACTCCTCACGCCGCTGGTTGTTCAGGAGGTAAAAGCCGCGCTTGAACTGGCATCCGCTGCGGTATTGCGCAGCCGCCAATGGGCCGAAAACCCCGTTGATGTGCCGGTGCTGGATTTTGAGCATGGCGCTGGCCCGGAATTCTCCGCGTATCACTGGGCGCATAAGGCCATGGATGCCCTGGACACCGATACTAATATCAACTGGCGCAAAGAGTGGGATGCAAAGACCGCTTACGCTTTCCGTGATGCGGTACGTTATCAGGGCTCATCTTACTACTGCGTCGAGGCTAACACCGGGCAGACACCACCGGCGCCAGATTTGGCAGACAATCAATACTGGTCGCTTATGGCTCAGAGAGGAGATGACGGGGAGGGCAGTACCGTGCCGGGACCGCAGGGACCAGCGGGCCCGGAGGGTCCTCAGGGACCTGTCGGACCTCAGGGGCCGGAAGGACCACAAGGTCCGCAGGGGCCAGCCGGAGCTGACGGGACCAGCGCTCATTACAGTACCCCCGGTGCACCAGGTACTTTTGCGCTGCTAAGTGCGAACGTCCTGGTAAATGTGGGCGGCACTATGCCGGGGTCGTCCCTGCTCTGGTCCGGCGTCGGTGCGCAGCGTGACGGAGTGGGCTGGGGCGATAAATCTATTATTGTACAGTCGGCCGGCAGTCCGGCAGGTACATGGAAAAGCATGGGCGTGAACGTCGCCCAGAGCGGTGATGATGTTGGCCTGTGCCTTTACTACCGAATCGACGGGATCACGTCTGTTAAAAATATCCGATCGCCAGTTTATTCAAGCAGTGACCTGTCCTCGATTGATGTCGTGATCGATATCGATGGCCACGGTGAAGGGCTGGCATTCACGGCTTCTCTGTCTGATCCGAGTGAGCACGGGCGAGAAATATACCAGGCGCTGGTAAATGGTGATTACGGGGAAATTGCCTCATACGTTACGCCTGCTGTTGATCCGGCGCAGGTCACTGCCGCCAACACGGCCAGATTCAATCGGCTGCTAATCGCTACCAGCGCCGCGGCGTTCCCGCTGCAATCTGCAGTATCGCTGGGTGTGGCGACACAGGCCGATCTCGATGCGCTGGCGGCGCTGCAGCAATATTCCGTCAATCTCGCTAATACCGATTTAACACAAAACCCCGCAGTGTTTCCGGCGTTGCCCGCTGGGGTCAAACTCCCACTTTAAGGAAAACCAATGAGCACCATTAACAGCACCGTTAAACCGTCAGATGGCTGGTTTGCGATTTACACCGGCCCTACGGCCAACCCGATTTCGATTGAGAAAAATAGCGGAACTTCCCAGGCGTATCTGGCGATTGCAACAGCAGCGCCAGATTTGACGTTCGGCCACGCTATCAACGCGGGAGAACTCAAAAACGTTGTGCTTGAAGACGGCGAAAAATTGTATGTGAAATGCGTGGACAGCCTGACACCGGGCGCAAACAACATCTTTTCTGTAACGGACTAATCAACATGGGCCAAATTTATAATTCTGAATCCATCAGCATGAGCACCGCCGGAGGCAGTGGCGGGCCGACAATTACTCATATCACGTCAGGGCAGTCACTTGATCCCCTGACTGCCGCGCCCGGCATTTATTATCTTGAGACAGGGGCTATTCTCAATAATGGGCCTCAATCAGTAATCACTGAAATGTATATCGCCCTGGTGACTGTCAGGGTGACAGGAGTATCAGTTAACCTCACGGCGTATTGCCATTTCAATGTCAGTTCTGGATATCTTCACTACGGAGAATGGGAACTGATGGCCGTTAGCGGTGGCGGTGGCTCATATGACTGGTCGAATGTCGGCCCTGGGGAGAGCAGCAACCCGGCGGCAGGTCAGGGCTATACCATCAAGACCATACCGGCAGCGACAAGGCAAAGTACAGCCTCTTCGATGGACAGTGTTTATCCGGTGTATCTCGCAGGTAAAGTTTATGGACTGCTTACCCCCGAAGAAGACCAGGCGCTGGAAGATTATACGAAAGAAGCATTAACAGAGATCAGGGCCGCAGGAGGATAAGACAAAATCCCCCTGTACGGGTAGTAAAAGCTATTGAACTGACGAAAATCAAGTGATGTAGAGGTTCAAAATGATTGAAAAATATTCGATTTAATTATTATTTCACTTCCCCAAAACAAAAGTTAACTGCCTGTATTAATTGTCATTTTCTGAAGTGATTTAATATCTGATTTCATGACATAACTTCTATATAAATTTAATTAATTCAAAAGCTTAACATGAAATAAATCATATACTGCTGCGTAACATGGAGTGGTTCGAAGCCGCAGACCTGATCGTTAAAGGTATGGAAGGCGCGATCAACAACAAGACCGTGACCTATGACTTCGAACGTCTGATGGAAGGCGCTAAGCTGCTGAAATGTTCAGAGTTTGGTGACGCGATCATCGAAAACATGTAATCCGGATTACGGGTTATAAGAACGGGAGCCAATGGGCTCCCGTTTTTTATGGATACGCAGAAGGAATGATGTTTGATGATGCTGAGCTGCGCCGAATCGAAGCAGGGTACGCTGCAGGCGTCCCGGACAGTAAAGAGGCGATACGTCGGGCAGGGTTTTTAATCGAAGGGGATGATTAAAAAGATGAAACCCGGCGGGATGCCGGGCTTGCTCACGTTAAAACCAGTTAAATTTGTCAGAGAGTAGGAGTAGCAACGAGCTGGCACAAACAAGGTTGATACAAATGACGAATTTGCTGGAAACATTCATGATATCAATACCATTATGATTTAACTGAAATAATGTCTTTAAGCGTAATAGCAAAATCCAGAACGTCAAATCGCAGGATAACAGGCAAAAAAAAGCCCACGTTAAGTGGGCAAGAAATACTGGAAGCAATGTGAGCAATGTCGTACTGAATACCTGAGTGTTTTGCTCAACTATTCAGTAGTGAGAAAGATAATTTTTCTCATTAACGATTGCAACCCCAATGTTTGTACGGAACCTGCATTTCCCGACAAATTCTTAAATTTTTCACGTGATGGCAATCACAAACTTGCATTTCTGAATCCTGTGCTAAGCTTTCTGTGTACTTGATTTGACGACAAAAACCATACAGAGAGGAAAGCAGTTATGGGAATCATATCCTGGATTATCTTTGGGCTTATCGCGGGTATTCTGGCGAAGTGGATCATGCCGGGCAAAGATGGCGGTGGATTCATCGTTACGGTCATTCTGGGTATCATCGGTGCCGTGGTCGGCGGCTGGATTAGTACCCTCTTCGGATTCGGCAGAGTCGATGGCTTTAACTTCGGCAGCTTTATGGTTGCGGTAATTGGTGCGCTGGTTGTGCTGTTCATTTACCGTAAGGTGAGAAGCTAACCTCACAGTGCAAAAAAAGACCGCCGATGGGCGGTCTTTTTTTGCGATTCACCACCAGCCCAGCTGGCTACCGGCTACGGCCACAATGGCGACAATCAGCATAATAATCGTCGTTTTTCTCATTTATCCCCCGGGCGCAGCGTAACCGCCGACAAAAAACCACGTTAAAAATACCACCGCCGTGATAAAAATCACGATCGGGAACAGAATACCAAGCCGCATGCTATCACCTGTCCTCAAATACAAAGCCCGTCGAGTGTACGGGGTTAATCGATATTGAGAAAGGGCGTTTTCACTTTCCCTTTTTTATCTCTGTACATGGCAGCATCGGCTGCCCGCAGGGCGCTGTCGGCATCCAGTTCTGCCGGGTCCACCTCAATCACCCCAAGGCTGGCACCCGGATAAAGGATATGTACATCCCCCAGGACGTATTCACCGGCAATCTGGGTGCTCAGCTGCGTTTTTAGCACGGTTAACGGGATGCGATCGCCGGTCTCGCGATCCTGACCCAGACAGGCAACCAGAAATTCGTCGCCCCCCAGCCTGCCGACGATATCATCATCGTCGCGTCCGTCGTTCAGTCGTTTACCCACCTCCACCAGAAAGCGATCGCCCGCCTCATGGCCATAGCGATCGTTGATGAGCTTAAAATCATCCAGATCGATATAAGCGATAATGGCGTTACGCTTCAGATGGCGTGCCAGTGAAAAGAGGGTGGTGAGGTTGTCAAAGATGGCGCGACGATTAGGCAATCCGGTAAGAGCATCGGTATAGGAATACGCAATCAGAGCGGCATTGGCCTCGCGCAGCTGAGTCACCAGGGACTCTTTCTCGATGTACTGGGCGATGAGCCCGGCGAAGAGCTTTAAGACATGCTCGCCGCGCTCGCTCAACTGCTGTTTGCGAGTGCTGGTGGCGCACAGGGTGCCATAGAGCGTCCCATCCGTCAGCTGAATGGGTATGCTCATAAAGGTGGTAATACCCAGCGCTTTTGCGGCCTCGCAGTCCGCAAAACGTTCCGGGACGTTATCGCTGTAGAAGCAGTCGGAATCGATCGCCCGTTTACACAGCGTCTCATCCCAGGGAACGCTCAGCCCTTCAGGGATATGCATCTGCTTGCTGTTTCTGGCGTAGAGAATGTGCTGCAGGCGGGCGTTGATATCAATTTTGGTGAGGTAGGTGGACTCCATATCCGTCACCACCTCCAGCATTTCGAGCAACTGACGCACCAGGCTCTCAAGTGATTGCTCAGTGCTGAGCGTTTCTGAAACACGGGCAAGAATGATATCCGACATGACGCTGCTCAACTCCTTTACAGAAGACCTCTGTAGCTGTCTGTTTTGCTGAAAGATTAGACCGCGGACAGTAAAACATGAATTGATAACATTTCAAATATTCAGGCGAGGAACTGCGCATTGTGGCAGGAAAAAACCCCGGCACGGGGCCGGGGAAATATAGCATCTTGATTACGGAATGATGTTCTCTGGTCATTGTGAGAACGGCCACACTATAGCGATAAAGCTTGTCGGCATAATGAAGAAATCATGGAGAAAAATTCACCTTTTCCGCCTGGTGACACGGCCATTTGGCTGAGCTAAAATCCGCACTAAGAAAAATCTTATATTCAGTATCCAGATAAGAGGAAGCATGTTTCAGTTGAATCCGGGCAGCCTGGCGATGATTATTGGCGCCCGTACGCCAGCAGGGCGTCGAAATATTGGCAAATCCGTTGAGCTGTTTAGCCTCTGCCAGCCGGGACAGCGTTTTTTAAACCCGGTTAACGGCGTGGTGACTGAGCTGCCGCAAGGGGCAGAGCGCGCCCTGTGGCTGGTAACCGGTGATGTCTGGTCAGTGGATAACCAACCCGGCTTTGCGTTTGTGCGCCCGGAACACCTGATGCCGCTCACGCCTGAAGAGGCACCGGAAACGCTCGACGCCCTAATGCTGGACTGACTTACAGCTGACGCAGCCAGTCGGCTAACACCAGGGCGTGATTCTGCTGCCGGTCTTTTGCGCCATAGAGCAGCGTCACGGTCTGGTCGTCCGCCAGGCGAGCAATTCGCTGTCCCTCATCCTCGTGTGATGCAAGCTCCTGACGATAGGCCTTGCTGAAGCTGGCAAAGTCGATTGTCTCACTGTGAAATGCTTTACGCAGTTCATCTGAAGGCGCCAGTGCCTTACACCACTCATCGTATGTCAGCGCCTCTTTTTTCATTCCCCGCGGCCAGAGCCGATCCACCAGGATCCGGTAGCCATCCTCCTGACTGGCCTCGTCATAGAGCCGTTTGCACTGAATCATTCTTATGCTCCTTATTTTAAGGTGTTGTGATATCAACGAAAGATCGGTAGTCTGACGCGCCTTATGTTATCTGATATTTATCTGGCATAAGGATCACTCTATGGAACTCTCTCCGGTAAAAGATACCCTCCGAATTGCACTGGTCGGCGACTACAATCATGATGCGCTGGCTCACCAGGCGATCCCTCTGGCCATTGACGATGCCGCTGCGGTGCTGGACATCACCGCCGACTACGACTGGCTGGCTACCACCGAATTAACCAGCCCGGAAGACCTGGTCGGCTACGATGCTCTGTGGCTGGTTCCTGCAAGTCCGTATAAAAACACCGAAGCCGCATTTATTGCAGCGCGCTATGCCCGTGAAAACAGCGTGCCCTTCCTTGGCACCTGCGGTGGATTCCAGCATGCGCTCATTGAATACGCGCGTAACGTAATGGGCTGGGAAGATGCCGCCCATGCGGAAACCGATACCGAAGGCCGGATGGTGATTGCCCCGCTGACCTGCTCGCTGGTGGAGGTCGCCGATACCATCGAATTACGTGCCAACACCCTGATCGCTAAAGCCTATGGTCAGGAAGAGATCGAGGAGGGCTATCACTGCAATTATGGTGTATCGCCTGAGTTCTCGCAGGCGCTGGAGAAGAGCGATATGCGCGTCACCGGCTGGGATGACCAGGGTGAGATCCGCGCCGTTGAGCTGGTCACGCATCCGTTCTTCGTGGCGACGCTGTTCCAGCACGAGCGTGCAGCGCTGGCAGGACGTCCTGCGCCGCTGGTACAGGCTCTGCTTCGAGCGGCGCAGAATTACTGAAGACGACTCAGCCTGGCGTGATCTCCCGATCGCGCCCGGCAAGCATACCGCAGACCGCCATGATGACTGACACCAGCGCGCAGGCAAGCAGCGGGATCCGCCAGTCGCCGTTAGCATCATGGATTTTACCCATCAGCGGTGGGCCACAGGCGGCCAGCAGGTAGCCGACCGATTGCGCCATCCCGGAAAGGGCCGCCGCCTGATGAGCCGAGCTGGCACGCAGGCCGATAAAGGTCAGGCCGAGGATCATGGTCGCGCCGGAGCCAAAGCCAAATATCAGCGTCCACGTCACCGCCATATCCGGCATAAACCACAGCCCGGCTGCGCTCACCGCGCACATCATTGCCGCCAGCCCGGCGATACCGCGCTGATCCTTCAGGCGAAGCAGAATTAATGGCACCACAATTCCCGGCGCGGCGGTCGCCAGCTGCAACAGCCCGTGCAGGGAACCCGCCTCGGTTTCGCTGTACCCGTGACTCTGCAGGATCGCCGGAAGCCAGCCAATAATCACATAGTAAATCAGCGAGTTGATCCCCAGAAACAGCGTCACCTGCCAGGCCAGCGCTGAACGCCAGATCCCCCGGTTTTGCAGCGCGCGTGCCCCGCTGAGGGAACCGGCAGGACGCTGACGCCATTGCGGCAGCCACAGCAACAGCGCCAGCAGCGGAAACGCCATTAGCATCAACAGCGCCCCGTGCCAGCCCGCCCCGCTCAGTGCCACGGGCACCACCAGCGCCGAGCCCAGCGCGGCTGCGGCCCCCATGGTCAGAGAGTACGCCCCGGTCAGTTTCGCCACCTGGCCGGGAAAATCGCGTTTGATAAGCCCCGGCAGCAGCACGTTGCCCAGCGCAATGCCGCACCCGATGATAGCGGTGCCGCCAAACAGCAGCATTGCGGAGGGCAACGAACGCAGGGCGATCCCGGCAATAATCAGCAGCAACGCAATAAACAGGCTGCGCTCCATGCCGATACGCCGGGCGAGCCCCGCCGCCAGCGGCGAGATCAGGGCAAAGGCCAGCAGGGGCAGGGTGGTGAGCAACCCGGTCTGGGCGGTGGTCAGGGCATAATCGGTGCGAATGGCGTCCAGCAGCGGCGCGGCACCGGTAAATGTCACCCGCAGCGAGGTGGCAATCAGCAAAATTCCGGCAATCAACAGCGCTCGCTGTTTGCCTGTAGCAGAAAGGGCAAGGGTCATGAGTGTCTCTTACGTCGAAATGAGCCTTAAGGATACGCATTTTCACGGGGAATGAAATCAAGCTAAAATGACAGATTATCGCTAATATCGGACAACCTTATGCAAGGACTCGGTCTTGAGGGATACGATCCCGACAGTCAGCACGACCCCGCGGTGGCGTTTCATGTGCGCGTGGTGGCAGACGAGCAGCGCATCCCGTTCCACCAGCACCGCAAAGGGCAGCTCATACTGGCCCTGCACGGCGCCATTACCTGCGAAGTGGAGAACGCCATGTGGATGGTGCCGCCGCAGTTTGCCGTCTGGATCCCCGGCCAGCTGCCGCACAGCAACAAGGCGACACCCAGCGCCCGACTCTGCTTTTTATTTATCGAACCCGACGCTGTATCGCTACCGGATCGCTGCTGCACCCTGAAAATTTCGCCGCTGGTGCGGGAGTTGATCCTCACGCTGGCCGAACGCAGCCCGGACGTGCAGGAGCCGGCAACCCGCCGGCTGGTGGAAGTGCTGTTTGATGAACTGCCCCGGCAGCCGCAGGAGCAGCTGCAGCTGCCGGTATCCACCCACCCTAAAATACGCCTGATGAGCGACACTATGGCCGAATCCCCTGCAGAGTGGCAGACGCTGCACCAGTGGGCGGGCCATTTTGCGATGAGTGAGCGCAATCTTGCCCGGCTGGTGGTGAGCGAAACCGGGCTCAGCTTTCGCCGCTGGCGGCATCAGCTTCAGCTGATTGTCGCCCTGCAGGGACTGATTAGCGGGCAGTCGGTGCAGCAGGTGGCGCAAAGTCTGGGCTATGACTCCACCACGGCGTTTATCACCATGTTCAAAAAGGGGCTGGGGCAGACCCCGGCCCGGTATATCGCCAGCCTCGCTACGACTTCCCGATAAACAGCGACACCAGCCCGGCGGCGATCAGCGGCCCGACCGGGACGCCGCGAAACAGCGCCACGCCCAGTACGGTCCCCACCAGCAGTCCGGCCACCAGCGTGGGCTGGGAGCTCATCAGCGTGACGCCGCGCCCGCCAAGCCAGGAGACAAACACGCCGACGGCAATGGCGATGAGCGATTTCCAGTTCATAAAGGCGTGAATCAACGTTGAGGCCGGTAAAGTGCCGCTGGCGATCGGGGCCATCACGCCGATGGTAAGGATAATAATCCCGACGGTCAGGCCCTGTTTTTCAATCCACGGGAAAAACGTATTTAGCGGCGTCACCCGGACAATGATCAGCACCAGAATCGAAATCGCCACCGTGGTGTTATGGCTGACGAAGCCCAGCGCGGCCAGGCCCAGAAGAATGAGCAGGGTAGGGTCAAACATATTGTATTCCTTGCCAAAATAAAAAAAGTAAGCCTGCTTACTTTACGCGCTCGCGCGCCAGTAAAAAGGGGGATGTGCAAAAAAGGGTGTAATTTGGGCGAATGCCTTGCTGGCGTCATTATTTATGCCGCCTGTTTGCCTTAACTGGCCTCTTTTTTGAATTTTCAACTCTTTTCTGCACCTCTTATTCTCTTCACGCCGCGTTGTTCAGGCCCGCGCATCCGGGCAAAATTTGACCCCAGTTTATGTGCCAGCTCGTTAAGCGTTTTCGTCAGCGAAAGGAATCGGTTTTGCAGCGGTACACCACGCACTTTGAAATCAGGCACAGGAATGAAAAACCTTATTTTTACCCCCCATCCGCTGGCTCTGTCGCTGCTGCTCGCGCTCTCCGCCACCACCCAGGCGGCGGAAAATACCCCCACAGCGCCGGTGGACGATCAGGATGTGATCACCGTGACGGCACCTGTCCTGTCACCCCTTGAGGTCGTGACGTCACCAAAAACGCCGCGTCAGCCGGTCCCGGCCAGCGACGGCTCGGACTACCTCAAAACCATCCCCGGCTTTAGCCAGATCCGTAACGGCGGCAGCAATGGCGACCCGGTCTTTCGCGGCATGTTTGGCTCGCGCCTGCGCCTGCTGACCAACGACAGCGAAATGCTCGGCGCCTGTCCGGCGAGGATGGATGCACCCAGCTCGTACATCTCGCCTGAAAGCTACGATCTGCTCACGGTCACCAAAGGGCCGGAAACCGTGCTCTGGGGGCCGGGCAACTCTGCCGGGACGGTCCGTTTTGAACGTGAACCACCGCGCTTTGACAGCGCAGGCATCAAAGGTGACGCCAGCTTCCTCGCCGCTTCTAACGATCGCTTCGACGAGAACGCTGACGTCAGCTTTGGTAACGATACCGGCTACGTTCGCCTGAATGGCAATAAATCAAAATCGGGTGACTATAAAGACGGCAACGGCGATCGTGTGGCCTCGAAGTGGGACAAGTGGAACACCGATATGGCGATTGGCTGGACGCCAGACGCGGATACGCTGCTGGAACTCACCGCCGGTCAGGGTAACGGCGATGCCAGTTATGCCGGGCGCGGCATGGACGGCTCCCAGTTCAAACGCGAAAGCCTGGGCCTGCGCTTTAAGAAAGAGAACATCGGCGAAGTTTTCGACTCGCTGGATATGAGCGTCTACTACAACTACGCCAACCACATCATGGATAACTACTCCATGCGCTCCCCGGATTCTGGCTCGATGGGCGGGATGCCGATGGGGTCGATGGATATGTCGATGCCGATGGAGAAACAGGTCGATCGCCGCACCGTTGGCGGCAGGATGATGGGCACCTGGCTGTGGTCGGATTTCCAGCTGAAGGGCGGTCTGGATATGCAAACCAACACCCATCGCAGCAATGAAGACGACGAAAATAAAGGCTGGCAGGAGGATGCGCGTTTTCATGATTACGGCGCGTTCAGCGAGCTGACGTGGAATGCCACCGATCTGAGCAAAGCGATCGTCGGGGCGCGTCTGGATAAGGTGGAAGTGGACAACTACACCGGCATCGGCAGCGACAGCCGGGAAGATACTCTCCCGGCGGGCTTCCTGCGCGTGGAGCACAATCTGGGCACGGTGCCAGCGATGGTGTACGCCGGGCTGGGGTATACCGAACGTTTCCCGGATTACTGGGAGCTGTTCTCGCCTACTTACGGCCCGGGCGGCACTTCGGACGTGTTTGATAATCTGAAGCCAGAGCAAACCACCCAGCTCGACGTCGGGGCGCAGTACAAAGGCGAGCGCACCACCGGCTGGATCTCCGCCTACGTTGGGCGTATTAACGACTACATCCTGTTTATCTACGATCCGGACGACTCCCACGTCAGTCAGGCTGACAACGTTGATGCCACCATTATGGGCGGTGAGATGGGCGCGTCGTATAAGCTGAGCGATGAGTGGAAAACCGATGCCACCCTTAACTACTCCTGGGGCCAGAACACCGACGATCACCAGCCGCTGCCGCAAATGCCGCCGCTGGAAGCACGTCTTGGCCTGACGTGGGAGAAGGGCGACCTGAGCTCAACCGGGCTGCTGCGCATGGTTAGCCCGCAGCATCGGGTGGCGATGAACGAAGGTAACGTGGTCGGAAAAGATTTCGATCAGAGCGCCGGGTTTGCGATCCTCTCCGCTAACGCGGCGTACCGGGTCAATAAGTACCTGAAGCTCAGTACTGGCGTCGATAACCTGCTGGACAAAGACTACAGCGAACATCTTAACCTGGCGGGAAACAGCAGCTTTGGTTACTCCTCCGACACGCCGGTAAACGAACCGGGCCGCACGGTCTGGGCGAAAATGAACGTGACGTTCTGAGGCCAACGTAAAACCGCCGGTCATTGACCGGCGGTGACGTTAGCTGTTGCTGGTGGCAGATTGCTTGTGGAACAGCTCCCTGAACACCGGATAGATATCTTCCTGGTCGCGAATGTGCTGCATCGCGAAGTTATCAAAGGTGGCTTGCAGATGTTCATATTCACGCCACAGCGTCTGGTGGGCGCGGCGGGTGATCTCGATATAGCTGTAGTAACGCACCACGGGCAGAAGTTTTTTCGCCAGAATTTCATGGCACAGCGGTGAATCATCTGCCCAGTTATCACCGTCCGAGGCCTGCGCGGCATAGATGTTCCACTGCGCCGGATCGTAACGCTCCTTCACCACTTCATCCATCAGTTTCAGGGCACTGGAAACAATTGTCCCGCCCGTCTCCTGCGAATAGAAGAACTCGTGCTCGTCCACCTCTTTTGCCTGGGTGTGGTGGCGAATATAGACTACCTCCACGTTCTTATAGGTTCGGCTCAGGAACAGATAGAGCAGAATATAAAAGCGCTTGGCCATGTCCTTGGTGGCTTGATCCATCGAGCCAGAGACGTCCATCAGGCAGAACATCACCGCCTGGCTTGAAGGCTCGGCACGTTTTTCATAATTCTTGTAACGCAGGTCAAAGGTGTCGATAAACGGCACGCGCTCGATTTTTGCGCGCAGTTCGGCAATCTCTTTGCGCAAACGCTCCTCTTCCAGCAGCTGCGCCGGCTCGCTCTTCGCCACACTCTCCAGGCTGGCTTCCAGCTCGCGCAGCTCGCGCCGTTTACCCGCGGTCATGGCGGTGCGTCGCGCCAGTGAGTTCTGCAGGGAACGCACTACGCTGATGTTAGCCGGTACGCCATTGGCGGTGAAACCAGCCCGGTGCGTTTTGTATTCGTTCAACTGACGATGCTGGTTCTTCTTCAAATTTGGCAGGGCCAAATCTTCAAACAGCAGATCCAGGTATTCATCCTTGGAGATCTGGAATACAAACTCATCCTGACCTTCACCGTCCTGGCTGGCCTGGCCCTGACCACTGCCGCCCCCACCGCCGCCGCCCTGTGGACGCTCGATGCGGTCGTTCTGCACAAAATGGTCATTACCCGGATGAACGCGATGGCGCAGGCCGCCGCGACCCTGATGGAACATCGGTTCGCTAATGTCGTCCGTCGGGATAGAGACGGACTCCCCGCTGTCTACGTCGGTCACCGAACGCTTGTTAATGGCCTCGGAGATCGACTGTTTGATTTGCGCTTTATAACGACGCAAGAAGCGCTGGCGATTCACCGTGCTCTTGTTTTTGCCGTTAAGACGCCGGTCAATAAACCAGGTCATATGCCCCCCGTACTGCATTTGCCAACTTGCATTGTCCGTAAGTGCCGGATGGCGCTAATGCCTGTCCGGCCTGCGGATCGGAGTTGTAGGCCCGGTAAGCGATAGCGCCACCGGGCACAGTGTTAAGACGACTTACGTACGCGCAGGTACCATTCGCAGAGCAGGCGAACCTGTTTGCGGGTGTAACCTTTTTCCATCATGCGGTCGACAAAATCGTCGTGCTTTTTCTGCTCGTCGGTTGAGGTTTTGGCATTGAATGAAATGACCGGCAACAGCTCCTCGGTATTGGAGAACATTTTCTTCTCAATAACGGTGCGCAGTTTTTCGTAGCTGGTCCAGTTTGGATTGCGTCCGCTGAAATTCGCTCTGGCGCGCAGCACGAAGTTGACGATCTCATTACGGAAGTCTTTCGGGTTACTGATCCCGGCAGGCTTCTCGATTTTTTCCAGCTCCGCATTCAGTGACTCGCGGTCAAACAGCTGGCCGGTATCCGGGTCGCGGTACTCCTGATCCTGGATCCAGAAATCGGCATAGGTGACATAGCGGTCAAAGATGTTCTGCCCGTACTCAGAGTAAGATTCAAGATAGGCGGTCTGGATCTCTTTGCCGATAAACTCGGCGTATTTCGGGATCAGATAGCCTTTCAGGAACTCCAGATAACGTTCAGCCTGCTCCTGTGGGAACTGTTCACGCTCAATCTGCTGCTCGAGAACGTAGAACAGATGCACCGGGTTAGCAGCCACTTCGGCATGATCAAAGTTGAACACGCGGGAGAGAATTTTGAACGCGAAGCGCGTGGAGAGACCGTTCATCCCCTCATCAACACCGGCATAATCGCGATACTCCTGGTAGGATTTCGCTTTCGGATCGGTGTCTTTCAGGCTTTCACCGTCGTAAACACGCATCTTCGAGTAGATACTGGAGTTTTCCGGCTCTTTCAGGCGCGACAGGATCGAGAAGCGCGACAGCGTTTCCAGGGTTCCCGGGGCGCATGGGGCATGAACCAGCTCACTGTGGTTCAGCAGTTTTTCGTAAATCTTGATCTCTTCGGAGATCCGCAGGCAGTAAGGGACTTTGACAATGTAAACACGGTCAAGGAACGCCTCGTTGTTTTTATTGTTTCTGAACTGTACCCATTCAGATTCGTTGGAGTGCGCCAGGATAATGCCGTTAAACGGCAGGGCGGAGATACCTTCCGTACCGTTGTAGTTACCTTCCTGGGTTGCCGTCAGCAGTGGATGCAGCACCTTGATAGGCGCTTTAAACATCTCGACGAACTCCATAATTCCCTGGTTGGCGCGGCACAGCGCACCGGAATAGCCGTATGCGTCAGGATCGTTCTGGGCGTGGTTTTCCAGTTTACGGATGTCCACTTTACCGACCAGCGCAGAGATATCCTGGTTGTTCTCATCACCCGGTTCGGTTTTAGCAATCGCAATCTGTTCCAGAATGGATGGCCACACCTTCACCACGCGGAATTTGGTGATATCGCCGCCAAATTCATGCAGGCGTTTCGCTGCCCACGGCGACATGATCGTGCCGAGATAGCGGCGGGGGATGCCGTACTCTTTATCCAGAATCTGCGCATCTTCCTGCGGGTTAAACAGACACAGCGGATGATCGTTTACCGGGCTGCGTTCACCGTTGGCGCTCAGCACGTAAATCGGCACGCGCTGCATCAACGATTTCAGCCGCTCGGCGAGGGACGATTTACCGCCGCCGACGGGACCCAACAGATACAGAATCTGTTTCTTCTCTTCCAGGCCCTGAGCAGCATGCTTCAGATAGGAAACAATCTGCTCGATGGCATCTTCCATGCCGTAAAATTCTTCAAACGCAGGATATCGGGCGACGACCCGATTCGAAAACAGACGGGAAAGCCGTGGCTCCTGGGCAGTATCAACCATATTTGGCTCACCGATAGCCATCAATAGTCGTTCCGCCGCATTGGCATAAGCACTGCGATCTTGCCGGCAGATGGTAAGAAACTCCTGCAGTGTGAACTCTTCGTCCTTGGCAGCTTCATAACGCTGGCGATAGTGATCGAATATATTCATGGCATGCCGTCCTTTCGTTTTTTAGCACAGGAAAAGAGCCGTTCATATGAATAGTAGAGGCTCCCGGAAGCAGGATCCGTTGCACCTCACTGCCAGAGCAGCAACCCGTGTGCCAGGTCGGGCGGCCGAAACTGCGGGGTGATCAGGTATTCAGCTTCTTAAAATTAAGCGTAGATGGCATTTGCAAAACTTGCATGTATGCCAAATCTAATTTCAATGACATATCAATAACTCATCCAGAAAATTAGCCAAATATTTAGCGTTAAACACTCTTCCTTCACTGAACGGTAATCAACGTGACAGCGTTTCGTCATCTGTGACAAACAAAATATTCTGTTAATCAAATTAATTAGCAGACAAAAAATTTTGAGCAACGGGGGGAATGACGGTTACACTTCACTCGCTGATTATTTGACTACAGGAAAGAATGGATTGTGACCAAACTCAAACTTCTGGCACTGGGGATTATCGTTGCCACCTCAGTGAGTACAGCATACGCGGAGAATCAGTGGTCAATTGGCGCTGGCGTCGGCGTAATCAATAGCCCTTATAAACAGTACGATCGCGATTTCTACCCGGTCCCGGTTATCACCTATGAAGGGGATAACTTCTGGTTCCGTGGGCTGGGCGGTGGCTACTATCTGTGGAACGACCAGACCGACAAACTCTCCATCATGGCCTACTACGATCCAACGCACTTCAAGCCGGGTGACAGCGACAACCGTCAGCTGCGTCAGCTCGACAAGCGTAAGAGCACCATGATGGCCGGGATTTCCTGGGTACATAACACCCAGTACGGCTTCCTGCGTACCGCGCTGGCGGGCGACACGCTCGACAACAGTAACGGTTATATTTGGGATCTGGCATGGTTATACCGCTATACCAACGGCGGCCTGACGCTGACGCCGGGTATCGGTGTGGAGTACAACAGCGACAACTATAACGACTACTATTATGGCGTCTCCCGTGACGAAGCGCGTCGCAGCGGGCTGCACAGCTATGATGCAGACGACAGCTGGAAGCCGTACCTGGAGCTGACCGCCAGCTACAAGTTTGCCAACGACTGGAACGTCTACGGCACCGGTCGCTATGCCCGTCTTAGCGATGAGGTGAAAGACAGCCCGATGGTCGACAAATCCTGGACCGGGCTGATGTCGGTGGGTGTGACCTACAGTTTCTGATTGTGCAATGTGTGTAGAGTCAGATATCTCAACAAATCGACAAAACTCACTATCTTCCTTAAGAACCCGCCATGTGCGGGTTTTTTTACAACCCTGTTCTGACACCTTAATACGCACCATAATAGATGTTACCGCATGCGGTGCCCCTTACTAAGCATAAAGGATGACTTGCATACTTCGGATAGTGTCATCCGGTTATAACTGTTAGTCACTGTCACGGCTAACTCTACAGGGATAGTGGATAACGGGGTGTTTGGCTATCAATAAAGCCATGATAAGTAATCTTCGCATAACACTATGTGCTGACTAGTTGTTCTTCTGAACCCATGTAATTCTCTTCAGCCTTATAGGCATACTATCCACCAGGGAAGTCGTTTTTATCGTTCTTCCGGTCTTAATTTTTATTGCATCAGTCACTTTGCTCATAACTATCCCCATAGCCACAGATTGACTGACATCAAACTTTGGGCCTTTTTTTTCGTGCTTCGAAGGAAGTCATTGATTGTATGTTTTTACATCAACTTTAAAAAATTAACCAAATAAAAACAAAATGAGGCGATTCACCGGGGATCACATCGTTGATGGTTAACATTCCAGAAAGCTAAAACAGATCAGGTGAGAAAGGGAAAAGTTGAAGGGTTAGCGTAGGCAATAAGATGTTGCTAAGTATTGCAGTATAAGACGTTAAGTAGACTTCTGACATTTTTAAGGCTATTGGGTGATATTTATATGTAATTTTGAAGTGCTAATAGTCACAGGAATTATTATTAAACTCTGACTTTGTCTTTTCTTTCGCTTGAAAGTTTAAGAGAGTTTAAATTGAATTAATTTCATGGGTATTGCAACAATTATTAAACACTTTTACATGTTGACATGTTTCTGACCCGCCTGCATTCTTCGACCCCAGACCGCCATCGTGGATAAAAAAGCGACAAGGCGGGGCTATACGAATATTTAAAAACAGACCAACCCAAAGCACCGACTCAGTAAGTACCCGTGCAAAAAAAGACGGCGCATGCTCATTACTCGAATCGATGAATCGCTTTATGAATACGTCCGGGAAGCCGCTCACCCGCTAAGGCAAACGAGACAGGATATGTTCGGGGAGGATCTGCAACAGTTCAGGGCTAAGCACGGCGAGGTTTCCCCCGCCGCAGAAACTAAATCACGTTAACTCTCTCGTCGCCAAACAGTCGAGTTAACACAACCCAGATCAGATTAATAATAGCAGACACAACATGAAGAAATCACTCATCGCCACTGTAGTTTTGAGCGTGATCGCATCTAACGCTCATGCTAATCCACAGGTCATTGCTGCAACCCAATTCTATGACTTATCGAAGAAAATCCTTAGCACCGCAAAGCACGATGTAGATAACGCCCGCCTGGCAGCACGCAATGCCGAAGTACAATACGGTACTGGCTCCAGACAGGTTAAAACAGCCTATGTTAATCTGAACAAAGCTCACTCAGCGTTTAATGTGGCCAAAGCAAACGCGAAAACGGCCACAACCCAGCTTCGCCTTACCAAAAATGTTGTTGCAGGTAAAACAGTTCAAACCCCAGTGCTGAAACCTATTATCCCGGCTCCTGGAATACAGCCGCAACCGGGTATTCAGGCAGCGCCTCAGGCCAGGCCAACTCCGGTTGCCGCGCCAGCGATCATTAACCCGCAGCCTCAGCCGCAGGCGCCGCAGCTGAAACCCGCGATTAAAGCACCTGTTGTCCAGCCGCAGCCGGTGGTGCAGGCCGTTCCGCAGATGAAACCAACCCCGGTCGCTGCGCCAGCGATTATTAATCCGCAGCCACAGCCACAAGCGCCGCAGCTGAAACCGACCATTAAAGCACCTGTTGCTCAGCCGCAGCCGGTGGTGCAGGCCTTTCCGCAGCTGAAACCAACCCCGGTCGCTGCGCCAGCGATTATTAATCCGCAGCCACAGCCACAGGCGCCGCAGCTGAAACCCGCGATTAAAGTACCTGTTGCGCAGCCGCAGCCGATTGCACAGGCCGTTCCGCAGCTGAAACCAACCCCGGTTGCCGCGCCAGCGATCATTAATCCACAGCCTCAGCCACAAGCGCCGCAGCTTAAACCGACCATTAAAGCACCTGTTGCCCAGCCACAGCCGGTGGTGCAGGCCGTTCCGCAGCTGAAACCAACCCCGGTTGCTGCGCCAGCGATTATTAATCCGCAGCCACAGCCGCAGGCGCCGCAGCTTAAACCGACCATTAAAGCACCTGTTGCCCAGCCGCAGCCGGTGATGCAGGCCGTTCCGCAGCTGAAACCAACGCTGGTAGCTGCGCCAGCGATTATTAATCCGCAGCCTCAGCCACAAGCGCCGCAGCTTAAACCGACCATTAAAGCACCTTGCCGCGCCAGCGATCATTAATCCACAGCCTCAGCCACAAGCGCCGCAGCTTAAACCGACCATTAAAGCACCTGTTGCCCAGCCACAGCCGGTGGTGCAGGCCGTTCCGCAGCTGAAACCAACCCCGGTTGCTGCGCCAGCGATTATTAATCCGCAGCCACAGCCGCAGGCGCCGCAGCTTAAACCGACCATTAAAGCACCTGTTGCCCAGCCGCAGCCGGTGATGCAGGCCGTTCCGCAGCTGAAACCAACGCTGGTAGCTGCGCCAGCGATTATTAATCCGCAGCCTCAGCCACAAGCGCCGCAGCTTAAACCGACCATTAAAGCACCTGTTGCCCAGCCACAGCCGATTGCACAGGCCGTTCCGCAGCTGAAACCAATCCGGTCGCTGCGCCAGCGATCATTAGCCCGCAGCCTCAGCCGCAGGCGCCGCAGCTGAAACCAACCCCGGTTGCCGCGCCAGCGATCATTAACCCGCAGCCTCAGCCGCAAGTACCGCAGCTGAAACCAACCCCGGTTGCCGCGCCAGCGATCATTAACCCGCAGCCTCAGCCGCAAGTACCGCAGTTGAAACCAACCCCGGTAGCTGCGCCAGCGATTATTAATCCGCAGCCTCAGCCACAAGCGCCGCAGCTTAAACCGACCATTAAAGCACCGGTTGCCCAGCCACAGCCGATTGCACAGGCCGTTCCGCAGCTGAAACCAATCCGGTCGCTGCGCCAGCGATCATTAGCCCGCAGCCTCAGCCGCAGGCGCCGCAGCTGAAACCAACCCCGGTTGCCGCGCCAGCGATCATTAACCCGCAGCCTCAGCCGCAAGTACCGCAGCTGAAACCAACCCCGGTTGCCGCGCCAGCGATCATTAACCCGCAGCCTCAGCCGCAAGTACCGCAGTTGAAACCAACCCCGGTCGCTGCGCCAGCGATCATTAACCCGCAGCCTCAGCCGCAGGCGCCGCAGCTGAAACCAACCCCGGTTGCCGCGCCAGCGATCATTAACCCGCAGCCTCAGCCGCAGGCGCCGCAGCTGAAACCAACCCCGGTTGCCGCGCCAGCGATCATTAACCCGCAGCCTCAGCCGCAGGCGCCGCAGCTGAAACCAACCCCGGTTGCCGCGCCAGCGATTATTAATCCACAGCCTCAGCCGCAGGCGCCGCAGCTGAAACCAACGCTGGTCGCTGCGCCAGCGATTATTAACCCGCAGCCTCAGCCGCAGGCGCCGCAGCCGCAACCGACCGTTAATGCTCCGGCACCTCAGCCGCAGCCTTTAACACAGGTACCGCAGCAGGCTCCGACGTTGACGAATCCACAACCCCACGTTCAGCCGAATTATCAGGCTGTAGCGACTGTCAACAATGCGCCTGATACTTTGCAAGCCGCTCCGGCTCCGCAAATTGGATCCTCTGTCACTGTTGCAAACGACGCCGCAAAACCAGTGTCTCAGGTAGTTACTGTAACCAAAACTGCAATAGCTAAGGCCTCCAGCGGAACTACTGGAAGCGCAGGTACTAGCCAGGTAGTCAACAATACCACTAACAACTATGTGGCAACCGATAACAGCCAGGTGAGTTCTTATTACATTTCCAGCCTGAACGCTGTGAATGGCCGTATCGATACTGTTAATGCCCATATCGCGCAGAATAAAACAGCTCAGGTGCAGACTAACCAGCGTGTGGCAGAAAACTCTCGCCAGCTGGCGAATCATGAACGCCGTATCTCTGAACTGGAAACTAAAAATAACGCCCATTTCAAGAGCCTGAAAGGTCAGATTGATGACAACAAACGTAGCGCTGATGCTGGCATCGCTGGAGTGGCTGCAATGAGTAACATCCCGCAGGTAACAGAGTCCCAGAAATTCAACATCGGTGCAGGAGTGGGCGCTCGTGGTGATGAGCAAGCAATGGCTATTGGTTTCTCTACTCGCGCGTCCGACAGCATGGTACTGAAAGGCTCGGTTGCAGCAGATACCAACTCCGAGTGGACTGTTGGCGCTGGCATAGCTTTAGGCTGGTAACCCCCCACAACAATCAAGGGGCGCAAGCCCCTTCTTCTTCATAAAAACGCTGAGCATAAACCGCTAAGACAAAAGCCGTCGCTACGCCGTGGGCAAAACAACCCTGGGCTGCGCAAGCGCCCTTTTTTCAGGAACCAATATGAAACGTTACGTAATTTCTGCGCTGGTGGCCGTCACCCTTGCTGGCTGCGCTGTGCAGCAGCATGACACCCTGGGTGATGAACTGGCTCAGTTTCGCGCGACTCGCCAAATCTACGCTCGCGCGAATCTGCGATGCCAGCAACTGGTTACCGAGAAGTATCACAGCCGTCTCTATGGTCTTACGCCTGTTGAAGGATCCGGTCGCCAGGAAATCGAGTCCGCTGCAAACAATGACCGTGCAGCTTGCACCGTCAACTATGAGCGCAAATCCGCTGCTCTATGGAATGAACAATCCCCCGAAGTACATGCGTTCTACGCTAAGCGCCGGGCTGAACTCCGAAAAGAGATTGTCCAGGTAGAAGCAGAAGCACAACGATAAGAAGAAATTAACATGAAAAAAATGATGTTAGCACTCACCATGACCGCAGCGCTGGCCGGTTGCGCAGAACACCCCTATCTTTCCGCCGCAGCCGTCGGTGTGGGCGCCGCAGCGGTCGCTACTGCCGTCGCAAAGCATAAATACAACAAAGATGACTCCAAAAAGGATGATCACAAAGATGATCATCACCATAGGCACCACGACAATGATGACAATGGTCATCACCACGGCAACCGCCATCATCATGGGTAATTAAACATGAAAAAAATGCTGACATTCCTGGCTGTATCAATCGTCACCGCAGCGCCAGCAGCGCACGCTATCAATGCGCATTACCGTGACCAACTTATTCGCTCAGGTTGCACTCAGGTCACAGAGGTTCAGGGCTGTGATATTCATAAAACGAAAGCGCAAAACGAGGCCGCAGGATTCAGTGACGGCGTGGCGCCTGCTGCGAAGTCTGACCTACAAAAGTTTGAAGGGAACTATGTGGCGCACCGTCCAAACGGACAACGCATTGCAAACATTCATATTGGTGTGGGAAAAACGACCGTCGACGGAAAGCCAGTAAAAGCCACCATTTTGAACGACATGCTGATCATCAACGGCAAAAACAACCGTACTTTTGTGATTTACACAACGGGAGGGAGCTTCTGGGAAAATGCCGACACACACGATCGTGGCGTTATTGAGCGCGGCTAATAATGGGGTTTACCTTTTTTCGCCGGATTTATTAGCGTCAATCTCTGGTGTTGGGAATACAGGAAAACAGTTTGGGCATTATCGTTTACCTGGACAACTAGCGATCACTTGTTTCCCGCTGCGAAAAGCGGTGGGAGTAGGCAAAGGAATATGACAATTTATAAAGCGGTAATCCTGGCAATTTGGCTGTGCTTGTCTGCGATCCCCCTGATGAGCCTGGTAGATGCATGCAGCGGCGGTTACCTGTTTCTTCTGCTGATGCTGGCGGCCATCGGTTATTGGTTCAACTGGAAATATGCCGAAGGGGAGTGGCCAGAAATGAGTTTCTGGAAAGCGTGCAGCATTTCACTTTTACTCTCCGCTGCTGGTTTGTCTGTCAGTTTTATTTCGTTGGCTGAGCGGTATCAACGGAGCGTTGATGCCATTGCGGAGTTACTCTTTGATTACTCGCCGCAGATCTATTTCCGACCGCTTGTGATCATTCCGATAAGCCTGCTGATATGGCGCTGGCTGTTCAAAGAGCGACGCACCGCGCGCCTCGCTATTGCTTCCGTACCTGCTCCTGCAGAGAACGCATAAAAGAATCGGCCTTCACGTTAAAAGGCCATTAGTTCGCCGCCGTTAACGGCGGCAAAGAGAGTGTTAGTGACTTTGTGTTGATAGCGCATTGCGCACCTCGCCCCAGATTCTAAAACTGAGGCGGGGTTTTTTTTAGCAACTTCAAACCTGGCGCATCGATCTGTCTCAATATGACTCATGCCCCAGCAGTGCCTCATCGCCAGAACGCTTCTCAATTGCTGGCAATGGCTGACGCTGGGTCGCAACTCTTAATAGCGTGGTGGGCATAGTTTGATGAGTCTGACGAACTGGAACAACAACCATGAAAAAAATGATAATAACTCTCATCCTGGCGACAATAGCCGCAACTCCGGCTCAGGCTATGAATGCCCAATATCGTGAGCAATTAAAGCGCTCCGGATGCACCGAGATGAACGCCGGTAACACCTGCAATCTTAACAAAACTCCGGCTCAAAACGCTGCGGCGGAGAAGCGCAGCAAAGTCTTCACCAGATTCACCGGCACCTACTCCATATTTGCCTCGAATGGCCAGCGTCTCGGTAATAAGGTCATTCGTGTGCAGCCGAGAGAGGTTCGTTATAAAGGTCAGTTGGTGGAGCGTGCGCGTGTGATTAATGGTGTACTGTTGTTCAGCGTCGACCAGGCGCAGTATTCAATCACGGATACGTATGGAAGGGTGCTGGGTAGGTGGTTTGATGATCGCACCAATACTGGCGGCACTATTGGCCGTTAATCAACACCACTCAGCCAGAGAAATTCAGGCCGCAACATTATCGAGGCCTGAAGGTTTTAACCCGGCGCGACCGCTGTGATTATCTCAGGTATATCTACTGGCGCGGAAATGGATGGGATGACCGGCTCAGCGGCGCCCAAAAATATCATTCCTGTTCCTGTACCGGCAGAAAATATCATCGCAAACCGGGAATGGCAGCTAAAATCGGGATGGGAGCCGCCGGGGCCGGGTTTAATATCATCATATTGCGACAGTTCCAACTTTCAGTAGTCGAACCTTAATATGTGTGCGTTTTCACCGTTATTGACGATTCAATTTGTGCATCATAACGGGGCTCTGGCGCCCCGTTTGTTTTAGGGTGGTGCAGACAAACAGGAGCATATTATGAGCGAAAAAACCGTCACCTTTGACGACAGCAGGGTGCTGCCGGCTATCGGCCAGGGTACCTGGTATATGGGAGAAAAGTCAAATCAGTGTCGCCAGGAGAGTGATGCCCTGCGTGCGGGTATTGAACGGGGACTGACGCTAATCGATACCGCCGAGATGTATGCCGAGGGCGGGGCGGAAGAGGTGGTCGGCGAGGCGATCAAGGGCCTGCGCGATAAGGTTTTTCTGGTCTCTAAAGTGTACCCGTGGAATGCAGGGGGACAAAAAGGCATCGCCGCCTGTGAAGCCAGCCTGCGTCGCCTGGGTACCGATCATATTGATCTCTATCTCCTGCACTGGCGCGGTAATTACGCCCTGGAAGAGACTGTCGGCTTGATGGAGACGCTACAACAGCAGGGTAAAATTGGCCGCTGGGGCGTCTCTAATCTGGACTATGCGGATATGCAGGCGCTCCGGCAGATTCCCGGCGGCCAGGCGTGCGCCACCGATCAGGTGCTCTACCATCTGGCATCACGCGGAATCGAGTATGATCTGCTGCCCTGGTGTCAGCAGCAAAACATGCCGGTAATGGCCTACTGCCCGCTGGCGCAGGCCGGACGGTTGCGCAGCGGACTGATGAATCACCCGGTGGTCAATACCATTGCCCGGGAGTACAACGCCACGGCGGCACAGATTCTGCTGGCGTGGGTTATTCGTCACCGCGGGGTCATTGCTATCCCTAAAGCGTCGTCTGTAGCGCATGTGGAAGAGAATGCGGGGGCGCTGGAGATTTCCCTCTCAGCAGAGGCATTACAGAAGCTGGATGCGGCTTTCCCGGCGCCACAGCAGAAAACGCCGTTAGACGTGGTCTGACGTAAAAGAAATGCCCTCTCAGCTGGAGAGGGCAAGGGCAGGGAATTAACGCTTCACAATGTGAATGGTCTGTCCCAGACGGGTTGGTTTCTCTTCCGTCGCTTTTTGTGGTTCGCTGACGCAGGCGGTTTCCACGCAGACAAAGGTTTTATACCCATCATCCGGCATGTCACCCATGCTGACGGAGAGCGCCGGGCCAGGGTTCCAGCCGACCACGTTGCTGTGATGATGATGGATGACTTCAATCGCGCGGTTCAGCGCGGTATCTTCGATTACGCTGCAGGCTTCCGGGTTCAGATAGACGCGGTCGGTACGATCCGGGAACGTCTGCGCGCCGTCGGTCAGCCGGCCTTCTTTCGCATTATCCACTTTGTCGATAAAGGTATCGCCAAGGCCGTTCACGGTGACGGCAGCGATGTCGCCAACGTTGAAATAGGTGTGCAGGGCAGAGGTGGTTTCGAATTCCCCGTGCGCCTCCAGTTCGATCTCGCAGGTTTTACCCAGCTTAAAGCGTGCATACAGGGTAAAGTCGTGCGGCCAGAGTTTGCGCGTCTCGTCATCGCTTTGCAGTTCAAAGGTCAACACCACGCCGGATTCATCTTCGTTGTGCGCTTTCAGCGTCCACGGCAGGTTGCGGGCAAAACCGTGCGACGGCAGACCCTGCTGAGCGGCCGGGCCAAACCACGGCCAGCAGATCGGCACGCCACCACGAATAGCGGCGCCTTTTTTAAAGGAGGTGATATCACTCAGCCACAATGCTTCCACTTCGCCTTCTGGCTGCCATGAGAGCAGATGTGCGCCATGAAGGGCAACGGAAGCCTTAACCTGTGGATGTTCGACCACAATCACTTCAACATCGTCAATCTGACGGCGGGAAAGCACAGGGGTAAGTTGTTCGACTACCGGAAGTGCAAAAATTGTTTTAATCATTACGCAATCCTCTGTCTTTAATGCCATAAAAAAAGGCGACCAAGGTCGCCTTTTTGGATCAGTTTCTCATCTCACTTATTTGGAGATGTGAGCGATCAGGTCCAGAACTTTGTTAGAGTAACCGGTTTCGTTGTCGTACCAGGATACCAGTTTCACGAAGTTGTCGTTCAGTGCGATACCAGCTTTAGCATCGAACACGGAAGTGCAAACTTCGCCGTTGAAATCGGTAGAAACAACGTCGTCTTCGGTGTAACCCAGAACGCCTTTCATTGCGCCTTCAGAAGCCGCTTTGATTGCTTTCTTGATTTCTTCGTAGCTTGCTGCTTTTTCCAGACGAACGGTCAGGTCAACAACAGATACGTTTGGAGTAGGAACGCGGAACGCCATACCAGTCAGTTTGCCGTTCAGTTCTGGCAGAACTACGCCTACTGCTTTAGCAGCACCGGTAGAAGAAGGGATGATGTTCTGAGCTGCGCCGCGGCCGCCGCGCCAGTCTTTGTGAGACGGGCCATCAACGGTTTTCTGAGTAGCGGTGGTAGCGTGAACGGTGGTCATCAGGCCTTCAACGATACCGAAGTTGTCGTTGATAACTTTAGCCAGTGGCGCCAGGCAGTTGGTGGTGCAGGATGCGTTGGAAACGATGTCCTGGCCAGCATACTTCTCGAAGTTAGCGCCTTTAACGAACATTGGGGTGTTGTCTTTGGATGGACCAGTCAGAACAACTTTTTTCGCGCCAGCGGTGATGTGCTTACGCGCAGTTTCGTCAGTCAGGAAGATACCGGTTGCTTCAGCAACAACGTCAACACCGATTTCGCCCCACTTCAGGTTAGCTGGATCTTTTTCAGCAGTAACACGGATGGTTTTGCCGTTAACAACCAGGTGGCCGTCTTTCACTTCAACGGTGCCGTTGAAACGACCGTGAGTTGAGTCGTACTTCAGCATGTACGCCATGTATTCAGCGTCTAACAGATCGTTGATACCAACGATTTCGATGTCAGAACGTTCCTGAGCAGCACGGAAAACAATACGGCCGATACGGCCAAAACCGTTGATACCTACTTTGATAGTCATATATTCCACCAGCTATTTGTTAGTGAATAAAAGGTTGCGTGTAAAATTACAAAAACCTTACGCAGCGTCAAGCGGAATCGTGTCAATCATTGCGACAAATCAATCCTTCGCACCAGCTTTACTCGATTGACCTACCTCACATTCCCTTGGAGCTTGCACCCATATGGGGCCTGCGCACGGAATTTTAAAGGGATGACCACATAAAAATGTGGAGTAGATCACATTTGTCTGAGTGCCTCTGCGCAACGAGTAAGTTTAGAACAAAAGTTCATACTTCAGTGTTAATGTTTTGTTAGAATCGTGGTTAAAAGTAGTCTGTTTCAACTGCGAGATGTAAGCCTATGTCGAATCAACATAACCCCGATGAACTGAAAAAAAACCTCACAGAAATGCAGTTCTACGTAACGCAGAACCACGGTACGGAACCCCCGTTTACCGGGCGTCTGCTGCATAACAAGCGTGATGGTGTTTACCACTGTCTGGTATGCGACGCCGCCCTGTTTAACTCCCAGAGCAAATATGATTCTGGCTGCGGCTGGCCGAGCTTCTATGAACCGGTCAGTGAAGAGGCAATTCACTATCTGAAGGACACCAGCCACGGTATGGAGCGCATTGAGATCCGCTGTGGAAACTGTGACGCCCATCTCGGTCACGTCTTCCCGGATGGCCCTCAGCCGACAGGGGAGCGTTTTTGCGTCAATTCCGCCTCGTTAAGCTTCACTGATGACCAGAACGGCGACCAGACTAAAGGTTGAAAAATCGATTCAGCAAATTATTCCTTCACACCGGGATTAAACATGAATATTGAAGAGATGATTAACGGCATGACGCCGGAAGTTTATCAGCGTCTGGTCACGGCGGTAGAGCTGGGCAAGTGGGCCGATGGCGTGGCGCTGACCCCCGAGCAGAAAGAGAACTGCCTGCAGCTGGTGATGCTTTGGCAGGCGCGCAACAATACCGACGCGCAGCACATGACCATCGACACTCAGGGTCAGATGGTGATGAAGAGCAAACAGCAGTTGAAAGAAGATTTTGGTATTACGCCGAAATCGATCGCGACGTTGAAAGTGCATTGATCGCGCATAAAGCAGCCCGGTGAGCTCTCACCGGGCCTGTTATCCGTTACTTGTGTTTTATCCCCAGGGAATCAGCAAGCTGCTTCGCCAGCTGGTTATTGTCATCCGCGCCGTACTCCCAGAACATGGCTCCGGCCAGCCCTTTCTCCTTGATGTACTCTGCTTTGATCGCCACCGAACGCGGGTTTTCATACGACAGAGCAAACAGCGGCTTACCGTCACCAGATTTCACCGACAGCCAGGGGACTTTGGCCTCATCGTCCCACTGCTGGGTAAAGCGTTTCTGTGGGTCGTTTAAAAACGTCTTCACAATATCGTTGTACTTAACGTAGGTGTCTTTGGTCAGATCGTAGCCCAGGGATTTGAACAGGTCGATCTGCTGTGCGCTGAAGTAAGGCTGTGTGGCAGGATTTTTCTGGGCATCAGCTTTGCTCCAGTCAATGCCCGGTTCGACGGCGCGCTTCGGTACGCGGCCATAAAAACCGATGCCAAGGTTCATCTGCTGCGGCTTCAGCCCGGCGGCCAGATAGTTATTCACTACAAAATCGACGCTGTATTTATCCGCGGCGGCCACGGTCGGCCAGGCGCTGGAGTCATACAGGTTGGCGTTGAAGTACTGGGTACCGTACGCCATGTCGTAGGTCATCAGGTTGATGTAATCGAGCAGGGGCGCCACGGCCTTCACGTCGACCCAGCTTTTCGGGCTCTCGACATTTGCGCCGACGGCAATGGTCACCAGTTTTTTCTGGCCGAACGCCTCGCGTAACCCTTTCAGCAGGGCGGTAAAGTTATCCCGATCCTCAGGCTTGCTTGCCACCAGGCCCCACGCGCCGTTGACCGGGAACTCCCAGTCGAGATCGATCCCGTCGAGACCGTATTTCTCAACGATTGCTTCGGCGGAGCGAATGAATACTGCCCGGGTCTCCGGAGTGGATGCCGCGCCGGAGAAACCACGAGCCCCCCAGCCGCCAACGGAGAGCAGCACCTTAAGGTCAGGGTTTTGTTTACGCAGGACCGGAAGCAGGGCGAGATCGGCTTCAACTTTAGGGGATAACCAGATCTGATGCAGTCTGGCGGGATCTTTTAACGCCGGGTTAGTTTCGTCTTTTTCGTCGTTATAGATCAGGCCAAAAGAGTAGTTAAGATGAGTTATCTGGCGCACGTCCAGCTTATTGATATCTCCGCCCGGTCCGGCAGTGACGTCGCCGCCGCCGTTGAAATATCCAACAGACATTAACGAACTGGCGGAAGCAATGGAGGCGCAGAGCAGGGGTAAAGCTGCCAGCAATGGCAAACGTTTCATACAGGTTCCTCTTTGACGAATAAAATAACCACGCCACGGAAAAGCGTGGCGAAAAAAGTGCCAAAAAAGAATAGCATTACCGCTTCGCTGAGAGTGGGAGGGAGTTCACTTTATGGGGCTAATGAGAATTGTGCCCGGCGGCGCAGCGCTTGCTCGGAGCTGGGGTATTGTAGGCCGGGTAAGGCGTAGCCGCCACCCGGCATAAGGCTATCAGGCCTGCGTCTCCTGCCAGTCCGCCAGCGTATACAGGGTGGCGCCTTCGGCCGCCATATCCATAAACGCCTGGGCGCTGTCCTGACGCTGAATGTTCACCCCGCGACAGCCATCGGTGATGACGTTCACCCGGTAGCCCAGCTGCAACGCATCCAGCACGGTAAACTTCACGCAGTAGTCCGTCGCCAGCCCCATCACAATCAGCTCCACGATTTCATGATGACGCAGCCACTGATCCAACCCCGTTTTCTGCCGGTGGCCGTTATCAAAAAAGGCACTGTAGCTGTCGATGTTTGGGTTTTCGCCCTTCTGAAACACCGCGTCAATGGCTTTGCTATTAAGCAGAGGATGCAAATCTGCGCCTTCAGTGTGCTGCACGCAGTGATCGGGCCAGAAGGTTTGCGGCAGGCCGTCCAGCTCGCCCTGGGTGAAGGGCTCGACGTTATGCTGGCTGGCAAAGCTGCCGTGGTCCGCCGGGTGCCAGTCCTGGCTGGCAACCACCGCTTCACCGCGCGCTTTGCACCATGTAATCAGGTCGTTGGCGACATCAACCGTGCTGTCGCCTTCGGCTACCGCCAGCGCGCCACCGGCGCAAAAATCATTTTGTAAATCGACCAGTAACAGGGCTCGTTGCTTCATAGGGGCTCCTTATTCGTCTGGCGTCAGTTCGCCACGCAGGTTTTGCATCATTGCGGTGCGGATCGCCTGCACATCCAGATCCTGACTGAGTAAGTAGTGAAGTTTAGTCAGCGTCGCCTCGACCGTCATATCGAAGCCGCTCACCACTCCGGCTTGTGCGAGGGCATTACCGGTGGCATAGCCGCCCATATTCACCTTGCCGGACATGCACTGAGTCAGGTTCACCACCACAATCCCGCGGCTGCTCGCCTCCTGAAGCTCTTTCAGGAACTCGCCGTTCTGCGGCGCATTGCCCACGCCGTAGGAGCGCAGAATCAGAGCCTTAACCGGCTGGCGCAGGAAGTTACGCACCACGTCGGCGGAGATGCCCGGATAAATCGTCACCACGCCAATCGGCTGCGGGGTGATGGGGTGCACCACCAGCTCACCGGAGGTATGCGGTGCCGGTGGCGTACCGAGGCGGCGGATATGGATCCCCGCTTCCAACAGCGGCGTGAGATTCGGCGAGGCAAAGGCATCAAAGCCGTCGGCATGGGCTTTGGTGGTACGGTTCCCGCGATAGAGCCGGTTGTTGAAGAACAGGCTCACTTCGTTAATCGGGAAGTTGGCCGCCACGTACAGAGAGTTAAGCAGGTTGATCTGCCCGTCGGAGCGCAGCTCCGCCAGCGGGATCTGTGACCCGGTGACGATCACCGGCTTGCTGAGATTTTCCAGCATGAACGACAGCGCGGAGGCGGTAAACGCCATCGTGTCGGTGCCGTGCAGGATCACGAAACCATCGTAGTCGTCGTAGTGCGCCTTGATGTCGTCGGCGATATGTTGCCAGTCTTCCGGGGTCATGTCGGAAGAGTCCATTAGCGGGTCATATTCGTGAATGGTGAAGTCCGGCATCTCCGGGCGATGGAATTCAGGCATTAACGCCAGCTGCCGCTGCAGGTGGCCAGATACCGGTATATAGCCATTTTCTGAGCGCTGCATACCGATGGTACCGCCGGTATAGGCCACATAAATTGATTTCTTTTGCATGATGTAATGTTCGTTTGCTTCAAAGAAAAATCCCCTCTTCGTGGAAGAGGGGATGGAGATTAACGTACGTTAGCGCAGGTGAGGCAGAACGCGTAGCGGTTTTGCGGATCGTTAAAGGCGGCCAGCTTGTCGCCCTCCGCTTTGACCGCTTTCGCCGCCGTGGCGACCGGGGCCGGCAGGTAAGCCTGCAGCGCGTCCGGCAGCATGGCTTTTACCGAGCCGGAGAAGCTGTCCATCACCAGGTCCATGAAGGTCGGCTCATCCTGATAGAAATCGATGTGCCACTGCTTCAGTTTCGCCAGTTCAGCGGCCTTCGCTACGGCATCGTCAAAGTCGCCCAGGTTATCCACCAGACCGTTGCTCTTCGCATCTTGGCCCGTCCAGACGTGACCCTGGGCAATCTGATCGATCTGTTCCGGGGTTCGCTTACGGGAGTCGGCTACCAGATTGATAAAGCGCTTATAGCCATTCTCAATGCTGAGCTGCATCATCTGCGACACTTCCGGCGGCAGCGCTTTAGTCACGGAGATGTCGGCCAGCGGTGAGGTTGCGACGCCGTCGGTGTGCACGCCCAGATAGTCGAGGCTGTTTTCAACGGTGTTAATCACCCCAAAGATGCCAATCGAGCCGGTAAGGGTGCTTGGGTTTGCCACGATGTAGTTCGCCGGGGTGGAGATCCAGTAGCCACCGGAGGCGGCCATTCCACCCATCGAGACCACCACCGGCTTGCCGGCGGCGCGCGCGGCGGCCAGTTCAGCGCGGATCACTTCTGATGCGCTGACGCTGCCGCCCGGGCTGTTAACCCGCAGCACGATGGCTTTCACTTTCGGATCGAGACGCGCGTCGCGGATCTGTGCGGCGGTGGTATCCCCCCCGACGTTACCCGGCGTCTCTTCGCCATCCATGATAGCGCCGTTAGCAAAGACCACAGCGATGCTGTCCCCGGTATCGGCTGGTTTTTTCGCCTGATAATCGTAGAAGCTGATGGCGCTGTAGTTTTTGTCCTCTTTGCTCCAGCCGAACTGTTTAGTCAGGGACTTTTCAACCTCGGCGCTGGAGCCCAGGGCATCCACCAGCTTGTGGTCCAGGGCATATTTCGCGGTATCGCCATCCACCTTACGCAGCCCGTCCAGCACGCCCTGCGCGCCCGGGAACACCTGTTCAGCAGCGATCTGGCGGTTAGCGGCAACGGTGCCCAGGTAGTTCTGCCACAGCTCGCCAATCCAGCGGCTGTCCGCTTCACGGGCAGCAGGGGACATATCGTCGCGGATAAACGGCTCAACGGCAGATTTATAGGTCCCGACGCGGAAGACGTGGGTGGTGACCTTCAGCTTATCAAGCAGGGATTTGTAATAGAGGCCGTTGGTGGCAAAGCCGTGCAGATCCACGCTGCCCTGCGGTGACAGCCATACTTTGTTGGCAAAGCTCGCCAGATAGTACTGCCCCTGGCTGTAGTTATCGCCCACCGCAATCACCGGTTTGCCGCTGTCGCGGAACTCGCGCAGCGCTTTACCGATGTACTGCATCGAAGGCTGATCTGCCCCGGCAAAGTTTTTCAGATCCAGCACGATGCCGGTAATGTTGCGATCGTCCTTCGCCTGACGAATCGCGTCGACGATATCAAACAGCGAGTTTTCCTGCAGACGGTCGCTGGTCGCGCCAAACAGCTGGCGGCCCAGTACGCCCAGTCGGTTGCTGGTGGAGGGTTTATCCACCACCACGCCCGTTATATCCAGCAGCAGCGCGCCGCGCCCGGCGTTCTGGCTCTGGCTGGTGGCGCTGAGGTGCATCCAGACCCCGACGCAAACCATTACAATCAGGATGAAAAAGAGATTCATCACCAGGTTGCGGACGAAATTAAGCAGTCGCCACGTCCATTTAAAAAAGCCGGCAAGCAGTCGCCAGAGGGTTCGCATGTATTCTCCCTGTCCAGATAATGACCTGTCCGTCCACGCTGGACGGTGTTGTCGGGCTATCGTAATGACCCGACCGTCACTTGTCAGCAGGAATCGCCTGCTACGCTGTAACAAAATCTGCCGTCGTGTTAATTTTGAGTAAATTTTAAGACAGGAGTTAACCCAATGGATGCACTCGAACTGCTTGTTAACCGTCGTAGCGCCTCGCGCCTGGCGGAACCTGCTCCGGCCGGCGAACAGCTGGACAACATTCTCCGCGCCGGGATGCGCGCCCCGGATCACGGCACCTTACAGCCGTGGCACTTCTTTATTATCGAAGGTGACGGTCGCGATCGCTTCAGCACCCTGCTGGAGAAAGGCGCCATTGCTGCCGGGCAGGATGAGAAGGCGATTGAGAAAGCCCGCAACGCGCCGTTCCGCGCCCCGATGATCATCGCCGTGGTCGCCAAATGCCAGCCGCAGCATAAAGTGCCGGTCTGGGAGCAGGAGATGTCTGCCGGTTGTGCGGTGATGGCGATGCAGATGGCGGCGGTTGCGCAAGGCTACAACGGTATCTGGCGCAGCGGCGCCCTGACCGATAGCCCGGTTGTACGTGAAGGACTCGACTGCGGCGCAGACGATAAAATCGTCGGTTTCCTCTATCTCGGCACCCCGCAGCTTAAAGCCTCAACCACCGTTTCCGTGCCCGATACCGCACCTTTCGTCACCCGATTCTGAGCCACGACATAAAAACTGTCTGGATCCTGAGCAAGCGCCGCAGAATTCAGACAGTCATACTTATCACTTAATGGAATGAGCGCTAACATAGTGCAATTGTAATGAAAGGAGATTGTCATGAGCGAGCAAGCCATTCGTTTAACGCAATACAGCCATGGAGCCGGTTGCGGTTGTAAAATTTCACCTAAAGTGCTGGAGACCATTCTGCACAGCGAGCAGGCGAAGTTTGTCGACCCGAACCTGCTTGTGGGCAACGAAACCCGCGATGATGCCGCAGTCTACGATCTGGGCAACGGCACCAGCATTATCAGCACCACCGATTTCTTCATGCCCATCGTCGACAACCCGTACGACTTCGGGCGCATTGCGGCCACCAATGCCATCAGCGACATTTTTGCCATGGGCGGCAAGCCGATCATGGCGATTGCGATCCTCGGCTGGCCGATCAATACCCTGGCCCCGGAGATCGCCCGCGAGGTGATCGAGGGGGGGCGTTTTGCCTGCCAGCAGGCGGGGATTGCCCTGGCGGGCGGCCACTCTATCGACGCCCCGGAGCCGATTTTCGGCCTGGCGGTAACGGGCGTGGTGCCGACGGAGCGCGTTAAACGTAACAGCACCGCAGAAGCGGGCTGCAAGCTGTTTCTCACCAAGCCGCTGGGTATTGGCGTACTCACCACCGCCGAGAAAAAATCGCTGCTGCTGCCGGAGCACAAAGGGCTGGCGACGGAAGTGATGTGCCAGATGAACCTGGCCGGCGCCGCCTTTGCCAATATTGACGGCGTGAAGGCGATGACCGACGTGACGGGCTTCGGGCTGCTGGGCCACCTCAGCGAAGTGTGCCAGGGCGCGGGCGTTCAGGCCCAGGTCTGGTATCAGGAGGTGCCGAAGCTGCCGGGCGTTGAAGCCTATATTGCCCAGGGCGCCGTTCCGGGCGGGACGCAGCGTAACTTCGCCAGCTACGGCCATCTGATGGGTGACATGCCTGCCGAGTGGCGCGATCTGCTGTGCGATCCGCAAACCTCCGGCGGCCTGCTGCTGGCCGTGACGCCAGAGGCCGAAGACGACGTCCGCGCAACCGCCGCCGAGTATGGCATCAGCCTGACCGCCATTGGCGAGCTGGTGACCGCCCGCGGCGGCCGTCCGATGATTGAGATCCGTTAATTCAATGCGGTTATTTATTGCCGAAAAACCGAGCCTCGCCAGGGCGATTGCGGATGTCTTACCCAAACCGCATCGCAAGGGCGACGGCTATATTGAGTGCGGAAACGGGCAGGTGGTCACCTGGTGTATCGGCCACCTGCTGGAGCAGGCCCAGCCGGATGCCTACGACAGCCGCTACGCGCGCTGGAATCTTAACGATCTTCCTATCGTGCCGGAAAAGTGGCAGCTGCAGCCGCGCCCGTCGGTGACCAAACAGCTGAACGTCATTAAGCGACTGCTGAATGAGGCGGCGGAAGTGATCCACGCCGGTGACCCGGATCGTGAAGGTCAGTTGCTGGTGGATGAGGTGCTGGATTACCTGAGCCTGGCGCCGGAAAAGCGCCAGCAGGTGCAGCGCTGTCTGATTAACGACCTCAACCCCCAGGCGGTGGAGCGGGCTATTTCGCGTTTGCGCGCCAACAGCGAGTTTGTACCGCTCTGCGTTTCGGCGCTTGCCCGCGCCCGCGCCGACTGGCTGTACGGCATCAACATGACCCGCGCCTACACCATCCTCGGGCGAAACGCCGGGTATCAGGGGGTGCTCTCGGTGGGCCGGGTGCAGACCCCGGTGCTGGGGCTGGTGGTGCGCCGCGACGAAGAGATCGAAAACTTTGTCGCCAAAGACTACTTCGAGGTGAAAGCCCATATTGTTACCCCGAAGGATGAACGTTTTACCGCGGTGTGGCAGCCGAGTGAGGCCTGCGAGCCTTACCAGGATGAAGAGGGGCGTCTCCTGCATCGTCCTCTGGCCGATCACGTGGTGACCCGCATCCAGGGCCAGCCCGCCGTCGTCACCAGCTATAACGATAAACGGGAATCAGAACCTGCGCCGCTGCCGTTCTCGCTTTCTGCTCTGCAGATTGAGGCGGCAAAACGCTATGGCCTGAGTGCGCAAAACGTACTGGATATTTGCCAGAAGCTCTACGAGACGCACAAGCTGATTACCTATCCGCGTTCCGACAGCCGTTACCTGCCGGAAGAGCATTTTGCCGGACGTCACGCGGTGCTGAACGCCATCGCCGTCCACGCGCCTGATTTAGTGCCGCAGCCGGTGGTCAACCCGGACACCCGCAATCGCTGCTGGGACGACAAAAAGGTGGATGCTCACCACGCCATCATTCCGACGGCGCGCAGCAGTTCCGTCAACCTGACGGATAACGAAGCGAAGGTCTATAACCTGGTGGCCCGCCAGTATCTGATGCAGTTCTGCCCGGATGCGGTGTTCCGCAAGTGCGTCATTGAGCTGGAGATCGCCAAAGGCAAGTTCATTGCCAAAGCCCGGTTCCTCGCGGAAGCAGGGTGGCGTACGCTGCTGGGCAATAAAGAGCGGGACGAGGAGAACGACGGCACGCCGCTGCCGGTGGTGGCGAAAAACGACGAGCTGCTGTGCGAGAAGGGCGAAGTGGTGGAACGACAGACGCAACCGCCGCGTCATTTCACCGACGCCACAATCCTCTCCGCCATGACCGGGATCGCCCGCTTTGTGCAGGATAAAGATCTGAAGAAGATCCTGCGTGCTACCGACGGGCTGGGCACGGAAGCGACCCGCGCCGGGATCATCGAGCTGCTGTTTAAACGCGGTTTTCTGCACAAGAAGGGGCGTTATATCCACTCCACGGACGCAGGCCGGGCGCTGATCCACTCTCTGCCGGAGATGGCCGCCAGACCGGACATGACCGCGCACTGGGAGTCAGTGCTGACGCAGATCAGCGAGAAGCAGTGTCGCTATCAGGACTTTATGCAGCCGCTGGTGGGAACGTTATTCGATCTGATTAACCAGGCGCGAAACACCTCGGTCCGGGATTTTCGCGGTATGGTGGCGCCGGGCGGCGACAAGAAGAAAAAGTTTAAGAAGAAGAGTGCGGCGTAAAACATATTGCCGGGTGGCGGCTTCGCCTTACCCGGCCTACAACGCATTTCTCCCTCTCCCTGTGGGAGAGGGCCGGGGTGAGGGCATCAGGCCGCACCACCCGCTACATCAACACAATCAGATCACACCCTGACCCATCATCGCATCGGCCACTTTCACAAACCCGGCAATGTTCGCCCCGCGAACGTAGTTGGTCTGCTTCTCTTCTCCGCCGTACTCAACGCAGGCGTGGTGAATATCCAGCATGATGTGGTGCAGACGCGCATCCACTTTCTCCGCTTTCCAGCCCATACGCGCGGCGTTCTGCGCCATCTCAAGGCCTGAGGTTGCCACACCGCCCGCGTTCGCCGCTTTACCCGGCGCGAACAGCACGTCAGCCTGCAGGAACAGGTCAGTGGCTTCGATGGTGGTTGGCATGTTGGCCCCTTCGGCCACGGCCTTCACGCCGTTGGCGATCAGCTGGTGCGCGGCATCCACGTCCAGTTCGTTCTGGGTGGCGCATGGCAGGGCGATATCCACCGGCACGGACCACGGCTGCTTGCCTTCCAGATAGGTCAGACCGAACTCACGGGCGTAGTCGGCCACGCGACCGTCGCGGCTGGCTTTGATTTCGCACAGGCGTGCCAGTTTTTCTGCGGTGAAGCCCGCTTCGTCAACCACGGTGCCGCTGGAATCAGAGGCGGTGATGACGCGCGCGCCGAACTGCATCGCTTTTTCGATAGCGTACTGGGCCACGTTACCGGAGCCGGACACCGCGACGCGCATGCCTTCAAAGCTCATCCCGTGACGCTTCAGCATCGCTTCAGTGAAATAGACCAGACCATAGCCGGTAGCTTCCGGGCGGATGAGGCTGCCGCCGAAGGAGAGGCCTTTTCCGGTAAAGACGCAGGCGCTGTTATTAGAGAGCTTTTTCATCATCCCGGCCATAAAGCCGACTTCACGACCGCCAACACCGATATCCCCGGCCGGTACGTCGGTATCTGCCCCCAGGTGACGGTACAGTTCCGTCATCAGCGCCTGGCAGAAACGCATCACTTCGCCTTCGCTTTTGCCTTTCGGATCAAAGTCGCTGCCGCCTTTGCCGCCGCCCATAGGCAGGGTGGTCAGGGCATTTTTAAAGGTCTGTTCAAAGCCGAGGAACTTCAGAATCGACAGGTTCACCGACGGGTGGAAACGCATGCCGCCCTTGAACGGGCCGATCGCGGAGTTGAACTGCACACGCCAGGCACGGTTAACCTGCACCTGGTTTCGGTCATCAACCCACACCACGCGGAACTGGATCACGCGCTCAGGTTCAACCAGACGCTCGAGCAGGGACATCTGACGATAGCGGGGGTTTTGTTCCAGGAAGGGCCAGAGGGTGGTCATTACTTCACGTACGGCCTGAGCAAATTCACTCTGGTGCGGGTCACGCTGTTGAACACGATTCAAAAAGGAGTCAAGGGAGCAAGCCTGGTCCATAACTATAAGTTCCTCTTATATATTGGGATTATTCTGTTTGTTACAAATATATACATGTTGTTGTGTTTTTCGACTATACCACCCGATGGCCTTTGGAAGGCAAGCAAAATTTCCCCGTCCAGATAAATTCATTAAACGCGCCGGGTCATAACAAAAAACGATGACCGGTGGGATTAAAGCTTCCCGCACTTTTTACCGTTATAGTGATTATCAGGACACAACAGGAAGAGACGTCTATGAAGCGTATTGCGATGGCTGTTTTGCTTGGGGTTTTCTCGGCCGGCAGCCAGGCCGACCAGCGGTTTGGCACCGGGGTGGATGTGAATATCCCGCCGGAGATCTTCAGCTCCAGCGGTCAGCGTCCACCGCCGTGCAACCAGTGCTGCATCTATCAGGATCAAAACTATTCAGAGGGGGCGGTGGTAAAAGCGGAGGGCGTGCTGTTACAGTGCCAGCGCGATCCTAATGCCCTGAGTACGAATCCGCTGGTGTGGCGTCGCGTAAGAGAATAAAGGCCTCCAGCAGGGGGATATCCGCCGGGGCAAGATCGTAATCCAGCGCCTCGCGCGGTGAACACCACACCAGCTGGCTGTGATAATGCGTTTCAGGCGCGCCGGTAAATTCCGGGACGTGCCAGGCGTGCAGATTGATGAGCCGCCGGGACACTTCCCGCTGATGGCTGGCGATATAGCGGCCAGGACGCGCGTCAATGCCGAGCTCCTCGCGCAGTTCGCGCACCAGCGCGTCGGGCTGCGTCTCTCCGGTTTCCACTTTGCCCCCGGCAAACTCCCACAGACCCGGCTGATCCGCATGCTCAGGGCGTTGCGCCAGTAGAATTTTGCCATCCCGTTCGAGAATAGCGCAGACAACATCGAGTGTTTTTAGCATGATCGTCAATAATCGTTGAGAGAATAAAAGTTAGGATCTGCGCACTTAACACGCCAGGGAGCATCCTGTGAAAGAGAGACCGCCAGTCTGGGTTAAACCCATTCAATCCATCCCCGCCATTCTAACGCCAGTCGCCTCGATGCAGAAAAAACATTATGGCGCGGTGCTCAACCCCCTTCGCTGGTGGGGACGCATGCCCCGGCTCTTCTGGCTGGTGGCGCTGTTTGTGGGTTTTCTGGAGCGTAAAAAATCACCGCTTGAACCGGGGCTACGATCGCTGCTGATGACCCGCGTCTCGCAGATCTGCCACTGCGCCTTTTGTATCGACGCCAACGCGCTGCGTCTGGCAGAACGCAGCGGCGGGCTGGAAAAGGTGCAGGCGGTGGCAGCATGGCGGGACAGCAGCCTCTTCAACGATAAAGAGCGCGCCGCGCTGGCCTATGCGGAAGCGGTGACCGCCACGCCGCCGGGGGTTGATGAGGCCACCAAAGTGGCGCTGCGCCGTCACTTTGATGATGAGGCGATCACCGAGATGACGGCGCTGCTCGCGTTCCAGAATCTGTCCGCCCGTTTTAACGCGGCGCTGGATATCCCCTCCCAGGGACTGTGCGCGATGGCAGGAGAAAAACAGGATGCTTGACCGTCACCTTCACCCGCGCATCAAGCCGCTGCTTAACCGGCTGGTGGCCACCCTTGATAAACCGGGCATCACCCCGGACGGTATCACGCTGATCGGCTTCGCTATCGGGGTGCTGGCGCTGCCGTTTCTGGCGCTGGGCTGGTATCTGGCGGCGCTGGTGGCCATTTTGCTGAACCGGTTGCTGGACGGGCTGGACGGGGCGCTGGCCCGACGACGCGGGCTGACCGATGCCGGGGGCTTTCTCGATATCGCCCTCGACTTCCTGTTCTACGCCCTCGTGCCTTTTGGGTTTGCCCTCGCCGATCCTGTTCAGAACGCGCTGCCCGCCGCCTGGCTGCTGTTTGCGTTTATCGGTACCGGGAGCAGTTTTCTGGCGTTTGCGGCGCTGGCCGCGAAGCATGAAATTGATAATCCGGGGTATGCCCACAAGTCGTTTTACTATCTGGGCGGTCTGACGGAAGGGACGGAAACGCTGCTGCTGTTTGTGCTTTTTTGCCTGTTCCCGGCGCACTTCGGCTGGCTGGCGTGGGGGTTTGGCGCGTTGTGCTGGCTCACCACCGCAACGCGCGTCTGGAGTGGGTATCTGACGCTGAAAAACGTTCAGCGCCAGCCGTGATCACAGCGAGCTGTCTGGCCCGCGTTCACCGGTTACCACCGGGTTCTGCGGGTTGCTGCTCCACTCATACCAGCCCCCGTCATAGACAGCGACGTTTTTCCAGCCCATCGCCCGGGCATACATAAAGGTTTCAGATGCCCGCCAGCCGGTACCGCAGTAAAACGCCACCTGCTGATCCGGCAGGATATGCCACTGCTTCCACATGGCGGCGATATCGTCCGCGCTGCGCATGGTGCCGTCCGGGTTATGGAAATTTTCCATATGGGTGGAGTCGCTGCCAGCATGACCCCAGCGGGCGCCTTTAATTTCACCTTTTGGTTTGATGTAACTGTAGCCGCTGGTCACGCCGGTAAACTCCGGCCATGAGCGGATGCTCACCAGCGAGGCATCCTGACGATGCAGCAGGCCGCGGGCCTGTTCGGTGCTCAGCATCAGCTGCGGCTGTCCGGGGATCGGCGCGCCGAAATCGGCCGCCGGTTTGACGTTGTCCGGCGTGCCGCGCTCAACCGGCAGGCCAGCGTCGTCCCACGCTTTCCAGCCGCCATCCAGCAGGCGCACATCTTTCACCCCGGCATACAGCATGATCTGCGCCACGCGGGCTGCGGCATAGACGTCTCGTCCGTAGAGGATCACCGTGGTGTCATGGCGAATACCATGTTTCGCCAGCATCGCCTTGAGGGCGTCGTCAGAGACCTTGTTCCACAGCGGCTCGCTCTCCACCTCGTTAGTGTCGATATAGTCCGCACCGGGAATGTGGCTCAGCAGATAAAATTTCGGCGCGCCCCAGGCGGCCTCAATCACTTTCCACTCCCCGGCTGGGGCGGCGGTCACCGGTTTCCCCTGCTGGAGCTGATGCAGCCACTGGGGGTAAACCAGCTGTTCGAAATGGGCAAGGCGTTGCAGGCGAGCCGGAGTTTGCAGGGCGTCGCCAAGCAACGTTATGTGGCTGAAACCTGCCTCGCTCAGCCGCGCCTTCACGGCCTGGTTATCGCTGTCGTCGCCGTATAACGCGATGGGCGTTGTCGGGGTCAGCTGATGCTGCGTAGCCCAGGCTTTCAGCTGCGCCTCGTTCATCGCCCCAAGCCAGCGGGCAGAGAGATTCAGGGCCGCAGGTTCATGGCCGGAGGTTCCGTTCCGCGTCTGGGGCCAGCCGTTATAAAAGGCGCTGACGCGGGTATCAATGACCGCGCCTTTTTGCTGCTGAAGCTCTGCGAGGGTGAGGGAGTGCGCCATATCAGCGGCGAAAGAAGAGAAAGCGGCGAGACCTAAAGCGGCGGTCAGCGCGGTCAGTTGAGAAACACGTTTCATCGAAATGCCCGTCATTACAGAAAAGAGCCGTGATTGTGGCAATCTCCCCCCGTAAAAACGTTGCGTTTGCGCAGGTTGCCCTTCGATTCATTGCCAGTTCTCCATCGGCAGCACCCGGCCGCCGGGCGGAACGTCGCCCTCATCGTGCGTCACCTGCACCACCGGTATGCCCCGGGTACGCACTTCAGCAAACACCCAGCGGCGAAACTCGTCGCGCAGGGTTTTATCCAGACGACTGAAGGGTTCATCCAGCAGCAATGCCTGGGGTTGGGCCAAAAGGGCGCGCAGCAGGCTGACACGGGCGCGCTGCCCGCCGGAAAGTGTGGCAGGATCGCGATAAAAAAAACCGCTCAACCCGGCGGCGTCCAGCGCGTCGTTGGCCTGCTGTTTACGGGCCTCGCCTTTGACTGATGCCGGGAGCGCCAGCAGCAGATTCTGCCCGACGCTAAAGTGATCGAACAACAGCGCGTCCTGAAACAGCAGCCCCAGGCCACGCTGCTCGGTGGGGAGCGTGTCGCAGCGCCTGGCGTCGATCCACAGCTCCCCGGTAGCACGCAAATCTGCGGGCAGGGCGCCCACCATCCAGGCAAACAGCGACGATTTACCGCTGCCGGAGGGGCCCGTCAGGGTGAGGATCTCGCCGGGCGGCACCGAAAAGTTGACGTTGTGCAGCAGCGTCGACTGGCGCAGCGAGAGTGACATATCCTTGACCATCAGCATTAGCGTAACCCCTGTCGAAAACGGCCAATCAGCCTCGAAAGCACAATGCAGGCGGCGAAAACCAGCATCGGCAGCAGCAGCTGCCACAGCGCCTGCGCCGCCAGCACCGCGCTGCTTCCGCCGCTGCTGAGCGCGACGGCATCGGTGGTGAGGGTGGCAAACCGGCCGCTCCCCAGCCACAGGGTGGGAAGATACTGCGCCACGCTGACGGAAAAGCCGACCGCAAATGCCGTCAGCGCCGGGCGGATCATCTGCGGGCATTTGATCAGCCAGAAAATTTTAAGCGATCCCCATCCGAGGGTACGGGCAGTCAGGATCAGGCGCGGATCGAGCCTGCGCCAGGCCGGTTGCATCACCAGCAGCATCCACGGCAGCACCCACAGCAGATGCCCCCACAGCACGGCGATAAACTGTCCATCGAGCTGTAACAGCAGCGCCAGTTGATACTGCCCGGCCACCAGCGGCAGGGCGGGCAGGGCCAGCGGCAGCCAGACCCAGAACGCGCCGCGCTGCGGGCCCCACTCAAGCCAGAGCAGGATCGTTCCCAGCGCCAGCCCTGCTGAGAGCAGCCCCAGCGTCAGGCTCAGCCCGGCCGTCTCGCGCGAGACGCTGGCGTTGCCCGCCACCAGGACCAGCACCGCAATGCTGGCGAGGCCGGCCAGGGGCAAAAACAGGCCGCAGGCTCGCCCGGCGATCAGCGGGCGCGGCGTGGGGCGCTCCCCGGATACCGCCGGAATACCCTTTTGCCAGCGGCGCCAGCCGATAAACAGCGCGATGGCAATCAGCTCCAGGAGCAGAAGCAGGATCACGCACACCAGCATCCCCCTGGACTGCTGGATGCTGTCGCCCTGCGTCAGCCACTGCCAGGCCAGCACCGCCAGCGTAGGAGGATTGCCCGGCCCGAGGATCAGGGCGACATCCACCACCGACAGCGACCAGGCGATAACCGCCAGCATCACCGCCCCCAGCGCCGGGGCAATGGCGGGCAGGATCAGCCAGCGCAGCGCCTGCCAGCGGCCGTAGCCCAGCGATCGCAGGATCGTGACCTGCTGCGCAAGCGCTTTCTCCGGCAGCGAGGCATAAATCGCCCAGAGCACGAAGGCGCTCTCCTTCACGGCGAGAGTAAGACCCAGCCCGATCCCGTAGCGATCCATTATTGGGGAACAGATCGTACAGACGCGATAAAGCGTGCCGCCTTCGGCAAAAATCAGCAATACGCTGACGGCAAACGCCACGTGGGGGATTGCCAGCAGCCACGGCAGATGGTTGCACAGCCGCCGCCAGCGGCTGCCCGGCCACAGCGCGGCCACCACCGCCAGAGCCAGCATCAGCGCCCCGGCGGCGGCAATCAGAGTGGAAACCAGGGTGGCGATCAGCGCCTGCGGCAGCTGCGGCTCGTCCGCCAGCGCCCGCCAGTTATCCGCAGAAAAAACCGGCGGCAGCAGCAGGCCGAAGGCGGGCAATAACGGCAGATACACCGCACTCAGCACCAGCCAGGCCAGGGCGCTTAGTGGGTGCCGTAGCGGCGAAGCCATTCCTGCTCCAGTGCGTTAACCCAGGCGGCATGCGGTTCTGCAAGCGTCGGCGGAAGATCCGCCGGTATGAACTGACGCAATTTTTCAGCCTGGGATGCAGGCAATTTTTGCGGGTCCAGCACGCTTGGGTCGCCCCAGTTTGCCGGGTCCGCCTTGCGGATCTGCGCCTCGGGCGAGAGTAAGAAGTTGGCGACGACTTTTGCTCCCGCGCTGGCGGAGGCATTAGCCGGGATCGCCACAAAGTGCACGTTGCCGACCATCCCCTGGCGGAAGCCAAAGCTGTAGCTGTCCGCAGGCAGCGCTTTGCTGCTCACTTTCTGCCGGGCGTGGGCCGGGTTAAAGGTGATCGACAGGCGTAAATTGCCGCTGGCCAGCAGGGCATCCATTCGCGCCGGGGACGGCGGGAAGTCTTTGCCCTCGCGCCACAGATAAGGATGCAGTCTGTCCAGATAGGCCCACAGCGGGGCGGTTACGCTGGCAAAGGTGGTGCTGTCCGGCGGCTGTTTCAGCGCCTCCGGCTGGGTGGTTTGCGTCAGCAGGAGCTGCTCCAGAAACGCGGTGCCGGTAAAGTCGGGCGGACGCGGGTAGGTGACGGTGCCGGGATGCTTACTGGCGTAGTTCAGCAGCGCCTCCGGGGTCGCCAGCGGTTCCGCCAGCTGTTCACGGCGGGCAATAAAGGTGAGCTGTGCGCTGCCCCACGGGGATTCAGCCCCTTCGGTGGGGATGGCGAAATCTTCGGTGACCGGTTTAGTGGTATCCACGTAGCGCCAGTTGGGGAGGGTTTGCGCCCAGCCGGTCTGCAGCAGCCCGGCGGTTTTCAGGGTGCGGAAGTTCTCCCCGTTCACCCACAGCAGATCCACCGACCCGTTGGTTTTGCGCCCGGCGCTGGCCTCGGTCTGGATGCGCTTCACCGCGTCGGCGGCATCCGCCAGACGGACAATCTTCAGGTTAATGGCGTAGTGGCTTTTCATCTCACCGCTCACCCAGTCCAGATAGCGGTTCACCGCCTCATCGCCGCCCCAGGCGTTAAACCAGACGGTCTGGCCCCGGGCGTCCTGTTTGATTTTCTGCCAGCCGTCATCAGCCAGCGCGTGTCCTGCCATCAGCAGGCCCGTTAACAACATGCAAAAACGCACCCGGCGCATAATGCCTCCCTGTTATGGAGAAGTTCGGGAAAAACGGGCCAGCAGCCAGCGGGTGATGAGCGGCAGCAGTCCCAGTAGCGTGAAGGCAAAGACCACGCCGGGCGAGAGGATATCACGCAGGGAGGCGATCTGCCCCAACTGGTGTCCGGCATTGAGATAGACAATCGCTCCCGGCAGCATGCCGGCCTGGCTGACCCACCAGTAGCGTCCCATGCCGAGGGTGGTCACCCCGGCGAGCAAATTGACCACAAAAAACGGGAACAGCGGCATCAGGCGCAGGGCAAAGAGATAAAACGCCCCGTCGCGGGAGACGCCTTCGTTAACGGTGCGCATCGGCCCGGCAAAGCGACGCTGCACCCAGTCCCTCAGCAGGTAGCGGCTGGTCAGCATCGCCAGCGTCGCACCCAGCGTTGAGGCGAACGAGACCAGCAGGATCCCCGGCCACAGGCCGAACAGCGCCCCGCCGAGCAGGGTCAGTACGGCCGCGCCCGGCAGCGACAGGGTGGTGATCAGCACATAGACAATAAAAAAAAGCGCGGCGCTCTCCAGAGGCGCCTGCTGGCAATAAAGCAGCAGAGCCTGATGCTGCGCCTGGAGATTTTCCAGCGTCAGGACGCCGGGAGGCAGTTGCGTGAATGTAATAATAAAAGCGCCCAAAAGGGCGCAGATAAGCAAAATTTTACCGCGATCGATACGCATTTACTTCACGTCGAAAGTAGCCCAAACCGGGGCATGGTCAGACGGTTTTTCCATGCTGCGGATCGCGTAGTCGATCCCGGTTTCGATGCAGCGCTCTGCCAGCGGGGCGCTGGCCAGCAGCAGGTCGATGCGCAGGCCGCGATTGTCATCGAAGCCCTTAGAGCGGTAATCAAACCATGAGAAGCGATCCTGGGTTTCCGGGTTGGCGGTACGGAAGGTATCCACCAGACCCCAGTCCAGCAGACGCTCCATCCACTCGCGCTCTTCCGGCAGGAAGGAGCACTTCCCGGTGCGCAGCCAGCGCTTGCGGCTGTCTTCGCCAATGCCGATATCCAGATCGGTATGGCTGATGTTCATGTCGCCCATGATCAGCACCGGGTTCTCTTTTTTCAGCTCGGTTTCAAGGAAGGACTGCAGATCCTGGTAGAACTTCTCTTTCGCAGGGAACTTCAGCGGATGGTCGCGACTCTCGCCCTGGGGGAAGTAACCGTTGATCACCGTGATGTTGCCCAGCGACGAGGGGATTTCCGCCATGATGATGCGGCGCTGGGAATCGTCACCGTCGTCCGGAAAGCCGCGACGCACCGAAACCGGCGTCGCTTTGGTGAGCAGGGCCACGCCGTAATGGCCTTTCTGGCCGTGATAGAAGACGTTGTAACCCAGTTTTGCCACCTCTTCGAGAGGGAACATATCGTCGTGAACTTTTGTCTCCTGCAGGCCGATCACGTCAGGCTGGTGCTGGTCGACGATGGCTTGCAGTTGATGAGGACGGGCGCGCAGGCCGTTGATATTAAAAGAGACAAATTTCATAGTCGCTGCCAGTGCAAGGTGAATAGTGCAAGGATGGTAGCAGAATTTCTGACGGCTGACTTCCGCCGCTGCGTATGTTCGGGCAATTACTGCGACAGCCTGTGCCTGTGGTGCAATTTTTGCACCGTTCTGGCGCGTAACGCCCTCGGATGGCGCGTAAAAGCTATACAAATTTCGCGAGCGATCACAATTCCAGAATTATATTTGGCCTATGCATAATATTTCTGTTTTTCCTTCGGTAAAGCCCCGCTTGTTGTAAAAATATTCACTTTTTATGCAATAACAGTGAATAACTCCATATTGTAACGTATTGATATTTCGTTACCTCAACCCGTTTATGCATTTTTATCGCTGGCTGGCACGAACGCTGCAATCTACATTCACAGGGCAAACACATAAATATTTAACATTTTATCAACCTTTTATTTACCGGATGAGGTCGCTATGTCTCTGTCAATTACGCGTGAAAACTTTGATGAATGGATGATGCCGGTTTACGCCCCGGCGGCTTTTATTCCGGTACGGGGGGAGGGCTCGCGCCTGTGGGATCAACAGGGTAAAGAGTACATCGACTTCGCTGGCGGCATTGCGGTGAATGCGCTCGGGCACGCCCATCCGGCACTGCGTCAGGCGCTGAACGATCAGGCGGCGAAGTTCTGGCACACCGGGAATGGCTACACCAACGAACCCGCACTGCGTCTGGCGAAAAAACTGATCGACGCCACTTTTGCGGAAAAAGTGTTCTTCTGTAACTCGGGCGCGGAAGCCAACGAAGCCGCGCTGAAGCTGGCGCGCAAATATGCTCACGACAATTTTGGCAGCCATAAAAGCGGCATCGTCGCCTTCAAAAATGCCTTCCACGGCCGCACTCTCTTTACCGTCAGTGCGGGCGGGCAGCCTTCTTACTCCCAGGACTTTGCCCCGCTGCCGCCGGACATCCGCCACGCGGTCTATAACGATCTGCAGTCTGCCCGCGAGCTGATTGACGAGTCCACCTGCGCGGTGATCGTCGAGCCGATGCAGGGCGAAGGCGGCGTGCTGCCTGGCGATAAAGCCTTCCTGCAGGGGCTGCGGGAGCTGTGCGATCGCCACAATGCGGTGCTGATTTTTGATGAAGTGCAGACCGGCGTCGGGCGCACCGGTGAGCTCTATGCCTATATGCACTATGGCGTCACGCCGGATGTGCTCTCCACCGCCAAAGCGCTGGGTGGCGGCTTCCCGGTTGGGGCGATGCTGACCACCGATAAATTTGCCCGCGTAATGACCGTCGGCACCCACGGCACCACCTACGGCGGCAACCCGCTGGCGTCGGCAGTGGCAGGTCAGGTGCTGGATATCATCAACACGCCGGAAGTGCTGAACGGCGTGAAGCAGCGTCACGACTGGTTTGTTGAGCGTCTGCAGGCCATTAACAGCAAAACCGGCCTGTTCAAAGAAATTCGTGGTCTGGGGCTGCTGATTGGCTGCGTGCTGACGGACGAATTCGCCGGAAAAGCTAAACTTATTTCACAGGAAGCGGCAAAAGCGGGCGTGATGGTCTTGATCGCCGGGGCTAACGTGGTGCGGTTTGCGCCTGCGCTGATTGTCAGCGAAGAAGAGGTGCGGACCGGGTTAGATCGCTTTGCGCTGGCCTGCGAACAGGTGAAGTCCGGGGTGTCATCATGATGGTCATCCGTCCCATTGAGCGCGGTGATTTATCCGCCCTCATGCAGCTTGCCGGTAAGACGGGAGGCGGGCTGACCTCGCTTCCCGTTGATGAAAAAACGCTCTCGGCGCGCATCGAGCGCTCCATCGAGACCTGGCAAGGGACGCTGCCGAAAGGCGAACAGGGTTATGTGTTTGTGCTGGAAGAGTCCGGGACCGGCACCGTGGCGGGGATCTGCGCCATTGAGGTGGCGGTGGGCCTGAACGATCCCTGGTACAACTACCGCGTGGGCACGCTGGTGCATGCCTCGAAAGAGCTGAACGTTTATAACGCGCTGCCGACGCTGTTTCTCAGTAACGATCACACCGGCAGCAGCGAGCTGTGCTCGCTGTTTCTCGATCAGGCGTGGCGCAAAGAGGGCAACGGCTATCTGCTCTCTAAATCGCGCTTTCTTTTTATGGCCGCCTTCCGCGATCGCTTTAACGAAAAAGTGGTCGCCGAGATGCGCGGTGTGATCGACGAAACCGGCTTCTCCCCGTTCTGGAAAAGCCTGGGCGAACGCTTCTTCTCCATGGAGTTCAGCAAGGCGGACTACCTGTGCGGCACCGGGCAGAAAGCCTTTATCGCCGAGCTGATGCCGAAACACCCTATCTATACCCACTTCCTCAGCCCTGAGGCGCAGGCTGTGATTGGCGAAGTGCATCCGCAAACCGCCCCGGCGCGCGCGGTGCTCGAAAAAGAGGGCTTCCGCTACCGCAACTATGTCGACATCTTCGACGGCGGCCCGACGCTGGAGTGCGATATCGACCGGGTGCGGGCGATCCGCAAAAGCCGTCTGGTGGAGGTGGCAGAAGGCCAGCCTGCGCCGGGCGAATTTCCGGCCTGCCTGGTGGCAAACGAGCAGTATGACCATTTCCGCGCCACGCTGATCCGCGTGGACCCTGATTGTGAACGTCTGGTGCTGACCCCTGCGCAACTGGATGCCCTGAAATGCCGCGCTGGCGATCGTATTCGCATGGTGCGCCTGTGCCCCGAGGAGAAAACGGTATGAACTTATGGATTAACGGCGACTGGGTAACCGGCGAAGGTGAACAACGCAGCAAACACAACCCGGTAGGCCAGGAGATGCTGTGGCAGGGGGCGGACGCCAGCCCTGCGCAGGTTGAACAGGCCTGCCGCGCAGCGCGGGGCGCTTTCCCCGGCTGGGCGAAGCTGCCCTTCAGCGCCCGCCAGGCTATCGTCGAGAAATTTGCCACCCTGCTGGAGGCAAACAAACAGGAGCTGACCAGCATTATTGCCCGCGAAACCGGCAAGCCGCGCTGGGAGGCGGCGACCGAAATCACCGCCATGATCAACAAGGTCGCTATTTCAATCAAGGCGTACCACACCCGCACCGGCGAGCAGCGCACCGAGATGGCGGACGGTGCCGCCACGCTGCGCCATCGCCCCCACGGCGTGCTGGCCGTGTTTGGCCCCTATAACTTCCCGGGCCATCTGCCGAACGGCCACATCGTGCCCGCGCTGCTGGCGGGGAACACGGTGATCTTCAAGCCGAGCGAGCTGACGCCGTGGAGCGGTGAGGTAGTGGTCAAACTGTGGGAGCAGGCCGGGCTACCGCCGGGCGTGCTCAACCTGGTGCAGGGCGGACGCGAAACCGGCCAGGCCCTGAGTGCTCTCAGGGACATCGACGGCCTGCTGTTTACCGGTAGCGCCGGCACCGGCTATCAGCTGCACCGTCAGCTGGCCGGTCAGCCGGAAAAAATTCTTGCCCTTGAGATGGGGGGCAATAATGCGCTGATCGTTGACGACCCGGCGGATATCGACGCGGCGGTTCATCTGACGATCCAGTCGGCCTTTATTACCGCCGGGCAGCGCTGCACCTGCGCCCGTCGTCTGCTGGTGAAAAGCGGGGCAGAGGGGGATGCCTTCCTGGCCCGCCTGGTTGAGGTGAGTGGACGCCTGCTGCCGGGCGAGTGGGATGCCAGCGACCAGCCGTTTATCGGTGGGCTGATTTCCGAGCAGGCGGCGAAAAATGTCTATCACGCCTGGCGGGAGCATGTCGCCCGCGGGGGCCAGTCGCTGCTGGAACCGCGTCTGGTGAAAGCGGGAACCTCTTTACTGACCCCGGCCATTGTTGAGATGACCGGCGTAAGCGACGTACCGGATGAAGAGGTCTTTGGCCCGCTGCTGTGCGTCTGGCGTTATAACGATTTCGACCAGGCTATCGCCATGGCTAACGCCACGCGCTACGGCCTGTCGTGCGGGCTGATCTCCCCGGATCGCGAACGCTTTGACCAGCTGCTGCTGGAAGCCCGCGCCGGGATCGTTAACTGGAATAAACCGCTCACCGGCGCGGCCAGTACCGCACCCTTTGGCGGGGTGGGGGCATCCGGTAACCATCGCGCCAGCGCCTGGTATGCGGCAGATTACTGCGCCTGGCCGATGGCGAGCCTGGAGACACCTGCCATTGTCCTGCCGGAGCAGCTGAATCCGGGGCTGGATTTTACTCGGGAGAAGCACCATGAAAGCGCGTGAAGTTAACTTCGACGGCCTGGTGGGGCTGACCCACCACTATGCCGGGCTGTCGTTCGGCAACGAGGCCTCTACAAAACACCGCTTTCAGATCTCCAACCCGCGGCTGGCGGCAAAGCAGGGTCTGTTGAAGATGAAGGCGCTGGCGGATGCGGGCTTTCCTCAGGCGGTGATCCCGCCCCAGGAGCGGCCCAACGTCGGCGTGCTGCGTCAGCTCGGGTTTACCGGTACCGACGAGCAGGTGGTGGAAAAGGCGGGCACCCAGATGCCGCAGCTGCTCTCTGCCGCCAGCTCGGCGTCCTCTATGTGGGTGGCCAACGCCGCCACGGTGGCCCCGTCTGCGGATACCCTCGACGGGAAAGTGCACCTGACGGTGGCAAACCTGAACAACAAATTTCACCGCGCCAGTGAAGCCGGCACCACGGAGCAGGTACTGCGCGCCATCTTCCGCGATGAGTCCCGGTTTAGCGTGCATACGGCCCTGCCGCAGGTGGCGATGTTCGGCGACGAAGGGGCGGCCAACCATAACCGCCTCGGCGGCGATTACGGCGAGCCGGGCCTGCAGCTGTTTATCTATGGCCGTGACGAGGGGGCGGGCCGCGCGCCTGCCCGCTACCCGGCCCGTCAGACTCTGGCCGCAAGCCAGGCCGTGGCGCGCCTGAATCAGGTCAATCCGGGGCAACTGATGTTTGCCCAGCAAAACCCGCTGGTGATTGACCAGGGGGTGTTCCATAACGACGTCATTGCGGTATCGAACCGCCAGGTGCTGTTCTGCCACGAGCAGGCGTTTGTAAATCAGCCTGCGCTGTTGCAGTCGCTGCGCGAACGCGTGCCCGGCTTTCTGCCCATTGAGGTGCTGACCGGAGCGGTCTCTGTGCAGGACGCAGTGGCAACCTACCTGTTTAACAGCCAGCTTTTAAGCCGCGATGACGGCAGTATGATGCTGGTGCTGCCCCGGGAGTCTCAGGATCATCCGGGCGTCTGGCGCTATCTGAACGATCTGGTCGCCGGGGATAACCCTATCAGCGAGCTGCGGGTGTTCGATCTGCGTGAAAGCATGGCCAACGGCGGCGGCCCGGCCTGTCTGCGCCTGCGCGTGGTACTGACCGCTGAGGAGCAGCGCGCGGTGAATCCGGCGGTGATGATGAATGATACCCTGTTCAACACCCTTAACGACTGGGTGGATCGCTACTACCGCGACCGCCTGACCCAGGCCGATCTGATCGACCCTATGCTGTTGCGTGAAGGACGCGAGGCGCTGGATGCCCTGACCCGCATTCTGCAGCTCGGCTCCGTCTATCCGTTCCAGCAATAAAGGAGGCGTTATGGAAAACTTTCTGGCGCTGACGATGGCCGATGAGATGCCCGCCCGACGTGAAGGCCACGGGGCGTCGTTGCACTGGCGCTGGCTGGCGCGCGGCGTGCTGGAGCTGACTCCGGAGGTGGCAGGCGAGCGCGCCCTGGTGCTCTCTGCCGGGATCCACGGCAACGAAACGGCGCCGGTGGAGATTGTTGACCTGCTGGTCAGGGCGCTGTTTCGCGGTGAATTGCCCCTGCGCTGCCGTTTGCTGGTTATTTACGGCAATCCGCCGGCGCTGCGGGCCGACAAGCGCTACCTGACCTGCGACATCAATCGCCTGTTCAGCGGGCGCGGAGCGCAGTTCCCGGCCTGCGAGGAGACCGAACGGGCGGCATTGCTGGAGAGGCTGGTTGGCGCGTTTTATCAGCAGGCGGGAGCCGACCGCTGGCACCTCGATCTGCATACCGCTATTCGCGCTTCTTATCATGAGCGATTTGGCGTTCTGCCCCTGCGCGGTCAGCCGTGGGACGAGGCCTTTATTCAGTGGCTGGGGGATGCCGGGCTGGAGGCGCTGGTGTTTCATCAGGCATCGGGCGGCACATTTACCCATTTCACCTGCGAACGCTTTGGCGCGCTGTCCTGCACGCTGGAGCTTGGGAAAGCGCTGCCGTTCGGGCATAACGATCTGACGCGCTTTGCCACCACCCATCAGGCGCTGCGGGCGTTGCTAAGCGGTGAGGCCGCGACGCCACATGCAGAGCCGGTGGTGCGGTATCGGGTTGTGCAGCAGATCACCCGGCGCAGCGAGGCCTTTGTGCTGCACATGGCCGGGCATACTCTCAACTTTACCCCTTTCCGGCAGGGCGTTTTACTGGCGGAAGACGGGGACGAGCGCTACGAAGTGCAAAACCCGACCGAATATGTTCTGTTCCCCAATCCGGCCGTCGCCTTTGGCCTGCGCGCCGGGCTGATGCTGGAAAAAATCGTCTGATAAGTACCCGGCCCCAATAAGCGCAACGCGACGGGGCCGTCTATTAACCTATAGATTTCTCTTAACACTTTTTTATTGCAGATTATTCCTGGTAGTTTGCTTTATTATTAATCTCTTTGCCGGTATACTTCTTCACAATCTCTTTAAAATCATCAGCATGCATATTATTGTTTCAACTCTCCACGCTTTATCCTTATTTTCTCCATATTTGACGATAATTTGTTTTTTACACTTTCATTGTTTTACTGTTGCTCTGACTAATTGACGATAAACCCCGTAAAGTGAATCTCGTCAACACGGCATAGCGCCGAAGAATAACTGAAAGGAAGGACAAAATTATGCGTAAATTAACTGCACTGTTTGTTGCCTCTACCCTGGCTCTGGGCGCTACCAGCGCGGCGTTCGCCGCAGATACCGCCACCACCACGGCAGCACCGACCGAAGGCAAAATGATGCATCATAAAGGTAAGCCGGGTATGCATCACGATATGATGTTTAAAGACCTGAACCTGACGGATGCGCAGAAACAGCAGGTTCGCGACATTATGAAAAGTCAGCGTGACCAGATGAAACGTCCGCCGGTAGAAGAGCGTCGCGCAATGCACGACATCATCGCCAGCGACAGCTTCGATAAAGCGAAAGCAGAGGCGCAGGTCGATAAAATGGCCGAGCAGCATAAAGCCCGCATGCTGGCGCACATGGAAACCCAGAACAAGATCTACAACATACTTACCCCGGAACAGAAAAAGCAGTTTAATGCTAATTTTGAGAAGCGTCTGACAGAACGTTCAGCGCCGGAAGGTAAAATGACCCCGCCAGCCGAATAATCGGTTCAGCCATTCAAGACCGCCGGAGTCTTGTCCACCCAAGCGCAATCGCTGTGGACAGGTCCGGCGGTTTTTTCTTTTCCAGCCTCTTGCCAGCCGCCGCCATCCCGGTATTCTCCTGTTATCGAGCTGCAGAATGTGTTTGAAATCTCTGACGTTACTTTTTTTCGTCGTCGGACTAAGGCCCACCCGCACATCTGCCGATACTGATCCGCAGCGACCTAACGATAACAAACAATAAGCAACCGTCCTGGGCGGGGTGCTCTGGCGCGCATGCGCCATTTGGAGTGGTGATGGACTTTTTTGATATCCGCAAAATGCCGGTCAACCTCTGGCGCAACGGCGCCGGCGAGACGCGCGAAATATGTTGTTTCCCTCCCGCAACCCGGGACTTTAACTGGCGGGCCAGTATTGCGTCCCTTGCCAGCAACGGCGACTTTTCCGTTTCCCCCGGCATCGACCGGGTGATCACCCTGCTGGAAGGAGGAGAGGTCAATCTGGATGGCGGGAATGCGTTTAATCACCGGCTGCGACGTCATCAACCCTTCAGCTTTGCCGGAGAATTGCCGGTAAAGGCGCAGCTGCTGGAAGGGCAGATGTCGATGGACTTTAACATCATGACCCGCCGGGACATCTGCCGGGCGAAGGTGCGGGTGGCTGACCGCACCTTCACCACCTTTGCCTCACGCGGCGGAGTGGTGTTTGTGCTGAGCGGCGCCTGGCAACTGGGCGACAAACTGCTCACCGCCGATCAGGGCGCTTACTGGCATGATGGTGACCACACCCTGCGGCTGCTCAGGGAAGAGGGCAGGCTGTTGTTCAGCGAGATTTTCTGGCTTCCGGGTCATTGAGCGGAATGATCTCGTAGTTACCGGCCAGCAGCGGTTTGCAGAGAATTTTATACCCATCCTGATCAAAACCGGCGGGCGTTCGCAGCAGCTCCGTCGCCTCGTCGAGGTTTTCGACCGCGCCCAGCCAGAGCCAGTTGTGGATGATATGGTAGTGGGTCATCTCCGGGCGCGACTCTTTGAGCGCCACGGCGCAGTCCCACGGCCAGCAGGTGACGCCAATCGCCTGCAACCCTTCAAGCAGCCGCTGCTGGTGGGCCTCAACGCTCTCTTTTCCACAGCATGCCCCCGCGCAGCGCTTCAGCGCCGAGCGGAAACAGGCCCGCCCGCGGGTTACCGACTCCAGCCCAAGCAGGCCGTAGCAGAGCTGGCGCTCATCGGCCAGCGTCTGTAAGGTTTGCAGCGCTGCCCGGCGATTAGCAAACAGGCCATACAGGTTCGGGGTGTGAGAGAAATCGACCTCCCGGGCATACAGGATCTGCGGTTTGCCCTCGGTGATCTGCAGCGAACAGAGCTGGCGGTTGCGGCGTAACCGTTTGTTGAACAGCGGTTGCTGCTCCTTGATGAGACGGGCTTCCAGTAGCAGAGCGCCCAGCTCACCGGCGGTTTGCGTCCAGGTGATCCGTCGGGACTGACGCAGCATGGCGGCCTCATCCGGGGTGCGTAAATGTGACAGCACCCGGCTGCGAATATTGACGCTCTTGCCGATATAAAGCGGCATGGCGTCGCTTTCGCCATGAAAGAAGTAGACGCCGGGCTGCTTAGGCAGTGCCTCAAGCCACGGGCGCAGATGTTCGGGATATTCATAGATGGCGGCCGCTTCAAACTCAAGCCGCGGTGCCGATTGACGCCTGCTCACAACATACTCCTGATACTGTTCAGGCATACAGTGTAGCAGCACTCGGATGGTTAAAAAAGAGGCGGCAGACGCCGCCCCTGCAGAATTACTGTTTCCAGAAGTCGTCGAATACCGTGATCGGCGGGCGACGTTTGTGCTCGGTCTTCAGATACCAGCCCTCAATAATACGGGCGGTGCCTTCGTCCAGCGTCTTGCCTTCCAGATAATCATCAATGTTTTCATAGGTTACGCCCAGCGCGGCTTCGTCTGGCAGGGAAGGGCGATCGTCTTCCAGATCCGCGGTTGGCGCTTTCTTATAAAGATGTTCCGGGCAGCCCAGCGTGGCCAGCAGCTGTTTGCCCTGGCGTTTGTTGAGACGGAAAAGCGGATTGATGTCGGTGCCGCCGTCGCCATATTTGGTAAAGAACCCGGTCAGCGCTTCGGCCGCATGGTCAGTACCTACCACCACGCCGCCGGTCATTCCGGCGATGCTGTACTGGGCTTTCATTCGCTCGCGGGCTTTTTCGTTGCCGCGAACAAAATCGCTCAGCTCAATTCCGGCTTCACGCAGCGCTTTTTCGCTGGCCAGCACCGCTTCTTTAATGTTTACGGTCAGTACGCGATCGGGCTGGATAAAGGCGATGGCATCCTGACAGTCCTGCTCGTCAAACTGCACGCCGTAAGGCAGGCGCACGGCGATAAACTGCAGGTCGTTGTTGCCTGTCTCTGCCCGCAGTTCGCTGATGGCCATCTGGCTCAGTTTACCGGCGAGAGTGGAGTCCTGCCCGCCGCTGATGCCCAGCACCAGCGTCTTCAGGAACGGGAAACGGGTTAAGTAAGATTTCAAAAAATCAACGCTGCGGCGGATCTCTTCATCCGCATTGACAGTGGGTTTGGTGCCCAGCGCCTGAATAATCTCTTGTTGCAGAGCCATCTAGCCCCTCCGTTACACAAATTTGCCTGATGAATGTTCTGTTAAAGCTAACCTGTCATGGGGAAAACGACAAGGATCACAGTTTCGAATCGGCGAAATAGACCCCTATAGCAGGTTATCTTTGTTTTACAGGAATTTTCCGAAAAAACCTTGCCGTCACGCTTAGGGTTGAAAAATGTGGTTTTCTATTCCAGGCTTACTTAACACGCTGATAAACAAGAGGACGGAATATGAACAAGAACGTAGCAGGAATGTTAGGCGCAGCGGCTGTACTGACTTTACTGGCGGGTTGTACCGCTTATGACCGCACAACAGATCAGTTTAAAGAGCCGGTAGTTAAAGACGTTAAAAAAGGGATGACCCGCGCTCAGGTAGAACAGCTGGCTGGCAAGCCATCTTCTGAGGTGACGATGATCCACGCTCGCGGTACCTGCCAGACCTACATCCTGGGTCAACGTGATGGTAAAACCGAAACCTATTTTGTTGCATTAGATGACACAGGTCACGTTATGAACTCAGGCTATCAGACCTGTGCTGAATACGATACCGATCCGCAGGCACCTAAAGCCTAATCAGGCCCTTTCCTGAGCAGACAGACAAACCGGCCCGCTGGCCGGTTTTCTTTTTCCCGCCCCTTAATCTTATTTCTTATCGCGAATTATTTGCCTGAAATGTGAAGGCAGTCATAACCGCAGGTCAATGAGAGACAATTCTAAAACATTCTGGATTATCGCCAGCATTTCGCTTGCCGTATACTCATCCCATCAGATAGGCCAGCGAGAAGAGACGCCAGGTGACGGCGCTGATATCGCGGCTAACGCGGTGGCCATATAAGAGGGAAGTGATTATGGAAAAGAAACATATCTATCTGTTTTGTTCAGCGGGCATGTCAACGTCACTGCTGGTGTCAAAGATGCGCGCGCAGGCAGAGAAGTACGAAGTGCCGGTTGTGATTGAAGCCTTCCCGGAAACGCTGGCAGGTGAGAAAGGCCCCAATGCAGACGTTGTCCTGCTGGGTCCGCAAATTGCGTATATGCTGCCGGAAATTCAACGTCTGTTACCGACTAAACCGGTGGAAGTGATCGACTCTGTGCTGTACGGCAAAGTGGATGGTTTGGGTGTTCTTAAAGCTGCTGTAGCGGCGATTAAAAAAGCTGCTAATTAATTTAATTTTTTATTTTTCCCGTCAAAGAGCAATTTCACACACACTTACGCCGCAATATTATTGCGGCATTTAAGGGCATTTTCTATGAGTAGATTTATTGCTGCGCTTGAAAAGGTACTCCTTCCTTTTGCAGTTAAAATAGGAAAGCAACCGCATGTCAACGCCATTAAAAACGGCTTTATTAAAGTAATGCCGTTAACGCTGGCCGGGGCCATGTTCGTTTTAATTAACAACGTTTTTCTTAGCTTCGGTGATGGTTCATTTTTCTATTCATTAGGTGTTCGTTTAGATCCCTCAACTATTGAAACGTTAAATGGTTTCAAGGCCATCGGCGGCAATGTGTACAACGGTACGCTGGGTATTATGTCGCTGATGGCACCTTTCTTTATCGGGATGGCGCTGGCAGAAGAGCGTAAAGTCGACTCGCTGGCCGCCGGTTTATTATCTGTCGCTGCCTTTATGACCGTGACCCCTTACAGCGTTGGTGATGCTTATGCGGTAGGGGCCAACTGGCTGGGCGGGGCGAACATTATTTCCGGCATTGTGATCGGTCTGGTCGTGGCGGAAATGTTTACCTTCATTATTCGTCGCAACTGGGTGATCCGCTTACCGGACAGCGTCCCGGCATCGGTGTCGCGCTCCTTCTCGGCGCTGATCCCAGGCTTCATTATTCTCTCCATCATGGGGACCATCGCCTGGGCGCTCTCTCACTGGGGCACTAACTTCCACCAGATCATTATGGACACCATCTCCACACCGCTGGCATCCATGGGCGGCGTCGTAGGCTGGGCTTACGTGATCTTCACCTCCCTGCTGTGGTTCTTCGGTGTTCATGGCTCTCTGGCGCTGGCCGCGCTGGACAGCGGCATCATGACCCCATGGGCACTGGAAAACGTGGCTCTCTACCAGCAGTACGGCTCCGTTGACGCGGCGCTGGCGGCAGGTAAGACCTTCCACGTCTGGGCGAAACCGATGCTCGACTCCTACATCTTCCTGGGCGGTACCGGGGCTACGCTGGGCCTGATCATCGCGGTGTTTATCACCTCCCGTCGTGCGGATCACCGCCAGGTGGCGAAGCTGGCCCTGCCGTCAGGCATCTTCCAGATTAACGAGCCAATCCTGTTCGGTCTGCCGATCATCATGAACCCGGTGATGTTTATCCCGTTCGTGCTGGTGCAGCCGCTGTTGGCCGCCATTACCCTGACGGCGTATTACCTGGGCATTATCCCGCCGGTCACCAACATTGCACCATGGACCATGCCAGCGGGTCTGGGCGCCTTCTTCAACACGAACGGCAGCGTAGCGGCCTTCCTGTTGGCGATATTTAACCTGGGCGTGGCAACCCTGCTCTATATGCCGTTCGTCGCCATCGCGAACAAGGCCCAGACCACCATTGATGAAGAAGAGAGCGAAGAAGATATCGCCCTCGCACTGAAATTCTGATGTCGTATGACGCGGGGTAACCCGCGTCAGTACAGGAGAACACGAGATGTTTGATTTAGAAAATGTTACTGAAGAGCCACAAGACGTAGCCGCAAACGACCTTGAAGAAGTGGTGATGGGTCTAATCATCAACTCCGGGCAGGCTCGCAGCCTGGCGTACGCGGCGCTGAAAAAAGCCAAGCAGGGCGATTTCGCTTCCGCCAACGAGATGATGGCCCAGTCGCGCACCGCGCTGAATGAAGCCCATCTGGTGCAAACAAAACTGATCGAAAGCGATCAAGGTGAAGGTAAAATGAAGGTGAGCCTGGTGCTGGTACATGCCCAGGACCATCTGATGACCTCCATGCTGGCGCGTGAGCTGGTGGCGGAACTCATCGAACTTCACGAGAAAATGCAGTAAGTCAGTCTGATAGCAGGAGGTCAGCGTCATGGAAATCACTACCGCCCGGGAACAACAGCTGTTTAATGGTAAAAATTTTCATGTGTTTATCTACAACAAGGTGGAGAGCATCAGCGGTCTGCATCAGCATGACTACTATGAGTTCACCATTGTGCTGACCGGCCGCTATTTCCAGGAGATCAACGGCAAGCGGGTGCTGCTGGAGCGCGGGGACTTTGTCTTTATCCCGATGGGCTCGCACCATCAGAGCTTTTACGACTTTGGCGCCACGCGTATTCTCAATGTCGGCATCAGTAAACGCTTCTTCGAGACTCACTACTCGCCGCTGCTGCCGTTCTGCTTCGTGGCCTCGCAGGTTTATCACATCAACAGTGAATTCCTGAACTGGATCGACACCGTTATTGCCTCGCTCAACTTCCGTGACAATGAGTTCGATGAATTCATTGAAACGGTGACCTTTTACGTCGTCAACCGTCTTCGCCACTATCGCGAGGAACAACAAACGACTGACGATATTCCACAATGGCTGCGTACGACCGTTGAAATGATGCACGACAAGCTGCGTTTTGGTGAAAACGCGCTGGAGAATATGGTGGCGCTGTCGGGTAAATCCCAGGAATACCTGACCCGTGCGACCCAGCGTTATTATCAGAAAACGCCGGTGCAGATTATTAATGAAATACGGATCAATTTCGCCAGAAAACAGCTGGAAATTACCAACTATTCGGTGACGGATATTGCTTACGAGTCCGGTTACAGCAGTCCGAGTCTGTTTATTAAGACCTTTAAGAAATTGACCTCATTTACACCTAACAGCTACCGGAAAAATCTCACGGTTATTAATTAACGTCCGGCGGTATTACCGCCGGGAATATCTATTTAAATGATTGCCCAAAATAAGTGGGACGGGATCGCTATACTCAAATGGCGGATCGCCAAGGGAGAATATTATGCAAAAGAAACTTAAAGTAGTAACCATCGGCGGCGGAAGCAGCTATACCCCGGAATTACTGGAAGGCTTCCTCAAGCGTTATCATGAACTGCCGGTCAGCGAATTGTGGCTGGTTGACGTGGCCGAGGGCCAGGAGAAGCTGGATATTATTTTTGACCTGTGCCAGCGCATGGTGAAAAAAGCGGGCGTGCCGATGACCGTGCATAAAACCCTCGATCGCCGTCAGGCGCTGAAGGATGCCGATTTCGTCACTACCCAGCTGCGCGTTGGCCAGCTGAAGGCCCGCGAACTGGATGAGCGTATTCCGCTGAGCTACGGCTATCTGGGCCAGGAGACCAACGGGGCAGGCGGCCTGTTCAAAGGGTTACGCACCATTCCGGTGGTGTTCGACATCATTAAAGACGTGCAGGAGATCTGCCCCAAAGCCTGGGTTATCAACTTCACAAATCCGGCCGGGATGGTGACTGAAGCGGTCTACCGCCACACCAGTTTCAAACGCTTTATCGGCGTCTGCAATATTCCCATCGGCATGAAGATGTTTATTCGCGACGTGCTGGCCCTGACCGACAACGACGAGCTTTCCATCGATCTGTTTGGTCTGAACCACATGGTCTTTATTAAAGACGTGCTGGTCAACGGCAAGTCACGCTTTGCGGAGTTGCTTGACGGCGTGGCGAGCGGCACCCTGAAAGCAAGCTCGGTGAAGAACATTTTCGACCTGCCGTTCAGCGAAGGGCTGATCCGCTCCCTGAACCTGCTGCCGTGCTCTTATCTGCTTTATTACTTCAAGCTGAAAGAGATGCTGGCGATAGAGATGGGCGAGTACTACAAAGGCGGCGCCCGCGCGCAGGTCGTACAGAAAGTCGAAAAACAGCTGTTCGATCTCTATAAGAATCCGGATCTGAACGTCAAGCCGAAGGAGCTGGAGCAGCGCGGCGGGGCCTATTACTCCGACGCCGCCTGCGAAGTGATCAACGCCATCTACAACGACAAGCAGGCGGAACACTACGTCAACGTGCCGCACCACGGCCACATTGATAATATTCCGGCTGACTGGGCGGTGGAGATGACCTGCATTCTGGGCCGCGACGGCGCGAAGCCGCATCCGCGTCTGACCCATTTCGATGACAAAGTGATGGGCCTCATCCACACCATCAAAGGCTTTGAGGTGGCGGCAAGCCAGGCGGCCATTAGCGGCGAGCTGAACGACGTGCTGCTGGCGCTGAACCTGAGCCCGCTGGTACAGTCCGATCGCGATGCCGAGAAGCTGGCACGCGACCTGATTCTGGCCCATGAAAAATGGCTGCCGAACTTTGCTGCTACTGTTGATAAACTCAAAAGCGAGCAGCACTAAGAGGGATCGCTATGGAATATCTGCTGATCGTCAATGCCGATGATTTTGGCCTGTCAAAAGGGCAGAACTACGGCATCGTGGAAGCCTGTCGGCACGGTGTGGTGACCTCCACCACCGCGATGGTTAATGGCGATGCCATTGAGCACGCCGCCGTCCTCAGCCGGGATCTGCCTGAGCTGGGGGTGGGCATGCACTTTGTGCTGACCCTCGGCATGCCGCTGACTTCCATGCCCGGGCTAACGCGTGACGGCGTGCTGGGCAAGTGGATCTGGGAGATGGCAGAGCAGGGGACACTGCCGCTGGAGGAGATTGCCCGCGAGCTGGACTGTCAGTTCAATCGCTTCGTCGATCTCTTCGGGCGCGAGCCGACCCATATCGACAGCCATCACCATGTGCATATGATCCCGGCCATCTTCCCGCTGGTGGCCGAATTTGCCCGCCGCAAAGGGGTGGCATTACGGGTGGATCGTCAGGTTGAAGGGATCGAGCCGGATGCCTTGTTGCCGCCGACGTCCGACGGTTTCAGTAGCGCATTCTATGGAGATGAAATCAGTGAAGCGCTGTTTTTGAGCGTGCTGGACAGGTCACTACAGCAGGGAGAGCGATCGCTGGAGGTGATGGCGCATCCGGCTTTTGTTGACGCCACCATCCGTAAAAGCGCCTACTGCTGGCCGCGGCTAACGGAGCTGGACGTGCTCACCTCGACGTCGCTGAAATATGCCATTGCCGAGCGTGGGTACCGGTTGGGGACGTTCAGGGATCTGTGAGGAAATGCCGGGTGGCGCTTGCGCTTACCCGGCCTGCAAAATCACGTAAATTGCCGGGTAAGGCGTAGCCGCCACCCGGCTCTGTTTTACGCCGGAATGGCCGCAATCTTACTGCTGCGCGACCACACCCGGTGGGCCGCCATCAGCAGCGTCAGCTCATCCATAAACGCCCCAGCGGCAGTATCGCCCTCGATAATCCCTTCCTCGCCCTGATCCGCCACCTTCAGCAGCGGCTTGAACTGACGGGCATCGCCGGCCAGCGCAATGGGCTTGAGGTGCTTATACGCCTCCATCAGGTAGTAGGCCGCATCGCCGTTGGTGAGCAGGCTCTGAATATCGCCGCACGGTACCACCACCGCATCTACGGTCAGCGACGGGGAACCGGCAAAGGTCGCCGCCACCGGCAGAACCGAGCCGTCATCGGCGGTCACTTCGCCCATTCGCGAGTACAGCAACTTCGCATGCACGCCTTTCGCCTTCAGCGCCTGGAGTACCGCCAGCACATCGCTGGCACGCGGGGTATCGTTCAGCAAGACGGCCACCACGCGACCTTTGATATCGCCCCCCGGAACGGCATACAGACTCAGCGACGGATCCTTTTTCACGCCGTTAACATCCTGCGGCGGAGCCAGGTTGCGCTGCTCGTCGGTAAGGGTGATACCCAGATTGTCCGCCACGCCCTGGGCCAGGGTGATATCAATATGCGCCAGCTGATCGACCACCCGCTCGCGGATATAGGCGCGCACCACTTTGCTCAACTCAAAGCTGAAGGCACCGATAATATGTTCCTGCTCCACCGGCGTCTGGCTGTGCCAGAACAGGCGTGGGTGGGCGTAATATTCAGCGAAAGAGGGGCTGCGCTCGCGGATTTTTGTCCCTTCCACGCGCTCCTGGTACGACTCAAAGCCGCCACGTTTTGGCCCCGGTGGGGTTTCGCGCGGCCAGTTGTCGTTGATCGAGTTCGGCTCGTAGTTTGCCGGGTTGGTATCGATCTCCATGCGGTGCATCCCGTCCCGCTGGAAGTTGTGGTACGGACAGGTCGGCCTGTTGATCGGGATTTCGTGGAAGTTAGGCCCGCCCAGACGGCTGATCTGCGTATCGGTGTAGGAGAACAGACGCCCCTGCAGCAGTGGGTCGTTGGTGAAATCCAGCCCCGGAACGATATGCCCGGGGTGGAAGGCGGCCTGTTCGTTCTCGGCAAAGAAGTTGTCCGGGTTACGGTTGAGCACCATTTTGCCCACCAGCTGCACCGGTACCAGCTCCTCAGGGATCAGCTTGGTCGGGTCGAGAATATCGAAATCGAATTTGAACTCGTCCTCTTCCGGGATCAGCTGGAAACCGAGCTCAAATTCCGGGAAGTCGCCCGCTTCAATGGATTCCCACAGGTCGCGGCGGTGGAAGTCCGGATCGCGCCCGGTGAGCTTCTGCGCTTCATCCCATACCAGCGAGGCTTTACCGGCCACCGGCTTCCAGTGGAAGCGCACAAAGGTGGCTTTGCCTTCAGCATTGATCAGACGGAAGGTATGGATGCCAAAGCCTTCCATGGTGCGATAGCTGCGTGGAATACCGCGGTCGGACATCGCCCAGATCACGTTATGCAGGGTTTCCGGCTGCAGGGAGACATAATCCCAGAAGGTGTCGTGTGCGCTCTGGCCCTGCGGGATAGCCCAGTGAGGCTCCGGTTTTACCGCATGTACAAAATCGGGGAACTTGTGTGCGTCCTGAATAAAGAAGATCGGTGTATTGTTGCCCACCAGATCAAAAATGCCCTCTTCGGTGTAAAACTTGGTGGCGAAGCCACGAATATCACGCACCGTATCGGCGGAGCCTGCGCCGCCCTGTACCGTAGAGAAACGAACAAAGACCGGGGTAATTTTATCCGGGTCGGAGAGGAAATCGGCTTTAGTCAAATCGCTCAGACTTTTATAAGGCTGAAAATAGCCGTGCGCGGCCGAACCGCGGGCGTGGACGATGCGCTCCGGGATGCGCTCATGGTCAAAGTGGGTGATCTTCTCCCGCAGAATAAAGTCTTCCAGCAGGGTTGGGCCACGCGTTCCGGCGCGCAAAGAGTTTTGATCGTCACTGATGCGCACCCCCTGGTTAGTGGTCAGGGGGACGTTTTCGCCGCCCTTGCGGACCTCCTCCAGCGCATTGAGTTTCTGGTTGCCGGTATCGGGTGCCTTCAGGCTACCTGGCGCTGTAGGTTCCTGACCCGGTGGCGTAGGAACCGGGCTGGCGCGGTGTGAACCATCCGCCGGGGCCAGCGAGTCCATTCCTGGCTGTGCTTCATGAGCGTCGTGAAGCGGGGACTGTTCGGGTTTATGCGTGTTATCTTTTTTCGACATTGCACTCGTCTCCTGTTTTCATCGCTGAAACGCGGTCGTATTTGCCTTAAAACCCAATAACTATAGAACATTAAGGGTTATGAGCCGGGTGAAAACCTGTTTTCTTACTGCGCTCAGGCTTCCGGTGGCACGTGAGGCGCGACGCAGGAGGGGCAATCGGCTATGATAGGAATTTGCTGATTTTTGAGTTTGTTTAGTGAACCCGCTGCTTATGAAACCTCTTCGCCAACAAAATCGTCCCGTTATTAGTTACCAGCCCCGGGTTGAACCCGCGCCGCCCGAACATGCCACTAAAATGGATGGCTTTCGTGACGTCTGGCTGTTACGCGGCAAATATGTGGCCTTCGTGCTGATCGGCGAACGTTTTCGTCGTTCTCCGGCGTTTACTGTGCCTGAGTCGGCTCAGCGCTGGGCGATCCAGGTTCGTCAGGATGAAGATGTTGAGGATTAAGAGACATAAAAAAACCGCCGTCATTGCTGAAGGCGGTTTTTTTTAGCAGAGGAAGCGATTAACGGTGCGCGAGTTCCGCGTCGTCTTCACTTTCCAGAACGGCTTTATCGGTCTGCTTCAGCCACTGGCTGGTCAGCGTTCCCGCCGTCATGGAGCCGCTGACGTTCAGCGCGGTACGACCCATGTCGATCAGCGGTTCAACGGAGATCAGCAGTGCCACCAGCGTCACCGGCAGACCCAGCGCAGGCAGAACAATCAGCGCGGCGAAGGTCGCGCCGCCGCCCACACCGGCTACACCGGCAGAGCTTACGGTCACAATCCCGACCAGGGTCGCAATCCACATCGGATCCAGGGGGTTAATCCCCACGGTTGGCGCGACCATCACCGCCAGCATGGCCGGGTAGAGACCTGCACAACCGTTCTGGCCAATGGTGGCACCGAAGGAGGCGGAGAAGCTGGCGATCGATTCCGGCACGCCCAGACGACGGGTCTGCGCTTCCACGTTCAGCGGAATGGACGCTGCGCTGGAGCGGCTGGTAAAGGCGAAGGTCAGCACCGGCCACACTTTGCGGAAGTATTTCAGCGGGCTTACGCCATTCACGCCCAGCAGGATTGCGTGGACCACAAACATAATGCCCAGGCCCAGGTAAGATGCAACCACGAAGCTACCCAGCTTAATGATGTCCTGCAGGTTTGAGCCTGCAACCACTTTGGTCATCAGCGCCAGTACGCCGTACGGGGTCAGCTGCATCACCAGACGCACCAGCTTCATCACCCAGCTCTGCAGGGTATCGATGGCGGTCAGTACGCGCTGGCCTTTCGGGGCGTCATCTTTCAGCAGCTTCAGTGCAGCCACGCCGAGGAAGGCGGCAAAAATCACCACGCTGATGATGGACGTCGGGTTTGCACCGGTCAGGTCGGCAAACGGATTTTTAGGGATAAAGGAGAGCAGCATCTGCGGAACGGTCAGATCCGCCACTTTACCCGCATAGTTGGTCTCGATGGCGGTCAGGCGCGCGGTTTCCGCGGTGCCCTGCACCAGACCTTCTGCCGTCAGGCCAAACAGGTTGGTCACCAGCACGCCGACCAGCGCCGCGATAAGCGTGGTAAACAGCAGTGTACCTATGGTCAGAAAGCTGATTTTGCCCAGCTGTGAGGCGTTATGCAGACGGGCTACCGCGCTCAGAATAGAGGCGAAGACCAGTGGCATGACGATCATCTGCAGCAGCTGCACATAGCCGTTGCCGACCACGTTAAACCACTGGATAGACTCTTTCAGCACCGGGTTGCTGGCACCGTAAATGGCCTGCAGCGCCAGGCCAAACACCACGCCCATGACCAGACCGACCAGAACCTTTTTGGCCAGGCTCCACTGTTTGTGGCGCGACTGCGCCAGCAACAGCAGTAAGCCGACGAACACCACGATGTTCGCGATTAATGGAAAATTCATCCCCGTTCTCCTGATTTAATATCAGATCGGTATCAATCCGACCTTGTTGGCGCAAGGTTATCAGAAGTGTGATCCCGCTGCTTATATCCAAATGGAATGGGTTATTCCAAACGCGCTAATTTTGTCTGATTAGCGCTCAATCTGATGATGGATAAAGCGGTTGAACTGAAATTGCAGCGAATTAATCATGTGTGAGGACCAGCGTACGGCGCCGTTTTCCGGTAACGTCTGGGGCATCCACACCGCCCAGGCGAACAGCGCCATGCACAGGGCACGCTCCAGCTGGTTACCTTTTTGTGGCCGGAGGATCGGCAGACGAAAACGCCATCGGCAGGGCCACAGCAGGGGAACGCCGGCCGGCGTCAGCATGTCGGCCAGAATATGGCTCAGATACCCCAGCACCATCCCCTGGATGGCGTCAGCCGGGATCAGCCAGCTGTCCGGCACTTTTAAATAGAAGAGGGTGAGGGCGGCGAACACCGCCAGCAGGCTATGGGTAAAGCCGCGATGCCCGCAGGCGCGGGCAATGGGTTTGGAGATCCACTTCAGCCGCTGCCCGAGCAGCGACTTGGGATGATCGATATCCGGCAGCAGGCAGGTCAAAACCGCCGATGGCACGATATGCCACCAGTCACCCTGCGCCAGCACCGGTGTAAGCTCCGCGTTTTTGGCAAACACTGCGCAGGCGAGAGAAAAGAGCAGATGACCTTCCGCCGTCATGATAAAACCCACTAAACTGTCGATGCATCCAGTATAGGGATTTTATACAGTATACGGAAGTAGTGACGGTGTAACTCTTTGTCACAAAGCTGTTAACGAGCCAGCCAGCCTCCATCAACGGCCAGGGTGTAGCCGTTGACATAGTCCGACGCCGAAGAGGCCAGAAAGACTGCCGGGCCCTGAAGATCGTCCGGTGTGCCCCAGCGCCCCGCCGGGATGCGGTCGAGGATCTCTTTGCTGCGCTGTTCGTCATCCCGCAGCTGCTGGGTGTTATTGGTTGCCATATAGCCCGGCGCGATGGCATTGACGTTAATGCCGTGCTGCGCCCACTCGTTGGCGAGCAGGCGGGTGATGCCCAGGACGCCGCTCTTTGAGGCGGTATAAGAGGGGACGCGGATCCCGCCCTGGAACGACAGCATGGAGGCGATATTAATGATTTTGCCGCCCCGGCCCTGGGCAATGAACTGGCGAGCCACGGCCTGAGAGAGGAAAAAGACCGACTTCAGGTTGAGGTTCATTACCTCATCCCAGTCCTTCTCGCTGAAGGTAAGGGCATCTTCCCGACGAATGGTCCCGGCGTTATTCACCAGGATATCCACACGTCCCATCCCGTTAACCGTCTCTTCGACAATGCTGTCAATGCCGTCCTGCCTGCTGAGGTCGGCCTGAATAGCCAGAAACCGACGTCCCAGCGCCTTAACGCCTGCGGCAGTCTCTTCGGGTATGCGACGGTTGACGCTGACGATGTCGCAGCCAGCCTGCGCCAGACCTAGCGCCATACCCTGGCCGAGGCCGGTATCACAGCCGGTAACAATGGCAACTTTTCCTGAAAGATTAAAGGCATCCAGTATCATACGGACCTCAGAATATAGGGGGGGTATTATTGTTCTGAGATAAGCATAGAAGCAGTTGAAAGGAAGATCAAATTAAAATGAAATGCTGTTTTAAAAATTTATAGGGTGACGGTCATGGCGGGCATTCGTGCGCTGCCCGCCATCGACAATTACCCGCGCAAATGCGTGACGGTGAGTTCTTGCAGAGAGGCCAGTTTCACATCCGCCAGCGCGTAGCGGGCATCGTGCTGGTTCTCTTCAGCAGGCACGACGATAGAGCGCATCCGCGCCGCTTTGCTGGCGATCATGCCATTTACGGAGTCTTCCAGGGCTACACAGGAGGTCGGGTCAACGCCCAGCTTCGCGGCGCAATCCATGTACACCTGCGGGTGTGGCTTGCTGTAAGGCAGCTTCTCAGCGGAGGCCATTGCATCAAAGCTGTCGCGTAGATCGAACATGATCAGCACCTTCTCCAGCATATGCAGCGGCGAGGCGGAAGCCAGACCGACCTTCAGCCCCTGTTGCTTGCAGAGCGCCACGGCTTCACGCGCGCCTTTAAGCAGCGGGCGGTTCTCTTCCACCAGCGTAATGGCGCGGTTAATAATGCGATCGGTCACCTCATCACGGCCCGGACCGACCCAGGGCTGGTGGGCATACCAGAGCTCAACCACCATATCGATGCGCAGGCCAAGCGTATCCGGCAGCTCGTGGCGGCGGGTGATATCCACCCCCAGGCTGGCCATGACATCCAGCTCAGCCCGATCCCACAGCGGCTCGGAATCAATCAGTAATCCATCCATATCAAAAATCGCAGCAACAATTTGACGCGGCGTCGACATTCAACCTCTCCTTTCGTTGGTTTCAGCAGGGGTATGAGCTACCTCACCCTGGCAATTTAGCATATCACCCGTAAAGAGCGGGCGAAAATGACAACCAGCAGGTAGACTTAGCCTCAAAGGATGTAATTTAAAAATGAGGAACCAATGACATATCAACAAGCTGGACGCATCGCGATACTGAAACAGATTGCCGGATGGGTGATTTTCATTCCGTCAGTGATCTCGACCATTATCTCCGTCCTGAAATTTATCTATGACCACAGCGAGAAACAGGCCGGGATCAACGCCGTGATGCTTGATTTCGCCCATGTCATGATTGAGATGATGCGATTTAATACCCCGTTCCTGAATTTCTTCTGGTACAACTCGCCGACGCCTGACTTTCGGCAGGGGATGAACATCGCGTTCTGGATCATCTTTGCCCTGATCTTTATTGCTCTGGCGCTGCAGGCGTCCGGGGCGCGGATGCGTCGTCAGTCCCGCATGATCCGTGAAGGACTAGAAGCTCAGCTGATTCTGGAAAACGCAAGAGGGGAAGAGGGATTAACGCGCGAGCAGATTGAATCACGCATTGTGGTGCCAAATAACACCATTTTCCTGCAAATTTTTACGCTCTACGTGCTGCCGGTGTTGATGATTGTCGCCGGGTATTTCCTGTTTTCTCTGCTCGGCCTGCTGTAAACGTTCGCTGCCGGGCCACACTGCCCGGCAGCCTGCGCGCTATGCCGCCAGCACTCTTTCCAGCGCTCTCTGCGCATTCACCAGATGCTCCCCGCCAAACAGAATGGCACGGTTCATTAGCGTATAAAGCTGATAAACCGGCTGCCTTTCGAGGAAATCTGCCGGAAGCGGGGATATGGACTGGTAGCCGTCGTAAATCTGCGGCGGCTGCTCAGGGTGCAGGGGCAGCATGGCGAGATCGCACTCTCTGTCTCCCCAGTAGCAGGCCGGGTCAAAGATATAGGGGCCGTCCGGTCCCAGGGCGCAGTTGTCCGACCATAAATCGCCGTGCAGTAGAGAAGGCTGGGGCTGGTGCGAGGCCAGGCGCTGCTGAATATGATCGACAATGGCGTCGATATTGCCAAACTCCAGCCCTTTTTCCGCCGCCAGTTCAAGCTGCCAGCCGATACGCTGTTCAGCAAAGAAGGTCGACCAGCGCCGTTGCCAGGCGTTGGGCTGGGGAGTGGTGGAGAGATCGTTATCAAAATCGAGACCAAACTGCGGCTGTTCGCTCCACTGATGCAGGCGGGCAATTTGCTGCCCCAGAATAAAGGCGTTATGGGCATCCAGCGGGCGGGGCGGGAGATAATCCATCACCAGAAAGCTGTAGTCCCGATCGCTGCCAACGGCCCGGACGTGAGGCACATGAACGGTTTTGCTGCGGGAGAGCAGTTCCAGCTGGTCAGCTTCCGCCGTGAAGATGGGTAACAGCTCGCGTTCGTCACATTTTACGAAGAGATCGCGACCCGCATAGCGTAGATGCCATGCGGCGTGGATCTCACCCCCTGGCAGCTCATTACGCAGTTCAATTTCACCTTCGCCCAGTTGTTCACTTAAAAGATGACTGATAGCCTGCCACATGATCGCTCTCCCATGTTGTCTGCCAGATCATAAAGTTAGCGTGAAACAGTGGTAAAAAAATACGAGCTAACGCACAGTTGGGCCGTTTGGCTGGCCCTGGGCATTTATTGTTGCGCTTTTTGCCAGTCTTCCCAGCGTGTCACCTCAACCAGAGGCTCTTTTCCGGTTGCGTCCTGCACCAGTCCTGATGCCAGGGCTTTTACCTCATCTTCACTCAGCGGGGTCACCAGACCATAAGTATGGGTACCCAGTTCATGGAGCGTGCCCTCATCGTCGGTCATGGTCAGTAAAAAACCGCCGCGGGTAAGATTGTTGTTGATTTCATTGAGCTCTGTCAGCGTGTCTTCATGAACCTTTATGGTTACCACGTAGCGCGCGATATCTCCGCTGCTCATAATTCACCTCGTTGTTATCCCAAAAGTTTTTTTAGCATAGTTGATTCATGCCATTTGTCGCCCTCGCCGGGTAACCGGGAGGGCAGCAATTACGCAGTGGCCAGATAAGTGAATATCTTTTGCGTGTCCTCAAGCGAGCACAGGCGGGTGCCATGATTGATGGTCGCCGCGCTGCCTGCCGCCACGCCAAACTGGGTCATTTCCCGTAAGGATGCGCCCTGAGCCAGCTTCAGGGTCATCGCGCCCACCATGCTGTCACCCGCGCCGACGGTGCTCTGGCTTTTCATTGGCGGGGGCACTACCTGTACCGAGCCGGTTTCATCTACGGCCAGCGCACCCTGTGGACCGAGGGAGACAACCACCCGCCGCGCTTTACCGCTTTTCACCAGCTCCTCGGCGGCCTTACGCACGTCATCCGGCTGGCTCAGATCGCGATTAACCAGCGCACTCAGTTCTTTATGGTTGGGTTTGACCAGCTCAATGTTGCCGAGGGTCAACGCAGCGCTGAGCGCCTCACCGGAGCTGTCGACGATACAACGGATGCCGTTCTGCTGGGCGGCGCGGATCAGCTGCGTCAGTTTTTCGGTTTTGACGCCGGGCGGCAAACTGCCGCTGATAACCAGTAAGGCACCGCTCTCGATAGCCAGCACTTTCTCTTCGAGCTGGCGAAACTCATCATCGCTCAGCGTTGCCCCGGGCATGACAAAGCGGTATTGCTCGTGGGTGGATTCAACGTGGACATGCAGGTTTTGCCGCGTCCAGTCCCGGGCTTCGACGGTATCGACGGCGACCTGTTCGTCAGCGAGGAGGGCGACCAGATGTTCTCCCGTCGCCCCGCCTGCGGGAAAGATGGCCGTGGCTTTGCCGCCAAGGTGAGCGATCGCACGGGCAACGTTAATGCCGCCGCCGCCGGGTTCGAAAACCGGTGCGCTGCAGCGGAGTTTACCTTCAGGATAGAGTTGTGCCGTCAGGGTTGCGCTGTCCAGTGAAGGGGAGAGCGTCAACGTAAAGATACGATCCATGCTTATCTCCTGTAAGTGGGGTTTGCATTAAGCCTGGCACTTAAACCACCGAAGCGAAAGTAATAACAATATGATTTCCAATATAAATACCTTTACCAACCCTGACTTTTATTTATAAATATCGGGCTGGTTTAAGATCGTTCTTATTCCAAAAATGAAACAAGAAATCATTGCTATGTTATTTGAGCCTTTTTATAATTTGTAACCTTTCTAAGGATCCCATGGCATTGATCCGCAAGAAAGTTTCCGGGACCGTAATGGTCTCTTTTTTTGTTGTACGGACTCTTTATAAATGAAGCTCTTAAAGACAGTACCCGCCGCGATGATGTTGGCGGGAGGCCTGCTTGCGTCACTGAATGCGGCAGCCGATGATTCCGTTTTTACTGTCATGGATGATCCCTCCACTGCACAGAAACCCTTCGAAGGCAACCTTAACGCAGGTTATCTGGCGCAATCGGGCAATACGAAAAGCTCCTCCCTGACCGCCGATACCACCCTGACCTGGTACGGCAATACCACGGCCTGGTCGCTGTGGGGTAACGCCAGCAACACCTCTTCTAACGATGAGCGCTCTTCCGAGAAATATGCGGTGGGCGGGCGTAGCCGTTACAACATGACTGACTATGACTATCTGTTCGGTCAGGCAAGCTGGTTAACCGATCGCTACAACGGCTACCGGGAGCGTGATGTGGCAACCGCTGGTTATGGTCGCCAGTTCCTCAATGGTCCGGTACACAGCTTCCGCTTTGAATTTGGTCCGGGTGTTCGCTATGACGAGTACACCGACGGTGATACGGAAACCCAGCCGTTGGGTTACGCGTCCGGAACCTACGCCTGGCAGATGACTGATAACGCCAAATTCAGCCAGGGCGTTTCCGTCTTTGGTGCTGACGATACAACCGTCAACTCCGAGACCGCGCTCAACGTGGCAATCAACGCCCACTTCGGGCTGAAAGTTGCATATAATGTGACCTGGAACTCCGAGCCACCTGCCTCTGCACCGGAACACACCGATCGCAGAACGGTTGTCTCTCTGGGCTACAAGATGTAATTTCCGCGGGCCAATAACATATTGGCCCGTTTTTAATTTTTGTGCTGATAAATAACAAACGCTGTTTTAAAATATAGCCGTAGCCGATATCTCCATATTCTCTCCATAATTCCTCGTCTTGTTACTATTCAGATTATTTGACACGAATTGATAAATATTTTGACTATGCAAAAGTGTGATCCAGATCTAAACTGTGAGTACAGGCTAGATATTGCCTTAAGTTGGTCTGTATTAATTCAGTAAGAGAAAAACATTATGAATAAAATCACAACTGCATCTGCAGCATTAGTTCTTTCTGCATTGTCATTCGGCGTCTTTGCCGCTGACTCTGTATATAATTCTGCCAGTGACACCTCTACACAAATTGGCATTACCAAGGCCTCTGATGTAGAAGCAGGTTCGAACATCGCCCCGGGCTCACAGTCCACTGGGCAGTCCATGGATGACGCGTTCGACGTGCATAAACTGGTTGCCGGTGAATGGTCCTGATAGTTTTGTCTGACGTGCTAAATGCATTTTCGGCCCATTATTGCCGCTAAAAAAAACCGGATCCTGATGTACCGGTTTTTTTATATCTGTATTTTGTGTAAAGATAATTAAAACGTAAGTTTATATTTGTGCTTGTTTTGCAAACAAGCCGCTGAATACCCTTACTGTTGTGGCAGGGAAGATGAGATTAACCCCAAAGCATTGCCGCCCAACGTAATAACAGCATGGCGACACATATGGCGATTAAAACAATCACCATCTTCCAGTGTTTTTTTGAAAAGCGTTTCGTCGGCATCGCATCATCCTTGTTCTTTGGTGAATAGAGTTTACCAAAGAGCAGTGATAATTGCGCTCTGCCGGAATGCTAAAATTTCAGGCGCTTGCAACAACGAGCGTCAAAACCAGTGAAACTTGTCTGCCAGAATCACGAGTAATGCGGTGGCAGAAAGAATGTTAAGGATAACGACTGTTCTGCTTGATACGTTCATAATTCGCCCCAATAGTATGTTGAAGGACCTGTTCAAGAATAGCTCAGTAACCCGGTATTGCGAGAAACTGTCTGAAATTCCACGTTAAACTCATGCAAAAGTACTAACGCATGCAATCCATCTGTAGGGGTGTTTTCACCCTTTTGTTAGTGTTACCATCTACGCGCTGATCGTAAATTGTCATTTATCTGATTTCGATCCTGTGCATGGTTGCGGGCCAATTTGACGATTGTTGGTCAGATGGTTTTGCAATCCACTGTAAACTAAAGATTATTCTCTTTGCATATGCTCTTATGTGTGGGGCATCACTGCAAATAAGGACATAAAATGCCTGTTATTACTCTTCCTGATGGCAGCCAACGCCATTTTGACCGCGCCGTAAGCCCAATGGATGTTGCGCTGGATATCGGTCCGGGTCTGGCGAAAGCCACTATCGCTGGCCGCGTAGACGGTGAGCTGGTTGATGCTTCCGATTTAATTGAAAACGATGCGAAGCTGTCGATCATCACCGCGAAAGACGAAGAAGGTCTGGAGATCATTCGTCACTCCTGCGCACACCTGCTCGGTCATGCAATCAAACAGCTGTGGCCTAACACCAAAATGGCTATCGGCCCGGTTATCGACAACGGTTTCTACTACGACGTTGATCTTGACCACACGCTGACCCAGGAAGATATCGAAGCCCTCGAAAAGCGCATGCACGAGCTGGCTGAGAGCAACTATGACGTCATTAAGAAGAAAGTCAGCTGGCACGAAGCGCGTGAAACCTTTGTGAAGCGCGGCGAAAGCTACAAGGTCACTATTCTTGATGAAAACATTGCTCATGATGACAAGCCTGGCTTGTATCACCATGAAGAATACGTCGACATGTGCCGTGGACCGCACGTGCCGAACATGCGCTTCTGCCATCACTTCAAACTGATGAAAATCGCAGGCGCTTACTGGCGTGGCGATAGCAACAATAAGATGTTGCAGCGTATCTATGGTACCGCGTGGGCTGATAAGAAAGCCCTGAACGCGTACCTGCAGCGCCTTGAAGAAGCGGCGAAGCGTGACCACCGTAAAATCGGCAAACAGCTCGACCTGTACCACATGCAGGAAGAAGCGCCGGGTATGGTGTTCTGGCATAACGACGGCTGGACAATCTTCCGTGAACTGGAAACTTTCGTACGTTCCAAGCTGAAAGAGTACCAGTATCAGGAAGTGAAAGGCCCGTTCATGATGGACCGTGTGCTGTGGGAAAAAACCGGCCACTGGGACAACTACAAAGATGCGATGTTCACCACCTCTTCTGAGAACCGTGAATACTGCATCAAGCCGATGAACTGCCCGGGCCACGTTCAGATCTTTAACCAGGGTCTGAAATCCTACCGCGATCTGCCGCTGCGTATGGCGGAGTTCGGTAGCTGCCACCGTAACGAGCCGTCAGGCGCGCTGCATGGCCTGATGCGTGTTCGTGGCTTTACGCAGGATGACGCACACATTTTCTGTACTGAAGATCAGGTGCGTGATGAAGTTAACGCCTGTATTCGTATGGTCTACGATATGTACAGCACCTTTGGCTTCGAAAAGATCGTGGTCAAACTCTCAACTCGTCCTGAAAAACGTATTGGCAGCGACGAGACCTGGGATCGTGCTGAGGCGGACCTGGCCGTCGCCCTGGAAGAAAACGGGATCCCGTTTGAATACCAGTTGGGCGAAGGCGCATTTTACGGTCCGAAAATTGAATTTACCCTGTATGACTGCCTCGATCGTGCATGGCAGTGCGGAACTGTACAGCTGGACTTCTCCCTGCCGCAGCGTTTAAGCGCCTCTTATGTTGGCGAAGACAACGAGCGTCAGGTTCCGGTAATGATCCACCGTGCGATCCTCGGTTCTCTGGAGCGCTTTATCGGCATCCTGACCGAAGAGTTCGCCGGCTTCTTCCCAACCTGGCTTGCGCCGGTGCAGGTAGTCGTGATGAACATTACTGATTCTCAGTCTGAATACGTTAAAGAATTGACGCAGAAACTACAAAATGCGGGCATTCGCGTAAAAGCGGACTTGAGAAATGAGAAGATTGGCTTTAAAATCCGCGAGCACACTTTACGTCGTGTCCCGTATATGCTGGTCTGTGGTGATAAAGAGGTGGAAGCAGGCAAAGTTGCCGTTCGCACCCGCCGTGGTAAAGACTTGGGCAGCATGGACGTAAATGAAGTGATTGAGAAGCTGCAACAAGAGATTCGCAGCCGCAGTCTTCAACAACTGGAGGAATAAGGTATTAAAGGCGGAAAACGAGTTCAAACGGCACGTCCGAATCGTATCAATGGCGAGATTCGCGCCCAGGAAGTTCGCTTAACAGGTCTGGAAGGCGAGCAGCTGGGGATTGTGAGTCTGAGAGAAGCAATCGAAAAGGCTGAAGAAGCTGGAGTAGATTTAGTTGAAATCAGCCCTAACGCCGAACCGCCAGTTTGTCGTATCATGGACTACGGCAAGTTCCTTTATGAAAAGAGTAAGTCTTCTAAGGAACAGAAGAAGAAGCAAAAAGTTATCCAGGTTAAGGAAATTAAATTCCGCCCTGGTACCGACGATGGCGATTATCAGGTAAAACTCCGCAGCCTGATTCGCTTTCTGGAAGATGGCGATAAGGCCAAGATCACACTGCGTTTCCGCGGTCGTGAGATGGCCCACCAACAGATCGGGATGGAAGTGCTTAACCGCGTCCGTGACGATCTGAGTGAACTGGCAGTAGTCGAATCCTTCCCTACGAAGATCGAAGGCCGCCAGATGATCATGGTGCTCGCTCCTAAGAAGAAACAGTAAGGCCTTCAAGTAGCAATTCCTGTGGAGCCTACAGGCTTCGCAGGTTTTGTTCGCCTACGTTTCGTTTATTTAACAATGCGAAGTGGAAGTTATTAAAATGCCAAAAATTAAGACCGTACGCGGTGCTGCTAAGCGCTTCAAAAAAACCGGTGGTGGTGGATTTAAGCGTAAGCACGCAAACCTGCGTCATATTCTGACCAAAAAATCTACTAAACGTAAACGTCACCTGCGTCCAAAAGGCCTCGTGTCTAAAGGCGATCTGGGTCTGGTTATCGCGTGCCTGCCGTACGCATAAGCCGTTAACGTTTAATTTTTTTACTAAGAATATAGATACAGGAGAGCTCACATGGCTCGCGTAAAACGTGGTGTAATTGCTCGTGCACGTCACAAGAAAATTCTGAAACAAGCTAAAGGCTACTATGGTGCGCGTTCACGCGTATACCGCGTTGCCTTCCAGGCTGTTATCAAAGCTGGTCAGTACGCTTACCGTGACCGTCGTCAGCGTAAGCGTCAGTTCCGTCAGCTGTGGATTGCACGTATCAACGCAGCAGCACGTCAGAACGGTATTTCTTACAGCAAATTCATCAATGGCCTGAAAAAAGCCTCTGTTGAAATCGACCGTAAGATCCTGGCTGACATCGCCGTATTCGATAAAGTAGCGTTCACCGCTCTGGTCGAAAAAGCGAAAGCAGCACTGGCATAAGCCAGTTGAAAGAGGGAGCTTTGCTCCCTCTTTTCGTTTCAACAGCATCAAAACATTGACAATTTTCTGTCGACCCTTTTCAATAAGGCGACAGGTTCCATACCACACAAGGTAACGCAAGCATGAATGCTGCTATTTTCCGCTTCTTCTTTTACTTTAGCACCTGACATCAGGAGGCTAGCGCGTGAAAGACGAAACGGAAAACAGCGCCAGAAAGCCTCCTGATGGAGGCTTTTTTCGTATCTGCCGCTTGTAAATATCGCTACATAACGAGGAAAACCATGTCACATCTCGCAGAGCTGGTTGCCAGTGCAACGGCTGCCATTAACCAGGCCTCAGATGTTGCCGCGTTAGACAACGTCCGCGTCGAATATCTGGGCAAGAAAGGGCATCTGACCCTTCAAATGACTACCCTGCGTGAGTTGCCGCCAGAAGAGCGCCCGGCTGCAGGTGCGGTAATTAACGAAGCCAAAGAGCAGGTTCAGCAGGCGCTGAACGAGCGTAAAAATGCGCTGGAAAGCGCCGCGCTGAATGCGCGTCTGGCTGCCGAAACCATCGACGTCTCCCTGCCGGGTCGTCGGATTGAAAACGGTGGCCTGCACCCGGTCACACGTACTATCGACCGTATTGAAAGTTTCTTCGGTGAGCTCGGCTTTACCGTGGCGACCGGCCCGGAAATCGAAGACGATTACCATAACTTCGATGCCCTGAATATCCCAGGCCACCACCCGGCACGTGCTGACCACGACACTTTCTGGTTCGATGCAACCCGTCTGCTGCGTACCCAGACCTCTGGCGTGCAGATCCGCACCATGAAAGAGAAGCAGCCGCCAATCCGCATCATTGCCCCGGGCCGCGTCTATCGTAACGACTACGATCAGACCCACACCCCAATGTTCCACCAGATGGAAGGGCTGATCGTTGATAAAAATATCAGCTTTACCAATCTGAAAGGCACCCTGCACGACTTCCTGAGCAACTTCTTTGAAGAAGATCTGCAGATTCGTTTCCGTCCGTCCTACTTCCCGTTCACCGAACCTTCTGCCGAAGTTGACGTGATGGGTAAAAACGGCAAATGGCTGGAGGTGCTGGGCTGCGGTATGGTGCACCCGAACGTTCTGCGTAACGTCGGCATTGACCCGGAAGTCTACTCCGGCTTTGCATTCGGTATGGGTATGGAACGTCTGACCATGCTGCGTTACGGCGTGACCGACTTACGCGCTTTCTTCGAAAACGATCTGCGTTTCCTCAAACAGTTTAAATAAGGGCAGGACAGAACAATGAAATTCAGTGAACTGTGGTTACGCGAATGGGTGAACACCGCGCTCGACAGCGAGGCGCTCTCTAACCAGATCACCATGGCAGGCCTGGAAGTGGACGGCGTTGAACCTGTTGCAGGCGCCTTTAATGGTGTCGTTATCGGCGAAGTGGTGGAGTGCGGCCAGCACCCGAACGCAGACAAACTGCGTGTGACGAAAGTGAACGTGGGTGGCGAACGCCTGCTTGATATCGTTTGCGGCGCCGCAAACTGCCGTCAGGGCCTGAAAGTGGCCGTGGCGACCGTGGGCGCGGTGCTGCCAGGCGATTTCAAAATCAAAGCGGCGAAACTGCGTGGCGAGCCTTCTGAAGGCATGCTGTGTTCCTTCTCCGAGCTGGGTATTTCCGATGACCACTCTGGCATCATTGAGCTGCCAGCGGATGCGCCGATCGGTACCGATCTGCGCGAATACCTGAAGCTCGATGACAACACCATCGAAATCAGCGTGACCCCAAACCGTGCCGACTGTTTAGGCATTATCGGCGTCGCCCGCGACGTGGCGGTCCTGAACCAGGCTGAGCTGAACGCACCAGAGATTACTCCGGTTACCGCGACCATCAACGACACGCTGCCCATTCAGGTTGAAGCGCCAGACGCCTGTCCGCGCTACCTGGGTCGTGTGGTTAAAGGCATCAACGTTAAGGCCCCAACCCCGCTGTGGATGAAAGAGAAGCTGCGCCGCTGCGGCATTCGTTCCATTGATGCGGTCGTTGACGTAACCAACTACGTTCTGCTGGAGCTGGGTCAGCCGATGCATGCGTTCGACAAAGATCGCATTGAAGGCGGCATTGTGGTGCGTATGGCGAAAGAGGGCGAAACCCTGGTTCTGCTCGACGGTAGCGAAGCCAAACTGAGTGCCGACACCCTGGTGATCGCCGATCGCGGCCAGGCGCTGGCTATGGGCGGCATCTTTGGTGGCGACCACTCTGGTGTGAATGATGAAACCCAGAACGTGTTGCTGGAGTGCGCCTTCTTCAGCCCGCTCTCCATTACCGGTCGCGCGCGCCGTCACGGCCTGCATACCGATGCCTCTCACCGCTATGAGCGCGGCGTGGATCCAGCGCTGCAGTACAAAGCGATGGAGCGTGCTACCCGCCTGCTGATCGACATCTGCGGTGGCGAAGCCGGTCCGGTTATCGATGTGACCAGCGAGGCGCATCTGCCGAAGCCTGCAACCATCACCCTGCGCCGCAGCAAGCTGGATCGCCTGATTGGCCATCACATTGCCGATGCACAGGTGAGCGACATTCTGCGCCGTCTGGGCTGCGACGTGACCGAAGGTCAGGACGAGTGGACCGCTGTCGCCCCGAGCTGGCGTTTCGATATGGAGATCGAAGAAGATCTGGTGGAAGAGGTGGCCCGCGTTTACGGCTACAACAACATTCCTGATGAGCCTGTACAGGCAGGTCTGGTGATGGGGTCCCATCGTGAAGCCGACCTCTCCCTGAAGCGTGTGAAAACCATGCTGAACGACAAAGGCTACCAGGAAGTGATCACCTACAGCTTTGTTGACCCGAAAGTGCAGCAGTTGATCCACCCAGGCCAGGAAGCGTTGATCCTGCCAAGCCCGATCTCCAGCGAAATGTCCGCTATGCGTCTGTCGCTGCTGACCGGCCTGCTGGGCACCATCGTTTACAACCAGAATCGTCAGCAGAGCCGCGTGCGCATCTTCGAAACCGGTCTGCGCTTTGTACCGGATACGCAGGCGAACCTCGGCATCCGTCAGGATCTGATGCTGGCGGGCGCAATCTGCGGTAACCGCTATGAAGAGCACTGGGATCTGAGCAAAAACAGCGTTGATTTCTACGACCTGAAAGGCGATCTGGAATCTGTTCTGGATCTCACCGGTAAATTGTCTGAAATTGAGTTCCGCGCGGAAGCCATTCCGGCCCTGCATCCGGGCCAGAGCGCCGCGATTTATCTGAAAGGTGAACGCGTTGGTTTCATTGGTGTTGTGCATCCGGAACTGGAGCGCAAACTGGATCTCAACGGCCGTACACTGGCGTTTGAGCTGGAGTGGAACAAGGTCGCAGACCGCGTCATTCCTCAGGCTCAGGAGGTTTCTCGCTTCCCGGCAAACCGTCGTGATATCGCCGTCGTGGTGGCCGAAAATGTGCCTGCCGCAGATATTTTGGCCGAATGTAAGAAAGTTGGCGTAAATCAGGTAGTTGGCGTAAACTTATTTGACGTGTACCGCGGCAAGGGCGTAGCAGAGGGCTTTAAGAGCCTGGCTATCAGCCTGATCCTTCAGGATACCAGCCGTACACTCGAAGAAGAGGAGATTGCCGCTACCGTCGCCAAATGTGTAGAGGCATTAAAAGAGCGATTCCAGGCATCATTGAGGGATTGAACCTATGGCGCTTACAAAAGCTGAAATGTCCGAATATCTGTTTGATAAGCTTGGGCTTAGCAAACGGGATGCCAAAGAGCTGGTTGAGCTGTTTTTCGAAGAGATCCGTCGCGCTCTGGAAAATGGTGAGCAGGTCAAACTCTCCGGCTTTGGTAACTTTGATTTGCGCGACAAAAATCAACGTCCGGGTCGTAACCCGAAGACGGGTGAGGATATTCCCATTACAGCTCGCCGCGTGGTGACCTTCAGACCCGGACAGAAGTTAAAGAGCCGTGTCGAAAACGCTTCACCCAAAGCAGAGTGAGATGATCTAACCAAAAAGGCCGCATTCGCGGCCTTTTTTCTTTGCGCTGCTCTGAACCCACCGTAAAATCAACTACATCATTCATCCGCAAAATGAGTCCAATGCCTGAATTTGCCCGTCAGCATTACCGTTCCGACCTGCGTAAATTGCTCTTGCTGCTGATAGCGCTGGTTATCGCGCTGGGCATGAGCCTGTGCGCGGGCGACCAATGGATCGGGCCGTCGTCGTGGTTTAGTCCCCAGGGGGAGCTGTTTATCTGGCAGATCCGTCTGCCGCGTACCCTGGCAGTGGTGCTGGTGGGGGCGGCACTGGCGCTGAGCGGCACTATCATGCAGGCGCTGTTTGATAACCCCCTTGCGGAGCCGGGCTTATTAGGCGTGTCAAACGGGGCCGGTGTCGGGCTGATTGCTGCCGTCATGCTTGGCGGGGGCAGCATGTCTGGATGGGAACTGAGCCTCTGCGCCATTGCCGGGGCGTTGATCATTACCCTTATTTTGCTGCGCTTTGCCCGCCGTCATCTATCGGTAAGTCGCCTGCTGCTCGCTGGGGTGGCGCTGGGTATTATCTGCAGCGCCCTGATGACCTGGGCGGTCTACTTTTCTACCTCGTTTGATCTGCGCCAGCTGATGTACTGGATGATGGGCGGGTTCGGCGGCGTAGACTGGGGAGAGGGCTGGTTGATGCTGCTGCTGGTACCCGCCATCATCTGGGCCTGTTTCCAGGCCGCACCGCTGAACATCCTGGTGCTGGGGGAGGTTTCGGCCCGGCAGCTGGGCCTGCCGATCACCTTCTGGCGTAACATTCTGGTGATCGCTATCGGCTGGATGGTGGGCGTAAGCGTGGCGCTGGCGGGCGCTATTGGCTTTATCGGCCTCGTTATCCCCCATATGCTGCGTTTATGCGGCATAACCGATCACCGGCTTCTGCTGCCTGCTGCGGCCGTGACAGGCGGCGCTACGCTGCTTATTGCCGACATCATCGCGCGCCTGGCGCTGACGGCGGCAGAGTTGCCCATCGGCGTCGTCACCGCTACGCTGGGTGCACCGGTATTCATCTGGCTATTATTAAAAGCAAATCACTGAACAAATGGAGTGGAAGGCATGTATAGCGGCTCGATTCTGACTATATTTCGCCTGCAACTTGCCTGTCTGATGGTCATTACTCGGTGTAATCCCTCTCAATTAAAGGGTGTATATCACCCGGCTGCGCAGGCTTTCACCCCAACGAACAGAGTTAACAACTCAGCCCCCTTATAAAATAACGGGAATGAAATTGAAAATACCCGGATGACCGTGACAACTGAAGAATACGTTCTACTATTTAGCAGGGAAAAATGAAAACATGGAGTTTTTATGGCGATTGTTATGCTTGCAGCCTTATCCGCAGTACTGATTGTGTCCGGGCTTATCCACTTTTTAAAGCAGCTCATTAGCACCTGGTGTGACCCGGAAAGTCCCGATGCGGGTAAAAACACTTCAGGAATAGCTGAAGGGCAGCTTGACGTTCACCCGTAAAGAGCAACAGGCGTCACCGGCCGGACACTCTGCCAAACCGGTTATCCGGGCGGTACGTGGCCTGATGCGCAAGCCCGGTCGGCGCCATTGCTGGCTTCTCAATGATATTACGGGATGAGGCTGTCTTTAGGCGGCGGTTAAAATAAAGCGGTTCGCCTGATACAGGCCTGCATAATATAAGCACTGTCGTGAAGAATATATAATATTCACACCCTTTAAAAGGCTATTCCCGCCCGACTTAATTTCAACTTTACAGACAAACGTCGCTACTGGAAAAAATAACCGCTTGTGCTGATATCTCCATAATCAACCTGATGAGAATTTATCGCATCAACTTGCAAAGTGAAATTTGAGAATGTAAATTACCATCTTAATTCATTACAGTTATTAGAGGAAAAATGAAAATTCGCCTGCGAACCCCATTATATTTGGTAGCTTTATCTTCGTCACTGATATCTGTATCGGCAAACGCTATTCCTCCTGTGCGTGCCGTGGATGTTAAATCTTTTGACGTCGGCGGCGTTAAAACAGGGATGAGTATTGAAGAAGCACAAGCTGCAATGCAGAAAAACTTTGGTATTTCACCTGCTCAAATAAGAGCGTCTAAGTCGATGAAAGGTCAGACTCCAGATTTTGTCACAGGGAGTCAGCAGATTATGCACCTGGTATACGAAGATAAAGGAACCCGCATGCAGGTGAGTTTCGATCCTCGTGTTCCTTATAATAAGTCTAATCCAATGGCTGTTTCGCAGGTGATCTATGAAATACCCTGGACGAAAAAAAATGAAGACAATATGGTCAAGGCTGCCCTGAATAAATATGGTCCGGTATCTACGGGTGGAGTATTTCCTGTCTGGTGTGAAAAACCGATGCCAAGTTCAGGCATGGGCTGTGTGAGCGGTACAGCAAGCCTCACGATGGGAAATACCAAAATTCAGCTAAACGATCCTTCATGGCATAACGCCGTCGTTAAGTATATGGATCAACAGAAACAGACCACGCCTAAGCTGTAAAAAATGCATCCGGATTCATGCTGGCTTTATTTATGTTAGTCATTGAATCCGGATTGATTCAATCAGAGTAAAACCTTCCTTGTTCTGATAAAGAACCCAGCGGCTATTATAAAGGTCTTCAAATACCACCACGGTACCCAATATTTCATCACGGGGTTCTTCAGAAAACTCTTCGACCTTTGCTTTCGTGGCGCAGCGCGAACAATAACGATTGACCGGGCGCTACGTTAAAGCAGCCCGGGCTCCCCTGTAAAATTATGATTCACAAAAGATTTGCAGAACCTGGCCTTTATCGGGCTATTATTTAAAGCGGGCCGCTAAAGCTGCCAATCTGAACGACAACCTGAGGGACTGCTATGCCGAACGATATTCTGAACACCGAAGTGACGACCATCGATGGAGAAAAGACCACCCTGGAAGGCTATAAGGGCAAGGTTCTGCTGGTGGTGAATGTAGCCTCTAAATGCGGCCTGACGCCGCAGTACGAGCAACTGGAGGCGATGCAAAAGGCGTGGGAAAAAGAGGGCTTCACCGTGCTTGGCTTCCCGTGCAACCAGTTTCTCGGCCAGGAGCCAGGTAGCGAAGAAGAGATTAAAACGTTCTGCAGCACCACTTATGGCGTCACCTTCCCGATGTTCAGCAAAGTGGATGTGAACGGTGACAATCGCCACCCGGTCTATCAGAAGCTGGTGGCGGCCGCGCCGACCGCTGTTGCGCCAGAAGGCAGCGGCTTCTATGAGCGTATGGCCAGCAAAGGGCGCGCGCCGCTCTACCCGGACGACATCCTGTGGAATTTTGAAAAGTTTCTGATCGGACGTGACGGCAACGTGATCCAGCGCTTCTCCCCGGACATGACGCCTGACGATCCGGCCATCACCGCCGCAGTTAAGCAGGCGCTGGCCAGCTAATGACCGTTCTGATGCAGCTCAGCGGCGTGGCGGTAAAAGGGCGGTTGGGCCCGCTCGACATCGCCGTCAATTCCGGGGAGATCGTTCATCTCGTCGGCCCGAACGGCGCCGGGAAAAGCACCTTGCTTTCCCGAATGGCGGGGTTGACCGGGGGCGAAGGGGAGATCACCTTGCTTGAAGAACCGCTGTCCCGGTGGTCTTCCGCGTCACTGGCCAGCCGAAGGGCGTATCTGGCGCAGCAGCAAACTGCGCCATTTGCCATGCCGGTCTGGCACTATCTGACGCTGCACCAGCTCTCTGATCGGCAAAAGGGGCTGTTAAATGCCGTCGCGGCAATGCTGGGTATTGAGGATAAGCTCTCCCGGCACGTCAGCCAGCTTTCGGGCGGAGAGTGGCAACGCGTGAGGCTGGCGGCGGTGATCCTGCAAATTCATCCGCAGGGCAATCCCCACGGAAAGCTGCTGTTGCTTGATGAGCCGATGAGCAGCCTCGACGTGGCCCAGCAGGTGGCGCTCGACAGAGCGTTAAGTGCGCTGTCGCGGCAGGGGATTGCGGTGGTAATGAGCAGCCATGACCTCAACCATACGCTGCGTCATGCGCACCGCGTCTGGCTGCTGAAACGGGGGCAGCTCATCGCCAGCGGCGCGCGTGACAGCGTCCTGACGCCCCCCAATCTGGCGAAAGCTTATGGTATGCCTTTCCGCCGTCTGGACATTGAAGGTCACAGAATGATCGTTTCAACGTCTCAGGAATAACCGCTTGTTGCACAGCGACATATTCACAGGCTAAATTACAGAAAATCCAAAAATTCAGAGGAGTCGTCGGGAATGCGATTCTGTTTTCTCCTGGTCGCCGCGCTATTTCTGGCAGGATGCAGTAGCCATCGCACGCCGCCGCCGAACGCGCGGCTGTCTGATTCTATCGCGGTGATTGCGGGTCTCAACGATCAACTGCACAGCTGGGGCGGTACGCCTTACCGCTACGGGGGAATGTCGCGCGGCGGCGTTGATTGCTCGGGTTTTGTTTTGCTGACGTTTCGCGATCGGTTTGCGTTGCAGTTGCCGCGTGAAACCCGCCAGCAGGCGACAATAGGCACTGAAATTGATAAAGACGATCTGTTGCCGGGGGATCTGGTGTTCTTTAAAACCGGGTCAGGCGAAAGCGGCCTGCACGTCGGAATATACGATACAGACAATCAATTTATTCATGCTTCAACCAGCCGCGGCGTGATGCGCTCTTCTCTCAATAACGTTTACTGGCGCAAAAACTTCTGGCAAGCCCGGCGCATTTAACCTCGTCGCGCCGTCCGGCGCGACGCTGGTGTTTCCATTAAATGAGATTCGTTTCATGCCAATAATTTTGGATGTCCAGCAGGCTGAATTAATTTCAGGCAATTCTGGCAGTCAGGAAAACTGGCTATTAAGATTTATCCAGGATAAGATTATTTTCAGGACTAAGGAAAATCCGAAAATTAAATGGAACGAATGAGATTATTCTTTATAAAATCCAAATGGTTGAATTACTTCAGCATATGTTTCAGGATGTCTTGTATCGTCTTTAAATCAGGACGGACGCGATGATTGTGATGCTGGATATTGCTTATCAAACTGAATTTTTATTAGTCCCCGCGCGCCATGATTCGGGAGCGCTGATCGGTCTGGAAATAAACGTTAACTTCGTTGGCGTTAACAACCAGGTGCGTATTCCTACCGAACTGGTGCGCCCTTTGCTGTCCCCTGCGCAGGAGTTAATGCTCTTTCAGGAGCAGCTCGCCCTGCTCGAAACCTGTAAGCTCTTTTTTATTCAGCAGCAGCTTATTGCATGGATAAATATTTCGTCGGTAATAGTTGAATACCTGATAACAAATGACGAAGGTGTTTCAATATGTGAACGATATCCGTGGCTGGAGTTTACCATTTATGAGAACTACCCGGATCTCAATAAAGGCAATATGAATACCACGCTAATGAATTTTGCTTTGCGCTATCCGCTGGTGCTGGGCAATTTTGGCGCCGGTGATGCTTCAACCAAAGCCATTTTTGACGGCATGTTTAAACGTGTGGCGCTGGACAAAAACTTCATTCAGCAACAGCTCACTGAAAATACATTCGATCCCTTTTTGCGGGCGATCTTCATCCAGATATCACCCTACTGTCAGTCGCTGATGGTTGCGGGCGTGGACGATGACGTGGTCCTGCAACGGTTGTCGGTATACGGCTTTAGCGCCATGCAGGGTGGCCTGTGGCCTGCCGTTCCCCTTGAACGCATCACCGCCCTGGTGCAGGGATAACCCTTGCCTTACCCGGTGTTTAACCGCTGCTAAACCCACTACACTAAAAGCAGGAGGACCTATGACCCTGTCTTTTACCGCGCACTGGCATGATGAATTACCCGGCTTTTATACGGCCCTGAAACCCACTCCCCTGAGCAATGCCCGCCTGATCTGGCATAACAGGGCGCTGGCCGCGGAACTGGGGATCCCGGAATCGCTGTTCAGCCCGGATCAGGGGGCTGGCGTGTCTGGCGGCGAAACCCTGCTGCCCGGCATGCAGCCGCTGGCCCAGGTCTACAGCGGACATCAGTTTGGCGTCTGGGCCGGTCAGTTAGGGGATGGGCGAGGGATCCTGCTCGGCGAACAGCTGCTCGCTAACGGACAAACCCTGGACTGGCACCTGAAAGGCGCCGGGCTCACGCCTTATTCACGTATGGGCGATGGCCGCGCCGTGCTGCGCTCCACCATCCGCGAAAGCCTTGCCTCCGAAGCGATGCACGCCCTGGGTATTCCCACCACCCGCGCGCTGTCGATTGTCACGAGCGATACCCCGGTGGCCCGTGAGACCATGGAGCAGGGCGCGATGATGATCCGCGTTGCTCAGAGCCACGCCCGCTTCGGCCATTTCGAACACTTCTACTATCGCCGCGAGCCGGAGAAAGTGCGCCAGCTGGCTGATTTTGTCATTCGCCATCACTGGCCCCAGTGGCAGGACGAGGCCGATAAGTACATCCTCTGGTTCCGCGACGTGGTAGCACGTACCGCATCGCTCATTGCCTGCTGGCAGACGGTGGGCTTTGCGCATGGCGTGATGAATACCGATAACATGTCGATCCTCGGCCTGACCATCGATTACGGCCCGTACGGTTTCCTTGATGACTATCAGCCGGGCTATATTTGCAACCACTCCGACTATCAGGGGCGTTACAGCTTTGATAACCAGCCTGCGGTGGGCCTGTGGAACCTGCAGCGCCTGGCGCAAGCGCTGTCACCCTTTATTGACGTGGATGCGCTGAACGACGCGCTGGACAGCTATCAGGAAGTATTGCTCCAGCAGTACGGTAAACTGATGCGCCGCAAGCTGGGGCTGATGACCCAGGAGAAGGGCGATAACGAGCTGCTGAACAACCTGTTTGCGCTGATGGCACGGGAAGGCAGCGACTACACCCGCACCATGCGCATGCTGGGACAAACCGAACAGCACAGCGCCGCCTCGCCGCTGCGGGACGAGTTTATCGATCGCCAGGCGTTTGATGACTGGTTTGCGACCTACCGCGCGCGTCTGCAGCAGGAGAACGTGGCGGACGAGGTGCGCCAGGCGGAGATGAACGCCGTCAATCCGGCAATGGTGTTGCGTAACTGGCTGGCGCAGCGGGCGATCGAGCAGGCTGAAAAAGGCGATTACGCCGAGCTTCACCGCTTACACGAGGCGCTGCGGACGCCGTTTGCCGACCGCAGCGATGACTATATCAGCCGTCCGCCGGACTGGGGCAAACGGCTGGAGGTGAGTTGTTCAAGCTAGGGGTTAAGAAAAACCTGCGGGCTGGTGTTAAGCGGATGCTGGCCCACATGAACCTCAGCGCGATACCAGCGGGAGAGGTTATCAGCGTGTAACACCTTCTTCGGTGTTCCCTGTGAGACAATCCTTCCCTCATGCAGGAGCACGATCCGGTCTGCCCATAAGGCGGCCAGATTGAGATCGTGCAGCACCACGCAGACGTGCAGTTTTCCCCCCTGAACGAGAACCTTCAGCAGACGCAGCAGATGCTGCTGGTGATAGAGATCCAGCGCCGATGTCGGTTCATCAAGAAATAACCACCCCCGGGGCGCACCCTCGCACCACAGCTGGGCCAGCGCCCGGGCCAGCTGAACGCGCTGTTGCTCTCCCCCCGACAGAGCTGCATACCGGCGGCCGGCCAGGGTCTGGCAGCCGGTAAGCTGCATCACCTCGCTGACGATCTGCGGCTCGGGCTGTTGCGTCCACGGCGAGCGGCCCATACCGATCACCCCCTCAACCGGCCAGTCAAAACCGAGCTGGGTTTGCTGGCGCATCACCGCCCGCAACCGGGATAAACGCTGCGTACTCCAGCCGTCCAGCGCTTTACCGGCCAGCAGGCAGCGCCCTGAATCCGGCTTGAGATAGCCGGTTAACAGGCGCAGCAGGGTGGATTTCCCTGCGCCGTTAGGGCCGATCAGCGCCACCAGTTCTCCCTGCGAAAGGGACAGGGAGACATCGTTTAGCACCGCCCGGCCTGCCAGGCTGTAGGTTAAGCCTTGGGCGATAAAAGAGTCAGCCATGCTGGCCTCCACGACGAAAAATAAGCCACAGGAACCAGGGGGCGCCAAGAATACTGGTCAGCAACCCCACCGGCATCTCCGCCGGGGCCACCAGCGTGCGCGCAGCGGTATCGGCGATCAGCAGCAAAAAGGCCCCCGCCAGCACCGAGCCGGGGATCACCGCCCGGTGATCTGACCCCAGCCACATGCGTACCAGGTGCGGTACCACCAGGCCAATAAAGCCGATTACGCCGCTGACGGCCACCGCGGCGGCCACCAGTAGGGCGCTGCATAACAGCAGAAGGCGCTGGACGATCCGCACATCGACACCCAGATAATGCGCCTCTTCCTCACCAAGCTGCAGCAGATTCAGAGCCGCCGCCAGCCGCCAGATAATCAGCACCGTCGGGATCATCAGCGAGGTGACCGCCAGCAGGGTGGACCACTGGGCCTGGCCGAGGCTGCCCATTCCCCACAGGGACAGCTGGCGCAACTGGGCGTCATTACTCACCCACGAGAGCACCCCCACCGCCGCGCCGCACAGGGCGTTAATGGCGATGCCCACCAGCAGCAGGCGCGAGAGCGAACTCTCCCGCTGCTGGCTGAGCAGGAAAATGACGACTGTTGCAGCCAGGGCGCCGAGAAAGGCCGCCAGCATCGGGGCATAGAGCATCAGCAGGGCGGGCAGGGTAACGGGCAGCACCACCCATAGCGCAACGGCGCAGGCGGCACCGCTGCTGATCCCCAGCAGGCCGGGGTCGGCGAGGGGGTTACGAAACAGTCCCTGCATCACGCAGCCCGCCAGCGCCAGGGCACCGCCAATTACCAGCGCCAGCAGCACGCGCGGCAGGCGAATGGTGAGCCAGATCTGGCGCAGCGCCTCGTCGGTGCCGCTCCAGAGCAGGCTCACCGGCAGACGCAACGCGCCAAACCCGGTGGCCAGCAGCGTCATCAGGGCCAGCATCAGCGCCAGTCCCCACAGCGAACAGTGTATACGGCGAGGCATCAGGGCAGTTGCTCGGCTTTATTGCGTAGCTGTCTAATCGCCTGCGGGGTACGCACGCTGAACCCCAACAGCGCCATGTCGTCAATCTGTAACACCTGCTTATTACGCCCGGCAGGGGTGTGCGCCAGACCTGGCAGCGTCCACAGATTCTCTTCTCCGCCCATCGCTTTCACGCCGTCCTGCGAAATCACCACCAGATCCGGCTGGCTGGCGATCACACCCTCCTGAGAGAGCGGCTGGTAACGGGAGAAGCCCTGCATGGCGTTGCGCAGACCCGCCGCGCGGATCGCCGCATCGGCCCCGGTATCCTGCCCGGCGGCCATGGCGGTCATCCCGCCGTGATTAAGAATGAACAGCACCCGCTTGTTAAGCGGGGAGGAGGGCATAGCGGCCAGCTCCTGCTTCAGACGCTGGCGCAGGGTTTCGCCTTCGGAGACGCGGTGCGTCGCCTGCGCCACCACGCGCACTTTCTCGTCGATAACGCTGAGCGCATTGCTGCCCGGCACCGTCACCACGTTGATGTTGCTTTGCCCGACCTGTTTGAGCGCCAGCGAAGGCTGCGCCTGGGCGCTGGCCAGCACCAGCGTCGGACGCATCGCCAGAATCCCCTCGGCATTAAGCTGGCGCAGATAGCCCACATCCGGCAGGGAGGTGGCCTGCGCCGGCCACTGGCTGGTGCTGTCGCGCGCCACCAGTGAATCTCCGGCACCCAGGGCGTAGACAATCTCCGTGACGTCCCCGCCAAGGGCCACGATCTTCTCCTGCGGCGCGGCAAAGGCGGCCAGCGGCAGCGCGGCAATCAGGGCAAGCAGTCTTCTCATGCGGCCAGCCCTTTCACCGTCAGGGCGTCAATCTGTGCACGCCACTGGCGCTGCTCAGGTTCGCCTTCCGTGCGTTGACCGTACAGCTGGGCGATCTGGGTCCCGTCGGCGGCAAACAGCTCAAGGCTGGTCACGTGGCCGTCGGCGGTCGGTTTACGCGTCACCCAGGTTTCGGCGATGGACTCTTCCAGCAGGTGCAGGGTAAAAGCCGGGTTAAAGATGTTGAGCCAGCCTTTCATCGGCACCACTTTCTCCACCACACCGGTGAATATCTGCACGCAGCCGCGGTTGCCGACGAAGATCATGATCTCGTTAGCGTCCTGACGGGCGGTATCCAGCAGCTGCGCCAGGGCACGGTTATCCACCTGACAGGCCAGATCGTCACCCACCAGACGGAACGCCTGCTGACGGGTCAGGCCGTGGCGCTTCAGCAGCCCAAAGAACTGGTGCACATCGGTCATGGCGCGCCACTCGCTGTCCACCGTCGCGGCGTCGGCGTTAGCCACCTCTGCGCTCACATTGGCAGCCTTCAGCGCCAGCGGCGGGTTATCGGCAAAGATAAAGCGGGTCAGCAGGTCGCCCCAGGCGGAGATATCGGTGTTGTCGGTGGTGTAGACCTTCAGCAGCGCATCCCCCTGATGGTCAAAAAACTGGATGCTCTGGCGCTCGCCGCGGGCGGTGGTTTCGCTGATATGAAACACGCTCGCCCACTGGTTGAGGAACAGGCGCAGATCCAGCGCGCGCGGGTTAAGCACCAGCCCGGCATGGCCGTTCAGGTGCTGATTCGTAAAGGTCCCCACCTGCTCATGCACCGCATATTCGTTGCGGCAGATGCATTTGGTTTCGCCCACGGCTTCCAGCGCGCCGAGGATCTCGCGGATGTCGCCATGCAGACGCCACGCATCGTAGCCCACCCGGGCATACGTCAGTTCAGCTTCACTGATGGCCATCAGCGCAGCGATATCACGCGCATATTTCCCCGGATTTTCTTCTTTTAATTCAAGCCAGCGTGTGTAGTGATTCATTGTCTCTTCCTTCCGGATAAATGCCCCGCAACCGGGGCAGGGGTATTACCACTGATAACTCACGAAAATCTTGCCGTTGCGGCCATCCTGAGGGATGCCCTGTGGAGACCAGTACTCTTTGTCGAAGGCGTTACCCAGCACCAGAGTGGTGGTCACACCCTTCAGCGCCTGCTGGCCCTGATAGCTGATATAGAAATCGTTCACCGCGTAGCCCGGCTGTTGGCTGTAGCTGCTGCTCACGTGGGTGGAACGATCGGCGAAGGTGCCAATCCAGCCCACGTTGAAGCCGCTCTGCGCCAGGGGGATGTCCAGCTTGCTGGAGACGGTATCCGGACTGATGCTGGAGATGTACTCCCCGGTATCGGTGTCTTTGCCCCGGGTACGGTTATAGGCCACGTCCAGGCTGAACAGGCTGGCGGAGTATTTCGCCATCATGTCCCAGCCCCAGATTTTGGCGTTCGGCACGTTGTACGACATGGTGGTCGCGGCGGCGAAGTCCACAGTGGTGGAGATGTAATCTTTGGCGTTGGTATCAAAGTAGCTGGCTTTGAACTCCAGTGCATCACTGGCAAGCATCAGATCGTCAAAGCGCAGGCCAACACCGTACTCCTGGGTTTCGTTGGTTTCCGGACGCAGATTTGGGTTCGGCACCCAGTAGTTGGTGTAGAACCGGCCAATGGAGAAGTGCTTCGCATCGTTGTACATCTCGCCCATCGTCGGGGCGCGGAAGGCCTGGGCATACGAGCCGAACATCATCAGCCAGTCGGTCGGGGAGACCGTGATCCCGGCGCGGGATGACCATTTATCGGCGTCTACGTCCTCGTAGCCGTCGCTGCTGCCGCTGTAGTTATCGTAGCGGGTGCCGCCCAGCAGGGTGACGGGCAGATCGCGCAGGGTGATCTCATCCTGCAGCCAGCCGGAGCTGAAGTCGATGCTCGCATCCGGGAAGCCGGTGGTGGCGCCAGAGGGGGACTGCTCCTGACGGTAATACTCGCCGCCGTAGGTCAGCAGGTGCGAGGCGAAAGAGTCGGCGAACAGGCGGGTGCGGTTTTCCACTTTGCCGCCTTTGGTTGTCTGCTCGCGATATTCCCCGGTGCCATCAATGTTTTGGGCGTTAATACGCGCTTCGGACCAGTAGATCCGGGCATCGGCGTTCAGCCAGTCATTACCCTCCGGGGCGATGTGATACCCCAGCTGCACGTCACGCTGGATGGTGGAGCGGTCGGTCATCGGGTTACTGCTGTCGTCCGCCTCGATGGTCTGCGGATTTTTGGGCTCCTGCGCCGCGTTGTTGTAGTAGCGCAACGACCCGCTCAGGGACTGGGCCTGATCCATCTGCCAGCTGCCTTTCGCCAGCATATTGTTGATTGATTCGTCATTCGGTGCGGTCTCACCGCCGCCCTGACGAATATCCCCGCGATCCCGGCTCGACCAGGCCACCAGGCCGTCGAGGGTATCGGTTCGGCCAAAGGCGCTGGCTCCCATACCAAGGCTGTGATCGCCGGTGGCGGCGGTGCCAAACACGCGGAAACCGCTGGTCTGGCCGGCCTGAAGCAGGTCTTTCGCATCGGCGGTGTCATAGGCGATTACCCCGCCCATTGCGCCGCTGCCGTACAGCAGGGCGGAGGGGCCGCGCACGATCTCAATACGTTTGATCAGCGCCGGGTCGAGAAAGGTGCTGTTCAGGTGGCCGGTATCGGTGCCCTGACGGACGCCGTCCACCAGTACCAGCACGCCGCGACGATCGTAGCCGCGCAGATTCACGTCCTGACCGTTGGTGCGTCCGGTGCCGTCAAGGGTCAGACCGGGAACATGGCGCAACAGGTCAGCGGCAGAGCTGGCGGTTTGATTCTCCGGGGCGGTGGCGTCAATGACGCTCACCATCATTGGCGCTTCAAAGGCGCTGCGGGAGTTTCCGGTGGCGGTTACCGTGATGTCGTCGGTGGCGGCAACGGCCATTCCCGGCAGAGCGGTGGTAATGGCCAGCGCCAGCAGCGACGGGCGTAAAGACGCGGTGTTCAGGTATGGCATGAGCCACTCTCCATTTAAAAGTGAAAAGCGCTGGCTGCCTGGGGGGAACCTGGGTGGCTGGCGAAGGTGCTTATTTTGTGAGGATTAATTTTCCGGCATGGGTCTGGCGCAACAGGTAGTGCTGGCCGTCATGCTCGATAATGACGCGTCCCTCTTCGCCCAACAGCTGTTTGCTGTCGATGCGGCGATCGGTTGCGCCCGGAGGCTGTGTTTTGTCTTCAGGACGAGTGAGCGTTGCTGCGGTGTTATCCATACGTGACATAATGTTTTTCAAAATAGCAATCAATGTAACAATGATAATCATTATCAACAAACTGCAAATCACGGCAAGTGTTTTGTGAAAAAAAGGTGACGGGAGTGGGGGTTAGGGGTTTGTGCGGCATGAAAAAAAGCCCGGTGGCGCTTCGCTTACCGGGCCTGCATATCGCGCTGTAGTTTGGCAGGCCGGGTAAAGCGTAGCAGCCACCCGGCGCAGAATTTAAAAACGGCTATCCACCGCCGCCGCCAGTTTATCCAGCAGCAGTTCGGTATCTTCCCAGCTCAGGCAGGGGTCGGTAATGGACTGACCGTAGGTTATCGGCTGGCCAACCACCACTTTTTGGGTGCCTTCGCGCAGGAAACTTTCGGCCATGATCCCGGCGATGGCGCTGGAGCCGTTGCGGATCTGCTGGCACACCTCATCGCAGACGTCCAGCTGGCGGCGGTGCTGCTTCTGGCAGTTGCCGTGGCTAAAATCGATCACCAGCTGCTCCGGCAGGTCGAACTCGCGCAGGGTGTCGCAGGCTTCGGCGATGTCCTGCGGATGATAGTTCGGCTGTTTACCGCCACGCATAATGATGTGGCCGTATGGGTTGCCGCTGGTTTGGTAGATGGTCATCTGGCCATTCTTGTCCGGGGACAGGAACATGTGGCTGGCGCGGGCCGCGCGGATGGCGTCCACCGCGATGCGGGTATTACCGTCAGTGCCATTTTTGAAGCCCACCGGGCAGGAGAGCGCCGAGGCCATTTCACGGTGGATCTGGCTTTCGGTGGTGCGCGCACCAATCGCCCCCCAGCTGATGAGGTCGGCGATAAACTGTCCGGTCACCATATCCAGGAATTCGGTGGCGGTGGGCACGCCAAGCTCGTTAACCTGCAGCAGCAGCTTGCGGGCCAGCTGAATGCCGTGATTGACCCGGTAACTGCCGTTCAAATCGGGATCGGAGATAAGCCCCTTCCAGCCGACCACGGTACGCGGCTTCTCGAAGTAGGTGCGCATCACGATCTCGAGGCGCGACTGGTGCTTATCCCGCAGCCCTTTCAGGCGCTGGGCGTAGTCCATAGCGGCATCAGTATCGTGGATGGAGCAAGGGCCTACGATCACCAGCAGGCGGCGATCTTCCCCATTGAGGATTTTTTCAACGCGTTTTCGTGACGTTGTCACGTGTTCGGCCACTGCCGCAGAAACAGGGTATCGCTGGGCCAGCTCTGCTGGCGTCACCAGGCTGTCGATACGCGCTGTGCGGAGTTCATCGGTTTTGTTCATGGTATTTCTCAGAATGTAGTGCTTCATCGGTAACTTACCGGGAAGTGATGGGCATCACCTTAAACCAATCCCCGCTGATTTCAAGAGCAGGGCACAAACGTGCCCTGTTGTGGGGGCGAGTATAAAGGATAATGAACCAATGTACTAGCCTGTTAGTACATGCGGCGATTCAGGCCCATAATATCGAGAATTTTGGTGGCAATCTCTTCTACCGAATAGTTAGTACTGTTCAGCCACGGAATGTTGTTCTTGCGATACAGGGCCTCAACCTCAGCCACTTCCATCCGGCACTGGCGCATCGACGCATAGCGGCTGTTTTCCCGGCGCTCCTCGCGGATGGCCGCCAGTCGTTCGGGGTTAATGGTCAGACCAAACAGCTTATGCTGGAGCGGTTTGAGCGCGGCCGGGAGGACAAGGTTATCCATATCGTCGGCTATAAAGGGGTAGTTGGCAGCGCGGATGCCGAACTGCATAGCCAGATAGAGGCTGGTAGGAGTCTTACCGCAGCGCGACACCCCAAGCAGAATGACCTGAGCCTGATCGAGGTTTCGCAGCGAGATACCATCGTCGTGGGCGAGGGTGTAGTCAATGGCAGCTATGCGGGCGTCGTATTTGGTGATATTCGCCGGGTTAAGGCCGTGGGTGCGGTGCGCCACCGGGGTGGGATCCAGCTTCATCTCCTGCTGGAGCGGGGCCACCAGCGCCTGCACGATGTCCTGACAAAAACCTTCGCTCTGCAAAATGATCTGACGGATTTCCGGGATCACAATCGAGTAGAACACCAGCGGACGCACGCCGGTCTGCTGGTAAATGGCATCAATTTGATCTTTCACCGCTCTGGCGCGGCTCTCGTTTTCCACAAACGGCAGGGTGATGCTGTTAATGGAAACCGGGAATTGCGACATCACCGCATGGCCCAGCACCTCGGCGGTGATCGCCGTACCATCGGAAATATAAAAAACGTGGCGATCGACAGCATTATCCATTTTGCACACTCGGTATATCAGATGTAATTGACTGAAAGCATAAATTAAAAAAGTAAAATACAACAGTCAACGCGCGGAGGAAATTAAAAATGAAACGCTATTTTTATTTTTAATGAAAGGGGTGTTTCATTTTTCAAAATCACCCAAAAGTCTGAGTTTTTTTGTGGGAATCCATAGGAATCATCGGGTTAGCATTTAAGGGGGAAGAGTCTTAAAAGCTAAAAAATAAAATTGCTTACACGATTCACCGTTTTTTTAGCGCGAATAAATATGACAGTATAAATACGCAGTAGGAGTTTCTTAAAACCCGTTCATATATCATAAAAGGATTGTTTCGATGTCCAACAATGGCTCGTCACCGCTGGTGCTTTGGTATAACCAACTCGGCATGAATGATGTAGACAGAGTTGGAGGCAAAAATGCCTCCCTGGGTGAAATGATTACAAATCTGTCCAGTATGGGTGTCTCCGTACCGAATGGATTTGCTACCACCGCCGATGCTTTTAACTATTTTCTGGATCAAAGCGGCGTAAACCAGCGCATTTACGAACTACTGGATAACACGGACATTGATGATGTCTCTGAGCTTGCAAAAGCCGGGACGCAAATCCGCCAGTGGATCATCGACACACCTTTCCAGCCTGAGCTGGAAAAAGCCATTCACGACGCCTATAACCAGCTCTCCGCTGATGATGCTCAGGCCTCCTTTGCCGTGCGCTCCTCCGCCACCGCTGAAGATATGCCGGATGCCTCCTTTGCCGGTCAGCAGGAGACCTTCCTTAACGTACAGGGCTACGACGCCGTGCTGGTGGCGGTAAAACATGTGTTTGCTTCCCTGTTTAACGACCGCGCCATCTCTTACCGCGTGCATCAGGGTTACGACCACCGCGGCGTTGCGCTGTCAGCGGGCGTGCAGCGCATGGTGCGTTCGGATCTGGCTTCATCAGGCGTGATGTTCTCTATTGATACCGAATCGGGTTTTGATCAGGTGGTCTTTATCACCTCCGCCTGGGGTCTGGGCGAGATGGTGGTGCAGGGGGCGGTCAACCCTGACGAATTCTATGTTCACAAGCCAACCCTGGCAGCGGATCGCCCGGCTATCGTGCGTCGCACCATGGGCTCGAAAAAAATCCGTATGATTTACGCCCCGACGCAGGAGCACGGCAAGCAGGTGCGCATTGAAGATGTGCCGCAGGAGCAGTGCGACCGCTTCTCGCTCACCGATGCCGAAGTGCAGGAGCTGGCGAAGCAGGCGGTGCAGATTGAGAAACACTACGGCCGTCCGATGGATATCGAATGGGCTAAAGACGGCAACACCGGCAAGCTGTTCATCGTTCAGGCACGTCCGGAAACCGTCCGCTCCCGCGGCCAGGTGATGGAGCGTTATACCCTGCATGCTCAGGGCAAAATCATCGCTGAAGGGCGTGCCATCGGCCACCGCATCGGCGCAGGCCCGGTGAAAGTGATCCACGACATCAGCGAAATGAACCGTATCCAGCCCGGCGACGTGCTGGTTACCGACATGACCGACCCGGACTGGGAACCGATCATGAAAAAGGCGGCAGCGATTGTTACCAACCGTGGCGGACGTACCTGTCATGCGGCGATCATCGCCCGTGAGCTGGGTATTCCGGCAGTTGTAGGCTGCGGTGATGCTACCGAACGCATGAAAGACGATGAGAACGTCACCGTCTCCTGCGCCGAAGGTGACACCGGTTACGTCTACGCCGAACTGCTGGACTTCAGCGTGAAGAGTTCAAGCGTTGATACCATGCCGGACCTGCCGCTGAAGATCATGATGAACGTCGGCAACCCTGACCGTGCCTTTGACTTCGCCTGTCTGCCAAACGAAGGCGTTGGCCTGGCGCGTCTGGAGTTCATCATCAACCGTATGATTGGGGTCCACCCGCGTGCGCTGCTGGAGTTCGACGATCAGACTCCGCAGCTGCAAAAAGAAATTCGCGAGATGATGAAGGGCTACGACTCGCCGAAAGAGTTCTACGTCGGCCGTCTGACCGAAGGGATTGCGACCCTGGGCGCTGCCTTCTTCCCGAAACGCGTGATCGTGCGTCTCTCCGACTTCAAATCTAACGAGTACGCCAACCTGGTGGGCGGCGAGCGTTACGAGCCGGAAGAAGAGAACCCGATGCTGGGCTTCCGTGGCGCCGGTCGTTATGTCTCTGACAGCTTCCGCGACTGCTTTGCCCTGGAGTGCGAGGCGGTGAAACGCGTGCGTAACGAGATGGGCCTGACCAACGTCGAGATCATGGTGCCGTTCGTGCGTACCGTGGATCAGGCGAAAGCGGTGGTTGACGAGCTGGCGCGTCAGGGGCTGAAGCGCGGCGAGAATGGGCTCAAAATCATCATGATGTGTGAGATCCCATCCAACGCCCTGCTGGCAGAACAGTTCCTTGAGCACTTCGACGGCTTCTCTATCGGTTCGAACGATATGACACAGCTGGCGCTGGGTCTGGATCGCGACTCCGGCGTGGTCTCCGCGCTGTTTGATGAGCGTAACGAGGCGGTGAAAGCGCTGCTGTCGATGGCCATCCGTGCCGCGAAGAAACAGGGCAAGTACGTCGGCATCTGTGGCCAGGGTCCGTCCGACCATGAAGACTTTGCCGCATGGCTGATGGAAGAGGGGATCGACAGCCTGTCCCTGAACCCGGACACCGTGGTGCAAACCTGGCTGAGCCTGGCCGAACTGAAGAAGTAATCCTCCCGGGCCCCTTCCACGCGGAAGGGGCTTTTTCCTGCCATCCCCCGCCGTCTTTATTTCTTTTTCAAAATCATCGCTGTATTGCTTAACGATTGTGCCAAAAAATGGATAAAAAAAAGCCCATCGTGGGAGATGGGCAAAGACTACACACAGCAATTCGTTGTTTCACTCAGGGGATTTCCATGCTTATAAATCAAGGTGTTGTTGATTCATAACCGTGACCTAATAGTAGGCATAGCCAATTTTTGCGTCGATCAGATTCGTCTCAATAGTTTAAAAAGCATGAAGAATTTATGAAGTAGATTGAAGTAATTAGCGGCAGGAAAGGCTTTAGTACTGCTTAAGGTAAAACCAATTGATAAGTGATGCTTAACATTCTGGTGGGCGAACCCACCAGAACGGAAGCGCTACTGTTTCGGCTCGTTTGTCTCGTTAAGCGTGGCAAGCAGGACATCGGGATCGGTTGGCGGCAGCGGGACTTCATGCACCCACGCGGAGAAGAGTCGCCAGGAGACGGCCAGCAGCACCGGACCGATAAACAGACCGATCATCCCAAAGGCAATCAAGCCGCCAATAACGCCGGAGAGGATCAGAATCAGCGGCAGGTCGGCACCCATGCGGATCAGTATCGGACGAATCACGTTATCCATCGTCCCCACCACGCAGCTCCAGACCAGCAGGAAAGTGCCCCAGGTGGTATCGCCGCTCCAGTAGAGCCAGATAATCGCCGGAACCAGCACCAGCAACGGCCCCAGCTGCATCAGGCAGGTTAACAGCATCAGCACCGTAAAGAGAGTGGCATAAGGCACGCCAGCGATTGCCAGCCCAATACCGCCCAGCACCGATTGCACCAGCGCTGTCACCACCACCCCTAACGCCACAGCACGCACCGCCTGCGCCGCCAGCAGCATCGCCGCGTCGCCGCGCGCCGAGGCCAGCCGGGTGGCGAAATGACGCACCCCAAGGGCGACCTGCTCGCCGCGCCAGTAGAGCAGGGCGCTGAACAGCAGCATCAGCACGCAGTGCACAACAAAGCGGCCAAGATGGGCCGCGGTACCAACAAACCAGGTGGTGGTGGCGCCAATATAGGGGCGCACTTTCGCCATAATGGCGCTGCCGCCCATATCCAGCAGGTTGTGCCAGCCGGCATAGAGCTTATCGCCAATCAGCGGGATGTCGTTTAGCCAGCCCAGCTCCGGCAACGTCATATCGCCGCTGGTGATGCTGGTGATGAGCGGGCCACTGCCGTCCACCAGGCTGTTCACCAGTAACGCGACCGGGATGACAAACAGCAGCACCAGCAGCAGGGTCATCACCAGTACCGCCAGCGTGCGGCGACCAAACAGCAAACGCTCCAGGCGAATGAACAGCGGCCAGGTCGCGATCACTACGGTTCCCGCCCATGCGAAGCCAAGAATAAAGGGTTGAACAATCCACAGACACGCAATAATCATGATTGCAAGGAACAGCACCGACAGCAAAATTTGTGCAACGTCCCTGGGCTGATGTCGATTGACCATAAATGAATTTCACCTTTTAAGAACACCGGCAGACCGGCGAGAATATGAAACCGCATCACAATAATCATTAGTGATTTCAGCGATTTTTAACAGGCAGATTCTGCCTGTAATTCTGTCGGGCGGATACGTTTAAAATGTGATAAAAATGTGAGACACAACGCAAACGATTATCTACAACTATTCAGATTGGGCAGGGTCGACAGTAATGATCCCACAAATTTCTCAGGCACCCGGCGTCGTTCAGCTGGTGCTGAATTTTTTGCAGGCACTGGAGCAACAGGGTTTTACCGGCGATACCGCCACACGTTATGCCGACAGGCTGACGATGGCGACCGACAACAGTATCTACCAGCTACTTCCCGATGCAGTCGTTTTTCCCCGTTCTACCGCTGATGTGGCGCTTCTTGCCCGTCTGGCGTCCCAGGAGCGTTTCGCTTCATTAATCTTTACTCCTCGCGGCGGCGGTACCGGCACCAACGGCCAGGCGCTGAACACGGGGATCGTTGTCGACATGTCCCGCTACATGAACCGCATCATTGAGATCAACCCGGAAGAGGGCTGGGTGCGGGTGGAAGCCGGCGTGATCAAGGATCAGCTGAACCAGTACCTGAAGCCCTACGGCTATTTTTTTGCCCCGGAGCTGTCGACCAGTAACCGCGCCACCCTCGGCGGGATGATCAATACCGACGCCTCCGGCCAGGGATCGCTGGTGTACGGTAAAACCTCCGATCACGTCCTTGGCGTGCGTGCTGTGCTGCTGGGGGGCGATATCCTCGATACCCAGCCGATGCCGGTTCAGCTTGCCGAAACGCTGGGGAAAGACAACACCACCACCGGGCGCATCTACCGCACCGTGCTGGAGCGCTGCCGCGACAACCGTCAGCTGATTATCGATAAATTCCCGAAACTGAACCGCTTCCTGACCGGCTACGATCTGCGTCATGTCTTTAATGACGATCTCAGCCAGTTCGATTTAACCCGCATCCTTACCGGCTCTGAAGGAACGCTGGCCTTTATCACCGAGGCGCGTCTCGACATCACCCGCCTGCCGAAAGTGCGCCGCCTGGTGAATGTGAAGTACAACTCCTTCGACTCCGCGCTGCGTAATGCGCCCTTTATGGTGGATGCCCGCGCGCTGTCGGTAGAAACCGTCGACTCCAAAGTCCTCAACCTGGCCCGGGAAGATATCGTCTGGCACTCGGTCAGCGAGCTGATCGCCGACGTGCCTGACAAAGAGATGCTCGGTCTGAACATCGTCGAGTTTGCCGGCGATGACGCCGAGCTTATCGAAAGCCAGGTTGAAAACCTCTGCCAGCGCCTCGACGAGCTTATCGCCCGGGGCGAGGGCGGAGTGATTGGCTGGCAGCTGTGTAACGATCTCGCTGGCATCGAGCGTATCTATGCCATGCGTAAAAAAGCGGTGGGTCTGCTGGGGAACGCCAAAGGGGCGGCCAAGCCGATTCCCTTTGCCGAAGATACCTGCGTGCCGCCGGAAAACCTGGCGGACTATATCGTTGAGTTCCGCGCGCTGCTGGACGGCCACGGGCTGAGCTACGGCATGTTCGGCCATGTCGACGCCGGGGTGCTGCACGTGCGCCCGGCGCTGGATATGTGCGATCCGCAGCAGGAGATCCTGATGAAGCAGATCTCCGACGAGGTGGTGGCGCTCACCGCGAAGTACGGCGGCCTGTTGTGGGGCGAGCACGGGAAGGGGTTCCGCGCGGAGTACAGTCCGGCCTTCTTTGGCGAGCAGCTGTACGGCGAGCTGCGCAAAATCAAAGCCGCTTTTGACCCGGACAACCGCCTCAACCCCGGTAAAATCTGCCCGCCGGAAGGCCTTGATACGCCGATGATGCAGGTGGATGCGGTCAAGCGCGGCACCTTCGATCGTCAGATCCCTATCGCCGTGCGCGCCTCCTGGCGCGGCGCCATGGAGTGTAACGGCAACGGCCTGTGTTTTAACTTCGATGCGAAAAGCCCGATGTGTCCGTCGATGAAAATCACCAGCAACCGTATTCACTCCCCGAAAGGGCGTGCGACCCTGGTACGCGAGTGGCTGCGTCTGCTGGCTGACCGTGGCGTGGATCCGCTGGCGCTGGAAAAAGAGCTGCCGGAAAAACGCGCCAGCCTGCGTACCCTGGTCGAACGCACCCGCAACAGCTGGCATGCGCGCAAAGGGGAATATGATTTCTCCCACGAGGTGAAGGAGGCGATGTCGGGCTGTCTGGCCTGTAAGGCCTGCTCCACCCAGTGCCCGATTAAGATCGACGTGCCGGAGTTTCGCTCGCGCTTCCTGCAGCTCTATCACAGCCGCTATCTGCGCCCGATGCGCGATCATCTGGTGGCAACGGTAGAGAGTTATGCCCCGCTGATGGCCCGCGCGCCGCGCACCTTTAACTTCTTTATCAACCAGCCGCTGGTGCGCAAACTTTCTGAGAAGCATATCGGCATGATCGACCTGCCGCTGCTCTCCACGCCGTCCCTGCAGCGTCAGATGGTCGGACACCGCTCCGCCAATCTGACGCTCGAGCAGCTGGAAGCCCTGAGCGACGAACAAAAAGCGAAAACCGTGCTGGTGGTGCAGGATCCGTTTACCAGCTATTACGATGCGCAGGTGGTGGCCGATTTTATCCGTCTGGCCGAGCGGCTGGGGTATCAGCCGGTGCTGCTGCCGTTCTCGCCCAACGGCAAAGCGCAGCACATTAAAGGCTTCCTTAACCGCTTTGCGAAAACGGCGCAAAAGACCTCGGACTTCCTTAGCCGGGTGGCGGAGTTGGGTATGCCGATGGTGGGCGTCGATCCGGCGCTGGTGCTCTGCTATCGCGACGAGTACAAACAGACTCTCGGCGACAAGCGCGGCGACTTCCACGTGATGCTGGTGCATGAGTGGCTGCCCTCCGTTGTCAGCACGCAAACCGTGCCGGAGACCAGCGGCGAGCCGTGGTATCTGTTCGGCCACTGCACCGAAGTGACCGCGCTGCCGGGGGCACCTGCGCAGTGGGCCGCGATCTTCGCCCGCTTCGGCGCGAAGCTGGAGAGCGTCAGCGTCGGCTGTTGTGGCATGGCCGGGACCTACGGGCACGAGGTGGTGAACCATGCGAACTCGCTCGGGATCTACGAGCTCTCCTGGCATCAGGCGATGCAGCGTCTGCCGCGAAACCGCTGTCTGGCGACCGGCTACTCCTGCCGCAGCCAGGTTAAACGCGTTGAGGGCAGCGGCGTCCGCCATCCACTGCAGGCCTTACTGGAGATTATGGGATGATCTGGAAACGTGCGGTCACGTTGCAGGCGTTAAACGCCATGGGCGACGGGAATATGGTGGGACTGCTGGACATCCAGTTTACCCGCATCGGCGAAGAGGAACTTGAAGCCACGATGCCGGTGGATAGCCGCACCCATCAGCCGTTTGGCCTGCTGCACGGCGGTGCCTCCGTGGTGCTGGCCGAAACCCTGGGCTCGGTGGCGGGCTATCTCTGCACCGAAGGGGAGCAGAAGGTGGTGGGGCTGGAGGTGAATGCCAACCACATTCGTGCCGTGCGCAGCGGCCGGGTGCGTGGCGTCTGTCGCGCGCTGCATACCGGCGGGCGTCATCAGGTGTGGCAGATTGATATCTTCGATGAACAGCAGCGACTGTGCTGCTCGTCGCGGCTCACCACCGCTGTCGTCTGAAAAAAAGGCCGCGAATGCGGCCTTTTTGCTTTTCCATCCCGTTGAAATACCGCTGCTTACCGACCGGCCGCAAGAAATGTTAATTCGCGCCCTGAGATCTATGAGACGATTCCTATGCTCCTTCAAGAGCTAAGCCATATTGAGTGCCGGAGATAAGCGCCGGATGGAGCAAGAAGCCCTTAAGATTACCCCTGGTAGTCTTAAGGGCTTTCTTTTTTGTACTCAGTAATCGTTGTGTATGTCCTGCATGGCAGACAGGATAACCAGACCGGTGGTGACGACGGCAACGACGGTGATGGTCACAAGTGCAATGAGCATTTCCCCTCCGTATGCTGCCCTTTTGCAGAAGCATAGCGCACCGGGAGGCGATCGCCTCAGTCATCCGACTGAGATTCGGAAAACGCTTACAACGGGATTGCACGCGGGTTTACTCAATATTTGGTGGGGAGTTTGTTGATTTTAATCAGTCGTCCCTCTTCCATTTCCACGTAACCCCCAGCTTTCAGATCGGCCAGAATACGCATTACACCGCTACGCGAAAGCTGCGTTTTATCCCGGATATACCTCTCTGCGGTGATCCTTTTGCGAAAACTTTCATCCTCGTTCATCAGTTCCAGCAGATGTTTTCGGATCAGCTCATAGGCCGTGGGCGTGCCCTCGGGCATGATGTGGTGGTAGAGCCGGTTATAGACAAACATCAGATGGCGGGACACTAATCCCCACAGATCCTGTTCTTTGCAGATCTCATTGACCTTATCGGCCGGAATAATGCCAATTTTGCACGGCTTAAGGGTTTTGAAATAGTCGTCAAAATAGATATCCGTCAGGTTCGCCAGGCCGAAAACCGCAGGGCTGGTGGCGGTCGACAGCAGCATATTGTTGCTACGGCGATAGAGTGCCACGCTCCCGTCAATTATCAGATAACAGATCCCCTGGCCCTTAATGCAGAAATCAAACCGCTCGCCGCGCTGAGCGTCGAGAAGGGTGGCGTAGGGTTGCAAATGGTTAATAAGTTCCTGTGACCAGGGGGAACCGCGCGGAACCGAACCGGGCGGCATTGTTGGCGATGACATAACACAACCTGTAAGCTGAAGGTGGCCTGATGACGATGATTATAGTGCCACTCGGCTTAAAGAAGCGCGTGTTACGCCCTCCGGATCAATATTTTTGTGGCAGATGGTGAATATCCAGCAGCACGCCTCGCTGCATGGTGATATACCCCCCCGTGCGTAACTCTGACAGGATGCGCATGATACCGCTTCGGGAAAGATAGGTACGACTTTTGATATACGCCGCCGCGGTGGTGTTGAGCCGGACTGAATCCGGTTCCTGTAACAGCTCAACCAGCTGCACCCGAATAATGTCATACGCGGACAATTGCGATATTTGCGAGCAGTGTTCATATATCCGGGAAACCGTATAGATCAGCAGCCGGGAAAAGTGCTCCCATAACCCGTCATTGGCCACGATTTGATTAAATAATGCCAGCGGCATACGCGCCGCTTCAGAATCTTCCAGTGCTCTGGCATATAAATGCTCCGAACAGAGCTGGCTGCTTACGCCCAGGATAAAGGGCGCGGATTCTGAATTAAGCACCACGCTATCGCCACGGCGATGCAGCGCCACGCTGCCGCGTAATAATAGCCAGCACTGCCGGACATCCGCTTCATAATAATGCACCACATCGCCTTTTTTAATCGCGATAGTCTCGGTAAAGGGACGAAGATGCGCTGTAAGTTTTTCTATGTCGGCAAAAGGTTTTAACGCCAGCGAAGATGTGTTGGGATCGGCCTTTACCGCCGTCATTCGGGTATTCATCAGGTGACCTCAATCTTAACAAATTGTCGATGCGTTATTACTGGGTAGGATTATCTTAAAAAGCATTGGCACAGGGAATATGAGGGTTTGGTCTAAAAATAGACCGGACATAAGCATCTGATTTTAACATGTTGATTGATATTTGTTTTTCCATCCAGTCTATTAATGGACCGGATAAGGACAGACAAGATTACATTCATCAGGATGAGATGACTTTCCTGGTATAGCGTTAAATACCCGCGGTGACGCCAACGAAAACAGCCTGCCCCAAAGTCTACAACTAGACTCAAAAACAATTTGAGTTTGGATAAATCTTAATTTAAATTGCCGCCATGTGAATAAAAAACAGGCAGGGTCTTTTATAAACAGACAGGGTTTTGTTTTTTTATTTGCACACAGGAACCAGCTAAACGGGCATACAAAAATAAAAGGTGATGCACACCTTGAGGATGCTTTTGCCCAAAAAATGGTGATGACAAATGATATTAAGGAAAAATATTATGAAAAAGAACATGATTATTATTGCGTTAACTGCTCTGGCTGCCGTTTCTTCCTCTTCCGTTTTCGCGGCAGCAGGCACGGTTAATTTTGCCGGAAATATTCTGGACTCGGCCTGTGAAGTCGCCGTTGCATCGCAAAACCAGACTGTGATCATTGGTGACTTCTATAAATCAGAATTCGCCGGGATGGGAGACAGAACAGCGGCAAAAGGCTTCGATATTATATTAAAAGATTGTCCCGTTACCGTCACCTCAGCGAAAGTCCGCTTTGACGGTACGCCAGACTTAACTAACCCGAGCCTGCTGGCAATTAACGCTTCGGTAGCGGGTGCAGCCACCGGTGTGGCGATTAATCTGATGTCGGCGGATAAAGCCGATCTGCCGCTGCACGGAGAGAATAATTATAACTACGTGCTGAGCAGTACCCAGGATAATACCCTGAAGTTTTATGCACAGTATATTTCTACGGCGTCAAGCGTGACGGCGGGGCCAGCAAACTCTGTCGCCAACTTCTCTGTCGACTATAACTAATTTCCTGACTGGACATCAGGAGGGGCCGGAAAACGGCCCCGTTGTTACTGAGGTATGTAATGAAATGTGTTCACAAAACCCTGCTCGCCAGTCTGCTTGTTGTGACCGGTATGTCTGCTGCACAGGCGGGTATCATTATTGGCGGAACACGCCTTGTATTTGATGGCAGTAAAAAAGAAGCGTCTATCAACGTCAATAATCCCGATCAATCACCGTATCTGGTTCAGTCGTGGATAGAGGCGGCCGGAAACAGCACGCAAAAGCCGCCTTTTATTATTACGCCGCCCCTTTACCGGCTGGATAAAGGGCAGCAAAACGTTGAGCGGGTGGTATTGACCGGGAAACTACCTCAGGATCGTGAAAGTCTGTTCTGGCTGAATATAAAATCAATACCCTCGGCAACCACTGTAGAGAACTCGCTGCAAATTGCCGTAAAAACGCGAATCAAATTAATTTATCGTCCGGCAGGACTTAAGCGCTCAACACCAGAGGAACAGGCCGATAAATTAACCTGGCGACGCAGGGGAGATAAAATAGAGATCGCCAACCCTACCGACTATGTCATGAATTTTAATGAAATTACCGTCGGGGGTAAAAAAGTGCCAGACGTCACCTGGATATTGCCGCGTTCACAAACGGTTATCAATCTGCCTGGCCAAATCACGACAGGGGCAGTGGTTTTTAAATTGATAAACGATTTCGGCAGCACAGGGGAAGCACATACGGCAAACCTGTAAACAATAACCGGGTAACAGGTAATATTCATGGAGCAGCGACAGGATGGACATTAGCGGATATAAAGTCACGTGGCTGGCATGGTTTATTACCCTTGCCCTGACGGGTGATTTAAATAAAGCTCAGGCGCGGGAATTTTTTAACCCAGATTTAATCGAGCTTGATAATCCTGGTATTGACAAGGCTGATTTACGGGGCTTTGAGACGGGTTCCCAGGCGGCAGGTATTTATCATGTTGATATCATTCTTGACGGTCAGCTGATGGATACCCAGGACATCACCTTTCAAAAGGTCGGCGACGATCGGGGCGAGACGCGGCTTGAGCCCTGTCTCAGCGTTGAAATGTTGAGCAAGTGGGGCGTTAAGACGGAGAATTTTCAGGATCTTAATCAACCCGGTACTCCCTGTGCGCGTCTGGATGCCATTCCCCAGGCCAGCACGGATTTTCAGTTTGCCAGCCAGCGTCTCGTTATCAGCGTTCCGCAGGCCGCGCTGTCGATGCAGGCCAGAGGCTATGTTCAACCCTCACTGTGGGATGAAGGGATCACCGCCGCGATGCTCAATTACCAGCTGAGCGGCGCAAACACGCTGAACAAAAACGGCGGCAATGACAGCAGCCAGTATGCAAACCTGCGACCGGGCCTCAATGTTGGACCCTGGCGACTGCGTAACTACCTCACCTGGTCACGTGATAACGATGGCCAGACCCAGTGGGATAACGTTTATACCTATGCCCGGCGGGCCATTATCCCGTTGAAAGCGCAGCTGACGCTGGGGGACAGTTCGGCTCCGGCAGATGTCTTCGACAGCATGCCTTTTCGCGGCGGGCAGCTGGCCTCGGATGAGGAGATGCTGCCAGACTCGCTTCGGGGATACGCTCCGGTGGTGCGCGGCATTGCCAGAACCAATGCCCAGGTGATTATCCGCCAGAACGGCTATCAGATTTACCAGAACTATGTTGCACCCGGGGCATTTGAAATCACCGATATGTACCCGACCGGCGGCGCAGGGGATCTCGACGTCACCATTAACGAGGCCGACGGCAGCGTGCAGCACTTTATCGTGCCGTTTGCTTCCCTGCCTGTCCTACAGCGGGAAGGGCAACTGAAGTACGCTCTCACCGCAGGCCAGTACCGCTCGTGGGACAGTCGCGTCGATAAAACACCGTTCAGCCAGCTGACCGGGATCTACGGCCTTCCCTATGGCCTGACCCTATACGGCGGTTTTCAGGGCGCGAGCAAATACCAGTCGCTGGCTGTCGGGATGGGGAAAAATCTGGGCGATTTTGGCGCCTTCTCCGCAGATGTCACTCAGGGCTGGTCCACGCCGAAAGATGAGCGAAAATCGAACGGTCAGGCATGGCGGGCACGCTACAGCAAGAATTTTGTGGGCAGCGGGACCAACTTTGCCATCGCCGGTTATCGCTACGCCACCCGGGGTTTTTACGGGATGCAGGAGGTGCTGGACTCTTATGGCAGCGACGGCGCTGACACCGAAAGGCGTCGCAACCGTGCCGAGATAACCCTGAGCCAGACCCTGGGCAACAATCTGGGCTCACTGATGTTAAGTGCCATGAGGGAAGATTACTGGAGCGCCGGTCAGTCGAAGAGCGCCTGGAGCCTGGGCTACAACAACGTCTGGCGTAGCGTCAGCTACGGACTGACCTACACCTCAAGTCAGGACGGGCACAGCGGCGACAGCCGTTATGCCAGAGATGAAGTGGTCTCTTTTAATATCAGCGTTCCGCTGGCGGCCCTTCTGCCGCAGGCCTGGGTGAACTACAGCCTTACCGCCAGTAAAAACGGCGGCACCACGCACATCCTGGGGATCAACGGCACGGCGCTGGAAAATAACGCCCTCAGCTGGAACCTGCAGCAGGGTTACGGCACGAATAACGTCGGCTATACCGGCAACGTTAACGGGGATTACAAGGGCACCTACGGAGAAGTGACTGCCGGCTACAGTTACGATCGGCACAGCGACCGTCTGAATTATGGCCTGCAGGGTGGGGTGGTTGCCCACGCAGACGGCATCACCTTTTCCCAGGCGCTGGGTGAAACCAATGTGCTGATAAAAGCGCCCGGTGCTGCCGGGGTAGGCGTGCAAAACCAGTCAGGGGCCAGAACGGATTACCGCGGTTATACCCTGAGCGGCAATGTGACGCCTTATCGCAAAAACGAGGTCTCGTTAATGACCGAAACCTTGCCCGGCGACGTCGAACTGGAACAGACGGTACAGACCGTGGTGCCGACCCGGGGCGCGATTGTGCGGGCCAGTTATGTTGCCAGCATCGGGCTGCGAATACTGATGACGCTCACCCGGCAAAATGGCCAACCCGTTCCGTTCGGGGCAATTGCCACGGTGAACGGGGCGCAGAATTCAGGATTTATTGTCGGGGATAGCGGGCAGGTTTATTTAACCGGTTTGCAGCCGGATACGACATTAACGGTGACGTGGGGCGAAGGCGAACAGCAGCGTTGCCAGGCTCATTACACCCTTAATAACCCACAACCCGTCAGCGATATTATTCACGCTGATGTTGTGTGCCGCTAAATGAATTAATGTGGATTAATCGAAATGTCTATTATCAGACGTCTGATCATCGTGCTGGGGATCGTATTTCCGCTGTACGGCTACGGGTGTAATTACACCACTGTCGGCGCGCCTTATTCCGTCAATTACGGGAATATTATCGTGCAGCGTGATGTTGCTGTCGGCCAGGCAATAAGCAATGAAATTTATGGTTCAATGGCGCTGGCCTATAGCTGTACGGCTACCGGCAATGAAGGCTCGACTGCCGGGATGAAAAGCGGGGTATTACCCTATGCGTTTACCTCCGCTAATGGTCGCCGTGTTTATCAAACCGGCTTGCCGGGGGTCGGGGTGTCGGTGGGATACTACGAGAAATCCACCGCCGGCCCAAGATCGTTCAGTGGGTACACCTGGCTCGGGGCCGATATCTTCACGGCTTCATGGTCATCGAACCCGAATGATGTCGACACCAGTAATTTCCAGCCGATTATCCAGTTCTGGAAAACCGGCAATATCACCTCGGGTTCCGTAACCGGCCAACTGGCGTCGTTCGTGGCCTGGACCGAGCAATACCGGGGCGGCACAGCGGCACCGGAAATCCCGGTCTATGCGGGAACCGGTTCGATTACCCAGGTGGCCTGCGACATTACGACGCCAAATCTGGTGTTCCCCCTTGGCGACATCCCGGCAGGCAATTTTGGCGACACCGTTGGCACCATCCCTAATCGCGGGCAGAACACGCAGAACCTCGGCCTGAACTGCGACAGTGGAGCGAATATTAACGTCACGCTGAGCGGGATTCAGTACCCGGACCTGGGTGATAACAGCGTGCTGGCGCTATCCGGTCAGGACTCTCCGGGCGTGGCGGACGGTGTGGGTGTGCAGCTCCTGTATAACGGCACGCCGCTGGTACTGAACAGCACCATTGCACTGAAACAGACCGCGGGGGGGCAGGAGAGTTTGCCCATCACCGCCCGTTACTATCAAACCAAAACCGCGGTAAACACCGGAACCGCAAATGCCAGTGCCACCCTTATCCTCACCTACCAATAAAAGGAAAGGCCGATGACGCTCAATATCATCGCAGTCGCGTTCGCCTGCCTGTTTACCGCCGGGGCGGCAGCAATGGATGCGGTCAATATCGCCGTGAAAGGCAACATTGTGGCCTCACCCTGCGTATTTAACGGCGGCAACGCGGTTGTGAACGTCAGTCTGGGAAATATGCAGGCAAACAATATGGCGACACCGGCCTCTTCATCCACGCCTGTTCCCTTCAGTCTGACTTTTACCGACTGCCCGGCAGCAACCCAGAGCGTGACGGCCACCTTTAACGGTACCGCCGATCCTGCTGCCGGATCGAATTATTTCAAAAACAGCGGGACAGCGAGAAATATCGCGCTGGGCATTATCGACACCCGGTCAGGGCGCTTAATAGGTTCGGGTAGCAGCGTTACTCAAAATATTGGCATCGATCGCACCGCCACCATGAATATGCAGGCCATTGCGTATTCCAGTGCCGGCGGCGTGACGCCGGGCACCCTCGGCGTCGCGGTGATCCTGACCCTGGAATACAACTAGTTGTAAATGGCAGAAAGACGATAAACAGGAAGTGGAGGAGAGACATGACCGTCAACGTGCTTATTAAAGAGACAGATACACTTTACTGTTATGCGCTGAAAAATTTCATTGGCGATCTATTCAGAACAGAGTTCCTGAGTGAGATTCACTTTATTACGGAATTTACCCGGGAGAGTATTCGCGATGCCGATATCATTGTGCTGTCACTTTGCCGTGGCGAGCCATTTATCTGTACACCCGAATTACTGGCCCGGGATAAAGGGGTGATGATTGGTCTCATCAACGGCGAACAGTACGTAAAAGAGACCTTACCGGGCTGTTTTAAAGAGATGGCGTTCATCTCGCGGGATGCTCCCCTGAGCGATTTTTATCAGATTTTCCGGGCGGCCTGGCAACACCTGCAGAGTGGCGAGCAGAAGTGTGAAAGCCACTCCTGTGCTGATTGCCATCACCGGACGTTATCGCCCCGGCAAACCGTGATTATGGCAAGCCTGTACCAGGGACTGTCGACGCCAGAAATTGCCAAAAAACTGCATATTGATTACAAAACGGTGTATGCGCACAAGTATGACGTTATGCAGAAATTTCAGCTGACCAGCGATCACGACCTGCAGGTGCTGTTGTCCAGAATGCGTGAAAAAACCATGCAGATAAATTTATTGCGCGAATGCCTGAGAAGCTGACCACGGGCAGAGGGTAACCGAGCAGCCCGCCCGCCTGGGCGGGCTGTCCATGCTGGGGTCATAGTGTACAAACGCTAAAGCAGCCGGGCGGGCGTATAAAACAGCTATCCCAAAAATAGGCATTTTCTATACATATTTTCGCTTTTGACCGTTTCCGTCGATTTCCTCGAGTATTTCCTCTTAATATCAATCAATTAAACATTACTGTTCAGGTCTGATAAGCCCGTCAGCAGGGTCTATGCTTAATGAAAGTAAGCAAAAAGGGCGATTAAGCCGAATGTCCCTGCAACTGAGGGGTTGAAGTGATAATCATTATCACTAACATGGTGTTATGCCCTGGGGGCGCAATACATGAGGTGGACTTATGGAACAGCATTCAGAAACGTTTGATCCGACAGATTTTGCGTGGCGTGGACTAACGCTAACGCCTGCCGCAGCGGCGCACATTCGCGAGCTGGTCAGCAAACAGGCAGGCATGCTTGGCGTGCGGTTAGGGGTGAAGCAGACGGGCTGCGCCGGTTTCGGCTATGTCCTGACGACCGTCAGCCAGCCGGAGAAAGACGATCTGGTCTTTGAACATGACGGCGCCCGACTCTATGTGCCACTCCAGGCTATGCCGTTTATTGACGGTACGGAAGTGGATTACGTGCGCGAAGGCTTAAACCAGTTATTCAAATTCAATAACCCGAAAGCCCAGAACGAATGCGGCTGCGGCGAAAGTTTTGGGGTATAGGCGGTATTATGTCTCGACATACTGAAGCAACTGACGATGTCAACACCTGGTCCGGTGGCCATATTAATTACAAAGAGGGCTTCTTCACCCAATTGCAGACCGACGAGATGGCAAAAGGGATCAACGAAGAGGTTGTGCGTGCCATTTCCGCCAGGCGTAACGAACCCGACTGGATGCTGGAGTTCCGCCTGAATGCGTATAAGGCATGGCTGGAGATGGAAGAGCCGCACTGGCTGAAAGCGCACTACGACAAGCTGAACTATCAGGATTACAGCTACTACTCTGCGCCGTCCTGCGGTAACTGCGATGACACTTGTGCCTCAGAGCCCGGCGCGGTACAGCAGACCGGGGCCAACGCCTTTTTAAGTAAAGAGGTGGAAGAGGCCTTCGAACAGCTCGGCGTGCCGGTACGCGAAGGGCGTGAGGTGGCGGTTGACGCCATCTTCGACTCCGTTTCTGTCGCCACCACCTACCGGGAAAAGCTGGGCGAACAGGGGATCATCTTCTGCTCCTTCGGCGAAGCGATCCACGATCACCCTGAGCTGGTGAAGAAGTACATCGGCACCGTGGTGCCCAGCAACGACAACTTCTTTGCGGCGCTGAACGCGGCGGTGGCCTCTGACGGCACCTTTATCTACGTGCCGAAGGGCGTGCGCTGTCCGATGGAGCTCTCCACCTATTTCCGCATCAACGCTGAGAAAACCGGCCAGTTTGAACGCACCATCCTCGTCGCCGACGAGGGCAGCTACGTCAGCTATATTGAAGGCTGTTCCGCTCCGGTGCGCGACAGCTACCAGCTGCACGCTGCGGTAGTAGAAGTGATCATCCATAAAGACGCGGAAGTGAAGTACTCCACGGTGCAGAACTGGTTCCCGGGGGACAACAACACCGGCGGCATCCTGAACTTCGTTACCAAACGCGCCCTGTGCGAAGGTGAGAACAGCAAGATGTCATGGACCCAGTCGGAAACCGGCTCCGCCATCACCTGGAAATACCCGAGCTGCATTCTGCGCGGGGATAACTCCATCGGCGAGTTCTACTCCGTGGCGCTGACCAGCGGGCATCAGCAGGCCGACACCGGCACCAAGATGATCCACATCGGCAAAAACACCAAATCGACCATCATCTCGAAAGGGATCTCGGCGGGTAAAAGCCAGAACAGCTACCGGGGCCTGGTCAAAATCATGCCGACGGCGACCAACGCCCGTAACTTCACCCAGTGCGACTCGATGCTGATTGGCCCGGACTGCGGGGCCCACACCTTCCCGTACGTCGAGTGCCGCAACAACAGCGCCCAGCTGGAGCACGAAGCCACGACCTCGCGGATTGGCGAAGACCAGCTCTTCTACTGCCTGCAGCGCGGCATTAGCGAAGAGGACGCCATCTCGATGATTGTGAACGGCTTCTGTAAGGACGTGTTCTCAGAACTGCCGCTGGAGTTTGCCGTGGAAGCACAGAAATTACTGGCGATCAGCCTTGAACACAGCGTCGGTTAAGGATTAAGGAAAGCACATGTTAAGCATTAAAGATTTACAGGTCAGTGTGGAAGATAACGCGATCCTGCGCGGCCTGAGCCTTGAGGTTCGCCCGGGCGAAGTGCATGCCATTATGGGGCCGAACGGTTCCGGGAAAAGTACCCTCTCTGCAACCCTGGCCGGGCGCGAAGATTACGACGTGGTTGGCGGATCGGTGGAGTTTAAGGGCAAAGATCTGCTGGAACTGTCGCCGGAAGAGAGAGCCGGGGAGGGCATCTTTATGGCCTTCCAGTATCCGGTGGAGATCCCCGGCGTCAGCAACCAGTTCTTCCTGCAGACTGCGCTGAATGCGGTGCGCAAATACCGCAGTGAAGAGGAGCTGGATCGCTTTGATTTCCAGGATCTGATGGAAGAGAAAATTGAGCTGCTGAAGATGCCGCAGGATCTGCTCACCCGCTCGGTCAACGTCGGTTTTTCCGGCGGGGAGAAGAAGCGTAACGACATCCTGCAGATGGCGGTGCTCGAGCCGGAGCTGTGCATCCTCGATGAAACCGACTCCGGTCTGGATATCGACGCCCTGAAGATCGTCGCCGACGGCGTTAATTCCCTGCGCGACGGCAAGCGGTCGTTCATCATTGTCACCCACTATCAGCGCATCCTGGACTACATCAAGCCTGACTATGTGCATGTGCTCTATCAGGGGCGGATTGTGAAATCCGGTGATTTCACGCTGGTCAAACAGCTGGAGGAGCAGGGCTATGGCTGGCTTAGCGAACAGCAGTAACGCGCTGCAGCAGTGGCACCGTCTGTTTGAAGCGCAAGGCAACACGCGCTCGGAACAGGCGCAACAGCACCTGCAGCAGATGCTGCGCCTCGGGCTGCCGACGCGTAAGCACGAAAACTGGAAATACACTCCGCTGGAAGGGCTGCTCAACGGCGAGTTCGTGGCGCGGCGCGCAAGCGTTGCTCCCAGTGACCTCGATGCACTGGCGCTGACCCTCGACGCCACGCGGCTGGTGTTTGTCGACGGGCGCTTTACCCCGGAGCTCAGCGACAGCACCGACGGCAGCGGGTTTGAGGTGGTGATTAACGACGAGCGCCAGAGCCTGCCGGCCCCCGTGCAGCCGGAACTGTTCCTGCATCTGACCGAAAGCCTGGCCCAGAGCGTGACCCATATCAGCGTGAAGCGTAACGCCCGCCCGGCGAAGCCGCTGCTTTTGCTGCATATCACTCAGGGGCTGGCAGGAGAGGAGTTCAACACGGCTCACTATCGCCACCATCTGTCGCTGGCCGAGGGGGCTGAAGCAACCATCGTTGAACATTACGTCAGTCTCAACGAGATGCGGCATTTCACCGGCGCACGCCTGACCATGAACGTGGCGGCCAACGCCCAGCTGCACCATATCAAACTGGCATTTGAGAATGCCGCAAGCCACCATTTTGCCCATAACGATCTGCAGATTGCCGCCGATGCGTCAGCCTTCAGCCACAGTTTCCTGCTGGGCGGCGCGGTGCTGCGTCATAACACCAGCACCCAGCTGAACGGGGAGAACACCACCCTGCGCATCAACAGCCTGGCGATGCCGGTGAAAACCGAGGTATGCGACACCCGTACCTGGCTTGAGCACAACAAGGGTTACTGCAACAGCCGTCAGCTGCACAAAACCATCGTCAGCGACAAGGGGCGGGCGGTGTTCAACGGGCTGATCAACGTGGCGCAGCACGCCATTAAAACCGACGGGCAGATGACCAACAACAATCTGTTGATGGGGCGCCTGGCGGAAGTGGACACCAAACCGCAGCTGGAAATCTACGCCGATGACGTGAAGTGCAGCCACGGGGCTACCGTGGGCCGGATCGACGATGAGCAGATGTTCTATCTGCGATCCCGCGGGATCGACAAGCAGGCGGCAGAGAAGATGATCATCTACGCCTTTGCTGCCGAACTGACCGAAGCCCTCGGGGATGAAACATTAAGACAGCAGGTGCTGGCGCGAATCGGCCAGCGTCTGCCTGGAGGTGTGGCATGAATTACCCTGTAGAGAAAGTGCGGGCGGATTTTCCCATCCTGACCCGTGAAGTAAACGGTCTGCCGCTTGCCTATCTCGACAGCGCCGCCAGCGCGCAAAAGCCTGCCCAGGTGATCGAGGCCGAAGCGGCGTTCTACCGCCACGGTTATGCGGCGGTGCACCGGGGGATCCACACCCTCAGCGCCGAAGCGACCCAGCGGATGGAAAACGTCCGCACCCGGGCGGCGGCGTTTCTGAACGCCCGCTTGCCAGAGGAGCTGGTTTTTGTACGCGGCACCACCGAGGGGATCAACCTGGTGGCAAACAGCTGGGGCAGCGCGGAGGTGCATGGGGGCGATAACATTATCATCAGCCAGATGGAGCACCACGCCAATATTGTTCCCTGGCAGATGCTGTGCGAGCGCGTCGGGGCCGAACTGCGGGTGATCCCGCTCAACGAGGACGGTACCTTACAGCTTGAACTGCTGGATAGCCTGCTGGATGAACGCACCCGGCTGGTGGCCATCACTCAAATCTCTAACGTGCTGGGCACCGAAAACCCGGTGGCGGAGATTATCGCCAAAGCTCATCAGGCCGGGGCGAAAGTGCTGGTCGACGGCGCGCAGGCGGTGATGCACCATACCGTGGACGTGCAGGCGCTGGACTGCGATTTCTACGTTTTTTCCGGGCACAAGCTCTACGGGCCAACCGGCATCGGCGTCCTGTACGTCAAGGACGAGATATTGCAGGCCATGCCGCCGTGGGAAGGGGGCGGATCGATGATCGCTACCGTCAGCCTGAGCGAAGGCACGACCTACGCCCGCGCGCCGTGGCGCTTTGAGGCGGGCACGCCCAACACCGGGGGCATTATCGGGCTGGGCGCGGCGATGGAGTATGTGTCTGAGATTGGCCTGGATGCCATCGCCGAATATGAGCAAATGCTGATGCGCTATGCGCTGGCCGAGCTGGCCAGCGTGCCGGATCTAACGCTCTACGGGCCGGCAGATCGCCAGGGCGTTATCGCCTTTAATCTTGGCAAACACCACGCCTATGACGTCGGCAGTTTTCTTGATAATTATGGGGTGGCGGTACGCACCGGGCACCACTGCGCCATGCCGCTGATGGCGTTCTATGAGGTACCGGCGATGTGCCGCGCGTCGCTGGTCATGTACAACACAATGGAAGAGGTCGACAGACTGGTGGCAGGGCTGAAGCGTATCCACCGTCTGCTGGGCTGACATGAGGGGAAGAGATGGCTGCACTGCCAGACAGAGATAAATTACTGCGCAACTTTACGCGTTGCGCAAACTGGGAAGAGAAGTACCTCTACATTATTGAGCTGGGGCAGCGTCTGCCTGCCCTCAGCGAAAGCGAGCATATCCCGGAAAATAGTATTCAGGGCTGTCAGAGCCAGGTGTGGATAATAATGCACCAGAATGAAGCCGGGAGGATTGAATTAGCGGGTGACAGTGATGCGGCAATAGTGAAAGGCCTTATTGCCGTCGTGTTTATTTTATATCAGCAGATGTCCGCCCAGGATATTGTCGCCTTTGACGTCCGCCCGTGGTTTGAAAAAATGGCGCTCACCCAGCATTTAACGCCCTCCCGTTCGCAGGGGCTTGAGGCGATGATCCGCGCAATCCGCGCCAAAGCCGCCAACATTAGCTAAACTATCAGGACAGCCCTCATTCTGTTCCGCGAGACGGCTCCCGCCTCGCGGATTTTTCAGCTTTCTGACGCTCCGTCAGTGAATAAGGAATCTCAGTATGAAGCGCGCGTCTCTATTAACTCTCATTCTCTTAGGTTCGTTCAGCGCGCTTAATAGCGCCTGGGCGGTGGATTACCCTTTGCCACCGGCTGGCAGCCGGCTTATCGGGCAAAACCAGACGTATATTGTCCAGGAAGGTGATAATAACCTGCAGGCAATAGCGCGTCGGTTTAATACCGCTGCGCATTTAATACTCGAAACCAATAATACTATCGCCCCGGTCTATCCGGCACCGGGTACGGTCATCACCATTCCTTCACAGATGCTGTTGCCGGATACCCCCCGGGAAGGGATTGTGGTGAACCTGGCGGAGCTTCGGCTCTATTACTATCCGCCGGGTGAAAACAGCGTGCAGGTCTACCCCCTGGGTATTGGTCAGCTGGGGCTGGACACGCCCGTGACCACCACCCAAATCAGCCAGAAGATCCCGAATCCGACCTGGACGCCAACGGCGGGCATCAGAGCGCGCTCACTGGCGCAGGGCATCAAACTGCCCCCGGTGGTACCCGCAGGGCCAAATAACCCGTTAGGACGATTTGCGCTGCGTCTGGGCATAGGTAACGGTGAATACCTGATTCATGGCACCAGCGCACCGGACAGCGTAGGGTTGCGCGTCAGTTCCGGATGTATGCGCATGAACGCCCCGGATATCAAAGCGCTGTTCGCCCAGACCCGGGTCGGCACGCGGGTGCAGATCATCAATGAGCCGGTGAAGTTCTCGGTGGAGCCGGACGGTAAGCGCTACGTTGAGGTGCACCGTCCGCTGGCGACGGCGGAGGGAGAAAACCCGCAGACGTTGGCGATTACCCAAACCGGCGCCTTTACGTCATTTGTTTCGCAGGGCGATAGCGATAAGCTGCTGGTGAATAAAGCGTTGTCGCGTCGGGCGGGGATCCCGGTCGTGGTATCAACAGGTGCCGGGCAAAATGTGACCAGTACAGGTCTCTCGGCGCAGAATACGCGCTTACCGGTTGAGGCGTCGCAGGGTGGGCAGGAACAGGCTATTCAGTAAAGCAAAATGCGGAGTAAAAAAAAATGGCGCACAATGTGCGCCATTTTATTAACACAGGTACTATTACTTACGGTATTTAGTAGCCTGGTTGTCCAGACGCTGGTTAGCGCGTGCTGCGTCATCTTTAGCAGCCTGAACGTCGGAACGCATTGCGTTCACGTCGTTGCTCAGCTGGTCAACTTTAGCGTTCAGAGTCTGAACGTCAGAAGACAGCTGATCGATTTTAGCATTGCTGGAGCAACCTGCCAGCAGAGTAGAACCCAGGATTACCGCGCCCAGTACCAGTTTAGTACGATTCATTATTAATACCCTCTAGATTGAGTTAATCTCCATGTAGCGTTACAAGTATTACACAAAGTTTTTTAGGTTGAGAATATTTTTTTGATGGGAATATGCCTATTTTTGATCGTTCGCTCAAAGAAACACCTGTTTTGACTATTTCGTGAAAAATATTGTGTTAAAACAGACAATTTTCATCGGATTCATCTTAGAAAACGACCCCGTTAAATAGAAAAGCCCGATTTGCTTTTTTAATAATTTTGGCTGATAGCGGAAATAAAAAAAGCGCCCCGAAGGACGCTTTTTTAACAAATTAATTCGTTCGAAATTATTACAGCACGTGAACAGATGCGGTATTCGTGGTGCCGCTTGGAACCAGTGCACCGGAAACCATCACCACCACGTCGCCTTTCTGCGCCAGGCCACGCTCAACCAGCTGCAGGGCCACTTCTTTACCCAGACGGTAGAAATCGTCAGTAGAGGCGATCTCTTTCACCAGATGTGGAACGACGCCTTTGCTCAGCACCAGCTGACGCGCAGTCACTTCGTTAGTGGTCAGGGCCAGAATGGTCGCGTTCGGGAAGTATTTACGCACGGCTTTCGCAGATTTACCGCCCTGGGTTGCCACAACGATCAGTGGGGCTTCCAGTTTCTCGGCAGTTTCTACCGCACCACGGCACACGGCTTCGGTGATGCGCAGTTTACGGCTGTCGTTGTTGTTATCCAGACGGCTCTGCATCACGCGATCGGTACGTTCGCAGATGGTTGCCATGATGGATACGGCTTCCAGCGGGTATTTACCCTTCGCGGATTCACCGGACAGCATAACGGCATCGGTACCGTCGAGGATGGCGTTGGCCACGTCGCCGGCTTCAGCGCGGGTTGGACGTGGGTTTTTGATCATGGAGTCCAGCATCTGGGTCGCGGTGATAACCACTTTACGTGCGCGGACACACTTCTCGATCATCATCTTCTGCGCGAAGATAACTTCTTCAACCGGGATCTCAACGCCCAGGTCACCACGTGCAACCATGATGCCGTCAGAGGCTTCGAGGATCTCGTCGAAGTTGTTCAGGCCTTCCTGGTTTTCGATTTTGGAGATGATCTGGATGTTTTCGCCGCCGTGGGCTTTCAGGTGCTCACGGATTTCAACGACGTCAGAACGTTTACGGATAAAGGAAGCCGCAACGAAGTCAACGCCTTGCTCGCAACCGAAGATCAGGTCCTGCTTGTCTTTCTCGGCCAGCGCTGGCAGTGCGATGGACACGCCCGGCAGGTTAACGCCTTTGTTTTCGCCCAGGTCGCCGTTGTTCAGTACTTTACAAACAACGTTTTTGCCTTCGATAGCGGTGACTTCCATACCGATCAGGCCGTCATCCACCAGAACGGTGTTGCCGACGGACAGATCGCTGGTGAAGCCTTCATAGGTCACAGCAACGATTTCGCTGTTGCCGACAACAGACTTGTCTGTGGTGAACGTGAAGGTCTGGCCCGCTTTCAGAGAAACGTCGTTGCCGCCTTCCAGTTTAATGGTACGAATTTCTGGACCTTTGGTATCCAGCAGGATTGCTGCTTTTTTACCGGTCTTGCTCATCACGTTGCGCAAGTTCTGGATGCGCTGGCCGTGTTCAGCATAGTCACCGTGAGAGAAGTTCAGACGCATCACGTTCATGCCGGCGTCCAGCATTTTGGTCAGCATCTCTTCAGATTCGGTTTTCGGGCCGATGGTGCAAACAATTTTCGTCTTTTTCATGACAGTCTTAGTCTTTAAGTTGAGAAGGATATGGAAATCTCGCTCCGGGGGCGCAGGGCCTCAGAGTCAAACCTGTGTTGCGAAATTTTTTATGACACGCAGTAAGGATAGGTGACATCAATTGAGCGTGCAGAAGAATGTGTGCCTGTGTTTCAGCCCAGGAAGAGAGGGTAAGTTGTGTGCGTTGTTTTTTGTAGTCCAAGCGCTGAAACCATTCATCAGGAGTTTGGCGCGCATTATACGCCGAAAGATGCGCAAAAGGAAAATAAAAACAGCGTTTCAAAAATTTTATATGCACTTTCACAACGGATTGTTATCAAGGCGTTAAGGTTCGCAGCATGGATGTTGCGTCAGAGAAAAACCTTAAGGCAAATGCCCCATTTTTGTGGCGCTTACCCATTGCCACTCCTCGACTATCGATAGCTGAAAATGAGCAATAAGCCTTTTCCCGCGTGCCATGCGGCATATTCTTCCAGGTTATAAGATATTCCTTTTCATTCATTTAAAAGCTAATAACGCCTGTTTACTATCATTTGGACATCCATACTGCTAAACCGCCACAGGCGAACGGATCACCCGAATAATGATTGTACTCAGGAATATTTCGAAGATTTTTGATAACGGAAAAGTGGCGCTGACAGCCGTTGATAACGTGAACCTGGCGATAGAGCAGGGACAGATTTATGGAATTATTGGCTACAGCGGCGCAGGTAAAAGCACCCTAATCCGCCTGCTGAATGGCCTGGAAAAACCGACCACCGGCAGCGTGACCATTAACGGCCAGGCGATCTCGGCGGCGAAAGGCGAAGCCCTGCGCCAGGCGCGGCTGAAAATCAGTATGGTGTTTCAGCACTTCAACCTGCTGTGGTCGCGCACCGTGAGCGAGAACATCGCCTTCTCTATGCAGATTGCCGGGGTGCCAAAGGCCAAAATTAAAGCCCGCGTGGCGGAGCTGGTTGAGCTGGTGGGCCTGAAAGGCCGCGAGCAGGCCTATCCGTCCCAGCTTAGCGGCGGACAAAAGCAGCGCGTCGGCATTGCCCGTGCGCTGGCGAATAACCCGGACGTACTGCTCTGCGATGAGGCCACCTCGGCGCTGGATCCGCAGACCACCGATCAGATCCTCGATCTGCTCCTCGACATTAACCGTCGTTTTAAGCTGACCATTGTGCTTATCACCCATGAGATGCACGTGGTGCGCAAAATCTGTGACCGCGTGGCGGTGATGGAAAACGGCAAGGTGGTGGAAGAGGGCGAGGTGCTGCAGGTCTTTACCCATCCACAGCAGCCGATTACGCAACAGTTTGTCCGCCAGGTGAGCCAGTACGCTGAAGAAGAGACCTTCAATACGGAGCTGGCGAATGTGCTGGAAGGCACCGTCATCAAGCTGACCTTTACCGGACACAGCACCCATCAACCCGTGGTGGGGGAACTGACGCTGCGCTACGGCCTGCCGTTTAACATCCTGCACGGCAAAATGACGCAAACCGCCCACGGCGTGTTCGGCCAGCTCTGGCTGCACGTGTTGGCAACGGAAGAACAACTGAACAATATCCTCGCCGATTTGCAGCACAGTGATATTGAAGGTGAGGTAATTAAACATGGCTGAGACTCTCTTCCCGCACCTGAAATGGGACCAGCTCTGGGCGGCTACCCTGGAAACGCTCTACATGACCGCACTCTCCGGCGTCGCCACCTTTATGCTGGGCCTGGTCCTCGGCCTGGCGCTGTTTTTAACCGCCCGGGGTGGCATGTTCCACAATCGCACGGTCTACAGCGTGATTTCCATTGTGGTGAACGTGTTCCGCTCTATCCCGTTCATTATTTTGATTGTGCTGCTGATCCCTTTCACCAAAACCGTGGTGGGGACCATCCTCGGGGCGAACGCCGCGCTGCCCGCCCTGATTGTCGGGGCCGCGCCGTTCTATGCCCGTCTGGTGGAGATTGCCCTGCGTGAAGTGGACAAAGGGGTGATCGAAGCGACGCGCTCGATGGGGGCCCGTCTGAGCACCTTAATTTTTCGGGTTTTACTGCCGGAATCCTCACCCGCCCTGGTCTCCGGGATCACGGTGACGCTGATTGCCCTGGTAAGTTACAGCGCCATGGCGGGGGTGATTGGTGCCGGTGGTCTGGGAAATCTGGCTTATCTGGAAGGATTCCAGCGCAACCATGGTGACGTCACGCTGGTGGCCACGGTGACCATTTTGATCATCGTTTTCATTATCCAGTTCTGCGGCGACATCATTACTTCACTGTTAGACAAAAGATAAACACTAATAACACACAGGAACCATCATCATGAAAAAGACACTGACGTTGATCGCCGCAGCAACCCTGAGCGCCCTGAGCTTTGCCTCCTGGGCTGACACCCTGACCGTGGGTGCGTCCAACACCCCGCACGCCGAAATTCTGGAGCAGGCGAAGCCAATCCTGGCGAAACAGGGTATCGATCTCGAGATCAAACCCTTCCAGGACTACATCCTGCCGAACACCGCCCTGGCGGGTCGCGACATCGACGCCAACTACTTCCAGCACATTCCTTATCTGAACAGCGTGCTGAAAGATCACGCCGGGGACAAAGAGTACGATTTCGTCAGCGCCGGGGCGATCCACATCGAGCCGATCGGTATCTACTCTAAAAAATACAAGTCGCTGAAAGATCTGCCGGAAGGCGGGAAAATCATCATGCGTGATGCGGTCTCTGAAGAGGGACGTATCCTCTCTATCTTCGAGAAAGAGGGCGTCATCAAGCTGAAGCCGGGCATCGACAAAGTGACCGCGCGCATCAGCGATATCGTTGAGAACCCGAAGAAGCTGCAGTTCACCCCGAACGTTGAAGCCTCTCTGCTGCCGCAGATGTACAACAACGATGAAGGCGCTGCGGTCGTCATCAACGCCAACTACGCCATCGATGCAGGCCTGGATCCGGTTCACGACCCGATCGCGGTAGAGAGCGGTGAAAACAACCCGTACGCCAATATCATCACCGTTCACCGCGGCGATGAGAAGAAAAAGGACATCGTGGCCCTGGTCGACGTCCTGCACTCCAAAGAGATCCAGGACTGGATCCGCACCAAGTATAAAGGCGCGGTGATCCCGGTTAACAACTGATTTATCCGTTTGATTTCAAAGCCTGGCGGGTCTCTCGCCGGGCTTTTTTTGTATACGGACGATGAATGAATTAAGCTGGCGTTTTAAGGCAACGGAGTGAAAGTCATGGGCAATGTAACCAAAGACGAAGCGCTGTATCAGGAGATGTGTCGCGTGGTAGGCAAGGTCGTGCTTGAAATGCGGGATTTAGGGCAGGAGCCAAAGCATATTGTTATCGCCGGGGTCCTGCGCACCTCGCTGGCGAACCAGCGGGTGAAACGCAGTGAACTGACTACCCGGGCGATGGAAACCGTGGTTAAGGCCCTGGCCGGCTGACCTGCCTGCGCCCGTTCATCGCATGAGCCGCACAACATTTTTACAGCGGGGGATCCTGGTCTGGCTTACGCTCTGCCTGCTCAGCAGCGTGCTGCTGTATGCCGAACAGATCCGCCGCCAGTTCTGGGAACTCGACCGTGAATTCGCCACGGCGTTTACCGAAATTGGCGCGGTGCTCACCCAGAATGAGTCGGTGCTGCCGCTGTTGAATGGCGATGAAGATCTGGCGGCGCTGCGCAAAAAATTCCCGCAAATACGTGACCTGCAAAAGACTCAGGGACGTGCGCTCGACGCCGCCCGGGTTGAACCCGTTTCCGGCACGCAGTACTGGCTCTACAACCCCTGGCGACAGATTCGGGTGCTGATCGACCCCGCGCCGGTCATCAACGCCTGGCCCCGGTTTACCCGCATCTCCCTTGATCTTACCGGCGATATGCCGCCGCCGCCCGCGGACGCCTTCTGGCACTGGCAACGGCCGTTTTCCCAACATACCCAACCCTTTGTTCTGCAGGCCGATGCCCGACCGGCGTGGCTGAACGTGACGCTGCTGCCGTTTTTCCTGCTGTTTACCGGCTGGGCTATCCTGGTGGCGGCAGGGGGGCTGATTTTCTGGCAGCGTAAGCAGCGCCAGAATGCGGACCAGCGCGCCTGGTACTACCAACACGCCCGGCTCAATACCCTGGGGGAGATCACCGCGGGCATCGTGCACGAGATCAACCAGCCCCTGACCGCGGTTCAGACCTGGATCCAGGGGGCGCAACGCCAGCTGAGCCAGGATAACCCCGCAGCGGTGTCTCAGGCCCTGGGGTCGGCGCTGGTGCAGACCCAGCGGATTGGCGAGCTGCTGGCCCGCTTTCGCGAGCATGTCACCCAGGATGCCGTTACCCTGGGCGAAGTGGATCTCGCCGAGTGCTGGCAGCACGTCGCCAACCTGCTGGAACACGAGCGCACCGCCAGGCCTGTTCGCCTTACCCATGACTTTGCCCCCGATGCCCGAACCCTCTGCGCCGACCGGCTGTGGCTGGAGCAGGTGCTGCATAACCTTCTCAGCAACGCCATTCAGGCCCAGCAGGCCAGGGCGGCGGGCTGGGTGCATATCCGCAGCCGCCGCGAGGGCGAACGCGTTCAGGTGGAGATTGTCGACGGCGGCCCGGGCTTTACCCCGGAAGCACTCCACAACGCCCTGATGCCTTTTTACAGCGGGCGGGAGGGCGGTACGGGGCTGGGGATGACCCTGACGGAGTCACTGGTCACCCGCATGAATGGCACGCTGGTTCTGGACAACGCCCCGGAAGGCGGAGCCAGGATCAGATTACAGTTTGCTCACCACGGGAGTCAGTCAGATGGATAACGTCATCTGGTTAATTGATGATGATGCGTCAGTCAGGGAGTCGCTGGTATTTCTGCTTAACGGAATGAACTGGCGCGTGGAGCCTTTTGAGAGTATTGCCGCTTTTACTGCCGCCCAGGGAGCAGATAAAGCGCTGGCCGGCTGCCTGCTGCTGGACATGCGCATGCCGGGTAAAGGCGGGCTGGCCTGGCTGGAAGAGGGGAAATGGCCGTGGCCGCTGCTGCCGGTGATCCTGATGACCGGTCACGGCACCATTGATGCCTGCCGCCGCGCGTTTCATAACGGGGTGTTTGAGTTTTTCACCAAGCCGCTGGACGCCGACAAGCTGATTGAGTCCATCACCGCCGCCCTCGCCGAAAGCCAGCGGCGCGTGGGGGCATGGCAGGAGGCGAAACGGGTCAGAGCGCGGTTTGAACAGCTCACCTCCCGGGAGCATGAAGTGCTGCTGGCGTTAATGGAAGGCAGCAGTAATAAAGAGGTCGCCGCCCGGCTTAACCTTTCGCCCCGGACGGTAGAAGCGCACCGGGCGGCGGTATTCCTCAAGCTGGGAGTCGCAAGCCTGGTGCAGGCCATACGGGAATACGACAAATTGCAATCCGTATAACTACCAGGATCGCCCCGTAATCAACCGGATAACATTTCATCGCCCGCTTCGATAGGCTGCATCTGTTTCCACTTACCAGAGGATGTGCGATGAAAAAGTTAATGATGGCAGTGTGTGTAGCAGGAATGGTCGGCGTATCGGCGCATGCTCAGTCCGTGGCGCAAAAGAGTCTCTCCCTGACCCAGGCAAACGCGTTAGCCAGCGCGGCGATCCAGGCCTGCACGGCCAAAAATTATCAGGTCAGCGTTACGGTGGTGGATCGTGCCGGGGTGGTGAAAGCGGTACAGCGCACCGATAATGCCGGTCCGCACACCCTGAAAGCCAGCGAAATGAAAGCCTTTACCGCGCTCAGCACCAAAAACGCGTCGGGGAAAGTGATGGAGTCCGCCCAGAGCAACGCGGGCGCGCAAAACCTGCGTGATATCCCTGGCCTGCTGCTGCTGGCGGGAGGATTACCGGTCAGGGAAGGGGATGAGGTGATTGGCGCCATCGGAATTGGCGGCGCGCCGGGTGGACATCTGGATGAGGCCTGCGCTCAGCAGGCGATTGAAAGCCTGACGAAGTCGTAGTAAATCGCCCGGCGGCGCTTCGCTTGCGCGGGCCTACGGTTGTATGCCGGGTAAGGCGGTAGCCGCCACCCGGCTTTTTACATCAGATCTTGCAGGCGTCGCCGCAATCATCGTCCGCGACAATCGCCTGCGCTTTTTTATCCGCATCGTCAAGGCGTTCAGCGTTACGTTCTTCGGCTTCATCCAGCCCGTCAAATACCAGATTGTTGAGATCAATTTCCATCATTTACCTGCCCGGTTCGGTTTTTGTTCCAGGTCGTATTATAGAGCAAATGAATGGGATGAGGCACCCCAGCGCACATAAGGATAATCCTTGCCATACTGATGACTCACCCGCGCTCAGGAGGAGTGATGATCGTCTTATGTAAAACCTGCGGCACGTCCTATGACGCCCCGCGCGAACCCCAACGCTGCGCCATCTGCGACGATGAACGCCAGTACGTGCCCGCGACGGGCCAGGCGTGGGTGGATTTCACCACCCTGACCACCAGCCATACCAATAAGTGGCAACAGCTCGAACCCAACCTGCTAACGATCAAAACCGTGCCCGCGTTTGCCATTAGCCAGCGCGCGATCCTGCTGCGCACCCCGCAGGGGAACGTGCTGTGGGACTGCATCGCCAATCTCGATCCCGCCACCCAGGCGCTGATAACCGCGCTCGGCGGGATCGACGCCATCGCCATCTCGCACCCACACTACTACACCACCATGCAGGACTGGGCGGAGGCCTTTAACGCCCCGGTTTACCTCCACGCCAGCGATCGCGAGTGGGTAATGAGAAACAGCCCGGCGCTGCGCTTCTGGGAAGGGGACTCACTTGAGATCGTCCCGGACGTGACGCTGCACAGGCTGGGGGGCCATTTTGCCGGGGGAACGGTGCTGCACTGGAACCGCGATGGAGGCACCCTGCTGGCGGGCGATATCCTGCAGGTGACCCCCGGTAAAGACGCGGTGTCGTTTATGTGGAGCTACCCGAACATGCTCCCGTTACCGGCAGGTAAGGTGGCTGGCATTGCCGCACGGCTGGAAAACGTCGCCTTCGAACGCCTCTACGGCGCCTTTGAAGGGCAGGACATTGCAGCCCGTGCCCGGGAGATTGTCATGGGGTCGGTCCAGAAATATATTGCTTGTCTGAACTCGGGGCCGGTGGGTAAACTCAAAAAACCGTGATCTCGATCATGCCTGTAACAATCACAAAAAAATGAGACATTGCTATGCAACATATCATTGAAGGTTTTCTCAGCTTTCAAAAAGAAATTTTTCCGCAACGTAAAGACCTGTTCCGCAGCCTGGCGTCCAGCCAGAATCCCAAAGCGCTGTTCATCTCCTGTTCTGACAGCCGCCTGGTGCCGGAATTAGTCACCCAGCAGGAGCCGGGACAGCTCTTTGTTATTCGTAACGCTGGCAACATCGTGCCACCGTTCGGGCCAGAGCCGGGCGGTGTGTCCGCCACTATCGAATACGCGGTTGTGGCGCTGGGCGTTACCGACATCGTGATCTGCGGCCACTCTAACTGCGGCGCGATGAAGGCCATTGCCGATAACGCTAACCTCGAGCCGATGCCTGCCGTATCACACTGGCTGCGCTACTCCGATGCGGCGAAAGCGGTCGTGGAAAACAAAACCTGGGACAACGCGACGGATAAAGTCAACGCGATGGTGCAGGAGAACGTCTTCGCCCAGCTGAGCAACATCAAAACCCACCCTTCCGTCGCGGTCGGCCTGCGTAACAACGCCATTCGCCTGCACGGCTGGGTATACGATATCGAAAGCGGCGACATCCGCGCCCTGGATAAAGAGACCAAAACCTTTATCTCTCTGTCCGAAAACCCTGGCGTTTACTTCGAGTAACGCGCCGAAATCAGGGCGGGCGATCCCGCCCTGATTTCTTTTACGGCAGCGCCTCGAGCTTCAGCCCCGCGCGCTTCGCCGTTGCCGGCAGCAGATCCGCCGCCGTCACGTACCCGTCCGGGTCAAGACAGCGGTTTGCCGCTCTTGCCTGCTGCAGTATCTCCTCGTCCCAGTAAATGCGTTTACGCTGATCGCCTTCGGTGGTCAGAATGCACTCCACATCGCCCTCCAGGGCGCGGTAACGGCGCCAGCTGTTGGCCGGGACCGAAATAACGGAACGTTCAGGGGCGACAATGCTCACCTCTTCGCCTTTCTCATTCCATGTCACCTCCAGGGTGCCTTTAAAGACCATGATCACCTGCACGTCCGGGCAGAGATGGCGGCCCACCTGGTGGTCTGCGGCCAGGCGCAGCCACTCAACGGAAAAACCGTGCGGGTTAACGATAGCCGGTGCCGCGTGTTTATCCTGGCTGATGCCAAAGCCGATTACCGGGGCGATCTCGCCGCCGTGGCCCGGCAGAACCGAATCGAGTAACCCTGCCGCAGACCAGCGGCGATCCTCCCCGGTTACCGCCCGCTGGCGCATCTCCTTCACGGAATAGTGGCGCAGGGCGGCAATCTCATGTTCCGGCAGCGGGGCCAGCAGCCCCTCCGGTTCCGGCAGGGTATCGCCGGCATTCACGTCGAGCAGCATATTCTCTTTGCTCAGGTAGAGACCGTACTCGCTGGCCGCCGCCAGAATCGACGGATGCCAGATGATCCCCCCGGTGTTATTCCCGCCCAGCACCGTATAGACCATGCCGCAGGTCTCTTCTTTACTGACGTTGGTAAAGCCGCGGAAGATCCAGGTCGGAATGGAGAGGATGGCCGGGGCGCTGAACTCGGCTTCGTTTTCGCCGTTGGCGCCCCAGCGAAAGCGCCAGGTCCCCTCGTGAATCAGAAACACTTCGGCGGTGAAGTGCAGGTGCAGGTTATTGGTCACCCCTTTTGGCATCGCCGCCGCGCCAATGTTAAAGCCGTGCGGTTCCGGGATATTCACCACCTGGGCGGACGACTGGGTGACGCCCGGACCAATAAAGGAGTAGTTCTGTTTCAGGTGCGAGCCGGGGAGCTTGCAGTCGATAAACGCCAGGTTGCAGGACACCATATCTTCAGGGGCAACCAGACGGCTGCGGGCCAGTTCCGGGGTAATGTGACGAGCTTTCATAGTTTCTCCTGTTAATAGCCTGATGCGCCGGTCGTGGGGATCGCGTTGCCGCGCGCCAGGGCGATGGCTTCGCGTGAGGCGCGGCCAAGTTGCATGACATCGTTCGCCGGGGTGACAAACTGAAAACCTTCGCTGATGCGCCGGGCGGCGGCGTCGCCGGAAGTACAAAAGATCCCGGCGATTTTCTGCCACTGACGACACCGGCTGACCACCTGCTCAATGGCGGCCAGCATCTCAGGGTGCTGCGATTCGGCGCTGGCGCTGCCGGTCAGGGTTAACGAGAGATCGTTCGGGCCGATAAACACCCCGTCCAGCCCCTCGGTGGCCAGGATCGCGTCCAGGTTCGCCAGCCCATCCCGGGTTTCAATCATCGCCAGGGTCAGAATTTCATCGTTGGCGTGCTGCGGATAATCGGCCCCGCCGTAGAGCAGGCCGCGAGCCGGACCAAAGGAGCGGTTGCCCAGCGGCGGATAGCGGCAGGCGGCCACAAAGCGCCGGGCCTGTTCCGGGGTGGAGATCATCGGGCAGATAATGCCGTAGGCACCGGCATCCAGCATGCGCATGATCTGTGCCGGGTCGTTATCGGATACCCTCACCAGCGGCACCGCCGGGGTGGCGGAGAGCGCCTGCAGCATCGACAGCGCACTGGCAAAATCGATCATGCCGTGCTGGAGATCGACGGTGACCGCGTCGAAGCCCTGATGGCCGACGATCTCGGCGCTGTACCCCGAGGGGATCGCCAGCCAGCCGTTGATAATGGCGCTGCCGTCCGGCATTGCCCTGAGTCTGTTCTTACGCATGTAAACACTCCTGGATCCAGTGACGTAGCGGGAGGGCAACCTCATCGGGCGCCTCAAGCAGGGTAAAATGCCCGGCGGTGGCGACGGTGACGTGCTTCACCTGAGGCGCGCTCTGCACAACCCGCTGGTGGTGATGAGGCGTGCAGAGGGGATCGTGCAGGCCGTTGATAACGAGGATGGGGCAGGTGAGGGCGGCCAGCGCCGTGCGATTGTCCTGCCGGGTAATGGCAATTTCGGTCTGGGTGGCGAACGTATCCAGGCCACTCTCCTCTGCCATCAGACAAATAAGATCGTGCAGGGCCTGGTCATCCACCCGCGATGGCGCAACGTATTTCGGCCACAGGCTGGCGGTGAGCCAGTGGGTAAGCCCCTGCTGCCGGGCCGCGCGTACCGCCTCGCGACGCAATGCGGCATTTTCTGGCGCATCAGCCAGAGGGTTAACCGACAGCAGCGCCAGCCCGGCAATGCGTCCGGGCGCGTCGGCGACTATCTGCAGCGCCACAATGGCCCCCAGCGAAAAGCCCGCCAGCATAAAGCGCGGCGGCAGTTCGCTCAGCAGCGTGCGGGAGGCTTGCGCCGCCGAGCTGGCGTCCGCCAGCGTAATACACACCACCTCAGAGACATTGAGCTGGTCGAGCACCGGCTGCCAGAGACGCGCGTTGCAGAGCGTGCCGCCAATCAGCACCAGCGGCAGGGGGTGATTATCCATCTGTTTCCTCATGTTGCGGTCCAGCCGCCGTCGACCATCAGCGCGCTGCCGGTGATCATCCCCGCGGCGCCGGAGGCAAGAAACACCACCGGCCCCATCACGTCTTCCACCGTGCCGGTGCGTCCGAGCTTGATGTTCTCCAGCACGTAGCGGCGAAAGGCGGGGTCGGCCAGCGACGGCGCGGTCAACGCCGTCTCAATAAAGGTCGGGCAAAGGGTGTTGACCCGGATCCCGTCCTCGCCGAGCTCAAGCGCCATGGCTTTGGTTAACCCCTCCAGCGCAAATTTTGACGCGCAGTAGACGCTGCGCTTCGGGCCACCGACATGGCCCATCTGGGAGGAGATGTGAATGATCGACCCCGCAATGCACGCCCCGCGCATCCGCGCCGCCACCCGTTGGCTGACAAAAAAGGTGGCCCGCAGGTTGATCGCCATGACCGCGTCGAAGTTCGCCTCGCTCACCGCCAGAAACGGCTCGTGGCGTGCCAGTCCGGCGCTGTTCACCAGAATGTCGAACGCGGGCAGCGCATCGGTGACTGCCGCAACCTGGGCGACATCGGTGATATCCAGCACCACCGGATGCAGGCGCAGATCGCGTTCGGCGGCAAGGGTCGCCGCCGCGTCCAGCGTCTGGCGATCCCGGGCGGCGATCCACACCTCCGCTCCGGCATGGGCCAGCGCGACGGCGCAGGCGAACCCCAGCCCTCTGGAGCCGCCCGTCACCAGGGCACGCTTGCCGTGCAGGCTAAAAGAGGGCATCTGAGGAAAGGTCATGGCTTACACCTTCTCTCTGACCGGCGCAGGGGTGGCGTAAGGCACCTCTACCTGACCGTAGCGGCGCACGCGGATGTTGGCCTGCTCGGCGTGACCGGCAAAACCTTCCAGCAGGGACAGGCGCGAGCAGTAGCTGCCGATCTCGGCGGTGGCCTCGTCGCTGAGCACTTTCTGCCAGGTGCAGGTTTTCATGAATTTGCCCACCCACAGGCCGCCGGTATAGCGCGCCGCTTTTTGCGTCGGCAGAGTGTGGTTGGTGCCAATCACCTTGTCGCCGTAGGCAACGTTGGTGCGCGGGCCAAGGAACAGCGCGCCGAAGTTGGTCATGTTGGCCAGAAACCAGTCATCGCGGCGGGTCATCACCTGTACGTGCTCGGAAGCGATACGGTCGGCTTCGGCGAGCATTTCGTCGTAGCTGTCGCAGACAATGATCTCCCCGTAGTCGTGCCAGGCCTGACGGGCGATGTCGGCGGTGGGCAGTTTTTCCAGCAGGCGCGCGATCTCGCGCAGCGTCTCTTTGGCCAGCGCCAGCGAGTTGGTCAGCAGAATGGCGGGGGTCGTCACCCCGTGCTCGGCCTGCCCCAGCAGGTCGGTCGCACATATTTCGGCATCCACGCTGTCGTCGGCAATCACCAGCGTCTCCGTCGGGCCGGCAAAGAGATCGATCCCCACCCGGCCAAACAGCTGACGTTTGGCCTCTGCCACAAAGGCGTTGCCGGGGCCGACCAGCATATCCACCGGGGCCAGGGAATCGGTGCCCAGCGCCATCGCGCCGATGGCCTGGATACCGCCTAAGGCGTAGATCTCCGTGGCTCCGGCCATTTTTTGCGCCGCCACGATCGCAGGCGCAGGCTCGCCGCCGAACGGCGGGGCGCAGCTTAGGATGCGGGAGCAGCCCGCCACGTTGGCAGTGATAATCGACATATGGGCCGACGCCAGCAGGGGATATTTCCCGCCAGGGACATAACACCCCACCGCGTTAATGGGAATATTTTTATGCCCGAGAATAACCCCCGGACGGGTTTCAACTTCCAGATCCAGCAGACAGGCTTTTTGCGCCCGGGCAAAATTAAAGACCTGCTCCTGCGCAAATTCGATATCGTGAATATCCTGGCGGCTCAGTTTATTGATACAGGCATTAATTTCCGCATCGCTCAGGCGATAATCCTGACGGTCGTAGCGGTCGAATTTAACGGACAGTTCACGAATGGCTTTATTTCCGCGTTTTTCAATATCCGCCAGAATAAGTTCCACCGTTTCTCTTATTTGTCGCTGCGCATCCTGACGTTCCTGAACCGGTTTACTGGTTTTAAGCATATAAGCCACAATAACTTCCTCGCATAATTAAGGTGATGACTATCCTCCCGGCAGGCCGGGATAAATGTCTGGGTGATAAAAATTACTGGTCGCGCGCGGGCGCGAGTGGGCCGTTAATGGATAATTCCGCAGACGCAGGCATTTTCCGGTTATTTACCCAGCGCACGGAGAGCGGGGTGACAATCGCCGCGACAACCGACAGGCCCGCAATAAACAGATAGCCGGACGAGAGGTTAATGTGCTGCATCATCACCCCCATGATCACCGGCCCGGCAAACATCCCGCAGGAGTAGATGGTCTGGAACAGTCCCATGCGCGTGGACTGCTCATCGGAAGTGGTGTTAACCACGCTCAGGGACATAAAGGCCGCAAATGCCATCCCGAAGGAGAAGCCCGCCAGCGCCTGCAACAGATAGATGACATACATATTGCTGGTGAAGGGGATGCCTAAGGTCGACACTACCTGCAGGACAATGCCCAGCACCGCCGTCTTCATCAGCCCAAGGCGCTGGTAAAAGACGCTGCTGCACAGGGCGATGGCGAGGGCGTAGAAAATCAGATGGATGTTGCTCAGCAGGGTTAAGATCCCGGCGCGCCCGCCTAACTGCTCGGCATAGATCGGCGTCAGCGTATCGCGGGTAGCAAAAGGCACCAGGATGACGAGAGTCGCCAGAATACCAATCAGCCACACCGAACGGTCGGCCAGCTGCAGTCGGGCACCGGCGATACAGGCTTTCAGCGTCGGGGCTTTGACCGGATCATGCACATCGCGGATGCGGGTGGTGAGGAACAGCGCCACCAGCGCCGAGACGCAGGAGACGAAAAATGCGATGTTGTTCTCAAAATAGTGAATCAACAGGCCGCCGATGCAGTTGCCGAGGAACACCCCAAGCGGCCCCGCCAGCGCCAGAAAGGCCACCGCGGCCGGGGCATCCTGGCGGTCAAAGTAGCGGATAAACAGGATGTTGTAGAGCACCCAGGTGGCGGCAGTCACGCCGTCAGCGGCTTTGGCCAGATAGAGAGTGATAGCGTTCGGCTCCAGCCAGGCCAGCGGCCAGGCGATGATCGGCAGCACCAGCGCGCCCTGGATAAAGATTTTTCGACTCTTCACCACGTCGGAAATAATCCCCAGCGGGAAGCGGATCAGCAGGGTGGCGAGGCCGCTGGCCCCCATGATGATCCCCATCACCTGCGGCTCCATCCCCTGATTGATCATCATCGGGGCCAGAAACGCATCAATGCTGTGAATACAGATAAAAAACAACACGCTGATGATAAAAAACAGCCGGGCTTCAGGACGGCGTAACAGTGCTCGAAACATGGTTGTGAACCTCTTAAAAATTAATGGGTTGTAACCAGCCAAGTACAACGTTTACCGGCTCAATCCTTTTGGATACTGACCAGGTTGCCCGGTACAATTGACGGTGTGAAAACTGCGCTGCATACGTATTCAAAAATTGAAGTTACGAAAAGGTTTCAAATTTGTAAAGGTCGTTTGTCACCATTGTGAAAAAAATAATTTAGGCTGTTGCATACGCATGCAAACATGGTGTAAGTATAAAAAGTACCCGCTTCCTGCGGCGTGGTGACAGGGGAATGACCTGCCACAAATGTCGGTTCGGGAAGCGTCAGGGATAAGGAACACGGGTAATGAAACGTAAGACTTTTACAGCGGTGACCTCTCAGCAGGTGGCGCAGCTGGCGGGAGTATCACAATCGGCGGTGTCCCGCACCTTCACGCCGGGGGCCAGCATCTCACCGGCAACGCGTGAGAAGGTGCTGAAGGCTGCGCGTGAGCTGGGCTACCGGCCAAACGCCATCGCCCGCTCGCTCAACACGGCCCGCTCGCGGATCATCGGCGTGGTGATCTCCTATTTTGATAACCAGTTTTACCCGCAGGTGCTTGAGGCGCTGGCGCAAAAACTGGACACCCTCAACTATCACCTGCTGCTGTTCGTGGGCGATCGTGACGGGAACGTGGATCGCATTTTCGACCAGATCATGCAGTACCGGGTGGACGGCATCGTGCTGGCTTCGGTCACGCTGTCGCTGGATCTCTCCCAGGAGTGCCTGGCCGCCGGGATCCCGGTGGTGCTGTTTAACCGCAGCGAAGAGAGCGGCATGGCCTCGAGCGTCAACAGCAATAACGAAGCGGCGTCACGGCAGATTGCCGAGTTTTTACTGGCGGCAGGGCATAAGCGCTTTGCCTACGTGGGCGGGGTAGCGGACTCGTCCGTCAACATTGCCCGCCAGCGCGGGTACCAGCAGGCTCTGCTGGAACAGGGAATTGACGATATCCGGGTGGTTAATGGCAACTACGATGCCCGGGAAACCGCCCGCGCGGCCTACGCGCTCTTCTCCACATCCCCTGTGCCGGACGCCATTTTTGTCGCCAACGACCATATGGCGGTGATCGTCATGGACGTGGCGCGCTACGAGTTTGGCCTGCGCATCCCGGAAGATGTCTCTGTGGTGGGATACGACGATATCGGCCCGTCCGGCTGGGCGTCGTACGCCTTAACCTCCGCGTCGCAGCCGGTTGAAGAGATGGTCAGCGCCACGGTGGAGTTACTGATGAAGCAGATCGACAGCGGCACTATCGAACCTGAACAAATTACCGTGCCGGGCAAGCTGGTGGTACGCCACTCTGCGCGCCGACCGCATGCAGGCGCCAGCGACGCAGAGGGTTATGACATGTTCCAGACGCAGGAGGACAAATGAGCAGATTGCCGGGCTTCAGCCCCCAGTTCGATTCCATTCAACAGTTTATTCTCACCCTGACTCATGTGGTCTGGGAGCAAAAGGATATCGGCCAGCTTGCCGACTTTTACGCCTCGCCGGTGGTCTTTATCACCCCGGAAAAACAGCTGACCGACCTGCAGCAGTTTATGCGCCTCACTCTGGAGGCGATGCACAGCTTCCCCCAGCGCACCGTGCTGACGGAGGACATTCTGGCCACCGAAAACCCCGGGAATGAGTACTACGCCGCCCAGCGCACTATCGCCTGCATCCGCCATATGGGCGAAGGCTTCTTTGGCGCCCCCAGCGGCAAAACGCTCTGGGTGCGCACCTGGGCCGACCGCATCTGCGCCGACGGCGCGGTGCGCCAGGAGTGGCTCCTGCAGGACAGAGCGGCGATTGTGGCCCAGCTTGGGTTAAACGTGCAGGAGTTCGCCCGCAATCTGGCGGGGATGCAGGAGCAGCTCGGCATTGCCCCCGCAACGGCTGAAACGCTCGATGCCCGCTGGGCGGGCGGCCCGGAGGGGGATGACGTTGAGGGGCCCGTCGCCGGGGTGGTGGAGCGCTACCTGACCATGTGGGCCGGGGGCAACAGCGGCACCGTGCCGGGGCTGTACCACCCGGCCGCCACGCTTTACGCTCCGGGCCACTGCAGCGGCACGGGCGAGCAGGAGATTGCCGCACTGCTGTCGGGCTACCGGGCCTCTTTTGCCGACAGCGAAGTGCAGCTGCACCACCTGATCGTGCGTCGGGATCCCGGTGAGCCGGTACGCATTTCCCTGCGCTGGTCGCTCCTGACCTGGCACGACGGCTACGGAAAATTTGGCGTGCCGACCCGTAAACCAGTGTCGATTACCGGTATCAGCCAGCTTGAACTGCGCGATGGATTAATTATTCGCGAATATCTGGGTATTGATGAATTAGCCATCTGGTCGCAAATCGTGAATTAAGCGGAGGTTCGCCTCCGGTATATTTTTCTCTTAACGCTTTTTAAATCCGCCGCAATAAATATTGCGGCGCCATTCTCCATCCATTCCGGGTGCGGGATCGTATTGTCTGAAAACAGAAGCAGGGGTTCATATGTCTTCCACCGAAGCAACAAATAAAGCACCAGCCGTACCTGAAAAAAACAATAAGCCCACCCGTGATGAACCGGTATTACAGGTTGAGCGTCGCGACTTTATTGATTTAGTGCCGGAGAAACGTCCCCGGGTGCAATCATTACGCGGGTTCGATGAGTGTTATACCGATATTGTCGATTATATTGTTCGCTGCACCCATAAAATATGGGATGAGCGCGACGTGGGATTAATTTATACCCACTATACGCACAACTGCGTTTTATATAACGCCCTGGGCACCCTCTATACCCGCGAGCAGGTGGTGCAGGATACGCTCCAGCGTCTGGTGGCCTTCCCGGAGCGTCGCGGCATGGCAACCCAGGTGATCTGGAACGGTAACGACGTGGACGGTTTTTATACCTCACACCTGGTCACCGGCAGCGGGCGTCACACCCAGTTCAGCCACCTGGGCAAACCGACCAACCGCACCTTTGTCACCCGTACCGTAGCCGACTGCATGATCCACGAGAACAAGATCTACCGTGAGTGGGTGGTGAGCGACAACATGTCCCTGATGAAGCAACTGGGGCTGAACACCGACGAAATCGCCTTCAACATGGCGAAAGAGCAGTTCGACAAGGGCTTTCGCGTCACCGACATCGGTGAAAACGGCCGCATGCTGGGGCAGTATCCGCCGGAGATGGTCTGCGATGTCTCCATTGCCCATACCGACACCGAAGAGCAGTGCCTGCGCTGGATGCACGAAATCTATAACCGCCGCATGCTCGGTAAGATCAAAGAGGTGTATGCCCCGAACGTCCAGTGGCACGGCCCGCTGATGAAAGAGCTGTACGGCACGGCGTCGGTCACGCACCAGACGCTGGCCCTGATCGGCATGATCCCCGATGGCGCCTGGCTGCCGCAGCATATCTGCTCTAATCCATGTGAGGAAGGCGGCACCAAGGTGGCGATTCGCTGGATCATCGAGGGGCACCACCTGGGCTACGGCGAGCTGGGTAAACCCACCGGGGAACGTCTGTTCGTGATGGGCATGTCCCACTACCACATTATCAACGGCAAAATTGTCGACGAGTGGGTGATCTACGATCACCTGGCGCTGCTGGCACAAATCAAACTGGGTCAAATGGAGGAAGCATAATGTCTGTACAGTCAATCGTGGATCAGGTGAGCTGGATCAAACGTCCCCAGGGGCAGGACGCCCAGGCCGACAAATCATTAACCGACAAGGTCAGCGCCATTATTGCCCGCGTGAAGGATGAGGGCGATGCGGCCCTGAGAGACTTCTCGCAGCAGTTTGATAAGGTGGTGCCGGCGCAGTTCGAAGTCACCCCTGAGGAGATTGAAACCGCGCTGCGCGACATGGATCCGCAGACCCGCCGCGACAGCGAGTTTGCCATCGCCCAGGTGCGTCGCTTTGCCGAGGCCCAGCTTGCCACCATGCAGCCTCTGGAGGTGGAAACCCTGCCTGGCGTCCATCTGGGGCACCGGATTATCCCGGTGCAGACGGTGGGCTGTTACGTGCCGGGCGGGCGCTACCCGATCCTCTCCGCCCCGGTAATGTCCATCGTGCCCGCCACGGTGGCCGGTTGCGAACAGATCGTTGCCTGCCTGCCGCCCGCGGCGCACCCGTCGATGATTGCGGTCTGTCACCTTGCTGGGGCCCATCGCATCTTTAAAATCGGCGGCGCCCAGGCGGTTGCGGCGATGGCCTGGGGTACTGAGAGCGTGCCGGCGGTGGATAAAATTGTCGGGCCGGGCAACGCCTTTGTGAACGAGGCCAAGCGCCAGGTGTTCGGCAAAGTGGGGATTGACGCCCTGGCGGGGCCGAGCGAGATCTTCACCATCGCCGACGACAGCGCCGATGCGCGCATTATTGCCGCCGACCTGCTGGCGCAGGCCGAGCATGACGTTCATACCCGCGTCGGGCTGGCAACCACCAGCCGGGCGATTGCCGAGGGAACGCTGGCAGAAATCGAACGCCAGCTGATGACGCTGCCGACCGCCGCGACGGCGGGTGAAGCCTGGCGTCGTCAGGGTGAGATCGTGGTGTGCGACAGCGAAGAGCAGCTTATCGCCTTCGCCGATTACATGGCGACCGAGCATCTGCAGGTGCATACCCGGGATCCGCACGGCACCGCAGCGAAAATCCGCAATTACGGCTCGCTGTTTATCGGCCAGAACGCCAGCGTGGTGTTCTCGGATAAATGTTGCGGCACCAACCACACGCTGCCAACCATGGCCGCGGCGCGCTATACCGGCGGGCTGTGGGTAGGGGCGTACGTTAAAATCTGCACCCATCAGTGGATCGACGAGCAGGGCATCGCCGCCATTGCGGAACCGGCGATCCGCCAGAGCCGTACCGAGGGGATGCAGGGCCACCGTCGTGCAGCGGAGATCCGTCTGCGCCCGGAAGCGCTGGACGCCATTACCTCCGGTCTGCGCGACTAACTGCGACGGGAGGCCAGACGTGGCTCTGGCCTCCGGCATAAGTGTAACGAGGACACTATGCAAAATATGCGGCTGATCCCTCCTGAGGATGCGCCCGAAGAGATAGCCCGACGGCTGGCCATTATCGCCGCCAGGCCGCAGCTGAATGCCATTCTTGGTATCAACCCGGACGCGCAGGCCCAGGCGGAACAGTGCCAGGCGCTGCGCCGTCGCGGTGATCTGCTGGGGCCCCTGCACGGCGTACCGCTGATCGTCAAAGATAACATCGCCTGCGCCGGGCTACCGCTCACGACCGGGTGTCAGGCGCTGGCCGCGCTTCGGCCCGCCACCGACGCGCTGGTGGTGCGACGGCTGCGCGCCGCCGGGGCGATTATTCTGGCCCGGGCCAACATGTCTGAATTTGCTTTTGACGTTCGCTCCCGCAGTTCACTCGGCGGGGACGTGCATCACCCGCTGTTTCCGGGCATCACCGCGGGCGGCTCCAGCGGGGGCAGCGCGGCGGCGGTCGCGGCCGGGATGGCGGAGGGGGCGCTGGGCACCGATACCGGCGGCTCGATCCGCATCCCGTGCAGCTACACCGGGCTGGTGGGGTTAAGACCCCGCGTGCGCCGGGCCCAGATGGAGGGCATCGCGCCGCTCTCCCTGAGTAAAGATACGGTGGGGCCGATGGTGCACAGCGTGCAGGATGCCGCTTTGCTGCACGGGATCCTCCACGGCCACGCGCCACGCGCCGTTGAACCCCTGTCGCTGAAAGGGGTGCGCTTTGGGGTGATCCGCGCCCTGGAGGGCAGTGATGCTCAGCAGCAGGAGGTGTGGCACGCCGCTCTTGCGCGGCTGACGCGTGCGGGTGCCTTCCTTGTGGAGACTGACCTGCCGATACGGGGGGAGATTGAGAGGGCGACCTGCCTGAGTCTGTATGAGTTTCGGGTGGGGTTTGAGGCCTGGCTAAAACAGCATCCGGGCGCCCCGGCAGATCTTCAGGGCATTGTCGCTTCCGGGCGATTTTTGCCGGAGTTTACGCCGCTGCTGAACCTGATGCTCGCCAGCGACAGGTTAAAAACCCCGGCATGGCGCGCCGGACGGCAGCTGCAGCGTTGGCTGCGTCAGGAACTGGCGCAAATCGCGGAGCACCAGCGTCTTGACGGGTTTCTTTATCCGACGGTGAGCCGGATCCCGGACAGTCTGGATAAAATGCCGCCCGGCTGCGCGCCCGAACTTGCGGCTATCAGCGGTTTCGCCGCCATTACGCTGCCGTGCGGCAGCACGCGGAGCGGCTTTCCCGTGGGGCTGGAGATCCTCTCGCTGGCAGCGGATGAGGCCCCGCTGCTGGCGCTGGCCGCCGCCTGCGAAACCGCGTTTATTCGGCGGTAAAATCCAGCCGTCTGCGCACCCGCGAGGCGGGCTGGACGGCGGCTTTCGCCATCGCCTCGCCGATTTCGGCGCACACCACCAGACCCTGAACAAAGGGACGATCGTGCATCAGATACGGCAGAGCGCCGAATGCGATGCGCCCGCGCAGGTAGTCTGGTGCCAGCAGGGTATAGTCGTCCCCAACGTCAGGAATGTCCTCCCCGGCGGATTCCAGCTGGTGGCGGAGCACCGGAAACGGCAGGTCTTTGGTCTTGAGGGGTTTCTGTCCGCGGGCATCGATAAAGACATCGAAGTAAGCGGCTTCGCCCCGGGCGTGGATCACCGTCCGGTCCTCTTTTACCGCCATTTCATAATCGTCACCGAGCGTCAGGATGCTGATAATGCCCGCCTCGCGCAGGGCCAGCAGTCGACGGATAGACTGAGAGGGTATCGCCGCGTAGTTGTCGATAAAAACGCGCGCCAGCCCGACCTTAAAGCGCTCCCGATCTTTTTTAGTCAGGTGGGGCACAATCTTCTCGACGGCCTCGTGCAGGCGCAGGATCGTATAGCGCCACGGCACCGTGCGTTTATCGCGCTTGTTGCGCTCCACTTCATTGAGGTTAGACACCGCCCAACGGAAGGGGCCATGTTTCTCCCGGTCGGCAAACCAGGCCTCGCGAATGCTGTCCGCCGTCAAGGTAGACAACGCGACCGCGTCACTCCACTGCGGATCGGCCTGCTGGAGTTCGGCAACGACAAGCTCAAAGATGCGGTCGAGCAGGCCCTCTGCTCCCTGCGCGATCGCCGCGTCAATCGCCTCTTCCGTGGCGATGGTTAACGGTTCATAGGGGATCGGGCAATAAAAATCGGCTTCGGGAAGGATCCCCGAGCGGGACATGAGCACGATCTTCAGCGCCTCGCTGCCCTCATCCAGCCGGAATTGAATCTCTTCATCATCGCGCTCAATGAATTTGCCATGCTGAATGGCCACGGCCATTGCCGCGTCCAGCCCGCTTAACGAGGTGCCCAAAATGCCCACGCTACAGGCCGGGATTTTGGCCTCCATCAGCCCGGACCAGGGGCTCGGGAAGAAGGTGCGCGAGGCGGCATCTTCGTCAGGCCAGACGTGTCCGGTGGCGATAACGGCCAGGTCGAACGGCTCTGGCTCCGGTTCACCCTCGGCCCACAGATTGACCCCATGAGGGGTGGCCTCCACGTCGGTCACCTGACAGGACTCCCTGACGTTGACCTCAAAACCCTGTGTTCTCGCCTGCCCGATAAGCGCCAGGAACTGGTCGCGGAAATACTGGCCCAGCAGAATACGCGGCAGGAACTGGCGGTCGTGGAGGGCGGATTTTTCCACGCCGTAGCGCGCCAGATGGGCGTCACTCCGGGTGCGCAGCCACTCAAGGTAGGTCGAGAACAGGGGCGGGATTTCGATGCTGGCGATGTTAGCCAGCATCATGCGTAAGTTATCTTCATCGCTGTAAGGCATGCCGACGCCTGCCTCTTCAGCCTGCTCATAGACGGTGACACAGAGCGGTATGTTCAGTTTCAGAAGCGAGAAAAGGGTATAAATACCGGTGGGGCCAGCCCCGACAATGGCGATCTTTTTCATTATGTCCACCTGCTGTTTTTTACCGAATCCATGGGATAAATGCCATGCAGGATAAGTGTGGTAGAAAACCGGTGATGAGCAACTCAGAAACAGGGATGGAAGCGATAAATCAGATAAGAAGAGGAGTTGCACCATTTCAGGACTGAAATGGTGCGTCCGAGTGGACTCGAACCACCGACCCCCACCATGTCAAGGTGGTGCTCTAACCAACTGAGCTACGGACGCAGAATGGTGCGTTCAATTGGACTCGAACCAACGACCCCCACCATGTCAAGGTGGTGCTCTAACCAACTGAGCTATGAACGCAATGTTGTGTGTGACAACGGGGACGGATATTAGCGGCAGTGGCCGCACGAGGCAAGAGGCAAACTGCAATTTTCTTTCAGATTTCACGCGATTGCTGTATTCCCGCGCAAAATGAAGAGAAAGTAGCCGCCCGCAGGCGGCTGGTGGGTCATTAACGCGCGGCGCGTTGCAAAATCACGCTGGAGGGCTGGCGCTGTAAATAACGCATACGCAGCATCATCATCACGGCGGCGGAGGTCAGGCCGATAATAAAGCCCATCCAGAAACCGGCCGGGCCCATGCGATCCACGACCAGATCGGTGAGCGCGAGGATATAACCGCTCGGCAGACCCAGCACCCAGTAGGCGATAAAAGTAATAAAGAAGATCGAACGCGTATCTTTATAACCACGCAGCACGCCGCTGCCGATCACCTGGATGGAGTCGGAGAGCTGATACACCGCCGCCAGCATCATCAGCTGGGAGGCAAGAAGCACCACTTCCGGATTGTCATTATAGAGCAGGGCGATCTGCTCCCGCAGCGTGACGGTAAACAGCGCGGTGCAGAACGCCATGCATATGCCGACGCCAATGCCGGTGCGCGCCGCGACCTGCGCATCCAGGGTTGAGCCCTGACCGAGGCGATAGCCCACGCGAATGGTCACCGCGGCGGCAAGCGACAGCGGCAGAACGAACATCAGCGAGCTGAAGTTAAGGGCGATCTGGTGACCAGCCACGTTTACTATCCCCAGCGGAGAGACCAGCAGCGCGACCACGGCGAACAGCGTCACCTCGAAGAACAGCGCCAGGGCGATGGGCAGGCCGAGCTGCACCAGACGTTTAACCACATCCATGTCCGGCTTGCTGAACCCCGCGTCGTTGCGGATATCGCGCATGGAGCGGGCGCGCTTCACATAGGAGAGCATACCGAAGTACATCACCCAGTAGACCGCCGCCGTGGCGACGCCGCAGCCGACACCGCCCAGTTCCGGCATGCCGAAATGACCATAAATAAAGATGTAGTTCACCGGAATATTGACCAGCAGGCCGATAAAGCCCATGACCATGCCCGGTTTGGTTTTTGCCAGGCCTTCACACTGATTACGCATCACCTGGAAGAATAAATAGCCTGGTGTACCCCAAAGCAGGGCACGTAAATAGCCGACGGCCTTATCCGCCAGGGCCGGATCGATATTGCGCATGGCGTGAATAATATAGCCGGCGTTCCACAGCACGATCATGATCAACACTGAAACAAAACCGGCCAGCCAGAAGCCCTGGCGGATCTGATGGGCGATACGTTCGCGACGCCCGGAGCCGTTCATCTGGGCGATGACCGGCGTCAGTGCCAGCAGCAGGCCGTGGCCGAAGAGGATAGCCGGGAGCCAGATAGAGGTGCCGATAGCCACCGCCGCCATGTCGGTGGCGCTGTAGCCGCCTGCCATTACGGTATCGACAAATCCCATTGCGGTCTGGGCGATTTGCGCGAGTATCACCGGGATTGCCAGAGCTAATAACTGACGCGCTTCACTCATGTACTTCTGCACGTGAACACCTTTGATATTGTTGTTATTTGAAAGAATAAAAGTCGCTGTGAAAAAACAGCAAAAAGAAGATGCGGGGAAGTCCAGCTATTGTAGCGGGGATAAGCTAATTATCTAGTGAAAAAAACGCCAGAAAAGGTGGGTACTGGCAACCTCTATTTTCAACTGTTATTGTGGTGGGATTAAACGGTGTTACCACCGAAGGAACAAACAGGAGTCGTAAGTATGTTTACTGGTATTGTGCAGGGCACCGCGAAGCTGGTGTCCATTGATGAAAAACCCAACTTCCGCACCCACGTCGTCGCCCTGCCGGATGAGATGCTCGATGGGCTGGAGACCGGGGCATCGGTTGCACACAACGGCTGTTGCCTGACGGTAACCGACATTAACGGTAACCTGGTTAGCTTTGATTTAATGAAAGAGACATTGCGTATCACCAATCTTGGCGATCTGGTTGAGGGTGATATTGTTAACGTTGAACGCGCCGCGAAATTCAGCGACGAAATTGGCGGACATTTAATGTCGGGCCATATTATGACCACTGCGGAAATTGCCAAAATCCTGACGTCGGAAAATAACCGTCAAATCTGGTTTAAAGTTCAGGATCCGTCATTAATGAAATACATCCTCTATAAAGGCTTTATCGGCGTGGACGGCATCAGCCTGACCGTGGGTGAAGTAACGCCAACCCGCTTCTGCGTGCACCTGATCCCGGAGACGCTGCAGCGCACGACGCTCGGCAGCAAAAAGCTGGGCCACAGGGTGAATATCGAGATCGACCCGCAAACCCAGGCGGTGGTGGATACCGTAGAGCGCGTGCTGGCGGCGAAAGAGGCCGCCGCCATTCAACAGACGCTCAACGACGCGTGATAAAAAATACCCCGGCATGCCGGGGTATTTTTTTAGCGGGCAACCCGCAGGCCGTGCTCCACGCCGCGGCTGAATACCACCTGCCACAGCTGAATATCACGGGCGCGAAACGCCCCGGCGCAGGCGTTCAGATAGTAGCTGAACATCCGTTTAAACCGTTCAGAATAGTTGTCGGCGATCTCCGGCCAGCTGGCAATAAAGCGCTCATGCCATGCCATCAGGGTGGTATCGTAGTCGGCGCCAAAGTTATGCCAGTCTTCCATCACAAAATGGGATTCGCTGGCATTGGCAATCTGGCGAACCGAGGGCAAACAGCCATTCGGAAAGATGTACTTATCTATCCAGGGATCGACGCGATGGTCGGTTTTGCGCGAACCGATGGTATGCAGCAGGAACAGGCCGTCGGGCTTCAGGTTACGATCCACCACCTCGAAATAGGTGCGGTAGTTTTTCGGCCCCACGTGTTCGAACATCCCCACCGAAACGATGCGATCGAACTGGTCGTTCAGGTCGCGGTAATCCTGCAAAAGAATGGTGACATCCAGACCGGCGCAGCGCGTCTGCGCCATGCGCTGCTGTTCCGCTGAAATGGTGACGCCCACCACGCTGACGCCATAGTGCTGCGCCATAAACTCTGCCAGGCCACCCCAGCCGCAGCCGATATCCAGCACCCTCATGCCGGGTTCCAGCTGCAGTTTTTCGCAGATGAGTCGCAGTTTATCCTGCTGCGCCTGCTCAAGGTTTGTCGCCTGTTTCCAGTATCCGCAGGAGTACTGCATGGCCGGGTCGAGCATACGGCTGAACAGATCGTTGCCGAGATCGTAATGCTCTTTGCCGACAATCCAGGCGCGCTTTTTACTTTGCAGATTGAACAGGCGGGCCGCGGCAATACGCAGGGTATCCTTGATATGGCCGGGCAGTTGTTGTTCCAGGCCCGCCCGCAGGACATTATTGAAAAATATATCGAGGCGCTCGCACTCCCACCAGCCGTCCATATAGCTTTCGCCAAGGCCAAGGGAGCCTTCCTGCAGGACGCGTTTAAAAAAATCGGGGTGTTTGACCTGCAAATCGAAGGATGCCGGGCCGTTGATGGTGATCCCTGCTCGGCTCAGCATTTCATTGATTATCCGGTACCAGTTATCTTTGCGAACGCTGACTTCTTCCAGACACGATGAACTCATAGCTTCTCCACCACATGATGTGATCAGAACCCTTCAACAGCGTAGCCGCTCTTTGGGGGTTGTGAGAAATCTCACGGTGTAACCCGCGAGGCTAATATCCGACGTAGAACAGAGGAAGGGAGACAACCCTTGCCGAAAGGCCATCCATGCTAAAACGGGAGCACTCCGGCTCCCGTTAATACTTAATAATTTTCGTATTTATCAGAATGCGCTAATAAGTATAGGCCTGATAAATGGGTGCTTCAACAGAAATTCGTTAGCACCCTAATCAGTTATCTCCTCAGGCGCGGGAGGTCTCAGTCTGCATCTCGTTATGCTGCCTGAGGGCAGGGAGATACTGCATCCGGTAGCCCAGAGCGGCCAGCACTACGGTCGCAACCATCACGCTGGTGGTGGTCAGCAGCGGGGTGGCAATCAGCCAGGAGACCAGCAGGCTGGCAAGGAAGCAGAGGCCCAGCTGCAGGGTGTTCTGCAGTGCCGCCGCGCTGCCGGTGGCCTGCGGGAAGGGACGCAGCGCCTGCGCCACCACGACAGGATAAATAGCGCCGTTTGCCACCGCCATCAGGCAGAAGGGCACCAGCAGCTCCGCCAGGCCCACGCCCGGGATAAACCCGACCGCCCAGGTGCCGATCACGCTGATCGCGAACAGGCCCAGCAGCCACGGCAGCATCTGATGACCCTGCCATTTTTGCAGGGCGGCGCGACAGCCATAGCCGCCAATCAGGAAGGCGATAGTTTGCGGCACGTAGCTCAGGCCGATCGCCGCCGGGCTGTAGCCCATGTCGCTGAGGATAAACGGCGAGCCGGTCAGCCAGGCGAAGAAGCTGGCGGAACAGGCGGCGTAGATCAGCACGTTACCGCGATAGATGCGGGAGCGAAGCAGGGTGAAGAACGTCACGCGGGATTCAGGCTGCTCTGCTTTTGCCGCCACAGGTTTCAGGAAAAACGCCGGGATCATCAGCACCAGGGTGATGGCAAACAGCACGGCAAAAATGGCCTGCCAGCTGAAGTGGGCGAGGATCCAGCTGCCGAGCAGCGGCGCCAGCGCCGGTGACAGCCCGACCAGCGGCATGATGGTGGCAAAAATACGGTTGGTTCGGTTGGCCGGGTAGTAATCCGTCACCAGCGCCTGCCAGGTGACCGCCGCGGCGCAGACGCCTACTGCCTGGATAAAGCGCAGCACCAGCAGCCAGGTGGCATCGCGCACCCACAGCATGCCCAGGCAGCCCAGCGCGAAAATGGCTAAGCCTGCCAGCAGAACCGGCTTACGTCCAAAGCGGTCGGACATTGGTCCCCATAACAGCTGCGCGAAGGCAAAACCGGCCAGGAACAGGCTCAGGCTGGCGCTGATGGCGGCAGCGGGGGTTTGCAAATCTTCCTGCATAACCGAGAAGGCAGGCAGATACATATCGGTGGCGAGGAAGCCGAGTACGCTCAGGCCGCCGAGCCAGACTAAAAATCCTTTCCTGGGTTGCATAGTTTTATTGTCCTTATGGGTGCAGGTTGAGATAGCCGCTGAGTGTAGGCAGTGCAATCCCGCTTGTGAAACGCTAATATTTGGCGGTTGCATTCAAATTTTTTGCAGGCAGAAAATGTGGTCTGAATATTCCCTTGAAGTGGTGGACGCCGTGGCGCGTAACGGCAGTTTCAGCGGCGCAGCGCAGGAGCTGCACCGTGTTCCCTCGGCCATCAGTTATACGGTGCGTCAACTTGAGGAGTGGCTGGCGGTGCCGCTGTTTGAACGGCGTCACCGCGACGTGGAGCTGACGCCAGCGGGCATGTGGTTTCTTAAGGAAGGGCGCTCTGTTATCAAAAAAATGCAGATCACCCGGGAGCAGTGCCAGCAGATCGCCAACGGCTGGCGCGGGCACATCTCCATCGCGGTGGACAACATTGTTCGCCCCGAGCGCACCCGGCAGATGATTGTCGACTTTTACCGTCACTTCTCCGACGTCGAGCTGCGGGTCTCCCAGGAGGTCTTTAATGGCGTGTGGGATGCGCTGGCGGACGGCAGGGTGGAGATGGCAATCGGCGCGACCCAGGCCATCCCGGTGGGGGGGCGCTATGCGTTTCGCGATATGGGCATGCTGAGCTGGATCTGCGTGGTGGCGAGCCATCACCCCCTGGCCGCGCTCCCCGGCCCGCTCAGCGATGATACCTTGCGCAACTGGCCGTCGCTGGTGCGGGAAGACACCTCCCGCTCGCTGCCAAAACGTATCACCTGGCTTCTGGACAACCAGCGGCGGATCGTTACCCCGGACTGGGAATCGGCGGCAACCTGCCTCTCGGCCGGGCTGTGCGTGGGGATGGTCCCGGTTCATTTCGCCCGCCCGTGGATCGACAGCGGCAAATGGGTGGAGCTGACGCTGGAAAACCCCTTCCCGGATGCGGCCTGCTGCCTCACATGGCAACAAAACGATATGTCACCGGCGCTGGCGTGGCTGCTGGATTATCTGGGGGACAGTGAAACGATGAACAGGGAGTGGCTGCGGGAGCCAGAGATACTGGCTCCCTGAGCGGATCAACGGCGGTAGTCGCGGAACGGGCCATCGGCGACGGAGCGGCGTTCGATCAAACGCGGATGCACTTCAATGGACTGCGACTCTTCGCGCTTGTTGACGATACGGTCAAGCAGCATGTTGAAGGCCGTTTCCCCTAGCGAATCTTTTGGCTGGTGAATAGTGGTCAGGGCCGGGGTGAAGAAGCGGGCGTTGCGCACGTTATCATACCCGATCAGCGAAACGTCCTGCGGCACGCGCAGCCCCATCTCGTCGGCGGCGCACAGGGCGCCCATCGCCATAATGTCGCCGCCGCAGAAAATCGCGGTCGGGCGCGGGCTCTGGGAGAGGATCTGCTGCATCGCGCGGTAGCCGGACTCCGGTTCAAAGTCGCCCTGCACGATCCAGTTTTCCGGCACCGTGATTAACGCTTCTTCCATCGCCTTCATAAAACCGGCCAGACGCCCGGCACCGGTATTGCGCTCCAGCGCCCCCGGAATAACGCCGATGTCGCGGTGACCGCGTTCAATGAGATACCGTCCTGCCATGTAGCCGCCTTCAAAGGCGTTATCGATCACCGAGTCGGTGAAGTCGGCTTTCGCTTCGCCCCAGTCCATCACCACCATCGGGATGTTGCGATACTCTTCCAGCATCGTCAGCAGGGGCTCCGGGTATTCGGAGCACATCACCAGCAGGCCGTCGACGCGCTTTTGCGCCATCATCGACAGATAGGCCCGCTGTTTCTCCAGGCTGTTCCAGGCGTTGCCAAGGATCAGGGTATAACCTTTCTGGAAGCAGTTTTTCTCTACCGCTTCAATAATTTCTGCGAAGTAGGGGGCTTCGCTGCTGGTCGCCAGCAGGCCGATCGATTTGGTGTGATTCACCTTCAGACTGCGGGCCACGGCGCTCGGAGAGTAGTGCAGCTCTTTAATCGCTGCCCAGACGTTATTACGCGTCTCTTCCGCGACAAAGCGGGTTTTGTTAATAACATGTGATACGGTTGTAGTGGAAACGTTTGCGCGTTTCGCTACGTCTTTAATTGTTGCCATCAGATGTCACTCCAGACCATATCTAAACTCCTGAAAAACCAATAGGTAAACGTTTGCCTTCACTCGCCCTAATTGCGCAATTTGAATTGCGGTACGCCGGGAAAACGACACAGGACGTCAGGAGGGGGTCAATGGCCGGTACGCTAATAAATTTAGCGTGGAATTTTGTCTGATCTTGACCAAAAGGGGAAGAGTAAAAATGGATATCAATCTAAATCCAGCAAGATTTTTACCCTGAACTGTGCAAAAATGAGCAGGCTCACTCTTCATGGGGTGATTCAAAAGGAGAAAAATTGATGAGTACCGATCTTAAGTTTTCGCTGGTTACCACCATTATTGTTCTGGGTCTGATCGTTGCGAGCGGTCTGACGGCTGCGCTGCACTGATATTCGCGAGGGAGCTATCGCTCCCTCGTCTTCCTGCCTTTATTGTTACGCGTCCGGCAAAAATCTTTTGCCAAATTGTTAACTTCTCATTTTTTGTGATTGATGTCATGCTTTCGCCTTCATTGTTCTGTGTCGCCTGACGACACGGTGTCTGGAGTTGAAGTATGAGAATCAATTTTCCGCTGCTGGCCCTGGCCATTGGCGCCTTTGGTATTGGCACCACCGAGTTTTCCCCGATGGGGCTGTTACCGGTTATCGCCCGGGGCGTGGATGTCTCTATTCCCGCTGCAGGCATGCTGATCAGCGCCTACGCCATCGGCGTGATGGTGGGGGCGCCGCTGATGACCCTGCTGCTGTCGCACCGCGGTCGCCGTAACGCGCTGATCTTCCTGATGGCGATCTTTACCCTCGGTAACGTTCTGTCTGCGCTGTCGCCGGATTACACCACGCTGCTCCTGTCACGTATTCTGACCAGCCTCAACCATGGCGCCTTCTTTGGTCTCGGGTCGGTGGTTGCCGCAAGCGTGGTGCCGAAGCACAAACAGGCCAGCGCCGTGGCAACCATGTTTATGGGGCTGACCATCGCCAACATCGGCGGCGTACCTGCCGCGACCTGGATGGGCGAGGCGATCGGCTGGCGTATGTCCTTCCTGGCGACTGCGCTGCTGGGCGTGGTTTCCATGATCGCGCTGTTCTTTTCCCTGCCAGCGGGCGGGGCGGGCGAAAAGCCGGAAGTGCGCAAAGAGCTGGCGGTGCTGATGCGCCCGCAGGTGCTCTCGGCGTTGCTGACCACGGTGCTCGGCGCCGGGGCGATGTTTACGCTTTACACCTACATTGCACCGGTTCTGCATGACATTAATAACGCGACGCCAGCCTTTTTCACCGCGATGCTGGTGCTGATTGGCGTTGGTTTCTCGCTGGGCAATTTCCTCGGAGGCAAGCTGGCGGACCGCTCCGTGAGCGGCACCCTGAAGGGTTTTTTGCTGCTGCTGATCGTCATCATGCTGGCGATCCCATGGCTGGCGCGTAACGAAGTGGGCGCGGCGTTTGCGATGGTGGTATGGGGGATGGCGACCTTTGCGGTAGTACCGCCGCTGCAGATGCGCGTGATGCGTGTCGCGAGCGATGCGCCGGGGCTATCCTCTTCCGTCAATATCGGAGCGTTCAACCTCGGGAATGCGCTGGGGGCGGCGGCCGGTGGGGCGGTGATTTCGGGCGGCCTGGGTTACAGCTTCGTTCCGGTGATGGGCGCTATCATTGCGGCACTGGGGCTGCTGCTGGTGCTGACTGCCGACAGAAAACAGCCTGAAGCGGTTTGCGCTACCGAATAAAACAATAAAGCAGAAGGCCGGGCCTTCTGCTTTTTTCGTTATGCCGCGAAGTTCTTCGCCACAAATTCCCAGTTTACCAGCGCCCAGAAATGCTCGAGGTAGTTCGGGCGCGCATTGCGGTAATCAATGTAGTAGGCGTGCTCCCAGACGTCCACCGTTAACAGCGGGGTGGCGTGGCTTGTCAACGGCGTGCCCGCGTTGGAAGTGGAAACGATCGCCAGTTTGCCGTCCGCCTCTTTCACCAGCCAGGTCCAGCCTGCGCCAAAATTCTTTACCGCAGCGTCGGTGAACTTCGCTTTAAATTCCGCAAAGCTGCCGAAGGCCGCGGCGATGGCGTCTGCCAGTTCACCCGTCGGTTCGCCACCCGCTTGTGGGGCCAGGCAGTGCCAGTAGAAGGTGTGGTTCCACACCTGAGCGGCGTTGTTAAACACGCCCCCCTCGGAACTGCGCACGATCTCTTCCAGCGTTTTCCCTTCAAAGTCGGTGCCGGCGATCAGGTTGTTCAGGTTGGTTACGTAGGTCTGGTGGTGTTTGCCGTAATGATACTCCAGGGTTTCCGCAGAGATGTGCGGAGCCAGGGCGTCTTTTGCATACGGTAATGCAGGTAATTCAAACGACATTGCTTCTCTCCTTATTATAGTGATCCATCCAATAACCCTATTGAATGAAGGGGTAGAGTAGCAAATTGAAAGGGTATGCAAAAGAGGAACTTACCCCGCTGGTATTCCAGCGGGGCAGGGGATTAACGCAGGGTGTTGGGTTTCATCACGCGGCGAGCGCCGACGTAATGGCGCTGCCAGTAGTCTTCGCTCAGGGAGGTGATCTGAATGTCCTGGCCGGTGCGCGGCGACTGGATAAATTTGCCGTTGCCCACATAAACGCCCACGTGATCGGCGGTGCCACGACCCCGGGTGCGGAAGAACACCAGATCGCCGCTCTCGAGTTCGCCGCGATCGACCGGGGAGGCGTCACGCAGGTGGTACATCTCGTTCGCGGTGCGCGGAATACGGAATTTAACCAGATCTTTATAGGCATAATAAACCAGGCCGCTGCAGTCGAAGCCGGTACGTGGCGAGGAACCGCCCCAGCGATAAGGTTTACCAATCTGGCCCATCAGTTTGTTTAACGCCGTTTTCTGCGCTTTTTGCACCCGGACTTTGTGCGCTTCAGCCAGCGTCGTGGTTTTGCTGGTTTTTACGCACTGCGCTTTGCGGCCTTTACGGGTAGTACATTTTTCTGTCACAGCGCGGGAGGCGGTTTGTGTTGAACGGGTCGCGCTGCGGGAGGAATTTTTGCTTTTCTTGCTGGAGGTGGCTGGCTGTGTTTTAGCGAGGCTACTTTTTTTGCTGCTGCTCTTTTTGCTGGTGGTGCTTTTTTTCGTGCTCTCTTTTTTGGTGGTTTTGCTGGTGCTGCTTTTTTTCTTGGGTTCGGTTGCTTTCGCCAGATGCGTTTTATGGGCGGCAGAAGGCCGCGCCTGCTCTGAGGCGTTTGCCACCGGCGTGAAGGTAAGAGATGAAAACAGCAAAGCACAGAGCGTGATCGAGAATGTATTTATTCGCGCCACTGGGCATTCCCCTGGTAATTGCAGGTGATAAATAAGCCTGCGTATGATTTACAAAACTTGTCGATTCTAATCTATAAAAAGCCCTGACGTTAATACTCTTTTTGCATCTAAAACTGCGTTTCGTTAAGGAGTGCAAAAAATCAGAATTTGAATGGGGTGTTTTGTACATTCGCTGAACAAAGCCGCAGGGAATCACGCGATAAGTTAGGTTTGCAATGCAACTTTACCTCCCGCGCGGTAAAATCACAGAGGTGACGAAAATGTTATTTTCCGTAGTCGGCCTGAAACGCTACAATGTCAGACTATTGCCGTAACAGAAGTTAAAGGAAGCAAGACATGAGCACTACTATTGAAAAAATTCAGCAACAAATCGCAGAAAACCCGATCCTGCTGTACATGAAAGGTTCTCCGAAGCTGCCAAGCTGCGGTTTCTCCGCTCAGGCGGTCCAGGCGCTGTCTGCCTGTGGCGAACGTTTTGCTTACGTTGATATTCTGCAGAACCCGGATATCCGCGCAGAGCTGCCAAAATTCGCTAACTGGCCGACCTTCCCGCAGCTGTGGGTGGACGGTGAACTGGTTGGCGGTTGCGACATCCTGATTGAGATGTACCAGCGCGGCGAACTGCAACAGCTGATCAAAGAGACGGCTGCAAAATACAAATCAGAAGAGCCAGGCGCCGAGTAAATCCGCGCTCCGGTAAATAGAAAAGCGACCCTGCGGTCGCTTTTTTTATGCGTTGTTTTCGGCGTCCGGTAACGGCCAGCCGCCAAGGCGTTTCCAGCGGTTAACGATTTCACAAAACAGTTCTGCCGTGCGCTCGGTGTCGTAAAGCGCGGAGTGCGCCTGGGTGCCGTCAAAATCGATACCGGCGGTGATGCAGGCTTTGGAGAGTACGGTCTGCCCCAGCGCCAGCCCGCTCAGGGCCGCGGTATCGAAGGTTACAAACGGATGGAACGGGTTACGCTTGAGCGACGCGCGCTCGGCGGCAGCCATCATAAAGCTGTGATCGAATGTGGCATTGTGCGCCACCATGATCGCGCGATTACAGTTCTGGTCTTTCATTCCCTTGCGCACCATTTTGAAGATGGCATGCAGCGCGTCATATTCGCTCACTGCCCCGCGCAGCGGGTTATGGGGATCGATGCCATTAAACGCCAGCGCCTCAGGCTGCAGGTTCGCCCCTTCAAAGGGTTCAACGTGGAAGTGCAGCGTGGAGTCCTGCAGCAAATTGCCCTGTTCATCCATTTTCAACGTGATGGCGGCAATTTCCAGCAGCGCATCGGTTTTGGCATTAAATCCAGCGGTTTCGACATCAATCACGACAGGATAAAAACCACGAAAACGGTCGCACAGACCGGTAAGTTGAGCGTTATCGGACATCTGGATCTCTTACAAGGGGAAAAAAGCAGTGCGCATTATGGCAAATTTCGCAATGAGATGCAGTAAAACAACGGGCGCATTGCGCGCCCGTCAGGATCAATTGCCCAGACCGCGACCGGCGTCTTTGGCTTCAATCAGTTCAATTTTGTAACCGTCCGGATCTTCAACGAAGGCAATCACCGTGGTGCCGCCTTTAACCGGACCCGCTTCACGGGTGACGTTGCCACCGTTTTTGCGGATACGCTCGCAGGCTTCCGCTGCGTTATCCACTTCCAGCGCAATGTGACCGTAGGCAGTGCCCAGCTCGTAGCTATCCACACCCCAGTTATAGGTGAGTTCGATAACCGCTTCTTCGCTCTCTTCGCCGTAACCCACGAAGGCGAGGGAGTATTTATACTCCGGGTTTTCGCTGGTACGCAGCAGGGTCATGCCCAGCACGTTGGTGTAAAACTCGATGGAACGTTGCAGATCGCCAACGCGCAGCATGGTGTGAAGTAGGCGCATATTATCCTCTTAGCTTTTTATCATCTTGAACAGAAACGATGTTTTAGTATAGCGGCGAATTGTCGCCGCTATCAATGCAGGGATTATAAAGAGGGATAATCGGTATAACCTTCTGCGCCGCCGCCGTAGAAGCTCTCCGGACGCTGCGGGTTCAGCTCGGCTTTGCGCTGCAGGCGGGCAACCAGATCCGGGTTTGCAATGTAGGCGCGGCCAAAGGCCACGGCATCAATCAGCCCTTTGTTGATCAGATCTTCGGCTTTCTCCGGCGTATAGGCGCCCGCGCCGATGATCACACCCGGGAAGCGGTCACGCACTTTCTGACGGAACGCATCTGAGTAGGGTTCGCCGCCAGCCCAGTCTGGCTCGGACATGTGCAGATAGGCGATGCCGCGCTTTGCCAGCTCTTCGATCAGGTACAGGGCGTCCGCTTCTTCGTTCGGGCCATTATCCACATTCTGGAAAGAGCCAATCGGCGAGACGCGGATCCCGATGCGGTCTGCGCTCCACTCTTTCGAGACGGCATCCACCACCTCCAGCACCAGACGGGCGCGGTTCTCCACGCTGCCGCCATACTGGTCGGTACGCTGGTTAGATGAAGGGGAGAGGAACTGGTGCAGCAGATAGCCGTGGGCAGAGTGCAGCTCTACCAGGTCGAAGCCAGCTTCGCGGGCATTGGCAACGGCCTGGCGGAAATCGTTCACGATGCCCGGGATTTCGTCCAGCTCCAGCGCGCGCGGGGTTGTGGTATCCACGCGAATCGCGTTGCCGTTCTCATCACGCAGGGAGGTACGGGTACCTGCGTTAAGCGCAGAGGCAGACACCGGCGCCTGACCGCCAGGCTGGATGCTGCTGTGGGAGATACGCCCGGTGTGCCAGAGCTGAACCGCGATGCGGCCATCTTCGGCGTGCACGCCGTCGGTAATTTTCTTCCACGCGGCGATCTGCTCCGGGCTGTGCAGGCCAGGTGCGCCAGCATAGCCTTTAGCCTGGGCTGAGATCTGCGTGGCTTCAGAGATGATGAGCCCCGAACTGACGCGCTGGCGATAGTATTCGCCCATTAACGGCGTCGGGATATCGCCTGGCTCGATACTGCGCAGACGGGTGAGGGGTGCCATAAAGACACGGTTTGGGGCCTGGATCGCGCCCACTTTGAGCGGGGTAAATAATTTTTCGGCTGACATAATGGCTCCTGAGTAGACCGGTCGTCTAGTAAATCGATAAATAAAAACGCCTGTTAACTGCCAGGCGTAGCAATGATGTTCTTCACATGATCCAGCGCGCTCTCCAGCGGCAGCGCGCTGCGGGACATTTTGGCCTGCAGGTTGGCACCCAGCCACAGGGAATAGAGCACCTGCGCCTGGGTAAGCGGCTCACCGACGAAGGTGAGGGATTTTTCGTCCCGCCCCTTCGCCAGCGCCTGCGCCAGCAGGGTGATGACACCCGTAGCTCCTTTATCCATCGCCGTGCGCATATCTTCGGAGAGATCGCACACTTCGGCAGAGAGTTTAACCGTCAGGCAACCGCTGATAATGCCCTGGGCACAGAACTGGGTCAGCGTCTCCTGATAATAAGCCAGAACACGATGGCGAGAGTTGCCCTTGCCGCTGGCGAAATGGTTGGCCAGACGCTGATGGTAGTCTGCATAGTGGCGCTCCAGCATGGCCACGCCAAACGCCTCTTTTGAGCGAAAGTAGTGATAAAACGACCCCTTCGGCACGTCGGCAGTTTTCAGCAGCTCGCTCAGACCCATCCCGGTAAACCCGCGGTGCATGCAAAGACGCTCGCCGGTCGCCAGGAGATGTTCGCGTGTATCGTGTTCAGTATGCTTATTCATGACGTCAATGTAGTAGACCAATCGGTCTAATGCAAGCTTTATGTTCGGCGACAGTGGCTAAGCAGATCCATTTGCGACTGATAAACCGAGGTCTGGATATTCATCATCCCCAGCACCGTGGAGAAGAGGTTGTCCTGTGACACCGCCTCTTTCGCGGCCTGGTCACGCAGGCACTGCTCATCTACGCCAAAGTTCTTTTTATAGTCCTGCGACAGCCAGAACATAAACGGAATGTGCGTCTGTTGCGAAGGGGCCAGCATGTACGGCGTGCCGTGCAGATAGAGTCCGTTCTCTCCCAGCGATTCGCCGTGATCCGAGAGATACACCAGCGCCGTATTCATCGTCGCCTGACGCGCTTTCAGGGCGTCGATGGTTTGACTCACGATGCTGTCGGTGTACAGGATGGTGTTGTCATAGGTGTTTATCAGCGCCTGATGATCGCAGTCCTGGATCTGGTTGGTGTCGCAGGTCGGGGTGAATTTGCGGTACTGCGCCGGATAGCGCTCATAGTAGGCCGGACCGTGGCTGCCCATCAGGTGGATCACCAGCACCGTATCCTGCTTCAGGCCATCCAGGGTGTCGTTCAGCCGATAGAGGTTAACGTCATCAATACAGGACTTGTCCTTACAGAATTGATCCAGCTTCCACTGCGTCATGTCGGTGTGCGGGATGCGGTTGCAGGCACCTTTACAGCCGCCGTCGTTGTCCCGCCACAGCAGGTTCACCCCGGCATGGCCCAGCACGTCCAGCAGCCCTTCCTGATGATGGGCCAGATCGGCATCGTATTTTTTACGCGGCATCCCGGAAAACATGCAGGGGACGGAGACGGCCGTTTCGGTACCGCAGGAGGAGGCCTGCGGGAAGTTAATCACGTCCTCCTTTTTCAGCTCCGGGTTGGTATCGCGGCTATAGCCGTTCAGGGAGTAGTTTTCCGCCCGGGAGGCTTCACCGATCACCAGCACCAGCACGGTTTTTTTATGCTGCGCCATCAGCACCGGGCCTTTTTGTGCATCTTCCCCAAGACGAATTAAGGTCTGGTCGCCCGCGAACCAGCGTGCCTTGCTGTATTTGGCGATGGCGCTGATGTAGTTGGCTGGGGTCACCATTTTGACAATGCCTTTGTTATTGCGAAACAGCGAGGCGTAATCCTTATAGAAAACCGCCGCCACCAGAATGATGACCACAAGGCTTGCGAGGATCGCCGCCACCCGCATCAGCAGCGTCTGCCACCACTTACCCGGACGGATACGGATCATCGCCAGCACCACGGCAGGGATCAGCCCGGCGACGGCCAGCCACAGCAGCAGCTGAGGCGTAATCAGCGCCGTTGCCTCCTGGGAATTCGTCTCGAAGACGTTGACCATCATATTCTGATCAATCACCGCCCCGTAGGTGAACATAAACCAGGTCGCCGCCGCGCAGCCCAGGGTGAGCATTACCAGCAGCGGTTTGCGGATCAGGGGAATATTGAGAATGCTGAAGACGATAACCCAGCCGCAGAACAGCACCAGCGGCACGGTAAGGGCAAAGATAAAATCATGCAGCCGCGCCGGGGAGATCACCTGCCAGCTGCGGTGAATAAAGAGGGCGTTTAATAGGGTAAACAGGAGTGCGCAGCCCAGGGTAAACTTTGTATCGTTACACTGTAACTTTCTGGATATCAGCATCATCATTAAAACCGGGGATTATTTTGATGAGGCGAGTATAGGGAGCGAAGATTAGTGAAACCTTAATGCCACAATTCTGTGGTTGTCCTCTTGCGTAACCCCGGCTTAAGGTCTTCACTTTACTAAATCTTGGGTCCGGGGAGGTGCGTGTGGCTGAACAACTGGAGTTCTTTCCTGTCCAGAGCCCGTGCCGGGGCATTTGCCAGTCGGATGAGCGCGGATTCTGCCGCGGCTGTATGCGCAGCCGGGAAGAGCGGTTTAACTGGCAGTCCATGAGCGATGCCCAGAAGCAGGAGATCCTGCGCCTGTGCCGTCAGCGTCTTTTGCGTAAAATGCGCGCAAACAAACCCACCGAAGCCGAAGAACCGCAGCAGCCCTCACTGTTTTAGCCCCGTAAAGGCGTATACTCTCCGCAGATTTTTTTAAAGGAAATAACTATGGTTCAGCGTATTACCCTTGCCCCGCAGGGCCCGGAGTTTTCCCGATTTGTGATGGGCTACTGGCGTCTGATGGACTGGAACATGTCCGCCCAACAGCTGGTCAGCTTTATTGAAGAGCATCTGGATTTGGGGATCACCACCGTCGATCACGCCGATATTTATGGTGGCTATCAGTGCGAAGCGGCCTTCGGCGAGGCGATGAAGCTCTCCCCGGCGCTGCGCCAGCGCATGGAGATCGTCACTAAGTGTGGGATCGCCACCACCGCGAAGCCAGAGCATGCCCTCGGCCACTATATTACCGACCGCGACCACATTATTCGCAGCGCCGAGCAGTCTCTCACCCATCTGGCGACCGATTATCTCGACCTGCTGTTGATTCACCGTCCCGACCCGCTGATGGATGCCGATGAGGTTGCCGAAGCCTTCCTCGCCCTGCACCAGAGCGGCAAGGTGCGCCACTTTGGCGTCTCCAACTTCACGCCAGCCCAGTTTGCGCTGCTGCAGTCGCGTCTGCCGTTCACCCTCGCGACCAACCAGGTTGAGATTTCCCCGGTGTATCAGCCGCTGCTGCTGGACGGCACCTTGGATCAGCTCCAGCAGTTGCGCATCCGCCCGATGGCCTGGTCCTGCCTCGGCGGTGGACGTCTGTTCAACGACGAATCCTTCCAGCCGCTGCGCGATGAGCTGGCGCAGGTGGCCCAGGAGCTGAACGCCGAAACCATCGAGCAGGTGGTGTATGCATGGATTTTACGCCTGCCATCCCAGCCGCTGCCGATCATCGGTTCCGGTAAAATCGAACGCGTGCGCTCTGCCCTGGCGGCAGAGCAGCTTAACATGACCCGTCAGCAGTGGTTCCGCATCCGTAAAGCCGCGCTGGGTTATGACGTGCCGTAATTCTCTATTTATCTGACTTTCCGGTTAAAACTTTGCCCCTGGTATAAACTTAAGGGGCAAAAAATAACCAAGGAGGTCATATGAAGCGATTTACTCTGGCAGTATTAACGCTGGTGGTGTGTGCAGGTGCGCAGGCCGCCAGCGAAGAAGTCAAGATGAACCTCGTCACCTCTCAGGGGATAGGCCAGTCCATCGGGACGGTGAAAATCACCGAAACCGATAAGGGCCTGGAGTTTTCCCCGGATCTCAAAGCCCTCCCGCCGGGCGAACACGGCTATCACGTTCACGCCAAAGGCTCCTGCGAACCCGCTATGAAAGACGGCAAACCGTCCGCCGCTGAGGCCGCAGGCGGACACCTCGATCCCCAGAACACCGGCAAACACGAAGGGCCAGAGGGTATGGGCCACTTAGGCGATCTGCCCGCGCTGGTGGTGAATAATGACGGTAAAGCCACCGATCCGGTGGTCGCGCCGCGCCTCAAAAAGCTGGATGAGGTGAAGGGCAAGGCGCTGATGATCCATGTCGGCGGCGATAATATGTCGGATCACCCAAAACCCCTTGGCGGTGGCGGGGCGCGTTACGCCTGCGGAGTGATCTGATCGCTCAGGGTGCCCGGTGCGGGCGCCTGTTCCAGCTGGGATAGCGAGCAGTGCAGCCGCCAGATCAGGGCTGCCAGCTCCTGCCCGGCCGGTTGTGGATGATGCCCCAGGGCATCGCAAATCCGCTGAAGTTCATCCAGGGTGGCGGCCAGCGGCCGCTGCTGTACCCCGCGTTCGCTCATGATATCCCGCAGCAGCGAGACGGCGACATCCCGCACCTGTGCCAGCGGATCCGAACGGGTTTGCCAGTCACGTAGCTGCCACACCACATGGCTGCAGTTAAGCAGCACCACGCCCCAGCGCAGCAGCCAGCGGCGCGCGAGCGCATCCTTGCTGCTGTTAAGCTGGCTCACATGGTGATACACCAGCGATTCATAACCATATTCACTCAGCCGCGGCTTACGGCTGAGCTGATCGACAAACCCCCGACGCAGCTCCCGAATGTGACGTCGGCTTTTTCGCGCGTCCGAGCCCGGGCGCAGCACCGCAAAGGCCAGCCAGGTCAGCCCTACGCCAAGGATTTTTGCCAGGTCATCATTGAGGAAATCGGCAAAGTCATACACCGGCGGGTTGGTCACCGATATAAATGAGCCCATAAAGACAATCAACTGTCCCCATAGCCCGGCCATGGCGGGCATCTGCTGCTTCAGCAATTGCATGGTGGTCAGGAGTGGGAACAGGAAAAGCAGGAACAGCCACAGATCCGAGATCTGCACCATCAGGCCAAATTTGACCACGAAACTGAACAGGGACAGCAGAACCAGGGTGCGCAGCAGCAGGGTGAGGGAGTTAAAGGGCGAGGCCGCTACCGAATAGAGCACGCTGCTGATCGCCGCCAGGGTCAGGGCCGCGCCTCCCGCGTCCCACTGGGCGGCGATGGTCCAGGCACCCACGAGGCTCAGGGCGCAAAAGGTACGAAAGCCGCTCCACAGGGCTTCGAGATTATCGGTATGGCGGGCCAGCGCCGGGCTGCGGGGCACCGCAAACTCCGTAATCGGGGTGGCCGTTTCAACGGCTTTAATCCAGCGGCTGCTGCGCAGATAAAGGCGGCAGAAGTAGCGTAAACGCTGCCAGAAGGCACGATGGCGGTAATCGTTGTTATGTTCCGGCCTGAGCGGGGCGATAATCCGCGCCACGGTATAAAAGTCAGTTTCTGGCCGGGCAAGGGCAGCGAGCAGCTGGTCGATCACTTCCCGGGTATGGGCTGGCGGGTTGGGCCAGTTTAACAGCATGCGGCGAAGGCTTGAGATGGCGCTGGTCATCCGCAGTTGCTGATGAAGAAGATAGTTAAGCAGGGCGTTCTGGCGGCGAAAACGGTAGTGGCTCCAGAAGGCCTGTATACGCAGCAGGTTCATGGTCAGAATCTGGGCGATAACCTTCTCATGGGCCAGGCGAATGGCATCGGTGCTTTCGGGCTGCCACAACAGGCTGGCATGCTCCAGCAGCCGGGTGTGCATGGTTTTCAGCGCCGTAATAAGGGCGGTGCCGTCGGAGGTGCTGGGGAGGATCATCATCATCACCCCGCCGCTGAGGATACCGATAATGACTTCGCACACCCGGGCCTGGGCGATATCCCACAGCTGGGTGGTGTCGAGGATGTCGATGACCGGAAAGGCGATGATTGCCGCCGTGTAACCGGCCAGCTGGAAAGCATAGGCAACGTTATTGGTGAAATGGGCGCAGGCCCAGGTACAGACGGCGAGCCAGGCCGCCATGCTGAACAGAAACAGCCACGGGTCATTAAGGGTATGACCCGCAATGATCAGCGCCGCGGTGGCACCCAGCAGGCTACCCGCCACGCGGCCAAGGCTTTTACTGATCACGCCGCCCACGGTCGGGAAGCTGACCACTGCTGCCGAGGTCATCGCCCAGTAGGGTTCATCCAGATTGAGACAATAGGCGACCGTCAGGGCCAGGCACATCGCAATCCCGTTGCGCAGGGCATAGCGCCACTGGGCCGGGGTCGCTTTCAGCCATGGCAGATTGCGCCAGGAAAAAGCGGGCAACTTCACCGGGCCGTTCCGATGGAGACGGTGCAGGTGGTGCCGGAGACCAGGGTCAGGTCATCTGGCAGCCTGTCAAAACTGATGCGCACCGGAATACGCTGCGCCAGCCGCACCCACGGGATATTGGGCTTCACGTCGGGCACCAGGCCCGAATCGGTCTCCACGCTCTGATCGTAAATGGCGCGACCAATACTGGAAACGTGACCCTGTAACCTTTGCGAACCGCTGTAAAGGACAATCTGCGCGGGCGCACCTTCACGAATATGGCGGAGCTTGGTCTCTTCAAAATAGCCCACGACGTAAAACGAGTGGCTGTCGACAAGGGCAAATACCGGCTGGCCGGTGGTGGCGTAATCTCCCACGCGGGTGGAGAGGTTGGTCACCCAGCCGTCAACCGGGGCTTTGACCACCGTCTGGGTCAGCTGCCACTGGGCCTGTTTAAGGGTTGCTTCTGCTACCGCCACGCTGGCCTGCATTGCTTTGACGTTGATGTTGGCGGTATCCAGATCTTCTGCGGAGATATAGTTTCGTGACAGATGGCGACGACGGTTGGCTTCGTTATTGGCTTTCGCCAGATCGGACTGGGCTTTCGCCACCTGGGCTTCGGCGTTCAGCACTGCAATATGGTATGGCGTGTCATCAATCTGGAACAGCACCTCTCCGGCATGCACGAACTGGTTATCTTTAACCTTAAGGGTGGTAATGGTGCCGGAGATCTGCGGCGTCACGCTGACCTGTTCGGCGCGCACTTTTCCGTCACGGGTCCAGGGGGACTGCATATAATAGTTCCAGAGCCACCAGCCTGCGATCAGCGCGAGGGCCAGAACCAGCAATGATGAAAAATATTTAATTGTTTTCATAATGTTAGTCACCACACAATCAACAGAACCAGGCTCAGGCATACTGCCAGGACAAACAGCGAAAGATCCATCAGCATGGGGTGCCAGATTTCACCGGAATAGATCCAGTCGCGCAGCAAGCGATGGGTGACAAGCCAGAGAATAAAACCCAGCATCACCGCTTTAAATAAAGGGGGAAAATAGATTGAGGCGCCGACAATCAGATCCTGAAGGGGTAACCCCGTGGCGTTTAACGTGAATTTCACGAGCCGGTTCCTTTACAATTGGGGATGTAACCAAAAAAAACAGTTTGACGCCCGCGGGCACCTTATAAAGTGTAAAACAGACAGGCATCAACTTCGAATTCAGTATTGCATTTGTTTTGGCAATATAAATGCTGCACACTATTCTAAAATCAGTATAATAACTTAGCAAGCTAATTATAAGGAGATGAAATTGGAATCGCCACTAGGCTCTGATCTGGCAAGGTTAGTACGCATCTGGCGTGCTCTGATTGACCATCGCCTGAAACCTCTGGAATTGACACAGACGCATTGGGTCACGCTGCATAACATTCACCAGCTGCCGCCCGACCAGTCACAGATCCAACTGGCAAAAGCGATAGGCATCGAGCAGCCTTCACTGGTACGAACGCTCGATCAACTGGAAGAGAAGGGGCTGATTTCACGCCAGACCTGCGCCAGCGATCGTCGTGCCAAGCGGATTAAACTCACGGATAAAGCGACGCCTATCATTACAGAGATGGAGGCGGTCATCAGCAAAACGCGCGGTGAAATTCTCTCCGGGATCTCACCGGCCGAACTGGAAATGCTGATCTCGCTGGTTGCCCGGCTTGAGCACAATATCAATGAGCTACAGTCTCGCGACTGACCTTTAAAAAAGCCTTGCTGACGCAAGGCTTTTTCTTTACTGAAACACGACCACCCGGTTGCGTCCGGTCTCTTTTGCCTCGTACATCGCCTTATCTGCGCATTCCACGCACTCTTCAGCGCTGATTTTCGACATGGTGGTGAAGACCCCCATACTGATGGTGACAGGCTCGGGGAGCTGCCCGTCCGAACTGGCCTTATCGAAGTTGCTCAGTTTTAAACGGATCCGCTCGGCCACCTGACGTGCCGCCTCGGGAGGGGTATGGGTTAACAGCAGGACAAACTCCTCTCCACCGATACGGGCCGCGACGTCCTGCGGCCGAACCGAATCCATCAGCAGTTGGGCGACAAACTGCAATACCTTATCCCCCTGCAGATGCCCGTAGCAGTCGTTGATGCGCTTAAAGCGATCGAGATCGCTGACGATAACCGAGACCGGTTCCGTCGGTTTTACCGTCCGAAGAGCGTGATTGAGCGTGTCATAAAAATAGCTGCGATTGTAGAGACGCGTCAGGGGATCGCGAATGGAGTTCTGATAAGACTGCTGATACTTCAGATGCGACTCGCGATAAAGATTAAAGACGTCATACAGCAGAACGAAAATAATCAGCAGCGTGGCGACGGCCTCAAATAGCCGGGCGTGATACCATGAGAGATCTTCAGCCTGTCCGCCTAAAAACAGCATCGCTAACGTTGTGATATAACAAATACATAAGAAATTACCGCCAATCCAGAAGAGATTACGTACGCGCGTAATACACATCAGGGTTGCTAATGAAATTACCCAGAGTGCAATAAGCGCTATATTCGTAGGGTGTTTCCACAGCAACATATATTGCCGGGTTTCATTATCGACCAGGTCTAAATGTAATAAAGGCGAATTACTCGAGTACAGCCAGGCTATTATCAATATCAGGGCCGTAAAAATAAACATTCCAGAAATGGCTGAGATGTGGAAAGCCCGTGACAGCGGTCTGTTGCGGATGGCATAAAGGATAGCCGATACAACAAAGAGCACGGCCAGCAGCAGATGGCGGAACGTAAAGTAGATCATGGCGTCGTTGTAGTTAACAACGCCAGTCTGATACAGGTCAAGCCATGCGGGATAGCTGGAGAGCGTGCCCACCATCAGTAGCGCCGAACCGGCAAAAGCGAATGCAAAGGCCATCAGATATAGCCGCATTCTGTCGCACCAGTATTTCATCGCCATAAAACTGGCAATAAAAAGGTGGAACACCAGTAAAAAGATGGTGAGCATGGGGAACAGCAGCGGTGAAAACGAGGGGATTTTTTCAACCAGTTCATTAAAGAGAGAGTGCAGGAGACCGATGATAATAAAACAACCCACAAAAAACTGAACATACTTGTTCTTAATATAATGATTTATCGCAAGCATAAATAACTTTAAAATAAAAAGATAAAAGGATTTGCGAATGTTCTCATAAACGCAGGTGTAATACTTTGCGCAGGAACAAGAGAGGGGCATTTTAAATATTAGCGGGGTGAATGTGTTAAGTAAATATATTCAAGAGAATGCTGTTAATGAAAACGGACGTGGTCAGGAGACCACGCCCATAAGGGTATTAGCGTGGAGAGACGGTAACCTGGCTGCCATTGCTGGCCAGCACGACGCGTTGGCCCGCTGCGAACCGGGTGTTGCCCTGCTTCTGGACCACCATAATGGTGCTGCCGTCGTCCTTGCGGATCTCTAACTCAACACCCTGGGATTTGTTTACCGCGCCCTGGACACCCTGACCGGCAACGCCACCGGCTACGGCACCCGCTGCGGTTGCCAGAGAACGGCCTGTGCCGCCACCGACGGTGTTACCAAGGAAACCACCCAGGACCGCACCACCCAGTGCGCCGATCACGTTGTTTTCATCACCGCCCTGAATTTGTACCGGGCGCGCGTTCACGATGGTGCCGTAAGTGACATTCTGAACCTGTTTCGCCTCAGAGGCACTGTATACATCCCCGGAAAGAGAACTGTCATTCACACAGCCAGCCAGAGTGAATCCAACCAGCGAAACGGCCAGTACACGTAAAATCATTTGAATCTCCTGTTCACCAAAAACGCTCTTTGAGCATCCGTCATGGCTAAATTATATGGCATGGAGAGCCATAAATCCTATCTTTGCTCAAACACAATCAGAATGATACTCGAATCTGAATCAACCATAGCTATACAAGCGGCGATCTCACTCTGCGGAAGATACGGATAATTCCTGGAATGATGCCCGACGCCAGCTATTGTTAAAAAGTATTAGTCCGCCGTAGCATTGATAATCGGTTTATGGTGGAGTGAGTCATCAGCCCATACGGATACAAGGAAAACGGATGAAATCGGGTCGCTACATTGGCGTAATGTCAGGAACCAGTCTGGATGGTGTGGATGTCGTTCTTGCGGCAATAGACGAGAATATGGTTGCGCAGCAGGCAAGCCTCAGCTGGCCTATTCCTCAGGAACTGAAACAAGCGATCCTGAATATCTGCCAGGGCCAACAGCTGACCCTGTCGCAGCTGGGGCAACTGGATACGCAACTGGGGCGCCTGTTCGGTGATGCAGTCCAGGCGCTGATGGATCAGGAAAACCTGCGCCCTCAGGATGTGGTGGCGATCGGCTGTCACGGACAAACGGTCTGGCATGAGCCGGGCGGCGAGGCTCCGCATACCCTGCAGATTGGCGATAACAACCAGATCGTCGCGAAAACCGGCGTGACGGTGGTGGGTGATTTCCGCCGCCGGGATATCGCTCTTGGCGGGCAGGGCGCACCGCTGGTTCCCGCGTTCCACCAGGCGCTGCTGGCGCATCCGACGGAGCGCCGCATGGTGCTGAACATCGGCGGCATCGCCAATCTCTCCCTATTGATCCCCGGCCAGCCGGTACGCGGTTTCGACACCGGCCCGGGCAATATGCTGATGGATGCCTGGATCTGGCGTCAGGCGGGTAAACCCTACGATAAAGATGCCCAGTGGGCCTGCAGCGGCAAGGTCATCATCCCGCTACTGCAAAGCATGCTGTGCGATCCCTATTTTGCCGCACCTGCGCCGAAAAGCACCGGCCGCGAATATTTCAACTACGGCTGGCTTGAACGTCAACTGGCGAACTTCCCCGGCCTGGCGCCTGAGGACGTGCAGGCCACGCTGGCAGAGCTCACCGCCGTGTCAGTGTCGGAACAGGTATTGCTGAGCGGCGGCTGCGAGCGTCTTCTGGTGTGCGGCGGCGGCGGCCGTAACCCGCTGGTGATGACGCGCCTCGCCGGTTTGCTGCCGGGCACGGAAGTGACCACCACAGACAAGGCGGGGATCAGCGGTGATGACATGGAAGCGCTGGCCTTTGCCTGGCTGGCGTGGCGCACGGTTGCCGGACTGCCGGGGAATCTACCCTCCGTCACCGGAGCCCGTGAAGCCAGCGTGTTAGGTGCTGTTTTTCCAGCAAATCCGCGGCAAAATCAGAGTTAACCGAATTTCGCTTAAGCACGCAGTGGGTAAAAATACCGGAAAAAACGGGAGGGCGTTCGCGCCCTCCGGGACCAGAAAAGTCTTCGGAATTTACCCATGAAAAAACTGCTTCTTGCTTTTACTCCCCTCCTGCTGGCGAGCTGTAGCGTCTATAACCAGTTCGTCGAGCGCATGCAAACCGACACGCTGGCCTACCAGTGCGATGAAAAACCCCTCACCGTTAAGCTCAATAATCCACGTCAGGAAGTCAGCTTCGTGTATGACAATAAGCTGTTGACGCTGAAGCAGGGCATGTCCGCCTCCGGTACCCGCTACAGTGACGGCGTGTATGTCTTCTGGTCGAAAGGCGACAGCGCGACGGTATACAAGCGCGATCGGATTGTGCTGAACAATTGTCAGATCGAAAATCCGAAGCGTTGAGATTTTGCAGGGGGCGGCGCACAATAGCGTCACCCATTGTCAATGTCAGCTAACGCCATGTCCGATAACGATGAATTGCAGAAAATCGCGCACCTCAGGCGCGAATACACCAAAGGCGGCCTGCGTCGTCAGGATCTCCCCGCCGAGCCGCTGGTGCTGTTTGAGCACTGGCTGAAACAGGCCTGCGAAGCAAAACTGGCCGACCCCACCGCGATGGTGGTCGCCACCGTCGACGAACAGGGTCAACCTTATCAGCGCATTGTCCTGCTTAAGCACTATGACGATAAAGGGCTGGTGTTCTACACCAACCTCGGCAGCCGTAAAGCGCAGCACCTCGAACACAACCCGCGCATCAGTTTGCTCTTCCCGTGGCATATGCTGGAACGTCAGGTGATGGTCACCGGCACCGTCGAGCGTCTCTCCACGCTTGAGGTGGTGAAATATTTCCATAGTCGCCCGCGCGACAGCCAGATTGGCGCCTGGGTCTCTAAACAGTCGAGCCGCATCTCTGCCCGCGGCGTGCTCGAAAGCAAGTTTCTCGAGCTGAAGCAGAAATTCCAGCAGGGCGAAGTCCCCCTGCCGAGCTTCTGGGGCGGTTTCCGCGTCTCAGTCCAGCAGATGGAGTTCTGGCAGGGCGGCGAGCATCGCCTCCACGACCGGTTTTTATACCAGCGCGATAACGGTGCCTGGAAAATCGATCGTCTGGCACCTTAATCCCCGAAATTTGTTCTCTTAAGCGCTGGTACAACGGGTGTCAGCGCTTTATTCTATGTACCTTTCGCGTCTGGCGAAAAGTCGTGTACCGGCAAAGGTGCAGTCGTTTTATACATGGAGAATTTGATGGCAAGCAGTAACTTGATTAAACAATTGCAAGAGCGGGGGCTGGTAGCCCAGGTGACGGACGAAGAAGCGTTAGCAGAGCGACTGGCGCAAGGCCCGATCGCGCTCTATTGCGGCTTCGATCCTACCGCTGACAGCTTGCATTTGGGGCATCTGGTTCCTTTGTTATGCCTGAAACGCTTCCAGCTGGCAGGCCATAAGCCTGTGGCACTGGTCGGTGGCGCAACGGGTCTGATTGGCGACCCGAGCTTTAAAGCCGCAGAGCGTAAACTGAATACGGCAGACACCGTGCAGGAGTGGGTGGCAAAAATCCGCAAACAGGTTGCCCCATTCCTCGACTTCGACTGTGGTGAGAACTCAGCGATTGCCGCCAACAACTACGACTGGTTTGGCAGCATGAACGTGCTGACCTTCCTGCGTGATATCGGCAAGCACTTCTCCGTTAACCAGATGATCAACAAAGAAGCGGTGAAGCAGCGTCTGAACCGTGACGATCAGGGCATCTCCTTTACCGAGTTCTCCTATAACCTGCTGCAGGGTTATGACTTCGCCTGCCTGAACGAGCTGCACGGCGTTGCGCTGCAGATTGGCGGCTCTGACCAGTGGGGTAACATCACCTCCGGTATCGACCTGACCCGTCGTCTGCACCAGAATCAGGTCTTTGGACTCACCGTTCCGCTGATCACCAAAGCCGACGGCACTAAGTTCGGTAAAACGGAAGGCGGCGCAGTGTGGCTCGATCCGAAGAAAACCAGCCCGTATAAGTTCTACCAGTTCTGGATCAATACTGCGGATGCTGACGTCTATCGCTTCCTGAAGTTCTTCACCTTTATGGACATTGAAGCGATCAATGCCCTGGAAGAAGAAGACAAGAACAGCGGTAAAGCACCGCGCGCCCAGTACGTGCTGGCGGATGAGGTGACTAAACTGGTTCACGGTGAAGAGGGCCTGGCGGCGGCGAAGCGTATCACTGCCAGCCTGTTTAACGGCACCCTGAGCGATCTGAGTGAAGCGGACTTCGAACAGCTGGCGCAGGATGGTGTGCCGATGGTTGAGATGGACAAAGGCGCCGATCTGATGCAGGCCCTGGTTGATTCTGAGCTGCAGCCGTCCCGCGGTCAGGCGCGTAAAACCATCGCCTCGAACGCCATCACCATCAACGGTGAAAAACAGTCTGACGCGGAGTACATCTTCGCTGACAGCGATCGCCTGTTTGGTCGTTATACCTTACTGCGTCGCGGCAAGAAAAATTACTGTCTGGTTTGCTGGAAATAATCATAAAAGCACAGGGGCGTGGGAAACCACGCCCCTTTATTTTTTCAGGGTTGTGGTAAGAAAATGAAGAATATCCTCGCCATCCAGTCCCACGTTGTCTTTGGGCATGCTGGCAACAGCGCCGCTGAGTTCCCAATGCGTCGTCTCGGGGCCAACGTCTGGCCGCTAAACACCGTTCAGTTTTCCAACCATACGCAATACGGCAAATGGACCGGTTGCGTGATGCCGCCCGCTCATCTCACGGAGATTGTTCAGGGCATCGCTGATATCGACAAACTCAAAACCTGCGATGCCGTGCTGAGCGGCTACCTGGGGTCTGCCGAACAGGGCGAGCATATTCTCGGTATTGTCCGCCAGGTGAAGGCGGCGAACCCGGCCGCGAAATACTTCTGCGATCCGGTGATGGGTCATCCGGAAAAGGGCTGTATTGTGGCGCCGGGCGTGGCGGAATTTCACGTGCGTCACGCCTTACCGGCCAGCGACATCATCGCCCCGAACCTGATCGAGCTGGAGATCCTTTGCGAACATCCGGTGAACAGCGTGGATGAGGCCGTTGCGGCGTCCCGCGAACTGATTGCGCTGGGGCCGGAGATCGTGCTGGTGAAGCATCTGGCGCGTGCCGGGATTAGCCCGGACCGCTTTGAGATGCTGCTGGTGACCAAAGAGGAAGCCTGGCATATCAGCCGTCCGCTGGTGGACTTTGGCAGCCGTCAGCCGGTGGGCGTGGGCGATGTCACCAGCGGTTTGCTGCTGGTGAAACTGCTGCAGGGGGCAACGGTGCGTGATGCGCTGGAACATGTCACGGCGGCGGTGTATGAGATCATGATCGCCACCAGAGAGATGCAGGAGTATGAATTGCAGGTGGTGGCTGCCCAGGATCGCATCGCGAAGCCAGAACACGTCTTTAGCGCGACTCAGTTGTAACATCAATGCCCGGCGGCGCTAGCGCTTGCCGGGCCTACAAAGCTCGTAGGCCGGGTTAGCGCTAGCGCCACCCGGCAACAAAACTTACTTCAACCCTTCCGCTTCCAGCGCTGCCGCCACGGCAGGACGCTCCGCCATACGCTGCATATAAGCGTCAATATGGCTTAACCCCTCCATGTTCAGCTTCACGGCGCGCGCCCAGCGCAGGACGGTAAACAGATACGCATCGGCGATGGTAAAGCGCTGACCGCAGATCCACTGCTCATCTTTCAGCGAGTCGTTGACGTACTGCAGCTTTTTCTCCAGCAGGGCGCGAACGGCAGGCTTGTACTCTTCCGGGGTATCCGGGCGGAACAGCGGGGTAAAGCCTTTGTGAAGTTCGGTGGCGATATAGTTCATCCACTCGATGGTCTTATAGCGGGCAATGCTGCCGGTAGGGGCCAGCAGCTGGCGGTCTGCCACGCTGTCCGCAAGGTATTGCATGATGGCAACCCCTTCGGTCAGCAGAGTACCGTCTTCCAGCAGCAGGGCAGGAACCTGGCCTTTAGGATTCACCGCGAAAAAATCATCGCCGTTTTCCAGACGCTTTTTCATCAGATCGACACCGTTGAGGGTGAAGTCTTTACCGCTCTCGCGCAGCGTGATGTGGGAGGCAAGAGAGCAGGCGCCTGGTTTATAGAACAGTTTCATCGGTCACTCCTGATTACGTAGGTTTACTCTATGTTAGTGCGCCACAAGGTAAAAAAAAAGCCGCTAACGCACAGTTAGCGGCTTCAGTTCAGTCGTTCCCCGATGACATTACGCGCTCGCGGTTTTGCTCGCTTTAGCGGTAGTGTCGTCGTCCTGAGTCATGCGGTTCAGTTTCGGTGCCGTCAGCATCATCAGCACTGCGATAACTGCGGTAGCGATACCAATCTGCAGGAACACGTCACCGTAGACATGCAGAGACTGCAGCGGATCGGTCACGTCAGACGGCACGGCCATCAGGTTTGCGATTTTACCGGCGATGATGGCAGCACCCGCAGTGGTCAGGAACCAGCTACCCATGATGAAGCCCATCAGACGCTGTGGAACTAGCTGGGCAACCATTGCCAGGCCCAGGCCGGAGATCATCAACTCACCGATAGACTGCAGCGCGTAGCTCAGGATCAGCCAGTTAACGGAGACGATACCCGCGTCGCTGGCGAATTTCGCACCCAGCGGCAGTACGAGGAAGGCACCCGAGCACAGCACCATACCCACAGCAAACTTGTGCGGCATTGGCAGGCGGTCGCCCATCTTATTGTAGATAGCGGCCAGAATCGGGCTACCAACCATGATCCAGAACGGGTTCAGGGCCTGGAACTGCTCAGGTTCGAACGCGATACCCAGGATAGAGTGCTCAACGTTACGGATCGCGAAGAAGTTCAGAGAAGTAGGCATCTGGCTGTACAGTACGAAGAAGACAATCGCTTCAACCATCAGGATGAAGGCAACGATCATCTTACGGCGCGCTGCGCCGTGCATGGCAAAGGCTTCTTTGGCGAAGATGCAGACGATACCCAGCGCAACCACGCCCAGAACGGCACGGGCGATACCCTGGTTGTGCAGCAGCCAGGTCGCAACAGCAACCAGCACCACAATACCCACGATAGTGGCCAGCAGTTTACCCATCTGTACCGGGGCAAAGTCAGGTTTTGAACCGTAGTCTTTCACCCAGCTGCGGCAGAAGAGGAAGTTCACCACGGTGATCAGCATACCGACGAAGCTCAGGGCAAACGCCACGCTCCAGCCGAATTTCGCTGCCAGCCACGGAGTCGCCAGCATAGAGAAGAAGGAACCGATGTTGATGGACATGTAGTACATGGTGAATGCACCGTCCAGACGCGGGTCGTCTTTCTTATAGCAGGTAGAAAGCAGAGCAGACGGGTTCGCTTTGAACAGGCCGTTACCCACCGCGATGGTCGCCATACCCATATAGACCACGCCGGCATCGTGACCGGACCAGGCTACCAGGCCATAACCGATCGCCAGAACGATGGCGCCCAGCAGGATAACACGTTTGGTACCCAGCACTTTATCGCCCAGCCAGCCGCCAATCGCGACCAGACCGTACACCAGAGCACTGAAGGAAGAGAACAGCGTGATGGAATCGGCTTCGGACATACCCAGTTGCTTAACCAGGTAAACCGCCATGATCCCTTGCAGACCGTAGTAACCAAAACGCTCCCACAGCTCAATAGAGAATATGAGATAGAAGGATTTCGGTTGTTTGAAAGCGTTAAGACTTACGCTCTCTTCAGCTGGTTTATTGTTTGCAGTAGACACATATACCTCTTTTTTTACATCCCATATTAACGGGGGTGTTCACAGCGTGATGACCGTAGTCCATCCGCTTTATAGTTATAGTGGGAGGGGAAACGGCGGGTAATGTTCACTATCCTGACCCATCTGGCAAGGTGTTTGTAATGGTCTGTTACATTTAACTCCTGCCCTATAATGCGCCGGAAACCTAAATGTTATTTAGCGTTAAATTTTACCGTTACGTTGAAACTGGTTTTTTTCACTATCCTTTAGCGGAAAAAATCCCCATGTGGCGATATGTTCTGCTGTTAAAGGCGTCAGGTAGTGATATGGCCTACATTCTGAAAAATAACCGGACATATCTACGGGTGTGTAGGGGATAATTCTTGATGCTATAGGGCCTTGGTAGCCTTTTGGACACATAAAATTAACAGCATGTGAACAGAGTGATCGCGATCACATTTGTATAGAAAATTTCGCTGACGAAAAAACAATTAACCTGTTTGATTGTTATATAGCCGCACAATGCGCGAAGCATAAACTCTGGATTAGGTGGAAAAACTGCAAAAGGCAGGGTAGAGAGATAGTCATTCTCAATGCAGGGAAATAGCATGATAAAAAACCGTCAGATGACGGTTTCAGGCGTCGGTTTTCTCTTTATATTCACAGAGATCTTCAATAATACAGGAGCCGCAGCGAGGTTTTCGCGCAATGCAGGTGTAGCGCCCGTGCAGAATCAGCCAGTGATGGCAGTCGACCTTAAACTCCGCAGGCACCACCTTCAGCAGCTTATCTTCAACCTGCTCCACGTTTTTGCCGGGGGCGAAATTTGTCCGGTTACACACGCGGAAGATATGGGTATCCACGGCAATGGTTGGCCAGCCAAAGGCGGTATTCAACACCACATTGGCGGTTTTACGGCCTACGCCGGGCAGGGCTTCCAGCGCGGCGCGATCTTCCGGTACCTCGCCACCGTGAAGCTCTATTAACATCCGGCAGGTCTTAATGACGTTCTCGGCTTTGCTGTTGAACAGGCCGATGGTCTTGATGTACGACTTCACCCCCTCGACGCCGAGCTCCAGCATCGCCTGTGGCGTGTTGGCAACGGGATAAAGCTTCGCGGTGGCTTTGTTCACGCTTACGTCAGTAGCCTGCGCAGAGAGCAGGACCGCAATCAGCAGTTCAAATGGCGAAGTGAAGTTCAGTTCGGTCGTCGGATGCGGGTTGTTCTCCCGCAGGCGCTGCAAAATAGTTAAACGCTTCTCTTTGTTCATGAGGCCTTCTCAGGGATCCCTTCCTCTGCGCTACGTGCGGCAGCGCGGCGCTTACGTTTCTCATCAATCAGGTATTTCACCGCCAGCATCATGCCGAGGCCAATAAAGGCACCCGGGGGCAGCATCGCCAGCAGGAACGGCGTATCGGTGTGGAACACTTCAATACGCAGGGCTTTGGCCCAGCCGCCCAGCAGCGCGTCTGCACCATCGAACAGGGTGCCGTTGCCGAGGATCTCACGCATCGAGCCCAGCACGAACATCGCCCCGGTTGCCCCCATACCGATGGCAAAGCCATCGAGGGCTGAAATCAACGGGTCGTTTTTCACCGCAAAGGCTTCGGCGCGTCCCACCACAATACAGTTGGTCACGATCAGCGGAATAAAAATCCCCAGCGACTGATAGAGGCCAAAGGCGTAGGCGTTGATCAGCATCTGCACGACGCTCACCACCGAGGCGATGATCATCACGTAGATCGGAATACGAATTTCTGAAGGTGTCCAGCGGCGCAGGGCAGAGATCGACAGATTGGTCAGGGTCAGCACCAGCGTGGTGGCAAGGCCCAGGCCCAGGGCGTTGGTGGCGGTCGACGTGACGGCCAGCAGCGGACACATCCCCAGCAGCTGCACCAGAGCGGAGTTGTTCTTCCACAGCCCCTGGACAAAAACCTCTTTAACCTGGCTCATGATCACTCCTCACAGGCGGGCAGATTGTTAAGTTGCGCAGGCAGCGTTTGCGCGTAGACGCCGGCGCGCTTAACGGCATTCACCACCGCGCGTGGAGTAATGGTTGCACCGGTAAACTGATCGATTTCGCCGCCATCTTTTTTCACCGCAAACGCCGGATCGTCAATACCATGAATAACTTTACCGGCAAAATGCAAAATCCAGTCGCTCAAACGGGTCTCGATTTTATCCCCAAGCCCTGGCGTTTCGTGATGTTGCGTCACGCGCGTGCCCAGCACGGTGCCCGAGAAATCAGTGCCAACCAGCAGCTGGATAGCACCGGAGTAACCATCCGGGGCCGTGGCCTCCATTACAGCGCCGACCGGCGTATCGCCTTTACGGGCAATAAAAATACGGTGAGGACCTTTGCCCAGCGCCGGGTCCTGGACAAGGTAGCAGCTCTTTTGCAACGCGTTATCGTACAAATCCGCCGGGATAACCTGGTCAAACAGCGCCTTCTGCTGTCGGGCCGCCTGTTCATCAATGGTGGATTTGGTCAAGCCGTTAACCAGCGCGGTCAGGCCGGTCAGCACCCCGGCAAAGAGCGCCAGCGTCACGCCGTGTTTTTGCATCGTTTTTAACATGGCGTATTCCTTAGCGATGGCCGTACACGCGCGGACGGGTGTAGTAGTCGATGAGCGGTACGGTGATGTTCGCCAGCAGCACGGCGAAGGCTAGGCCATCCGGATAACCGCCAAAGCTGCGGATCAGCCACACCAGCAGACCGGCCAGGGCACCAAAAATAAGTCGTCCACGGTTAGTGGTGGACGCCGTGACCGGGTCGGTAAGAATAAAGAAGGCGCCCAGCATGGTTGCCCCGGAGAGCAGATGGATCTGCGGCGAAGCCAGCGATTCCGGTGAGAATACCCAGCCCAGCCCGGAACAGACCGCGAGGGTCACCAGGAAGCTCACCGGGATATGCCAGCGGATCGCTTTCTGCCACAGCAGAAACAGCCCGCCCGCCAGATACGCGAGGTTAACCCACTGCCAGCCTGCACCCGCCAGCACACCGCTGTAAATCGGGTATTTCAGGATCTGCTCCACACTGTGACCGGCGTGCAGGGAGGTTTTAAACGTATCCAGCGGCGTGGCCTGGCTGATGCCGTCCACTCCCAGGCGCAGGCTGTTCATATCAGCGCCGCTGGCGGTGTGGCCAGAGAAGATCACCTGCACGGCATCGACAAAGCCTGGCACCGTCGCAGCGATGTCATGCGGCGGCAGCCAGCTGGTCATCTGTACCGGGAAGGAGATCAGCAGCACCACATAGCCAATCATCGCCGGGTTAAACGGGTTATGCCCCAGGCCGCCATACAGCTGCTTGGCGATGATTACCGCGAATACGGTGCCGAGCACCACCATCCACCACGGCGCGAAGGGGGGGATACTGATGGCCAGCAGCAGACCGGTAAGCAGGGCGGAGTTGTCCGCCAGAATTTTGCGCACCGCAACGTTACGCAGCCTGAGCACCAGGGCTTCGGCCGCCAGCGCGCTGACGCAGCCGAGGGTAATCTGCAGCAGCGTACCCCAGCCGAAAAACCAGAGCTGAACGGCAATGCCCGGCAGCGCGGCCAGGCAAACCAGCATCATAATGCGCGATGTCTGGCGCTGGTTATGGGTATAAGGGGAGCTTGCGATTCTGAAAACCATTTAATCCTCGTTAACTGCCTTCTGTGCGGCTTTCTTCGCCTGGACGCGCGCGATGGCGGCAGCAACTGCCGCTTTGCGTGGATCGTCATTGGCGGCCGGTTCTTCTTCCTGCTGCGCTGCCTTGCGCGCTTTAGCACGCGCAATGGCCGCTTCGACTGCGGCTTTACGCGGATCGACGGGCGTTTTCTCTTCCGTCGGCGCGGCCTGGCTTTCGTCCGGCTGGGCCGCTTTACGGGCTTTAGCGCGGGCAATAGCCGCTTCGACCGCCGCTTTACGCGGATCGACCGGGGTCGGCTCGATCTGGATATCGTCCGGCTGGGCCGCTTTACGGGCTTTGGCGCGGGCAATGGCCGCTTCGACTGCGGCTTTACGCGGATCGACGGGCGTTTTCTCTTCCGTCGGCGCGGCCTGGCTTTCGTCCGGCTGGGCCGCTTTACGGGCTTTGGCGCGGGCGATAGCCGCTTCAACCGCCGCTTTACGCGGATCGACCGGGGTCGGTTCGGCCTGGCTTTCGTCCGGCTGGGCCGCTTTGCGGGCTTTGGCGCGGGCGATAGCCGCTTCAACCGCCGCTTTACGCGGATCGGCTTCAGGCTGCGCTGCGGCGGCCTGAGCTTTTTCTGACTGACGCGCCCGGGCCTCTGCTTTACGCGCTTCGCGGGCGGCTATGACCTCGCTGTTGTCCGGACGCTGACCCGCCGGGATCACCACCTCTTCGGTGGCGTTCGCTTTCTTCTCGCGTACCCGTGCCAGGGCGGCATTAATGGCATCCTGATCTTTCGCCGCAGGCTGAACCGCGGCTTTCTTATGGCGCTCCTCGCGGGCGGCTTTTTCGCGCTCAAGGCGCTGCTGGCGCGCTTCAAAACGTGCTTTAGCTTCGGCGGCACGCTTCTCTTCCTGGGCGATGGCGTAGATTTCGGCTTTTTCAACGCGGAAATACTGCACCAGCGGAATGTTGCTTGGGCAGACCCAGGCGCAGGCCCCGCACTCAATGCAGTCGGCCAGGTTATGGGATTTCGCTTTGTCGTGGATCTGCCCTTTGCTGTACCAGTAGAGCTGCTGAGGCAGCAGATCGGCAGGGCAGGCGTCGGCGCAGGCGCTACAGCGAATGCAGCCTTTCTCTTCCTGCTCTTCACCCATCTCGCTGACGGACGGTGCCAGCAGGCAGTTGGTAATTTTCACCACCGGGACATCCAGCCACGGCAGGGTAAAGCCCATGAGTGGGCCACCCATGATCACCATCTGCTCAGCGCTCGGGCAGAAGCCAGCCTGGTCAAGCAGGTGACGAACAGGGGTGCCAAGGCGCGCCCAGACGTTGCCGGGGCGGCTGACGGCTTCACCGGTGAGGGTGACGACGCGCTCGGTGAGCGGCTCGCCGTCAATGACCGCACGTTTCACCGCATAGGCGGTGCCGACGTTCTGCATCAGAACGCCGATGTCAGAGGAGCGGCCACCGTGGGGAACCTGCTTGCCGGTTAATATCTGGGTCAGCTGCTTCGCACCGCCCGAAGGGTATTTGGTCGGGATCACGCGCAGGCCGATATCGTGGCTGCCTGCCAGCACCGCACGCAGCATGGAGATGGCCTGCGGTTTGTTATCTTCGATGCCGATCAGCACGTCCTGGGGCTGCAGAATGTGGGCCAGGATACGAATACCTTCGACGATCTGTGCCGCGCAGTCCTGCATCAGACGGTCGTCCGCCGTAATGTACGGCTCGCACTCGGCGGCGTTGATGATCAGGGTCTTAATTTTGTCGCCGCCGCCCTGCAGTTTGTTGCCGGTCGGAAAGCCTGCGCCGCCCAGCCCGGCGACGCCGGACTGATGAATGCGGGTGATGAGTTCTTCCCGGCTGTGGCTGCGATAGTCGCTCCAGCCGTCGCGTTCAATCCAGCGATCTTCGCCATCGGCCTCGATGACGATGCACATTTCAGACAGCGCGGAAGGGTGGGCCACCGTATGCGGAGCAATCGCCACTACGGTGCCGGAGGTCGGGGCGTGTACAGGCAGCATACGCCCGCGCCCGAAGGTCAGCGGCTGGCCGCGTAACACGCTGTCGCCAGGCTTCACGCACAGCTCACCCTCAGCGCCGATGTGCTGTTTCAGGGGGATAATAAAACGGTTGGCCAGCGGGATCTGGCGCAGCGGCGTGCCGCTGGACTGGGTTTTCATCTCCGGCGGATGAATACCGCCGTCGAAATCCCAGATCTTCTCTTTTCTGAAGGCAGAAAATAACTTAAGCATGTTGTTCCACAGGAATAATGCGCACCGGAATGGTCTGAAGATCCCATTTCCAGCTGTCAGTTGTGGTTGCTACCGGGCGTAATTCAATGCACTGGGTCGGGCAGGGGGCGACACAGAGATTACAGCCGGTACACAGGTCTTCCATCACGGTATGCATGGCGCGCGTGGCGCCCACGATGGCATCTACCGGACAGGCCTGAATACATTTGGTGCAGCCGATGCAGTTGGGCTCATCAATGACCGCCAGCATGCGCACCGGCTCCTGGGCGCTTTCATCACCGTCGACCGGCTGGGGATCAACGTTCAACAGCCCAGCTATTTTGAGCATCACCGCTTCGCCACCGGGGGCACAGCGGTTAATTTTCTCGCCGCCGGTGCCCACCGCCTCTGCGTAAGGGCGACAGCCAGGGTAGCCGCACTGTCCGCACTGGCTTTGCGGCAGCAGCTCATCAATTTTTTCAACAACCGGGTCGTCCTCCACTGCAAAGCGGCGCGAGGCATAACCGAGAATAATGCCAAATACCAGCCCCAAAACGCCGAGGACAGCAATGGCAATCCAGATTGCATTCATTACAACTTCACCAGACCACTAAAGCCCATAAAGGCCAGAGACATGAGACCGGCGGTAACCAGTGCGATAGCGTTACCGCGAAACGGTGCCGGGATATCGGCCGCGACAAGGCGTTCGCGGATCGCCGCAAACAGCACCATCACCAGCGAGAAGCCGACCGCGGCGGAAAAGCCGTACAGGGCCGACTGCAGAAAATTGTGCCCAAGGTTTATATTGAGCAGCGCCACGCCGAGCACCGCACAGTTGGTGGTGATCAGCGGCAGGAAGATGCCGAGCAGGCGGTACAGCGCCGGGCTGGTTTTACGCACCACCATTTCGGTGAACTGCACCACCACAGCGATAACCAGAATGAAGGCCAGCGTGCGCAGATAGGTCAGACCGAGGGGGATTAAGATCCAGGTATCTACCCACCAGGCGCAGATTGAGGCGAGGGTCAGCACGAAGGTTGTTGCCAGCCCCATCCCCATCGCGGTTTCCAGCTTTTTAGACACGCCCATAAACGGGCACAGGCCAAGAAACTTCACGAGGACGAAGTTGTTTACCAGCACCGTGCCGACGAAGAGCAGTAAGTAATCGGTCATTATTCAGCCTGACATAAAAAAGCCGCCCATTATCGGATAAACCGCCGCAGGCGACAACAGGTTAACTGTAAGGTTATTACGGGTTCACAAAGGTGTTCTTCACGCGTGCCGAGCGCTTAAAGTAGGGCACGAACAGCGCAGTCACCAGCAGTGGGAAGAAGAGTTGTCTTACTGCCAGCGCATCGGATACGGGCGAAAACGCGAAGGCTTTAACAGCCAGCAATACGGAGACCAGCAGCCAGATAATATAGTGCTTAGGCACGCTGCGGCGACGTTTGAAAAACGCAATGGTCAGCCACAGCGTGTAGTACCACATGGCTATCGCAAAGGCGAAAGAAATAAACCACATGACAATAGCAGTCGTATTTTGCGCACCGAGCGTTTTTAACGCGTGCGGCGTAATTAATGCAGTAGAGTAAAGTACCAGCGCCAGCGAGGCACTTAATAATGCAACCAGCAGCCAGGCAAGCGGAGCAAGTAACCAGCCGCCAATTTTTTCTCCAGCCGTTGTGGTCATGTTCTCTCCCGAAGTCATTAAAGCGCGAACCGCAATTTAGCAGGGGCGAGAGTATATAACATTTCCGGGGAATGGGTATCCTTTTAGAGCACGTAACGCCACACGGACTTTGGCACTTCACCGATGTTAAACAGGCGTCCGCCGGAGACCAGCTCTGCGCGACGGTGATCGGCGGCGCGGTACATGCTGATAATCTCCTGATTATCGTTCAGGGTATAATTCAGATGATCAAACAGCTTTTCCAGGCTTTCAAGGGAATTAATTTTGCGAAACTTTAATAAATAGTCCTGAACTGTCATTTTAATAATTTTCCATATAAGAGTGAGTAATGCCAAAGAAGTAATTCGGTCGAATAATAAACGGTTCAAAAAAGACGTAAACGTTTTGCAGAAACGCAGCGGTAAAAATAAGAATATTCTTTGCTGACGAAATCAGGCGTCGGTCGACGCCTGGCGAAGAAGGTTAACGCTGTTCATGACGGCTGGCAATACGCAACTGACATCATATGTCACTATTTTTGATCAGTGCATGAGGCTTGCCGTGATTGACCGTATTGACCGGTTCTGGCGGCTGGTAGTTATCAATATGGCTGGCCACGCCGAGCAGTATCACCGACACGCCCAGCACAATCCACCCTGCTAACTCGATAATTCGATTAATTATTGTCGTCATGATTCGTTATTTGTTTTATCCATAAATACAGATTCAGAATTTTACAGCGCACTCTGCCTTCCGGCAAGCGCTTTGCATTGATGTTTTGCGATTGTATTCAGCGAGTTATAATTGTTAATCAGAAATAACTGATTGCTTGTATTGTTTTAGGGGAGACGCGCCAGATTAATCTATTGTGAGGCGAGAGGAGATGGTGTGAAATAGAGATGTCAAAAGATGAGAGGCGATTTCATGAGCGACAAAATCCGTGTTGGATTAATAGGTTATGGTTATGCGAGTAAAACATTTCATGCCCCGCTGATTGATGGCACCCCGGGGATGGAGCTGGCAGCAATTTCCAGTAGCGATGCGACGAAGGTCCACGCCGACTGGCCAACCGTGCCGGTAGTTTCCGAGCCGAAGCATCTGTTTAACGATCCGAATATCGACCTGATCGTTATCCCGACACCAAACGATACCCATTTCCCGCTGGCAAAAGCCGCCCTGGAAGCGGGCAAGCATGTGGTGGTGGATAAGCCCTTCACCGTGACGTTGTCACAGGCTCGCGAGCTGGATGCGCTGGCGAAAAGCCTGGGTAAACTGCTCTCCGTCTTCCACAACCGCCGTTGGGACAGCGACTTCCTTACCGTTAAGGCGCTGATTGCCGACGGTTCCCTCGGGGAAGTGGCGTTCTTTGAGTCCCATTTCGACCGTTTCCGTCCGCAGGTGCGTAACCGCTGGCGTGAGCTGGCGGGGCCGGGCAGCGGCATCTGGTACGATCTGGCTCCGCATCTTCTCGACCAGGCCGTCAACCTGTTCGGACTGCCGGTGAGCCTGAACGTCGATCTTGCCCAGCTGCGCCCTGGCGCGCAGGCGACGGACTACTTCCACGCGGTGCTCAGCTACCCGCAGCGTCGCGTAGTGCTGCACGGCACCATGATGGCCGCGGCGGAATCCGCCCGTTATATCGTCCATGGTACCCGCGGCAGCTACGTGAAGTTTGGTCTCGACCCGCAGGAAGATCGTCTGAAAAACGGCGAACGTCTGCCGCAGGAAGACTGGGGCTACGATATGCGTGATGGCGTGCTGACCCGCGTTGAAGGCGAAGAGCGCGTGGAGGAGACCTGGCTGACCCTGCCGGGTAACTATCCGGCCTATTACGCCGGTATCCGCGATGCCCTGAACGGTGACGGGGAAAACCCGGTTCCGGCAAGTCAGGCGATTCAGATTATGGAACTGATTGAGCTGGGTATAGAGTCCGCGAAACATCGCGCGACCCTCTGTCTGGCATAAAAATAACGCCCGGCGGTGCCGGGCGTTCTCTTATCCGCGTGCAACCTTGTCGCGCAGCGCCTGCTTCTCTGCTGGCGTTAAAAATGCCATCTCCAGACCATTGATCTGCGCCTGGCGGATCTGCTCCCGGCTCAGTCCTGCCAGCGGAGCGGCCACATTGTACTCGTGAATGATATCCACCCCCTGAACCGCCGGGTCGTCGGTATTCAGCGACGCCATCACCCCATGCTCAAGGAACGTTTTCAGGGGATGGTGCGCCAGCGTCGCCACGGTGCTGGTCTGGATGTTGGAGGTCAGACAGGATTCGATCCCGATGCGCTGCTCGGCCAGAAAGTCCATCAGGGCTCTGTCTTCTACCGCCTTCACCCCATGCCCGATTCGCCCGGCGCCCAGTTCACGAATGGCCTGCCAGATACTCTCCGGCCCCGCCGCTTCACCGGCATGCACGGTGATGTGCCAGCCCGCATCGCGGGCGCGGTTGAAGTGGGAGAGGAACAGGCTCCCCGGGAAGCCCAGTTCGTCGCCTGCCAGATCCACCGCAACGATACCGTCCCGGTGCGCCAGCAGCGCCTCGAGCTCCTGCAGGCAGGCGGCTTCGCCAAAGGTACGGCTCATAATGCCAATCAGGCGTGCTTCCACGTTAAAGGTCTTGCACCCTTCGCGAACGCCTGCGATCACCGCCTCCACCACACCTTCGACCGGCAAGTTATGGTTCATCGCCATATAGCCCGGCGAGAAACGCAGCTCAACGTAGTGCAGGCCGTTACGCGCGGCATCTTCGATATTTTCAAAGGCGACGCGGCGGCAGGCGTCCAGCGAGGCGAGAACTTTTACCCCCCAGTCGAGTTTGCTTAAAAAGCTGACCAGATCCGGCTCGTTTTCCGTAACCTGCACATGCGGGATGAGTGTCTCAAGGGTTTGCGCGGGCAGGGTTAAATTATACTGACGACCAAGGTCCAGAATGGTCTGGGCGCGGATGTTGCCGTCAAGGTGGCGGTGAACGTCAGTTAGCGGGAGGGTGGTATCAATCATGGTCGCACTCTTTATTAATAGAAGTGCGACCCATTATAAAAACAAAACAGGTGAAAAAGCTAATTGCGCAAAATAAATATCCGTTGCGCAACAAATCACCGCAGGGCGTTGATTCCGGCAATCAGGCGTTCGACGCCTTGCTCCAGCTTGCTGCGCGGGCATCCGGCGTTGAGGCGGATAAAGCCGTTACCCTCTTCGCCGTAGGTATAACCCGGCATAATGGCCACTTTTTGCTGCTCAATCAGCACTTTTTGCAGCGCGCGATCGTCGATATTGAGTGGACGAAGATCCACCCATGCCAGGTAGGTCGCCTCCGGCACTTGCCAGTTTAACGTCGGTAAGGCGGCATTGAGCCTGTCGGCCACATACTGCAGGTTCGCCTCCAGATAACCGCGCAGCGCATCCAGCCAGGTTTCACCCTGCTCATACGCGGCAATATGCGCCACCAGTGCCAGCACCGAGGGCGAAGAGAGCCCGTCGCGCCCTTTAAGCGCCTGCAGATAGGCCGTGCGGCTGGCCTCGTCGCCGATCACCCCGTAAGCCCCGGTGAGGGCGGGAATGTTAAAGCTCTTGGAGCCGGAGGTCAGCAGAGCCCATTTACCGCGGGCCACTTCGCACCAGGGGGTATGTCGGTTGTTGCCCCAGACCATATCCATATGGATCTCATCGCTGATCACCGCCACGCCGTGGCGTGCGCACAGTTCAGCCATGGTGTTCAGCTCCTCCCGGCTCCAGACCTTGCCGGTGGGGTTGTGCGGGCTGCAAAGCAGCAAAATTTTGTTCTGCGGCTGGGCCAGCACCGCTTCCAGTTCAGCCATGTCGCACTGCCATCCCGTAGCGGTTTTATGCAGCCCCACAGAAACTACCTGACGGTCATTGCCCGCAACGGCATTGTAGAATGCGTCGTAGGCCGGGGTGTGGATCACCACGCCGTCCCCCGCAGCTGACCACTGGCGGATCAGCTCCGACACCATATAGATCACCGACGGGCCATAGACGATGGCGTCAGTGTCGATGAGGCTGTTGAAACGCTGATGGAACCAGTGCGCCACCGCGGCAAGAAATTCATCGTTTTTCCAGCGGCTATAGCCAAAGACGCCGTGGCCGATGCGCGACTGCAGGGCGTCGATGATGCAGGGGGCGGTGGCGAAATCCATGTCCGAGATGGTAAACGGCAGCAGATCGGCGGCCCCGAAGCGGTCCGCAATATAGTCCCACTGGGTACACCAGGTGCCGTGACGATCCACGACGGCTGAAAAATCAAACATAACGTGTCCTTAAAAGAAAACCCCCTCAGGTGAGGGGGCTGAGGCATCAGGCTTCTACTGTACGCATCAGGGTCGCCAGCTCATCTTTCACTGACTGTACCTGCGGGCCGATCACCACCTGCAAATTGTGCTGGTTAAGTTGCACCACGCCGATGGCGCGGTTGGCCTTCAGGGCATTGGTATCCACTTTGGACATATCCGCCACCGACAGACGCAGGCGGGTAATGCAGTTGTCCAGCGAGGTGATGTTATCCGCACCGCCCAGCGCCGCGAGGATCGCTGGCGTATTGTAGCCGGATTTGCCGGTCACGCCTGCCACCGCCTGTTCCACGTTTGCCGCGGTATCAACATCGCGTCCCGGGGTTTTCAGGTTAAAGCGGGTAATGGCGAAGCGGAAGATTCCGTAGTACACCGCAAACCAGATAGCGGCTACCACCGGTACCAGGTACCACTTGGTGGACAGGCCGTGCAGGATGCCGAACACCACAAAATCGATGACGTTGCCGTCGGTATTGCCGATGGTTACGCCCAGCACCGCCATGGTGGTGAAGCCCAGGCCGGTCAGCACGGCGTGAATCAGATACAGCACCGGGGCGACGAACAGGAACAGGAATTCGATAGGCTCGGTAGTACCGCCCACCACGCAGGCGATAACGCCGGAGATCAGCAGGCCTTTAATCTTATGACGGTTTTCCGGACGGGCGCAGTGATACATCGCCAGCGCCGCACCCGGCAGGCCGCCGAGGAAGGCCGGCATTTTACCCTGGGAGAGGAAGCGGGTGGCGCTCTCGGAGAAGCCGTGGGTTGTCGGGCAGCTCAGCTGCGCCTGGAAGATGGTCAGCGCGCCGCTGACATCGTGACCGCACACATCCATTGTGCCGCCCGCTTCCGTGAAGCGGATCAGGGCAACAAGAATATGCTGAAGCCCAAACGGCAGCAGCAGACGCTCGCCGGTGCCGAAGATCATCGGGCCAAAATCACCGGCACTGTTGATGATACGGCCAATGCCGGTAATCCCCATGGCGAAGATCGGCCAAATCAGCGGGATCACCAGACCAAACAGACCCATCACCACGAGAGTGATAATCGGCACAAAGCGGGTGCCGCCGAAGAAGGCCAGCGCGTCGGGCAGGCGAATATTGTGGAAGCGTTCGTGCAGCATCCAGATGATCACCCCCGCGATCACCGCCCCGAGGATCCCGGTATCAATGGACTGAATACCGATCACGCTCTGGATGTTGTTGGCTTTCAGTACCGCCGCGTCGGTCGTCGGCAGAATGCCTTTTGCGGTCAGCCAGAAGTTAACCGCCAGGTTCATCACCGCGTAGCCAACGAAACCGGCAAACGCCGCCACGCCTTTGTTTTCGCGGGCCAGACCCAGGGGGATAGCGATACAGAACATCACCGGCAGGAAGCTAAAGGCAAAGGAGCCGACCTTGCTCATCCAGATGAAGATCGCCTGCAGCACAGGGTTCCCCAGCGCCGGGATCAGGGTAATGACATCGTGGCTGCTGAGCGAGCTGCCGATCCCCAGCATGATCCCGCAGAAGGAGAGCAGAGCCACGGGCAGCATAAAGGTTTTACCCAGTTGCTGGAAAAACTCCCACAGCGAGATTTTTTGTGCTGCTTTCGCCGTCATAAAACGACTCCTTTATGGTTAGAATAAGTTTATCTGCCTCAGTGCTGCGAGAAGATAAAACGTTTTATCAAAGTTTAGTGCGCGCTAAATCACATTCTCAGGCATTAGCAGAGGGTATAAAGAGAACGTATTGATAAAACGTTTTACCGATCTCATTATCAGGGAGTCACGCCAACACATGGCTGAAGCGAAAAAGATCACCATTAACGACGTCGCGCTGGCGGCGGGCGTTTCCGTCAGCACGGTTTCACTGGTGCTGAGCGGTAAAGGACGCATCTCCCCCGCAACGGGTCAGCGCGTCAACGAGGCGGTTGAACAGCTGGGATTTGTCCGTAATCGCCAGGCATCGGCCCTGCGGGGTGGGCAAAGTGGGGTGATTGGCCTGATCGTCCGCGACCTCACGTCGCCGTTTTATGCCGAGCTCACCGCAGGCCTGACGGAAGCGCTGGAAGCCCAGGGGCGGATGGTCTTTTTGCTGGCCGGGGGACGCGAGGCCGACCAGCTGCTCCAGCGCCTCGACATGCTGTTGACCCAGGGGGTTGACGGGGTGATCGTCGCCGGCGCGTCCGGGGTGAGTAATGAACTGTGCGAGCGGGCCGCCCGGAAGGGCGTTCCGCTGGTGTTTGCCTCCCGCGCCAGCTATCTGGACGAAGCGGATACCCTGCGCCCGGACAACATGCAGGCGGCACAAATGCTGACCGAACATCTTATTCATCGCGGCCATCAGCGCATCGCCTGGCTGGGCGGTCAAAGCTCCTCCCTGACCCGCGCCGAACGGGTGGGGGGCTACTGCGCGACCCTGATTAAATATGGGCTGCCGTTCCACAGTGAATGGGTTGTGGAGTGTGGATCCAGCCAGAAGCAGGCCGCAGAGGCGATAAACGCGCTGCTGCGCGCCAGCCCGACCATCAGCGCCGTGATCTGCTACAACGACGTCATCGCCATGGGGGCCTGGTTTGGCCTGATCCGTGCCGGACGCCAGAGCGGGGAAGGCGGAGTGGAAACCTTCTTTGGTCATCAGGTGGCGCTCGGCGCCTTTGCGGATGTGTCAGAGAACGCCCTCGACGATCTGCCCATCGTCTGGGCCACGACCCCCGCGCGCGAAATGGGTTATACGCTGGCAGACCGCATTATGCAGCGCATTGAAAAATCCGACGTGCAGGCCGGACACCAGATTGTCCCGGCCCGGCTGGTGACGGTGAAGTAGTATCGGGTTTATGGCGTGAGCGGGTTAAGTACCAGCCGCGCCTCAAGCGCCTCAACAAATTTGCGCACCTTAGCGGGGATCAGCCGCGACGTGGGATACACGGCCCAGACGGCCAGGGCCTCCGGTTGGGCATCCTCCAGCACAATTCGCTCAAGCTGGCCCGTGGCGAAGGCGGGCTCAACGTACCAGCGTGAGAGGTTGGCGATACCCATTCCCCCCAGACACGCCTCAAAGATCGCCTCAATGGAATTGGCTGAAAATCGCCCGGAGACTTTCTGTTTGCTGCGCTGCCCGCCCTGGTCAAAGGTCCAGTGGGTCGTGTCGGAGGTGGTTAAGCAGCCGTGCGCCGCCAGCTCGCTGAGGGTTTTCGGATAGCCGTTCGCCGCCAGATACTCCGGGCTGGCACACAGGTCGCGGGGGTTATCACAGAGGTGATGCGCCACCAGACGGTTGTCCCGCAGCGGCGCGATACGCAACGCCACGTCGATTCCTCTGGCGACAATATCAATCTGCTCATCGGTGGCGAGCAGATCCACCTGCAGGGCGGGATGCTGGCGCATAAAGTCGGGCAGCATCGGGGCGATGATCTTACGCCCAAACGCCGCCGAGGCGGTGATGCGCAGCCGACCGGAAAGGTGCGTGCCATCGGGAAAGAGGTCGGCAAGGGCATTGGTTTTATCCTCCAGCAGCGCCTGGGCATGGGGCAAAAAAACCGCGCCGTCGCTGGTGGGGGAAAGGGAGCGCGTGGTGCGGTGCACCAGCCGGACCCCTAGCTCCGCCTCCAGATTATTCAGGCACCGCGAAGCCGCCATGGCGCTCATCGATAGCCGACGCGCGGCACCCGCCAGGCTACCCGCCTTGATCGCTTCCACGAACACTTCTACCTCTTCCAGTCTCATTATCTCGTTTCTCGTTATGCTGGCCTAACAAATTACACATCTACACTATTTATCGTTATAGCGCCATAGTCACTTCACATTCAGATTAACGGTGAATTGGGAGTGAAGATGAAAAAGATGACCGCAGCGTTAGCCCTCAGCAGCCTGTTTGTGGCGAGCGCCGTCCTGGCGGACGCGCCCGCCCAGATTAAACAGCAGGTGCCGGGATATTACCGCCTGGCTGTCGGGGCCTATGAAGTCACGGCGCTGTTCGACGGCTACAACGATCTCTCGCCGTCATTATTAAAAGGGCTGCCAGCCAGCAAAATAAGCGAGTTGCTGGCGCAACATAAGATCGATGCAGAACGCATGCCCACCTCCTTTAACGCTTTCCTGGTGAATACCGGGAAGCATCTGGTGATGATTGACAGCGGGGCGGGCCACTGTGTGCCACAAACGGCGGGGCAGCTCATCCCCAATATGACTGCATCCGGGTATCGCCCTGAGCAGGTTGACACCATCTTCCTGACGCATCTTCACCTGGATCACGTGTGCGGTCTGAGCGATACCGCCGGTAAAGCGCTGTTCCCCAATGCCACGGTTTACGTGCCGCAGGGTGAAGCCGACTACTGGCTGGATCCGGCGAACGAAGCCCGCGCGCCGGCGAATGCGAAGGAGTATTTCGCTATCGCCCGGAATGCCCTGGCAGCCTATAAGGCGGCCGGAAGACTGAAAACCTTTGTGCCGCCCGCCTCGCCCATTCCGGAGGTTCAGACCGCCTATGCCACCGGTCACACCCCTGGCAGCACCCTCTATCGTTTTGCTTCTCAAGGGAAGGCCGTTAACTTCATTGGCGATTTGATCCACGCCCCCGCCGTGCAGTTCCCGCACCCTGAAGTGACAATCCGCTTTGACGTGGACGCGAAGAAAGCCGCGTCGTCCCGTGAAAAAGAATTTAACGCCCTGGCGAAAGATGGCGAGTGGCTGGCGGCGGCGCATCTGGCTTTTCCGGGCATAGGGCAACTCTCCGCAAACCCGCAGGGTTATAGCTGGAACCCGGTGAACTACGGCCCCTGGCAGCGTGCGGCCGATGTGCCACTGCTGAAATAAGGCGAGGGAACAAAAATGAAAAGTTATACCCTTATGGCTAACGGTATCCGGCAGTATGTGGTGGAAGAGGGCGAAGGCGCGCCGGTTATCCTTCTGCACGGTTTTCCGGAAACCAACTATGCCTGGCGCTACCAGATGCCCGTCCTGTCAAAACATTACCGGGTGATTGCCCCGGATTTGCGCGGGTACGGCGAAACCGATAAACCCGTCTCCGGCTACGATAAACGCAACATGGCGCGAGATATCCGGGAGCTGATGCGCGCGCTGGGGCTGGAGAAAGTGGTGCTGGTGGGGCACGATCGCGGGGCGCGTGTCGCAACCCGTTTTGCGAAAGATTATCCGGAGCTGGTGGACCGCCTGGTGGTGATGGACAACGTCCCCACGCGTATCGTTGCGCGTGATCTGAATGCCGACATCGCCCGGGCGTACTGGTTCTTTCTGTTTCATCTGGTGCCCGATCTGCCGGAAGCCCTGATTGCCGGTCGGGAGCATATCTGGCTGCGGCACTTCTTCTCGGACTGGACGTTTGATCCCTCTGCCATCAGCGGCGAGGCCTTTGATACCTATGTCCGTGCGTATCAGGCCCCCGGTGCCGTGCGCGGAGCTATGGCGGATTATCGCGCTAACGCGGAGGACGTGGCCCAGGATCTTGCCGACGCTGACGTCAAAATTGCCTGTCCGGTGATGTCGCTGTGGGGTAATGATTTTCACGCCGTCGGGAAGCTGTTTGACATGCAAAGCGTCTGGGCGGAAATGGCGGACGATCTCAGAGCTTATGCCATTGAGGAGTGCGGCCATCTGCCGCAGGAGGAGCAGCCGGAGAAGGTCAACGCCCTGCTGCTGGATTTCCTTACCGGCTGGAGAGGATAAGAGGTAATAAAAAACCCCTCAGGAGAGGGGTTTTACCGTTACTGCTGAGGAACCGCAGGGGCTGCCGGAGCGGAAGGTGCTGGCGGTGCTGCAGGCTCTTCCGGTACCGCCAGGTTCAGGGCCGGTACGCCGAACATGCCGACGAACTCTTCCAGCGGCATTTTTTGTCCGTTCAGGGTTACCTGACCATTGCTGTACTGCAGGCTGGTGCTGATGACGTTATCTTCCACGGTGGTGATGCGGAACATCTGTCCCATCGCCGCCAGGCCTTTAACCTGCTGGCTGGCCAGCTTGCCGGCGTCATCCTCGTTGTAGCCTTCCAGTTTCGCAATCTGGGTCATGAACTCGGTGGCCATGTCCATTGGGATAGTCAGCTTGCTCTCCAGGGATTTCACGCTGCGGTCCACTTCCTGGGCCAGCGTCTGGGCTTCGCCCGTCGCGGTGGCCGGATCTTTCATGAACAGTGACAGGTTGAAGTTGGTTTCGCCTTTGCTGTTTTTCCAGCTCAGCGGGGCAAGCGTTATCACCGGCTCGCCTTTGAGAAGGATCGGCAGATTACCAAAGAACGCCTCGGCCACTTTCTGCTGATAGAGCGCCGGGTTATTGGTCATCAGCTCTTTATCTGCCAGCAATGCCTGGCTCTGGGCGCGATACTGCTGGCTGAACTGGTGCCACGCCTGACCATCGATATTGCCGATTTTCAACGTCAGCTTGCCGGCGCCCATGTCCTGATTCTGCACTTTCAGGCTCTTCAGGCTGTAATCCAGCTGGCTGTTGATGCTCTTGCCATCTTTGGACAGATCCGCGGTGGCTTTGAGATCCGTCCCTTCCAGCACCGCCATCTCTTTGCCTTCAATGGCGATAGCCATTTTGTCGAGCGTCAGTTTCTGATCGCCAATACGTTCATCAAAGCTGGTCAGACGGCTGTTGCCATCGATGTTCAGGTTATTGAACGTCAGCTGGACTTTCTGGTTGTACTCGTTCACGGCGTGAACCAGGCCGCTCGCCGCTTCGCCTTTCAGGGTGACGTTTTTGCCGTCGCGATCGGCATCAAGCTGGAAGTTACCGCCGCTGAACGCCACTTTTTCGTCGCCATTCTCGTAATTCAGCGCCTGCAGGGCGATATCGGAACGGGTGTCACCGGCATAGCTGATGCGGGTATTGACCTCGAAAGGTGACTCATTTTTCGCCAGATCGAACAGCGGTTTTGAGGCTTCGTTGTTAAACAGCGTCGATTTCACCGAAGCCATAGAAGGGATCAGGTTGAAGGTTTTCAGCTGGGCCAGCGGGAACGGGCCGTGGTCAACGTCTTCATTCAGCACCAGGCTTTGACCCGGCTGCAGCCACGGATTCGTGCTGCCGGCAACGGGCTTAACCACCATCTGCAGATGGCTGCTGAATACGCCTCGCTGATAATCCTGATAGCTCAGCTCCAGCCCGGCTTCCGGTGCGGTACGCTTAAGTTCACTGTTCGCCTGTGCCACCATCTCTGACAGACGACTCTCCAGCTGTTTCCCGGTGTACCAGGCTGCGCCCGTCCAGACCAGCCCTAACGCAACAATAACGCCTGCAGCTATAACCGATTTTTTCATCGTGATTATCCCTAAAATGAAACCGAGCGGTGAAAACCGCCCGGTGAGGTCATAAGATTACCAATAGCTTAGCAATAATTGTTAAAAAATTCAGCAGGTCACTAAAGCTTGTTGAAAACCCGTGCCAGACGACCCACGCCGCTGACGCTGACCGGGGAGTCATTCGCCGCGATAAAGGCCGACTCGCCAGGCTTAAGCACCAGGCGCTCGTCGCCCTTGCTCAGCACGGCTTCGCCCTCAACGCAGAACAGAATGGCCGCGCTCTGCTGGGCTATACGGGTTTCTTCGCTGCCGAGATCGTGCAGCGAGAAAGCAAAGTCATCCACCGGGATCGGGAAGTCCAGCTCTGCGCCATTTTTTACCGGCTGGGTGAGTAACTCCGCGGCCGGTTTGGCGACGAATTTGACGTTAGCCACCAGTTCAGGGATATCGATGTACTTCGGCGTCAGCCCCGCCCGCAGCACGTTATCGGAGTTCGCCATCACCTCCAGCGCCACCCCCTTAAGATAGGCGTGCGGCGTTTCGGCAAACAGGAACATCGCTTCGCCCGGCTCCAGTTTCACCACGTTCAGCAGCAGCGGAGAGAAGAGGCCGCTGTCGTCCGGGTAAAATTCCGAAATAACGCGGATAGTCTCCCAGGGTTCACCTTTCTGGCTGTTCAGGGCCGCTTTCAGCACCGCCAGGGCGCGAGATTTTTCGTCGCCCTGCATATTGAGCAGGCTGGCGAAGAGGTGGCTCAGGCGATCGGCGTCCGGCTTTTCGAGGAAGTGGGCAATAGCGCTGTGCGCCCCGGCGACCGGCTGCAGCAGGGAGACGATCTCAGAGAACTCGCGGAAGGCATTCATTGCCAGGAACGGGGTCAGGGCGAAGACCAGTTCCGGTTTGTGGTTCGGATCTTTATAGTTACGCTCGGCGGCGTCCAAAGGAATACCGGCGGCGTTCTCTTTCGCGAAGCCCTCTTCGGAGGCCTGCTTGTTCGGGTGAACCTGAATAGAGAGCGGCTGATCGGCGCAAAGCACCTTAAAGAGGAAAGGGAGTTCGCCGAAACGTTCAGCGACGGCACCGCCCAGCAGCGTGGCTTTATCGGCATCGATAACCTCACGCAGGGAACGCACGCCCTGTGCGTCTTCGATTTTTGAGCTGCTCTTCGGGTGCGCCCCCATCCACAGCTCTGCCATTGGCAGGTTGTCCGGGTTGGCAATACCGTAGAGATCCGTTAACGCAGTTTTACTTCCCCAGGCGTAGTTCTGCACTGAGTTGATGAGTTTTTGCATTATCAAGCCCTGTTTCATAGGTGGAATTATTTGCCCGTATTAAAGCAATAAACCGCCCGGAAGTAACCTGCGCGCGGAAAAAGTCGTACTAGTCTCAGTTTTTGTTAAAAATTTGTGTAGGATAGGCTAACTCGCTTTTAAGCCGAGCAGCGGAACATCTGCTCTACATAATCAGACCCAAGCAGTAAGTGAGAGATCAATGTCGAATAAACCCTTCCATTACCAGGATCCTTTCCCGCTGGCGAAGGATCAGACCGAATATTATCTGTTAACCCGCGACCACGTTTCTGTCTCCGAGTTTGAAGGACAGGAGATCCTGAAGGTTGACCCGCAGGCGCTGACCTTACTGGCGCAACACGCTTTCCACGATGCCTCGTTCATGCTGCGCCCGGCGCACCAGCAGCAGGTAGCGGACATCCTCAGCGATCCGCAGGCCAGTGAAAACGACAAATACGTGGCCCTGCAGTTCCTGCGTAACTCCGATATCGCAGCCAAAGGCATTCTGCCGACCTGCCAGGATACCGGCACCGCCATTATTACCGGCAAAAAAGGCCAGCGCGTCTGGACCGGCGGCGGCGATGAAGCCGCCCTGGCGCACGGGGTGTATAACACCTATGTCGAAGATAACCTGCGCTATTCGCAAAACGCCGCGCTGGATATGTACAAAGAGGTCAATACCGGCACCAACCTGCCGGCACAGATCGATATTTACAGCGTTGATGGCGACGAATACAAATTCCTGTGTATCGCCAAGGGTGGCGGTTCTGCCAACAAAACTTACCTCTACCAGGAGACCAAAGCGCTGCTGACGCCGGGCAAGCTGAAGAACTACCTGGTGGAGAAAATGCGCACCCTCGGCACCGCTGCCTGTCCGCCGTACCACATTGCGTTTGTTATCGGTGGCACCTCGGCAGAAAGCACCCTGAAAACCGTCAAGCTGGCCTCGACCAAGTACTACGACGGCCTGCCGACCGAAGGTAACGAGCACGGCCAGGCGTTCCGCGACGTTCAGCTGGAGCAGGAGCTGCTGGTGGAAGCGCAGAACCTCGGTCTCGGCGCGCAGTTTGGCGGCAAATATTTCGCCCACGATATCCGCGTGATCCGTCTGCCACGTCACGGCGCCTCCTGCCCGGTGGGCATGGGCGTCTCCTGCTCGGCGGACCGCAACATCAAGGCTAAGATCAACCGCGACGGCATCTGGATTGAAAAACTGGAAAACAACCCAGGTAAATACATCCCTGAAGCGCTGCGTAAAGCGGGCGAGGGGGAAGCGGTTCGCGTCGACCTGAACCGTCCGATGAGCGAGATCCTCGCGCAGCTTTCTCAGTACCCGGTCTCCACCCGTCTCTCCCTGAACGGCACCATCATCGTGGGCCGCGATATCGCCCACGCGAAGCTGAAAGAGCGTCTGGATAACGGCGAAGGGCTGCCGCAGTACATCAAAGATCACCCGATCTACTACGCAGGCCCGGCCAAAACGCCGGACGGTTATGCATCTGGCTCCTTAGGCCCGACCACTGCCGGTCGTATGGACTCCTACGTAGACCAGCTGCAGGCCAACGGCGGCAGCATGATCATGCTGGCGAAGGGTAACCGCAGCCAGCAGGTGACCGACGCCTGCCACAAACACGGCGGTTTCTACCTCGGCAGTATCGGCGGTCCGGCCGCGGTGCTGGCGCAGGGCAGCATCAAGAGCCTGGAGTGCGTGGAGTACCCGGAACTGGGTATGGAGGCTATCTGGAAGATTGAAGTGGAAGACTTCCCGGCGTTTATCCTTGTGGATGACAAAGGCAATGACTTCTTCAAACAGATCCAGTCTTCACAGTGTTCGGCCTGTGTGAAATAAGATATAAATTTCCCGGCGGCCTTGTAGGCCCGTACAAGCGCAGCGCCGCCGGGCAACAAAAAGAGCGCACAAAGCGCCATACTGTTTCCCCGATCTCATCAATACTTGTTTCTTTGAGCTGTGAGCAACCCACTTCGTTGTTATCAAGGAGAAAGTATGACCACCTCACGCAGTGAGAAAGATTCGATGGGTGCCATCGACGTCCCGCAGGACAAACTCTGGGGCGCACAAACCCAGCGTTCGCTGGAACATTTCCGCATCTCCACTGAAAAAATGCCGGTCTCGTTGATCCAGGCGCTGGCGTTGACCAAACGCGCCGCGGCGAAGGTCAATCAGGATTTGGGCCTGCTGGCGGCGGAAAAAGCCCATGCCATCATCACCGCCGCCGATGAAGTGCTGGCGGGCAAGCATCCCGATGAGTTCCCGCTCGCCATCTGGCAAACCGGCTCCGGTACGCAGAGCAATATGAACATGAACGAGGTGCTGGCGAACCGCGGCAGCGAACTGCTCGGCGGGGTGCGCGGCATGGAGCGCAAGATCCACCCGAATGATGACGTCAACAAAAGTCAGAGCTCTAACGACGTCTTCCCGACGGCGATGCACGTGGCGGCGTTGATTGCCCTGCGCGAACAGCTGATCCCTCAGCTGAACGTGCTGAAGCAGACCCTCAACGACAAAGCGCAGGCTTTTGCGGATATCGTCAAAATCGGCCGTACCCACCTGCAGGATGCCACGCCCCTGACCCTCGGCCAGGAGATCTCCGGCTGGGTGGCGATGCTTGAGCACAACCTGCGGCACATCGACCACAGCCTGCCGCATCTGGCAGAGCTGGCGCTGGGCGGCACGGCGGTGGGGACAGGGCTCAACACCCATCCCGAATACGCGGTACGTGTGGCGGAAGAGCTGGCCTCCATCACGGGGCAGCCGTTTGTCACCGCGCCGAATAAGTTCGAAGCGCTGGCCACCTGTGATGCGCTGGTGCATGCCCACGGAGCGCTGAAAGGGCTGGCGGCCTCGCTGATGAAAATTGCCAACGACGTGCGCTGGCTGGCTTCCGGCCCGCGCTGCGGCATCGGCGAGATCAGCATCCCCGAGAACGAGCCGGGCAGCTCCATCATGCCGGGCAAGGTCAACCCGACCCAGTGCGAAGCCATGACCATGCTCTGCTGTCAGGTGATGGGCAACGACGTGGCGGTGAATATGGGCGGCGCGTCGGGAAACTTTGAGCTTAACGTCTATCGTCCGATGGTCATCCATAACTTCCTGCAGTCGGTGCGTCTGCTGGCCGACGGGATGGAGAGCTTCAACGAGCACTGCGCGGTGGGCATTGAGCCCAATCGCGAGCGCATCAGCCAGCTGCTCAACGAGTCGTTAATGCTGGTGACGGCGCTCAATACCCACATCGGCTACGACAAGGCGGCAGAAATTGCTAAAAAAGCGCACAAAGAGGGGCTGACCCTGAAAGCCTCCGCGCTGGCGCTGGGGTATCTCACCGAGGCCGAGTTCGACAGCTGGGTGCGCCCGCAAGAGATGGTCGGCAGCCTGAAATAGTCACTCCGCCACGTACAGGTGCAGCCGCGGGATAATCAGGCGCAGCGGCTGCGCCTGCGGTTTATAGCGATGCTGAACGTTGTCAGCATCGTAATTCAGCAGCTCGCCGATGTCCGGGATCGTCGCCCCCTGGTCTGCATCGTACAGGGCGATCAGCGGCGTCGGGCAGGCGTACTGCACCTGTTTCTGCTGCCCGGCATACCAGACGCGGGCAATGGGCTGCACCTTCACTGGCCGCTTGATCTTCAACCGGGCATCCGCGGGCAGCGCGTGGATGGCGGTGTACTCTGCCTCCAGCCGCTCAATCCACTGATCCCGCGACCAGGGCGCCTGGGCGCGCGGCGATTTCAGGCTTTTCTCCAGCATCTCCAGCACCTCATCCCGGGTGAAATTCTTGATGATGTGCTTGTTGGCCCAGCCAAAGCGCAGGGTGGCGGGGCGATTGAGGACCGTCAGGGTGCGATAGGCGTTAAGGGTTATCAGTCCCGGCAGCTGGTGGTGCACCCACTCGAAACGGGCCGCGGGAGCGAGGCCCGATTCTTCGGTAACGATTTTTTCAAAGTCCGCTTTTAAGGCATTAATGCTGGCGATGCGGGCGGCGAGTTGCTCCCGGTGCGCGGCATCGCTCTGCAGGCAGATCACCCCCGGCAGGCGCACGGCGGCCTTGCTGCTGCGGGTCTCGGACTGCTGCTGAATAAACAGGTGACGATAGTGCTGGAGCGCCATCGTCAGCGCTTCCTGACCGAGATGCTGCTTCACCGCGATAGCGTTGAGCGGATCGTGTTCGGCGCCTTTGGCGACGTCCGGCAGGGAGAAAACGCGCCCGGCCAGCAACCGGCAGCTTTGTAGCTCGGGCGTCAACTTCGCCAGCGCGTGCTCCATCCGGCGGAAGGTTGAGTTTAAGCGTTCAATAAGATCGTAAGTGGCCATTTTGCACCATAATAGTTACAACATACTGAATATATAGCACAGCACGCCGGGTCAGGCCAGCGTGCGGTTAAGGTCAGTCAGGGATGGGCAGGGCGATGTGGTGCCAGACGGGCCAGTTAAAGCAAAACCGTGCCCCGCCGAGGTCGCTGGCGTCGCAGCTGACGTCGCCGCCCAGCGCCTGGGCGATGGAGTGAACGATCGCCAGCCCCAGGCCACAGCCCCCGGTGGCGCGGTCGCGGCTCGGATCAAGACGGACAAAGGGCTCAAAAACGCGCTGACGGGCCTCTGGTGCGATGCCGGGGCCATCATCTTCCACCGACAGACTGGCGCGGCTGCCGTCCAGCTGCAGTGAAATCCGCAGCCGGTTATCGCTGTAGCGCAGGGCATTGTTGACCAGGTTATCCAGCACGCGCTCCATCAAACGCATATCCAGCGCGCCGTAGTCGCCGTCCATACTGTTGATCAGCAGTGTGCGCTGCGGGTTCAGGCTCTGCACATCCTCCACGTAGCTGCGCAGCCAGGCGGGCAGATCCGGGGTGATGAGCTTAAGCTCGTTTTGCGGCCGGTCGAGGCGGGCGTAGGTCAGCAGCTCCTCAATCAGCGCTTCGAGTTGGCTGATATCGCGGTTCAGCGCCAGCGACTCCGCATCGGTCAGGTTTTCACTCATCTCCAGCCGGTAACGCAGCCGTACCAGCGGGGTGCGCAGTTCGTGGGCGATGCCGTCGATCAGCTGCTTTTTACTGGCAATCAGCGCGTTGATGTTGTCCGCCATCTGGTTAAAGGCCACCCCAAGACGCGCGAAGCTGGAACCGCTGTCAAAATGGATGCGTTCGTTCAGGTGTCCGTCACCAAAACGCTGCGCGGCAGCTTCCAGTCGTAGCATGTCCTGCCAGTGGGGGCGCATCCAGATAAAAACCGGGAAGGCGAGGGAAATGGCGATAAAGGCCAGCAGGGCGATATCCAGCAGGCGCATCTGGTGCAGGAAGTAGAGGTACGGCACCGGGCCGACCGCCAGAACATAATGGCTGCGCGGAATTCGCTGGATAAAGGTGTACTGATCGTCCAGGGCCACAATGTCACCCTGACGCAGTCGCTGCATCGTCGGGGCATCCAGGGTGTATTTCTTCAGCGGCTCGATGCGCAGTTTAAATGACAGATTCAGATCCAGCTCTTTAATGGTGCGCGCCCAGTCGTGAGGGGGGATCTCACGCAGTTCGCTGCGCATCAGGTAGAGCGAGCTTTTCATCAAATCATCCAGCGACTGTCTGCCCGCCCGCTCGGCGGTGAATTTATAGACCAGGCCAACCAACATGGTCATCACCAGAAAGCAGACAAACAGCAGCAGGTAAAACTGCACAAACAGTTTTTTCATGAAATATCACCCAAAAACAACGCGTTAATAATGCTGCCCTACCCAGGAATCACTTTCTCCGGGCGGGCATCGCCTACTTTACGCAATGGGCTGCCTCATGGCATAGCGAATGTTGAAGGTTTCGCCTTGCTTTATGACGTTTGCCTGCACGTGCCAGGCATTTTCAATCAGATGGGGCGTCAGCACAGCATCCGGCGGCCCGCTGGCTATTACCCTGCCGGACTTCAGCAGGACCAGCCGATGGCAGAAGTTGGCGGCGAGATTGAGATCGTGCAGGGCCACGACCACCGTAATGGGCAACCGGGTAATCTGCGTCATCAGTTCCAGCTGATGCTCAATATCCAGATGATTGGTGGGCTCATCGAGGATCAACACGCGCGGCTGCTGGGCCAGAGCGCGGGCAATCTGACAGCGCTGCCGCTCGCCGCCGGAGAGCTGACGCCAGAGCCGGTGACGCAGGGCAGGGAGCTTCATCTGACGGATGGCGCTCTCCACCGCCTGGTCATCACTCTCGCTCCAGCCAAAAAGCCCCCGGCGGTGCGGCGTGCGTCCCAGCCGGATAATGTGCTCCACGCTGAGGTCGCCATCCACCCCCGCATGCTGGGGAACAAACGCCAGCTGTTTTGCCCGATCCCTGACGGAGATTTTATTGAGCGGGGTGCCATCAAACTGAACATGGTGCGCATGCCGTGGGATTAACCCGGCCAGACAGCGCAGCAGCGTCGATTTTCCCGAGCCATTTGGCCCCAGCAAGCCAACGATCTCGCCGCTGCCCAGCTCCAGGTTGATATCCTGAAGCACTTTACGTGACTGCAGGGTAACCTGCAGTTCTCTCAATGAAAGGGTCATACGCTTTTCTCCCGGCTGCGACAGAGCAGAACGACAAAGGCAGGCGCGCCCACCAGAGCGGTGACCACGCCAATTGGTAGCACCTGATGGACAATCAGCGTGCGGGAAACCACATCGGCGAGGATCATAAAGTGACTCCCGACCAGGAAGGTCAGGGGAACCGCGCGACGGTGACCGGGGCCGCAAAGCATCAGGGTGATATGCGGGATCACCAGCCCGACAAACCCCACCGCGCCGATGATGCTGACCATCACCGCCGTCATCAGGGCGCAGGTGAGCAGCAGGATGATGCGTACCAGAGTCACCGGCACGCCAAGGGTGGTGGAGACCTCATCGCCAAAGGTGAAGGTATCCAGCGAGCGCGCAAAGGCGAATATCACCATGAATCCGGCCATGACCACCACCAGCGCCAGCAGAGCATCCGGCCAGCGTACGCCGCTCAGGCTGCCCAGCAGCCAGAACATCACGCTGCGCGACTGCTCGGCATTGGCGGAGGTGCTGACAATGTACGCGGTCATGGCGTTAAAAAGCTGGGTGCCGGCAATGCCCGCCAGCAGGATGCGGGGCGGGCTGTCGGTCATGCCGTGGGTGATCAGCATGATAAGCCCGAATGCGCAGCAGGCGCCGATAAAGGCCCCGCCGCTGATGCCCAGCGTGCTGCTGCCGATCCCGAGCAGCATCACGCAGACGGCACCCAGTGAAGCGCCGGAGGAGATCCCCAGCAGATACGGCTCCGCCAGCGGGTTACGCAGGATCGCCTGCATCACCAGGCCGCAGAGTGCCAGCCCGCCGCCGCTGCAGGCCGCCATCAGCGCCCGGCTCATGCGGTACTGCCAGACAATCCCCTCCTCAACCTGGGGCAGGACATAGCTTCCCAGCCCCAGGCCGTTGAGAATGGCTTTTCCCGCATTGCCATACGACACCGGCATATCCCCGACGGTGGCGGCAAAAACCAGCATCAGCGGCAGGGTCAGTAACCCGACAGCCAGCAGGCTTCCCTGTCGCCAGCGCGGCAGGGAAAAGGGGGCGCGCAGAGTCAACATACTCATCGTTCAGCCTGATACGTCGCCAGTTTATCGCTGATAACTTCGACGGCATCGACATTGCGCAGGGAAGGATTGAGCGACATCGCGGGCACCACTATGATGTGACCCTTCTTCACGGCGGGGATGTTTCGGGTCACAGGATCGTCTTCTAAAAACGCCTTTTTAACCGCCACATCATCGGCCGGGTAAAGCCGACGGGACATTTCAGCGATGACGATCACGTCTGGCTGAGCCTGGGCGATGTGCTCCCAGGTCACAGCGGGCCATTCATCATGGGAGTCAATGATATTTTTCAGCCCAAGGGTGTGGCTGATCCAGCCCGGCGCGCCATAATCGCCCGCGACCCAGGGATCGCCTTTCAGACGGCTGCTGGAGAACCAGTACACCACTTTCAGAGGGCGGGTGTGCTGCCCGGCGGCGCGGGACTGCGCGTTCTCAATACGCTGTTTCAGCGCCTCGTTAAGCGCTTTCCCCTGCGGCTGAACATCGAAGATCTCTGCCAGCTCGCTGATTTCACGCGCGATCTCTGCGATGGAAAAAGGGGTGCTGCGCGCCCCGTCGCTGTTCGAACTGTCGGTGACGCTTTTGCCGATGCAGTCGGCAGGGGAGATCCACGTCGGGATGCCAAGGGAAGCAAACTGCTCCCGGGTGCCGGTTTCTCCCTGCGGCCCGATGTGCCAGTGATATTGCGCCAGCACCAGATCGGGGTTTTGCGCGGTGACCGCTTCAAAGGAGGGGGCGTTATCCGCCAGCTTTTTCAGCCCCTGACCCTGCTCTGAAAGCGCCCCGGGCAGCGGGCCAAACCAGACCGAGGTCGCGCTGATTTTCTTCTCAAGCCCCAGCGCCAGCAGGAGTTCCGTCTCGTGTTGCCCGACCGTCACCACTCGCTGCGGAGCCTGGGTAAACGTCTCTTTCACCCCACAGTTTTCTACCGTCAGCGGGTAGTTTGTTGCGGCGATTGCCGGTTGCGCCAGTGCCGCAAGCACCAACGCCATTGCGCTGTTTTTACTGAACACGTTACCATCCTCACAAATGTTATGTTATAACATAATACATATTATGCGGACGGTAGCAAAAGGTTAATCATCGGGAGCAGGATAATGAACGAGGGCGCTTAATCCTGCGGACGCTGCAGCATCCGCTTACACGTCCCAGGCGTGCGGGGCGAAGAGATAGCCTTTGTTACGCACGGTTTTGATGCGGAACGGCTCGGTGGCGTTATCCAGCAGCTTCTTGCGCAGGCGGGAGATGGCCACGTCCACGCTGCGGTCCAGGCCATCGTAGCTGACGCCGCGCAGATTTTTCAGCAGCGCATCCCGGTCCATAATCTGTCCGGCATGGGTCGCCAGCTCCCACAGCAGATCGAAATCCGCCGTCGACAGCGCCACCTGCTCGCCCGAAAGGAGCACCTGGCGATTCACCGGATCGATGGAGAGCGTGCCGAAACGCAGCGCTTTGTGCGGGGTTAATTGCGGAGCCGGGTTATCGCTCGCGGTGGCAACATGCTGGCGCAGATGCAGGCGCACGCGCGCCAGCAGCACGGCCGGAGGGGTGGTTTTCAGGATGTAGTCGTTCGCACCCATTTCCAGAGAGAGAATATGATTCATGTCGCTGTCGAGAGAGGTGAGCAGCACAATCGGACCCTGCCAGCGGGCGCGCAGATCCCGGCACAGGGTCATGCCGTCTTTGCCCGGCAACATGATATCCAGCAGGACCAGATCGGGTTTTTCCCGCGCCACCACCTCTTCAGCGCGGTCACCGCGCGGTTCGACGATGACCTCAATATCATGTTTACCCAGGTAAGCGGCAATCAGCTGGCCAACTTCGGGCTCATCCTCAACGTATACGATCTTGTTCATACAAAGTCTGTGTCTGCGGAAAACGCCAACATACACCGCGCAACCTTAACCTTCCATTAATCATTCGCAAAATGTTGCCGTTCCGTTATGCTGCCCGGCACGGTTATTGATTTGTTATGGAGAATGGGATGGGGCTGGTGATCAAGGCGGCGATAGGCGCGCTGGTGGTGTTGCTGATTGGCGTTCTGGCGAAAACCAAAAATTACTATATTGCCGGGCTGATCCCGCTGTTTCCGACCTTTGCCTTAATTGCCCACTATATCGTCGCCTCTGAGCGCGGCATTGAGGCCCTGCGGGCAACCATCGTCTTTGGCATGTGGTCGATTATTCCCTATTTTCTCTATCTGCTCTCGCTGTGGTACTTCACCGGTATTATGCGTTTACCCCTGGCGCTGGGCGGGGCCGTGGTGTGCTGGAGCCTCAGCGCCTGGGTGTTAATCTTCTTCTGGAGCCGCTTTCACTAACGCAATGGCCGGCCGCCATCCACGCCAAATGACCGGCCCGTAACGTAGCAGCTGGTCAGAATGTAGTCGATCAAATCAATCACCTCTTTTTCACCCGGGGCGATCTTCATCAAAGACTTATTCAGCGCCTGCTGGCGGTAGTCGGCATCGTCGTGTTCATTGAACATGATCAGCGACGGGGCGATGGCGTTGACTTTGACCTCCGGTGCCAGCTTGCGGGCAAAGGAGCGGGTCATGTTATCCAGGGCGGCTTTGCTGGCGGCATAGGCAATGTGCTTATCGCTGCCGCGCTCAACCACGTAGTCGGTAAAGTGGATGATGTCGCTGGCGGCATGGCCGTGGCCGCGCAGGAGTTCCTGCAGGGCATGGTTCAGCAGGTAAGGGGCATGGACGTGGATCTGCAGCATGCAGGAGAGCGTTTCGCTGAGCGGCGTCTCCGGGCTCTCCGGCATCCATGCGCTGGCATTATGGATGATGGCGCGTAAACCTGTGGTTTCCGCTTTTATCCGTTCGGCAAAGGCCATAATGCCTTCATCGGTAGCGAAATCGGCCTGAATACAGGTGGCCCCCGCCTTGCAAAGCGTCTCGATCGCCGGATATTTCGTGCGATAGCTGATAATCACCGGCTGGTGAAGGTTCAGAAAATGGTGGGCAAGCGCGAGGCCGATGCGACGGCCTCCGCCAGTAATCAGGATCGGGAGCGGTTTTGCCTGTCCCATCGTGTTCTCCTTATCCGTTCGACGATGGGACGCGGTCGCTTATCCCATCAACATCCACGTTGCCGGTAATGCGGCAACCAGTAACAATCCAATCAGCACGATTTCACGACGCTTCAGCGCGTGCTGGAGCTGGTGCGTGCGACGGGCGTAAATAAACACCAGCAGCCCCGGCGCGTAGAGCACGACGGAGAGCAGCAGATGCATCGGTCCGGAGGCGTAGAGCAGCCATAAGCCGTAAATGCAGGCACCCATTCCCACGACAGTATGCATTGGTCGGGTCGCTATTTTTAGCAAATATGCACCCACCAGGAAATAGGGTACCAGAATCATCTCAGAGGCGATGGTTAACAAGGTGTTATAGTCAGAACCTGTGAGCCAGATCAGCACCAGAGAGACCTGCACGCTGAGATTGGTCAACCACAGCGACGCCGACGGGGCATTGTTCTTGTTCTGCTGGCTGAACAGACGCGGGAAGGCTTTATGCGTCGCAGCGAGGAAGGGCACTTCGGCCGCCATGATGGTCCAGCTCAGGTAAGCGCCGCACACGGAGACGATAAGACCAGCGGCAATCACCACTTCGCCCCAGGAGCCCATCATCGTCACCATCAGGCCCGCCATGGACGGGTTACGCATCTCCGCCAGTTCAGGACGCGCCACCACGCCCAGCGACAGCAGCGTCACCAGCAGATAAACGCTCAGGGCGGCCAGTACCGCCAGCAGCGTGGCGCGGCCCACATCGTGCTTATTGCGTGCCCGGGCCGAGACCACCACCGCACCTTCCACCCCGATAAACACCCACAGGGTGATCAGCATGGTATTTTTCACCTGCTCCCAGACCGGGACGCCCAGCGCCACGCCGGAAAAGTCCAGGCTGAAGAGATCGAGACGAAACGCGATAAACGCCAGCACGATAAACAGCCCCAGCGGCACCAGCTTCGCCAGGGTTGCCACCAGGTTGATGCTCGCTGCGGTCTGCACGCCGCGCAGCACCAGGAAGTGCACGACCCACAGCAGTACCGAGGAGCCAACGATGGATTGCCAGGTATTGCCATCGCCAAACAGTTTCAGTTCAGGGGTATCGGTAAAGAAACTCAGCGCAGAAAAGACGATCACCAGATACGAGACGTTGGCGATCACCGCGCACAGCCAGTAGCCCCAGGCGGAACAGAACCCCACCAGCTCACCAAAGCCTTCACGGGCGTAGGTAAAAATGCCGCCGTCGAGATCGGGACGGATGCGCGTCAGCAGCAGCATGGCGAAGGCCAGCAGCAGGATCCCGACGCCGGTGATCCCCCAGCCGATAAGCAGCGCAGACGGGCTGGCAACGGCGGCCATGTTCTGCGGCAGACTGAATACACCCGCACCGAGCATGGAGCTTAAAACGAGCGCAGTTAAAGCGCTCAGGCCAAGTTTCTTTTCCATTGGCTTCCTGTTTGAAAAGGGGTCAGATCCAGAATAATTATTTTGTCGAAGCGCATAAAAATGGTGGATCACGCTAAGGCGCGGGATTTTACGGAGTGTCACTAAAGCATGCAATGAGGATGGGCCGAAATCGGGGTAAAAAGCGAAAAAAAAGGCGGCTCCAGGCCGCCTGAGTGACACCGTTAACTTATTTGTACAGGTCGGCGCTGATGGTCATGTTATTACCGCGTTCCTGCCACTGGCGGGTAATGTGGTAATACTTGGCACCTTTCTTCGCTGCACGCTTCGCCACCTGATAGGAGACTTCGGTCATGTTGGCGTAGTTACCGGTGAATTTGATGCTGTCAAACGGCACCATCTGCGCGGCGGTGGCGTTGTTCAGCTCTTCAATTTTCGTGCCGTCGGTCAGCGTAACGCTGTAGCGGCCGCCTTTGGTGGATTGCGTTTCAAAGAAACGGCCCACGCCGGCAACGCTTGCGGCAGGTGCGGCGCTGGTCGCCACGCCCGGGATCTCAACTTTCTTCGCTTCTTCGCCGCCTTTAGCGACTGCTGCACGGCCTGCATCGGAGTCAGCCGGAATGGCATCCGGGCTCTGGACGATGCGTTTTTTGGCGTCTTTTTTGTAGATATAGGCAGTGATGCGCTGGTTACCGCCCTGGTTTGCATCGATCTGGCGAACGATATAGAAGGCGTCAGCCCCTTTCGCCTTCGCGGCTTTGGTGATGGCTTCGTTCACTTCTGGCTGGCTGCGGTAGAAGCCCTGGATGGTCACGGTGTCATAAGGCTCAAGCAGAACGGCCTGGTCTTTTGGCAGCTCCATCACGCCATTAATCACGCGATTTTTCTGCTCTTCGGCTTTCGGGGCATTTTCTTTATACAGCGCAACAAGTACTCGCTGGTTGCCGCTGTCACCGTAGTCTGAGTTATCAACCACGTAAAATGCGGCGGCGCCTTCTTTATCGGCGCGTTTTGATGCGGCGGAAACTGCATCGCCAATTGAGTTAAAACGACCTACGATCATAACGCGGTCGTAAGGTTTCGTTGCTGCCGCTTGCTCCGGCGTTAACTCTGTCGCTGCATTGGCAGACAGGGCGGTCGCAGAAAGGAGTGCGGACGCCAGGAGAGTGTTCTTAAGCTTCATAAAAAATTATCCTTCGCCTTACGCAAACCAGGTACTGGTGTAGTTGTTAATTTGAAAACGTTGACGATTATTGCATTTAACACCCTCTGCTGTCTGCGGCATTTTTTGCGGCCAATGTCGGGGTGACGATCTCTTTCCATAACATTTAGTGATATGTTGAAAAAACACGCGTTTGACCAGTAAAACTAATAAAGCATATGACTTTCACAAGTTGATTTAATGTTAATAAGTTGTTTCTGGCTGGCGCTATATCGTGTTTTTCCCGCCTCGACTGAGCTAAACATCGGCCCTGGCGGAGAAATAAAGGCAGATATGCCTGTCAGAGATGCCGATCGCTTATTTTTGTCAGTTTAAGACATAAAAAGTGTTTTCTTGCTGTGGATCACAGGCGGTATTTTCAGTAGGTTATAGAAAGTTTGTTACTGTTTATTTTCTGCGGGTATTCGTAAGTGGCAGGTTATGACCTGTCACCGTTGTTCTGTATCCGTGTTGAATGTTCGACAAACCATCATCATAAACCGATGGAAGGGATTACTATGCGTATTGGGGTACCAAAAGAACGGTTTGCCAATGAAACCCGCGTAGCGGCAACACCAAAAACGGTGGAACAGCTACTTAAACTGGGTTTTACCGTCGCGGTTGAAAGCGGCGCGGGCAAGCTGGCAAGTTTTGATGACGAGGCGTTCGTTCAGGCGGGCGCAGAGATTGTAGATGGCGCTAACGTCTGGCACTCGGACGTTATCCTGAAGGTCAATGCACCTGAAGAGGATGAAATCGCGCTGCTGAATCCGGGGACGACCCTGGTGAGCTTTATCTGGCCAGCCCAGAACCCGGAACTGATGGAGAAGCTGGCCGCGCGTGGCGTCACCGTCATGGCAATGGACTCCGTGCCGCGCATCTCGCGTGCGCAGTCGCTGGACGCCCTGAGCTCGATGGCGAATATCGCGGGTTACCGTGCCATCGTCGAGGCGGCTCACGAGTTTGGTCGCTTCTTTACCGGTCAGATCACCGCTGCGGGTAAAGTCCCGCCAGCAAAAGTAATGGTGATTGGTGCAGGCGTTGCGGGCCTCGCCGCCATTGGCGCGGCAAACAGTCTGGGCGCCATCGTCCGTGCTTTTGATACCCGTCCGGAAGTGAAAGAACAGGTGCAGAGTATGGGCGCCGAGTTCCTGGAACTGGACTTCAAAGAAGAAGCCGGCAGCGGCGACGGCTACGCGAAGGTGATGTCCGAGGCGTTCATCAAAGCTGAAATGGCGCTGTTTGCTGCTCAGGCGAAAGAGGTGGACATTATTGTCACCACCGCACTGATCCCGGGCAAGCCGGCGCCGAAGCTGATCACCCGTGAAATGGTTGATAGCATGAAGGCCGGCAGCGTGATCGTCGATCTGGCCGCGCAAAACGGCGGGAACTGCGAATACACCGTGCCGGGCGTAGTCACCACCACCGCCAACGGCGTAAAAGTGATCGGCTATACCGACCTGCCGGGCCGTCTGCCGACCCAGTCTTCTCAGCTGTATGGTACCAACCTGGTCAACCTGCTGAAGCTGCTGTGCAAAGAGAAAGACGGCAACGTCGCCATTGATTTTGAAGACGTCGTGGTGCGTGGCGTGACCGTAGTTCGTGAAGGTGAAATCACCTGGCCGGCACCGCCTATTCAGGTTTCCGCCCAGCCGCAGGCCGCTGCGAAAGCTGCTCCGGCACCACAAGAACCGGAAAAACCGGCCTCGCCGTGGCGCAAGTTCGCCTTTATGGCGCTGGCCATTATCCTCTTTGGCTGGCTGGCAGACGTCGCGCCGAAAGAGTTCCTTGGGCACTTTACGGTCTTCGCGCTCTCCTGCGTAGTGGGTTACTACGTGGTGTGGAACGTCTCCCATGCGCTGCATACCCCTCTGATGTCGGTGACGAACGCCATCTCAGGGATCATCGTGGTCGGGGCATTGCTGCAGATTGGTCACGGCGGCTGGGTCAGCTTCCTCAGCTTTATCGCGGTACTGATCGCCAGTATCAATATTTTCGGTGGTTTCACCGTGACTCAGCGCATGCTGAAAATGTTTCGTAAGGGATAAGGGGTAACCTATGTCTGGAGGATTAGTTACAGCTGCATACATTGTTGCCGCGATCCTGTTTATTTTCAGCCTCGCCGGGCTTTCAAAACATGAAACGTCGCAGCAGGGTAACAACTTTGGTATCGCCGGGATGGCGATTGCGCTGATTGCCACGATTTTCGGGCCGGATACCGGCAACGTGGCGTGGATCCTGGTGGCGATGATCATCGGCGGCGCCATTGGTATCCGTCTCGCTAAACGCGTTGAAATGACGGAAATGCCGGAGCTGGTGGCGATCCTGCACAGTTTCGTCGGTCTGGCGGCAGTGCTGGTTGGCTTTAACAGCTACCTGTATCACGAGCCGGGGATGGAGCCGATTCTGGTCAACATCCACCTGACCGAAGTGTTCCTCGGGATCTTCATCGGGGCGGTGACCTTTACCGGTTCCATCGTGGCATTCGGCAAGCTGCGCGGCAAAATCTCCTCTAAACCGCTGATGCTGCCAAACCGCCACAAGATGAACCTGGCCGCGCTGGTGGTCTCCTTCGTGCTGATGGTGGTGTTCGTGCGTACCGACAGCGTGGGCATGCAGGTGCTGGCGCTGCTGGTGATGACCATCATCGCGCTGGCGTTCGGCTGGCACCTGGTTGCCTCTATCGGCGGCGCTGACATGCCGGTGGTGGTCTCCATGCTGAACTCCTACTCCGGTTGGGCGGCAGCGGCGGCGGGCTTTATGCTGAGCAACGACCTGCTGATCGTTACCGGTGCGCTGGTGGGCTCGAGCGGTGCGATCCTCTCCTACATCATGTGTAAGGCGATGAACCGTTCGTTCATCAGCGTGATTGCCGGGGGCTTCGGTACCGACGGTCAAACCTCCGGCGGTGACGACGAAGTGGGTGAGCATCGTGAGATCAGCGCTGAAGATACCGCTGACATGCTGAAAAACTCGCACACGGTCATCATCACCCCAGGCTACGGCATGGCGGTGGCGCAGGCTCAGTATCCGGTGGCGGAAATCACCGAGCGTCTGCGTGCCCGCGGCATCAAGGTGCGTTTTGGTATTCACCCGGTTGCCGGTCGTCTGCCAGGCCACATGAACGTGCTGCTGGCGGAGGCGAAAGTGCCTTACGACATCGTGCTGGAGATGGATGAGATCAACGACGACTTCTCCGATACCGATACCGTGCTGGTTATCGGCGCCAACGACACCGTTAACCCGGCGGCGCAGGACGATCCGAAGAGCCCAATCGCCGGTATGCCGGTGCTGGAAGTGTGGAAGGCGCAGAACGTTATCGTCTTCAAACGCTCCATGAACACCGGTTACGCTGGCGTGCAGAACCCGCTGTTCTTCAAAGAGAACACTCACATGCTGTTTGGCGATGCCAAAGCCAGCGTGGATGCGATCCTGAAAGCGCTGTAAGCAAGGCGTAATGGCTGATAAAAAAACCGCCCACCAGGGCGGTTTTCTTATTTCTGCCTTCAGTCTATGCCATCTGTCTATACTTTTACCTTTGTGTAAAGGGAGGAGAGATAATGCAGTTTTTGTCCCACTTCAATATTCTGGCGCTCATGATGACCCCCACCTTCTGGATCGGCTTTGCCACCGTGGTGGTGGTGACCCTGCTGGTTTACTGGCTTCTGAAGCGCCTGATCACTTTTGTCCATAAAGGCATAACCAGCTGGGGCGATAAGCATCCCACCACCAACAGGATGCAGTTAGTCCTCACTGAGATGCTTAACAGAACCAGCAGAGTCCTGCTGTTCGTGGTCGCTTTTCTGTTCAGCCTGCGGTTTATTGATCTCCCCGATCGTCTGTTCGGCACCCTGAGCCATGCCTGGTTCCTGGTGTTTGCCATTCAGGTGGCGCTGTGGATGGATCAGGGTGTGGTCTCCTGGCTACGGCACGTGATGCTCGCGCCGGGGAGTCATAAAAACCCGGTCACCCTGGTAATAACCGGCCTGATCCTGCGGGCGATTGTCTGGTCAGTGATGCTGCTGTCTATTCTTGCCAACGCGGGCGTCAACATCACTGCTCTGGTTGCCAGTCTGGGGGTGGGGGGTATCGCCATCGCTCTGGCGGTGCAGACCATTCTCAGCGACGTCTTTGCGTCGCTCTCTATTGGCTTCGACAAGCCCTTTGAGATTGGCGATTTCGTGGTGTTCAACGACGTGGCCGGGACGGTGGAGCACATCGGCCTGAAAACGACGCGCATTCGTAGCCTGAGCGGGGAACAGATTGTCTGCGGCAATGCGATCCTGCTTCAGCAAACGCTGCATAACTACAAGCGTATGCAGACGCGCCGTATCGTCTTCACCTTCGGCGTGGCCAGCGACACCCCGCCAGAAAAGCTGCGCGTAATTGGCGATAACGTGAAGAAGATCATCACTGACATTGGCGAAACGCGCTTTGACCGCGCCCATCTGCTCGGTTTTGACAAGGACAGGCTGACCTTTGAGGTGGTGCATATCGTTAATACAGCTGATTACAACAAATACATGGATATCCAGCAGGAGATTAACATCCGGATTCTGGAGAGCCTGAATGATGAGGGCGTAAAACTGGCCCTGCCAAGCATGGTGCTGCATGCACCCTGGATGAAAGAGGGCGAGGGCGCACAGCCGTCTTCTCAACAGCCCGCCACCCAGAGCTAAAAAAAAGCCCGCCAGATGGCGGGCTTTTTTTCGCTTAGTCGTCTTCCTCGTCGTCGAGTTCGACCGGGGTCTGATACTGATCCGGCTTGATGACCAGCAGGTCACAGCGCAGATGGTCAATCACCTGTTCCGCGGTGTTGCCCAGGAACGCGGCGGAAATTCCGGTGCGGCCAATAGTGCCTAACACCACGATACCGGCCTGCAGATGCTCTGACAGGTCCGGGATCACCTCTTCCGGCAGCCCTTTTTCAACGTGGGTCAGTTTTTCATCGATGCCGAACTTCTGTCGCAGCGCTTTCATCGCCAGCAGATGCTGTCCGCGGATGGCATCGTTATAAACGGTGGGATCAAATTCCGGGAGTTCGATAGCAATGTTGATGGGGGTGATCGGGTAGGCGCCAACAAGGTGGACTTCAGTGTGGTTGACCTTCTCGGCGAGATAGACCGTCTCTTTGACCAGCTTCTCGTTCAGGGCGTTGTGGTAATTCTCTTCGCTGGCGAGGTTCACCGCCACTACCGCTTTACCGCCTTCCGGCCACGGCTGGTCTTTGACCATCCATACCGGGCACGGGCATTTGCGCAGCAGGTGCCAGTCGGTCGGGGTGAAAATCACCGCCTCAAGCTTATCGTGCTGGTGGGCCATTTTCAGCAGCAGATCGTGTTCGCCGCTGATCACTTCCTGAATGATGGCTTCAAACGGACGGTTGTGCCACACCACTTTAATTTCGATAGGCACACCGGCATCAAGATAGAATTTTGCCTGCTCGCGGATCCATGCGGTGCGCTGGCTGATCACTCCCTGACGCATAGCGGTGCGTTCGTCAGGCGACAGAAGGGTGGTCATTTCGTAAGAGAAGTCATATATCGGCAGAAACGCTTTGATTCTGCCACCAATCCGTTGATGTAAATAGACAGCTCGTCGTAACGCCGGTTGATCGTCCTGATTAGGATCGATGGCCACCAGCATGTTTTGATACTTTGCCATACAGGTCTCCTTACTACTGTCACCACAGTCTGTAATTAAAAGAGTAACCTATATATCTGAAATGAAACAGGGGGGAAGTTTTGCCAGATCAATAAATCAGTAAAATTACCGATCTGGCAAGCAGAAGTCAGATGAATTTATGCCACGTTGCGCGAGTGGCCCGCCAGCACCGCCAGCGCTTCACCGTTTTCAATGGTGATGTACTTGCCTTTTACCGCCAGCATGCCGCTTTTCTGGAAACGTCCCAGCAGACGGCTGATGGTTTCAACGGTCAGGCCCAGGTAGTTACCAATATCGCCACGGGTCATGGTCAGACGGAACTCGCGAGGAGAGAAACCGCGCTCGGCAAAACGACGGGAGAGGTTATAGATAAACGCCGCCAGACGCTCTTCTGCATTCTTTTTAGAAAGCAGCAGAATCATGTCCTGATCGCCTTTGATCTCGCCGCTCATCAGACGCATCATCTGCTGACGCAGGTTTGGCATTTTGCCTGACAGATCGTCGAGGGTTTCAAACGGGATTTCGCAAACCATTGAGGTCTCGAGCGCCTGAGCAAAGCTCGGGTGGTTACCGGTGCCGATAGCGTCAAAGCCAACCAGATCGCCTGCCAGGTGGAAGCCCGTGATCTGTTCGTCGCCCTGCTCGGTGATGGTATAGCTTTTGATGGTGCCAGAGCGGATAGCGTACAGCGACTTCAGTTCGTCTCCCGCTTTAAACAGCGTCTGCCCTTTCTGAATCGGCTTTTTACGCTCGATAATGTTATCAAGCTGATCAAGCTCGTGCTCATTCAGGGTAAACGGGATACAGAGCTGGCTGATGCTGCAGTCCTGACAATGGATAGCACAACCGCCAGACTGAATGCGTCGAATAATTCGCTTTTCCGGGATCATAGGTTTGCTCAAGCCTTAATTGATATTGGTCAATTTTAACATCTTTTTTGACCCTGTGTAAGCCTGGTAAACCATCATTAAGGACAAGTTACGTGAATGTGCCAGCATCTTCTTGAAATTCCACAACTTGGCTGCGGATATTTCGTCTAACTTAAGGAATATTAAGCACTAAAAGCCTGGAGCTACAGTAATAAATAGCCTTCGTGACGCAGTAACCACTCCTTGCGCTGCACCCCGCCTGCATAGCCTGTGAGGGCGCCGCTACGTCCGATTACGCGGTGGCAGGGCACCACAATACTGACCGGATTGGCGCCGTTTGCCGCACCGACGGCACGTGCCGCACCCGGGCGGCCAAGCTGCTCTGCCAGCTGCCCGTAATGCATCACCTGCCCGCAGGGGATCGCGCGCAACGCCTGCCACACTTCACGCTGAAAAGGGGTGCCGCCGGTTGCGGTGGGCAGGGTATCGATAATGCTGAGATCGCCCTCGAACCAGGCGGTGAGCTTATCGCTCAATCCGCCCGGATTGCGGGCGCTGATGCGCTCATAGCCCTGCGCCCGGTAGTGGATATTCAGCAGCTCCACCATCCGGTTGCTGTGCTCTTCCCACTCCACCGCGCGCAGGTTGAATTGCTCATCGGCAATTACCCACAGTGGCCCCAGGGGCGTCGCAATTTTGTCTTCGAGCAATCTCAGCATCAGGTGTTCCTTAGTTCAGTCGCGGGTAGATACCAGGCCCGATGGGCAGGCCGACAAGATACCACGCCACCAGCATCAGCAACCATACCCCTAAAAAGAGAAGCGGATAGGGCAGCACCAGCGAATAGTAGGTACCCAGCTTCGCCTCGGGCTTATAGCGTTGCAGGAAGCCCAGGAACAGCGGCACGAACGGCGACACCGGGGCCAGCGGGATCACCGACGAATCCGCCACGCGGAACAGGATCTGCGCAAATGCCGGGTGGAAGCCGAGCAGCATAAACATCGGCACGAAGATAGGGGCGAGGATGGACCAGATGGCCGACCCGCTGGCGATAAACATACACAGCAGGGACGACAGCAGCGCCAGGCCAACGAACGCCGGTACGCCACTCAGCCCGGCAGACTCCAGAATGTCGGTCAGCCCCACCGCCATAAACTTGCCCATGTTGCTCCAGTTAAACATGGCAACAAACTGCGCCAGCGGGAACACCATCACAATAAACCCGGCCATCTCTTTCATCGGCTCGATCATCAGCTGGGGCAGATCGCCCTGACGACGCACTTTGCCGGTGGCAATGCCGTAGGCCAGCGAGACAACAAAGAAGAAGAGGATGATCAGCGGCACGATACCTTTAATAAAGGGCGAGGGCAGGACGGTATGCTTCACCGGATCGCGCAGGATGCCGTTCTCCGGCACCACCATCAGCGCAATGGCGGCGATGAACAGCAGGGATACCACCCCGGCCACGCGCAGGCCCCGGCGCTGTTCAGGCGATAACGCATCCAGCTTCTCGTCGCTGCTACCCTGCCACTTGCCCAGACGCGGTTCGACAATCTTATCGGTAATAAGCCCGCCGACAATGGTCAGCACAATCACCGAACTGGCCATAAAGTACCAGTTGTCGATCACGCTGACGTGCATTGCAGCATCGATGGATTTTGCCGCCTCGGTGCTGATGCCCGAGAGCAGCACGTCGGTAGTGACAATCAGCAGGTTGGCGGTAAAGCCGCAGCCGACCCCGGCAATGGCCGCCAGCAGGCCCGCTACCGGATGCCGTCCTACCGCCAGGAAGATCAGCGCCCCCATTGGCGGCATGATCACCAGCGCGGCATCCGAGGAGATATGGCTGAAGAAAGCGATAAACAGCACCATATAGCTGGCATAACGGGCACTGACGTGAGAGGCCATTTTGACCATCAGCGCAGGCAGCAAGCCGGAGCGCTCAGCCAGACCCGCCCCGAGCACCAGCGCAAGGATGGCACCCAGCGGCGCAAAGCCGCTGAAGTTTTTGATCACGTTGGGTAAAAACCAGTGCAGGCCTTCGACGCTGAGCAGGTTTTTCACCGCCACCATGCTGCCGTCAGCCGGGTTGCGGGCGCTGACGTCAAAAGCGGACAGGACTGCGGTAGCGATCATCAAAATCACAATCAAATAGACAAAAAGCAGGAAAGGATGCGGCACTTTATTGCCGACCCTTTCAACCCAACCATAGAGCTTGCCGGATGGGGAATGCGAAGGTATGGATGACATACTCATGGGCGTTCCTCGGGAGTGTTGTGTTGTTATGTTGTTGTGATGTTTTATTATTTTAAAGGTGACGGCGTCACATTGTCTGGGATCGGACAGTGATACGGTTTGTCAGTGAGCTGTTGAGTAAACTCCTCCCGGCAGGCGGCCAGCAGCGCGGAATCCTGCATCAGGTTAAGGACGGTTGCGCCCATCACTTTGCCGGCGTGCAGCATGCCTTTATGGGCGATAGAGGTGCGGCCCTGCGCCACCAGTTGCCAGGTATGCAGCGGGGTGCCCACGGTGAAGCAGGGGCTGAAGCACTGGGCCACGGGCATTTTCCAGCTGACATCGCCCACGTCGGTGGAGCCTGCCAGCACGTCATCGGTGATGGCGTAAGGCGCCACTTCGTCAATCAGCAGGGTCTGCTGATGGCGGCGGGCGAACGCTTTACCCTCTTTCCCCCCGGTTGCGGCAATGTTTTTCAGGCTATTTTGCAGATCGTTGTCGCTCAGCGTGGCGCGGATCTCTGCGGCAAAGGCGCGTTCCTCCTCGCTCCATGCCGGGGTGCCGTAATGCTGAACGGCGCTGTACATAGCCGCCTCCAGCGTACGGTTAGGCAGATAGCTGGAGCAGGCCTTTTCAAAGCGACGTTCTACGGTGGTTTCAGTCATCATTGCTGCGCCCTGGGCAATCTTTTCGATACGCTCGTAGATCTGCTGCGCGTCGGCCATTTCCGGGGCGCGGATCAGATACAGCACTTCCGCCTGGGCCTGCACCACGTTCGGTGAAATCCCGCCGGTGTCGGTGATGGCGTAATGGACCCGGGCTTTCTCAATGATGTGTTCATTCAGGAAATTAGTGCCGGTCGTCATCAGCGTGACGGCATCCAGCGCGCTGCGCCCCAGATGCGGAGAGTTCGCCGCATGGGCCGCCGTGCCGTGAAAACGCCAGGCGACCTGGATGTTGGCCAGGGTACTGACGTTAAACATGCCGGCGAAGGCTTCGGGATGCCAGGTGACGGCAGCGTCCACGTCATCGAACAGCCCCTCGCGCACCATAAAGGTTTTACCCGAGCCGCCTTCTTCCCCTGGACAGCCGTAAAAGCGCACGGTGCCGCTGCCGCCGTGCTGCTCCAGCCAGCTTTTGACCGCCACGGCCCCTGCGAGAGCGGCGGTGCCAAGCAGGTTATGCCCGCAGCCGTGGCCGTTAGCACCCGGCGTATCGCTTTGTGGTGTGGCACAGTGCGCCTGCTGGCTCAAACCCGCCAGGGCGTCGTATTCCCCCAGCAGGGCGATAACCGGTTTCCCTTCGCCGTAGCTGGCAATAAAGGCGTTCGGCACGCCGCCGGCTTCACGGGTAAGGGTAAAACCTGCCTCTTCCAGGGCGCCGGCAAGCCGTTCGGCAGACCAGAACTCTTCAAATCGGGTTTCCGGATGATCCCAGATCTCATCGGCAATGGCGGTGAAATGGTGAGCGCGGGTCTCAATGGCATCATCAACAAAACGGTAAACTGGCTGCATTACACACCTCGCGTCCACGGGAAGTTAAGCGCGGTACGCGCCAGGGTTTCGATGGCAATCAGCATCACCGTCTCGTCAAAGTCGAATTTTTCGTTGTGATGTCCGGCGCTGAGGGTAGTGCCAAACACCATATAGGAGGCGAGCCCGCCGTTTTGCTGAACCCGCGCCATCATCAGGGTGGCGTCTTCAGAGCCGGCAGGGGCTTTCACCCTGTCGATGGCCTGCTCAACGCCGGGAACCTGGGCCGCCTGTTCGCGCAGGTAACTTACCCACGCCGGGGATGGCGTGCTGGAAGTCGCCGCACCCATCAGTCGTAGCTCATGGCTGACCCCGTGCATTGCTGCTGCGCCGTCGATCACCGCTTTCGCGCGCTCGAACACATAGTTGTTGATGGCTTCGCTCTCGCCGCGCGTCTCTATCTTCAGCAGGGCGCTGGCGGGCACAACGTTACGGCCGCTGCCCGCCTGCATCACGCCAACGTTCACCCGGGATGCCCCTTCGCTGTGCGGGGCGATACTGTGCAGACCGATGGCGGCTTGGGCGGCGGCCAGCAGGGCGTTACGCCCCTCTTCGGGTTTACCGCCTGCGTGCGCCGCCACGCCGGTGAAGCGCACGTCAAATTTGGTGGTGGCCATAAAGTTATCGCTGCCGCAGATCACGGTGCCCGCCGGTACGCCGGTGCCGATATGAATGGCGGTGAAGTAATCCACGCCGTCCAGCGCGCCTGCCGCAACCATTGCCCGCGCGCCGCGGGTGCCCTCTTCGGCAGGCTGGAAGATGAGTTTGATGGTGCCGTTAAGCTGCTCGCGGTACTGCATCAGCACGTGCGCCAGCCCAAGACCGATGGTGGTGTGACCGTCGTGGGCGCAGGCATGCATCATGCCGTCGTTACAGGAGGCAAAACCTTCCCGGAAGGGAAGATGGTCGTTGTCGCGGGCTTCATCCAGATCCAGCGCGTCCATATCCACGCGAAACGCCATCGTCGGCCCAGGGCGGCCGGAGTGCAACGTGGCGACAATACCGGCGAAGCCGCCTTCAAAAGCGCCAAGCCATTTTTCAGGCGCGCCCTGCTCACGGGCCCGGGCAAAGGCTGCTGCCAGAGTGGCATCGTCAGGCAGGCCCATCCGGCTGTCAGCATCGACCACATCGCGCCCCATTGCCAGGTCGTAGCCCAGCTGGTCCAGCACCTCTGCGACCTTTGCCGCCGTGCGGAACTCGACCCATCCGGATTCAGCAAAATGGTGGAAATCACGCCGCCAGGCGATGAGTTGCGGGAAGAGGGCCTTCAGATCCTGCGCCAGATTATGCATATCGTTTCCTGTATCATAAGAATATGTGAACTGCTTCACACTGTGATAGTTTTTACTTATCACTAACCGTTTTTTCACAGATTTAACCGTTCTTGGCTTACCCTGGCACAATCAATTCCATTACAGTAGATGACAGTTTCTTTTCTCTGATAAACAACGGTTATCGGTTCCGACATGACATTTCAGGTTAAATTTCATCAGCTGCGGGCGTTTGTGGAAGTGGCGAAACAGGGAAGCATTCGTGGTGCCAGCCGGGTGCTTAACCTGTCGCAACCGGCGTTAACCAAATCCATTAAAGAGCTGGAGGAAGGGATCTCGGCGCAGCTGTTTATCCGGCGCAGCAAAGGGGTAACCCTTACCGAGTGCGGCGAGAGCTTTTACCAGCATGCCAGCCTGATCCTCGAGGAGCTGCGCAACGCCCAGGATGATATCCGGCAGCGGCAGGGCCAGCAGGCCGGGCAGATTAATATCGGTATGGGTGCCAGTATCGCCCGTATGTTAATGCCTGCCGTTATTACCCGCTTTCATCAGCAGCATCCGCAGGTCAAGGTGCGGATAATGGAGGGGCAATTAGTTTCGATGATAAATGAATTACGCCAGGGCGAACTCGATTTCACGATTAATACCTATTACCAGGGGCCTTATGATCATGAATTCACGTTCGAAAAATTGTTTGAGAAACCCTTTGCGATATTTTGTCGGGAAGGCCATCCGGCGACTGGCGCTAAATCCATTAATGAGTTACTGAAATATAGCTGGACGATGCCAACCCCGCGCGGCAGTTATTATAAGCAACTGGAAGAGATGTTTTCCCACCGGGAACAGATCCCGCATATTGGCGTGGTATGTGAAACCTTTTCGTCGAGCATCAGCCTGGTGGCGCAAAGCGATTTTCTCAGCATTTTGCCGCAGGAGCTGGGCTGCGACCCGCTTCTGGCGCACCGTCTGGTGATGATCCCGGTGAAAGAGCCGTTACCCAGAGCAACCTATTACCTTATACAGAGAAGAGACTCTCGTCAGACGCCATTAACCGCGTCATTAATCACACAATTCAGACGACACGCCCGACAGGTTATTTCTTAACCAACTTAAGGATAAAAAAATGGAGCCTGTCGACATCCAACAGACCCCACAGTACACACAGCATTGCTCCACATGCGACTCTGCTTATTGTTTCCATAGTGCAGATACCTTTATATATAGCATTTCCTGACAATAATACAGATAAGAAAGCGCCTGGTTTTAAAAAGTTTAATGTAAGTCATAAAGTTAAACGTTCATAAAAATAAACTTAAGTACAGTTTAAATAATTAATAAATTAACTGTATTTATTATTGTTTTTTAAACGATGGGCAGGAACCCTGTCCGTCAGGACCACGGTGCATTGAGCCAGATGTTGGGCGCAGGTATAGTAGCCTGTCAGCTAAGCAGGAGGATGCCATGAAACCAGACGATAAATCGCTTTTTCTTGATGCGATGGGAGAGGTCCAGCCTCTCAAGCGCTGTACTGATGTCCACTGGCAACCCGCCCGCACCACGCGCACCCGCCAGCCTGTGGATACCAGCCAGCTCGATAACTTTCTGACGACCGGTTTTCTGGACGTCATCCCTCTGGCCGAGCCGCTGGCTTTCCAGCGTGAAGGGGTACAGCAGGGCGTCACGGACAAACTGCGTTCGGGAAAATACCCGCGCCAGGCGAGCCTGACCCTGCTTCGCCAGACCGTTGAGCAGTGCCGCCAGCAGCTGTATACCTTTATCCGCCAGGCGGAGCGCGACGGCCTGCGTAACCTGATCATCATTCACGGTAAAGGCCGCGATGATAACTCTCATGCCAACATCGTACGCAGTTATCTGGCGCGCTGGCTGACCGAGTTCGATGCGGTGCAGGCGTATTGCGTGGCCCAACCGCACCACGGCGGGAGCGGCGCCTGCTACGTTGCGCTGCGTAAATCCGGCGAAGCGAAGCAGGAAAACTTTGAGCGTCACGCCAAACGCAGCCGCTAAGTCCTGAAGCGTATGGAAAACACCGCGTTATATTACCGCCAGTTTGGTGAGCCCGAGGCTGTTCTGCAGCGGGAGACGGCGCTAAAAGCCCCGCTGCATCCGGGAGAACTTCGGGTGCAGATGCTGATGGCCCCCGTTAACGCCTCGGATTTGATCCCCATTACCGGTGCTTACCGGCATCGCATCAGGTTACCGGCCATCGCCGGATACGAGGGGGTGGGGCGCGTGATTGCCGCCCCGCCCAGCGCCGCGGCTCTGGTGGGTCAACGGGTGTTGCCCCTGCGTGGGGAAGGCACCTGGCAGCAGTGTGTGGATTGCCCGGCGGCACTGGCAATCCCGGTGCCCGATACTCTTGCCACATCCCTGGCGGCGCGAGCGTTTATCAACCCGATGGCGGCCTGGCTGATGCTCAGCCTTTACCCCGTTCAGGGTAAACGGGTGCTGCTGACCGCCGCCGGATCGGACTGCGGCATTCTGCTTGGGCAGTGGGCACGACGGCAGGGGGCCACGGCGGTGTATGGTATTCATCGTTCAGCGATCCATGCAGAGCGGCTGAGGGGGATGGGGATCGAACCCATTGCCCAACAGGACAGCGACAGCGTACGCGCCATTGCGGCGGAGAGCGATCTGGTTTTCGACGCCACCGGCGGTGAGCTGGCGCAGACAATCCTGGGCGCGATGGATAAAAGCGCGGCGTTTATCTGCTATGGATTGCTCTCCGGCCAACCCTTTTCGTTACAGCGTCACTTTCCATCCCTGCACTGGTTCCATATCCGTAACTATTTTGAGCGGCTCAATCCGCAGGCGTGGCAGGCGGCTTTTGCCGGGATCTGGCCATTGCTTGCCGCCAGCCAGTACAGTGACGCCACGTTAATGCCGTTCGCCGACTGGCCGTCGGCCCTTGCCCGCTACCGGCAGGCGGGACGAACCAGCAAGCCGGTGCTGGTTTTTGAATAACCGCTAACGGGAATGGCTCATATCACTGAGCAGCAACGCAATGCTTTTGCCGCCCTCGGTTTGCTCCAGCGCAATCTTAACGATAATTGTCAGGGGAACCGAGAGCAGCATCCCCACCGGCCCCAGCAGCCAGCCCCAGAAAATCAGCGACAAAAAGACCACCAGCGTGGAGAGGCCCAGCCCGCGACCCATTAAACGGGGCTCAAGGATGTTGCCGAAAATCAGATTCACTAACAGATAGCCAGCCAGCAGCACCAGCGCAGCATAAAAGCCGCTGAATACCAGCATCTGGGCAATGGGCGGGATGGCGGCCAGCACCGAGCCGATATTGGGAATATAGTTCAGGGCAAAGGCCAGCAGCGCCCAGACAAAGGCAAACCGCACCTCCAGCACCGTCAGCATCCCCCAGACCACCAGCCCGGTTACCAGACTGATGGCGGTTTTCAGCACCAGATAGTGCGACACGCTGTCGAGCGCGCGCTGAATGGCGGCCATGCCTTCAACCGGGCGGGTCATCAGGGGCTGCAGCTTGGCCGGTAGCTGCGGCACCTCCAGCAGCATAAACACCACGGTCAGCAGCAGTAAAAAGATAGAGGTCATGGCGCTGGAGAGCTGTGACAGCAGGGCGGTCACGAGGGTCATGGCGGCATTGGGATCGATATACCTCAGCAACTCTTCCATCGACACTTCAATCCCGGCCCGCTGCAGCCAGGGCTCCAGATGCAGCAGCGGAACGGCCAGCGAGGTGCGATAGTGCGGCAGGGTGCGGGCCAGTTCATTCAGCGAGGTGCCAAGATAGGCCACCAGTAACGCCATCAGCACCACGATAAGCACGATCGGCAGCGTGATTGCCAACACCCGCGGCAGGCGCAGGCGCATCAGACGCCGCACAACGGGCTGAAGTATCACGGCGATAAACAGCGCCAGGATAAAGGGCACAATAATATCCGCCGCGAAGCGGACCCCGGTCAGTACAATCACCAGCATGCCAAGCATGATGACTATTTTTAATCCGCTGAGAGTAATAATGGGCTTTGCCATGCTGGCTCCTGCTGCTGTCCTTTTTTATTTATTCTAACGGCGCCGCCCCTTTAATAAATTAACCAAAAACAAACAGAGAGGGTAAAGAAATGAAAAGGCTTTGAGTAAAATCCTGGCTTATGGTAAAAATCAGCTGTGTTTAACTACCGGAGACAATTTTCATCTGCACTGACGAGAAGCAACACCGCAGATAATTGTAATTTTATGGACAATCTGTTCAGCACCGTTTTATCAAATCTCAGTCCCGCTCTGTACTCCTCTTTTTGCCTGCTGTCTGGCGAGCAACACTGGCGCAACGCGCTGTAGACCCTCTCTCTGCCTGAGCTGGCGCATCGCGTCCGGCTAATCTGTCATATTTTTTTACCCGGCTGCCGCTAATGGCGAGCCGCGAAGGATTATATTCTCAAGCAGGAGAAAAACATGTTTTACTGGATCCTCTTAGCCCTGGCTATTCTCGCTGAAATAACCGGCACCCTTTCCATGAAATGGGCCAGCGTCACGGGCAGCCACAGCGGCTATATTTTAATGCTGTCGATGATTGCGCTGTCCTATATTTTCCTCAGTTTTGCGGTTAAAAAAATCGCACTGGGCGTGGCGTACGCGTTATGGGAAGGCATTGGTATTCTTTTAATTACCCTGTTCAGCGTTATGCTGTTCGATGAGTCGCTTTCAGCCATGAAAATTGCCGGCCTGACGACGCTGGTGGCGGGGATAATATTAATCAAATCCGGAACGCGCAAACCGGCGAAACCGCGTGCGGAGGTGCCCCATGCAACAGTTTGAGTGGGTGCATGCTGCCTGGTTAGGTTTTGCCATCGTGCTGGAGATCGCCGCCAACGTTCTGCTGAAATTTTCCGACGGTTTTCGCCGCAAAACCTATGGTCTGCTCTCCATCGCCGCCGTTCTCGGCGCGTTCAGCGCCCTGTCTCAGGCGGTAAAAGGCATCGATCTCTCGGTTGCGTATGCCCTGTGGAGCGGGTTTGGTATCGCGGCAACGCTTGCTGCGGGCTGGATCCTGTTTGGTCAACGGTTGAACCATAAAGGTTGGATGGGGCTGCTTCTGCTGCTCGCCGGAATGATCATGATAAAACTGGCCTGATAACGTCGCTGCCTGTCATTACAGGCAGCGAAATTCATGTCCTGTATTACGCTTAGACTGAGGCATAAAAAAGGACGGTGAATGAATGCGTAACCCTTTAAGCTGGCGTAAAATTCCTTCTGCCAGGACCTTGTTTGTTATGATCTTCATGGCAGGGGTCGGTTTAATCTTCTCCGTTGTCGCCCTGTTATACCTCTCCCTCAACCTCATCAGTACCAAAGCCAACGAAATCGACGAACAGCGCACGGCACTCTCGGTGCAGGGCGCGGTCCAGACCTCGGTAAACCGGGTCTGGTCGCTGGTTATTGATAATGCCGTCTGGGATGACGCGGTGCGTGAGGCTTACCGCCCGGCGCTCGACATCGACTGGCTCTATAACACCTGGGGAGCGGGCTATAAGGTCAATAATCTTTATGACGGCACCTTTGTGCTCGACGAGCGGTTTCGGGTGCTGTGGGGTTCGTTCAAAAGCCAGCCGTTCACGGAGAAAAACCTCGACTTCTTTGGTGACGGCTTAAAGTCGCTGATCCTGATGCACACCCACTCCCTGCGATCGGATAAGAATATCTATGCCGGGATCACCCGCACCCGGGCGGGTATCGCTTTTGTTGGCGTGGGCCTGATCCGCCCGACGATTGGCAGCCTGCAGGTGGGAGACAGTACCCGCCGCTATCTGGTGATCACCCGTCATATCAACCCGCAAATCCTGCAGGACCTCGGAGATACGTTTCAGATCGACGCCCTGACGTTTACGCCGGAACGGGTCAGCGACGTCAGCGTCCCGCTAAACAGCTCCTCAGGGGAAGTGCTGGGGTATCTGTCGTGGCAACCGCGTCTGCCGGGGGCGGCTGCGGCGAAAGCGGCATCTCTGGATATCACCCAGATTGTGTTGCTCACCGCGGCGCTGATTTTACTGTTTATCCTCTTCAGCTGCGTAGGGCTGTATAAACTGGCGCGCGGAGAGACGCTGGCACGTTCGGTGGCGCGAACCGACTGGCTCAGCCATTTGCCCAACCGCCGGGCGCTAATCGAAGAGCTGGAGCGGGTAAGCCAGCGCGGTGATACCGATCCCAAAAGCGTAGTGTTTATCGATCTCGATGGCTTTAAGGACGTCAATGATATCTACGGCCATGAGGTGGGCGACGAGCTGATTGTCACTATCGCGGGTGCGCTGCGCGACAATGTTCCCAAAGACGGCATGCTGGCCCGGATGGGCGGGGATGAGTTCGCCATGACCATCGGCGGTGACAACGCCGAAGCGCTGGCCTCGGCATTTGCAGGTTTTGTTCTGGATTACCTTCATTCGCCGATTATCGTTGGCGAGCGCTCCATCCATATTGGCGCCAGTATTGGCATCGCCAGCTGCACGCTGGTGGAGTGCACCAGCAACGAACTGTTTCGCCGGGCCGATATCGCCATGTACCACTCCAAAATCACCGGTAAAGGGCGGGTCACACACTATGATGCCGAACTGAACAACGCGCGTGAGCGTCGGATGGCCCTTGAAGGGCAGATCCGTCATGGTCTGGAGCATAACGAGTTTGATGTCTGGTATCAGCCGATCATTGATGCCCGCAGCCAGAAAATGGACGGCGTGGAGGCGCTGGTGCGCTGGCCGCGTCGACCGGAAGGGCCGCTGCCGCCGGATGAGTTTATCACCGTCGCCGAAACCAGCGGGCTGATTTACGCCCTGGGGCAGTTTGTCCTCAGCCGGGCCTGTCAGGATCTGGAGCCCTGCACCGACCTGAAGCTGTCGGTGAATATCTCCCCGGCGCAGTTTCGTGATCCTGAATTTGAAGCCAAAGTGGAGGGGGCGCTGGCGCTAAGCCATTTCCCCGCCACGCGCCTGCAGCTGGAAGTAACGGAAACCTATGTGCTGGAAAACCCGGAGCGCGCCCGTTCAGCTATCAATAATCTCAAGGCGCAGGGCATTGCGGTGGCGCTGGACGATTTTGGCACCGGCTACTCCAGCATTGGCTATCTGCGCCGCTTTAACTTCAATACCATCAAGATCGATAAATCGCTGGCCGGGCTGGTGGATCACGACGAACAGGCCTCGGCGCTGGTGAGCGGTACGGTGCGCATTGCCAGCGCGCTGGGAATGAAGGTGGTGGCTGAAGGCGTGGAGAACGAAAAACAGATGAAGCTGCTGCGACTGGCGGGCTGCGATCAGCTTCAGGGTTACTGGTACAGCCAGCCATTGCCGATAGAGGCGATTATGGCGCTACGCCAGCAGCGCCAGTGCTGATTCACTGCTGGGCCAGTTCGGCCAGTTTGTCACGAAAACCGGTGATCGCCAGGGCGCGGTTATCGGCCCGCCAGCGATCTTTCGCCGCCGGGGCTGAGCTTTGAACGCCAATAAGCTGCCAGCCCGCGGCGGTTTTCAGCATCAGGGGCGAACCGCTGTCGCCGGGCAGGGTATCGCACTGATGGGACAGGACGCTGTTTTGCGCCCAGCCGGTGACAATGCAGTCCTTATGGGTAAAGAGCACATCCAGATGATCTTCGGGGTAGCCCGCCTGGCTCACCTTGCGATCGGCCTCTTTCAGGGCGGCAGTCAGCTCTTCTTTCGTGCCGGCAAACAGCGGCAGCGGCGTGATGCCCGACGGCGGATTGCGCAACACCACCAGGCCAAAATCCCAGGACGCGGCAGAAGGCGGAACGATCCAGCCATCGCCGTCGGCTTTCAGCCGTCGGCCTAATGAGGCATCAACCCGGCCTTCAATGCCGTGGATTTCATAGCGCCAGCTCCCTTTTTGCGACACGAAGCGCAGGGCAACGGCGGTATCCGGTTTCCCTTTTGGCGGCACCAGCAGACAGTGGCCGGCAGTCAGCGCCAGCTGAGGAGTAATGAGGGTTGCAGTACAGAGGTTTCCGCTGGCCGTTTCCAGCTGACCAATGGCGTCCCACGGCGCACGGGAAGGATCGGCGACACGCGTGCGATCGTCATGCCCAAAAAACAGGGTTTGTACCTCTTTGGCGTTCGCGGCCTCGTCGTCACCATTGTCCGCATGACTAAATCCAGAAAAGAGAAAAAACGTTCCCAGTACAATCACAACAGATTTACGCATATCACACTCTGAAGGGAATAATTATGATTATTAAATATGAACCCTGGTAATTAACTATAGACGGGACAGCGCGAAAGTGGGAGTAAAATCAGCGTGCTACAATCAGGAAATGTAAAACACACCTGCGACGAGTGCGCATAAAATAAGCGTGATGAGAATCACCTCAAACCGATAGCGCTGCAACATAACGCCCTCCGGATAAAAAAACGGCGCTGCCACCATGCCGGGACAGCGCCGGATGACCAACGTGCCCGGACGGACACGTTGAGCTAAGCGGGCTTATGCAGCCGGTTGTGCAGCTGGAGCGGCTGCGTCGTGTTTCACCGCTTTCTTATGATGTTTTTTTGCAGCCTGCGCTTTCTGGGCGACCGGTGCGGTCTCTTCTTTCTTCACTGCTTTTTTGTGGTGTTTTTTAGCAGCCTGCGCTTTCTGCACAGCGGCTTTCTTGTGTTTTTTGTGGTGCACAGTTTTGGCTGCCGGCGCCGCGGTGGTGGTTTCGGTCGCAGCAGGTGCAGCGGTTTTAGCGACAGTGTCAGCCGCGAATGCAGCAGAAGAGAGACCCATAGCAGCGGCAACAACCAGAGCTAATACTTTTTTCATCATCTTACCCTCGAATTGGTTTTTTCATTTAACCCCACTGCGGGGCCGTTGAAAGAACTATATCCCTGAAAATTCGGGGCTTCCGTGAGTGATTGGTATCGGCGTGTAACCGTATGTACAACGCCGGACAGAAGCCCGGCGTGATGGGTTACAGATAACGTGAGGTCAGATGATCGCGGAAATAGCGGCTGTTGAGATCTTCCCCGGTCGCCTGCTCAATCAGCTGGGCGGTGGTGAAGCGGCTGCCGTGCTGCCAGATGTTCTGGCGCAGCCAGTCGAACAGGGCGCTGAAATCCCCGGCGGCGATGGCGTTATCCAGTCCAGGCAATGCATTTTTGGCGGCACTGAACAGCTGTGCGGCGTACATGGCGCCCAGGGTGTACGACGGGAAGTAACCGAAGCCGCCATCGGTCCAGTGAATATCCTGCATACAGCCGTTGCGGTAGTTATCTTTTGTCGACAGCCCCAGCCACGCCTGCATTTTCTCATCCCACAGCGCCGGGATGTCCTCCACCTCGATATCGCCATTGATCAGCGCCCGCTCAATCTCATAGCGCAGAACCACGTGCGCCGGATAGCTCACCTCGTCGGCATCCACGCGGATATAGCCGGGCTTCACCCGCTGGTTCCAGGCGACAAAATTATCCGGGGTAAACGCCGCCTGGCTACCGAAACGTTCCTGGACCGCAGGCAACAGGTGGTTAAGGAAGGCTTTGCTGCGCCCGAGCTGCATTTCAAAGAACAGGCTCTGTGATTCGTGGATGGCGGTTGAGCGCGCAAGGGCGATGGGCTGACCGAGCCAGTTACGGGGCAGGTTCTGTTCGTAGCGCGCGTGGCCGGTTTCGTGGATCACGCCAAACAGGGCGCTCAGCAGCTCATCTTCATCGTAACGGGTGGTGATGCGCACGTCTTCCGGTACGCCGCCGCAGAACGGATGGGCGCTGACGTCCAGACGCCCCGCGTTAAAATCGAACCCGAGGGTTTTCATCGCCTGCAGCCCCAGCTCACGCTGAACAGCGGTAGGGAACGGGCCCTGAGGGGGCACGAAGGACTGCTGCGCCTGCTTCTCGACCACCTGCGCCAGCAGATCCGGCAGCCAGGTTTTGAGATCGCCAAACAGGCCGTCCAGCCGGGCGCTGGTCATATCCGGTTCGAAAATATCCAGGAGCGCATCGTAAGGGGTGCAGCCTTTCGCTTCGGCACGCAGGCGAGCCTCTTCCCGGCTCAGCTTCACCACCTCTTTCAGGTTGGCGGAAAAACCCTGCCAGTCATTCGCCGGACGCTGGGTACGCCAGGCGTGCTCGCACTGGCTGCCCGCCAGGGATTTCGCTTCCACCAGTGATTCAGGGAGCAGCGCGGCCTGCTGATAGTGGCGGGCCATCTCGCGCAGGTTAGCCTGTTCGACGTCGTTAAGATCTTCGCATTCGGCCTGGCGTAGCCAGTCGGCCACTTTTTTGTCCGTCAGGATCTGGTGTTGCAGGACGCTCAACTCGGCCAGCGCTTCCCCTCTGGCGGCGCTGCCGCCGGGAGGCATCATGGTGAACATGTCCCAGCTGGCGATGGAAGAGAGATGGGAGAAGCGGGAGAGACGCTGGAAGGTGCGGGTGAGCTGCTGATAAGAAACGTTTTTCTGCATCGTTATTGTTCTCGTTCAGGTGAGTGTGTTGCAGGGAGTGTAACCTGATTGAGGCGCAATTCATGCACTTTTCATATATCAATCTCACCGCTATTGTGAACGATGCTTTAAAAGAGCCTGACAATGTCAGGCTCTGGATTACATTAGTAAGAAATAGTCATTACTGCGGTGCCTTTAACTTCACCTGGGGTGACGTTTGCGGCTGTTCTCACGTAAGTGGCTTTATAACGCAGATAGGTAGGAGTGCCGTACTGATAAGCGACAGTCTGGCTATGAGAACCGTCAAAATTAATACGGCTGTTATCACGATTGATTAATGTGACGGATGCATTCTGCGCAGCGCCTGAAGCGATCTGGTTGAGCAGAACATTGGGCATATCAGAGAGAGCTTCACCGCTGATATTGACATTCAGATTGCCCGAATAATTAGCGCCGCCCGTCTTACAATCTTCGACTTTATAGACAACGTCTTTAGCGGCCGCCAGGGAAGGGGTATTTACCGCCAGTCCTTCGAGAACGTCCGCTTTAATATCATCAAGAATGATGGTGTTGTTAACCAGGGCGCCTGCCTGGGTAACGTTACAAGATTCTGAGTCGTCGAAGACTTCTCCGTGGATAACAAGGTTTGCTGTGTTTCCTGCAGCCATAGCGGGAAGCGCTACCACTGCCGTCGCGGCAACAAAAATAGCGAGAATCGTTTTTTTCATTTTACAGTCCATATTAAATTGAATGGCAATTCCTGATGCAAATAGAATTCATCATTTCTATTTAAATTAATGATGAATTCTGCTTTGCTTTTTTGCTTTAAAGCACATTCAATAATATCTTTCTCTTTACTTCATCAGAAGGGGCTTTTTTCTGAATATAAACCCAGGCTACAAAATGGTTATCGTTATTTTTCATTCAGCCATTGAAAGGTTGCATTACAGACGTGTTTTGCGTGGCGAAGCGGTTTATGAATGTGTCATTAATAAAGGCCCGGCAGGATTTATGATTCCGGGCCTGAAAAGCGTTCTATTAACACGCTTATTTTAATCGTCGGTGAAGGCTTCTGCCCACCATAAGCGCTACACACAACATTAATGCAATAAACCCGCCCACGCCGTTCCAGCCGTACTGGTGCCAGAATACGCCGCCGAGCGTCCCGGCGATGCTGGAGCCGAGATAGTAGCTGAAGAGATAGAGCGACGAGGCCTGGCCTTTTGCGCGGCGCGCCCGCGGGCCGATCCAGCTGCTGGCAACGGAGTGGGCGGCAAAGAACCCCGCGGAGAAGAGCAGCATCCCGCCGAAAATCACCCACAGGTTGCCGGACAGGGTCAACACTACCCCGGCCAGCATAATCCCCGTCGAGGTCAGCATCACCGGACCGCGTCCAAAGCGGGTGGTCATCGCCCCTGCTTTCGGGGAGCTCCAGGTACCGGTCAGATAGGCCACCGACAACAGGCCGACCAGCGCCTGGCTCAGATGCCATGGCGAGAGCATCAGCCGGTAGCCAATGTAGTTAAACAGGGTCACAAAGGAGCCCATCAGCAGAAAACCGGTGAGAAACAGCAGGGGCAGCCCTTTATCGCGCCAGTGCAGGCGAAAGTTAATCAGCAGCGTTTTGGGCCGCAATGCGGTGGGGCGAAAGTGGCGCGATTCCGGCAGGATTTTCCAGAACATCAGCGCGGAGGCCAGCGCAAAACAGCCGATCGCCGCCAGGGCTATCCGCCAGCTAAATAAATCGGTAAATACGCCGCTCAGCAGTCGTCCGCTCATGCCGCCAATGGAGTTGCCGCTGATGTAGAGCCCCATTGAGAAGGCGACGACGCTGGGATGGATCTCCTCGCTGAGGTAGGTCATCCCTACCGCCGCCACGCCGCTAAGAGAAAGACCGATCAGCGCGCGCATAATCAAAATCCCGTGCCAGCTGGTCATCATCGTCGACAGCAAGGTACAGACCGACGCCAGCAGCAGCGCGGTGACCATCACCGGTTTACGCCCGATGGCGTCCGAGAGCGGGCCGGTAAACAGCAGGCCGACCGCCAGCATCCCGGTCGAGATCGACAGCGAAATACTGCTGCTGGCCGGAGAGACGCCAAACTCATGGGATAGCACCGGCAGGATGGGCTGCACGCAATAGAGCAGGGCGAAGGTGGCAAGACCGGCGGAAAAGAGCGCCAGGGTAACGCGCATAAACTGCCGGGTGCCGCGCTTGATGAACTGCGCCGGTAAGGCGTTGTTCGGTAAGAGATCGATATCATTGCCGGGGGCGATATCAGCCGTTGTTGTACGACTCACGTAAATTCCTTGCTTCAACATCCCCGTGATTTCTGGTGACGGGTATGACCACAAGGATCAGGGTAGGAAATTGTAAATATTCTGTCTAATATATTAATAATCTCAAATGATACGTTAAAAATATGAATATCGAACTGCGTCATCTGCGCTATTTTGTTGCTGTCGCCGAAGAGCTGCATTTTGGTCGCGCGGCGGCGCGGCTCAATATCTCGCAACCGCCGCTGAGCCAGCAAGTTCAGGCGCTGGAGCAGCAGGTGGGGGCCCGCCTGCTGGCGCGAACCAATCGCAGCGTCGGGCTGACGGCGGCAGGGCGTCAGTTTCTGGCCGACAGCCGCCAGATTTTGAGCATGGTAGACGAGGCGGCAGCCCGGGCAGAGCGCCTGCACCTGGGTGAAACCGGCGAGCTACGCATCGGATTTACCTCCTCCGCCCCCTTTATCAGTGCTATCTCGCACACGCTGTCCTCGTTTCGTCGCCTGTCGCCGGATGTGCATATACAGACCCGGGAGATGAATACCCGCGAGCAGATCGTCCCGCTCAGCGAAGGCTCGCTCGATCTCGGCCTGATGCGTAATACCCAACTGCCGGATACCCTGTCCTGGCAACGGGTGCTGCGCGAACCGCTGCTGGCGATGATCCATCGGGACCACCCCCTGGCGGCAAAGCCTGAAATCTCGGTGACGGAACTGGCCCAGGAGCCCTTTGTCTTTTTCGACCCCCATGTCGGCACTGGCCTGTACGACGACATCCTGGGATTGCTGCGCCGCCACGGAGTAAACCCGGTCATTACCCAGGAGGTGGGTGAGGCGATGACCATTATCGGGCTGGTGGCGGCAGGGCTCGGGGTATCTATCCTGCCCGCCTCGTTCAGGCGGCTTCAGCTGCAAGAAATGCGCTGGGTGGCGATTGCTGAACCGGACGCGGTTTCAGAGATGTGGCTGGTGTGGTCCCGACATCATGAACTCAGCGCAGCGGCACAGCGATTTAAGGATCTCCTGATTAGCGCCTCTCCGGGGGGCTAAGCGGCAAAAAAAGCGGGTAAAAATGTGCTGTAAATCACAAGGCTAAGTAAAAATTTGACGATTACTGTAGAAGTGCTTCACCATAGCCCACAGTTTATTTCGAAGCGCGAAAATAAGGGAGTACGTGGTGGTTGCTGATAGTCAGCCAGGGCATATAGATCAGATTAAGCAGACCAATGCGGGCGCAGTGTATCGCCTGATTGATCAGCTTGGGCCGGTCTCGCGCATCGATCTTTCCCGTCTTGCGCAACTGGCGCCAGCCAGTATCACCAAGATTGTGCGTGAGATGCTTGAAGCGCATCTGGTGCAGGAAACAGAAATTCAGGAGCCGGGCAGCCGTGGCCGTCCGGCCGTCGGGCTGGTGGTGGAAACCGAAGCCTGGCACTACCTCTCGTTGCGCATCAGTCGCGGTGAGATCTACCTTGCGCTGCGCGATCTCAGCAGCAAGCTGGTGGTGGAAGACAAGCTGCCGCTCGAACTGAAAGCCGCCGAGCCGCTGGAAGTGCGGATCACAGCCCTTATCGATCGGTTTTTTATTCATCATCAGCAGAAGCTGGAACGTCTTACTGCCATCGCGATCACGTTGCCGGGAATCATTGATACGGAAAATGGCATCGTGCACCGCATGCCGTTTTACGATGACGTCAAAGAGATGCCGCTCGGTGAGGTGCTGAGAAATCACACCGGCGTCCCGGTCTATATTCAGCATGACATCAGCGCCTGGACGATGGCCGAGGCGCTGTTTGGCGCCTCTCGCGGCGCGCGGGACGTCATTCAGGTGGTGATCGACCACAACGTGGGGGCCGGGGTGATCACCGATGGCCGCCTGCTGCACGCAGGCAGCAGCAGCCTGGTGGAGATCGGCCACACCCAGGTCGATCCCTATGGCAAGCGCTGTTACTGCGGTAACCACGGCTGCCTGGAAACCATCGCCAGCGTCGAAAGCGTGCTGGAGCTGGCCCAGCTCAGGCTCGGTCAGTCGATGAGTTCGACGCTGCACGGCCAGCCCCTGACGGTGGAGTCGCTTTGCGCGGCCGCGCAGCAGGGCGATCTGCTGGCAAAAGATATTATTACCGGCGTCGGCATTAACGTCGGGCGCATTATTGCCATCATGGTTAACCTCTTTAACCCGCAAAAAATACTGATTGGCTCGCCCCTGAGCCAGGCATCCGACGTTCTTTTCCCGGCGATCGCTGACTCGATCCGCCAGCAGTCATTACCGGCCTACAGCAGGCACATTGTGGTTGAAAGCACCCAGTTCACCAATCAGGGCACCATGGCAGGGGCGGCGCTGGTAAAAGATGCGATGTATAACGGTTCACTATTGATCCGTTTGTTGCAGGGTTAACTGTTTTTTACAGTCTTACCAAAAATTGCGCTATCTCAAACCGGGCAGATAGCGCATGCCTTAGACTCCCTCCACTGAATTATTTCCTTCATTTATATTTTCAGAGCATAACGGTGGAGTAAGTGATGCTTAAGCGTTTCTTTGTAACGGGTACTGATACTTCTGTCGGCAAGACGGTGGTGTCCCGCGCCTTGCTGCAAGCCATGATGGCCAGCGGTAAGCGTGTTGCAGGGTACAAGCCGGTAGCCAAAGGGAGTAAAGAGACGCCAGAAGGATTGCGCAATAAAGATGCGCTGGTGCTACAAAGCGTCTCCTCTTTAGACCTGCCTTATCACGCCATTAATCCCATTGCCCTCAGCGAAGATGAGAGCAGCGTGGCGCACAGCGGGCTGGTGAATTACACCCTGTTGTCGAACGGCCTTGCCAGCCTGTGCGAAAAAGTCGATCACGTGGTGGTGGAAGGCACCGGCGGCTGGCGCAGTCTGATGAATGATTTGCGCCCGCTCTCAGAGTGGGTGGTGCAGGAGCAACTGCCGGTGCTGATGGTGGTGGGTATTCAGGAAGGCTGTATCAATCACGCCCTGCTGACGGCGCAGGCCATCGCCAATGACGGCCTGCCGCTGGTGGGGTGGGTGGCAAACCGCATCAACCCGGGCCTGGCGCATTATGCCGAAATTATTGAGGTGCTCGGCAAAAAGCTGCCCGCTCCGCTGGTGGGTGAACTACCCTACCTGCCGCGCGCCGAACAGCGCGAACTAGCGCACTATATCGATCTCTCTGCTTTCGGCAGCGTGCTCTCCGTAGATCGAGTCGTGGCGTAACGTCCGCGACAGTACCGACGCCACCACGCAGGCAATCAACAGGCCGGGCAACAGGAAATACTGCCCGGTCATTTCACAGACCATCAGCGCCGACATGATCGGCGCGTGCGTCGTGGCGGCGAGCAGCGTCGCCATCCCTGCCAGTCCCAGCAAAATCGCCGTTTCTGAACCGGGTAGCCACAGCATAAACAGCTGGGCGAACAGCATCCCGGTCGCCATGCCGACAAACAGCGTTGGCGTGAACACGCCGCCCGGCGCGCCAGAGCCGCTGCTGGCCAGCACCGCCAGCAGCTTGCAGATGAATACCCCCGCAATCACCGACAGCAGCGGTGGCGCGAGCAGGAACCCCTGCAGCACGCTGTAGCCATTGCCCCATACTTTAGGTGTCAGCAGCGACAGCAGCCCGACGATGAGTCCCCCCAGCGCCAGCTGCCATGGCGGAGAGAGCTTAAGGCGCAGAAAAAGAGAGTGGCTGAAGGCCATGAGCCACATCAGCCCCGGGCCGCAGAGGCCCGCCAGCAATCCCATTCCCACAATCAATGAATAATCCATCGCGGTCAGCGTCTCGCTGAGGTGTACTTCGTACAAAGTGTTCGCGCCAGGGCTAAGCAGGCGGGTGGTGAGCAGCGCCACCACGGCGGCAATGACCACCGGCCCCAGCGACGCCAGCATCAGCGTGCCAAACAGGATCTCAGCGATAAACAGGCTGCCGGCTAACGGGGCGTGATAGGCGCTGGCCATCCCGGCGGCGGCCCCGCAGGCGATCCACAGCTTCCATTCGGTTCTGGGCGTAAAGCGTTGTGCAAAAAAAGAGGCGGCGAGGGCGGCCAGCAGGATCATCGCCCCTTCGCGGCCAATGGCGCTGCCGCTGGCGACCACCAGTAGCGACGCCAGGGATTTCACCAGGCTGGCGGCATAGTCAAACTGCCCGTCACCCGTCTCCAGCGCTTCCATATAGTCGGTGGGGGCATGGGGACGCTGGGCGGTCATTCGCTGCCATCCCCAGAGCAACAGCCCGGCAGCCAGCCCGCCAAGAGCAGGCGTCAGCGCGCGTCGCCAGGGCGAAAGGCCGCTGGCGGCATTCACCAGGCTGCCGCTGTCGTTACTCAGAAAAAGCCACTCCAGCAGATACAGGGCATGTCGAAACAGGGCCACGGCAAGCGCCGCCAGCACGCCGGTAACGCTGGCAATCAGTAACCGGCGAAACATGGCCCGGATATCAGGGTAAGCATGAAGTCGATGCATGGGCTACGCGTAAACGGGAAAGATACAATATTCTGGCGGGAAAACGCGGGCTTAGCAATGCGAAGAGCCGGGCAATGCCCGGCTATTAAGATTAATTTTCGCTGTGAATATTCAGCGCCCGGCGCGTGCGGCCAGAGCTCAGGTATTCCGCAATATAGTCCTGAGAAATTTCGCCGTTGTAGCGGCCTTCCTCATCGACAATCGGCATCCAGCTGGTGTTGCTCTCGTACAGGCGGGAGAGCACCACGCGCAGGTTGTCTTCGGCTTTACCGGTCATGCGGAACGGATGCAGAATATCGGCGCAGCTGCCGCTGGCGTTACGCGCTTCGCGGCGCTTAACAAAGCCCAGCGGTTTGCCGTTTTCATCCACCACGGTAACGGCGCGAATGTCGTTTTCATCCATGATGCCAAACGCCTCGCTGAGCGGCGTGGCCGGGCGCACGGTAAGGGTAGGCTGCTGATCCGTGACGTCGCCTGCCGATACCAGCAGCAGACGCTTCAGGGTGCGGTCCTGGCCGACAAAGGAGCCGACAAACTCGTTGGCCGGTTTCGCCAGCAGTTCGTCCGGGCTGGCGCACTGGACAATTTTCCCCTGGCGGAAGACGGCGATACGATCCCCCAGCTTCAGGGCTTCGTCGATGTCATGGCTCACCAGCATCACCGTCTTTTTCAGCTTACGCTGCATCTCCAGGAACTGGTTCTGGATCACCTCGCGGTTAATCGGGTCCACTGCGCCGAAAGGTTCATCCATGAGCAGAACCGGAGGATCCGCCGCCAGGGCGCGGATAACGCCGATACGCTGCTGCTGGCCGCCGGACATCTCGCGCGGATAGCGGTTTAGGAATTTATGCGGATCCATCGCCACCATATCCATCAGCTCCTCGGCGCGGGTTTTGCACCGGGCTTTATCCCAGCCCAGCATCCGCGGCACCACGGTGATGTTCTCTTCAATGGTCATGTTCGGGAACAGACCAATCTGCTGGATCACGTAGCCGATGTTGCGGCGCAGGGTCACGGTGTCCATGTCGGTGGTGTCCTGGCCGTTAATCTGGATGGTGCCGCTGCTCGGGGTAATCAGCCGGTTAATCATCTTCAGGGTGGTAGTTTTGCCGCAGCCCGACGGACCAAGCAGGACGCACATCTCCCCTTCAGGTACGTTCAGGTTAACATTGTCCACGGCTTTAAACGTCTGGCCCTGCTTCTGTGAAAATTGTTTGGTGAGGTTTTCCAGTTTTATCATTATCGAATCCCCTTTGGAGTCAGTACGATCTGCAGACGGTGCAGTAACCAGTCGAGCACAATCGCTAAAAGACAAATCATCAGCGCGCCCGCAATCAGCATACGAATATCGCTTCCGCCAATGCCGTTAAGCAGCAGCAGGCCCAGTCCGCCCGCGCCGATGACGGCGGCAATGGCCATCACGCCGATATTCATGACGACGGCGGTGCGGATGCCGCCGAAAATCACCGGCAGCGCCATCGGAATCTCTACCCAGCGCAGGCGCTGCCAGAAGGTCATGCCGATACCGCGACCCGCTTCGCGCAGGCCGGGCGGCAGGCTGTCCAGCGCGGTATGGGTGTTACGCACAATCGGCAGCAGCGAGTAAAGAAACACCGCCGTAATTGCGGGCAGGGCGCCAATGCCCTGACCGATCAGCGAAAAGAGCGGGATCATCAGGCCGAACAGGGCAATGGACGGAATGGTCAGCACCAGGGTGGCAATCCCCAGCACTGGCGTGGCCAGCCATTTGTGGCGCACAATCAGAATGCCCAGCGGCACGCCGATAATAATGGCCAGGCCCACGGCCAGCGCGACCAGCCACAGATGTTGCAGCGTCAGGCTTAACAGATAGCCCCAGTTATCCATGATGTAGTGAACGGTTTCCATAGCGCCTCCTTACAGCAGCTGCTTGCTACGCAGGAAATCACGGGCGACCTGCTGCGGTGACTGATGATCGATATCCACCTTCTTGTTCAGCTCGGTGATAACGTCGTTATTAAGCTGGGCGGAGAGGGTGTTCAGCGCCTCTTCCAGGCCCGGGTTCGCCTCCAGCGTGTCCTTACGCACCACCGGCGTCACCGCGTAGCTCGGGAAGAAGCCTTTGTCATCTTCCAGCACCTTCAGGTCAAAGCCTTTTACGCGCCCGTCGGTGGTGTAAACAAGGCCCGCATCGACAAAGCCGTCTCGCACCGCGTTATAGACCAGACCCGGGTCCATCTGACGGATTTGCGGGCGATCCAGCTCCATTTGATAGGCGGCCTGCAGCGGCTTCATGCCGTCGCTGCGCCCGGCAAACTCCAGGTCTAAGCCCAGCATCCAGTTGTTATCCGGATCGGTTTTACGCACCTGCTCAATCTTCGCCACCATCTCGGACATGGTGTTGATGTGCTCTGCTTCGGCGCGCTTACGCTGCATGGCAAAGGCGTAGGTATTGTTCATGTTGGCGGGTTTGAGCCATACCAGACCGTGCTTCGCATCCAGGCGTTTTACCGTCTCGTAAGACTCCTCCGGCGACATGCGCTTATTGATGTGGTTAAAGATGATCAGCGATGTGCCGGTGTACTCCCACGTCATATCGATTTGCTTGTTGATCATCGCGTTACGGGAGATCACGGTGGCGATGTTTGTTTTGGGCTGAACCTGAAAGCCTTTCTTCTGCAGGTACTGCACGGTCAGGGCCGACAGGATATGCTGCTCGGTAAAACTTTTGGTCGCCAGTGTGACGGGCGCAGCAAGCGCCTGGCTGGTAAAGAGCGCGGCGGTACAGAGCGCCGCCAGGCCGGAAAACAGTCTCATAGAAGCTCCTTGTTATAATTATCGCGCGAGATGCGGGCTCATCAGACGGCCCAGCGCCGCCAGCAACGTATCCAGGATCAGGGCAAACAGGGCGGTGGCCGCCGCGCCCAGAATCAGCGTCGGGAAGTCGTTCAGATAAATGCCGGGGAAAATCAGTTCGCCGTAGCTGCTGGCGCCAATCAGGAAGGCCAGCGGAGCGGTACCGACGTTGATGGCGGTCGCGATGCGAATGCCGGAGAGCATCACCGGCCAGGCGTTAGGCAGTTCCACCTGGCGAAGACGCTGCCATTTTGTCATCCCGATGCCGTTTGCCGCTTCCAGCAGTGAAGACGGAACCGAGCACAGCCCGGCGTAAGTGTTACGCACAATGGGCAGCAGCGAGGCGAGGAAGAGGGCAATAATGGCTGGCGTATCGCCGATACCAATCACCACCATCGCCAGGGCCAGCACCGCCAGCGGTGGCAGGGTGTTGCCCACGTTAAAGATTTGCATGACGTATTCTGCGATGCCGCGTGCAGCGGGGCGGCTCAGCATAATACCGCTGGGAATACCGACCAGCAGCGCGAAGAACATCGACGAGAAGACTAAAATCAGGTGCTGTTGCCCGAGATAGACCAGATCGACCTGACGCGCTTTTATCGTTTCAGGCCCGATCCCCCAGACGAGGAGGGCGATAACCACGATAATGGCGCCGACAAATAGCAGCGAGCGTTTGAGTAATGGATGCATTGCGGTGTGTCTCCCTGTGCGCATGCGTTATAGCAACCACCGGTTGCCTGTTGTTATGCCATGTTTAGGCAGGGGTATTTGAGCTATAGCAAGGGATCGGGAAGGGTTCCAGCGAGGCGGCTAAATTCGTAACCCTATGAAAGTTGCGGAAACCCGGGCTTAAGCCTTACGGGGTAAGGCCTGGTCAGGGGGTAGACAGAATAGTCTTAAAGGCGGTTGCATTAAGTGACACCGTCACTTAATGTAAAAGTGCTGTCTCTTATTTGCTCAGCACAGCGCGAACTTTTCGAACGCGTAGCGAGGTACTCAAAATAGAAAAGGCAGCCACCAATACCAGCATCAGCCCCAGGGCCAGCATCGCGCTAAAGCCAAACCATCTGAACAGTATCAGCCCTGCAATGCCACCGCTTATAAACGAGAAAAGGGTGGTGAGATGGGTTTTGAGCTGGTTACTTTGGGCTGTCGTATCTTTGGAGAAATCCCGGCGCAGCATCGCCACCACAACGGAGGCCAGTGAAATGCCTGCGTCGGTTAAGGTGCCGGTGATGTGAGTGGATCTTACCCGTCCGCCGGAGAGCTGCGTGGAGGTGGAATTATGGATCCCCATCAGGCCGCAGAGAAAAACAATAATTTCACGATTGGTGGTCAGCGTATGAAAGAACAATTCGTACAGGGAGACGCCGGTCAGTAATATTCCTTCAATGAATAACACCTGGCAAAAAATGAGCCGGACATTGTGAATAATGCCCCACATAACGATAATTCGCGCAATAATTGCGCCGGTCACAAACGACAGAATAATTGTCGCGAAGAAAATAATATCGTTCAGATCCGTTGAAGAGACTTCGCTGGAAAATTGCGAGGTATTGCCTGTCATATGGGAAGGAAAAAAGCCGAATGCCCCCAGCGCAATGGCGTTCAGCAATCCTGCGGAGGTCGCGAGCCAGAGGGCAAGGCGACGATCCTCCTGATGCGTTCGTTCTTTCTTCAGTTTAATCAGCAAAGAATACCTCCGGTTTGCGCTTTGCCTGAATCATCAGGCTAGCAAAGCCAATTTCTGAATTGTCCAGGATAGTACTTAATTCTTAAGTCTCCGGAGGCGGATATGGATTATGTAATTAATTAAAATAACCGTGATAAAAAAGGGATTATTTCACCTCATCGCGCCAGGCTCACAACATGCCATTATTACCGTGGCGTAAAAATGCCGGGCGCTGGTTTAAGCGTTCAAACCAGGCTTCAATTGCGGGCATCTCCGGATGTTCAAAGGGCGTCATCTTCCAACGGTTCACTGACAATCCCAGCACCACGTCCGCCAGGGTAAAGGTCTCTCCGGCCGCCCAGGCGCCGGTTTTTTGCAGCTGCTGTTCCAGGATGGCGACGCAGTGATTCCACTCCTCAATTCCCGCGGCAATGCGATTCGGGTCGTTGAAATCAGGATCTTTGCGCCCCAGCGCGGGGACCACATATCGCCAGGCGTTGTTAAATTCTGATGCCTGCCAGTCCATCCAGCGCTCAACGTTGGCGCAGGCCTGGGGTTCAACGGGAAGCAGGTCGTCGCGCCCGGTTTTACGTACCAGATAGCGGCAGATGGCGTTGGATTCCCACAGCACGAAATCATCGTCAATCAGCACCGGCACCATGGCGTTCGGGTTCAACTGGCGAAACTCATCGGTTTGGGTGGAGGCAAAGCCGCTGCCGTAATCTTCCTGCAGATAGTCCAGGCCCGCTTCTTCGCAGGTCCAGAGTACTTTGCGTACGTTGATGGAGGTGGTCTTGCCGAGGATTTTTAGCATGATGCAGATGTCCTTTTTAAATGTGTTTAAGAGCAGGTCAACCCTAAATAGGGTAGTAGTTCCTCCCGCCTTTATCGCGTTAGTCTGTCGGCGCCACAAGGAACGCATAAAGGGAAAATTCATGCATACCGCAACTCTCCGTACAATGATCCAGGGGACTTTTTTATTGATGTCAGTCTTATTCTCAGCGTCCGCAGCGCAGTCTCTTCCAGTACCTTCCGAACAGCCGAACGCGCAGCGTATCTCTGTGCAGACGCAAGGTTCAGGAACGGATGTCATATTGATTCCGGGGCTGGCGTCGTCTCGCGAAGTTTGGGCCGGTTTAGCATCAGGATTACGTATGAACCACCGCATTCATCTTATAGAGCTTGCGGGATTTGCGAATACACCAGCTATTTCCAGGCCGGAGGGGAAGGTCGTCGCTCCGGCAGTTGACGCCATCGCAGAATACATCCGCACTCAGCACATCAACGCCCCTGCGGTTATTGGTCACTCTCTTGGAGGAGAAATCGCATTGATGTTGGGAGCCCGTCATCCCGACCTGGTGGGGCGCTTGATGATCGTCGATGCTTTGCCGTTCTATACGTTGATGATTGACCCTGCTGCGACCAGCGAAACTGCGGCACCCCATGCCACGGCTATGCGGGATTGGCTCTTGTCGCAGTCGCCGGAGCAGGTCGCAGAGTTTCAGAATACCTCCATCGTCCGTTTAGCGAAGACCGAGGCGGTGAGACCTGCTCTGGTGGCTGCGGGGATCAATTCCGATCGCAAAACCGTAGCGGATGCCATGTATGAATTGATGACTACCGATCTGCGTCCCGAGCTTGGCCGCATTCGAGTGCCGGTTGAGATCCTGTATGCCTGGGACCCTTTATTCGGGGTACCTGCAGCCAGCGTGGATACAATGTACCGTCAAGCCTATGCCTCTGCGCAAGTTGTCCGTTTCACGCGTATTGATGACAGTTTTCACTTTGTGATGCTCGATCAGCCAGAACGGTTCTCCAGCGCGGTCGAGTCATTCCTGAATGAATAGACGCCCATCAGGGCGGTGTTGCTCTGGCCCGAGGCGTAATCTCAGACCCCAGGCTCATATCGTAACGTCTCAATAATCATCGACAGGGCTGGCAACAGTTGTCGCTCGCTGGCGTAGAAAATGTGGAAGCCCTGGCGCAGCGGGCACCACTCATCAAGCACTGAGTGAAGACGGCCCTTATCCAGCCAGGGGCGGGCGATGCTCTCCGGCACAAAAGCCAGGCCATATCCCGCCAGTGCGGCGTCGAGCGCGGCATATACCGAGTTAAAGATCAAAGGGCCATCGACACGAAAAGCCTCCAGTGTGTCGCCCTTTTTCAGTTCCCAGGGGCTGATCCCCTCCTTCATGGAGTAGCGGGTATTGATGTAGGCATGCCGGGCCAAATCCTCCGGCGTGAGCGGCAGATGTCTTCTGGAAAGATAATCCGGGGAGCCCACAATGACATTTCGCCACTCGGGAGAGATCCGGACCGAAGCCATATTTTTGCCGATCCTGTCCCCTGGCCTGATACCGGCGTCAAAGCGCTCGGCAACGATATCGGTGAGGGCCGGATCGTTCGACACCTCCAGTTTTACGTCTGGATAGTGAAGCAAAGCAGTGGAAAGGCGCGGCCAGACAAACGTGTTCCACGCGAAATCCGAAACCGTGATGCGGACCGTTCCGGCGATCTTGCTGCCCAGCTCGCTCAGGGAGGCCAGTTCATTGGCAATCACATCGAAGCGGGGAGAAACCCGCTCGAGCAAGCGTAGCCCCGCCTCAGTAGGAGAGACGCTGCGCGTGGTGCGGATCAGCAGGCGTAGCCCCAGCCGCGCTTCAAGATTGCGGATGGTATGGCTTAACGCCGACTGGGAAACGCCCAGCTCAGCGGCAGCCCGGGTAAAACTGCGCTCCCGGGCGATAGTGATAAACGCCACGATATCCCTGAAGATTTCGCCTGACATAGTCCGCCTCCGTTATGCCTGATTTTCATGGAAACGCAACGCTTCAACCATCAGCGTCATGGCCCGGGAATGCTGGCGCCGGTTAGGGTAGTAGAGATGCAGGCCCGGCCAGAGCGGACACCACTCTTCGAGTACCGATACCAGCTCCCCTGAATCCAGCCAGGGCTGAACCATATCCTGCGGCAGGTAGGCAAGTCCCAATCCCGCTTTCGCGGCCTCAAGAATGTCGTAGGCGTTGTTACAGATGATCGGGCCGCTAATCCTGACGGCAAACTCACGCTGACCCTCGGTAAATTCCCAGTCATAAAGGCCACCATAGGTAGAGGTGCGCAGCCGAATGCATCTGTGCTGGTCGAGTGCCTCTGGCCGTCCGGGGAGTGGAAAACGCGTAAAATAGTCAGCCGAGCCGACCACCGTATTCTTCACATCCGGGCCGATACGCACGGAGATCATATCCTGCGCCAGCTCCATGCCAAATCTGACCCCGGCGTCATAGCCTCTGGCGGCTATATCGACGCTGGCATACTCGCTGATCAGCTCAACGGTGATATCCGGATACTGCTGCAAAAAGGGGGAGAGTTTAGGCCACAATACCTGGCGAATGGCGTAGTCAATGGCCGTGATGCGCAGGGTGCCGGTCGGCTTGTCCCGCAGATCGTTCAGGGATTCGAGCTCTTTCTCGATGTAGTCAAATTCGGGAACGATCCTGTCCACCAGATGTTGCCCCGCCATGGTCAGGCTTACCCGACGCGTGCTACGCAGCAGCACACGTACGCCGAGCCGCTCCTCCAGACCGCGGATGCTGGCGCTGAGGGCTGGCTGCGTAACGCCCAGTTGCGCCGCTGCCCGGGTAAAACTTCCGGTTTGCGCCACCGCAATAAGCGCTAATAAATCGCTGAAACCCTCACGAGCCATCTTTTCCTCACGCAGACGCGACACAGAGATAAGTCAGATTTAAAAAACATTAATGAATTCTGTTTATAAATGCAAGAAACGGGCCGCACTGTTCGGGGCGGACAACCTTATGTATATTTATCAGCAGGCAAAGACGGAGGGCAGAAAATAATTCCGTCAGGCGCGATTAAACAAGAGTGCCAAATATATTAAACGACGCAGATGAATAATTCCATCACGCTGGTCGTTTGCAATAAATATCACCGCAACACATCAATCATACTGATATCAATATCGGTCAGGAGGCGTCATGCCATTATCTAAAGTTTCATTATTGCTGGCATCATTACTTATTACCAGCGCTGCATATGCTGAACAAACCCAGCCAACCACCGTTGCTGAAGGTATTAATACCATGAACGCGAAAAAAGTATCGTTTCAGAATGGCGATGTCAAAATGGCGGCTAATCTTTACCTGCCACCGAATTACGATAGCGCAAAAAAATATCCTGCTATCGTGGTTTCTCATCCCTGGGGCGGAGTAAAAGAGCAGACCTCGGGTCTCTACGCCCGGCAGCTGGCAAAGCGCGGATTTATTACCCTGGCCTATGATGCATCTCACTACGGTGAAAGCGGCGGTTTGCCGCGTGACCTGGAAAACCCGGCAGACCGGGTGCAGGATATTCGCAGTGCGATTGGCTACCTGAGCAGTCTGCCGCAGGTTGATGCCGCCCGCATCGGGACGCTGGGCATCTGTGCTGGCGGCGGGTATACCCTCCACGAAGCGCAAACCGATCTGCGGGTAAAAGCGGTCGCCGGGGTCGTGACCTACGACATTGGGGATGCGACCCGTAACGGTATTGAGGGATCGCCGGTCACTGCTGCCGACCGGCTCACATTATTGCAAAGCGTTGATGCCCAGTTAAATAAAGAGGCCGCCGGCGCCCCGCTGAGGGTTGAACAGCTGCTCCCGGCGCGTGATAGCCTTGATGCCAGTACACCGAATTTCGTGCGGGAAGCGACGGAATATTATCTCACCCCACGGGGGGCGCATCCAAATGCCCGAAATCGCTATGTCGTGACCAGCCCGGGGCTGCATATGGCCTATTATCCGCTGGAGCATATGGGGAATATTTCTCCCCGGCCGGTATTATTAATTGCGGGCGAAAAAGCAGAAACCCGTAAATTTAGCCAGCAGGCCTACGATAATGCCAGACAGCCGAAGGAATTAACGATTATTCCGGGCGCATCGCATTTCGACCTGTATGACAAGCCGCAGTATGTCACTCCGGCGGTAGATAAACTCGCCGCGTTCTTCGCTAAAAATCTTTAATAGCCAGCGTTGTATATAAACAGGAAAATATGATGACCTATTCACTCAATAATAAAATTGCTTTAGTGACCGGTGCCGCTTCGGGTATTGGTCTCGCCACCGCACAGGCCTATGCCGCGGCCGGGGCTTCCGTCGTGCTGGCGGATATTAACGGCGGGGCGGTGACGCAGGCCGCCGAGTCGCTGGTGGCTTCCGGCTATATCGCCAAAGCGGTGACCTGCAATGCAGCGGATCTGGATAGCGTCGCCGCGATGGTGCAGGAGACCGTTGCGACCTTTGGCCGCCTGGATATCGCCTTCAACAACGCCGGGATCCAGAATGTGCTGGCCGAGATCGCGGACGCAACAACAGAGGATTTCGACCGCGTCACGGCGGTGAACCTGCGCGGCGTCTGGGGCTGCATGAAATACGAGCTGCAGCAGATGCGTAAGCAGGGCAGCGGCGTTATTGTGAACTGCTCCTCTATCGGCGGGATTGTGGGCGGCGCAGAACGCGCTAACTACCACGCTGCCAAGCACGGCGTACTTGGCCTGACCAAAAGTGCTGCGCTTGAGTATGCCGCGCGCAATATTCGCGTCAATGCCGTCTGTCCGGGGCTTATCTGGACACCTATGGTTGACGCCATGGTCGCCTCGGGTCAGAAGGAGGCGCTGGAAGCGATGGTGCAGGGGGTACCTATGCAGCGCCATGGCAGGGCAGAAGAAATTGCAGACGTGGTCCTTTGGCTCTCCAGCGATGCCTCCTCCTACGTAACGGGCCAGTCCATATCCATTGATGGTGGCCTGACCATGCGTTAACGCAGCGATATCGCGCAGGCCTGAAGCCTCGAGCTCGATATCGATCCTGAAAACGTCTGGCAAGAGTGGGTGATGTTCAAAGCAGGCTGACTCAATAACGTCGGGTCAGCCTGTCTGAGAGATAAAGCCTATTTCACCAGCGCGAAGAGATCGTTCAGCGATTCGCTCATGGTGGGGTGGGTGAAGATCTGATCCCGCAGCACGCTGTAAGGCAGATTTGCATCCATCACCGTTTTCACGATGTTGATCACCTCGTGGGAATCCGCCGCCAGCAATGTCACGCCCAGTATCCGCTGGCTGTCATTATCGACCACGGCCTTCAGCACACCCCGGGTATCGTTGATAACCCGTGCCCGTGGGATCGCCGCTACCGGCAGTGACACCACCTGGATATTTTTCCCCAGCTCCCGCGCCTGCGCTTCCGTTAAGCCGATGCGCGACAGCGTTGGGGTCATAAATACGGAATAAGGGATGTTCACCCGATCGTCCGTGGTACGCCTGTCCTTGCCCAGCAGTTGATCGTGCACAATACGGTAATCATCGAGGGAGACATAGGTAAACTGCGGCCCGCCGGTGACGTCACCCATCGCCCAGATATGATCTGTCGAGGTTTTCAGTCTCTTATCGACCTGGATGGCGCCACGCGCGTCCGTCAACACCCCGGCATTTTCCAGCTTCAGCGCCCCGGTTGCCGGGCGGCGCCCGGTGGCAACCAGCAGGACATCCATCGGACGATCCCCCTGCGGGGTGTGCAGGGTCACGCTGTCACTGCTGCTGGTAACGGATTTCACTGACGCGTTCAGCTCTATAGTGACGCCCTGATCCTTCAGGATAGTGGCGACGGCCGCGCTGATATCATCATCTTCACGGGCCAGAAATTTTGGTGCAGTTTCAAAGAGGGTGACCTTGCTGCCGAAACGGGCAAACATGGAGGCGAACTCTACGCCGATATAGCCGCCACCAAGAATACCTAGACGTTCAGGCAGGCGGGTTAAATTCAGGATACCGGTGCTGTCCACAATGCGCGGCCCGGCGATCAGACCATCGATGTCCGGAAAACGGGCTTCAGCGCCGGTATTAATGAAAATGCGGTCTGCGCTGAGCGTGCGGATCTCCTCCTGCGAGGTGATTTTTAACGTATGGGGATCGAGGAACTCCGCCTGCCCGTCAATAACGTCAACTGTCTCCAGATTAGCCAGATTGAGATAGTTTTTTTCCCGCAGGAATTCAACCACTGACGCTTTACGCTGCGCGGCTTCACTGAAGTCAGTGGCCGTTTGCGCATCATGGACCAGCGCTTTAGTGGGAATACAGCCGATGTTAATACAGGTGCCGCCGTACATGGATTTCGACTTTTCGACGATCGCCACACGCCAGCCCGCGCGACCCAGCGCCGCTGCCAGCGTTTTGCCTGCTTTGCCAAAGCCAATAATGGCTGCCTGATAATGGTTCATGATGTTCTCCGCTGTAGAGGCGTTAACAGGTCCACGCCGTTATCTACCATTCAACCGTGATTTTCCCGAAGTGCTTTCCACCCGCCAGATGGCTGAATGCATCAGCAACCGAAGCCAGGCCTTCAAACCTGTCGGAAATGACGGGACGGATCCCTGTCTGATTCAGCGCTCTGACAAACTCCTGCTGCATACGATTGCTGCCGACAACCAGCCCCTGGAGACGGGCCTGTTTCGCCATCAGCATCGCGGTCGGCACAACGCCCTCCATACCCGTCAGGACGCCAATCAAGGCAATATGGCCGCCAATACGCACCGCGTTTATCGACTGCGCCAGCGTCCCCGGCCCGCCGAGCTCAATGACGACATCCGCACCGCGGCCGTGGGTGATTTCCCTGACCTTTTCACCCCACTGCGGGGTTGAGCGGTAATTAATAACGTGATCGGCGCCCAGCGCTTTCACCCGCGCCAGCTTCTCATCCGAAGAGGAGGTGACAATCACCTTCGCCCCCATACTTTTCGCTATCTGCAGGGCCGTAATGGAAACCCCACCGGTCCCTAAGGTCAGCACCGTATCGCCCGCCTTTAATCCTGCATCCACCACCAGGGCGCGCCATGCCGTCAGGCCAGAGGTGGTCAGCGTGGCGGCTTCAGCGTGACTCCAGCCAGCAGGCGCAAGGGTAAAATGCGAGGCAGGACGAACAACGTATTCCGCGGCAAACCCTTCGGCACCGTCACCGGGCGTCTGACCGAAATCACCGACGCCCTCCATCGCTGCACCCTCTGTCCACTGGGGGAAAAAGGTGGATACAACCCTGTCGCCGGGCTTGAACTCAGTGACCCCGTCGCCAGTCGCCTCTACGACGCCGGCGCCGTCCGCCATCAGGATGCGCCGATCGGCGGTTGGCACCTTACCGCTGGCGACCAGTAAGTCGTGAAAGTTTAAGGACGTAGCATGGATCGCCACGCGAAGCTGGCCCGGACCGGGTTGGCCCGGGTCTGGCAGATCTTCTAACGCAATATGATCGAGCCCACCAGGGGCGTTCAGCACGACTGCCTTCATAAACGTCTCGCTTTGACTATAAGACGGTTGAGTCACCGTCGATACTATGGATGAAGGCCAGCGTTACTGGCTGGCCGCCGGGATTACTGCAGATGGATTTTAAGCTGATAACCCGCCTGGTTGAGCGCGGCTCTCACCGCAGGCTCCTCGCTCAGGGCGTTTAACAGGCCATAATCATGGATCAAACCGTTATAACGGGTGACGGTGACAGGCACACCCGCCTTATCGAGCTTACGTCCGAACGCTTCGCCTTCGTCACGCAGCACGTCCAGCTCTGCGGTCTGAATAAGGGTAGGCGGCAGCCCCTGGAGTTGTTCCGTTGTCGCGCGTAAAGGCGAGGCCAGAACAGTATTTCGCTCTTTCTCGGATGGGGTGTAATTATCCCAGAACCATTTCATCATGTTGCGGGTAAGAAAATAACCGTCAGCGAACTCAGTATAGGAGGCGGTATCAAAGTGCGCGTCCGTTACCGGCCACAGCATGACGTTATAACGGATCGCCGGGCTATGATGTTGTTTTGCCTGGAGCGCAACGGCAGCCACCATATTTCCGCCGACGCTGTTCCCGGCCAGCGCCAGCCGTTTTCCGTCGACCCCAATTTCTTCGCCGTTTTCAGCCACCCATTTTGTCGCTTCATAGGCCTGCGTGATAGCAACGGGATAGTGGGATTCAGGAGAAGGATCGTAATTGACGAAAACGGCAGCCGCACCCGATGCGTTTACCAGATCCCGAACCAGCCGCTCATGGGTTGGATAATCCCCCAGTACCCAGCCGCCCCCATGGAAGAACATAAACACCGGCAGCGTCTGCGCCGCGGCATTTTCAGGCTTTACAATTGTCAGGGTGAGTGGCTTGCCCTGGACAGTAATTGTTTTTTCGCTGACCTGCGCCGGAGGCAATTTTGCCCCTTGCTGGGCTGAAACCAGGACCTGCCGCGCCTCCTGTGGGGTCAGGGCTTCCATCGGCTTTCCGTCGCTGCTGTTGAGCACCTTAAGAAATGCCGCCACGCCTGCAGTGGGCTGCGGGCTGTTTTGCGCGGGTGCGCCCCATGCTGCGGTGACCTGCGTCGCTAATAACAAGGCACTGACGCTCAGTTTCGTTTTCATTATTTTTCCTGGTGAAGAGTTGAAGGTGAATATCCGATGAAACCTGTTGGCCACGCTGTTCCTGTGGCATTACCCCTTTTAAGAAGGCCGATAGCGCGCAGCCGGCACGTTGTGAGAGAAGTCTTCAATGATCGCCTGACGCGCCTGCTCCCACTGCTGAAAACGGCTTTCATCATGCAGCGAAGGGATGGTAATCAGCTCGCCGCGCTGGAACCCAACCAGTGCCGCATTGACCATCTCTTCCGCCTGCATCACGATACCCGGATCCAGCTTACTCAGCGGCAGACCGCCGTTATCCCAGAATGGCGTGGCTGTTGCGCCAGGCAGTACCGCCTGAACCTGAATACCTTTGTCGGCTAATTCACGGTGAAGAGAGCGGGTAAATGCCAGCACATAGGCTTTACTGCCGCCGTATACCCCATTTAATACTTCCGGGGCGATACCCACGATGGAGGCAATATTGATGATGGCTCCCCGGCCACGCTTAACGAAGCCGGGCACCACCGCGTAGGTCAGCCGGGTGAGGGCGACGACGTTCAGGTTAATCATGCTGGTCATCTGTTCGACGTTACTGTCCAGCAGCTGAGTGTGTGTGCCCATTCCGGCGTTATTCACCAGCAGCGTGATGCTCGCGTCGTTGCGAAGCCGCTCTTCCAGGGCCGCCAGTTGCTGCGGATCGTTCAGGTCCGCCGCCACAACCTCCACGTTTCGCGCGCTGTCGGCGGTGATGTGGCTTGCCATCTGATTAAGCCGGTTATGATTGCGGGCAACGATGATCAGGTCGTAACCCATTCTTGCAAGCCGGGCAGCATACAGGGCGCCCATTCCGGTTGATGCGCCCGTGACAACCGCCGTTCCTTTCGCTGAATCACTCATTTAATTAACCTCAATTGGGTGTGTGGGATGAATTGAGATTACGTGAAGACGCCAGAGAGAAAATGACGTAAAGGGGCACGATTTCAGACATAGTGCAGCGTCGCGTTGATAAACCGGGAAAAGCGAGTGATTGCCGGAAATTAACCTGTTGCCTGATGATTCATTTTTTTGGTAAATGTTTGCCTATGAAAATGATGAAAACAGGCGTCCAGACAGCGGTGCTTTTAACCCGCTATTAATAAGGGTTATTGAGACGTTACTGAAAGAGGATTAATAATATGCATCGGGTCGGGCTCCTTATTTCTGAACAGTTTCAGTCTCTCGCGCTATCGACACTGACCATTTTTGAATTTGCTAACCTGGTATTAGGTGAACCCTTCTACCAGTGCACCGTTTATTCAGAAAAGGGGGGAGAGGTTGCGTCCTCTTACGGAATAAGTGTTATCAGCCAGCCTCTGTCCGAAGAGATCCCGGTGGATACCTGGCTGGTGGGAGGCGTGCTGACGCCGGTCACCTTACCGGCCACGGCGGGGGTGATCCATTTTTTGCAAAATCATGCATCCGGCGCGCGCCGTATTGCCGGTATTTGTACCGGCGCCTTCGTTCTGGCGCAGGCCGGGCTTTTGCAGGATAAACGCGCCACCACGCACTGGGTCTATACGGACAGTCTCAAAGTCCTTCATCCCACCATACAAACTGAAGACGACCTGATCTACATCATCGACGATCAGATCTGGACCTCGGCAGGGATGACCGCCGGGTTTGATATGGTGCTGGCGATGGTTGAAAAAGATCACGGTACCGATATCGCACGTAATATCGCGCACCGGATGGTTATGAATCAGCGCCGGACAGGGGGGCAGCGCCAGCACTCGGAACTGCTGGCGCTCTCTCCAAAAAGCGACCGCCTGCAGATGGCGATTGAGTATGTCCGGAAGAATCTGAGCAAAACGCTCACCGTTGAACACCTGGCGCACGCCGTCCATCTGAGCGCCCGTCAACTCAATCGCCTGTTCTTAAATGAAACAGGTAAATCCCCGGCGCGCGTTATTGAGCGGTTGCGGCTTGAGGCGGCACGGCTGATGATTGAGAAGAGCCGCTTACCGCTGGAGGTGATCGCCCGTGAGTCTGGCTTCCGGGATCGCCGTCATATGCGCAACGTCTTTATGCGCGGATACGGTATTCCTCCGCAGTCATTACGAACGGGCAAGAGCGCGCTGGTATCCTGATGTTCAGCCATTCCGGTTACTCTCCATAACAGTTGCGGCGCACCGATCCTGGCTCAGGGCGTTTGTCCCGGAATCTCCTTTGCGCGCAATTTGCCACGCCAGCAGCGCCAGTCCCAGGGCGATCGCCGACAGCAGCGCGCCTGCCCAGTCAGGCGAATCCAGACGCCGCCATCAGGAATACGCAGGCCGCAGCGATAATCTGATTATCCACGTTGACCCAGAGGACGAGCAGAACCACAGCCTGCGCCGCAAGGGTGATTAACAGGGCGCCAAACAGCGAACAGTCTGCGAAGCGTCCAAAGCGAAGCGCCCCCGGCAAGCCCTTTCTGGAATGCGCCTCGCAAACCCCAAATTAACCCTGTGTAATTCAGGGTTAACGCTTTTCTTCGCACCGTCCCGGTCGTAAAGTCACTGCGTTGCGGCATATCCGCAATCGGGCGCAGGAACCCGTGAGCATAAAGCGATATGGTTTTGTCGCCACAGCGTGCTGTCACGGTGGCGCTGGCAGAGCAGCCGTAGGGCTGGCCGTTTTCTTTATGCGCGGTATTCCTACCTCCGTCAGCGCTACCTCCATGAGCGTAGGAACTCAGGGAAGTGAATGTTTGCATAAAGAGGATCTTTTATATGACTACTGTCCCAACTCTGGCTTATCGCCAGACTGACGAACATATTATTCAGCAACTTATTGCCCAGCCGGTTCCGGCCGATCTTGTCGAGACCGCCGATCGTTGCGCCGCCCTGGCGAGCGTGCTGCTGGAAACCGACGATACCCCAATCCGCGCCGCGCTCGGCGAGCGTCTGCTGCAAACCCTTCGTCAGCTGCGACAGCTCTGTGATGCCGATCTTCCGCCGCATTGGGTAGCCCAGCTCATCGAAGGGGACAAACTCACCTCCTGCGTGCCGGCCTGCTGGCAGGACACCGCGATCCAGGTGGACCATGCTCTGGCCCTGACGCAAGCGATTATGGGCGGAACCCTTCCTGCCAGCGTCGAGGAAGGTCTGACCGGGTTGCTGCACGATCTGGTCTGGTTGCTGGCGGAGTTTGTGAAGGAGCCCCATATTCCGGCGCACTGATTGCAGGGGATGTAATAAGGGGCTTATCGCCCCTTTGATGACAGCGGCCAGGATAAGTGAACTGAAGGTCTGCCTGGAGTGAAAAGTGGATGTCAAAATCCTGAACAAAAAAATAGCCAGATTTGGCTGTCAGGACTAGATTGAATTCAGTTTATAACTGGTATGACCACGTGAGTAAGGCTCAGCGAATGAATTCAATAACAATACCTGTAAAAGAAAGCGGGTTTCTGGCTGCCACGCTCTGGGAAAGACGAGATGCTAAAGCACTGGTCATTCTCCACCCGGCAACGGCGGTTGTGCAGACGTTTTATAAGGGGTTCGCAGAATACCTTTTTGACAAAGGATTCAGCGTCCTCACTTATGATTATCGTGGCACAGGTCTTTCTAAGTCCGGGAAGCTCCGTAACTGCAGCGTCTCAATGTCAGACTGGATCGAGCAGGACGTCGAATGCGTAACAGCCTGGGCTAACACATCTTTCCCTGACGTCACCTTGCTGGCGGTAGGGCACAGTATAGGAGGACATGCTGTTCTGCTTTCGACAGCCACTCATGCCCTGAAGGCCGCAGTTATTGTGGCGTCACATGCCGGTGTGACGAGTTCCATAAAGCACACGAAAGAAAAGGTGCGAGTCTGGTGCCTGCTGCGTGTTCTGGGTCCTGTCCTCTGCCGTATTTTCGGGTATATGCCTGCCAGACGCCTGGGACTGGGAGAAGATTTACCGGCGCCGGTGATGCTTCAGTGGGGGCGCTGGAGCGCTATGCCTGGTTATTTCTACGATGATCCCAGCTGGAATGCGCGTCAGCGAGCAAGTGAGATCACACTGCCTCTACTGGTAATGGGGTTTGATGACGATCCCTGGGCCAACCCTGAAGCCATTGCGCAACTGATTGAGCCGGTGCGTAACGCAAAAGTGGAACGCCGTGACATACGGCGCGCGGATTATGGTATATCCGCCATTGGTCATATGGGCTTTTTTCGTAAACGATGTGCTGAAGCGTTATGGCCTGACGTCGGTCAATGGTTGCAGGAGAAGTGTCAGGATTGAACGATGCGCGGGCGTTACGTTATGAGCTCGTCATATGGTCCGCTTCTGGCACGGAGCGGACCGTCTGAAGGACTTTAGTTGCACCGTCCGTTCTGCATGCATCGGATGCCCGGCATCTGCGCATATAGCCAGGCCGACATTGAACGTGCGTGCCGTAATAACACACTCCGCTTCCCCGGATAAAAAATAATCCGACTCGCCGGGATGAAGATACATTTTTCGGTAAAAGGAAACAGGTTGCTTCGAAGAGATGACACATGCGCCGATGCCTGGCTTACGGTTTGTGACTTGCAAAGGTGCACCTGCAACAATCGTCATATCATACCGCTCAGCTAAGGTCTGAAGCGGCAGGAGGCAGGTCTTATCGGCGAGAGCCAATCTAAGAGCCATCTCGGGTTCATAACCCGTTAAAGAGAGTTCCGGAAAAATGATGAGGTTAACGCCTGCGGATGCAGCTGTACTAATCAACAATTCGTGATAGCGCATATTCTCTTCAATACAGCCGCGAACCGGAGCAACTGTCCCGCGGCGATCCTCAACCTTTTCTGAAAACTGGCCATTATTATTCCCGCAATGTTCTTAAAATCAGTAGCTAACATACAAAAATAAGCTCCATTCTTCATCTCAAGACTGCATCGAGCTGAAAGGTACGTAATACTTTAATTTCAAAAAGCTTAAAATAAGTTAGATGCATAACATATAAAGCTAAAGGACAGACATGACAGCATATTCAAACATTGATGCGGCAAGGGATTTACGCCCGGCTTTAGACAAGGCGCCCGCTGGCGCTGTAAAGGGTGAATGGTTCTTTATCACCGAACAGGCTGGAGTCTCCTCACAAACCGGAGGCTATATGTATGCCAACGGGAGTCACGCTGCAGACAATTTCTCTTTAAAACGCGTTAGGGAGGTTGTCGAGAAACTCGAAGCATCACAGAGAGAGACCTTTAATAAGGTAATTGTCCGCTGGACAAGGCCTAAAATACCTTTCATGCGGGGTCGCGTTACGGTTGATACAATATTCGATGAGGCAATTGTGCCGCGTGGTCCTCAACATCCAGTTTATGAAGCAGCCGCTGTGGCAAGGCGAGCATTTTGGGAAATGTATGGCGACGTCTCAGAGGGTTTTAGTGTTGAACAAGGCGACGCAAATGTACACAACCAGACAAATTGGTTCGGACCCCATCGCCGTGTGCTCAATACTAAGAGCAACACCAGATTGACGCTGGCCACTGATGGCCTCTCCACGCCCTGGGCCGGCATTGCAGAGCCGGAAAACGGCGTAGGATGCGAACTTTTCATGGAGTTAGATGCTTCGGATATTACCCCCCGCCAGATTGATGACTGGGCGCATCTCCTGATGAGTGTGGGGGATCTCGTTGCCGATGGGTATCAGGTTGCTGCCGATGTTGAAAAATATGGAGCAATCCTGTTTTGCGCTCTTGCAGACGAATATAGCCCAATGACCCGAATCATTCTCAGCCGCGATGCCCGCAGGATCGATAATTTGCCTTTTGGTTCAGTTCCGCTAATTCGTGTTACGCCGATAGCAGAGTCAGAGATTGAACACCTGGACCCACTCGATGAATGGGCATCAAACGTAGCAAGACATGCTCTCGCAGAAAGGCGGATAGAAATATAGTCAATTATCAGATCGTTATTCACACCTTATTATGAGGCAGAGTGAGTTCAGCCAGCGTCCTGAAGGAAGAACAGCCAGCATCAAATGATTTAACCGTTATCCGCCGTGAGCGAGAAGCAGACCAGAAACAGCTCAGCTAATTACGTTATGTAAGTTGATTGTGATGGGGCTGTGCATTGGGTCATGTCTTAAGTTTACAGCCGTCAGGCAGCGGGCGAGCCTGATCCAGGCTTTCTTGCAACCCACTTCAGGCCGTTCATCTATAATGACTATTGCAGTTGAAATTGCACAGGAAGCCGCACCCTGGTCAACGATAAAACTCAAGAATGAACAAAGTTCTGCTTATCCGGGAGATTAAAATGAAATTAATCAGGTTTGTCTATTCCGCTTTGATTGGCGTTGTCGCCAGCTGCCGTTCTATGACGCCGATGGCGGCCCTGGCAGCAGCACGCCTTGCCAGGCGCGACACACCGGGGAGCCTCATGCTGCTGGACCGTCCGTTATTCAAATATGGCGCCTTAGCGATGGGGGCAGGTGAGCTGTATGGCGACAAGATGAAGTCAGCGCCAGACCGCACCGTGTTTCTGGGCTTGTCTGCGCGTGTGGCCAGTGCAGGAATTGCGGGCGCCGCGTTGGCACCCAGGGGAGAAGAAAAAACCGGGGCAGCGATCGCTATCTCCGCCGCTGTGCCACTTGCCTATGCCACACTTGCGGCACGCAAAAAAGCCATAGCAGAAATTGGGCAGACCAGAAGTGGCCTGATTGAAGATACGCTCATCGTCGCTATCGGAGCCGCGGTAGTCTACTTCGCAACACGGCCAAAACGTTATTAAACGTGCTCAGTCTTAAAAGGTTGATCCCGCCAGTTTTTCGCGAGTTGGGCCTTCAAAGTAGATGCTACTGATATGGCAACTACGCGGTTGAGTCAGCACAAATCGAATTGTTTCCCAGACTGAACGCCCATTCAGCAGACGTTCCCCCATCCTGGGTTGGCTATCGACAAGCGCATCCAGCCCTGTCAGTTCGAAATCCGGGGGATATAACCCAGTCACACGTATATTTTCTTCGGACAACTGGTTGGAAATTTTAGTTGTAAACCCGCTAAGCCCATGTTTGCTGGCAAAAAAAGCGGGGTGTGCAATTGAATCTGTAAAATTCGGGATCCCGCATGAAGATATAATTGAGACGATATCCGCGCTTTCTGAACGTCTTAACCCGGGCAGTAATGCCTGAGTCAGCAGAATCGAACCTGTCAGTCCTGAACTGACGGTATTGATGATTTCTGTGTCGGGTTGATCGTCTAACGTTCCTGACAGCCACTGAGCCGCATTGAGGATCAAAATATCTATGGGCTTGTCTGACGTTAACAATTGTGAAGAAAACTGAGAAAGAGATTCAGGCTGGGTCAAATCACAGACGTACCCTTTGGCTATTCCGCCTTCAGACGCGATGATACTGCAAGTTTTTTGAATATCATCAGCTCGCCTCGCGCAAAATTCCACCTCGACGCCTTCTCGCGCCAGCCATACGCTCAGCGCCTGACCCAATCCCGCGCCGCCACCGGTAATCACAGCTCTTTTACCACTCAGCATCTTCATCCATCCTTTCTTAATGACTCTGTGTGGATATAGATATACATGAGGGGAAAAAGTGGCATCTTCCCGTGAGTGCCTTTTTACACGGGGGGGCGAATGCAATGTCTGCGCCTGCATGAAGCGAGTAAGCTGGCCGGGTCGACGGTCCGCTACGAGCGTGGAGCGGAAATGAGCATTTATCAGAGCTTAAAATTCACGACCAACGTTAAAGCGATGCAACGCTCACTGTTTACTAAGGAACTATGAGAAATCCCAATTAAGAACGATAGCGCCACAGTGTTTACATGAGAATTTATAAACGCCCTGATCTCCTCCGGGTACGTATCCGCTCATAAAGCTATCCCAGTCATTCCGACTCTGGTCATATCTTTCCATCCAGATTTGGATAGTGTTTTCATCTGCTCACTCTGATTATGCGCGGCTTTCTGACCTTAATCCGAAACCAGCCACATATCGGCTTCTTCAAACATCTCTTCCAGCATACGGTTCAGCTTTTCCCGATCGCTTTTACTGGCATCGCTGTTCAGGCCGTTTGCCTGCATCGGCTTAACCTTCACCTCGGCATCCGGAAAGATCCGGTGTACGCGCCGGGTTAATTCCTCCAGGATGATCTCCCGGGCATTTGCGAGTCCAGCAACATTTCTTTTATCGTAAACCAGTTCAACGAACATAACAGACCCTATAAATACTGTTTTAATGTACAGCATTTTCACCGGGGTAATGATATCTGTCAAGGTCAAAGGTAGGGCCGCTTCAGAGCATGTTGAGCGTGCTGTCTAACCAGCCGGGAAGATGTTCCTGATACCATTTTTGGTACAGGGGGAATGCGCTTTTTTGGCGTTCATGGAGTAATACAATGACTTCAGTAACGATCCAGGCTTTGGCGATGGCTATTTCCCGCGCCAGTTCATTAACCTTATGGTGGCAGGAGAGGTGGCAGTAGCGTTCAGCAAGGTCCATAAATGCTTGTGTTGTTCCCATCCCCTTTATCAGAGGAGCAAGGTCGATAGCTGGACTTCCTTTGCCAAACCTCTCCCAGTCGAAAAGCACCAACTCACCGTTTTCTCTTCTCCCCCAGTTTCCCGCGTTGCTGTCGCCGGAAACCAGGCTTTGATCGTTAAACAATCCATCACTACACCGCTGAAATCGCCGTAGCTTGCGGGCGCTTTTATCCACCAGGGCCAGCAGCCCGAGCGATTGTTCAAGCGCGATCTCTGTCCATGAGTGGGTGTGGTAGCGCCACGCGGCATTCACCGGATAACGATGCAGGTGTGCCAGCATCGTTAAAACATCATCACTGGCAATGACTGACTGCTCAACCGGGTGAGGAATATACTCCATGCGTAATTTGCGCAGGATGGCATCGGCGGAAAAGAGCCTGGGGGTCGCGATACCTGCCTGATTAAGCTCAGCCGCCGCATCCTGATAAAAGCGAAATTCCACCTCGCCAACGGGACACTTTTCAATAACGGCCTGGCCACTATGACTGACAGTTATCGCTACATTGGCGGCGCCCATTCTGGATATATCCCTTGCAGGCATACCGAATCCTCTCAGCATTAGCGGGTGGGTACTCAGGATCCAGAGTGTAACGTAAACGGGCCGTTGCGCTAAACACTGCCGCCCGCGTTGCAGGCGGCAGCCACTGTCAGAACAGAACCGAGTAGTTCAGGCCGAAGGTACGGCCGCGGCCCTTGTAGGTGTAGAGGTTTTCAGCACCGTAGGTTGGGCTGTAGAGTCCCGGGGCGCGCTGTCCCCACGCGGTGGTGTAGTCTTCATCCAGAATGTTTTCTACGCTGAAGCTCAGCTTGCCCACCGGCAGCAGGTAACTGCCGATGAAGTCAGCGGTGTTGTAGCCCTCGATCTTCTTACCAGCTTCATCAGACAGATCGAATGTCTGGGTGCTTTGCACGCGCAACGTCCAGTCGCCCGGCGCCCAGGTGACCCATGCGCTCATCTTCGACGGGCTGGCGCTGTCGACCGTCAGCTTTTCCCATTTTCCGTCGACGCGGGTTTCCGATTTGATGACGTTGAAGTTGGTACCGGTGCTCCACTCGCTGTCGGTGAAGAAATAGTCGATCTGGCCTTCAACGCCGTAGATGCGGCGCTCGTCATCTTCGACGTTGATGGTCATATCGCTTTTATTGATGTTGATGGTTTTGTCAGAAAGGGAGTAGTACCCGGCAATCTGCGTGCGCAGGTTATCGCCGGTGTAGCGCCAGCCCAGCTCGTAAGCATCAACTTTAATTCCGTCGAGTTTGGAGTCGTTCACGTTCACGCTGTTGACCAGACGATAATGGCCGTTCACCAGCTGGTAGGTGCCTGAGCCGTAATATTTCGCCAGATCCGGGATCTCAAAGCCCTGGGAGAAGTTAAACCACAGCTGCTGGCGTTCGGTCAGATGTCCCAGAATACCGGCGTTAAACAGCAGGTTGTTGTAGTCGGTTTTCCCGCCCGGCACGGCGTCCGCCGAGGTGGCCCGGCCCGTGGCGATAGCCTGCTGCTGGGCATAGCCCACAAAGTCATCGACTTTGTTTTCGGTGTACTGATAGCGCACGCCGCCGCTCAGGGTGATAGCCGAGAAGTCGTAGCTGCTCTGCAGGAACGGCGCGAGGTTGGTGATGCTGTAGCCCGGGTAGCGTCCCACGTTATAGGCGTTATCCAGCTTCATACCGCCGCTGGCCGCGGCCTTGTTGAGGTCGAAAAATTGCTGGTTGGCGTCGAAGGTTTCATGCTCGGCGTCCACACCCCACGTCAGCGTCAACGCATCCAGCGGCTTGCTGTTGATGGTGAGCTTGCCGCCGTAGAAGTCGGTTTTCTGCTGTGATGCGCCGATGCTGGTCACCCGGCCACCGGAAAGCGTAGGGAAGGGGTAGTACGTCAGGCTTTCATCGCGGTAGTAAATCTGCGCGAGCAGATCCTGGCCCCAGAAATCGGTGTTGGAATACTGAAGGTTGATCAGGTGACGTTCGGTGCCGGGAATTCGGTCCGAGTCGAGATTATTTTTGTTGTAGGCGTCGCCAGCCCCTGTTACCGCCGAGAAGTTCTCGCCAAGATAGAGGCCGTGCTTACCGTCGGATTCACTCTTGTAATACTGGGTGGTGAGCTGCAGCTGCTGAGTATCGTCGATATTCAGCGTGCCGGTGCCCATCACGTCCAGACGGTCAGAGTACTGCAGGCCGGTCTGGGTGTTATCAATGATCACCTCGTCGCCGTTGCCGTCGTACCAGCCGCCAAAACGCTGATATGCCACTGACAGACGGCCGGAAGCGTTGTCATTACCCCCGCTGACCGCTGCCGCGACGTTTTCGTCGTTGTCGTTATGGCTGTTGAAGCCGGTTTTCAGGCCGGTCTGGAACTCAACTTCGGTTTCCGGCTGGCCCTTTTTGGTGACGATATTGATCAAGCCGCCGGTACTGCCGCCGCCGTACAGGGAGGTGGCGCCGGAGATAACCTCGATGCGGGCGATATTAAAGGGATCGATAGAATCCAGCTGGCGGCTGTCGCTGCGCGAGGAGTTTAAACGTACGCCGTCGACCATCACCATCATGGATCGACCACGCATGTTCATACCGTAGTTGGTACGTCCCTGGCTGCTGACATCCATGCCGGGAATTAACTGCGCCAGCACCTCTTTAAGCTCTTTGCCGCCCTGAACCTGCTGTTCGATTTCAGCCTGTTCAACGACCCAGGTGGTCTGGGCCATGTCGGCAATGCTGTGGTTGGTACGGCTGGCGGCCACCACCAGCGTGTCATCTTTTTGTACTTCGGCAGAGGCATTGGCGGCTAATGTCATAAATAAACAAGAACTTAGCGCGCGATAACTGTGCGATTTCATTATTATGATCGTCCTGAATTTTCAACGTGCCGGGGACAAAGCGACCCCGTAGCGCAAGAACATCACCGTCAAAGGTGATAGTGATTATCAAGATGATATGAATAATCATTACAAAGTAAACAGCTAGTGTTAAAAATTGTTTCCGCAAAGGCATGATATTCATGGGGTTTTTGATGGATGATACAGATAAGAAAAAACGGGCCGTGAAAGAAAGCCCATGAATACCGGGAAGGGAGAGCGGTTAAAGGTCCAGGGAGGAGTAAGGGGGCGCTCGTCTGTTGGTAACGCTTTATGCCGCCCCCTGATAATGGGGGGGACCTCTCCTCGCGTCAGAAGAGAGCCGAATGTTACCATGGGCCTCGCTTGATTCTCGCCCCTGCGGGTCGCGACAAATCTTGTACGTTTTTGAACACGAATCACTTTTTACAGTCGCCGCCTGTATCCAGGTGGGTGATCCAGAACGGAAATCGCTATGTCTGAACTAAACACTATTCGCATTGCTGCAGCGGTCATCATGGATGAAAAAGGGCGCTTACTCCTTGTCAGGAAAAGAGGCACCCTGTTTTTTATGCAGCCCGGCGGAAAGATTGAGCCAGGAGAAGACGCTCAGTCAGCACTCGTTCGTGAACTCAGGGAAGAGCTGAATATTGAAATCACGCCTGAGGAGCTGACACCGCTTGGCGAATTTACAGATATAGCGGCTAATGAGCCCGGACATCAGCTTCATGCCTGTATGTTCAGAACAGCAAACTGGATTCAGGACGTGCAACCCGCCGCTGAAATTGAGGAGATCCTCTGGTTATCCCCGTCGGATACCACTTCTCATCAACTGGCGCCGCTAACGGCAAACAAAATTGTCCCACGCGTTTGGCCATCGGCACTCCAGACAACCGGTTGAGATCTTTCCCCTCCGTCAACCGGAGGGGAGAGGCGCTGATAGAGGGATCAGGCTTCATTGTTACAGGGCTCCGGGAGCATCACGGGTTTTGTCAGCTTTTCCGACAGCCGCAGGCTGACCAGCGCCAGCAAAATAAAGACCACAGACATGCCGGCCAGCCCGTAAAACCCCGCGAGTGGATAAACCCACGAAGCTACCGCCGAGCCAAAGCCGATGCCGCCAAACATAAAGGCGCTGGTCAGCGCCAGAGCAATGCCGCGATGCCGGACAGAGGAGAGTTCGACGATCCTGCGTTGCTGGCTGGGCCAGAGCAGGTCTGTGGCAAAGGCCCAGACAATGAGCATCACCAGCAATACTCCCACTATTTTTGGCAGCAGGGCAATCAGCGCGGTGTCCACAATCAGCAGAACCATGCCCGTCGTCAGCAGCTTTTCCGAGGTAAAGCGTGCTGCAGAACGGGTGACCCAGAGGTTTCCCAGCACGCCCGCGATGCCCAGTACCGCAAGCGCCGCGGAGACGGCATGCGTCCCGCCGGTGTAGGTATCGCGAATGAGCGGGGCGATGAATGAATAAAAGCTGTAAACACCGGAGGTGATGAAAAACACCACCAGGAATGCCGTCAGGTATTTCCCTTGCGACAGCACGTTAACCATCTCAGTAAGCCGGATGCGGGAACCTGTACTCTCATTGGGTACCGTCAGGAGAATATTCAGCCCGCTCAGCAGGCTGACGACGCCCACCAGAGCAAAAAGCGCCTTTGCTCCCCACAGGCTGGCAATCCACGCGGCGAGGGGAATACCGGCAAGGCTCGCCATTGATACCCCCAGCAGCACCATGCCGATAGCCCGCCCGCGTTGCTCCTCATGCACCAGCTCAGCGCCCAGCGCAACCAGCACCGGGCCAATAAATCCTGCCCCTGCGCCCATCACTATGCGGGAAGCCAGTAGTGCGTCGTAGGCTGGTGACAGCGCAAAAGCGAAGGCGCCAAGGCCAAAAAGCCCGATCCCCGTGAGCACCAGCTGGCGACGGCGCCAGTGGCCAAACATCACCTGTACCAGCGGGGCGGCCAGCGCAAAGGTCAGGCCGAAAATACTCAGTAAGCGTGCGCTCTGTGCATCGGTTAGCTGCCAGGCGGCGGAAATAGCGGGCAGGCTTCCTGCGACAGAGAGAGCACCGGTCGCCTGGACAAAATAAGCGATGCCCAGCGCGCGGAGGGCGCGGCGCTGGGAGGACGTGATGACAGCGTTCATGATTCATCTCCGGCAATACAGGGGCGCGAGGCCCCTGCTGAGGTTACTGAACTGGGATGGGGTTATCCGCGACCGACTGGTTGAACTGGTTCACCAGGGTATGTTCGTTTGCACCCGGGTTATCGCGAACAGGCAGCACGCGGTCGACGATGGCTTCAATGGTGTCGGTACCGAGCTTGTCAAACGTCTCGCTGATAAACGCATCCAGCGGCATGGCGCGCGGGTCACCGCTCTTGTAAATCAGATCCGTATCCACCCACGGCGGAGAGATTTCGATCACCTGCACGCTGGTATCGCGCAGCAGGAAACGCTGTGAAAGGGTGTAGGAGTGAATCGCAGCCTTCGTCGCCGAGTAAAGCGCGTTGGTCGCCAGCGGCAGGAAAGCCAGCACCGAGCTGTTGTTGATCAGCACGGCGTCCGGCTGCTGTTTGAGGTGCTCAATAAACGCCGCGCTGACGCGTACCGGTCCCAGAATGTTGGTGTTCAGCAGCGTAACCGCCTGGGCGTCATCCAGCTCGCCTGCCGCGTTGTCAAACGGCATGATACCGGCGTTATTGATGACCACGTTCAGGGCCGGATAACGCTTAAGCACCTGCTCTGCGGCGGCCTGAATGCTGTCGGCGCGGGTCACGTCCAGCACCACATAATCCATGCCCGGACTGGCGGCGGTAACGTCCTTCAGCAGCGCCTCCCGACGCCCGGAGATGATCACCTGGTTGCCCAGCTGATGGAATTTTTCTGCCATGGCGCGGCCGATGCCAGAGGTGCCGCCAGTGATAAAGATGGTGTTATTGGTCAGTTTCATGGTCTTACTCCTTCACAGAATAGTTATTAAGGTTATGGGGTGAAAAATCGTTAGTGCACGGTTACAGGCTGGTAGCGTTCAGCGGGTGCGTTACTGCCCAGGTGCGGCATCATGGCCTGACGCGCCTGTTCATAGCGCAACCAGAGCATCTCGTCATGCAGTGACGGGATGGTAATGAGTTCGCCGCGAGCAAATCCGATGAGCGCCGCGTCAACCATCTCCTGTGCGCTCATGACGATGTTGGGATCGAGCTGCTCAACCGGCAGACCGCCGTTGTCCCAGAACGCTGTGGCGGTGGCGCCGGGCAGTACGGCCTGTACCTGAATGCCTTTATCGGCCAGCTCGTGATGCAGTGACTGGCTGAACGCCAGGACGTAAGCCTTGCTCCCGCCGTAGACACCGTTTAACAGCTCCGGAGCCACGCTGACGATAGAGGCGATGTTGATGATGGCCCCGCGACCGCGAGCCACCATGCCGGGCACCACTGCGCGGGTCAGGCGGGTCAGGGCGATGACGTTGAGGTTAATCATGGCGGTCATCTGTTCAATGTCGCTCTGCAGCAACGGCGTGTGCGTACCGATACCGGCGTTATTGACCAGCAGGGTGACGCTCGCGTCCTGGCGCAGCTTTTCTTCCAGCATGCTCAACTGGGCGGCATCGGCCAGGTCTGCGGCAACCACTTCCACGCTGCGGCCGCTGTCGGTGGTGATCTGTTTCGCCAGTTCATTCAGGCGATGGTGATTGCGCGCCACAATGATGAGGTCATACCCCATGCGTGCCAGACGGCCTGCATAAAGTGCGCCCATGCCGGTAGAGGCGCCGGTGATGACGGCAGTGCCGCGGTCGGGGTGTGATTGCTGCGTCATGTTGTTCACCTTGTCAGTTATTGGGTTGGTGAATACATAGTACGCAGTCAGGTGCCGGCGCGGCTGACGAGAAAGGTCGTGATTTCGGACATCATGATGGCCGGGGACCGGTCATCATGAGTGGAGAGGGAGAGGAGCCAGAAAAAAGAGGACGGTCAGGCTTTACCGGTGCGCAGTGACTGGGGCGGGATGCCGTAACCACGGATGAAGACCTCACGCATATGGCGGCGATCGCGGAAGCCGGACTCACGGGCAATGACCTCCATCGACAGCTTGCTCTGCTCGATCAGCAGCCGGGCATTTTCCAGCCGCAGTCCCTCTATCGCTTTGGCTGGCGACTTACCCGTTTCAGTGCGGAACAGGCGGCTGAGCTGCCGCGCGCTGACGTGGACCGCATCCGCAATGCTCTCGATGGTCAGGGGTTTGCTGAGGTTGTTGCGCGCATACTCCAGGGCTGACTGCAGGCGGTCGCTGCGAGGGGAGAGCATCAGCATCTCAGAGTGCTGCGTCTGCCCGCCGGAGCGTCGGTGGTGCATAACCAGCAGGTGTGCCACGGAGCGGGCCACTTCGGCACCGAGATCTTTCTCAACCATGCCCAGCGCCATATCCAGTCCGGCGGTAAGACCCGCGGATGTCCAGATTGCATCGTCAATAATAAAGATACGATCTTCTTCTACCCGGGTGGTGGGATGCAGGGCCTTGAGGCTCTGCGCATGCACCCAGTGGGTAGTGGCGCGACGGTCAGATAACAGGCCCGCCTGACCCAGCACAAAGGCTCCGGTACAGATCCCTGCCACCCGTCGCGCCCGGGGCGCGTGCGTCTGCAGAAAATCAACAATGCCCGGCGAAGCGGGCAGCTCCAGCGGCGTCAACACGCCCGCAACCAGCCAGGTATCGATCTCCATATTTGCAGCAACAGGCTGGCTGTCAACGCCAAAGCCGTAAGAGGTTTTCACCGAGCCGCCGTGCTCTGAATAAACGTGACAGTCGTAGAAAGGTTCGCCAGCCACCTGATTTGCAAACTCAAAGATACTTAGCGTGGACAACCCCAGAATCTGAAAATGATCGGAAATCAGTAAGCCTACCCGGTGCATCATTGTCTCCTTAATATTGCTGTGCCCAGTACCCGGCTGCGGACAGCCCGGACGTCACCACAGCGCTAAAAATTATCTTCACATCCAGAGTGAAAGTCTTTGCTGCAACCCGATCTGTTTCATCTGAACGCAGAAGCCTATTATTCATTTCACGCAAGGCAGATAGCTCATGCATCGCTTTGAAAATCATGAATATTCTATTAATACTGCATAAGGTACATAGTATGAAAATTGTAAAATCCGTTCTGATGATTGCCGCTCTGTCAGCCGTTTCATTTGGCAGCTTTGCCCAGAGCATTACGGCCACCGCGACCACCCTGGATGATGCGGAAGCGCAAATTGCCCGCCAGGCGCAGCAGGCGGGGGCAGAATATAAAATCACCGAAAGCTATAACGGCAATCAGGTTCATATGACCGCAACGCTGTCAAAATAAGCCCGGAAAGGCCATTTCAATGAAATGGCCTTTTGTTATGCGCTCTGGTTTGCGGGCTGCGCCTCCTGAGCACCTGGCAAAAAAGCAGGGTGAGTGTGCATCAGCGCCGTGACAGCTTTGAGTTGTTCACGCAACTGCGTATGCAGCTCGCGTATCGCAGGGGAGAACTGTTTACGGTGAGGGCAGATAAGATTAAGCGGTACCCCTTCCCCGGGCTGTTCCGGCAGCAGCACCTCAAGCCGCCCTGCCAGGACGTCCGCGCTGACATCGATCCATGATTTATACGCAATCCCCATCCCCGCCACGGCCCAGCGACGGGTAAGATCCGCATCGTCACACAGCATCCGGCTGCTCACGGTCAACTGGCGTCTGACGCCATTCTCCGGGAAAGTCCATTTGTCATAAACGTGGCCGTTGAGGGTAAAAAGCAGACAGTGATGCAGAACCAGATCGTCAAGCTGACGGGGGCGGCCATGCTTATTCAGATAGGAGGGAGAGGCGACCAGCACGCGCCTGTTATCTTCAGCCAGAGGCAGGGCAACGTAGCTGCTGTTTTCCAGTACGCCGTAGCGGATAGCCACGTCCACCGGATCGCGAAACACATCGCTGACGTTATCGGACATGAAGATACGCAGCGATACACCGGGATGCTTCTCACAGAACGCGGTGATCACCGGCAGTAAAACGTTGCGCCCGAGATCTGACGGAACGGAAATTTTTAGCTCACCCTGGATTTCATTCTCACTGCCCTGGAGCCGTTCACTACCCGCCTGCAGGATATTCAGCATCTCCTGGGCATAGGGCAGCCAGGCTTCGCCTTCGGCGGTGAGACGAAGGCTGCGGGTTGAGCGTGCAAACAGCCGTTTATTCAGATCCCGCTCAAGGCGATTAACCGCGGCGCTGACCTGGCCGGGGAGAATATCGGCTTCACGGGCCGCGCTGGAAAAACTGCCCAGCGCGGCGGAACGGACGAACAAGGTAACATCTTCAAGACGTATCATGCAGGCTCCAGAGTACGAAAGGTTTGCAGTTCCACGCTGACAGCGGGCTTATCGTTAGCGGCCAGGCTTAAGAAATGTCAGCAGACGCGTCACCCGCTGCCGCCAGGCCTTTTTGTCGAGGGCATCGTTCGCCTCAAGGCAGGCTTCAGCCAGGGTAGACCAGATAATGTCAGCCATCACGTCGCGGTTCTCTCCGGCCTCTTCATCAGGAATGTTCAGCCCTATCTGCGCCACGACCGTGCTGCGGAAGTTGCGCACAATGGTCAGTGCTTCGGCAGGGAGATCCCCCACCTCGCGGGAAGAGTTAACCAGAAAACAGCCGTCAAAGGCGGGGTTGTTGAAGGGCGCGGCCAGCAGGAAGGCTTCAATGTTGTCCCAGCCATGCGGTTGTTTTTGCAGCAAAAACTGGGCCGGGGCGCGACTGACATAATGTTCCAGCGCGCTTACGAACAGCCGTTCTTTACTGCAGAAGGCGGCGTACAGGCTTGAGCGGTTAACATCCGTGGCTTCCTCCAGCTGCCCGAGGCTGGTGCCCGCCAGTCCACTTTTCCAGAAGACCGGGATGGCCCTATCCAGGACATCTTCATTACTTATCTTTTTGGGTCTGGCCATCAGCCACCTCCATTTTAAACCAATCGTTTTAATATGCGCGCTGAGCGTCAAAAAAGCCAGAGCATCGAAAATAAGAAACTGATCAGTTTAAAATACCTTGCTATTTGAGAAGAAGTGCGGCTAGTTTTAAAACGAACAGTTTAAAACTAAGGTTGCCCGATGAAATCACCCCTCAAGTCTGCCCGGTTCGCTTTCTGGATCAGCGCCGCCGTTGTGGCACACACGCTGTGGACGAGCGCGGCGCCCTCCATGATCTATCCACTCTACGCCGCGCAGTGGAAGCTGACGATGACGGTGCTGGCGGTTATCTTTGGCCTCTATCCGCTGAGCGTGGTTCTGACCATGCTGCTGTCGGCTGGGCTGTCCGACAGGGTGGGGCGAAAGCGGGTCATGCTGGCGGGCCTGGCCAGCTCCGCCGCAGGCGTACTGTTGTTTGCCGTGGCCGGTGAGGTCTCTACCCTGATGGCGGGCAGAGTGATGATGGGGATCGGGGTCGGGCTATCAGCCGGTCCTTCCGCCGCGGCCCTCGTTGACTATGCCGGTAAGGGTGGCGCAGGCCGCGCCGCCTCGGTCACCCTCGGTGCTCAGTCGGTGGGTTTCGCCGGTGCGCTGCTGCTTGCGGGGGCGCTGGTCACCTGGGCACCAGCGCCCACACGCCTGAGCTTTTACGTTCTCTTCGTGCTGCTGCTTCTGCTTTTCCTGCTTTGCCTGTTTATTTCCTCCGATCGGCCATCCGGTTCAAGCCGCCTGCTGGCGCGCCCTCAGGTTCCGCGCTACCTGCGCCGCAGCTTTATCTATGCCGCACTGGCGATTATGGGCGCTTATACCCACGGGGTGATGATCGCCTCTCTTGGTGCCCAGGTTGCCCGCAGCCTGATTGGCTCCCCGGACGCGTGGGTAAACAGTCTGGCGCTGGCGCTGTTTCCGGCGGCGCTCGGCATCGCTGGTGGCCTCGCCAGAAAGATTGAAGCCCGGCGGGCGATCGTAACGGGATCCGCGCTATCCGTGATGGGTATGGCGTGCCTTTGCGTATCCGTATCCACTCACAGCCTGGCCTGTTTTGTCGGCGCCTCACTGGTGTCGGGGGCCGGATACGCCTTTATGACCTTTGGCGGGCTGGCGATGATTGCGCAGGAAGCCCGGCGCGAAGATCGGGGAAATGCCATGTCCATGCTGTTTGTCTTTGCTTATCTCTTTACCGGCGGGCTGGCTATCGCCCTGGGTAAAACCGCCACCAGCCTCAACCTTTCAACTGCCGTTTACGCCGGCGCACTCATTCTCACCGCTGTCTGTCTGGGACTGATTGTTCAGGGCCTGTATCAGCGGCGCTCCCGGCATCCGCTTTCCGTTAACGATGCCTGAACTCTGTTTTATTCCCGCAGCGCGCAACGATGGTGCGCTGCGACAACCTTTAAATGAAATCTGGAGAACGCCATGGCTTTAAAAATTTACCCCCTGAACCTCGGTAATATCACGCTGGACAAGTCGGGGCTGGTCTTATTCCAGGATGCCGGGATCAAAACCACTATTCCAACGCTCTCGTTTTTGATCACCGGCGGAGAATATCCTGTGCTGGTGGATTCCGGATCGCGTTCCACCGAATATTACAGCCAGTTTGGCTTTGAAGCGGAACAGACGCGGGAAATGACGCTGGAGTGGAATCTCGCCCGGCATGGCCTGACGCCTGCGGATATCCGCTACGTTATTCATACCCACGCCCACGTTGACCATGCCGGCGGCGACCACCTTTTCCCTATGACCACTACGGTCAGCCTCTCCCGCCGTGAGCTCGCTTTTGCCGCGTCCGGTATTATGGGGCCGGCCATGTATGCCCTTGAGGATACGCGGCATCAGCTCGACAGGCTGTATACGCGGGGGGCGCTGCGCCTGTTTGACGTGGACGGCAGCTTTGAAGAAGAGGTGATCCCGGGCGTGACGGTGCGTCTCAGCGGGGGTCATACGCCAGGCTCCATTTCCGTTCTGGTGGAGACGGAAGAAGGGCTGGCAAACATCTGCGGAGACGTGGTTTATAACCTGGAAGGCAGCCTCATCGATCCTTTCCTCGACAGCCTTAACCCCGGAGAGCCTACCATCACCGGTAACCGGGCCATGTCCACGCTGGAGGAGAAAACGGCGATCAAGAAAGCGCTATCCGGCGTGCGGTTTATCCTCCCCAGCCATGACCTGCCCGCGCTGGTGCAGGGCGGACGGGTAACCGGACTTCTGCACAACGCCATTTCAAATCCGCAAGCTCGCGTCAGCGATATTTCAGCCTATACCCTTCTGTAGCTTCCTTCGGGCCTGCGGGCCCGCTTTCTGCCCAGCGCTGCCCGGATTTTCACTCCCCGAGTGAAAGTGCTGATGCCCACACCCCGTTTTTCTGCGTCAGTGGCTTCCGTACTCTGCACTTAACGCGCCGGAACCCCGGCCGCCATATCACCTCTTAATGAACCGGGAACAGACTATGAAAGCGATTGTTTATACCCAGCACGGGCTACCCATCACCGACCCCCGTTCGCTCTTTGAGACCGAACTGCCAAAACCCCAGCCGGGCGGCCATGACCTGCTGGTGAAGATCCGGGCCATCTCCGTTAACCCGGCAGACACCAAAGTGCGCGCCAGTTCACCCGTCACCCAGCCGCGCATTCTCGGCTGGGATGCGGTAGGCGTGGTCGAAGCCATCGGCAATGACGTCACGCTGTTCAGACCCGGCGATGAAGTGTACTACGCGGGCGCCATTAACCGCCCGGGCTCCTATGCAGAATACGGCCTGGTGGATGAACGTATCGCGGCCCGCAAACCGGCTTCCCTGAGTGATGCCGGGGCGGCCGCACTACCGCTTACCTCACTCACCGCCTGGGAACTGCTGTTTGACCGTCTGGAGGTCAGGGAAGGGGATGGCGATGCGATCCTTATCATCGGTGCTGGCGGGGGCGTCGGCTCGGTTCTTACTCAGCTGGCCAGCAGGCTGACCGGCCTGCGCGTTATCGGTACCGCCTCTCGCGCGGAGACGGCGGAATGGGTACGTGAGCTCGGCGCCCATGACGTGATCGACCATTCCCGCCCGCTGCTGGAGGGCCTGCGTGAAATTGGCCTCTCCTCCGTGCGTTATGTCGCAAGCCTGACGCAGACCGATAAACACTATCAGCAGATCGTGGAAGTCCTGGCGCCCCAGGGTCGTCTGGCGGTGATTGACGACCCGGATTCGCTCGATGCGGTTCCGCTAAAACGTAAAGCCGCTTCCCTCCACTGGGAACTGATGTTTACCCGCTCGCTGTTCCAGACCCCGGACATGATCCGCCAGCACGAGATTCTGGAGAGCGTGCGCAAGCTGATCGAGGAGGGCACCCTGCGCACCACGAAAGGGGAGCATTACGGAAAAATCAGCGCGGAAAATCTCCGCCGGGCCCATGCTTTTATCGAAAGCGGGCGGGCGCGCGGAAAAATTGTTCTGGAAGGTTTCTGATTTCCCTGCCGGTCAGGCAACAGGCTGGCCGGCTCACTCAATATCTCAGGAAGATGCAAAGATGAAAAAAACGATGATGAAAACGGCGTTAGCGCTGTCTGTCGCTCTGGTGACAGGCAGCACCGCCCTCAATGCTCTGGCGGCGGAAGCCCGGGCGCTGCCTGCTCTCAGCGAGTTGGCTCAGGATCGCGCAATCGGCAAACCCGAAGTGGTGGCGACGTTTAGCGGTGCCATGCCGACCGGGGTCACCGTCAGCGAAACGGGCCGTATTTTCGTGAATTTCCCGCGCTGGGGTGACGACGTGCCCTTTACCGTGGCCGAGGTAAAAGGTAACCGACTGATACCGTACCCGGACGCCGCGATAAATACCCCGGACAATGCCGCTGCCCGCACGCATCTGCTGAGCGTGCAGAGCGTAGTGGCCGATGGCCGGGGCAGGGTCTGGATACTGGACACCGCCGCGCCGGGCTTTTCCACACCGGTGGCGGGCGGCGCCAAGCTTGTCGCGGTTAACCTGAAAACCAATCAGGTGGAGAAAACGGTTGTTTTCCCGGCTGACGTCATTAAGCCCGCCACCTACGTCAACGATATGCGTTTTGATTTTCGCATCGGGAAAGCCGGCGTAGCGTACGTGACCGACTCCTCGCTGTCCGGTACCGGGGCTATCATCGTTATTGACCTGGACAGCGGCAAAGCGCTTCGCCGTCTGGAAGGGGACCGCACAACGTCACCCGAAGCTGGTTTTTCACCTGTCGTAGAGGGCGAGAAGCTGTTGCAGCGCCACCCGGACGGCACGACCGCGCCGTTCAGCGTGGCCTCCGACGGCATTGCTATCTCGCCGGACGGTAAAACCCTCTATTACAGTCCGCTGTCGGGGCGTCACCTGTATGCCGTGTCCACGGCGCTGCTTCGCGATCCGAACGTCACCGAGGCTCAGCTCTCCGCGTCCGTGAAGGATCTGGGAGAAAAAGGGGCGTCAGATGGTCTTGAAAGCGATGCGGAAGGTACGGTCTATGCGGGTGACTATGAGCGTAACGCTATCCGTAAGCTGCCGGCAGGCGGGGCGTGGACAACCATCGCCCACGGCCCGGAAATCCTCTGGCCGGATACGCTGTCGGTGGGGCCGGATGGTTATCTCTACTTCACTACCAACCAGTTAAACCGCCAGCCCGGTTTCCACGGCGGTAAAGATCTGCGTCAGAAGCCTTACGCCCTGTTACGCATCAAGATCAATGCCGCACCTGCACCAACGCACTAAATCCCTTCACCTCAGGGGCCTTGCGCCCCTGCCATCACGTTCAGCCAACGTTCCCGGCGGGGTAAAAGCCTTTTGCCGTCCCATAAAGAAGGGCCCGACGCTTTACGCACCGGGCCCGTTAAACAGTAAAATTTCGCAGGAGAGGCGGTTGCTCTCCTGCGTCTCTGTCCTAAAGAAAATCAGCTCACTTTGGGAAAATCGACAACGGTGTCGTTCACGCGGTTGACCATATTGGTAAACAGGATGGCGCTAACGGCACCGATAGTTTCCACGACCTGCTGGTCGCTGAATCCCGCCTGACGGAAGGTCTCGACATGCTCAGCCGCCACGGTACCGCGGGATGAAACCAGGTACTGAACGAACTTCACCAGCGCATCAATGTGCGCATCATCGCTGAAGCGGGCTTCGCGTAATTCACGCGTCTGATCGTCACTGTATCCGGCCTTTTTTGCCATCAGCGTATGTGCCGCCAGGCAGTAGTCACAGCCAGACTCTTCGCTCACCGCAAGATTAATGGCTTCCAGCTCGCGTGCGCTGAGGCTTCCCTTATGCAGTGCGGCGTTCAGCTGCAGCATCTGACCCAGAATCTCCGGGGACTGCGTGCCGATGGTCAGATAGGCGTTCGGCACTTTACCCATGCTGCCTTTGATAGCGCTGAACAGCTGCGCGGTTTTACCGGTGGCTTCGCCTTCGGTGATGGTATGTAAACGGCTCATCATTTGCTCCTGATTTCATTGAGGTAATAGTCAGGTGACGGAACGTGAATTGTTTTGTCACGCTGGGTTCAGCAGCACAATACTGCGCCAGCAGAAGAGGAAAAAGTGACCAGCCGAATTAAGACTTTCTCTCGAAGAGGTAAAATGGGGGGATGCTGCGGTAAAGATTCCCATTCAATCAGGGGGAGAAGAATGATCCCCTATACTGACAACTGCGGTTGTCATTGATACAGGAGGCGACGCGCGGTTAATGACCTGACACTACCCTACCTATGACTTTCAGGAGAACACTATGCAAAAGCGTAACACCTTTAAAATGCTGCTGACCGCATCGGCAGTAGCCGCAATGTTCTGCACCGTCGGCGTACAGGCGCAGACGACGAGCTCCGCGCAGTCCAGCGCCGCAAAACCGTCCGCTTCGGGCGAAAAGCTCAGCTCTGGTGATGAAAAAGCGTTAAAGGATATGGCCCAGGCCAATATCAATGAAGTTGCCGCCGGGAAGCTTGCGCTGAGTAAGGCCGAGAGCAGCGATGTCAAAGCCTTCGCCCAGAAGATGGTTGACGACCACGGTAGCGCCCTGACCAAAGTCCAGGCGGTCGCGGAGAAAAAAGGCGTGACGCTGCCGACGGAGCCAGACGCTAAGCATAAGGCGATGGCCGATAAGCTGGAGAAAGCGAGCGGCGCCGAATTCGACAAGATGTATATGGAGAACGCCGGCACTAAAGATCATGAGATGGTGCTGTCTAAACTGAAAAGTGATGCCAAAAACATCAAGGATGCAGATGTGATGGCCCTGGCCGACGCACACACCCCGGTGGTGGAGCAGCACCTCAAGTCAGCCGAGCAGATGACGATGAATTCAGACAAGAAAGAGAACAAGTAATCCGGTTGTTCGGCGGGCGCGGAATAGCCAGCGCCCGCCAGGCACCATCACAGTGCACTATCTTCGTTCCCCCTCACCAAAACGGTGATAACCCCTCGCCTGAAAATTCCAGGCTACTGATAATCCTGATAAAAAATTCCTGGCACATCCTTTGCTTTAACAAAAGTGAAAGGGCAGTGCACCACACAATCTGAAAATAGCTGGCTAGGGTTCCGGTTCACGTAAGTGAATGGCTGGTCCAAGAGCTGGCGACCTCTGAGAGGTTACACGGCGGGACAAAAGCCCGGGAGACAGCAGCACCCACGGTGTCGCGCTGCCCCCTAATTTTGTGCCACTCAGAGGTCAAGCATGAAGAAAACGCCATTACTCCGCACCCTTGTACTGTCGCTGGCGATGCTGGTCAGTCTCCCCACCTTTGCCGCCGTCAAAAAAGAGTTCAACGTCTGCTGGACCATCTACGCCGGGTGGATGCCCTGGGGCACTATCAGCACCAGTAAAATCATCGATAAATGGGCCGACAAATACGGCATCAAAATCAACGTCGTACAGCTCAACGACTACATCGAATCCATCAACCAGTACACCGCCGGCCAGTTTGACGGCTGCACCATGACCAACATGGATGCACTCACCATTCCCGCGGCGGGCGGGGTGGACACCACGGCGCTGATCCTCGGCAGCTACTCGGAAGGCAACGACGGGGTGGTGATGAAAGGCGAGGGCAAAACCCTCTCCGACCTGAAAGGGATGAAAATCTACCTGCCGGAGCTGTCGGTATCCCACTATCTGCTGGTGCGCGGGCTGGAGAAGGCCGGGCTGGCGGAGAAAGACGTCACCGTGGTCAACACCTCCGACGCGGACATCGTCTCCGCCTTCGGCACCGACGGCGTGCAGGCCGCCGTGGCCTGGAACCCGCAGCTGTCGGTGATTAAAGCCACGCCGAAAACCACCGAAGTGTTCAGCTCCTCGCAGGTGCCGGGGGAGTTGATCGACATGATGGTGGTCAACAGCGAAACCCTGAAGGATAACCCGGCGCTGGGCAAAGCGCTCACCGGGGCATGGTACGAGATGATGGGCCTGATGAAAGCCCAGGACGCCAGCGCCCTGAATGCGATGGCGGCGGCGTCGGGCACCGATCTGGCGGGCTACCAGGCCCAGCTGAAAACCACCCATCTGTTCTACACCCCGCAGGACAACCTGGCCTTTGTGACCTCGCCGGAGCTGGCAAAAACCATGCAGCGCGTGGCGGCATTCTCCTTTGATAAGGGGCTGCTGGGCGAGGGGGCGCAGAGCGCCGATTTTATCGGCATGAGCTTCCCCGGCAACCTGACCCAGGGGGATGCTGGCAACGTGAAGCTGCGCTTTGACGACAGCTTCGTGAAAATGGCCGCCGCGGGCCAGCTGTGATGAGTGACGGAGTCTCCATGCGACAGATTAATCGCCATCCCACCTCAGGCATGCGGCTGATGCTGGTGATGCTGCCGTTTGTCCTCCTGCTGGCCGCTTACTTCTTCGGCTCAGCGGTGCGGCTGGATGCCAATCCGCATGACAAGCTGCTGCCCGGCCTGCAGCAGATGCTGGATGCCGTCTCCCGGATGGCATTCACTCCGGACAAGCGCAGCGGCGAGTATCTGTTCTGGGTTGACACCCTGGTGAGCCTCGCCCGGCTGCTGGTGGGGCTGGCGATCGCCTCCCTTATCGGTCTGTGCATCGGCATCACCGCCGGGGTGTTTCCGATGTGGCGTGCGTCCCTTTCGCCGCTGATGACGGTGCTGTCGATGATCCCGCCCCTGGCGATCCTGCCGGTGCTGTTTATCGTCTTCGGTCTGGACGAGCTGTCGAAAATCATGCTGATTGTTATCGGCATCACGCCGATGCTGGCCCGGGATCTGGAGCACCGCGCCTGCGAAATCCCGCCGGAAATCCTGATTAAGGCCCAGACGCTGGGGGCCAACAGCTGGACGCTGGTGCTGCGGGTGGTGCTTCCGCAGCTGCTGTCGCGCCTGCTCACCTCCCTGCGCCTGCTGCTGGGGTCGGCGTGGTTATTCCTTATCTCGGCTGAGGCCATCTCGTCCACCGCCGGGCTCGGATACCGCATATTCCTTGTGCGCCGCTATATGGCGATGGACGTCATCATCCCGTATGTCCTGTGGATCACCCTGCTGGCCTGGCTGATGGATCTGGCCCTGCGCCGGCTGCACAAGCGCTGTTTCCCGTGGGCGGAAGGAGGCAAAGCATGAGTTTTATCACTATCGACAATATCTGGCAGGAGTACGGCGACCACGTGGTGCTGGAGCGCCTGAACCTGCAGATCAAAGAGGGCGAGTTCTGCTCGATGGTCGGCGCGTCCGGCTGCGGGAAATCGACCTTTCTGCGCCTGCTGCTTGGTCAGGAGCGGCCCAGCCGGGGCGTCATCACCCTCGACGGCAAGCCGCTGGTCGCCGAGCCGGACAGCCGCCGGGGCGTAGTGTTCCAGCGCTACTCCGTCTTTCCGCATCTCAGCGTGCTGGATAACGTAGCCATCGGCCTCGAACTGCCGCAATCCCCGCTGCTCGGAAGACTCTTTGGCGCGAAAAAACGCGCTGCCCGGGCGCAGGCGGCAGAGATGCTGGAGAAGGTCGGCCTCGGTCATGCCCTGGATAAATACCCGGCCCAGCTCTCGGGCGGCATGCAGCAGCGCCTGGCCATTGCCCAGGCCTTCATCATGCAGCCGCGGGTGTTGCTGCTTGACGAGCCCTTTGGCGCGCTCGACCCGGGCATCCGCAAGGATATGCATGGGCTGCTGCTGAAGCTGTGGGGCGAAACCCGCATGACGGTCTTTATGGTCACCCACGATCTCTCCGAAGGCTTTAACCTCGGCACCCGCCTGCTGGTGTTCGACAAGGTGCGCCTCGATCCCCAGGCCCCGAACGCCTACGGGGCGCGCATTACCTACGACATTCCGCTCAACGAGACGCGACTCTCCACCCTGAGCGGGACGGTTTCCAATAACGTTTATGCATTGAGAGGGTAAACCTGTGAACACGACTCTACGCGACGAGATCCTGCCGGGCGGCGGCCATCTCTCTTTTGTGCTCAAGCGCGGGCAGATCCTGCGTATCACCGACATCGAAGGCGGGGCCAACGTCAGCCTGATGCTGCTCAACGCCCATGAGAAAAGCGAGCGCCTGAACCTGCCGGATACCCTGAAGGGCCAGCACACCGCGCGCCTCACCGCCGGGCACTGCTTCTACTCCGATATGGGCCGCGTGCTGGCGGGCATCACCACCGATACCTGCGGCTGGCACGACCCCTTCGGCGGCGTGCTCAACGCCGCCGAAACCACGGAAAAATACGGTCAGGGGCGCTATCAGGAGCTGCGCAACGGCTTCTTCCGCAACGGCACCGATAACCTGCTGGTGGAGATGGGCAAGTGGGATCTTAACCTTGAAGATCTGCTGATGGTGGTGAACCTCTTCAGCAAAGTGACGGTGGATCAGCAGGGCCAGTTCAGCTTCCACAGCGGCTACTCGCAGCCGGGCAGCTATGTGGATCTGTTCGCCCCGATGGACACCCTGGTGGTGATGACCGCGCTGCAACACCCGATGGATCCCTCCCGGGAGTATGCCCCGCGCCCGGTACAGCTCTGCTGGCGACAGGCAGAGGACGAACAGGCGGCGATTAACGCCCTGTTGACGCGTCCTGAAAACGAACGCGCCATCACCAACACCCAACTTTTCGCCCTGTAAGGAGCCACATCATGACCGTAGCCAGCGAAAAACATACCCAGGACGCCAGCTTCCGCCATGTGATCCCGGCGGGGGAGCCTTACCTGTTTGAAGTCAAAAAAGGCCAGACCCTGCGCCTGCTGGATCTGGAAGGTAACCAGGCGGTAGACACCCTGTTTTATAACGCCGATAACCCGCGCGAGCGCTACGACGCCCAGCGCACCCTGCGTCGCCAGAACAACGCCTATCTCACCCGCGGCAGCGTGCTCTGGTCCAACCTGGGTAATCCGCTGCTGACTATTGTGGCGGATACCTGCGGACGGCACGACACCCTCGGCGGCGCCTGCGCCCAGGAGAGCAACACCGTGCGTTATGCCCTCGACAAAGGCCACATGCACAGCTGCCGGGATAACTTCCTCTGCGCCTGTCTGCACGATGGCCGTCTGCAAAAGCGGGATATCGCGGCCAACATCAACTTCTTTATGAACGTGCCGGTTACCCCGGAGGGGGGCCTGACCTTTGCCGACGGCATCTCGGCCCCGGGTAAATACGTCGAGCTGCGCGCGGAGTGCAACGTCATCGTGCTGATCTCCAACTGCCCGCAGCTGAATAACCCCTGCAACGGCTGGAACCCGACGCCCGCGGAGGTGCTGGTATGGAATTAACCACAACCCGCTGGCAGCGCCTGCGCCAGATGATTTACCGCCTGTTTGAAGTGCGAGCCGGACGGATCCTGCCGTAAATCTTTTATCCCCGTGGACGACCATGCGGTGAGCCAGTTTCCGGCGGGACGACCCGCCACCATTGAGTCTGAACTATGTTGACGAAACTCCTGATTGCTAACCGCGGGGCGATTGCCTGCCGCATTCTGCGCACCCTGCGCGCCATGAACATCGGCGGCGTGGCGGTCTATTCCGAGGCGGATATCAGCAGCCTGCATATCCGCGAGGCCGACGACGCCCTGAGCCTGGGCGATGGCCCGGCGGCGAATACCTATCTGGTGAGTGACAAAATTATCGCCGCAGCGCTTGCGAGCGGGGCAGAGGCTATTCACCCCGGCTACGGCTTTCTCTCGGAGAACGCCGCCTTTGCCGAAGCCTGCGAAGCCGCGGGCATTGCCTTTGTCGGCCCCACGCCGGAGCAGCTGCGCCTGTTTGGCCTGAAACACACCGCCCGGGCGCTGGCGAAAACGCACGGCGTGCCGATGCTGGAGGGCACCGGGCTGCTGGCGGATGTGCATGATGCCTTGCAGGCGGCAGAGCAGGTCGGCTATCCGGTGATGCTCAAAAGCACGGCGGGCGGGGGCGGGATCGGCATGCGCGTCTGTTACAGCGCGGCGGAACTCTCGGATGCCTACGACGCCGTAGTGCGGCTGGGTAAAAACAACTTCAGCGATGCGGGCGTCTTTATCGAGAAGTACATCGAGCGGGCGCGTCACCTTGAGGTGCAACTCTTTGGCGACGGCAACGGAGAGGTGATTGCCCTGGGCGTACGGGACTGTTCTGTACAGCGCCGCAACCAGAAGGTCATCGAAGAGACCCCCGCGCCCAACCTGCCGGACGGCATGGCGGAGGCGCTCTGCGCGGCCGCAATCAAGCTCGGCAAAGCGGTCAACTACCGCAGCGCGGGCACGGTGGAGTTTGTCTATGACAGCGACGCGGCCCGGTTCTATTTCCTCGAAGTGAATACCCGTTTACAGGTGGAGCACGGCGTCACCGAGCAGGTGTGGGGCGTGGATCTGGTGCGCTGGATGATTGAGCTGGCGGCAGGCACCCTGCCGCCGCTGGCGATTCTGGCTGAAAGCCTGACCCCTGAGGGCCACGTCATTCAGGCGCGGGTCTATGCCGAAGATCCGGGCCGCCAGTTCCAGCCTTCACCCGGCCTGCTGACCGAAGTGGTGTTCCCGGCAGACGATCGCCGCACGCTGCGCATCGACAGCTGGGTGGAGTCGGGCTGCGAGGTGCCGCCCTTTTTTGACCCGATGCTGGCGAAAATCATCGCCTGGCAACCGACGCGTGAAGCCGCCATTGACGCCCTGCACGCCGCGCTGGGTGATACCCGCCTGTATGGCGTGGAGACTAACCGCAGCTACCTGCAGCAGATTTTAACCTTCACGCCGTTTGCCCGCGGCGAGCCCTGGACCCGCTGTCTGGAAGGGCTCGTTTATCAGGCCGTGACCCTTGAGGTGCTCAGCCCCGGGACGCAAACCACGATTCAGGACTATCCGGGACGCACCGGCTACTGGGCGGTGGGCGTACCGCCATCAGGTCCGATGGACAGCCGCGCGCTGCGTCTTGGCAACCGGCTTCTCGGCAACGACGAGGGGGCCGCCGGGCTGGAGATCACCCTCAGCGGCCCGACGCTGAAGTTTAACTGCGATGCCCAGCTGGCGGTGACCGGGGCGGAAATTGCCCTGACCCTGGACGGCGAGCCGCTGGAGAACAACCGGGTCTACCGGGTGCGGAGCGGCATGACGCTGCGGATGGGCGATATTCGCGGCGAGGGCGTGCGCAGCTATCTCTGCCTGCGCGGGGGCGTCAACGTGCCGGATTATCTCGGCAGCAAAAGCACCTTTACGCTGGGGCAGTTTGGCGGCCACGCCGGTCGCGCGCTGCGTACCGGCGACGTGCTGCATCTTTCGCCATTGACATCGTTATGCCCGGCGCAGTCGCTGCCCCCGGCCCTGCGCACCACCCTGGCTGCCGTGCGCACTCTGAGGGTGATCTACGGCCCGCACGGCGCGCCGGAGTATTTCACGCCTGGCTACATGAACACCTTTTTTGCCACCGACTGGGAGGTGCATTTCAACTCCAGCCGCACCGGCGTGCGCCTGATCGGGCCTAAACCCGAGTGGGTGCGCGAGAGCGGCGGCGAGGCGGGGCTGCATCCGTCGAATATTCACGACAACCCCTACGCCATCGGCGCGGTGGATTTTACCGGCGACATGCCGGTGATCCTCGGCCCGGATGGCCCCAGCCTGGGCGGGTTCGTCTGCCCGGTGACCATCATTGAAGCCGACCTCCACGCGGTAGGGCAGCTGAAGGCGGGGGATAAGGTGCGCTTTGTGCCGGTGGATATCGCCACCGCCCGCCAGCTGGCCCAGGCGCAGGCCACGCAGATCGCCAGCCTGCACCCGATGGACGTGGCATGGCAGCCCGTGGAACCGGCCTCGCCGGTGGTGCTGGTGCAGGGACAGGCCGATAAGCGGCTGGTGGCCCGGCTCTCCGGCGACACCCATCTGCTGCTGGAGATTGGCGACCCGGAGCTGGATCTGGTCCTGCGTTTTCGCGCCCACGCCCTGATGCAGGCCCTTGAGGCGCGGGCGCTGGACGGCGTTATCGATCTGACCCCGGGGATCCGCTCCCTGCAGATCCACTATCAGCCGGAGTCGCTCACGCTGGCGAGCCTGCTGGATACCCTCGCCGGGCTGTGGCAGGCGGTCTGCGAGCAGGATGCCCTTGAGGTGCCGTCGCGCATCGTCTGGCTGCCGCTCTCCTGGGACGACCCGGCCTGCCAGAAGGCCATCGACAAATACATGACCACCGTGCGCCGGGACGCCCCCTGGTGTCCGAGCAACCTGGAGTTCATCCGCCGGATTAACGATCTGGCGAATGTGGATGAAGTCTACCGAACGGTGTTCGACGCCAGCTATCTGGTGATGGGGCTGGGAGATGTCTACCTCGGTGCGCCGGTGGCTACGCCGCTGGATCCGCGGCATCGTCTGGTCACCACCAAGTACAACCCGGCCCGCACCTGGACGGCAGAAAACTCGGTGGGCATCGGCGGAGCCTATCTCTGCGTCTACGGCATGGAGGGGCCGGGGGGGTATCAGTTTGTCGGCCGCACCCTGCAGATGTGGAGTCGCTATCACGCGGTGGCGGATTTTGGCGGCAAGCCCTGGCTGCTGCGCTTCTTCGACCAGATCCGCTTCTACCCGGTCTCGGCCGACGAGCTGCTCACCATTCGCCGCGATTTCCCGCTGGGGCGCTATCCGCTGCGCATCGAGCACACCAGCCTGAAGCTGGCGGAGTATCAGCAGTTCCTCGCCGACGACGCCCAGGAGATAGACGCCTTTCGCGCTCATCAGCAGGCGGCTTTTAACGCCGAGCGCGAGCGCTGGATCGCCAACGGCCAGGCGCATTTCGACAGCAGCGACGTGCTGGCGGAGGAGGGCGACGATGCGCCGCTCCAGCCGGGACAGGAGGGCATCGACAGCCCGGTCTCCGGCAACCTGTGGCAGGTGAGCGTTGAGGTCGGCAAAGCCGTGCGCGAGGGCGATGTGCTGGTGGTGCTGGAGTCGATGAAGATGGAGATCCCGCTGCTTGCCACGCAGGACGGTATTGTCAGCCAGGTGCGCGTCCAGCCGGGTTCTCCGGTCCGGGCGGGTCAGTGTGTGGTGGTTCTGGAGAAAACAGCATGAAGCATCTTTATGATTTACGCCTCGATGTCCTGGCGCAGGCTTACGGTGAAGGCCGCCTTACGCCGCGGGAAGTGGTGAGTAACCTGCGCGAGCGGGCGCTGGCCCTGAACCCGGAGTTCAATGCCTTTATCTGTCTGCTCACCCCGGAAGAGCTGGAACCTTATCTGACGGCGCTTGAGGGCCACTCCTTGCAGACGCTGCCGCTTTATGGCGTGCCCTTTGCCATTAAAGATAATATCGATCTGGCGGGCGTCGTGACGACCGCCGCCTGCCCGGCGTTTGCTTATCGTGCAGAGCAGGACGCCACCGTCGTCGGGCAGCTGATCGCCCTGGGGGCAATCCCGCTGGGGAAAACCAATCTCGACCAGTTCGCCACCGGACTGAACGGCACCCGCTCCCCCTATGGCGCGTGTCGCAACAGCGTGCATGCGGACTATCCGTCGGGCGGCTCCAGCGCCGGGTCATCGCTGGCGGTGGCGCTGGGGCTGGTGAGTTTTGCGCTCGGCACCGACACCGCCGGGAGCGGACGCGTGCCCGCCGCGCTGAACAACCTCGTCGGGCTGAAAGCCACCAAAGGGTTGATCTCCACCGCTGGGGTGGTGCCTGCCTGCCGCACGCTGGACTGCGTGACCTTCTTTACCACCACCGCAGCGGAAGCCAGCCAGCTGCTGGCCCTGACGGCGGTTCAGGATCCGCGTGATGACTACAGCCGCGCTAACCCGGCGTGGAACGGGGCGCAGGCGTTTGGCGTACCCGCAGCAGGTTTTCGTTTCGGCGTGCCGGACCGGCTGGAATTTCTCGGCTGCACCGAGAGCGAGGCGCTGTATCACGCCGCCAAAGACCGCTTAATCGCCCTGGGGGGCGTGCCGGTGACCATCGATTTCTCGCCGTTTCTGGCGGCGGCGTCGCTGCTCTATAATGGCCCGTGGGTGGCGGAGCGTTATCATGTGGCGGGCAAACTCATTGAACAGCAGCCGGATGCGGTGCTGCCGGTTATTCGCGATGTGCTGAGCAACGCCCCGGGCACCGATGCGGTGGCGGCCTTTGAAGCCCAGTACCAGCTTCAGCATTTCAAACGCCAGTGCGATGAGATAATGGCGGATCTGGACTGCGTGCTCACGCCCACTTACCCGCGCCCGGTGACCCTGGCGGAGCTGGCGGAAGAGCCGGTTAAGCGCAACTCCGATCTGGGGATCTACACCAACTTTATGAACCTACTGGACTATGCCGCCGTGGCGGTGCCTGACGGGCATATGGCCAACGGTCTGCCCTCGGGCGTGACGTTGTTTGGCCGGGCGTTCACCGACCAGTATCTGCTGAGCCTTGCCGGTGCCCTGGAGCGTCACCAGAATCTGGTGCTGCCCGGGGATCGCGCCCTGCACGAAACTGTCCCTGACAACACGGCCAGCCACGATCGCCTGTCGATCGTGGTTTGCGGGGCGCATCTGGACGGGCTGGCGCTCAATCACCAGCTGCGCCAGCGTGGAGCAAGGTTACGCGAGACCACCCGTAGCGCGCCGCACTATTGCCTGTATGCCCTGGCCGACGGAAAACGGCCCGGCATGGTCCGCGACCGCGAACGGGGGGCGGCGATTGCCGTGGAAGTGTGGGAGCTGCCCCACGCCGAAGTGGGATCCTTTCTGGCAGGAATTCCTGCCCCGCTGGGGCTCGGGAAAGTGGAACTGGAGGACGGGCGCTGGTTGACCGGTTTCATCTGCGAGGAGTATGGCCTGCAGGGGGCGAAGGATATTACGGCGTTCGGTGGCTGGAGAGCCTGGCTTACTCAGGCTGAGTAAGCCAGGGAGAGGTTAACGGTAGAGCGGTTTTTCGGCCACGGGTATCAGCAGGCCGGATTGCCACTCTGCCAGCGTCAACCGGGTCAGTTTGCCCAGCGCGCGGTAGAAGGGGTGGTTTGCGTTTTCAATGAACACGGAAAGAAAACGGCTGCTCCAGGGCAGCAGATGCCAGGCCAGAAGCTGGTCGCGCTCCGCGTCACGGCCGGTTTCAGACAGCCAGGCCGCCATCAGCAGCAGGGCACCAAAGTGATCTTCCGGCTCGTTTTGCGCCATCTCGAAGGCAATGCCGTTGTCCCGCATCCACTGGCGCAGCGCCAGGGTGGAATCCCCGAACAGCACCGACTCGCGATCCAGCCACACTGACCCCCACGGCGGCGCGGGCAGCGCCCACGGGCCGACAAACAGACGCTGCCAGGCGGTGCGTAACGGCTCATCCCCCGGCTCGCGCAGTTCGTCGGCGACGGGGCCCAGCAGGGTGTTATCCAGCGGCCAGTCGTGCAGCCAGTCGGTCTGCGTCAAACCCGTAACCAGCGGCGCAGCCTCAGGGCTGTCCGGCGCGTAGTAAAACAGTGCGCCCAACACGCGGGCAGTAAAAGCAAACGACTCTCTCATACTTCATCCTTCAACGGCGCGGGTTGCCCCGCGCGAACTCATTGTGACTACGCTTTTTCGATTTGTACCAGGTTGGTGTGCTGCGGGTTGCCCTTCGCCAGCGGGGACGGGCGGTGGGTGGTCAGGGTGTTGATGCACGAACCGTGGTCAATGCGATCCCCGGTCATGTTGGCATCGTGCCACGCCCCCTGGCCCATGGCGCTGACGCCCGGCATGATGCGCGGCGTGACTTTGGCCGGAATGCGCAGCTCGCCCCGGGCGTTCCAGACCCGCACCATGTCACCGTTTTCGATCCCGCGGGATGCAGCATCCACCGGGTTAAGCCACACCTCCTGACGGCAGGCGGCCTGCAGTACATCGACGTTGCCATAGCTGGAGTGGGTGCGGGCCTTGTAGTGGAAGCCAAACAGCTGCAGCGGGAACTGGCTGCGGTCGGGATCGTCCCAGCCTTCAAAGGTGGAGGCATACACCGGCAGGGGACTGATGGTTTCATCTTTTTCCAGCTGCCATTTCCCGGCAATATCGGCCAGCCTGCTGGAGTAGATCTCGATTTTCCCCGACGGCGTTTTCAGCGGGTTAGCCGCCGGATCCTCGCGGAATTTTTTATAGGCGACGAAATGCCCGTTCGGATCTTTACGTTTATAGATGCCCATCGCTTTCAACGCCTCATAAGAGGGGAGCTGCGGATCTTTAGCCACCATCTTAGCGTAAAGGTACTGCAACCATTCCGCCTGGGTCCGGCCTTCGGTAAAGCGCTGATAAACGTTCGGCCCCAGGCGCTTCGCCACTTCGCTCATGATCCAGTAGATGGGCTTGCGTTCAAATTTGGGCGCGGTCACCGGTTGGAGGAAGATCAGATACCCCATATTCCCGGCATAGTCGTTGGGAATGATGTCCTCCTGCTCGACGGTCATCAGATCCGGCAGCAGCAGATCGGCGTATTTCGCCGAGGAGGTCATAAAGTTGTCGATCACCACAATCATTTCGCACTTGCTCTCGTCCTGCAAAATGTCGTGGGTTTTGTTGATATCCGAATGCTGGTTAATGATGGTGTTACCGGCATAGTTCCAGATGAACTTGATCGGCACGTCGAGCTTATCCTTGCCGCGCACCCCATCCCGGGTGGCGGTCATCTCCGGGCCGCGGGCGATGGCGTCGGTCCAGCTGAAGCAGGAGATCTGGGTTTTAACCGGGTTCTCCGGCAGCGGCATACGTTCGATGGTGATGGTGTAGGTGGATTCACGTGCGCCGCTGTTGCCGCCGTTAATGCCGACGTTGCCGGTGAGGATCGGCAGCATAGCGATGGCCCGGGAGGTCAGCTCGCCATTGGCCTGACGCTGCGGCCCCCAGCCCTGGCAGATGTAAGCCGGTTTCGCCGTGCCGATTTCCCGGGCCAGCTTAACGATCCGATCGACGGGAATGCCGGTGATACGCGAGGCCCACTCCGGCGTTTTGGCGGTGGCGTCCTCGCCCTGGCCCAGAATATAGGCCTTGTAGTGGCCGTTAGCGGGCGCGCCTTCCGGCAGGGTGGTTTCGTCGTAACCGACGCAGTATTTATCCAGGAACGGCTGATCGACGAGATCTTCATTAATCAGGACCCAGGCGATGCCCGCTACCAGCGCGGCATCTGTCCCCGGCCGAATCGGGATCCACTCATCTTCACGCCCGGCGGCGGTGTCGGTATAGCGAGGATCGATAACGATCATGCGCGCATTCGAGCGTTCCCGCGCCTGTTCAAGGTAGTACGTGATCCCGCCGCCGCTCATGCGCGTTTCCGCCGGGTTATTGCCGAACATCACCACCAGCTTGCTGTTTTCGATATCAGACGTGCTGTTGCCTTCGTTGCTGCCGTAGGTGTAAGGCATGGCGCAGGCGATCTGCGCGGTGCTGTAGGTACCGTAATGGCTCAGGAACCCGCCGTAGCAGTTCATCAGTCGGGCAACCAGAGAGGCATAAGGCGAGGAGCGGGTGATGTTACCGCCAACAATTCCGGAAGAGTAATTAATGTAGACCGCTTCGTTGCCGTATTTAGCCACCACGTCGCGCAGGCTGGTGGTGAGCAGATCCAGGGCTTCATCCCAGGAGATTCGTTCGAACTTGCCTTCTCCGCGTTTACCCACCCGCTTCATGGGGTAGTTCAGGCGGTCGGGATGGTTGATGCGCCGACGGATCGAGCGTCCGCGCAGGCAGGCGCGCACCTGATGGTTGCCATAGATGTCGTCGCCGGTGTTATCGGTTTCTACCCAGTAAACTTCATCGTCACGTACGTGCAGGCGCAGCGCGCAGCGGCTGCCGCAGTTGACCGAACAGGCGCCCCAGACCACTTTGTCCTCGCGCGCCTGCTGCACGGCAGCGGCAGCGGGGCGTAAACCAAAGGGCAATGACAGACCGCCCGCGGCAAGCGCAAGGGATCCGATGGCGGTCGATTTGACGAGGGTACGGCGGCTAATCCCGCCGCTATGCTCATTATCTGACATGACTCACTCCATTACGTTCGTCGTTGAAAACTGATTTCAGCCGTGATGACGATCGGGCTAATGGAGAGGAGTGTTACCCATTAAGGGGGAGTTGTTATTAATGTATATCAAAACAAAGGGGATTCCCCCGCGTTAACGGGGGAAAACTCACTGCGGCTCGCGGGGGGCAGGAGCCTGATTGCCGCCTCCGCTCACCGGATAGTTGCCGCTGCTGGTGCGGGTATAGAGGATTTTGAGGGTGTCATTGGCGCAGTGGCCTACCACTTCGGCGTCGGGTTTATCGGCCTGATCGTTAGGCACAATGTTCAGCATAAAGCCGCTCTCCGGCACGCCGTTATTGATAATCCGCTGTTGAATGTCGCTTTTGATCCGCTCGCAGTTATCGGGTGCCGCCAGCGCGGCCGGGGCAATGCCCGCGAGCAAAAGTGCAGTAATCCAGGGTAACCGTTTCATATCTGCCTCCTTACGACTGTGTGTGACTATAATAATAGCTAATGTAAACGGTTGTATTTGTTAATATGCCTGGAATTATCTTCTGCTATCGGTAGGTCATGTGAATAAACACGCGCTTATGCTTGTCCTGGCAGCTCTGTTGATGGGGTGTGACAACACCGCCGCGCCGCTGTCGTTTACGCCAGAAATGGCCAGTTTTTCAAACGAATTTGATTTCGATCCCCTGCGCGGGCCGGTGAAAGACTTCAGCCAGACGCTGATCAATGAAAAAGGGGAAGTGGCCAAGCGCGTCAGCGGCACGCTCTCGGAGGAAGGCTGCTTTGACAGCCTGGAGCTGCACGATCTCGAAGCTAACACCGGCATCGCGCTGGTGCTGGACGCCAACTACTATCTGGATGCCCAGACCCACCAGAAAAGGCTGCGCCTGCAGGGGAAATGCCAGCTGGCGGAACTGCCCGCGTCGGGGATTTCATGGGATACGGATGACAACGGCTTTATCGTCAGCGCCCACGGCAAGGATATGGAAGTAAACTATCGCTATGATGCCGACGGCTATCCGCTGGGCAAAACCACCGTGTCCGGGGAGCAGCATCTCTCCATTACGGCGACCCCCGCGGCTGACAAGCGTAAGAAGCTCGACTACACCTCGATCAGCCAGTTGAACGATAAGCCGCTGGGCAATGTGAAACAGACCTGTGATTACGACAGCCACGACAACCCGGTAGAATGCGAGCTGGTCGTGGTGGATGAAAGCGTGAAGCCTGCAGTGTCGCGTAAGTACACCATCAAAAATAACATCGAATACTACTAAACACCGCGCAGCGTGCTGCGCGGTGGCTGCGAAAAGTCATCAGGGGGCCATCACGCGGCCGGTACGACGGTCGAGGCAGCGCAGGGTGTTGGGCTCCCAGTAGGCGTTGACATTGGCGCTCTGCTGGCATTTATCCCGCGCGTCAAAGGCCACATCCTCTTTGTCCCACTCTTTCTCCGCGCGGGTATTCACCTTCTGGCGCAGGCTGCGGGTGTCGTTCCATTGCTCTTTATCCATGGCGGCATTCTGACGGCTCTGGGCGCTGTCGCCGGATTCAATAATCAGTTTGCTGGTGTTGGCGGAGACTGGCGCGATGAAAACAGCGGCCAGCAGGGCAGCCAGACAGAGGCGTGTGTTCAGTTTACGCATAGTGTTTTCCTTACAGACGGTGGACATTCGAATAACCACCGGGGTTCTACAACAGTCCATTGTGAGGTCATACCCACATCAGGTATGTGGAAGGGTTCCTTTCACATTCGGTTATGATAACCCATCCCTCACTAGACAACGTTAAATATGTTTAAAACAACTCTGCTCTTTTTTGCTACCGCCCTGTGTGAAATTCTCGGCTGTTTTCTGCCCTGGCTATGGCTGAAGAAAGGAGCCTCGGTTCTGCTGCTCATTCCCGCTGGCGTTGCCCTGGCGCTGTTTGTCTGGCTGCTGACGCTGCACCCGGCGGCAAGCGGACGCGTCTACGCCGCCTATGGCGGGGTGTACGTTTGCACCGCGCTGCTGTGGCTGCGGGTGGTGGATGGGGTCAGGCTGAGCCTGTATGACTGGGCGGGTGCCGCGGTTGCGCTGTGCGGCATGCTGATCATCGTGGCGGGTTGGGGGCGCGCTTAAGCGCCCAATCTGTGATCGAGCGAGGATTTTTCGATCTTCATACTTGTATGGTAGTAGGGTGATTGCGTAGATTTCTTCCATCACAACACATGATGTAAGGAACCGGAACATGAAGATCGTAGGGGCTGAAGTATTTGTCACCTGTCCTGGGCGTAACTTTGTCACGCTGAAAATCACCACCGACGAAGGGATCGTCGGCCTGGGTGATGCCACCCTGAATGGCCGCGAGCTCTCCGTCGCGTCCTACCTGAAAGATCATCTCTGCCCGCAGTTAATTGGCCGCGATGCTCACCGTATCGAAGATATCTGGCAGTTCTTCTATAAAGGCGCGTACTGGCGTCGCGGCCCGGTCACCATGTCGGCCATTTCCGCCATCGACATGGCGCTGTGGGATATCAAAGCCAAAGCCGCCAATATGCCGCTGTACCAGCTGCTGGGCGGCGCCTCCCGTGAAGGGGTGATGGTGTACTGCCACACCACCGGTCACACCATCGACGACGTGCTGGAAGATTACGCCCGCCACAAAGAGATGGGCTTCAAGGCGATCCGCGTTCAGTGCGGCGTGCCGGGAATGAAAACCACTTACGGCATGTCTAAAGGGAAAGGGCTGGCGTATGAGCCAGCCACCAAAGGCAACTGGCCGGAAGAGCAGCTGTGGTCAACCGAAAAATACCTCGATTTTACGCCGAAATTATTTGACGCCGTACGTAACAAGTATGGCTTTAATGAACACCTGCTGCACGACATGCACCACCGTCTGACGCCGATCGAAGCGGCGCGTTTCGGTAAGAGCATCGAACAGTACCGGATGTTCTGGATGGAAGACCCGACCCCAGCCGAGAACCAGGAGTGCTTCCGTCTGATCCGCCAGCACACCGTCACCCCAATTGCCGTGGGCGAAGTGTTCAACAGCATCTGGGACTGCAAGCAGCTGATCGAAGAGCAGCTGATCGACTACATCCGCACCACCATCACCCATGCGGGCGGGATTACCGGAATGCGTCGGATTGCCGATTTCGCCTCGCTCTACCAGGTGCGTACCGGCTCGCATGGCCCATCGGATCTCTCCCCGATTTGCCACGCGGCGGCACTGCACTTCGACCTGTGGGTACCGAACTTTGGCGTGCAGGAGTACATGGGTTATTCCGAACAGATGCTGGAAGTGTTCCACCATAACTGGACCTTCGAAGATGGCTACATGCATCCGGGCGATAAGCCGGGCCTGGGCATCGATTTTGACGAGAAACTGGCGGCGAAATATCCCTACGATCCCGCTTACCTGCCGGTTGCGCGTCTTGAAGATGGCACGCTGTGGAACTGGTAAAGGAGCAGAAGATGAAAAGTATCGTTATTCAACAACCGAATGCGCTGGCGATCGAAGAGCGTCCGTTACCGACGCCTGCCGCAGGCGAAGTGCGCGTCAAGGTAAAGCTGGCGGGGATCTGCGGTTCCGACAGCCACATCTATCGCGGCCACAACCCGTTCGCCAAATACCCGCGCGTGATTGGCCATGAGTTCTTTGGCGTCATCGATGCTGTCGGCGAAGGCGTCGACGCCGCGCGCCTGGGCCAGCGCGTCTCGGTTGATCCGGTGATCAGCTGCGGTCATTGCTACCCGTGCTCGGTGGGCAAGCCGAACGTCTGCACCTCGCTGGTGGTGCTGGGCGTCCACCGCGACGGCGGTTTCAGTGAATTCGCCGTTGTGCCGGCTAAAAATGCCTGGGTCATTCCGAATGCCATCAGCGATAAGCACGCGGTAATGGTTGAACCCTTCACGATTGCCGCCAACGTCACCGGCCATGTCAGTCCGACAGAGCAGGATATTGCGCTGATTTATGGCGCCGGGCCGATGGGGCTGGTCACCGTTCAGGCGCTGAAGGGCGTCTACAAGGTGAAACAGGTGATTGTGGTTGATCGCATCGAAGAGCGTCTGGCGATGGCAGAGCGCAGCGGGGCAGACTGGGTCATCAACAACAGCGATCAGTCCCTGCAGGCGCTGCTGGAAGAGAAGGGCATCAAGCCGACGCTGATTATTGATGCGGCCTGTCACCCGTCTATTTTGCAGGAAGCGGTCAATCTGGCCTCGCCGGGCGGGCGGATTGTGCTGATGGGCTTCTCCAGCGATCCAAGCCAGGTTGCGCAGCAGGGGATCACCGGCAAAGAGCTCTCGATTTTCTCATCACGCCTGAACGCCAATAAGTTCCCGGTGGTTATCAACTGGCTGGAGAAAAGGCTTATCGATCCCGACAAATTGATTACTCACAGCTTTGAGTATCAGCACGTTAAAGACGCCATTGAACTGTTTGAAAAAGACCAGCGGCAGTGCTGCAAGGTATTACTGACGTTCTCTGAATAATAATTCTGAATGCGGTTTAGCGGTACGCATCTTACCCTGTTGAGATAGCTAATATGACTCAAGTACAACATGAAAGATCAACATCAGATCTGATCAAAGCCGCCGTGTCAGGGTGGCTCGGCACTGCGTTAGAGTTCATGGACTTCCAGCTTTATTCCCTGGGCGCGGCGTTAGTTTTCCATGAGATCTTCTTCCCGGAGCAATCCGCGGCGATGGCGCTAATTCTGGCGATGGGCACCTATGGCGCGGGCTATATAGCCCGTATCGTCGGCGCCTTTATTTTCGGCAAAATGGGCGACCGCGTGGGCCGTAAGAAGGTGCTGTTTATCACCATCACCATGATGGGGATCTGTACCACCCTCATCGGCGTGCTGCCAACCTATGCACAGATTGGTATTTTCGCCCCGGTGCTGCTGGTGACCCTGCGAATTATCCAGGGGCTGGGGGCAGGCGCGGAGATCTCCGGTGCAGGCACCATGCTGGCGGAATACGCGCCGAAAGGGAAACGCGGCATCATCTCTTCCCTGGTGGCGATGGGCACCAACTGCGGCACCCTGAGCGCCACGGCGATTTGGGCGGTGATGTTCTTTGCCCTCGACCGTGAAGAGCTGATTGCCTGGGGCTGGCGTGTGCCGTTCCTCGCGAGCGTGGTGGTGATGATCTTTGCCATCTGGCTGCGTATGAACCTGAAAGAGAGCCCGGTCTTTGAGCAGGTTGCGGAAGATGCGCCGGTGCAGGCGGTTGCACAGGAAAACACCCTGGGCGCAATGCTGAAGAGCAAATCGTTCTGGCTTGCCACCGGCCTGCGTTTCGGCCAGGCGGGTAACTCAGGCCTGATCCAGACCTTCCTTGCGGGTTATCTGGTGCAGAGCCTGATGTTTGATAAAGCGATTCCGACCGACGCCTTAATGATCAGCTCTATTCTCGGGTTTATTACTATTCCGCTGCTGGGCTGGTTGTCCGATAAATTTGGCCGTCGTCTGCCTTATATTCTGCTGAGCATTTCGGCCATTATTCTGGCCTACCCGATGATATCGATTATTGTCGATAAGTCGTACAGCCCTGGCGTCATCATGGCCTCGATTATCGTGATTCATAACTTTGCGGTACTTGGCCTGTTTGCCCTGGAAAACATCACCATGGCAGAGATGTTTGGCTCCCGTAACCGCTTTACCCGGATGGCCATTTCGAAAGAGGCGGGCGGTCTTGTGGCGGTGGGCTTTGGTCCGGTGCTGGCGGGTATCTTCTGCAACATGACCGGTTCCTGGTGGCCCATTGTCGCGATGGTGATTGTCTACTCCTGCATCGGCCTGATCTCAGCCCTGCTGATGCCTGAAGTGTGTGACCGCGACCTCAGCACGCTGGAAGACGCCGCAGACGACAAATCTGCTGCGCTGGGGATTAACGGTAAGCATCGCGCCATCTCCTGATATCTCAGGACTCCCCTGTAAAAGCAGGGGAGTCTTTTCACCTTTCAAAAGCGCACTAATGAGTTTCCCGCCATCTCCTCACATCATTGGTTTATAGCCTTGAGGTTTTTATCGAATGCTGTCACACAACTTTTAATTGATGTCACACCAGATGGTGAAAAGTTAACGTAAATCAATATCGACGTACCAACAATCAGTATGGTTAACGGCAGAGAAATATTTATTTTATCTACCATTCTAGTTGGGTTAGTTGGCCGGGCAGGGTGAAGCAGACCGGCCCGGATCCATCGCTTAATCACATTAACGAGTACAATCATGAAAAATCCGTTATTACATGCGCAAGCCACGCTTCCTCAATACAACCGCGACAACCTGCAGACACGCATCGTGCATCTGGGGTTCGGAGCCTTTCATCGCGCGCACCAGGCGGTCTATGCCGATATTCTGGCCGCCGGGCACGGCAGCGACTGGGGCTACTGCGAGGTCAATCTGATTGGCGGCGAGCAGCAGATCGCGGATCTCAAGGCGCAGGATAATCTCTTCACCGTGGCTGAAATGTCTGCCGATGCCTGGACGGCGCGGGTTGTTGGCGTGGTCAAAAAAGCGCTGCATGCCCAGGTTGATGGGCTGGAAGCGGTGCTGGCGGCCATGTGCGAACCGCAGGTGGCGATCGTCTCGTTAACCATCACCGAAAAAGGATACTGCCACGCCCCGGCCACCGGAGAGTTGATGCTCGATCATCCGCTGATCGCCGCCGATCTGCAAAATCCGCACCAGCCGGTTTCCGCTGTGGGCGTGGTGGTAGAAGCCCTGGCCCGACGTAAAAATGCCGGACTGCCGGCCTTTACCGTGATGTCCTGCGACAACATGCCGGAAAACGGCCACGTAATGCGCAACGTCACCTGTGCCTATGCCCGCGCGGTGAGCGCTGAGCTGGCGGAGTGGATCGAAACGCACGTTACGTTCCCGTCGACCATGGTCGACCGTATTGTGCCTGCCGTCACTGCCGATACCCTGAACAAAATCGAGCAGATCACCGGCGTGCGCGATCCGGCAGGTGTGGCCTGTGAACCGTTCCGCCAGTGGGTGATTGAAGATAACTTTGTTGCGGGTCGTCCGGCGTGGGAGAAAGCCGGGGCCGAGCTGGTGGCCGACGTTATTCCGTTCGAAGAGATGAAGCTGCGCATGCTGAACGGCAGCCACTCCTTCCTGGCCTATCTGGGCTATCTGGCGGGCTATCAGCACATTAACGACTGCATGGAGGATGCAAATTACAAGCGCGCCGCCCGCGCACTGATGCTCAACGAGCAGGCTCCAACCCTGAAAGTCACCGGCGTGGACCTCGGGCGTTACGCCGATCTGCTGATCGAACGTTACAGCAACCCGGCCCTGCGCCACCGCACCTGGCAGATCGCCATGGACGGCAGCCAGAAGCTGCCGCAGCGTATGCTGGACTCCGTGCGCTGGCACCGGGTGCATCAGAAGCCGTTCCCGCTGCTGGCGCTGGGCGTTGCGGGCTGGATGCGTTATGTCGGTGGAGTGGATGAGCAGGGTGAAACCATTGAGGTGTGCGACCCGCTGCTGCCGGTCATTCAGGCAGCGGTTAAAGGCAGTGCGGAAGGTGAAGACCGCGTCAAAGCCCTGCTGGGAATTGACACTATTTTCGGTAAAGAGTTACCTCAGGACCGCGTATTTGTTGATGCCGTCATGAACGCCTACGCGGCATTATTAAAAGACGGGGCGAAAGCCACAGTGGCACAATACGCCGCAGATATTTAATCTCCTTTTATGCCGCCGTTCGCGGCGGCATAGTCTAAACACTTCTTTACTTCTGACGCTTATTTCCTGACCGAGTCGTTTAAGGTTCGTTTCATGACATCATGCCACTCTTAATATCGTTAACAAGCAAGTTATCGATATAAGGAGAAAGGCTATGTATAAAAAAATATTGATGCCTGTCGATGTATTTGAAATGGATTTAAGTGATAAGGCTGTGCGTCATGCCGCGTTTCTGGCGAGGGCGGATAACGCTGAAATCACGCTGTTAAATGTTCTTCCAGTCAACAGTCGCGCACTGCTCCGGGGCTTCTCTTCGGATATCATTAAGTTCGAAACCTATATGACCGAAGAGTCCAGGAAAAAGATGAACGAATTAAAACGGCTCTTTGATGTACCGCCGGAGAGAATGCATACCGAAGTGCGTTTTGGCAGCGTGCGCGATGAAATCATCGCGATGGGGACTGAGGGTAAATTCGATATTATTGTTATCGGTTCGAAAAAGCCTGGCGTAACTACCCATCTGCTGGGTTCAAATGCGGAATCGGTATTACGCTATGCTAAAATTCCGGTATTAGTGGTGCGCTAACAAACCTGTTTGCCGCATCCCGGATAAACGACGGGATGCGGAAGTTTTACTCTTCGCTAAACCAGTCGCTGTTTTCCTGACGAATTAACTGTACCGACTCGCCAATTTCCTGCAAATGCAGGGTCATCGCTTTTTCAACCGCATCGGCGTCGCGTTTTTCCAGGGCGTGGAAAATATCCAGATGCTGACGCAGCAGCATCTCCGGCGGTGAAACGTGGTCAAGACTCATATAACGCACCCGATCCATGGTCGCCTTGATGTTCTCGATGGTATCCCACGCCAGCTGACAACCGGCAATTTGCGCCAGCTTCTGGTGAAATTCGTCGTCAAGCAGGAAGAAATCATTCAGCTGTTTACGTTCAATGGCGATGCGCTGTTGATGCAGATTCTGCTCAAGGTGATAGCACTGATTGTCGTCGACCAGACTTGCCGCCCGACGGACCACGGCACACTCGATGGCCTGACGGACAAAACAGCCGTTTTGCACCTGGCTGAGTGAGATCTTATTGACGTAGCTGCCGCGCTGGGGGCGGATCTGGATCAGGCCATTTTCGGCAAGCTTGATAAAGGCTTCGCGAACCGGCTGGCGGGAGACGTCAAAGCGGACCGACACCTCTTTTTCAGAAAGTGGGGTACCCGGTGGGATCAGACAATGCACGATGTCGCTGCGCAAAATACGATAAATTTGCTGATTAACGGGTTGGGTCGGATTAAGTTGCGATTCAGCGGCCATTCGATGTGATTTCTCAGAGAGTTAACCAGGAAATACTACCATTCTTTTGCCCGCTAGCCCATACCCGGCCAGCAGGCCGGGCGGGGAAAAATCATCCGCGGTGGACGCTCAGGCCAGCAAAACTCTGCGTAACCGGCATCATTTCAACGGTATTGATGTTGACGTGTTTCGGCAGGGTCGCTACCCACCAGACGGCTTCGGTAACGTCTTCCGGCGTCAGGGCGGTGGTGTTCTCGTAGGTTTTACCTGCTTTGTCGTCATCGCCTTTAAAGCGGACGTTGGAGAACTCTGTGCCGCCAACCAGACCCGGCTCAATATCCGTCACCCGGATGGCGGTACCGTGCAGGTCGGTGCGCAGGTTCAGGCTGAACTGGCGCACAAAGGCTTTGGTCGCGCCATAGACGTTGCCGCCTGCATACGGCCAGCTACCGGCAGTGGAGCCGATGTTGATCACGTGACCGCGGTTGCGCTCGACCATGCCAGGCAACACGGCGCGGGTCATGTAGACCAGGCCTTTGTTGTTGGTGTCAATCATCGTTTCCCAGTCTTCGACGCTGGCTTTGTGCGCAGGCTCAAGCCCCAGCGCCAGCCCGGCGTTGTTAACCAGCACGTCGATGTCACGCCATTCGGCAGGCAGGTTGGCAATCATCTCTTCAATGGATGCGCGGTTACGCACGTCCAGCTGCGCGGTCAGAATGCTGTCGCCGAGCGCATCTTTCAGCTCCTGCAGACGCTCCTGACGACGGCCGGTAGCAATCACTTTATGTCCGTTGGCAACAAAACGACGCGTGATGCTTTCACCAAAACCCGCAGTCGCTCCGGTAACTAAAATTATCATCTCACTGTTCCTCAACGCTTTTTGTGTTGTACTACCATAGCATGCGATCTGACGCAGGGTAAGGTGACTTTTTATGCCCTGAAGACGAGAAGGATTGCAGCGCATGTCGGGCTGGCCTACTCTGGGGAGATTCACCCTATTCAGGAGTCTGATATGTCTGGCACCAATCCTTTTTTTGCAGGCAGCACGCTGCCGTACCAGGCGCCGCATTTTGATCTGATCCGCGACGAAGATTACCGTCCGGCCTTCGACGAGGCTATTCGCCAGAAACGCGACGAGATCGCGGCGATTGCCGGGTCTGCGGCTGCCCCCGATTTCGCCAATACCGTGCTGGCGCTGGAGAAAAGCGGCGAACTGCTTGGCCGGGTAAGCAGCGTCTTCTTCGCCATGACCTCGGCGCACACCAATGACTATCTGCAGCAGCTGGAAGAGGCGATTTCAACCGAGCTGGCGGCGCTGGCTAACGATATCTGGCTGAATGACGCGCTCTTTGCGCGCGTGGATGCCCTCTACAACGATCGGCAGGCGCTGGCGCCGGACGCTGAGTCTCTGCGCCTGATTGAGGAGCTGCACCAGCGCTTTATTCTGGCCGGTGCCCGGCTGGGCGAAGCGGAAAAGCAGGCGCTGAAAGCGCTTAATACCGAAGCCGCCACCCTGATCAGCCAGTTTAACCAGCGCCTGCTGGCCGCTGACAAAGCGGGCGGGCTGGTGGTGGATTTTCTGCACCAGCTGGATGGCCTGAGCCAGGCGGAACAGGCGTCGGCAGCCCAGGCTGCGGCGGATAAGGGGCTCAACGACCGCTGGCTTATTCCCCTGTTGAACACCACCCAGCAACCGGCGCTGCAACAACTGCGCGACCGTAAGGTCAGGGAAAATCTCTTCAAGGCGGGCTGGCTGCGCACGCAAAAAAACGATGCTAACGACACCCGGGAGGTGGTCGCCCGGCTGGTGGCATTGCGCGCCCGTCAGGCGGAACTGCTGGGCTACAGCAACTACGCCAGCTGGAAAATCGCCGATCAGATGGCCAAAACCCCCGATGCCGCGCTGCAGTTTATGCGCGGTATCGTTCCGGCCGCACGGGGCCGCGCCCTGCAGGAGCAGGCGGACATTCAGAAAGTGATCGATGACGAGCAGGGACATTTCCAGGTGCAGGCCTGGGACTGGTCGTACTACGCCGAGCGCGTGCGTCTGGCGAAGTACGCCCTGGATGAGGCACAGGTTAAACCCTATTTTGCCCTCAACAGCGTCCTGACCGACGGCGTTTTCTGGGCGGCGACCCAGCTCTTTGGCATTACCTTTGCCGAGCGCAATGACATTCCGGTCTACCATCCTGACGTGCGCGTCTGGGAGATCTTCGATCACAACGGGGAGGGGATGGCGCTGTTTTACGGTGACTTCTTCGCACGCGACTCAAAAGGCGGCGGGGCGTGGATGGGCAACTTTGTCGAGCAATCCACTGAGTTCGGGACGCGTCCGGTTATTTATAACGTCTGCAACTATCAAAAACCCGCGGAAGGCCAGCCGGCGCTGATCTCCTGGGATGATGTCATCACCGTGTTCCATGAGTTTGGCCATACCCTGCACGGCCTGTTTGCCAGCCAGCGTTACGCCACGCTCTCCGGCACCAACACGCCGCGCGATTTTGTCGAATTCCCGTCGCAAATTAACGAACACTGGGCCAGCCATCCCGATGTCTTTGCCCACTATGCCCGCCACTATCAGACCGGGGAGCCGATGCCCGACGCCCTGCGCGAGAAAATGCTCAGCGCCACCCAGTTTAATAAAGGCTACGACATGACCGAGCTGCTCAGCGCCGCGCTGCTGGATATGAACTGGCACGGAATTGCCGTCAGCGAGGCGCCCGCAGACGTCGAGGCGTTTGAAACCGCAGCGCTGAAACGTGAGCAACTGGATCTCCCTGCCGTACCGCCGCGCTACCGCAGCAGTTACTTCGCCCATATCTTCGGGGGCGGCTACGCGGCGGGTTATTACGCCTATCTGTGGACGCAAATGCTGGCCGACGACGGCTATCAGTGGTTCGTGGAAGAGGGCGGATTAACCCGCGAAAACGGACAGAAATTCCGCGAGGCGATTTTGTCGCGCGGGAATAGTACTGATTTAGCTGAACTTTATCGCCAGTGGCGCGGGCACGATCCGCAGATTGAACCGATGCTGGTGAATCGCGGGTTGAGCGCGTAAGGTTTTTTCAGGCTGGAAACAGAACCGGGCGCGATGCCCGGTTTTTTGTCCGTTTTTTCTTCCCCAAAACTCCTCCAAAATTCCTCCCCAAAATGAATCCTTAAATTCTGCGAAATTTGCAGGGGGATACGGCCCAATTATTCACGTAGCTACACCTTCACTTTCACCCAGTCGAGTCCGCGATCGTTATGATACTGCGCAGTCATCCTGTCTGATGAGTGACCCAGTAGCTGCTGGGTGTTGATGCCTTGTTCCTCATACAGACGCTCGGATAGAGAGCGCTGCTCGTGAAACGTAGGCATTGTTTTCCCGTCATCTACGGAAATGCCCGTGCTGTCGATCGCGAGTTTGAAGGAGACGCTAAGGCTGTTCTCGCCAATCTGATCGCCCGCCTTCACATTACCGCTTGATGTCACATGATGAAGAAGCCAAGGGCTCACGACCCGGTCTCTACATCGCTTAATCACCTGCGCCAGGGTGATATCCAACATCTCGCACCGTAGCGAGAGAGGTATAGCCAGTTTCACCCCCGTCTTTTGCTGCTCAATATGGAGATAGCCGTCCCAGACATCCGAGAACTTCATCTTGGCGATATCACCGCGGCGTTGCCCGGTGACCACCGCCAGAAGCATGGAGTTTTGGACGTAGGGCGCCATATTGCCGGCCGTTTCAAATATCACTTTCCACATTTCCAGGTTCAGTCGAGAACGGGTCACCCGGACAGTGACTTTTCTTGTGGCCAACGCCGGGTTATATCCCGGCTCAACTTCACCTGCGTGCTGCGCTTCTCTGAACAGATCAATCCAGACACTCCTGAGCGTTTGCGCCATCCGCGCTTTGCCTCTGGCTTTATATTCGTCGGTAATGGACGCCAGCATTTTGGTGGTGACCTCCTGAATGCCAATGTCAGGCATCCTTTCAGCCAGCACGTTGGTGCAGGTCCTTCTGGATTTAAGCGTATTATTTTTTATCTCCTTATTACTAAGCCGCTCCTCCTGAATTTTCAAATACCGTTCGATCCATACGCGCATTCTTATCGATTTCTTTGAGTTAACCTTCTTGTGGTTGACCATATCGATCAGGGCGAACGACTGCGCAGCTTCCTGCTGCGCCAGCAGTCGATTCAACTCAGTGGCGGCCAGTCTGGCCGCCTCCTGATCTGTACCAAAACCGATAAATTGACCGGTTAAAGGGTGCCGGTATTGCCAGTAGGTTTTGCTGTTGCGCTTATCCAGCTTGCAGTAGAGATTTGGGATATCAACCCTGTGATTACGTGGTCTGGCTGCCATTAATTACTCGCTCCATAAGCGTCTTCACCGCTTTCGGCATGCGTGGTGGTAGAACCGGCGAGGCGAGTAAACCAATGAATTTGGCCTCTTCATCAATAACCCACCGCCGACCTTGTTTCAGCGCCCTTGGAATTGTTTGTCCTGTTTTTGCAATCCTGTGCAGCGACGCTCTGGATGGTGGTTGCTTAAAGCCGTTTGGACCGGAAGCCCAGTCCTCCAGGCTAACGAGCTGTCCCATGAAAACCTCCAGTTGATTAATATGAGCAATCAAAGCCCGATAGGGTGATATTTCAATATCAGGCAGCCTGCCCGGGTAAGGATCGCAGGCGGCGCATGCCGGTCATCGCCGTGGCCACGTAGCTCGCCTTGCGGTTCACCACCTCCACCCAGACCTTCACTCCCTCCACCCGCACCGTGTATGTTTCTTTCATCCGGCTGCGCCCGTAGTTGCCATAGCGTTCCTGATGGGCTGCCAGGGCGATGTCGCATGCTTGGCGCGTCAGCGGTGACTGTGTGCTGCGGTTTATTAATCGCATAATTTTTCTATCGGGAGGGCGAACCCTCCCGCCTCCCTTAGGCCACGTATTCCGGTTTCATATCTGCCAGGGTGATGCTGAACTTATCGTGCAGGTCATCGCCCAAGTGACGTTTGGCCGCCGCCAGTACGCGCTCGACTTCCTCGAAGCGCTCGGCACCATCCGGTTCGCCGGATTGCGGCAGGGAGTTGATCGCCGCCTCGACCCGGTTATACGCATCAACCAGGTGGTAACGCTTCACGGCCTTGTTTTTCAGCTCGGTATACAGGGCTGAGCCAAGGGTGTTCTTGGCGCTTTCGATGTCGGCCCGTACTGCTTTGGCGTTATCCACGTCCTGCGCCGCTTCAATGCGATCCCGGAAATCATCGGCCAGACCATCGATGTTGGCGGCCGATTCCTGCGCGCTGTGCGTTGTTGTTACGCTGTCACTTTTGATATCAGACAGGCTCACGCGCTGGGCGGGGGCCGGGTTGATTTCCTTCTCGGTGCGCTGCTCAACTTCATCCGGGGTGTACACACCGAGGACGACCGCAGGGCAGTAAAGGCGCGCCCAGTATTTGAGAGCCAGGTAAGCGATCTGCTGTTTCGGATTTGAAATCCACAGCGGAGAGTTACGCGTAATCACACTGGAGAGGAACACCGGTTCGCCCCAGGTGATCTCGCTCTCGCCACGAATAACGGCACCCACACGAACCGACAGACCCTGTTCGTCAGCACTGGTCCAGCCTCGAACCATTTCTTTCTTGTCGTACGTACCACCGCCTTTTGCCGGCTTCTTCACGATCTCTTCGCGGCTGCTGGCGCATTTCGACCAGTCGCCCTCGTACTCATAGTGGAAGCGGCCCACAATGGCGTTAGAGCTGGAGATTACTGCGTTTACCAGTTGCGCCTCGTAGCCCAACACGCCGTTGACCAGGTGCGTTTTCTGCGCCACCGCGTACGGGTTCATGCCCCACTGCATGGCCTGCATAATGATGGCCATGCAGTCGGCTGGGTTACCGCGAAGATGTTCAGGGACCGTTACGGCGGCCTGAGCCATCAAACCGGCAACGGCCTGCAGTTGGGTTAATGCCTGCACATTGAAGATGGCGTTGCTGGCAGAGATAGTGTTTGGAGCCTGCTGCTCCGCAGTTACGATATTCATGTTTTCCATCGTCATTCCCCTTATGCCTGAGTACGCAGCGCTTCAAGGCGGCGCAGGTCGAAGTCGTTCAGTTCGTCGGTGTAGTCTTCGGTGATCGGCGCTGGCCACTCGCCAGTGTCGAACGCGTTAGCGATGCGGTTCATCGCCTGGCGATACTCCAGCATGCCAAGCTCAATCAGCTCCTCGCTGGCCTCGACGATGGCGATCCAGTGATAACCTTCGTCTTTGTTGACGAAAATCCAGAAGAACTGGTCCAGTGCAGCGGTCTGCATATACATGGCCGCGCTGAGGTGATAATCGCGGTCGATGATTTCCCGATGCAGGCGGGCGCGCAGGCCGGACTGCTTCACGTTCCACATGCTGATGGTTTTCAGGTCGGCGCCGACCCGCACGCCGTCGATGTCGATTTCCAGATCCGGGCGCACGCGGATTTCCAGCCCGGTCTCTTCGTCGATACCGAAATAGCTCGTCTCAACAGCGCGATCAGGGTGCAGCAGCAGTTTCCCGGCGGTCGGGTGCTCATGCAGCGCTTTCTGAATGGCCAGCGCCGTTTGCATCTGCTGTTGGGTCACTAGAATCTTGTCGCCCGGGTTCTCGCGCCAGGCGTCCAGCAGTTCGTCAGCAAATACCGCATCCGGCTTCACAGACTTCACCGCCTGGATCATCTCCGCTTTGGTGCCGGACACTTTCAGCGGTGCCGGTTTCTGCGCTTCCTGCGCCACCAGGTCAGGATTGATGATCGCCAGCTGCTCCAGCAGCGCGTCGCGGCTGCCGCTGGTTTTCACCTGCGCGGGCAGGATGGCGTTGTACTCTTTGATGCAGGCCTTCATCGCGGCAGCAGCCTGCTTCTGGTCTGCCTCGATACGCTGAAACTCAGCTGGCAGCGTCATATAGCTCTGCGCTGTTTCTTCGAGGCTGCCGCCCATCGGCACCTGCGCGGGCAGGGTGGCGTTGTGCTCTTCCAGCAGCGCTTTGATATCGTCAGCGCTCAGCAGTGCCGGCAGGCTGGCATTGTGCTCGTCGATAAAGGCGCGCAGGGTCGCCGCAGTAGTGAATGCCCCCTCTGGGATCACCGGCTCCACGCTGAACTCTTCGTCGAGGTTTTCTGGCTGCAGTGCCAGCGCATGAACCAGGTTTCCCATATCCAGCACTTTGGAACCTTCGCGCGGGATGGTCTTGGCGACGTGGCGCGCGTTGAAGTACATCAGGCTGACGCGCGCGTCTTTCACTTGGGTGCTGCTGATCCCGTTCGCTGCGTGATAAACGTTATTCGGCAGGCTCACATAGCGGCCCGGTTCGAAGTAGGCAGGGTATTCCGGCGTTTCGATGGTTACTTCCGGCTGCGTGGCGTTCGCCAGCTCCGGCGCCGCGGCGGCAAGTACCTCAGCCGGGATCAGGGCATTTGTTTGCGGATCAGCTGCATTAGTGCTTTCGCCTGGTTGAACCGGGTTACCAGCTTCTCCTTCCGCCGGGTCAGTCTCTTCCATCTGCACATCGCTGGTGGTCTCCTCTGTAACCGGTGAACGGTCATCTGTTTGTGGTTGTTTTTCGTTCATCAGACCCTCGATGGAGAACATCCCGCCACCGAGGTTTGCGACATGCGGCTGGCTGGTAGTGGTCAGGTCTTCTTTAACCCACTTCGGATCGGCTGGGTCGCTGACGCCTTCGACAAATTCGCCGCGGTCGGCCGCCAGCTGCCCATCAATAAATTGGCTTTCAATTTCAGGTTCTGGTTGTGCGATCGGGAGTGGCAGCAGCTCAGTTGCAGCATTGAAATCAGCCGTCATCGTCTGGTTAACGAACTCCAGATGCGCAGCCGGCGTCAGGTGGATATTCTCCGGCGCGATGCGCACCAGGTTGAAGATGGCCGCGCGGTTAACTGCCAGAACTCCTGGCTGATTGCGCAGAATTTTGCTCCACGATTTCCATGGTTCTTCTTTGGTCGCGACAATCTCTTTGGCGCGGCGCAAAATACTGGAAGGAATTTCAAAGGGATGGAAATCCATCGGCAGCAGGGCGCAGGCGATTTCCAGATCGAGGGTGTCCAGGGTGTGGTGTGCGCCTTCGCCACGGTCAGTTACATATCCGCCGTCGGCATTGGTGCCTGCGTCAGTGCGTTGTACGAGGTTAATGCGATTGCCGGCGGCCCATTCACGCGTCAGGATCCCGCGGTCGATATATGGGGTGGCTACCCAGGCCTTTGTGAACTGCAAAAGCAAAGCCAGTTCATGGCTTTTTTCCATGCTGAAGACTTCTCGGATCGCTTTCGTGTAACGCCACAGGTCTTTGGTGTCATAAGCCTTAACTTCTGGAGAATTCTCGGCGGCCAGGAGCAGGTTCTGGACATATCCGTTATCCGTGTCCATTTCCATCACATGGATTTCCGCGTGTTCTTTGCGGCTGATGTGATGGCGCAGTTCGCTTGCTGTCAGTTGGGACAGCAACTGTTTGCGGAATGGCATTTTGCAGACGGGGTAGTGGGCACCACCATCATCGTGCTCGCTGATCTTCAGGCCATACTCATATAGGGGTTTTGCAGTCTCAGAGATATCTGCTTCGCTGGAAACTGAAGGCAAAGTGTGGCGCGGGGTTACAAAATTCGCACGCAGTTGGCTTAAGGCATCAGCGCCGTGCTGATCTTCTGTTGCACCTGTGTCAGGGTTATTGCTACCAGGGATCACGTTCCAGGTGCGCTGGTCGTCGGCCAGGGTGTAGCGCTTACAGAACTCGAAGCAGACGACACCTTCTTCAGGCAGATCGTTAATAACTGGAATGTCGGTGCGTACTGGCTTGGCGTAGTCTTTACCACGGCCAGTTTCGATGCCTGCATCTTCCAGCGCGACATCCAGCTGCAACGCAGCTCGTGATTGGGTGTTGGCGGAGAGCCACACTACAGCGTCAGGCTTCCCTGACTTCTGAGTGGCCTTAACCAGGTAGAAAAATTCCATGTCAGATCCTCATTTTTGGATGTAAGATCCCCGGGCCAGAGATTGCGCCCATTGGGTGTGTTTTTGGTTTTGAGTAGTTTTCCGGTGTAACTTTGGTCGGTGGCACCGGACGTAGACCCCGCCTTGCGCGGGTTTTACGTTAGGCTTCGTGGGCCATCTGGTCGTACGAAGCGCAACGCACAGAACAGTAATCACGTTCTTCGCGCGCCAGCTGGGTGCCGCGGATGAAGAGCAAAACGTTTTTAACTTCTTTCCCTTGCTCGATTGGTTTGCGGCAGTACGCGCATTCTTTCGAGTCACACATCAGGATTCCCCTTCTGCGCCAGCAGGTAACAGATGCGGCGAATAAACGCCCCAAGAGAACTCAGTTTTACGGCCTGCTGCCGTACTGGTTTACGTGCGAAATCAGTCATACCTCCCCCTTACCAGACCTTTGGCCAGCCTGCTATTACGGCAGCGGTGCCAATTTCATATTCCGGCTCATCCGGTCGTTCGCAGCGATAGATGGTCGTGGCAATCTGGTCTGCCTCTTTCCAATCATTCGCTTTCACCTGATATGTGCGATATCCACCACTGCCGGAGATCACGACGGTAAATCTCAACTTAGCCATGTATACCTCTTTGCCTTTGTCGCCAGGCTGGCGGAACGTAACTTGAACCTGATGCGCGTTAATCACTCCACCTCATCCGACTATTCGTATGCCGTCGGCGGCTACTTAGTGGGCTCCATGCCTGGGTGGTTCGTGGTGCGTCTTGGTGGGATTATATTAAGTCTGCGGCTTAAATTGTGTCAAGCCTAGAGCGAAGTTAATTTGTAAGTTTGAAGCTTAATCGTGATGTTTGATGTAGAAATAGAGCGCAAACTCACTCTGTTTAGTGGCAGTTTGTCGCTAAACACGCTCAGTTTTAGTTCGATTCTGGTGGTGCTAATCTTTCTGAGGGTACAACGGAGCGGAACGATGAAGAACAAAGACGAACAGACTGGGTTGGTTGGCTTGGCGATTGGCGCTGCAGTTATTGGCCTGGTATCAGCTCAAAAAACCATTAACCGGGCGAGCATCATTGACGAACTGGTGAGGCTGGGGAGACAGAAGGGCGATGGTGTTCAGGATGAGGTGTTTGATAAGGCGGCGGAGCTGGTAAGTAAAGGGATATAAAAAACCCGGCGCAGTGGCCGGGTGGAATTTTATGAGTCTATTATTGACTATGTGCAACCCCTCGAAAAATAATAAGAGGTGTTATACCGAATGAACCAAAGGGCCTGCCCATTATGCTTCGCATCATGTTCAACATGCCTTGCATACCCTGTTTTAATTCATTGGTCGCTGTAGGATATGGTGCATCAGGATTATCAAGCTTGAGATCGTCAGCATAAGCATCGACAATGCAAAGAATATACCATTCACCAGGAATGAAAGGACCATACTTTAACGAAACATCACTTAATGTTGTTGTCAAATTTGAGGGTTCAACAGACATCCAGCTCTGGTTTCCACACGAATCAGCAAAATCAATATGAGTGGTTGGAGGTAGTATTTTTACCAATTCTTCTGCATTATCGAGATTGGCAATTTCATTTTTTAATAACGCCTTAGCCTGAGCGTTTCTTTCTTTTTTTATTTCGTTTAACTTTATTTTCTTAACAATAGGCATACAAAGATGAACCATCTGAGCATCGAATATTTTCATCATGCCTTTGATTAAAACCAGATCACCTAGTTTAGCATCATTGAGACTTGTTTTAACTATCCCAGTTTCTGACAGTTTATTTAATAGATTTAATGGCATGCTCCATGAAGAATCAAAAGTCCTTTCTTGGGTGCGTGAATATGCTTCTGATGCGCTAGAACGTCCCCCTAAGAGAGGTATGCCTGCCTTCAACTCATTTAGGCCATTTTCAGATTCGGAGGAGGTCTGTTTAACTGAATTTAATACACCAGAGGGATAAAGTTGCGCTGTTAATGCACTAACACGCTCCTTGTCATAATAAAAATAATCAAATAGTGAATCTATGCTTTGTGAGTCTTGAGCCATCAAAATGTTCCTCTTTGATTTTTTTTCTTTCTTCAGCAATTTTCTTTTGCGCAGACTCGATATCATCCTGAATTTTTTGCAAATCATCGACGCCCACCTTAGATGGTTGTTCAGTGACTTGTTTCAGTAGTCTGCGAATCATGACAAATTCTCCAAAGAGGTTATAGCTTGATTATGTCCTCTCCAAAGTGATAAAGCAATTTTGTCATGCAGGGTCAAAAAAGCCGTGTCTGTCAAGTGACTGTATTTACTGTTTTTTTCCAAAAAATAACAAACCACGACTGTTATCTGCTTTAGCGACCAAGTCGATGCTGTATTTTCAACTCAGTTCTCTTGCGACCGAATCCGCCCCTTCATGTACTTCTCATACAGTTCATCCAGTTCTTTCAGGCGGATCGCGAAGATGCGGAGCATGTTCTGCTGCTCTTCTTCAGGCAACTGACGGTAGAGCTCCAGCAGGCGCTGTTCGTCAGGCTTGAGTCCGTCTTTCTCTCCGACATCTTCACCGAGCAGCCAAGGCACCGAAACGCCAGCTGCGTCAGCAACCGCTAAGGCTGATTTCTTACTGATCACACCTTTCTTGAACCAGCCGTTTACTGACTGCGGAGTTACCCCAGCAACCCGGGCCATATCAGATTTGGTCATGCCGCGCCCATTCAGCTCTGAAAGGCGCTCGACAAGTGTCGGATTAAGTACGGTTTTCTCTTTCATGGTTAGAAGAATAAGCCTTTTGCTTAAACTTGAAAATTCGCCTCAGACTTGACAATAAATTAAGTCTCAGGCTTAATTTGATTGTATTCAAATCGGAGACAACGATGAACGGGTTAACAAAAGCCATTAAGTCTGCAGGTACTGCAACAAATCTCGCAACCATGCTGGGCATCAAGCCGATGTCAGTCAGCCGCTGGAAAAACCGGTACCAGGGCGTGGTGCCTGCTGATCGGGTCCTTCAAATCCACGCAGCCACCGGTGTGACTCCCCACGAACTGCGCCCTGATCTTTACCCAAATCCCACTGACGGTTTACCAAAGTAGGAGAACTGGCAATGCAAACACGAATTTTTAACCATGATAGCAGCCCGGCCCCAAGCCGGGTGACATCGAAATATCAAGAGCTTCCGCGCCAATCGTGCAAACTCTCGAACATCCGGGAGGCTGTAAAAGCCTGGAACAGGGCAACGCCCGGCGATGCGCAAAACTACATCTCGCAGCTGGTTGCGAAAGAGTGGTTTGCCAGTGGTGGTCGTGGCCTGCTACTGGCCGGTTCGGTGCATGGCACCAAAGTTAACTTCTTCCGGATGATTAATAACACCGGGCCGAAGTATGACAAGTACCTGGTGATGCTGACTCCGGCGATCGTGGCGGTGATGGCTCGCGATAACGAAGCAGTAGCGCGCGAGTTCGGCCTGGTGACCGGCAAAACCAATGAAGAGCTAATCGCAGATGCCATCAAAGAGTGTGGCGAAGCGCAGCAGGCGAAGTTACTTGGTCAGCCAATTCAGCGACTGGAGAAAGAGGTCCGGGAAGCAGCAGAAGCATTACTGCGTTTTCTGCCGACTGATTCCCTCGGCCCGGTTCTGGCGAGCCTGGCGACGATGGTTCCGGGGGTAATGTGATGGCAGGTATCAAAAAGGCGAAAGCCGCGGTGCTCGAACACCAACGGCTTTCTGGTGCAACAAACGTCAGTCAATTGCGGAGATAAGTATGTCAAATACCGCTGAAATATACAAATTCCCCGCGCAGCAGGGGAAACAGGAGAGCCGCATGGCTGAACTGGAAAACGGCTATTTGCGTTTAGCCAACCAGATTCAGGATGCCCTGTGTATCGTCGAGCTATCGGGTCGGGAATTCCGTGTTCTGAATGCCATCGTTCGGCTGACGTATGGCTGGTCGAAAAAATCTGACCGGATCGCCAATAGCCTCATCGCAGACAAAACGACGCTGAAGGTGAAGCATGTTTCTGAAGCCGTTCTGAGCCTGGCTTACCGGAACATCATCATCCTGCGCCGGATTGGGCAAACCAGATACATAGGGATTAATACCCACCTGGATAAATGGGCTTACGCCAAGCCGAATTGTATGAAGTGTCCAGCGGCTTTCCCTGCTGCTGAAGTTGTCACATGGGTTATCACCATCCCTGAATTCAGGGATGGCAATTTTACCCCTTCAACCATCCCTGAAAACGGGGATAACCATCCCCAAAAACAGGGAAAGGGATCCCTGAAAACAGGGAACACCAAAGACATTCTTCCAAAGACAAATATAAATACAGATCTAACCCCCTCTAATCCCCCAAGGGGGAAGGTGAAGTTTGACCCGTTGAGTATCCCGGTTCCTGAATGGCTGGATGCGTCGTCATGGGGTGAGTGGGTTGCCTATCGTCAGCAATCTGGCAAAGCCATTAAAACCGAACTGACTGTCACCAAGGCGTTCGGCCTGCTGAAACAGTGTCTGGACGAAGGTCACGATCCGGTAGCCGTAATCAACGCCAGTATCGCCAACGGGTACCAGGGACTGTTTAAGCCGAAATTCGGACTGAGTAGCCGCAATGCGGGCCGGGATGTTAATCACATTTCCCAGCCGGACAAAAAAATTCCAGCGGGTTTCAGGGGGGCAAAATGAAGAGCGTCATCGGAACTGGCAGTGCGCTTGAGCGCCTGAAGAAGTTCATCCCGGCCAGCGTGCAGCCGAAATTTAACAGCGTCGAAGAGTGGCAGGCCTGGCAGGAAGCTGAGGGCCGCAAGCGTTCTGAGGAGATCGACAAGCAGAATCAGCGTGCGCGCTCGGAGAAGATTTTTGGTCGTGCCGGCATCCAGGCTCTGCACCGCAGCTGCTCGTTCGCAAATTACCAGGTGTCCAGCCAGGAGCAGCGCCAGGCGTACAGCATGGCCAAGAGCTACGCGCAGAACTTTGGTGGCGGCGGATTCGCAAGCTTCGTATTCAGCGGCGCGCCGGGGACCGGAAAGAACCACCTGGCGGCGGCGATCGGTAACTACCTGCTGGCCGCTGGCCACTCCGTTCTGGTGGTGACCATCCCTGACCTGATGCTCCGTGTGCGCGAATGCTACGACGACGGCCAGTCCGAATCGTCACTTCTGAATGACCTGTGCAACGTCGATCTGCTGGTACTGGACGAGGTAGGGATTCAGCGCGGCTCGAGCGGTGAGAAGGTGATCATCAACCAGGTAATCGACCGCCGCCTATCCGCCATGAAGCCAGTAGGCATCCTGAGCAACCTGAATTACGACGAACTGGTGGCCACCCTGGGCGCACGGGTCATCGATCGTCTGCGGATGGACTCGGGTATCTGGGTCAACTTCGACTGGGCAAGCTATCGCGGGAACGTGTCGCACCTGCGCTCTGTTAAATAATTTTCGGAAGGCAAAACGATGGAAACAGTAACTCAAGCACTGGAAAAGATGGGCAGGGCAACGTACCGCGAAGTGGCAGCCCGTCTGGATATCGAACCTGTTGACGCTCTGAACATGCTGCGCGAACAGCGCGATCAGGGGCTGTGTGATTTTTCCGATGGCGGCTGGTTCATTGGCAAAGTGACTGGTGCGAAACGCACTGCGCTGGCGCCAGCGGCTAAACCAGTACTTCATGGCGTAGCGCCTGATCCCGTTGACCCTGAAGTAATCAAGGCGCTGCTGGCGAAGAACGGCGCCATGGATACAGCGTCGTTGGCTCTGGCAGTTAATCGCAACGGGCGTGGGATGACCTCGGCAATGCGCGCGCTCGAGCGCCAGGGTGTCGTTGTGAAGAACGGGCAGGGCAAGGGCGTAACCTGGTCACTGCCGTCGGTGCCAGCTAAACCTGAGCCGGTACCTGCAGCGCCTGCAGTTCCCGTGTTAACCGATGCCGATAAGCCGCTGGAGCAGTTCGTCAGCGAGATACCCGCGTTCACCGAACGGCATGTTGCAGGGCAGGTGATCCCGACGGCCCAGGTTATTTCCCGAGAAATCCGCCGCACCAGAAACAAACTGGCGAGCCTGGAGAAACTGCGTGATGAGGTCCGGGTTGTTGGCCGCCACAAAAATCTCGTTAACCAGCTGGTGGAGGAGGCGAATCATGCCAAGGCCCAAAACTCGTAAAGAACGCTCCCTGTTCATCGCCTGGATTATCGAGCTGGTGAAAACGCATGGCCGCGCAACGACCAACGAGGTCGCCGCCATGTTCGGCCTGCATCGCACCACCGCCGAGAAATACATCCGGGCTGCCATAGAGCAGGGCCAGCTTATCCGCCACGGTCGCAGCGGCGTCTTCCGCGACCAGCGCGCAGTTATCGACTTTGACATGGAACGTTATACGCACCGAGGAGCATCCCATGAGTGATTCACTGAACAACAAAGAGCTGGTGGCCGTTGGTCATCATTTTGCCAAAGCGATGAGCAGCGACACGCCGATCATGGATATCGCGAAGATTGTTTCTCGCCTGGCCGAACGGCTGGACTGCACAACAGCTGCGCTGCGCGAGATTACGAAGCAGCGGGACGCGCTGGCGGCCATGCAGCAGCGGGGTATCCGCAAAGCGCTGGATGAATGCTCCGAGTATCTCGACAGGGACTGCATCATGGAGACGAACGGCATTAGCTACGAAGAAGCAGCTCAGCGAGAAGTCGGCGCAAAGGCTCTTCATGATGCGTTACTTCGCCAGGGAGCAGCCCAATGAGCAGACGCACGAACACCAAAGCTCGTATTGAGAAAAAATTTACTAAATCTGCAAAAGACTTGCTGTTGAAGTTAATGCCAAAGACCTTTACTGATGACGATTTGAGTTTTGAGGGTGATCGTATTCATTGCCTGCACGGTACCGTTTATTACGACGTGTGGGTTGTATGGGATGCACCGGATTATTAGACCGGTGAGCAAGATTATCGAGATACATTCTACGCGCTGCATGAGGTGCTGATTGCTAACACAACGAATTGGGACGGGATTGGTAAGGCTCATGACGCTGTAGGTTGGGAGCCGGGCATCAAGGTTGATGAATCGCCGTTTTACTCGCCGTGGCGCTTGGGTGATGCAAGCCGCGCCCAGGTTATTTCACACTGCCGCAAACTGGCCGCCGCTGGCGTTACATGGGGATGAGGGATATGTCCGAGCTTACTATTTTGGACATGTGCTGCGGTTCTCGCATGTTCTGGTTCGATAAGCAGGATAAGCGCGCCGTATTCAGCGACATCCGCGCCGAGGAGCACACCCTTTGTGATGGACGCCATCTGGTCATCAGTCCGGATGTGATCGCCGACTTCCGTGCGCTTCCGTTCGCTGAGAACACTTTCCCTGTGGTGGTGTTCGACCCGCCACATCTTGAACGCGTTGGTGACGATGCCTGGATGGGTAAGAAATACGGGAGGCTGAACAAAGACAGCTGGCGCGACGATCTGCGCGCCGGGTTTGCTGAGGCGTTCCGGGTCTTGCGGCCACACGGCGTTCTCATCTTCAAATGGAACGAAACGCAGATCCCGGTTAGCCAGATTCTGGCGCTTACAGACGTTAAGCCAATCATCGGCCAGCGCACCGGGAAGAATGACAAGACCCACTGGATAATTTTTGTGAAGGACTAATGCAGAAGGTTGGCTACATAGCGCGCAAAAAAAAGCAGGATAATAATCCTGCTTTATTCTGTGGATTCTTAGTTATTTTCCAGACAGCTTTTTCCAGATGCCCTGGCTAATGCCAAAAGCAATAGCTAAGAAAACAAGACCAGACCAACGCTCTATCCCTTGCGCCATCACCAGCATAGCAACTCCGATACATCCTAGAGGAATTGCAGTGATAACAAAAAGAATAATACCCCAAAAAAATTGGCCTGCAGTGGGCTCTTGAGACATAACAACACCTTTAATGAAGGAAACCGTTTACTAACGCGCGAATTTTTTTAGTTATTATGTAGTTCCATGTAGCACTGAGGCTGATGTAGTTGCTGTACCTTCCATAGGCGTGTCGTATAATTTTACAAAGGTAACTAATTGTTTCAATCCCCATTTTTAGTAGGAATTTAGTTCCGTCAGGCCATGAACAGACCATTAAAGCGATATGGGAATCCCCATATCGACAGGAACGCCCTCTACAAAGGGGCCTTCTTGCACAGTTTGATTCCACATAACCAATAAGTCATAATATCACCGCCGTCGGATTTGAACGCCCGGCGGTACCCCTGCGCATATAATGGGGACGTTATATGCGTAAAAAAACTTGGGGATTTATCCCCAAACTTGTATATGTTTCCGTTACCTGTGTCTTTTGCTTAACCACCATAATAAGTTTTGCACTGTTTGCTTTGCTGGGACTGGGCATTGTTGAATTGAGTGATACGGCTATAAGAACACTCGGAGGTATGACTATTGCTCTCGTCACTTTAATGAGAACGATTGTTAAGCTGGCCGGGCAGGTGATGTTACACGGAAGCTAAAAACCTCCTTTGCGGGAGGTTTTTTTTCGCCCTTCGCTCAGCCTCTCCTCCATGAGCTCAAGCTTGTTCTGCTTCAAATCTTGTCGGCTCAGGGTCCATGCGACACCTGATCGATAATACCGATCGATATCAGAATATTGATCTATGAAATCGATCAGTTAATAACCGTGGCGCGGCAACAAATTACCAACCTGACAGGATACGTCACCGCCGCAATATACCCTCAGAGGCTGGCCCGCATACGGTTATACGCTGCTCAGGGTCTTCTAATCAGATATTTACTCCAGCAGTTTCTGCCGCGCGGAAGTGTTAAAAATAACGGTCAGTTTTTAAAGGTAAGTATCAACAAAATTTATTCAAATCAATCAGATGAATGGACTTGCACAGACATGTATTTCATGTGCATACTTAAGCGAAACGAATAAATACTGTTTATGCATACAGTATTTTGTTGTATGGTTTAGATGCTACAGAGAAAAATGAATTTTTCTTCCGGCGAACCTATTAGGAAATTTGCGTCATTTGTAATTTTGGCTCTGTGGAGTGGAGTTCTCCCCGCCGGGAGAGGGTATTTGTGGATAGCAAAGTGAGGGGGTTGATGTGAGAGAGAGTAAGGCGCAGGGTGACTGGTATGACATTATCAGGCGTTCAGACGGCAAGGTTATTGGTTCTATGCCGTTCGAAAGCCGATGTCTCGTTTATACCCGAAATGGGCTTGTATCATGCCGCCCGCTGCTGGAGGATGAAGGGATCTTCAATCTCTCGTCCGGAACTCGTTTTCTTCGCCGTCTCGGCTACCACGTCAAGCAACCCTCTGATATTATGATATCAACGGACTGAACACCCGTTGACCTGATGCGCCACGGAGAACACCATGGCGCAGTTACAACTCATCAAGCAGTCATCAGGAATCCTGATCCCGGCCACGCCCGAGACCAGCGATTTTCTGCATTCAAAATGTAAGCTCGGCGCCGTGCTGGTGGCCGACTTTAAACAGGTCCGTAACCCGGCCTTTCATCGTCGCTTCTTCGCTCTGCTAAACCTCGGCTTCGAATACTGGGAGCCAACCGGCGGTGCTATCTCATCCAACGAACGCAAGCTGGTGACCGGCTATGCGAAGTTCCTGGCCTCGATCGGTGGTAGCGAAGCTGCACTGCTGGACGCTGCTGAGCAGTATCTCGAGCAGGTGGGCAGCCGCCGCATCACCAATGGCATCAGCCTGTGCAAATCCTTCGACGCCTACCGCGCTTGGGTGACCATCGAATCCGGCCACTATGACACCATCCAGCTGCCTGACGGAACCCTCCGGAAACATCCCCGCAGCATCGCCTTCGCCAATATGGACGAGACCGAGTTTCAGCAACTCTACAGGGCCGCGCTCGATGTACTGTGGCGCTGGATTCTGTCACGGGCATTCAGGGACCAGCGCGAGGCCGAGAACGCCGCTGCGCAGCTGCTGAGCTTCGGGGGCTGACCAGATGGCGAAATCATGGTTCCACTACACCGAGTGCACAACTGAGCAGGCCGATGAACTTCAGCGGCAGTACCAGCGCCGCGGCGTAGTTGTTAAGCGCAGCCTCAATCCTGATTACCTCACCTGGACCGTCAGCGTAGAGCGGCAGGAGGTTACGTACCTCGAGCCCACGCCGCGGACATACCTCCAAAAGGCGTGGAGGTGAGCATGGCTAAACTACCTCGCAAAAAATGCATCAATAAATCGTGCCGCCAGTGGTTTCACCCGGTGCGCAACGGGCAGGTGGTCTGCTGCTACGAGTGCGCCACCGCCGTTGCCAAAGCGCAGACCGCGAAGAATCGGGCCGAGGCTCTGCGTGCTGAGAAGAAACGCCAGCGCGAAGAGGAGAAGGCGGGGCGCCAGCGCCGCAAGGAGCGACTGGCAGAACTACGGCCTGCGGGTTACTACAAGGCACAGGCTCAGCAAGCATTCAACGCCTTCATCCGCGCGCGTGATGCTGATTTGCCATGCATCAGCTGTGGAGAGACCAATCCTCCCGATCTGCACGGCGGCCAGTGGGATTGCGGTCACTTCAAAACGGTAGGCGCTAACCCTGAGTTGCGATTTGAAGAGCGCAACGCGCATAAGCAATGCAAGTCCTGCAATGCCGGCTCCGGTAAGTACACAGCCAAAGAGGCGACTGTGGCTAAGAACTACGAAGACGGGCTGATCGCTCGTTACGGGCAGGAGTATGTCGACTGGCTGAATGGACCTCACGAAATGACCAATTACCGCCGCGATGACTTCATCCGGATCCGCGACGAGTATCGCGCAAAACTCAAAGAACTTAAGCAGCAGGTGGCCGCATGAAACCAGAACTGATTGAATCGCTTCGCATGCGCTGGCTGCGCCTCCGCATTTATCGCCGCCCGGGTACGGTGCTGGTGGACTACCGCATTCTTCGAAACTTTATTCGCATCTACCAGATTGCAGGAGCTGCAGCGTGAACACTCAATACCTGGAATTTGTACGCCAGCAGCTCATCGTTGCGACCGCAGATCTGAGCGGGGCGACGAAAGGGCAGTTGATGGCCTGGCTGGAGAACGCCCAGTTTGAAACGAAGACCTTTAAGCGGAAGAAGCCGCGCGTGAAGGATGAAGTGACTGGGGAGATGATAACGCTGGATAACCCTCCGATCCCCGGCAAACAGTCACACGCGAAGGGCTCACACATCCCTCTGGTTCAGCCGGTCGAATACTCCACCGCATCGTGGCGCCGGGCGGTCCTGTCGCTTGAGGAGCACCAGAAAGCATGGTTGCTATGGAACTACAGCGAAAACACGCGCTGGGAGAACCAGGTGGCGATTACCCAATGGGCCTGGGCCGAGTTCATGGCGCAACTGGGCACCAGGAAGATTGCCGGCAAAACCATGGACAGGCTGAAGGCGTTAATCTGGTTGGCGGCGCAGGACGTGAAGGAGGTATTGGCGGGGCGTGACCCTTATCAGTATGGGGATCTGGCCGCGCTGGTGGGCGTGAACAAAACCAATTGGTCTCAGAACTATGTCGAGCATTGGGAGAAGATGACAGGGCTGTTTTGCCGCTTGGATACCAGCTCACTGAAGCAAGTTTCGCGATCACGTTCACAACAAAAAGCAACAAATTACCAACCAAGTATTGCAGAAATGAACTAATTGACGTATATTTCGACTAAATCTGATATCGTCGCCATAGCTTTGGTTGTCGACCGAATCACACAAAAGAGCCCGAGGTTAACGCCTTGGGCTTTTTGTTTGTGTTGGTAGATCCCTTTGCTTACCGCCCACTCCGTGATATGTAAATACCTTAGAAACTAAAGGGAGGGGGAAGGCGATGAGCAATGCGGTTTGCAGCAATGAAAAATGCAAGAAAGAATTTATTTACTGGGAGCACAGCGGTGGTTATCCAGGCGGTAAAGAAAAAGAAACAATAGTCTGCCCATACTGTGACCACGAGAACGGCTATATAATGACCAGTGGGTTGATTTCAAGTAAGAAACTTGAGGATAAGTAGTTAACAGGTCTCGGCAATCCGCCGGGCTTTTTTCATTTCAAAAGGCTGCCGATTGGTGGCCTTTTTCTATTTCAGGCTCCCGGAACCCCCATCACTCGTCTTGTCGTTAATTCGTCCGGAGAGCCTGATCCTACCTACGCACAGCACCCCGGAACTATCGGAGGTGAGAGATGTTACGAATGGACAAAATAACCACAGGCGCAGCTTATGGCGCCTCTGCGGGGAGCGTGTTGAACGGCATTCTTAACGCATACAGCCCTGAGCAGTGGAACGCCATCGGCGTGCTGGTGGGCATAGTAGTTGCTGTTCTTACGTACCTGACAAATTTGTATTTCAAAATCCGCGAAGAAAACCGTCGCAACAGGAGCCGGCATGAACCCGACGTTGAGGAATAAGCTGGTGGCCGCAATCGCTGGCGGCTCGGGAGCTATCACGATTGCAGCAGTAATGCTGGGCAATGCTGATGGGCTGGAAGGGCGACGTTATTACGCTTACCAGGATGTCGTTGGCGTCTGGACTGTATGCGATGGGCACACTGGAACTGACGTACGCCGCGGTCACCGCTATACCGACCGGGAATGCGATGCTCTATTGCAGTCAGACCTGCGCAAGGTGGCAGCAGCCATCGATCCACTGATTAAGATTCGTATCCCTGAAACCACCAGGGCGGCGCTTTACTCGTTCACATATAACGTGGGCGCTGGCGCATTCGGCAAATCCACGCTGCTGAAAAAGCTGAATACTGGTGATGTAGCTGGTGCCTGCAAAGAGCTTCAGCGCTGGACGTATGCTGGCGGGCAGCAGTGGAAAGGCCTCATCACCCGGCGCGAGATAGAACGCTCAGTCTGTGAGTGGCAGCAAAAGCCGCAGCTGTTTAACGGTGGCGCCGGGCCGCTTAACGCAGGAACTCCACCATCAGCCCCGGGAGTATTCTGATGAAACTCCATTACCTTATCGCGATCGCCTTATTCATCATCTGCCTGTTCGGCGGGGCGTGCTGGTCAGCCTGGTATTACAGCGACAAAGCCAGTCGGGAAAAGGTGCGAGCGGATAGCGCAGAACAGCAGGCCGAATCGGCAAACATCATCACCGCCAACGTCATTCAGGCCGTGAACATCATCGACGCCATTTCAGAGGCTAACCAGGATGCAAAGAACCAGAACGCACTGGAGTCACAGAGAGCCCAGGCAGATATCAAAGTGGCTGTTGCGAATGATGACTGCGCTAATCGGCCTGTGCCTACTGCAGCTGCTGACCGGCTGCGGCAATTCGCGGACAGTTTACGTGAAGATTCCGGTGGTGCCGCTTCCGGCAAACCTGACAGCTGAGACGCAACATCCAGCCATTCCCGACCCGCTGACCTACGGGGCCAGTCTGGATCTGAATGTGAGTCTGCTGTCGGCGCTGGGCCAGTGCAACATCGATAAGGCCAGTATCAGGAAGGTTGAAGTATCGCGAGCCTCACAATAGCGGGGCTTTATAACATCTGAGGAAATCTAATGAGCGAAGCAAAACCGCAGGACGGAAGCACCGTAAAGGGATATCGAACCTTAACGGAAGGTGACATTCAGGTGATGAACCGCCTCAAAGACGTAAGCCGACATTTTTTGAGCTTGCTGGATACCGCCAAAGAAACCGGCGCTGATCCGCGCTGGGTTGCAATGGCGAAAACTGAGATGCAAAAGGCATGCATGTTCGCCTGCCGCTCAGTGGCAAAGCCTGACGAAGACTGCTAGCCATTCCAAAGCGTCCTATCCCGGGCGCTTGATAATGGTGACAAATATCTCAATTTTTATTGTGGTTGACATAAAATCCTTTATTTTCATTGTGATATAATCATCAGGCATCAATGAAAAGGAGGTGCATATGTTTGAGGTGATAATGTTTGGCGGCGGGGAAAACGGTAACATTACGCATACAGAAAAGATTGAACGCGTAATTAAATTGTCCGACCCACGCTTTCAACACCACCCGATTGTAAATGGTGTAGCTACCGCTCCAGAGATCGAATACCGAGTTGTCGAGTTCCAGCTTGATGGCTCAATATATCTGGTTGGCTACCATGGGAATAAGCCAAGCGATGCTGTTATTAGTTCTAACATCAGGCATAGCGATCCCAAGCTCAAGCCATACAAAACACTGTAACCGCCTCCGGGCGGTTTTTTATTGTCATCACCATGGGTAGACTCATCGTAATGGCTATAACGGTTAAATCGTAAATATACCCTACAGGGGGTAAAGAGGTTTTATGGCTGACATTCACCAGATCACGATAACCCTTGATATGAAGGAGCACGTTGCACGCTCTCAAGAAGTGCTTGAGGAACTGCAGCGAAGGGTGAGTGAGCTTAGTCCGCGTGTCTCAGAAGAGGACGCGCTGCGGATCCTTCTTCTCGACATGACATTTGATTACTTGAAGGCTAAGAAATCATTGGCGGATTAAAACTACTGTCTTTGAATGTTTTCCCATTGGCGTCGATGCTCCTCCTTCTCATCCACACAGGAAGGGCACAGTAATCCGCCGTAGTACATGTCATTTTGAATGGCGCTCTCAAGATCATCACCTTCAAGAACGTGCTGGCAGTCATTGTGATACCCGCCAGGGTCGGTTACTCCATCGCAAGGTTTGGTGAGAAACGGCACTAGTACCGCTTTTTGTCGTGGAGTTAAGCTTTCATAACCATTGTTTACAGCCCTCTGAGCTATTCCAGCCACCATAGCATCTTGGCCATGGAAGCGATCATGTTCGAGCATGGTATTGAGAAGAGATTCCGTAGACATAAATAAACCTTTCATTGTGGAATAAAAATGGCACTCACCGACAAACAAGATATGTTCTGTCGCGAGTACCTCATCGATTTAAACGCCACGCAAGCGGCTATTCGGGCGGGGTACAGCGTCAAAACTGCCAACCGCATCGCCGCCAAGTTATTGTCAAAAGTTGACATCCAAAACAGAATCGCCGAACTCAAAACGAAGCGCAATGAAGTTGTGGGTATTGATGCCGATTATGTGCTCCGGCGCTTGGTTGAGATCGACCAGATGGATGTATTGGACATCCTGAATGACGACGGCAGCCTAAGGCCGATCACCTCATGGCCTAAAGCCTGGCGAATTTCGCTAACCGGTTTGGACATCAGCACGACCATTCAAAACTTCGACGAAGAGACCGCCGAGACCATCCTTAAAAAGATTAAGTGGCCTGATAAGGTTAAAAACCTCGAATTGCTCGGCAAGCATGTGCGCGTGCAGGCATTCAAAGAGCAGGTGGAGCAGAAGGTCACCGCAACCCACAGCATCATGCCGGTCCCGTCCTGCGATAACGTAGACGACTGGGAAGCAGCAGCGCAGAAGCAACAGAACGAGGTTCTTGGTGGATGAATTACAAAGCCGTCTGGAAACCTTTGCCGGGATCGCAGTCGCTCTCCCTGAGTTGCCCGTGTAACGAAATTCTCTACGAGGGGACGCGCGGACCGGGTAAAACTGCCGCGCAGCTGGCGCGCTTTCGTCGCCTGGTTGGTCTGGGCTACGGCTCGTTCTGGCGTGGCGTGATATTCGATACCGAGTATAAAAACCTCACCGATATCATCACCCAGTCAAAGCGCATGTATCGCCTGTTTAATGACGGCGCACGCTATCTGGCGTCAGCGTCTGAACTACGCTGGGTGTGGCCAACTGGCGAAGAGCTGCTGTTCCGCTTCGGGAAGGAGGAGGGCGACTACTGGGACTATCACGGTCAGGAGTTCCCGTTCATCGGCTTTAACGAGCTGACCAAGCAGCAGTCGGGTGAATTCTACGAGATGATGTTCTCCTGCCGACGCTCATCGTTCAGGCCGGAGAACTATCCGCGGGATGATGGCTCGTTACTAAAGCCGATCCCGCTGGAGACGTTCAGCACCACGAACCCGTTTGGCATCGGCCATACCTGGGTGAAGAAACGCTTCATCGAGCCAGCTCCCCGCGGCACCATCATTCGCGAGACGCAAAAGGTGTTCAACCCGCAGACCGAGCGAGAAGAGGACGTGACGCTGACGCGCGTTGCGATTCATGGCTCGTTCAAAGAGAACCCATATCTCGACCCGCAGTACATCGCAACACTGATGGCAATCAAAGATCCCAACCGGCGCAAAGCCTGGGTTGAGGGTTCCTGGGACGTTACCAGCGGCGGACGCTTTGACCATCTGTGGAATGCCTCGCTGCACGTCATTAAGCCGTTCCGCATTCCGGACAGTTGGACTGTTGACCGCTCCCATGACTGGGGCGAGTCGAAGCCGTTCTCAAACCTGTGGTGGGCACGCGCCGACGGCACCGCCGCCGAGCTGCCTGATGGTCGCCAGTTCTGCCCGCCTGCCGGGTCGCTGATCCTGATTGGGGAATGGTATGGCTGCCCGCCTGATGAACTCAACAAAGGTCTGAATATGTCGTCCACAAACGTCGCCAAAGGTGTGGCGTGGGTGGATAAGCGGCTGGTGGGCGAAGAGCTTGCTGAGCCCGAAGAGATAAAACTCAACGGGGTAACTCAGGGGCAACTGAACATCATGCCCGGCATCTGCAAGAAGGTTATACCCGGCCCGGCTGACGGGGCTATCTACAACACCGGCGATGACGAACTCTCCATTGCCCAGAAGATGGAATCGCAGGGCGTTAAGTGGGTTCCATCCAACAAGAAACCGGGATCGCGCGTGAACGGCGCGGCCCTGTTTGCTGACATGCTTGAGGCCGTCATTGAAGGTAAGAAGCTGGAATCAGGCATGCCAGAGAAGCCAGCATTCTACGTATTCGACTACTGCAGGGGCTGGATAAGCCGTGTTCCGGTGCTCGTGCGCGACAGTAAGAACCCTGACGACGTAGATACCCAGCAGGAAGATCACGACTGGGATGGCACACGCTACGCCGTCCTCCATTCACCGCCGAAGAAAGTCGGCAAAGTCACCAACCTACGGATCTAACCCCATGCCTGATATTTCAACCCCCAATCTGGACTATGGGAACATGGTGCAGGCGTGGGACATTAACGACGCCCTGATGGGCGGTACGCTGTACATGCGCCAGTTGGGTGAGGCTTATCTCCCGCGCTGGCCGAAAGAGGATAAAGAGGATTACAAAAAGCGCCTGGCTGTGGCCACGCTCCTCCCGGCATACGAAGAGACGATCAACCAGAACGTCGGACGCGTTTTCGCGGAGCCAATCCAACTGGGCGAGAACGTCCCGGATGCTCTGCGCGAGTTCGCGAAGAACGTGGATCTTGAAGGCAGTCGCCTCGATGTATGGGCGCAGGCGTTCTTCAGCCTGGCGATGCAGTACGGTCTGTCCCATGCGCTGGTGGACTACCCTCGTATCGATGCCGAACAGGTGAAGACCAAGGCTGATGAAAAGGCCACCGGCGCACGCCCCTACGTGACGATGCTGAATCCCCGCCAGGTGATCGGCTGGAAGTCGAAGATGACCGGGGGCAAGGTGGTGCTCACGGCTCTGCGTATCAAAGAGGTGGTGGTCGAAGACGGTGACGACTTCGGGCAGACGAAAGTAGAACAGATACGCCTGCTCACGCCCGGGCAGGTGCAAATCTACCGCAAGGCCACTGGTGCCGACGGCCAGGCGAACTGGGCGCTGCACGATGAATGGACAACATCCCGGCAGGACATCACCCTGGTCACGCTCTACACCAAACGCACCGGCTTTATGTGTGGCTCACCGCCGCTGCTCAATATGGCGCTGCTGAACGTCAAGCACTGGCAGAGCCAGAGCGAGCAGGACAACATCCTCCACGTCGCCCGGGTGCCCATCCTCACCGTGTTCGGGCTGGAGGAGGGGCAGGAGCTGGTAATTGGTTCTTCATCTGCGGCAAGTTTCAATGATCGGCAGAAACAGGGCCTCGAGTACGTCGAGCACACCGGCTCCTCCATCGGCGCTGGCAAAGAGTCGCTGGCTGAGCTGGTGGAGCAGATGCGCCAGGCTGGCGCGAAGCTGCTGCGCACCGACAATACCTCGACCAAGTCCGTAGACCAGACCTCAGAAGAGAAGATGCAGGAGCAGTCCCCGCTCTACACCATGGCAACCAGCCTGGAAGACGCGATCGACAACATCCTGCAAATCATGGCCGAGTACATCGGGGAGAAAGACGGCGGCAGTGTCGATGTCCGCACTGAACTGGATGTCGAGTCGAAAGAGTTCAACCCTCCGGCGGCGCTGGCTATTCAGTCCCTGCGTCAGGGTGGTGACCTCCGTCGTATTGATGCCATCAAAGCCCTGCAGAAGCTCAACCTGATTGATGCTGATGCCGACCCTGAGAAGGTCCTGGATGAACTACTGACTGAATCGGCCTCGCTGACGGAACCGCCACTGGACGAGGTGTGATATGGCCCGCTCCGTCAACGATCGCCTGCAGGACGAGACGATAGCGCATGGTCTGTATGTGAACCGCTACGGTACGGGCGTCGCCCGGCGCATGGTGTCGCTGCTGAACAAGCTGGACGCCGACCTGGCCGCAAAGTTGCTGGTGCTGCTGGATGGCAAGCGCGCGGACACCTACAGTGCCCGCCGCCTGGCTTCGCTGCTGGCTGGGGTACGTGACCTCAACCAACAGGCCTATGAGCCAGTTAACGATGCGCTGGCGAGGGAACTGACGCGCTACGTTGAGTATGAGGTCGGGTACCAGCTGGACCTGTTCAGTAGCATCATTCCGAACCAGATCCTCAAGCATGTGCCGCTACAGAGCATTGCACCCGAGCAGGTTTACGCCGCAGCAGTGGCGCAGCCTTTCCAGGGGCGCTTGCTGAAAGAGTGGGGCCAGAAGCTTGAAGCCGATCGGCTGGACAAAATCACCAACGCTGTGCGCTCCGGGTTCCTCCAGGGTGAGACGGTAGAGCAGATTGTCCGGCGCGTTACCGGCACACCGAAACTCAATCGTGAAGACGGGGTGATTAACGCATCCCGGCGCGACCTGGCGGTGGTGACCCGCACCGCTGTGAATCACATGGCCGCCACGGCGCGTCAGGACTTCGCCCAGGCCAACAGCGATATCGTGAAGGCCAAGCAGTGGTCCTCCACGCTGGATACGCATACCAGCCAGTGGTGCATCATCCGCGACCGCAAGCTCTACACGCTCGACGGCAAGCCGCTGGGGCATGTGGTCCCGTACCTGCGCGGTCCTGGCAAAATCCACTTCTGCTGCCGCTCCGGCGAAATCCTGATTACCAAATCGTGGGAAGAATTGCAGATAGCCTCTGACGAGCTGAGCAGCGCCACACGTGCTTCTATGGATGGGCAGGTGCCAGCGCATACCAACTACGCCGACTGGCTCGCCAGGCAGCCATACGCGCGGCAGGAGCAGGTGCTGGGCGTCACCCGGGCGCAGATGCTACGTGACGGCAAAATTACCGTGCCGGAGATGTTCAACGATGCCGGGGAATTCCTGACCCTGGACGAACTGCGCCGCGTGGATGCGTCGGCATTTGAATAACACAATCCTAATCAACATCAAGGCTGCCTCCGGGCAGCTTTTTTTATGCCTGCCGCCGAGCGGATGCGACGCGGTGACCGGGTCGGATGACCCACTACCAATGGCCGGAAGGCTGGAGCAAAACAATGAAACTCAAACTCGATGCTAACGGCAATGTGGTCGTTGAAAACGGTATGCCTGTGTACGTCCATGACGACGGCAAAGAGATCCCGTTCGATGCGGTCGCAGCTATGAACAAAATCACTTCCCTGAATGGCGAGGCGAAAACTCACCGTGAAGCGAAGGAAGCGGCGGAAGCCAGTCTCGCGAAATTCGCTGGCATCTCCGACCCGACCAAGGCGCTCGAAGCCCTGGAGATGATGACCAAAATCGACCAGAAGAAGCTGATCGACGCTGGCGCCGTTGACCAGGTGAAGGCTGAAATCACCAAGGTATTCCAGCAGCAACTGGACGAAGCGAACGGCAAGACCAAACAGCTGGAAACCCAGCTCTACGACGAGATGATCGGCGGCCGCTTCGGTGGTTCGAAGTTCATCTCCGAGAAGATGGCGATCCCGGCTGAGTTCGTGCGTTCCCACTTCGGTCAGAACTTCAAAATCGAAGATGGCAAGGTCGTGGCTTACGACGGGCAGGGCAATAAGGTGTTCTCCCGTACCAAACCCGGTGAACTCGCTAGCTTTGACGAAGCGCTGGAATCACTGGTCGAGTTGCATCCGCAGAAAGACTACATCCTCAAAGCGTCCGGCAACAGCGGCGGTGGCTCTCATCAGTCGCAGTATCAGGCCGGGCAGAAAACCATGAAACGCGCTGCTTTCGACGCCTTACCGCCTGTTGAACAACAAACGGTAATTGGCGGCGGCACGAGCATCGTTGATTAACCGAAAGGAAACCTAAATGTCCAACACCCTCACTGGCCTCATCCCAACCATCTTCACCGCCCTGAATCGCGTATCGCGCGAGCAGGTGGGCTTTATCCCGGCGGTGGCCCGTAACGCCAAAGCCGATGCCGCGGCTAAAGACCAAACCGTGACCGCACCGGTGGCACCAAAAACCACCACCGTTGATATCACCCCGGCGGCAACCGCGCCAAACGACGGTGATCAGAACATTGGTACTGTGGACGTCAAAATCACCAAATCCAAAATGGCCCCGGTCAAATGGAATGGTGAAGAGCAGCTTGCCATCGGACCATCAGGCACCTATGACATTGTCCTGGCTGACCAGTTCTCTCAGGCGTTCCGCGCACTGAGCAACGAAATGGATGCTGACCTGGCATCGCTGGCTTACAAGTCTTCCCGCGCTGTTGGTGCTCCAAAAGATACACCGTTCAGTGTCAAAGACGACCTGTCTGATGCGGCGAACGCTCGCCAGGTGCTGACTGATAACGGCGCACCTACCACTGACCTGCGCATGGTACTGGGCGGCGAAGCGATGGCATCCATTCGTGGCAAACAGTCCGTACTGTTCAAAGCGAACGAAGCAGGTACCGATCAGCTTCTGCGTGAAGGCATCATTGGTCGTGTGATGGGCTTTAACCTGCACGAATCCGCCAACATCAAGCGCACTGCGAAAAGCACTGCGGCGGGCTATAAGGTCAACGGCGCGAAGAAAGAGGGCGACATCATTGTTGCTATCTCTGCTGGCACTGGCGGTATTGCTGCCGGGACTGCAGTGAAGTTCGATGGCGATGACAACCAGTACATGGTCGTAGCGGCAACCTCTTCCACTATCACCATCGGCGCGCCGGGCCTGCGCCAGGATCTTGCAGACCAGGCAACTGTCACTGTGCTGAGCGAGTTCGCGCCAAACGTTGCTTTTGACCGTAACGCATTCCTGCTGGCTTGCCGTACCCCGGCCATGCCAAAAGGCGGCGATACCGCTGACGATGTGATGAACGTAACCGATCCTGTCTCTGGTATTACCTTCCAGATCGCGCTGTACCGCCAGTACCGTCAGGTGCGTTACGAGGTTGGCCTGGCGTGGGGTGTGGCATCCGTTCAGCCTGAACATTCCACCATCATCATGGGTTAACCACTGGGGCTTCGGCCCCTTTGTTTTAAGGAGGCCCAATGGCCGGATTGACCAAAGAGCAGCGCGCACAGCGTGAGGCTGAAAAGCTTGCCGCGCAGAATGGCGCTGAACAAACTTCTGCCCAGCAGGACCAGCAGCAGGACCAGCAGCAGGACCAGCAGCAGGACCAGCAGCAGGACCAGCAGGGTGTTGAGCTTGTGGTGATGGTGCGCGATGAGCCTGAATTCCCCGGCGGCCCGCTGAGCGCTGAGGTTCACCCTGACGAGGTGGATAACTGGCTGGCGCTGGACTGGCGTCTGGAGGACTAACCATGCTGGTTGTCGATCCCCATTCGCCTGACTTCAACAGCTACGCCAGCGTTATGGACCTGCGCACGTTCGCGGCGGGGCGCGGATATGCCGTTCCTTCGGATGATGGCGAATGTAGCCAGATGCTGATGCAGGCAATGGACTATCTGGAAGGCAAGACATGGCGCGGCGAGCGCTCCAGTGCATCACAGCCGCTATCGTGGCCGCGCGCGGGCGTGCGCTTCGACGGCGTTGACCTACCAGATGACACCATCCCACAGCGCCTGGTTGATGCGCAGTGCCGCCTGGCTCTCGAATCGCAGGAGATTGATCTCACGCCGTCTGTCGCTGGTGGTGGTGCGGTAACGATGGAGCGCGTAGAGGGCGCAGTCACGGTCCAGTACGAACCAGGTACGAATAAGGCGGCACCGTCATTCCCCTGGCTCTACTCCTCGTTGCGTGGGCTGGTGGTGGGCGGCAATCAGATCCGCATCGAAAGGGGGTGATATGCCAATCGACTACCGCCGCATGCGAAACACCGCAACGCGACTGCTGACCGAGAACGGGAAGGCTTATCCGCTTACCCGCGGTGGCGGCACTACCCGCGATCAGTCCGGCAAAGAGGTATCCACCCCGGCTATAACTGCGACCGTCACTGGCGTTGTCACTGAATACTCCTCTCGTGAAATAGATGGCTCTCTGATTACTACTGGCGATAAAAAGCTGGCGGCCACAGCCGAAACGGAAGTGCGTATTGACGACCGCATCGAGATCGACGGCAAAGCATGGCGGGTGGTGCAGCCTAATCCGGTTAAGCCTGCCGATGTACTCATCTCATATAACATCCAGTTGAGGGCGTGACTATGGCCAGCTCTGTTAATCAGCCGTTCCTGGCTGCCATTCAGTTATTTGTGGATAGTTCGAAGCAGGAGATGGATCAGGCAGTGCGCCGGACGGGCATTAAAATCCTCGCTCAACTGGTTGAGATGTCCCCGGTGGGCCAGCCGGATATCTGGCAGGTCAACCAGACCGCGACGGCGTACAACACTGCGGTGCGGGAACATAACGCGACCCTGCGTGATGATCCTGCCAACCTGACCAAATCAGGACGGCTTAAGCGCGGGCTGCGAGTGAACGACTCGATGGACATCAAAAAGCCTGATGGCTATGTCGGTGGGCGGTTCAAAAACAACTGGTATGTGGGGTTTGATAGCCAACCGACCCAGACCAATGATACACCGGACGCTTCCGGCCAGGGTTCAAACTCCCGCGGCCTGGCAGTGCTGGAGGTGTTCCGGGTAGGGCAGGTCAGCTCGATCTACTTCACCAATAACCTGCCGTATGCACAGGCGCTGGAGAACGGGCACTCCGGTCAGGCCCCCGGTGGCATGGTGGGCATCACCGCGCTGGATGCCGCGCAGCTGTTCCGTCAGGCAATGAGCGAGGTGCGCAATGGCCGGTGACCAGTCAATGCGGATCGCGGACCTGCTGGAAGGTCGTGTCGCGGCTATCTGCTCTTCGCTCGGGCTGCCAGTGGCGTGGCCGAACATCGCGTTTACTCCCCCGGATGATGCGCCTTACGGGCGTGTTTACGTTCTACCGGCGCAAACCGTGGGACAGGACCTGGAAGGCCAGTTGCGTACGTACCAGGGCATTCTGCAGCTCAATATCGTTGCGCCAGCAGGCAGTGGCGTGAATCAGGCCAGAGAGCTGGCTCAGTCCATCGCTGACGCCTTCCCCGAAGGGCTGCCGCTGGTGGATGGTGACCTGACTGTTTATATCAACGGCCCGCCGCAGGTGCGTACGCCGATACAGGATCGCCCGACATCTGCACCAAACGGCAGTAGCGGCTCCATCACCTACACCACCCCCGTCAGCATGCAGTACCGCGCTGATTACTGACCCGCCGCCTGGCGGGTTTTTTATTACCTCAATTCAGGAGAATGCAATGGCATTCGCAATCCCTAACGGGTCACGTGTGAACGTGGCCAGGGCCTATCAGGTCCCCATTACCTTTACCGCAGCCTCCAACGCGACGGAATGCGAACTGACCGTTGCCTCGGCTGCCGGGATCCTTGCGGGCGATGTCGTCCAGGTAAACTCTGGCTGGCTCAAGCTCGATAACATGGTGCTGCGCGTTAAGTCCGTAACCACCACCAAAATTGTGCTGGAAGCCTTCGATACCACCGACACCAAGAAATTCCCGGCGGGCACTGGCGCGGGTACGCTGCGCAAAGTCGACTCCTGGATCACCATGCCGCAGGTGATGACCCTGTCCACAGAAGGCGGTGACCAGCAGTCCATCTCTATCCAGTTCCTGGAAGATGATAAGGCTCGCACTATCCCGACGTTCAAAAACGCCGTGGTTCAGGTCTACACCTTCGCGCATGACCCGATGCTGGCGATCTACAAGCGCCTCATCGACCTGGACGACTCCAGCGACACCACGGCGGTCTGGTTCCATAACCCGCGCGGTAAAGCGGATCGTTACTACTCCGCCAAAGTGTCGTTCCAGCGCGTGCCGCGCACCGAAATTAACGCAGTAGAAAGTAACGAAGCGCGTATGAACTTCGAATCGGATATGCAGATTTACCCGATCGCTGATTCATCCGTGCTGCCGCTGGCATTCCTGACTGACCTGCCGTCCACTAAAGCACTCGCAACTGGCGCTGCGCTGGATCTGGCTGTGGTTATGCAGGGTGGTTCCGCGCCCTACACCTACGTGTGGAAGAAGGGCAGCACCGCTATCCCTGGCAAAACCGCCTCGACGTTCAACATCCCGTCGGTCGCATCCAGCGATGCTGGTGTCTACACCTGCGAGGTCACAGACGCCGCAGGCAAAACCATTACCTCAGCTGCGTGCACCGTCACTGTCAGCTAACCAACAAGGCCCGGTTCGTCGGGCCATTCTGAGATGAATCAATGACCCAATTCTCCCTGATCCCAAATCCTACCTTTTCCGTCACTGCCAGCATCCCGCGCGCTGGCGCTGAAGACGGCAAACTCACCTTCACCTTCCGCCACAAGACGCTGCAGGAACTCCGCGCAATGGACGAGAAGCTGCAAAAAGCAACTGAAGGCAAAAAGGCAGCAGTAGAGCCGCAGGCCGATTACCTCATGGAAATCGTCGAAGGCTGGGCGCTGCCGGACGAATTTACCCGCGATAACGTGATCGTCCTCCTGCAGAACTACCCTCGCGCGTTCGACAGCATCGGTCTGGCCTACACCAAAGAGCTGATGGGCATCCGCGAAAAAAACTGAGGCAGGTCGCCGCAGCGATGTATACACCGGGACCGACTCTCGCGGAATTAGCCGCTTTTGGTTTAACGCCTGAGGACGTGGAGGAAGAGGTGGGGATCCTGCCATCCATATGGGAGGCCTTTACCGTCTTCTCCGCCCTGGCGACCCAATGGCGCGTCGGTGCGAGCGGTGCGACCGGTCTTGATTACAACGTTCTCCCTTGGCTGTTTCAGTTGCACGGGGTTGAGGATGCGGCGGCCTGCATGGCTGATATTCGAATCATGGAAAGCGAGGCTCTCAAAGTGATGCATAAGGAGACGGCCTGATGAGTGATCAAATCGCCTCGATCACATTGCGTGCTGACGTATCCGATCTGAAAACGGCCAGCAATGAACTGGATAAACTCGGTGAAGCCGCGGCGGGTGCCGTAGGTAAAGCCGACGACCTTAACAGCGTATTTCGCGCTGGCGCTGAGTCTGCAAAGCAGGGCAGCGAAGGTCTCAAAGAGCAACAGACCGCGCTCAAAGGCCTGCTGGAGAACATCGACCCGGTCACTAAGGCGCTGAACCGCCTGGACGAACAGCAGGCCGCGCTGCGTAACTTCCAGACCAGGGGCTTTCTGGATACCGATACCTTCCAGGCCTATAACAAGATCCTGGATGACACCCGGCTGAAGCTGACCGACACCGCCGAGGCAGCGGCGCGGGCGCAGGCAGAACTGGCCGCCACCCAGGCGGCAGAGAAGCAGTCCGCCGCGCTGAAAAACCTGCTGGGTTCTATCGACCCGACTATCCGCGCCTTCCACTCACTGGATGAGCAGCATGCTCAGCTGGTGGCGCACTTCGAAGCTGGCCGCATCAATGGCGCTCAATTCGAGCACTTCAACAGCATCCTCAATCAGACACGTGAGCGGCTCTCTAATGTGGCTGACGTGCTGCCCGAGGCGTTATCCCGGCAGGAGCTGGCCGCCCGCCGTGCTGGTATCTCTGTGGGCCAGTACAGCGCGGCCATGCGCACGTTGCCAGCCCAGTTCACTGATATCGCCACGCAGCTGGCTGGTGGGCAGTCACCGTTCCTTATCCTGCTCCAGCAGGGCGGCCAGATTAAGGACCAGTTTGGCTCAGTGCAGGGGGCGCTGTCCGGCGTCGGCGAATACATCCGCAGCATGGCCGGGATGATTAACCCAACCACGATTGCCCTGGGCGGCCTGGTGGGCACCATCGGCCTGCTGGCAGCAGCCGCTTACAATTCGTCTGAACAGTTCGATCAGGTGGCCCGCTCTGTCATTATGATGGGCGGTGCCGGTTTCGCCTCAATGCAGCAGCTCAACCAGGCCGCTGAAGAGGTGGCGGGTAAGACAAACACCTCGGTCAGTTCCACCGTCGATACCCTGGTTGCGCTGAATGACACTGGCAAGTACACCGCCAGCCAGATGAAGCAGATCGCCACGTCCATTACCCTGATGGGCAAGGCAGGCAGCGACACCATAACGGCAATGTCCGACTTTGGCAAGATCGTCAGCGACCCGGTAAAAGGGCTGGCCAGCCTGAATGAGCAATATGGCTTTGTCGATGAAGCCATGATGAAGCACATCATCCAGTTGCGTAAGCAGAAGGGGGAACAGGCGGCGGTTACCGAAGCCATTGATCTGTTTGCTGGCGTGATGGCAAAACGAGCAGAAGAGACCAATAAGGCCACTGATAATATCGGGCAGACATGGCAGTGGCTGAAGAAAACAGCATCTGACACCTTCGATGATATCGGGATTACTGTCCGTGCCTGGGGAAATCAGGTGATCGATATTTTCAACCTGTTTGAAGCTTCGATAAAGGATCTATTCCTCAATATCACCTCACTGGATGCCAAGTTTACGGGAACCATAGCTGGCTGGGCAGAAAAAATCCCGGGCGGCGGGGCGCTGGCTAATTTCCTCGGCATGGACGTTGAGTCCATGAAAAAGGCCGGGGTCGAAGCTGACAAAGAGATCGCTGCAAACAAAAAACGCTACGAAGAGCTCTGGAAACGGGTCAAAGCGCCTAACGCGCAGGCGAACTATGAAGCCGAGGCGCGAGGGGCCAGTGTTAAAGGGGAAGGGGGCTCGAGCCGCGAATCGAGGGATGCGGTATCAAAACTTGCTGAAGATTCTGCCAAAAAGACCAAAGAGGCCAAGTCCACGCTGGATGCTGGCGATCGCACCCTGGAGAATTACCGCGCCCAGGCAAGAACTCTAACGGAAACCCTCGAAACCCTGCGGCAGACCGGAGAAACCCACGCCAAAAATACCGAGTTCAGTAAACAGCAATCCCACTTTGCTGAGCTGGATGAGGCCGCCAAAACCCGCGCGCTGACCGCTCAGGAGAAGTCCCTCCTGTCGAGCCGCGAGGCCATTCTGAACGCCGCTAAGGTGGTGGATCAGAAGAATAAGGAAGTCGAAGTCCAGCAGAAGATTAATGGTCTGGCGCAGCAGGCTAATAAGTACGTCACCCAAATGTCGGAGAAGACCGATGCTTTGCGCGATAGTGCAGGCCTCAGCAGTCGTCAGACGCAGCGCTTGATGGAGGAGGCGCAACTTCGTCAGGGCTGGCTGAACGGAGGCGGCAAGCTTGAAGACGCTGGATATGAGAAGGAGCTAGCAGCGCTTCGAAAATATTATGCTGAAGAAGATAAGCTGCGCGGCGACTGGAAATCAGGCGCTATTAGCGGCTGGAATGAGTATCTGGACGCTGCCACCAATACTTATGACACCGTTAAAAATGTAGCCAGTTCAACCCTGACAGGTCTTAGCGACATGCTGACCGAACTCATGACCACCGGCAAAGCATCAGTTAAAGAGTTCGGCAAATCGATGCTCAAGATGATCCTGGATGTAACCAATCGTCTCATGGTTGCCTATGCGGTACAGGCGGCTATGGGGTGGGTTAGTGGCAGTGCTGGCGGCGGTTCAACACCCGGCGTGGCTTATGCCAATGCTGCTGCAGGTGTAACGTTCAATGCTAAAGGCAGTGTGTACGAGTCATCCGGTCTCAGTAAGTATGTGAATGGGGTCTATGACTCTCCTCAGTACTTCACTTTCCAGGGCGCGTCGAAGTTTGCTAAAGGGGGCGTGTTTGCCGAGGCCGGGCCGGAGGCGATCATGCCACTTACTCGTGACTCTGCTGGTCGGCTTGGTGTTAGAGCGCAAGGTGGGGTTGGGGCGCAGCCGCAGGTTAACATTGATATCTACGTCGATAACAAGGGTAACGCATCATCAAACACGTCTGGAGATGGAAGTGCTGCGGCGCGGGCTTTAGGGAGGGAAATCGAAGCCAAGGTGACCGAGATCCTTATGAGGGCGGCTAGAAGCGATGGCCTACTTGGTAGGCAGTTCCAGTCCAAGTAATAATCTCCTGGCTTTGGTTTTGAGATAGTAATATCAGCCGTGCCTGGTTACACCTATGCACACCCTAGTTATCATGTTCATAAACATACTAATCAGGGGATGATAGTGCTTAAAAAAATACTCATGAAGATTCTCAAGACCATTGGGCTGCTCATTCTTCTTATCATTGTGATCGGTATTGCTGCAGTACTTAACAAGCCTTCCGAAGCAGAAAAAAAGCAAAAGGAAGCCAAAGAACTATCCGATACAAAAATGGATGAGCTTCGGGGAGCGTGTGAGGCTTATGTGAAAAAGTCGGTCATTAACAAAAGCACCTTGGATATGTCGACGTTCGACTCGAAGAGGTGGCAGGGGAATGATGGAAAGTTTTATGCAACGCAGGAGTTTAGCGCCAAGAACAAATTCGGCCTTGAGCAAAAATTCAGGGCCGTTTGCATCGAAGATAAATATGGTAAAAGTGATTATCGACTTGAAGAAGTGACCGGAAGTTAAGTCGAAGTGAGTACTTAACCTAGCCCACCCGGGCCACCCAACCGACCTCGAGCCTCGCTAACGCGGGGCTTTTAGGTCTATAGTCGATTGAGATCAATGAATCAGCATTTGCCGTTGCGCCTGTGCTATCCCCTGATAGGATTAATCTTATCTTTAACTGATGGGGATAGGGATGTGGAGAAAATTCTTGTTGTTCTATTGGTGTCACTTTTCTCGCTAACAGCAACGGCTGCAAACAAACCATGCTCAGGTAAGAAAGGTGGAATATCGCATTGCTCAGGTGAAAAGTTTGTTTGTAATGATGGAACTATCAGCAAGTCTAAGAAGGTTTGCCAGAAATAGCTGTTTATAAATGGCTCCCACTATCTAATTCAAACCCAGCTCCGGCTGGGTTTTTTTATGGAGTAAATATGGTAGTTGAAACCTACGGCTGGCGCTCACAGCTGGGCGCTGGCCCTGTTGAATATGACCAGACGGTGCGCGTTGCGCAGTTTGGCGATGGCTATGAACAGGTGGCCGAGAACGGCATCAACTCCACAGCCATTCAGGTGCCGATGAAGCACACCGGCACAGAGGCCGAGGTAAACGCGATCCGCGACTTTCTGCTGGCCCATACCGTAAAGGCTTTCATCATCACGCCGCCAGGCGAAGAGAAGGGGCTTTACCGGACTGTCGCTAACTCGGTGCGCAAGAACCAGATCAGCAGCAAATTCTCTGAGCTGACCTTCACCATCAAACGGGCCTACGGGGTATACGCATAATGGCACTTGTTGATCAGGCGGCAAAGCTGGCACCGGGCGGCAGGGTCCGCCTGGTCGAAGTGGATGCCTCAGAATTCAGCGGCGGGATCCACCGCTTCCATTACGCACCATTCCCCCATACGCCAGCAGAAATTGATGCGGCGAACGACGACGAGTCGAAGCTGGGGCCGAAGCCAATAATCTGGGCTGGCAACGCATACGAGTTCTGGCCCTTCCAGATGGCCGGGCTGGAGCTGTCAACGGATCAGGCCGCAGAGCCGACGCTCAGTGTTTCCAATCTTGATGGTCATATCACCGCGCTGTGCCTTCAGTTTAAAGACATGGTTAACGCGAAGGTGAGCATCATCGACACCTACGCCGTATATCTCGATGCGGTGAACTTCCCGGGCGGCGTTAACCCGTCAGCAGATCCAACCGCCTTCTCCCTGCAAACCTTCTGGCTGGATACCAAAACGGCTGAAGACGATGAGGTCGTTTCGTGGTCGCTGAGCAGCCCGGCAGACCTGCAGGGGCAGGTGATCCCGACCCGGCAGATAACCTCGCTCTGCGAGTGGGCGCTGCGCGGGCAATACCGCAGCGGTGACGGCTGCACCTACAACGGCACGGCGTATTTCGATGCCAAGGGTAATGCAGTGGCCGACCCTGCATTTGATGTATGCGGCGGCTGCCTGAGCGACTGCCGTAAGCGTTTCGGTGCCGGGCTGGCAGAGCCTAACGCGGCAAACCTCGATTTTGGCGGCTTCCCGGCAACCGTTCTCTTCTCCCGATAACCGGACATCAAAATGAACAAAACCATTATGGCGGCGATCCGCGCGCATGCGCTGGAGGAATCCCCACGCGAGTGCTGCGGCTTCGTCATCCAGTCGGGGCGACGCCAGCGTTACATCCCGGTGCCGAACAGCCACGAAAACCCGACGGAGCATTTCCGCATTGACGGCGAGCACTGGGCGAATGCTGAGGATGCCGGAACCATTATCCGGGTCATTCACTCCCACCCGGGCGACGGCGCACGGCCTATCCCGTCAGACCTCGACCGCCAGCAGTGCAATAACTCCGGCGTGGTCTGGGGCATCTATGCGTCGGACTGTGATGAATACGCAGAAATAACGCCGGACGCCATACCGCTGATTGGCCGACCGTTCATTCTGGGCTCGCACGACTGCTGGGGGCTGGTCATGGACTGGCACGCCACCCAGGGCGTGATACTTAACGATTTCCGCGTTGATTACCCATGGTGGGAAAGCCAGTACCCGGACAACCTCTATTTCGAGAACTGGGAGCGGGAAGGGTTTGTCGAATGCGACCCGGCACCCGGCTGCATGGTCATCATGCAGGTGGAGTCTGCCAAGTGGAACCACGCGGGGATCATCACCGAAGAAGGCGAACTGCTTCACCACCTCTACGGGCAGCCATCCTGCATCACGCCGTATGCCCGGGGTTACTTCAAAGACCGGACCATGATCTGCGTTCGCCACAAAGACTTGCCGCAGGAGATACAGCCATGGCGCGTTTGACCACGATTCGATTGTATGGGGTCCTGGGGGCCCGGTTTGGCCGCGTTCACCGGCTGGCGGTTCAGACTTCAGCAGAAGCTGTAAAGGCGCTATGCATCAATCTCGACGGGCTGGAAAGCTACCTCCTGGACGCCAAAAAGAATGGCATGACGTTCGCAGTGTTTCGCGGTAAACGCAACATCGGCGTTGATGACTTTAAGGCGCTGTCAGGGGACACCGATATCCGCATCGCACCAGTGATGGAGGGGGCCAAAAAAGCCGGCATTTTTCAAACCATCCTTGGTGCCGTGATGGTGGTTGCGGGCATTGTAGTGTCTGGCCTTTCTGCAGGCTGGGCCAGTCCTGTTGGTGGGGCGATGATATCCGCTGGTATCGGCATGATGGCTGGCGGCATTTACCAGATGCTCTCACCACAGCCCAAAGGCCTGCAGGGGCGCGATGACCCGGACAACAAACCCAGCTATGCCTTCGGCGGTGCAGTGAATACCCTGGCAATGGGTAACCCGGTCGCATTGCTGTATGGCGAGCGCGAGATCGGTGGCGCGATTATCAGTGCGGGGATCTTGGCCGAGGACATCTGACAACTTCTTTCTCTTCAATTAGCACTCAATCGGGTGCTTTTTTTATGGATGCAATATGGCAACGATTACTGGTGCAAAGGGCGGCAGCCAGAAGCAGCACACGCCTGTAGAACAGCCTGATTCAGCCCAATCCATGGCGCGTTGCCGCATGCTGCTGGCGCTTGGCGAAGGTGAATTTGCTGGTGGGCTGGATGCGACCCGGATCTTCCTGGATGGCACGCCGCTGGGCAACGCCGACGGCTCAATGAACTTTGAGAACGTCTCCTGGGATTTTCGCCCCGGAACGCAGACGCAGACGCCGATCCCCGGTTTTCCCGCCGTGGAGAACGAGACAAGCATCGGCGTATCGCTGACGAAGGCAACTCCCTGGACCCGCGCTATCAGCAATACCCAGATTGATGCGGTGCTGGTGCGCATCGGTATCACCGGTCTGCAACTGCAGGAGAACGACGGCGATATCGTCGGAACGACCGTCGCATACCACATTGACGTTGCGGTCGATGGCGGGGCTTACCAGACAGTGCTCACCAAAACGGTAACGGAAAAGCTCAGTTCACTGTACGAACTGACGCACCGCATTAATCTGCCTAAAGCTACTACTGGCTGGCAGATCCGCGTGGTCCGCGATACTGCCGACAGCGCCAGCCAGATGCTGCAGAACAAAACGCAGGTGCAGGCCATCACCGAGGTCATCGACGCCCGCCTGCGCTACCCGCATACCGCGCTGCTGTATGTGTCGTTTAACGCTAAAGCATTCAGCAACATCCCGAAGATATCCTGCAAGCCGAAAGGCCGGGTGATCCGCATCCCGCAGAACTACGATCCAGACACGCGGACGTACATCGGCACATGGGACGGTACATTCAAGTGGGGCTGGACCAATAACCCGGCGTGGATCTGGTTTGACGTGCTAACTGAGCCGCGCTTTGGCCTTGGCCGCCGGGTCACGGTGGATATGCTCGATAAATGGGAACTCTACCGCATCGCTCAGCGCTGCGATCAGCAGGTGCCGGACGGGAAGGGCGGTACCGGCACAGAGCCGCGTTTCATGTTTGACGTCTATATCCAGTCGCAGGCCGACGCCTGGCAGGTGATCAAGGATATCGCTGCTGGATTCAACGGCATGACGTTCTGGGGCAACAACATGTTCAATGTTGTCTCTGATATGCCGGCAGATACCTCGAAACTGCAGATCCTCACCCGCGCATCAGTGGTGGGCAAGCCGACCTATTCCAGCGGCAGCGAAAAGACGCGATTCTCGAGCGCGCTGATTAACTTCAGCGACCCGGATAACCATTATCAGGACCGCACCACCGCAGTAATGTTTCCTGAGTTGGTGAAGCAGTTCAAATTTAAGCAGACTCAGCTTACGGCCATCGGCTGTACGCGGGAGAGCGAGGCGCAGCGCCGTGGCGGATGGGCGGTTTATTCTAACTCGCTGGACCGCATCATTACATTGCAGACCGGGCTGGACGGCTTCGCCTATGTACCGGGCACGGTGTTTGCCTTTGCTGATGAGCGCGTCTCAGGGCGGGTTTATGGCGGGCGCGTCATGGACTATAACGCCGGGCTTAAAGCGGTAACAACTGACCGCGGTACCAGCGCAGTGGCGGGCGATACACTGATGATCCGCACCCTGGGCGGTATTGTTGAAAGCCGGGTGATCCAGGCGGTCAACGGTACGCAGTTGATTGTGGACAAAGCATTCACGGCAGCGCCAGCGCCAAATGCCGTCTTCGTTATTGATGCCGGTCAGTTGCGCCTCCAGTATTTCCGCGTTACGAACCTGGCTTTTAACGACGAGGAGAACACCTATTCGATCACCGGCGCAGAATACAACGCATCTAAATATGATGCTGTGGACCACAATGCCCGGCTGGATATTCCGCCGATCAGCCTCATCCCCACGGGGGTTGTATCACAGCCCGGCAATATCGTGGTGTCGAGTTACGAGTCGGTGCGCCAGGGCCAGCGCATAGCGACGCTGACCGCATCCTGGGATGTTCCGCTGGATAAAGCAGGTAAGCCTCAGGCCGATGTGATCGCCTATCAGGCTCAGTGGCGCCGGAACGACAGCGAGTGGATAAACGTCCCTCAGACAGGCCTTCGCAATATTGAGGTACCCGGCATTTTTGAAGGTGATTACCTGGTGCGGGTCCGGGCGATAAACTCAGGCGGGGCGTCCAGCCTGTGGGCAACGTCAACGCTGACACACCTCAAAGGCCGGGTGGGTGATGTTCCAAAGCCAGTGAATTTCCGCACTACGCCATTGCTCTGGGGCGTGCAACTGGATTGGGATTTCCCTGCGGGCACCGGCGATACGCTGCAGACAGAAATTCAGTATTCCACGGCATCAACCGGTGCGAATCCCATGCTGCTGGCTGGCGTGCCGTATCCCCAGCAAATATACCAGCAGTTGGGCCTGAAAGCCGGGGTAGGGTTCTGGTACCGGGCGCGGCTGGTCGATCGCACCGGCAACAAGTCTGCCTGGACTGACTTCATTCAGGGCAGCAGCAGCTCGGTTGCCGCTGATTACCTGGTGGATATCGATAACCAGATCAAACAGACCGACGCCTATAAGAACCTTGTTTCGGACATCACGGATCTGGGTGATGATCTAAAGTCTGCGCATGACGACATCAAGACGGTTACGACGGAATCGGCGACGACGAAAGCAGGTCTGGCGCAGGAAGTCACGGACCGAAAGAAAGCCATCACCGACGAGGCCGCCGCGCGCGGGCAGGCGCTGCTGACCGAGAAGAACGAGCGTCTGGCGGATATCAGCAACGTCAACCAGACGATTCAGACCAGCACCGAATCGCTGGCGCAGCAGATCGCCCAGGTATCAGCTGGCACCGGCTCGCAGTTCGATCCGGCCAAAATCTGGTATTTCGATACATCAGTCGAGGGCTGGTCCGGGAACGGGACACCGACCATTGTCGATGGCTGGCTTCGTCCTGCTAACCATGCATCTGATCCTTGGGTGTCATCACCGGGCTCGCTGGGCATAACAGCTGCTGCTTATCGCTTTCTGAAGCTGCGCATCAAGAAAGTGGGTACTCCCGCCTGGGTGGGGGAAATTCGCTGGCGCAACACGGCTGGTTTCAACGACACTAACCGGTTCACCGTGGCGGAGCCCGCTTATAACTCTGACGGCGTCGCCACACTTGAGTGTGACGATATCCCCTGGCTGGCCGACACGACGATCAACCAGATTCGACTGGACCTGTCCACGAAACAGGACGCGACGAACTACTTTCTGATTGACTGGGTGGCAGTCGGGCGGCCAACGCCGGGAGCCGGGATGGCGGCGCTGCAGCAGGAAACGGCGGCGCGCGTATCAGGTGACCAGGCGGAAGCCACGGCGCGCGAGACACTGGCGACGCAGATCCGGGGCGGCTATACCGGTGACGACCCGTCAAAACTGGCATCGGGGCTGCTGTATACCGAACGCCAGGCGCGCATCACCGCGCAGGAAGCAGAGGTGACAGAGCGGAAGAAGCTGGAGTCGACCGTCAACGCTAACCAAGCTTCCGTTACACAGGAGCTGGCGACGCTGACAACTGAGCAGGATGCTCAGGCCACTACGCTTTCGGGACTGCAGGTTACCGTCGGCAAAAACACCGCTGATATCACTACGGTCACCAAAGCCGTTGCTGATAACAATAAGGCGCAGACCACCGCGCTGGCTGCGGTTAAGGCCACGACTGACCAGAATAAGACGGATATCAGCACGGAAACCACGGCCCGCACGGATAGTGACAGCGCGCTGGGCCGCCGTATTGACAGTCTGAAAGTTGATGTGGACGGCAACACGGCCAGCCGGGACGCCGGGATTATCGGCAACGTCACCAATGCGCTCGCCAACTTCACAGCGTTCTCGGATCAGCGCGTCACGTTCGCTGTTGGCGAAACGAAAACGATGGCCGAGATCACCGACGTCAGGAAGACCTCTGCAGACGCCACAAGCGCCGTTGCGGAGCAGGTCACCTCGCTTAAGGCCACGGTTGAGCAGAACGGCCAGACCAACGCTGCCGCCATTACGCGCATTGATAAAGCCGTTACGGATCTGGAGAGCGCCACGGCGACCAGCATTCAGCAGGTCACGGCATCGATTGGGCAAACCAACGCCAACGTCCAGACGACAAGTCAGGCTGTTGCTGATATCAACGGTAAGCTGAGTGCTCAGTGGGGCGTAAAAGTCCAGGTCGAAGCGAACGGCATCAAACGTATCGCGGGTATCCAGTTGGGCATTGATGCCTCGGGCTCTTCTAACTTCCTCGTCAGCGCCGACACGTTCGCGGTGTATAACCCGACGACTACCGGACAGGAACTGGTGTTTGCGGCGACCGGCGGGCAGATGTTTTTGCGATCGGTGTTCATCCAGGATGGTTCTATGGATAACGCCAAGATCGGCAATTACATCCAGTCCAGTAACTGGGACGGGACCGGCAACGTTGGCTGGCATATCAATAAATCCGGGTATGCCACGTTCAACGGCGTGACCGTTCGCGGGACGATCTATGCCACTGACGGGAGTTTTAAAGGCAGAGTTGAGGCGACCAGCGGGAGCTTCAGGGGCACGGTTGAAGCGACATCTTTCATTGGAGATGTAGCCAACACTGGGGTATTCCCCGACGCCACCGGCAGATCAAACGGCATCGCAACTGCGACCGTGAACATGTATTACACCGATTCCAGCAATAACGGACTCGGCAAAAACGCCGTTGTGGAGGCGATGATCTACGTGCGGGGGATTACAGGTGCGGTCACGGCCACCGTGCAGATGGTCATTGCAGGCAACATCCGCACGATTAACTACGATGTCCCCATTGGTGGGGTATGGCTCACCGCCCGACATGCGGCGTCCGGCATGGGCGGCCAGCGTATCGACGCCAGCATCACCGTTACTTCCAGTAATGCGTCGGTCGGTGTTACTGCCCCGACAATGACGGTAACGCGCGGCACCGGCTCTTTCTCCTCCTGATCCTCATAACTTCACCTCAATAACCCGGCTCCGGCTGGGTTTTTCATTTTAAGGACATCACGAATGGCAACGATTGATGACGATTTAGCGAAATCCGTCACGGAAGGATTTCGCCAGGCGCAAATTGATATCGTCAACCAGGACCTGATTTTATCGGGTACCGGTGACGTCACAGTAACGCTGGCTGACGGTTCGAAAAAGACCGGCCCGAGCTGGTCCAGGCTGATCACCGCAGCTAACGCGGCAGGAACCAGCGCCGCTGCAGCCAAAACCAGTGAAACGAATGCTCTGGCGTCAAAAAATGCAGCAGCACAAAGCGCCACGAACGCGGCAACGTCTGAGGGTAACGCACTCGCATCGAAGAATGCCGCCAAAACCTCAGAAACCAATGCGAAAACGTCTGAGACGAATGCCAAAACGTCGGAGACTAACGCAACAGCCAGTGCCAGCAGTGCCGCATCCTCCCTGGCCGCCGCCCAGCTGCTGACGTCTGTGCCCTATGAGGCCGCGCCGCACCCGGATGTGTGGGTGCCGTTCAACGATAGTATGAAAATGGAAGGTATTGCACCTTACGATACTTTGACTATTTCCGGAAAGATGGTGGAATTACCATCAAAGTCTGCAACATTCACCCGGTCAACTGTCGCAACTTATATCGAGAAATCCGGGATAATGCGAAACGCGGATATTAATGAACCTCGTTTCGAGAAAGAGGGACTATTAATTGAGCCACAAATCACGAACCTGTATACCTATTCTGAGCAATGGGGGACAGGTTCAAGAGTCGTTACGACCAATAATAGCGGCGACTCGCCTCGCGCCGATAAGACAATGGCGCTGGTAGTTGAAGATACAGCAACCGCGGAACACTACGCGCAAGACCGTAACATCACCTTAACTGCCGGCACGATATACTGTTATTCAGTATTTGTTAAAGCTCATACAAACTCTCGTCTTTTATATTTACGCGTCGCAACGGGAACCACAGCGGGCGTGTTCTTTGACCCCGTTGCAGGGGCCTTCGTTGGTGGCGCTGTCGGTGCTCAATACCTTGATCGTGGTTTTGAAGACCTCGGAAATGGTGTTTACCGTGTCTGGATGGCAGTTACAGCCGGGGCTACTCAGAGTAGCGTTTTCCGTCTGCAATTAGCGAAAGATGGTGTGACCGCAAGCTATGCCGGTGACGGTGTATCTGGTTTATATGTCTGGGGCGCACAGGTAGAAGATGGACCATTCCCGACATCATACATTCAGACCGGAGCATCAGCAGCTACAAGAGGTGCGGATCTCTGGCAAATCCCCAAAGAAAACTGCGGATACCCGTCTCTCGCAAGTTTATTTAACAGGACTTTGGCGTTTGAGTTTTACCCTAAATATTTGCAAAGCGCCGCGGGTTATGTCGAGGTTGTTAAAGTGCAGGGTCCAAGCAATGACATTATTTGCAGGTGGGCTAACGACAATACTATAAGGTCATACCGTGACGGCGGAGGTATAAGTGTGCCCTGCCCTCAGGGTGGAAGCGGTGTATTTGTCCACACGACGGAAGGAAATAAAATATCCAGTTATTACAGCGGTGCAACCAATTCAAAAACCAGCCCTCCAAACGGCACGACTCAGGGCATTTCTTACATAGGAAATATAAACCAATCGCTATCTGTGAGATTTGTTTACCACATTCGCAACTTCCGTATCTGGCATCGCCTGTTAACCCCTAACCAAATTAATGGACTCCGCTAATGAGAGACTTATATCTGCGTTTTAACGACGCTGCTGAAATGCGCATGCAATTAATCGCGGCTGGGTTTGTGGATGATGATGAGCAGGGTGGTCTATCTCACCCGGATATCAGCCTGGATGTGGTCGGCGTGATTATCGTACCCGGAGAAATTATTAATCCCGGTGAGGAAAACGAAACTATTAAATACACCACTGAACCCGGCTATCACGTCAATTTGCGTGTCACTGACGACTCACTGGAACTGGCATCATTAGACCCGTTCAACGTATTCCCTGCCACCCCATACCGGGTCTGGGCATAAGGAGCACAACATGGCAAACAGAAAAGATACTATTAGCCTTGCCGCTGCGGACATCTCTGGGCTGAAGTCAGCTGCACAGCGGGATGTCGGAACATCCTCAGGAAACGTGATGGAGGTCGGTGCTTTTGGACTGGGCAGCAGTAATTTGGCGAGCATCAACCAGGGTGATCGTAAAGGATTTGGGGCTTATAACGCCAAGATGCTGCTGGGCGGCATCGACAACAATACTGCAGTGCTGGGCATGCCCTTTGATGCCTCAACCGCATTTCAGTTTTGCTTCCCGGCACGCCTTGATGTGCCGCCTGAGTTATACCTGCGGCTGCTCAGTTCATCTCCAACGTATGACGGGAAAATCTGTAAGGTATATACCGATTCCAATACCACCAAAGCAGCCGATGGCACGTTAAAGTCAGCATCCCCAATCGTCAAAGTTTATGCCGATGGCTCTTCGGAAACGAACTATGAATCTGAAGGCGTGACCGTAACGCGCCAGGGGGAAGGCGTTTATCTCATCACGGGCTGTCTCGGGCTGAATGCTGATGCAGCGTGGGGTGGTATCGATGGCGGGTTTGATATCCCCAAAGACCGCAATCGCCAGCCGCTGATCTGGCTGGATTACAAAGTGAACCCGGACGGTTCAGTGCTGGTGAAAACGTATCATCGGACTCACCCGGGCGCGCCGGAGTTCGCCCGTAACGAACGGGAAGGTTTTAACGAAGGTGACCCAATCGACATTCCAGCGGATCAGTATGTCTCCATCCGCGTGGAGATGCCGGTGGACAGCATCTGGAATGAGCGCCAGCTGGAGGCCGCGGCTGCTATGGCTGAAACAGTCCCAGAAGAACAGCCGGATGTTCAGCCATAATTATCATCAGCCGTATCTGCGAACAACTCAAGATAGAAAAAAAGCCCGCACGGGAGCGGGCGTAACTCCCTAAGTGTTGTTATCAATCCCGCGTTCAGGGCGCAGGTTATTAACGTATCGGCAGCATAAGCCATTACTTTAGGTAGATAGCATTAGCGCTTCGTTTAAAATCATCTAAATTTAATGAAGTTGAATCCCCCTGTGCGGCGGGGCAATCCAGTTAACTGCTGAATGCAGATATGCTTGCGGCTCGTGTGACTGATAACGAGTCACCGGGAGACACCCGGCACCTGTATCAGGGTAAGCTATATGTTTGTGCTGATTTCATTTGCCTGCTTAATCGGCAGGCATTTTTTACAACTTTGAGAAGGAATCTCTGATGGCGGGAGTTGTTTTGTTAGCCGTTTTGTTTGTGCTTATCGTGTCGGGTCTTATCGGTCTTTCCCGGGCATTATTAAATATCTGGTGCGGTCCGGAGCAACATTAACTCGTTCAGGATGACGCGTGGCTCTACCCTAAACTGCGAGCGCTGCTGGTTCATTGCATTTGGTCATGTTTGTTAGTCAGTGCTTTTAAGCCTGGCTACAAAAACATTAAGAAATGTTAATCATTGCACCTTTATTTATAACGAAACTATGTATGATGTCAGTTCAGCCAGCGCCGTGAGGGTCATACCTGTTATGAAATTTCTCTGTCCTGTATGCAGAAGTAACCGGTTCTTTTTCACATCCTTCGATCCCATACAAAATCTGCCACACGGTGCGTTATGTTCTGTATGCGGAACCCGGCTTACTACGCGCTCCATCCTTCCAGCGTCGCGCAAAAGGCGCTGGCCTAAACAAGTGGTTTAGGCTTCTTGTGATACAAAGCTGACCACCTGAAGCGTCGCGAGGTCTGCTAAGAGCGAAAAGCGGACGCCCGCATAGCGTAAACAGGCGTCCGATATTTTGAAGTGGGCAGATTACTTAACCCGCTTCCCCGTTTCGTCAATGACCTTCTCGCCATCCTCTTTGGTAAACACTCCTTTCTGGCCTTCCGGTAGAATATCCAGCACTATTTCTGAAGGACGGCAAAGACGAGTGCCAAGCGGCGTAACGACAATCGGCCGATTAATCAGGATCGGATGTTGAAGCATGAAATCAATCAACTGCTCATCACTAAATTTCTCTTCATCAAGTCCCAGTTGTTCATAAGGCTCAACATTCTTACGCAGCAATGCACGTACCGTAATTCCCATATCTGAAATAAGTTTAATCAACTCATCGTGGGTCGGGGGCGTATCGAGATAATAAATTATCGTCGGTTCGTTGCCGCTGTTACGGATCATCTCCAGCGTGTTGCGTGAGGTGCCACAGGCTGGGTTGTGATAGATGGTAATGTTGCTCATATCAGTATCTCATTACAAAGTGACAGAGAGCCGCCACGCCAGCGCGGCCAAGGTGACAAACAGCACCGGCACAGTCATGACAATGCCGGTACGGAAGTAATATCCCCAGGTAATCTTTATATTTTTCTGGGCAAGCACATGCAGCCACAGCAGGGTTGCCAGACTGCCAATCGGGGTGATTTTCGGGCCTAAATCGCAGCCAATCACATTGGCATAAACCATTGCCTCTTTGACGACGCCGGTCGCCGTACTCCCGTCAATCGAGAGCGCGCCAATCAGTACCGTCGGCATATTGTTCATCACAGACGACAGAAACGCAGTCATAAAACCGGTACCAAACGTGGCAGCCCATAAACCTTTGTCTGCCAACATATTGAGTACGGCAGAAAGATATTCAGTTAGTCCTGCGTTACGCATACCGTAGACGACCAGATACATGCCCAGCGAGAAAATAACGATCTGCCATGGCGCACCGCGCAGGACTTTCCCGGTGTTGATGGCATGGCCTCGTTTCGCCACCACAAACAACACTGCTGCGCCAGCCGCCGCTATCGCACTGACCGGGATCCCCAGCGGCTCCAGAACAAAGAAACCGACAAGCAGCAATAACAGGACAATCCAGCCCGCCCTGAAGGTTGCCGGATCCTTGATTGCACTGGCAGGCTTCTTCAGCAGCGAAACGTCATACGTTGCCGGAATATCCCTGCGGAAGAAGAGATGCAGCATGACCAGTGTGGCCGCAATCGCTGCCGCATCCACGGGGATCATCACGGAGGCGTACTGCGTAAAGCCCAGACCGAAGAAGTCTGCCGAGACGATATTCACAAGGTTAGAAACAATGAGCGGCAGGCTGGCCGTATCTGCAATAAATCCTGCGGCCATGACAAAGGCCAGTGTCGTGCCCTGGCTGAATCCCAGTGCGAGCAGCATCGCAATTACAATCGGCGTCAGGATTAGTGCGGCGCCGTCATTGGCAAATAACGCAGCAACAGCAGCCCCGAGCAAGACTATCCAGGTAAACAAAAGGCGGCCACGTCCGTTACCCCAGCGGGAGACGTGCAGTGCGGCCCATTCAAAGAAGCCGGACTCATCGAGCAACAGGCTGATGATGATGACCGCAATAAATGCCGCTGTCGCGTTCCAGACGATATTCCAGACAACGGGAATATCAGCGATATGGATGACTCCAGTACCCAGCGCCAGCGCAGCTCCGATACTCGCGCTCCAGCCAATACTCAGGCCTCTGGGTTGCCAGATCACCAGTACCAGCGTCAGTAAAAATATACTCCCTGCCAGAAGCATCTCAGACTCCATCATATATGGTTATGTATATGTATTTTCCTGCCTCAGCAGGAGGTGCAGGCTGATTTATCCAGCCATTCACGCACATCCTCGCGCATACACTGCCAGGACGTTGTGATTGTCTCAGCTGCCCACGCCGGTATGTGGGGTGACAGACGATAGTGGATCCATTTGCCTTCACGACGGTCAAGAACCAGCCCAGCATCGCGAAGGATAGCCATATGTCGCGAGATTTTGGGCTGCGATTCGGAGGTGGCCGCGCAGATATCGCAGACGCACAGTTCACCGGTCTCCCGGAGAAGCATGATGATGGCGAGCCGGGTTTCATCCGACAGGATTTTGAAAAGCTGAACAGGTTGTAGCATTTTTCACTCCGTTCCCTTTAGAATATACATATGATAAATCATATATGTTAACTTTGAAATCATCTGCTCTCTCTGGAGGAGAAAAATGGAACAATTTCCTGCCCTGAACACCGAATGCTTTGATCAACACATCGCTGAACGCCTGCACCTGCAGGAGCCGCCACGGATTCTGATCCTGTATGGCTCAGTAAGAGAGCGCTCCTACAGCCGCTTTGCCGCGGAAGAAGCCGGTCGCCTGCTGACGGCAATGGGCGCGGAGGTAAAACTCTTTAACCCCTCCGGTTTACCCCTGCCGGATGATGCTCCGGACACGAATCCTAAAGTCACAGAGCTACGCGGTCTGGTCAGATGGTGTGACGGGATGGTGTGGAGTTCTCCGGAACGGCACGGGGCTATGAGCGCAGTTATGAAGGCGCAGATCGACTGGATACCCTTAAGTGAAGGCGCGGTTCGTCCTTCACAGGGCAAAACACTGGCAGTAATGCAGGTTTGCGGCGGCTCCCAGTCCTTCAATGCAGTAAACCAGATGCGTATTCTGGGCCGCTGGATGCGGATGTTTACGATCCCCAACCAGTCTTCTGTGGCTAAAGCCTGGCAGGAATTCGATGAAAATGGACGTATGAAACCTTCGTCATGGTATGACCGCATCGTCGATGTAGCCGAGGAGCTGTTTAAAATCACGCTGCTGCTTAAGGGACAAACCGGCTATCTTGCGGATCGTTACAGCGAGCGAAAAGAGAGCCATCAGGAGCTTTCATCCCGTGTCAATCAGGACAAAATATAATGCCTTTTCTTCGTTAATCCATACTGCATGAGCTTAACAACGTCCGCTATTGGCACACAGCGGACGAAGTGTACGAAGCGGTGCGTACCTTCAAATCTTACAAACGGATTGATGGCAATTTTGCCAAGGTGGGTGTCGTTGTAGAGCGGCGGGTGTGATTTCTGGAAGCGGTTACGCAAAGTTTCAATGGTATGGTTTTTATGTCTCCTAGCGGTTTTTAGGTATTAATTGTGTGAAATGTGAGCATTATGAGTGGGTGTATGGTGTTTCTGTGAGAAATTCTTCCCCAAAACGATATGCAACCTACTGAATAGCATGGAGTTGTATTGGTAGCGGAAATGGTGCAAATCAACACTTCAATTGCAACTTATCCCTTTGTTTTCAATTAATAAAAATGCCATTTGAATAGTATGCTTCGCCCATATCTTCGGGGGCGGCTACGCAGCCGGCTATTACGCCTATCTGTGGACCCAAATGCTGGCCGACGACGGCTATCAGTGGTTCGTAGAAGAGGGCGGACTGACCCGCGAAAACGGCCAGAAATTCCGCGAGGCGATTTTGTCCCGCGGGAACAGCACTGATTTAGCTGAACTTTATCGCCAGTGGCGCGGGCACGATCCGCAGATCGAGCCGATGCTGGTGAATCGCGGCTTGAGCGCGTAAGGGCTTTTTCAGGCTGGAAACAGAACCGGGCGCAATGCCCGGTTTTTTGTTCGCTTTTTTCTTGCCCAAAATGAATCCTTAAATTCTGCGAAATTTGCAGGGGGATACGGCCCGATTATTCACGTAGCCACATCTTCACATTTCCGCTTGAGATTACATGATAAAGAAGCCAGGGGCTAAAGACCCATCCGGACATTCCGCGAGGCGATTGCCGCCAACGCAGCAAAAAATATCCCTTCCTAATCGAAATCCTACGCTTCAGAAGGGAGACCAAATGGTCATCGTTTCAAGGAGACGTGAATGTAATTGAATTGTTAGGAAAAGTCTCAGTTATAAGAATTTATATCTGATAATTTAGGTTTAGGGTTTCATCTAATACTGGAGCGCGACAACCACTAAAGAGATTAATCACGCCTTGGACACAACAGATGATTAGGTTTGGGGAGGAACGGGAATGGGTGTCGTCCTTGACATTGTCTCCAGCCGGTAACGCCAGGCGTAACCGTAAAGTTATCTTCTACATCGTTCCCGGCCGGAGCCGGACTACATTTCGGAGTATCTGATCTTTTCGTCGTTCAGGCCCAATATCGTCTTAATATAAGGCACGGACACTACATCTCTTTCGGTGGCCTGAATAAGCCAGTTTCTGGTCTCAGAAATTGAATAAATACGCTCCTCGCTTATGCTTCCCTCAGCCATGCGGGTGAGTTCTCTGATAATAGATGGAACAGTAATATCCAGATCTTTGAGTGCGAGTGAGAGTGCCGCTTCTCCGATTATGACATAGCCTTTTTCGTCGTATAGATTAGACAATAAAACCTCCAGTTTGTTGATGATAACTTCATAATCAATGCTAGCCAAAGTTAGAGGAACTGCATTCAGAATGCTCTTCACTTTAACTATTGCGGTTGCCACTATGACGTTGGCCTTCTCTTTATGAGCAAGTTGTATGTTGTACCGGATAATTATTCTGAATTGCCCGCCAAAGATAAAAAAATGAAATGTAAAAGCGCCTGCACAGCAGTCCAGAGGCTGAGGGTCTGTTGGGCATTTTCAGACGGGAGACAGAACCGGGCGCGATGCCCGGTTTTTTTCATTTTTGGTTAAGTTTTGCGAGCTAACGCTTTGAGCATTCAATAAATAAAATAATTGCTTACGTCTTTATGCTCTCGCCTCGCTCGATATAACCATAAGCATGTCTTATATTTTAAGAGCGGCAGGTTGCCGCATACACCCACAGGAGTTCAAAATGAAATCCAACGATCAAGGTGCTAACAAAGATCAGTCTAAGCAGTCTCAAAAGAACCCGAAAGACGATCAGTCCCAACAGAAACCGGGTAAAGCTAAGTAGTCCCTCATACCATGTTTGACGGAGGTTTTATGACCGATCGTCCCGATTACGTTGATCCTCTTCCTGATGATGAACCGCTTCCTGATGATGACATTCCTGACGTACCCGATGTGAATGACCCGCCGGTCGTTGACGATCCTGACGTAACCAGGAAACCGCTCTAAAAACATTTTAACCGCCTTCGGGCGGTTTTTTACGTTCTGAACAAATGCCCTGCTAAGGCCCGGAAATCTTTCTTTCATATTCCTGCGCAGTCTTATTATGATGGCGCGTTTAACGTTGCCTGTTTAAAGGATGATGATGGATTTTTCCCCTGTACTACATGCCTTAGCGGCCGTCACTGTTCAGTGTTTATGTGGCCTGAAAGGGGGCCGGTGGGGCGTCGGCGGGGCGCTGGGTGCGCTGTGGTTTATCGCCCGGGAGCAGACCCAGGCTGAATACCGCTGGATTGCGCTCTTTGGGCACGGCAAGCGGGCCAACATGCCGTGGTGGGGCGGGTTTGACTGGCAGGTATGGAATGTGGCCAGCCTGCTCGACTGGCTGGTGCCGGTGGTGGCCTGCACCCTGGTGTGGCTGTTGTCCCGGGCCTTGCGCCAGAAAAGTGCCAGCAGACAGGGGGCGTAGAGCAAGGTTGTTTAGTCTTCATTTATCTTCACCATGCTAGCTTGTTCAGGATCCGCAGCCCGGTATGGATTGCCGGGTCCGTAGATATCAAAATACAAATCTATCCATGCAAGCATTTACCGCCAGTCTCTGGCGGTTTTTTTTGCCCTTTCGCTGGATCATGAATTTTTTTCAACACCGATGAATTTTTCTCGTTTGCTCCCGAGCCCGCGCTGTGACATCTTTTGGACATATAGCCATCCAGAAGTCTAAATATTCAAATAATGAATTATCACTGTCGGCAATTACCTGGCGGCAGTTAAAGGAGATAAGCATGCAGCGACAACACGCCCCGTACCGTGCCGATGTGGTAGGTAGCTTTTTACGTCCCGACGCCATCAAACAGGCGCGAGTGAAATTTGCCAGCGGTGAGATCGATGCCCAGCAGCTGCGTGCCGTAGAAGATGAAGCGATTCGTCATGTGGTTGAACAGCAGTGCGCCTGCGGTCTTCATGTAGTAACGGACGGCGAGTTTCGTCGCGCCTGGTGGCACTTTGATTTCTTCGACGGCCTGCAGGGCGTGGAGCGTTACGAATCCGAGCAGGGGATCCAGTTCAACGGCGTGCAGACCAAAGCCCACGGGGTGCGCGTCACCGGTAAGCTGGGCTTTGGCAGCCATCCGATGCTCGACGACTTCCGCTATCTGCAAAGCGTCAGCGGCAATGCTCAGCCGAAGATGACCATCCCGAGCCCGAGCGTGCTGCATTTCCGCGGCGGGCGTAAGGTCATCGACGCCACAGTTTATCCGGATCTGGAGGTCTACTTCGATGACCTGGCCCGGACCTGGCGCGATGCAATCCATGCCTTCTATGCCGCGGGCTGCCGCAACCTGCAGCTGGACGACACCGTCTGGGCCTACCTTTGCTCGGACGATCAGCGCCGTCAGATTCTGGAGCGTGGCGACGACCCGGACCAGCTGGCGCGTACCTATGCTCGCGTATTAAACAAGGCGCTGGAAGGCAAACCGGACGATCTGACCATCGGGCTGCACGTCTGCCGGGGTAACTTCCGCTCGACCTGGATCTCTGAAGGGGGCTACGAGCCGGTGGCGGAGATCCTGTTCGGCACCGTCAACGTCGATGCATTCTTCCTGGAATACGATAACGATCGCAGCGGCGACTTTGCCCCGTTACGCTTTATTCGTCCCGGCAAGCAGCAGGTAGTCCTGGGACTTATCACCACCAAAAGCGGCGAGCTGGAGAACCCGGAAGGGGTGAAAGCGCGTCTGGAAGAGGCGGCGAAATATGTGGCGAAAGACCAGATCTGCCTTAGCCCGCAGTGCGGCTTTGCCTCTACCGAAGAGGGTAACGCCCTGACCGAAGCCCAGCAGTGGGACAAGGTTCGCCTGGTCACGCAAATCGCCAGCGAAGTCTGGTAATCCCTTATCCACAGCGTTGCATTAATAAAGTGCAACGCTGTGCCATCCTGATCCGCGCCTGCCTGTCAAATCCTCTCCAGCCTCCTGAACTCGCTGAATTTTCGTTCTGGCATCCTTTTTGCTCTGTCTGATCCTGAATGCTTTTTCTGCGTCCACGCCGTAACGGACGATTTCGCACAGCTTTCTTTTCAGGAGTGAAAATTATGCATCGTCGTACCTTGTTAAAAGCCTTTGCTTTATCGGCCTCCGTGGTGGCCATGGGGATGAGTTTTAGCGTGCAGGCCGCCGACACCATAAAAATTGGCATCATGCATTCGCTCTCCGGGACGATGGCCATCTCCGAAACGCCGCTGAAAGACGTGGCGCTGATGACCATCGATGAAATCAACGCCAAAGGCGGCGTACTGGGCAAAAAACTGGAGCCGGTGGTGGTCGACCCGGCCTCTAACTGGCCGCTGTTTGCCGAGAAAGCCCGCCAGCTGTTAAGCCAGGATAAGGTGGCTGCGGTGTTTGGCTGCTGGACCTCGGTGTCGCGCAAATCGGTCCTGCCGGTGTTTGAGGAGCTGAACGGCCTGCTGTTCTATCCGGTGCAGTACGAAGGGGAAGAGATGTCCCCGAACGTTTTCTACACCGGGGCTGCGCCTAACCAGCAGGCTATTCCGGCGGTGGAATACCTGATGAGCGAGGACGGCGGGGCGGCGAAGCGCTTCTTCCTGCTGGGCACCGACTACGTCTACCCACGCACCACCAACAAGATCCTGCGCGCCTTCCTGCACTCGAAAGGGGTACAGGATAAAGACATCGAAGAGGTCTACACCCCGTTCGGCCACAGCGATTACCAGACCATCGTTGCCAGCATTAAGAAGTTCTCCGCTGGCGGCAAAACTGCGGTGGTCTCTACCATCAACGGCGACTCCAACGTGCCGTTCTACAAAGAGCTGGCGAACCAGGGGGTGAAAGCCACCGACGTGCCGGTCGTTGCCTTCTCCGTGGGTGAAGAGGAGCTGCGCGGTATCGATACCAAACCGCTGGTGGGTAACCTGGCGGCGTGGAACTACTTCGAATCGGTGGATAACCCGGCCAACCAGACCTTCGTGGCGGCGTACAAAAACTGGGCGAAAACGCAGAAGCTGCCGAACGCCGATACGGTCGTGACCAACGACCCGATGGAAGCCACCTACGTGGGGATCCATATGTGGGCCCAGGCGGTGGAAAAAGCCGGTACTACCGACGTGGATAAGGTGCGTGCCGCCATGGCGGGCCAGTCCTTCAAAGCCCCGTCGGGCTTCACCCTGACCATGGATGCCACCAACCACCATCTGCATAAACCGGTGATGATTGGCGAAATCGAAGGCAACGGCCAGTTCAACGTGGTGTGGCAGACCGAAGAGCCGGTACGCGCCCAGCCGTGGAGCCCATACATCGCCGGGAATGACAAAAAGCCCGACACGCCGATTAAAACAGCCAGCAACTGATTACGGATCATAAAGGGGTAAAGCCATGAACGTCATGCGCATGATCTTCGCTCTCGTATGGCTTGCCGGGCTGCTGCCAGGGATGGCACAGGCAACGGACGCCGATAATTTTGTTGCCGCCAGCCGCAGCCAGCAGGCCGTACTGCTGGAGCAGTGGGCCGCCGCGCCGGATCCGGCCCGGCTGCCGCTCCTGCGCGCGCTGAAGCAAGAGAACCTCGTTGTCGACGACAACAAACATGCCTTTACCCGCCAGGACGGCGGGGTTATTGCCCTGGGGGAAGCCGCTCGGGCACAGGGCTCCACGAAGGCGGTGCGTCTCACTAACCGCCTCAGGGTGCTGGCCGCCACGGCACTCGCCACCCATCAACTTACAGGTGACAGTGTCACTGAAAGGCTGGCGGCCGCACGTCAACTGCAGCGCGACCCGCAGCCGCAGATGCTGCCCTTTTTACAACGCCAGCTGGTGGGCGAAAAAGACGATGCCGTGCGCCAGGTACTGAGCCTTGCCGTCGCCAGCCTGCAACTGACCAGCCCGCAACCTGCGGTGCGCAAGCAGGCCGTGACGCTGCTGGGTGAGTCGAGCGATCCGGAAGTGCAGGCCCGTCTGTTGCCCTATACCCGCGCGCAGACGGAGCCAGATGCCGGCGTGCGTGAAGCCGCCGCGGAAAGCCTGCGCCAGATCCAGCATCGCCAGACGATCGGCGACCTGCTGGGCCAGGCCTTTATGGGCCTCTCGCTGGGTTCCATTCTGCTGCTGGCGGCGCTCGGGCTGGCGATCACCTACGGCCTGCTGGGCGTGATTAATATGGCCCACGGGGAGATGCTGATGCTCGGGGCCTATGCCACCTGGCTGGTGCAGCAGGCGATGGCGCAGTTTACCCCGCAGTGGCTCACCTTTTACCCGCTGGTGGCGCTGCCGGTCGCCTTTATGCTGACGGCGACGGTGGGGATGGCCCTTGAGCGCACGGTGATCCGCCACCTGTATGGCCGACCGCTGGAGACGCTGCTCGCAACATGGGGCATCAGCCTGATGCTGATCCAGCTGGTGCGGATGCTGTTTGGCGCCCAAAACCTCGAAGTGGCCAACCCGGCGTGGCTCTCCGGGGGCGTGCAGGTGTATGCCAGCCTGATCCTGCCGTGGAACCGGCTGGTGGTGCTCGGCTTTGTCCTGCTGGTGCTGTTCTTCACCTGGCTCATCCTCAATAAAACCCGTCTGGGGCTGAACGTGCGGGCGGTGACGCAGAACCGCAGCATGGCGGCCTGTTGCGGGGTGCCCACCGGGCGCGTGGACATGCTCGCCTTCGGGCTGGGTTCCGGAATTGCTGGGCTCGGCGGGGTGGCGCTGTCGCAGCTGGGCAACGTCGGGCCGGAGCTGGGCCAGGGCTACATTATCGATTCCTTCCTGGTGGTCGTGCTTGGCGGCGTCGGGCAACTGGCCGGGAGCGTGGCGGCCGCCTTCGGGCTTGGGATTTTCAATAAAATCCTCGAGCCGCAGATGGGCGCCGTGCTCGGCAAAATCGTGATTCTGGTGGCGATCGTTCTGTTTATTCAGAAACGTCCGCAGGGGTTATTTGCACTGAAAGGGAGGGTAATCGACTGATGAGCCAGCCAATGACCTTAACGCTGGCGCGCAAGGCGCCGCGCAGCGTATCGATACTCGGCGCCCTGATCCTGACGGCACTGCTGGTGCTGCCGTTTCTGGCCCTGCTGCCCGCCAGCCATCCGCTTGCCGTATCCACCTGGATGCTGACGCTGGTGGGTAAAATTCTCTGCTACGCCATTGTCGCGGTGGCGCTCGATCTGGTGTGGGGCTACGCCGGGATGCTGTCTCTCGGCCACGGCCTGTTTTTTGCCCTTGGCGGCTATGCCATGGGGATGTACCTGATGCGCCAGGCCGCAGGCGACGGTTTACCGGCCTTTATGTCGTTCCTCTCCTGGAGCGAGCTGCCCTGGTACTGGTGGGGTACCCAGCATTTTGCCTGGGCGCTGGCGCTGATTGTCCTGGTGCCGGGCCTGCTGGCGCTGTTGTTCGGCTGGTTTGCCTTCCGCTCAAAAATCAAAGGGGTCTATTTCTCCATCATGACCCAGGCGCTGACCTTCGCCGGAATGCTGCTGTTCTTTCGCAATGAAACCGGCTTTGGCGGCAACAACGGTTTTACCGGCTTCACCACGCTGCTGGGCTTCCCGGTTACGGCCACCACAACGCGTATCGGGCTCTTTATTGCCACCGTGCTGCTGCTGGCCGTGTCGCTGGCGGTGGGCTATGCGCTGGCGAAAAGCAAATTTGGCCGCATTCTGACCGCGGTGCGCGATGCGGAAAACCGCCTGACCTTCTGCGGCTACGATCCTCGCGGCTTTAAGTTGCTGGTCTGGACATTATCCGCCGTGCTGTGCGGGCTGGCCGGGGCGCTCTATGTTCCGCAGGTGGGGATCATCAACCCCGGCGAGATGTCGCCCACCAACTCCATTGAAGCGGCGATCTGGGTGGCCCTTGGCGGGCGCGGAACCCTGATTGGCCCGGTGGTAGGCGCTGCCCTGGTTAACGGGGCGAAAAGCCTCTTTACGGTGGTGATGCCGGAGTACTGGCAGCTGTTTCTGGGGCTGATCTTTATTGCCGTCACGCTGTTTTTACCGCACGGGGTCATGGGCCTGTTGCGCAAAGGGGATAAATGATGCAGCCAGCCGAAGCGTTATTCACCCGCCAGCTTCCCGGGGATCGCTATCGCGACCAGACCGACCCGGTGTTGCAGCTGGAGGGGATCAACGTCAGCTTTGACGGTTTTAAGGCCCTTACCGACCTGTCGCTGAACATCGGCGTGGGGGAACTGCGCTGCGTGATCGGCCCCAACGGCGCGGGCAAAACCACGCTGATGGACGTCATCACCGGTAAAACGCGCCCCCAGAGCGGGCGGGCGATTTACGATCAGTCCACGGATCTCACCAGTCTCGATTCGATAGCCATTGCCCGCCAGGGCATCGGGCGCAAGTTCCAGAAGCCGACCGTGTTTGAGGCGCTGACGGTATGGGAAAACCTCGAGCTGGCGATGAAGGGCGATAAATCGGTGTGGGCCAGCCTGCGCGCCCGGCTGAACAGCGAGCAGGGCGACCGCATCAATGAGATGCTGGGCCTGCTGCGGCTGGGGGCGGAGCGTCATCGCCGGGCGGGGCTGCTGTCCCACGGTCAAAAGCAGTTTCTGGAGATCGGCATGCTGCTGGTGCAGGAGCCGCATCTGCTGCTGCTCGATGAACCGGCCGCGGGGATGACCGACGCCGAAACCGAGTACACCGCGGAGCTGTTTCGCACTCTGGCGGGCAAACATTCGCTGATGGTGGTGGAGCATGACATGGGCTTTGTCGAAACCATTGCCGATCGCGTGACGGTTCTCCATCAGGGCCGGGTGCTGGCGGAGGGCTCGCTGCGCGAGGTGCAGGCCAACGAGCAGGTGATTGAAGTCTATCTTGGACGCTAAGGAGCGCGGATGCTTAAGGTTAACGAACTGAATCAGTATTACGGCGGGAGCCACATCCTGCGCGGGGTCAGTTTTGAGGCGCTGCCCGGCGAAGTCACCTGCCTGCTCGGGCGCAACGGGGTGGGTAAAACCACGCTGCTGAAGTGCCTGATGGGGCTGATCCCGGCGCGCAACGGCGAGATCCTCTGGCAGGGCAAAAACATCACTCAGGCCCGACCGCACCAGCGGGTGCAGGCGGGGGTGGCTTACGTGCCCCAGGGGCGGGATATTTTCCCCCGCCTCACGGTGGAGGAAAACCTGCTGCTGGGGCTGTCGCGATTCCCCGCCAAAGAGGCCAGGCAGGTCCCCGACGAAATCTGGCGGCTGTTTCCGGTTTTACAGGAGATGAAGCAGCGCCGGGGCGGCGATCTCTCGGGCGGCCAGCAACAGCAGCTGGCGATTGGCCGGGCGCTGGCCAGCCGTCCGCAGTTGCTCATTCTGGACGAACCGACGGAGGGCATTCAGCCGTCGGTGATCAAGGAGATTGGGCAGGTGATCCGCCAGCTCGCGAACCGGGGCGACATGGCGATCCTGCTGGTGGAGCAGTTCTATGACTTTGCCGCCGAACTGGCCGACAGCTATCTGCTCATGTCCAGGGGAAGCATCATCCAGCGCGGACGCGGCGAGAATATGGAGCAGGAGGGCGTTCGCGGCCTGGTGGCGATTTAACAGGGTTGTCTTGTGAGATGTTATACTATAACATCCTCACTCTCTAAACGGAGTGAGGACATCATCTTGGCAGGACATATTGGTAAATTTGCAATGACTCTGGGGGCGCTGCTGGTCAGCGGCCAGCTTTATGCCCATTCGCATGGACATCAGATGACCGAGGCGGAACAAAAAGCGGCAAACGGCGTATTCGACGATAAAGACGTCAAGGATCGCCCGCTCTCCAACTGGGACGGCGTCTGGCAGTCGGTTTATCCGTTTTTGCTGAGCGGCGATCTCGACCCGGTGTTTAAAAAGAAAGCCGAAAAAGACAAGAGTAAAACCTTTGAGCAGGTGAAAGCCTATTACCGTACCGGTTATGCCACCGACGTCGAGACCATCGGTATCGAAAATAACGTGATGGAATTTCATCGCGGGAAAAACGTCGCCAGCTGTGAATATGTCTCTAACGGCTACAAAATTCTGACCTACGCGTCCGGTAAAAAGGGTGTGCGCTATTTGTTTGAATGTAAGGACGCCAGCAGCCAGGCACCGAAGTTTGTCCAGTTCAGCGACCATACTATCGGCCCGCGCCAGTCCAGCCATTTCCATATCTTTATGGGCAACACTTCCCACGAGGCGTTATTAAAAGAGATGGATAACTGGCCAACCTATTATCCGAACGAAATGTATAAAGAGCAGGTGGTTGAGGAGATGTTGCACCATTAATTTGAGTGCGACCTGCGTGCCGGGTGGCGCATCGCTTACCCGGCCTACGGTTTGTTGACTTTGTAGGCCCGTGCAAGCGGAGCGCCGCCGGGCAATTACCGCGATACTAAATTGGGCATTTCAACCCACGCCTTCACCTGCATTCCGCGCAGAATCATCAGCCACGCCAGCACGATGGCAACCATCATGATCGCAAACAGTGACCAGTGCGGGAGATGGGTCAGGATCAGCCCGGTGATCATCGGGTTGAACGCCGCGCCGAGCCAGCCGAGCGCCTGGGCGGAGAAGTAGCTGGCTTTCATACCCGGAGGAGCGATGTTGTCGATCAGCATATATTCACCCGGAGCATAGATGATTTCACCGATGGTAAACACTGCCGCGGCGATCCCCCAGTAAACCAGGTTCTCACCGGAGAGCATAAACCCAGCCAGACCGAGGACAAAAAACAGGGTGCCGAGGGTCATTAGCGGGCGGATATTACGCGCCGACAGCTTGCGGCCAATGATGTACTGCAGCGAGACCACCATCGCGGCGTTCACCGGCAGCACTACGGCCACCACGTTCTGGGCAAAATCACTGTCATAATCCGCCGCCAGCACGTACTGCGAAATACAGCTGGCGAACGAGCCGCCCACGTAGGAGGCCAGCAGCCCGGAGAGCGTGTACCAGAGCAGCGCCCGGTCGCGCAGCAGTACCGACGGCTGCCACGGCACCGGGGCCTGTTCAGCGTCCGCCGCCACGCTTTTCTTTACATAGCGCTGAATCAAAACCAGCGGCAGCGCAGCGCAGAAGGCCGCGACCCAGAACGGCAGTTGCAGGCTGTACATTACCAGCAGGGTGCTGAGCGGCGGCCCGATGGTCCAGCCGATATTCAGAAAGCTGTAGTTAAGGGAGAATACCCGCGCCTTTTCCGCCGGGTTCAGCACGTCGGAAAACCAGGCTTTCAGCACCGTGGAAAAGACCGAATAGGCACAGTTGATCAGCGAAAAGGCCAGCACCACCAGCACCACGTTATTCACCAGCGGGATCGCGAGGAAACCCAGCGCCACCGCGATAATGGCGATCAGCATGTAGCGGTTTTTATCGAACTTATCGGCCAGAATGCCAAAACCCAGGCTGAACACCACCCCAATCGTCAGGGCTACCGTCAGGGCATAACCAATATTCTCCACGCTCATGTTATAGACGCGGGTCAGATAGATGGTCATAAACGGCAGCGTGGCACCGCGGCCAATGGTGAGGAGTAGCGATGACGCCAGCAGCGCTGCGGTTGAACGCCTGAGAGAGTGCTTCATTTGTATGCCCGACAATTGCGTGTAAATTTTTGTAATGTGTTATCAGGATTAACACGCCATAAGCGTCTTGTATAGCGCCTAATTTATCCGTAAGTGCTTCGCCTGCCTGTCAGAAATAATGATCTGTTCCTTCCCGGATTTTTTCGTTACTTTGGTAAGTGTTTACAAAAATTTAATAAACAGGGGCAGGGTATGACGCGCAAAGACGGGCTGCTGGCATTGCTGGTGGTGGTGGTTTGGGGGCTGAATTTTGTGGTGATCAAGGTCGGGTTGCACAATATGCCTCCGCTGATGCTGGCCGGTTTACGCTTTATGCTGGTGGCCTTCCCGGCGCTGTTCTTTGTTGCCCGTCCGAAGATCCCGTTTCGTCTGCTGCTGGGCTACGGCCTGACCATCAGCTTCGGCCAGTTCGCCTTCCTGTTTTGCGCCATTAACTTCGGCATGCCCGCCGGGCTGGCTTCGCTGGTGCTGCAGGCCCAGGCATTCTTTACCATCATTCTGGGGGCGGTGGTGTTTGGCGAGCGGTTGCAGAGCAAACAGCTGGCGGGTATCGCCCTGGCGGTAGTGGGCGTGCTGGTGCTGGCCGAAGCCAGCCTCAACGGGCAGCATGTTGCGCTGCTGGGCTTCTTGCTGACCCTGGCGGCCGCCTTCAGCTGGGCGTGCGGCAATATCTTCAACAAAAAGATCATGCAGCTCGAGGCGCGCCCGGCGGTCATGTCGCTGGTGGTGTGGAGCGCCCTGATCCCGATCGTGCCGTTTATGCTGGCGTCGTATCTGCTGGATGGCCCGACGGTGATGCTCAACAGTCTCGTAACCATTGACGTGACCACCATTCTGTCGCTGGTCTATCTGGCGTTTGTTGCCACCATCATCGGCTACGGTATCTGGGGCACGCTGCTCGGGCGCTATGAAACCTGGCGGGTGGCACCGCTGTCGCTGCTCGTCCCGGTTGTCGGGATCGCCAGTGCGGCGCTGCTGCTGGATGAAAAACTCGGTGCGTTGCAGCTGGTCGGGGCCGTTCTGGTGATGGCAGGACTCTATATTAATGTCTTTGGCTTTCGCGTACGCCGGACGGCGCGGGTGAGAGGCTAAAAAAAGCCCCGCGCGGGCGGGGCAAAACGAATTAATTGTGCTGATTGTAATACGGCACCCCTAACTCGTCGGATTTGTCGCTGCCTGCGCCCATATGGTTAAAATCGTGGGGCGACTGACCGTTTGCGGTCGGCAGGATCATGGTGTCGCGGCTGTGTGGCTGCGGCACAGAAGGCGTTTGCTCCGCAAAACTCTGAGCAGAGACCAGCACCAGGGCGGTGAAGGCGGCGGATGCGAATAATTTCATAAATTCCTCGATACGTCTTAAAGCCTGGCCCATTAGGCTATTTTATTTGCCATTTTGAACCTGGGCAGTGCTCACAATCCTCACGTACTTCAAGTACGCTCCGGTTGTTCCGCGCTGGCCATGTTCAAACTGGCTGCAACAATTACGCCTACTGGGCCAGGCTCTTTTACAGGCGATTAGCAGTTACAGTGATTGATCGGAAGCAGATACCGGGATTCCCCGTGCATGTTGGTAATACGGTATTTATGCGGTGGCACATCGAAGTAGTTCTTGAACGTGCGGGTCAGCGTCTGCTGCGATTCAAACCCGTAACGCTCAGCCAGATAGAGGATCGGCTCGTTACTTTCCTTCAGTTTCTGTGCGATTTCCGTTAATTTGCGGCTGCGGATGTACTGGCCTAATGAGTGGCCGGTCTCTTTTTTAAACATCCGTTGCAGGTGCCATTTTGAGTAACCTGAACGCTCAGACACTTTCTCAAGCGAGAGCGGCGACTCCAGGTTATCTTCGATCCAGCCCAAAATGCTATGAATAGTGATGGCGTCAGTATTGCGTCTGGACATCGTCATACCTCTTTCTGTTTACGGCAGGATTTTCTTAAGCAAAAGCTCAAGAGTTGCCACTTCATCTGCCGTTAAGTTTTTTGTTAGTTCCTGGTGCAGTTCTTGTCCTACTAATTGATGACATTGTTCACACATTGCCGCGCCGTCGCTGGTCAGTTGCAACAGCACGCCGCGTTTGTCATTCGGATTAGGGCGGCGCTCAATCCAGCCCTTGCAGACCAGCCTGTCGATCATTCGCGTCAACGCGCCAAGGTCGACGGATAAGATTTTCTTAAGCTCAACCGGCGTAATACACACTTCGCAGCGCACGGAGCAGAGCACCTTAAATTGCGTTGCGGTGATATCCAGCGGTGACAGATAGTCATTGAGCAGGCGATCTTTCTTCTGGTTAACCATATAGATAAGGCGACCCAGCGGAATGATTTCGTTAAAGAGGTCACTGGTGCTTTTCACAATGGTTGCCCTGGCAAGTAGTTTAATCACGGCAGATATTATTGCTCAGGCAACTATAAGTCAACTGAATGCATTTGCTTATGACACGATTTGCTAAAGCGATTCAGATCACTTTTTTGCCCGGTTTGCCGAACGACATATAAATGGGGTGAATTGATTTCGGAGAGAAAATATTACTTACGCTACGCGCATAGTCTAAACCGGGGTTTTCACCTTATACTTGCCAGGATAATTTTTGATAAGGACAACTCCGTAAAATGGTTGATTTAATTAAAGCAATTGGCCTTGGGCTGGTGGTTCTGCTGCCGCTGGCTAACCCATTGACCACCGTTGCGCTGTTCCTGGGCCTGGCGGGGGATATGAACCGTACTGAGCGTAATCATCAGTCGCTCATGGCGTCTGTTTACGTCTTCGCGATCATGATGGTGGCCTATTACGCCGGACAGCTGGTGATGAATACCTTCGGGATCTCTATTCCCGGTCTGCGTATCGCGGGTGGTCTGATCGTTGCCTTTATCGGTTTCAGAATGCTTTTCCCGGCGCAGAAAGCGACGGATACCACTGACGCGCAGGAGGCGCTTGAAGACAGACCGGGTAGACAGGCGCCAAATATCGCCTTTGTCCCGCTGGCGATGCCAAGCACCGCAGGCCCGGGTACCATCGCCATGATCATCAGCTCCGCCTCAACGGTGCGCAGCGGCACGGACTTCCCGGACTGGGTCGTGACGGTTGCGCCGCCGCTGATCTTCGCCCTTATCGGGGTGATCCTGTGGGGTTGTCTGCGTAGCTCAGGGGCGATTATGCGCTGGGTAGGCAAAGACGGTATCGAAGCGATCTCGCGTCTGATGGGCTTTTTGCTGGTCTGTATGGGCGTGCAGTTTATTATCAACGGCGTGCTGGAAATTATTAAAAACTATCCGGCATAACCTGACCGGGTGGCGTCCTGCCACCCGCAATTTTTATCCGTGATGCGGCTGCTCTTCCAGAGTAACGGGCCATTTGCGGAAGATCAGCACTGACCAGATCAACGCCGCCAGGGCCGGTATCGCCCCCAGATAGCCAACCGACGCCATCGACAGATGCAGGCTGATTTGATTCCCAACCAGCGCTCCTGCGCCAATCCCCAGATTGAAAATCCCGGAAAAGAGCGCCATCGCCACGTCGGTGGCATCCGGCGCCAGCGCCAGCACCTTAACCTGCATCCCGAGACCGATAATCATGATCGCCACACCCCAGACAATGCTCAGCAGCGCCAGGTTCATCTCGCTTCCCGAGGCGGGCAGCAGAAGCAGCAGACACGCCATCAGCAGGCCTATCGCGCTGCTTACCAGCAGGGAGGCGTGACGGTTGCCGAGCTTGCCAAACAGCACGCTGCCGATAATGCCTGCGCCCCCCAGCAGCAACAGCAGGATAGTGGCGAAACGGGCGCTAAACCCGGCGACCGACTGCACAAAAGGCTCGATATAGCTGTAGGCGGTGTAGTGCGCCGTCACCACAACGACCGTCAGCAGATAAATACTCATCAGCGCCGGACGGCGCACCAGCAGAGGCAGGCTTTTCAGCGAACCGGAGTGCTCGCTCGGCAGTTTCGGCAGCAGTTTAATCAGGCACAGCAGGGTGAACAGCGCCCCGAGACCGATAACGAAAAAGGTGGTGCGCCAGCCAAACATCTGCCCGACGATGCGTCCGAGCGGCAGGCCAAGCACCATCGCCAGGGCTGTACCGGTCGCCAGCAGGCTCAGCGCCTGGGCACGCTTTCCGGCCGGGGCCAGCCGGATAGCCAGCGAGGCAGTTATCGACCAGAAAATCGCGTGGGCGAAGGCAATGCCGATCCGGCTTATCACCAGCACCCTGAAGTCCCACGCCAGGAACGACAGCACATGGCTGGCGATGAACAGCACGAAGAGCCCGATCAGCAGTTTGCGGCGTTCAATCTGGCTGGTGAGCAGCATAAAGGGCAACGACATCAGCGCCACGACCCAGGCGTAAATGGTGAGCATGATCCCCACCTGGGCGGTCTCCATGCCGAAGCTGCTGGCGATATCCGAGAGCAGGCCGACAGGAACAAATTCCGTGGTGTTGAAGATAAACGCGGCAACGGCGAGCGTCACCACCCGTAGCCATGCGACCCGGCGGGAGACTGTGTGAGTTGTCATAGGGATGTCTGGGATGGGTTACGTAAATGTGGTGTAACGATCTTAAAACCATCCCTGATGAAAATACAATCATTTTGTGATCAAGATCTCACTATGGCGCCGCAGTATTCGCTGGTGAAATCGGTTATTTTCCATGAATATAGGATGCAACATAACGTTAACAACAGGTAAAGCGATGCAGGATATCGAGTTTTTTCTGGTCGATGCGTTCAGCGATGACGCATTTGGCGGTAACCCGGCGGCGGTGTGCCCGCTGCCGGAATGGTTGCCCGACGACACGCTGCTGAAGATGACGCAAGAGCATAACCAGTCGGAGACCGCCTTTTTCGTGCGCCACAAAGGCGGCATTGAACTGCGCTGGTTTACCACCTACGGCGAGGTTAATCTCTGCGGCCATGCGACCCTGGCCACCGCCTGGGTGTTGTTCAACGAGATGGACTATCCCGATGCCCGGATCCATTTTGATACGGCATCCGGCAGGCTTACCGTTACCCGCGACGGCGACTGGTTAACGCTCGATTTTCCGGCCTGTCCGACGCAACCAGAGACCCCACCACCAGAGATGCTCCGCGCGCTGGGGTTAAGCCATTACCTTGAAGCCCGCAAGGGGCGCGCCTGGGTGCTGGTGCTGGAAAACCGCCAGCAGGTTGAGGCGGTAGTGCCGGATATCCACGCCATGACGCCGGGCGAGCACAAAGTGTCGATCACCGCCCGGGGCGAAGGCGAATACGATTTTGTGAGCCGCTTTTTCTCGCCAGGCGTGGCGCTGTGGGAAGACCCGGTCACTGGCTCGGCGCACACGATGCTGATCCCGTACTGGAGTGAAAAACTCAACAAAACGGCGCTCTTTGCCCGGCAGGTCTCTGCCCGGGGCGGCGACGTCCGTTGTGAACTGAAGGGCGACCGGGTGCTAATGAGCGGCAAGGCATCGCTGTATATGAAAGGTCATCTGTTTTTGCGCTAAATAAGGGTTAACCCAATGAAAGAAATAGAATTCTATCTGGTCGATGCGTTTAGTGACCGCGCGTTTGGTGGAAATCCCGCAGCCGTTTGCCCGCTGGAGGCCTGGCTGCCGGATGACGTGCTGTTGAAAATGGCACAGCAGCATAACCAGTCGGAAACCGCGTTTTTCGTGCGCAACGACACCGGCTTTGAGCTGCGCTGGTTTACCACGCAGTATGAAATCAACCTTTGCGGTCACGCCACGCTTGCCAGCGCGCACGTGATTTTTGAGTATCTCGACTATCCGCAGACCGAGATTGTCTTCTCCACCCGCTTCGTGGGCGACCTCAGGGTCAAGCGCAGCGGCGACTGGCTGACGCTCGACTTCCCGGCATGGGGCTGCGATCCGGTCGCCAACCCGCCTGAACTGCTGTTCAAAACGCTGGGCATCCGCGAGGCGAAGGAGGTGCGGGTAGGGCGCGATTACCTGGTGGTGCTGGAAAACCAGCAGCAGGTAGAGGCCTTAACCCCGGATATCGACGGCATGATGCCGCTGGACAAGATGGTCTGCGTGACCGCGCCGGGGGACGAGTATGATTTTGTCAGCCGCTTTTTCTGCCCGGGGGAAGGTGTGGCGGAAGATCCGGTCACCGGCTCTGCTCACAGCATGCTGATCCCCTACTGGAGCGAGAAGCTGGGTAAAACCACGATGCTGGCCCGCCAGGTTTCCGCCCGCGGCGGGGATCTGCGCTGCGAGCTGAAGGGCGACCGGGTGTTGATCGGCGGGCAGGCGGCGCTTTATCTCAAAGGCACCGTGTTCCTGCGTTAGCATCAAAAGCCTTTGTTGTGTTTAAGCCACTCCACCTCTTGAGGGGTGGAGTGGCGATTTAGCAGGCTGTTGCGGTGCGGATAGCGGCCAAAGCGCTCAATGATGGCCCGGTGTTTAATCTCCGCCTTCAAAAAGCCCGGCTCGTTCAGGGCGATAAACAGCCGCTCGGCCTCCTGATGAATGACCCTCGATTCCGCATGCATCATTGGCAGCAGCGATACCCCTTTTTCATTGTTGTTGAGTTCATTCCACATCGGTTGATACACCAGCTCCTGGGAGAGGATCAGCGCCATGCCGTCCTGCTGCCAGGCCTTGCCATCGTTGCGGTTAAGGTTGCGGGATAACTGATCCAGAAGAATGATTTCAGCCAGCCGCCCGTGGGCCGTGGCGCGCCAGTGAAACAGCTCACCCCGGCAGGCGGCCTGCCATAGCGGGGCGAAGCGATATTTGCACTTGGCGTCAAACGCGTCGTTGCGGGTAAACCAAAGGGGTTGATGCTGGTCGTGAAACCAGAATTCAAGCAGAGGGGTGTATTCCATAAGGTGTCCGGGGTTGAGTTTTTGGTGGTTACACCGTAGCACAACTCCGCCCGGCAGCGCTGCGCTTGCACGGGCCTACGAACACCCCTCCCGAAAAGTAGGCCGGGTAAGGCGCAGCCGCCACCCGGCAAACAGGCCGCACCTTACCCCTCTGCATCGCCCGGCGGCGCTGCGCTTGCACGGGTCTGCGAACACTACCCCGAAAAGTAGGCCGGGTAAGGCGTAGCCGCCACCCGGCAAACAGGCCGCACAAATCACCCCAAAGACGCCCCGCCGCACAGCACCAGTTCCTGCCCGGTGACGGGGGCGGCATCATCGCTCAGCAGATAACTTACCATCGCTGCCACCTCGTCCGGGGTGATTAATCTCCCCATCGGCGGCACTTTTGGCGGCGACGTCTGGCGTCCCGGCGCGCTTAGCATTGGGGTCTGGGTCGCGCCCGGGGCTACAACGTTGGCGGTGATCCCGCGCGGAGCCAGCTCTGCTGCCCAGCTGCGCATCATCCCCACCAGCGCCGCTTTGGTCGCCACGTACTGCGAACGCCCGGCGGCACCCCGGGAGGTGCGGCTGCCGATGGCGACCAGCCGTCCACCCGCGCTCATTCGTGGTGCAAAGTGGTTAAACAAAACCTCGGCGGCGTGAATATGCAGCCCCCAAAGACGGGCGCTGACCGCATGTTCAAGCTCCCCGAGCGGGGCGGCGGCCATCATTCCTGCGGCGTGAACAATCGCCTGCGGCACCGGAAGAGGCTCCAGCGCGGCCGCAAGCGTGACAGTGTCACTTAAGTCCAGGCTCAGGCTGGTGAAACCGGGATGGGCATTATCCACTCTACGGCGGCTTAAACCCGTGACCTGCCACCCCTCGTCGAGCAGGCGCTTCACGATGGCTTCGCCGATACCCGAACTGGCACCCGTGACGATCGCAGTACGCATATCACCCCTCCAGCAGTGCGCGCGGCACTTTGAATACCGCCTTGCGCACGGTCATCGGAGCATCGACCGCACACAGCGCCTGATGCGGCTCGCCGGGGAGAAACACCGCGAAATCCCCGCGCTTAAGCCGGATGCTCACCGGATGCACCGCCCCGGGGGCGATGTACAGATCCGGCTTGCGCTCTTCGTCGCCCTCCTGCGCCAGCGACTGCATCCCGGCGTTGATGATTTCCACCCCCGACAACACCACCTGAATATCCGCCCACTGATGATGATATTCCGTATGGCGCCGGGCCTGGGGCTGAGTCTGCGCCGGGCCAATATGGCAGAACCACGGGCAGCCTTCCGGCTGCCAGCGTCCGTCATCCCGGGCGGTCAGCGCCGCCAGAGTACAGTCCGTGCGATCGAGGATCTCACGCAGCACCGAGGGTAGCCCTGCCAGCGGCAGGGCGTTGAGGTGACCGATAATCACTGTTGCGGCTCCTTCACCCATTCCGGGGAGACACGCACGTATTTGATCGCCTGACGGAAGTACGTATAGGCGATATGCAAGGTGCCATCCGCGCTCTGCTTGATGCTCGGGTAAGAGAACTCCCGGTTGAGCTTCTCCAGCGAGTTGTTGGTCATGCAGTAGCCGTCGCCTTCGTCGAGATTGCGCTGCCAGGCCCAGCTTTTCCCGCCGTCGGCGGAAATGGCCACGGTCATTGGCGCGCGCGGTGCGCCCCAGAACGCCGCGCGGCCGTTGGTCACTTCCGGCTCCTTACGTCCGTCGCCGTCGTCAATCTCGTCGTACAGCGAGGCGCGACGCTCCAGCGCTCCCGCCGCACTCATGTGGTTGAACACCAGCGCCAGTTCGCCGCTTGCCAGCGTGGTGACCTGAATCGACGAGTTGTTATTCGGCAGCTCAGTCGGCTCCGGCACAGACCAGCTTTCGCCGCTATCCAGCGACTGGCTGATGTAGATATTGTCCGCCCAGCGGCTGCGGTACAGCGCCACCAGGGTGCCATTGTTTAGCGCGGTGATGTTCATATGCACGCAGCCCAGACTCTGTGGCACCTCGACATCGCGCCAGCTCTGGCCCCGATCTTCCGAGATTTTCACCGCGCTGATGTCGTCATTGCCCACCCATTTTTCCCCTGGCCGGGTACGGCAGTAGAAGACCGGCAGCAGCCAGTTGCCGTTATCCAGCACCACAATCGGCTGGCGGATGAAGGTGCCGGGCTTATCCAGCAGGGTGGCGATCTCGCCCCAGGTCTGGCCCAGATCCTGCGACTTCCGGTAGCGCACGATAGCGGTATCCTGGTTGCCGGAGAGCTGGGCGGTCCACAGCAGCCACAGCACGTTGTCCGGGGCCAGGAACAGCACCGGGTTCTGCTCCGAGCGGCTGGCGTCGTCGGAGAGCTTCACCGCGTCGCTCCACTGGTCGCTGCCGGGGGCCAGGCGCGAACCCCACACCGAAATATCCGCTATCCCTTCCTGGGTGCCGCCGAACCAGACGCACATCAGGGTGCCATCCGGCAGCGGCAGCAGGTTTGCTGCGTGATTTTGCGGGCAGGAAGAGGGCAGCATCGCCGTCTCCACGCGGCCATCCTCTGGCTGCGGGCGAACAATCCCGTCACGGGTTACGGTTACAGACATATCAGACTCCATTATGTTGAACAGGGGCAGGCGCTTTGCGATCCGCTTTATTGGGGATCAGACGGTCAAGGACCATAATCACCGCCGGGGTGATCAGCGCGATATACATATTGTTGATGCCAAACGGGTCACCCAGCAGATACCACAGCGATGTCACCACGCAGGCACCAATCAGGCCGGCATTCGCCCCGCGGGTGCTCCTGAAGAACGGCGCATAGAAGGCAATGACCGCCACCACCGTAATCGACAGACGAATGGCGCGGGTGAAGAATGACAGCTTCAGCACCTCCGGCACCAGCAGGACGAAAATCAGCGGCAGGAAGCCAATCAGCAGCGACATCCAGCGGGTGGCCTTAAACTCCTGCTCCGGGGTGGGGTTGCGGTACGGCACGTAGAAATCTTTCACCACCAGCGAGGCGATAGCCAGCGCCACGGTACTTACGCTGACGAAAATCGAGGCTACAAGTGACGTTGTCACGAGTCCGGCCAGCCACGGGTTCATGTCCTGCAGGAAGATCGGCATGGCGTACAGGCTGTCGATCTCAGGGTGGAGATACTTGGCTGCAACGCCAATCACCGCAATCGCCAGGGCAATCGGCAGGCAGAAGAAGAAGGCGACCCAGGTAGAGCGTTTGGCTGATTTCACGTCTTTGGTGGACGAGATGGCCTGAATCACAAACTGGGTGCAGAAGATTGAGCCGATGGTGCCAATCAGCCAGGCAAAGATGGTGCTGGCCCCGATGTTGCCGTCCCAGGTCCAGTAGTAAGAAGGCATCTGCTCAATCATGGGCGTGAAGCCGCCGGTTTTAGAGAGCGCAAAGCCCATGATCACCAGAATACCGAAATACTTCAGGGCGCTGTGCAGCAGCGTCACCCAGGCCACGCCCTTCATGCCGCCAAAGGCGAAGTAGAAGGTACTGACGATAGCCGTAATAAAGGCGGCAACGGGGAGGTTGACCTTGAGGACGGTGGAGATCGCCGCCGCGCCTGAGACGTAGTTGCCGACGTTCACCAGCAGCAGGGCGTAGATCATGATAACTGAGATGATGTTTTTGGTGCTGGTGCCGTACTTCTCGGCAATTGCCCCGGAGATGGTGATTTTGCCGGTATTATAGATGCGTTTCACCAGCAGCAGGCCAAACAGCGGGAAGCCGATGGCCGCGCCAATGACCGACCAGGACGCAGCAAAGCCATCCTCGAACGCCGCCTGGGCAGTACCGATGGTGGATTTGGCGCCGATGTATTCAGACATCAGCAGGATCCCGACGATAAACGCCGGCATTGCCCGGGAGCCCTCCATAAAATCACCGGTGTTTTTACTGCGCAACCGGAAGGTCAGCCAGGTGGTAAACAGGATGTAGGCAATCACAATGCCTACGATGATCAGGGTATCTTCAGCGGTAAAATTGTTCATCTTTGCCTCTCTTCAGGGCGTAGGAAACCTGGGCACCCGCGGTGCCCGGTATTCTTATGGACGAAATCAAACGCCGGTTACTGCAGTGACTTTGTCACTATCTGGCGGATCTGTTCAGTCTGTTGCGCATCGAAAGCCACCGCGTAGCGGCTTTCACCCACCTCTTCGCCCATCACCTGCAGCGCTTTTTTCACCGCCGCCGGAGAGAAGGCCACGTTATACAGATTCGTGCGCAGTTCAGTCACCCCCTCCTGCGCCCGACGCGAGCCGTCGATATCGCCCGCATGGAAACGGGTCCAGATGGCGTTGATTGCCTCCGGCGCGACGTTCGCCAGCCCGGAAATACAGGCCGAACAGCCCTCGACAAAGCCCCGGTGGATCAGCGAGTCCGGGCCGTTCAATACGTCAAAATCATCGATACCCTCGGCGGCTTTCAGGAAACCGCTCAGGCTCTCAAAGCTGCCCGCGCTGTCCTTAATGCCGATGATATTCGGGTGCGAGGCCAGCACCCTTGCGGTGTGCGGCTCAATGGTGTTGCCGGTACGCGCCGGGATGTTGTAGAGAAATACCGGCACGCTCAGGGCATCGGCGATGGCGGTGTAATGGGTGATCAATCCCGCCTGGGTCAGCGGCACGAACCACGGGGTGATCACCGACACGGCATCCACGCCCAGGCTTTCAATCTGCTTACCGAGACGGATGGTGGCCCGGGTGGAGATCTCCCCGATATGCGCCACCACCGGTGCGCGCCCGGCGACCTCTTCCACGCAGGTGCGGGTGACGGCCACCTTTTCCTCTTCGGTCAGGACGAAAAATTCACCGTTGGTGCCGCCGCAGAAGATCCCATTACCCGCTGCCAGCTGCCGCTGGATCTGACGCTTCAGCCCCGGCAAGTGCAGGGCGCCGTCATCGGTAAAGGGGGTGACGATCGCCGTCAGCACGCCTTCAATCTTGTTACGCATTGTTCACTCCTTCGAGTTTAATTTTCGGGGAACAGGGTCTGGTAAATGCCCTGTACCTCGGCATGGCTGACCTGACGCGGGGCATTGTTCATCAGGCGTTTTACGTTCAGCGCGGCATCGCTCAGCGAAGCGATATCATCCCGCGGTACGCCCAGCGTCTCGAGGTTGTCCGGTAAATTAAGGCGGCGCACCAGCGCGGCGAACCACGCCACCAGCGCGTGGGATTTCTCCTCCGCCGACAGGGATGTATCGGCACCGGGCACCAGATCCCACACCTGGGCAAATTTTTCTACCGCGTCCGGGCGCACCACGCGCATACAGGGCGCCAGCAGAATGGCGTTCGCCACGCCGTGCGGCAGGTGATATTTGCCGCCAAGGGGATAGGAAAGGGCATGCACCAGATGGGTCCCGGCATGGGCAATCGCCACGCCGCCATAGTAAGAGGCCCACAGCATTTCGAGCTTCGCCGTCAGGTTGTGCGGCTCGGCGCAGGCGGTTTCGATGTTATTCACCAGCTTGCGCAGGCCAATCAGCGCCGCGTTATCGCTCACCGGGTTGGCGACGGTGGCGGTAAAGCACTCAATCAGGTGGCAGAGGGCGTCAATCCCGGTAGAAGAGGCAATATGCGGCGGCATGCTGGTGGTCAGTTCCGGCAGCAGGGCCACATAATCCGGGAGCAGAACCGGGGAGATAATGCCGATTTTGGTGCTCTGCTCAGGAATGGCGAGGATGGCGTTCGGCGTGGCTTCAGAGCCGGTACCGGCGCTGGCCGGGATCAGCAGCGACGCGAGGCGTTCGGTCGGTTTTTCGCCCGCCAGCAGGGCGTCCAGCCCGGGGGACGCCGGATGGCACAGCACGGAGAGCAGCTTCGCCACATCCAGTACGCTGCCGCCGCCCACCCCCACCACCAGATCAAAGGCGGTATCGTCGATCCCCGCCAGCAGGGCGTGAACGTCGTGATGCGTTGGCTCCGGCGGCACGCTCTCAATCACGCTGAGGCTCCGGTTGTCGGCTTCCAGCAGGGTGCGGATGGCACGGGCGGCGTCCAGACGGGCAATATTGCCGTCGGTGACCAGTAAAAGACGCGTCTTGCCTGCCAGCAGTGGCGCAAGGGCCGGAATCGCACCCGCACCGCTGATAATCGTACTGTTAATGGTTAACACATTGCTCTCCTGTTGCTGTGTCCGTGATTGATTTCGCTCAACGCAGACAATCACACTCATCGTGTGTCTAAATTTATAATTTATTCGCAAACCGAATAACTTGATCTTGCTCACATATAATCAATCATGATTGAATATAATCATTAACAGGAAATGCGAACCTTTGGGGATGAGAGTGAACAACCTGAACAGAGACGTCGTAGTCATTGCCGACGACTTTACCGGTGCCAACGATGCCGGTGTGAGCCTGGCGCTAAGCGGCAAGAAAGTCAGCGTGGCCTTTAAGACGCCTTTCACCGACACCACCGATGCGCTGGTTATTAATAGCGACAGCCGGGCGATGAAGGCATCAGAGGCGGCTGAAAAACTGGCCCAGTATGCCACCGACGTTCACGCCGCACGCTGGCTGATTAAGAAAATTGACTCGACGCTTCGCGGCAACCCGGGAGCCGAAGTTGAGGCGCTGCTCAGGCTCAGCGGTAAACGTCAGGCGATTATCGCCCCGACGTTCCCGGCTGCCGGGCGCACGACAGAAAACGGCCTCTGCCTCGTAAAGGGCGTGCCGGTGACCGAAACCGAATTTGCCAGCGACCCGAAAACCCCGGTGCGCCATGCGCACATCGCGGCGGTGCTGGCGGAACAAACCGCGCTTGCCAGCGTGGTGGTCAAGCCTGAGCAGCTCGCGGCGGCCTTAGCGAGTGAGGCCCGTTTAGTGATTGTGGATGCCCGCAGTGATGAGGAGCTGGATGAGATTATCGCCGCGGCTTTTAGCTGCAGTACGCGTCCGCTGCTGGTGGGCTCGGCCGGGCTGTGTGATGCCCTGGCGCGCCGACTTGCCACCCCGCGCCAGCTGCTGGCAGTCATTGGTTCGATGAGTGAAATTGCTCAGCAGCAGATCCGGTATGTGCGCGGTGAGGACAATGTCAGCACGGTGTTAATAGATATCAATGATGTGTTTAACGGGGCGATGGCGGGATACCAGCAGCAGATTGCTGCCGCGCTGGCGAAAGGCCAGCACTGCCTGGTGCATACCTGCGCCGACACCGGGGCCCGCCATCAGATAGACAGGCTGTGCGAACAGCGCGGGTTAAGCCGCGCCGCGCTAGGGGAGACCATCAGCGCGTTTCTCGGGGAGCTTACGCGCAACGTGCTGGAAACCAGCCGCCCGGCGGCGCTGTATGTCTCCGGCGGCGACGTGGCGATGGCGGTGGCCAGCGCGCTTAACGCGCAAGGTTTTGCCATAACCGGACAGGTGGCCCAGTGCGTGCCGTTCGGTCGATTTTTGGGTTGTCGCTGGCAGGGGCCAGTCATGACCAAAGCGGGCGGTTTTGGTACTGAAACCACGCTGCTTGAGGTTCTGCATTTTATCGAGGAGAAGATGAGTGACTAATATCATTGCTGTAACGATGGGTGACCCGGCGGGCATCGGCCCGGAAATTATTATTAAATCTCTGACCGAGGGCGAGCTCTCCGGCGCGCCGGTTGTGGTGGTGGGCTGTGCCAGAACCCTGCAACGGGTGCTGGAGAAGGGCATTACCGCGCCGGCGGAGTTACGCGTGATTACCCGCGTCAGCGATGCGCAGTTCGGCCCGGCAATCATCAACGTGCTGGATGAACCGCTGGCCGATCCTGAGGCGTTACAGCCTGGCGTGGTGCAGGCCCAGGCGGGCGATCTGGCCTACCGCTGCGTGCGTCGCGCGACAGAGCTGGCGATGGCGGGCGAGGTGAAAGCCATTGCTACCGCGCCGCTCAACAAAGAGGCGCTGCACCTGGCGGGCCATCACTACCCGGGCCATACCGAGTTGCTGGCGCACCTGACCGACAGCAAAGATTACGCGATGGTGCTCTATACCGATCGGCTGAAGGTGATTCACATCACCACCCATATCGCGTTGCGCAAATTCCTTGATACCCTTAACCAGGATCGGGTAAAAACCGTGATTGGCATTGCAGATACCTTCCTGAGGCGCGTGGGCTATGACAATCCGCGCATCGCCGTGGCCGGGGTTAACCCGCACGCTGGCGAGAACGGCCTGTTTGGTGACGAAGAGATCAGGATAGTCGGCCCGGCCGTTGACGCAATGAAGGCGAAGGGGCTGAACGTCTTTGGGCCATGCCCTCCGGATACGGTGTTTATGCAGTGTCACGAAGGCATGTACGACATGGTGGTGGCGATGTATCACGATCAGGGGCATATTCCGTTAAAACTACTCGGTTTTTACGACGGGGTGAACATCACCGCCGGGCTGCCGTTTATCCGGACTTCCGCCGACCATGGCACCGCGTTCGACATTGCGTGGACAGGTAAAGCGAAGTCTGAGAGCATGACGGTTTCTATCCAGTTAGCGATGCAAATCACACGGGAATAATATGAAGGGATATAGCCGGTTAGAACAGATAATGGACTACCTGAAAGGGCACAATCTGGTGACGGTCGATCAGCTGGTGGCGGCAACGGATGCCTCTCCCGCGACCATTCGCCGCGACCTGATTAAGCTCGATCAGGAGGGCGTCATCAGCCGTACCCACGGCGGCGTCACCCTGAACCGGTTCATCCCTTCTCAGCCCACCACCAGTGAAAAGCTGCACCGCAGCCTGGCGGAAAAACATGACATCGCCTGCGCGGCGGCCCGTTTTGTTAAAGCCGGTGACGCGGTGGTGCTCGATGCGGGCACCACGATGATTGAACTCGCGCGTCAGCTGACCCATCTGCCACTGCGCGTGATCACCAGCGATCTGCATATCGCCCTGTTTTTATCGGAGTTTAAGCAGATCGAGGTGACGATCATCGGCGGGCGCATCGACGATACCAGCCAGTCCTGTATCGGCGAGCATGGCCGCCGGATGCTGCAAAATATCTGGCCGGATATCGCCTTTGTCAGCTGTAACGGCTGGGATCTGGAGCGCGGCATCACCTCCCCGACGGAAGAGAAAGCGGCCCTGAAGCGCGATCTCATCGCCAACGCCCGGCGCCGCGTCCTGCTGGCCGACAGCTCAAAGTATGGCGCCTGGTCGCTGTTTAACGTGGCGCACCTCAACTCCCTGACGGATATCGTCACCGATAAACGTCTGGATGAGGGCGTGCAGCAGACCTTAAGCCAGCTGGATGCCACCCTGACCTTAGCGCCTTAACGGCTCAGGGCAGGCGGGCAATATTGGCCTTAATGACCTCCGCCGAATGGCGGAATTTTTGTTGTTCCTCTTCCGCCAGCTTCAGCTCGATGATCTGCTGGACACCGCTCTGGGCCAGCACCGCAGGTACGCCAATCGCCACGCCTTCCACGCCATACTCACCGTCCAGTACGCAGGAGATCGCCAGCGCCCGGTGGCTGCCGGTGAAAATATTACGGCAGATTTCGGCGATGGTGGCGGCGATGCCGTATTCCGTGCAGCCCTTGCGGGCGTAAATCTCAAAGCCCTGTTTGCGCACGCGTTCGGCCAGTTCATCAAAATCCAGCGTCTGGCCGGTATGGCGTTGATACACTTCGGCAATGGGGGAGCCGTACACCGACGAATGCGACCAGACCGGGAACTGCGTATCGCCGTGCTCCCCAAGGATAAAGGCGTCGATGCTCTGGGCACCGATATCCAGCGCCTGCGCCAGGGTGCGACGCAGACGGGTGGTATCCAGCCAGACCCCGGTACCTATCACCTGATTACGCGGCAGGCCGGAAAGCTGCCAGACCTGCCAGGTGATGATGTCGCACGGGTTGGTGGCGATCAGAAAGATGCCGTTGAATCCACCAGCCATCATCTGCGGGACGATGTTTTTAACGATGCTGGCCGTGGCGGTGAGCTCATCCAGCCGCGTTTGTCCGGGCTTCAGGGCGCCCCCTGAGACGGTGATCACCGCAATATCCACATCGGCGCAGTCGCTCACCTCGCGGGTGGAGATGCTCATCATGCCAGGCATATAGGCGGCTGCGTCGGCCAGATCCCAGGCGTGGCCTTCGCTACGGGCGTGATTGATATCCACCAGCAGCAGCTCCTCGCATATATTCTGATTCAGCAAGGCATAGGCCGCTGAGGTGCCGACGTTTCCGGCCCCGATAATCATCACTTTACGGGCTTTGGTATTCATTATTTTTCCTGAGATTTTATGTCTATACGCACCAAACTAACGCCGCCGGGGCAGGCGGCGCAATGGTCTCAGGCAGCTATAAGTTAAAAATATGCCGCTGCGTTTTTCCTCCGGCGTTAAGGTGGAGAAAAACGACAAAAGGAGCCTGCCATGTATTCCATCACCTCTGAATCCCCCGCCCATCCGGATATCATCACCCTGATTGCAGCCCTGGACCAGTATCAGAGCACCCTGTATCCGGCTGAGAGCAACCATCTGCTGGATCTGACCCAGCTTGCTGAGCAGAGTCTGATTATGATGGTGATCCGCGATCGCCAGCTTAACGCCGTCGGCTGCGGGGCGATCGTGCTGAACGGCGACGGCAGCGGCGAGATGAAGCGGGTCTATATTGATCCGACCCATCGTGGGCAACGGCTGGGCGAGAAGCTGCTGGCAGCCCTGGAAGATGAAGCCCAGAGCCGCGGCTGCCACACCCTGCGACTGGAGACCGGGATCAAGCAGCTGTCGGCCATCCGGCTGTATGAGCGCAGCGGGTACCAGCAGTGCGGGGCGTTTGCGCCCTATGAACCCGACCCGCTGAGCCTGTTTATGGAGAAGCCGCTGGTGGCTGACCTTCGTTTAGCAGTGCTATAAAAGCCTCCAGCTGCCGGGTCATTGCGCCCCGGCGCCACACCAGCCAGGTGGTGAGCCAGCGCCAGTTTTCCGCCAGCGGCCAGGCTTCCACCTGATGATGACCGGGCATGCTTTCCAGCATTGACCGCGGCATCAGCGCGATGCCCGCCCCGGCAATGACGCACGCCAGCATGCCGTGATAGGACTCCATCTCATGAATGCGTCCCGGCGTGGCGCGATCCGCATGAAACCAGCTTTCAAAATGTCGGCGATACGAGCAGTTCGCGCGAAAGGCATAGATATCGCGCCCGCTGATGTCGGTTGCCCGGTCAACCTTAGCATCGCCAGCCGGCACCACCAGCATCATCTCCTCCCGGTAGACCGGCATGCCTTCCAGTTCGGGGTGGCTTAACGGCCCGTCGACAAAGGCCGCGCTCAGGGTGCCTTCCAGCACGCCATCGATCATGGTGCCCGAAGGGCCGGTCGCCAGCGCAAACTGAATGCGCGGGTAGCGCTGGTTAAACTGGGCCAGCGAGGCCGGGATGCGCACGGCTGCGGTGCTCTCCAGCGAGCCGAGGGTGAACAGGCCCTGGGGTTCATCGCCCGCCACCACCATCCGCGCCTCATCCACCAGGGCGAGGATTTGACGGCTGTAGCGTAAAAAGTTATGCCCCGCCGGAGAGAGACGCAGCCGCTGGTTCTCGCGGATGAACAGCTCGACGCCAAGGTCGGCTTCCAGCTGTTTGATGCGGGTGGTCAGGTTTGAGGGGACGCGATGTACCTTCTGCGCGGCCTGGGTAATGCTGCCGGTCTGGGCGACGGCGTTGAACATCTCCAGCTGGGTCAGATCCATATCGTTCTCGTTTTGTGAATAAGGTGGTTATTATTATTCATTTTTAAGAAATAGCAGAGTGCGCCACACTAAATCAACAGTTAATCAATGGAGCACATCATGACGATTTCATCTGCGACACATGCCTTGTCCATTAATCCAGTGAACGGCGAGACCCTGGCCTCATGGCCGTGGGCCACTGCAACCGAGGTTGACCATGCCCTTGCCCAAAGCGATGCCGCATTTCGCCAGTGGCGCGGCGTCCCGGTAGAGGTGCGTGCGCAGAAGTTACGCGATCTGGGTGCAGCCCTGCGCAACCGTGGCGAAGAGATGGCGCAAATGATTACCCGTGAGATGGGCAAACCCATCGCCCAGGCGCGCGGGGAGGTGGCGAAATCCGCCGGGCTGTGCGACTGGTATGCCGATCATGGCCCGGCGATGCTGACTACCGAGGCAACCCAGGTGGCGGATGCGGTGATTGAATATCGCCCGCTGGGCCCGGTACTGGCGGTAATGCCGTGGAACTTCCCGCTGTGGCAGGTGCTGCGCGGTGCGGTACCGATCATTCTGGCGGGCAACAGCTATCTGCTGAAGCATGCCCCGAACGTGCTGGGTGCCGCGAACCTGATCGACGCGATATTTACCGATGCCGGATTCCCGCAGGGCGTGTTCGGGCAACTGAATGCCACCAATGACGGGGTGAGCCAGATGATCGCCGATCCGCGCATTGCGGCCGTCACCGTTACCGGCAGCCTGCGGGCCGGGGCTGCCATTGGTGCGCAGGCTGGAGCGGCGTTGAAAAAATGCGTCCTCGAGCTGGGCGGGTCCGATCCCTTTATTGTCCTCAACGATGCCGATCTGGATCTGGCGGTGAAAGCCGCGGTGACAGGGCGCTACCAGAACACCGGGCAGGTGTGTGCGGCGGCCAAGCGTTTTATCGTCGAAGCGGGCATTGCCGATGAGTTCACCCGTCGATTTGTTGCCGCCACCGCGGCCCTGAAAATGGGCGCGCCCGATAACGAGGAGAATTACCTCGGCCCGATGGCGCGTTTCGATCTGCGCGACGAGCTGCATCAGCAGGTGCAGGCTACGCTGGCCGAAGGCGCGACCCTGCTGCTGGGCGGTGAGAAGGTGGCTGGGGCAGGGAATTACTACGCGCCGACCGTGCTGGGCAACGTTACACCGGACATGACCGCGTTTCGTCAGGAGATGTTCGGTCCGGTCGCGGCCATTACTGTAGCAAGCGATGCCGATCATGCGCTGGCGCTGGCTAACGACAGCGATTTTGGCCTGTCGGCGACGGTATTTACCGCCAGTCAGCAAGCCGCGGATCGCCTGGCCCGCCAGCTCGAGTGCGGCGGGGTGTTTATCAACGGCTACAGCGCCAGCGATGCCCGCGTGGCGTTTGGCGGGGTGAAGAAGAGCGGCTTCGGCCGGGAGCTGTCGCACTTTGGCCTGCATGAGTTCTGTAATGTGCAGACGGTGTGGAAAGACCGGGTTTAACTCTGTGCCGGTAGTTTTGCCGGGTGGCGCTACGCTTACCCGGCCTGGAAGTTACTCCCTCTCCCTCGAGGGAGAGGGCTGGGGTGAGGGGGGACATGCCGCACCGGTGGTGGTTCCGTTCACCTCACGTTACTGCTTCTCTGATACACCTGAACCAGTGAACGTGCCAGGGTGGCTCAATCGCCACCACCCTGGCTACCCGGGCTCCCGGCAAGAAAATCGCCGCTTCGCGGTGCCCTCAGCTTATTCCTTCAGGCTTTCGGGTCGGGCACCAGCCTGCATCCCTGCAGGCTATGCCCTCTCGGCGCGTCCCTGCGCCTCGCCCCGGCCTTCCGGAAACGCTTCGGCGATTTTCAACCGGACCTGGGAGTCGCTGTAGTTTCTTTGCTCTTGAATAACTGCTTCGTTGTGTTAAGCCCCGGGTATCACCATAAGTTGTTCAATCATCGACACGTTTTCACTATATGCCGAAGAAAACCGTTTCTTTAAATATATGGCAATGATAGCCGACGCTATTAACGTCACCCCGTCTGTCATCAATCTGAAATAGTTCTGTCATTTTCACTGCGTAGACTCGCCCTCGTCTAAGGCATTGTTAATGAAGAAATTATGAACTTAATGCAAATTTTTCGCCGCATTACTCCCCGGCAGTTTGGTTTGCTGGCGGGGATCTTCTGTATCATCGGGCTCTTTTCCGCACTGCAAATCTCGTCCTCCATCTTACTTTCCGTCTCGCTGCGCGATGCCCAGCATAATGAACAGCGTAACCAGATGGCTTATCTGCAACAGGCGAAGGTCGATCAGGCGCGTATTTCGCTGCTGGCGGCAAGCGATCTGCTTAACCGGGCAGGAGTCTGGTTTATGCAGGATAAAGAGACCGGTTCGGACGGGAGCTGGCACAGCCTGATGGACGAGGCGCAGCAGGCGTTACGGGATTCTCAGCAGGCCTGGCAGGCGTGGCAGGCGATGAGCCCGCCGCGGGATGAGGCGCTGCTCAACAGCTACCAGCTGTTTTTTGATGCCATTCGTGAACAGGCGGACGGGCTGGTGAACGGTCAGTCGATTGATGCCTTCTTTGCCGTGCCCGCCCAGGCGTTTCAGGCGGATTTTAATGACAACTATGCCCGCTATCAGCAAGCCAGCGCCCAGCGCGCAACCGAAGGGCGACAGCTGCTGACGGCCAGCCTTTCAAACCTGCAATCCCTGTTTTTACTGGCTCCCGTGGTTCTGCTGGCTATCGCGGTGGCGGTATGGTTTGCGATGTCCCGCTGGGTGATCGTCCCGCTGCGTCGGCTTATCGCCCATATCAACCTGCTGGCGGCAGGGGATCTCTCTGCGCCATCACCCACGGTAAAGCGTTTTAACCGCGAGATTGCGCAGCTTGGCGACAGCGTCGATACCCTGCAGCAGGGACTGCAACAGCTGGTCACCGAGGTCAGCGAGGCCACCACCTCAATGGTGAGTAACATTGGCTCGCTGGCGCAGGGGAATCAGGATCTGTACTGCCAGTCTGCGCGTCAGGCGCAGGAGCTGAAAGAGGTAACGGCGCACATTGCCGCGCTGGAAACTCACGTCGAGGGGAACAGCGGCTATGCCAGACTGGCCAGCTCGCGGGCGGATGAAGCCCGGGAGATGGCGGCGGGCGGCGACCGGATGATGGAGACGGTCAATGCTTCTATGGCGGCTATCGTCGAGCGCTCCTCGGAGATGCGCGGCATCGTGGCGATCATCGATAACGTGGCGTTCCAGACCAACATTCTGGCGCTGAACGCGGCCATCGAAGCGGCTCATGCCGGGAATCAGGGACGCGGCTTTGCCGTGGTGGCGCGGGAGGTAGGGCTGCTGGCGCGCAAAAGCAGCCATTCGACCCAGACTATCCAGGAGCTGATCAACCACTCCTTGCAGGGTATCGAGGATGGCTCGAAAGCGGTCACCCGGCTGGAGGACAACCTGCAAAAGGTGATTGGTCTGGTGGGTAATCTCTGTAGCCTGCTGAATGACATCTCTGTTGCCACCCTCAGCCAGGGCGACAGCATTCACCGCATGACCAGCCAGCTGCAGGCGCTGAACCAGGTGGCTCGCCAGACCGATGTACTGGTGAATACCGCCTCTGAAGCCTCTCAGCGGCTGCATGATGAATCCGGGCTGCTGTTGCAGGCCGTTTCGCGGTTCCGACTTCCTGCCTGACGTCATCCATAAGCCTCTGTTATACTCGCAGGCCGTTTTTGGCCTGTGAGCAAGGAGCAACCGGATGGCTGCGAACATCAATAATCAGATGCTGGACGCCATTCTGGCGCAAGTTCGTCCCCTGGTGGGCAAGGGTAAAGTAGCCGACTACATCCCGGCGCTGGCCTCGGTTAACGGTAATAAACTCGGGATTGCCATCAGTACGGTAGACGGCCAGCAGTTTCAGGCCGGGGATGCGACAGAGCGTTTCTCCATTCAGTCGATCTCAAAAGTCCTGAGCCTGGTGGCGGCCATGCGTCAGTATGACGAGGACGAAATCTGGCAGCGGGTAGGGAAAGATCCCTCCGGGCAGCCGTTCAACTCCCTGCTGCAGCTGGAGATCGAACAGGGCAAACCGCGTAACCCCTTTATCAACGCCGGGGCGCTGGTGGTGTGCGACATGCTGCAAAGCCGTCTGAGCGCACCGCGCCAGCGCATGCTGGAGATTGTGCGCCAGCTCTCCGGGGTGAGTGATATTGGCTACGATGCCGCCGTCGCCCGTTCCGAGTTTGAACACTCGGCGCGCAATGCGGCGATCGCCTGGCTGATGAAATCCTTCGGTAATTTCCATAACGACGTGCCGACGGTCCTGCAAAATTACTTCCACTACTGCGCCCTGAAGATGAACTGTGTCGAACTGGCGAACACTTTTCTGTTTCTGGCCGCGCAGGGTTATGCCCCGCACCTGTCAGAGCCGGTTGTTACGCCCATGCAGGCCCGGCAGGTCAATGCCCTGATGGCAACAAGCGGAATGTATCAGAACGCCGGTGAATTTGCCTGGCGGGTGGGTCTGCCGGCTAAGTCGGGCGTCGGCGGCGGAGTGGTGGCGATTGTCCCGCATGAGATGGCGATTGCGGTCTGGAGCCCGGAGCTGGACGAAACGGGGAACTCCCTGGCGGGTGTGGCGGTGCTGGAACACCTTACCCAGCAGCTGGGACGATCGGTCTATTAAGCGGCACGACTGATAAGCAGGGTTAACCTGATGATGTTCGCTAACCCATTAGTGTGATATATATTAATCCCAAACTTTTAACATTCATCCGCGCAGATGATCATTCGATGTTAAAAGCAACCCTACGGACTGATATTGCATGCCTTCTGCTCACACCAGAACATTCACATTATTCGACCCGCAATCCCCGCTCAGAAATGCAGCGGGCATATTTGTATTAACCACGCTGTTCTATTTTATTGGCGCGCAGCTTCGTCTGGTGGAAGCCCTGTCGCTGTTCTGGCCTTTGAACGGTGTGATGGCCGGGGTATTTGCCCGCTACGCTTATCTGAATCGCCTGCATTATTACGCCATTTCCTACATCGCCATGCTGGTGTACGACCTGATGACCACCGAATGGGGCATCTCGTCCCTGGGGATCAACCTCTCCAACATGGTGTTTATTGTCACCGTTGCCCTGCTGCTTCAGCGTGATAAACGGCTGAACATCAGCACGCCGGACCCGGTAAACGCCCTGCGGATGTTTAATTACTGCCTGCTGGCCGCGCTGCTGTGCGCGCTGATGGGGGCGACGGTATCCGTCGGAGTAACCGACCGGAACTTCTGGTCGCTGGTGGCGGACTGGTTCAGCGAACAGTTTTCCACCGGGGTGCTGATTGTGCCTTGCCTGCTGACCATCATCTGGCCCACGTTTAACCGCACGTTACGCGCCAGGCATCTGATGCCGGTTGTGGCGCTGGTTATCTCGGTGATGGCGTCGGTGGCCATCGGCGGGGCCGGGGCACTGGTCTTCCCGCTGCCGGCGCTGATCTGGTGTGCGGTACGTTACTCCCTGCCCGCGACCTGTCTGCTGACCTTTGTTACCGGGGCCGTGGAGATCACCCTGGTGGCCAACTCCATTATCACCATCGTGGCGACCACGCCGCTCACCACCCCGATGATGTTCTCGGCCCGCCTGGGCATTGCCACCATGGCGATTTGCCCGCTGATGGTGTCGGTGAGCATGGCGGCGATCAATTCCCTGATCCGTCAGGTTTCCCTGCGTGCCGATTATGATTTTCTGACGCAGGTGTATTCCCGCTCCGGGCTGTATGAGGCGCTCAAAAACAGTGAAGGGAAGCGCAAGAGCGCGCGTCTGACCGTCATGCTGCTGGATATCGACTACTTCAAAAGCATTAATGACAACTATGGTCACGAGTGCGGCGATACCGTGCTGGCCGCTTTTGCGCGCAAAGTGCAGGAGACGGTGGGTAGCGATGGGCTGGTCGCGCGGATGGGGGGCGAAGAGTTTGCGGTGGTCGTAAATTCAGCGTCGGCCGGGCAGGGGTACGCCCTGGCGGAACGTATCCGCACTACGGTTGAGCAACATCCCTTCAACTGGCGTGGCCAGACCCTGTTTTTGACCGTCAGTATTGGTCTGGGCAGTGGAAAATCGGACTCGGCGAATTTGACGGACGTCTTTAATCGTCTGATGACCGAGGCGGACGATTATCTGTATCGTTCGAAAAAAGCAGGTCGAAATCGTACCAGTGCCCGAATGACAGAGATAAAAACTGCCCGCCAAAGCGAAGCGGCTACGGAGCAGCTGTAAACGTTTGCATCCCCGTGGGACACGGACCTGCCATATATTTGCAAAACTGATAAATATCTTGATACGCATTTTCATCGTCAATAATATAAAGGGGTGATTATATCGGAAAATTCGTGTGATGAACGGAACTGACAGACTCAGTAAACCCCCTCGCGTGCCTGGCAGTCGGTTTATCAAACGCATGTATCTGATGCGCGTGCTTGGAACTTTTCTCTGCTTTTTACCTGTTCTCTCCGTCCTGCTGGAACAGCAACGTTCAGCCTGGCTTATGGGTCTTCTGGCTATAAACGCCTTTGTCTGGCCGACGCTGGCCTGGTGGCGTGCCCGACGCTCATCCACACCGCTGCAAACCGAACATCAGAATCTGGTGTTCGATGCCGGGGCTGGCGGCTTCTGGATCGCCATGATGTCGGCGAACCCGCTGCCTTCTGTCACCATTGCCACCATATTGCTTGCCGATCGGCTGGCGGCGGGGGGCTTCCCGTTGATGAAAAAAGCCGCCGCAGTCATGCTGGCGGTCTTTATGGCCAGCTGGCTCACCCAGGGCATGGCGCTGGTGCCGTGGGTATCCCAGCGCACCCTGTACGCCACCTTGCCGCTGATTGGGATCTATACCGTGGCGCTGAGCGTACTCACCAACAGTATTGCCATGCGGTTGCGCTTTAAATCCCGCGAGCTGGAGCGTATTGCGATGATGGATCCGCTCCTGGATATTGCCAACCGCCGTCTGCTGGAGAAACGTATCGATCATGAGCTGCATAAACTGCAGCAAAACTGTCGCGATTCGGCGCTGATGTTCATAGATATCGACAACTTTAAAGAGGTCAACGATCGCTTCGGCCACAAGGTGGGGGACATGCTTTTAGTGACAGTGTCACAAATTCTGCACATCGCCACCCGCCAGAGCGACACCCCGGCGCGGCTGGGTGGGGATGAGTTTGTGATCCTGCTTCCTGATACCACCCTCGACGAAGCGCGGGTGGTCGCCTCGCGGATTATGGATGCGGCGGCGGTGATTGAGGATGTTGCCGAAGAGGCGGTCCAGTGCACCATGAGTATCGGCATCGCCAGCGCCACCCGTGAGATGGGAAATGTTACGGACTGGTTACAGGCTGCCGACGCCGCACTCTATCAGGCGAAACGCGACGGGAAAAACCGCATATTTGCCCACTAACCCGTCTCAGGATGCGCTAAGCTTTTAAAAAGCCTGACGTCCGGAGTCCGTATGAAATCACCTTCACTAGCCCACCATGAAGCAGAGCGTCTCAGCGCTTTGCGCGAATCCGGACTACTCGAACCCGAAAAAAATCCGACTTACGATCGTTTCACCCGGCTGGCTAAACGGCTGTTTAGCGTGCCGGTGGCGATGATCAATCTGGTCGACGAGCATGTGGTGGTGGTTAAATCCGCCGAAGGTGGCGACAGCACCAACCTGCCGAGAAATCTCTCTTTTTGTGGGCACACCATCCTCAGTGACAGGCCGCTGGTGGTGCATGATGCGCTCGACGATCCCCGATTTGCCGATAACCCGCTGGTCACCGACGACAATCCCATCCGGTTTTATGCCGGTTATCCGCTGCATCTGCCCGGTGGCGCCACGGTGGGGTCGCTGTGCATTATCGCTCATCAGCCGCGTATATTTTCGCCGTCCGACATCGAGGCGCTGGCCGATCTGGCCGCGCTGGTGGAGGAGGCGTTCGCCGCAACCTGCGCCAGCATCACCGACGTTCAGACCGGGCTCTACAACCGCCGCGGTTTTCATCATCTGGCGACGTATGCCATTCGCGCTGCCCGCCGTCGGGCTGAACCCCTGACCCTGGCCTGGCTCGATCTCGACCGCTTTAAGCAGATAAACGCGCGTTACGGTCGGGCCGATGGCGACAACGCCCTGAAGGCGATGGCCGGTCTGTTGAAATCGACCTTCCGCAAAGCCGACGTGCTCGCCCGCTATGGCGGGGATGAGTTCGCGATCCTGTTTGCCAATAGCGACGAAAAGGGGGCATGGATTGCGATGCAGTTTCTCACCGAACAGGCGGCGAGCTGGAATGAGCATGCCGAATATCCCTGGGCGCTCTCGTTTGCCTGGGGGGTAAGCGAATTCAACCATGACCGCGACGATCTGGAGAGCTGGCTGAAAACCGCAGACCAGATGATGTACTCCATGAAACAGCAGCGCGGTACCGGCTGCTAAGAGAAGCAAGTGAGCGTCACCGTCTGAGAGCAGGTCTGTTCTACAGGTTTTTATAGATCCTGTAACAATTCACACGAGGTTTGATCAAAACGGGGTTTCGTGGTCGTTAAGTTTGATAAGTTATCGTACCAATCTTATCAGGCTGTATGACTAATCATTACAAGGACCCCCATTGTGAACACACTGAACCGTCGTGATTTCCCCGGTGCTCTCTATCCTGAACGTATCATCCAGTTTGGTGAGGGCAACTTCCTGCGCGCGTTTATTGACTGGCAGATCGATCTGCTCAACGAGCATACCGATCTGAATGCCGGTATCGCGATTGTCCGTCCAATCAAAAGCGACTTTCCGTCTTCACTCAGCACTCAGGACGGTCTCTATACCACCATCATTCGTGGCCTGAACGAGCAGGGCGAGGCGGTCAGCGACGCGCGCCTGATCCGCTCGGTTAACCGCGAGATCAGCGTGTATGACCAGTACGATGAATTCCTGAAGCTGGCGCACAACCCGGACATGCGCTTTGTCTTCTCGAACACCACGGAGGCAGGGATTAGCTATCACTCCGGAGATAAGTTTGAGGATGCACCCGCGGTCAGCTATCCGGCGAAACTGACCCGCCTGCTGTTCGAGCGTTTCAGCCATTTCAGCGGTGCCGCCGACAAAGGCTGGGTGATTGTACCCTGTGAACTGATTGACTATAACGGCGATGCCCTGCGTGAACTGGTCCTGCGCTATGCCCGGGAGTGGGCGCTGCCTGCGGCCTTTATCCAGTGGCTGGACGAGGCCAACACCTTCTGCTCCACGCTGGTTGACCGCATCGTCACCGGCTATCCACGCGACGAGGTGGCGGAGCTTGAAGCGTCCCTCGGCTATCACGATGCCTTCCTCGATACCGCTGAACACTTCTATCTGTTTGTGATCCAGGGGCCAAAATCGCTGGCGCAGGAGCTGCGTCTGGACAAGCTGACGCTGAACGTGCTGATTGTTGATGACATCAAGCCGTACAAAGAGCGCAAAGTCGCCATCCTCAACGGCGCGCACACCGCCCTGGTACCGGTGGCGTTCCAGGCCGGACTGGATACCGTGGGCGAGGCGATGAACGACGCGGAAGTTTGCGCCTTTGTCGAAAAAGCCATTCATGAAGAGATCATTCCGGTGCTGGATCTGCCCCGCGATGAGCTGGCCTCGTTTGCCAGCGCGGTAACGGGCCGTTTCCGCAATCCGTATATCAAGCATCAACTGCTGTCGATTGCCCTTAACGGCATGACCAAGTACCGCACACGTATTCTGCCGCAGCTTCTGGCAGGGCAGCAGGCCACCGGTAAACTCCCGGCACGCCTGACGTTTGCCCTGGCGGCGCTGATTGCCTTCTACCGCGGGGAACGTAACGGCGAGAGTTACCCGGTGCAGGACGACGCGCACTGGATAACCCGCTTCCAGCAGCTGTGGACCCGGCATCACGACCAGCAGATCAATACCCGCGAGCTGGTCACGGCGGTGCTGAGCGTCAGCGAGCACTGGGAGCAGGACCTGACCAACGTAAACGGGCTGGTAGAACAGGTTACCCGGGACCTGGAAACCATTCTGCAGCAGGGCATGCGTGCCGCCGTAAAACCGCTGTGCTAAACCCTTGAACCCGGCCCGGTCTTCTCCCTCAGGGAGAGGGCCGGGATGAGGGTGAAAACACCGCACCAGTATAAGCTTTCTTTTACCCTTTTTAGTTACAACATACTCTAACTCACTTTCATTCTCCCGCACTTCAGCACCGTGCGGTTTGCCTTCGGCCTCGCAAAAACGTCATCATTTTTTAACAGTCTTGCAACCGTGACAACGATCACGTTTAATAGTCACCGCTCTTTTTTCCCGATGAAGCTGACTATGATCGTTCGACCCCAACAGCACTGGTTGCGCCTTATTTTTGTCTGGCACGGTTCCGTGCTGACCAAAATCTTCTCCCGTTTGTTCCTCAATTTTTTGCTCTCCATCGTCGTGATCCTGATGTTGCCCTGGTACACCTCGCTGGGCATCCGGCTGACGGTTGCGCCTTTCAGCATTCTTGGGGTCGCTATCGCCATCTTCCTTGGTTTTCGTAATAACGCCTGTTACGCCCGCTATGTAGAGGCGCGACAGCTCTGGGGACAGCTGATGATTGCCTCGCGCTCTCTGTTCCGGGAGGTGAAAAACACGCTTCCAGACGATCCGGCGTTAGGGGAGTTTGTCCGTCTGCAAATTGCCTTTGCCCACTGCCTGCGCATGACCCTGCGCAAACAGCCCCAGGCCGACCAGCTTTCAGCGTACCTTTCGCCTGAAAATCTGCGCGTGGCAATGGACTCCAGCTCGCCCGCGAACCGCATTCTGCTGATTATGGGTGAATGGCTGGCGGTAAGACGCCGCAAAGGGGATCTGTCGGACATCCTGTTCCACAGCCTGAACATTCGTCTTAATGATATGTCCATCGTGCTGGCCGGCTGTGAGCGCATTGCCAATACTCCGGTGCCCTTTGCCTACACGCTGATCCTTCACCGTACGGTCTATCTGTTCTGCATCATGCTGCCGTTCGCGCTGGTCAGCGATCTGCACTACATGACGCCGTTCGTCTCGGTACTCATCTCCTACACCTTTATCTCGCTGGACACCCTGGCGGAAGAGCTGGAGGAGCCGTTTGGCATCGAGAATAACGACCTGCCGCTGGATGCTATCTGTAACGCCATGGAGATCGATCTCCTGCAGATGAACGATGAGCAGGATATCCCGACACGTAAGCTGCCGGACAAGTATTACCAGCTGACCTGAGCGCGTTTGTATCGCAGTGTATCTGCGTGCGCCAGGGATACACCGCCTTGCAAAACGGCCAGGTTTGCACATATTCGCCATACATCAGGGTGGTCAGATAGACGGGTCAAATACCTGACCCGGAGAGACCCACCATGATGAACAAACTGGCTTACTCAACCCTGGCTGCGACCCTTTCATTTGCTACCGTTTCGGCCTGCCAGGCCGAGGCCGCAGGCACCAACTACACCGACGCATTTAAGCAGATCCACCAGATTGACGCGGGCGACCTGAATATTGGCTATGTCGATATCGGGCCGAAAAACGGCGAACCGGTGATTCTGCTCCACGGCTGGCCGTACGATATTCAGAGCTACGCTCAGGTGGCCCCCGCGCTGGCGGCAAAAGGCTACAGAGTGATTGTTCCTTATAACCGCGGCTTCGGCACCACGCGTTTCCTCTCGTCCACCACGCCACGTAACGGTCAACCGGCGGCGATGGCGAAAGATGTGATCAACCTGATGGATGCCCTGAACATCAAACGCGCGGTCTTTGCCGGTTATGACTGGGGCGCAAGAACGGCGGATATCGTGGCGGCGCTGTGGCCGGAGCGGGTAAAATCGCTGGTTTCGGTGAGCGGGTATCTGATTGGGAATCAGCAGGCGGGCGCAAAACCCTTGCCGCCGAAGGCTGAACTGCAGTGGTGGTATCAGTTCTATTTCGCCACCGACCGCGGCGAGAAAGGGTATGCAGCCAACACCCATGACTTTGCCAGACTGATCTGGACCCTGGCGTCACCGGGATGGAAGTTCAGCGATGCGACATTTAACGTCAGCGCCAAAGCGCTGGATAACCCGGATCATGTGGCGGTAACCATCAGCAACTATCGCTGGCGTCTGGGGCTGGAGCGCGGTGAAAGCCGTTATGACAGCTACGAGCAAAAACTGGCGGCCGCACCGTCCATCAGCGTGCCGACCATCACCATCGAGGGCGACAACAACGGCGCCCCGCATCCGGAGCCTGCGGCGTACGCCGCCAAATTCACCGGCAAGTATCAGCACCGCACCTTTACCGGCAACATCGGTCACAATCCGGCCCAGGAAGATCCGCAGGATTTCGTTAAAGCGGTGGTAGATGCGGATAAGTTGTAAGGAAGCTATGCTATTTTTTTGCCCATCGCTGAAAAACAGGAGCTTAGGGTGGAGACAACCGATCACATTCTTGTCGTGGATGATGACAGGGATATTCGCGAACTGATCGTCGATTATCTGGTGAAGTCCGGCTATCGTGCGACGGGCGCGGCCAACGGGAAAGAGATGCGCGCCGTGCTGGACAAGCAGGCGGTGGATATGGTGGTGCTGGATATCATGATGCCCGGCGACGACGGCCTGACGCTCTGCCGCCAGCTGCGCAGCGGTCAGCATAAAGATCTGCCGATTTTGATGCTGACCGCCCGCCACGACGATATGGATCGCATCCTTGGCCTCGAAATGGGGGCGGACGATTATGTGGTCAAACCCTTTGTGGCACGCGAGCTGCTGGCGCGGATCAAAGCGATACTGCGCCGGTTTCGCACGCTTCCGCCAAACCTGCAGGTGACCGAGGCCGGGCGGATCATCGCCTTTGGCGACTGGCAGCTCGATACCAGCGCCCGCCATCTGCTCGACGCCACCGGCACTATTGTGGCGCTGAGTGGGGCGGAGTACCGCCTGCTGCGGGTGTTTGTCGATCATCCCCAGCGCGTATTAACCCGCGATCAGCTGCTGAATTTCACCCAGGGACGGGATGCAGAGCTGTTCGAACGCTCGATCGATCTGCTGGTCAGCCGGGTGCGACAGCGTTTAAATGAGGATGCGCGCACGCCGCTGTATATAAAAACAGTACGCAGTGAAGGCTATGTCTTTTCGATGCCGGTCAGCATTCTTGAGGCCAAAGAATGAGGCTCTGGCCGCGCTCCCTTCATTACCGCCTGCTGGTGATCGTCCTGCTGGGGTTGCTGCTCGCCAACGGCATGAGCCTGACGCTGGTGCTGGCCGAGCGGATGAGTAGCGCCCGGCACGTGATGCTGGGCAATCTGGAGGATGATGTCTCCACCAGCGTGGCCATCCTCGACCGGCTCCCGGCCAGTGAGCGTGCGCAGTGGCTCCCGCGCCTGGAACGGGGAAACTATCGCTATATTCTTGGGCCGGGAGATCCGGGGGCGCCTCCCGCAGACGCCCGTTCCCGGGATGCGGTGCGCACCATAACGGAGACCCTGGCGACGCACTATCCGCTGCGCTTCACGGCGGTGCCGGGGCCGGTATCGCATATTCAGGCCCACCTGACGCTGAGCGACGGCTCGCCGTTGACCCTGGATCTCACCCCACGCATGCCGCCGGTCGCCCGCTGGCTGCCGGTGGTCTTTGTGCTCCAGCTTTTACTGGTGGTGATCTGCGCCTGGCTGGCGGTGCGTCAGGTGGTGCGGCCCTTTACCCACTTTACCCGGGCGGTGGATACGCTTGAGCCCGCCAGCCCCCATCCGCTGCTCCTCACCGAGCAAGGCCCGCTGGAGGTGCGTCAGGCCGCGCGTGCGTTTAATGCCATGCAGGAGCGGATCCAGACCTCATTAAAGGAGAGGGCGCAGATTCTGGCGGCCATCTCTCACGATCTGCAGACGCCTATCACCCGAATGCGCCTGCGCGTGGAGATGGCCGACCAGCCCGATCTGCGTGACAAACTGACCCAGGACCTGGACAGTATGACGCGCCTGGTGCGGGAGGGGATCGACTACGCGCGCTCGTCCGGCGTGGCGCCGGAACCGGTGCGCAACGTCGATCTGTATAACTTTATTGACACGCTGGTGTGTGATTACGCCGATACCGGCAAAAACGTGCAGTTTACCGCAACCAGAAGCAACGTGCCTTTTGCCACCCGCCCGCAGGCGCTGCACCGCATTCTCACCAATCTGCTGGATAACGCGCTGAAGTTTGGTGATAAGGCCGACGTGACCCTGACGATGCATGACGGCAGGGTGCAGATTGCCGTAGAGGATAACGGCCCGGGTATACCGGAGCCTGAGCTTGCGGCGGTGTTACAGCCGTTTTACCGGGTGGAATCTTCCCGCAACCGGGAAACCGGGGGCACAGGGCTGGGGCTGGCGATTGCGGTGCAGCTAACGGGGCAGCTCAATGGGGAGTTGGAATTGGTGAACCGGGCTGAAGGGGGACTCTGTGCACGGATTACCTTGCCGGCTACGTGAATTGCCGGGTGGCGGCGTTGCCTTACCCGGCCTACGCAGCCCTGAAGAACGTTCATGAGAGCAACATACCTATAGCGGCTCCCTGGTCCGGCTGAAAATCGCTGAGGCGTTGACCGCAGGCCGGGGCGAGGCGCATGGATGCGCCGAGAGGGCGTGACCTACATGGATGTAGGATCACGCCCGACCCGATAGCCGGAGGGAATAAGCCGAAGGCACCGCGAAGCGGCGATTTTCTTTGCCGGGAGCCGGGGTAGCCAGGGGGGAGGCGGTGAGCCCCCCTGGCACGTTCACGGGTTCGTTTGTACCAGAGAAGCAAGGTACGTAAGGTGAACGGAACCACCCCGGTAGCCACATGTTTACCCGAACCCTTATTACGCCAATTGTACCGCAATGTATCTCCACTCAACGCCCATACACCACCTGACAAAAACCCCCGTAACCCCACACATACCAGACACATCACCACGCTGTAATAGCCTCACTATCAACTGGTAAGTGAGGTGTTTTATGTTTCTCGTGATCGCATTTTTAGGGGGCATGGTCAGCCTGCTCAGCCCCTGTACATTACCCGTTATTCCTCTGTTATTTGCCGGATTCCGCGGCCAGCGGCGTCAGCTTGTCGCTATGCTGTGCGGCATGGTGATGATGTTTACCCTGGTCGCCAGCCTGATTACCGTCGCCAGTGACTGGGTGGTGAGCGCCACCATCGTCGGGCGCTGGATTGCGCTGGCATTGCTGAGCTTCGCTGCACTGGCGCTGATCTTCCCGTCATTTGCCCAGCGCATCGCCGGGCCTGCGTTACGCCTCGGCAACGTCATTAATTCCCGGAGCAACAGCGCCCGGGGCATGGCGTCGGCAGTGCTTGCCGGGCTGGCGGTCGGGCTGCTGTGGTCGCCCTGTGCCGGGCCGGTGTTAGGGGCCATTCTCAGTCTGAGTCTCGCGGGGCATAGCCCGGTTGCCACCGGCAGCCTGCTGGCGGCATACGGCAGCGGCTGTGCAGTGATGCTCGCGCTGCTGGGCTTTAGCGGGCAGGCGCTGATCGCACGGCTGAAAGCAAGATCGGGGCTGATGGACGGACTGCGAAAAACCGCCGGGGTTGCCATGCTGATGTCCGTGGCGTTTACGGCGTCTGGGCTTAACAGCGTCTTTCAGGGGGCAAACGGGGTGGCCGACCGGCTGGAGAAAACGCTCCTGCAGCTGGCGCCAGAGAGCAAGCCTCAGCCGACGCTTCAACCTGTCGCGCAGCCGGTGACCACCAGCGCGATGCCCTCCCTGGAGGGCGGCACCGGATGGCTCAACGGCGAGCCGGTCAGCCCGGCGTCGTTAAAAGGCAAAGTGGTGCTGATCGACTTCTGGACCTGGGACTGCATTAACTGTCAGCACTCGTTGCCGCACGTTCGCGACTGGGCCAACAAATATAAAGCGCAGGGCCTGGTGGTGGTGGGCGTGCATACCCCGGAATACCCGTGGGAAAAACCGCTGGCGTCGGTGCAGAAGGCCATCGACAAATGGCAGCTTCCGTACCGGGTGGTGACTGACAATAACTACAGGATCTGGACCGCCTTTGGCAATCGCTACTGGCCTGCGCACTACTTCTTCGACGCCAAAGGGCAACTGCGTTACGCCTCTTTCGGCGAGGGAAATACAGAGAAGCAGGAGCAGGTGATCCAGCAGCTGCTGAAAGAGGCCAAAGCCTGATCAGGGTTCACGTCTGGCGATAATAAACAGCCGTGGAAAGGCCAGCAGTATCTGCCCGTTTTCCTGTAGCGGATACTGCTCCTCCAGCAGCTGATGATAGCGGTGGAGGTAGCGCTTTTGCTCGGCTTCACTCAGATCCTGAAGCCACGGACGCAGTCCGGTGGCGCTCACCCAGTCAACGATGGCCTGGTGGGAGCTCATCTGGTGGTAGTAAGTGGTGCGCCAGATATCCACCTCGCAGCCCGCTTCGGTCAGGATATCGTAATAGGCATGGACGCCCGCCAGGGATGCACGCCCGCGATCCGGGTAATCCTGTTCAAATGCCACCTCGCGCATTAAGACATGGGTTGGCTCAAGTTGATTATCCGGCATCTGAATGGCCAGCACACCGTGCAGCTTCAATAGCGAGACCAGGTGCGGCAGCAGTTCGTAGTGATTATCCACCCACTGCAGCGAGGCATTGGCATAGATCAGGCTCAGGGCATGTTCCGGGCGATAGTGGCGAATATCAGCCTCGACAAAGCGACAGCCCGGCAGCGCGGCTCTGGCCTCCGTCAGCATGGCGGGTGAGGAGTCCACCCCGGTTATCTGCGCCGCAGGCCACCGCTGCTGCAACAGCGCCGTGCTGTTGCCGGGGCCACAGCCGAGATCGACCACATCGGTAACGTCATCCAGGGCAATCCGGGACAGTAACTCTAAGGCGGGGCGGGTGCGTTCAGCGCCGTATTGCAGATACAGGCCAGGGTTCCAGTCGGTCATGCAGGCATCTCCAGTTTGCTCTTTTCTGAAGTGTAGATGATGGGGTTTCAGACATGACAGAAATCCCTTTCTGTCGGTGTGATGAGGTTAAAGGATCTTCTTCAGGGCAACGTGGTAGAGCAGCATGATGGTTTTGCCATCGACGATAATGCCGTCATCAATAGCCTGTAAGGCCTGCTCAACAGGCCACTCCAGCACTTCAATATCTTCCCCTTCGGCTTCGATGCCGCCGCCAGCGCCGGTACGATCGTCAGGGCGATATTCCGCAATGTAAAAGTAGAGTTTCTCGGTGACGGAGCCGGGGCTCATAAAGGCTTCGAACACCTTTTCCACCTGCGTAATCTGATACCCGGTCTCTTCTTCCGCCTCGGCTTTGATGCGCTTTTCCGGCGACATGTTATCAAGCAGGCCTGCGGCGGATTCAATCAGATAGCCGTCGTGCCCGTTGATATAAACCGGAAAACGGAACTGGCGGGTGAGGATCACCGTCCGTTTTTCGGGGTTATAGAGCAGGATGGTTGCGCCGTTGCCGCGGTCGTAGGCTTCACGGTTCTGCCGTTGCCACTCCCCATTCCGGCGACGTAGATCGAAGGTATATTTTTTGAGTGTGTACCAGTCATCTGACAAGGTTTTGCTGTCGAGAATGCGTACTTCTGCACGAATTGATTGCACGATGCCTCCTGTATACGTAGAGTAATCATCATAATCTGCACATTCGTGCAATATCAAGATCAAAACATGCAACTTCAGGAATATCTCATGCTCACCCGACAACGCAAGCAGCTGATCCTTGAAAAACTGAGTACCGAAGGTCAGGTGCTGTCCAAAACCCTTAGCCTTGAATTTCAGGTGTCGGAGGATACCATTCGCCGGGATTTGCGCGAGCTGGCAGCCGATGGTTGTCTACAACGGGTACACGGCGGCGCGCTGCCGGCGTCACAGGCGGTGTCCAGCTTTGCCGAGCGCAGCCAGCTCGGCATCGATGCGAAAAAGCGGGTCGCCCGGAAGGGGGTTGAACTCATCTCCCCGGGCCAGGTGGTGATGATTGACGGCGGGACCACCACCACGGAGCTGGTTCGCTGCCTGCCTGCGGATCTCGCTTTCACGGCGGTAACCCACAGTCCGGGCATCGCCCTGACGCTGATGGAGCATCCGCGGGTTGAGGTGATCCTCATTGGCGGACGCCTGTTCCGCCACTCTGTCGTCACGGTGGGCGCCGCCGCCATTGAAGGTATCGGGCGTATCCATGCCGACCTGTTCTTTATGGGCGTGACCGGAATTCACCCTGACGCCGGGCTCACGACCGGGGATTACGAAGAGGCGTGCATCAAACGTGCATTTTCCGGCAGAGCGGCCGAAACGGTGGTGCTGGCGTCCCCGGAGAAGATCAACACGGCTTCGCCTTTCCGGATCGGGGAGCTTTCGCTGATTAACACCGTGGTGGTTGAGCAGGATACCGACAGCCGCTGGGTGGAAGCGGTGGCCGGGCAGGGAGTGACGGTGGTCAAAGTATGATCCACGAATTTGTAGAGTGAAACCCGCTTCGCTAATCGCAGGAAGGGCGCAGCCGTATAAGCTACGCTTTTGCAGTAACCTGTTCATGACTAAGGACTGCGTGATGCTGCAAAAAATGAGCGTTGTCACTCTTGCCTGTTTGCTCTTTACCGGATGTATGTCCATGTCCGGTGAGGGCACTTCGCCTGAAGAGAAGAAGTTTCGTAAAGTCGAGGCCGCGGCGAAAGAGTGTTCCGAGATTGTAAAAAACCAGACCATCGAACTGACCGCCGAGGGTAAAGACGCCAACACCCGCTGGACAACCATCGACTATGTGGTGCCGGGGCAACAGGACCGCACCGTAGAGTACCGCACCTCATCGGTGCTGGATAACGGTGAGCCGGGCAAGGCGTGGCAAACCTGTATGTCCGATAAAAAAGCCCTGGTGCCTGAACTGAAAATATAAGGTCTGAAACGGCTTAAAGATAACTGGCAGGGGCGTGTGTCTCTGCCGGTTTTTTTTATCTGGCAGCATGGCAAAAGGGGGCTGATGACAATATACTAAATTACATTATATAAAATTGTATATTAATGGGCTGACTAAAACGTGACTACGGATACCGATGTTCAGGATGCAATGAAACAGGCGGCGCTGGGGGCTGTGGAAGTGCTGCGTGGTTTGTCGAATGCGGACAGACTGCTGCTGATGTGTCAGCTGAGTCAGGGGGAGGCAAGCGTTGCGCAGCTTGAAAAGGCGGTGGGTATTCATCAGCCCACCTTATCCCAGCAGCTGGGCGTGCTTCGTCGGTTAAAGCTTGTCGAAACCCGACGAACCGGTAAACAGATTTTTTACCGGATTGAAGATCCCCGGACGTTCGCGCTGTTAAACACCTTATATGACCTGTACTGCCCACAGACAGGAGCCGACAATGACAATTGATCTCACCCACTTCACACCGCTCAGCAGTTTCGGCGGCGGATTGCTAATCGGGCTTGCCGCCGTTTTGTTGATCCATTTTTGCGGCCGCATTGCCGGTATCAGCGGCATTCTCTCCGGCGTGTTATCGAAGCCAGAAGGGTGGCGAATGGCCTTTTTAGTCGGTCTTGTCGGTTCCCCTCTGCTGTATAGCCTTTTCTTTCCCTTGCCCGGGATAAACGTGCAGACCTCCTGGCCGATGATTATCGTGGCCGGCCTGCTGGTGGGCGTGGGGACTCGACTGGGTTCCGGGTGTACGAGCGGGCATGGCGTCTGTGGCCTGTCACGTTTTTCTAAGCGCTCCCTGGTTGCGACCCTGACCTTTATGATGACGGGAATGATTACTGCCACTGTTGTGGGTTTCTGGCTGGGTTGAGGAGGCATTATGCTGATGGTTATGGCGTTTCTGTGCGGTCTTATTTTTGGTGTGGGCCTGCTGGTAAGCGGTATGGCGAACCCGGAGAAAGTGCTTAACTTTCTGGATCTGTCCCATCCCTGGGATCCCTCGCTGGCTTTGGTCATGATCGGGGCGATTGCCGTGGGGATCGTCGGTTTTGCCCTGGTCAAACACAGGAAAACGGCGTTTTGCGGGGTGCCTGTTGTGCTGCCGAAGAATACGACCCTCGACAGGGCCCTGGTGGTGGGTGCCATTCTGTTTGGTCTTGGCTGGGGGCTGGCGGGGATCTGTCCCGGCCCGGCGCTGGTATTAGCAGGGGCGGGCGTCGGGAAAGGCCTACTCTTTGTTGTGTCCATGATCGTCGGCATGGTGCTGGTTGGCCGGTTTCGCACCTCCTGACAGATATAGCTGACGCATCATACCGGGCTTAGCGCCTGAAATTTATTCATTATTATTTTCTGCCATCACGTCATACGCTCTTTTATGAGCGATTAACAACAGGTTGAGAAAGAGAACGCTATGAAACTGTATGTCTATGAGCACTGCCCGTTCTGTATCCGCGCAAGAATGATTTTTGGTCTTAAAAAGGTGCCCCTTGAGTTAAGTGTGATTATGGAGGGGGATGTCGACACACCCACCCGCATGGTAGGCCGGAAGGTGGTGCCGATTCTGCAAAAAGAAGAGGGCGTTTACATGCCGGAAAGCATGGATATCGTCCATTACGTCGACCAGCGTGATGGCGCGCCGGTTATTAAAGGGGAATGCGACCCGCAGATTGACGCCTGGTGTAAAGACAATACCCGTACCGTATTCAATCTGGCGATTCCGCGTTTTACCCGGGCGGATTTCAAAGAGCTGTCCACGCCAGCGGCGCGCGAGGCCTATACCCAGCGTGAGATTAAGGCATTTGGCGATCTGGATGAGTTAATGGCCAACACGCAGAGCTATATCGACACGCTGGTGGATGAACTGGGTAAAATCGAGGCCTATTTACGCGCCAGGAACGCGGTCAGCATAACCGATTTTTATCTTTTCCCGGTGCTGAACTCGCTGACCATTGTGAAGGATTTCCCCTATCCGGATTACCTGAGCGGCTATCTGGACCACGTTGCTTCGTCCTGTAATGTTCCGCTGTTTACGGATAAAGCATTGTAGTTAACAGGGGGCTTGCCCCCTTAATCGAAGGCCGCCCGGCGATCACCAGGATTCTGGCAGCGGCCGGTCGATGGAGATCAATTTACCCCGCTTCATGGTGATATAGCCCCCGGCTTTCAGATCGGCGAGCACGCGAAAAACATGCGTGCGCGACAAATTCGTCCGTTTGATAATAAACAGCGCCAGACCTTCGTTTTCGCCTGTGTGCGTATTCTGCCGATAGAGATAGCGATACAGCATCGGTTTAATGGTCTGGTAGCTGGTCACCTGACGGCGCTCATTATGCAGGTCAATGGCGAAAATCGACATATAGGTCAGAATGGTCGCCAGCGCCTGTACCCGTTCGGGCCCTCCGTTTAAAAACAGACGGTCAAAATCTGCCCAGGATATTTTCACCAGCTGCACCGTTGCGCTGCTGCGGTAATCAAACTTCGCCAGAGGGCAATATCTTTCCATTAGACCTATCGGCATAAACTCAATACTGTTGCCAATATGCAGGCCGTTTTCGGGCATTAATATCGACAGCGATCCCTCGGTGCAAAAATAGATAAATCCAGCATCTAAAGCTAAGTTTTTATTTGCCGGAACGATCACGGGTTCTCCTTCGGCAATAATTTGCGACATCAGAGTATCGAGATTAAGTTGCTGATAATAAATATGAATATCCTGAAAATTCACGCTATGCCTCTCGCTGCGCCCTTCGCCGTGGTAGGTAGTATAGCAGCGATAGCCCTTAAAAATCGGGATGATTAAACGGCAATTGCCGATCGGTCCCATATGGGACTAGGCACTGAAACTATTCTCCTTAAAATATCCCTCAATGAGTCCGCACTCTATTATCCGCCGCAATACCTGCATGGCGGTACAAATAATCGAAGAGGCCGTTCAATGAAATTAAATAAGATTGCTAAACAACTGGCGCTGGCGGGTGTTTTAACTTCACTTTCAGTTTCTGTATTTGCTGAGATGCTGCCCCTGGATGCTACGCCAGCTACCCGGCAGGCGAATAACGCGCTGTACAATAAACTGCCGTTCGACGATAAAACTGACTTTGAAAACGTGCATAAAGGCTTTATCGCCCCGCTGCCGCAGACCATGCTCAAAGGCCCGCAAGGGAATGTTATCTGGAACCCTGCAAAATATGATTTTGTGAAAGAGGGCGTGAAAGCTCCGGATACCGTTAACCCGAGCCTGTGGCGTCAGTCTCAGTTAATTAACGTCGGCGGCCTGTTTAAAGTGACCGACGGCGTATACCAGATCCGCAATCTCGACCTCTCCAACATGACCATCGTCGAAGGTGAGAAAGGCATTACCATTATCGATCCGCTGCTGAGTGCCGAGCCTGCCAAAGAAGGGCTGGATCTCTACTTTGCTAATCGCGGTAAAAAGCCGGTTGTCGCCGTTCTGTTCACCCACAGCCATGTTGATCACTACGGTGGTATTCGCGGTGTGGTCGACGAGGCTGATGTTAAGTCGGGCAAGGTGAAACTCTACGCGCCAGCAGGCTTCATGAAGGAAGCGGTATCCGAGAACATTATGGCCGGTACCGCCATGAGCCGCCGTGCCAGCTATATGTACGGTAACCTGCTGAAGCCGGATGCCAAAGGGCAGGTCGGCGCGGGTCTGGGGACCACTACGTCTGCGGGTACCGTGACGCTGATCCAGCCGACCAACTACATTACCCATACCGGGCAGCAGGAAGTGATCGACGGCTTAACCTATGACTTTATGATGGCGCCAGGTTCAGAAGCGCCGTCAGAGATGCTCTGGTACGTTAAAGAGAAAAAGATGATCGAGGCTGCGGAGGATGTTACCCACACCCTGCACAACACCTATTCTCTGCGCGGGGCCAAGATCCGCGACCCGCTCGCGTGGTCTAAATACATTAACGATGCTATCGAGCGCTGGGGCGGCGACGCGGAAGTCATTATCGCCCAGCACCACTGGCCAACCTGGGGTAATGACAATATCGTCAAGCTGATGAAAGGTCAGCGTGACATGTACCGTTACATCAACGACCAGACCCTGCGTATGGCCAACGAAGGCCTGACCCGCGACGAAATCGCCGCCAACTTTAAGCTGCCGGCGTCGCTGGAGAAACAGTGGTCCAGCCGCGGCTATTATGGTTCTGTCAGCCATGACGTCAAGGCAACCTACGTCTATTACCTCGGCTGGTTTGATGGCAACCCGGCGACCCTTGACGAGCTGCCGCCGGAACAGGCTGCGAAGAAATTCGTTGAATATATGGGCGGTGCCGATGCCATCATGCAGAAAGCAAAAGCCGACTACCAGCAGGGTAATTATCGCTGGGTGGCGCAGGTGACCAGCAAAATCGTCTTTGCCGATCCTGAGAACAAAGATGCCCGCAACCTCGAGGCCGATGCCCTGGAGCAGCTGGGCTATCAGGCGGAATCCGGCCCGTGGCGTAACTTCTACCTCACCGGCGCGCAGGAATTGCGTAATGGCGTGATGAAAGGGCCAACCCCGAATACCGCCAGCCCGGATACCGTACGTGCGATGACCCCTGAAATGTTCTTTGACTATCTGGCGGTACATCTCAACGGCGAGAAAGCGGGTAAGGCGAAAGCAGTGTTTAATGTCGATCTTGGAAAAGACGGCGGCAAGTACAAGCTGGAACTGGAAAATGGCGTGCTGAACCATACCGCGAACGCAGAGGCGAAAGATGCTGATGCCTCTATAACGCTGGATCGCGCCGTCCTGAATAAAATCCTTCTGAAAGAGGAAACCCTTAAGCAGGCTGAAGATAAGGGTGACGTGAAGATTGCCGGTAACAGCGCGAAGCTTGATGAAATGCTTGGCTACATGGACAAATTTGAATTCTGGTTCAACATTGTTACGCCGTAAGTGATTGTGCGATTGTGCTCAGTAAAGCTGCCTCAGGGCAGCTTTTTTCGTTTGATAAGTCATCTCCCTGCGAAGCAGGTATACTCTCTGCCTGGCAAGAGATAACACCGGACCGCGATGAAAGACGATATCCATCAGGACATTACCTTCCGTAAGCTCAGCGTTTTTATGATGTTTATGAGTAAAGGTAATATCGCCCGTACCGCCGAGGCCTTAGGGTTCAGTAGCGTCAGCGTTCACCGGGCATTGCATACGCTGGAAGAGGGCGTGGGCTGCCCGCTGTTTGTCCATAAGGGCCGTAACCTGCTGCCGCTGCCTGCCGCCTGGACGCTGCTTGAGTACTGTCAGGACGTTATTAGCCTGATGAGTAAGGGGCTGGAAGAGACCCGCAAAGTGGCAGGCGTCGGGCGGGGGCGCTTGCGTATCGGCACGCTTTACTCCCTGACGCTGGAAACGGTGCCAAAAATCATCATGGGCATGAAGCTGCGTCGGCCTTCGCTGGAGCTGGATTTAACCATGGGCTCTAACCAGATGCTGCTGGATATGCTGGAGGACGATGCGCTGGACGCGATTCTGATTTCCACCAATGAGGGTGAATTTGCCGGTTCAAAATTCGACGTTGTGCCACTGTTTCATGACGATATCTTTCTCGCCGCGCCGGGAAGTGAAAAGCTCAACGCCACGCAAACGGCAGATTTACGGGACTATGCGGATCGGAAGTTTGTGTCGCTGGCTGAAGGCTTCGCCACCTACGCCGGTTTCCAGGAAGCGTTTAATATTGCCGGATTTGAGCCGGAAATCGTCACCCGCGTTAACGACATTTTCTCGATGATCAGTCTGGTGCAGGCGGGCGTGGGCTTTTCGCTTATCCCCGGGCGGATGAAAAAAGTCTACGAGAATGACGTTCAGCTTTTAAAGCTGGCAGAACCCTATCAGATGCGCCAGCTGATTTCGATTGTCTATATGCATCACCGCGAGCGGGACCAGGATCTGCTGGCGCTCGCGGCAGAAGGGCGAATGTACGCCCGCGGGTTGGCGGGTTAATTCTGACGGTTAAGGCGCTTCATCAGATGCTGCGCCACTTCAGGGCTGTTACGTTCCCGGCAAATTGCCTCGCCCTGCCAGCCTGCGAGGTGGGTCAGACCTGTCAGGACGCTGCCCGGCGGCATTTCGATCGCCAGTCGCGCGTCACGCTGGTTGGCTGAGACCATCGCATCCTGCCACTGCACGGTGCGGGCCATATTAAAGGCCAAATCGTCGGCGATTTTTTGCGGTTCCCACAGCACCCGCGCCGTCGAACCGCTCAGATAAGCACACTGAGGACGTGACAACGTCACGGATTGAAAGGCGTTCGCGAGCTTTTCTGCGGGCGCATCCAGCAATGCGCAGTGGGAAGGGACGCTGACGGCCAGCCGGGTGGCCTTACTGGCTCCCGCATCCAGCGCTTTTTGCGCGACCTTCTTCATCTCTTCATCGCGACCGGCAATCACAATCTGCGTTTCCGCATTCAGGTTAGCGATGTACGTCTCGCTGCCCGCCATCAGTTTTTCCAGCTGCGACAGCTGCAAACCCACAATGGCCGTCAGGCCGTAACCCTGCGGAAATGCCTGCTCCATCAGATCGCCTCGCAGCGCCACCAGACGAAGCGCATTCTGAAAATCGAGTGCGCCCGCAATGACCGCTGCAGGGTAAGCCCCAATGGAGAGGCCGCAGACCATATCCGGTTTGACGTTGTGGGCGATTAACTCTCTGGCCCAGGCGACACCGGCTATCAATAAGCAGAGTTGAACCGCGCGGGTATGTTCCAGTGACGCTACGCTGTCCAGCCGGTGCGTTTCATCCCCCAGAACGGCGCTCACCTCGTTGAGAATGGCGTCACGATCGGGGATATGCTGCAGCATGCCAGCGCGTTGCGTGCCCTGGCCTGGAAAGGTAAAGAGGATTTTCATTCTGACTCCCTGTGCCACGGCGTGGCGGTCAGTTGCGGACCGGTGGCCGTTTTTAGCAGAACCCGTCCTTCGCGTAGCCATTCATTCAGCGCAAAAGCGCCAAAGGGCGTCTCTACCTGAGTATCGGCGCGGCAGGGCAATTTATCGATCCGGGACTGCCACTGACGCAATTCATCGTCAGATATCGGCTGCGGGGCGCGGATAAGCAAATCGAGATCGCTTTCGGCATGCAGCACCGGAATTTCTGTTGCCAGCGCATAGGCCGTACTGCCGGTAACGCCCCAGTGCCAGGGCCATGCGAAAGAGGTAAGCAGAATAGCCGCCTGCACAGGCGGCTGAGAAACAAAAGGCGAGTGCAGGAGGCGTTCGCGTTCGGCCAGCGTTTCCGGTGACATCACCCGGGAAACACGATCAGCTTTCACCCATCCCGCGGCGCGTTGCTCGCGCCTCATGCCGCGCACGCCAACCGGAATCTCCTGCTGCGCATTCACATCGCGCCGGACCACAACGGGCAAGCCGGTATGCCACTGGTTTGCTACCCATGCCTCCTGAATATTAAGGAGAGCATCGCGGCTTTTCAGCCACAGCAAGTCGTGAGGGCGCGGTGTGAATGTCATATTAAAGACCTGAAGTTAATGTGATAAACAGCGGTAACGACAGGATACACAGAACGGAGCTTAACAGCAGCACGGCTTCTGCATCCGGTGACTGCACCCCGAAGCGGTTACCGAACACCACGCCAAAGAAACCGGCAGACAGCGCAATCATCAGGATCGCGGTGATAGCCACGGAGCCATGCAGACCAAAGGCCATAACGATGCCCCAGGCGATAAACGGCTGGATCAGCAGTTTGGTGACCGTCGCGATCCCAACCATTGCGTTCAGCTTCAGCTTGCGGGCCGAGAGGATCACACCGGTCAGGAACAGCGCCGCCGCGGTTGCTGAGAGGCCCAGAGGCTTAATCGCCGCCAGCAGCAGATCCGGCATTTTGATGCCGATAGCGGACAGGATCACCCCCAGCAGCGGGCCCATGACGATAGGTTTTTTCAGTGAACGCCACATCAGTACCGGCAACATCGCAAGGGTAGAACCGCTGTTTTCGCCCGCGGCCCGCGCTTTCTCGCGCTCAAGGATCAGCAGGCAGAACGGCGTCATCAGTACCGAACCACAGGCGATAGAGACCGCCACCGACAGCGAGGTGGCAGAACTTTCACCCAGCACGCTGCCAAGAATCGGCAGACCCAGGGCGGCATAGTTTGGCAGTGCCACCGTCAGCGTCAGCACGGCGGCATCCTGCGGTGACTTTTTAAAGATGCTGGTGGCGGTAAAATAGATCGCCGCATAGGTGATCCACATTGCCCCCGTCAGCACCACAATCAGCGGAGACTGGGCAACAATCCCCGCCCAGGGGGTCTGCACGGTGGCGCTGAACAGCGCGGCGGGCAGGGCAAAATCCATTACGAAAATATTCAGGAGCGACACGTTCTTGTTGTCGACCATTTTGGCTTTACCGGCCCAGAAGCCAAGCAGCATGATGATAAAAATCGGCGCGAGGGCATGAACAATTACATAAGTCATAGATCACCTGTAGATAAAAAATTAACACTGACGCGATGGTTATAATTTTCTAAAAGCGAGCTGACCGTGGGCGCTATGTTGCGCCCGACGGAGACCGCTTTCGGCAGGTCTTTTTTTACGTACGTTTTACTGCTCGTTACCAGGTGGCGCGCATTTTCTCACGCACCAGAGCGGAGCTACGGCGATTTTCCGCGCCGAGGCGGTTCTGGAGGCTGGGATCTTTACGTGCATCGGCAATGGCTTTTTGCACGGTGATCTCTACCGTGGCCAGGTCTGCATCGGAGGGGGCATCCGGATTACTGAGGGTCAGCAGATCCGACAGCAGGCCCAGCGTGGCGTAGTTGCTGACGTCATAAGCCATTGGCGGAATGGTGGCCGCCAGTTTTTCCAGGGCATCAACGGTACGCAGCGTAATACGTGCGGCGGACTCTTTCCCCATCGCATGCACCAGCACGCCTTTATCGTTGATGGCGATCAGGCGGTTCGCCTGATAACCGTGGGCCAGAAACGCGCCGGACATCGCTTTTCCGACGATAAGACCGATCACCGGATGGCCCGCCAGACGCGCTTTGGCATAAGCGCCAGCCGCACCTGCCAGCGCCTGATGGATCCCGAACGCTTCCTCACGGCGGCCATAGGCCTGGCTGGGTACGTCGATCACAGCCACAATCGGGCGTTTCACATCCTTGCTGGCATCAGCATCGATGGTTTCATTAACCACTTTGGCCAGCGTCCAGCCTTCGAGCAGGCCCACTTCGCCTTTCGCCGCGCGTGGGTAATGGTTGTTGGCGTCGGGTACGACAGCGATAAAGCGGACGTTTTCGCCGTTCAGCGGCGCATCGGCCACCTGAACAGAAGGGCACAGGCCGCTCATGCGTGGGGCGTTCGGGGCCAGTTTTTCCAGCCAGATGGCGGCGCGGTTGTTGGACTGAGTCATCATTTCACCTCCCCGGCGAAAAGCTGTTTAATTTGCGCGGTATCGGCCTGCTGACGCGTATCGAAATTCGCCAGGCGAGCCAGGAAATCGGCATATTTATCGCTGCGGTGCTGAGCCGGAACGCCTTTGGCGATGGCGTCGTTCATGGCGGTTTTCACCGCGTTGACGCCGTCGCCCACCAGGGCGTCCACCAAACCGCTTTCGTAACGGATTTCGCCCCCGGTCATGCTCCAGATAAACGGACGGTCGCGGGAGTCGTACTCTTCAATGCCGGCTTCCTGTTCGATAACCTGCGGGCCGTTCAGGCCAAGACGCGCTTCGCGCGTTACGATCAGGTAGCTGCACAGCGCCGCGGCGATAGACATCCCGCCGAAGCAGCCGACGGTGCCGGTGATAATGCCAACGACCGGGGTATAGCGACGCAGATCGACAATCGCGGCGTGGATATCCGCGATGGCCGCCAGGCCGAGATTGGCTTCCTGTAAGCGCACGCCGCCGGTCTCCAGGCTCAGCACAGCCTGCGTCGGAATGCCGTTGCGGTTGTCTTCGGCTGCCAGCTCCAGCGCCGCCGCCATTTTGGCGCCAGACACTTCGCCCATGCTGCCGCCCTGGAAGGTCCCTTCGATAGCAATGACAACAGCGGACTGACCCTTGATGGTGCCGCGAGCAACCACCATGCCGTCGTCGGACTGCGGGACCACGCCCTGCGGCGCAAGCCACGGAGACATAATGCCTTCGAACGGATCGAGCAGTTCGCGGTAGCTGCCTTCATCCAGCAGCGCGTGGGCACGCTCACGGGCGCGCAGTTCAATAAAGCTGCGATCGTTACGCATGGCTCACCTCTTCAAATACCTGTTCGATACGAATGCGCGCCACGCCAGGGGTGGCGCCGAAATCGTGGATCACCAGCTTGCCCGCGGGCAGACCGTTGGTCAGATTCAGGCGATCGAACAGCGCGTTCCAGCGGCTGATGCTGTTATCCACGGAGGTGGTGATATCGATGCTGAGGGCATCTCCAGCGGCGGCGGTGAACAGGACTTCCATATCACCGGAGCCAACAACGCCTGCCAGCGCTTTGCCGTTCAGGGTACGGCTGGCAGGAAATGACAATGTAATGTGTTCCATAACATCCTCTTTAAAATGAGCAAGACGCGGGCTGGCAAACCCTGTCGAGAAACAGTGTGGCGGCGAGTAGATCGGCGGCCCCACCGGGGGACGCGTTCAGGGCCAGCATCTGCGAATCCAGACGAGCCAGCGCCTGACGGCCTTTCGCGGTTGCACAGCCGCCCGTAGCAAGGACGGCCCGGGCGCCACGCTGCATGGTTTCCAGTCCCGGCATGCCGGCACGCGAAAGCACGCAGGTATCGCTGAGCGAGGTCATGATCGCCATCAGCGCGTCAATGCGGGCTTCGCTTTCGCTCGCACCCTTTGCCCGGCTGTGCAATAACTGCGGCAGCGCCAGCCTCATCACGTGGGGAAACGCCTGCTGCGCCTCTTCACGCGCGCCGGGCACCCGATACTGATGGGTCGCTTTCAGCCCTTTACTGAAAAGTTTCGGCGCCGCGTTATCGGGCAGGCGGGCGAGGAGGGCGGCGGTATCCGCAATCTGCTGCGCGCTGGCGTTACCGTTCAGCATGGCTGATGCGCTGACCAACAGGCCGAGCGCCCAGATAGCGCCGCGATGGGTATTGACCCCTCCGGTGGCGATCATCATCTGCCGTTCGCCTTCACGTCCAAGACGACCCACGGTTTCGCGCAGGGCGATGTCGGCAGGACGCTGCCAGCTCTGTTGGGCCAGCTGCAGAAACGTCGGGGTCAGGCTGTGCGCCGAGCGCTCCATCAGATCCAGGGACAAATCCTGATGCGCCCCGTTTCCCCGGCTGTCTACCAGACCCGGTTTCGGGCTTAACCGCGCTTCGTCGATCAGGCAGTCGCGGGCAATCGTCGCCAGCCGCTGCGCCTGACCCTCTGACTGAGTCTGTGACAGGAGTTTCATTACCAGCTCCGGAATTTCGCAGGTGGGTTGTACAGACCGTCGGACCACTCAACCAGATCCGCGACGCTGCTGGCTGCCAGCAGGGAACGGGTGGCTTCAGAACGACGAATGCCCATGTCTTCCGGATAGACCACTTTGCCGCTCTTACGCAGCTCCGCCACGCGTTTCGCATCAACGCCCAGACCGATATCGGTGATCCCCGCTACGGCAGCAACCATGGCGCGGCGCTCTTCAATGCTGTTTGCGCGATACAGATAGGCGATACCTTCTTCGGTCAGAACGTGCGTCACGTCGTCGCCATAGATCATGACCGGTGCCAGCGGCATGCCAGAGGATTTTGCCACCTCAACCGCATCCAGCTGTTCGACAAACGTTGGCTTAACCCCCGCCTGGAAGGTTTCGACCATCTGTACGACCAGTTTTTTACCGCGCTGCATCGGATCGGGCTCGGTAATCATGTTCAGCCAGGCCGGGGTGGCGTGACGGCGACCGTGAGGATCGTGCCCCATATTCGGCGCACCGCCGAAGCCGGAGAGGCGACCCCGGGTCACGGTTGAGGAGTTAGCCAGGCCATCAACCTGCAGCGTCGAGCCAATAAACATATCCACCGCGTACTGGCCTGCCAGCTGGCAGAACGCGCGGTTGGAGCGCATGGAACCGTCGGCACCGGTAAAGAAAATGTCCGGACGGGCACGGATGTACTCCTCCATCCCCAGTTCGCCGCCAAAGCAGTGCACACTCTCCACCCAGCCACTTTCAATCGCCGGGATCAGCGTTGGGTGCGGATTCAGCGTCCAGTGCTTACAGATTTTGCCTTTCAGACCCAGCTGTTCGCCGTACGTTGGCAGCAGCAGTTCGATTGCGGCGGTGTTAAAGCCGATACCGTGGTTCAGGGACTGGACCTGATGCTCGGCGTAGATGCCCTTAATGGCCATCATCGCCATCAGGATATGTTCCTGCTTGATCAGACGCGGATCGCGGGTGAACAGCGGCTCGATAAAGAACGGCTTATCGGCGACGACGACGTAATCAATCCACGACCCCGGGATATCGACGCGGGGCAGGTCGCATTCATCATCGACGATTTCATTAACCTGGGCGATAACAATCCCATCGCGGAAGGCTGCGGCTTCTACCAGTGCCGGGGTATCTTCGGTACTTGGCCCGGTGTAGAGATTGCCTTTGCGGTCGGCTTTGTAACCGGCAATCAAAGCCACATTCGGGCAGAGATCGACATACAGGCGGGAGTAGAGTTCGATGTAGGTGTGAATAGCCCCGATTTCGAGCTGGCCGTCCTGCAACAGCTGCGAAATACGCAGACTTTGCGGGCCAGAGAAAGAGAAATCGAGCTTGCGGGCGATACCTTTTTCGAAGATATCCAGATGCTCGCTACGACCTACGCTTGGCATGATCATATGCAGGTCGTGAATTTTTGCCGGGCTGACTTCTGCAAGCTTGCGGGAGAGGAAATCGGCCTGCTTTTGGTTATTCCCTTCCAGCACCACACGGTCGCCGGGTGCAATCAGTTTTTCCAGGGCATCCACCAGGTCGTCGGTGGGGATGACTTTACCCTGTAACGGAAGAGAGGCGACGCGCCGGGCTTTTTCGCTGCGACGCGTGTTCCAGTTCCGGGCCGGACTTTGGCCAGCATTCATTTTTAACCTCCTGATTCAGCGAATCATTTTTGCCTGAACTTATGCTGCATTAAGTCTGCTCCGTAAGGAGTAGTGCATCAATTAAGCAAAGAGACAGATTGTTAGCCTGAGAGTAATGATTGCGTGTGACATTATGAGGTGGCGATCAAAGCAGGATGGTTAAGTATGGACTACCGGACAGGGTGAAAAGATTTAACTTGAACAGGTAGAACGATCGTTCTACCATTAAGACATGAACAAAAACACGACACCTACCCGAGAAAAAATTCTCGCCACCGCGGAACAGCTCATCTATGAGAACGGTATTCATGCCACCGGCATGGATCTTCTGGTGAAGACGTCTGGCGTGGCCCGAAAAAGTATCTATCGCTATTTCGCCAACAAAGACGAAGTGGCGGCTGCGGCGCTGAACGCGCGCGATATTCGCTGGATGGAATGGTTCAGAAGCGAGTGCGACAAAGCGGATACGCCGCAGGAGCGCATCCTGAATATGTTCACCGTGCTGAAAGCGTGGTTTGAGTCAGAGGGCTATCGCGGCTGCGCCTTCATCAATACGGCGGGAGAAGTAGGGGACAGTGCCGATCCGGTGCGCCAGATCGCCAGACTGCATAAACAGAAAATACTGGATTATGCCCTCGAACTGACCGGGCAACTGAATAGTGAACACGCTTCAACCCTGGCGAGGCAGTTACTTTTACTGATTGAGGGCGCCATCACCCTGTCCCGTGTTATGGGTGATTATCGCGCTGCCGATGATGCCAGAGATATTGCCCGGCTATTACTGAAACAGGTCGCATAAAAAGATCTGTATGCCAGAAATAAAAACCCACTGAAATATCCAATGTTACTGGAGGCTCCACCATGTCTGATGCACAGAACCGTCCGCCACTTCCTCCGTTTACCCGTGAATCCGCGATTGAAAAGGTCAGGCTTGCTGAAGATGGCTGGAACAGCCGCGACGCTGAAAAGGTCTCGCTGGCTTACTCTCTGGATACCAAATGGCGTAACCGCGCCGAATTTGCCAATAATCGCGAAGAAGCTAAAGGATTCCTGGAGCGCAAGTGGAAAAAGGAGCTTGAGTACCGTCTTATCAAGGAGTTATGGGCGTTTGGCGATAACCGTATTGCCGTCCGTTATGCCTACGAGTGGCACGACGATTCAGGTAACTGGTTCCGTTCCTACGGCAACGAGAACTGGGAGTTCGGGGAGGATGGGCTGATGCAGCGCCGTTTCGCGTGTATCAATGACATGCCTATCAAGGAAAGCGAGCGCAAGTTCCACTGGCCACTGGGCCGCCGTCCGGACGATCATCCGGGGCTGAGTGATTTGGGTCTTTAAGAACATCCTCTTTACCGTACTTCTGCAAGCACATTAGGGCTGCAACATGCGCCAGTAACTGCTATACTGTATGTATACACAGTATAGGGGGTGCAGAATGGCTGTTGAAACAAAATATGTGGTCGTAAGAAAAGGTGAAGAGAAAATGACATTTGCCAGTAAGAAAGAGGCTGACGCTCACGACAAACTGCTCGACCTGGCAGAAGCCTTCACCGACTGGCTGTTGCAGAGCGAAATGCAGATGGATGAGACGCAGGCTGAAAATCTTGGGCTCTATCTCGCCGAGCAGAAAGAGGCCGTGCAGCATATTCTGCGTACCAGCAAGCTTCCCGATCTCAATGCCGCAACGGCAACAGATAAACCCGAGTCAGATGCTGAGGGCGGTAAGAAAATCAGGGCTGTTAAAGCTGCCTGATTGCCAGAACACATCATCACTGAGTCTAAAGCCGCAAGCGGGAAACTGCTTGCGGCTTTTTTTACGTCAGTTATGGCCACATCAACAAGATATTGTCCGTAATTTCATCAGAATGTGTAGCTCATGCTTACCGAGACACTGCGCGGTTCGCCATAGACGGCGGAGTCATCAAGATACGAGTAATATTCCCGGTCGAACAGATTACGGACGTTTGCCTGCACCGCCAGCTGTTTCGTCAGCTGATACTGCGCGAACAAATCAACGAGGGGATAGCTGCCCTGATAGAGTCGCTGGGTCTCGCCGTCCGGGCCGGTAACATCTTTGTACACCCGATTCTGCCAGTTCACGCCGCCGCCTACGGTCAGATCCGGAACCACCGGAACGCGGTAGCGGCTGAACAGTTTAAGCTGCGTCTGCGGCGCGAAGCTGTTGAAGCGGCCGTCTGAATCACGGGCCACGTAGCGGGTCGCGCTAAAGGTGAGCTGCAGATTGTCGGTAACGGCACCGTTGACCTCAAATTCAGCCCCTTTGCTCACCGCGCCTTTGGTTGCACGATAGGCCTGTTCGCTGGATCCGTTCACAAATTCCCCGCTGATCGCCTCTGCCGCGTTCTCCTGTTCGATGCGGAACAGGGCAACGTTGGTGGTCAGGCGACCATCCATCCAGTCTGCTTTCAGACCGGTTTCATAGTTTTTGCCGGTGACGGGGGAGAGCCATGCGCCATCTTTTGTGCGTTTGGTTTGTGGGGCGAAAATCGAGGTATAGCTGGCGTAAGCGGAAAGGCTATCGTTGATGTCATAGACCAACCCGCCGTAAGGCGTGGTGTTGTATTTACGCATATCGCCACTGCTGCCGTCTGAGCTGTACTGGGTATAGCGTGCGCCAATAATCAGCGACAACGGATCCGCCAGCGACAGGCGTGCCGCCGTATACGCCGATTTTTGCCGCACGATATCATCCGCATTTTGATACCAGTCGCCCCACGCAGGTTCGGCCACGCTGCCGTCCCAGTTATTGTTAAAAATGCCGATCTGATCGCTGTCTAACGGCCCGTCTTTACTGAAGGTAGCATTGTGCTGGCGGCTATAACTGGCCCCGGCCATCAGCTGATGTTGACGCCCGAGCAGTTCAAAAGGCCCGCTGGCGTAGGTATCAAAGGAGTCCAGGGTGCGCTTGCCGCGATCCTTACTTCCCCAGCCTGACGCGCCTTCGCCGGTGCTGGCGTCCGGGTTGCCCATCACATAGAGCAGGGTGTCGTTAAACGTTTGCTCGCCGTGGGTTCCGTTGAAACGAACCGACCAACCATTTTCCCAGCTGTGGGTGAGGTTGGCGAAAACTTTACGCGACTCAACGGTGTAGCCTGTCCAGTCCGCCGAGGTATTGACGTTGCGATCGTAGTGGGTGCGGCTGCCGTTACTGTACAGGCTGGGTAATCCGCCCCAGGTAGGGTTGGCGGTGTTTGTTTGCTGATAATCCCAGCCCAGCGAGGCCGTCGTATGTTCCGTTAAGTCGCCTTCAATGGCGCCATAGAGAAGTTTCTTGCGCTTGCCATATCTGTCGAGCCAGCTGTCCTGATCCTGATAACCCGCCACTACGCGCCCGCGCAGGCTGCCTTCAGAATTGAGCGGCGCAGAGATGTCACCCACATAGCGCTGTTTGTTCCAGCTTCCATAGCTTGCGCTGACGTTGCCCCTGAGGGTTTTACTGTCGGCACGTTTACGCACCATGTTCACCGTTGCTCCCGGATCGCCAGCGCCGGTCATCAGGCCGTTTGCGCCGCGCACAATCTCGATACGATCGTAAATAGCGGTATCTTCCTGCGCGTCGCCAAAGTTCCACGCGTCGCCCATTGATGTGGGGATATCATCGTAAGCGAAATTTGTGATTTCAAAACCGCGGGAAAAGTAGCTGGAACGCTCGCTATCGGCCTGCTGCGACGAAACGCCGGTGGCATTGGTTAATACCTGGTCGATGGTTTGCAGGTCTTGATCCTGCATGCGCTGGCGCGTCACGATACTTACGGACTGGGGCACGTCGCGCGGTGTCAGCAGCATTTTGGTGCCTGAACGCGTGGTTTTCACCGCGTAATCCTGCTGCGAGTCGGCGCTCCCGTTCCCGTCGCCGTAGACCACCATCTCTTGTTCTTTAGCATTTTCCTCCGCCTGTGCCGGGTGCATGACGGCGGACATTGTCAGCGCAAGCAGTGAAAGAGAGAAGGGGGTATGACTTAACCCTGTGGGCGCTTTCGCGCGGTTAGCCCTGCCTTTAAAAATCATCTTGTTACCTGTCAGTTGTTGTTGTTTTTGCGAATCACTCTTTCAAATAAGAATGCCAATGATAATTATTTGCTTTATTATGCGCAGGTTATTTTGTAAGTTAAATGTAAATAAATGTATATTTATAAAATCAGCGTATTGCGCCTATAACAGGAACAAAAAATGAATAAATTTCAATGGGTAAAGGAAAAAACATGGAGCTTCAGCGTTCTTACCGCAGCGTTAGCCCTGAGCGCAACGGCGTCAGCAGCTACCCCTGATTCAGCTGCGCTCAAGCAGCGAGAACTCGCTGATGGTCTGTATGAGATGGTTTACTCCCCAACGGCAAACGCGCTTTACGTCGCAAGCGCGCAGGGTTTCAAAGACGTCAACGGCGGGGTGCTCTATAAGCTGGACCCCACAACGCTTGCCACGCAGGGTGAAACCCATACCGACCTGAAAAACTTCGGCATGGCGGCGGACGATAATGGCAAGGTCTACTACACCACCAATACTCTCGATGGCGGGGTATCGAAAGTGGACGTGCAAAGCGGCAAGGTGCTGCAACGCCTGATGTTTGAAGGCAGAGATAAGGATGGCGACCCGGTTGGCGCGCGAGAAATTCTCTTCCACAAGGGACTACTGTTCATCGGCGGCGTTGCCGATCCAGGCTTTATTTCAGTTGTCGACGCCAGCACCATGAAGCTAAAAGCCCGAATCGAGAATGCCGGAAAATGGGTGACGGGGATTATCTATTCGCCGTTGACCCATCGCATCTATGCCGCCAACGGCGGCGGTGAAATTCTGGTGATTAACCCGGGCACGCATAAAATCGAACAGCGCTGGACGCCGGGAGATAAAAAAGAGTACTTGTTCCTGAACATGGCAGAAGATCCGGCCACCGGGCGCCTGTTCGTGACCGATGATTCAAAAGCCAAAACCACGCTGGTATTCGATGAGCGCAGCGGTAAGGTCATCAAGCGTCTTGATGGTGATGCGCTGGGAATAAAGTTTAACGCTAAGCGTAACGAAATTTACATCAGCCAGCGTGAGTCAAAGAAGGTGCTTCAGCTGGACGCCAATAGCTATGCTGTGAAAAACAGCTGGACGTTCACCAGCCATCCCAACAGTCTGCTGGTAACACCGGACGGTAAAACATTATACGTAACGGTGAAGCAGGACTTTAATGACGACAACACGACGAAAGGTCCGGATAGTGTGGTTCGTATTTCATTAAATTAAAAAGTCAGCCATCCTGTGAGGGATGGCTGTATTCAGGGATTTCGACAGGAATAGTAAGGCAACCAAACTGAGGTAACATACGTCAATCTGACTACAATCCTCATTGCCTGATGTTAGTGCGCATAATGTATATTATGTTAAATGCGATATTCAGATTGGTCAATGCATTAACCTAACCCCTCCTGCCGTTTCTAAAGCGACTATGGCTATACCCCGCTCGTCTCTGCCTTGCTGTTTACGCCGTGTTGAAATCGCCAGTAATGGATTTGAACCCATCGGGTAACGCTGGGTGTTAAAAAAATACACCGCAGCACTTACCCTGATATGAAATACAGCATCAATTATATTTGAGCGTGATAGTCCCAGACGCATTGGCTTGCCCTGGTGTGACAACGTCATCAGTTTTGTAATACCACGCTTTAAATCGCAAGGTTTCAGATTCGCCTGCACCGCCTTCATTTGCCGGATCGCCATAGGCAGTTGCGGAACCGATATCTGCCAGCGCTGTTCCGTCGGCGGCAAGACCGCTCCCTTGTGACGCCGCTTTTACCCGGTTCGAACCGAAAGCCGTCACCGCCTGCCCCAGGGGCCACTGAGTAAATGCCTGTAGTGCGGGTTCATAGGCTGAAATTATCACACCCACGCCGGTTGCCGTGGTACCCGATTCAGCCTGATCCAGGGCGATCGCGGCACCGCTGGCGTTATCTCCCTGCGCAGGCGTCCCGTTTATGGTCATCGTGACGTTAGTGCCCGGTTGACAGGTTAGCCCCACATCCTGCTCAGGTCCTTCCACCACTTTATTATTATCAAATACCGAGGCATCCACGTCGCCCATAGTAAACAGCAGAGAAGAAACGGAGGCCGAACATCCCATCGCATAGACTTCGATCCGGGTATTGGAAAGAAAGACTTCTGAAGCGTTATCGCCGTTATCTGAACTGCTTTGCCCCTCACGAAATTCTACCGTTGCCAGTTTGCCACTCTCGAGCGCAAGGCTACCGCTCGGGATGGCGCCTCCCGTCGCAATCAGCTGTACGCGGTAGGCTGAGCCAGCCAGCGTATGGCTGCTCCCGCCATCGCCGGACTGCCACGAGTTATCAATGGGGCGTTCATTATCATAAGGTCCGGCCTGATTAATCGTATAAGTCTTTATACCGATTCCGGGGATCGTGGTGGGATAAATATTATCCCCTACGGGTGAAGCCGAGGCTAAATTAGTCGGGTTATAGTGAAAGCCGACGTAATAATCCCGGCTACAGTTTTTAATCGTGACGTCTCCGTCCGTCCCGCTGATATAGCCGGAATCGTACAGCACCTCGCCAGATGTGTAATTTTTAGCACTGACCAGTAGCTTAGAGGGTAATGGGATCGTCGTGATGGAAACATCGTCCCCGTTATCACGATTACAGGCCGCATAGCCGAGCTGCGGAATTATCCCCAGCAGTAACACGAAATAATAAAAATACGTTGACATAAGTTCTGCCTGCTGATTAATGCTCAGTTATAAACGACATTCAGCGTAACCGCGCTGCTGAACGCCCCCGGTCCCGGAGTGCCATGGGGGGTATACATACGGGCGGTGAACGTCATTTCGCCGGTTTGATTTTCAAGCGTGACCGGATAACTTATGCCGTTACCCAGCGCGATGCCGCTGATGGGATGTTCCCGGTCGCGGATAAACAGCTGCAAACCGACATCCGTCGCGCCGCCCGCCTCTGCCGCCACCTGGTTGGCATAGATGACCGAAGCATAAGCCGGGTCTTCCGCGTAAGGTGCGCCTGTAAAGGTCACCGTTGCCTGACTCAAGCCAGGGGTGCAACTGTCAAACGCGATGGTTACCGGCACGTTTCCCGTATTCCCGCCCGCGACGGCAAAATCTTTCCAGTAATACTTCCCCAGATCGACCGCCTCCGGTTTGGTAACGCTGCACGATCCCTCTACGATGTTTCCGGTGACGCGGAACGGAATGTCGTTGTGGTCGGTTAATGCCATTGCTGACGATATTCCCACTATGAATAGACCGCCCGCTATTCCCGCGCCGAGGCTGAGACGTTGAACAAATCGTGACATTAGCGTTCTCCCGTTTCGGGATGGCAAACCCCGTTGATAAACTGAATATCGGCCTGCGTCTTAGCCCCAGCCAGCGAGTAATCGACGTAACAATGTTTATCTCTCCCCTCGCCCCATTTGACCGTTAAGCGCCCTCTCTCTGCGAGGCCAACCAGATACGCCTCACCGCCGTCGCCGACGATACTGCTGCGGGTGTCATCCGAATCCTCGCTGGTCTGCGTCACTATTGCGCCGAACGGCACTGGTTTATCCTTATAGATCAGCGTCATCATCGCCTTACTGCCGATCCAGGTGTTGTACTTCACGCGCACCACCGCCCCTTTGGTCGGTACCACCGTTTTGGCGACGTTATCGATGGCAGCGGACGTTTCGCCAGCATCCACCGTGTTAAGAGATATCAGGGTACTGTGGTATGGACGCACATACGGCACAATTGCGTTACCGAAGCGGTCGGTATGGACGTTGGTCTGCCCGCTAACCGGCATGTCGGAAACTCCCGGGGTTTCAACCAGCGCCACGCTATCGTTGAGTTGTCGCGCCAGGGTGATGCCGTCGCTATGCATAACCATGCCTCCGCGCAGGCTGTAGTTCAGACGGCGGCTATAGTCGTCGTAGCTATAGCCCGCAGACATATCGGCATAGGTGCTTTGATAGCCGACGGTGACGTTGCCGTTGGTGGCTTCGGAATCGGCGTTGTACCCTTCGGAGACCTGCCAGTTGAGCTGATTATCCTGCAATGCGGTACCGGATACCCCCACGTTATGCGTGGTGTCACCGTTTTTACTGCTGTTCATCGAATAATTCGCCGAAATTGAACGAGCCGCCTCGCTGTGGCTGAAAGCGCTGAACGGTACGCTCAGATTAAGCGAGAAGACGTTATCGTCTTCGTAGTCAGAATCGTTGCTGTAGCTACCGTTCACGTTTTTCGTGTGGGCATAGTTGAACGAATATGATACCGGCCCCAGCGTACTGCTGAAGCCAAGGTTTACGGAGTCCGCATGTTCGCTGTTCCAGTACGAGGCGTCATACATGGTGAGGGACAGCGTGCCGACAGGCAGCGTCTGGGAGACCGTCACGTCAAAGCGGTTTCGCTCCCGGCCATTATCAACGGCGCTATTACCCGGATCCCAGTCATTGAGAAAATCCTGGAACGACAGATAACCGCGGGTAGAGAATTTATAGCCGGCGACGGCAATATCGGTGTTGGTCTGCTGGAGCGTCTTGCTGTAACGCACCCGATACGACTGTCCGTTATGGTGTTCCTGCTGACGCATGTTGTCCGGCTGCGGGATATCCGCCCATGACCGGGAAACATCCAGGGAGAGCGCCCCGGCGCTACCAAGGTTAAAACCGGTTCCGGCGATCAGGTTGGCGTATTTATTCTCCGCCTGAATATAGCCTCCGTATATCGTTACGCCTTTCCCCACGCCCCAGGCTGCCGAGCCCTGAATAAAGTTAAAATCTTCCGCTCGCGAGCCTGAACCGTCCTGACGTGTTTTGCCCGCCACCAGGCCATACTCAACCTGACCTTCTCGTTGCAACACGGGCAGCGTAGCGTAAGGCACGATAAAGCTACTCTGGGATCCGTCGGACTCTTTAATGACGACCTGCAGATCGCCGGAGCTTCCGGTCGGATACATATCGCTGAATTCGAACGGCCCCGGCGGAACAGTGGCTTTATAGATGCTGTGGCCGTTCTGATACACCGTGACCTCAGCATTGCTACGCGCAATCCCGCGGATCGTCGGAGCGAAGCCCTGCAGACTGTCCGGCTTCATATCGTTGTCCGAATACATCTGTATACCGGTGAAACCGACGCTATCAAATATGCCGCCGCGGGTAGTGCTTTGACCAAGTAGCAGCTGGCTTTTCAGGGATTTGATATTTCGCGAGGCGTACGTATACACGGAATCCCAGTTATTCTCAGATTCGGAATGGGTCCAGGTAGAATAGTTACGAAAGCGCCATGCGCCGATATTAACGCCCGGCTGCAGGCTCACGAACTGACTGCTGCTGTCCGTACCGTTGCGATGATGAAGATCCTGCTGGCCAGAAACGCTGTAGTTCAGCAATCCGGCATTAATACCTTCATCCCAGCGTTCCGGCGAAACATACCCTCTCGCGGTGTTGAATAACGCTATCTGAGGAAGATTCAGGTCAAAACGCTGCCGGGCCAAATCGATTTTTTCGTCCGCGCCGGGAATAGTGTACAGATCAACGCATTCGCTGGTTTTGTCCAGCTCGCTGAAGTAATTATCTACCCGCACGTTCCAGGCTTTAAGCTGGGTCACGCTGAGGCAGGCCCCCACGCTTTCTGACGACGAGGCGCTTTTCAATGGACGAAAAGAGAGGGTTTTGCTGTCTACCAGACTGCCGTTGAGGTAAATATCAACGTTGTAATCTCCGGGCGGTACCTGATCTTTGGCAAACAGACTAAGATCCATTTTCGGTGCTTCAGTGCCTTCCGTTTCCAGAAGATGAGGGTTGAAATGTTCCTGAGCGCTGGCACTGAGGGAGCTAAAAACAATGCTAAGCCCGAGTCCTAAAGTAAGGACGTAGGTAGGTTTATTTTTTTCCATTATGACCCTGTATCCCTGCGAGATACTTACCGTGCCGATATCAATATGAAGAGACTTTGTCCTGACCTTTTACGCCGTAGTCATTGATAAGCGACCAGGTGACTTCACCATGCGGCGGCATATTGCCTTCAGAAATATTCAGCGTGGAGAATGGCGCCACAAAATATTGTCCCTTTAGCGCATGATGATTAACTTCAATACGCGAAAAGTTCATATAAAACGGTGTAGGGTTATTGACCACAAGGGCAGACGTTGCCATGTACCATTTAAGCTTTTCCGCGCCCGACTCCGGTGTCTGTCCCCTTAGCGCAGCCGGGCGATAAATCAGCTTAATTTTCGAATTGATGGCAATCTGCATTGTATTTTTACCTTCGCTGCCGTCCGTGGCGGGAATACCTTTTACGTTTAGCCATAACAGCGATTCGCGATCTTCCGGAACGGGCAGACCTGAACGCACAATACGAATCGACGCCTTTTTTCCGGCTTCAAGACGAAACAGCGGTGGCGTGATAATCATGTTTTCTTTTTTCAGCGAACTGCCCTCGGCCGGGCTAATCCACGACTGTACCAGGTTGGTGACTTTGTCAGAGTTTTCAACGGATAACGAGGCGGCCTTGCGAGAGCCGTCAAAAATAACACGCGTACTTCCGGTAACGATACTGGCGGACGCGTTCAGGCTGGCGGCGCTGGCCACGCAAAGGATCGCAGCTGCGATGGGTTTCATAATGCACTCACATACGGAAAAGGAGGGTTACCCCTCCTGCGGGATCAGTTATAGCGGACGTTATAGGTGACAACAGCGTTAACATCACCAGAGACCGCCTGCCCGGTGGCAATCATCTGTGCGGTATAGGTCTGGCTCGCCGAGCCATCGGTGAACGTAATCGGATCGTTATCCGCGTTGTTTTCAACGATGGTGCCGTTAGTACCGCCCTGCTTCAGCTGTACGGCTACGTTGGTTGCAGCGCCCAGCCCCGCGGTATTGGCAAAGTAGGATGGGTCTGCCGCGTCCGGATCGACCTGGCCGGAGAAGACAATATTGGCCGTCGTGTCGGTTGGGCAGTTATTCAGATCGAAAACGAACTGCTTTGGCGCACCAAGGTCGCCTTTCACAGCGAGATCGGTTGCCGCCGTTGAGCCCAGGTCTACGGTCGCATTCGCCGTGCCGCCGTCAACGGCAATATCACAACCCTGATCCAGCACGGTTCCATTAAACGTTATAGTGTTAGAAGCCATCGCCGTGCTTGCGCCACAAAAGGTCAAAATAAGCGCCGCGCCAATTTTTGTCAGTTTCATTCTTTGAAATCCCAATAAAATAATAAACATCTTCATTATTTTTCCTGCTCGAGACACGCTGGCAGGAATATGATTTGTAATATCCGTAAGTGACATCATCAAACCGGGAATAAGGTTACAAGAAAGTTACGAACTTTGGTAAATTAAAGTAATTTAAATTTAGATAAATTCTTACTATAGCCAAACGGTCCATTTTGGTAGCATCCGCGCTATTTTTTCAGAGTTCGCTCAGCAGGCGATATAGCTGAAGCATATTAAGAACGACATATTTAAGCCAATGAGAACAACAGACATAGCCAATAAGTATAAAGATGGTCGCATTAACTTTTTGTAACCTGATGATGGTGAACTCACTACGCGGGCTAACAACATCTTTCGAAAATTTATTTTTAAACATCGAATAGCACTGTCTGCTTAGTTTACTATAAGCGCGCTTATTATATTGATCTCATCAATAAATCAACGATACCTCAGCGCGTCGACCTGCTGCATCGCGCTGTTTTTCTGCCTCGGGTATCACCTCAAATAAGAGATCTGATATGACTATTAAAAAGTTACGTTTAGTTTTATTGCTGGCCATTCCTGCTCTTGGCGTCGCGTCTGGCGGCTGGTTATATTTGAACAGTGGTCGTTATGTTGAGACCGATAATGCTTACGTAAAAGCCGACAAAACCGCGATCGGTGCGGAAGTTTCCGGACGTGTTATTAACGTGGCGGTAAAAGAAAATCAGCACGTCAATAAAGGCGATCTACTGTTCAGCGTCGATCCCAAACCTTATGAGCTGGCCGTGTCGCAGGCCAAATCAGAACTCAATGATACTGTCATCGCGCTAAACACCATCAAATCACAATACCAGAGCAAACTTGCCAATATTGCGGTGTCAAAAAGTCAGCTCGCCTTTGCACAGCGTGAAGAAGGACGTTTGCACAGACTGAACGGTCCGGGATATGTATCCGCCTCCGATCTGGATGGCGCTCACCAGAAAGTCTTATTAATGAAGCTCGAAGTGAATATGCTGCAAAAACAGCTGCAGGAAGTGGCTGACAGCTTTGGCGGCGATATTGCCACGCCAGTTGAGCAACATCCGCGTTATAAAAAAGCCCTGGCTGAACTAAATACGGCGAAAAACAACCTTTCCCATGTGAATGAATACGCCCCCTCCTCCGGCAGCATAACAAAAGTCCTGCAAGCCGGGGAATTTGTGCAGAGCGGTACCACGGCAATGCTGTTGGTTTCGGACAGTAATCTCTATGTCGAAGCTAACTTTACCGAAAAAGATCTGGCCCATATTCGCGATAACCAGCTTGCTGATATCAACGTCGACTATGCACCCGGCGTCACCTGGCACGGTAAAGTCAGCAGCATCAGCCCGGCAACAGGCGCGGAATACGCCGTGATCCCCGCGGAGAACGCCACCGGTAACTGGGTGAAAGTTACGCAACGTGTACCGGTGCGTATCCGTCTGCAAACCGAATCGAACAAGCCGCAGCTTCGGGCTGGTCTGAGCGCCACCATCAAAATTAATACCCAGGCTGATGCCGGTAGCGCTTCCTGAGGAGGGGCTTATGTCTGATGTCATCGCAGCGCCGCTGCCGCAAAAGAAAAGTGCCGATCACCGCATGTTGATTACCTTCTCGGTAATGCTGGCGACAATCATGCAGGCGCTGGATACCACCATTGCGAATGTGGCACTGCCGCACATGCAGGGTGCAATGGGCGCCACCCAGGATCAAACCTCCTGGGTACTCACCTCTTACATTGTGGCGGCCGCCATCACCATGCCCCTGACCGGGTTCGTTTCTGCCCGTGTTGGGCGCAAGCGTCTGTTTACCTGGTCCGTGGTCGGTTTCACCCTCGCCTCTATGCTCTGCGGCGCGGCGCAGTCTATCGATCAGATTGTCCTTTTCCGTCTGGTACAGGGAATTTTTGGCGCAAGCCTGGTGCCGCTGTCGCAGTCGGTGATGCTTGATGCCTGGCCGAAAGAAAAACATGGTTCAGCCATGGCGATGTGGGGTATGGGCGTAATGATAGGCCCCATTCTTGGGCCCTCGCTGGGGGGATGGCTAACCGAGTACTACAGCTGGCGCTGGGTGTTCTATATCAACATTCCGTTTGGTGTGCTCGCCTGGCTTGGGATCACCACCTTCGTCAACGAAACGGCGATCGACAACCGACGTAAATTTGACCTGCTGGGGTTCTTTTTTCTCAGCGTGGCGATTGGCAGCTTGCAGCTATTCCTCGACCGCGGTGAGTCTAAAGAGTGGTTCTCAAGCGGGGAAATCATTATCGAAGCGGCTCTCGCGGGCACGGCACTGTACCTGTTTATCGCGCATATCTTTACCTCGAAAAAACCCTTTATTGAGCCCGGGATTTTCCGCGATAAAAATTTCGTCGTCGGACTGCTGTTCAGTTTTGGTATGGGGACCATTCTGCTGGCAACCATGGCGCTGATGCCGCCGCTGTTACAGGGTTTTATGCACTATCCAGTGATTGATGTCGGTCTGCTGATGACGCCACGCGGGTTCGGCACCATGTTCAGCATGATGCTCGTCGGGCGTATCGCCGGTAAAGTGGATTTGCGCTATGTCATTGCCGCAGGCGTGGTGATCATGGCTATTTCACTCTGGCAGATGACGCATTTCAGTATGTGGATGAGTCAATGGGATATTATCAGTAGCGGCGTGGTGCAAGGTATTGGTATGGGGCTAACGTTCGTGCCGCTCTCCACCCTCACCTTCTCAACGCTGGCGCCGCAATATCGTACCGAAGGGACCTCTCTCTATTCGTTGATTCGTAATATCGGGAGCAGTATTGGCATCTCTGCGGTGACCACCTATTTAGCGCAGCAGAGCCAGCGTAATCACAGCATTTTTGCAGAATTTATTAATCCCTTTAATAAGGCCCTGCATGAGAATATTCACCATGGCGCCTACAGCCTGCATAACGCACCTGGGTTAATGGCGATTAACGGGGAAGTGACGCGCCAGGCGACAGTGCTTGCCTATTATCAGGACTTTCGCCTGATGATGTTCTTATGCTTAGTGCTGTTACCGCTAGTGCTGCTGTTTTCTAAACCGATCCGGGTCGAAGAGCCGATTCTCGAATAATATGTTTCCCGGCCTGTTCTGCTGAGCAAAATTTATTTTTAAATCAATTTTCGGTTAGGTCTGAACGGTGAGTTTGTTAGCATTCCCGCTGTTTATTATTTGCTGCAAACTAAACCGTTTCAGAAAAAGGGAAAATTGGGCATGATTAATAAAAAAAATATTCTGGCAGTAACCGTCTCAACGTTAATGATGGCCAGTGCAGGTGCGATGGCTGCACTTCCGTCAGGGAATAATGATAACGGCATGAATACCAATGCGGGCACGGATGCCGGGACCCAGGGCACCGGCGGCGTGGTTCATTTTACCGGGAAAATCACTGATGCTTCCTGTAACGTCAGCACGGATACCGCGGGTCAGACTGTCGATTTGGGCACATGGGCAGCCTCGTACTTTGCATCACAAAAAGAGACCACCCGCACCCCTTTCCATATTTCGGTTGAGGGCTGTCCGGACTCGGTCAAATCCGTTGCCGTGCTGTTTGATGGCACCAAAGACACGACAGACAATGCGCTGCTGGGCCTGAATTCCGCCGTAGACAGCGACGGGAATACCGCGACAGGCGTGGCCGTTAAACTGTATGAAAGCGATCGTAATACGCAAATTAAGATTGGCGATATCTCTAAAGAGGTTGTACTTGCTGAAGGGGAAGACTCCACCACGCTGAATTTCTACGCCAACTATAACGCCACCGCGGATAACGTCACCACTGGAAAAGCGGATGCGGATGCAAACTTCCTGATGGTTTATAACTGATATTTTTTAAATAAGCAGAGATCGCTCTGCTTATTTAATTATGATGGGAGTCAACATGAATAAGAAAACACTGGCGATACTGTTTTTATCCCTGGGATATGGCCTTCCCGCCCATGCCGGCGTGGTCATGGGCGGAACGCGTGTTGTTTACCCTCAAGGGCAGCGGGAAGTTGCCTTTTCAATTACCAACATGGAAAAAGAGACCCCCTATTTAATCCAGTCCTGGATTGAAAACTATGACAGCGCCGATAAATCAGCACCGCCGTTTGTTGTGACGCCAACCTTATTTCGCCTTGATGCTGAGCAAAAAAATACCCTGCGGATTAGCTATCTGGGCACCCCCTTGCCTGCTGACCGTGAGTCCGTTTTCTGGCTCAACGTCAAGAATATTGCGCCGACTAAAAAAGCAAACAGCAATAAACTGCAGATTAATGTGAAATCAAAATTCAAAATCTTTTATCGCCCATCTGGCTTAAAAGGTGATCCAGGCCAGGCCTATAAAAAACTCAATTTTACCTGCTCCGGAAACAGACTGACCGTACACAACCCTTCGCCATGGTTCGTCTCCTTTTATGAGGTCAGGGTTGGTAACAAAGAGTTAAAAGAACCTGGCATGGTTGCGCCGTATGCAGATCGTAGCTGGAACACCGCCTGTTCTGGGGCGATTAGCTGGCAAGCGATCAACGATTTTGGTGGGCTGACGCGCCTTGCCACCCAGTCCTGATATCCCTTCGATGAAGGTTAGCCTTCTCTTCTTATACCGTTACATTTAGCGCACTCCAGCTGATGAAAACCTTCTCCATGAGTCGCACCGTCCGATTCAACCTGGTTTTTGTTACCGGGGTGCTGACGTTCTACTGCAGCATGCGCAACGCGCAGGCGGATGACTATTTTGATCCGAATGCATTAGAGATCACGTCCGGGCAGCAGCAAACAAGTGACCTGACCTGGTTTTCCCGGCAAGGCGGGCAAAAGCCCGGACGCTATAAAGTCACGGTTTTCGTTAACCAGACCCAGGTCGATGAACGCGAGCTGGAGTTTATACAACAGGACGCACAGCTGCTGCCGGTGCTGAATGCGGGCTACCTGGCCAGACTGGGGGTGAACACCGGGGCATTTCCGGGGTTTCAGGCTCTGCACGAAGGGGATACGTTTTCCGACCCAGGACAATTCATCCCCGATGCGTCTGTAAAGTTCGATTTCGCCGAAAACCGCCTGGACTTCAGCATTCCGCAGGCGGCAATGCGGCAAAAAAGCCGGGGGTTTATCCCTCCGGAGCAGTGGGATGATGGCATCCCTGCCGCCTTTATCGATTACAACCTGACGGGTTCGACAACCCATATCAACAACATTCACGACAGTGACAATTTTCTGAGCCTCCGTTCCGGTTTTAACCTTGGCCCGTGGCGCGTACGCAATGCCTCTTCGGTTGAATACGGCTCTGATCATCACTGGCAAACCCAGGGGACATCGGTCAAACGCGCGATTAAACGCTGGAAAAGTGAGCTGATGCTGGGGGACGGATATACCTCCGGCGACGTCTTCGACAGTTTTCAGTTCACCGGGATGCAGCTGGCCTCTGATGAAAATATGCTTCCCGACAGCGAGCGCGGTTTTGCGCCTACTATCCGCGGCATCGCCCACAGCAATGCGCGCATCAGCGTGCGTCAGCACGGTTACATCATCTATGAAACCTATGTTGCGCCCGGGCCGTTTGTCATCAACGACCTGTTCCCCACCGCCCAGAGTGGCGATCTCGACGTCACTATTCGCGAGAGCGACGGTAGCGAGCGAAAGTTCACCCAACCCTGGTCTTCTGTGCCTTTTATGTTGCGGAAAGGACGCGTTAAATTCAGCGCCAGTGCCGGTAAATTTACCAGCCCGGACGCGGATGGCGATACGCCCAGCTTTGTCCAGGCCTCTGCTTTCTATGGCCTGGCCTCAAGCCTCACGCTTTACGGTGGGGCGCAGTTATCCAACCATTATCAGGCGCTGGCCATAGGTGTCGGCAAGGATTTTGGCCAACTGGGTGCAGTGGGTATTGATACCCTTGCTGCCCGCGCACAGCTGACGGATAACAGACAAGCTCAGGGTCAACAGTTACGCGCCCAGTACCATAAAAATTTTGCGACGACAGATACCTCCCTCGATCTGTCCAGTAACCACTACACAACCCGCGATTTTTACAGTTTTAGCGAAGCGAATGATTATCGGGATCCCGATCAGCACGTTGAAAACCGCCGAAACCGTACCGAGCTCAGCCTGACGCAAGATTTCGGTGGCTGGGGCAACATCAGCGCATCGTTTTACCGGCAGAAATACTGGGATGCATCTGCCGTAGACAAGACCGTGCATGTGGGATACTACGCCAGCTATAAGGGCATCTCCTGGAGCCTGGGATACTACCTCACCCGCTCACGTTCAGATGACAGCGATAACGAACGTTCGCTTAACCTGAGCGTGAGTATTCCGCTCAGTCGCTGGTTGCCTGGCGGTACCATCAGTTACAGCCTTAACAACAATCTTAATGGCCACACCACGCAACAGGTTTCCCTTTACGGAACGGCGCTTGCACATGATCAGCTCAGCTACAACATTCAGCAAGGTTTTGACAATCAGGCCCATGTTGCAAACAGCAATCTGGCGCTGGCCTGGCATGGCGGCTCGGGCAGCGCCAGCCTTGGTTATAGCCACGATCGCTATAACGATCGTCTCAACTACGGTGCGGCCGGTGGCATTGTGGCGACGCAATATGGCGTGACGCTGAGCCAAAGCCTTGGAGACACCATTGGTCTGATCCGCGCAGAGGGCGCACCGCAGGTGCAGATTGAAGGGGCCACCAATGTTCACACCGATTTCCGCGGCTACGCCGTCATGCCGACCCTCTCGGCTTACCACAAGAATACGCTTTCACTGGATACCGAAACCCTGGCGGATGAGGTTGATCTTGAGCAAAACAGCCAGACGGTCATCCCTACCAGCGGCGCGGTGGTGCTGGCGAATTACCACGCCCACGTAGGCGTGAGGACCCTGATTACGCTCACTTATCAGGGTCGCCCCCTCCCGTTTGGTGCCAACGCCTTTGTTACCGGTGCGAACGAGGCGGCATCCAGTACAGGGATCGTGGGTGACGGCGGACAGGTCTATCTCAGCGGCGTACCGCTAAACGGGGTGCTCCATGCCAGCTGGCGTCTGCAGGGGCAGGCAATCCATTGCTCGGCGCCCATTACCTTGCCTGCGGCAACCGAATTTAGCCCCGTCAGGCTGCTGGCGGCAAAATGCAATTAAAGACAGAGGATCAGGTAAAAAAAATGACAAGGATACTTCGGGTAATAACGGTTCTGGCCAGCTGCATTTTATCTTTTCCCTTTCAGGCCGTTGCAGGACAGACGTGCCCCCCAACGATGAACGATGCGGTGATCAACTTCCAGAATTACTCCATTACGGATAATCCCTCCCTCGCGCCGGGCTCAATGCTGTCCGGTGCGATACTGGGGCAGGAAAACCGCTCATTTTACAACTGTGCTGAAGGCACGGGCCCGGTCACCATGCGTTTTGTCGCAGACAGCGGCTTAACCGTCTCTGGTGTGAGCGGCGTAGCGCCTAACGGGACAGGCGCCCCGGCCTCCGTTTATGATGTCCCCGATATTCCCGGCGTAGGGTTTGCTGTCGGCGTCAGGGAAACCACCCACTGCGCGGGCCAGCCCGTCCACTATATCGCGGCGGGTGATGACAGCGTGGCGGTGTGCAGTACGAATGATCCTTCGCAAATGGCCACGCAGTTCTTCGTGGTGTTCTATAAAACCGCGCCGGAAATTACCTACGAACAGCCGAACAGCGGGCAAATCAGGGCGGGAAAACTGATTCTGGAAGATGCCAGCGGAGCCGTGATATCCGAGGCGGGTGTGACTGTAGATGTGGCTGCAACCGACCTGAAAGTGCATAAATCGAGCTGTTACATCACTGATGCCAACATTAGCGTCGATATGGGACAGACCAGCGTCAGCGATCTCAATAACGACATCGATGGGGAAAAGCATCGCTTTACGATCCACCTTTCCTGCGAATCGACCCAAACCAACGCCGTGAAGATAGGCTTTTTTGGGCCAACTGAAAAAGACGGGGCGAATAATGATGTCTTTACCCTGAGTCAGCAGGACGCGGCAGCCACCGGCGTGGGTATCCGTATTCTTTACGGCGACAGCTATGGCTCCGCACAGGGTAAGGCAGTGCCGCTTAACAGCACCGGCGTTGAAGCCTTTGCGAACAGTACTAACCAGACCCGGTTCAGTCTGAATTATGATGCCCAGTATGTTCGCACCGCGCCGAAGGTTACCGCCGGGCAAGCCGACAGTCTGGCGACCTTTAGCCTGATCTATAACTGACGAAAGGGAAATCAGACCCTGAGCGCATCTTCTCGGGGTCTGTATTACTGAGCCTCAACGCACGTCCCGACACACCTCGAGCACTTTCTCTCTCAGCCATCGATGCCCCGGATCTTTTTCCATTCTCGGATGCCACATCTGGGACACCGTGATGCTTCGGGTTTTAAACGGCAGCTCAAACACATGCAGTTGCTCCGTCATCTGCTGATTGAGCAAATAGAGCGCCGGGACCATGGCGATAAAATCTGATGCCAGCGCCACGGATAATGCCGTGGGGAAACCCGGTACCACGCTCGCCACTTTTCGCGTCAGGCCCGACTCCGCCAGTGCATCATCCACAAACCCCTGTAACGAACCGTCGGGCGCGGCCACCACATGGCCCCAGGCAGCATAATCCTTTATGCCGATGTGCGGCAGTGATGCCAGGGGATGCGTCTTACGCACGGCACCCACAAACCTGTCCTGAAAAAGTCGCTGCAGACGAATTTCCGGCCCCATATTGCCCTGAACGCCAATTTCCAGATCAACCAGCCCCTCACGCAGATAGCGTGATGTTTTTTCCGGCTTAGGCGCAAAGCGGAGACATACGTCGGGCGCCGCTTCGGCCACGGCAGCAATCAGCGCCGGGCCAAACGCGACGACAAACCCGTCGTTGGCTCTGATGGTAAAAAGCCGCGCCAGTTTCTCCACCTGCAACGTTTCCATTGAAGGCTGCAGCACCGCCCTTGCCTCCTGAACGGCATTTCTCACGCGCGCCCGGGAGGCTTCCGCCCAGGGGGTCAGCACCATATTACGTCCGGCCCGCACCAGAAGCGGATCGCCCGTCACTTCTCTCAGGCGGCTGAGCGTGCGGCTCATGGCGGATGTGCTCAGGTTTAAGCGACGTGCGGCCCCCGCCACGCTGGCTTCTGCCAGCAGGATGTCGAGTGCAACCAGCAGGTTAAAATCGGGATCGGACATGTTGAACCTCAGATAAGGCGTTACGTGCAATGATTAAGTGTAACCCATGCGTCTTCCGCCTTATATACCGCGTGCTTATAGTTTCGTCATCAAAACCGACCTCTGGAGTCAAAATGATGACACTGTTTTCAAACCAACCTGGTGATGACGGGCTGCCGGGCCCGGAGCGCGCCCGGGTGATGATCGCCGTTATGATGACCACGCTGATGGGCGTCTTCGATGGTGCCATGATCAATATTGCTCTGCCGTCCATGGCGCAGGCGATGCACGTGCCTGCCAGCTACGCGGTCTGGTTCGCCAACGGCTATCTGCTCTCCGCAGCAACGACCCTGATGATATTCGCCTCGCTTGCCGCCCTGTTTGGCACTCGCCCCATTTTTCTGGCCGGGCTTACGACGTTTACGCTGACATCCCTTGGCTGCGCGCTGGCGCAAACCCCGGAAATGCTTACGGCAATGCGTATCCTGCAGGGGATCGGCGGCGCGGCTACGTTGAGTATTGCCCCGGCGATCCTGCGTTCTGTTTTTCCGGGACGCCTGCTCGGTCGCGTGCTGGGTCTGCATGCCCTGCTTATTGCCTCCAGTACCGCCATTGCGCCCGTGCTGGGAGGCACGATACTGGACACCCTGAGCTGGCAGTGGCTGTTTGCGATTAACATCATTCCCGGATCCTTCGCGCTGGTGCTGGCTGGCAAGGCATTACCCGGAAAATCAACCTCCGAAAACGCGGCGTTCGACGCCCCCGGCGCGGTGCTCTCGGCGGTGCTGTTAGGCTCAACGATTATGGCGGCAAACAGTCTTCATCTGATGGCTGCCTGCTGGGGGCTTGTGGCGCTGGTCAGTGCGGTTCTGTTTATCTGGCATATCCGCCGTGCCCGGGCGCCGTTGCTGCCGCCCGTCATGTTCACAAACGGCCGTTTTACCCTCGCGGCATTAACCTCGTTGGCTTCGTTTGTCAGCCAGGGTATTACGTTTATCGCCCTGCCTTTTCTGTTCCAGAGCGTGTATGGCTACAGCCCCGTTGTTTCCGCCCTGCTGTTTATCCCGTGGCCGCTCGGCATCGTGCTGATTGCGCCTCATGCGGGCCGATGGGCGGACAGGATCTCTGCGCCGCTGATCTCCACCCTCGGGCTGGCTATTTTTGTCCTGGGGTTGATCCTGTTGGCAATGCTGCCCGCCGCGCCTTCTGTCTGGGATATCTGCCTGCGCAGTCTGGTGTGCGGCATCGGATTTGGCTGTTTTCAGAGCCCCAATAACCGGGAGATGCTGGCGAATGTTTCTCGCGAGTACGCAAGCTATGCCTCGGGAATATTGTCTGTTGCGCGAACTTTCGGGCAGTGTCTGGGCGCCGCCGTGGTGGGGATCCTGCTGACTATCCTCTCCCCTGAGACCGGCCAGGCGTTAAATGAAGGGGCCATTCATTTTGCCCTGTGGGTGGCGGTTGCGGCGTCTGTCGCGTCGGGGGTATTTAGCCTGAGTCGGCTGCGCAAAACCCTGGCCCTCTCTCCGGGAGGCAATCGGTAACCATCTCAACTAGACTTCTTAGCGGCTGTACGTCTTCACCTGTGACTCAGCCCACTTCACTCAGGTTCTTTTACTCCCCGAGAGGTCTACCATGTCATTTGTCACCACCAAAGATGATGTCAGTATCTTCTATAAAGATTGGGGTCCCAAAGATGCACAACCTATCTTCTTCCACCACGGCTGGCCATTAAGCGCTGACGACTGGGATAACCAGATGTTGTTCTTTTTGGCTGAAGGGTTCCGCGTTATCGCCACCGACCGTCGTGGTCATGGCCGTTCAAGCCAGGTCAGCGACGGGCACGATATGGATCATTATGCCGCGGATGTTTCTGCCGTCGTTGAACATCTGGATTTGCAGAATGTGGTGCATGTCGGCCACTCCACCGGCGGCGGACAGGTTGCACGCTATGTGGCGAAATACGGACAACCCCAGGGCCGCGTGGCTAAAGCAGTGTTAATCAGCGCCGTACCGCCTTTGATGGTGAAAACCCCGGATAATCCGGGCGGTACGCCGATAGAGGTGTTCGATGGATTCCGCAAAGCGCTGGCCGCAAACCGGGCGCAATTCTATCTCGATGTCGCAACCGGCCCGTTCTACGGTTTTAACCGGACCGGGGCAGAAATATCCCAGGGAACCATCCAGAACTGGTGGCGACAAGGGATGATTGGCAGCGCGAAAGCGCACTATGAGGGCATCAAAGCCTTTTCAGAAACCGATCAGACCGAGGATCTGAAAGCGATCACCGTGCCGGTACTGATTTTGCAGGGCGATGACGATCAGGTGGTGCCTTACAAGAACGCCAGCCTGCTTCAGGATGAGCTTATCAGCAACAGCACGCTTAAAGTCTATCCGGGCTACCCACACGGGATGCACACCACGCACCCTGATACGATCAACAAAGACCTGCTGGAATTTATTCGCAGCTGAATAAGTAAAACGGGTGGCTGGTGCCACCCGTTTTATTTCAGTGCTCTTTATAAGGAGGCTTTCAACCGTGCGACGGCCTCTTTCAGGTTTTCATCCGTCACGCTGACGTAAGACATGCGCAGCGTGGCATGATCCGGTTCGTTGCAGTAGAAGAACTCGCCTGGCACATAGACCACACCGTTGTTGAGCGTCTTTTTCAGCCACTCGGTGGTGTTCATCTCATATTTAAATTTCGCCCACAGGAACATACCGCCCATCGGCTTGTGGAACGTCAGATGATCGCCCAGCTCGCCTTCAACTGCCTGACAGAGGATCTCGCACTTATGCTTATAGGCATCACGGATCAACGCGATTTGCCCCGCCAGACGTCCGGTCGTCAGATAGTGATAAGTGAGCGATTGCGACAGGGAGCTGGTGTGTAAGTCGGTAGCCTGCTTGAGGATGACAACCTGGCGTTTCACCCAGTCCGGCAGCACTAACCAGCCGACTCTTGCCCCCGGCGCAAGGATTTTTGAGAACGTCGAGGTGTAAATCACATTGTCGCTGCAGCCCATTTCTGCCGCCCAGGCTTTTAACGGGGTGAAGGTCTTGTCGGTAAAGTTGATTTCGCCGTAGGGATCGTCTTCGATAATGACGAAATCGTAGCGCTGCGCTAATTCCACTAACTGCTTACGGCGCGGCTCTGACAGCGTTACCCCGCCTGGGTTACCAAACGTCGGGACGATATAAACCGCTTTGACTGGCGTGGTCTTAACCAGCGCTTCCAGCTCATCAACAATCATCCCTTCGCCGTCGGTACCCACCGACATCAGGTTAGCTTCCGCTAACTGCAGAACCTGCAGGGCCGCGAGATAGGTCGGACGTTCGACCACCACGATATCGCCCGGGTTGATCAGCGCCCGCGCCAGAATATCCAGCGACTGTTGGGAGCCGGAGGTCACGACCACGTCGTCAATACCGCAGCGAATTCCCCGGCCGCTCAGCAGCTGGCAAATTTCTCCGCGCAGCTCCGGGCTGCCCTCGCTCAGTCCATACTGAAACGCGTCTTTCCAGGTGCTGGAGAGCACTTTTTCCATCGCCATTTCCAGCCCTTCACGATCGAAAAGATCCGGGTTAGGAATGCCCCCGCCGAGTGAAATCACCCCTTCCATCTTGCTGTGTTTTAATAGTTCTCTGATGGCTGATGACTGGAGGTTTTGTACTTTGTGGGCAATTTTGTTCTGCGACATTTTTTCGTTATCCTGGTTTGTGTTATCCCCGTTTAAGTATCACATGTCGGCGGGTTTGATAATCACTTTCTGCGGCAGAAAAACCAGTAATAACAATTGAAGAGACCGGAGCGCGACGGCTCCGGCAGAAAGATCAGAATTCGACCCGGGCGCCGAAGTTATAGCGACGGCCTTCCAGCATCGAAGACTGGTTATAGGAGGTACGGTAAATCGGGTTAGCATCGAACAGGTTATAGATCCCGGTCATCAGCGTAACGTTCTTGTTCAGATGGTAACGCGCCCCCAGGTCGACCAGCGCGTAGGCGTCCGTTTCGCTCGATTTGCCGATGTCCGGCGAGGTGCTGCGCCAGCTTGCTTTGGTCCACAGCTCGAGGTCGTTCACCGCGTTCCAGGTCAGGGAGACGTTGGCCATGCTTTCCGGGAAATCGCTCAGCGCATAACCTTTGTAATCCCCGCTTTTCTGCTCGCTGTGGGTATACGTATAGTTCGCGTTGGCTCTTAATGATGACGTGACCTGCCAGTCGCCGTTCAGCTCCAGGCCGTAGATCTCAGCGTCGCTGACGTTAAAGTACTGGAAGACGGAATCCGCGACGTAACCATTGTAGGTACACGGCTGCGTATCCGTTGCGGTACAAACCACCTTGTCGCTGATTTTGTCCTTGAATTTGGTGTAGAAGATGGTCGCATCCAGCGCCAGCGCGTCCTGCTGCCAGTACAGGCCCAGCTCGGTGTTGACGCTCTCTTCTGGTTTCAGATCGTCATTACCGATGCCGATCTCAGAATAAGGGTACGCGCCATAGACGCTGGTGAAGCCTTCGTTATTCTGCCGCAGATCCGGTTTCTTATACCCGGCGGATACGCCGCCCTTCAGCGCCCAGCTCTCATCAATGGTCCAGTTGCCGTAGAGCTTAGGCGTGACGTGGTAACCAAAATAGCTGTCGTGATCGAGACGCGCCGAGGTGGTCAGGGTAAAGTCCGGCACAATCATCCATGCGTCTTCTGCAAACACCGCCCAGCCATTACGTGAAATCTCACTCACCGGCGTGACGCCCGGCGCTTCTTTATCCTTAATGCCGAACTCATCATCCAGCTCGTTACGGGTAAAGTTCACGCCCAGCGTCAGCTTGTGGTCGCCCAGCGTAAAGGTGTTGGCGCTGTTCGCTTCGTAGTTCTTCTGGGTAATAAACTGCGATGACATCCCCGGCACGCGGTACTCTGTCTTCGCTTTTTCATAGCTGACGAAGTTCTTCACTTCCAGTATGTCGCCATACCAGGCGTGCTGCGACAGCGAAGCCGCGTCACGGTCAAAGCCCCAGTACCACTGTTTATCGTTATGCGTCTTTTCCTGATTGCCTTTGGTGGCGTTCAGATCCCAAAGCTGGGTGTCGGTCGGCGACATAGAGATCGTCGCATCCAGATTTCCGGACTGATGCTTCACAAAACGCTCATCGTTGATGCTGTCATCGTCACGACGATCGAGATAATCCGCGGCCAGGCTCACCCCAAGTTTACCGGGGATCACCGGGCCCATCAGAAAGGCATTGGTCTGGTTGGTGTTGCCGTACTCGCTCTTCTCCTGCAGGAAGTAGTTATCCTCCAGGACGCCGGTCCATTTATCCAGGTTATAGGCTTTTTTAGTGATGACGTTGACCACGCCGCCGATGGAGTCAGAGCCATACAGCGAGGACATTGGTCCGCGGATCACTTCTATCCGCTCGATGGCAGCCAGCGGCGGCATAAAGGCCGCTTCGGTGCCGATATGGTGGCCGTACGGACGGGATTCACGGGTGGCCTGTTTGATGCCGTTCACCATATAGGAGGTATAGGTGGAGTCCATCCCGCGCATCTGGACATCCCCCGTCGCCAGGCTGCCGTGGCCGTTACCCACCAGGACGCCCGGCATCTCGCGCAGGGCTTCGGTGACGTTCTGGTTCGAGCGGGTATTCAGCTCCTTTTCATTTACCACAGAAATGGTTGCGGGTGCCTCGCGACGCTCCTGGCTGAAGCCGGTCGCGGTCACGACCAGCTCATCTTCGTTAACGGCGGTGGATTCTGCGGCGAAAACGGCCGCAGGAAGGTTAGCCAGGGCGAGCGAAATCGCCACGGCCATGCGTGTCTGCTTTATCACAACAGGATCCTTAGAACTGGGTTAAATCAATCTTGAGCACGTAGTCAGCCTTGTTGGCTTTCTCATCCTGCTTGACGCTGGCATAGAGCGTGCTGGCATCGGCAGACAGCGCCAGGCTGTTTGGCATCGCCGTCGTTTTAATGGTGTGTTTCAGGCAATTGCTGGTCGCGTCGATCACGCTAATCTGGCGATCGTTGCGATGGGTGACGTAGACCTCTTCCCGCGCCGGGTTGTACAGCACGGCAACGGAATTAGGGGTCGGTACGCGATGGAGCAGCTTGCCGGAGTCGAGCTGCACAACCAGCACATCCCTGGTGTTGGTGTCCGCGATATACCCCACCCCTTTGGCGGTGTTCAGCGCGATGTTCAGGAAATAGTGTTCCGGATCGGCAGGATCGACCTTCACGCGGGTCAGCAACTGCGAGGTTTTGCCATCAAGGGTAATCAGTTCGCCGGTGCCGGACACGACATACACCTTGTCGCCCGCCTCATCCACCGCAAAACCGACCGGCTCCAGTTTTTGCAGGGTGTGGGCAAGCGCCTGCTTCTGCGTATCCACCACCCAGAGCAAGCCTTTATCCTTACGCCCTATCCCGGAGACGTACAGACGCTGATGCTTCTTATCCAGCACCACTTCACGAACGTGGGCTCTCTTTTCCGGGTCGGAATCGTCGCTCAGCTGGAGGGTTTTGATGGCTTTGTCGGTACGCGTATCAAGCAGCGTCACTGAGCCTTCCAGCGCGTTACCGAGATAAAGAATATGATTTTCTTCATCCAGCGCGACGGCAAACGTGCGACGTTCCATCGGGATCCTGGCATTAATTTGCAGCGATGGCGCAGCCAGCTTAAAGACTAACCCGTCCGTTTTGTCTTTATCGAATGAAGGCGCAGAGGCAGCATAAACAGCCTGCTGGCCTTTGTCATAGGCCAGTTCATAAACCCCATGGCCAAGCGGCTGAGCGACGAAATCCTTTTCGGTAAAGGCTTTGGCGAATACCGATCCCGTGTTCATCGCCAGGGAAATGGCGAGGGCGCACAGGGTTTTGTTCATTACGGCAGAGGCATTATTCATGTTATTTTTCTTTACAGTTGCTTACGTAAAGAAAAATGATAATGAAAATAACTATCATTAACAATTGCAAATGAACTCAACCACCCTACCAATTTTTGTACTGTTCTACTCCATCCGCCCTATTTTTGCCGCCTGGCTTGCCAGACCACGGAAAATTGCCCCGCTTATCTGCTGTGGGAAATCCGCAGGCAGTTCCGCCGTAACGGTCGCAATGACGTCACCGGTGCGGCTGGCCATCTCTTTCATCAGCTTAAGCGCGGTCTCCTGCGAAAACCCCGCGTGCGCAGCGGTACTGATAAAGTGGCGCGGCTGGATCATCGCGAAATGGTATTGCCGGTTTTTGCCCTGTAGCGCCATCGCCATCTTCGCTTTTTTGGCCGGGATGCTTCCCGCTTCAAACAGGGGAAACGCCGAAATCACATCGTATAAAGGGGCCATGCGAAATGAGGAGTCCGCTTCGATAAACAGGCTGAAATTCTTACCGTGACCGTCGATGGCGGCCAGCATCCAGAACAGGATCTGCGCTTTAAAGAACATCTCACGATCCTGCCCGGCCAGGCGGGAGCCGAGCAGCAGCTTCATGGCCTCGGCGATGCCGGGGCCGCCGTGGGATTCATACTTCAGTGCCGGTGAGACGCCCAGCGCCTGACAAAAATCCTCCTGCGGCAGACGCATCAGCCAGCCGCTGCGGGCCCAGCGGCGATCGAAGCGCTCGATGATCAGCACCTTTTTGCGGCGAAAGGTCGCCATTTCGGCATGGGCAACGGGGAATCCAAAAGCTTTCGCAATGCGCAGGCAGAGCCACTCGTTTTCACAGCTCTCGCTCAGATCGATATTGTTCTGCTCTATCCTGCCGATCGGCAGCTTGAAAATATGGCTGGTTGGCGTACTACCCAGTGGCCGCTGCCAGCGATTCTGATACCACAGCAGCGCCGTTTTCTCCTGGGCGCCAGCCAGCGAGATGCGAAAATCGGCATCCTCTTCGGTCATCCCGAGCGGCGCCATCTGGTAACCCTCGAGTAACGCCGCTATCTGTTTATCATCCAGCGGTTCGGCGACGATATCCATCACCGGGGGAATGTCCAGCCCCGGTGGATAGAGCTGGATGGCGCCGACGCAGTCTCGCCCTACGCTGGCGAGCAGATCAAATGGATGCGCCGTTTCAACCTGAAAACGGGCCTGCATGCGGGCAATAATTGCCTCTGAATCGGGCAACAGATTGCTGAAAAAATTGAAGACCTGCTTCCCGCGTATCCTGCCATGCTGTAGCGGCAGAGACAGCGAGATAGCACGCGCGCCCGGCTCTGCCAGCCACTCGGGGGCATACTCAAAAGACATAGCCCCGCTGCCATCACGGTGCAGCGTTCCCACTATGTCGCCGTTCATGGCAACCGTCAGACGTTGTGCCCGCATCGCTTACCACTCCTTCGTCCATGTACTGGTATCAGGCAGCGTGGAGCCTCTTTTGACCACATGCAGCTCCAGATCCAGCGCCGAGAGGATTTTAAACAGCGTCTCCAGTTTGGTAGATTCCGGCCTGTTCTCGAAATCCGATACCGTGGTTTGTTTGATGCCAACCTGTTCAGCGGTCTCCGATTGCGTTAACTTATTGACCTTACGCTGATCCCGGACAGCCTGTGCCAGTGCGCCTGCCGATGTCACTTTCATGCTTATCCCCCATAGCGGATATACTGAGAAAATCCCCTGTAGGGGATAAATCAAGAATAACCCCTAGAGCGGGTAAATTCAATTTAAGCCCTTTAGAGGATAAAAGCGCCTTTCCTGCCCTTTAGTTCTGCTAAGCAAAACGCATAGCACGATGCTGAGGCAGGAGGATAAAAGAAGCTTATTGTATGTTGTAACTAAATGGTGTTACTTACTCCTTTACAGTATTCATATGCAACTTAATATGCAGTCATTTATATTTCACCTGCTGCAGATACTGATGACAATAACCAGATATGGCGCGCTACTCTATATTTAAAACACTAAGTCTAAAGTATCAGAAATAGCCCCTCACTAATACGAGCAATATATCACAAACTAGCGTGGCGGCAGCCCGTTATTTAACAGGTGACCTCACATAAAATATCGCTTAAGCGAAGCGTGACGCGTAAAAAAAGCGCCACCAGCAGGCGATGATTTTATTCATCTTTTTAAAAACCGAAGCCGAAGCACTCTGAAAAAGGCCGCGCCACACCTGCATCCGCGGCTATCATTGAAAGAGAGGGTAACAGTTTTTCCTCTTTGAGACACAGGATGCAGACATAAAACGGGTGAACGCCGGGCTATTCCTTTTGCCCTATTCCGCTGTTGATGAAAAGTGTGGAGGGTTAATTATGGTCGAATGTTTTAGCAAACGATATGGGTCAATTTTTTCTCGCGCTTATTTTTCACCGTAGGTCTGGGTTATTAATAAACAGGCTTAAACCCAGAGGCCATTAATATTATTTTACCCCCCCCTACGGGAGCCACTCTATGCCGATATTCAGGTCTTTCTGGCAGGCAGGTTTTGAAGGCGCGGATTTTGTCACGCGGGCAGGCAATGCCCTTTCAATGGATAACGCCACGGCACACGACACACAGCACGCCGCAGATTATCGTGCGCTGAATCCGTTCAATATGTGTACGGTAAGAGAGAGCGTTGGCTGGCGCCTGGTCGATAAATCAGGCGGTTACGATTTCACAACCGTCGCCAAAAAGATGATTTCGGCAAAAGACACCGGCGTGCAGGTTTGCTGGACGATCTGTCATTACGGCTTTCCTGACAATATCGATTTTTTCTCAGAGGAATTTGTCTCCCGTTTCGCACATCTGTGCGGGTCTCTGGCCGCTTTTTTGCGCCCCTGGTATGACGAGCCGCCCGTCTATTCCCCGATCAATGAAATCTCCTTCACAACCTGGGGCATTTCGGTGGGGCTTTTCCCCACCTCCCCGCCGGGCATCGGCGAAGGCATGCAGGCCAAACGACAGCTGGTTCGCGCCGCAATAGCGGCCTGTGATGCCATCCGGGCGGCCGACCCAAGGGCGAGAATTTTACATTGCGACCCGCTAATCCATCTGATCTCCCCGGACAGCGATCCTGTCAACATTCAGCAAACCGAGGCGTTGCGTACCGCACAGTTTCAGGCGTGGGACATGCTGACAGGCAGATACGAGCCTGAGCTGGGCGGGCATCCACGCTATCTCGATCTGCTCGGCGCCAATTACTACCACGACAATCAGTGGATGACGGGCAACAACCAACGCCTGCCGTGGCATCTGGGCGATCGTCGCCGACGGCGACTGCATGAAATGTTACAGGAGGCCTGGGAACGCTATCAGCGTCCGATTCTGCTTGCCGAAACGAGCCATGTGGGGAGCGGGCGCGGCGCCTGGATTAAGGATATCGCCTCAGAGGTGGCCCAGGCGCAGCTTGCAGGCGTGGAGATCGCGGGCATTTGCCTTTACCCGATTATTGACCGGCCCGACTGGGAAAACAGCACGCTCTGGCACCATTCGGGCTTGTGGGACCTGTCGCCAGAAAAAGAGAGGCGGCTTAATGCCGTTTATGCACGTGCGCTTATACAAACCCAGTCCCGGCTGGAACACTTTCAACAGTTAACTGGCGTCTTTACCTGCACCAGCACAGAGGTATCAGGCATGGAAAAAATTTATGTGTTTAGTCATCTGCGCTGGGATTTTGTTTTTCAGCGCCCGCAGCATCTGTTGACGCGGCTTGCTCAGCACTATGAGATCCTGTTTATCGAAGAGCCGCTCTGGTCAGCGGGTAAACCGGAGCTGAAGGTATCCCGGCCCGCGCCGAATGTGACCGTCATTCAACCCCATACGCCGTCTACGGAGCCGGGTTTTCACGATGAGCAAATCGCCTGGCTGGAAACGTTGCTATCAGCGATCCGCAAGGAGGATGACACCCCGGTCGTCTGGTTCTACACGCCGATGGCGCTCCCCCTGCTGAAAATCTTTACGCCAGCCGTCGTGGTTTACGACTGCATGGATGAACTGGCCGCCTTTGAGAAAGCGCCCCGCCAGCTTCTGCAACGTGAATCCGCCCTGCTGACGCGCGCGGATATTGTCTTTACCGGTGGTCCAAGTCTGTATGCGGCCAGGAAAGGTCGTCACCCGAACATTCACTGTTTTGCCAGTAGCGTGGACGCAGCGCATTTTGAACAGGCACTGGATCGCGCGAACCACCATCCTCTGCAGGATGAGATTCCCCATCCGCGGCTGGGCTATTACGGCGTGATTGACGAGCGGATGGATCTCACGCTTATCGCCACACTCGCGGACGCGCATCCGGAGTGGCAAATCGTGATGGTCGGCCCGGTAGTGAAGATCGACCCGTCAACCCTGCCGCAAAGAAGCAATATCCATTATCCCGGCATGCAGCCTTACCAGGCCCTGCCTCATTTCCTTGCCGGCTGGGACGTCTGCCTGATGCCGTTTGCGCTGAATGCGTCCACGCGCTTTATTAGCCCGACGAAAGTGCTCGAATACATGGCCGCGCAGCTGCCGGTGGTCAGTACCGCCATTGCCGATGTCGAAAAACCCTATGGCCACGTGGTTGCCGTCGCCCGGGATCATGCCGCCTTTGTCGACGCCTGCGAGCGCGCGCTGGCGCTGTCAGAGGAGGAACGCGTCTCGCAGCGGCAAACCATGCAGGAGATTGTCGCCAGTACCTCCTGGGATAAAACCGTGCAGAAAATGCATGAACTGATTGCGCAGGCGATTGCGCGCCATCAGGCCAGATCAACCGCCGCAGCAGAGGCCGTAAGCGACGACGTCTCTTCCCCACCGGTATTACGTCTTATTCCACCGGCCCGAACCGGTTCTGAAACCGAACGCTGTTTAATTCTGGGTGCCGGGCCAACCGGCCTTAGCGCGGCGTACCATTTTGGCGAAGGCGCAACCCTGCTGGAGCGTAATGACACGGTGGGAGGCCTGTGCCGCTCGGTTCAGGACAAAGGGTTTACCTTCGACTATGCGGGGCACATTATGTTTTCCGCCGATGAAGAGGTGCTGGCGCTATACAACATCCTGCTGGGCGACAACCTTCACTGGCAGATCCGTGAGGCCTGGGTCTATACCGACGGCGTGTACACCCGCTACCCCTTCCAGGGATCGCTTTACGGCTTGCCCGCGCCGGTGATCAAAGAGTGCATTCTGGGCGCCATCGAGGCGCGATACGGCACGGGCGCAGAAGTAAAAAGCATGGCTCCGGGCTGCGACAATAATCATCATGACTGCTGTGCCGATGGCGCAGTGCCGGACTATACCAGTTCAGGCCGGCAGACGTCGCCTGAAGGCAGCTTTGAAGCCTTTATCTATGAGACCTGGGGGAAAGGGATCGCCCGCCATTTTGCGATTCCCTACAACAAAAAATTATGGACGGTACCGCTCTCAGAAATGGAGACCTCATGGCTGGGGGGACGTGTCCCCTTGCCGGACCTGGATCAGATTATCGAGGGGGCGCTGGGCGAAACCGCGAAGCCTATGGGGCCAAATGCGCGTTTCGGCTATCCACTGAAAGGCGGTTTCCAGGCGCTGATGTCAGGTTTTTTACCCCATATTAAGGGCCGCATCGAGACAGGCGCGGAGGTCAGCAAAATCTACGTCAACCAGCACATCGTGGTGCTCTCTGACGGCAGACAGTATCGCTATGAACAGATGATCAGCACCCTGGTGCTGCCGGAACTCATCCGCCTGATGGGCGACGAAGTGCCGCCGGATGTGCGCAAAGCCGCCAAAGGACTGCGTCACGTCTCGGTGCGCTGCGTCAATCTGGGCATTAATCGTGACAATCTGACGGATAAACACTGGATCTACTACGCCGGTAAGACGGTATTTCATCGCATCTTTGTGCAGGGCAACGCCAGCCCCTTCTGTAGCCCGCCGGGCGCGTGCGGCCTGACCTGCGAGATAAGCTACTCCCCGGATAAACCTCTGCCCGCCGACGGACAGGCACTGATCGACAGATGTATTCAGGAGTGCATTGACGTGGGGATCATCTCGCAGAGTGATGAGATCGTCACCAGCAATCAAATCGATATCCCTTACGCCTATGTCATTTATGACCAGCATCGTAAAGAGAACGTTGAGGTGATAAGGAAATGGCTGCTGCTGCACGGCATCACTCTGGCCGGACGTTACAGCGAATGGGAGTACTACAATTCAGACCATGCCTTTATCGCCGGAAAAACGGCGGTGGAAAAGGTGCGGCAGTCTGCGTACCGGACTCCGTTTCGTAGTGGTCTACACTCCCGGGCGTAAAAAACCCTGACAGAAGGTCTGCCGCGCAGCGACGCGGCCATTCTGGCGCAGTAACGCATCAGGCAGAGGCTATTCCTCCCTGTCCTCTGCCTGCTATCGGATCTTACCGCTGAACAATCGGAACCCCCAGGTGTTGTACAGCAGCGTCAGCGGTGCCAGCAGCACAAAACTTATCAGCAGAAAACGTTGCGTCTGTGGCGGGGCCGCAGCCTGTTGAACCGTGAGGGTTGCCGGCACAATCCATGGATAAAGGGTAAATACCAGCGCGCCAAACGCACAGCTGACCAGCATCAGGATCGCGGCAAGGGGTAAAAATTCAGCGCGGCGCGTCAGGCCAAACCACAGCAAAAGCGTGCCTGCCACCACGCCAGAGGCAAACGGCAACCAGACCCGGGGATCCTGCAGATGCAGACGCCAGGCCGCCTGGAACTGAATACTCCAGAACAGTACGCCGAACAACAGCACCAGGGTTATCGCCGCCAGCCAGGGGATCGCCCGCCGCGCCCGGAGCATCAGCGCCCCGGTCCCGCGCCAGAGCAGCCAGCCTTCGCCCATCAGGCAGTATGCAACCACCAGCGTCAGGCCGCAGAATAGCGGAAACGGGCTTAACCACTCCCATCCCGACCCGGTAAACTGCTGCCCATCCGTGGGGATCGTCTGGATCAGACTCCCGACAATCACCCCCTGCGCAAGCGTAGCCACCAGTGACCCCGCCACCAGCATCCCGTCGAACAGCTTAGGCGCGCTGGCGCGATACTCAATCGCCATCCCGCGTACGACAAGGGCCAGCACCAGCATGAAGACCGGCACATATAACGCGCTGAGGATAATGGCATAGGCCACGGGAAACAGGCCAAAGAGACTGCCCGCTGCCAGCACCAGCCAGGTTTCATTCCCATCCCAGATGGGCAGGAGCGAAAGCACAATCTTATGCCGGGAGTCTTCGTCGCGCTGAAAGGCGCACAGCATGCCGCTCCCGAGGTCCGTCCCGTCCAGCAGAACGTAGAACCACAGGCTCAGCACCAGCGAGGCCGCCGACAATACGTGTAAAATCGGTTCGTCCATCAACTCATGCATCGTATTCCCCCCTGCCCGTGCGTCGGGCCACATCGGGTTCCGCCCCCTCTTCTTCTGGCTCCGGGGGTCTGGCTAGCAGGCGCAACAGAAACCACATTCCCAGCCCGAACAGCAGCAGATAAAGCGTGACGATCAGAATAAACGAGCCGAGAACGATCTGCGCTCCCAGGGGAGAGAGACTCTCTGACGTGCGCACCAGGCCGTAGACGGTCCAGGGCTGCCGTCCGGCTTCCGTCACTATCCACCCCGCCAGCATGGCAATAAAACCGGCGGGCGCCATCACCACCATCAGACGCAGAAGCCAGCGCGTCTGCCAGAGTCGCCCTCGCAACCGGATAACCAGCCCGCTCGTCCCTGCCACCAGCATCAGCATCCCGAGCGCCACCATAATGCGAAAGGCCCAGAACACGAGCGGCACCCAGGGCAGTTCATCTGCGGGATATTGATTAAGACTATGGATAGTACCCTGCAGGTTGTGGCGCAGGTAAAGAGAGCCGATATCCGGAATAGCCAGCTCATAGCGATTACGGTGCAGCGACATATCGGGTAACGCAAAGAGCCGCAGGGGTTCGCCACGCCCTGGTGGAGGCGGATCCCAGCTTCCTTCGATGGCGGCCAGCTTCACCGGCTGATGGTCCCGGGTATTTTCCCCGTGCAGGTCTCCCAGCACGATTTGCAGCGGCGCCATTACCAGCAGCGTCCACATTGCCAGCGAGAACATACGCCGCGCCGCCGGATGCCGGGGTTCGCGCAGCAGATGCCACGCCCCGCAGGCCGCCACCAGACAGGCCGTTCCCAGCATGGCCGCCATGACCATATGCCCCATTCGCCAGGGGAAAGAGGGATTGAAAATCACCGCCCACCAGTCAACAGGAATAAAGCGGCCATCAGCCCCCGTCAGATACCCGTCCGGCGTCTGCATCCAGGAATTGGCCGCGAGGATCCAGAAGGCGCTGAACAACGACCCCAGCGCCACAATGCAGGTCGCCATGAAGTGGATCCCCGGACGCACCTTATTCATCCCGAACAGCATCACCCCCATAAAGCCCGCTTCGAGAAAGAAGGCGACCAGCACTTCCATGTACAGCATCGGCCCCAGTACCGCTCCGGTCCGGCTGGCCAGCCCACTCCAGTTGGTGCCAAACGAGAACTCCATTACCACCCCGGTCACCACGCCTACCGCCACAGTAAGGGCAAACACCTTACTCCAGTAGCGCCAGAGACTGAGCCACACCTTCTGTTTGCGCCACAGCCACAGCCCTTCCAGCACCATCAAAAACTGCGCCAGCCCGAGGGTAAAGGCTGCCAGCACGATGTGAAAGCTGATGGTAAAGGCAAACTGGCCGCGGGCCAGCAGGAGTGCCGTTTCGGGCGTCATGGCAGCGCATACGCCATCAACGCATCCCCTGAACGGGTGCCAAGCCCGCCGTGACCGCCAGCGGCAATCACTACGTACTGCTTCCCGTTCCCGGCCTGATAGGTCATTGGCGTCGCCTGCCCGCCCGCAGGCAGCCGGGTGCGCCAGAGCTCTTTTCCACTGGCCTCATCAAAGGCTCGCAGGTAGTCATCCGCCGTGGCGCCGGTAAAGATCAGCCCGCTCCGGGTGATGACGTTTCCGCCCATCATAAAGATGCCCGTTGGCAGCGGCACGTTGGTGTGCGTCCCGAAAATGTTCATATCCCGGGTAGTGCCCGCCGGACGTTCCCAGATGATTTTTTTACTGACCAGATCGATGGCGTAAATTTTCCCCCACGGCGGCGCATTACAGGGGGCATCCAGCGCGCTGAGCCAGGGCTTAACGATAGCCGCCCAGGGCGTACCGTACTGCGGCCCGACGGCAAACTCTTTCGGCTTAGGATAGGATTGTCCGCTTCCCCATCCCGACCAGGGTTTCATTAAGCCTTTCTGAATGGCTTGCTCACTTCTCATGATCTCCATGGTGAACGGAATGTAGCTGGTATTGGCAATCAGCACATGGTGAAGCGGGTCCACGGAGGCGCCATACCAGTCAATCACCCCATCGAAGGCGGGAAAGGCGATGGACGTTCCCTCTGCGGGAGGCGTAAACCTGCCCTGATAGCGGTACTGATGGAACTGGATCCGGCACAGCAGCTGGTCAAACGCCGTCGCGCCCCACATATCCGTTTCCCGCAGATCGGCAGGTGCCAGATCCGGCATGCCGACAGAATCCGGCTGAACAGGCGACAGCCGCTCCCCCGGAAGTGACGGTGTCACGGGAACCGGTTTTTCATTAACTGCGGCAAGCGGCTTTCCGGTGCGCCTGTCCAGCAGGAAAAGTTGTCCCATCTTGGTGGTCTGCACCAGTGCCGGGGTTATCCCGCCGTTACCATCAGGAAGATCGAAAAGCGTCGGGCCGATGGGCACATCATAGTCCCAGACATCGTGATGCACCGTCTGGTAGTGCCAGCGCTCTTTGCCTGTGCGGATATCCAGCGCCACCAGCGAACTGGAGTAAATCTCGTCAAAGTCGCGCCGTCTGGCGCCGTAATAGTCGGGGGTGGCATTACCGACAGGAATGTAAACCAGCCCCAGCTGCGGATCCGCGGTATAGGTGCCCCAGCCGTTAGGCGTGCCGCGGGTATACTCTTCGCCAGGTTTCAGCGGCGCGTTGGCGGGATTACGTCCCATATCCCAGGCCCAGACAAGTTTGCCGCTTTGGGTGTCATAGGCCCGCACCACGCCGGAGGGTTCGCCAGTGGACTGGTTATCATAGATCCAGCCGCCAAGAACGATCCGTCCGTCCATAACCAGCGGCTGGGAGGTGATGAAGTGGAAACCCGGCGGAACCTCGCCCAGATGGTCCGTCAGGCTGACAAAACCCTGGCTGCCAAAACGGCGACAGGGTTTGCCCGTTTCGGCATTCAGCGCCACCAGCCGGGCATCGGTGGTGGTGGTAATGACCTTTTGCGGACAGTCAGTGTCAGCAGGATCCTCACTCCAGGCCACGCCCCGACAGGCCAGATACTCATTGGCCGAGGTATCGCTTTGCGGATCGAACCTCCACAGCGGCTTGCCGGAGGTTGCATTGAGGGCGATAACCTGTCGGTGCGGGGTGCAGATATAAAGTACATCCCCCACTTTCACCGGCGTCACCTCAAGGTTAAATTCGCGACCGGCTTTATCCTCCCCTACGCGTTTCACATCCCCGGAATCAAAGCGCCACGCCAGCTGCAGCTGGCTGACATTCTCCGGGGTAATTTGCGTCAACGGGGAAAAACGCTGCCCGTCGGCGGTGCGGCCATAGTATTTCCAGTCATTATCGCCCCGCGACACCTGCGCCGCATCCCTCGCCGGAAACGGCTGGGGATGGATAAACCGGGTATCGGAGATGTGCCAGCCAAAGTAAAAGATAGCGGCGATGGCGGCGAGATAGATCCCGCCTGCGGCCATCCCTTTGTGCCTGGCCGGGGGCGTGAGGGCGAGCTGGCGCATCACCCAGGGCATACTGATCCACACCCCCAGTACCGCAACCACCAGCAGGCGGGGCATCAACTGCCAGCCATCCAGCCCCACCTCCCATATTGCCCAACCTGCGCAGGCAAGAAACATCAGCAGATAGAGCCAGACGCCAGAAAACCGCTGGCGGAACAGCAGCACTCCGCTGATAAAAAAGCCGACACCCAGCAGGAGAAAAATAAGCGTACCGCCAACGAACGCCAGCCAGCCGCCCAGTACGATGTATGCGAGCCCAACAAGGGCAACCAGAGAGCCGGTCAATACAGCCCAAAGACGAGAGGATATCTGCTGCATAGCCACCTTCTTTGTAAATTAACGTCAATAAAGTCTAAGAAACTTTTTGGGGGATGCACAAAGAAAGTGGTCGGAAAGTCGCCAGGGCAGACATTTTGCCAGTCTCCACGGCATTGACTTCCCTCCGAATAGAACGACAATAAATGTTCCCGGCGAAATTTGTATAATGGAGCTTATCATCATCGCCTGTTCATCTCGTTCCCGGCTAGCCACCCACCTTAAAGGTTCCGGCATGCTTATCGCATGGGCGCTTTTACTGGTCAGTTGCAGCTCAACCCCACCCAAATCCCTGGTCACTCCGCTGCCCCCCGTGGCGAAACATCCGTTGCCTGATAAAACCGCGAACCACCAGCCGGTGCGCGGCGTCTGGCTGACCACCGTCTCCCGTCTCGACTGGCCGCCGCAGGCGTCAGTGAACGGCCGGAGCGCCGAATCGCGAATTGCCATGCAGCAAAAGGCGCTGACCGACAAGCTGGATAACCTGAAAAGCCTCGGGATCAATACCGTATTTTTCCAGGTGAAACCGGACGGTACGGCCCTGTGGCCGTCAAAAATATTGCCGTGGTCAGATATGCTGACCGGCAAAATTGGTCAAGACCCGGGCTACGATCCCCTGCAATTTATGCTCGATGAAGCGCACAAGCGCGGGATGAAAGTTCACGCCTGGTTTAACCCCTACCGCGTGACGACCAATACCCGCCCCGGTACGATCGCAGAGCTGAATCGTACCCTGACGCTGCATCCGCCGAGCGTGTATGTTCTGCACCGGGAGTGGATCCGTACCGCGAGCGATCGTTTTGTCCTCGACCCCGGTATTCCGGAGGCGCGGGACTGGATCACCAGCATTGTGGCCGAAGTGGTATCCCGTTATCCCGTCGACGGGGTGCAGTTTGATGACTACTTCTATGCCGAGTCCGCGGGTTCGAAGCTGAACGACAGTCAGACGTACCGGCAGTATGGTCAGGGCTTTGACTCGAAAGCCGACTGGCGACGCAACAACACCCAGCAGCTGATTACTCAGGTATCACGCACCATTAAGCAGTTAAACCCGAACGTGGAGTTTGGCGTAAGCCCGGCGGGCGTCTGGCGTAACCGCTCCCACGATCCGGCCGGATCCGACACTCGCGGGGCTGCGGCTTACGACGAGTCCTATGCCGATACCCGTCGCTGGGTGCAGCAGGGCCTGCTGGACTATATCGCCCCTCAGCTTTACTGGCCTTTTGCCCGGGATGCGGCGCGCTATGACGTACTGGCAAAATGGTGGGCTAACGTGGTGAAGCCGACCCATACGCGCCTCTATATTGGCGTGGCGCTGTACAAAGTGGGCGAACCCTCAAGCAAAGAGCCCGACTGGACGGTGAACGGCGGCGTGCCGGAGCTGAAAAAACAGCTCGATCTGAACGAATCCGAGCCGCATATCGACGGCACGATTTTGTTCCGCGAGGACAATCTTAATCAGCCCCAGGCGCGGGATGCGGTGCGGTATTTAAGGACGCGCTGGGGATCGTAAAGGGTAACGGTTAATCGAGGCATCTCAGAAAGAGTCCATGGAATACATGGGCTCTATATTTTTATCCATTATGCTGCTTCTTCCTCCATGCGCCTGCCTGTTTCTGGAACAAACCTTTACTGCACCAGTTAATTAAGCAAAATTCGATTCTTTTTGCGCCCGTCACGATGCAATCCTCACCAGGGATCGCGCCGCTGTGGATGCAACCACTGAGATTAAGGCTACGCTGACCATGGCCGGATGGTCGGTACGCCAATCGATCCCAACGACATGCATGCCATTGCCGCCTGCGCCGTGCTGGCGACAAACAACGTGCGTGAGTTCGAGCCTGTGCCTGGACGGGTACTGGAAGACTGGGCTGGCTGACGGAAGAAAGAATCCTGAAAACCGTAATGTCCGGTCTGTGCCAGAAGCGGAAGTTGATAAAACAGTACTCAATCAGTTAGTGATCATGATCAGCACTCCGTTGATTGGATAAGAGAAAACAAACCTGTATATTTTGAGATGCGGGCTAATTGCTTTTTTAAAATGTTATAGATTGAGTTGGTGCGAATAAAGTAGATTAATTTCAGGTTAATTAGATGGAAGGTTGCTTGAGGCAACTTCCCTTGTTGCGAACTGAACTTTATGTTGGGGATTGGGATGGGACGGAGATCAGGATTTGAAGGTTTTATACGTGCTACAGGCAGAGCCGTAGCAGCAGCAGAGCGTGAACGTAAGAGAGCAGAGCGCCATCAGTTTGCCGAGGCTCGCCGAATAGAGCGCGAAATAAAGCGTGATAATGCTCAGAAACTTCGCGAGCAAAAGGAGGCTGATAAGTTAGCAAAAGCCATGTATTTGGAAGAACGTCAAGATGAAGTTTCCGATCTTAACGCTGAGCTGAACGAGACTATCTCCGCGCTTTCAACACTTCTGGAACATACTCTCGAATTTGATGATTCGATTGATTTTTCGGCACTGAAAAAACATCCAAAATTCGAAGACTTCAAAACACCTAAGCATCTCTTACCAGACCCGGAGCCAGAGATAAAAGTTGTGCATGCTCCAGCTGCATGGAAGTCTATTTTCCCATGGGTAAAGAACAGATATTATCGAGAATTGCAGCAGGCAGAAGAATCTTTCAATAAAAGTAAGGAAGATCATTCAATTAAACTTTTAAGCCAGAAAGTTGAGCTTGATGCTTTAGTTGCTGATTATCAGGCCCGAAGAACTGCTTACCTCGAAGAAATAAAAAGTCAGCACGACGAAGTTGACCTGTTTGAGCAAGACTACCTTAACTGCGATCCTGACAGCGTGTTGGCATATTGCGAAATGGTGTTGACACGGTCTGAATATCCTGAGAACGGCTTCCCACAAGCCTTTAGGTTGGCCTATTTACCTGACAGTAAGGAGTTGTTGGTTGAATACAACTTACCTGATATTGCAATAGTACCGCGTGAGTTGGAATACAGATATGTCAAAACGAGAGATGCCATTGATGCCAAGGCGCGAAAGATTGGCGAGATCAAAGAACTCTATCAAAACATAATCGCCGCGATCACACTCCGCACAATGCATGAGCTTTTCGAAGCTGACAAGGCATCTGCTTTAACATCAGTTCTGTTTAACGGTGTAATCGAAACTATCGATCCTACAAGCGGGCATGACACTAAAGTCACATTAGTATCTGCCCGTGCTTACAAGGACGATTTTATGCAAATAAAACTCGAAAGGGTTGAAAAGAGTGCATGCCTTAGAAGTTTAGGTGCACAAGTTTCAGGGCGGCCAGATGAACTTCAGGCAGTAAAGCCTATTATCGAATTTAACATGGTTGATAAACGCTTTATTGAACAAGGTGATGCTTTATCTGCCCTTGAAACACGACCAAACCTTATGGAACTTTCACCGTCAGAATTTGAGGTATTAGTATCAAATCTTTTCACCCAAATGGGACTGGATACCAAACTCACCAGAGGTACGAAAGACGGTGGCGTTGATGCGGTGGCATTCGACACACGCCCGATACTCGGTGGCAAAGTGGTGATTCAGGCTAAAAGATATAAAGATACTGTCGGTGTCAGTTCTGTTAGAGATCTTTATGGAACAATGATGAATGAAGGTGCTAACAAAGGTATTCTGGTGTGTACAAGTCAATACGGTAAAGATGCATATCGTTTCTGCGAAGACAAACCAATCGAACTCATAGATGGAGCCGGACTTCTCTACCTCTTAAAAGAGCATGCTGGGATATCAGCACGCATCAACCCCAATTTTTAATTACTTTTCCAGACTCGGTATAATGTTTGTCGCGAATGTTTGAAATTAGAAATTCAGCACAAGATTTCTAAACGAGTAAATCAAGGATATTAGCTTAGGGCAGAGTTTCCTGCCCATTTTGTTATCCCATTAAACCAACCTGCTACCCGTTGATTACTATATCGCAATAACTGTAAATACCCCTCAAATCCGCATATTCTCTTTAGAGAGTAGATAACGCTACTTTGGCAGCGAGCATGGAGAACTATGTGCCTTCGCACATTCCTGATGATTTCAAGATTTAGCGAACGTCCGCTCCTCGCTCGCAGCAGACCTTCAGTTCGTGTAGGTAGTGGCCGGGATTAGCGAGTATGCACGGCGGATAAGAGAGCTCCGGGTTCAGTTTGGCTGGTCCGTCTTAATCGGTACCACGCTGAAGGAAATGAATGAGATGATACTGGAGGAACTCCAGGCCCACACACTGGCCGTCTGGTAACGGGCGAAATGTTCGCTTTGCGCCAGAAGCCGATGTTGTTTACGTCGTGTTATTTGGTTAAGTTCACCGAAAGTCATATCTTCAGGTAAGAGGCACAGTAGATGGATTTAGAAACACCCCGTTTAAAGCTTGAGCCCTATGATGACTCTCATTACGAAGGTTTGAGGGTAATGGATAGTGATGCCGGAGTGATGCGTTATATCACCAGAGGTATCGTTAAAACGCCCGAAGAAACCTGGGAAGGTATAAGAAGAGTCCAGGCACGTTGGAAAAAGTATAACTACTCATGGTGGGCTATCAAAGAGAAGTCCTCTGGCGTGATCGTTGGCGCAGCATGCCTCCAGCACCTGGCAAACGTGGATGGCGCACCCTTAGAGATTGGCTGGCGTCTCGTCCCGGAACATAACGGCAAGGGCTTTGCAACAGAGGCAGCTCATGCGATCGTTGATTACGCGGCGGAACAGGTTGGCGCAACTTATCTGGTTGCTGTTGCCGATCCTGAAAATATCCCCTCGCAGCGTGTGATGCAAAGGTTAGGTATGTCTTACAAAGCAATAGAGCAGCATTACGATGTACCATGTGTGGTGTATGAGCTTAAGATACGCAGGCCTGCTTAAGTGTTGGCTACCCCGTGCAAGCGAGGGTAGCGTTAAAAAAGTTATGTCCTGGACGACAAACAACCGGAACCAGACGTAATCCTCTCGCTCGTGACTGCAACGTTCTGCATCGAACCAGACTATATTTGCTGCAATGACTTCTGATATTCCACAGGTACCTCTTTCAGGAAACGAATTACAGTAACTCAACCACCTCAAACTCTTCAGCAACCAGCTCCATATCCTCAGAAAAAGTCCCTTCCTGCGTAAAGAATCGCTGATGCTCCTTGCGCCAGTACTCAAGGCTTAAATCACCCTCACCTTCTTTACGGGCAAACTCAGCGGTGACATGGCAATAACGCACCAGACGCGCTGAAACCAGCCTGACAACGCAGGCTGGTTCTTCCTGTCCGTTAAGAACGATGATGTAGCTGCCGATTCTGGATGCGGCGCCCTCTTTTTGGTAAGACGCCAGGGAACCACAGGTGGCGGTTTTGATTCCTTTAGCAATCAGCTCTGCCAGCTCGCTGGCCAGCGCCGGGCTATCCCCCATCTGCCACACATCCGCGCCCGGATACTTCACTTTTAATCCATCAATGGTATGCATAAGAATCCTTAATAATCGTATGAATAAAGCGCCGGGGGCGCTTCACTTGCCGGGCCTGCGCCAGGGCTACCTCGAGCTGAGGGCAAGTTTAGCGGCGAAACCTAAAAATAAGCATCCGGTTGCCCTGTCCATCGCTTTAACCACGCGGCTTTTCTTCAGAATGTCTGACGCAAAATGAGTCGACAAAATCAGCGTGACAGACCACAACGTCCCGATGGCAACGTGGATGCTGACAAGAATAAAGGTCCATATCAGCGGAGAGTGCCCCGCAGGGATAAACTGCGGCAAAAAGGAGACATAGAAAATGCCGATTTTAGGGTTAAGCACGTTGCCCAGCATACCTTTGATAAACCAGTTTCCCTGAGATGCGAGGCCGCTTTCGTTGTGACTGAACGTTGTGCGAGGGCGTCTCAGCAGCTGTAAGCCCAACCAGCACAGGTACGCGGCGCCACAGATTTTCAGTATGGTGTAAGCCAGCTCTGAGACCGCCAGCAGCGCCCCCAGACCGAGCGCGACCAGCGCACCCCAAATGAAACAGCCCACATCAATACCCAGCGCAGCCTGAAAGGCTTTTTTTCCGCCTTCCGCACAGGCGGTGCGAAGAATGAGTGCGGTATCCAGACCAAGTGTCAGGGTAAGTAAAAGTGCAGCGAGTGAGAACGCGAGAAGTGAATCGGTGACAGACATTTTTCTTTCTCCGAAAGAGCGGATGCTATCCACTTATTAGCTTGCGTTCAACCCCTTACATTTTGGGGAGTAAACATATCTGGTAGTAGCGGCGGGACAGCTGTTCGTCTACTGTGGATTCATAATTTCACCGAACGGTGAATGTCCAGAAAAGGTGTCTGACATGAGCAAACTGGTAAGAAAGAATTACCCTGAACTGGGGGACGTCAAAGCCCCCTATGTCCACTCCGTTAAGCATGCTGATACGCTTTACATATCCGGATTAACCGCTTTTGGCACACCCGCGCAACATAAAGGCATCACGGCGCAGGCCGAGGAAATTTTTAGTCAGATACGGAAAATTATCTGTTCAGAAGGCGCTGATTTTTCGTCACTCATTAAAGTGACCATCTTTATCACCTCTTTTGCTGAGATCAATGCGCTGCGCGAGGTGCTGTACCGTAATTACGGTGAACATTTGCCTGCCAGTTCGCTGGTGGAGGTCAGCCGCCTCTTTTCACCGGACCTCTCAATCGAAATTGAGGCGATCTTCAGCCTGTAGTGTCCATGGGTACGTTGCTGGCCCCCGGCTTTTCTTGTAACCTTCCCCGCTTCCAATCCTGACCTGATAATACGGACGCTTATGACCGCTCACCCTTCCAAAGATCCTCTGCATGGCGTCACGCTTGAGATGATGGTTAACGCCCTGGTGGCGCGCTACGGCTGGGCGCAGCTGGGAAAGCTGATTAAAATCAACTGCTTTAACAGCGATCCCAGCGTGAAATCCAGCCTGAAGTTTTTGCGCCGCACGCCCTGGGCCCGCGCCGAAGTCGAAACCCTGTATCTGGACTCGCTGGAGGATACCGCGCCGGGCAACGCCGACGACGATACCACCAGCCCGTGGGCCAGAGCGCGCGCCAACCGTTAAGGTCGGCGTAACAACACGATACTGCGGCCCGCCAGCGGGAAGTCAGTGTCCGGGGTAACGGCCCGTTCCAGGTCGTCACCTTCCACCGTACTCAGCTCCAGTACCCAGCCCCCTTCCCCGCATTCCGGGATACGGAACGGGACAGCAGCCTCGTACGGGTTGATCAACAGTAGCACCTCCTCCCAGACCCCGTGTTGACCCTGTAGATCGGCCCGGGTGAGATAGAGCCCAAGGGTAGTGCCCTCATCCCAGTGTTCCGGCAGCTGAGGCCCGCCGCCCGCGTTGTACCACTGGATCTCCATTCCGTCACGCCAGCTTTCACGGCGCAACAGCGGCTGGCTGGCCCGCAGCTGAATAAGATGGCGGGTGAAGTTACGCAGCGCGTCGGCGCTGGTAGGCAAATTCTCCCAGTGTACCCAGCTAATTTCACTGTCCTGACAGTAACCGTTATTGTTCCCCAGCTGGCTGCGGCCAAACTCGTCCCCGGCCAGCAGCATCGGCGTACCGTGTGAGAAGAGCAGCGTGGTCAGGAAGTTGCGCTTCTGCTGTTCACGCAGGGCGTTAATCTGCTCATCGTCGGTCGGGCCTTCGACACCATAATTTGATGACCGGTTATCATTGTGGCCATCGTTATTATCCTCGCCGTTGGCCTCATTGTGCTTCTCGTTGTAGGAGACCAGATCGTTTAAGGTGAAGCCGTCGTGAGCGGTAATAAAGTTGATGCTGGCCCACGGGCGACGGCCACGCTGGTCGTAGAGATCGCCGGAGCCGAGCAGGCGCGCGGCAAAGTCCGACGAGACGTTATCCCCGCGCCAGTATTCGCGCACGGTGTCGCGGTATTTATCGTTCCACTCGCCCCAGCCGGGCGGGAATCCCCCCACCTGATAGCCGCCGGGGCCGATATCCCACGGCTCGCCGATCAGTTTCAGCCGTGAGAGGAGCGGATCCTGCATCATGGCATCGAAAAAGCCGCCGCGCTGGTCAAACCCTTCCGGCTCGCGCCCCAGAATGGTGCCGAGATCGAAGCGGAAGCCGTCGATATGCATCGACTCAGCCCAGTAGCGCAGGGAGTCCATAACCATCTGCAGTACCCGCGGGTGCGAGGTATTCAGGGTATTGCCGGTGCCGGTGTCATTCACATAGTAGCGGTGCTGGCCGGCAATGGTGCGGTAGTACGAGAAGTTGTCGATCCCCTTGAACGAGAGGGTCGGACCAAGCTCGTTACCCTCGGCGGTGTGGTTATAGACCACGTCGAGGATCACTTCGATACCCGCATCATGGAAGGCTCGCACCATGTCGCGGAACCCCTGAATGCCGTTAGGGCCGTAATAGCGCGACGCCGGGGAGAAGAAGTTCAGGGTGTTATAACCCCAGAAGTTTTTCAGCCCCCTGTCCAGCAGATGCTGATCGTCCGGGAAAGCGTGCACCGGCAGCAGCTCCACGGAGGTGATGCCGAGGCTTTTGATATAATCGACAATCGCTTTATGCCCCATCCCCTCAAACGTGCCGCGCAGTTCAGGCGGGATCGCCGGATGAAGCTGGGTAAAGCCTTTCACGTGCGTTTCATAGAGAATCGTTTCAGACCATGGCACCGACGGGCGATGCGGATCCTGTCCGTCAAAGACCCGCGGGTCGATCACCCGGCATCGCGGCGTGAACGGCGCGCTGTCGCGGGTATCAAAGCTCAGATCGAGCTCGTCATGCCCCAGTTCATAACCAAAATGAGCGGCGTTCCATTTCAGCTCCCCGGTCAGGGCGCGGGCATAGGGATCGAGCAAGAGTTTATGCGGGTTAAAGCGATGGCCGTTTTCCGGATCGTAAGGACCATAAACGCGATAGCCGTACAGGGCGCCCGGTTTCAGATCCGGAACGTAGCCGTGCCACACTTCGTCGGTGTACTCCGGCAGCTCCAGTCGGGCGATTTCGTGCTGACCCGTAGGGTCAAAAAGGCACAGCTCAACGCGTTCAGCGCAGGCCGAAAAGAGCGCAAAGTTAACGCCCTTGTCGTCGTAGTTTGCGCCGAGCGGGTAGCTCTGGCCCGCCTGAATTTCATAGGATTTCGCATTTGCCATAAAAGTCTCTCCCTCGAACAATCATCATTCGCTGCAGGCAATTAACACCCGCCAGCAATCCTGTGCATCATGTAATTTCAGGCTTTCGCCTGGCATAACGATTTCACCGCTAAAACAGTCCTGATAGCGGCGCCCTGCCAGTTCGGCAGGCAATACGACCTCTGTTTCCCCCCACAGGGCCGCTCCGTTAACCGGGAATGCCTCCGCAGCGCGGGCAAACGCCAGTCGGGGTGCCACCACAATCAACGCGTCGTCGTCATCCATGCGGGCAAAGGCGATGGCCTTATCCGCCCTTTCACCACGGGTCAGCAACGCAACATAGCTGCCCCAGCGGAACAGCGCCGGTTTGCGCTGGCGCAGGTGCAGCAGCGTGCTGGTCACATACACCTTCAGCTGCCCGTCCAGCCAGCTCGCCTCGTGGGAGGCGGTGTGCCTGTCGGCGCGCTGAAGCTGCTGGCTCAGCAGCGCGAAATCCGGCTCGCGGCGGTTGTCGGGATCGACGAGGCTAAAGTTGAGTCCTTCGCTGCCCTGATAAACGTCCGGCACGCCCGGCCCGGTCAGTTTGATCACCGTCTGGCTCAGGCTGTTGACCAGGCCTGCGCGGATAAACGGGCGTAATGCGCTGGTGAAGTCGCGCAGGAAATCCTGATTCTCCGGGGATAAGAGATGGCGGGCATACTCCAGCACCACCGTTTCATAGGCTTCGTTGCTGTCCACCCAGTCGGTGCGCAGCTTGGCTTCGCGCAGCGCTTTCTCCACAAAGGCGAGAAAACGTTCTTCCAGCGCTTTCAGTCCTGCCGCGTCCTCAGGTTGCAGCTCCGGCGGCCAGACTCCCGCCAGCGCCTGATAGAGCATCCAGGTGTCGGCGCCTCGGGGCGCCGTACCGTCGTTCAGAAAGCGGACATGGGTCTGGTTGAGCTGCTGCCAGCGGGCCACGCACTCCGCCCACATCTCCGGCGCTTCGGTCAGGGTATAGAGCCGGGCGCGGGCATCTTCCCCGCGCTTGGTATCGTGGGTTGAGGTGCCGGAGAGCGCATCCGGCTGCCGCTCACGTCGCGCCGCCATTTCGCTGTGAAAGCGCGTTAACGAGAAGGCGCGCGGAACCGGCTCGGCCCCCACCTCGTTCAGCGCCAGATCCATGTGCTGGCGGAAAAACAGCGTGTCTTCGACCGATTTCGCCATCAGCGGCCCGGTCAGCTGCTGGAAGCGGGTGCGGAACTCACTGGCCGTGTCGCGGGCCGCGTCGGAGACTTCGCCGGTCAGAATGCGGGTCAGGAGATCCAGAGACGGCTGGTCGGCAGTGACGTGCGCCAGCACGCTGTGCAGCAGCCGCACGTCGGCGGCGGACATCCCCTGCGCCGTGCCGTAGGTGCGATACACCGGGAAGGCCACCAGCAGTTCCCGCAGCGCCAGGCGCAGCGTCTCCTCTTCAAAGGCCACGCCCTCTGTCTGCGCCAGGTTTGTTGCCAGCTTCACCAGGGTGGAAAACTCCCCGGCAAAATTGCGATCCACCATCAGCAGGCGGGCAGCCCGCAGTTCGGCATCCATATCCACCGGGGTACCGATCACGGTGTCGTAGGCCTGACGCAGACGGTCAATTTTGTCGTCATCCACCAGCACTTCAGAGAGCGAGGCGATAAATTCATACCCGGTGGTCCCGGAGATGGGCCAGTCCGTCGGGAGGTTCTCCCCTTTACTGAGGATCTTCTCTACGGTGATATAGCACTCGGGGCCAGCCTCCTGGCGCAGACGTTGCAGATAGGCGCGCGGATCGGCCAGGCCGTCCACGTGGTCAATACGCAGCCCGTCCACCGCCCCGGAACGGACCAGTTCCAGGATCAGCGCATGGCTGTCATCAAATACCGCGTCGTCTTCAACCCGCACCCCCACCAGGCCGGTTATCTCGAAGAAGCGCCGCCAGGAGAGATCCCGCGGGGCATCGCGCCAGCTGGTAAGACGCCATGGCTGCTGGTTATGCAGGCGGGTTATCGCAGCAGGGTCGCGCAGGCCAAGCACCTCCTCTTCCCGCCCCATCCAGCTGTCGGGGGTGAGCGGATAAAAGGCATCGTAAACGGCCAGCGCCGGTTTACCGGTATCGGGGTCGCGCTGCACGCTGATGTCGCCGTTCGCCAGCACCACCTCAAAGTCATCGCCTAAAAACGGCAGCGTCAGGCGGCGCGACCAGTCGATATCAAAATGGCGGGCATAGCGGCTCTTCTCGCCATGCTCAATCACATCCCGCCACCAGGCGTTCTCCAGCGAGGTGGACATATGGTTAGGGACGATGTCGAGGATCAGCCCCAGCCCCGCCGACTTCAGGGCGCTGGACAAACGGTCAAACCCGGCGCGACCGCCAAGGGTCGGGTCTATCTCATTGGCATCGGTCACGTCATAACCGTGGGTTGAATCACGGGCAGCGGTAAATATCGGCGAGGCATACAGATGGCTGATGCCGAGCTGTTGCAGATAAGGCACCAGACTGGCGGCACGATCGAAGGTCATGCCATTACGAAACTGAATACGCCAGGTCGCTGTGGGGATCATTAATGTGTTTCTCCAGGGGCAAGTCGGACAATAAGGGTGTCGGGGCGTAATTCAGTATGGATCTCAGGCCAGGCAAAGAGGGTTTCTCCCGGCAGATCCGGCATCTCCTCGGTATGGCCGCCGACGTTGAACGCCAGCGACAAGGTCCCCCGTGGAAACGTCCAGATCACCGCCACGCAGCCGGGTCCGGTTTCCAGCACCTTCCCCCCGCCGTTGCGGGCCGTCGCCAGCAGCGGCACAATCGCCTGCTGGCGCAGCTCAAGCAGATGGCGGGTAAAGTTCAGCCAGCTCTCACCCTCCGGCTGGTTGAGTTTGTCCCAGTCGAGTTTTGACCGCTCAAACGTCTCCGGCGAATTCGGATCGGGCACCCCCTCTTCCTGATGGCTGGCGTGGTCGGCAAATTCTTTCGCCCGACCTTCCCGTACCGCGCGGGCCAGCTCCCCGTGAAAATCGGTAAAGAAGAGGAAGGGCCGGGTTTCGCCATACTCCTCGCCCATGAACAGCAGCGGAATGTGCGGCGACAGCAGCAGCGCGGCCAGCAGGACTTTGGTACGGTTCTCCCCGATAAGGGAGAGCAGACGATCCCCGTGGGCCCGGTTACCCACCTGGTCGTGGTTCTGAATAAAGTCGACAAACGCCACCGGCGGCTGATCGCTACTTTTCACGCCGCGCGGCTCCCGGTGCCGGGGCGTGATTTCGCCCTGGTATGAGAAGCCTTCCGCCAGCGCCCGGGCCACCCATTTCTCCGGCTGATGGGCAAAGTCGCGGTACCAGGCGTGGGTTTCGCCACTCGCCAGTACGTGGATGGCGTTATGCAGGTCGTCATTCCATTCGGCCGTGAAAAGCTGCGGCGTGCCGTCCTCCCGGTACGGATGGAGCGAAATAATGTTGCGGCTGTCTTCGGTGGTGAGATGCACCGGGCGATCGGTGATCGCCTCCCGAATGCGTTCAGCAATCTCCTCCAGAACGTGTTTTTCAGATGAATCTGTAATGTGATCGATGGCGTCGAAGCGCAGTCCGTCGAAGCGGAACTCGGTCAGCCAGTACAGCGGCACATCGGTAATAAACTGGCGAACGGGGGCCAGATCGTAGGCAATGCCGTTCCCCCAGGGCGTCATCCGCTCTGGATGGAAAAAGTCCGGCGACAGGCGCGGGAGATAGTTGCCCTCCGGCCCGAAATGGTTCAGCACGATATCCAGCACCACCGACAGCCCCAGGCCGTGGGCAGCATCGACGAAGGCCTTCAGCTCATCCGGCGTGCCGTAGGCGCTGTGCGGGGCATAGAGCAGGACCCCGTCATAGCCCCATCCGCGATTGCCTCCGGCCTGCGATACGGGCATCAGTTCAATCATGGTGATACCGAGCGAAGCCAGATACGGCAGTCTCTCGGTGGCCGCGCGGAATGTGCCTTCAGGGGTAAAAGTACCGATATGCAGCTCATAGACCACGCTCTCTTCCCAGCGGCGGCCTCGCCAGTGCGTATTGCGCCAGACGTAGCTGTCTGGATCGCATACCAGCGATGGGCCATTCACATCGCCCTGTTGAGCGCGGGAAGCCGGGTCCGGCACGGCTGTGCCGTCAGACAGAATGTAGCTGTAGGTCGAGCCGGGTTTGACATAGTCGACCGTCAGGTCGAAGCCGCCGTCACCGGTCGGGTGCATCGCCAGAGTCTCGTCGTTCAGACGCAGGGAAACCTGCTCCTGGCCGCTGGCCCATAAATGAAAGCGAAGGGTGTTCGCATCAACGTGTTCATAACCCCAATACGTAATAGATTTTGCTGTCATTCCACCACCTCGTTTGACCCGTGTTCCTCGGGTTGCTTAACGTTTGCCGTTACGCAGAGGGAAAAAGAGAAAGTGCGGCGGCAATCCACCGCGCATGAACATCAAGCATAGACCAGGAAATTTAATGTGAGGTGGGTCACGACGAAGCGGTTAAGGGGTGCAACAGCGCGGGATTGCCGGGTGGCGGCTGCGTCTTACCCGGCCTGGCGTAGGCCCGGCATGCGCAGCGCCGCCGGGCAAACACAGGGTAGCGAAGGTTATGCCGGTTCCGGCAGGCGGAAGCTGGCGATGCTTTGCGTGAGGTGTCGGGCCTGCTCTTCCAGCGAGGCTGCTGCAGCCGCAGACTCCTGCACCAGGGCGGCGTTCTGCTGAGTCACGCCGTCCATCTCTGTCACCGCCTGCCCTACCTGACCAATCCCGCGGCTCTGCTCCTCGGAGGCGACCTGGATCTGCTCCATCAGCGCATTCACCTTATTCACCGATGCGATGATGGCATGAATCACCTCACCCGAGCGATTGACCAGCTGCGAACCGCTTTTCACGCTGGAGACCGACTGGGCGATCAGGTTCTCAATGTCCTTTGCCGCCACGGCGCTTTTCTGCGCCAGGGTGCGGACCTCGGTCGCTACCACCGCGAATCCGCGGCCCTGGGTACCGGCCCGGGCGGCTTCAACGGCGGCGTTCAGCGCCAGGATGTTGGTCTGGAACGCGATGCTGTTAATCACGCTGGTGATATCTTCGATGCGCTGGGAGTTTGCGGCGATGGTGTTCATGGTATCGATCACCTCGCGGGTCACGGCCTCCCCGGTGCGGGCATTGGTTACCGCATCCTGCACCAGCTTGCCGGCCTGGTAAACATTGTCGGTATTGTTAGCGACCGTGGCGCTCAATTGCTCCATGCTGGCGGCGGTTTCCGTCAGGGCAGACGCCTGCTGTTCGGTACGGGACGCCAGGTCGATATTGCCGGAAGCGATCTCCTGCGAAGCATAGTTCACGGTACGACAGGCCTCACGCACCTGAGAGATTGTGTCCAGCAGGGCCAGACGCATCTGCTCCATCGAGCCCATCAGCAGGTCGATCTCATTTTTGGATCCGGCTTTCTGCGGCACCGCTTCTGTAAGCTGACCGGCAGCGATCCGGCTGCAGTGCGCCCGGGCCAGGTGAATCGGCGTGAACACGAAGCGCTTCATCAGGATACTTACCCCGATAATCACCACCACAAACAGCGCGGCAAAAGCGGCAATGATGATCAAGCCAGAGGCAAAGTGGGAACGCGCATCGTCATTCAGCTGTTTCGCGTATTGCTGGTGCACAGAGAGCACCTGGTCGAGGACGATTTCATACTGACGATCGAGACCGGAAATCAGCGGGATCAGGGCATCAAACTTCGCTTTATCGTGGGCGGAGGCCGCTTCAATCAGCGGGGCCAGGCCACGATCGCGGTAGGCCAGCCAGGCGTCGTTGTAATCTTTGACTAACGGCGCCTCATCCGCCAGACGTGGTGCCGCATTAAAGGACGCAAACGCGCCGTCCGCTTTGGTCAGGGCCAGCTTAACGGAGGCCAGCTTCTCGTTGAGACCGGTGGTGTCCCCGCTCTCCACCTGCTGCATATACTCCATAACCCGCACGCGCAGGGTACGGCTGTGGTTGATGGGATCGATAATGGATAACACCACCTGAATCTCTTTATTCACGTTATCCAGGGAGTCATTGCTCTTAATGGCCAGCCAGACGTTGGTAGCGGCACTGGCGACAAAGAAAAACAGCAGGGCAAGCAGAATGGCAAGGGAAGATTTTTTTAAAGACATAAATACCTCAGAAACAATACGGTCTGAGGTATTATCGGCAGCGAAAATTTAAGATTGAGTTAAAGTTATTTATTTATAAAAAACCCACAAAATAATTAAATTTATTAAAATCACGGCATTACAAAATTATTGCTAATATTTTAACCCGTGATGCATTGAAAATACTCAACTATTTATTCAACGGTGATTGCCGAATATTTAATCGCTTAAATAAGCAGCGCTGGAAAAATGCGGCCAGTGGATATCGCCCACCCCGTTTAATTTAGGCCGGGAGAAGAGAAAGCCCTGAAAACGCCTGATGCCTGCCGACTCCAGCCAGCACCACTCCTCGATCTTCTCAATACCTTCGGCCACCAGCGCAATCTCCAGGTCGGTGCAGCAGCTGACAATCGATTTTACAATCGCCTGCTTGGGGCCGCTGAGATGAATATTGCTGACAATCTCGCGATCGATTTTCAGTTTATCCGGCTGAAAGCGCGTTAATAACGAGAGCCCGGCATAACCAGAGCCAAAATCATCAATTGCCAGGCCAATGCCCGCCGCCCGCAGCTGCTTAATGGCGCTGTTAAACTGGTTGAAGCCGGAGATCATTTCGTTTTCGGTAACTTCAATGACCACCTGCTCAGGCAGCAGGCCATGGGCAAGGATCTGGTCCATCAGATAATCGACGGCACCAGGCACGTTCACCAGCGACATCGGCAGCAGATTTATGGCGATTTTATGATCGCCAATGCCGATTTTCTCGGCCAGCGCAAAGGCGTAGGCCTTGGTCTGGAGATCCACTTCGTACACTTTATCCTGGTCGATGCCGTTAAAAAAACGCTCCGGGCTGCCGCCATCGTTACCACGGATTAATGCCTCCAGCGAGGAAATTTTCCCTTCGCCGGGCTGCACAATAGGCTGGAGGGCAAACTGGCAGATCTGGTTCGCAATCAGCCCGTCAACGGAATGACCAAAGGGGGAGCTTTCCGGGGTCAGAGTCCATTTCTCTGGCAGAAAGGCCGAGCCATTGCTCGTCTGTTTTTGCTGGTTGATAAAAGACTGAATAAATTTAAATACCCTGTCTTCTGCCGCCAGATAATTATCCAGCTTGCTGTAGCGAAGAACGGATGAACGCACCGATTTTGGCGTATCGATCCGCAGGTCGAACAGCAGCATGCCCACGTTCTCGAATCGGCGGCGCGGCGCGTAATCACGCATCATCTCCACCACGCCAAAATGGCGCTTGTCCTGGCTTATCTTCACGAACAGCTGTTCAATGACCTCTTCCGACCCTTCGAGGATCTGCAGAAAATCCAGGCCGTTAAACAGCAAAATGCCCGTCACATCCAGCGCGGCATTGCTGCATTTGGCTTTTTCAACAAGTGAGAGAAGGGATAAAGATTTGCAGGATGAATTTAACTGGCTTTTATAAATGAGAGTAGTCAGCACAGCTATTGTTTCCGATTGATGTGAAGTCTTATAAGCACTTGTTTAGCATAAATTACATTTCACGACTAATAGTATTAAAAAGATATATCGGGAAAGAGGCGATCCGGTTCAAAGATGGTGGGTGAATGCTTAACGCCTGCGTAGCTCAAACGTCCATGTCCCTGCAGGGTATCACGCCATCCCTGGCATGAACTCAGGTTAAATCTGCGCCATCCCGCCATCCACGAACAGCTCAACGGCGTTGATAAAGCTGGCGGCATCGGAGGCAAGGAACGCCACCGCTTTGCCGACCTCCTCCGGCTGGCCAATACGGCCCAGCGGTACCGTGGCGGCTAACGCATCGAACAGCCCCTGACGCTGATCCTCCGGCACCAGCTCGCCCAGCCCTGGCGTTTTAATCGGGCCCGGGCTGACCACGTTCACCCGGATACCGCGCCCCTGTAGATCCAGCGCCCAGGAGCGGGCGAAGTTCCGCACCGCCGCCTTGCTGGCGCTGTAGACGCTGAAGTTAGCGGTGCCTTTAACAGAGACCGTGGAGCCGGTCAGGATCACCGATGCTTTATCAGCCAGCAAGGGTAGCGCTTTCTGCACGGTAAACAGCACGCCGCGCACGTTGGTGGCAAAAATACGGTCGAAGTGCTCTTCGGTAATCGCGCCCAGCGGCTGCATATCCCCGCCACCGGCGTTGTCGAAGAGCACGTCCAGCCGCCCGGACTGTTCGGCGATTTGTGCATATACCCTGTCGAGATCCGCCAGTACAGAGGCGTCGGCGCGAATGCCGGTGACCTGCCCGCCGAGAGTGGCGACGGCGCTTTCCAGCTCTGCCTGACGGCGACCGGTGATATAGACCTTCGCCCCCTGTTCCTGCAGCTCTTTCGCCGTTGCCAGACCGATACCGCTGGTGCCGCCGGTCACCAGAGCGACCTTACCTGTTAAGACTGTGTTCATGTGATTTTCCTTCCGCGTTGTGGGTGTGGAGGCACTCTATCGCTTGCGGGATTAAGGAAAAATCAGCAAAAATGGAAATCACTTTTTCTCAGGGGAAATAATCCCCGTTTCGGTGAGTGCCACTCTATGGATCAACTCATGGCCATGCGCGCCTATACCCGGGTGGTGGAAACCGGCAGCTTTACCCGGGCGGCAGATTCGCTGAATATGCCCATCGCCACCCTCAGCAAGCTGGTCAAGGCGCTGGAAGCCCATCTGGACGTGCGCCTGTTGCAGCGTACCACCCGGCGGGTGACGGCAACCCCGGAGGGGCAGGACTATTATGAAAAAGTCCGCCGGGTGCTGATTGACATCGAAGAGATCGACACCTCTTTCAGTTCGGCAAAACAGCAACCTCAGGGGCACCTGCGCATAGATGTAGGCGGCTCCACGGCCCGGGATGTGCTGATCCCGGCCCTGCCGGATTTTATGCGCCGCTATCCCGAAATACGGATCGATCTCGGCGTGGCCGACCGCCCGGTGGATCTGATCAGCGGCAATGTGGATTGCGTCATCCGCGGCGGCGCGCTGGAGGACTCCTCCCTGATCGCCCGGCACATCGGCAATGCCCGGATGGTCACCTGCGCCACGCCGGGTTATCTGAAGCAGTACGGGATCCCCGCTTATCCCGAAGAGCTACGCAACGGCCATAAGCTGGTCTGTTATCTGTCGCCGGTGACCGGGCGCGCCGTGCCGTTTCGCTTTACCCACGAGGATGGCATTTGTGACATTACCCTGGTGCATAAAATTGGGGTGAACGAGAGCAATGCACACCTGGCCGCAGCGGTGGCCGGGATGGGGATTGTTCAGACGTTTCGCTATTCGGTGGGTGCCCTGCTTGAGTCGGGAGCGCTGGTGGAGATCCTCGCCAGCTGGCGCCCGCCAGAGTACCCGTTTTACGTGGTGTATCCGCAAAACCGGCATATGACGCATCGTCTGAAGGTGTTTATTGCATGGATGGCGGAGGTGTTTCCGGACGCAGTAAAAGGATAGCCGGGCAGAGCGCCCGGCAGGCGTGTTAGTTCAGTTTATAGTCGAGGGTGATTTCAGCTTTCAGCACCTGGGACACCGGGCATCCGGCTTTCGCTTTCTGGATGATGCCGTCGAACTGCTGCGGGTCGATGCCCGGAACGGTCACTTTGCTTTGCAGGGCCACCTTGCTGATGGCAAAGCCGCTGTCGGTCTTGTCCAGCGAGACATCCGCAGTGGTATCAATGGAATCTGCGGTATAACCCGCCTCACCCAGCATCAACGACAGCGCCATAGAGAAACATGCCGCATGCGCCGCACCAATCAACTCTTCCGGGTTGGTGCCCTTTTCCCCTTCAAAGCGGGTATTGAAGCCGTAAGGTTGCTGATTGAGAACGCCGCTCTCGGTGGAAACCGTCCCCTTGCCGCGTTTGATGTCGCCAGACCAGTGTGCTGAACCGTGCTTATGAATAGTCATTGTTGCTCTCCTTTTGGCTTACAAAGCCTTCAGTATAGACCACGCAGCGAGGGCAACCCGGATTAGTGATATATCAAGAAAATTCTGTGAAATTTAAGGGGGTGTACGTATTGCAAATCCGTTTTTTCCGTGTAATTTAAATCCGTCTTCGGCAATATTTAATTGTCTGATGCCGAATGGTATATAAATATATTCTAAGGTTATAGAGAATATATTCTGTTTTTTAAGATCATGAAAAAGCATGATTTTATGACAACAATATTTCTGAGACGATTCTTAAACACAGCGGCATAAATATTTGCCATTCTGAATACCACTGATGTTTTTGCGAGCCGGACCATTAAACAGAAAACGACACGGAGGCAACATGTTTAATTATTATTCTGCAAATACAACATCCGCACAGCCGGAGCTGGTTAACGCTATTGCACAGGGCCTGCGCGCTGAAATGGGCGCTGTCACTGAAGATGACATTTTAATGGAACTGACAAAATGGGTGGAAGCCTCAGATAATGACATCCTCAGTGATATCTACCAGCAGACCATTAACTACGTTGTGAGCGGCCAACACGACAGTTTCTGAAAACCTGCTATGCTGGATCAGCAACCTAAGGGGTTACATTTTGTTCGCCTTATCAACATCAACAGGATGGAGGAGTCAACATGAAATCGAACCGTCAGGCACGCCATATTCTGGGACTGAACTACAAGCTGTCTAATCAGCGCAAAGTGGTGATTGAAGGTGACAGCGAAACGCAGGTCACCCATGCCACCGGCAGAAAACGCCACCAACCGAAATAAGTTCACCCGTACGATCCCCGACACCATCGGTATTACCGGTGGTGTTTTTGTTTGTATGATGCGGCATTTAACATTGACCTCCTTTATACTACCCGCCTGACACCCCCTAAGGGCACGACAGCAACGATGATTAACAACAGTGCCAGGGACGGATATACACAAAAGTGAGTAACATGGACAACAAAGCCAAAAAACATCGCTCCCTCTATATTCCTTACGCCGGTCCGGTTCTGCTGGAATTCCCTCTCCTGAACAAAGGCAGCGCCTTCAGCATGGAAGAGCGCAGCAGCTTTAACCTGCTGGGTCTGTTGCCAGAGGTGGTTGAAACTATCGAAGAGCAGGCCGAACGCGCCTGGATCCAGTATCAGGGATTCAAAACCGAGATCGACAAGCACATCTACCTGCGCAACATCCAGGATACGAACGAAACCCTCTTCTACCGCCTGGTGCAAAATCATCTCGACGAGATGATGCCGGTGATCTACACCCCAACCGTCGGCGCCGCCTGCGAACGTTTCTCGGAGATCTATCGCCGTTCCCGGGGCGTGTTTATCTCTTATCAGAACCGTCACAACATGGACGACATCCTGCAAAACGTCTCCAACCACAACATCAAGGTGATCGTGGTAACCGACGGCGAGCGTATTCTCGGCCTTGGCGACCAGGGGATCGGCGGGATGGGTATCCCTATCGGTAAACTGTCGCTGTACACCGCCTGTGGGGGTATCAGCCCGGCTTACACCCTGCCGGTGGTGCTGGATGTCGGGACCAACAACCAGCAGCTGCTCAACGATCCGCTGTACATGGGCTGGCGTCATCCGCGCATCACCGACGATGAGTACTATCAGTTTGTGGATGATTTCATCCAGGCGGTGAAGCATCGCTGGCCGGACGTGCTGCTGCAGTTCGAAGATTTCGCCCAGAAAAACGCCATGCCGCTGCTGAACCGCTATCGCGACGAAATCTGCTCCTTCAATGACGATATTCAGGGCACCGCGGCGGTAACCGTGGGCACGCTGATTGCGGCCAGCCGCGCGGCGGGCAACCAGCTGAGCTATCAGAAGATTGTCTTCCTTGGTGCGGGCTCCGCCGGGTGCGGTATCGCCGAGCAGATTATCGCCCAGACCCAGCGCGAAGGTCTGAGCGAAGAGCTGGCCCGTTCCCGCGTCTTTATGGTGGACCGTTTTGGCCTGCTGACCGACGCCATGCCAAACCTGCTGCCGTTCCAGACCAAACTGGTGCAAAAGCGCGAGAACCTGAAAAACTGGGATACCGACAATGAGGTCCTGTCCCTGCTGGATGTGGTGCGCAACGTCAAGCCGGATATTCTGATTGGCGTCTCCGGCCAGACCGGGCTGTTCACCGAAGAGATCATCCGCGAGATGCATAAGTACTGCGCGCGTCCTATCGTGATGCCGCTCTCTAACCCAACCTCGCGGGTGGAAGCGCCCCCGCAGGACATCATCGCATGGACCGAAGGTAACGCTCTTGTCGCCACCGGGAGTCCGTTTGCGCCGGTGGTCTGGAAGGACAAAATTTACCCCATCGCCCAGTGCAACAACTCCTATATCTTCCCGGGTATCGGCCTCGGCGTCATCGCCTCGGGCGCGTCGCGCATCACCGATGAGATGCTGATGTCCGCCAGCGAAACCCTGGCCAAGCACTCGCCGCTGGTGAATAACGGCGAAGGGCTGGTTCTGCCAGAGCTGAAGGATATTCACGTGGTGTCCCGCGCCATTGCCTTTGCGGTCGGGAAAATGGCCCAGCAGCAAGGCGTGGCGGTAAAAACCTCTGCCGATGCCCTGCAGCAGGCCATTGACGAGAACTTCTGGAAGCCGGAATACCGCAGCTACCGTCGTACCTCGATTTAACCCCTGAAATGCCGGGCAGCGCTGGCGCGCGCCCGGCCTTGGGTATCGTCATGGTAGGCCGGGTAAGGCGAAGCCGCCCCCCGGCAAACCCACCGTACCTTACCTCCCCCGCGTCATCCACCAGAACAACAGCGCCAGCAAGCTTACCCCGGCCCCCAACAGACATACCCCCTGCCATCCCAGATGGGCATAGGTGACGGTGGTGCCGATCGCCCCCAGCCCGCTGCCCAGGGCGTAAAACAGCATATACAGCCCCACCAGCCGGCTGTGTGCTTCCGGTCGGGTGCGGAAAATCAGGCTCTGATTCGTCACGTGTAGCGCCTGGCCGCCCAGGTCGAGCAGCACGATGCCAGTCACCAGCATCCACAGCGACACCTCCATCAACGACAGCGGCCACCAGGCCAGCAGCAGCACCGTCAGCGCCATGGCGCTGGTACGCTGCGCCAGACCCCGGTCGGCCCACTGCCCGGCCCGCGCGGCAGCCAGGGCGCCAATCACCCCTACCAGCCCGAATGCGCCAGTGGCGGTATGGGAGAAATTATAGGGCGGCGCGCTCAGGGGCAGCACCAACGCGCTCCAGAAAATATTGAACGCCGCAAACATCAGCAGCGCCAGTATCCCCCTGACCTGCAGCACCTTTTCTTCCCGTAACAGGGTCAGCATCGAGGCCAGCAGGCGTGGATAACTCAGCGTACCGCCGGGTGGCAAGGCAGGCAGTCGCCGCCAGAGCGGGATCGCAACAATCAGCATCAGGCCCGCCGCACAGAGATAAACCCCGCGCCAGCCCGCCAGGTCGCTGACGCCACCGGCGAACACCCTCGCCAGCAGCAATCCGATAAAGACGCCCCCCTGCGCCGCGCCCACCACCCGCCCCTGCTCATGAGGCGACGCAGCGCTTGCCGCGTAGGCGATCAGCCCCTGGGTCATCGCCGTTCCCAACAGGCCGACGGCAAGCATCCCCGCCAGCAGTACCGGGGCGGATCGCGCCATCCCTACTACAGCCAGCGCCGCAACCAGCGCTACAAGCTGTATAGCCATCAGACGACGACGCTCGACCCTGTCCCCCAGGGGCACCAGAAACAGCAGAGCCAGCGCGCAACCGGTTTGGGTTGCACTAACAACCCCGCCGATTGCCGCCTGACTGATGGCAAAATCCCGCGCCAGCGCATCCAGCAGCGGCTGTGCAAAATAGACATTGGCCACGCTCATGCCGCTGGCGATGGCAAATAGCCACACCAGGCTGCGCGACAGTCCTGCGGTTATCGCCTGACCAGGCACTAATGTGAGTTGCGCTTTCATGCTCCCGACTCTCCCTTAATGGTTTTAAAATAAAACCATTTAAAGGCTAGATGAAGTGGTTCTAAAATGCAACCAAATGGCCTCGCTTGCTGTAAACGCTATTCCCCGCTACACTCGCTTCATCTATCAATCCACTGAATACAAAGGAGGCTAATTATGCTGTGCTGTGAAATTTTTGATATTTCACTTCACCTTGGTGATCGCACCTGCTCAAGCGTTATCGGTTCCGTGCTGCGATAACTTCGGCTTGAGCGAAGACACCTAAGACAACCCCTTCTCTCGGGCTTACCGGGTTATCGTCAGCGTTGATTGACGAGGCATTTTTATGCCTGTAACTCTTGAGTAAGCAAATGAGCACATTACTGACTGCACAATTTTTACGTGTTGATACCGCCTTCGGCACGCTGTTCGACAACCTCTCCTTCAGCCTGAAAAAAGGCGACCGCATCGGTCTGCTGGGTGATAACGGCTGCGGCAAAAGTACCCTGCTGAAGATCCTCGACGGCACCGACACGCCCCTTTCCGGTACGGTGGCGCTGGCCGGACATTGCCTGATGGCGCGGGTGGAGCAGCACCTTCCGCCTGAAATCTATCCGCTGACCATGCTCGACGCGGTGCTGGCACAGTTGCCGGTTGCCGATCGTGAAAGCCTGCGCTGGCGGGCGGAGACCCTGCTGGCAAGCATGGGCTTCTCCCCGGCCGATACCGCCCTGCAATCGGCCACGCTGAGTGGCGGACAGCACACGCGACTCCTGCTGGCGCGGGCGCTGATTAGAGAGCCGGATCTGCTGCTGCTGGACGAACCCAGCAACCATCTGGATCTGCCCACGCTGTTGTGGCTGGAGCAGTTTTTACAGCGCTGGTCCGGCAGCTTTGTGCTGGTATCGCACGACAGGCAACTGCTGGATGCCGTCACTAACGGCAGTTGGATCCTGCGGGATAAAACGCTGCACTACTTTGCCCTTCCCTGCACCCGCGCGCGCCAGGCGCTGGCTGAGAAAGACGAAAGCGATGCGCTGCGTCACAAAGCGGAGCAAAAGGAGATCGACCGGGTCACCGCCAGCGCAAAACGGCTGGCGACCTGGGGCAAGGTCTACGACAACGAAGACCTGGCCCGTAAAGCGAAGCAGATGGAGCGCCAGGTAGAGCGGCTGAAGGAGAGCCAGACGTCGCTGACGACAGGCAGCCCCTGGACCTTAACCCTGCGTGGTGATGCCCTGCGGGCCGACCGGTTGCTGGAGATCGCCTCGCTCGAGGTCGCACCCGCCCCTGGTCTGCCGTCGTTGTTCTCGGTGGATAGCGTCCGGTTGAAAAGCGGGGATCGGGTCGCCATCGTCGGACGCAACGGCTGCGGCAAATCCTCTCTGATGCGGCTTATCTGGCAGCAGTTTACTGCCGCAGAATGCCACACCGGATTAACCCTCCACCCTCGGGTCACGCCTGGCTATTACGATCAGACGTTGCACCAGTTAGCGGATGAGGCCACATTGATTGACGCCCTGGAGCCGTTCGCCCCGAACATACAGGACCGCAAGATGGCGCTGATCTCGGCCGGGTTCGCCTGGGCGCGGCACGGGCAAAAGGTTAGCACCCTGAGCGGCGGTGAACGCTCGCGGCTGCTGTTTATTGGCCTGACGCTGGCGCGCTTCAGCCTGCTGATGCTTGATGAGCCCACCAACCACCTGGATATGGAAGGCAAAGAGGCACTGGCGGAAACGTTACAACAGTTCGAAGGGGGCGTGCTGCTGGTCAGCCACGATCGGCAGTTAATCAGCCAGAGCTGCAACCGTTTCTGGTTGATTGACAACGGGGTGTTGAGCGAATGGCATGACGCTGACGCCGTGTTTGCCCGTCTGCGTGACGACAGCGCACTGCCTGTCCAGTCGTCATCCGCGCCGCCAACGACGGGACAGGCTGAACCCGCAGAGGATCTGCTGGAGCGGCTGATTATGCTGGAGAAACTGCTGGAAGAGGATCGGCAGCGTAAGCCTAAACATCAGAAGCCGCAGCTTCAGGCACAATGGCAGGAGGAGATTGCCGCGCTGACGGCGCAGCTGTAAGGCAATGCCCGGCGGGTAGCCGCCGCCGGGCACTGGTTTATTTCGGTTGCTGCGTTTTCCAGGCATCCCATGCCTGTTTGATTTCCTGCTTCGCGGTGGCGGCATCGTTAAAGCCGTTCAGCTCCACCGACTTGCGCCCTTCCGGGAGTTGTTTATACACGCGGAAGAACGCCTCAAGACGCTGCTGCTCAATCTTCGGCAGATCGCTTAACTCTTTGATGTCGTCATAGGTCGGGTCAATTTTGCTGGCCGGCACGGCCACGATTTTATCGTCCTTCTCACCGCCGTCGATCATCTTAAGCACGCCAATGGCGCGCAGTTTAATCAGGGTGCCCGGCGCCATAGGTGCGCGGGTATAGAAAATTACATCCAGCGGATCGCCATCACCCGCCAGGGACTGGGTCAGCGAGCCGTAGTTCGCCGGGTAAGCCACCGGCATCGACTGGAAACGATCGGCAACAATAAAACCGGTTTTAGCGTCAGTCTCATACTTAATGATCCCGCCCGCAGGAATTTCGGTCACGGCGTAGAACTCTTCCGGGTTGTTATCAGGCTGGGGGAATTCGAGAATGTTTTGCGCCTGTACGGACGCCGACATCAGAACGCTCACTGCGAGAAGTTTTTTTACCAGATGCATTGTCTTTTTAACTCTTCGGTTATTGAGAAGACAACACCTTAAGGGCTGGTTATGTCAGAAACATGACATATTTGCTGCAGAAATAATGACCATATATTTAATGAGGTCATTAGTTTATTTGCTTCAGCGAAGCCGCAAAAGAGCAGATAAATTATTACATTATGTTGCTGCGACCTTGTCACATTCATTAAAAAACTTAATCCTTAATGGGTATTTCGTCTTATCTAACCTGCCTTGCAGATCCGCAATATGAAAATGGAGAACCATATGAAAGCTGCTGTCGTGACAAAAGATCATCAGGTAGAAGTGACCGAGAAAACCCTGCGCCCGCTAAACCACGGCGAAGCGCTGCTGAAGATGGAGTGCTGTGGTGTATGCCACACCGATCTTCACGTAAAGAACGGCGATTTTGGCGATAAGACCGGGGTGATCCTCGGGCATGAGGGCATTGGCGTGGTGAAGGAAGTTGGCCCGGGCGTCACCTCGCTGAAACCGGGCGATCGCGCAAGCGTAGCCTGGTTCTTTGAAGGCTGCGGTCACTGCGAATACTGCAACTCCGGCAACGAAACCCTGTGCCGTACCGTGAAGAACGCGGGCTACTCCGTGGATGGCGGCATGGCTGAAGAGTGCATCGTTACCGCCGACTATGCGGTAAAAGTGCCGGACGGACTGGACTCCGCCGCCGCCAGCAGCATCACCTGTGCCGGGGTAACGACCTATAAAGCGGTGAAAGTCTCTGAGATCAAGCCGGGCCAGTGGATCGCTATCTACGGTCTGGGTGGTCTGGGTAACCTGGCGCTGCAGTACGCGAAAAACGTGTTTAACGCCAAAGTGATCGCCGTGGATGTGAATGACGAACAGCTGAAGCTCGCCGAAAGCATGGGGGCCGATCTGGTGGTCAACTCCCGTAATGAGGATGCCGCTAAATTCATTCAGGAAAAAACCGGCGGTGCCCACGCTGCGGTGGTAACGGCGGTGGCGAAAGTGGCCTTTAACTCCGCGGTCGATGCCGTTCGCGCCGGTGGCCGCGTGGTGGCCGTCGGTCTGCCGCCGGAAGCGATGAGCCTGGATATTCCGCGTCTGGTGCTGGACGGCATTCAGGTCGTGGGTTCGCTGGTCGGCACCCGTCAGGATCTCACTGAGGCGTTCCAGTTTGCGGCCGAAGGCAAAGTTGTGCCGAAAGTGGCGCTGCGTCCGCTGGGCGATATTAACGCCATCTTTAAAGAGATGGAGCAAGGCCAGATCCGTGGCCGTATGGTGATTGATTTCCGTTCATAATGTTGTTCCCTCTCCCCCAACGGGGAGAGGGCCTGAGTGATGGGCTCAGACTACCCGGCGCTGCGCTTGCCGGGCCTACGAATTTCTTCGATCCGTAATCCACTCCTGCACCTCAATCTGAAACGTATCCGGAGCCTTGCGGTACATTTTGCGCGCCAGGTCAAGAATGGTATGCCGCGCCAGCTCTTCTTCCATCCGTTGCTGGGCGCTGTCCATCACCGAGCGCACGCCGCACGGTCCATCACACACCCATGCCGGAGGCGCTTCGTCAAATATGGCCAGCCGCTGGCGTATTTCCCGGCACTCAAACATATTCTTGTTGCCATCAATAGCCTGCGCCACATCCAGCATGGTAATCAGTTCCGCAGGCCGCGCCAGACGGAAACCACCGCCCTTGCCTTCGGTGCTGCTCACTAATCCGGCGCGCGACAGACGGGTGAAGATCTTGCCAAGATAGTCATAGGGCACGCCTTGTAACGCCGCCATCTCCCTGACGCTCATCTCGCGATCGTTACCTTTCGCATCCACCATGCTCATCAGGCTATGAATGCCGTACTCGACACCGGAACTGTAAAAAGCCATGGCGTACTCCGAAGTTATTAATCCGGGTCATTATAGCGATGTTGCCACCAATAAAAACAATCTACGCGCTGCGTTTCGCATAAACCACTGTTTTTCATTGAAAAATATTTTTTTACTCAGAAAGATCTTGTCGCAGTTAACTACGACAGATATAGTCCGTGTTAATCAGCCACCCGGCATGATGCGAAAAAGGATCGAAGATGAAGAAGCAAATTTTAATTGTGGGTAGTGGTTTTGCAGGTATGTGGTCGGCGGTGAGTGCCGCACGTCTGGCCGATATTGAAGGGGATCACGATCTGCAGATTACCGTGCTGGCTCCCCGTGCAGAGCTGCGGATTCGCCCGCGCTTTTACGAAGAACAGGTGGCTGACTTTGCCGCCCCGCTGCACAATCTCTTTGCCGCACTGAAGATTAACTTTATTGCCGGGTCTGCTGAACGTATTGATACGAAAGAAAAAAGCGTCTGGTATCTCGATAATCAGGGCAACGTGACGCTGGCTACTTACGACCGCCTGATAGTTGCCACGGGCAGCCAGACCCGTCGTCCTGCCATTGTGGGTCTGGCGGAGTATGCATTTGATATCGACCAGCTGGAATCCGCCCAGCTATTTGAGCAACACCTCGATTCGCTGGTGTCACGCCCTGCCACGCCGGAGCGCAACACCGTGGTAGTGTGCGGCGGCGGTTTTACCGGCATAGAACTGGCGACCGAACTCCCAGCCCGTCTCCGGGCCCGTTTTGGTAATAATACGCAGACTAAAGTTATCGTAGTTGAACGCGGTGCGGTTATCGGCGCACGTTTTAGCGAAGAGCTGCGCCGCACCATCGAAGAAGCCAGCCTTGAGTTGGGCGTAGAGTGGCGGCTTAATAGCGAAATCGAAGCGGTTGATGCCACCGGCGTCACGCTCAAGAACGGCGAGCGCATCCCCACCGCAACGGTGGTCTGGACGGCGGGGGTTGAAGCAAACCCGCTCAGCCAGCAGATTACCGGCGAACGTGACCCTCAGGGTCGCCTGAAAGTTAACGATAATCTGCAGGTACCCGCCCACCCGGACGTCTACGCCACCGGCGATATGGCCCACGCCAGAACCGACGATAAGGGCAATACTGCGCTGATGACCTGCCAGCACGCGATCCAGCTCGGGAAATTCGCCGGGCATAACGCCGCGGCCAGTCTCCTTAATGTGGCACCCTATCCTTATCGTCAGGTGAACTATGTCACCTGCCTCGATCTGGGCGGTTGGGGCGCGGTCTATACCGAAGGCTGGGAACAGGCGGTGCAGTGCGTGCGCGATGAGGCGAAGAAAATCAAAATTGCTATCACCAACGAGCTGATCTACCCACCTGCTGCCGACCGCAGCCAGGCTTTTGCCGCCGCCGATCCGCTGGCCAAATTCGTTTAGTGTGGGTTGATTCAGCCCTTATCGGCCTGGAAACCTAAGAGCGGTAGGCCCGGCGGCACCGCGCCGCCGGGCAATGCGCGGCTCAGGCTAATGCCCGAGTGGTCTCTCCCGCCCGCCGGGCTTTCAGATATCCGTAAATCAGCAGCGACGACATCGCCAGGAAGGACAGCAGTGCCGCCGGTAACGTCACGTAACTCCAGCTGAAGCCCAGGGTAATCATCATCCCGCCAAAGTACGCCCCGATGGCGCTGCCAAGGTTAAACGCTACCTGGCCGCCTGCCGCACCGAGCATCTCCCCACCTTTGGCATTTTGCAGCAGCAGGATCTGCAGCGGTGCCGATAGCGCAAACAGCCCGGCACAGCAGATAAAGCCCATCCCCAGCGAGGCCACAGGCCTATCACCCAGGGCAAACAGCAGCAGCAGAGAAAGCACAATCACCAGGTCGGTCATCGCCGCGATCCGCAGCGGGCTGTAGCGGCCGGAGAGTTTGCCGCTGAACAGGTTGCCCAGCACCATGCCAAGGCCCATCAGCATCATGATCGCGGTCATCACCCCTTCGGAAAAGCCGGACACGTTGATCATAAACGGCTTAACGAAGCTGAACCACGCGAAAACCCCGGCGTTACCGAACATGGTGGCGGCAAAGATAAACCACGGCTCCGGCTTTTTGAGAAAATGGAACTGCTCGCTCAGGCGGGTCTGCGAGTTATCGAACGTCTGGGGGACCCACAGCGCCACAGAGAGCAGCACCAGCAGGTTAAAGGCGGCAATGAGGAAGAAGGTGTAGCGCCAGCTAAACTGGTGCCCAAGCCAGGTGCCCAGCGGCACGCCCGCCAGATTGGCCACCGTCATCCCGGCAATCATCCCCGCCACAGCCAGGGTCACTTTGCCGGGCGGCACAATGCGGGAAAGAATGATGGTGCCGACTCCGAAGAACGCACCGTGCGGAAAGCCAGAAACAAGCCGTCCGATCGCCAGCATGGTGTAGGAGGTTGAGAAAGTAAAAATCGCATTGCCGATGAGACAGAGCGTCACCAGGAACAGCAGAATGGTTTTCAGCGAAAACTTGCTGGAAAAGATCGCGATAATCGGCGCACCAATCACCACGCCAAAGGCGTAAAACGAAATCATATTCCCGGCAGACGGAATGGAGATCCCCACGTCCCGCGCCAGCTCGGTGAGTACGCCCATAATGCCAAACTCGGCCATCCCCAGACCGAAGGTACCAAGTGCTAACGAAAAGACCGTCTTTTTCATACCACAACCACTTGTTAAAAAATTGCGACAGCCATTATTGAACAATCTTGTGGGGTGAACCAGTTCAAATCACGGCCCTGGCAGCTTCATCCATTATTTCGGGTGGGGTGTGAATATTTTCCACCACTCCGCCCGGCCCTGATTACACTTCAAAGTGTTATGTCTCACCGTCCCGGCCGAATCCCTGAAAGGAACGCATCATGGCAGATAAAAAGAAAAGCAAAACCGTTGCGACGACACCGCCTCCCGTCCCCCTTAAACGCACGGAGTATGAAAAAGAGCTGCATCGCCTGCATGTGGAGCTGGTTAAGCTTCAGCGGTGGGTGGTGAGCAAAGGCCTGAAGGTGTGCGTGGTGTTTGAAGGCCGCGACGGCGCGGGCAAAGGCGGCACCATTAAAGCCCTGACCGAGCGCGTCAGCCCGCGCGTCTTCCGGGTGGTGGCGCTGCCGGCTCCGACAGAGAAAGAGAAGAGCCAGCTCTATTTCCAGCGCTACGTCCCCCATTTGCCCTCAGCAGGAGAAATCGTGATCTTCGACCGCAGCTGGTACAACCGCGCGGGCGTGGAACGGGTCATGGGTTTCTGTACCGAAGAGCAGGTAGAAAAGTTCCTCGACGGTGCCCCCATTATCGAAAGAGCGATGGTCGATGCGGGCATTATTCTGATCAAATACTGGCTGGAAGTGACGCCCAAAGAGCAGGAGCGACGCCTGCGCGATCGCATAAATGACGGACGCAAGACCTGGAAACTCTCCCCGATGGATATCAAATCCTTTACCAAATGGGATGAGTACACCGAAGCGCGTGACGCCATGTTCGCCGCCACCGACACCGCCTGGGCGCCGTGGTTTGTCGCCCGCTCGGAGGATAAAAAGCGCGTGCGGCTGAATATAATCTCGCACCTGCTGTCGCAAATTCCGTATAAAGACCTGCCGGAAGAAGAGGTTAAATTACCGAAACGTAAAATCGGCAAAATTAAACCAACAGCTTATCCGTTCCGTTACATTAAAGAGAAGTTCTGAATATCACCCTTCCGATAAAATATCGGGAGGGTGATTCACACATCCCCTTCAAAATTTCAGAGCGTTGCATTTACCTGGACGCCGCCTCGCATTTTTTAAATTACCAGGCGAAACAGTATTGTTTTTGAGTGTGGGTGACTGATAATTAACGCACCAGTACAGGAGACAATAACAATGAAAGTGGATGCCCCGAAAAACACCGCAGTCAAAGAGCATTTAACCGGCGCCACGCCGCGCCCGGCATTAACCCCGGAGGAACGAATCGAACAACGGAAACGCGATAAGGAATTCATGCGAGCTATGAATGAGTTTGTCGCAAAAGCAGGCTTATTATCTGATGATCCTTTTTTCGGAGGGATCTAATGTGCTACCAGTTTGATGTATACCGTAATCCGTCAGCCAAAACCTGTGAATTACACCCTTACCTGATGGTAATTCAGCATGATTATTACGATGACCTGTCAACCCGTTTAATACTGCCATTAAGTTATCGAAATAATCTATCAGGCCATATTAATCCGGCGGCTGCGCTTATTAATATCGATTTCCTGACGCTATTCATGAATACGCCGGGTATTACCAGCGTTGAGAAAAAGAAACTTACCAATAACTATTATGTGACCAACATGCAAAGTGCGAGAACCCGGGTCGTTGCTGTAATTGACGCCTTAATCACCAACACCTGACTTCCCATAAAACCCGCTCCGAACCACAGCCCGGAGCGGGGGAACCTGACCCGTAGGCCCGTGCAAGCGCAGCGCCGCCGGGCACAACAGGCGAAGGGATTACTTCATGCCTTCACGACTCTCTTTTTGCGCTTCCATGCGCTCTACGTCCCGGTACCAGCGTGGGTGGTGTTTCTGCGCCCAGCGGCGGCTCACCTTCCCTTCAATCATTCCTTTGATCGAACCCTTAACCCAGAACGCCATATACATATGAATAAGAATGGCGTGAATTAAGATAATGGCCGACGTGGCGTGGATCAGCAGGCTGTAGCGTACCACCTGCATCGGGAAGTACTGCGCAAAGTACGGACGCCAGATAATCACCCCGGTCACCAGCAGCACAAAGATCATGCTCATGATGGTCCAGAACATCATCTTCTGCCCGGCGTTATATTTGCCTACCTTCGCGACTTTATGCTCGTTGCCCTTCAGCACTTCGACAATGCCCTTCAGCCAGGGAATATCCTGCCTGTCGGGAATGTTGTGATGCACAAATCGCACGAACATAAACATCAGCGCCACGAAAATCAGTACCCCAAAGAACGGATGCAGAATGCGCCCCATCTGCGGGGTACCGAAGGTCTCCGTCAGCCACTGCAGGGTCGGGAAGAAGAACGAAATCCCCGACAACGACACCAGGAAGAAGCAGATCACCACCGTCCAGTGACAGGCGCGGTCGATAAACTTCGTGCGCACAATCATCTTCGACTTACTCATGATGCTCCTCCTCCTCGTCATCTACCTCTTTGTTCGGCCCTATCCCAATATAGTGATAAATCAACCCGGCAAAGGTAGCGATAAAGCCCGCCGCCGAGAGCGGCTTCAGGGCCCCTTTCCACAGGTTGATGGAGGTATCAATCGCCGGATCCTTCGGCAGATTGTGATACAGCTCCGGCTGATCCCGATGGTGCAAGACATACATCACGTGCGTGCCGCCCACGCCCTGCGGGTTATACACCCCCGCATGGGCATAGCCGCGCGCTTTCAGCTTATCGACGCGCTGCTGCGCTACCTCCAGCATCTCTTTTTTGGTGCCGAAGTGGATTGCCCCGGTCGGACAGGTCTTCACGCAGGCTGGCTCCTGGCCAACGCTGACGCGATCCACGCACAGGGTGCATTTGTAGACCCGGTTATCCTCCTTGCTCAGGCGCGGCACGTTGAACGGACACCCGGCGATGCAGTACCCGCAGCCGATGCAGTTATCCTGCTGGAAATCGACGATGCCGTTGGCGTACTGAATAATCGCCCCGGCGGACGGACAGGCTTTCAGACACCCCGGATCCTCGCAGTGCATACAGCCATCTTTACGGATCAGCCACTCCAGTTTGCCGTTCTGCTCCGTTTCGCTAAAGCGCATCACCGTCCAGGATTTGGCGCTCAGATCGGCCGGGTTATCGTAAACCCCAACGCAGTGCCCCACCTCGTCGCGGATGTCGTTCCACTCCGAGCAGGCCACCTGGCAGGCTTTGCAGCCCACGCAGGAGGAGACATCGATAAGCTTTGCCACTTCCGCTTTGTAATCCCGCGCACGAGGCGCGGGGGTAATACCGTTGGTGGCGGAGCGTTTGATGACGTCTTGTGTTTCCATCGACATGTTTTCGCTCCTTAGCCTTTCTCGATGTTAACCAGAAACGCCTTATACTCCGGCGTTTGCGAGTTGGAATCCCCGACCGCAGGCGTCAGGGTGTTGGCGATATAGCCCTTCTGCGCCACCCCTTCAAAGCCCCAGTGCAGTGGGATACCCACGGTTTCCACCTGCTGGCCATGAACGTTCAGAGCCTGCAGGCGACGGGTCACCACCGCCACGGCGCGAATAAACCCGCGCTGGCTGCTGACCTTGACGCGATCGCCGTTGGCAATGCCTTTGGCCTTCGCCAGGGTTTCGCTTATCTCCACAAACTGCTCCGGCTGGGCGATGGCGTTCAGACGCGCATGCTTGGTCCAGGTGTGGAAATGCTCGGTCAGGCGATAGGTGGTGCCGACGTACGGGAATTTATCTTTCTTACCCATACGCACCACGTCTTCCTGGTAGACACGAACCACCGGACTGGAGACCACGTTCGGGTGCAGCGGGTTAGTCCCGAGCGGCGTTTCCATCGGCTCGTAATGTTCCGGGAAAGGTCCTTCCGCCAGCTTATCAAGGGCAAACAGACGTCCCAGCCCTTCCGGCTGCATGATAAACGGCCCGGTGTTGCTGCCCGGCGCGGCGGTGTTGTAGTCCGGAATATCGTTCCCGGTCCACTTGCTGCCGTTCCACTGGATCAGCATCCGTTTCGGATCCCACGGTTTACCGTTGATATCCGCCGACGCGCGGTTGTACAGCACCCGACGGTTTAGCGGCCATGCCCAGGCCCAGCCCAGCGTATTGCCCAGCCCTGACGGGTCGGCATTATCGCGGTTGGCCATCTGGTTACCCTGCTCCGTCCAGCTGCCGGTGTAGATCCAGCACGACGAGGCCGTTGTGCCGTCGTCACGCAGATGGGCAAAGCTGTTCAGCAGCTGGCCTTTCTTCGCCACCAGATTGCCGTTGGCGTCATAGAGATCGGCCAGCGCCACGCCGTTGTTCTCTTTCGCCACCTCTTCCGACTCAGGGTGATCCGGCTGTTTGTAGTGCCAGTTCATCCCCAGCAGCGGCTCGACGCCTTTACCGCCTTCGGCGCGGTACATCTCGCGCAGGCGATGGTAAATCCCGGCAAGGATTTCGCCGTCGTTGCGAGCTTCACCCGGCGCGTCCTGCCCCTTCCAGTGCCACTGCAGCCAGCGGCCGGAGTTGGCGATGGAGCCGTCCTCTTCCGCAAAGCAGGTGGACGGCAGACGGAATACTTCAGTCTGAATGGCGGCAGGATCGACGTCGTTCATCTCGCCGTGGTTCTGCCAGAAGGTCGAGGTTTCGGTAACCAGCGGGTCGATCACCACCATGTACTTCAGCTTGCTCAGGCTGGCGACAATTTTGTTCTTATCCGGGAACGAGGCCACCGGGTTAAAGCCCTGGCAGATATAGCCCGTCACATCGCCCTTCGCCATCATGTTGAAATACTTGATGACGTCGTAAGACTGATCCCATTTTGGCAACCAGTTAAAGCCCCAGTCGTTCTCCTTCTGCGCCGCATCGCCGTAGAAGGATTTCATCAGGCTGACGAAGAACTTCGGATAGTTGCTCCAGTAGTTGACCTGGTCCGGCAGCGTCGCTTTTGGCGTGTTCGCCGCCAGGTATGTTTGCAGGTCGGTCTGCTTTTCAGACGGCAGCGTCAGATAGCCCGGCAGGCTGGTGGACAGCAGTCCCAGATCCGTTAACCCCTGAATGTTGGAGTGACCGCGCAGGGCGTTCACCCCGCCACCAGCCATGCCCATGTTGCCAAGCAGCAGCTGGATCATCGCCATGGTGCGGATGTTCTGCGCACCCACGGTGTGTTGCGTCCAGCCCAGCGCGTACAGGAACGTGGTGGTTCGGTCGGCGGCACTGGTGGAGGCCAGCACTTCACACACTTTCAGGAAGTCCGCTTTTGGCGTCCCGCAGATGTTCTCCACTACCTCCGGCGTATAGCGGGAGACATGCTGTTTCAGCAGGTTCCACACGCAGCGCGGGTCGGTCAGGGTTTCATCGCGTCTGGCGTAGCCGTTCTCATCGAACTGGTAGTTCCAGGAGGACTTATCGTACTGGCGTTTTTCGGCGTCATAGCCGCTGAACAGCCCGTCATCAAAGGCAAAGTCCTCCCGCACCAGCAGGTTAGCGTTGGTGTAGTGCTTAACGTACTCGGCGTTAATCTTGTTATTTTCAATCAGGTACAGCAGCACGCCGGAGAGGAACGTAATGTCCGTACCGGAGCGGATCGGCGCATAGATATCTGCCACCGATGCCGTACGCGTAAAGCGCGGATCGACGACGATAAGCGTCGCTTCGTTGTTGTTTTTCGCTTCCATCGCCCAGCGGAATCCCACCGGATGGGCTTCCGCGGCGTTGCCGCCCATCACCACCACGACGTTAGCGTTTTTGATATCAACCCAGTGGTTGGTCATCGCACCGCGACCAAATGTTGGAGCAAGACTTGCTACCGTTGGTCCGTGTCAGACGCGCGCCTGGTTGTCTACCGCCAGCATGCCAAGTGAGCGCACAAATTTTTGCGTCAGCATGCCGGTTTCATTACTTGCCGCAGAGGCGCAGAGCATCCCGGTTGAGAGCCAGCGGTTGACCGTCACGCCCTGCTCGTTGGTCTCGACGAAGTTGGCATCGCGGTCGGCTTTCATCAGCTTCGCGATGCGGGTGAAGGCTTCATCCCAGGAGAGCCGCTGCCATTTATCGGAGCCTGGCGCGCGGTATTCCGGGTAACGCAGACGGTTATCGCTGTGGACATAGTCCAGCAGACCGGCCCCTTTCGGGCATAACGCCCCGCGGCTGACCGGATGATCGGCGTCGCCTTCAATATGATAAATCGACTCTTTAGCGTTCTTTGCGCCATCACCCAGGCTATACATCAATAGCCCGCATCCCACGGAGCAGTATGTGCAGGTGTTACGGATCTCTTTGGCACGCAGCAACTTATAGTTGCGCGCCTGAGCCAGCGCCATTTTGGGGGCAAACCCCAGAGCGGCTACTGTTGTTCCGGCCATACCGCCCGCGCAGATTTTAAAAAACTGTCTGCGACTGACGTCCATCGTTGTCCTCGTTAGCAATTGAGAAGTCCGGCGGAAAACTAACAGCAAAGCCCCTGTTTTTTTTGCGGCAAATCAATATCGCCGATCTTCGCCCTCTTAATAGTCAGCGCTTATGACTTTTACTCATCCTAAAGAGTTACTGCAGCGCAGTTTCATTCGCGGAAGGTACTGAAAGAGTGCTATAAATTTGCCCCTGAAATGTATAGCCAGTGGAAAGATGATGGACAGAAAAAGAGCCACCCTGATCGGTCTGGCCGCGATTGTGCTCTGGAGCACGATGGTGGGCCTGATCAGAGGTGTCAGTGAGGGATTGGGCCCGGTCGGGGGCGCGGCGGCAATTTATACACTCAGCGGTTTACTCTGTCTGGTGACGGTAGGCTTCCCCAACCTGCGACGTTTCTCGCCACGATACCTGATCGCCGGCAGCGTGCTGTTCGTCAGCTATGAGATCTGTCTTGCCCTGTCGTTAGGCTACGCCGCCACCCGCCATCAGGCGATTGAGGTGGGGATGGTGAATTACCTCTGGCCAAGCCTGACCATCGTGTTCGCCATTTTATTCAACGGCCAGCGATCCACCCTGTGGGTGATCCCGGGTCTGATTATCGCCCTGCTGGGGGTCAGCTGGGTATTGGGCGGCGAGAACGGGCTCAACCCGACTGAGATTACCCGTAACGTTGTCTCTAACCCGCTGAGTTACGGCCTCGCATTTGCTGGCGCGTTTATCTGGGCGGCCTACTGTACCGTAACCAGCAAATACGCCAACGGCCAGAATGGGATCACGCTGTTTGTGCTGCTGACGGCGCTAACCCTGTGGCTGAAATATGCCTTCAGCGATCAGCCTGAGATGGTGTTTAGCCTGCCGGTGGTAATAAAGCTTTTGATGTGCGGCGTGGCGCTGGGGTTCGGTTACGCGTCGTGGAATATTGGAATTTTGCACGGCAACGTGACGCTGCTGGCGGCGGCATCCTATTTTACCCCGGTGCTGTCGGCAGCGCTGGCAGCCGTACTGCTGAGCGCCCCGCTGTCGTTGAGTTTCTGGCAGGGGGCGATGCTGGTGTGTGCCGGGTCGCTGTTGTGCTGGTATGCGACGCGGTCGCGGGTGGGTTGACGTTTCTGCGGCCTGCAACGCCGGGCGGCGCATTCGCTTGCCCGGCCTACGGCGTCCCCTTCCAGGCCCGGCAAGCGTAGCACCGCCAGGCGTGTTTTACCGCGGCGATACCTTCGAAAGGCTAAACCCGATCCCCACAGCCAGCACCAGCAGCATCCCGCCGGCGCTGCCCAGCGCCACGCTGTGGGAGGTGATAAACGCCGTTTTAGCCGCCTCTATCACGGATTCCGCCAGCGCAGGCGGCAAGTCCTGCGCGACTTTTACCGCCTCGCCGATGGAAGATGAAGCATGTCCGGCGAGCGTGGCGTCCAGCCCGTTCGGCAACTCAATAGATGCCGAGAAGCTACGCGTCAGCAGCAGACCGAAGATAGCGATCCCAAGCCCCGCGCCCAGCTCGTAGGACATGGTCTCAATCGCCCCGGCGGCAGCGGCTTTCTCTTTTGGCGCGGCGGCCATGATTGCCGAGGTGGAGGCCAGCAGCGCGCTCGCCGCACTGAATCCCAGCAACACCATCAGGCTCCAGGCCTGCCACTGTTGGGTGCTGAAATCGAGCATCGACAGCCCGATAAAGCTAAGCGCGCTCAGCCCCATGCCGCCGGTCGCCACAATCCGCAGCCCCAGACGTCCCACCAAAACCCCGGCAATCGGCCCGCTGAAACCGCTGGCAACCATCAGCGGCAGCATAAACATTCCCGCTTCAAAGGGGGTGAAGCCGTGGACAAACTGCAGCTCCTGGGCCATCAGCAGTTCGAAACCCACCAGGGCGATCATCGCCGTCATCGCCATCACCACGCCGCTTAAAATCACACGATGGCCAAAAAGCCGCATGTCGATCATCGGCGTGCGGGCGCGCAGCTGGATACGTACAAAAACACACAATAACGCTGCGCCCGTCACCAGCGTGCCCGCCACCAGCCACGGCGAAGGCGCTCCTTTTAACGCGGTTTTGGCGCTGTAGACCAGCAGCAAAATCGCCACGATCAGCATCAAGGCATGAGTGATATTGAGCGGCTGCTCGGGCCGCCCCTGCTGCGCGGGTACAAAACGCGCCGCCAGGGAGACCACCAGTAGCACAATCGGGACGTTGATCAGAAACACCGCGCCCCAGTAGAAATGCGCCAGCAGCATGCCGCCGATCAGCGGGCCAAAAGCTGCCCCGCCCGACCCCACCGCCGCCCAGACGCCGAGGGCGATATTGCGCTGACGCGCGTCGGCAAACAGCGTGCGGATCCCGGCAAGCGTCGCGGGAATAATCATCGCCGCACCGACGGCCAGCAGCGCCCGCGCCGCGATCAGCCACCCTGCCGTGGGCGCAAATGCCGCTGCCAGCGACGACAGCCCGAACAGGCTACTGCCCATAATCAGCAGGCGCTTAAAGCCAATGCGATCCCCGAGCGCCCCCATCGGCAGCACCATACCGGCCATCACCAGCGAGTAGATATCAATGATCCACAGCAGTTCATTGCCGGTGGCATCCAGGGTCATACTCAGCGTCGGCGCCGCAACGTGCAGCACCGTGGCGTCAATCGCGACCGGGATATAGACCAGCACGATAATCACTAACGCTAACCACTGACGAAACATAAATTTCCTTATTATCCGAAACTGGACACATGTCCAGAATGGGATCCTACGTAAAGTTGAACGCATGTCCAGCTTTTTGTTACACTCGTTGTCCCGGGATCGAGAGTGAAAAAAATGAGCTATCTGAGTAAGGACGAACGGCGGGAAGAGATCCTTCAGGCCGCCATGCGCGTAGCGCTAAACGAGGGCTTTACCGCGATGACCGTCAGACGTATCGCCGCCGAGGCAAAAGTGGCGACAGGCCAGGTCCATCATCACTTCTCCTCTGCTGGCGAGCTGAAAGCCCAGGCCTTTGTGCGCCTGATCCGCACCCTGTTGGATGCCGAGATAGTGGCAGAAAACGCCAGCTGGCGCGAACGACTGCACGCCATGCTCGGCAGTGAAAACGGCGGATTTGAACCCTACATTAAACTCTGGCGTGAGGCGCAGATTGAGGCTGTAAGGGATGCTGAGATCAAAAGCGCCTACCTGCTGACCATGCATATGTGGCATGAAGAGACCGTCGCCATTATTGAACAGGGCGGTGTTGCGGGTGAATTTTTACGCGTTGACCACGCAGCCGATATCGCATGGCGGCTGATCGCGTTGGTGTGCGGCCTTGATGGTATGTATGTGCTGGGGATGGCTGAGATGGCCGGGTCGGCGCTCTTCCGTCATCTGGACAGAGCGATCGGCTTAGAGCTTTTTTCTCAACGCTAACGTTTTACAGCGGGCAAAGCAGAACGTTGCTCTGCCCGCCCGGCCAGGGAAAGACGCTTTTTAAGGCTCCCATTCCGGGTTTACAGCCAGCGGGCCTACCCGCGATGACCATTTCTGTGCCGGGTGTTGGCTGCGGCCCGGCCTGAAACTGTCCCCTGCGTTTTAGCTGAAGTATTGACCTGACGATGACAACTACAGTAGTTTGCTGGCAAGGAATAACACTTAACAAGGAAAGTTAAGCATGCTTAGTGTCGTTAAATTTACCCTATTTGATATTTTTATTGCATTTTTGCTACTCTCTGCGCCCTGGTTAATGGGAGCGATCATTTTACTTTTCCTTATTAAAGCTTTCAGAAATAAAAAAAGCCGTCTGCTCTTACTATGGTTGCTGTTACCTCAATGTTTGGCCACTTTATTCATAGGGTTGGGACTGAACTTCTACAACGTTGATACAAATATTAGCTTATTATCCTCCGCGAGTCTTGCATCGCTGGGAGGAACGGTCATTTGCTCTCTTATTTTCCGAACAAGACAGGCTATCCTTGGCGGGCTATTATGGGGCCATATCTTTGCCTTGACAGTGTTTTTAGTCCTGATACATATCTTTAAACCCGCTCTACTTTCTGAACTGCAGACTGGCAGAGATATGCATCAGCTACACCATATCAATCAGAGTGGTGAAGCATTTAATCGCCGGCTTGAGGACGCATCGTTTCGACAGCAAATGTTATTTGAAGCGGTGAAGTCCTATGATATGCCTGAAACAACCTATCGGGGATTGCTGGCGAAAGGCGCAAATCCATTTCAAACATATGCGTTTCAGGGTTTCATTTTCTCAATAGCGGTAGAGCGCCATAATTTTAATGCGCTTCGCGTATTTAGCGAACAACTGGATGGCAGTACTGAACAGGCAAAAAACAACCGTCTCTTTCTTACTAAAAACAATCCGTTGGATGAACATTTTTATTTCTCTGCTACGCCGAATGAAGAACAAACACAGCAATATAACGCTACCGCAAAAGTTATACTCGACAAAATGCCTGAGTTATTAACGGACAAGGTTTACGCCAGAATTCTGGCGACGACCAATAAGGATATTATTCAATTTTTATGGCAATACCATCCCCCTGAAAAACGCATATATCGCATTCAGGCCGAAGCGCTACTGGGTATGTTAACGAGTGCGGATAATATCGCTGCAGCGCCAGGCGTTCTTACGGAGAAACCTGCCGCCGACTACTCTAAAACGCTGTGGGAATACCTTGTTGAGTATGCTCCACAACCTGTTATCCAGGCTATACTGCAGAAAAATGTGGTGCAATGGGCTGATTATGTAGATAAAAATAACAATAACCCGGTCCTCGAAAAGGCTATCTTAAGAGCAAAAAAAATATGGCGTTAATCCTCAAGTCCTGACGGCCATTATGAATGATATCGTATTACATCGAGCATCCTGGTCGCCCTCTCAGTTAGCTCACGGTTTTTATACAGAAGAAACGGGTTCGCCTGTTGTCCTGGCATTATATAAAGCGGGTATAACCTGCAAGCAACTCAGAGAAGCATTGTCTACCTACGTCACAGGATATTATTATGAGAATGGAATGCATAGAATAGAGGAAATTTGTGGCGCGGAAAAATAACGTTTAACTGTAGTAAGAAGGCTCTGCCGATATTAAAGAAAAGGATCTGTGACAGATCCTTTTGTTGCATGTATGGGACAGTTACCGAAGCTACAGACCGGATAATGTCCCCTGAAGGAAGGAAATAATCAAAAACAGCAGCAGGATCGCGCAAACAATCCCAATACCAAATAGTGCGGCGTGAAACATCAGCGTTCCGCCCGCAAAAACCAACGCGCCCACGATCCCCCAGCGATTTTCCTTGCGCATACCGCCAATAAAGGCCAGCCCCAGCGCCACCACCGCCAGCGCAATCCCGCCATTGTGCAGAATCTTATCAATATTTACGCGTTTATTTTCGGCCACCTCCGGCTGCTCCCCCTTTAAGCCAGCGGTGATGCCTTTTTTAACGGCATTCACCTGGTTAGCGATCGCCGATTGTAAGGTTGGCGGCGGCGAGGAAAAAGGCCCTAATGAGAAATGCACAATGCCCAGTACCAGGGCGATGGCGCCTAAAAGCATACCCAGCGAGCTGAATTTATTCTGCGATAAGATTTCCATATCTCTTTGCCTTGTGATGATGACGGGTAAATTATCTGAGTGGCGCCATTGTATCAGACTTAAGTCCTGCTGGAGGTCCAACGGGTTTCCCGCCCTATTTCCCCGCCTGCGGATGGGTTTCAAACCCGGCCATCACCGCCGTCAGTTCTGCCAGGGTAAAGCCGTGCTTCGCATCGGTTACGCCCAGCCCAAACCGCTCCTGCATCAGCTGATACAGCGCTGCCGCATCCGGCAGGTTAATCTGTTCCACCGCGTGACCCTCCTGCCAGTGGGTGAAGTGGAAGTTAGTGAGGGTCAGCTTGCCGCCGTCGGGAAGATGGCGGCACATCAAAAGATGATGACGGAAATGGGACTGCGGCCAGTGCGCGGACCAGAAGTTGCCCATCACGTAATCGGCCTGATACTGTGCGGCGAGATCGAAGTGATACATCGACTGCCAGTGCTCGTGATGACGGAACTGTAGCACCCAGTCGCTGCCGTCGTTGATCAGCCGGTACAGCCCGTGGGGCGTCGCCTGCTCCTCTTCGGCAATCAGACGAATGGGCGCGGTCAGGGTCTGCCCGCCAAACCCCACGTCGGCGATCCAGCGTTCCCCCTCCAGATCGATCAGCAGCAGGCGATGGGTGCGCGGCGGCATGTGGGGCGGATTCGCCAGCACCACCCGGCCCAGCAGGCTGCGTACGTTAAAACCCACCTCGCGCAATACCCGCTCGAACAGGCCGTTCTGCTCAAAGCAGTACCCGCCCCGGCGGGCGGTGACCAGCTTATCGACCAGGGATTGATCGTCGAGCTGGATCTCACGGGGCAGAACCACATCAATATTCTCAAACGGGATGGCGCTGTTGTGATGCAGATGCAGCGCTCGCAGGGTGGCGATATCCACAGAAACCGGCTGCTGCCAGCCGGTACGGACGAAATACGCAGTCAAAAACGGGGTCATAGTCAGTTTCCTTGTCCAGTGCTTCCTTGTTTATAAACTATATTTCTCCGCCCACTGTCGCAAAAGTGCTTTTTACCCGCGCGTTGAGCGCTGCATGATCCCGAGGGCGGTCAGCATCAACACCAGCCCGGTCAGCAGCGTCAGGGTGGCCATGGCCATTCCCTGCCCGACGGAGCCCTGCTCGAACTGCCGCCAGATAAACACCGACACGGTTTGCGTACCCGCCGGGGCCAGCAGCAGCGAGGTGACCAGCTCCCGGGAGGCAATAGCAAATACCATCAGCATCGCCGCCAGCATTGCCGGAGAGACCAGCGGCAACACGATAAACCGCAGCGCCTGCAATGCCGAGGCGCCATGCACCCGCGCGGCGGGCTCGAGATTACCCCCGAGCTGGCGCAGCGCGCTGCCCACATAGCGCACCGGCCACGGCAGCAGCAGGCAGCAATAGGACAGCAGCAATATCGCCCAGCTGTTATAAGGGGACACCGGCCAGAACGGGCGGTTCCACAGCAGGATCAGCCCCACCCCGACCACCACGCCCGGCAAGGCGGCAGGCATCAGGGACAGCGCATCCAGCAATCCGCGGCCTTTGATCTTCTGCACCACCACCAGCCAGGCGGCCAGCAGCCCCAGCGCTCCGGTGATACAGGCTGCGCCCAGAGCCAGCGACAGGCTGGTGCCCAGCGCAGACAGCGCATCCCCCTGCTGACTGAAGAGCGCAGCATAGTGGGCGGCGGTCAGGTTCGTCAGCGTCACCCCGCCGGACAAGGTTCCCAGTACGCCGGACAGCGCCATCGACGCCCCCGGCAGGATCACCGCGATACCCCCCACCAGGGCCATGAGCGCGACAAGCGGCAGCGTAAACACCCCCGCATTCGCCCCCATGTTCTCCGTCGGTTTCCCGGTAATACTGGTCACATCCTGATGACCGGTCAGCTTTTTCTGCAGCCACCAGGCGCTGAGGGCGATAGCCACCAGCACAACCGAGAGCATCGACGCACCCGAGAGGTCGATCGGCCAGTCGGCGAGCTTTTTCTCGATATCGGTGGTCAGCATCAGCACGCCAGCGCGCGTCCCGAGGGCTGCGGGCACGCCAAACTCTTCGATTGCCAGAGTGAAGGCCAACAGCATCCCCGCCGCCAGCGACGGTGAGAGCATCGGTAAGGTGATATGCCAGAAGGCCCGACCGGGGCTGGCGCCGTGGACGCGGGCCACCTGGGCCAGACGCTGTCCGCTCGCCAGCAGGCTGCGGGACACGGCAAAATAGACCACCGGGAAGATGTTCAGGGCCATCACCAGCACTATACCGCTCTTGCTGAACAGCAGATCGTTGAGGTTGAGCCCGGTTAGCTGTTGCAGATAGCCGTTGGTTTGCAGCACCAGCATCCACGATAGCGCGGCGATATAGGGCGGGGTTAAAAACGGGATCAGGAACAGCAGGTCCCAGAGCTTTGGCAGCGGCAGGTTGAACAGGCCGCGGGCCACGCCAAGGGGAAAGCCGATCAGGGCGCTGACCAGCGCCACGCCGAGGGCGATTTGCAGCGTTCCGCTCAGCATGCCCGGCAGCTGCGACTCGGCCAGAAGCGTGCTGATGCCGCTAAACGCCCCGGAAAACTGCCCGGCACTGAACTGCGGGAACACCGCCTGCAGCAGTATAAAGGTGAGCGGAAACGCCACCAGGATCAGCAGTAGCCCCAGCGTCGTCACCGAAAGATATTTAGGATTCACGAAGCAGTCCTGAAGACGGGGTTGCCCCCGTCCTGTGATTATAAGGTAAAGAGCGTGTTGAAACGCTTGAGGATGTCGCTGCGCTCGCTGCTTCCGTCGCTTTTGGTCGGCAGGATGTTCAGATCGTTAAGCAGCGGACGTTTGGCCTGCACGTCGCCACGGGCGGGCATGAGCCAGGCATCGGCCACCATCGCCTGGCCTTCTGGCGACAGAACGTAATCCACAAAGGCTTTGGCATCATCGGCGTGCTGAGTGGATTTGAGGATCATCATTGGACGCGGGGCAATCACGGTGCCGCTGGCCGGGAAGATCACCTTCAGGGATTCGCCCTGGCTGATGTTGCCGTACGAGACGTAGTCCACGGCGCCGAACACCGCCGCTTTCGCCCCCTGCATCACCGGCGTTACCGCCTGCGCATTCGGGCCGCTCACCACCATGCCGTTCTTTTTCAACGCATCAAACAGGCTCCAGGCTTTATCGCCCATGCCATTTTGCAGCCCGATCAGCAGGTCCAGCGACGCGCCTGACAGCGCCGGGTCCGGCGTTGTGACTTTATCTTTGAAGGCGTCGGTGGTCAGATCGCGCCACTCTTTCGGCTCCGGGGTGCCGCTTTTGGTATTCCAGACGATGCCTAACGCCGACACGCCCTGGGCCACGAAGTCGTCTGATTTCAGATCCGCGGGCACGTTAGCCGCGTTAGCGCTCTGATACGGCAGCAGCCAGCCACGGTTGTGCAGATCTTCTGCGGTATCCCAGGAGGCGGAGATCAGAATATCGGCCTGCGGGTTGGCCTGCTCTGCCTCGAGCCGGGCCATTACTTTGCCGGTGGTGGCCTGGAAGACATCCACCTTCACGCCGGTTTTCTTCTCAAATCCGCTGGCCAGATTTTTGGCAAGCGATCCCGGCCCCGCGGTGTAGAGGGTCAGCGCGTGGGCGCTGGACATCATAACGGACGATAACGCCATGGCTAACAGCACTCCTTTTTTGACGGACATTGCAGCTTTCATGCGAACTCCCCAGAGGTTGTAATCAAACGATCGGCAGCAACGCTGCCAGCAGACAAATGCACGATGCGGTCGGCGAGGATTTCAGCCTCCCGGCGGTCGTGGGTAACATAGACGGCGGTGGTGCCGAGCTGGCGCAGCAGCGTGGCCATCTCATGGCACAAACTTCCGCGCAGTTCGCTGTCGAGGTTGGAGAGCGGCTCGTCAAACAGCAGCATCCGTGGCTCCGCGACAATCGCCCGGGCCAGCGCCACGCGCTGTTGCTGGCCGCCGGAGAGCCCGGCCGGTTTGCGTTCGGCGAAATCGCTTAAGCCGACGCGCGCCAGCGCCTGCCCGACACGGCTGTCGCGCTCCTGACGCGGGAAGTTGCGCATTTTCAGCGGGAACATCACATTCTGTGCCACGGTCATATGCGGCCAGAGGGCGTAATCCTGGAATACCATGCCGATGTCCCGGGCTTCCGGCGGCAGTGCCCAGCCGGTTTTCGCCACCAGACGATCGCCAAAATGGATTTCACCCTGTGCGGGCTGGGTTAACCCCGCCAGCAGACGCAACAGGGTGCTTTTCCCGCAGCCCGACGGCCCCAGCAGCGCAACCACGCTACCCGGCTCGATATGCAGATCGATTTGATTCAATACGGTATTCGCGCCAAAAGCGTACGACACGCCGTTGAGCGAGATGGACGTGAGCATATTGTTATCCTCTTTGGGATTTGATGCTCGCCACTCTAGGCAGCTTGTGTGACGAAAAAATGACGTGTTTGTTGCGTATTGATTTCTGATGGCTTTCAGGCGTTTAATGCCTGCACCCGTCCTGCGAGGAAAACTGATGAGCCACTTCCGCCCCGTTGAGTTAATACACGCCAGCCGCCTGTTGAATCACGGCCCGACCATCCTGATCACCAGCCGCGACGACACCCTTGGCCGCCGCAACGTCATGGCCGCCGCCTGGTCGATGCCGGTAGAGTTTGAGCCGCCGCGCATCGCCATCGTGGTGGATAAAAGCGCCTGGTCGCGGGAGCTGATTGAGCGCAGCGGCATGTTCGGCATCGTCATCCCCGGCGTGGCAGCCACCAACTGGACCTATGCCGTGGGCAGCGTCAGCGGGCGCGATGAAGACAAGTTCAACTGCTACGGTATCCCGGTCATCAACGGCCCGGTGCTGGGCCTGCCGGTGATCGAGGAGAAGTGTCTGGCGTGGATGGAGTGCCGTCTTCTGCCCGCCACCTCCACCGCAGAGAAGTATGACACCCTGTTTGGCGAGGTGGTCTCTGCCGCCGCAGACGAGCAGGCGTTCGTGGCCGGACGCTGGCAGTTTGACGACGATAAGCGCAACACCCTGCATCATCTCGGCGCCGGGACGTTTGTGACCAGCGGGAAGCAGGTGAAGGCGCCGGGTCAGTAAGTTTTATAGGGAATGCGCATCCGGTCCAGCAGGTTGGTAAAATCCTGCACCGCGATAAAAACCACCGCCCCTTCCCCCGGGATGACGTTGGTGATGATCCCCACCGCCTCCCCGGTCAGGCTGTCGATCACCGGCCCGCCGGACATGCCGGAGACCGCCCCCGCCCCGGTGATAATCCCGTAGTAGCAGCCGTTGCGCTTAACGAAGCCGTCGATCTTGCCCCGGCTGGATTTGGGTAGGCTGTTAATGGCGCTGTAGCCGAACAGCGTGACGTTGCGCCCGGCCCGGGCGTAAGCCAGCTGATGCACGATTTTCCCGAGATTATTATCGGCAATGACCGCCACATCGCAGATGGGGTGCTGGGCTTTGATCGGCTTCAGCAGCGGCACCGCCACGTGGGCGGCGGTAAGCGATAGGGTGCTGGAGACCGGAAACGTGGTGCCCTGCATCCCGGCCACCAACCAGTTCAGCGGCGCCGGGAGCCCGATAAAGACCATGTCCGCCTGTCTGGTGGCGGCAAAGTCGGTTTTGCTGGTGCCGGTCATCACCACGCACCCCAGCAGCAACAGGGGGGCGGTGATGACGGCGAGAGCGAGATGCAGGCGCTTCATGGTTCGCCCGGTCGCTACTTTTTCGCGCGTCCGGCGATGATCTCATCGGCCACGATGCGCGGCGCTTCGGCATAGTGATGAAACTCCATGCTGTAGGTCGCCCGCCCCTGCGACATCGACCGCAGCGTGGTGGCATAACCGAACATCTCCGCCAGCGGCACGTCGGCGCGGATGATCTGGCTGCCGAACTGCTCCTCCATCCCCTGCACCAGCCCACGCCGGGACGAGAGGTCGCCCATGATATTCCCGGCGTACTCTTCCGGGGTTTCTACCTCCACGTGCATCATCGGCTCAAGGATCACCGGGTCGGCCTTGCGCGCCGCCTCCTTAAAGCCAAAGATCGCCGCCATGCGAAACGCCATCTCCGAGGAGTCGACGTCGTGATAGGAACCGAAGGTCAGGGTCGCTTTGATATCCACCACCGGGTAGCCCGCCAGCACGCCGCTGTTCATCGCCTCCCGCAGCCCTTTCTCTACCGACGGAATATACTCCCGCGGCACCACCCCGCCTTTGGTGGCATCCACAAAGGCAAAACCGCTGCCCGGCTCTTGGGGCTCGAGGCTAAGCACCACGTGGCCGTACTGCCCTTTACCCCCGGACTGGCGGACAAATTTGCCTTCGACGTCGCTTACCGCTTTGCGGATGGTCTCCCGGTAGGTCACTTGCGGACGGCCAATGTTGGCCTCGACGCCGAACTCGCGTTTCATGCGGTCGACGATGATCTCCAGGTGCAGCTCCCCCATCCCGGAGATAATGGTCTGGCCGGACTCGTCGTCGGTATGCAGGTGGAACGAAGGATCTTCCGCCGCCAGACGATGCAGGGCGATGCCCATTTTCTCCTGATCGGCCTTGGTTTTCGGCTCGATGGAGAGGGAGATCACCGGGTCCGGGAACTCCATCCGCTCAAGGGTGATCACCGCACTGGGGTCGGTCAGGGTGTCGCCGGTGGTGACATCTTTCAGCCCCACACAGGCGGCGATATCCCCGGTGCGCAGCTCCTCGACGTCATGACGGTCGTTGGCGTGCATCAGCACGATGCGCCCGATGCGCTCCTTCTTCCCCTTCACCGGGTTAAAGACCGCGTCCCCTTTTTTCAGCACCCCGGAGTAGACGCGGATAAAGGTCAGCTGGCCGACGTAGGGGTCGGACATCAGCTTGAACGCCAGCGCCGAGAAAGGTTCGTCGTCGTTGGGATGACGCTCGGCGTGCTGGCCTTTTTCATCCACCCCGTCGATAGCGGGCACGTCGAGGGGGGACGGCATCAGCTCGATCACCGCATCGAGCATCCGCTGCACCCCTTTGTTTTTAAAGGCGCTGCCGCACAGCATCGGCTGTATCTCCCCGGCCACCGTGCGTTGACGTAAGCCGCGGATTATTTCCGCCTCGTCGAGATCGCCAGTTTCGAGGTATTTATCCATCAGCTCGTCGCTGGCTTCCGCCGCGGCCGAGACCATTTTTTCCCGCCAGGCTTGCGCAGTCGCCAGCAGATCCTCCGGCACCGGGGCATAGCTGAAGGTCATCCCCTGGGTAGCGTCATCCCAGAGTATGGCCCGCATGTGGATAAGGTCGACCACCCCGGTGAAATGATCCTCCGCGCCGATGGGGATCACAATCGGCACCGGATGGGCTTTCAGCCGGTCGATCATCATCTGCACGACGTGAAAGAAATCGGCGCCCGGGCGGTCCATCTTGTTCACGAAGGCGATGCGCGGCACCCGGTATTTATTGGCCTGACGCCAGACGGTTTCCGACTGCGGCTGCACGCCCCCCACCGAGTCATAGACCATCACCGCGCCGTCCAGCACCCGCATGGAGCGCTCCACCTCGATAGTAAAATCGACGTGGCCGGGAGTATCGATGATATTGATGCGGTGCGGCTCAAACTCGCGATCAATGCCGGACCAGAAGCAGCTCACCGCCGCCGAGGTGATGGTGATCCCCCGCTCCTGCTCCTGGGCCATCCAGTCGGTGATCGCCGCGCCATCGTGGACCTCCCCCATCTTATGGCTCACCCCGGTATAGAAAAGGATGCGCTCTGTGGTGGTGGTTTTACCTGCATCAATATGCGCCGAGATACCGATGTTGCGATAACGCTCAAGAGGAATGGGCCGGATCATGATGCATCCTTCTTTTATGGACATGAAAAGCACGCGCTGGGTTAGCGCGTGCGGGTATGTAGATCAGTGTAGTGCCCTGTAAACAGGGGGACGGGTGATTTACGGTGAGGGCCGGTTGAGTATGATGATGGGGCGCAAAGGGTTCCCTCTCCCTTGAGGGAGAGGGTTAGGGTGAGGGGGAACAGGCCGCTTCGAAACAACAACGCCGGGTGGCGGCTCCGCCTTACCCGGCCTACGGGCGCGTGAAGTTGTAGGCCGGGCAAAGCGAAGCTGCCGCCCGGCGATACCACCTTACCTGACCATTATCACCCGAATATCATTCACATTGGTTAACGTCGGGCCGGTCACCACCAGATCCCCCAGCGCGGCAAAGTAGCTGTAGCTGTCGTGCCCGCGCAGCATCGCCTTCGCATCCAGCCCGGTGCGCGACAGCGTATCCGGCGTGACGATCGCGCCTGCGGCATCCTCGGTTCCGTCGATCCCGTCGCTGTCCCCGGCGATGGCGTAGATCCCCTCCTCGCCCTTCAGCGCGCAGGCCAGCGCCAGCAGAAACTCGGTGTTGCGTCCGCCGCGCCCGCAGCCGGTGTCGCCAAGGGTCACCGTGGTCTCGCCGCCGCTCAGCAGCACCGCCGGGCCTTTCACCGGCAGGCCGTGCTGCTTCACCGATTTGGCGATGCCGGCCATCACAATCCCCAGTTGGGCGCTTTCACCCTCCAGCGCATCGCCCAGAATCAGCGGGGTGTAGCCCATCCGCCTGGCAACTGAGGCCGCGGCGGCCAGCGCCCCGGACGGGGTAGCGATAAGGCGGATATCCTCGTCAATGTCCGCAGGCGTTACCGGCGGGCGCGGAGTCTGCAATACCCGCATCACCGGCTCCGGCAGTTCCAGACCGTAGCGGGCGATAATCTCCAGCGCCTCCTCCGGGGTTGAGCTGTCCGCCACCGTCGGGCCAGAGGCGATGCTCTGGGGATCGTCGCCGGGTACGTCGCTGATAATCAACGTGATCACCCGGGCAGGTCTGGCAGCCAGCGCCAGGCGCCCGCCTTTGATGTCCGACAGCTGCTTGCGAACGGTATTCACCTCGTTGATGGTCGCCCCGCTTTTTAGCAGCGCCTTGTTCACCGCCTGCTTGTCGGCAAGCGTAATCCCCTTGCGCGGCAGCGCCAGCAGGGACGAGCCCCCGCCGGAAATAAGCGCGATCACGCAGTCGTCGGCGGTAAGGTTTTTCACCTGCTCCATCATCAGCATCGAGGCGACTTCGCTCATGGCATCGGAGACCGGGTGCGCCGCCTCGACGATGCGGATTTTTTGCGTCGGGGCCGCGTGGCCGTAACGGGTCACTACAACACCCTGAAGATCGACATCCGGCCAGGCGGTCTCCAGCGCGGCGGCCATGGCGGCGCTGGCTTTTCCGGCCCCCACCACAATGCAGCGACCGCGCGGTTTCTCCGGCAGGGCTTTGAGCAGTGCTTCATGGGGGTCGGCACTCTTCACCGCCGCCATGAAGATCTCAGTAAGCGCCCCTCTCAGGGCGCTGTCGTCGTGTTGAGCCATAGGTCAGCCTTCTGTGATGGCGCGGATCACCGCCTGGGTGACCTCGCGGGTGTTGGCCGTCCCGCCCACGTCCGGGGTCATGATCCCCCCGGCGCAGACTTTTTCCACGGCGGCCATCAGGCGCGCGGCGGCTTCGTTCTCGCCCAGATGTTCCAGCATCTGCGCCGCGGTCCAGAAGCTGGCGACCGGGTTGGCGATGCCTTTGCCGGTGATATCAAACGCCGAACCGTGGATCGGCTCGAACATTGACGGGAAACGACGCTCCGGGTCGATATTGGCGGTCGGCGCCACACCCAGACTGCCTGCCAGCGCCCCGGCCAGATCCGAGAGGATGTCGGCATGGAGATTGGTTGCCACTATGGTGTCCAGCGACTCCGGGTGCAGGGTCATGCGCACGGTCATGGCATCCACCAGCATTTTATCCCAGGTGACGTCCGGGAACTCGCGGGCCACCTCGGCGGCGATCTCATCCCACATCACCATCCCGTGACGCTGGGCGTTAGATTTGGTGACCACGGTTAACAGCTTACGCGGGCGGCTCTGCGCCAGGCGGAAGGCATAGCGCATAATGCGCGTCACTCCGGTGCGGGTGAAGATCGCCACCTCGGTGCCGACTTCCTCCGGCAGACCACGGTGCGCCCGCCCGCCGTGCCCGGAGTATTCCCCCTCCGAGTTCTCACGCACAATCACCCAGTCGAGAGTGCCCGGCACCGCTTTGCGCAGCGGGGACTGAATGCCCGGCAGGATTTTGGTGGGGCGCACGTTGGCATACTGGTCGAAGCCCTGACAAATCGGCAGACGCAGCCCCCATAGGGTGATGTGGTCCGGTACGTCCGGCGCGCCCACGGCACCAAAGTAAATGGCATCAAAGGCTTTTAACTGCGCGAGTCCGTCCTCCGGCATCATCACGCCGTGCGTCTTGTAATAGTCCGAACCCCATTCGAAGGTATGTACCGAGAAACGCATATTTCCCTGACGCTGCGCCAGCGCATGTAACACCTCTACCCCTGCGGTGATCACTTCCGGGCCGATACCGTCTGCGGGGATGGCTGCAATCGCGTAATCTTTCATCTGTGTTTCCTTAAATTAATGTTTTGACTGAACTAAGGGTTCGCTGGGCTGGGTTTTGCGGCTGGATGCCGACAGCCACAGCACAACAAGCGAGGAGAGGATCAACAACCCGGCCACAAACCACAGCCCCCAGGTGTAACTGCCGGTGTGCTGCTTAATCAGGCCAATCATGAACGGACCGACAAAGCCGCCGAGGTTGCCGAGGGAGTTGATGGTGGCGATACCTGCCGCTGCCGCCGAACCGGAAAGGAACAGCGTGGGCATGCTCCACAGCGGGGGTTTAGAGGCGCTGATGCCGCAGTTAACGATGGTCAGGGCGAGGATCACCCCGACGATGCTTGCCGTAGTGCCCGCCATAAACAGCCCGGCCGCAGCCACGATGCAGGCGGCAATGACGTGCCAGGAGCGTTCGCCTGTTCGGTCGGAATGACGCGCCCAGAGCACCATCGCCACGACGGCAATCACGGCCGGAATGGCATTCAGCAGGCCAACAGTCATGGAGGAGACGCCGAGCGTTTTGATGATCTGCGGCGACCAGATGCCCAGGGTATAGAGCCCGGCGGAAGTACCAAAGTAGACCAGAGAGAGCGCCAGCACGCGTTTATCCAGCAGTCCTTTCCAGACGCTGTGCTGCGCCGTGGCTTGTTTCGCCGCCTGCTCGCGTTGCAGGGTGCCAGTCAGCCAGCCGCGCTCCTCTTCGCTGAGCCATTTCGCTTTCTCGGGGCGGTCGGTAAGCCAGAACAGCACCACCACGCCGAGGATCACCGCCGGAACCGCTTCAAGAACAAACATCCACTGCCAGCCGGCAAAGCCCATCATGCCGTGCATCTCCAGCAGCGCGGCGGAGATCGGCGAGCCGAGTGCGGTGGAAATGGGGGCCGCCGCCATAAAGATGGCCGTGACCTGGGCGCGCTTCTGCGCCGGGAACCAGTAGCTTAAGTAGAGGATGATCCCCGGGAAGAATCCGGCTTCCGCCACGCCGAGGAGGAAACGGAGGGTGTAGAAGCTGGTGGTGCCCTGAACAAAGGCCATGCCGCCGGAGACCAGCCCCCAGGTGATCATCACCCGCGCAATCCAGATGCGCGCCCCGACCTTATGCAGGATGAGGTTGGACGGAACTTCAAACAGGAAGTAGCCGAGGAAGAAGATCCCGGCCCCGAAGCCAAACACCGCCGGGGAGAAACCGAGGTCGGCATTCATGGTGAGCGCCGCGAAACCGATGTTGACGCGGTCAAGGAAGGCGATGAAATACAACAGCATGATGAAGGGCACGATGCGCAAGGTGATTTTGCGCATTACCCGTTGTTCGATTGTGCAGGTCATGTGAGGTGTTCCTCATAATTATTTTGTAGGGTACGCAGTCGGGCTGCTTTGATGAGTATGCTGATATTTCTTGCATGATCATGCGCATCGGTTTATACAAAAAAATGCAATAATCACGAGCGAGCCAACATGGAACTACAACACCTGCGCTGTTTCCTGGCGGTGGCAGAGACCCTGCATTTCGGCCAGGCGGCCCAGCGGCTGGATATGCTGCCTTCTGCCCTGGGAAGAAATATTCGTCTTTTAGAAGAGGCACTTGGCACGCGTCTGTTCACCCGCTCGACCCGCCGGGTGGCGCTGACGGAGAACGGCGTCCTGCTGCGGGAAGAGGCGCGAAAACTGCTCGCCCATGCCGACGCGATTATGTTGCAATTTCGTCAAAATCCGCGTCGCTCACAGCCGCTTTTACGCGTCGGGACTATCGACAGCGCGGCCATCGGTTTATTGCCCGGGCTGCTGCATCTGTTCCGCCAGCTCTACCCGGAGGTGGAGATCCAGCTGTTCGAAGATAAGACCGTGCATCTGCTGCCGAAGCTGAAAAGCGGCAGGCTGGATCTGGTGTTTATCCGCCCGCCTGCCCAGCTCGACGTGCAGTTTGGCCGGGCATTTTTGTGCAACGAGCCGGGTATTCTGGCCCTGCCCGCCAGCCATCCGTTCGCCGGGCGCGAGGCGGTGGATATCGTGGAGCTTGAAGGGATGCCAATGATCCTGCCGGAGCGGCGTTCGCGCCCGCACAGCCACGACCTGACCATGAATCTGTTTCATCAGGCCGGAATAGAGGTGACAGTGTCACAGATGGCGGATGAGAAGCAGACCATCATCAACCTGGTGGCGGCGGGAATTGGGCTGGCGATTGTGCCCGCCTGGAGCAGTCGCTATCTGATGCCGGGGGTGAAGTTTGTGAAGCTGAATGGTGCCGACCTGATGGGAATGCCGCTGGAGGCGGTGTGGATGGCCGGAGCACAGGATGAGATTCGGGATAATATGCTGGCGATGCTTGACGAGCATCCTGAATTGTACGTTTAACGTTGTACGGCCTGTGTGCCGGGCGACGCTACGCTTGCCCGGCCTACGGGTTCCAGGCCTTTGTAGGCCGGGTCAGGCGTAGCCACCATCCGGCAGAACACCGCACGGTTCCCTGTAGGCCGGGTCAGGCGTAGCCGCTACCCGGCAAAACACTTACATCGAATAACCCGGCTTCTTAATCAGCTCGTCCAGCTTCGGGCCAATCTCCGTATCCCAGACATGCGCTTTCCAGTCCGCTTCCTGAACTTCGTTCAGGGCCACGGAGATGGAGCGATCTTTACTGTTCAGATGACGGGTGATCACCTCGGCGATATCCGCCGCCAGGGCGGTTTTCTGTTCGTCGTTCAGGTCGCGGGGAAAACATTTGATATCAACGTGTGGCATGTGCAGGTCTCCTTTTGAATGTGCGTTCCAGCCTATCAGAGAATGTTGTTCTCTTTTAGCACCTTGTGCAGTTTCGGGAGCTTGCACACGCTATCGGCAATCGCAGTGATTTTCGGCGTATTGGCGGCAAACCAGTCCGGGCGTGGCCCCCAGATACGCATCACGCACAGGTAGCAATCGACCAGAGTTATCTGTTCGCCAAAGGCATACGGGGTGGCCTTCAGATGGCTGTCCAGCCACAGGTAGAGCGATTTGCGGTATTCAATGCAGTTTTTTTGCAGCTGCTCTGGCGCATCCGGTGCCCAGCGCTCCGGGTAGTCGGCGTAAGTAAAGGTGGGATAGACGTTAGCCACAAGCCAGATCAGCAGGCGCTGAAACTGCTGGCGCTCCGCGCGTCCGACCGGGGGTGCCAGATCCGGGCAGCGATCGAGGATCATCAGCGCAATCGCCGCCGTTTCCGTCATGATCTCGCCATTTTCCAGTTCCAGGGTTGGCACCTGACACAGAGGGTTGAGCTTTTCGAGCAGCTCACGCGTGGCGCCCGGCTTATCAAAACCGTCGACGTCGATGAACTGATACGGGATGTCGGCCAGGGTCAGCATCACCTCACTGATGGCTGAGCCCCAGCCCGGTACGCCATAGACTTTAATCATGTTCTCTCCACTCGCGGGTCAAAACCCTAAGTGTAGAGCAGCATCAGTAGGTGATCCCCGGCGGGTTGACTACCGACTGCGCCACCGCTTCTCCCTGTTCACCCCAGCGCGCCAGCACCTGCTGGTACTCACCCCGCTGGATAGCCCCGTCCAGGGCGGCCTGCAAGGCGTACACCAGCTCGTTGCCCTTTTTGGTGGTGGTGGCCACGTACGCCTTTTTCGGACCTAAACCCACCACCCGGGTTTTACCGGTCAGCGCCGCTTTATAGGACGAGACCGACTGCGGGCCAAAGAACACATCCGCCCTGCCGGACTGGATATAGAGATTGCCGGAGGCGTCGTCGGTCAGGTAAACCGGCAGCGCAGGCTCGCGCCCGGCGGTTTTGTTCTCCTCGTTCCAGCCGAGCAGAATGCGCTCCTGGTTAGTGCCGGACCCGACAATCACCTTCTTGCCCGCCAGATCGGCGGCGCTTTTGATCGACTGCACCTCACTGGTGGATTTCACCGAGAAGGCCAGGTTATCGACGCGATAGGTGGCGAAATCAAACTTCTGTTTACGCTGCTCGGTCACCGCAATATTGACCAGCGCCACGTCGTAACGCCCGGAGGTGATCCCCAGCGGCCAGTCCTCCCACGCCGTCGGCACCAGCTTGAGTTTCAGGCCGAGACTGCCAGCCAGCAGCCGGGCAACATCCGGGTCGCTGCCGATGCGGGTGCGGTTGTCGCTGGCCAGCAGCGCCAGCGGCGGCGAGTTGAGGGCCGAAATCGCCACGGTTAAGGTGCCCGGTTCAACAAACTTATAGCTGGCCGGAATTTTCGCCACCGCCTGCGGATCCACCGTCACCCGCAGCGGCTGCTCGTTGGCCTGTAAATCAATCTCCGCGTGGCTGGCAGAGGCCACCACTAACAAAGCCAGTAATCCCTTTTTCATCTTCTCTCCTTACAGCACTTTGGACAGGAACTGCCGCGTTCGGGCGTGGGACGGGCGGTTCAGCACCTCGTCGCTGCTGCCCTGCTCCACGATTTTGCCGTCGACCATAAACACCACCTGGTCCGCCACTTCCCGGGCAAAGCCAATCTCATGGGTCACCACCACCAGGGTGGTGCCGGAGCGGGCCAGCTTTTTAATGACGTCCAGCACCTCGCCCACCAGCTCCGGATCCAGCGCCGACGTCGGTTCATCAAACAGGATCACCCGCGGGCGCAGGGCCAGAGCGCGGGCAATGGCGATACGCTGCTGCTGACCGCCGGAAAGATGGCGCGACCAGGCGTCGGCTTTATCCCGCAGCCCCACCACGTCCAGCAGTTCGTAAGCCCGCTCGATGGCCGCTTTACGGCTCAGTTGTTTATGGGCGATGGGGGCCTCAATCAGGTTCTCCAGCACCGTCAGGTGGGGGAACAGGTTGAAGTTCTGGAACACGTAGCCCACGTTGACGCGCTGCTTAAGGATCGCTTTCTCCTTCAGCTCGTACAGCGTATCGCCCTCCCGGCGATAGCCGATGTAGTCCCCGTCAATCTGGATAAAGCCTTCATCCACGCGCTCCAGGTGGTTAATGGTGCGCAGCAGGGTTGATTTACCCGAGCCGGACGGGCCGAGGATCACCGTTACCGAGCCCGGCGGGATCTCCAACGAGACGTTATCCAGCGCCTTGTGGCGCCCAAAGAACTTGCTTACGCCGGTAATGGAAATATGTCCTTCAGGAGAGGCTTGCATGGACAGGCTCCTGTGTCGATTGGGTGGTCACGGAACGGCTGCGGGTGGCGCGGGCGCTGTTCACCGCCGAGCGGCGCTCGCTGCGGGCCAGCCCCCGTTCAACCAGATGCTGAATGGCGGAGAGCACGGTGGTGATCACCAGATACCAGACGGCGCCGACCATCAGGAGCGGGATCACCTCCTGGGTGCGGTTGTAAATCATCTGGATGGTGTAGAACAGCTCCGGCATCGCCAGGACGTACACCATCGCCGTGCCTTTGGCGAGGCTGATGACCTCGTTAAACCCGGCCGGGAGAATGGTGCGCAGCGCCTGGGGCAGGATGATGCGCAGGGTGCGGCGCGAGGCCGGTAAACCCAGCGCCGCGGCCGCTTCGTACTGGCCGTGATCGACCCCTAAGAAGCCGCCGCGAACGATCTCCGCGGTATAGGCGCTCTGCACCAGCGTCAGCCCGACGACGGCCGTGGAAAACTGCCCCAGCACGTTGATGGTCTCAAAGCTGCCCCAGGTGATGCCGGTGAACGGCACGCCAAGGGAGAGGGTGTCGTACAGATAGGAGAAGTTGTAGAGAACGATCAACACCACAATCAGCGGCAGGGAGCGAAACAGCCAGATATAGCCCCACGCCAGGGTGCTCAGCAGCCACGACGAGGAGAGCCGCGCCAGCGCCAGCAGGCCGCCTATCACCACGCTGAGCACGGTGCCGATCAGCGTCAGCAGCAGCGTCTGCCCTACCCCTTCGAGGATCACCGGGTCAAAGAACCAGCGGGCAAAGACCGCCCACTCCCAGCGGGGATTAAAGGCCACCGACTGGACAACCACCGCCAGGACAAACAGCGCGACAACGGCGCCAAGGGTGCGCAGCGGGTAGCGCGCCGGGACCACTTTGATGGTTTCAACGTTGTTCATCGTCGTTCCTCATGCCGATTTACTGAACGCTTCGCGTACCAGCGTTTTGGTGAAGCGCAGCCGTCCGTCAAACGGCGGCTGGCTGTACTCTTCCGGGTCGCGGGTCAGATCGAACTGCGCCGCGTAGCCCTGGCTCAGGTAGAGCCGCACCGCTTCTGGCTGGCGAAAGCCGGTGGTGAGATAGATCTGGCTGTAACCGGCCAGTACTGCCCGCCGCTCCAGCTCCTGCACCACCCGGGCGGCAAGACCCTGCTGGCGCAGGGATTTGTCGGTCCAGATACGTTTGATCTCGGCGGTCTCTGCATCTAAGGGTTTGTATGCCCCGGTGGCGATGATTTTTCCGTCGCGCTCCAGCACAATAAACAGCCCCTGCGGCGCCAGATACCATTCGGTCAGTTCCACCTCGGCATCTTTAGAGAAGTAGTCGCCGTAGCGTGCCGCGTACTCGCCGAACAGCCCGTCGATGATGGGCTGAAGATCGGCGTCTTCCGGCGATACGTCGCGAAAAAGGTCGCTCATGGGATCTCCTTAGTCGCCGAGGCCAGCCGGGTTAACTTCTGATGCCGGAATACGCTCCACGCCTTCCCCCCAGCGGTTCAGCACCCTGTCGTAGTCGCCGTTTTTGATCGCGCCGTTGAGTGCGGTCTGTACCGGCTCCGCCAGGCCGCTGCCTTTTTTCAGGGTCACGGCAATGTGCGCCGCTTTCGGCCAGCCGCCGTCGACGCTGCCCACCAGTTTGGTTTTGCCGGTCAGCGCCGCTTTCCACGCGCCAATCACGTTCGGGCCAAAGTAAGCATCCGCGCGACCGGACTGCAGCGCCAGGGTCTGGGCCGCATCATCTTTGGTGTAGATCGGGGTGAACGGCTTCAGCCCCTTCTTCTGGTTTTCGGCATCCCATGCCAGCAGGATCGCCTCCTGATTAGTGCCGGATCCCACGATGATCCGCAGCCCGGCGATGTCTTCCGCTGTCTCAAGTTTCTTGATCGGGCTGGTGGATTTCACGTAGAAGCCCAGCGAGTCTTTACGGTAGGTGGCAAAGTCGAACTTCTCTTTGCGCTCTTTGGTGACGGTGATGTTGCTGATGGCCGCGTCGTATTTCCCGGACGTCACCCCCAGCGGCCAGTCCTCCCAGGAGGTCGGCACCACGTTCAGCTCCAGCCCGAGGCTGTCGGCCACCAGACGGGCGATATCGGCCTCGCTGCCTATCAGCGTTTTGTTGTCATCGGCAAACACCGTCAGCGGCGGCTGGCTCAGCCCGGCAATTGCCACGGTGAATTTCCCCGGCACCACCGGTTTGAAGCTGGCCGGGAGCAGGGCAATGGCCTCCGGGTTTTTCGCGGTGTTAATCGGCGTTTTGTTGGCCTCGAGGCTTACCCCGGTGCCATTAATGTTGACGTTCTCTGCCCAGACGGCAGGGGTAAAGGCCAGCGCGAGCGCCAGAATAAGCGATGATTTTTGCATGGCAGTGTCTCTTATTGTTGTGTGAACTGATTAACGGGCTGATCTAACCCCAGGCTGTCACGCAGGGTGGTACCAGGATAGTCGGTGCGGAACAGGCCGCGCGCCTGCAACAGCGGCACCACCTGGTCAACAAAGCGCGGGAAGGTATCCGGCGTGCCGCCCTGGATGATGAACCCGTCTGCTGCGTAACCCTCAAACCACTGCTGTAAACCATCGGCCACCTGCTCCGGGGTGCCGGAAAAACGCGGCCGGGGTGAGGCCGCCTCCAGGGCCACCTGGCGCAGGGTTAGGTTGCGCTCCCGGGCGTTGCGCTTGATCTCATCCGTGGTGCTGCGGAAGCTGTTTTTGCCGAGGTCGCCGATATCCGGGAAGGCTTCATCCAGCGGATACTGGCTGAAGTCGTGATGCTCGAAGTAGCGGCCGAGATAGTTCAGGGCATCATTAACAGAGACCAGCGCGGCGGTGGTCTGGTACTGCTGCTCCACGTCGTCGGCATCGTTGCCGACGATGACGCTCACCCCCTGGAAGATGTGCAGTTCATCAGCCCGACGGCCATGCTGTTTCAGCTGGCTTTTCACGTCGTGCCAGAAGGCCTGGGCCTCCTCAAAGGTTTCATGGTGGGTGAAGATGGCGTCGGCGTGTTTTGCCGCCAGCTTTTTGCCGTCGTCAGAGGCACCGGCCTGAAAGACAATTGGTCTGCCCTGCGGGGTGCGGCCAATGTTCAGCGGCCCGGCCACCTTAAAGAAATCGCCGTGGTGATCGAGGGTGTGCAGCTTTTGTGGGTCGAAGAACCGCCCGGTCTCTTTATTGCGCACAAAGGCGTCGCCCTCCCAGGAGTCCCAGAGCCCTTTCACCACGTAGAGGTACTCATCGGCGATGCGGTAACGCAGGGCGTGCTCCGGGTGTTTTTCCCGGGAGAAGTTCTTCGCCGACCCTTCCAGGGGCGACGTCACCACGTTCCAGCCTGCCCGGCCGTTACTCAGGTGATCAAGGCTGGCAAACTGGCGCGCCACGGTGAAGGGCTCGCTGTAGGAGGTGGACAAGGTCCCTACCAGCCCCAGCCTTGAGGTGACGGTCGCCAGCGCCGACAGCACGGTCAGGGGCTCAAAGCGGTTGAGAAAATGCGGGATCGACTTCTCGTTGATGTACAGGCCGTCGGCGACAAAGATGAAGTCGAGCTTGCCCGCTTCGGCCTTCAGGGCCGTCTCTTTGACGAATTCAAAATTGATGCTGGCATCGGCGGGGGCCGCCGGGTGGCGCCAGGCCGACATGTTCCCCGATGCGCCGTGCAGGATGGTGCCAAGACGCAGCTGTCGTGTTGCGGACATATTCACTCCTTACCCTTAAAGTTGATTCAGTGCTTTTTCCGCAAGCCGGGCGAAGTATCGCGCGGCGGGTTCGATTAAGGCTTCATCCGGGTTAAAAGCCGGATGATGTAAGCCGTACTGGCTGGCGCTGCCGATGCTGACGAAGGCGCCGGGGATCTGCTGGAGGTAGACGGCGAAATCCTCCCCGCCCATATGCAGTTCGGCCTGCTGCGTCTCGTAGCCGGTTTCCTGTGCCACCGAGGTGGCAAACTCGGCCCAGGCCGCATCGTTAACCAGCGCGGTGGGCCCGGCATACCAGGTGATGTCGATCTGCGCGTTAAAGGCGCTGGCGAACCCGGCGGCGATTTCCGCCACCCGGGCCTTTACGTTCTGCTGCACTTCGGTGCGGTGGGTGCGCAGGGTGCCCTCCAGCTCAACGCTCTCCGGCAGGACGTTCCAGGTGTTCCCCCCGGTAATGCGCGTCACGCTCAGCACCACCGAATCAAGGGTGTTAACGTTGCGGCTGGCGACGCTTTGCAGGGCGGTGACCAGCTGGCTGGCGATGACAATGGCGTCGTTACCTTCGTGCGGGCGGGCGGCATGCGCCCCCTTGCCGGTAATGCGGAAGATAAAGCGGTCGACGTTGGCGTAGAACGGGCCGCCACGGGTGGCAAAGTGCCCCACCGGTAAGCCAGGTTCGTTATGCATGCCGAAGATGGCGCTGACGTCGCGCAGGGCACCGGCGCGAACCAGGCTTTTCGCGCCGCCGAAGTTCTCCTCCGCAGGCTGGAACAGGATCCGCACTCTTCCACTCAGCTCGCTTTCACGGGCTTTCAGGGTTAAGGCCGCGCCGAGGATCACGCTGGTGTGGACGTCGTGGCCGCAGGCGTGCATGACACCGGCACGCTGCGAGGTAAACGCCACGCCGCTGCGCTCCTCAATGGGCAGCGCATCGATATCCGCACGCAGGGCGATCTGCTTTTCGCCCCTGCCCACTTCGGCCACCACGCCGGTAGGCAGGTCATAAGGCAGGACGGCGATCCCGGCCGCTTTCAGCCACTGGCGCAGGCGGGCGGTGGTTTCCACCTCTTCGCCGGAGAGCTCCGGGTTCTGGTGCAGCTCGCGGCGCCAGGCGATCAGCTGTTGTTCGAGGCTCATACCGCCACCTCCCGCAGCTGTCGGGCCTGGGCCAGCAGGCGCAGGGACTGGACGCGGGCCGGGCCGTCGGCGACTGGGGTATCGATAATGAACTCATCAATGCCCCACTGCTGATGCAGCGCCTCGAGCTGGTCGAGTACGAATTCGGCGGTGCCAGCCAGCAGAGACTGGGCGCGACGGGCGATACGCAGCGGCTCGCTGCCCGCCTGACGGGCAAAGGCGTAGGCCTGCTCTTCGCTGGCGACGGTCACCCGCTGGCCGTTCGCAAGCTCAACGCCCCAGACTTCGACTGCGCTCGCCAGCGCCCGGGCCTGCCCCTGGGTTGGGGCAACGATGGCCTGCACCGCGACAATCACCTCCCGGGCGCTGAGGGCGCGCCAGGTGCCAATCACCTCACGCAGAAGCGCGGGATCGCCGTTGAGATGGGCGGCAAACACGAAGTCCCAGTTAAGGCTGGCGGCAAGGCGTGCGCTCTCCGTGCTGGCCCCCAGCAGGAAACCCGCCGCAGGCACCTGCGGGTGCGGGGTGGCGCGTACCGCCTCCTCCAGTGACGTCGGGTTAATCCAGCCGTTCAGCTGCGCCAGCTGGGAGGCAAAATCCCCCTTCTGCTGCGGGTTAAGGCCGAGCTGTAACGCCTTTGTCGACAGCGGCAGGCCGCCGGGCGCTTTGCCGATACCCAGATCCACCCGACCCGGGGCGATAGCCGCCAGCAGGTTGAAGTTTTCGGCCACTTTGTACGGGCTGTAGTGTTGTAGCATTACCCCGCCTGAGCCGACCCGAATGCGACGCGTCTGCCCCAGGATCCAGGCAATCAGTAGCTCCGGCGACGGGCTCGCCAGTTGCGGGGTGTTGTGGTGTTCGGCAATCCAGAAGCGGTGATAACCCAGCGACTCGGCCTGCTGCGCCAGGCTTAAAGTGCGTGCCAGGGCATCGGCGGCCGTTTCGTGTTCTGCGACAGGACTTTTATCCAGAATGCTGATTCGCCATGACATGTTGCAATCTCGTTTGACTAAACATGTCGCCATTATTAAAGGGCGATTTCACCTCTGAGAAACAATTAATTTACATTTGGTTTGCCGGATTTCAGATATACCGCCCCGGATTACTGCGCTGCACGCAGTTCGGCGATCAGGGCTTCGGCCTGCTGACGGGAGGTGATGCGCACGAAGCGAATGTGGGCATAGTTCGGGTTGAGCATGTCAGCTTCATACCGCGCCCGGTTGCTGCGCCAGGTTTTGATGGTCCACAGCAGAATCGATTCGCGACTAAAAAAGGAGCGGCGAAAGCTCTCCCGGTTGCCGGTGCCGGGCCACAGCTCCTGCTGCGTCCAGGCGCGTTTCGCGGCCCGGATCACCGCCTGGCGCAGGGTGCGGGCGAAACCATAATCTACCCATACCACCAGGTCGACATCACGCCACTTCACGGGGCGGGTGCGGTTGTAGTTGCCGTCCAGCACCCAACCGGGGCTGGCGCTGAGGGCAGTCTCCAGCTTTGCGAAGAGGACCTCATCCGGGGTGCCCTGCCACGCCGGGAGCCAGTACAGGGTGTCCATTTCGATACAGGGCAGCGCCAGTTCAGCGGCAATTCTGCGGGCAAGGGTGCTTTTTCCGCTGCCGCTGGTGCCAATAATATTGATTTTCATCGTTTCATCTGAGATTCGGAGAACGGGGCCAATATAATAATGTTTAACCGGTGTTAATGAAACGCTATTTCTGGTAGTCAGGTTTATGCCAGGAATCCATTAATTTCTTTATATTTGCCTTAAGTCGGGTTATTCCCCGCTGGCCTTTATATCCGCGCTTTATTGATTGCATTTTTATTACATCAGCCGCCATTAACAGATAAAAAATAGTTAATAGTGACGCTATCCAATTGATTAAATTTTGTGGAGAATACGCCGTCCGTTTTTTAAAAAATAAGATTTTCACCTTGCCTGAACCTTTTTCGGGCGGCATTTCTTTACGCAGACATCAGCCGGAGTTATTCATGAGGCGTAACATTCACGTTACACAAAACGAGTACTTGCTTAACGAAGGGTCGACCTTAATGTCGACTACCGATACACAAAGTCATATTACGTACGCGAACTCGGCCTTTATTGATGCCAGTGGTTATAAAGAAGAGCATCTTATTGGTGAGCCTCATAATGTGATCCGCCATCCGGATATGCCTCCGGAGGCGTTCGGTGATATGTGGTTTACCCTGCAACAGGGCGAGAGCTGGACCGGGATGGTCAAGAACCGCCGTCACAACGGGGATCACTACTGGGTGCGGGCCAACGTCACCCCGGTTTATCAGAATGAGGTTCTGACCGGGTATATCTCAGTGCGAAATATACCCGAGCGCCACGAGATTGACGCCAGTGAAGCCCTTTACGAGCGGGTGCGAAATAATGAAATAAAAGGCCATCGTTTTTATAAAGGCGTGCTGGTCCGTCGGGGTATGCTCTCTTTTCTTTCGATATTTAAGCGGCTCAGCACCACAAAGCGCGTTAATTATGCCCTGGGGATCGCCGCCCTGCTCTCTTTCGCCGTTCCTTTATTACTTCCTGCCGGGATAATTCAGACAGCGACGCTGGCGCTGCTGTTTATTTTGCTGGGACTGTTTCTCAACAGCCAGATCTGCCGTCCGTTAAAAACCATCGTAAAACAGATGCAGCGTATCGTGTCTGGCCGCAAAACGGATTACACCCATTTCGACCGCGTTGACGAAATAGGCTTAATGATGCGGCTGGTTAATCAGTCCGGCTTAAACCTCAACTCGCTGGTGGACGATGTTGGGGCACAGATCGGCGGCATTCGCGATATCAGCCAGCAGGTGGCGAAAGAAGGCAATGCCTTGCAGGCACGTTCTGAGGAGACGGCAGACGATCTGCAGCAAACCGCCGCCGCGGTGGAAGAGATTGCCAGCGCGGTTAAGCAGACCGCCGAAACCGCAGAAGAGGCGATCCAGATGGCGGACCAGACCCGCGCCAGCGCATACCGCGGCGAGTCGGTGATGAAGCAGACCATCGGCGTGATGCAGTCTGTCTCCCGGGATAACGGCCAGATTGTCGACATCATCTCCGTCATCGACCGGATCGCTTTCCAGACCAATATCCTGGCGTTAAATGCCGCGGTGGAAGCCGCCCGCGCCGGGGAGGCCGGTCGTGGATTCGCAGTGGTGGCTGCCGAAGTGCGTAATCTGGCCCAGCACTCGGCGTCAGCGGCAAAAGAGATCGCCGCGCTTATCGAGAAAAACGTCGCCAGCGTGAATGCCGGGGTGGATATGGTGGAGCAGACCGAAACCCAGCTGACCACCATGATTGGCAACGTGCTGAACATGTCGGCGTTGATTAAGGAGATTGGTCACGCTACCCAGGAGCAGACCCAGGCCCTGACCCTGATTAACGAGTCCATTTCACGCATCGGGGTAATGACCCATAACAACACCGGGATGGTGGAGCACGTTACTCTGGCGGCTAACCACCTGACCCAGCGCACCACCAGGTTGCAGCAGGCGATTGGGGTGTTTGGCGGCTGACTCCCACCACAAAAATGGCTAACCCGGCGAAAAGGTCATATCTTTTTAAGGCGACGATCGCCGCCGGGAGCCCTGAATGAAAGCAGAGAAACTGACGTTAGCCTGTTCATTACTCGCCTGGGGCGCGCTCTATTATCTGCTGGGCTGGCTCTCACTCTTCCTCGACGGCCCCGACATCCGGGCCGCTTTTATCTGGTTACCTTCAGGCGTCGCCGTCACCGCCCTCCTCCTTACCGCAAAAAAACAGTGGCTCGCGCTGGGGCTGGTCCTGTTTATCGCCCGTCTGGCGCTGGGCTTAACCTTTCACCACACCTTCCACGTGTCGCTGGTGCTGGGGGCGTTTTCGCTCCTCAGCCATCTGGGCATCGCCTGGTCGGTGCGCCACTTTTCCCGGGGTTATGACAGGCTGCACAAAATCGTTAACTGGATCATGGCCACGGTGGTCTTCAGCACCCTGAGCGCGCTGGCGGGCGTGGTCTGGCTCTCTTATCTCGCGGGCACCCTGCAAATGTCGTGGTTCTGGCTTGCGTGGAGCGCCAACGTCACCGGCACGCTGTTCGTCACGCCGCCGCTGATGGGCCTGCTGGCGCCGGATAAAGACGCGCGCCGCGAGTCGCTGGCGGGCGTGTGTCTGGTGTTCGCGATCCTGCTGGCAACGCTGTTTATCTTCAGCGAGGTGCCCGATCGCAGCGACAATATCGCCCTGATCTACTCTCTGGCCTGCCTGCCGTTAATCTTGCTCACCGCCACCACCGTGGTGTGCGGCAATCGCCTGGCGTCGGTGGCGTTTATTCTGTTCAGCGCCGTGGTGATCTACGCCTCCTGGCGGGAAACCGGCCCCTTCTATTTAGCCCGCCTGACGGCGGAAGAGTCGATTTTGCTGGCCCAGTGCTACCTCTCCGCTGCCGCCCTGCTGCTGGTCTTTATCCGCGCCCAGAAAACGCACCGGCAAAGGGATCTTCATGCCCGGAGCGTGGCATACTCTCTGGATATCGAAACCGGCCGCCTGGCATGGGATCCCCATGCCAGCACCCCTCTTGCCGCCGCGTTAGCCCCGGTTACCCGTCGGGAGGCGCTGCTCTCGCGCATTCCCGATCCACAAGAGCAGGCACACATGGCCGCCCGCTGGCAGGCTACTGCCGCAGGCCAGCCGGTTAAGGAGCAATTTCACTTTACCCTTGCCCTGCCGGGCCAACCGTCCGTGGTAATTACGGAGCGAAATATGCTGCTGATGACGGACAACGATCGCCCGGTGATTGTCGCATTCTGGTCTGAGGATAACGCCAGCCTGTTTCAGCCCACGCCGCAGGAGGAGGGTTAACGATGCTGCAAATTGCCTTTTTACTTGCCGGGGCGGCGTTTGTCCGCAAGGCGGCGCCGTTCTTTATGCTGGCGGGCATTCTGTGGGGTGGACTGGGGCTGGCTATTTTTATTGATGGCCTGCAGGGCGGACTGCATTTTCCGCTGCATGTCTTTGGCCTGTTTCTGCTCCTCGACAGCCTGGTCTCCCTGACGCTGGGCTCGGCGGCCAAGGGAACCCAGCGCGGGATCTTTTACTTTAAGGGCGGGCTGTTTCTGCTGATCGCCATTTTGATTTTATCCGGGCGTCATGACGGCACCCTGGCGCTGGCCATCGTCTTTGGCATTGCGTACTTCATTACCGGCCTGTTCACCATCGCCTCTGCCGTGGTGGTGCGGTTTAGCCACTGGCGACGCGCCCTGATTTCCGGCGTGGCGCAGATCCTGTTTGCGATTTTCCTGTTCCTGCCTTTTCCTACCCAGCACGACGGCACCGTCTCGCAGTTTATCGGCATGGTGATGCTCACCGGCGGCGTGCAGTCGGTCGTCCTCTCCCTGCGCATGCGCCAGATCCGCCACGGTCGCTCGGTGTTTGATATTCTCGCCCCGCAGGCGCTGATCCCCGGCCCGCGCGAGACGTTGCCGCCCACCGTTGCCAACACGTCGGGGAATCAACTGATCGTCCATGTCTGGACCCCGGAAGGATCGGCAAAACAGCAGACCCTGCCGCGCCCGGTCATCAACCGCTACATCGCCGCCGTGGATGCTAACGGCGTGATCTCCACCGGCCATGCGGCGCTGGAGTGCCCGCCGGAACTCTATATCAGCCTCTATCCCGCGGCGGAGATCGACCGTTCCCCTTCCGAGTTCTTTAACCTGCTGAAGGCCGTGGAGGCGAACACCGTGGCAGGGAAATACCAGCCTAGCTACCGCTATGAGGCGGGTATCTGGTGCGAGTCCAACCGTAAAATTCACTTCTCAACCTTTAATGCCGCCTCGTTAACCAGCTTCTGGACGCAATACCGGCAAACCGAGACCTACAACCTGACCTGGCGCAACTGCTCCAGCAGCGTGGCCTGGGCCCTGGAGGCGGCGCTGGACGGCGCACTTCAAGAGCGCTGTGCCGGGGTCGGTTTTGTGCGCCTGCTGTTTATTCCTGAGCTCTGGATCGCCGCCCAGCTGCGCAAACGCGCCACCAATATGGCCTGGACGCCCGGGCTGGTGCTGGACTACACCCGGGCACTGCACGCCATCGTTCATCCCGGCGGCGTGTCGCTTTTTGCGCTGATCAAAAAGAGGCTGTCTACGCCTGCGGATACTGCGCGTCGGTAACCTTTTCCAGCCAGTCTACCGGGCTGCCGTTCACCGCTTCGGCAATGGCGATGTGGGTCATCGCCGTCCGGGCGCAGGCCCCGTGCCAGTGTTTTACCCCCGGTGGGATCCAGGCGATATCCCCCTGATTGAGTTCTTGAGCCTCTTTGCCCCACTCCTGTAGCCAGCCGCGCCCCTGGGTCACGATCAGGGTCTGCCCCAGCGGATGGGTATGCCATGCGGTGCGCGCCCCCGGCTCGAAGGTGACGGTCGCTCCGCCCACTTTGGCCGGTTCGGTAGCCTGAAACGGCGCGTCGATGCGCACGGTACCGCTAAACCAGGCCTCGGGGCCCTGCACGGAGGGTAATGAACCACTGCGGATAATTTTCATAATGACTCCTCGTTTGCTGTTGCGTTAACAGTAGCGCATGCGCACAGCGAGGATTAGACTGCATAATCAGAAAGGAACCATGAGCCAGATTCATATATCCGGAGAGCCGCGATGCTGAAAGACAACTTCAACGATCTGCTGTCGTTTATGGTGGTTGCCCGGGAGCGCAGCTTCACCCGCGCGGCGGCCCAGCTCGGCGTGTCGCAGTCGGCCCTCAGCCACGCCATGCGTAATCTCGAAGCCAGGCTGGATATGCGGTTGCTGACCCGTACCACCCGCAGCGTTGCCCCTACCGAGGCGGGTGAACAGCTGTTTATGCGCCTGAGCCCGCACCTGCTGGAGATCGAGCAGGAGCTGACCGCCCTGCGCGACATGCGTGACAAGCCGGCGGGCAATATCCGCATTACCGCCGGAGAGCATGCCATGAGCGCGGTGCTGTGGCCGGTGCTGAAGCCTTTTATGGCTCAGTATCCGGACATTCACGTCGAGGTGACGGTGGATAACGGCCTGACGGATATCGTCGACGGGCGTTTTGATGCCGGGGTGCGCTTAGGCGAACAGGTAGCGAAGGATATGATTGCGATGCGTATCGCGCCGGATATGCGAATGGCGGTGGTCGGCTCCCCGGACTATTTTGCCCGCTTCAGTGAGCCGCAAACCCCGGAGCAGCTGGCAGATCACCGCTGCATCAACATGCGGCTGCCGACGCGCGGCGGCCTGTATGCGTGGGAGTTTACCCAGGAGGGGCGGGAGATCCGCGTCCGGGTGGACGGGCAGCTTACGTTGAATAACCTCCCCGAGCGTCTGGATGCCGCCGAGGCCGGTCTGGGGCTGGCGTATGTCCCGCAGGACACAGTGCAGGAGGCCATCAGCCAGGGGCGACTGGTGCGGGTTCTGGAGGCGTACTGTCCGGTATTTGACGGCTATCACCTCTACTACCCCAGCCGCCGCCAGCACACCACCGCCTTTGCCCTGCTGGTCGAGGCGCTGCGTCGAAACTAGCCTGATTTCCCTGGCGGGATTTTTACTTCAGCATGCATCACTTTCACTCCGTTATTTTTTGCGTCGTTTATTAATTGCAGGTAGGATGCTTCGCCATGTTTTGCCTTATCCATACGCAGAATGACTGGAAAGGCAGAATATTTCCGCGCAAGAGCAATCGTTTGTATTGCTGCTGCCGGTTACGGACAATACGTTTTTGATTCAGACAGGCAAACAGGTAACTCAATGAAAACAAGCAATAAAAGCGCAGCCGATCATCACGCTGCGAAACGTCGCTGGTTGAATGCCCACGAAGAGGGCTATCACAAGGCGATGGGCAACCGTCAGGTGCAGATGATCGCCATCGGCGGCGCTATCGGTACCGGGCTGTTTTTAGGCGCAGGCGCACGTCTGCAGATGGCTGGCCCGGCCCTCGCCCTGGTCTATCTGGTGTGCGGGATCTTCTCCTTCTTTATTCTCCGCGCCCTTGGCGAACTGGTATTACACCGTCCGTCCAGCGGCAGTTTCGTCTCCTACGCCCGTGAGTTCCTCGGTGAAAAGGCTGCCTACGTGGCGGGCTGGATGTACTTTGTGAACTGGGCGATGACCGGGATCGTGGACATCACCGCCGTGGCGCTGTACATGCACTACTGGGGCGCGTTTGGCGATGTACCGCAGTGGGTGTTTGCCCTTGGCGCGCTGGCGATTGTCGGCACCATGAACATGATTGGCGTAAAGTGGTTCGCCGAAATGGAGTTCTGGTTTGCGCTGGTAAAAGTGCTGGCCATTGTCATCTTCCTGGTCGTGGGTACCGTGTTCCTCGGCACCGGCAAGCCGCTTGACGGCAACATGACTGGCTTCCACCTGATTACCGACAACGGCGGTTTCTTCCCGCACGGCCTGTTACCTGCGCTGGTGCTGATCCAGGGCGTAGTGTTTGCCTTTGCCTCCATTGAACTGGTGGGTACGGCTGCGGGCGAATGTAAAGACCCCGAGAACATGGTGCCAAAAGCGATCAACAGCGTGATCTGGCGTATCGGCCTGTTCTACGTTGGCTCCGTGGTGCTGCTGGTTCTGCTGCTGCCGTGGAACGCCTACCAGGCGGGCCAGAGTCCGTTCGTGACCTTCTTCTCTAAGCTCGGCGTGCCGTATGTGGGCAGCATTATGAACATCGTGGTCCTGACCGCGGCCCTCTCCAGCCTGAACTCCGGTCTGTACTCCACCGGCCGCATCCTGCGCTCCATGTCGATGGGCGGCTCCGCGCCGAAGTTTATGTCGAAGATGAGCAAGCAGCAGGTGCCGTACGCGGGCATTCTGGCGACCCTGGTGGTCTACGTCTTTGGCGTGTTTCTGAACTATCTGGTGCCGTCCCAGGTGTTCGAGATTGTCCTGAACGTCGCAGCGCTGGGTATTATCGCCTCCTGGGCCTTTATCGTGGTGTGCCAGATGCGTCTGCGCCAGGCGATTAAAGCCGGTACCGCGGCTGACGTCAGCTTCAAGATGCCTGGCGCGCCGTTTACCTCCTGGCTGACCCTGCTGTTCCTCTTCAGCGTGCTGGTGCTGATGGCGTTCGACTATCCGAACGGGACTTACACCATCGCCACTATCCCACTGCTGGCGGTTCTGCTGGTGGCTGGCTGGTTTGGCGTGCGCAAGCGCGTGCATGAGATCCACAGCACCGCGCCTCAGCACCCGGACAATGAAAAGCGGGATGGTCCGCTGGTGGAAGAAACCTCAAGGTAAACGCAAAAAGGCAACGTAAGTTGCCTTTTTTAATGTTTGCTCCCTCTCCCTTTGGGAGAGGGTTGGGGTGAGGGGATCTGACCGCACCACCGTTTTTTGCCCAGCGGCGCTACGCTTGCACGGGCCTACGATCTCTGAGGTACCCGGGCAATCACCTTAATCTCGAAATCAAAACCTGCCAGCCAGGTCACGCCAACGGCTGTCCAGTTTGGATAGGGAGGTTGCGGAAAAATCGACGCTTTGACCGCCATAATGGTTGCAAACTGATTTTGCGGATCGGTATGAAAGGTGGTGACATCAATCAGATCATCAAAGGTACATCCCGCCGCGGACAGCGTTGCTTTGAGGTTATCAAACGCAAGCCGCACCTGAGCGGCGAAATCCGGCTCCGGCGTGCCGTCGGCGCGGCTTCCTACCTGGCCCGACACAAACAACAGATCGCCGGAACGGATGGCGGCAGAATAACCGTGCTCTTCATAAAGAGCATGTCGGTTAGCAGGGAAAACCGGTTCACGCTGGATCATAAGGTATCCTGTACTTAGTCTGAGGTGAATTAGGTAAAGCGCAGCACGCAGCAATGATTTAATATACGCGGCGTATGTCAAATTAATCACACATACGCCGCGTATGTCAAATGAAGATGGAGATCCTATGGTTGCAAGACGCCGCAGCGAAACGATGGAAGAGAACCGGGCAAAACTGCTAATGGCAGCGCGGAAAGCCTTTGCTGAAAACGGCTTTGCCGCCGCATCAATGGACGAGTTAACGGCCAGCGTGGGCCTGACCCGCGGGGCGCTGTACCACAATTTTGGTGATAAAAAGGGGCTCCTCGCCGCCGTTGTCGCGCAGATGGATGGTGAAATGGCGCAACGCGCGAAGGCGCAAGCCGCTGATGTAGTCGATGAGTGGGAAAGGCTGATAGCTGAAGGGGTCGCCTATATCAAAATGGCGCTCGACCCTGAGGTGCGACGTATTGTGCTGCTTGATGGCCCCGCTTTTCTGGGCGATCCCGCCCAGTGGCCCGGTCAAATGAGCTGTCTTGAATCCACCCGCCAGAGCATCCTGAAAATGCTGGAACGCGACGTGATTAAGCCGGTAGATGCGGGTGCCGCAGCCTATATGTTAAACAGCGCCGCCATGAACGCCGCGCTGTGGATAGCCGCCAGCCAGGATCCGCAGAAAGCGCTGCCGGACATTATTAAGGTGTTTACGCACCTGGCAAGCGGCCTGTGCCAGCGTCCGCAATGACCCTTTTGCCCGGCGGCGCTGCGCTTGCACGGGCCTACAAAACCGCACACAACCGTAGGCCGGGTAAGGCGCAGCCGCCACCCGGCATGCAGACCGCACCGCCCTTTTGCCCGGCGGCGCTGCGCTTGCACGGGCCTACAAAACCGCACACAACCGTAGGCCGGGTAAGGCGCAGCCGTCACCCGGCATGCAGACCGCACTGCCCTTTTACCCGGCGGCGCTGCGCTTGCACGGGCCTACAAAACCGCACACAACCGTAGGCCGGATAAGGCCCAGCCGCCACCCGGCATGCAGACCGCACCGCCCTTTTGCCCGGCGGCGCTGCGCTTGCACGGGCCTACAAAACCGCACACTACCGTAGGCCGGGTAAGGCGCAGCCGCCACCCGGCATGCAGACCGCACTGCCCTTTTACGCGGCGGCGGTGCGCTTGCACGGGCCTACAAAACCGCACACAACCGTAGGCCGGATAAGGCGCAGCCGCCACCCGGCATGCAGACCGCACTGCCCTTTTGCCCGGCGGCGCTGCGCTTGCACGGGCCTACAAAACCACACACAACCGTAGGCCGGGTAAGGCCCAGCCGCCACCCGGCATGCAGACCGCACTGCCCTTTTACCCGGCGGCGCTGCGCTTGTAGGGCCTACAAAACCGCACACAACCGTAGGCCGGGTAAGGCGCAGCCGCCACCCGGCAAAACCACGCGAGACTTACAGCGCGATACGGATCACATCATCCGGCTGGGTCGCTTCCTGCTGACGGGTAGACTTCTGCTTCACCGTCACGTACAGGGTTTTACCGTCCGCCGAGAGCGCCAGGCTGTTCGGGAAGGTCGGGGTGTCGTGGGTTTTGGTCACTTTGTAGGTTTTCGCGTCAATCACGCTCACCTTGCCCGCTTCACGGTGGGTGACGTAGGCTTCATCACGCGCCGGGTTGAACAGCACCGCCAGAGATTCAGGCGCGGCCACTTTGCTGATGATGCTGCCATCTTTCAGGGAGACCACCAGCACTTCCGGCTGTTTCGAGTCGGTAATAAATGCGCGCTGGCCCTTCACGTCGAGGCTCAGGTTCAGGTAGAAGTGCTCTTTCCCGTCGTCCTGCAGCTTTTTACGCTCGATGATTTTGTTGGTGGCAGTATCGATAGTCACCAGTTCGCCGTCGCCGTTAGTGGTGTACAGGCGCTTCGCCTGCGCATCCAGAGCCAGGCCGGTGCTGAACTTACCGGTGCCGGAGATCGTCTCTTTCAGCTTCAGCGTTTCGCCATCCACTACCCAAATCACGCTCTCTTTACCGATGCCGGTAATGTAGACGCTGTTGTTAGTGTCATCGGCGACCAGCTCGCGCGGCTGCAGGGGTTTTACCGTTTCGCTGCGCTTGCGATCGTCGAGCACCAGGCGGCCCTTCACGTCACCGGTTTTGGCGTCAATGGCGGTCACCGCGCTGTTGGTGGTGTTACCAAACCACAGCGTCTGGGTGGCGTTGTTGATGGTGGCCCCAAACGGCTTCAGATCGCTATGAATCGCCTGAGTAACTTCCAGCGTCAGCGGATCGAGGCGGTACACTACCCCACCTTTATCCGTCTTGCGGCTCTGGGTGGTAGCCACCCACAGCGCATTCTCCTGCTGGCTGACGGCCATCTCATACGCGCCCTTACCAACCGCTTTACGCAGCATCTCTTCTGCGGCATGGACATTAAACGTCCCGGCTACCAGCAGAGAACCCAACAGCAGTGAGCCACGCAGACGCGGCGAGCACAGATGACGTAAATTCATAACAACTCCCTTTTGAGTAAATGGTATGGCTGACATCGCTTCCGGCTGGCTAAGTCATCGCTTCGCCTGATTATGGATGAGAATAGTAATCATTATTTATCTCAATGTGGAGTAATTCTTGATCGCAACGAGCCCGTTCGCTGATTTAACCTACACTTAGGTTAACGCTATGTGCTGTTTTGGTTTTCAAAATATTTACAAAAGATTTACCATATCCGCACATGTTCCATTTGGTTCGTCTTTCCTTAACCGGTTTTATCATTCATGAAAATCTTTTATGCCCGCAGGGCAACGCTTCCCCTGCTGTTGGTTCCTGTTGTTTTAGCCCCTGTCGCGGCGATGGCGGCCGACGAACAGACCATGATCGTCAGCGCGTCGCCGCAAGCGCTCTCCGAATTAGATACCCCTGCCGCGGTCAGCGTGGTTAATGGCGAGGATATGCGTCAGGCCGCGCCGCGCATCAATCTCTCCGAATCCCTCGGCAGCGTGCCGGGGCTACAGATCCAGAACCGGCAGAACTATGCCCAGGATCTTCAGCTCTCAACCCGTGGTTTTGGCGCCCGCTCCACCTTCGGGGTGCGCGGTATTCGACTCTATGTGGACGGGATCCCGGCGACCATGCCGGACGGCCAGGGGCAAACCTCGAACATCGATCTCAACAGCATCGAGAGCGTGGAAGTGCTGCGCGGGCCGTTCTCCGCCCTGTACGGCAATGCGTCCGGCGGCGTGCTTAACATGACCACCGAAACCGGCCGTGAGCCGAACACCGTCGAGGCCAGCAGCTATTACGGCAGCTACGGCACATGGCGCTACGGCATGAAGGCGACCGGCGCGATGGGCGACGGCACTCACCCAGGTGACGTGGATTACACCGTCTCAACCACCCGCTTCACCACCCACGGCTATCGCGATCACAGCGGCGCGCGCAAGAATCTCGCTAACGCCAAACTGGGCGTGCGTATCGACGATGCCAGCAAGCTGAGCCTGATTTTCAACAGCGTGGACATGAAAGCCAACGATCCGGGCGGGCTGGACTATCAGGAGTGGCGGGATAACCCCCGCCAGTCGCCGCGCGGGGATCAGTACAACACCCGTAAAACCATCAAGCAGACCCAGGCCGGACTGCGCTATGAGCGCCAGCTCAGCGCCCAGGACGATCTCAGCGTGATGGCCTACGCCGGTGAACGCGAGATGACGCAGTACCAGTCCATCCCGTATCAGCCCCAGCTCAGAGCCACTCACTCTGGCGGCGTGATCGACATGCAGCGCCACTATCAGGGGATCGACACCCGCTGGACCCACCGCGGGGAGTTGCTGGTGCCGATGACCTTCACCACCGGCCTGAACTACGAAAACATGAGCGAAGATCGTCGCGGGTATGAAAACTACGTGATGAATAACGGGGTGCCGGACTACGGCGTCAAAGGGGCGAAACGCCGCGACGAGCGCAACCTGATGTGGAACGTCGACCCTTACCTGCAGACCAACTGGCAGCTGACGCAGAAGCTCTCCCTCGACGCGGGCGTGCGCTACAGTTCCGTGTGGTTCGACTCCAACGACCACTACGTCAAGGGCGCGAACGGTGATGACAGCGGCGACGCCAGCTATCACAAATGGCTCCCGGCAGGCGCGCTGAAGTACAGCGTGACCGATGCCTGGAACCTGTATGCCGCCGCTGGTCGCGGTTTTGAGACGCCGACCATCAACGAACTCTCCTACCGTTCTGACAACCAGAGCGGCCTGAACTTCGGCCTGAAGCCGTCGACCAACAATACGTATGAAGTGGGAAGCAAAACGCGCATCGGCAACGGCCTGTTCACCGCGGCGCTGTTCCGCACCGATACCGACGATGAGATCGTTGTCGACGCCAGCGCGGGCGGGCGCACCAGCTACAAAAATGCCGGTAAAACCCGCCGTCAGGGCGTGGAGCTCTCCCTCGATCAGCAGTTTGCTGAGAACTGGAAGCTGAAAATGGCGTGGACGTATCTGGATGCCACCTACCGCACCAACGTCTGTGGCGATGGCGACTGCAGCGGCAACCGCATGCCGGGCATTGCGCGCAATATGGGCTATGCCTCCTTTGGCTGGCAGCCTGTTGAAGGCTGGTACGCGGGCTCTGACGTGCGCTACATGAGCGACATCATGGCCGACGACGAGAACAGCGCCAAAGCGCCATCCTACACCGTTGTGGGCCTGAACACCGGGTATAAGCTCAACTACGGCAACTGGGGAATGGACGTGTTTGGACGCGTGGATAACCTGTTCGACAAAGAGTACGTCGGCTCGGTGATCGTCAACGAATCGAACGGTCGCTACTACGAACCGGCACCGGGGCGCAACTACGGGGTGGGCCTCTCCGTCTCGTATCGCTTCGAGTGACAATAAGACCGGCAGCCCTGGCTGCCGGTCTTGTTTTATGCCATCTGCGTCTGCTGCTCCAGGCGGAATGCCACCCGCAGCAACACCAGACCAAAACCCGCCGCGATCTTTCTGCTGATTTTTATATTACGGATTCGGTGACTGACACGCATTCCTGGCTCCTGAAAAGGCAACTGTACCTTTTCAGGTTATCGGCAGCGTGCAGGGTTATTTAGTTAAGCTGGTCTTATCACCAGGATAAAAAATAGCCATCCCCGGCGGTATGATTTCCGCCGGAAAATAAACAGAGTAATAATCAGCGATATTACCGCTTCGCTTATTAATATCCCTTAGTTGACAAACTGTTTGATTAAAATGTCATTCGCCTCGTCGATCACTTTATCGATGGCCGCCCGGCTGGCGTCCTGATCGCCCTTCTCCAGTGCATCAAGCAGTTCATCGTAGCGATAGGATTTGCAGGGAAGCACGAGGTCTGGATCGTACAGATAGTTAAAACAGGGCCCGGCGCGCACCCACAGCTGCTCAATGAGCGACATCAGGATGGGCATTTCGGCATAGTGATAGAGGGTGAAGCGAAAGGCCCGGTTGGTATGCAGCGCGCGCTCCACTTCACCGTTACTCATCGCATCATGGAATTTGTCAGAAAGTTCGCGCAGCGTGCCTAACTTTTCGTCAGACATCTGGTTACAGGCCGCCGCGACTGCCATGCACTCCAGTTCCTTACGGATAGCGTTGACTTCGGTGTAACGCTCAAAGGATATTTCCGGCACCAGAAAGGCCTGAGCCGGGGTAGCGTGCAGCGCGCCAGCGGAGACCAACCGCAGCAATGCTTCACGAACAGGAGTAATACTGGTACCGAGTTTATCCGCAATCTCTTTCGTAACGAGCCTGGCCCCAGGCTTCAGCGCTCCGGCAATTAGCGCGCTTTTAAGGCTCATCTCAACCTGCATCGTCAGGCTCATTCGTTGAGCTTTTTCTAAATTATCCAAATCCAGCATGTTCTATTCCTGTTACCTGCACTTAACTAATATTCCACGGGCGGTTAAATGTCTCGCCAGAGTATTTGATATATCCTGTATCTGCATGCCTGATTTACGTCAAAAAGAAACCTGTCAATCAATACGAAAATTGATTGATTAAATAAAAAAAATCGTTTCGTATACGGCGCTTTGACTATTCTATGCCTGTATAATTAAAGACGTTATTTCTCATTTTGCACAACTGAGTATGGCGGAATATTCCGCCATATACGTTACTGTTCGTTATCGTTCGCGACGCGTATCACGACTTTGCCAAAGTTTTTTCCATTCAGCAAACCGATAAACGCCTCTGGCGCATTTTCCAGGCCTTCCGTTACCTGCTCACGGTAATGGATCTTGCCCTCTTTGACCCAGCGTCCCATCTCCTGCTGAAACTCCTCGATGCGGTGGCCATAATCCTGGTTGATGATAAAGCCCTGCATACGAATGCGTTTTTTCAGGATGGTGCCCATCAACAATCCGAGACGATCCGGCCCTGGCGGCAGGTCGGTGGCATTGTATCCGCTGACCAATCCGCAGACCGGCACCCGCGCCTGGGTGTTCAGCAGCGGCAGCACCGCATCAAACACTTTTCCGCCGACGTTCTCGTAATAAATATCGATGCCATCCGGGCAGGCCTGCTTAAGCTGCCCGGCGAAATCGTCAGCATGGTGATCCAGACACTCGTCAAAACCCAGCACCTCGGTCGCGTGGCGGCACTTCTCCGCCCCACCGGCAACGCCCACCACCCGGCAGCCTTTCAGCTTACCAATCTGCCCGACGGTGGAGCCCACCGGGCCAGTCGCCGCGGCCACCACCAGCGTTTCACCCGCTTTGGGTTGCCCGATGTCCAGCAAGCCCATATAGGCGGTGAAGCCCGGCATACCCAGAATGCCTAACGCCCAGGAGGGGTGATCCGGGTTCTCACCCAGTTTAACCAGCCCGTTGCCGTCAGAGAGTTCATACTCCTGCCAGCCGCTGTAGCCGAGCACCCACTCACCGGGCTGATAATCAGGATGGTTTGACGCCTCAACGCGGCTGACTGTGCCCCCTACCATCACGGCACCGATCTCTACCGGCGGCGAGTAGGACGGCGCATCGCTCATACGGCCCCGCATATAGGGGTCGAGAGAGAGCCATATCGTGCGCAGCAGAAGCTGGCCGTCGGCGGGCTGTGGGATGTCGGTGGTTTCTGAGCGAAAATTATCGGCGGTGGGTGCGCCATGGGGACGAGAAGCCAGAACCCATTGACGATTCTGCGTTGAAGATTGACTCATACCTCACTCCTTTTTATGAATACGTCCTTAAGCCTAGCCTCATCTTTCCGGGTCTGCTTTGGCATTATGAGCCGGACTGGTTAAGCCTGACGACCAGATAGACGCACGGCGCATCGCTTTCATTAATAAACCGGCAGTCGTTGGGTGGGCCCAGTTCCAGACAATCCCCCGCCCGCATTTCATGGCGGGTATCCCCCTCCTGAAAGACCAGCTCCCCTGACTGAAGCCAGATAAGCTGACGTGCCAGGGCATACGAGAACGCGGGCATCGGCACATCGCTGGCTGCGGGCAGTTCCACCTGCACCAGGTCAATGGGTAGATCGGTACGCGGGGAGACGTGCCTGCGCAAATAGTGCGTTTGCGGATCGCGCCAGACGGGCTGGCTTTCAAAGCGCAGCAGCTTGCCTTCCTGCATTTCGGCGCGGGCAATCAGCGTTGACATGCTAATGCCAAAGGCGCCGGAGAGTCGGGCCAGCAGGGTGGCGGTTGGGCTGCTGTCGGCACGTTCGATCTTGTGGATCATCGCCCGCGACACCCCCGCCCGTTCGGCAAGCTCGCTCAGGGACCAGCCGCGTGACTCGCGTTCAAGACGAATGCGCGCGCTAATGCGATGATTGATATTGTCTGACATAGTATTCATCCCGCCATACTATAGTGAAAGAAATGGATTACAACGGGCTTTTTTCATAACCAAAAGATATGAGTTATGCCGTAGCGTTTCCAGTGTCGGTTTGTGTAATATCGTGTCAAATCGTACTACTATAGTGAACAACACAGACTGAGGTTTCGCCATGCTTATTCGCCACGCTCTTAAAGAGGATTGCGCCGCTATCGGCGAGATCTATAACCACGCCGTGCTGCACACCGCCGCCATCTGGAATGATGCCACCGTGGATACCGATAACCGTATCGCCTGGTTCGAGGCGCGTCAGCTGATGGGCTACCCGGTGCTGGTCAGCGAACATGACGGCGTGGTAACAGGGTATGCCTCCTTTGGCGACTGGCGCGCCTTTGATGGCTTCCGCCATACGGTTGAGCATTCGGTTTACGTCCATCCGGATCATCAGGGCAAGGGTATCGGCCGGGCGCTGATGAAAGCGCTGATTATCGAGGCCAGGCGCATCGGTAAACATGTGATGGTGGCGGGCATTGAAGCGCAGAACAGCGCCTCTATCCATCTGCATGAAACCCTGGGCTTTGTCATTACCGGCCAGATGCCGCAGGTGGGCACCAAGTTTGGCCGCTGGCTGGATCTCACCTTTATGCAGCTGCAGCTCGACGCGCGCAGCGAGCCGGATAACATCGGATGAATCACTCCCTGACGCTGGTATTTCTGGTTGCGGCGGGCATTGGGCTGGTGGTGCAAAATACCCTGATGGTGCGCATCACCCAGACCTCCAGCACCATTCTTATCGCCATGCTGCTTAATTCGCTGGTGGGTATCGTGCTGTTTGTGTCGATCCTGCTGATTAAAAACGGCGTCGCCGGGTTCAGCGAACTGGCGCACCAGGTGCGCTGGTGGACACTGATCCCTGGCCTGCTGGGGTCGTTTTTTGTTTTTGCCAGCATCAGCGGTTATCAGTATGTTGGCGCCGCGACGACTATCGCGGTGCTGGTCGCCAGCCAGTTGATTGGCGGTCTGGTAATGGACGTGGTGCGCAGCCAGGGAGTGCCACTGAAGGCGCTGATTGGCCCGGTGTGCGGTGCGGTACTGCTGGTGATTGGCGCCTGGCTGGTCGCAAAGCGCCAGTTCTGACTTACAGGATCACCCCGCCTTTGGTCAGGCTGTCGTGGCGGGCTTCCTGATCTTCTTTGTACTGCTTCCCGTGGTGGGCAATGGCGTTGCGCAGCCGCTGCTGCTGGGCATAGCGATCTTCACGGGTCAGCTCCGCGTCTTCGCTCAGCGCAATCAGCAGTTCGTTCATATGCGCAATCACGCTTTCAGTTATTGCCGCGTCCACGCGGGCGGTAACATCCTCTAAATGTGACATTGTCACTCCTTGTCAGTTTGCCCGGCGGCGCTGCGCTTGCGCGGGCCTGCGGGTGAGAATTTGTAGGCCGGGTAAGGCGCAGCCGCCACCCGGCGGTTTATCAGTTCACTTTCGCTTTCGAGAAATCACTGCCCATCAGGCTCACGCTGTATCCGCTGATGTTGCTGCGGGTGGCGTAGAAAGTTTTACCGTTGGCCAGCGCAATCCACGGGGCCTGCTGGTAGAAAATCTCCTGCGCCTGACCGTAGAGCTTTGCGCGGGCAGCCGGATCGCTGGTCAGCTTCGCTTTCTGCACCAGGTCATCATAACCCTTGTCGCACCAGCGTGCAGCATTGGAGCCGGTTTTAATACTGTCGCAGCCCAGCAGCACGTCGGCAAAGTTGTCCGGGTCTCCGTTATCCGACATCCAGCCAAACAGGGCGCTGTCGTGCTCGCCTTTGCGCATGCCGGAGAGGTATTCGCCCCACTCATAGGACACAATCTTCGCCTTAATCCCCACCTTTGCCCAGTCGCTCTGGATCATCTCAGCGATACGGCGCGAGTTCGGGTTATACGGACGCTGCACCGGCATCGACCAGAGCGTCACTTCCGCCCCCTTCTCCAGCCCGGCCTGCTTCAGCAGCGCTTTGGCTTTTTCCGGATCGTAGCCGTAGTCCTGCAGATCTTTATTAAAGCCCATCATGTTCGGCGGGACAGGCGATTTTGCCACCGTGCCGGAGCCCATAAATACCGCGTTGATAATCGCTTTTTTATCGGTGGCGTAGTTCAGGGCCTGACGCACCAGCACGTTATCAAACGGCTTTTTCTCGGTGTTAAACGCCAGATAGCCAACGTTCAGCGCATCCACCGTATGCAGGGTCAGGTCTTTGTTCTTCTTGATCACCTCGAACTGGACTGGCGATGGCGCCGGAATGATCTGGCACTCGTTGGTTTGCAGCTTCGCCAGGCGGGTTTCCACGTTCGGGGTGATAGAGAAGATCAGGTGTTTGGTCGGGACCGCGCCATCCCAGTAGTTCGGGTTAGCCAGATAGCGGATCTGCGAGTCGGTCTTGTACTGCTGGAGCACGTACGGCCCGGTGCCTATCGGCCAGGTGTCCACGTTCTCCGGGGTGCCCTTCTTCAGCATCGCGTCGGCATATTCCGCCGAGAGGATCGAGGCGAAGTCCATCCCCCAGTCGGCAAGGAACGCAGCGTTCGGTTCGCTCAGTACAAACTGGACGTGGTTATCGTCGATCTTCTTCACCTCCTGGATCAGCTTATCCAGGCCAACGTCGTTAAAGTATTCGTAATTGCCCTGAGAGACGTTGTGGTACGGGTGCTTAGGGTCTTTCTGACGCATCACCGAGAAAATAACGTCATCGGCATTAAAGTCGCGGGTCGGTTTGAAGAATTTGTTGCTGTTAAACTTCACCCCTTTGCGCAGGGTAAAGGTATAGGTTTTGCCGTCCGGGGAGATGGTCCAGGACTCCGCCAGGGACGGGACCGGGGTATTTTTAACCGGATCAAAGTTAATCAGGCGGTTATACAGCACCTGCGAGCTGGCGACGAACGTCGGGCCGGAGCTGGCGATCTGCGGGTTGAACGACTCCGGCGAGGCCTCAGAGCAGTAGATAATGGTGTCGGTATTGGCCGCCCATGCGGCGCCCGCTGGCAGTAATGCACTTAACGCCAGCGCGAGAAGCGTTTTCCCTGTAGACATGGTTATTACCTGTTTGGTTTTATTATAAAGAACCGTAATAACAGCACAGCCCTCGCCCGCAGGCAAATAACGAAACACTATCAGGTTATTCTAAAGCAGCGATTTCCGCTGATTTTCCCGGCAATAGCCGGAGGGTGATTTGCCTTAAGGTACATTCAGCGTCAAGCACTTTCCCTCCTCTCAATGCTGCAAGAAATCGCCCCTTTTGCCGTCTCTTCTGCCGTTTGCTTGCCGGCAGATTTCGTAAAGTAGACGCGTGAAAAAGTCTATGGGACCAAATCGTGGCAAAAACCCTTTTACGCAGCGGCAATCTGGATGATTTTCAGGCCGTTGGCGGCGGCGGACAGGCCGTTTTTGAATCAGCATTGCAAATCCGTGAGGCGCTCCGTCTGCGCAAACAGCAGGCTATCGTTGATTGCCTTGCCATCCCGCAGGTCAACGATGAAGGCGACCGGGTGGACTGGTACTCCCCGTCAGACGGCGCGGTTATCAGCTGGAAAGCCGCCGACGAAGATGCGCGCTTCCGGGCGCTGCGCCTGCTGGAAAGCACCCTGTCGAGCGTAGAATCCCTGAGCAAAAAATCGCTCCAGTCGCCAAAAACCGCCCAGCAGCTGTTTGGTTCCCTGCTGTCAAAAGCGTTTCAGTTCCCAGGCGAAAACTTCCTGTTCCTCGTCGACGGTAAGCCGGTGATCACCTTCTGGGGTTTTGTGAACCTCAATGAAAGCGCGCGCGAGGATGTTCTCGACTGCCTGCGCGCCTCCCTGCTGCCGGTCCCGATGCCCGCCGCCGAGGTTGAGCCAGAGCCGGAGCCGGAAACCGCCCCGGCTATCGTCTTTGAAAAGGCCGATGAACCGCTGGTTACCGCCCCGGCGACGGTGAGTATTACCGCGAACGATCTCTACGAAGCGCAGCCTGCGCCGGTAATGTCCGCCAGCGAGCCGGAGCCGGTACCTGCGCCGGTAGTCGCGAAAAAACGCCGCGTTCCGCTGTGGTCCCTGCCGGTTGCCGCGGTGGTGGTTGCAGCCGTTGCTGCCCCGCTCCTGTGGCCAAAACTGGCCCCGACCGCCGAGCCGGTAAAAACCGCCGTCGCTGCCGCTCCGGTGGCCATCGAGCCCAAACCGGTTGCCGCAGTTGAACCCATGCCGCTGAATCTGCCGTTGCATCAGGCTGAAGTGGCGGCAGTGGAAGCCCCTGAACCTGCCCCAGCCGAGCCGGTGGTGATTGCCGCGATCCCGAAAGACGCGCTGGTGATGGAGGCAGGCCAGGTAAGATCCGGTTCGACGCGTTTTCTCAACGGAAGCTGGCGGGTGATGCTGGACGTGACTGACCCGATTACCGGTAAGCCGCCTTCAATGCGCTATCAGATTCAGAACAACAAAGGGTCGGCCCGCGTCGTTCACGGCGATAACGTGGTCTGCCGCGTCGAGGTCTTCTCCGGGCTGCACAGCAACGGCGAACTGCTGATTAAAACCCGGGGTAACGCCCGCTGCGCTGACGGCTCGCGCTACCCGATGCCGGAAATTACCTGTAAGGCCGGCACCAGCGACGTGGCGGAATGCAGCGCGCGCTACGACGCGAAGACCGTGGTTCCATTGACATTCAGGAAGACAGGTGCGTGATCCTATGCTGGTAAACCTTTGCGACTACAAACAGAGCGTCACGCTGATTGCCAACAGCGGCGTACAGTTTCTTGATTTCGGCCTGACTCCGCAGGATTCCGCCCAGAGCGGGCGTTTTGTGCGTAAAACCGCCAACGGCCCCCTGCTGCGCCTGGACTTCGATCTGGTCAACGGCCGCTACACCCTGCCTGCGACCCACGGCGGACAGCCGGAAGTGGTTAAACCGGAAAGCACCATTCTGTTGCAGCAGTCGCTGGCGGTGCTGGACGGCGTCTGGCTGCCGGTGCCCTTCCTGCGCTTCAACCCACCGCGCACCTTTGTTGAAGGCCCGGATAACTGGGCGCGGGTGCAGGTCCGTAAGCTGGAAACCCCGGATAACGCCGGAAACAGCCACCGCGTGACCCTGGCGCTGGACAGCCAGATTGCCGCCCACGCCACCAGTCCCCTGTCGCCGGTGGAGAATGACATTCTCAACGGGACCCGATTCGCGCTGGCCTGGCGTGACGATGAAGTGGCGAATTTCCTCGACCAGACCTGGATTGACGGCTGGCTGCGCGAGGCCTTTACTCAGTATGCCACCGGCGTGGAGAACCGCGCTGAACGTGAGCTGCAGCTGGCGATGCGCAACTTTGAGTACCAGGCGCACTGGCTGAACATTCTGGCGATGCTGGGCGAGCAGCTCACCGTCCCGGAAGTGAAATTCGTCACCCATACCCTCAGCACTCCGGCGATCCCGGTGGACCTGATCCTGGATGTGGGTAACACCCACACCTGCGGGGTGATCATCGAAGACCACGGGGATGCCAACGACGGCCTGCGCCAGACCGCCGAGCTGCAGGTGCGCTCGTTAAGCGAGCCGCAGTTCCTGAATGAGCCGCTGTTTACCAGCCGCCTTGAGTTCTCCGAAGCCCGCTTCGGCAAGCAGCACTTCTCGGTGGAGAGCGGGCGTGAAGATGCCTTTGTCTGGCCCTCCATCGTGCGCGTGGGCGACGAGGCGCGCAAGCTCGCCACTCAGCGTCTGGGCACCGAGGGCAACAGCGGCATCTCCAGCCCGCGCCGTTATCTGTGGGATGAAACCCCGGTGGTGCAGGACTGGCGTTTCAGCCAGATGAACGCAAAAACCCAGCGCGAGCCGCTGGCGACCGCCTTCCCGCTGATGAATCTGATGAACGACGACGGACAGCCGCTGTTCACCCTGCCGCAGGATGAGCGCCTGCCGGTGTTTTCCCCGCAGTACAGCCGCAGCACCCTGATGACCCATATGCTGTGCGAGCTGCTGGCGCAGGCGCTGGGGCAGATCAACAGCGTTGCCACCCGTCTGCGTCTGGGCTTCCCGGCCTCGCCGCGTCAGCTGCGCACCCTGATCCTCACCCTGCCGTCGGCGATGCCGAAGCAGGAGCGGGAGATCTTCCGCCGTCGCATGTTCGAAGCCATCGCTATCGTCTGGAAAGCCATGGGCTGGCACCCGCAGGATGACGACTTCTCCAGCCGTAAACAGCAGGAGAAGAGCGTGGTGCCGGTTCCGGAGATCCAGATGGAGTGGGATGAAGCCAGCTGCGGCCAGCTGGTGTGGCTCTATAACGAAGCTATCTCCCACTACAATGGCCAGACCGAAGCGTTTTTTGCCGCCCTTGCCCGCCCGGATCGTGAGCCGGAGCCTGGCTGTCAGCCGGGCCGCGCCCTGCGCGTGGCCTCGATTGATATCGGCGGCGGCACGACCGATATGGCGATCACCCACTACCAGCTCGACGACGGCTCGGGCAGTAACGTCAAGATCACGCCGCAGCTGCTGTTCCGCGAAGGCTTTAAGGTGGCGGGGGATGACACCCTGCTGGACGTCATTCAGCGCTACATTCTGCCTGCCCTGCAGACACAGCTGCAGAAGTCCGGCATTGCCGATGCCTCGCTGCTGATGGCCTCGCTGTTTGGCGACTCCGGGCGCATCGACACCCAGGCGGTATTGCGCCAGCAGACGGCGTTGCAGCTGTTTATGCCGATTGGCCATGCGATCCTCGCCGCCTGGGAAGCCAGCGACGCCGACGATCCGCTGGACGGACTGCACGCCACCTTTGGCGATCTGCTGACCCGCAAGCCCACGCGCAACGTGATGAACTACCTGCAACAGGCCATTGAGCACGCCCTGCCTGCGGGCTCCCCGCCGTTCGACCTGTTTGCCGTGCCGCTGCACGTTAACTTCCGCGAAATGCAGGACGCGATGCTGGCCGGGCACTTCACCCTGGCCGCACCGCTGCACGCGGTAGCCGAGGCGATCTCCCACTACGCCTGCGATATTCTGCTGATCACCGGGCGTCCGGGCTGTCTGCCGGGCGTTCAGGCGTTGATCCGCCATCTGCAGCCGGTCCCGGTCAGCCGCATGGTATGGCTGGATAAGTACCGGGTGCATGAGTGGTATCCGTTCAGCCAGCAGGGGCGCATTGGCAACCCCAAATCCACTGCGGCGGTCGGGGCGATGCTCTGTAGCCTGGCGCTGGATCTGCGCCTGCCGCGCTTCAACTTTAAGGCGGCGGACATCGGCGCCTACTCCACCGTGCGCTACTTAGGCGTGCTGGATAATACGGTAAATACCCTGCGCGAAGAGAACGTCTGGTATCAGGAGTTGGACCTCGACAAACCGGGGGCGAAGCTGGATACCCGTCTGCACTTCCCGCTGCGGGGCAACGTCACTCTCGGCTTCCGTCAGCTGGCGAACGCCCGCTGGCCTGCCACCCCGCTCTACACCCTGAGCATTAACTCGGCGGAGCTGGCAAAATCGATTGCCGGTGACGGGGTGCTGAACGTGCGCCTTAAACTCTGCGGCGGCAATAAACATGAAGGCCCGGAGGCCTTTGAGCTGAGCGACGCCTGGCTGCAGGACGGCACGCCGGTGTCGGCGGATGCCCTGACCTTTAAACTGAATACTCTGGCCGATCGCCGACACAGCGGTAGCCATTACTGGATCGACAGCGGGAGCGTATACCTGAAATGACAGCCACGACGACCACGACTCAGGCGTTAATCGGGTGGATCAACGCAACGCGTCAGCACGCCCCCATTCTCGATAACGACGCCGACGCCCTGCTCGCACGACTGGCGATGGCCGACGCGCGGGAAAACGCGATTGCGCGCGCGCTGGCCTCCGGCAGCACCATCGGCTTGTACGGTCACTCCCAGGCGGCGAAAGCGCACCTGCTCGCCACCCTGTGCGGCAATGACAATCAGCGGATGAATGTGACCGTCGGCCAGCGGACCTTTGACTATTTTTCCCACATCAACCCCGGTCACGCGCTTACCAACATGGCGCTGCGCTTCACCCCGAACGCGGCGGAGGTGGCTGACGACGTCTTTCCGCTGCGCCTGAGCCTGCTCACCGAAGCCGAACTGGTGCAGGTGTTTCTGGCCCGTGCCACGCTCGCGGCGGTGGATAAATCGGTTATCGAGGCGCGGCTGGAGAAGTGGCGCGCCCTGCGCCAGCCCCAGAGCGTTCCGGGGATCACCCCTGCCGACGTGGGCACTATCGCCCACTACTGGCGCGATACTGTCCCCGCGGCGGCGCAACAGATGGACGATGCCCTGTGGCACCAGTTTGCCCTGCTGCTGCCGTCGCTGGATCTGAGCACCCGGGCCAGCGTCTGGTCGTTACTGTGGGGCGAACAGCAGGAGCTGACCCAGGAGTGGCTCAAGCTGGCGCATATTCTTCACCAGACCAGCCATGCGCCAGAGCTGGCCGCCCCGCTGAGCCTGCTGGTGGACAACTTTGGTCTGCCGACCGAAGGTTTCCTCACCCGCGGCGACATCGCCCTGCCGGACGTCCAGCAGGCGGTGCTGCATCCGCTGCACAAGGGTGAACTGCTTAATGCCATCAGCATTCCGCTGGATGTGCTGGCCCTGCTGACCCGGGAGCTGATCCTGCCGGTCGAACAGTGCGCCCTGGCCGGAGTGGATATCATTGATATTCCTGCCCCGTCGGCCCAGCCGGATCTGCCCCTCGCCCGGGCCAAACAGCAGTGGCTGCTGGAGCACTACCGTCAGCAGCTGCAGCCGGACGTGCTGGTGATCTGCAACGCCACCGCTCATCACGGCCAGACGGCCAGAACCGCGAGAATGCTCCTCAACTGGGTGAAGGCAACCCAGCCGGGCGACGATGCTGCACTCCCGGGCCTGGTATGGGCCATCACCCCGCAGGATGCGCGCTTCACCAGCCGTACCAATCTCGACGAAGCCGTGCAACAACTGCTGGGCAAACCCGGCCAGCACTGGGGGACGTTGCAGGCACTCGATACCAGCAGCATGCAGCGGGTGATCGAGTGGTTGTCCCAGGCGACGCTGGCCACCCAACGCCAGACCCGTTTGCAGGCGTTACGCCAGCAGCATCAGCGCCAGCTACGCCAGCTGATGCAGGGGTATCTCGCGCCGCTGAGCCAGGATGCTGGCGCTCAGCGCGTTGCCGCCGAAGCGATGGTGCGAGCCCTGCAGGGGAGCGCTGCCCGTCACGGGGAGCTGCTGGAGGGATTACTCCCGCCGCTGCGCGCCTTTGAGACGCTGCTTGCCGTGCAGCAGCCGCGCGAGGAGCAGGTTAATGGTCTGTTTACCGACGCCATCGACCTGTTTGCCGACAGCGCCCTGGACAGCGATGAGATGTTACAGCCCACCGACAAGGCCCGTCTGGCCCATCAGGTGTGGATCAATCATATGCGCCAGTGGAGCCGCGACGAGGCCGTCGCCAGTCGTCTGGGTCTGGAGTCCGCGATCCTGCAGCAGATCGGCGATGTGCTGGTGATCGCCAGCTACCGCCTGAACCTGCTCGCGCTGCTGAAGAAAATAGTCGATACCGATAAAAGCAGCGCCGCGCAGCTGCATGCCGCACTCGGCAACTTTGTCGGCTGGGTGGGTTATGCGCAGACCCCGGCATCCGCCCGTCCGGCCAGCCGCATCCGCAAGGGCCAGCCGGTGTTTGTGACGCCATCGGTCAACAGCAGCGCGCCGCGCTTAACCCGACTGGGAGAGCAGCCGGTGCACGCCGCGACGGCCTATGTCTACGACTGGCTGGTGGCCTTGTATACCCAGGCGATTGAGAATATCGGATATCAGCATCCGCATGATATGACGATGGACGACCGCCAGGCGTTGCAGGGGTTGCTCGCCTGACAGAGACGCCTGATGGCGCTGCGCTTATCAGGCCTACGGTGAGAGGAATATCATGCGTAGGCCTGATCAAGGCAATCAGATAACGCCTTCGCCAGCGCCGAGGGTTTTTCCCAGGACATAGAGTGCCCTGCATCCGGGATAATTTTTACCTCAACGCCCTGCCCACGCATCTCGTCTACATCGGCGTCGGGTAACGAAAGCTCACCAAAAATAAGCCATACCGGGCAAGACAATTGCAGAAAGCGCACATTCCAGCTGGGCTGTACGCCTGTAACCAGACTCGCGGCACCGCGCCACACTGCCCAGGGAGCATTGCTTTGCAGGCAGCCTTTCCAGGATGAGGTTTCCGCCTCCAGCATCGCCTGATAACCTGTTCGAACAAACTCGTCTTCTGTCTGCGCGGCTATATCCCGGCTAAACACACCACCTCCGGCATGAAAGTTGGGCTCTGAAACGATCAATCCCCGAAGACGGTTACCGGCCAGCTCTGCCGCTTCGATCGCAATGCTGCCCCCCATGCTGTGCCCGTACAGCCAGAATGACGTTACGCCCAGATGATTGAGCAGCTCGATGACCACCTGCGCCTGGGCAGAGGTCTGATAGCTGAATGCTTCAGGTTTATCGCTGTAACCGCTGCCGGGCAGATCGATAAGAATGGCTCTACGGGAACCGAACTGAGGCTCGCACACAATGCGGGGATATTCGTAAGAAGAGGCACAGCCGAGACCGTGTATAAAGACCAGCGGTTCGCCCTGTCCGGGCAGTTCCTGCCAGCGCACGACACAATTGGCCTGTAGCGATTTAAAGCTGTTCATATGCACTCCTTTTCAGATAACTGTGTATTTATACAGCCCATCGTAAAGAAATACTATCGCTGGCATTCAAATCTGGAAGGTGTCTTCAGAAACAGACGTCGGAGGGCGCTACGTTAAGTAGGCCGGATAAGGTGCTTGCACCGCATCCGGCAAAAAGCCGCCTAAGGCGGCTTTTAGAAGAGAGAGATCAGCAGGGCGACCGGGAAACTCATCGGCCAGGTGGAGCCCACCAGAAAGGCACTCAGAAAACGGATACGCTTACGATCTTTAGAGAGAAACCAGGTGATCAGGGCACTGATCGTCGCCATGACGGCGTAAAACATCAACATCTTCTGGTACAACGTCATTTCAATGACCCAATTTGCTGTTCAATAACCGCGCGCAATATGCGACATATGTTGATAAGGATCAAGTTTTTTTGTTACAGATTATCCACAGTTTTTGCGAGGTAATAACAGTTGGGTAGCATCCGCTACAACTTTTTGACGAGGTTTTTCGGGGATAGCGATAACCAGAGCCGCGATCAGCGGCCCTGGTTTCCGGCTTTACTTCTTCACCGGTTGAGGCTTTTTGTTACCCGAATCGGGTACTTTAGGGGATTTGTCTTTATCAACCTGAAGCATCAGACTCTCCTTTGTGGCCTTCGGAATAAACAAGTATAGCCTGGTTAAAAAACACACTGCCAATGGTGCTTACATTTTGAGCAGATCAAGCACCCTTTGCGGGACCTGATTCGCCATCTTAAGCGCCGCATTCTGACTCTGCTCCAGGATCTGCGCCCGGGCAAGCTGGCTGGCCTCGGCGGCGTAATCGGCATCCTGAATGCGGCTGCGGGCGGTTTGCATCGCCACGCCCTGCTGGGACAGCACCGCTTTACTGGATTCAAACCGGTTCATCATCGCGCCATATTGCCCGCGATAGCTGCTCACTTTCTCCAGCGCGGCATCCAGCAATCCCATGCACTTCCGGGCACCTGCCTCGGTGGACATCTCAGTATTGTCCAGCTGCAACGTCTTCAGATCCGTCGGGGTTGGCTCGATGGTGGTGGTCTGCATCTCTTCCCCGAAGTTGGCGCTGGTGACAACCTCTATCGGCCGACTCTGCTTCGGCGGCACCTCAGGGGGAATGGTCGGCGTCGGCAGCGTGCCCCATTTAATGTTGCTGGTGAAAGACCCGCTTCCTACCACCATTACCAGCAGATCTTCCGTGACGGTATCCAGGGTCATACGTTCGATACGGTTCGAGCCGTTAGCACCGTCGTTCCAGGCCCCGGATGCGACATCTTCATAACGGTCGCCGTCCCCGCTGTAGCTAATGTTCATGCCGTTATAGTTGAGCGTTTCCCCGCTCAGGCTCCAGCCGGGCCCGCCGTCAATCAGCTGTGCGTCATCGTAAACCGCCCCGCTGCTGAAACCGTTTTTGGCGGTCAATACCGACGCGGTGGCTTTAGCGCCGTCGGTAATTCCCCGGCTGACCCAGGTGTAATCCGCATCCGGGCCGTTTAACGGCGTGCCGGCAAGATGTTTCCCGTCCCGGGTAAATAGCTGCAGATCGTCATCCAGCCCCAGTGAATCAATGGTGATGGTGATATTTGTCGAACCGGCGGGAATATAAGCCAGCGGAATAATTCCCGAGCTGAAGGAATAATCGGTTCCGGCTACGGGGAATTTGGTGTTTAAGGGTGGAACATCGCCGATTAATTGCGGCGGAAATACCGGCTTATCGGTCGCCAGCGGATATTGACCAAAAATCTCAGTTTGTTCAGAGACCTGCGTAATCGTTGCCAGAATCTGCTGATACTCCTGGTTAATACTGTCCCGGTCCGACTGCGATAAGGTGCCGTTCGCCGCCTGGATAGCGAGACTTTTGGCTTTGATCAGCATATTACCGATATCGCTCAGGCTCCCTTCTGCCGTCTGCGCCAGGCTTATGGCATCGTCGAGCCCGCGGGAGATAGCGCTATCCGCGTTAATATTTGAGAACATCCGGTTGGCTATCGCCTGCCCGGCCGCGTCATCCTTTGCGCTGTTAATACGAAGTCCTGAGGAGAGCCGCTCAATGGTTTGAGAAAGCAACGTGGTGTTAGCGTTCCGGGACTTAAGCGAGAGCCCGGCAATCTCGTTATGATTAATTGCAAGCATGATGAACAGGGCCGTTTTTCTGGTCTGACTACTCTATCGGCCCGCTCGTAA